>NZ_SNXE01000001.1 GCF_004362405.1 Roseateles asaccharophilus
TCGCCTTCTTCTTCAGCATGGCGCGCAGCCGACGCCGAACTCCGAAGCTGCGGCGCAGTTCCTTGGTCGCCAGGACGTGCTTACCCTGCTGCGAAACGCAAAGCGATGAGCCGAAGTACGCATAACCCTTCGTTGCACCCGACGTGCGCCAGCCGGCTTCGCCGCCTGCCGGCCGCAGGCGAACTCAAACGTTGGCCCGCTCAATCAAGCAGCGCAACATCGTGACCTTCGAATACAGGCCTGCCCTACCCAGTGACGCTCCCGAGTGCGTCCGCCTCCGAGGTCTCACACGAGAGAACGCTATATCCGAGCAGCGACTCGCAGAGATCGGCATCACGAGCCAGACGTGGGGAGAAGACATTCGATCTGGCGAGCTGCACGGATACGTCTGCCAGGATGGCGACCAGATGGTTGGCTACTGCTTCGGCGCAGCCAAGACTGGAGAGCTTGTGGTCTTGCTTGTCTTGCCAAGCCATGAAGGACGCGGGATTGCCCGCCATCTGCTCGGACTCGTCTGCAACACCCTGACCCAGCTCGGGCACAGACGCCTCTTCTTGGGCTGCTCATCGGACCCAAACGTCCGCTCGTACGGCTTCTACAGGCATCTCCGCTGGCAGAGCACGGGAGAACTCGACCAATACGAGGACGAAATCCTGGAGTTTTACCCACCATCACCCGCGGTCGCGGCCTGACCCTTTACAGGGACATCCCGCCGCGTCGACACCGACGCATCGTTTCTTCATCAAGACCTGACCCTGGCCGACTCTCGAAATGAAACCGCTGCTGAACCAGCGCTCGTTTCGCTCCCCCATACACTGACACGATGAAGCGCACTCCAATCCAAGCCACTGTGGTCGCCCTCATTGCTGCCCTTTCATGCGCAAGCGCGAGAGCCTCCGATCCGAAGTTCGTCACCTTTCCTGCCAACATCGCGATCAACGTCGCACTCAAACTGCTACCTGCTGCAGGCAAAGTTGGGAGGGTCAGCCCTATCTATGACAACTACCGTCCGCAGGTTCAGTTGTCCGGGGAACGGGACCGAGTCACCTGCGCGGTTCGGATCCCGCAGTCCATCGAGAAGGTGGAGCCGGGCCAAACCGAAGAGGTCGTGCTAGTTTGCGGCGAGCGGGTTCGCGTCATCGAAGACAGAAGGTCGTTCACGGTGTACGAGGGTGGTCGCCTTGTGGGCGAGGGGCAGGTGAAGTAAGCCGCTTTCCATCGGGCGGCCGGCACAAGTGCCGCCGCCGCGGGTGGCGTCTTTCTCTCTCAAGACACACCTCCCGAGTCATTGATCGTGCCATCCCCCATCAGCAGGGTACGACAACGCACAAAATCGCTTCTTCATGAGTTCTCCTCGTTTCAAGGTTACGAGAGAACTCACCTTCCATCTGGCTACACGAAACGTCTCAGGTCACGCGCCGTCGTCTCGGTCGCCAAGCAAGCACGCGCCGCCTCTCAAGAAACACCTCCCAAGTAGTTGATCTGCAATGGTGTTTTCAGACGGGATGAGGCGCCGGAACGATCTGCATGCCGAGCTTCTTGGCCCGTTCGGTGAGGTTCCTCAGTACGCACTCGCGGCAGCGTTCCTCGAAGTAGTCCTGCCCCGCATCGGTGTATTCCTCGCACTTGCTCAGCATCGCGCAGACCAGCCGGGCGAGCTTGTACGCAGCAGCCTTGACGGCCATGCCTATGCCTATCCACCGAGCGGCCTGCCGCTGATCGACGACTGAGTGCCAGAGCGTGGCGCCCGTGCTGGCGCGCCTAGCCCCGCCTCGCTTCAATCGGATACGCCGGATCCAGATACCCCGGCGTGGAGGGATGCCCCGGCGGCACCAGGCGGTCCACCAGGGCTTCGTCCTCGGCGCTGATCGTCAGGTCCAGCGCGCCGAAGTAGTCGGTCCACTGGGCCAGGGTGCGCGGGCCGGCGATGACGGCGCTGACGGCGCGGTGCGCCAGCACCCAGGCAGTGGCGAAGTGGGCCAGGCTGCGGCCGCCGGTGGCTTCGCAATGGGCCTTGAGGGTCTGGGCAATCTGCAGGGATTCCGCGCGGAACTCGGTTTCAAGAATCCGCTTGTCGCCACGGCCGGCGCGGCTGCCCTGCTCAGGCTGCGCGCCGGGCGCGTATTTGCCCGAGAGCACGCCGCGGGCGATGGGGCTATAGGGCACCACGCCCAGGCCGAAATGATCGCAGGCGGCCAGGATCTCGACCTCGGGCTGGCGGTTGAGCAGGTTGTAGTAGGGCTGGCAGGCCACCGGCGCGGGCATGTTGAGCGCACGCGCCAGCTGCACCGCCTCGGCAATACGAAAGCCGCGGAAGTTGGACAGGCCCCAGTAGCGGATCTTGCCCTGCTCGATGAGCGCCGCGATGGCGCGCAGCGGCTCCTCCAGGTCCAGGCCCAGGTAGTCGCGGTGCAGGTAGTACAGATCGATGTGATCGGTGCCCAGGCGCTGCAGGCTGGCCTCGCATTCACGCTGCACCCAGGCGCGCGAGTAGCCGCGCTCATTGGGCCGATCGGACATCTTGTTGCCCAGCTTGCTGGCCAGCACCCAGTCGTGGCGCCGGCCCTGGAGCAGCTCGCCCACCATGCGCTCGCTGCCGCCCAGGGAGTAGACATCGGCGGTGTCGATGAAGTTCACGCCATGCTCGGCGGCATGGTCCACGATGGACCGGGCCTCGGCCAGCGCGGTCTGGTCGGCAAACATCATGGTGCCCAGGCACAGGGCCGAGACCTGCAGCGGGCTCTTGCGGCCCAGGGAACGGTATTGCATGGCAAACACTCCGGGAGTTTGAGGGCGGCAGCACGCCACGCGTGCCAAGGCTGGTGCCTATCGTAGCCAGCGCGCTCCAACTTGCCGGCTGTGCAGGACGCATCCCCCATCGGGTGGAATTGACCACCGTATTAGTACAGCAATACAGTTGTCGCATGCGCTTCAGCATCCATCCGTCCGCGGCCGAGCCCATCTACCGACAGATCGTCGAGCAGGTGCGGCGTCATGTGGCCAGCGGCCAATGGCGGGCGGGCGAGGAGCTGCCCAGCGTGCGCGCGGTGGCACAGGAGCACGCCATCAACCCCATGACCGTCAGCAAGGCTTACAGCCTTCTGGAAGCCGAAGGTCTGCTGGAGCGGCGCCGCGGCCTGGGCATGGTGATCGCCACGCGCCCGGCGGCCACGGCGCGGGCCGGCCAGCGGCGCGCGCTGCTGGAGCCGGCGCTGCAGCTGGCGGCCCAGCAAGCCCGCCAGCTGGGCCTGAGCGATGAGGAGGCGCTGGCCGTGTTCCAGCGCTGCCTGAAATCTCTTCCTGCCGGAGAACAAGACGATGCTGTTTGATGATGACGCCGCCCCGCCTGCGCTGGTGGCCGAGGGACTGAGCCTGTGGCGCGGCAACTGCATCGCCCTGAACCATATCAATCTGCGGGTGCCGGTCGGCGCGGTGGTCGGTCTGGTGGGCCGCAACGGGGCGGGCAAGAGCACGCTGCTGCGCTGCCTCGTGGGCCTGAGTGCACCGGACACGGGGCATTGCCACCTGCTGGGCGCCCCCTCGCTGGAGCTGCCAGATGCGGTGCGCGAGCGCCTGGGCTATGTGGCACAGACGCCGGATCTCTTTGACTGGCTCACGGCGGAGCAGCATCTGCGCCGCTTCAGCGCGCTCTATCGGGGTTACGACGAGCGTCGGGCGCTGCTGCTGGCTTCGCAGCTGGATCTGCCGCTGGGCGTGCGCGCCAGCCGGCTCTCGGGCGGCGATCAGCAAAAGCTCAGCGTGCTGCTGGCCCTGGCGCACGACCCGGACCTGCTGCTGCTGGATGAACCCGTGTCCAGCCTGGACCCCATGGCGCGACGCAACTTCATGCGCTCGCTGTTTGAGCGCCGCGACGCCGAGGGGCCGCCGCGCACCGTGCTCATCAGCAGCCATCTGCTCACGGACCTGGAGCGCGTGGTGACCCACGTGGCTTTTCTGCGCGCGGGCCAGCTGCAGCTGGTGGGTGAATGGGATGCGCTGACCGAGCATGTGCGCCTGCTGGAGCTGCCCGCGGGCCACACCGCCCTGCCCCGCGGTGCCGGCGTTCTGAACCGGCGCGAGCTCGCGGGCCGGGAGCGGGTGCTGTTCGATGCGCGTGTGGCCGAGGCGCCGCCTGCGGCCGGTCAGGCCCTGGGGCTGGACGAGCTGTTTGCCGAGCTGAACGCATGATGAGCGCCCCGGCCCGCCGTTTTGGATTCTTCGAGCGCACGCCCGTCGGCTGGGTCGTTCTGTGGGTCATCTGCGCCGTCATGGGCGGCACCGTGCTGGTCGCGCTGCTCATGAGCGGCCTGGCGATGGGGCAGCTGGATGCGGGCTGGCACACCGGGCTGAGCCTCCTGGCCACGGCGCTGCTGCTGCCCCTGCCCTTCGCCACCCTGGCCCAGCTGCGGGTGCAGCACCGCGTCTGGCTGGGTCGGGTGGCGCCGCTCGCGCTCTGGCACAAGGCCCTGCGGGACCATCAGCGCGATCTGCTGCTGTTCTGGGCCGTGATCGCGTTGCCCCTGCTGGTGCTGCGTCTGCTCATGCCGCCTGCTGGTGAACACTGGGCGATGACGGTGTTGAGTGCCCTATGGGGCGCAGCCATGCTGGCCGGTCTGCTCGGGCTGGCCCTGCTGCTGGCAGCAGCCCTGCAAGGCCTGCTGTCATGGCCCTGGGGCCTGGGAGCCGGCAGTGCCTTGCTGGCGCTGTCGTACTGGCATATGGCAACGACGCCCGAAGCGCTCGTGCTTGCATGGGCCCTGCAAGGTCTCTCGCCCGCAGTGGCCCTTGCCGGGGGCGTGACAAGCCTGCTGATGATGATGGGCATGGCGGCCATGGCCAGCCGCCTGATCCATGGCCGTCTGGCACGGGAAGCGCGCGAGCTTGGAAACTTGCCCGGGCCGGTTCTGCGCTTCAAGCAAAGCCTGGGCGGCATCTGGATGCGCTGGAGCGAGCCCTGGCGACGTGTCGACAACCCGGCCGAGCTGGGCAGTATCCCGATAGCCATGCTGCCGCAGATTGCCAGCAATCTCAGCAATCCTGATAGCGAACGGCACTTCTTGCAGACCTGGGGCAGCACGGTGACGCCAGGGCATGGCCTGCGCCTGCTGGCGCTGACTCTGCTCGCCACATGCCTGCTGCGTGGTGCCGTCTCGCACTGGCGCGTGCTGCTGGCCCCTGGCGGGCACTTCCGGCGCCATCTGGGGCCGCGCATCGTGGGTTCCACCCTGGCATCCCTGGTGGGCTTCATCGTGGCCCTTTCCCTGGCCCTTGCCCTGCTGTTCACGCTGCTGCCCTTTTTGCCCTCGCCTCCTTGGCGCCAATTTCCCACCCTGGCGTGGCGCTACGGCCTCCCCCTGCTGGCTGACCTCAGCCTGGCGGTGGCGCTGGCCACCTGCTTGCGCGGCATGTTGGGCAGCGCCAAAAAGGTGATCACCGGTTTACTGGGCGCTGGCTTGCTGTTCACGGCTGTGCTCCTCGCGCCGATGCTGCTTGGGGGGGAGAGCCTGTGGAACACCGTGCTGTGGACGCGCGGCCCAGCCCATCACGTGGCTGAGCTCGCCCTGGCCGCTGTCTTCACCCTCTTGGCGCGGCGAGCCTGGGCGCGGGCAGATCTGAGCGAACTAGCCCGCAAACGAACGGGCCAGACGCCTGCGCTCACTTGAAGCGCAGCTCCTGCAGCAGCAAATTGCCCTGAATCTCGCGCACCTCGGCCCGGTCGCCCGACTCCTTTTGCAGCTGGGCGTTGGTCTTCTTCTTCCAAGCCAGGTATTCGTCACTGCGCTTCTCGGCCTCGGGGCCGCTGGGCAGACGCTCGCTCACCACCACCAGGTAGAGATCGGGCTCGCCTTTGCGCGCATGGACGTTGGACATGACCATATAGCTCTTGATCCAGCCCTTGGACTTGGCGTACTCCTGATCGGCCTTCCAGGCGCTGGCCAGGAAGTTGGCGTAGGCCATGGCCCCGCCGCCCTTGAGGGTCACGCCCGTGACATCCCAGAAGTCGCCCTGGGTCATGGGCCAGTCGCCGGCCCGCGCCTGCAGGGGCAGCATGACCGTTGCACAAGCGAGCGAACCCGCCACCAGAACCTTTGCCAGTACACGCTTCATTGCACGTCCTTTGCGGCCACCATGGCCGCGAGGGACGCTAACACCCGGCCGGGCCGGTGCTCGTCCTGCAAACTAAGGAAGACAGCGCACGCAAAGGCGGGCAAGAACGTCGGCACAAAGCCCGCGCGGCCCGACCCGCCGCCCCCCCTGGCAAAATGGGCGCCCTCCCCCGCGCAGCCCCGCTGCTTTTCCCCGCCCGCCATGTCCGCCGCCACGCCCCTGCGCGTGCTCAGCCTCATCCCGCCGATGACGCAGCTGAACACGCCCTACCCCTCCACCGCCTATCTGACCGGCTTTCTGCGCTCGCGCGGCGTGCCGGCGGTGCAGGAGGATCTGGCCCTGGGCCTGGTGCTGCGCCTGCTCTCGCGCCCCGGCCTGGCCCGGCTGCGCGAGGTGGCCGAGGCCCTGCCGCCGCAGCGCCACAGCCGCCAGGTGCAGCAGTTCCTGGCCGAGTACCCGCGCTATGAGGCCACCATCGAGCGGGTGATCGCTTTTCTGCAAGGCCAGGACCCGACCCTGGCCCACCGCATCAACACCCGCGGCCTGCTGCCCGAGGGCGCGCGCTTCGCCACGCTGGACGCTTATCTGGGCCACGAGGAGGGCGAGGACCCGCTGGCCTGGGCCTTTGGCGCCCTGGGCCTGCAGGACCGGGCGCGGCATCTGGCCACGCTCTATCTGAACGATCTGGCCGATGTGCTGCGCGAGGCCGTGGACGAGCGCTTCGAGTTCGTGCGCTATGCCGAGAAGCTGGCCACGGCCCAGCCCACCTTCGAGCCCCTGGCCCAGGCCTTGGCCGCGCCGCCCAATCTGGTGGACCAGACCCTGCACGCGCTCACGCTAGAGGCCCTGGAGCGCCACCAGCCACAGCTGGTGCTGCTCTCGGTGCCCTTCCCCGGCGCGGTGTACGCGGCCCTGCGCATGGCGCAGAGCATCAAGGCGGCGAACCCGGCCGTGGTGACGGTGCTGGGCGGCGGCTTTGTGAACACCGAGCTGCGCGAGCTGCGGGAGCCGCGCGTGTTCGACCATATCGACTACATCACCCTGGATGCCGGCGAGCGCCCCCTGCTGGCCCTGCTGGAGCACTGCCAAGGCCAGCGCTCGCGCCAGCGCCTGGTGCGTACCTTTGTGCGCGAGGACGGCGAGGTCCGCTACATCAACTTCGGTGGCGAGCCCGACATCCCGTTCGATGAGGTGGGCACGCCCACCTGGGACGGCCTGCCGCTGGATCGATACCTCTCCCTGCTGGACATGCTCAACCCCATGAACCGGCTGTGGAGCGACGGGCGCTGGAACAAGCTCACCGTGGCGCACGGCTGCTACTGGAAGAAGTGCAGCTTCTGCGATGTCTCGCTGGACTACATCTCGCGCTACGAGGCCGCCTCGGCCGAGGTGCTGGTGGACCGCATCGAGGCCATCGTGGCCGAGACGGGGCAGACGGGCTTTCATTTCGTGGACGAGGCCGCGCCGCCCAAGGCGCTCAAGGCCCTGGCCCAGGAGCTGCAGCGCCGCGGCACGGCCATCAGCTGGTGGGGCAATATCCGCTTCGAGAAGACCTTCACGCCCGAGCTCTGCCAGCAGCTGGCCGACAGCGGCTGCATCGCCATCTCAGGCGGGCTGGAGGTGGCCTCGGACCGCCTGCTGGCCCTGATGAAGAAGGGCGTGTCGGTGGACCAGGTGGCGCGCGTGACCAAGGGCTTTGCCGATGCCGGCATCCTGGTGCACGCCTACTTGATGTACGGCTTTCCCACGCAGACGGTGCAGGACACGGTGGACGCGCTGGAATACGTGCGCCAGCTCTTCCTGAACGGCTGCATACACAGCGGCTTCTTCCACCGCTTTGCTTGCACCGTGCACTCCCCGGTGGGCAAGAACCCCGAGGAATACGGGGTGCAGCTGCTGCCCCTGCCCGACAGCCCCTTCGCCAAGAACGATGTGGGCTTTATCGACCCCACCGGCGTGGACCACGACGCCCTGGGCCGCGCGCTCAAGAAGGCCATCTACAACTTCATGCACGGCATCGGCCTGGACGAGGACGTGCGCCGCTGGTTCGACATCCGCGTGCCCAAGCCCACGGTGAACAAGCACCGGATTGCCAAGGCGCTGGCGGGGCGGCACTGATTGCTGGCGCGAAGCGGATAGGCGGGCGGGCGCAGGAGAAGGGGCAGGCCTGCTGCTACGTGTCCCCCGGCCGCTGCGCGGCCTCCTCCTTTACCTGCGCATCAGGCCTGCCCCTTCTCCTGCTTGTGGCGGCGTTGGGCGTTTGCGCCGAGGGCGCTTAGCCCATCTTCGCCGCCCAGGCCGCCAGCATCAGCCGCGCGCCCGACACATTGGTGGCGCAGGGCACATCGTGCACATCGCAGGCGCGCACCAGAGCGTTGATGTCGGGCTCGTGGGGCTGGGGCGTCATGGGGTCGCGCAGAAAGATCACGCCGTCCAGTTCGCCCACCGCCAGGCGTGCGCCGATCTGCAAGTCGCCGCCCAGGGGGCCGGAGAGCACGCAGTGCACGCGGCTCAGGCCCAGCTCGTCGCGCAGCCGGCCGCCGGTGGTGCCGGTGGCGATCAGCTCGCAGCGCTGCAGAAAATCGGCGAACTCGGCGGCCAGGGCCACCATGGCGTCCTTCTTGTGGTCGTGGGCGATCAGGGCAAGTCTCATGGCCGGCATCTTAGGCCGAGGCCGGTTACGGGCCTGCGTCAAGCTGAGGCGCCCGCTCAGCCCAGCACCTGGCGCAGCGCCGCCCTCAGCAGGTCCAGCGCCTGGTCGATCTCGGCCTCGCTGATGTTCAGGGCGGGCATGAAGCGCAGCAGATTCGGCCGCGGCGCATTCAGCAGCAGGCCCACGGGCGCGAGCTCGCGCGCGGCCGCCACGACCTGCTCGGCCTGATTGCCCGGCAGCACCAGGGCGCGCAGCAGGCCGGCGCCACGCTCTCCCAGCAGGCCATGATCCCGAACGATCTGCTGCAGGCCCTGGGCGAGATAGCGCGCGCGCTGCCGCACCGCCGCCAAAAACTCGGGGCGGCAGACCTCGTCGAGCACGGCCAGGCCCACGGCGGCCATCAGCGGATTGCCGCAGTAGGTGCCGCCCTGATCGCCGGGCTCAAAGCAGTTGAAGGCCTGCTTGCACAGCAGGGCCGACAGGGGCACGCCGCCGCCCAGGCCCTTGGCCAGGGTCATCAGGTCCGGCTCCACATCGAAGAGCTCGTAGGCGAAGGCCCGGCCGCAGCGGCCGATGCCGGTCTGCACCTCGTCGGCAATCAACAGCAGCTCGCGCTCGCTGCACAGCGCGCGCAGCTCGCGCACAAAGCCCGGGTCGGCCAGGTTCACCCCGGCCTCGCCCTGCACGAACTCGATCATCACGGCCACCGCGTCCGGCCCCGCGGCGCGCGCCACGGACTCGATGTCATTGAGCCGTGCCTTGGCAAAGCCCGCGGGCATGGGCGTGTAGATGCGGTCCCAGCCCGGCTTGCCCGAGGCGCTCATCATGGCCAGGGTGCGGCCGTGAAAGCCCTGCTCGAAGCTGATGATCTCGTGGGCGCCGCCCCGGTGCTTGCGGCCCCAGCGGCGCGCCAGCTTCACGGCCGCCTCATTGGCCTCGGCCCCCGAGCTGGCGAGAAAGACCCGGTCAAAGCAGCTCAGCGCCACCAGACGATCGGCCAGGTCCAGCATGGGCCGGTTGTAGAAGGCCGGGCTGGGATTGAGCAGGCGCCGCGCCTGCTCGCTCAGCGCCTGCGCAATCACGGCGGGCGCATGCCCCAGGCTGTTGACGGCCCAGCCCTGCACGAGGTCCAGATAGCGCTTGCCGGCCTCGTCGAGCAGCCAGCTGCCCTGGCCCTGCGCGAAGACGAGCTCCGGTCTGTGGGTGATGGTGATGAGGCTGTCGCCCAGCGTGCTCATGCGGCGTGCTCCCGGTGTTTGGCGTCGATGGCTCGCAGTGTGCGCAAGACGGGCCGTGACAGCCATGACGCAGTTCCCACCTTTTCTGCCATCGCGGCTCGGCAGGAATGCCGCCACAATGCCGCATGAGCTGCCGCATCGTCTTCGTACTCTTTCCCGGCTTCCAGCAGCTGGATCTGGCCGGACCCATGGCGGTGTTCGAGCTGGCGCGGCTGCAGCAGCCCGACAGCTACCACTGGCGCCTGGTGGCCAGCCGGGCGGGCACGGCGCGCAGCTCGGCCGGCGTGGACTGGCCGGTGCAAGGCCTGCCCCGCGTCTGCGGCGAGGGCGATCTGGTGATGGTGATCGGCGGCGACGGGGTGGACGCCGCGGGCCGGGACACCCGCCTGGTGCGCTGGCTGCAGCGCGCCAGCCGCAGCGGCGCGCGCATCGCCAGCATCTGCAGCGGCAGCCTGCTGCTGGCCGCGGCCGGCCTGCTGGACGAGCGCGGCGCCACCACGCACTGGTCGCGCAGCCGGCAGTTCGCCACCGAGTTTCCGGCCGTGCGCCTGCAGCCGGACCGCATCTATGTGCGCGAGCCGGCCTCCTCACGCGCCGGCCCGGCACGCCGGCCCGAGCTCTGGACCAGTGCGGGCATGACGGCCGGCATCGATCTGTGCCTGGCCCTGGTGGCGCATGACTGCGGCGAGGCGCTGGCGCGCGAGGCGGCGCGCCAGCTGGTGGTGGAGCGGCGGCGGCCGGGCGGGCAGTCGCAGTTCTCACCCCTGCTGGAGCTGCAGCGGCCCGAGGGCCGCTTTGGCGCGCTGCTGGACGAGATCCGGCGCGATCTGCGCCAGGACCACCGGGTCGAAGCCCTGGCCGCCCGCATGTGCATGAGCCCGCGCCACTTTGCCCGCAGCTTTGTGGCGGAGACCGGCGCCACACCGGCCCAGGTGGTGGAGCGCCTGCGCGTGGAGGCCGCGCGCGCCGCGCTGGAGAGCGGCCAGCCCTCGGTGCAGCGCATTGCGCAGGACTGCGGCTTTGGCAGCACCGAGCGCATGCGCCGCTCATTCCAGCGCCTGCTGGGCCGCCCGCCGGCCAGCTTGCGCAAGCGGGGCTAGGGCCAGGGGCCGCTCAGGCCGCGCGGCGAAAGCCCACCGAGGCCTGCATCAGCTGCCGGGTGTAGTCCTGGCTCACACGCTGGGCGGCCAGATCCGCGGCGGCCAGCTGCTCCACCATACGACCGCCCTGCATCACCAGCAGGCGTTCGCACAGATGGGTGACCACGCCCAGGTCGTGGCTCACCATCAGGAAGGACAGGCCGCGCTCGCGGCGCAGCGCCTCCAGCAGGTTCAAGACCTCGGCCTGCACCGAGGCGTCCAGCGCCGAGGTGGGCTCGTCCAGCAGCAGGATCTGGGGCTCCAGGATCAGGGCCCGCGCGATGGCAATGCGCTGGCGCTGGCCGCCGCTGAGCTGGTGCGGGTAGCGGAAGCGAAAGCCCTGGCCCAGGCCCACCTCGTCGAGCGCACGACGGATGCGCGCCTCGGCCTCGGGCATGCCGTGGATGGCCAGGGGCTCGGCCAGGATGCGGTCCACCGTGTGGCGCGGGTGCAGGGAACCGTAGGGGTCCTGGAACACCATCTGCACGCGGCGGCGAAAGGCGGGGCTGCCGGGCGCGGGCAGCTCTCCCTCGCCCGTGAGCCTGACCGTGCCGGCGCTGCGCGGCGCCAGGCCGCAGATGGCTCGCAGGATGGTGGACTTGCCGGAGCCCGACTCGCCCACCAGGCCGAAGCTCTCGCCCGGCGCCACGCTGAAGGTGGCCTCGTGCACCGCCGTGAAGTCGCCGAAGCGGACCTGCAGGCCTTCAATCTCGATACCGAGGCGACTCATAGCTTCCAGCTCTCCTGGCGGTCCAGCGTGGGCAGCGGGTGGCGCGACTCGCCCAGACGCGGCAGGCAGTTCAAGAGGCCCTGGGTGTAGGGGTGCTGCGCCTCGTGCAGGGCGCCGGAGCGCACCTCCTCCACCACCTTGCCGGCATACATGACCAGCACGCGGTCGCAGAAGCTCGACACCAGGCGCAGGTCGTGCGAGACGAAGATCAGGCCCATGCCGCGCTCTTTCACCAGCTTGTCCAGGATGGACAACACCTGCAGCTGCACGGTCACGTCCAGGGCCGAGGTGGGCTCGTCGGCGATCAGCAGCTGGGGCTCGGCGATCAGCATCATGGCGATCATCACGCGCTGGCCCATGCCGCCCGAGACCTCGTGCGGATAGAGCTGGTAGACGCGCTCGGGGTCGCTGATGGCCACATCGGCCAGGGCCTGCAGCACGCGCTGCCGGGCGGCCTTGGCCGAGAGCTTGGTGTGCACGCGCAGGGTCTCCTCGATCTGCGCGCCGATGCGCATGACCGGGTTGAGCGAGTACTTGGGGTCCTGCAGCACCATGGCGATGGCGCCGCCGCGCAGGGCCCGGCGCTGGGCCAGCGTGGCGGCGAGCAAGTCCTGACCCTTGAAGGCCAGGCGCCGGGCCGTGATGCGCGCCTCGGGCGCCGAGAGGCCCAGGATGGCGCGGCCGGTCTGCGACTTGCCGGAGCCCGACTCACCCACGATGCCCAGGCGCTCCTGGCCCAGGCTGAAGCTCACGCCGCGCACGGCCTCGAACACGCCGCCGTCGCGGGTGGGGAAGCTGACCCGCAGGTCCTCGACTTCGAGCAAAGGCGTGCAACTCATTTCTTGGGATCCAGCGCGTCGCGCAGACCGTCGCCCAGCAGATTGAAGGCCAGGCTGACGACAAAGATGGCAAGACCCGGCCCCGCGGCCACCCACCACTGGTCCAGCACGTACTGGCGGCCGGCGGCGATCATGGCGCCCCACTCGGGCAGCGGCGGCTGGGCGCCCAGGCCCAGAAAACCCAGGCCGGCGGCGGTGAGGATGATGCCGGCCATGTCCAGGGTGACGCGCACGATCACCGAGGGCAGGCACAGGGGCATGATGTGGCGCAGCACGATGCGGCTGTGCGAGGCGCCCACCAGCTGCACGGCGGCGATGTAGTCGGCCTGGCGGATGGTGAGGGTCTCGGCGCGCGCAATGCGGGCATAGGGCGGCCAGGAGGTCAGGGCAATGGCCAGCACCGCGTTCTCGATGCCGGGCCCGAGAGCCGCCACAAAGGCCAGGGCCAGGATCAGGCGCGGGAAGGCCAGAAAGATGTCGGTGACGCGCATCAGCGCCGCATCGATCCAGCCGCCGCGATAGCCCGCCACCGTGCCCACGATCAGGCCGATGGGCGCGGCCAGCACGGCCACCAGCACCACCACAAAGAGCGTGATGCGCGAGCCGTGGATCAGACGCGAGAGGATGTCGCGGCCCTGGTCATCGGTGCCGAACCAGTGCGCGCTAGACGGCGGCAGCAGGCGCGTGCTCGTCAGATCGCCCACATTGGGATGGTAGGGCGCGAGCTGGTTGGCAAAGGCCGCCACAAAGAGCAGGCCCAGCACGATGAGCAGGCCGCCCAGGGCCAGGCGGTTGCGGGCAAAGCCGCGCCAGCCGGCATAGGCCCGGCCCAGCGCGGCCTGGCGGCGCGAGCCGGGACGCTCGCTCATCAGCCAGTCATGAAGGGATTCTTTGGCGGTGCTCATCGGGCACGGGTCCGGGGGTCCAGCAGTCGGTACAGCAAGTCAGACAGCAGATTGAGGGCGATGAAGATGGAGCCCACCACCAGGGTGCCGCCCAGCACCGCGTTCATATCGGCGTTCTGCAGCGAGTTGGTGATGTACAGACCCAGGCCCGGCCAGGCGAAGACGGTCTCGGTCAGCACCGAGCCCTCCAGCAGGCCGGCGTAGGACAGGGCGATCACGGTGACCAGGGGCACCATGGCATTGCGCAGGGCATGGCGCCAGATGATGCGGGCCTCCGACAGGCCCTTGGCCCGCGCGGCCACCACGTATTCCTGGGCCAGCTCATGCAGCATGAAGCTGCGCGTCATGCGGCTGATATAGGCCAGGGAGAAGTAGCCCAGCAGGGCGCCCGGCAGGGCCAGGTGCGAGAGGGCATTCCAGAAGGGCTCCCAGCCATTGCCCTCCAGCGCGCCCAGCACGGTGTCCACCAGCATGAGCCCGGTGACCGGGCTGATGCTGTACTCGAAGGCCACATCGATGCGCCCGGGGCCGCCCACCCAGCCCAGCTTGGCGTAGAACAGCACCAGGGCCATCAGGCCCAGCCAGAAGATGGGCACGGAATAGCCGACCAGGCCCATCACGCGCACCGCCTGGTCGGCCAGGCCGCCACGCCGCACCGCGGCCCAGACGCCCAGGGGCACGCCCAGACCGGCGCCGATGAGTATGCCCACCGTGGCCAGCTCCAGCGTGGCCGGAAAGACGCGGCGGATATCGTCCAGCACCGGATTGGCACTGAGCACCGAGGTGCCGAAATCGCCCTGGGCCACCTTGCCCAGATAGATCAGGAACTGCTGCCACAGGGGCAGGTCCAGGCCCAGCTGGGCACGCACCTGGGCGATCTGGTCCTCGGTGGCGCGGTCACCGACGATGGCCAGCACCGGGTCCACCGGGATCACGCGGCCGATGAAGAAGGTCACGGCCAGCAGACCCAGATAGGTCAGCGCGATGGTGACGAGAAAGCTGCCCAGCGCTTTCGCGCCGGGCTTCAAACGGGACGACATGCAAAGGGCTTTCGCTCGGCGCGCGCGGGAACTACTTCTTGCTGACCGTGAAGACGTAGTTGGTGTCCGAGGTCGGCCCCAGCACCAGGGACTGCACATGGCTGCGATAGGCCGCCACATCGGTCTGCTGGTAGACCATGATGAAGGGGCTGGTCTGGCGGAACTCGGCCTGCAGGGCCTGATACATGGCGGCGCGCTTCTTGCCGTCGCGCTCGAGCATGGCGGCGTCGGCCTTCTTGGTCAGCTCCGGAATGTCCCAGCTATTGCGCCAGGCCAGGGGCTTGGCCTTGGCCTCGTCGCTGTTGTCGGGGTTGCGCACAAAGGTGTCGGCATTGGTGTGCGGATCCCAGTAGTCCGAGCCCCAGGTGCCGATGTACATATCGTGGCTGCGGGCGCGGTACTTGGTGAGGGTCTGCTTGCCATCGCCCGGGATGATCTCGATCTCCACGCCGGCGCGCTTGGCGGTCTGCTGGAAGTTCTCGGCAATGCCCTGCACCGGCTGCACGGTGCGCATATCGATGCTGGCCTTGAAGCCATTGGGGTAGCCGGCCTTGGCCAGCAGGGCCTTGGCCTTGTCCACATCGAGCTTGTAGGGCTTGTCGGTGGCGGCGCCCAGCAGACCCACGGGCAGGAAGTTCTGGTGGATGCGGCCGATGTGCTGAACCATGGTGGCACCAATGCCCTCGTAGTCCAGCAGGTACTTCATGGCCTCGCGCACCTCGGGCTTGGCGAAGGCCGGGTGCTTGAGGTTCATGGAGATGTAGAACACCGTGCCCTTGGGCGTGGTGGCAGTCTTCACCTCCTTGTTGGCGGCCAGGGCATTGAGATCCTGGGGTGCCAGATTGCGGGCCACATCGATATCGCCCTTCTCCAGCATCAGGCGCTGGGTGGAGGCTTCCTTGACATGGCGGTAGATCACGCGAGCCAGGGGGGCCTTGGTGGCGCTGTTGGCATTGCGCTCCAGGGCAATGATCTCGTTGGCACGCCACTCGCGCAGCTTGTAGGGGCCGGAGCCGGCGTAATTGGTCTTGAGCCAGGCGTAGCCCATATCGCCATTGGCTTCCTTGCTGAGCAGCAGCTTCTTGTCCAGCACCGAGGCCACATTGGCCGTCAGGCAGTTCAGCACCAGGGTGGGCGCGAAGCTCTTCTCGGTCTCCAGCACCAGGCTCAGCGGGCCGGTGGCGCGCACGCGCTGGGCCACGTTGTCCTTGTTCCAGCCCAGCTGGGCCAGGATGAAGGCGGGGGTCTTGTTCAGCAGGATGGCGCGCTGCAGAGACCAGGCCACGTCCTCGGCGGTGAGGGGATTGCCCGAGGCGAACTTCAGCCCGGGCTTGAGCTCGAAGCTGTAGGTCTTGCCGTCCTCGCCCACCTTCCAGCTCTTGGCGATATCGCCCACCAGCTCGGAGGGATTGGCCACATTCAGGCGCACCAGGCGGTCGTAGGTATTGCCCATGATCTCGCCGGCCGAGATCTCGAAGGACTCGGCGGGATCCATGGTGATGATGTCGTCGAAGGCCAGCGCCTGGACCAGGGTGTCCTTGGGCGTGGCGGCCTGGGCCAGCTGGAAGCCGCAAGCCAGGGCCAGACTGCTGGCCAGCAGACCGTGCACGGCACGGCGGGAGATCGTGTACTGGGTCGGCGGCAGGGTTTTTCTCATACGCTCCTCTACAGACAGGCTGACGGATAGGCGGGCACCACAGGCCCGCGCCGATTCTTGCCCGGCGCTCGCGCCCTGCCCCGGGTAGAAACCAGAAGCCGGCGCCGCGACATCGATAGCGGCTGATGCAAAGCCCATAGCTGCAGCACATGTGCCGCGCGCACAGCGCACGCTCGCACCAGCAAAGCGGGCGCGGGCACCATGGCGGCGCCCAGGGCACCGAGACCGGACCTGCGGTCGGGATGGAAGAAGCGAAGGGAGGGGCGGCGGCAGGAAGGGGCGCGAAGGACGGCTCACTGCCGGTCGCGGAAAACGAGCGACCACCACATCGGGTTGCCGCCCTGATCAGAAGGATGCGGCGGCCGCTCGATGCGAATGTTGCGGCCAAGCGCCTCGCGGCGACTTGATCTGGCTCAGGGCTTGGTCCGCGGTGGTGCGATCAGCAGATTGCCCACGCCGCGATTCATGGCGTTGAGCAGGTCGCCGTTGTCCTGGCTGAGCTCCCAGGCGAACACACCGGCCAGGCCGGCTTCCTGGACGAAGCGGCCCTTGGCCAGCACGGCGCGCGGATCGTCGTAGCCGATATAGAGCTGCAGACCCGGATGGTGCAGGGACCAGGCCTGGGTCACCGGGTCGAGGCGGGCCGCAAAGCCGCGCTGGCCCCGGCCCTGGCGATCCAGATAGCGGGCCGCGATCTCGCGGTAGACCATGGCACCCTCGGCCCCAGGATAGGCGGCCTTCTTGGTCGCCCCGGTGCGCGGCTCGCGCACGCCCGAGAAACCGCGGCCATACATGGCCACGCCCGCCACCAGCTTGGACGCCGGCACGCCCGCGGCGCGCAGATTGCGCACGCCGCGCTCCAGGCTGTCGTCGGCCTCGGGCGCGCTGCTGCGCAGGGCGCTGTGATGACCCACGCGCTCGGACCAGCCGCCGTAGTAGTCGTAGCTCATCATGAAGACCAGATCCAGGGCCTGCTCCGCCTGGCGGAAGTTGATGCGATCGATGATGGCGCTGGTGGTGTTGAGCGCGGTGCTCAGCAGATAGAGCCGCCCGGTCTCGGCCGTCAGGCGGTTCAGACCGGCGCGCAGCTCCGTCATCAGATCGGCATAGCCCTGGCCATCGGCCGGGCTGCCCAGGGCCACGCCGTTGGCGGCGCCATTGCTGCCGGGGTGCTCCCAGTCGATGTCGATGCCGTCAAAGCCCGGATGCTCGCGCAGAAAGCGCAGGGCCGAGGCGATGAAGACGGCGCGCCGCGCGGGCTCGTTGGCCAGATGGAAGAAGGGGTCGGAGCCGCCCCAGCCGCCCACCGAGGCCAGCACCTTCACATGGGGCTGGCGGGCCTTGAGCTGGCTGAAGGCGGCGTCAAAGCGCTTGTCCACCGCACCTGTGCCCAGCTCGAAGTCGGCACGGCCCTCGCACTTGGGCGCATCCACCGGCAGCTGGCCCGGACCGCAGATGCGCAAAAAGGCGTAGAGCACATGGCTGACGCTGCCTGCCGGCAGCTGCTCCAGCAGGGCCGGCGACTCCCAGTTGGGCATGTAGACGCCCACCACCTTGGGGCTGCTGCGCTCCACGGCCAGCGGGCCGGCGCCAAACAGGGGCGGCTCGGCCGCCTGGGACGTCTGGGCCGGTACGGCGGAAGCAAAGAGCAGGGCCGCAAGGGCGGCAGCGGCGGTCTGGGCAAGCGAGGGCATGAAAGAAAGCTCCGGCTGAGAGGCCGGGAGACTAACACCAATCAAATACCAATAAAGCCCATCAAGGTGCCGGCTGCACCCGCAGCTGCAGCTCGCGCTGGCTCTGCTGCTCGGCATCGCGGCTGCTGAGCACGCCGCTCTCGCTGCGCTGCTGCTGCAGACCGCGGCGCGCCACCGTCAGCCACTGACCCAGGGGCACTTGCACGGTGGAGAGAATCTCGGCTTCGCCCCGGGCGCCGCTGGGCGCCAGGGCGCGCAGTTCCACCCGCACGGGCTGCTCGCCGCCGGGCCAGCTGGGGCTAAGCACAAAGCCGCTGCGACGCTCCACCGGCACGCTGCGCAGCAGGGCTTCGCCACGGGCGGCGGGCTGGGGCCGCGCTTCGCCCGGGCTGCGCAGGGAGACGCCGTAGTCCAGCCATTGCAGCAGCTCCACCTCGGCCAGCATGACGCTGGCCGTGCCGCCATTGAGCACCAGCAGCTGGTGTTGCTGGCTGCTGTCCTGCTCCACCCGGCGGGTGGACAGGCTCACACCGCCAGGACGCGTCGAGACACTGCCGCCGGTGCCCACCACCACCGCGCCCTGGCGCACACCGGCCACGGCCGCGGCGCTGATGCCGGACTCCACCCAGCGCAGCTCCACCAGCAGGTTCTGGCGCGGCAGCTGGGCCTGGGCGAGGTCTGAGCCCTGCAGCATCACGGCGGCGGTCGCGAGCAGGCAAAGACGGCGTGTGGCATTCATGAGCTGCAGCATAGCGCCGGCCGGCCTCAGGGGGCCGCTGCCATGCCGTTGACGGCGCGGCAGCGCGCGATATCGCAGGCCGTGGGCAGGCTGGAGCGGTACTCCACAAAACTCTTCATCGCGTCCGGCACGCGTGCGCTGCAGTGATTGCCGCGGCCGTCGTGGTAGTAGGACATCACGTCCACGCAGCGGCGCGAATGCGCCACCAGCCCGAGGAAGTGACCCATCTCGTGCGAGACGCTCATCTGCAGGGTCTGCAGGGCCGGATGCGCAGGATTGCGCTGGCGCAGCAGCGCGAACATCGCGGGGCTCAGGTTCAGCGTGCGCTGCGTCAGGTTGGCGGCAGCGAAGTTGCCGCGCACCGCGGCATCGTCCCACTGCACCCGCACCCGGCCTTGCGCGGGATCGGGCGGCTGCGCGCGGGCCTGCGCCTCGTCCATCACCTGCACCGGCAGGCCGCAGGGCGCCCAGGCCTGTGCGGCGCGCTGCAGCACACCCAGCACCTGCGCGGCGCTGAACGCCTGCGGCGCGCCGGCATGCGCATAGACAAACAGCCAGGCGCCATGCGGCGAGGGCGTGTCGCGGCCATCGTTCCAGGTCTGCAGCTCGCCCGGCAGGCACTGGGCGATCTCCTGGGCGCGGGTGTCGCTGAAGGCCTGCGCCCGTGGGCTGCTCAGCGCGGCCAGCAGGGCCAGGGTGGAGGCCAGGAGACACCGCACCATCATCAGCGCGCGCGCCAGGGCCGCAGGGGCCACAGCAGGTTCAAGGCCAGGCCGCTGAGCACCAGGGCGGCGGCGCCAAGCTTCCAGGCCGGCAAGTCTTCTCCCAGCCACCAGGCCGCGGTGCTCATGCCGAACACCGGCACCAGCAGGGCCAGCGGCACGATCTGGTTGGTGGGGTGGCGCGACAGCAGCCAGCCCCAGACGCCATAACCGAACAAGGTGTTGCCCACCGCCTGCCAGACCAGGGCGCCCCAGGCCACCGGCCCCGCGCTGGCCAGGCCCTCGGCGATGCGCGCCGGGCCCTCGAACACCAGCGACAGCAGCAAGAGCGGCGGCGCGGCGAACACCGAGCTCCACACCACATAGGCCAGCATGTTCACGCGGCCGGCGCGCTTGCCGACGATATTGCCGCTGGCCCAGCTGAAGGCGGCCAGCAGCACCATGGCCAGGCCCAGCACCGTGGTGTGGGCATCGGTGTGCGCGCCGATCACCGCCAGGCCCGAGGCGGCCAGCAGCAGGGCCAGCCATTGGTAGGGCTGGGGCGCTTCGTGGCTCAGGCGCATGGCCAGCAGCAGCGTGAAGAAGACCTGGGTCTGGATCACCAGCGACGCGAGGCCGGGCGAGATCTGCGAGCCCATGGCCAGATAGAGCAGGCCGAACTGGCCCACGCCCACAAGCGCGCCATAGGCCGCCAGATTGCGCCAAGGCACATCGGGCCTGGGCAGAAAGAAGATGGCCGGCAGCACCGCCAGCGCGAAGCGCAGCGCCGCGAACAGCAGCGGCGGAAAGGCGTTGAGGCCCAGCCGGATGATGACGAAATTGCTGCCCCAGGTGGCGACCACGGCCAGGGCGAGCAACAGATGTCGGGAGGGCAGGCTTGCGCTGGTGCTCATGAAGCGGCTGTTAGGGGCGGTGGCAGGACGCGCCAGCGTATCCGATCAAGTGCCCCCGCGCAGATGCCCCAGCGGCAGGGCGCCACTGGCCTTGACCTCGCCCAGCGAAAAGCTGGTGTGGATGTCCTTCACATTGGGCAGGTTCAGCAAGGTGTCGATGGAGAAGCGGCTGAAGGCATCGAGGTCGGTGGCCATGACCTGCAGCTCGAAGGTGCCCGCCCCCGAGATGTAGTGGCAGGCGATCACCTCGGGCAGGGCGCGGATGGCGGCCTCCAGCTCGCGGGTGGCGCTGCCGGCGCTGCGCTCGGTGTCCACGCGCACAAAGGCCAGCACGCCCAGGCCGATCTTGCGGCGGTCGATCTCGGCACGGTAGCCGGTGATATAGCCCTGCTCCTCCAGCCAGCGCACGCGCCGCCAGGTGGGCGCGGCCGAGAGCCCGATGCGCGCGGCCAGCTCCGCGTTGGACAGGCGCGCCTCGCGCTGCAGTTCGGCCAGGATGGCAATGTGATAGCGGTCCAGGCCCTCACCGCCCTCCTCCGCCCCCACGCCGGTCGCCGCCGCCGATGGGGAACCTATGGTTTTCCCTGATGTCGGTTTTCTGGAAGCCAATTTGCACCTAAAGCGGTTGTTTGAGCAAGATTATTGCTCCAGCACACTGGTTTGGCCATCAAGAAGAAAGCACCGCGCGGGGCCATTTGCCTACACTGCCCGGCGGGAATACGCGCCCGAAGCGCCGCAGCCCGGTGCCCTTTGCAGGCGCGCAAGCCACAAGCCTTGCGCCAAGGCCCGGCTGCGCCGCAAACACGCAAAACCGCCCATACTGCTGTCGACAGGGCCGGCGCCACAAGCGCCCAGGCCTCCTGCATGTCGATGACCCCTCAGGAGCCCAAAGCCAATGAATGCACCGCTGCCCGAACACATCCTGCGCGCCCTGGAGAAGGTCTCGCTGGACGACAAATATGCGCTGGACCACGGCCGCGCCTTCATGAGCGGCGTGCAGGCCCTGGTGCGCCTGCCCATGCTGCAGCGCACGCGCGACGCCATCGCCGGGCTCAACACCGCGGGCTTCATCTCGGGTTATCGCGGCTCGCCCCTGGGCGGCTACGACCAGGCCCTGATGGCGGCCAAGAAGCATCTGGCCAAGCAGAACATCGTGTTCCAGCCCGGTGTGAACGAGGAGCTGGGCGCCACCGCCGTGTGGGGCACGCAGCAGCTGGACCTCTTCCCCGAGCAGAAGAAGTTCGATGGCGTGTTCGGCATCTGGTACGGCAAGGGCCCGGGCGTGGACCGCTGCATCGATGTGTTCAAGCACGCCAATATGGCCGGCACCTCGCGCCACGGCGGCGTGATCGCGGTGGCGGGCGACGACCATATCGCCAAAAGCTCCACCGCCGCCCACCAGAGCGACCATGTGTTCAAGGCCGCGGGCTTCCCGGTCTTCTTCCCCAGCAGCGTGCAGGACATCCTGGACATGGGCCTGCATGCCTTTGCCATGAGCCGCTTCTCGGGCCTGTGGTCGGGACTCAAGACCATCCAGGAGATCGTCGAGTCCTCGGCCTCGGTGAGCGTGGACCCGGACCGCGTCAACATCATCCTGCCCGAAGACTTCCAGATGCCCGAGGGCGGCCTGCACATCCGCTGGCCCGATCCGCCGCTGGACCAAGAAGCGCGCATGATGGACCACAAGTGGTACGCCGCCCTGGCCTATGTGCGCGCCAACAAGCTCAACTACAACGTGATCGCCGGCGAGCAGGACCGCTTCGGCATCATCGCCAGCGGCAAGGCCTGGAACGACACGCGTCAGGCCCTGCACGACCTGGGTCTGGACGAGGCCAGCTGCCGCCGTCTGGGCATACGCCTGCACAAGGTGAATGTGGTCTGGCCGCTGGAGGCCAGCATCACGCGCGACTTCGCCACCGGTCTGCAAGAGATCCTGGTGATCGAAGAGAAGCGCCAGGTCATCGAATACCAGATCAAGGAACAGCTCTACAACTGGCGCTCCGATGTGCGCCCGCATGTGCTGGGCAAGTTCGATGACGACGGCCAGAGCGGCGGTGAGTGGGGCCTGCCCAATCCCAGCAAGAACTGGCTGCTGCGCCCCGAGGCCGACCTGACCCCGGCCCTGATCGCGCGCGCCATTGCCAAGCGCCTGAAGAAGCTGGGTGTGGATGCCGATGTGGCGGCCCGCCTGGATGCGCGCATGAGCCTGATCGAGTCGCGCGAACGCGCGCTGCAGGAAGAGGCCAAGCTGGCCGCCGGCGCCGACCGCACGCCCTGGTTCTGCTCGGGCTGCCCGCACAACACCAGCACCCGCGTGCCCGAGGGCTCGCGCGCCGTGGGCGGCATCGGCTGCCACTACATGGTGACCTGGATGCCGGGCCGCAACACCGCCACCTTCACCCAGATGGGCGGCGAGGGCGTGCCCTGGGTGGGCCAGGCGCCCTTCAGCACCGCCAAGCACATCTTCTCCAACCTGGGCGATGGCACCTACTTCCACAGCGGCATCCTGGCCATACGCCAGAGCATCGCCTCGGGCGTGAACATCACCTACAAGGTGCTGTACAACGACGCCGTGGCCATGACCGGCGGCCAGCAGGTGGGCGAGCGCCCCGAGGGCCACTCGGTCACCCAGATCATGAACAGCCTGATCTCGGAAGGCGTGGCCAAGCTGGTCATCGTCAGCGACGAGCCCGAGAAGTACATGGGCCGCGCCCTGGCCAGCGGCGTGACCGTGCACCACCGCGACGAGCTGGACGCCATCCAGCGCCAGTTCCGCGAGATCCCCGGCGTCACCGCCATCATCTACGACCAGACCTGCGCCACCGAGAAGCGCCGCCGCCGCAAGCGCGGCAAGCTGGCCGACCCGGCCAAGCGCACCGTGATCAACGAGCTGGTCTGCGAGGGCTGCGGCGACTGCTCGGTGCAGAGCAACTGCCTGTCCATCGAGCCGCTGGAGACCGAGTTCGGCCGCAAGCGCCAGATCAACCAGAGCACCTGCAACAAGGACTTCAGCTGCGTGAAGGGCTTTTGCCCCAGCTTCGTCACCATCGAGGGCGGCGAGCTGAAGAAGCCCAAGAAGGACAAGCGCCTGAGCCCCTTCGATGCCGGCCTGCCCGCCCTGCCCCAGCCCCGCATCCCCAACGCAGAGAGCGCCTGGGGCATCGTGGTGGCCGGCGTGGGCGGCACGGGCGTGATCACCATCGGCCAGCTGCTGGGCATGGCGGCCCACCTGGAGGGCAAGGGCGTGATCACGCAGGACGCCGCGGGCCTGGCCCAAAAGGGCGGCGCCACCTGGAGCCATATCCAGATCGCCAACGAGGCCAACGCCATCCACTGCACCAAGGTGGGCACGGCCGAGGCCGATCTGGTGATCGCCTGCGACGCCATCGTCGCCGCCAACAAGAGCACCCTGGCCGTGATGCGCGAGGGCCGCACCTATGTGGCGCTCAACACCCACGGCTCGCCCACAGCCAGCCTGGTCAACAACCCCAACTGGTCCTTCCCCGGCGCCGCATGCGAAAGCGCCGTGATCCAGGCCGTCGGCCAGGACGGCGTGGGCCGCTTCGATGCCGAGGAGGTGGCGCTCAAGCTGCTGGGCGATTCGCTCTACACCAACCCGCTGATGCTGGGCTACGCCTGGCAGCAGGGCCGCGTGCCGCTGAGCTATGAGGCCCTGATGCGCGCCATGGAGCTCAACGGCGTGCAGATCGACAACAACAAGGCCGCCTTCGAATGGGGCCGTCGCTGCGCCCATGATCTGGCCGCGGTGCAGTCGCTCTACGCCGCCCAGCAGGTCATCAACATCGTCAAGCGCGACAGCCTGGACGAGATGCTGGCCAAGCGCCTGAGCTTCCTGACGGACTACCAGAACGAGGCCTATGCCGCGCAGTACCAGGCCTTCGTCGAGAAGGTGCGCGCCGCCGAGGCGCCGCTGGGCTCCACCCGTCTGAGCGAGGCCGTGGCCCGCTACCTCTTCAAACTCATGGCCTACAAGGACGAGTACGAGGTTGCGCGCCTGCACAGCGACAAGAAGTTCGTCGAGAAGATCGCCGCGCAGTTCGAGGGTGACTACAAGATCGTGCACCACCTGGCCCCGCCCCTGCTGGCCAAGAAGAACGAGAAGGGCGAGCTGGTCAAGCAGCAGATGGGCGCCTGGATCCGCCCGGCCTTCGGCATCCTGGCCAAGCTCAAGGGTCTGCGCGGCACGGCCTTCGATGTGTTCGGCCACACCGCCGAGCGCAAGATGGAACGCCAGCTCATCCAGGACTACCGCCAGAGCATCGAGCAGATCCTGGCCAAGGGCCTCACGGCCGAGCGCCTGGCCCTGGCCGTGGACATCGCACGCATCCCCGAGGAGATCCGCGGCTACGGCCATGTGAAGGAGCGCCATGTGCACGCGGCCCGCGCCAAGTGGCAGGGCCTGATGGAGCGCTGGCGCCAGGCCTGATCGGCGCCAGCGGAGCCGGGCTGCTTCAGCCCGGCTCCGCCAGCAAGCGGCTGCGCACCAGGGGGTGCCAGAGCTTGGCTTCGCCCAGGGGGGTGAGCGGGGGCAGATCGGGGTTGCGCAGACGCAGCCAGCGGCGCTCGGCCAAGCGGGCCCGCTTGAGCTGCGGGCTCACCCATTGCTCGAACAGGGCTTCGAAGCTGCCGTCCGCCAGGGCTAGCTCCCAGCCCTGCTGCAGACGCTGGGCCAGCTCGGGCCGATGCGGGCTGACAAAGAAGTAGTAGGCGGACGGGTAGGCCAGCAGCCAGCTCTCCAGCACGGCCAGGCCGGGCAAGGCATCCACGATGGGATAGACCTCGGTGGCGCCCAGGGCGAACAGGTCGATGCGCTCGCGCCTGAGCATTTCCGGAAAAACGCTCAGCCGGGACAGGCGCTCGACCGAGCAGCCATTGGCGGCCAGGATGCGGGTGTCGGGCCAGTCCGCCACCTGCCCCAGACGCAGGCGTCGCGCCTGCTCCAGATCCACGATGTCCTCCAGGGCCCGGCGCCGGCTGGCCAGGGCAATGGGCAGGCGCACACCGAGCAAGCCTCGGTACAGACAGACGCGCAGCGGCAGCGCCCCCTGCTCGCGCTGCACCGAGGTGATGGAGCTCAGCAGATCCAGGCCGCCGCTGGCCAGCTCCAGCGAGGCGCGGTTCTGCGACAGGGGCGGCGCCGCCTCCAGCTGATAGGGGCCATGGCTGGCCTGGGTCTTGTCCAGCAGCAGGCGCAGCACGGTCTGCTCGTAGCTCAGCACCTTGGCGTTCTGCTCCTGCGAGAGCGCATGCCTGATGCGCAAGGCATCGGGCTGCGGCGCCGCCCTCGGCCCTGCGCTCAGGGCCAGCCCGCCCAGGGCGGCCAGGCCCTGGCACAGCCGGCGCCGCGAGGCACTCGGCGCACCGTCAGGCAGCGTGTGGGCGGTCTCGGATCGCTGTGGCTCCATGCCTGCAGTGTGCGCCAAATCATGGCGCCATGAGTTCCGCGGCGGCGTCCTGCTGACGCAGCGCAAAAGCTCCCGGCCTCAGGGCCGCAGGCGCGGCGCAACGCGCGTCTCCAGCGACGCAGGCTGATAGTCCGGCCGGAAGCGGCAGCTGGAAGGGAATTGCGCCTGCGCCCGCTCGCAGCCCTGCGCCACCGCGGCCGGCGTCGGCTTGCGCCCCTCGCGCAGCCAGGCTTTCAGGGCCTCCATCAGGGCCACATAGCTGGCGTCGCTGAGGTAGCTGTGTTCGGCATCGTCGCTAAAGGTCTGCACCAGCGACCCGGCGCGGCCGGCCCGCGCCATGGTCTCGCCAAAGCTGTGCTGCAGCTCGACGAAGGCGATCGGGTCGCGGATGCCATGGACCGTCAGCACCGGCACCGCGATTCGGCCGCCGGGATCGGTGTCGGCGCCGAAACGCGCCACCGCCGCCGGGTCGGCCGCATAGCGCAGCACGCCGGCATTGAGCGCGCGGTCATCATCCGAGCCGCGGTACTGCGCGCCGGTATTGCCGAACACGCTGGCCCCGCCGCTGCGCTTCTCGGCAATGTCCTGGAAGTGGAAGGTGGCCCAGTTCAGATGGCCCAGGATGTTGCGCTCCGGGATCTGGATCACCTCGGTGATGGTGCGGATCTTGCGCGCCTGCTCGGCGCTGCGCTCGGCCGCGGGCTTGTCCAGCGCCAGGCAGTCGTTGATGCGCCGGGCCAGTTCGGCCTGGCTCAGCGCGCTACCGGCCGGCAGGCCGCGCCACAGCGGATACGGCGGCTCCTCGGGGCGCGGATGGTTGTTGCACAGGTACTGGTAGACCACGCGCAGATCCAGGCGGAACTCGTAGGACCGGGTGCCGCCGGCCAGCACGCCGCTGGTGAGCAGCACGCCGTCATAGGCCCGCGGGTACATCTCGGCCGCGATGGCCGCCACGCTGGCGCCCCAGGACTGGCCATGCAGCAGGGTCAGCTTGGGCTGGGCGACATGCTGGACAAAGAGCCGACGCAGGCGCTCGGTGTCCTCGGCCGCGGCACGCACCGCCACCCCGCCCTGGCGGAAGCTGGAGCCGGCCCAGGCATAGCCGGCGCGCGGCATGATGGACCAGCGCTGCAAGTCCTCCTCGACGCGCTTCATGGTCGGCGCGCCAAGAAAGGGGCCGCCGTGGCTGTGCAGCACCAGCTCGCCCCGCCAGTCCTTGGGAATGGCGATCAGGTAGAAGGCGCCGGCACTGTCCTGGCCACCCAGGCAGCGGGTGTCGGCCGGCATGCCGCTGGGGCAGGCGCGGGCCTGCGGCGCCGCCTCGGGCGGCATGGGAGGCGACTCGGCCGCCCGATGGGCGCAAGCGCCCAGCAGGGCCAGGGACAGCAGTGCCGCCCCCAGGGCGGCGCTTGCGATTCGGCGCTTATTCATCAGTGTGGCCTCCCCTTGCCCGAGGGCAGATCGCGCAACAGGCCGGCCAGTTCGCTCGCCTGCCAGATGTCGATGCCCTGCGCGGCGGCATAGGGTCGGGCGTTCTCGCTCAACGCGGCCAGGCCGATATAGATCACCGCGTCGGCCTGCCTGGCCTCACGCGCGGCCTGCAGCGCACGCAGCGCCTCCAGCCCGGTGCGGGCCGATTTCCAGCGCCGCGCGCTGACCAGGGTGAGGCGGCCCCCGCGCTCCAGCTCGAAGTCATAGGCCTCGCTCTTGCCCGACGGCAGCCTCAGTGTGTAGCCCTCGCGTCGGAAGGCCTGCTCCAGCAGTGCCGAGAAGGCCGGCCAGCCCAGGTCGGCCAGGGCCTCCTGCGTCTGGGCGATGCGCGCGGCGCTGGGCAGGCCCCATTGGCGACGCAGGGCCAGCGCGCTGACCACCAGAAAGGGGAATCCCGAGAGCGCGCCCACCAGCCGCAGGTCCGCCGGCAGCAGCGCAAAGCTCAGCAGGGCCAGCACGGCCGCGATCAGCAAGCCGATCCACCAGGACGAACGCAGCAGGATCGCGAACAGCGAGTTCTTCGCCATGGTCAGCTTCAAGGACGGGCTCCGGTTCAAAGGCCAGGAGTATCGATGATCGCCCGCGACCACCGCGCCATGCGCGTCGCCGCCATGCTGCTACGCTCTGCGCCGCGCATCCCGACACAGGAGCAAGAACGCATGCACATGATGATGATCCGCCGCATCACGCTGATCCTCGGCGCCGGCCTGATGGCCGCCAGCGCCGCCACCGCCCAGGCGCCGCTCAAACCCGTGGCCAGCGTCGAGGGCATCACCGAGTACCGCCTGGCCAACGGCCTCCAAGTGCTGCTGGCCCCGGACAGCTCCAAGCCCAGCACCACGGTCAATATGACCTACAAGGTCGGCTCCCGCCACGAGAACTATGGCGAGACCGGCATGGCCCATCTGCTGGAGCATCTGCTGTTCAAGCCCACGGCCAAGAACCCCGCACCGGACGCCGAATTCGCCAAGCGTGGCCTGCAGTCCAATGGCAGCACCTGGCTGGACCGCACCAACTACTTCGCCAGCTTTGCCGCCAACGAGGCCAATCTGCGCTGGTACTTGGAGTGGCAGGCCGACATCATGGTCAACAGCCGGGTGGCCCGCAGCGATCTGGACACCGAGATGACCGTGGTGCGCAACGAGATGGAGATGGGGGAGAACGACCCCGGCAACATCGTCTTCGAGCGCCTGCTGGCCACCATGTACCAGTGGCACAACTATGGCAAGAGCACCATAGGCGCGCGCGCCGATGTGGAGAACGTGGACATCCCGCGCCTGCAGGCCTTCTACCGCCAGTACTACCAGCCGGACAACGCCACCCTCATCGTCTCGGGCAAGTTCGACAGCGCCAAGGTGCTGGCCTGGGTGCAGCAGAGCTTTGGCAAGATCAAGAAGCCCACGCGCAAGCTGCCCAAGCTCTACACCCTGGATCCGGTGCAGGACGGCGAGCGCTTTGTCGCGGTACGCCGCACCGGCGGCGTGGCCAGCGCCACCCTGGCCTACCATGTGCCGCCGGGCCCGCACCCGGACTATGCGGCAGTGGAGCTGCTCAATCTCATCCTGACCGAAGCTCCGGCCGGCCGTCTGCACAAGGCCCTGGTGGAGCGGGACAAGCTGGCCGCCTCCGTGGCCGCCTTCGCCGCGCCCCTGCATGATCCGGGCTTCACCGTGCTGAATGCCGAGCTGGCCCCCGGCGCCAGTCTGGAGCTCATGAGCCAGCGGCTGCTGCAGGTGGTGGAGCAGGAACTGATGGCCCAGCCCATCACGGCCGAAGAACTCAAGCGTGCCCAGACGCGCTGGCTGAACCGCTGGGAGCAGCTGTTCACCGATCCCGAGCAGGTGGGCACCGCCTTGTCCGAGACCGTGAGCCAGGGCGACTGGCGCCTCTTCTTCCTGCTGCGCGACCGCATCCGCAGCGCCAAGCTGGACGATGTGCAGCGCGTGGCGCGTGAGCGCCTGCTGCCCAGCAACCGCACCCTGGCCCATTACATCCCCACCGACAAGCCCCAGCGCGCCCCGGCGCCGGCCATGGTGGAGGTGGCGGCCGAGATGAAGCAGTTCGTACCGGCTGCCGCCGCGACTCAGGTGGCGGCCTTCGACGCCAGCCCCGCCAACATCGACCGCCAGACCCAGCGCGCCACCCTGGCCAGCGGCCTGCAGCTGGCCCTGCTGCCCAAGCCCACCCGCGGCAATGCGGTGCAGGGCGTGCTGAGCCTGCGCTGGGGTGACGCCGCCGGCCTGCAGGGCCTGCGCGCCGTCAGCGATGCCACGGCGGCCCTGCTGGACAAGGGCACGCAGCGCCTGGACCGCCAGCAGCTGCGCGACCGCCTGGACGCGCTCAAGGTGGAGCTGCAGGTCATGCCCGGCAGCGAAGGCGTGAGCGTGGCCTGGACCACGCGCCGCGAGCATGCGGCCGAGGCCCTGGCCCTGATCGGCGAGATGCTGCGCCAGCCGCGCCTGGGCCCCGACAGCCTGGACGAGGTGCGCGCCCAGAGCCTGGCCGCCCTGCAGGCCCAACGCGATGAGCCCCAGGCCGTGGCGGCGAACGCCATCGCCCTGGCCTTCAACGGCCCCTACACCCGCGGCGATGTGCGCCATGCGCGGACCTTTGACGAGATCGCGGCCGATACGCAAGCGGTGAGCATCGAGCAGGTGCGGGCCTTCCACGCCCGTTTCTACGGTGCCAGCCAGGCCCAGCTGGGCCTGGTGGGCGACTTCGACGCGGCCGCCCTCAAGCAGGCCGCCGAGACCGCCTTCGGCGACTGGCGCGCGCCCGCTCCCTATGCCCGGGTGCCCCGACCCAGCCTGGCCGTGCCCGGCAAGCTGCAGCTGATTCAGACGCCCGACAAGCAGAACGCCGTGCTGGCCGGCCGCATGCCCCTGGCCCTGAGCGACGAGCATGCCGACTATCCCGCCCTGCTGATGGCCAACTACCTGCTGGGCGAGGGCAGCGACTCGCGTCTGTGGAAGCGCATCCGCGAGAAGGAAGGCCTGTCCTATGGCGTCTGGTCCTTTGTGCAGTGGAGCCCCCTGGACGAGAACTCGCCCTGGAACCTGGGCGCCATCTTTGCGCCGAGCAATCGCAGCAAGGTCGAGACGGCCCTGCGCGAAGAGGTGGCCCGTGCGCTCAAGGACGGCTTCAGCGCCGAGGAGGTGGCCGCCGGCAAGCAGGCCCTGCTGAGCAGCCGCGCCCTGGCGCGCGCGCAAGACCCGGCCCTGGCCCAGACCCTGGCGGCCAATCTGCTGCTCAAGCGCACGCTGGCGCGCAGCCAGCAGGTGGATGAGGCGCTGAGCCGGCTGACGCCGGAACAGGTCAACGCGGCCCTGCGCAAGTACCTGAAGCTGGCGGACTTCCAGCTCATCTTCGCGGGCGATTTCAAGCAGCCCTGAGCGCACGCGTTTCCCTGCAGCAACACGGCCCACGGGCCGTGTTGCGCTATTGGGACCGCCTCAGCGGCGCGGCGCACTATCATCTCGCCAACCCCCATGAATAGGACGCCCAAGGGCTTGCCTGGGGCTCCTTGATGCGCATCAAGACGCTGCGCGCAGCGTGCGACGAAAAGAGACGAGATGCTCGAAGCCGAAAAGGCGGTCCAAGAGGCCCAGCGCCTGGCCCAGCTGGACGCGTTGGACCGGGTCATGGCCATGGCCGAGTTTGACACCGACGGCGTGTTGCGCCAGGCCAATGAGCGCTATCTGGCCCTGCTGGGCTACAGCCGCGAGCAAGCCCTGGGTCTGCCCCACCAGGCCTTCTGCACGGATGGACAGGCCGAGCGCGAGGAGTACCAGCGCTTCTGGGCCGGCCTGCTGGCCGGTGGCAGCCACAGCGGACTGGTGGAGCGCCGGCGCCGCGACGGCAGCAGCTGCTGGCTGGAAGCCAGCTACACCCCGGTGTTCGACGCGCAGGGCCGGGTGCAGCAGGTGCTCAAGGTCGCCAGCGATGTGAGCGAGCGCCTGCAGCACGAGCGCGAGCAGCAGGAGCATCTGCGCCGACTCTCCCTGGTGGCCGACGCCAGCGATGCGGCCGTGGTGATCAGCGATGCCGAGTCGCGCATCGTCTACGTCAATACCGGCTTTAGCCGCATGTTCGGCTGGACACCGCCGGAGGTGCTGGGCCGGGAACCCATCGCCCTGCTGGCCCCCCAGCTGCCGCAGACCTTTGCCGAGGACTATCGGGCAGGCCTGCGCGCCGGTCGCGCCGTGGGCCGCGAAGAGATCGTCAGCGGCCGCGAGGGCCAGCGCTACTGGGCCAAGGTGATCAGCAATCCGGTGGCCGGCCCTGACGGCGCCTGGCAGTACACGGTCACCCTCTTGACCGACATCACCCGCGCCAAGATGCACGAGGCGCTGCAGCACCGCGTGCTGGAAGCCATGGCCCGCGAGCGCCCCCTGGTCGAGGTGATGGAGCTGATCTGCCGCGAGGTGGAGCGCATCGCCCCGGACCTGATCGCCTCCATCCTGGAGGTGGATGAACAGGGCCTGCTCCATCCGCTGGCCGCGCCCGGCCTGCCCATGGAGTACTCCTCCAAGCTGGAAGGCCTGGCGATAGGCCCCCAGGTCGGCTCCTGCGGGACCGCGGCCTGGCGCCGGGAATCGGTCATGGTCGGCGATATGGACCACGACCCCTTGTGGGCCGACTACCGCGCCCTGTTCCAGCCCCAGGGTCTCAAGGCCTGCTGGTCCACGCCCTTCTTCAATGGCGAGGGCCGCGTGATCGGCACCTTCGCCTTCTACTCACGCCGCAAGCACAGCGATCTGAACTCTCCTTTCCACCAGCAGCTGGTGGACGCCTGCACCCATCTGTGCAGCCTGGCCCTGGAGCGTGAGCTGGCACGCAAGCGCATCCGCCAGCTGGCCTTCTATGACGGGCTCACGGGCCTGCCCAACCGCAGCCTGCTGCACGCGCGTGCCGACCAGGCCATCGCCTCCGCCGCGCGCAACGAGGAGCAGCTGGCCGTGCTCTTCCTGGACCTGGACCGCTTCAAGCAGGTGAACGACTCCCTGGGCCACCCGGCGGGCGACGCCCTGCTGCGCGAGGTGGCAAAGCGGCTGCAGCACGAGCTGCGCGCCTCGGACATTGCCGGCCGGCTCTCGGGCGATGAGTTCGTGGTGGTGCTGCCCCAGTGCGATGCAGAGCACGCCACCAACACCGTGGAGCGCCTGCAGGCCCTGCTGGCCGCACCCATGAGCATTGCCGACACCCGCCTGTCCATCTCCGCCAGCGTGGGCATCGCCATGTTCCCCGGCGACGGGCGCGAGATGGAGACCCTGCTGCAGCGAGCCGATATGGCCATGTACCAGGCCAAGAGCGCCGAGCGCGGGAGCTTCCGCTTCTTCAGCGCCGAGATGAACCGCATGGCCCAGGAACGCCTGGCCCTGGAGACCGCGCTGCGCGAGGCCCTGGCCCAGGGCTCGCTGTGCCTGCACTACCAGCCCCAGATCGAGCTGGCCACGGGCCGTCTCTACGGTGTGGAAGCCCTGGCACGCTGGACCCATGCCGCGCTGGGTCCCATCCCGCCCACGCGCTTCATCCCCCTGGCCGAGGAATGCGGCCTGATCGCCGAGCTGGGCCGCTGGGCCCTGCGCGAGGCCTGCCGCCAGCTCGCCGCCTGGCGCGCCCAGGGACTGAACGTGCCAGCCGTTTCGGTCAATCTCTCGCCCACGGCCTTCCACAATCTGGAGCTGCCCAACATCATTGCCAGCGCGCTGGAACGCCACGCGCTGCAGGCCAGCGACCTGACCCTGGAGATCACCGAGAGCGTGCTGCTGGACACCAATCCCAGCACCATGAAGACGATTGCCGAGGTCCAGGCTCAGGGGGTGCGGCTGTCCATGGACGATTTCGGCACCGGCTACTCCAGCCTCAGCTATCTGCGCCGCCTGCCGGTCAGCGAGCTCAAGCTGGACCGCATCTTCGTGGCCGACCTCGAAGGCGACGAAATGGCGCGCGCGCTCAGCAATGCCATCCTGGGTATAGGCAAGAGCCTGCAGCTGACCGTGGTGGCCGAGGGCGTGGAGAACGAGCAGCAGAACCGCCTGCTGCGCGAGCAAGGCTATCCCGTGGCCCAGGGCTATCTGTTCTCCAAGCCCCTGCCGCCCCAGGACCTGGAGCCCTGGCTGCGGCAGCACCTGGGCTAGGCCTGCGCCCAAGAGACCGGCCTCAGGCCTGGTCCCAGTAGGGGCGCTCGGGGTCGAAACGCTCGGCCAGAAAGTCCACGAAGCGGCGCAGCAGCAGGGGCTGGTGGCGCCGGCTGGTGTAGACGGCGTGTATGCCCAGCTCCTCGGGTTCCCAGCCCGGCAGCAGGCGCTGCAGCTGGCCCGCGGCCAGGGCCGGACCTGCCAGATAGGTGGGCAGCAGGGCAATGCCGGCGCCGGCCAGCGCGCCCTGCAGCAGCACCGTGGCCTCGTTGGAGCGCAGCCGCGGCGGCCCGACCAGGGGCACGCGCTGCTCCTGGCCCGCGCGGCGCAGCCGCCACTCCTCGCTGCCGAAGCGGGCATGACCCAGGCAGACATGCTCGGCCAGCTGCTCGGGGCGCTCGGGCGCGGGTCGGCCGGCCAGATAGGCCGGGGCGGCGCAGAGCACCGAGCGGCACACGCTCAGGCGGCGCGCGATCAGGGCCGGGTCCAGCTGGTTGCTGATGCGCAGGGCCAGGTCGATGCGGTCCTCCACCAGATTGACCGGATGCTCCGAGGCCAGCAGCTCGATCTGGGTCTGGGGGTGGGCCGTCAGGAAATCGGCCGCCGCCGCGGCCAGGTGCAGCTGGGCAAAGGACATGGAGGCGCTGATGCGCAGCAGCCCCCGCACCTGCTGCTGGCGCGCGCCGGCCGCCTGGCGCGCATCCTCGGCCAGCTCCACCAGCTGGCGGCAGCGCGGCAGGGCTTCCAGGCCGGCATCGGTCAGGCTCAGGCGCCGGGTACTGCGCTGCAGCAGCCGCGTGCCCAGCCAGCGCTCCAGTCCCTCCAGCTGGCGGGTGGCCATGGCGCGCGAGATGTCCAGGCTGGCGGCCGCGGCGCTGAGGCTGCCGCGCTCCACCACCTCCACAAAGACGCGCATGGCTTGCAAGGTGTCCATATGCCCGAATCATGCAACAAACATGCGCTTCAAAGGCTGTTTATCCGCGCAATCCGAGCAAATAAAGTTCAGTCCATCGCAACACCCTGAACGCCAAGGACCTCGTATGAACCGCCACAACACCCTCTCCCGCCTGATGCGCCGCCTGGGCCTCGTCTCCGCCCTGGGCCTGGGCATGGTCGCCGCCGGCCAGGCCCAGACCGCCGCCGCCCCGGCCGCCGCCAGCGCCCCGCTGGAGCTCAAGGTCATCAATCACGGCGCGGCCAGCTTCCATGTGAACTCGGTGCTGGTCATGGGCGCCAAGGAAGCCCTGCTGCTGGACGCGGGCTTCACCCGCGCCGACGCCCTGCGCATCGCCGCCGCCGTGCTGGACAGCGGCAAGACCCTGTCCACCATCTATGTCTCGGCCGCCGATCCCGACTACTACTTCGGCCTGGAAGTGCTGAAGCAGGAGTTCCCGGCCGCCCGCGTCGTCACCGCCGCGCCCACCTTCAAGAAGATCGAAGCCTCCCTGCCCACCAAGCTCAAGGTCTGGGGCCCGCGTCTGGGCGCCAATGCGCCGCGCCAGCCCCTGCTGCCCCAGGTGCTGGAGGGCAATACCCTGACGCTGGAAGGCCAGACCCTGGAGATCCGCGGCCTCAATGACAGCCTGGCCCACCGCAGCTATGTCTGGATTCCCTCGCTCAAGGCCGTGGTCGGCGGCGTGAACAGCTTCGGCGGCCTGCACGCCTGGACCGCCGACACCCAGACCATGGCCGAGCGCGCCGCCTGGGTGGCCAAGATCGACGAGCAGCTGGCCCTCAAGCCCGCCGTGGTGGTGCCCGGTCATATGCTGCCCGGCACGGTGCAGGACGCCTCGGTGCTGCGCTACACCCGCGACTATCTGCAGCGCTTCGAGACCGAGCTGCCCCGCGCCGCCAATGCCGCCGCCCTGATCGAGACCATGAAGGCCGCCTACCCGCAGGCCGGCCTGGGCATCGCCCTGGACATCGGTGCCAAGGTCAACAAGGGTGAGATGAAGTGGTAAGCGCCAGCGCCGCGGGCCGCGTGCCCGTCCTGCACTATGTCTTCGATCCGCTGTGCGGCTGGTGCTGGGGCGCGGCCCCGCTGCTGCAGGCCACGGCGGCCCAGCTGCCGGGGCTGAGCCTGGTGCTGCACGGCGGCGGCCTCTTTGCCGGCGCCGCCCGCCGGCCCATCACGCCCGAGCTGCGGGCCTATGTGCAGCCGCATGACCGCCGCATCCAGGCCCTGAGCGGCCAGCCTTTCGGCAGCGGCTACACCGACGGCCTGCTGCGCGAACCCGATGCGCTGCTCGACTCCGAGCCCCCCATCACCGCGGTGCTCGCCGCCAGCGAGCTGGGCGGCGCCCACGTCGGCCTGGCCCTGCTGGAGCGGGTGCAGCGCGCCCATTACGTGGAAGGCCAGCGCATCGCCGAACCGGCCGTGCTGCTGGGCCTGGCCCGCGAGCAGGGGCTGGACGGCGCCGCCTTCGAAGCCGCGTACGCGCGCCTGAGCGGCGCGGCCACCCAGGCCCATCTGCGCGAGAGCCGCGCCCTGATGCAGGCCGGCGGCGTGCAGGGCTTCCCCAGCCTGCTGCTGCAAGCCCCCGACGGCCGCCTGCTGCGCCTGGATCACTCGCGCTACTACGGCGATCCGCAGGCCTGGGTGCAGAATTTGGCGCAGGTCCTGGCCTGAACGCGGCAACGGGCCAAGACCTCAGCCCTGCCCGCCGCCCAGCGGGAACTCGCCATCGGGCGCCGGCCACTGCGCCTCGTCGGCGCCGGCCAGGGCCTGGTGCAGCGCTCGCCCGGCACGGTCGAACCACAGGCGCAGGCGTGAGCCGTCCGGGTCCAGGCGCAGATGGGCAAAACCATCGCCCGGCGCGTCATGCCAAGCGCTCACGGTGCAGCGCAAGACCTGGCCCCCGGGCGCCTGAAACTCGAAGCTTTCGGGAGCGGCAAAGTCCTCGGCGCGGGTCACGGCAAAAGGCCAGGGTGCGTACAGGGCCGAGCTGTGGATGCTGACGAGTCGCACCGCAGGCCCGCTGCCATCCACCGGCGCGATCTCGGCGCGCACATAGCCGGAGCGGTGCTCGTCGCCCGACAGCAGCACCACGTCCTGGGCCCGCTGCGTCCACAGCGTGCCCAGCAGCCAGTGCAGGCTGGCGGGATAGCCGTCCCAGGCATCGGAGCGCAGGGCGCTGGCGGCATGGGCCCGGGTGGCGCGGCGCCGCGGCAGCGGCAAAGAGCCGCTGAGCACAAAGCGCGGCCGGCCGGCGCGGGCCTGCAGCCAGGCCTCGAAGGCCTGGCGCTGGCAGGCGGACAGCATCTGGGCCTGGTCCAGGCGCGCCACATGGCGCGGCTCGCGCTCCGTGCGGGCATCGGCCACGAAGAAGGCCGCGCCGCGCCAGTCGAAGCGGTGCCAGAAATGCTCCAGCACGCCCTCGCGCTCGCCCGCCTCCCAGCGTGCCGCCCAGGCCGCGGCCAGGGCCGCATCGACCAGGGGGCCGCGGCGCTGACCGCCGGGCGCGCTCGGGTCGGCCACGGGCTCCCAGTTGTCCACGATCTCGTGGTCGTCCGGTGCGTGCACGATGCGCGCCAGGCTGGGCGGCAGATGGCGCGGCAGACCGGCCTTGAACTGCTGGTAGGGCCGCGCATAGCGGTCCACGCTGTTGCGGCCATCGGCCAGGCCGCCGGTGGCATCGGCATAGATCTGGTCGCCGGCCAGCAGCAGCAGGGAGGTCTGGCGCCCCGCCGCGCTGGCGCGGGTGAAGGCCAGCAGGCGCGCCAGCGCGGCCTGGCCCGGGCCGGCGCGCGCGGGGTCGCGCTCGGCGCCGGGGCTCACGTCCAGCATCTGCGGCGGGTACTGGCAGGCGGCCAGCACAAAACCCAGGCCCTCGCCGGGGCGGGCCGCGGTCTCGTCCTCGGGCGGCAGGGGCGTGAAGGCATGGCGCAGCTGCAGCGGGTCCTGGGCCAGGGCGGTGGCCAGGGCGGCGTCCAGCGTGGTCTCGCCGGCCTGGCCCTCGCGCTGCTGCTGGGCCAGATCGGCGTAGACAAACAGGCAGAGCAGGCCGCAGGCCTGGCCGCTGACCGGGTCCTGCAGCGGCGGGAACCAGGCCGCCGGCAGCGCGCCGCGCAGCGCATCGCCGGGCAGGCGGCTCACATCGGCATGCTCGAAGGGCTGCAGATGGAGCTGCTGGCTCAGGGGCAGATCGGCGCGCAGCGGGGTGATGGCGCCGCCCTGCTCGTCCTCGGCCATGCGCACCGGCAGCCAGGCCCAGTGGCGCGGCCAGCCGCGCTCGGGGCGCAGGGCGGTGAGCACGCGCACCTCGTCCACGCCCTCCGGCGAGAGGGCGCGCGCGCGCTCCACCCGGTGCAGGGGCGGGAAGACGCTGCAGAGCTCGGCCAGCAGGCGCTTCATGGCTGCTCCTCCAGCAGGAAGGCGATCACGTCCTTGAACACCACGTCCTGGATGTCGTGGCCGATCAGGCAGTCCTGGTGCCCATGGCCGTGCACGATCTTGTGGCGGTAGCGGCCCGGGGCCACGCGCTCGTAGAGGTCGCGCGTGAGCTCCCCGCTCTCGGACTGGCACAGGCCGTTGTCCTGCCCGTGCACCGAGAGCACCGGAAAGGCCTGCAGCTGGGCCAGGCTCTTGGCCATATCGTCCAGGTAGAGGCTGGCACCGCGCCAGTCGCTGATCTCGTGCTGGCGCGCGAAGTGGATGGCCTGGGCCACGGTGTCCATATTGAGCGGCCCGAAATGATCGTCGATGAAATCGAACACCGGCGGGGCCACGTTCTTGATCGCGAAGTCGCGGCCATAGAGCAGGTCCATGCGGTGGCGGGTGGCGGTCCAGGGCGTCTTGCGGATGCTGGGGAAGGGCGGGTTCTCGATGTCGAACTCCTCGTCCGGATAGGGCAGGCTGGCCAGCAGGCGGTCGATCAGCTGGTCCAGCAGGCCCAGGGGCTCACTCTGGGCGCCGCCGGGGCGGAAGCTGTAATCCTCCAGCGGCAGATAGGGCCGCAGCCACTGCATCAGATAGGCCCGCAAGGTGTTGGTGGGCGAGTAGATCATCAACGGCGTGACCTGGGAGATCACCAGGCGGCGGATGCGCCGCTGCTTCATCAGCTTCTCGCGCAGCGGGAAGAAATGCTCGCAGCGCTGGGCCTGGGGCTGGAGCAGGGCCATGTGCAGCATCGCCGAGCCCATGCAGTGGGCCAGCACATCCAGATTCGCGCGGCCGGTGGCGCGCAGCACCTCATCCACGGCCACCGGGATGTCGTTGAGCGCGCATTCCTCGAAGGTCCAGGGCAGGCGCGCGGTGGGCAGGCCGGCGCTGGTGCGCATGTCCAGCACCCAGATGTCGAAGCCCGCGTCCCAAAGCAGCTTGGCCGGGCCGGGCTGCACCGAGTGGTGGGAAAAGGTGGTGCCGCTGGCGCTGTAGCCATGGATCATCAGCAGGGGCTGGCCATGGGCGCCCGCGCGGGCGCGGTAGCGCGTGAGGCGGATCATCACCGGCCTGTCGTCGTCCTTGCGCAGCTGGCGGTTCACCGGCTCGCGCGAGGCGCCGGCCTCGCCCCAGCGGCCGGTGGCGATCTCGCTGATCTCGGGCTCGGGCAGGCCGGGCACGGCCTCGGGCAGGCGCTTGATCTCGCGCGGCGGCGCGGCATCGGGCTTGCGGAAGGTCCAGACATGGACCTGGATCATCAGGCGCAGCAGATAGGCCAGCAGGGAGCCGATATCGCGGATGGCACTGGGCAGGTCCTGGGCCTGGGTGATGCGCAGCAGGGGCTGGCGCTGGCGCTCCAGATCGAAGAGATCCAGCTCCAGCTCGGGGCCTTCGCCACCCTTCATATCGTCCAGCGGCTCGAAGGGCCCATCCTCCAGGCGGATGCGGCTGAGCTGCTTCCAGGGATTGCCGCGCCGCGTGTAGCTGATGCGCTTGAAGCCCTTGAGCTGCAGGCCATCCAGCTGCGCGCCGCAGGCGCCCGGGCCCTGGCCCGCGCCCACGCGCATCTCGTATTCCATCAGCCGGATCTGGCCGCCATGGCTGGCCAGGGCCAGGGCATTGCGGGCGCGCGAGAGCACGGTCTGCCAGGCCGAGGGCGCGCCGGGCTTGGGCGCCTCGCTGCCATGCAGATGGGCGATGGCGGCCTGCCAGCTGTCGCGCCAGCCGCGGTTGCGAAACCAGGCCCAGAGCGCGCGGCGCTGGCGCTGGCCGGGGCGGCTGGGCGCGCGGTGGAAGACCGCCAGCCGCGCCTGGCTCAGCGGCGCCACCCAGAGCGCATCGGCATCGGCGCGCTCGGCATGCATCCAGAGCTTGCCCTGGCCGCGCGCGCTGCCGGCCTTGACCACCATCCAGCGGCCCGGCGCATCGGGATCGGGCTGGGCCTCGAAGAGGCGCAGCCGGCACTGGGGCCCGCCCAGCAGATGGCGCTGCGGCCCGGCCAGCAGCAGCTCGCGCACAGGCTTGGGCTGGTAGACAAAGCTCAGCTCCAGATAGCGCGGCGCGCCGTCCAGGCGCACAAAGCCGCCCAGACGCTCGCGAATCTCCACCACGGTGGGCTGCTGCGGCTCCACGCGCTGCGGATCCACCCGCCGATAGACCGGGCGCGGGCCCGGCGGGGGCAGGGCTGCGTTAGGCGCGTCGCGCAGGCCCCAGTGGCGCTGCAGACCGTCCAGGGCCCGCAGGGCCAAGGCGGTGATGGTGAGCGCCGGGTTGATGCCCAGGGCCGTGGGCAGGATGGCGCCGTCCAGCACCGCCAGACCGGGGTAGACCTGATCGCCCGCACGAGCGCTGAAGACCTGACCCCATTCATTGACCACGCCGCGCGCCGCATCGTCGGCCATGGCGCAGCCGCCCAGGGGATGGACGGTGATCATGGGGCCACGCTGGTCGCCCAGCAGGAATTCCATCTCGGCCGGCAGCAGGCGCCACAGCGGATTGGCCAGCAGGCGCGCGCCCTGCCCCTGCAGGCGCTGGGCCAGCCAGTCATGGCGGCGCTGCACCTCGGGGTCCTGGCGGGCGGCGGGCCAGTCCACGGCCAGGCAGCCGGGCTCCTGCGCGTCGGCCGCGTCCTCATCGTCCAGCGCCGGCATCAAGAGGCGGCCCTGGGCCGCGTCACGGCCCATGATGGCCACCGGCAGCAGATGGGCGCCGCGCGCGGGGCGCACGCTCAGCGGGTCCTCAAAGTCCTCGCCGCCCAGGTGCTCGCTGTGATCCGGCCGGGCCAGGGCGTCCAGGGACTCGGCCAGGGCAAAGCTCTCCTCCAGGCTCCAGCGCAGGCCGGCGGGGATGCCCAGGTCCTGCACCACAAAGCCGCCGGCCTCCCGCGCATCCAGCATGGCGGTGATGGTGGGGCCCACCTGGCGGGCCGCCGGGGCCAGGGCCTCGTCGGCCAGGGCGTTCAGGGCCTGGGGCGCGTCCAGGCCCAGGGCGATCACATCGCCATTGCCGCTGAACTGATGGCCCAGGCGGTCGGACAGGGGCAGGCCACCCGCGCGTGAACGCAGCAGGATCTCGGTGCTGCCCAGGCTGCCGGCCGCCAGCAGCACCTGGCGGGCGCGCAGGCGCAGAGGCTTGTGGGGCTCGCGCGCGTGCAGCAGCTCGTCGGTGTAGCGCAGCAGCAGGTCCCAGCCCTCGCCCTCGCCGGCGCGCTGCTCCAGGCGCAGGGCCGTGGCCCCCGTCACCAGGCGCACGCCGCGCTGGTGCGCCTGCAGCAGCAGATTGGTATCCAGCGACTGCTTGGCCCCATGGTTGCAGCCGGTGGCGCAGTCGCCGCAGGCGATGCAGCGCGACAGATCCAGGCCCGCCGGGCTGCGCGGCTGGGCGTCCAGGGCCACGGTGATGGGCACGCTGCGGGCGCGCTGCGGGTCCAGCTCGCGCAAGAAACGGGCGCGGCGCGGCGTGTAGCTGTCCAGGCGCTCGATGGTGTTGGGCGCACCGCTGGCATCCAGGCTGCCCAGGGCGCGGCCGGCGCGCTCGTACCAGGCGGCCATCTGGCCAGGGTCGCGGCGCAGGCCCTCGGGCCAGGCGCCGCCGGCAAAGACTTCGGGGCGGGCCGGCTCCATCACGCCGGCATTGATCAGGGAGCCGCCGCCCAGGCCGCTGGCCAGGGCCACGCACATGTCCGGGCCCACACGGAAGTCGAACAGCGACTCGCGGTAGCCGCTCACGCTGGCGCTGCCCGCCGCGGCAAAGCGCACATGGCCGGGCAGATCGGCCATGCGCTCGGGGAAAGAGCCTGGGAGGTACTCGCGGCCGCGCTCCAGCACCGCGATGCGCAAGACCTGGCCCTCGGGCCCGCGGCAGCGCGAGAAATGCTCCGCCGCGGCGGCACCGCCGTAGCCGCTGCCCACGATCAGGATGTCGAACTCGGTATCGCCCGCGGCCAGCAGGGCCTCCAGGGGCTCGGACAGCCAGCGCAGGGCCAGCTCCGGTGGGGCCGATGAGGCCTGATGTTCAGCCGATGCTGCCGGCTTCTCCCCGCATGACATGTTTGACACTCCCTCGTTCCGCGATGGCGGCTTGCATGGCCGCCACCAGTTGTTCTGCCGAGACCGGCTTGTGCAGCAGGGTCAGGCCGGCCTCATGGGCCTCGCGCAGGCGCTCGGGCGCCGTGTCGCCGCTGATCAGCACCGCGGGCAGCCGCGGATGGGCGGAGCGCAGGGAGCGCAGCGCCGCCAGGCCGTCGTCCGCCCCGCGCAGGCGCATATCGCAAAGCACGATGTCCGGCGCGCGGGTCAGGCCCTTGACCATGGCCTCGCGGGTGCTGCCGGCCAGATCCACCTCGCAGCCATAGGCGGCCAGCAGGGTCTGCATGGCGCCGCGCACCTGGTCCTCATCGTCGATCACCAGCACGCGCAGGCGGCTCAGCAGCAGGGTCGCGTCATCCTGCTCCGGCGTCTGCACCGCCTGCCGGGACTCGGCGGCCGTGATGCTCAGGCTGAAACAGGAGCCCACACCGGCCTCGGACTCCATCTCCAGATGCAGATCCAGCAAGTCCACCAGACGGCTGACGATGGACAGGCCCAGGCCCAGGCCCTTGGCCCGGTCGCGCTCGGGATTGCCGATTTGGTAGAACTCCTCGAAGACCCGCGCCTGCTCCTCCTCGGCAATGCCGATGCCGGTGTCGCGCACCTGCACCCGCCAGACCTCACCCTGGCGCTGGGCATTGATGTAGACGGCGCCCTGCTGGGTGTACTTGATCGCGTTGTCGATCAGATTGCGCACCACGCGCTCCAGCAGCACCGGGTCGCTCTCTACCCAGGCCTGGGGTGGACAGTCCAGATAGATGCTCAGCCCCTTGCCCTGGGCCGCGGGCAGAAACTCCTGCTGCAGGCGCGAAAGCCAGCCGGCGAGTGAGAAGCTCTCGTTGCTGACCGGCACCACCTGCGCGTCCAGCTTGGAGATGTCCAGCAGGGCATCCATCTGCGAGGACAGGGAGCGCACGGCCAGATTCATATTGCGCGCGATCTCGGCGCTGGCCGGATCCAGAGGCCGCATATGCAGGGCCGCCCCCAGCAGGGACAGGGTGTGCATGGGCTGGCGCAAGTCGTGGCTGGCCGAGGCAAAGAAGCGGGTCTTGGCCTGTATGGCCGACTCGGCCTGGTTCAGGGCCAGGCGCAGCTGCTGGTTGCTCTTGAGCTGCTGGGCGCGGATATTGACCGACTCCACGAACACCCGCCAGGTGTCGCGCGCCAGGCTGCTCAGAATCCAGGCGAATCCCAGGATCAGCACGCCCAGCACCAGCTCGATCCAGGTGACCTCGTGCACCCCGGCGGCGCCACTCATCCAGGCCGCGGCATTGGCCAGGGACACGGGCGCCAGAAAGGCCTGGAACACGGGCCGATTGCCCGCCGTGGTGGCCACCGCCCCGGCCGCCAAGCCCAGCAGCAGGATGGTGTGCACCATGCGCTGGTAGTCGTTGAGGTAGGGCGTGAACAGCAGGGACAGGGCAAACACCAGGCCGTTGAGGGCACTCAGGGCCACCGCCACCTGCAGGCGCCGGCGCAGGGTGAGCGACTCCATGTCCGGCAGCCGACCCAGCAGCCACCAGCGCAGGGCCAGGACGCCAAACACCAGGGCCACCCAGCCGCCGCTGAGCCAAGGGGAGATCCGGTCACCGGCCATCAGGGCGATGACCACCGCGCTCAGACCGACCGGATAGGGCACGCGCCGGCCCTGCTTGGCCAGCAACTGCAGCAGGGCGACGTCGACCTCGCCCTGCTCGGTGCGACGCTCAGCGCTGAGCATGGCGCAGCGCCCTCACCGCAAAGCCCCTGGGCCTCTCATTCCCGATACGCTGCGCACTCATGCCTGAACCTCGGGGCCACGGTCGTCGCCGTCACCTCAACAATGTGCATTTTTGTAAAGCGCGAACCATACCACTCCAAGGCAGGCCCGCCAGCGAGGCTCAGGCGCACAGCGTCGGCAGCGTGGAAAAAACTATGCCGGCAGGCAAATCCTTGCGGATTTGCCATGCCGGCATAGCACTCCTCCCCTTGACCGCTACGCTGAGGTCCAGGCAGCGCATCGGTCGAAAAGCAGTATCGGAGTCCGCACTCACGGCCGCCATCCCCCTCAAGTGGGAGATGCCGGCCACGCGGGCCGGTGCTCAGGCAATCGCCACACGCCGGGGGCGGCGCATACGCGCCAGCTCATCCTCGACAAGGACCAGGTAGTAGCCCAGCGGCGGCGTGCGCTTGCCCGGCACCTTGGCCAGATCGTCCCAGCGCCGCAGCTGCAGTGCGGCGCTGGCGTGGGGATGGGCCATGAACACCAGCTGCTCCTCCGGCTTCATGCTCCCGCCCTGCAAGGCCAGGCTATGGCGCGAGGCCGGGGACAGCCCGCTCTCATAGCCGGGGTCGGTGCTCACTAGGTAGCGCTTGGCCTGCACATGCAGGCGTATGGGTTCCAGCACATCGGGCCCCAGGCCCGCCGCCAGCAGGGGCAAGGCCAGTTGTTCGTGGCGATCGTCCCGCAGCGGGTCCTGAGGCCCGCCATCCATCAGCTGTCCCAGATCGTGCAAGAGCGCCGCGACGACCAGGCTGTTGTCCGCATGCGCCCATTCGGCGAGCTGGGCGCATTGCAGCGCATGCTCCAGGGCGCTCACGCCCTCACGGCGCTCCCCCTCGTAGCGGCAGGCGCCGCGGCGCGCAAACAGCGCATCGATCTTGGAGACCAGGTCCATGGCGCTCGTCCTCTTTCACTGAAGGACTTGATATCTTGGGTGGCGCCCATGACCCGTGCATGACGGTCCAAGGCCGCCCTCGGTCATTCAAATTCTGTGAATCATGGACTCAAGCCCCCTGAACCGCCGGCCGGGAGGTGGCATGCACACTGCTTCACCATGACGCCCAGCCCCCGCCACCGTTACGACCTGCTCAGCATCGCCCTGCATTGGCTGATGGCCCTGGCCATCATCGGCCTGCTGGGGGTGGGCCTCTATATGGTGAGCCTGCCCTTCTCCATGAGTCGGCTCAAGCTCTACAACTGGCACAAGTGGGCGGGCATGACGGTGCTGGCCCTGGCCGCCCTGCGTCTGCTCTGGAGCCTGCGGCGCCTGGCGCCGGCCGCGGCGCCGGGTCCGCGCTGGCAACAAGTGGCCGCGCATGCGGTGCACGGCCTGCTCTACCTCTTCTTCTTTGCCGTGCCGCTGGCGGGCTGGACTTACAGCTCGGCGGCCGGTTTCCCCATCGTCTGGTTCGGACTGCTGCCGCTGCCCGACCTGGTCGCGCCCGATCCGGCCCTGGCCGAGACGCTCAAGGCCACGCACCGCTGGCTGGCCTATGGCCTGGCAGCCGTCGTGGCCGCCCATGTGGCGGCCGCCCTCAAGCATCAGTTCGTGGACCGCGACCGCCTGCTGGCCCGCATGTGGCCCGGCCGCGGCGCCTGAACCCCGCCCTATTTCGACACAAGGACCGTCTGACATGCGCCGTCTTGCCCTCACGACCACCCTGCTGCTTGCCGCCCTGGGCGCCCAAGCCCAGGCCCAGTTCCAGCCGGCCCAGAGCGAGCTGAGCTTCACCAGCCGCCAGATGGGCGTGCCGGTGGATGGCCGCTTCAAGCGCTTTGAGGCCCAGCTGAACCTGGACCCCAAGAAGCCTGAGGCCGGCAAGGTGGCCTTCAACATCGATCTGGCCAGTGTCAGCCTGCCCGCACCCGAGCTGGACGCCGAGCTGGCCAAGCCCGCCTGGTTCGACAGCAAGAAGCTGCCCCAGGCCCAGTTCCAGAGCACGGCCATCAAGGCCACGGGCCCGGGCAAGTTCGAGGTCAGCGGCAAGCTCAGCATCAAGGGCCAGACCCGCGACATCAGCGTGCCCGTGGCCCTGAGTCAGGCGGGTGGCCTGTCCACCGCCACCGGCGGCTTTGTGCTCAAGCGCCTGGAATTCAAGATCGGCGACGGCGAATGGGCCGACACCTCCATGGTCGCCAACGATGTGCAGGTCAAGTTCAAGCTGGTCTTCAAGGGCCTGGCCGCACTCTGACCTAGGCCCCAACGCTTGCCCCTCCCGCTTTCCAACCACCCTCTCGCAGACAGGAACCACCGATGAAGAAGACCCTGATCGCCGCCCTCACCCTGGCCGCGGCCTCCTTCGCCCAGGCGCAGTCCGCCAGCTACGCGATCGACCCCACCCACACCTTCGTGACCTACGAGATCAGCCACTTCGGCACCTCGACCAACCGCGGCCGCTTCGACAAGAAGGAAGGCACCGTGACCCTGGACAAGGCCGCCAAGACCGGCAAGGTGGAAATCACCTTCGACATCGCCTCGGTCAACACCGGCGTGGGCCCCATGGACGCCCATCTGAAGGGCGATGACTTCTTTGCCGCCGCCAAGTTCCCCACCGCCAAGTTTGTGGGCGACAAGTTCGTCTTCAATGGCGACAAGGTGACCGAGGTGAGCGGCCAGCTGACCCTGAAGGACAAGACCCACCCGGTCACCCTCAAGGCCACGCAGTTCAACTGCTACCAGAACCCCATGTTCAAGCGCGAGGTCTGCGGCGGCGACTTCGAGGCCACCATCGACCGTACCCAATGGGGCATCGACTACGGCCTGGCCTGGGGCTTCCCCAAGAACGTCAAGCTGGTGATCCAGGTCGAGGCCGTGCGTCAATAAGGCCCGCAACGGTAGCGACTGCTTACAAAGCGGGCGCCAATCCCGCTAATTAGGGAGAGGCCTCGGACCGACTCAGGACCTATGATGCACCGCAGCATAGGGAGAGATTCGTGTTCCAACAACGCAGTGTGCAACTCGCAATGGCCTTGCTGCTCTTGCTGATCCTCTGGCTCCAATCCTGGGGCTGAGCCGCCGCTACAACACCCCCACAAAGCCTCGCGACGCGGGGCTTTTTTCATGGTCCGGCGCCCCGCTGGCCGCACGCATGCCGGCCGGCGCAGGCTCGCGGGCGGCCGGGCGCGACGCACCGCCTGTCGCGGGGCTGTGCAGCTGGGCGCCCCATCGCTGCAGTGTGTCGCGAGACCATGTGACAGCCAGTCCGGCTTGCGTACAGTGCGCAGCATCCAAAAGGTCCTCCCATGAATGCCCCCGCACCCACCTCCCCCACGCTCTACGCCCGCTGGCAGGCGCTCAGCGCCGCCCTCGTCCGGGGCTTTCACGCCTATGCCAACTGGCTGGTGGGACTCAGCTGGAAGCGCTTCGTGCTGCTGTCCGTGCTGCTGCTGGTTGGCGCCAATGTGCTCGAAAGCCTGCCGCCCTTCACCTGGCGGATCACCGAGCATGTCGAGGAGAAGGCGCCGCGCAAACCGCAGGAACTCAAGCCGGCCAAGCCGGTCAAGCCGCTTGAACCCGCCAAGCCCGCGCCCAGCGGCGAGGGCGTGCGCTACGAAGTGACCATCGACGAGCGCGGCGTCCGCATCATCCCGCGCGAGATCGGCAAGCCCGCCCCCGCCGCCTCGGCTGCATCGGCGCCAGCCTCGGGCGCCGCCGAGGACCGCCGCCTCCCCGCCATCGACATCCGCCTGCCCGACAGCGTCAAGCCCGAGGAAGTGCGCGAGGCCGTGGCCGAGGCCCGTCGCACCCTGGAGGAGGCGGCCCGCGACGCCGAGCAAGCCATCCGCGACGCCGAGCAGGCCAGGCTCGACGCGATCGAGGCAATGCGCGTTCATGAGCGGGAAGCGGCGGAGGAACCCCGGATGCGGATCCGGGTGGTGCGCCTGGGCGACTTCCTGATCGACCTGGCGGTGTTCTTCGTTGTCGCATCCGCCATCATCAAGATCACCTACAAGGGCCGCATCCAGGCCGAGGTCAAGGCCGCCCAGGCCACCGAGACCGCCGAGGCCGAGTCGCTCAAGCGCCAGGTGGTGGAGGCGCGCATGGCCGCCATGCAGGCCCAGGTGGAGCCACACTTCCTGTTCAATACCCTGGCGTCCATCGACCACCTGATCGAGGTGGACCCGCCGCGCGCCTCCCAGATGCAGAAGAACCTGATCGCCCTGCTGCGCGCCTCCATGCCCAGCATGCGCGAGGCCAATGCCAACGGCGGACGCGATCTGGGCCGCGAGCTGGCTGTGATCCGGCCCTATCTGGAAATCCTCAAGGTCCGCATGGAAGAACGCTTGCAGACCGAGATCGATGTGCCCCAGGGCCTGCTCTCGGCCGAGTTCCCGCAGATGATGATCCAGAGCCTGGTGGAGAACGCCATCAAGCACGGCCTGGAGCCCAAGGCCGAAGGCGGCAGCCTCAAGGTCAAGGCCGAGATCGTGCATGGCAAGCTGGCCGTCACCGTGGCCGATACCGGCCTGGGCTTTGGCCGCGCGGCCACCGCCGGCACGGGCGTGGGTCTGGCGAATATCCGCGAGCGCCTGAGCCTGCTCTACGGCAGCAAGGCCAGCGTGACCATCAAGGAGAACCAGCCCTGCGGCACCGCCGTCACCATCACCGTGCCCTATCGCAGCCGCGAAGAAGAGGAGACCCTCGTATGAAGACGTTCTTCAAGATCCTGCTTAGCCTGAGCCTGCTGCTGGCCGTGCTGGCCCTGGCCGGCGGGTTTGCGGTCTGGCAGGAGTTGGCCAGCCACCCCGAGGTGCAGATCAGCGTCAATGGCGAGACCCTGCCCCTGCACGAGCTGCACGCCATGCACTGGAGTGGCCTGGTGCTGGGCGGGCTGATCACCGGTTTTGTGCTGCTCCTCGTGCTGCCGCTGGCCCTGCTGCTGGGCCTGGGCCTGCCCATGCTGATCGTCGCCAGCGTGCTGGGCCTGGGCCTGCTGGCCTTGGTGGGCGTGGGCGGACTGCTGCTCTCGCCCCTGCTGCTGCTGGGCCTGCCGCTGTGGCTGCTGCTGCGCGACCGTCGCCCCGCCCCGGAAAAACCCCAGGCCGCCACGGCCACCCAGGCCTGAAGGCCGGACTAGCATTGCGCCCATGAACGACATCACCGCCCCCCGCTCCCAGCCCGTCCGCGCCGTGCTGGCCGACGACGAACGCCTGATGCGCGAGCAGCTGCGCAGCCGCCTCACCGAGGTCTGGCCCGAGCTGCAGATCGTGGCCGAGGCCAAGAACGGGCTGGAGGCCGTGGATCTGGTGCGGGAGCACAAGCCGGATCTGGTCTTCCTGGACATCCGCATGCCCGGCCTCACCGGCGTGGATGCGGCACGCCAGATCGCCCAGCTGCCCGGCGAGGGGGATGACGATGAATGGCTGGTGCCCGAGATCGTCTTCATCACCGCCTACGACCAGTACGCGGTGGAAGCCTTCGAACAGGGCGTGGCCGACTATGTGCTCAAGCCCGCCGAACGCGAGCGCCTGCAAGTCACGGTCCAGCGCATCAAGAAGCGCCTGGCCCAGCGACAGGACGCCGATGCTGCGCCCGAGGCCGGGGGCGGACCCGCCGCCCCGCTGCAGCAGCTGCTGCACAAGCTCTCGGCCCAGCTCAATCCCGGCGGCAAGCCGGCTTACCTGCAGTGGATACAGGCCACCGTGGGTCAGGCCATCCAGATGATCCCCGTGGAAGAGGTGCTCTTCTTCATCAGCGACGAGAAGTACACCCGGGTGCAGACGGCCACGCTGGAAGCCCTGATCCGCAAGCCTATCAAGGAACTGGTGGACGAACTGGACCCACAGCTCTTCTGGCAGATCCACCGCTCCACCCTGGTCAACGTCAAGGCCATCGCGGGCGTGACGCGCGATTTCCGCGGCCGCCAGCTGGTGGGCGTGAAGGGCCTGAGCGAGAAGCTGGAAGTCAGCCGCAGCTACACGCACCTGTTCAAAGGCATGTGAGCGCCGTGGCGTGCTGCCGCGTCCGCTAGTTGGCCCTTGGCACGTTCAGGATCACTGTGCCGCTTGACGGCGCCGCAGCTGCCAGCCCCCAAGCACCAGGAGGCCCAAGACCATCAGAGCCCAGCTTTCGGGCTCGGGAATCGGTGCAGCCACAGGCATCACGCTGATGGCGTCCAAAGAGCTGCCAGCCCCATCAGACAGCCCTGTCGCCGAAAGCTTCAGCAGCGTACTGCTCTCGGTGGCCTGAAAGCGCGTGGTGAATATCTTCCACACGTGCTCGCCCGTGGGGTTGAAGGGCAGCTGGGGTACGGCACCCGTCCTTGATCCTGCGCTCCAGTCCAGCGACCAACCCAAGCCATTGCTGTTCGCGGGGAAGGCCGGTCGATTGGCATAGGCAAAGCTGAGCTCGTACCACTGCCCCGCCGTGGTGCTCAAGCTCTGGGAAATCCAGCTGTTGCCACCAAAGGCGTCCAGTTCCGCAAAGACCTTGCCGTCATAGGCAGAGCCCACAACTTTGTTGCGAAGCTCAAGTCCATTGCTGCCCAGAGTCCAGGGCCCGAGCGTCGCTTGTCGAACAATCGTGTACGTGCCATCCGCCAGCACAGTGCTCTCAAAGCTGCCATCCTGGACAAGATTCATGGCGTGCGCAGCATGCAGGGACGACAAACACAGCACCACGCCAATCAAAACACTCTTCATGATGTGAACTCCCTAAGTTGAGCTCCGCCCAGCGCAAAAGACCCAGGACAGAGCAGACGGGCCCGACTGCGAGCCGCAGCCAGTATCCGAATCCATCCTAGAAACGCTTTCGAGGAACAACTCTTAAGCATTGTTAAATGCCCCCCGCAGGCGGGACAGTCGTCAAGTTGCTGAGGTCAAGACCGCTGTCGCTGCCGCTCGCACCCGGCAAGACCTGATTTGAGCTGTCGCAACGTACCCGCTGAGCTCAGCCCGACACCGGCTTGTCACCCAACAGATAGCGCGGGCCACTCCCCCTCAGCGAGGCTCGGTCCAAAGGGTTGTAGAGCCGACAAGACTTCAGCGACAGGCAGCCGCAGCCAATGCAGGCGCCGAGCTGGTCGCGCAGGCGGGTCAGTGCGGCAATGCGCGCATCGAGCAGCGGCGCCCAGCCGGCGGACAGACGCTGCCAATCGGCCTTGGTGGGCGTGCGCCCCTCGGGCAAGGAGGCCAGCGCGGCAGCAATCTCATCCAGCGCCAGGCCCACGGCTTGCGCGGCGCGGATGAAGCCGACGCGTCGCAGGACATGGCGCGGATACTGGCGCCGGCCCGCGGCACTGCGTCCGCCGGCGATCAGGCCGCGTTCCTCGTAGAAGCGCAGTGCGCTGGCGGGCACGCCGGAGCGCCGCGCCAGTTCGCCGATGGCGATCCAGGCATCGCTACCGCCGTCCTTGGCCCCGACCTCCTCCGCCGCACCACTGCGGACGCCCTTGTGGCCCGCACCTGGCCCCGAGATGGATTTGCTCATCACCCGCTTGACATCAAGTTAACTTGAACTTTTATTGTCCGGCACCTGATCCACTTCGTCAACACGAGGCCATCATGCTGAACCCGACAAGCGAGACAAAGACGACAGCCGCGGCCGACGCTGCGCCCACCGCTAGCAGCCGCGCGCACGCGTCCGGCCCCGGCGACAGCGCCGCCACCCTCCTGGCGCTGTTGGATGAGGGGCTGGCGCTGTGGCCCGAATACCGCGCACAGCTCAGCTCGCACCTGCCGATGGCGCTGGACGCGCTGCAGCAGCTGGGCGCGAGCAGCCAGCGGCTGCGCGAGTTCCAGCGCCACTATGCCCTGCGTTTGCGGCCCGTGCCTGAGCATGCAAGGGACGCGCACCGCCCCGAATGCATGGGGCGCATTGAAGACTACCCGCAGTGGTTCGCCCACTACCGCGCCGCCCTGGCCGCGCGAGGCCGGGATGGGCTGCTGCGCGCCGAGCTGCCCGTGCTGATGCCCGGTGTCAGCGCCGTGGCCTTCCATGGCCTGATCCGCACCGGACACGCGCTACGCCATGGCCATCAGGGCGAGCTGGCCGCCGCGCTGGCCTACTGGGCAAGCCGCTACCAGCCCCTGCCTGCGCCCACCGACATGCGTCCCATGACCCTCACCGACTGGCTTGCCGCACTCAGGGCGCTGCCCGGCGCCGAGGCGATGCCACAGCGCGGACTGATCGCCGAGCGCATGGCCGACTGGGGCTTGCGCGCCGACTGGCGGGCGCTTGCCGGACGGCTGCCCGATGCTGAGCTGCCCGCGCTGGCACGCGGCGCCGCCGCGCTCTATGCCGCGACTGCCAGCTTCACAGTGCTGCACCTGATCACCGCCAGCGCCGCACTGCGCGCGCTGCAGCCCTGGCTGGACGGCGAGCCGGGATCAGCACGGCAGTTCATCCACGCCGCCGCCGCTGCACTGATGGCCAGCGGCGCGGTCCAGGCCACGGCGGCATTGCCGGCGGGGGACGAGGCCGTCCTGCCCGATTGGCCCCGACTCGCCGCAGACGCCATCGCACAGCACGACGATCATGTGATCAAGCTGGTGGCCGCCTGCCGTGCACACGCGGCGGCCGACCCCGCGCCGGTATGGCAGGCAGCCGCCGCAAGGGCATTGCAGCCCAAGACGCCGCAGGCACCGTGAGACGTCAATCTCAGCGGGCTGCCGCTGGCTCGCGCGGCAGCAGCCAGCTCGCAATGCACCATTGCGCCGCCCAGTAGCTCGCCAACACCCAGAGCGCGGCCGCGGGCAGGGGGCCGGCGAATTTGTTGGTGGCCAGCAGCGCGTCCGAGAGCACGAAGAGCAGGCCGCCCAGGGCCAGGCGGCGGCCATGCGCCGCACCGCCGCGCCACAGCACGGCCGCCTGCGCGCCCATGGCGGCCAGGCACAGCACATAGGCGATCACCGGCAGGCGCAGCCCGGCGGGCACGCCGGGCCAGAGCTGGCTCAGCACCGCAGCGGCCAGCAGGGCGTAGAACACAAAGGCCGGCGGCCAGGCCGCCAGGCGGCGCAGCCGGGTGAAGGCGCGCAGATAGGCCAGATGCGCCAGCAGAAAGCTCAGCAGGCCGACGATGAAGAAGCCCTCGCCCGGCCACATCAGGGCCACATCCCCGGCCAGCGAGGCCAGCAGACCGCCCAGCACCCAGGGTCGGGCCGGGGCCTGCTGCGCATCGGCCCGGCCGCGCGGCCAGGCATAGGCCAGGATCAGCATCGTGGTCAGCGGCTTGCTGATCCACAGCAGCCAGGCCTGGCCCGTGAGGCTGGCAAAAATGGCAAAGGCCGCGCTGCAGAAGGTCAGCGCGGCCAGCAGAACGGTGGAGGGAGCAAAGGCCATGGCGGCGCATCTTGGCAGAAGCGCCGCCCTCCCCACCCTAGCAATCACCCCAGGCCAGACCTGGCCCTCGGGTGTTGACCGAGCGGGCAGCGCCGATCCGGCTTTGCCGGGCGGACGCTGCCGCCCCCTTGAGGGGGCCGGCGAAGCCGGTAGGGGGTGAGTCAATCAATACGGATCCAGCGCACATCGATGTGGTTGTTGGCGCGGTGCACCACCTGCACATTGCTGCGCGCGGCCCAGGGGATGACCTGGTGGTGCAGGGGGATCACCGCCACATCGTCCTGCACGATCTTCAGCGCCTCGCGCAGCTGGCCGCGGCGCTTGGCCACATCGCCTTCCACCTTGGCGGCGTCGATCAGGGCGTCCAGCTTGGGGTTGGCGTAGCGGCCGTAGTTCCAGCTGCCATCGGCCCCAACCGGGCTGTGCACCAGGGCTTGCAGGGAGTAGAGCGCGTCAAAAGTGGCCACGCCCCAGCCCAGCAGATGCAGATTGCTTTCCTTGCGCTGCAGCTTGGGGAAGTAGACGCTGGAGCCCTGGCTCACCAGCTTGGCCTGCACGCCCGCCTTGGCCCACATGGCGGTCAGGGCCTTGCAGATTTCCTCGTCATTGACGTAGCGGTCATTCGGGCAGTCCAGCTGTACGGAGAAGCCCTCGGGGTAGCCGGCTTCGGTCAGCAAGGCCTTGGCGCGGGCCAGGTCGAAGGGCAGGCGGCGGTCGCCCTCGGCCGTCCAGCCGTCGGCCTGGGGCGCGACCAGAGAGCCGGCCGGCTGCGCGAGGCCGCGCATGGTCACGCGCTTGAGCGTCTCGATATCGATGGCCTGGTACAGGGCCTGGCGCACGCGCAGATCCTTGAAGGGATTGCGGCCCTTGATATTGCTGCTGGAGAGTTCATCGCTGGCCTGGTCCAGGCCCAGGAAGATGGTGCGGAACTCGGCGCCCTCGATGATCTTCACGCCCGGGGTGTTGCGCAGCTTGGGCACGTCCTGCGGCGCGGGGTCGAGCACGAAGTCCAGCTCGCCCGAGAGCAGGGCCGCCAGGCGGGTGGCGTCGGAGCCGATGGGCGTGTAGACGATCTGGCTCACATTGCCCTGCAGCTTGCCCCACCAGTTCGGGTTCAGCGTCAGCTCGGTCTTGACGCCGGGCTGGCTGCTCTTGAGCACAAAGGGGCCGGTGCCGTTGGCATTGCGCACCGCATAGGTCTCTTCCTTCTGCGCGAAGTTCTGCGGCTGCTCGATCTTGTGCTTGGTCGCCCAGGCCTTGGACATGATGCGCACGCCGGTGATCTGGCGCAGCAGCACCGGATTGGGCGCCGAGAGCTGGATCTCCACGCTGGAGGGCGAGAGCTTCTTCACGCCCGTCACGCCCTGCAGCAGCACCTTGAAGTTGGAGCTGGGCGCCAGGGCGCGCTCGAAGGAGAAGACCACATCATCGGCTGTCAGCGGCGTGCCGTCGTGGAACTTGACATTGGGCCGCAGCTCGAAGCGCCAGCGCGTGGGCTCCACCTGGGTCCATTTGGAGGCCAGGGCCGGCTCGATGGTGAAGGCCTGGTCGTAGGCCACCAGGCCTTCGTAGACAAAGGCGTTGAACTGGTTGTTCAGCGCGCTGTTGTAGGCATGGGGGTCGAAGCTCTGCACATCGCCCTGGCTGGACCAGCGCAGGGGCTTGGCCTGCACGACGGCGGCCGTGCCCGACAGGGCCAGCAGGGCGGCGATGGCAAGGGTACGCAAGGGGCGTGGCATGGGGTGACCTGCTAGTGGAAAACCCTGAATACTGCCCGCTTCCGCGGGGGCGGGCAAATACCCAATCCCCATAAGCTTCTGCCGGGCCGGGTCACACCCGGCCCGCTGGCCCTGCGGGGGTCAGGCCTTGATCAGCCCGTCCGCCTTGAACATGGCCTTGATGCCGCGCACCGCCTGGCGGATGCGCGACTCGTTCTCGATCAGGGCGAAGCGCACATGGCCGTCGCCATGGTCGCCAAAGCCGATGCCCGGCGAGACGCAGACCTTGGCCTTCTCCAGCAGCTGGCGCGCGAACTCCAGCGAGCCCAGGGCGCGGTAGGGCTCGGGAATGGGTGCCCAGATGTACATGCTGGCCCTGGGCAGGTCCACGGCCCAGCCGGCCTCGTTGAGGCCCTTGTGCAGCACATCGCGGCGGCGCTGGTAGCTGGCGGCAATTTCTCGAACGCAGTGCTGATCCCCCTCCAGCGCGGCGATGGCCGCCACCTGCAGGGGCGTGAAGGTGCCGTAGTCGTGATAGCTCTTGATGCGGGCCAGCGCGGCCACCAGATCGGCATTGCCCACCATGAAGCCCACGCGCCAGCCGGCCATGTTGTAGCTCTTGCTCAGGGTGAAGAACTCCACCGCCACGTCCTTGGCGCCGGGCACCTGCATGATGGACGGGGCCTGGTAGCCGTCGAACACGATGTCGGCATAAGCCAGATCGTGCACCACCAGGATGTCGTGCTTCTTGGCCAGGGCCACCACGCGCTCGAAGAAGGCGAGGTCCACGCATTGCGCGGTCGGGTTTGAGGGGAAGCCGAAGACCATCATCTTGGGCTTGGGATAGCTGCCGCGTATGGTCTTTTCCAGCTCGGTGAAGAAGTCCACCTCGCTGCTCACCGGGATGGCGCGGATATCGGCCCCGGCGATCACGGCGCCATAGATGTGGATGGGGTAGCTGGGGTCGGGCACCAGCACCGTGTCGCCGCGGTCCAGCGTGGCCAGCATCAAATGCGCCAGGCCCTCCTTGGAGCCTATGGTGACGATGGCCTCGCTGTCCGGATCGATGGCCACGCCATAGCGGCGCTCGTACCAGTGCGAGATGGCGCGGCGCAGGCGCGGGATGCCCTTGCTGGCCGAGTAGCCGTGGGTATCGGGCCGCTGCGCGACCTCAGTGAGCTTGGCGACGATGTGCGGCGGCGTGGCCCCGTCGGGGTTGCCCATGCTCATGTCGATGATGTCCTCGCCGCGTCGGCGCGCCGCCAGCTTGAGCTCGGCGGTGATGTTGAAGACGTAGGGAGGCAGGCGATCGATGCGCGCGAAGCGGCGCTTGCTGCCGGAGGCAGAAGTCATGGTGGTGTGTCTCACGTAAGCGCCCGGAACCGTCCGAGCGACGTGGCCGGCAATGGCGCCGGACCGGCTTCGATGCTAGCGCATCCGGACCTCAGGCCGGCGGCGGCGTCTCATACCAGGCTTGCTGGGCCTGCACCCTGGCGCGTTCGCCGGCCTGCTGCAAGCGCAGCAGGGCCAGGGCCTGCTGCGGTGTCAGCGGCCGGGAGAGACCGAAACCCTGGAGCAGATCGCAGCCCAGGGCCGCCAGACAGTCGTGGTCGGCCTCGTTCTCCACGCCCTCGGCCACCACCTGCATGTGCATGGCATGGGCCACGCCGGCGATCGCACCCACCAGGGTTTGCGCATCCCGATGCCGGGCGACTTCATTGACAAAGACCCGGTCGATCTTGAGCTTGCGACAGCGCAGACGGCGCAGATAGGACAGGGAGCTGTAGCCGGTGCCGAAGTCATCAATGGCCAAGACATAGCCGCGCTTTTGCAGCAGGGACACCATGGACTCTTCGCTGCCCAGATCCTCGAACAGCGCCCCCTCGGTGAGCTCGAACTCCACCGCCTCCGGCCCCAGCCCCAGGATCTCCAGGGTCGCCAGAAAGCGCTCGCGCTGTTGCGGGCGCCGGCACTGGCGCGACGAGAGGTTGAGGGCCACCGGTGGGCAGACCTGCCCCTGGGATAGCCAGTGCTGCCTATCCCGGGCCAGGGTTTGCAGCAGACACAGGCCCATCTCGTCGATCAAGCCGCCGGCCTCGGCCACGGGCACAAACTCGGCCGGTGAGACCGCCCCCCGCTGGGCATGCCGCCAACGTGCCAGGCCCTCGAAGGCCTGGATGCGCCCCTGCACATCGAAGAGCGGCTGGTAGGCCAGCTGCAGATCGCCATGACGCAAGGCCTCGCTGAGATCCAGCTCCAGGCGGTGACGCGCCCGCAGGGACTCGCCCAGCTCCTGGGTGAACAGCTGATAGCCATCCTTGCCCTGCCGCTTGGCCTGGTACATGGCGCTATCGGCCAGCTGCATGGCCTCCTCGGCCCCACTGGCATGCAGGGGCAGCAGCGCCACCCCCACGGAGACACGCACCCGCAGGGACTCGCCCAGCACATCCTCCACCGGCTGAGCCAGGCACTGAACCAGACGCGCGGCGGTGCGGGTGGCCAGCGCCACATCCACGGGCGAGCGCAAGAGCAGGGCGAACTCGTCGCCGGCCAGGCGGGCCGCCAGATCGCCCGGACGCAGCAGCTCGCGCAAGCGCTGGGCCACCGCCCTCAGCACTTGATCACCGGCGGCATGCCCGTGGTCATCGTTGATCTGCTTGAAATTGTCCAGATCGATGAAGAGCAGGGCCGAGGGCTGGCCACGGTCGCGCGCCAGCTCAGCCGCATCCTCCAGGGCCAGGCGCAGGCTTTCGCGATTGGGCAGATCGGTCAGCGCATCGTGCAGGGCCAGGTATTGCATGCGGCGCGCCGCATCGCGCATGCGCGCGCGGAGCTCACGCGAAGCCAGCCAGGCCAGCCCCAGAGCCGAGACCAGCAGCGCCAGCGAGGTGCCGACAAAACGCGCCAGATCCTGCCACAGCCTCACCCGGCTGGCATGCAGCAGGAGCTCGCCCACCTCCTCGCCACCCGCCACCACCGGCACACGCACCCGATCCACCCCGGCCCACTGGAAGAACAGGCCCACCCCCTCGTCGCGACTGCGGGTATAGGCCGCCAGAACCAGCCGCGCCTTGTCGAGCAGCAGCGCCTGCTGAATGTCTTCCGAGCTGCGCAGCGCCGCCAGGATCTCGCGCGCATCCTCGGCATTGTCGAAAAGCACGGCCGCCGCCGCGGTATCCGCCACGATGCGGGCATTCGTCTGCAGATCCTGGGAAAACCGGCGGTCCAGCTGGACATACTGGGCCAGCGCCAGCAGGATCGAGAACAGGATCAGGGCCGCCAGGGCCAGCAGGGCCTCGCGCTGCTCCATCAGGACCTGCTGCAACCAGCTGGGCTTGCGAGGCGCCGCCATATCCGGACTCAGCCCTTCTTCACGAAACGCGCCAGGCGCAACAGCTTGGCGCTGATGTCCAAACCGGCACGCCGCGTGGCGTCCAGGCCCACGTCAAAGACCACGCGTCCCTCCTCGACCTGCAGACTGAGCATGAGCCCGCGCTCCAGCATGCCCGGAGATTCCGTGACCCACAGCGTGGCGGGCTGGGCGGGCAGCGGCAGTTGGGCTTCACCAACCAGCACCACATGGCAGGCCGCGAACTGACGCGGCCGGACCGCCCGCACCTGCAAGGCATGCCGCCCCAGGGCCTGGCCATCCAGGCCGCGCAGCTCCTGGGCCAGGGCGGAGTCCTCGGCCAGGCAGAGCTGCAGAGGCTGCCCATCGGACAAGCCACCGGGAGGCCACTCCACAAAGCGCAGCGCCTTGACCAGCACCTGGGCCTTGAGCCGGGCTTCGCTATCGCCCTGGGCCCAGACGGCACCCAGCGCAGCCACGCAGGCCAGCGCCACGACCCCGCGCCGGACTCGGCGGGTGCTCATGGCAGAGGCCTGGTCGGACATGGCGGGCTCCTGCGCGCTAGAACATCAGCTGCCAGTCCAGCCGCAGACTGCGCCGCTCCTGCGGCAGCCGCTGCAGGGCTTCGCTTTCCGATCCGGCGGGGTCCCAGAAGCGGCGATCGCCCAGATTCTTGACACGCAGTGCCAGCACCTGCCCGCGCCAGCCGGTGTAGCGCAGCAGGGCATTGGCGCTGAGGTAGCCGGGCACCTCATCCACGCGGCCCTGGCGCCGCGTCATGGCCTGGGCCTCCAGGCCCAGGGACCATTGGGGTGCCAGCGGCGCAATCAGATGGCCCTTGAGCAGCCAGCGCGGCGAGTTGCTCAGGCGCTGGCCGGCGGCCCGCGCATCCACCAGGGAGAGGTCGGCCCGCCATTGCCAGTCCCCGGCCAGGCGCTGCTCCAGCCCCAGGTCCAGGCCCCGGGTGCGCACGCGAGACAGGTTCTCGTAGCGCCCCACCCCGCCGGCCTCGGGCACCCTCATCTCGATCATGCCGCGCAGCTCGGTGTGATAGACATGCAACGTCAAGGCGGTGCGGGCGTCCAGGCTCCGCTCCCAGGCCAGCTCCAGGGTGTTCAGATGCTCAGGCCCGAGTTCCGGATGGGCCCGCTGAGACACCTCGTCGGCATAGAAGCGCTCGGCCAGATTGGGAACCCGGAAGGCCCGGCTCGCCATCAGCTTGATGGCCTCACCGGGCCGAGGGCGATAAATCAGGGCGAGGCGTGGGGACCACTCGGCGCGATAGCTCTTGATGGCATCCAGCCGCAGGCCGCTGCTCAGCTGCCAGGTCTCGGACAGGCGCCACTGGTCCTGCAGATACAGGCCCAGCCCCTGCATGGACTCGCGGCTGTCCAGAACCAGCCGGTAGGGCTGCTCGTCGAAGTTGCGCTGCATGCCTCGGGGCACCACACGCGCATCCAGGCCCAGCATCACATCATGGTTGAGCCAGCCCCGCCACTGCAGCCTGGCGTCCATGCTGAACCAATGGCTACGGGCCTCGTCGCGGTTGACCCATCCCTCGCCCAGGACATAGCGGCCATCAAAGCTGCTGCGCGCCAGGCCCAGGCGCAGGCTGCGACGGAGCTCGCGGCTCCAGCCTTCGTCGTAGCCCAGCTCGGCATAGGCGTAGCCGTCCCGGTAACGGGTGCCGGGCTGGCCGGGCACGGTGCCATAGGGTGCCGTGGCCACATCCTTGTCGCGCTGCATGGCCGAGACGCTGGCACGCCAGGCGCCCCAGCGGTACTTGGCAAACAGGCTGGCGTACTCGCTGCCGTCCAGCCCGCTCAGGCGTGGCGAGGGCAGCCCCAGCTCGGGCAGTTCCAGGGATTCGCCGGCGCTGCGCCAGAGGTTCAGGCCCACGAAGAGGTCGCCGCCGCCTTCCTGCTTGCTCCCGTACTGGGCCATGAGCCGGCGCGTGCCGAAGCTGCCGGCCGAGCCCAGCAAGCGCAGGCCCGGCGCGTCCGCGCCGTCCATGGTCACCAGATTGACCACGCCCAGCAGGGCGTTGCCGCCATAGACCGAGGAGCTGGGGCCATGGACCAGCTCCACACGCTTGACCCATTCCGCCACCAGGGGGAACTCCTGGCCGGGCAGGGCCTGGTCGTACAAGGCATCGTTGACGCGGAAACCGTCGATGGCCATCAGCAGGCGCGCGTTGTAGTCGCCCGAGCGGCTGAAGCCTCGCAAGCCCACGCTGCTGTACTGCCGCGTGTCGCCGATATAGACCCCTGGCAGGCGGCCCATCATCTCGCCCACGGTGGCATGGCCCAGCAGCTCAGACTCGCGGCGCCCGATCACGCTCACGGCCGCCGGCGCATCCAGCAGGCTCTGCGCATAGCGGGACGGCCCTTCAACCGCCCGCTGCAAGAGCTGCTCCAGCTCCTCGCTCTCCTGAGCCCCGGCGTGGCCGCCAGCCGCGCAGAAAACGCCGGCCATCACGGCGGCCAGCCCTGTCCTGCCCGCTGACCTCTTGGCCGCCGCCCTCACGCCACTGTGTTTGCACCACCGCATAGCGCCATGCTAAGCCTGCCCGGCGCGTGCGCGCCATGCACTTGGCGCGAATACATCGCCCGCGAGGAGCAATGCCGCACAAAACTCAGCGCTCGGGATCTTTTTGCTGCGCTGCCGCAGTGGCCGCCGCCCGGGCCGCCAGCTGCTCGCGCATGCGCTTGAGCTTCTCGCGCGGGTCTTCCTTGGGGCCGTCACCCTCACCCAGCTTCATCTCGTTGATGAAGCGGCTGGGCACGCCCATCACGGTCTCGCGGCCCTTCTTGCGGCGCCGCAGGGTGGAGACGGCCAGGGTCTTGCGCGCGCGGGTGATGCCCACATACATCAGGCGGCGCTCTTCCTCCAGGCGCTGGGGCGTCATGTCCTCATCATCGGCCTTGAAGGGCAGCAGGCCCTCGTTGACGCCGGCCAGGAAAACATGGGGCCACTCCAGGCCCTTGCTGGCGTGCAGGGTGGTCAGTACCACCTGGTCCTGCTCGTCGCCGCGCTCGGCCAGGGAGAGGATGACGCTGATGGTCTGCGCCACCTCCAGCACCGACTTCTTGGGCTCCTCGAAGGTGGCGCCGCCGTCCTGGGTGATCTCGCCGCCGCAGCGCTTGGCCACCCAGTCGATGAAGTCCAGCACATTGCCCCAGCGGGCCGTGGCCACCTTCTCGTTTTCTTCGCTGTCCAGCAGATGCTGCTCGTAGCCGATGTCCGAGAGCCACTCCATCAGCAAGGCCTTGGCCTCCTCGGCCCCCACGGCGTGGCGGGCGCGGTACTCCAGCTCGTTCAGATAGCGGCCGAATTCGTGCAGGGAGCCAATGGCCTTGGCCGAGAGCACGGTGCCCAGGCTTTCGGCGAACAGGGCCTCGAACATGCTGCACTTCCAGCGGCCCGAGAACTGGCTCAGCGCCGCCAGGGTCTGGTGGCCGATGCCGCGCTTGGGCGTGGTGACGGCGCGCAGGAAGGCGGGGTCGTCGTCCTGGTTCACCAAGAGGCGCAGCCAGGCGCAGAGGTCCTTGATCTCGGCGCGGTCGAAGAAGCTCTGGCCGCCCGAGACCTTGTAGGGGATCTGGGCGCGGCGCAGGGCCTGCTCGAACATGCGGGCCTGGTGGTTGGCGCGGTAGAGGATGGCGAAGTCGCTGAAGTTCACCGCCGCCACGCCATCGCCGCCGCCACTGACCGTGCCGCCATTGGCGCGTATGGCCTGGATGCGGGCCACGGCGCGCTCGGCCTCATGCTCCTCGCCGTCGCTCTCGATCAGGCTGACCGGCTCGCCCTCGCCAAACTCGCTCCACAAGGTCTTGGGAAAGAGCTTGGGGTTGGAGCCGATCACATTGTTGGCCGCACGCAGAATCGCGCCGGTGGAGCGGTAGTTCTGCTCCAGCGGAATGACCTTCAGATTCGGATAGTCCAGCGGCAGGCGCTTGAGGTTCTCGATGGTGGCGCCACGCCAGCCGTAGATGCTCTGGTCGTCATCGCCCACGGCGGTGAACATGCCGCGGTCCCCCACCAATTGCTTGAGCAGCTCGTACTGCACCGCATTGGTGTCCTGGTACTCGTCCACCAGCACATAGCGCAGGGTGTCCTGCCATTTTCCGCGCGCCTCGGCGTCGTCCTGGAACAGGCGCAGGGGCAGGGAGATCAGGTCGTCAAAGTCCACCGCCTGGTAGGCGGCCAGGCGCTCCTGGTAGCGCTCCATCACGATGGCGGCGGCGCGTTCATCGTCGTCCTTGGCCATGGCCAGGGCCTGGCGGGGCGTGAGGTTCTGGTTCTTCCACAGCGAGATGGTCCACTGCCAGCGCTGGGCCTGCTTGGCGTCCACGGTGCCGCCGGCATCGCGCAGCACGCCCAGCACATCGTCGCTGTCCAGGATGGAGAACTGCTCCTTCAGCCCCAGGCGTGAGCCCTCGCTGCGCAGGATGCGCACGCCCAGGGAGTGGAAGGTGGCGATCACCAGATCCTTGGCCGCGCGCGGACCGATCAGGTTCTTGGCGCGCTCGCGCATTTCCTGCGCGGCCTTGTTGGTGAAGGTGATGGCCGCGATGTTCTTGGCCTGATAGCCGGCCTGCAGCAGGCGCGCCAGCTTCTGCGTGATCACGCTGGTCTTGCCCGAGCCGGCACCCGCGATCACCAGGCAGGGTCCGTGCAGATGGTGGACCGCCTCGGACTGGGCGGGATTCAGGGAGTGAGAGGCTTTGGCCATGGCGGTTCGGGGAGCAAGGGGCGCATGATAGCGAGCCGCCTCGCCGCCCGATGTGCTAGGAACCGGCGCGCGGCGGGGGCGGTGGCGCCCTGAGTCCCAGACCAAGGGCCAACACGGCATAGAACATGAAGCTGAGGCGGGGCGCGTCGATCAGACTGTCAAACAAGCCCACCACCACAAAGGCCAGCAAGCCCCCCACCACTGCAGGGGCCAGCTCATGCTGGCGTGCAGAGCCCAGGGTACAGCGCCACAGCACCGCCAGCAGCATGGCCGACCAGAGGCCCAGGCCCAGCAAGCCCTGCTCGAACAGCACATGCAGGGGCAGGCTCTTCATATGCCAGGGCATGTGGTGATGATCGCTGGAGCTGAACCACCGTGCCATGCCGGCCCCGAAGTCGCCATTGCGCAGCAGCTCGGGCCCCTCGCCGGCACGCAGCGAGAGCTGGGCCAGATCAACACGGGCGCCACGCGTATCCACGGCGACCGAGAAGACCACCGGGCGGAGTTCGCGACCCAGGCTTGGCGCGTTCCCCAGCTCCACGCCGAGCGACTGCCACTGCCCCGACAGCGCCTTGATGGGCATATTGCGCGTGACGCATTCCGCGTTGTAGAGCAGCAGCTTGTCGCAGATCTCCAGATGCAGATTCACATCACGCTCGGTTCGCAGGCGCAGCGCCATGCGCAGCGGCGCTCCCGCCGGCGGTGCATCAATGCGCTGGCTGATGCGGAACAGCTCTCCCCAACCCAGCACATGCTGGCCGGCACTCAGCCGGAGAAAGGCGGGATCGCCGTTTTGGGACTCCAGTGCCTGATAGTGCCCCACACGCTCGGCGGCCGGCATGGCATAGAAGAAGTCGGCGGCAAAGCGCCCCGCACCCCGGCCCAGCAGCCAGTCACCAGGCGTCTGCAGCAAGGACAGGCCCAGGGACCAATGCTGCAGCCGTGCCTGCAAATCACGCTGCGCGGTGGAGAAGCGATCCCCGGCATAGGCGCCGCCAAAGCCCACGCCCACGGTCACGGCCACCAGCAGACACAGGGTCGCGGCCAGCCCCTTGCTGCGCCAGGACAGGCTAGGCAGCTGATCGGCCAGAGCACCCGGCCCCAGTTGCAGCAACACCCAGCCCAGAGCCAGCAGCAGCGCCGGCGGCAGGGCGCGATCCAGCACCTGCGCCCCACCCCACTGCCCTGCCACCAAGACCACACAGGCGAGGCTGGCCAAGAACGCCGCGGCCAGCAAGCAGGCCTGGGCATTGCGCTGGGCACCGTGGCGCCAGCGCAGAGCGAGGGCCGCGCCACCGATCACGACCAGCCCATGCAGCACATAGGCCAGCTTGGACACATGCTGGATCAGCATCCAGGCCAGCATGCCGAGCAGCAGCACCGGCATCAGGGCCAGCATCAGGGCCAAGAGGCGCTGAGCCCGAGTCTGGCGTTGCCACAGCGGGGGCAGCAGCAAGAGCAGAAAAGCGCTACCGGACAGGGCCAGCAAGGTTCGGTAGCCGCCCACCGGGAACAGGAGCACGGCGGCTATGGCGAAGCCGAGCAGAGCCAGCAACAGCCAACGCATAGGGCGGCGAGTCGACGAGATGCCGCCCCCATCGGCAGGGATCGCCGCGCCCTTGGCCGCATCCTTGAACTGGCGCGACAGCAGCCAGGCGCCCATCCCCAGCCCCAGGGGAGCAGCCAGATACAGGCCGCGCGAGAAGCTGGCCAACACCGTGTAGGCGCCCAACAGCATCAGCCCCAGCAGCAGCCCGAAGCGCAAGGGCCGGCGCTCGCGCAACAACCAGACCAGCGCAAAGGGCAGGCTCAGGGCCACCACCCCGTCCAGCGGCGCTCCGCCCATATGCGCCTCCCAAAACAGGGCCACGGTGCGGTAGTCGCTGCTGAAGTTGAGCAGGCCCGGAAAGGCATAGCGTTCCCAGAGGGCGGACAGCGCCACGCCCAGCAGCGCCAGGCTCATGGCCAGCCCCAACAAACGCAGGCGCCGGGGCTGGGCATCGGCCGCGGCCCGCCACAGCGGCAGGAGCAATAGAACCAGCACAAAGGCTTTGAGGGCTCGCAAGCTATTCATGGGTTCCTGGTAGCTCTGCCACCAGCCCCAGCGCCAGCCCCCGGCATCCTGCACGCCACGCCATGCGGCCACGAGCAGGGACAGGGCAAACAATCCCAGCAGCAGACGCGACAGCGCGCTCCAGGCCAGAGGCCGCTGCCAGGCCGGCGCCCGGAGACGGGATCCGCCCAGGGCCAGGGCGGCATAAGCCCCGCTGCAGACAGACAGAACCAGCAGGTCCAGCTCCTCGAAACTGATCCAGCCCGTCCAGGGCGCCCAGCCGATCACTGGCAGCAGTGCGGGAACCAGCAGGGGCAGCTCACGCCAGGCCACGAAGGCCAGGCCGGCGAGCAGCAGGCAGAGCAGGCCCATGCCCACGGGCGACAGCGGGTAATGCAAGGCCAAAGCCAGGCCGGGCAGCGCACATGCCAGGGCCAGAACCAACGCCAGCCATTGCGGGAAGGATTGGGGTCGCGACAGTTTCATCGGCGGCAAGATGTAGGGCGGCGCAGGTCGCGCAGGGCTCGGCGCATGATAGCCAAGGGTGCGCGGCGCAAATGCCGCTAAGCTGACGCGATGAACCCAAGGTTTCAGCTCCCCATGCCCCGCCGCCGGCTGCTGCAGGCCGCCCTGGCCGCCGGTGCCGCACCGGCCTTCCTGCTGCGCCATGCCGACGCCAGCCCGGACGCGCTGTTCACGCTGGGCGTGGCCTCGGGCAGCCCCCTGCCCGAGAGCCTGGTGCTGTGGACCCGCTTGATGGGGCCGGCCCTGCCGGACGCCGTCACGGTGCATTGGGAGATGGCCGAGGACGAACAGTTCCAGCGCGTCGTGGCGCGCGGCAGCGAGATCGCCCGCGCCTCCGAAGCCCATAGCGTGCACGCCGAACCGGCAGGGCTGAAGCCGGGGCGCTGGTACTGGTACCGCTTCATGGCCCTGGGGCAGCGCAGCCCCACAGGCCGCACCCGAACAGCCCCCGCGGCCTCCGCGGGCGCGGAGCGTCTGCGCTTTGCCATTGCCTCCTGCCAGCGCTGGGACCATGGCGAGTACGCGGCCTGGCGCGAGATCGCCTCTCAGGAACTCGATCTGCTGCTCTTTCTGGGGGACTACATCTACGAGTACGCCACGCCGGCCAGCAGCAAGGCCCGCCGCCGCCACACGGGCGGCCTGTGCCGCACGCTGGAGGACTACCGCCAGCGCTACGCCCAGTACAAGCAAGACCCCCATCTGCAGGCCGCCCACGCCAGCGCCCCCTGGATCCTCACCTGGGACGACCACGAGGTGGACAACGACTGGGCAGGCACTCAGTCACAAAGCCTGGATCCCGAGGCCGAGTTCCTGCGACGGCGCGCCGCGGCCGCCCAGGCCTACTGGGAGCACCAGCCCTTTCCCAAGGCCGCGCGCCCCCGGGGGCCGGACATGCGCATCCACGCCAGCTACGACTGGGGCGGCCTGGCCCGCATCATCACCCTGGACAACCGGCAGTGGCGCGCCCCCCAGGCCTGCCCCAAGCCGGGCCGGGGCGGCTCCAACACGGTGGATCTGCAGGACTGCCCCGCCCTGCTGGATCCGCGCCGCAGCCTGCTGGGCGGCGCCCAGGAACAGTGGCTGCGCCGCGCCTGGGATAGAGAGCGCCCCTGGAATCTGCTGGCCCAGCAGACCCTGATGGCCCGCATGAACTGGCAGGATCCCGCCGAGGGGCCGGGCAGACACTGGACCGATGGCTGGGACGGCTACCCCCTGGCGCGGGAGCGCCTGCTGCGCGATATGCAGGCCGCCGGCGCCCGCAATCCGGTAGTGCTGGGTGGCGACGTCCATGCCCACTACGTGGCCGAGCTCAAGGCGGACTACGGCGACCCCAAGGCCCCGGTCCTGGCCAGTGAGTTCTGCGGCACCTCGATCAGCAGCCATGGCATGGCCCAGGAGCGCCTGGATCAGGTCCTGCCCTGGAACCCCCATATCAAGCTGGGTCGCAGCGACCGGCGCGGCTATATGCGCTTCGAGCTGAGCGCCCAGCGTCTGGAGGCCGAGCTGCGCGCGGTCGACGAGCCCTGGGCCGACAGCAGCCCGCTGAGCAGCATGGCGCGCTTTGTAGTGCAGGCCGGGCGGCCGGGCGCCCAGCCCGTCTGAGAATGCGCGCGTGAAGCGCGCTCAGAACAAGGGGGGCAGCACACCCTGATGCGCGGCGGCCCAGGCGCCCAGGGTCAGCAGGACCAGGCCGCCCGTCAGGGCCAAGCCGCGCCAGGGCCGCCGCGATGCCGGCGCGCCAGCCCCCGTCTTGGGCAGGCTGGGGGGAGCGGGTTCCGGCATGGGAGCCAGGCTGAGCGCCGAATGGTTGCGTCCGGCCAACCATGCGCGCAAATCCTCGCCCAGCTCGCGCGCCGAGGGGTGGCGCAAGGCCGGCTCGTCGGCCATGGCCTTGAGCAGCAGGGCCTCCAGACTGAAACGCTCGGCCGTGCCCAGGGAGGCCAGGGCCGATGCCGAGGGGCGGACGACGCCATTGCTGTCAGGCCGCGGCTGGCGACCGTTGATGAGCCAGCAGGCCAGCAGGCCCAGGGCCCAGGACTCGCTGGCCAGAGAGGCCGCCCCACCGTCACGCAGCTCGGGCGCCACAAAGGGCAGGGCCGCGGGCGTGTAGCGCGGCCGGGGCGTTTCGGGGGCCGCGCCCAGCTCGGCAAGACCCAGGCTGAGCAGGCGCAAGCGTTCGCCGCCCAGGCGCCACAGCAGACCGGGATCCAGCTCGCGCAGCAGCAGCCCCTGCTCATGCGCGGCCTGCAGGGCGTCGCACAGGGGCAGCAGCAGGGCCAGGCGCTGGCGCAGGGGCATGGCATAGGTGGCCGGCCCCAGCAGGGGCTCGCCCTCCTCGGGCCAGGCCATCACCAGATAGGGCTGGCCGGCCGGGGTCACGCCGCTGTCCAGCGGCACCGCGATCACCGGGTGGCACAGCTCGGCCGTCTGACTCACCTGCTCGGCCAGGCGCAGCAGCATGGCCTGACCATCCTCCGCACGGTGATAGACCAGCAAGGCGCCGGCCTGCTGACCCGCTCTTTGGTGCTCGACCCGGTACCAACGACCCGTGTCCGCGCTGTGCAAGGCCTGCACCACACGCCAGACGCCCAGCCGCTCGCCCGCCACCAACTGGCCCGCGGGCGACGAGTCGACCCGGGCTGGGGCGGGGAAGGAGGCGGAAAAACGGGCGGCAGGCATCACGCGCTCAAGATTGAACCCGACAATGCTAGGGGTTCCCCGGGGGCCTGTCTGCGCGACGCCCCCCTCAAAACAGGGAGGGGCGCGCAATCGCTCACGCTCGGCGTCAACTTCCGCACGCCAGCTCATCGAGACGCCGCCGGGGCCTGCTTGCGATACTGCGCCCCCATGCAAGCCATCCTATCGGTCACCCTGCCTTTCTTCGCCCTGGTGCTGTGCGGCTATCTGGCCGCCCGCAGCGGTGTGCTGGCCGAAAGCGCCATTCCCGGCCTCAATGGCTTCGTGCTCTTCTTCGCCCTGCCCTGCATGCTGTTTCGCTTCGGCATGAACACCCCGGTGCTGGAGCTTCTGGACCCGGTGGTGCTGGGGCTCTATGCGCTATGCGCCCTGCTGATCGTGGGCCTGACCCTGTGGCTGACCCTGTCCGATCGGGTGCGCCTCAAGGACGCCGCCTTTGGCGCCCTGGTGGCCGCCTTTCCCAACACCGGTTTCATGGGCGTGCCCCTGCTGGTGGCCTTGCTGGGCCCGGCCGCGGCGGCGCCCGTGATCTGCACCATCCTGGCCGATCTCTTCCTCACCAGCTCCCTGTGCATAGGCTTGGCCCGTGCCCATGATGCGGGCGCCGGCAATGCCCGGCGTGCCGCCCTGCAAGCGCTGCGCGGCGCCCTGTCCAACCCCTTGCCCTGGGCGATTGCCCTGGGTGCCCTGGCCTCCATCACGGGCCTGCGCCCGCCCGGCCCGCTGGACACCGTGATCCGCATGCTGGCCGATGCTGCCAGCCCCGTGGCCCTGTTCACCATAGGCGCCGTCTTGTGGCGCGCCGGCCAGCACGCCCACAGCCGCACGCCCGCCGCGCTCTACCTGCCGGTGGCCGGCATCAAGCTGCTGCTGCACCCCGCCCTGGTCTTCGGCCTGGGCCTGCTGGCCCAGAAGCTGGGCCTGGGCCTCAGCGACTTCCAGCTGCTGGTGCTGACCCTGGCGGCGGCCCTGCCCAGCGCCAGCAATGTGTCACTGCTGGCCGAGCGCTACGGGGCCGACAACGGCCGTGTGGCCCGCATCATCATGGCCTCCACGGCCCTGGCCTTTGTGAGTTTCAGCGGCCTGGCCTGGCTGTTCGGCATTGGCGCCCGGTCCTGATATGGTTGCGCTTTTCGGCCCGGCCATGCCGCCCCGAACCCCAAGCCCCTCACCGATGTCGCTGTCGTTTCCCCGCCGAGGCGCCCTGCTGCCGGCCCTGCTGCTCGCCCTGCCCCTGCTGGCGAGCCTGCTGCCCATGGGCCGGGCGATGGCCATGGGCTATCAACAACCCGGCCCCGCCGTGCGCGAGGCCCTGGATGCCCCGGCGCTGCCGCGCCTGCTGGTCGCCCCGGATCGCCAGACCCTGGCCCTGCTGGAGCTGCGCCGCTTCAACAGCCTGGAGGAGCTGGCTCGCCCCACGCTGCGACTGGCCGGCCTGCGCTTCGATGCCGTGAGCGCCACGCCCCAGCCCCTGGCCACGGTGCAGCGCCTGCGTCTGCGCAGCCTGCTGCAGCCCGAGGCGCCGGAGCGTGTGGTGGAGCTGCCCGGCAGCGGTTTCCACAGCTTCAGCTGGGCGCCCGATGGCCAGCGCTTCGTGCTGGAGCGGCGCGGACCGGCCAGCAACGAACTCTGGGTTGGCGACACCGCCAGTGGCCAGATCCGGCAGATTCCCTTTTTGCGCCTGAACAATGCCCTGGGTCAGGGCGAGCAAGCCTGGCTCAATCCGCGCGAGCTGGTGGTGCTGGGCATTCCCAAGCGCCGCGGCGCACCGCCGCGCGCGCTGCCCAGCCCCGCCGTGCAGGAAAGCCTGGGCAAGGCCTCGCCGGAACGCACCTATGCGGATCTGCTGAAGTCCCCGCAGGACGAGGCCGCTTTCGAATACCACGCCCGCTCCCAGCTGACCCTGGTGGACCTGGCCACCGGACAGATCCGCGAACTGGGTGAGCCAGCCCTCTTCTCAGCCGTCAGCAGCGTGGGCGATCAGGGTCAGGTCTTGCTGACCGAACGTCTGGTCCGCCCCTTCAGCTACCACCTGACCTGGGACGACTTTCCCCAGGTCGTGGAGCTGCGCCAGCGCGATGGCCGCCTGCTGCGCGAACTGGCCAAGCTGCCCATGAAGAGCGGCGTGGCCATCGATGGCGCCCTGCCGGGTCCGCGCGTCTTCTACGCCTCGCCCACCAAGGATGCGGCTGTCTATTGGGTGGAGGCGCTGGACGGTGGCAATCCGAACGCGCGCGTGGCCTTTCGCGACCGGGTGATGCGCCTGGACCCGCCCTACAGTGGCGAGGCAATGGAGGTTCAGCGCATGCCGCACCGCTTCACGCGGCTGCGATTTTTGGATGATGGTCAGCATGCCCTGCTGACCGAGACCGATCGCAACCGCGCCTGGACCCGCAGCTATCTGCTGCCCCTGCGCGGCAGCCAGAGCAAGCCGCTGTTCGAGCACTCGGTGCGCGAGCGCTACCGCCATCCGGGGCAGCCTCTGATGCGCACCCTGCCCAATGGCCATCAGGTGGTGCAGACCACGGCCCAGGGCGAGATCTTCATGATTGGCGCCGGTGCCAGCCCACGCGGCGAGCGGCCCTTTGTGGACCGGCTCTCCATCCGTGACCTGGGCGTGCAGCGCCTGTTCCAGTCGGGAGAGGCCAGCTACGAACTGCCACTGATGCCGCTGGACGAGAGGCGCTGGCTGATGCAGCGCGAGAGCCCCAGCGAAGCCCCGAATCTGGTGCTGCGCGAGTTGGGTCCGGCGGCCGGAGGCGCCCCCCAGCTGCTGACACGCATCAAGGATCCCAGCCCCCAGCTGCGCCGCATCAAGCGGGAGCTGGTCAGCTTCAAGCGCGCCGACGGCGTGGAACTCTCCTTCTGGCTGTACCTGCCGCCCGACTACCGGGAGGGTGAGCGCCGGCCCGCCCTGATCTGGGCCTACCCCCTGGAGTTCAATGACGCCTCCGTGGCAGGCCAGCTCAGCGGCGCGCCCAGCCGCTTTGCGGCCTACCCCGGCATCAGCCCCCAGCTGCTGGCCCTGGAGGGCTTTGTGGTGCTCAACGAGGCCACCATGCCCGTGGTGGGCGAGCAGCGCAGCATGAACGACGGCTTCATCGAGCAGATCACGATGAATGCCCGCGCCATCATCGACAAGGCCGAGGAGCTGGGCGTGGTCGACCCCAAGCGCCTGGCCATAGGCGGTCACAGCTACGGCGCCTTCATGGCCGCCAATCTGCTGGCCCACACCAAGCTCTTCAAGGCCGGCATTGCGCGCAGCGGCGCCTACAACCGCACACTCACGCCCTTCGGTTTCCAGAGCGAACGTCGCTCGCTCTGGGATGCCCGCGACACCTATCTCAAACTCTCGCCCTTCCTCTATGCCGAGCGCATCAAGGAGCCCCTGCTGCTGATCCACGGCGAGGCCGACAGCAATTCCGGCACCTTCCCCATGCAAAGCGAGCGCCTGTTCCAGGCCCTGGCCGGGCTGGGTGGCACGGTGCGCTATGTCAATCTGCCCCATGAGGGGCACGGCTACACGGCCCGCGAGTCGGTGGGGCATGTGCAGTGGGAAATGGCCCAGTGGCTCAAGACCCACTTGGGCGACCCCCGCAGCACCGAGCCTCGCCCCTAGGAGTCGACCGCTCAAAGCACGGTGCTGATGTGGGTGTCTCCTGGCCCCACACGCAAGGGCAGGACGATGCGGAAAACCGCGCCGCCGCCGGGCCGATTCTCGGCACGGATCTGGCCACCATGGATCTCGATGATCTTGCGGCAGATGGCCAATCCCAGACCCGTGCCGCCCGAGCCATCCTTGGTGCTGCTGCTCTGGATGAAGGCCTCGAAGATTTGGTCCAGCTCCTCGGGCGGAATGCCGGGTCCTCGATCTGCCACCGTGATCAGCACCTCATGCTCCGGCGTCAAGCCGGCATCCAGCTCTATGGTGCCGCGCTCCGGCGAAAACTTGATGGCGTTGGCCAGGACATTGCGTATGACCTGCTGAAACCGCAGAGGGTCGACCTTGGCCATCAAGGGCCGCTGGCCCAGCCTCGTCTCCAGCCGAAGCATGCGCCGGGACAGCAAAGGCTCCAGCTCATGCGCGACCGATTCCATCAGCTGGCGCAGCTCGCAGCGCTCGAGATCAAAAGTACCCACAGCGCTCTCGATCTTGGACACATCAAGCAGGTCATTCACCAGGGCCAACATGCGCTGACCCGAAGCGTGAATGTCGCCAAACATCGCCGCCAGCTTGGGCGCATCGCGTCCACGAGCCTGCCCCAGTTCCGAGAAACCGAGGATGGACTGCAGCGGCGTGCGCAGCTCATGACTGATGTTGGCAATGAACTCTGACTTGGCCCGTGACGCCTCCTCGGCCGCATCGCGCGCATCACGCGTAGCCCGCTCTGCAGCACGAAATTCGCTCACATCGGTCAGGGTTGCCAGAATCCCCAGTTCGCCACTGCGCGGGTCGGGTACGACCACCTTGGTGACCAGCATGTCATGGGTGCTGCCGTCCCGGTGCAGCAGTCGGGCCTCGTAACTCAGACGGCCGCCGATTTGGCGCAGTTGCCGGTCCTGCGCCTCATGCAGCGCACGTTCCTGCAAGGGCATGAAGAAACCCACCGGTCGGCCCACCACATCACGACGATCGCGGCCGGTGAACTCCTCCCAAGCCCGGTTCACCATGGCATAGTTACTCTTCCCGTCGAACATCGAGATGGGCTGTGGACTCAGCTCCAGAAGTTGCTCACTGAATTGAAGCTGCAGCTGCAGCCGCTTCTCTGCCTGGCGACGTTCGGTGACGTCAACGGCGCTCCCGGCAAACCCGAGCAGCTGCCCCTGACCGAGCAGCGGAACCACCGCCACCTGGAAGTGACGCCGCAGACCTTCAACCGTGCCCATGCTGATCTCGGCACTGCGCACGCCCTCGCGGTTCTCGGCACTCAGGAGCGCCACGACGCGCTCCTTGTCCTGAGGGTCCACCATGTCCGCCAGAGCAAGCCCCAGGACCCCATCGACGCGCTCCTGCTTGAACATGCTCCAGCGCGCGTTGACAAAACTCAGCCGACCTTGAGCATCGGTGCGGAAAATCAGTTCCTGCACGCTCTTGAGCAACACACTGAGCTCCCGCTCACGCAGGGCCACCTGCTCATGGGCGCGGTCCAGAGCCCGGCGCGCCGTCTCCCGCACACGCAGGCTGCGTAGCAGAATCCTGGCACCCAGTCCGATCAGCAGCAGGCAGGTCCCCCCTGTGCCCAGAATGAGCCACTTGATGTCACGCCAGCCACTCAGGGCGTCGTCTTGCGCCACTTCCACCATGACCACCAACGGTCGCTCCCGCGCCAGACGGTAGGCCACCAGCTGCAAGCCCGGGCCCAAGCCTGCGCCCGTGTAGCTGCCATGGTTCTGTTGTTTCAGCTGTTCAAAGACGGCATGGGTGGTCAGTTCGCTGCCTATGGGATTCTTGACCGTGTCCGTCGCGGCCAGCAGCTGACCGTCGTAGCTCGCCAAGGCAGCTCGCAGATTGGCATCGAATCCCAGGGCAGACTGCTGATAGTTGGAGAGGGCGTCGGGATTGATCATGGCCAGTAGCAGGATCTCTCGCCCGCCAGGGGCCATCATGCGACGGGCCAGGGGCAAGGAGCTGACGCCCGCCGCGAGATCGATGCGACCCAGGCTGCTCAAACCCCGACCCGGTTGCAAGGGGAGCAGCGCTTCCTTGCCCAGCGCTGGAAGTGTTCCCAGTCGGCCAACATCCAGGCTGAGACCGCGGTCTCTCGAATCCGAGCTGACCAGGACTTGCCCTTGCGGCAGGTCAACAAGCGCCAAGCTTCTCAGCATGGGCTGCGCCACCAGGGCCTGATTCAGCATGGGCACCAGCAGATCGGGTTCCAGCCGCGACTGCAGCCGAATGCCATCGCCGATGGTGCGAAGTGCCAGGGAGGCCGACTCGACACTGCGGGTCGCGTGATCATCCAGGAGACGAGCCAGCAGCTCCAGCCGGGCATGCTCATGTTCTAGGGCTTCCCTGCGCTCGTACACCGCAAAGGCTGCCAGCGCCCCCACGCAGGCCAGAGCAAGCCCGGCCGCGGCGACCCGAATCAGGCGGCTGAGGCCAGAGACGTCGAGGGCTGGCTGCTGCATGATGTTCGTCCGGCCCTACTGCTGGACCACGATATCGCCCAGGCCGTGACGCGCCGCGGCGGCCTTGAGTCGCCCGTCTCGCTTGATCGCAGCCACGAACTCGTCAAGCCGAGCCAGCCATGCGGGATCGTTCTGCCGCGTGGCATAGGCATAGGGCAGCACATGAAAAGGCTGCGGTGGCGGCACCAAACGGGCCCAATCGGCGTTATCGAGCAGGCGGCGGCTGTAGGGATAGTCGGTCATGAACACATCGATGCGCCCTGCCTCCAGCTCCCGCTCACGCGTGGCCGGAGGCCGCACCACCAAGATCTGCGCCTTCTTGAGCGAGGCCGTCATCACAGGCTCCATGAAGGTGCCAGCCTGCACACCAACCACGATACCGGGTCTATCGATGTCGACCCAGTCACGCACCGCACGATTGGAACGCGTGGTCACGCCGTAGATATCGCTCTGGAGATAGGGCTTGGTGAAGGCCAGACGGGCCTGACGCTGAGGCAGCACGCCCACGGCGAACATGGCGACGTCGCAGCGACTGCTGCTCACGTCCTCAATCAGCTGGGTGAAGGAGGACTCCACATACGTGAGCTTGAGCTTGAGGTCCTTGGCCAACTCGGCGGAAAGCTCGATGTCTATACCGCCCAGCTCCAGGGTGTTGGGGTTGCGGTAGGTAATGCCGTAGTAGTCCGGCCAGATGCAAACCTTGAGCTCGCCGCTGCTGCGCAGACGTTGCAAGGTGGGGCTCTCGGCCGCCTGAGCAAGGCTCGGCGCAAGCAAGACTGCGGCGGCAAAAAGCATCAGATGGATACCCAGCGGTGTGGACGAATGGGAGCGGCGCTTCATCATGGTGGGACTCCTTTGAACTCAGTCACTTTCAACCAGGATCTCGAAATCGGGGGGCTCACGATTGATGGCATCGCGCAGCGCGATCAGCGACGGTGCGTTCGCCACAAACGCATCAACCACGCGAGGGTCAAACGCCGCTTCGCGCTGATCCATGAGCATGCACAGTGCGATTTCGTCGGGAAAGGCCTTGCGATAGCAGCGATCCATGGTCAGGGCGTCAAAGTAGTCAACCACGGCAACAATTCGCGCCGACAAGGGAATGGCAGCACCCGCCAACTGGCTCGGATAGCCGCGGCCGTCCCAGCGCTCGTGGTGCCCCAGGGCCACCTCCGCCGCCAGCTGGAACAAGGGAATCCGCGAGCGCCCCAGAATGCGCGCCCCCATGCGGGGATGTTCATTCATGACGGCGCGCTCCTGCGGGGTGTAGGCCCCCGGCTTCTTCAAGACTGCGTCGGGAATGCCGATCTTGCCGATGTCATGCATGGGCGCAGCGCGTCGCAGTTGCTGGGCGAACTCGCGGGGCTCACCCATGAAAAGCGCCAAGGTCTCGGCCAGGTAGCCCATTCGAAGGATATGGACGCCCGTCTCGTCATCCTTGAAGTCCGCCGCCAGAGACAGGCGCAACAGAGCCTCATGATGAGCCCGGGTCACCTCACGCAGCGCCTCATTGCGCTCGTGATACATGCGGCCAAGATCGGCCACGATGCGCTCCATCTGCGCCGCCGCCGCAGCGTCAAACACAGTGCAATCAGATCCTGACCAAACGGGCGCAGCGCGTCTTGGAGCCGGGACTTCCTGCATGAAGTTCCCCTCAGTCCGAATGCGACAAACTCGCCAGATGCTCGATCAGCTGCAAGGGGCTGAAGGGTTTGATCATGTAGGCATCAGCGCCGGCCCGCAGCCCGGCCTCGCGGTCCCGAGCCTGGCCCCGGGCGCTCAGCAGGATGACCTGCATGCCCGCAAAGCGCGGCTCGGCCTTGAGCCGCGCGCAGACCTGCAAACCATCCAGGGCGCGAGGCATCATCACATCCAGCAGCACCACATCGGGCCGTAGGGCGGCGGCCAGCTGCAGCGCGCTCTCGCCATCGGCCGCCTCATGGATCTGGTAGTCCTCGAACTCCAGCGTCATGCGGATCAATCGACGGATATCGGCATGGTCGTCAACGATCAGAACGGTCTTGCTCATGGCGCACTCCTTGGTGCTCTTGGTCTTGATGTCATTATTGGATGTATCACTTTTATCAATCAAGCTCTTTTCGAACTGAGCTCAAAAAAATCGGCAGAATTGCGCGATGCCCAAGACCAGTCCCGCATCCGCCATGCCCGCCCCCCAGACCGACTACAGCACCCTGGAGGTGGCACGCCTGCTGGGTATGGCCGTACGTTCGGTGCAACTGATGGTAGACCGCGGAGAGCTGGAGGCCTGGAAGACGCCGGGCGGCCACCGCCGGATTGCCCGCGCCTCGGTGGAAGCCAGGCTGGCCCAGCGCAATGCTGGCGCCGCTGCGACCACGCCCGGCTCGCAGGCTGGTGGCGCCCGGCGTCCACGCCTGCTGCTGATCGAGGACTCGGTACATTACCAGAACCTCATCTCCATGCTGCTGGCCCAGCAGTTCCCGGAACTGGAGCTGCACATGGCCTCGGACGGCATCGCCGGACTGGCGCTCTACGGCCAGCTGCAACCCGAATTGCTGCTGGTGGACATTCTGCTGCCGGGCATCGATGGTGCGACCCTGATCACCAGCCTGCGCTCACAGCCCCAATTCGCGGGCAGCCGCCTGATCGTGGTGACCTCGCTGGACGAAACCCAGCGACAGCCCTACGAGTTCGCCCTGCAGGGCCTGCCGGTGGTGCACAAGCCGCGGCTGGTGATGGAATTGCCGGTGCTGCTGCGCGAGCAATTGGCGGCCAGACCCGAAGGCGTGAACTCATGAGCGCGGGGGGCCGGCCCCGGGTGCTGCTGGTCGAGGATGACCCCTCTCTGCAGCGCTTTGTGCAGCTGGCCCTGGAAGAGTTCGAGATCGAGCTGCTGACCGTCGGTTCCGTGGATGCGGGCCTGGCCGAGCTGGCTCGTGCCCCGGTGGCCCTGGTCCTGACGGATCTGATGCTGCCCGAGCGCTCCGGCTTCGAGCTGATCGATGCCTTGGCCGCCGAGCCTGCGCTGCGGGCCGGCGCCCGGGTGGCGGTCTTCAGCGCCGGCCTGACGCCCGCCACCCGGGGGCGCCTGGAGCGCCCCGAAGTCTGGCGCCTGCTTTCCAAGCCCTGCGGACTGGCCGAACTGGATGCTTGCGTGCGTGACGCGCTGGCGCAAGGGCCGGAGGTGGCCGACAAAGTCGTGCACTCCTCCAGCGTTGCGACCTCCGCCGAACCGCCCCCCGGCCCCGAGGTCCGGCAGGCCGCCGCCATCGCTGAGTACTTCGGCGGCAATGCCCCGCTGTATCTGTCCTTCCGCGCCAGCTGCCTGCAACAGTTCCAGGCAGATCTGGCCGAGGGCGACAAGGCCCTGACAGACGGCGATGCACCAGCACTGCGCCGCCTCGCCCACAGCCTCAAGTCGGTGCTTCGCAGCCTGGGTCATCCCGAGGCGGCCTCTGATGCGCTGACCCTCGAAGAGGCCAGTCAACGGAACGACTGGCCCGCCTTGACAGCCCTATGGCCGCAGTTGCGAGACGCGCTGAAACAACTGAGATGATATTGACCTAGCTCGCAGGTCACGCAATATGCTAAATACATCACGCACAAATTACCACTAATATCATTCCAATCAAATAAACTAAGAACATCGTCGGCGTAAGCGGCAGTCACAGCGAGGAGCCAGCCATGTTCAGCCTCAAGCGATGGAGCTTTGCCCAGCGGATGTATCTGATGAGTTGCGTCGTCAGCCTCGCGCTAGGCGCTCTGGCGGTGATGGTGTGGGTACAGCTGTCGAGTCTGAGCGGGGCCGCCAAGAACATCGGCCTCAGCCATGTTGCTGCACTGGATCATGTCCGCACCATGGAGCTCAACTTGACCCGGGCTTCCCTGCAGCTGCGCCACGCCATGCTGGCTCGCAATGAAGCGGAGCGCTCTGCGGCTCTGGTCCAGATTTCTGAGCACCGCGCAGCGCTCGATGCAGCTCGGGCAGCCTACCAAGGCCTTCAGGGCAGCGCCCGGGAACTGAACCAGCAACTCGATGCCTTCTGGTCCATCGCAGAGGCGAATCTGTCCATGGTTCAGGCCGGTGACCGCGATGCAGCATTCGCCTTTTTGGTCGAGAAGACCGTTCCTGCCCGCAATGCGGTTCTCGACGTGATGGGGCATGGCGTTCAGTACCACCGACAGGCGCTGAGCGAATCGATTGAGCGGGACTTGGTTCGCGATGCGGACACCATCATGTGGGAGATCAAAGGCGTGGTCCTGCTGGTAGCCCTGCTGATGCTGAGCTCGGTATGGATACTGGTCCGGCAGCTGAGAGGCCGCGTGAGCGTGTCGCAAGCGGTCGCAGAGAAGGTGCGCGACGGCGAACTGGATCAGCTTGTCAAAGACGAGGGTCGTGACGAATTCAGCCCATTGCTTGCCGCCTTGCTGGCAATGCAAGGCAGGCTGGCCGAACTGGTCAGTGATATCCGCGACAACGCCGAGAGCGTCGCGACGGCGAGCGCACAGATCAGCCAGGGCAACTCGGATCTCAGCGTCAGAACCGAAAAGCAGGCTTCGGCCCTGCAACAGACGGCCGCCTCGATGGAGCAGATCAACGGCACAGCCCTCAGCAACGCCGACAGTGCAGCACAGGCAAGTCGCCTAGCCCAGCAAGCCTCTGGCGTTGCCGAGCAGGGGCGTAAGGTGGTTGACGATGTCGTAACGCAGATGCGCGCCATTGAACATGCGTCCAAGCAGGTGGAGGACATCATCACCGTCATCAACGGCATCGCTTTCCAAACCAACATCCTCGCGCTCAACGCCGCGGTGGAAGCAGCCCGCGCCGGGGAACAAGGCCGGGGCTTCGCCGTGGTTGCGGGTGAAGTCCGGACTTTGGCGCAGCGCAGTGCTGAAGCTGCGCGCCAAGTCAGGAGTCTGATCAGTCAAAGCGTCGAGCGAGTGGCGACGGGGGCTGGCTTGGTCGATCAGGCAGGGCGGACCATGCAGGAAGTTCGGACTTCGGTACAGCGCGTCAGTGACATCGTGAGTGAGATTGCCGCTGGCAGCCGGGAACAGATGAGTGGCGTTTCCCAGGTCAGCGAGGCGGTGAGCCACATGGATCAGGCCACCCAGCAAAATGCCGCGCTCGTGGAGCAAAGCGCAGCCGCCGCAGAGAGCCTGCGAGAGCAGGCTGCCGGCCTGGTACGCGCCATGTCCATCTTCCGCACCAGTCCGCGGGGCTGAGGCAATCCGCTCAGATCGCCAGAGGGTCCACATCCACCGCCCAGCGCTGCAGGCCGCGGTGCTCGCGTTTCAAGGCATGCAGCTCGGGCATCCAGAGCCAGAGCAGGCGCTGCAAGGCGCCGCGCGTGGGCGACTCCACCAGCATCTGCAGGCGCTCCATATTCGCTACCCGCGCCACGCTCATGGGCACGGGCGGGTAGATCATCAGGTCTCGCGCCTCGGGCAGGGCCTGGGCCCAGCGCGCCGCGGCGCTGAGAAAGGCCTGGGCCGCCTCGGCCGTGCGTGCCTCGGCACGCAAGAGGGCCAGGTGTGAATAGGGCGGCAGGCCGGCGCTCTCGCGCTCGGCGAGCTGGCTGCGGGCAAAGGCCTCGAAGTCGTGCTGCAGCAGGGCGCGGTAGAGCGCATGCTCGGGATGCCAGGTCTGCACCCACATCTCGCTGCGCGCGGCCTGTTCGGCGTCGCGGCCGGCGCGGCCCGCCGCCTGCATCAGCAGGGCGAAGAGGCGCTCGGGCGCGCGGAAGTCGCTGCTGAAGAGCGCGCTGTCCGGGTTGATGGCGGCCACCAGGGTGATGCGGCGGAAGTCATGGCCCTTGGTCACCATCTGGGTGCCCACCAGAATGTCCACCTCGCCCTCGTGCACCGCCTGCAGCTGGCTCTCCAGCGTGCCCTTGAGGCGGGTGGTGTCGGCATCGATGCGGGCCACGCGCGCGCCCGGCAGGGCCGCGGCGAGTTGTTCCTCCAGCTGCTCGGTGCCGCGGCCCAGGGGGGCGACGTCCTGGTTGCCGCAGTCCGGGCATTCATGCGGCACGCGCTGGCTGAAGCCGCAGTGATGGCAGCGCAGCGTGCGGTCGGCCTTGTGGAAGACGCGGTAGGCGCTGCAGTGCGGGCATTCGCTCTTCCAGCCGCACTCCGCACAGTGCAGCACCGGCGCATAGCCGCGCCGGTTCAGGAACACCAGGCTCTGCTCGCCCGCCTCCAGGCGCTGGCGCAGCGCGGCCAGCAGGGGCGGCGAGAGCGCGGTGCTCACACCCTTGCGGCGCGGCAGCGTGTTCATGTCGAAGAGCCGCACCCGCGGCAGGGCGCCGCCACCGATGCGCCCTGGCAGGGCCAGGCGCAGATAGCGGCCGGTGTTGGCATGCTGCCAGCTCTCCAGCGAGGGCGTGGCCGAGCCCAGGATGACCGGCACCTTCTCCAGGCGCGCGCGGTAGACCGCCAGATCGCGCGCCGAGTAGCGCGCGCCGTCCTGCTGCTTGTAAGAGGGGTCGTGCTCCTCGTCCACCGCGATCAGGCCCAGCTCGGGCAGGGAGGCAAAGACAGCCAGCCGCGTGCCCAGCACCAGGCGGGCGCGCCCCAGATGGGCTTGCAGCCAGTTGCCCAGGCGCTGCGCGGGCGTGAGCGCGCTGTGCAAGGACACCATGGGCGTGCCCGCAAAGCGCTCCGCGAAGCGCGCCTCCAGCTGGGGCGTGAGATTGATCTCGGGCACCAGCACCAGCACCTGGCGGCCCTGGCTCAGCGCATGCTCGGCGGCACGCAGATAGACCTCGGTCTTGCCGCTGCCCGTCACCCCGTAAAGCAGCACCGGCGGCGGCGCGGTGTCGCCCGGCGTGAGCAGCAGCTCGTCCAGACGGGCCAGCACCAGAGCCTGGTCGGGGCTCAGCGTGGGAGGCTCGGGCCGCGGCGCGGGCTCGGGGCTGGCCTCGGCCTGCAGCTTCTTGGGCTTCTTGTCCAGCTTCTTGAGCCGGGCCTGCAGCTGCTCGGGCGAGAGCTCGCGCAGCTGGGGCGGCAGCACCGAGAGCGCCACCTCGCCGATGCTGCGCTGGTAGTAGCTGGCGGCAAACTCGACCAGCTCGCACCAGCGCTTTGAGAGCGGGGGCAGCGCGTCTAGCACCGCCAGCACCGGGCGCAGCTGGGCCTCGTCCAGCGCGGCGGCGCCCTCCTCGGACGGCCCCGGCCAGACGATGCCGGCCAGCTCGCGCCGACCCAGGGGCACGCGCACCAGGCTGCCGGGGGCGATGGGCTGCTCGCTCAGATAGTCCAGCGGCGCACTCAGACCGCTGTGCTGGGGCGCTTCCACCGCCACGCGCAGGCGCTGGCTCATCGTGGCCTCCGCTCAAGCACTGTCTGAGCTTTGAGCGCCAAGTGGCTGATCCACAAGCCTTTTCCCCATGGGGGAGATTTCTGTGGATAACTTTGTGGGTGACTTGCTAACAGTTGCAGCGCCGGCCCGGGCTGGCGCCGCGTGGCTTTGCAAGAGCCATTCCCCCCCAAAACGGTGCAATCCTTATGAATCAAGCACTTAGCCGTCCATCGGGGAAACACCGAGCGGCGCGCGGACTTTGTCCACGACCCCGCCTCGCTGGCTACAAACTGGGGATAAGTCAAGGCCTGAGTGCTTACTTACCGGGCCGTGGCCGCCGCTGAACGCCTGCGCCAGCGACCGTCTCAGACGGCGCGGCGCAGCTCGCGCGAGTAGCGGTGCACCTCGTCCACCAGCTCGGCCACGCTCTCGGGCGGCGTGAACTGGCTGATGCCATGACCCAGGTTGAAGATATGGCCGTCCCAGCCCCCATCGGCGCGCTGCGGGCGGCCAAAGCTGTCCAGCACCGCACGGGCCTGCTCGCGCACCGCAGCGGGCGGGGCGAAGAGCACATTGGGGTCCAGATTGCCCTGCAGGGCGACCTGGTGGCCCACGCGGGCGCGGGCCCGGCCCAGATTGGCGGTCCAGTCCAGCCCCACCACATCGGCGCCGGCGGCGGCGATCTCGTCCAGCCACAGAGCGCCGCCCTTGGTGAAGAGGATGGCCGGAATGCGCTGGCCCTCGTGCTCGCGCTTGAGCTGGGCCAGCACACGCCGGGAGTACTCCAGGCTGAAGCGCTGGAACATGCCATCGGCCAGCACGCCGCCCCAGCTGTCAAAGATCATCACCGCCTGGGCGCCGGCCTCGATCTGCGTGTTGAGGTAGGCAGCCACGGCATCGGCATTGATCTGCAGGATGCGGTGCATCAGGTCCGGGCGCGCGTACATCAGGCTCTTGACCTGGCGGTAGTCGTCGGAGCCGCCGCCTTCCACCATATAGCAGGCCAGGGTCCAGGGGCTGCCGGAGAAGCCGATCAGGGGCACGCGGCCATTGAGCGCGCGGCGGATGGAGGTGACGGCGTCGAACACATAGCGCAGCTTGTCCATGTCCGGCACGGCCAGCTCGGCCACGGCAGCCTCGTCACGCACGACCTTGGCAAACTTGGGGCCCTCGCCCTGGGCGAAGGACAGGCCCAGGCCCATGGCGTCGGGCACGGTGAGGATGTCGCTGAACAGGATGGCAGCATCCAGCGGGTAGCGCTCCAGGGGCTGCAGCGTGACCTCGGTGGCGTAGTCCACATTCGTGGCCAGGCCCATGAAGCTGCCGGCCTTGGCCCGCGTAGCCCGGTACTCGGGCAGGTAGCGGCCGGCCTGGCGCATCAGCCAGAGGGGCGTATGGTCGGTGGGCTGGCGCAGGCAGGCGCGCAGGAAATTGTCGTTTTGCAGCTGGGGGAAAGCGCTCATGGTCTGGCATTATCCGCTGCGTGATCGGCCCGAGTCCGCTGGCCACCAAGCCGGACAGGCCCTGGCTCATTGAGATACATCAAGGAGGAATCGCAATGCCCACACCGAAGCCGAACCGCGGCATCCTGGCCGCTCTCGTGATCAGCAGCAGCCTGATGCTGTCGGGCTGTGGCTACAACGAGTTCCAGCGCCTGGATGAACAGGTCAAGGCCAGCTGGGCCGAGGTGCTGAGCCAGTACCAGCGCCGCGCCGATCTCATTCCCAACATCGTCAACACGGTCAAGGGCGAAGCCAATTTCGAGCAGGAGACGCTCACCAAGGTGGTGGAGGCGCGCGCCAAGGCCACCAGCATCCAGGTCACGCCCGAGCTGGCCAATGACCCCGCCGCACTCAAGCAGTTCCAGGCCGCCCAAGGCGAGCTCTCGGGCGCGCTCAGCCGGCTGCTGATGGTCACGGAGAACTATCCCAACCTCAAGGCCAATCAGGGCTTCCAGGACCTGCGCGTGCAGCTGGAGGGTACGGAGAACCGCATCACCGTGGCCCGCAACCGCTACATCAAATCGGTGGCGGACTACAACGTGCTAGCGCGCAGCTTCCCGACCAACCTCACCGCCATGGTCTTCAGCTACCAGGTCAAGCCCAGCTTCGAGGTGGAGAACGAGGGCGCGATCAAGGCCGCGCCCACGGTGAGCTTCGACAAGCCGGCCTCCAAGTAAGCCCGCCATGCGGCGGCTGCTCGCCCTTCTCCTGCTGGCTCTGTGCGTCTGGCCCCTGATGGGCCGGGCCCAGGCCGAGCTGCGACCCCTGCCCGCGCTGACGGCACGGGTGATGGACAGCACCGGCACCCTCAGCCCGGTACAGCGCCAGGCCCTGGAGGACAAGCTCGCAGCCTTCGAGCGCGAGGCCGGACCGCAGATCGTGATCCTGATGCTGCCCGGCACGGCGCCGGAGGACATCACCGACTACACCCAGCGCCTGGGTGACGCCTGGAAGCTGGGCCGACGCGAGGTAGGCGACGGCCTGCTGATCGTGGTGGCCAAGGACGAGCGCAAGGTGCGCATCGCGGTGGCCAAGGCCCTGGAGGGCGCCGTGCCCGATCTGGCCGCACGCCAAATCATCCAGAACGCCATCGCGCCGGCCTTCAAGCAAGGCGACTACGCGGGCGGGTTGAACCTGGCGGTGGATCAGCTGCAGGCGCGCATCCGCGGTGAGAACCTGCCCGCCCCGGAGCCGCGTGCGGCGGGGCGGGGCGCCACGTCCGACGCTGGCCTGCAGCTCGAAGAGCTGAGCGCCCTCTTCTTCATTGCCGTGCCGGTGCTGGGCGCTCTGCTCACCGCCATGCTGGGCCGCAAGCTGGGCAGCCTGGCCACCGGCGGTGCGGCCGGGGCCGCGGGCTGGATCTTCAGCAGCAGTGTGCTGATTGCCTTGGGCGCGGGCCTGGGCGCCCTGCTGCTGGTGGGCGTGCTAGGCATCGGTGCGAGCCGCCAGCGCGCGCGCGGCAGCGGCTCGGGCGGCCATGGCGGTGGCCCGGTGATCTGGGGCGGCGGCGGGTGGAGCGGTGGCGGCGGGGGCGACGGCGGCGGATTCTCGTCCGGCGGGGGTGGTGATTTCGGGGGCGGTGGCGCCTCGGGAGACTGGTGATGCAGCACAAGGGCTTCTGGCGGCGCTTCATCGCCCACCGGCTCTGGGACGAGACCGATGCCCAGCGTGTGCTGCCGCCCGCCGCGCTGGAGCGCCTGCGCCAGCGTGTGGCGGCCAGCGAGGCCGCGCACAGTGGCGAGATCCGCCTGTGCGTGGAGGCCAGCCTGCCCCTGTCCTATCTGTGGCGCCGCGCCACAGCACGCGAGCGCGCCATCGCCATGTTCGGCAAGCTGCGGGTCTGGGACACCGAGTACAACAACGGCGTGCTGATCTACCTGCTGCTGGCCGAGCACCGCATCGAGATCGTGGCCGACCGCGGCCTGACGCGCCGCGTGCCGCCCGAGCTCTGGGAACAGATGCTGGCACAGATGCGCAGCGCCTTCAGACGCGGCGAGTTCGAGGCCGGACTGGCCGATGCGGTGGACCGCATCGGGGCCCTGCTTGACCAGCATTTCCCGTTGGCGGCGGGCACTTCCAACCCCAATGAGTTGCCGGACCGACCTACCCTGATATAGCCGGGGCCAGCAGGGTCAGGCTCTGTAAGCCCACCCAGCTCTCGCCGGGCGCCAGGCTTATCGGGTGTTCGATGGCAGCGGCTTCGACGCAGAGCATGTGCTCATAGCCCCCTGCGGGCATGTCGGCCAGTTCGGCGCATTTGGCCGCACCGGGGTTCCAGACCACGGCGTCGGCAAAGCCTTGCTGACGAATCTCCAGCCGGCGCGGCTCACCCTCACCCTGCTCGGTGAGCAGCAGGGGACTGGCCACCTGGTAGTAGATGCGGTCCAGGTCTTCCAGGCCCGGACTGCCGGGCAGCAGCAAATCGCTGCGCTGGCGTTGGGTCTGGCCGCTGACGCTGTCCAGGTAGTGCAGGCCGGCCAGGCCGGAAAGGCTGGCGTCGCCCATAGCACCCACACGCAGATAGCTGTGCAGCGCAGTGGTGAACTCGAACGCGCTCTCGCCCGTGTTCTCGCAGGCCAGCTCGAGCTCCAGGGTCTGGCCCGCCACACGCACGCTCAACTCGGCTTCGAAGCCATGGGGCCAGACCATGCGGCTCGCCGCGTCGTCCGTCAGCCGCAGCACCGCCAGGGCATCATCGTCCCCGACTTCGGCCGAGACCAGCTGCCAGGGCTTGGTCCGCGCAAAGCCATGCTTCTTGAGCGGACCGCGAGCGGCGAACTGCGGGAAGCACACGGGCACACCGCCCCGGATGGCCTGCCCGGTGGCGAAGGCGCTCTGGGGCGAGAGGTAGAGCTGTTCCTCGCCGCCGGCAGGTGTCCACGAAACGAGATGGGCACCATGCAGGAGCAAGATGGCGCGTGCGCCATCCGGCGCAAGCAGTTCCAGGGCTTCCAGGCCTTGGTAGCGGGTCAGAGCAATGGGTGTGGCCATGGCGTGGGGGCAATCGGGGCAGTATCAAAAGACAAGGCCCGCCGGACTTGCGTCTGCGGGCCTCTGGAATCTTACGGCGACGCGCGCGCCGCCGGGATTCTTGGAGATTACTTCTTGCGGAACTTGCGCAGGGCGGCGATCTGAGCGGCCATGGCGGCGAACTCGCTTTGCGCGGCGGCAAAGTCGATATCGCTCTTGGCGTTCTTCATCGCTTCCTCGGCCAGCTTCTTGGCCTCGAGCGCCTTGGCTTCGTCCAGGTCCTTGCCGCGGATCGCGGTGTCGGCCAGCACGGTCACCGTGCCGGGTTGCACCTCGAGAATGCCGCCGGCCACGAAGACGAACTCCTCGCCGCCTTGAGCCGTCTCGATGCGCACGGCACCGGGCTTGATGCGGGTGATCAGCGGCGTGTGCTGGGGCAGGATGCCCAGCTCGCCGTTTTCACCCGGCAACGCGACGAACTTGGCCTCGCCGGAGAAGATCTGCTCTTCGGCGGACACCACGTCAACATGAATGGTTGCCATGTTCAATCTTCCTTAGCGTGTGAGAAAAGAGATTCGGTCTGCGAAAGGGGCGCGCTGCCGCGCCCCGTCACGCATTACTGAATCTTCTTGGCCTTCTCAAACGCCTCGTCGATCGTGCCGACCATGTAGAAGGCCTGCTCGGGCAGGTGGTCGCACTCGCCGTTGACGATCATCTTGAAGCCGCGGATGGTTTCCTTCAGCGGCACGTACTTGCCGGGCGAGCCGGTGAAGACTTCGGCCACGTGGAAAGGCTGCGACAGGAAGCGCTGGATCTTGCGAGCGCGGGCCACGGCCAGCTTGTCCTCGGGGGACAGCTCGTCCATGCCCAGAATCGCGATGATGTCGCGCAGTTCCTTGTAGCGCTGCAGCACGGCCTGCACGGAGCGGGTGGTGCTGTAGTGCTCTTCGCCGATGACGTTCGGGTCAATCTGACGCGAGGTCGAGTCCAGCGGGTCCACGGCGGGGTAGATACCCAGAGCGGCAATGTCACGCGACAGCACGACGGTGGCGTCCAGGTGACCGAAGGTGGTCGCGGGCGACGGGTCGGTCAGGTCATCCGCAGGGACGTACACGGCCTGGATCGAGGTGATCGAACCGACCTTGGTCGAGGTGATGCGCTCCTGCAGACGGCCCATTTCTTCGGCCAGCGTCGGCTGGTAGCCCACGGCGGAAGGCATACGGCCCAGCAGCGCGGACACTTCGGTACCGGCCAGGGTGTAGCGGTAGATGTTGTCCACGAAGAACAGCACGTCACGGCCTTCGTCGCGGAAGGACTCGGCGATGGTCAGGCCGGTCAGGGCCACGCGCAGACGGTTGCCCGGCGGCTCGTTCATCTGGCCGTAGACCATGGACACCTTGGAGTCCTCGAGCTTCTCCAGGTTCACGACGCCGGAGTCGGCCATCTCGTGATAGAAGTCGTTGCCCTCACGGGTACGCTCGCCCACACCAGCGAACACCGACAGACCCGAGTGAGCCTTGGCGATGTTGTTGATGAGCTCCATCATGTTCACGGTCTTGCCGACGCCGGCGCCACCGAACAGACCCACCTTGCCGCCCTTGGCGAAGGGGCAGATCAGGTCGATCACCTTGATGCCGGTTTCGAGCAGTTCCTGCGAGGGGCTCAGCTCGTCATAGGCCGGAGCGGCGCGGTGGATGGAAGCGGTCAGGTCCTGAGCCACTTCGCCACGCTCGTCGATCGGGTTGCCCAGCACGTCCATGATGCGGCCGAGCGTTGCCTTGCCCACGGGCACCTGGATGGTGGTGCCGGTGTTGTAGACCTGGGTGCCGCGGCGCAGGCCGTCGGAAGAACCCAGAGCAATGGTGCGCACCACGCCGTCGCCCAGCTGCTGCTGGACTTCCAGCGTCAGCGCCGAGCCTTCCATCTTCAGAGCGTCGTACACCTTGGGCATCTGGTCACGCGGGAACTCCACGTCCACCACGGCGCCGATGCACTGAACGATCTTGCCCACCGATTGAGTGTTAGCCATTTTTTCGTTCCTTCAATTCCAAAACTTTGCTGCTGCTTGACGCGCGATCAGCCGATGGCGGCGGCGCCGCTCACGATCTCGCTCAGCTCCTTGGTGATCGCGGCCTGGCGGGTCTTGTTGTAGACCAGCTTCAGCTCACCGATCAGGGTGCCTGCGTTGTCGGTTGCGGCCTTCATCGCCACCATGCGGGCCGATTGCTCGGACGCCATGTTTTCCGCGACGGCCTGGTAGACCAGGGCCTCGGTGTAGCGCACCAGCAGCTCGTCGATCACGGTCGCGGCATCGGGCTCGTAGAGGTAGTCCCACGAGTGCTTGCCGGCGCCTGCGGTCTTCATGCCTTCGGTCGACAGGGGCAGCAGCTGCTGCACCACCGGCTCCTGCTTCATCGTGTTGATGAAGCGCGTGTAGCACAGGTAGACCGCCGACAACTCGCCAGCGACGTACTTGTCGAGCAGCACCTTGACCGGGCCGATCAGCTTCTCGATATGCGGTTGGTCGCCCAGCTGGATGGCCTGAGCCACCACCTTGGCGCCGATACGGTTCATGAAGCCCAGACCCTTGTTGCCGATCGCCACCACCTCGGCGCTCTGACCCGCGGCTTCCAGCTCCTTGAGCTTGCCGGTGACCGCGCGCAGCACGTTGGTGTTGAGGCCACCGCACAGACCCTTGTCCGTGGTCACGACCACGAAGCCCACCTTCTTGGCGCCTTCGTTCTGGACCAGGAAGGGGTGCTTGTACTCAGGGTTGGCCTGCGACAGGTTGGCGGCAATATTGCCGATCTTGTCGCTGTAGGGACGAGCCGCACGCATCCGGTCCTGCGCCTTGCGCATCTTGGACGCCGCGACCATCTCCATGGCCTTGGTGATCTTCTTGGTGTTCTCGACCGACTTGATCTTGCCGCGTATTTCCTTGCCTGCTGCCATGATTTCTCCTGTTAAGGCCGGGTGCTCACTTGCGCTGGCACCCGGTCATGGTTGCTTAGGCGAAGGACTTCTTGAACGCGGTGATCGCAGCGTTCAGCTCGGCTTCGGCATCCTTGTCCATGGCCTTGTCGGCTTCCAGCTTGGCCAGCAGAGCGGCGTGGCTGGTCTTCAGGAACTGATGCAGGCCGTGCTCGAAAGCCAGGACCTTCTTCACTTCGATGTCGTCAAGGAAACCCTTGTTGGCAGCGTAGAGCGAAGCGCCCATCAGGCTGATCGACAGCGGCGAGTACTGAGCCTGCTTGAGCAGCTCGGTCACGCGGGCGCCACGGTCCAGCTGCTTGCGGGTCGCGGCATCCAGGTCGGAAGCGAACTGCGCGAAGGCAGCCAGCTCACGGTACTGGGCCAGGTCGGTACGGATACCGCCGGACAGCGACTTGATCAGCTTGGTCTGGGCAGCGCCACCGACGCGCGACACCGAAATACCGGCGTTGATCGCGGGACGGATGCCGGCGTTGAACAGGTTGGTTTCCAGGAAGATCTGACCGTCGGTGATCGAGATCACGTTGGTCGGAACGAAGGCGGACACGTCACCGGCCTGGGTTTCAATGATGGGCAGGGCGGTCAGCGAACCGGTCTTGCCCTTCACTTCACCCTTGGTGAAGGCTTCCACGTAGTCGGCGTTCACGCGAGCGGCGCGCTCCAGCAGACGGCTGTGGAGATAGAACACGTCGCCGGGGAAGGCTTCGCGGCCCGGGGGACGACGCAGCAGCAGCGAGACCTGGCGGTAAGCCACGGCCTGCTTGGACAGATCGTCATAGACGATCAGGGCGTCTTGACCGCGGTCGCGGAAGTATTCGCCCATCGTGCAGCCGGAGTAGGCCGACACGTACTGCATGGCAGCGGACTCAGAGGCGCTGGCGGCCACGACGATGGTGTACTCCATCGCGCCGGCGGCTTCCAGGGCGCGCACCACGTTCTTGATCGACGAAGCCTTCTGGCCGATCGCGACGTAGATGCAGGTCATGTTCTGACCCTTCTGGTTGATGATCGCGTCGATCGCCACGGCGGTCTTGCCGGTCTGGCGGTCGCCGATGATCAGCTCGCGCTGACCACGGCCGACGGGCACCATGGAGTCAATCGACTTCAGACCGGTCTGCACCGGCTGGTCCACCGACTTACGGGCGATCACGCCCGGAGCGACCTTCTCGATCACGTCCGTCATCTTGGCGTTGATCGGGCCCTTGCCGTCGATGGGCTGACCCAGGGCGTTCACCACGCGGCCGATCAGCTCGGGGCCGACCGGCACTTCCAGGATGCGGCCCGTGCACTTGACGGTGTCGCCTTCGGAGATGTGCTCGTAGGCACCCAGAATCACGGCGCCGACGGAGTCGCGCTCGAGGTTCAGGGCCAGGCCGAAGGAGGGCTGACCATCGGCGCCAGCCGGGAACTCCAGCATTTCGCCTTGCATCACCTCGGACAGGCCGTGGATGCGCACGATACCGTCGGACACGGACACCACGGTGCCCTGGTTACGGACGTCCGTCGATGCACCGAGCCCTTCGATACGGCTCTTGATCAGTTCGGAAATTTCAGCAGGATTCAGTTGCATTGCTTGCTCCCATCTGGTCTAGCGTCTGTTACCAGAGCGCGGGGTGACACAGGGGTGATTCGTTCAGTGTCGTCGCGCTTGTCGTCAAGCGGTGAGCGCCACCTTCATGCGTTCCAGGCGGGCCTTGACCGAGGTGTCCAGCACCTCGTCGCCGACCACCACGCGGATACCGCCGATCAGTGAAGGCTCCAGCTGAACATGAGCTTCGAGCTTGCGGCCGAAGCGCTTCTCCAGAGACGCCACCACCTCGGCCAGCTGAGCCGGCTCGATGGGGTAGGCGCTGTAGATGTGCGCATCGGCCACGCCGGCCGCGGCATTGGCCAGGGCATGGAATTGCCCGACCACCGCCGGCAGCGCTGCCAGACGCCCGTTCTCGATCACCGCACGCAGAAAGTTCTGCACCCCGTCGGCCAGGGGCAGCTTGGCAGCGGCCGCGATGACGTCGAACACCTGTTGCGAGGTGATCTTGGGGTTGTCGGCAAACGAGCGCAGCTCGGCATCCTGGGCCACCAGGGCCAGCGCGTCGAGCTGCTGACCCCAGGCCTTCACGTCATGCTTGGCCGCGACCTGGAAGAGCGCTTCGGCATAGGGCCGGGCAATGGTTGCGAGCTCAGCCATGATTACAGCTCCGTCTTCAGACGGCCCAGCAGCTCTGCATGAACGGAGGCATTGACCTCCTTTTGCAGGATCTGCTCGGCGCCCTTGACGGCCAGCGAGGCGACCTGCTCGCGCAGGGCTTCACGGGCACGCACGGACTGCTGCTCGGCCTCGGCCTTGGCGGCGGCGATGATCTTGGCAGCCTCTTCGTTGGCCTTGCCACGAGCCTCGTCCACGATAGCGGCGGCACGCTTCTCCGCGTCGGACAGCAGCTTGGCGGTCTCGTTGCGGGTGGCGGCCAGTTGCTCGTCGACGCGCTTGTTGGCCGAAGCCAGCTCGGACTTGGCCTTGTCGGCCGCGGCCAGGCCGTCAGCGATCTTCTGTGCACGCTCGTCCAGCGCCTTGGTGATGGGCGGCCACACGAAGCGCATGGTGAACCACACCAGGATCGCGAAGACGATCGCCTGGATGAACAGTGTTGCGTTGATATTCACGGCACGATCCTTTCAGTCGTGAAAGGTCCGGCGGAAATTAGCGCAGAACGAAGGGATTGGCGAAGGCGAACAGCAGAGCGATAGCCACACCGATCAGGAAGGCAGCGTCGATCAGACCGGCCAGAATGAACATCTTGGTCTGCAGTTCGTTCATCAGCTCGGGCTGGCGAGCGGAAGACTCCAGGAACTTGCCGCCCATCAGCGCGATGCCGATGGAAGCGCCGATGGCGCCCAGACCAACGATGATGCCGCAAGCCAGTGCCACGAGGCCGAGGATGTTTTCCATTGTTTGCTCCTAGAGGAAAAAGAGAGAAAGGAAAGGAAGGAAAGAACTACTAACTCGCCGGATCAGTGCGCGTCGTGCGCCTGCCCGATATAGATCAGCGTCAGCATCATGAAGATGAAGGCCTGCAGCGTGATCACCAGAATGTGGAACAGCGTCCACACCGTACCGGCAATGATGTGGCCGATGGCCAGACCAATGCCCGTAGCCGTCATCGCGAACGCGCCACCCATCAGCGCGATCAGCATGAACACCAGTTCGCCGGCAAACATATTGCCGAACAGTCGCATGCCGTGAGAGACCGTCTTGGCGACGAACTCGATCACCTGCATGGCGAAATTGAAGGGCCACAGGGCCGGATGGGCACCGAAGGGCGCGGAGATCAGCTCATGGCCCCAACCACCCAGACCCTTGATCTTGATGTTGTAGTAGAAGCACATCAGCAGCACGGCAGTGGACAGGCCCAGGGTGGTGGACAGGTCGGCGGTGGGAACCACACGCATATAGTCCTTGAAGCCCATGGCCGGGCCGGCGCTGTGCCAAATCGAGGGGATCAGATCCACCGGCAGCATGTCCATGGCGTTCATCAGGAAAATCCAGACGAACACGGTCAGGGCCAGAGGCGAGACCAGCTTGCGGCTCTGGGCGTTGTGGATCACGCCCTTGGCCTGGTTCTCGACCATCTCGGACAGGATCTCGACAGCGGCCTGGAAGCGGCCCGGCACACCCGAAGTGGCCTTGCGTGCGGCGCGCCACAGCAAGAAGCAGCCCAGAGCACCCAGAACCACCGAGAAGAACACGGAGTCCAGATTGAACAGGCTGAAGTCGACGATGCTCGTCTGCTTGACGCTCTCGAACGAGAAGTTCTTCTGCAGGTGTTGCAGGTGGTGAGTGATGTACTCACCAGCGCTGGGCGCGTGACCTTCGGCTGCCATGTTCAGTTTCCGTCGCTAATTTTCTTGATTCGACCCTGCATCAGCAGAGCCAGCCAATTAACCTTCAGGCTCACGATCATGGTCAGCAGCAGAGCCGGCCAACTCAGATCACTCGCCCTCATGGCCACTGCCACCAGGATGGCAATGACCAGCACTATCTTGATCAACTCCCAGAACATCAGCGAGAGCAGGGCCGCTCCCGCATGACCTACCGGTCGTCTGCTGGTGCCCCAGGCCATCAAGGCATTGGGCACCACCACCGCGATCACGCCATACAGCGCAGACCACGCTTTGCCGCCCTCCTGCGTGAACAACCACCAGAGCGCGGCACAGAACACCCCCGCAGCAGCCTGAGCCGCCACCACTCGCCAAGGCGAGAGCGGAGGAATCCTGGCTCGCAAGGCCTGCGCTTCTTCTCGCGTCAGGGCCTTGAAAGCCACTTCGTCGGCCGCATCTCCCTGGCTCGCGTCATCCCAGTCGGGCTGCGCATCCAGTCGTCCGGCGCGCGTCTCTTTTGGGTTCACGTTTGCTTGGGGGCGGTCGGCAAAACCCAAAGATTATATGTGGAAACCCGCAATAGCCTGACAAGGCCCGGCAGGGAGCACGGGCGAAATCCCGACAGCGCCCGCAGCCCCCAGGCAAATCGCCCCTTGCAAGTCAGAGGCGGGCCGCGGCTATCGGCAGACCGGGCACCACCACTCGCAGCCTCAGCACCGCCCCCGCCCAAGGCTGCGCGGCCAACTCCTCGGCCGGCCGCCCCTCCCTGGCCGTGGTGATGTAGAGCGTGCGCATATCGTCGTCGCCAAAAGCCGGCATGGTGGGGCAACGCACCGGCAGGTCCACGCGCTCAAGCAAGGCGCCGTCGGGCGACAGGCGCAGCAGGCATTGCCCCTCGAACATGGCCACCCAGTAGCAACCCTCGATGTCCACGGCGGCGCCGTCGGGGCGACCGCCATAGTCCTGCAGGGACTGCCCGGCAGCGCGCGGCTCGAAGCGCGCAAAGCACTGGCGCGGCCCGACTTCTCCGCTGAGGACGTCAAAGGGCAGGCTGTAGATCTCATGCGCCTTGGTATCGCTCCAGTACATCCGGCGCTGATCGGGGCTGAAGGCCAGACCGTTGGAGGTCACGATGCCCGAGCCCATTTCAGTGAAACGCCCGTCGGCGTAGCGATAGAGCGCGGATGCCGGCGCGCGGGCGTCATCGATGGTGCCCACCCAGAAGCGCCCCTGCGCATCCACCTTGCCATCGTTGAAGCGCTGCCGGCTCTCGTCATAAGGGGGCGGCGCCAGGCGCTCGTGAGCACCGCTGCGTGTATCCAGGCGCCACAGACCATTGCGCTGCGCGACCAGCAGGCCGCCATCCTCCAGCCGGGCAATGCACCCGGGCTGGCTGTCCAGCTGCCAGTGCCGGCTTTCGCCGCTGCGCACATCCACGCACCAGACCTGGCGCTCGGCGATGTCCACATAGTAGAGACAGCCCTCCTGGGCGTGCCACAGCGGCGACTCCCCCAGGCTGGCGCGATGGGGGCTGATGCATTCAAGGCTCTCGGGCGAGGCAGACAGAGTGGGAATGGGGGCGCTCATGCCCGCATGCTAGCCCCGGAACCGGCCGTAACCGGTGCCAGGGTGGCAACTCAAACCAGATCGACCTTCAGGTAATGCGCCCCGGGGATGGGGTTGAAGTAGAAGGGCGGCACCTCGACAAAGCCCAGGCTTTCATAAAGCCCGCGTGCCGCCTCCATATCGTCCAGGGTGTCGAGCAACATGGCCGAGTAGCCGGCCTCGGTGGCCCTGTCCATCAGGGCCTGGGCCAGGCTGCGCCCCAGGCCGAAGCGCCGGAAGGCCGGCCGCACATAGAGCCGCTTCATTTCGCAGGCATTGGCGTAATCCGCATCGGGCAGGGGCCGGAAGGCGCCGCAACCGGCCACCGCCCCATCCACCAGGGCCAGCAGCATCAAGCCGCCCGGCGCCTGGTAGTCGCCGGGCAGGCCCTGCAACTCGGCCTCAAAGCCCTGGAAACCCAGATTCACCGCCAGGCTCTGGCTGTACTCGCGCAGAATGCTGCGCGTGGCGGACCACCCCTCCTCATCCGCGGGGCTGATCAGCTCGATGCTCGGTGGGCTGCTGCTGGACATCGGCACGGAGTTTAGCGGCAGGGCAAGCTCAGAAGGCCCCCAGGCCCACCAGCCAGGCCACCGCTGCGGCGCAGCCCGCCAGCAGCAGCAGGGCCAGCAGCCGCGACGCCAGCCCATCGCGCGAGGCCGGCACCTGGGCCGGCAGCAGCTTGTCACCACCCAGCATGGGCCGCAGCAGATTGAGCCCCTTGACCACGCGGTAGAACAGCAGCGCCAGCACGTGCAGACCCAGCAGGGCATACAAGACCCACTGCCCCCAGCTCTTGTGATGTGAGGTCCAGAACAGGCTGGTCTCGGTGCTCACAAAGCGCACGAGCGGCCCAGTGATCGCAATCTCGTCGTCAGCAATCAGGCCCGAGCCCAATTGGAGCAGCAACCAGCCCAGCATGGCCAGCACCGACAAGGCCCCCAGCGGGTTGTGCCCGACCTCGAAGGCATCGCCGGCTTTCGGGCGGCCACTCAGGTAGCGCCAGAGCTTGCCCGGCCCGGGCACAAAGCTGGTGAAGCGCGACCAGCGCCCGCCCAGAAAGCCCCACAGCAAGCGAAACAGGATCAGGCTCAGCACCGCATAGCCCAGACGCATATGCCAGACCATGGCGTTGCCGCCGATCTTGGCACTGAGCACCGAGCCCAGCACACACAGCACCAAGGCCCAGTGAAACAGGCGGGTGGGCAGATCCCAGACCCGAACCGCCTTCATACCCGCTTCTTGCTGCATGCATCACCTCCACGTCCCGCCCCGGGGCTCAAGACACAAGCCCCGGCCCCGGCAAAGCCCCAACGATAGCCCATGAACGCCCTGCGCCCGAAACTGCTGCAGCGCCCGGCAAGACTCCGTACACTGCATTGGCGCCAGGTTCCCGGCGAGTGATCCACCCATCCCATGAGGACCCCAGCATGAAGATGAAGCAAGCCCTGCTCACACTGACGGCCACGGCCGGTCTGCTCGCCGCCCTGCCCGCGGCCGCCCAGTTCCAGAAGCCCGAGGACGCGGTCAAGTACCGCAAGGCCGCCTTCACCGTGATGGCCACCCATTTCAGCCGCATCGGCGCCATGGCCCAGGGCCGCGCGTCGTTTGACGGCGCCGCCGCCGCCGCCAACGCGGAAATCGTGGCCGACCTGGCCAAGCTGCCCTTCGCCGGCTTTGTCGAGGGCACCTCGGGCACCGAGAAGGGCTCGCCCAAGGCCAACGTCTGGAGCGAGCGCGCCAAGTTCGATGCCGGCGCCAAGAAGATGCAGGACGAGGTCGCCAAACTGGCCGTGGCCGCCAAGGCCAACAACCTCGACCAACTCAAGGCCGCCTTCGGCAGCGCCGCCCAGACCTGCAAGGCCTGCCACGACGATTTCCGCAATCCTTAAGCGGCATCTCCCACCCCCTACGTGCTTCGCGCGCCCCCCTCAAGGGGGCACATCCGCAGGACCGGCAGAGCCGGCTCCTCGGATGTGGTGCGAAAGCGCGGGCCTTACGGCCCCGCGCCAGGACCGTGCACCCTAAAGCCAGGCCTCGCCACTAGCCTTTGATAGTAGGTCTCCACGGCCGGCAGCTCGGGCCGCGCCATCGGCATGGCCCGCCAGCGGTGGGTGGACAGACCGATCACCACATCGGCCAGGCTGAAGCGCGGACCGGCCACAAAGCCGCCCGTGGCTCGCAGCTGCGCCTCCAGCATCGCCATATGCCGGTTCCAGCTCTCGATGCTGGCGTGCTGCAGTGATACATCCTGGTGCGTGGGGCTCTTGCGCACCAGGCCCATGAAGGCATAGCGCCAGCTGTTGTTCAGCTCGGTGGCCTGCCAGTCCATCCAGCGCTCCACCAGCGCACGCTCGCGCGGCGCAGCCGGCAGCAAGTCGACTCGCCCCTCGCGCCCGACCAGATAGCGGCAGATGGTGTTGCTCTCCCAGAGCACGAAGTCCGGCCCGTCCAGCAGCACCGGCATCAGGCCGTTGGGGTTCAGCGCCAGGAACTCAGGCGAGCGCCAGTCGCGCTCCTCGCGCTCGAACTCCAGCCCCAGTTCGACACAGGTCCACAACACCTTGCGCACATTGATGGAGCCGGCCCGCCCCAGAACTTTCAGCGCGCTCATGAGGCAAAGCCCAGCACGACCCTGCGGGTCTTGGCGCGCTTCTTTTGGTGACCGCTCACATCGGCAGCACCGATATGAGCGTTCCCCGACGAAATCGGCCTCATGCTTCGCTGGGCTGGGCAAAGCCCAGCACGACCCTGCGGGTCTTGGCCGATTTCTTTTCAATCTTGGTGACGATCACGGGGCCGATCTCGACCGTGTTCGCCACATGGGTGCCGCCGCAGGGCTGCAGGTCCACGCCCTCGATCTTGAGCACCCGCACCCGGCCCGTGCCGCGCGGGGGCTGCACGCTCATGCTGCGCACCAGGCCGGGGTTGGCGTCCAGCTCCTCGTCGCTGATCCAGCTGTGGCTCACCGCATGGGCGCCGGCCACCAGGCGCGCCAGGCCGGCGCTCAACGCCTCCTTGTCCAGGGGCTCGGTGGTGTGAAAATCCAGGCGGGCATAGCCAGCCGTGATGGAGCAGCCGTCCACCGGATGCGGCACCAGGGCGCACAGCAGGTGGGTGGCGGTGTGAAAGCGCATATGGGCATGGCGGCGCGCCCAGTCGATGTGCGCCGTCAGGGCAAGACCCGGCACCAAGCCGTCCAGCACGGCGTCCGGCGCCGGGATGTGCAGGATCTCGCCGCCCTCGCCCTTGCGGGTGTCGGCGATGGCAATCTCGCGTCCGTCGGCCAGGCGCAGCCAGCCGGCGTCGCCAGCCTGGCCGCCGCCCAGGGGATAGAAGACCGTGCGGTCCAGCAGCAGGCCGCGCTCGTCCGCGCGCAGCAGGGTAGCGCTGCATTCGCGCCGCTGAGCGTCCTCGCGAAACAGGTCTTGTGTGGGTTCGCTCATGCGCCTCTCCTCAAGCCAGCAGGCTCAGCCGCACGTCGCCACGCGGGGTGTCCAGCCAGACGTTCAGCCCGTCGCGCGCCTCGAAGCGCTGCAGGCTCACTCCGCTGGCGGGCAGGCGATCGGCCGGGTGCGGGCCGCCCGGGGCCCATTCGATCAGGGTGGGCAGGCCCTCGCGGCGCAGGCGCCGGCCGTCCTGGCGCAGGGCGATGCGCCAGCGCAGATCGCCGCGCTCGGCCGCCACCGGCTCACCGGCATCGACGCCCTCGCTGCGCATCTGGGCCAGGGCCGCATCCATCTGGCCCACGCGTGCCACCCAGTGAATCAGGCCCGGCCCCTGCGCCCGCAGGGCCTGCTGCAGGCTGGGCTGGTCCAGATCGAACCAGCGCGCGCGGCCCACGGGGCCGGGTGCTGCCGGGTCGATGGCGATGATCTCCAGGTAGCAGCGCGGATAGGCCGGCGAGCTGATATTGAGCAGGCGGTTGTGCGTGCCCATCAGGGCGTGGCTGCCGCCCGGGGCCGGGCTCAGGCCCAGCACGCGCTCGCACCAGGCCACGCCCTGGTCCAGCGTGAGGGCGCCGACCACCAAGTGATCAAGCTCCATCACCATCGCTCAGAGCCGCACCTGACCGTGGACTAGGGGCGTGACATCGCCGCCAATCCAGGTCTGATCCCCAACACGCCGTACATACACGCGCCCATCACGTCCGAGGGCCGAACCCTGTGAGGCCACGTAGTGCTCGGGCGCCAGACCGGCGGCCTGCAGCCAGAGGGCCACGCCGGCATTGAGACTGCCGGTCACCGGATCCTCGGGCACGCCCAGGGTGGGCACAAAGGCACGCAGCTCGAACTGGGTCTCGGCCCCTTCGGGCTGAGCGCCCACCACACCCAGCTTGAGCCCGCGCATGGCCACGAAATCGGGCTGCAGGGCGCGCACCGCGGCGGCATCCTTCAGGCGTGCAGCCATCCAGCCCGGGCCGTTGTCCACCCAAACCAGATCCAGCAGCTCGGCCGAGGGGACGCGCAGCGATGCCAGCACCTGCTCGCGCAGCCCCGCCTCCTGCACCGGCCCACTGCGACGCAATGGGGGTGCCGCAAAGGCCAGGCGAGCGCCCTCCCGCTTCACCCGCACCAGGCCGATGCCACACTGCTGCACCAGCTCCCCCGGGCGCTTGGGATCGCCCCCCGAGGCCAGCCAGGCATGGGCCGAGCCCAGGGTGGGGTGGCCGGCAAAGGGCAGCTCGCCGCCCGGCGTGAAGATGCGCACCCGGTAATCGGCCGCCGGATCGGTGGGAGGCAGCAGAAAGGTGGTTTCGCTGAGATTGGTCCAGCGCGCAAACGCGGCCATCTGCGACTCGTCCAGGCCCGCGGCATCCACCACCACGGCCAGCGGATTGCCCTTGAGCGGCTGGGCCGTGAACACATCGACTTGTACAAAGCGGCGCAGCTCGCTCATCGCGACATCTCCGTGACAGTTCAGGGGGTGCTCAGGGCCGGCACCTCGGCCAGGGCCTCGCGCAGCACGCGGCCCAGGATGGCCACGCCCTCGGCAATCAGATCCGGCGTCAGGGTCACGAAGGACAGGCGCAGGGTGCGCGGGTCGGGGCGCTGGGCATAGAAAGCCGCTCCCGGCACAAAGGCCACACCCGCCTCCACGGCCGTTTCCAGCAGGGCCATGGCATCCAGGCCCTCGGGCAGGCGGATCCAGAAGAACATGCCGCCCTCGGGGCTCTGCCATTCGCAGCCCTCGGGCAGATGCTCGCGCAGGGCCACCGCCATCGCGTCGCGGTTGGCCTTGTAGCGGGCGCGAATCTGGGGCACATGCTGGTCCAGGAAGCCGTCCTTGATCACCTCGTAGACCACACGCTGGTTGAAGCCCGGCGTGTGCAGGTCGGCGGCCTGCTTGGCCTGCAGCAGCTTCGGATACAGCTCGGGCGGGGCAATCATGTAGCCCAGGCGGAAACCGGGGGTCAGCACCTTGGAGAAGGAACCCAGGTACACACTGCCCTCGGGCCACAGCGAGGACAGGGCGTTGGGCGGCGGCTGGTCGAACCACAGATCACCGTAGGGGTTGTCCTCGACGATGGGCACGCCCGCGGCCTGGGCCGCGGCCACCACCTCCTGGCGGCGTGCCGCGCTCATCACGCGGCCGGTCGGGTTCTGGTAGTTGGGCAGCAGATAGGCGAATCGCGTGCCCGGCGCATCATGCGGCAGGGCGCGCAGAGCCTCGGGGCGCACGCCCTCGCCATCACTGGCCAGGCTGGCATACAGCGGCTCGAAGGGGTTGAAGGCCTGCAGCGCACCGAGATAGGTCGGGGTCTCCACGGCCACCGGCGCGCCGGCATCACACATGATCTTGCCGATCAGGTCCAGGCCCTGCTGCGAGCCGCTGGTCACCAGCACCTGCTCGGGCTTCACGTCCATGCCCAGGGCCGACACGCGGCTCGCCACCCACTCGCGCAGCGGAGCAAAGCCCTCGCTGGCGGCGTACTGCAGGGACTCGCGCGGGTTCTGGCTCAGCACCCGATCGCACGCGCTCTTGATGGCGTCCACCGGAAAGGTATCGGCCGAGGGCAGACCACCGGCCATGGACAGGATGCCCGGCTTCTCGGTGACCTTGAGGATCTCGCGGATGATGGACGGGTTCATGCGGGCCGCGCGACGGGCCTGGGTCCAGACGGTGCTCATGGGAAATTCTCCGAAAGATGCCGCCGGTCAGGTGCCGACGGGTGAAGGGCTTGATTGTGAATGAGTCGCGGCCAGCATCCGCGGGCGGTCTATTCCTGACGTACCTGGTCCACCGGCATGCGCTTGCCCAGCCAGACCACCGCGATCACCGCAGCGCCAAAGCCCAGGGTCATCGCATCCAGATGCTCACCCAGCAGCGGCACCGCCAGCAGCATGGACAAGAAGGGCTGCAGCACCTGCACCTGACTCACGCGCAGCGTGCCACCCAGGGCCAAAGCGCGATACCAGGCGAAAAAGCCCAGCCACATCGAGAACACCGACACGTACAGAAAACCGCCCCAGGCCGACCACGCCACAGGCGTCTGGGGCCAGCTCAGCAAGCCTGCGGGCAGGGTCAGCGGCAGGCTCAGCACCAGCACCCAGCAGATCACCTGCTGTGGCGCCATCTGCGTGCTCAGTCGTGCGCCACCCACATAGCCGGACGAGGCGCTCAAGATCGCGGCCAGCAGCAGCCCATCGGCCCATTGCAGGCCCGCCGCACCACGCCAGGCCGCAAAGGCCAGCACCAGGACAAGACCGGCGACGGCGCAGGCCCAGAAACCGAGCGAGGGTCGCTGCCGCAAGACAAGCGCGGCCATGGCGGCGGTGGCGAGCGGCAACACACCCGAGATCACCGAAGCATGCACCGCATCGACATGGCGCACCGCATAGCCCAGCAGCAGCGGCCAGCCGAACACCACCCCCAGCGCAACCCAGGTCAGCGGCCACCAGTGCTCGCGGCGCGGCCACGAGGCGCCGATCAGACGCAGATACACCGCCGACAGCAGGCCCGCCAGCGCCGCCCGCCCCAGCGCCACGAACAGCGGATCCAGCTGCGGCGCCTCGGCGCTGCCACCCGCCAGGCGGGTCATGGGAATGCTCAGCGCAAAGATGAACACACCCAGAAAGCCCAGCCACAGACCGCGGGTCTGTTCACTGGGGCTGGGGGCATGGGCACTGCTCATGCGGCCAGTCTAGGCGCCCACACCAATACAGAACCAGTACACTTTTCCTCACATCACGAATCACTGTATCGGCATGAAGACCAGTACAAGCACGGCGGCCGGCCCACAGGGCACGGCGCTCTCGCGCGGCTCCAGCGTGCCCCTGGCCCAGCAGCTGGCACAGCGCTATGCCGAGCGCATCCGCCAGAGCCTGCTGCTGCCCGGGGCGCGCCTGCCCTCGGTGCGTGAATGTGCGCAGCGCCATGGGGTGAGCCCCCATACCGTGGTGGCCGCCTATGACCAGCTCCTGGCGCAAGGCCTGCTCGAAGCGCGCAAGCAGCGCGGCTTTTTTGTACGCGACGGCGCCGCCCCCGCAGCGCCGCTTGCAACACGCGGCACACGCACGCCGCGCGCGGGCGGCCAGGCCGAGAAGCCGCTGGATGCGAGCAGCCTGATCCGCAGCATGTTCCAGGCCGACCCCAGCTCGGCACCGGGCCTGGGCACGCTGCCCAGTGAATGGCTGGATCAGGCCATGCTGCAAACCACCATGCGGCGCGTCGTCGCGCAGAGCAGCGATGAGGACAGCCTGCTCCTGCTGCAGTACGGTGAACCCGCCGGTGACGAACGCCTGCGCAGGGCGCTGACCCGGCGCCTGGACGATGTGGGCATCGTCTGCAGCCCGGGACAGATCCTCAGCACCGTCGGGGCCACGCATGCCCTGGACCTGATCACCCGCAACCTGCTCAAGCCCGGCGATGCGGTGCTGGTGGACGAGCCGGGCTGGGCCATCGAGTTTGCGCGGCTAACCCAGGCCGGCATGCGCCTGCTGCCCGTGCCACGCGGCGCGGAAGGCCCGGACCTGGATGTGATGGCGCGCCTGGTCGAGCAGCATGGGCCGCGCGCCTATGTGACGGTCTCGGTCCTGCACAACCCCACGGGCAACACCCTGAGCCTGGGCGCAGCGCACCGCATCCTGCAACTGGCGGAGGCGGGCGACTTCTTCATTGTCGAGGACGACACCTATGCCTTCCTCGCGCCCAACCACCTGCCGCGCCTCTCGGCCCTGGATGGGCTGCGCCGCAGCATCTATGTCTCGGGTTTCTCCAAGATCCTCACGCCGGCCTTCCGGGTCGGCTATGTGGCCGCCAGCCCGGAGCGCATCAACCGGCTCACCGAGGCCAAGATGTTGCAGACCCTGACCAGCAGCCCTCTGCTGGAACGCGCCGTGGCCCTGTGCCTGGAGCAGGGGCAGCTGCGCCGGCATGCCGAACGGGTGCAGGACCGGCTGGCCGCCGCCCGCCAGCGCGTGGTGCGCATGGCGCTGGAGGCGGGGTGCCAGTTCATGGCCCCGCCCCAAGGGCTGTTCGGCTGGGTGGACACCGGCGTGGATACGGAGCGTCTGGCCCAGCGCATGCTGGATGCCGGCTGGCACATCTCGCCGGGGCTGATGTTCAGCGCCACGCGCCAGCCCGGCACGCTGATGCGCCTGAATTTCGCCACGGCCCAGGACGCCCGATTCTGGCGCCAGCTGCAGCGTGAGCGAGACGCCCTGCAGCGCGCCTGAGCGCGGCCCGCGCCCTCACTCGCTCAGGCGGTTGCGTCCGCCCTGCTTGGCGCGGTAGAGGGCCTGATCCGCGCGCAGATAGAGCCGCTCGGCATCGTCCTCGGGCTGCAGCTGAGCCAGCCCCAGACTGAGGCCCAGCACGCCCGACTCGGGCCCCGCCTCATGCACCACCGCCGCCTCGCGCATCGCGCGCTGCAGGGCCGTGGCGCAATGCCTGGCCCCTGGCAGATCGGTGTCAGGCAGCAGCAGCGCAAACTCCTCGCCGCCCAGACGTGCAGCCAGATCCGCAGGGCGTCGAGCCGACTGGGACAGACAGGCTGCCACGGTCTTCAGGGCCTGGTCGCCCTGCTGGTGCCCGTAGTGGTCGTTGTAGCGCTTGAAGAAGTCCACATCCGCCAGCAGCAGACACAGAGGACGGCCGTCGCGCCGGCTCTGGGCCAGGGCCTGATGCAGGCGCTCGTCGAAACCGCGCCGATTGGCCAGTCCGGTGAGCGGGTCGCTGCGCGTGAGCGCCTCCAGCGCCTGCACCTGGTCGGCGATGATGGCCAACAGATCGTTGGTGCCCTTCGCCAACTCTGTCACCTCGTCGTCACTTTGGACCGAGACTCGCCGGGCCCAATCTCGCGATTGACGAATCTCGCGCAATTCGCGCCCAAGTTTCTCCAATCGCACAATCACCAAACGGTTCGGCACCAACATGAGGCCCAGTGCCAGGGTCGCGGCCAGGCCCAGCACCAAGGCGCCGACGCGTCCCAACAGAGCCTCGGCAAGAGCCAAGCCCTGACGCGGCCAATAGCCCTGCAAGGCGGCCACAGGCACACCGGAGATATCGCGCAACGGCCAGCTCAGCTGCAGCTCGTCGCCTTGCTCCTGCAGACGCACCGGCCCCTGTCCGCTCAGGGAAGGTAGATCCACGGCCAAAGCCTCACCCCTCAGGCCCTGGGTCGAACCTAAAGGCTCAAGCAGGAAGCGCATCGCACTGTGACTGTTGAGCTTGTGGCTGATGCGTGCATCGAGCCTTGCGGCTATGGTGACCGCTGCTGCGCCATGGGTCGGCACCTGCCCGGCACTCCCCAGCAGTGCCCTCTGGCACAACATCAGCAGCTGCGCACCACTACGCGCCAGGCCACAGGGCAGAGACCTTGAGCTGCCTTGCAACTTGGCCTGCTCAAGCTGGCGGAGCACGCCCGGTGTGAGGGACTCCGGCAAGCCCCAGGACGCGGCTTCCGGCGCGCTGACCTGCAATGCAAGAGATCCATCGGCCCGATGCACGGCAAGCCAGCTCACGCCAGCGGCGGCCACCGTCTGCGGGCTGAGATTGCGCGCTGCAAATGCGGCATCCGGATGCAACACATGCCGGTGCAGTTCATCCCAGTGGCTCCATGCACGTAGCCCAAGATCCAGCTGAAGCAACTGCTCATCGAGTGCCTGCAGCAGCTGTCCGAGCTGTTCGACAGCGGCCTCGCGATCCAGCTCGCCATAGCTGGTTCGCAGCTGATCGCGCAGCAGCAGCAGACTAAAGCCTCCGCCGATCAGATAGAGCAGAAGCACCCAAAGTGCCACCTTGAGTCGCAATCCCATGTCCGCTCCAGGGCCCAAGCGATCAGCCAGTATCGCCTGAGGATCGCAGGTCCGGTTAGCATGACTGCATCAACGCAGCTGAGGCCGTACCGCAACCATGCGCATCACTGAAGCCCCACATGAGCCGCGCTTTCTCGTTGTCGACCCACTTGAAGGGGTGCGCACCTATGCGCGCCGCCTGATGCTGAGCCAGGGCTATGCCGCAGACTCCTTCCGCGACTGTGCCGACCCCGAAAGCGCACTGCACATCGGGCGTGAGTTCAAGCCCGACTTCCTGATCACGGACTGGTTTCCCAAGGCCAGCATGAGCGGCCTGCAGCTCTATGCCGAGCTACGCCGCGACCTGCCCAGCTGCCGGCTGGCCTTGCTGAGCTTCGAGGTCACGCCCGCCCATCAGGCGCAGGCAACGGCGGCGGGCTCACGCTTCCTGCTGCGCAAGCCCTTCACCGCCGATGAGCTCAAGACCACCCTGCGGGATGCCCTCGCCAAGCTGGCACTGGAGCGGCCCGACCTGATCATGCGTCTGCAGGCGGTGGCGAACAGACAGCGACCACAGCGGCAAGACTTGCTCGCGAGCCTGACCCCGCCGCCCCCCGCTTTGCGCGTGGGTGAAGACGTGATCTATCAAGGGCGCCCAGATCGGGTCGCCCAGATCGTGATCAGCCATGGCGAGCTGATCGTTCAGCTCAAGGGCTCGGGCGCCATGGTGCCGGCGGCCAAGCTGAGCCGCCGGGCAACTTGAGTCAGACGCCGGCCGCCCCGACCAGCCCGATCAGCAGGGGATAAGGCAGTGCCACCGTGGGTCGGCAGGCGGCTCGCGCATAGGCACCCAGCAGCCCGGCAAGGCCCGGGCGAGCGGCCTGCCAGTCGCTGTGCAGCTGCATCACAAGGCCAGCGCCGGCATCCGGATCGCGCAGCAGTGCCTCCACCCGCAGCAGACGCTCGCCCAGGCGCGACTGAAAAGTCTTGAGCACCGCTTCCACCACCCAGAGCAAGAGCAGCAAGGCCGCCAGCTGCATGCCCGGCATGGCAGCCCAGCCCAGCAAGCACACGGCAAACAGCTTGATGCCCAGCGCCCACAGCTCATAGGACTCATGCTGGGACTGCAGCAAGAGCCACTCCTGCTGCAAGGCCCCGGCCGGGCTGGCGTGAGCGCCGGTCTCGCTCATTTGGCCTCCAGCACTTCCCAGCGCTCCAGCAGGCCCAGCAGCTCTTCGTCGATCTCCGCGGCACGCGCGGTCACCTCCGCGATGCGGGCCGCCCCCTGGGCATAGAGCTCCACGCCATTGAGCAGGGCATTGATCTGCACCTGCTCCGCCTCCAGCGCCGCCACCTTGGCCGGCAGCTCATCGAGCTCGCGCTGCTCCTTGTAGCTGAGCTTGCGCTTGCTCGCCACCACCGGGGCGGGCGCGGGCGCAGGTGCGGGGGCCGGGGCCGCCGCGGGGGCCGCCTTGGCCTGCAGCGCCGCCGCACGCTTGGACTGGGTCAGCCAGTCCTGGATATCGCCCTCGTACTCGCGCCAGCGGCCCGGACCTTCGTTGACGATGGTGCTGGTCACCACATTGTCGAGAAAGCGCCGGTCGTGACTGACCAGGAAGACCGTGCCGTCGTAGTCGGCCAGCAGCTCTTCGAGCAGTTCCAGGGTCTCGATGTCCAGGTCATTGGTGGGCTCGTCCAGCACCAGCACATTGGCCGGGCGGGCGAACAGACGGGCCAGCAGCAGGCGGTTGCGCTCGCCGCCCGAGAGACTCTTGACCGGCGAGTTGGCCCGCGCCGGCGAGAACAGAAAGTCGCCCAGATAGCTCTTGACGTGCTTCTTCTGCGTGCCGATCTCGATCCACTCGCTGCCGGGGCTGATGGTGTCGGCCAGGGTGGCGTCCAGATTCAGCGTGTCGCGCATCTGGTCGAAATAGGCCACCGTGAGCTTGCTGCCCTGGCGCACCGTGCCGCTGTCGGGCTGCAACTCGCCCAGGATCAGCTTGAGCAGGGTGGTCTTGCCCGCGCCGTTGGGGCCTACCAAGCCGATCTTGTCGCCGCGCAGAATGGTGGCGCTGAAGTCATCCACGATGCTGCGATCGCCGTAGCGCTTGCCCACGTTCTCCAGCTCGGCCACGATCTTGCCGCTGCTGGAGCCCGTGTCGATGTCCAGGCGGACCTTGCCCTGCACATCGCGGCGGGCGGCGCGCGCCTCGCGCATCTCGTGCAGGCGCTGCACCCGGGCCACGCTGCGGGTGCGGCGTGCCTCCACGCCCTTGCGTATCCACACCTCTTCCTGGGCCAGCAGCTTGTCAAAGCGCGCATTGGCCAGGGCTTCGTTTTCCAGCTCATAGGCCTTGGCGGCCTGGAAGGCGGCGAAATTGCCCGGATAGCCGCGCAGCTGGCCGCGGTCCAGCTCGACGATGCGGTTGGCCACGTTGTCCAGGAAGGCGCGGTCGTGGGTGATCAGCAGCAGCGAGCCCTTGAACTCATTGAGCAGGCCTTCCAGCCAGGCGATGGCGTCCAGGTCCAGATGGTTGGTGGGCTCGTCCAGCAGCAGCACATCGGGCTGGGCCACCAGGGCGCGCGCCAGGGCCACGCGCTTCTTCAGGCCGCCCGACAGGGTGCCGACGATGCGGGCGCCGTCCAGACCCAGGCGCTGCAGGGTCTCATCCACGCGCTGCTCCCAGGTCCAGCCGCCGATATGCTCGATGCGCTCCTGCACCCAGGCCAGATCGTCGTTGGGGTCGTGCAGCTCGAAGCGCTCGCGCAAGGCCTTGGCCTCGGCCACGCCCTCGCTCACCACCTCGAAGATGCTGGCCTCGGGATTGAGCTCGGGCTCCTGCGGCACATAGACGCTGGTCAGGCCCTGCTGCAGCTGCAGCAGACCGTCGTCCAGCTTCTCGATGCCGGCCAGGATTTTCAGCAAGGACGACTTGCCCGTGCCGTTGCGGCCGATCAGGCCCACGCGCTCGCCGGTCTCAAGGGCGAAGTTGGCGCCATCCAGCAGGGGCACATGGCCGAAAGCGAGATGGGCGTTGGAGATGGAGAGGACTGCCATGGGCGCGATTGTCCACGAGGTGTGACAGCGCCCCGGCTTCGGGTCTAGCGTCGAGCCAGCTCACGCTCCAGCGCATCGACAAAGAGCTGGGCCACATCGATGCCGCTTTGACGGCTGATCTCCTGAAAGCCCGTGGGGCTGGTGACATTGATCTCGGTGAGGCAGTCGCCGATCACGTCCAGGCCCATCAAGAGCAGGCCGCGCGGTGCCAGCCGGGCCGCCACGCCCTCGGCGATCTCCCGGTCGCGCGCGCTGATGGGCTGGGCCACGCCCTTGCCGCCCGCCGCCAGATTGCCGCGGATCTCGCTGCCCTGCGGAATGCGGGCCAGGCACCAGGGCACGACCTCGCCGCCGATGACCAGCACGCGCTTGTCGCCCTTGACGATCTCGGGCACGTAGCGCTGCACCATTACGGTTTCGGCGCCGCCCTTGTTGAGGGTCTCGATGATGGAGCCCAGGTTCAGCGCATCGGGGCCCACGCGGAAGATACCCATGCCCCCCATGCCATCCAGGGGCTTGAGGATGATGTCGCGGTGCTCGGCGTGAAAGGCCTTGATGGCCTCGGGGCTGCGCGTCACCAGGGTGGGCGAGATGTACTCGGGAAACTCCAGGATGGCCAGCTTCTCGGGGTGGTCGCGCAGCGCGGCCGGCTTGTTGAAGACGCGTGCGCCCTCACGCTCGGCCTGGGACAGCAGATGCGTGGCGTAGAAGAACTCGCTGTCAAAGGGCGGGTCCTTGCGCATGATGATGGCGTCGGTGCCGGCGGCCAGGCCCAGATCGGCCGTTTCCTCGGTGCGGAACCAGTCGTGTTCATCGCCGGTGAGCGCGATGCGCCGCGCGCCGCGCGCCGTGACCCGGCCGCCGCTGACCCAGACCAGGTCCGCCGGATGGCAGGCCCAGAGCACATGGCCGCGCCGGGCGGCCTCGCGCATCATCGAGAACGTGGTGTCCTTGTAGGTCTTGAACGTTTCCAGCGGGTCGGCGACGAAGAGCAGGATCATGGGCGTGGCGCATTCTTGCAGGATGACGGGCCGCAGTGTGGCACGGCGGGCGCCGCGCTGCCGGGCCCGGGGTTCAGGCGTCTTGCTCGTCGTCCGCCGCCACATCCTCGGCGGCCGGCTTGGCCTGGGCCGGGCGCGGCACAAAGCGGCGCTGGGCCGGCTTGGCCAGCAGCTCCAGGTAGAAGGCTGGCGCACCTGCGGCCGCGGCCTCGTTGATGCGGTCCATGAAGGCGCCCACATGGCAGACCTCGGCGGTGTCCTCCGTCAGGCCGAAGCGGCAGTCGAAGTCCCAGAAGTCCATCTGCGAGGGCAGGGTCTTGCGACGCTCGCGCTTCATGTACTGGCGGATTTCGTGCTTGATGGCCTCCAGCAGGCGCTCGGGATGCTTGCCTTCGATCTGGAGTTGGAACGTCTTCTTCATGGCAAGCCTCTTTGTCGGTGGGGGCGAGATTATCGGCCAGGCCTCTCAACGCGCGCGGAATCGGGCGAAGAGCAGCGCCACCGTGCCGGCCACCACCCCCCAGAAGGCCGAGCCTACGCCCAGCACCGTCAGGCCCGAGAGCGTGACCAGAAAGGTCAGGATGGCGGCGTCGCGGTGCTGCTCGTCCTTGAGCGCGGTGTTCAGCCCGCCGGCAATCGTGCCCAGCAGGGCCAGGCCCGCCACCGCGGCCACCAGCTCGCGCGGAATGGCGGCCAGCAGGCCCACAACCGCACCGCCGGCCAGGCCCACGGCGATGTAGAAGACGCCGGCCATCACCGCGGCGGTGTAGCGCCGGGCGGGGTCCTCATGCGCCTCGCGGCCGGTGCAGATGGCGGCCGTGATGGCGGCCAGATTGAAGGCATAGCCGCCAAAGGGCGCCAGCATCAGGGTGGCCAGGCCGGTGGCGGAGATGGAGGCGGACACCGGGGTCTGGTAGCCCGCCGCGCGCTGGGCCGCCACGCCGGGCAGGTTCTGCGAGGCCATGGTCACCAGAAACATGGGCAGGGCCACGCCCACCAGGGCCGAAAGGCTGAAGCTGGGCGTGGTCCAGACCGGTACGGCCCAGCCCCAATGCACGCCTTCCATATGGATGCGGCCCAGGCCGGCCGCCACCGCCACGCCGCTGAGCAGCACCAGGGGCACGGCATAGCGCGGCAGCCAGCGCCGCCCCAGCAGATAGGCCAGGGCCATGACCAGCACGATAGCGGGTTCGCTGCGCACGGTGAGCACCGCGTCCAGGCCGAAGCGGGCCAGCACCCCGGCCAGCAGGGCGGCGGCCACGGCCAGGGGGATGCGGTCCATCAGACGCTCGAACCAGCGCGTCACGCCAAAGAGCAGGATCAGCGCGCCACACATCAGAAAGGCGCCGATCGCCTCGCTCATGCCCAGGCCCGTGCTGCCGGCCAGCAGGGCCGCGGCCGGCGTGGACCAGGCGGTGAGCACGGGCTGGCGCGTCCACAGGGCCAGGCCCAGGCTGGTGATGCCCATGCCCAGGCCCAGGGCCCAGATCCAGGAGGCCGTCTGTGCCGGTGTGGCCCCCAGGGCCTGGGCGGCCTGGAAGACGATGGCCACCGAGCTGGTGAAGCCCACCAGCACGGCCACAAAGCCCGCCACCGTGGCGGGCAGCGAAATGTCGTTGAGCAAACGCCGCATGCGCGGCAGCATAAGGGCATTCAAGCAGCGCAATCGCGGAGGTGGCTCGATGTGTCGGTTCCTGGCCTATCTGGGAGATCCCATCTATCTGGAGCAGCTGGTCTGCCGGCCGCGCCACTCCCTGGTGCGGCAGTCGTTGCAGGCCGAAGAGTCCAAAACCGTGACCAATGGCGACGGCTTTGGCATCGGCTGGTATGGCGAGCGCGAAACGCCCGGCGTCTACCGCGAGGTGATGCCCGCCTGGTCGGACGAAAACCTGCTCTCGCTCTCGGCCACGGTGCAGTCACGCCTGTTCCTCGCCCATGTGCGCGCGGCCACCGGCGGCGGCATCGCGCGGCAGAACTGCCACCCCTTTCATTACGGCCGCTATCTCTTCATCCACAACGGCCAGGTGGGCGGCTATGGCCAGCTGCGGCGGGTCCTGGAGAGCGCGCTGCCCGATCATTTGTACGAGCAGCGGCGCGGGGCCACGGACTCGGAACTGCTGTTCCTGCTGATCATGGCCCAGCTGCAGGAGGGCATGTCGGCGCCCGAGGCCATGCGCGCCGTGCTGCAGCACACGGAAGCCCTGATGCAGGCCCGAGACATCAAGGCACCGCTGCGCTTTGCGGCTGCGCTGGCCGACGGCCAGCAGATCTGGGCCCTGCGCTATGCCAGTGACGACGCGGCCCCCACCCTCTACCTCAAGCCGCAGGCTGGCGGCTGCGCCGTGGCCTCCGAGCCCCTGGGCGATGATGTCGAGGCCTGGCGGCCCCTGGGCCAGCGCCAGCTGGCCCATCTTCAGCCGGGCCGCTTTGAGCTGCAGCCCTTTTGAAGCGCCGCAGCGCAGGGCTCAGAACTGGTAGCGCACGCTGGCGCTGATGTTGCGGCCCGGCTGGGTGTAGGCATCCAGGGCGATATTGCCAGGCGCAATGCCACGCACATCGGACCACTGCCAGTACTTCACATCGCCGATATTGCTCAGGGCCGCATTCAGGCTCCAGCGCTTGTCGATCTCCCACCAGGCGTTCAGATCGCCGACCACGAAGCCCTTGGGCGTGTAGTTGCGGCTGGGGTCGGGATTGCGGCGCTGGCTCTTCATGCCGGTGAGCTTGAGCTCGGCGCCCCAGACCCCGGCCTGCTCGTAGCGCAGGCCCAGCACGCCCTTGTCGGGTTCCACGCTCTCCAGCGGCGTGCGGCTGCCATCGGGGGCCTCGCTATCACCCTTGGTGTGGGCGTAGCTGGCACTCAGTGTCCATTGCGGCAGGAAGGTCCAGGCGCCCGAGAGCTCGACACCGCTGATGCGGGCGCCATTGAGATTGACGGACTTGAACACCAGGGGATCGGCCGCGCTGCCGCTGCCGCCGACGGTCTGGTTGGCTGCGATGAAGTCCTTGTAGCGCGACTTGAAGAGCGCCAGCTGGTAGCGCAGGGTGTCGCTGCGGCCGCGCAGGCCCAGCTCGAAGGCATCGCTGGTCTCGGGCTTGAGATCGGGATTGCCCACCGAGGTGTAGGCGGGGCGCGAATTCAGATTGGTCACGCCGCCGTTGAGCTGGCTGGGCGTGGGCGCGCGAAAGCCATGCGCGTACTGGCCATAGACGCGCAGCATGGGCGTGTGGGTCCAGACCAGGCCCAGACGCGGCGAGAGCTCATGATCGCTGAGCTTGGCCGGCGTGGCCGGGTTGTTGATGCTGTAGAGCGGATCACCCTGGCGCGGATCCAGCTCGAAGCGGTCCAGGCGCAGACCCGGGGTGAGCATGAACTGGCCCCAGCTGATCTCGTCCTGAACGAAGAGGCCCAGCAGCCGGTAGTCGGTATCCGGAAAGCTCTTGTTGACCGGTCCGAAGCCGGCCGGCGGCGGGGCCGTGACCAGGCTGCCATTCAGATAGTTGGCCCCCTCCTTGAGCGAGTGCACCAGGGTGCTGGAGATGTCCATGCCGTAGAGCAGGCGCTGCTGCGGCAGATGGCTCTCGAATTGCAGGGAGCCGCCCACCATGCGCTCGGCATAGAAAGCATCGCGCGAGCGGCTGTTCCAGACGCTGGTATTGCTGCGTTCCTCATAGCCCAGCTGGCGGTTCTTGGCGTCCTGCCAGTAGAGCTGGGCATTCGCGCGCTGGAACAGCGGATTGCTGCTGTCTACATAGCGGTAGTCCAGCTTGATCAGGCTGCGGTTGATGCGCTCGCCGGCGTCGACGCGCGTGTGCGTCGGAAACATCGGATCACCAAACAGGGTAAAGACCTGGGTGTCCACATCGCGGTCCAGATGCTCCAGCGAGAGCTTGAGCTGCTGACGGGCATCGAGCTTGTAGATCAGCTTGCCCAGCACATAGTGGGAGGCCACATCCTGCGGATTGCCCACGGTGCGGCTGCGGTCGCGGGTCTCGCGCTCGCCCCGGTTGTCGGTCTCGTGCCCGCGGCGCAGGCTGGCCAGCACCAGGCCCTCCCACTGCGCCGCGCGGAAGGCATAGCTGGGCACCAGGCTGCTGGACTTGTCCACCGTGGCATGGCCCAGCTTGAGCGCCGCCTGCGAGGACTGGCCACGCGGCAGCAGGTCGGACGGATCCTTGGTGACAAAGCTGACCGCGCCGGACAGGCCGTCGCTGCCATAGGCATTGGAGGAGGCGCCGCGCAGGATTTCCACCTGCTTGAAGGCCTCCACATCGATGTAATCGCCGCGCCCGGCAAACACCGGCCCGCTGCTGTAGACCATGGGCAGACGCACGCCATCGGTCTGCAGCAGCACCTGGTTGCCCTCGAGGCCACGGATATTGATGCCCTCGTTGCCGCCCCGGCCCGTGCTGTAGAAGGCGGCCGAACTGCGGTTGGGCTGGTAGCGCACCGCCACGCCGGCTTCGTCGCGCAGCAGGTCCTTGAGGTCGGTTGCCAGCTTGCGCGCGATGTCCTGGGCGCTGAGCGTGGTAACCGTGGCGGCCACCTGGTCCTCGGGCGTTTCCAGGCGGGTGGCCGTGACGGTCAGCTTGGGCAGATCAGGCTGGGCCAGGCGGGGGGCGGCCGGTGTGGCCGGCGACTGGGCCTGAGCCGCGGCACACAGGCCGATGACGGCCAGGGCCATGGAGGCGGGGACAAAGGCCTCGCGCATGCGGCGGCGCGAGGAAGGGGAGACAAGACTGCGGGCCATGGGCACTCCGTGACGGACCCGCGGCGGGCGGTACCGGCGGCGGGTCGGGCTGCTAGGGGAAATCGAGCAGCGGGCGAGAGGCTGGCAGGCTCAGCAGGGATCGGTGCGCCGCCCTCCCGCAGGAGGGCTGGCACACCGGCAAGGCGCGCATCTTATATGAGAATAATTCTCATTGGCGTTGCAAGTCCGCGACAGACAGGGCCAGGGCGGGCTCAGATCTCGACCTTGGCGCCCAGCTCCACGATGCGGTTGGTGGGCAGGTGCAGGAAGTCGGCCGCGGCGGCGGCATTGCGGTGCATGCTGGCGAAGAGCTTCTCGCGCCAGGGCGCCATGCCGCCACCCATGGTCGGGATGACGATGTCACGCGAGAGGAAGTAGCTGGTCTCCATCTCCTCCAGCTGCACGCCACGCTGCTCCAGCAGCTTCAGGGCCTCGGGCACATCGGGCTCGTTCTTGAAGCCGAAGTTGATGCTGACCTGCCAGCAATCGTTGCCCAGGTTCTGCACTTCCACACGCTTCTCGAAGCCCACCCAGGGCACCTCATGGTGCTTGACCGAGACAAAGAGGTTCTGCTCGTGCAGCACCTTGTTGTGCTTAAGGTTGTGCAGCAGGGCGTTGGGCGTCACACCCTGCTCCGCCGAGAGAAAGACGGCCGTGCCGGCCACGCGGGTGGGCGGGCTGACGAAAACCGCTTCCAGGAAGCTGCGCAGATCGATGGCGTCCTCACGCAGCTTCTGGCTGAGCTGACGTCGGCCCTGCTTCCAGGTCAGCATCAGGGTGAACATGCCGATGCCGATCAGCAGCGGGAACCAGCCGCCGTGCAGCAGCTTGAGCAGGTTGGAGGCCAGGAAGGTGACGTCGATGATGAAGAACACGCCGGTGGCCACCACGCACAGCGGCAAGGGATAGCGCCAGCCATAGCGGATCACGAAGAAGGTCATGACCGTGGTGATGGTCATGTCGATGGTCACCGCCACGCCATAGGCGCCGGCCAGCTTGCTGGAGGAGCCGAACAGCACCACCGCCAGCAGCACAAAGACAAAGAGCCCCCAGTTGACGAAGGGCACATAGATCTGACCCGTGTCGCGCACCGAGGTGTGCAGGATGCGCATGCGCGGCAGGATGCCCAGCTGGATGGCCTGCTTGGTGACGGAGAAGGCCGCCGTGATCAGGGCCTGGGAGGCCACGATGGCGGCCAGGGTCGCCAGCACGAAGAGCGGAATCTCGGCCCAGTCGGGTGCGATCAGGTAGAAGGGGTTCTTGATCGCACTGGGGTCCTTGAGCAGCAGGGCACCCTGGCCGAAGTAGTTGATGACCAGGGCCGGCATCACGATGCCATACCAGGCAATGCGTATGGGCCTCTTGCCGAAGTGGCCCAGGTCGGCATAGAGCGCCTCACCGCCGGTCACCACCAGCACCACGGCCCCCAGGGCCACAAAGGCAATCCAGCGGTACTCCAGGCAAAAGCGCAAGGCATGGGCCGGATTCATCGCGGCCAGCACCTCGGGATTGGCCATGACCTGGGGCAGGCCCAAAAGGGCCAGGCTGCTGAACCAGACCAGCATCACCGGACCGAAGGCCTTGCCGACGCCGGCGGTGCCCAGGCGCTGCACGGCAAACAAGCCGGCCAGCACCAGCACCGCGATCGGCACGATGAAATCATGGTACTGGGGCGCGTAGACATCGATGCCCTCCACCGCGCCCAGCACGGTCATGGCCGGGGTGATGACGGCATCGCCAAAGAAGATGGCCGTGCCGAAAAGTCCCACCAGCATCAGCACGCGGCGCAGCCGGGGCTTGTCGCGCACGGCTTGGGTCGCCAGGGCCAGCATGGCAATCAGACCGCCCTCGCCGTTATTGTCCGCGCGCAGGATGAGCAGCACGTACTTGAGCGAGACCACGATGGTCATGGTCCAGAACAGCAGGGAGAGTACGCCCAGGATATTGTCCGGACTCAGGGGCACATGCCCGCCGTGAAAGACTTCCTTGAGCGCGTACAGCGGGCTGGTGCCGATGTCGCCATAGACGACACCCAAGGCGCCCAGGGTCATGCCCGCCAGGACGGTGGGGCTCTGCTTCGTTGTCGAGGCTGTCACAGACGAGGGCGGCGCCGAGCAGGGCGCCGCAATATCAAAAACCGTATTGTGCTCCCGCTTTTGTGCAGTGCAACAGCCCCAAACAGGCCCGGGATCAGGGGGCGCTCAGGGCTTGCCCCGCCAGCACCCGACGCACGAACTCCAGGGTGGCGCGCTGCAGATACTCGCGGTTGGCGGGCTTGGCAACGCTATGTCCCTCCTCCTCGGCGGTGAGGAACCACAGGGGCGTGCCCTGGGCCTGCAGGGCGGCCGCCATCTGCTGAGCCTCGCCATAGGGCACGCGCGGATCGTTGCGGCCGTGCACGATGAACATGGGCTTGCTCATCTGCTGCACGCGGGACAGGGGGGAGATGCGGGTCAGGAATTCGCGCATGGCCGGGTCGCGCTCGTCACCATACTCGGCGCGGCGGTTGTCGCGCCGGTAGCTTTCTGTGTTCTCCAGAAAGCTCACGAAGTTGGCAATGCCCACGCGGCAGATGCTGCCGGCGATGCGCGGCGCCTCGGCCGCCGCCACGGCCAGGGTCAGATAGCCGCCATAGCTGCCCCCCGCCACGATGACCTTGGCCGCGTCCATATCGGGCCGGCGGGCAATCAGGTCCAGCAGGGCGCTCACATCCCGGGTGGCGTTCTCGCGCAGACGGCCGTTGTCCAGGGCTAGGAAGCGCTTGCCGAAGCCGTCCGAGCCACGCACATTGGGCTGAATAAGGTGCACGCCATGCTCTTCCACCAGCTGGCGCAGGGTGGCCGACAGATAGCCGGGACGTGACTGCGAGGCCGGGCCGCCGTGCAGGCTGATGTAGACAGGCCGCGGGCCGGTGAAACGCGCCGGCGGCGGCGTGTGCAGGCCCGTGATCTCCAGCCCGTCAAAGCTCTTCCAGCGCAGCAGCTCGGTGCGCAGGGGCTGGTTCTTCTCGTCCGCGCCGGACCAGGCTTGCAGGCGCTGGTCGCGCGCATCCCAGCTGTAGAGCTGGCCGGGGCTCTGGGTCCAGACATGGGAGAAGCCCAGCACCGGGTAACGCGGATGCCAGCGCGGATTGCGCAGCACGCCGGCCGGCAGCTCCGTCGCAATGCGGCGCGGCGCCGCGGCCGCGTCGCGGCCCTCGTACAGCCACAGGGCGGAGAGTCCCGCCTCATTGCTCACCAGGGCCAGGGGCTGTTGCAGGCCGGGGGCCGGCACGGCCACGGCCTCCAGATCGCCGCCCAGGGCCCGGGCCAGCAGGGGCTCGCGCGCGCCGCTGTCCAGGGAGGTGCGCACCAGATGACGGAAGTCGCCCTGCAGGGCCAGGCGGCTCCACAGAAACTCCTCATCGGCCTCCTCCTGCGAATCGATCTGGCGCGCCGCGCCCAAGGCCTGGGGCGCCGCGCCATCCAGCGTGTAGCGCAGCAGCTGACTCTGCTTGCCCTGGCTGCGCAGCACGGTGATGGCGCCGCCGGGGCTGACGCGCAGATCGCCGAAGCGCCCGCCTTCCACCTCGCCCAGGCGGCGGGTGCTGGCCGGATTCAGCGGGTCCACCCACTGCAGCCAGCTGCGCGCGCGCCGCTCGCCGCCCTGCCCCTGGGCCTGGCGGTCCAGCTGCTCCAGCAGATAGACCAAGCCCTGACCTTGCGGCAGGAAGGCAAAGCCATTGACCCGCGCGCCGGCGGGCGTGAGCGCCACGCCCTCCCCGGCCGGGCCGCTGGCGTCCAGACGGTAGAGCCTGAAGGCCTCGTCCCCACCCTGATCGCGGCTGAAGACCAGATAGCGCCCCTGCTCGGGTTCCCAGCGCGCATCGTCCACCGGATCGGCACCGCGGCTCAGGAGCTCGAGCCGGCCGCCCGCCTGCGCCAGGCGGTGCAGCTGCATCAGGCCTTGATGGCGGGCCAGCACCAGCATCTCCAGCTGCTGCGGATGCCAGTCCACGAAGCGCAGGGCCGGCGCCTCATAGACCGGTGCCGCGCGGGGTGCGGTGGGCAGGGGCGGGATGCCTTGTGTGAGGAGGCCAGCTACGGGCTGTTCAACGGGGACCGAGGGCCGGGAGGGACCCGTGCTGGAGCAGGCGCTCAGCAGGCTCAGGCCCAGGGCCAGCACGGAAGTCAGGCCTGACTGGATCAGGGATCGATTCGGTTTGGACATGCGCAAGACTCCAGAAGCACAAAACAAGACGGGGGCCGAAGCCCCCGTCACACGGGTCGCTAACCCGCCTCAGCTCAGTACTTGTACTTGGCGGAGAAGCTGAAGTAGCGTCCGCGACCGCTGTGGTACTGGTTGTTGAAGCTGGTGGTTTCCAAGGCGTCGTAATTGGCCTTGCGATCCAGAACGTTGTCGATGTTCAGGCTCAGGTTCAGGTTCTTGAAGCCCTTGTAGCCCACACCCAAGTCAACGGTGTTCCAGCGCGCAATGCCACAAAGCTCCGGGTTGCCACCGTCGGTGTAGCGCTTGCAGACGCTGGAAGTGACGCTGGTATTGCGCATCGGATCCACATGATTGAGCTTGCCGCTCAGGCGCCAGTCACCACCGCTCCACTTGGCCGACACACTGCCCCGGTTGGTCGGCGTGTCCTCGTCACCGCGGTCACTCGTCAAAGGATCGTCAGGCAGGGATGCGGAATCACGGCGAGTCAGGGTGGTCGTCTGCAGGCCAAGCTCCATGACACCCATGGTTTCCGGCAGCGGCAGACGGACACGCCCGTCGATGTCGAAGCCGGCCACGATGGTGCGATTGAGGTTGCGGAACTGGCGGACCACATAGTCGATCGGGCCGGAGTTCGGCACACCAGGCAGCCAGGTGCTCGGATCCGGGTTGCGCACGATACCGCCAGGGAAGGCGGTCGGATTGCGCAACACATCGGCCACGCTGGGGCGATTCACCTCGTTGCGACGGTCGTAATAGAAGCCATCGATCGCCAGGTTCACGTAGCGGCTGGGCTCAAGCAGCAGGCCCAGGGTGAAGCTCTTGGAGGTTTCCGGGCGCAGCTCCTTGTTGGCCAGGATCGCGGCCGGGATGCTGCGCGAGGAGGAGCAGTCGGCTGTCGCCTTCGTCACCGGGCAGCGCAGCGGATCCTCTGGATTGCTGCTGTTGCTGAACGATGCAACGTTGCCGGCATTGATCTGCGAGAGCGCCGGGGCGCGGAACGCGGTCGCATAGGTGCTGCGAATCGCGGCCGCCTTGCCCAGCTGGTACTTGGCGCCCAGCTTGCCGGTTGTGGCCGAACCAAAGTCCTGGTAGTTCTCGGCGCGCAGGGCGACTTGCGTCTCCAGCTGCTTCAGCAGCGGGAGCTGGAGCTCGACATAGGCCGCGCCGGAGTTGCGGCTACCCGAGGCCGAGGCAGAGCCGCGGCCGATGAAGCCACCACTCGCCAAGAGCGCGTCCGGTTGCACCGACATGCTCTCCTTGCGCAGTTCGGCGCCGGTGCCCAGCGCGGCCATGCCACCAGGCAGCTGGAACAGTTCGCGCGTTGCCCGCACATCCACCGAGGTGTAGCGGCTCACGCCTTCCGTCAACACATCGTCAACCAGGTCATTGATGGCTTGCGCCGAATTCGTTTGCCCATTGAAGCGATAGCTGCGTGTGGCAATCGCGTTCTTCAGGCCCTGCACCGTCAGCTGGTTGGTCACGCGCTGATCCAGCGTCTGGTAGTGATGCAACACCGCCGTTTCAATATCCCAGGCGCCGACGGTTGTGCTGACGCCGGCCAGGAATCGAGCGTTCCGGGTTTCAGAAATGTCCTGCGACTGGATGTCGGCAAAGCGGTAGCGCATGCCGATGGTCGTGTTGAAGGGATTGTCGGGATGGCCGACCGGCAGGCGCAGGCCGTCGAAGACCTGCAGCTTGGCATCCGCATTGGCCCAGACGGTCCGGGACTCGGTGCGGGTCGGATTGGCGCGGCCGTAGACGCTCTTGGTGGAGGACAGCATCAGCTCGCCGAAGACCTGCGTCGTATCGTTGACGGCGTAGCTGGCGCGCAGCAAGCTGCCCACGCGATCTTGGGCACCGACGCGTTGCGCGTTCGGATCATTTTCGGTGTCAAAGCGGCATTCGCCGGCTCGCCAAAAGGAGGCGGTTGTCCACAGCGGTACCGCGGTCGACAGGCCCTTGCCGATGATGTTGGCATCGGGGCAACCAGACCCGGCTTGGCGGAACGTACCCGAGCCGCTGCCAGAGAGGGTGTAGTAGTTGCCAGTCGGCACACTGGTCGAGCTGGGGGTGAAGCTGCCCTCATAACGTCCGTACAGATCGGCTTGGACATCGTCACGAGTATCGGCCGTGCGCACAGGCTTGCGGGAATTGAAGTCCAAGGTTGCCACGAGGTTCAGGCCCTTGGCGAGTGATTCACCAAAGCCGTAAGCCAGCGACGCGCGGTCGACACGGTGTTTGCCGTCATCGTTGAACGCCGTACCAGCGTCAATGGCCAAACCGTCGAAGTCCTTGCGCAGGATGATGTTGACGACACCGGCGATGGCATCGGAGCCATAGGTTGCCGAGGCGCCATCCTTCAGAATCTCGATGCGATCGACCGCAGCCATCGGGATCGCGTTCAGGTTGTAAATGGTGGAACGGCCGGTGTTCGGGTCTGCCGTCGGGGCTGCGCCAAGGCGCCGCCCGTTCAGCAAGGTGAGGGTGGCTGCAGAGCCCAGGCCACGCAGGCCAATGGAGGCGGTACCGCTGTTGAATGAATTGCTCGCCGTGTCGTTCAGCGAGCCCGCCCCGACGGCGGGGTTTTGCCGCAGGAATTCGTCAACAGTCGTCACACCGGACTCCTCGATTTCCCTGCGCGAGATGACCTGCACAGGCGAGGGTGTTTCGGCGCTGATGCGCTTGATCATCGATCCCGTGACCTCAACACGGTTCAGGGTGTTGCTGCCTGTGGTCTGGGCTTGGGCCTGCAGGGCCACCATCATGGCGGCCAGGGCGATCAGGGAATGACGAGGGGTCATCGGACGGTCCTGTATCTGGTGAGTGGGAAGGAGGTAGCTCCACACCCTAGGGATTGGGCAGGCACAATCCATGACACTTTCTTTACAAAGCTTTTCCTGAAGTTATGCCTCCAGAAGAAGAGGTCACACCCGAGCAGGTGGAGGCCTTTGTGATGCAGCGCCTGAGCCTGCGCCAGCTGCGCATGCTGCTGGCCCTGTCCAAGGCGGGTTCCCTGAGTGCTGCGGCCGATGCCCTGCATGTGACCCAACCCGCCATCAGCAAGTCCCTGGGCGAGGTGGAACGAGCCTTAGGGAAAACCCTGTTTCTGCGCCGCGGCCGCAGCATTCGTGCCACACCGCTGGGCGCGCAGATGGTGCGGCTGGCCCAGCGCATGGAACAGCTGCTGCGCCGCGGCAGCGAGGAAGCCGCGGCCCTGATGCGCGGTGCCAGCGGGGAGCTGCTGATCGGCGCGACCAATGCGGCCCTCAACCCCCTGCTCTTTGACACCATCGCCCGCATGAAGGAAGAGCTGCCGCAGCTGAGCCTGGCGGTTCGCACCCATGCGCTGAGCGGCATGTTCGAGGACCTGCGCCAGGGCCGGCTGGATCTGGTGGTGGCCCGTCAGGTGGGTGACGCGCCCCCGGAGCTGCGCGCCCACAGCGTGATGCCGGTGCAGGAGCGGGTGGTGATCAGCAGCGTGCATCCGCTGGCCCGTGAGCGGCGGCTGAGCTGGGAGACGCTCAACGAGCAGGCCTGGATCTGGCCCCTGCCGGGCACGCGCTCGCGCGTGCGGCGCGACCGCTTCTGGCACCAGCTCGGCCTGCCCCTGCCCAGCAATGTGCTGCAGACCGACGATCTGATGCTGACCCTGGGCCTGCTGCAGCGCATGCCCCTGGTCGCCATCATGCCCTCACCCATCGCGCGCTCGGCCGCCCTCTCGGGCGCCGTGCGCCTGCTGCCGCTGGACCTGGATCTGGGCCTGGGCGGACTGTGCGCCTGGCAGGCCGAGGAGATGAGCAACCCCTTTGTGGATCGCTTCATCGAACTGCTCCGGCAGCAGGGGGGACTGGCCGCGGAGCAGGGCCCGCTCAGTCAGGCATAGACCTCGGCATCGGGATCGGTGGCCTCCAGCTCATAGCTGGCGGCCAGCATGGCCAGACGCGCGATCACGCCGTACATATAGAAGCGGTTGGGCGCGCTGGCGCCGGGCTTGGCACCGGGTCGCGGCAGCTGGGTGGACTCGGCAAAGGCCAGGGGCACATAGCTGGAGCCGGGGGCATTGAGGTTCTCGTCCACGCCGCGCTCGGCGTGCACGCGGTAGAAGCCGCCCACCACATAGCGGTCCATCATGTAGACCACCGGCTCGGCCACGGCCTCGTTGACGCGCTCATAGGTGGCCACGCCCTCCTGGATCAGCACCGCGTTCACCGGCTGGCCGTCCGGCAGACGGCAGGCCTGATCGCCCCGCTTGAGGCCCAGGGTCTCCAGATCCTTGGCATCCCGCACCGTGGTGATGCAGCGGCCCTGGCTGCCGGTGTCGGCCTTGACGATCACGAAAGGCTTTTCGTTGATGCCGTATTCCTTGTACTTGCGGCGCACCTTGGTCAAAAGCGCATCGGTCTGCGTCTGCAAGGCGTCCAGCCCCTCGCCGCTGGCGAAGTCCAGGCCGTCCAGATGGCTGAACATGGGGTTGATCAGCCAGGGGTCCATGCCCATGAGCTTGGCAAACTTCTTGGCCACCTCTTCATAGGCCTTGAAATGCTGGTGCTTGCGCCGCAGGGCCCAGCCCGCATGCAGGGGCGGCAGCAGGTATTGCTCATGCAGGTTCTGAAGCACCGCGGGAATGCCGGCCGACAGATCGTCGTTGAGCAGGATGGTGCAGGGATCGAAGTCCTTGAGTCCGAGGCGACCGCGCGTGCGCTGCAGGGGCTCCAGGGTCAGGCTGCCGCCATCGGCCAGGGCCAGCTGGGTGGGCCCGGTGATGGCCGGGTCCAGGCTGCCCAGGCGCACATTCAGGCCGGCCTGGTTGAAGATGCGCACCAGGGTGGCGATATTGGCCAGGTAGAAGGTATTGCGGGTGTGAGCCTCGGGCACCAGCAGCAGGTTCTTGGCCTCGGGGCAGATCTTCTCGATCGCCGCCATGGCGGCTTGCACTGCCAAAGGCAGGGTCTCGGGATTGAGATTGTTGAAGCCACCCGGGAAGAGATTGGTGTCCACCGGCGCGAGCTTGAAGCCCGCATTGCGGATGTCCACCGAGCTGTAGAAGGGCGGCGTGTGCTCCATCCACTCCAGGCGGAACCAGCGCTCGATCGCCGGCATGGATTCGAGGATGCGCTGTTCCAGCTCGTTGATGGGGCCGTTCAGTGCGGTGATCAGGTGGGGAACCATGGGCGATTGCCGCCCGGAACGGGCAGTTGGAAGCAAGTGGAAACCATTCTAGGAGCAAGCTGGGGGCGCTTGCTGCGTACGCAAGGCCTCACCCGCTCTGCCAGGGCTTAGAGTCCGGCTATGCCTCAACGTCCGTCCTCCTTGCCGCCATCACGCCGCCTGCCCCTGGCCCTGCTGCTGTGCGGCGCCCTGTTCCTGCTGCAGCAGCAGCCGGCCGCGGCCGCACCCAGCGGCACGAACAGCAAGACCGCCAAGAACTCAAAAAGCCCCAAGAGCACCCAGCAGGCCAAGCCCGCCAAGCCCAAGGCCAAGACCACAGCCAAGGCCAAAGCCGGCCAGGCCCGCAAGCAGGCGCTTGCCGCACCGGTCGAGACCTGCCCCCCCGCGGCCAAGCCTCCCAGCCCCGAGGCCTTGCAAGCCGCCCAGGCGCGTGCCAGCGACCGTGGCCTGCTCTGGCGCCTGAGCAAGGACGGCCGCCAGGCCTATCTCTACGGCAGCATTCATGTCGGCAAGCTGGACTGGGCCATTCCCGGCCCCAAGCTGGCCGCGGCCCTGCAGGACAGCGATATGCTGGCGCTGGAGCTGGACCCTGCCGATCCGGCCGTGCAGCAGCAGATGAGCGCGGGGCTGAGCCTGCGCCGTCTGGAGCCCGACGCCCCCTTGCGCCAGCGCCTGGACCGCCATGAGGCCAAGGCCTGCCTGCCCAAGGGCAGCCTGGCCACCATTCCCCATCCGCTGATGCAGGCCTTCACCCTGACCCTGGTGGAGGCACGCCGGGAGGGCCTGGATCCGGCCTATGCCCAGGAGCAGGTGCTCAGCGGCATGGCGCACAGCGTGCAGCGTCCCGTGGTCTCGCTGGAGACGGTGGAGCTGCAGCTGGACGCCCTGCTGCCGCGCGAGCCCGCCGAGGCCATGGAGGCCACCTCGGAGCTGCTGGACCTGCTGGAGCAGGGCAAGGCGCGCCCGGTGCTCAAGCGCCTGGCCGAGGCCTGGGAACGCAGCGATCTGGACACGCTGGCGAACTATGAGCAATGGTGCGAGTGCGCGCGCAACGCCGCCGAGCGGGCCCAGCTGCAGCGCCTGAACGACGCGCGCAACCCGCATCTGGCCGAGCGCATCGACGCGCTGATCCAGGCCGGCCACCGCCCCTTTGCCGCCGTGGGCGCCCTGCACATGACCGGCCCCCAGGCCCTGCCCCGCCTGCTGGAACAACGCGGCTACCAGCTCGAACGCCTGCAGTAGACGGGCGCCGCACACCCAGCGCCAAGAAGAAAGGCCGCCCCGAGGGGCGGCCTTGTGCCATCTGCGCGGCGCCCGGCAGCGGGCGCCGCAGCGGCATCACTTGTGATACGCGGTCTCGCCGTGCGAGGTGATGTCCAGGCCCTCGCGCTCGGCTTCTTCCGAGACACGCAGACCGATCACCATGTCCACGATCTTGTAGGCGATCAGGGACACCACACCCGACCAGACGATGGTCAGCAGCACGCCCTTGGCCTGCACCCAGACCTGGCTGGCGATGGAGTAGGCATCGGGGGCGATCATGCCAACCGTGACCCAGTCGGCCACGGCGCTGGGGCCGCCCAGATTGGGCGAGTTGAACACGCCGGTCAGCAGGGCGCCGACGATGCCGCCCACGCCGTGCACGCCGAACACATCCAGGGAGTCGTCCGCACCCAGCAGCTTCTTCAGGCCGGTCACGCCCCAGAGGCAGGCGAAGCCGGCGATGAAGCCGATGATCAGACCGCCACCCAGGCCCACATTGCCGGCGGCCGGGGTGATGGCCACCAGACCGGCCACGGCACCCGAAGCGGCGCCCAGCATGGAGGCCTTGCCCTTGAGCAGGGCCTCGCCGATGCACCAGGCCAGCACGGCGGCGGCGGTGGCCACCAGGGTGTTGGCGAAAGCCAGGGCGGCGAAGCCGTTGGCTTCCAGGGCCGAGCCGGCATTGAAGCCGAACCAGCCCACCCACAGCAGGGAAGCGCCCACCATGGTCAGGGTCAGGCTGTGCGGGGTGAAGGCTTCCTTGCCGTAGCCGATGCGCTTGCCCACCATATAGGCGCCCACCAGACCCGCGACAGCGGCGTTGATATGCACCACGGTGCCGCCGGCGAAGTCCAGCGCGCCCCACTGCCAGATCAGGCCGGCCTTGCTGGTCATCTCTTCCGCCACGGCGGCGGAGCTGTAGGCATCCGGGCCCATCCAGAACCAGACCATATGGGCGATGGGGATGTAGCTGAAGGTGAACCAGATGGCCACGAAGAGCAGCACGGCGCCGAACTTGATGCGCTCGGCAAAGGCCCCCACGATCAGGCAGGCGGTGATGCCGGCAAAGGTGGCCTGGAATGCCGCGAACACGATCTCGGGGATGTAGACGCCCTTGCTGAAGGTCGCCGCATTGGCGAAGGTGCCGGCCGCGTTGTCCCAGACGCCCTTGAGCAGCACCCGGTCAAAGCCGCCGATGAAGGCATTGCCCTCGGTGAAGGCCAGGCTGTAGCCGTACAGCACCCACAGCACCACGACCATGGAGAAGGCCACCGTGACCTGCATCAGCACCGACAGCATGTTCTTGCTGCGCACCAGGCCACCGTAGAAGAGGGCCAGGCCCGGCACGGTCATCAGGATGACCAGCAGGGTGGACACCATCATCCAGGCGGTGTCGCCCTTGTTGGGCACGGGGGCCGGAGCGGCAGCCTCGGAGGCTGCGGCGGCAGGGGCCGAGGCGGCGGCCTCGGCTGCAGCGGCCACCAGGGCCGAGGCGGCCGATGCGGCTTCGGCCACGGCGGGTGCCGAGGCCGCCGCGTCTTGGGCCCAGACCGGCGCACACGCCGCCGCTGCCAGGGCCAGGCAGGCAAATAGCTTCTTCAACATGAAGGAATCTCCGGGAAATTGGGGGCGACTGCGCTCAGAGGGCGTCCTGACCGGTCTCGCCGGTGCGGATGCGGATCACCTGGTCCAGGGGCGAGACAAAGATCTTGCCGTCACCGATCTTGCCGGTGCGGGCTGCACCCTCGATGGCCTCGATGACCTGCTCGACCACATCGTCGGCCACCGCGGCCTCGATCTTGACCTTGGGCAGGAAGTCCACCACGTACTCGGCGCCGCGGTACAGCTCGGTATGGCCCTTCTGGCGGCCAAAGCCCTTGACCTCGGTGACGGTCAGGCCCTGCACGCCGATGGCGCTGAGGGCTTCGCGCACCTCGTCAAGCTTGAAGGGCTTGATGACGGCGGTGATCAGTTTCATGACTCTCTCCTCGCGGGGTCTTAGAAGTTGTACTTGAGCGCCACGACCAGGGCGCTCTTGCCCAAGAACTTGCTGCTATTGGCATTGGTGCCGGGCACATAGAAGCCCTTGTCGGCATCCGTGCCGACCAGGGCCACGCTGGGCACCAGGCCGCTGAAGTCCTTGGACAGGGTCAGCGAATAGTCGGTGTAGGAGGCGGCGCCACCCACCGGGCCCTTGATCTTCTGATGGCCCAGATGCGGCGCCAGCATCCAGCCATCGGCCAGCTCGAAGCTGGCGCTCAGATCCAGATAGCCGCTGTTCTTGCTGTCGGCGTTGCCGAAGGTGTTGGTCACCGCGTGCGAGTACTTGGCCGTCACGGGGCCGTAGCTCAGGGCGGCATACAGCTCGGTGGTGTTGGCGCTGGGATTGAGCTTGTTGCTGGGATAGACATAGCTCAGCAGGCCCAGGTCCAGGGTCAGGCCCTTGGAGATCTCGGTCTTGTAGCCGCCATAGAGGTCCAGCTCGTAACCGGCATCGCCGCCGGGAATGTCCTTGATCCACTTGATGGTGGAACCCCAGGCGCCCAGGTAGAAGCCGCTGGCGTGGGCATAGTCCAGGCCGCCCTGCAGCGCGGGCTTGAGGCGCGACTGCGAGATGCCGCGGTAGCGGTAGTCCGAGGTCAGGCTGGCATTGAAGCTCAGCGTGCTGCTGGCTTCCTGAGCCTGGGCAGGCAGCGCGGCAGCCAGTGCGAGGGTGCTGCAGATCAGCGCGGCGGTCATCGACTTCATCACGGGACTCCTGAAAGTTTTTGGGGAGGATGGGACGAGTTCTTCCCCTGCATCGCAGCTTCCGTGCCAGCCTGGCGATGCCCGAAATTCCTCCAACAGGGCACATCGAAGCTCAGGGCAAACACGGAGGCCGCGCGAAACTGCACCAACTTGGATCGAGGGCGGCGTGGCATCAGCTTGGTGCATGCCCCGAATCCGTGCACCTGCGCCGGCGCGCGCGCTGCACAATCGGCTTCACAGGCCCGCCCGCAGCCTCAGCGCGGAAGCGGGCCGGGGAGGTGGCAAGCAATGTCCCTGGCCGTTATCCACAGCCGTGCCCTGGATGGGCTCAGCGCCGCGCCGGTGAGCGTGGAGGTGCACCTCGCGAATGGCCTGCCCAGCTTCACCCTGGTGGGCCTGGCCGAGACCGAGGTCAAGGAGGCCCGCGAGCGTGTGCGCGCCGCGCTGCAGAACAGCGGTCTGGAGTTTCCCCACAACAAGCGCATCACCATCAGCCTGGCCCCGGCCGATCTGCCCAAGGAAGGCGGTCGCTTTGATCTGCCCATCGCCCTGGGCCTGCTGGCCGCCAGCGGCCAGATCGAGGCCGAGCGCCTGGAGGGTCTGGAGTGCGCGGGCGAGCTCTCCCTGGCCGGTGAGCTGCGCCCGGTGCGCGGGGCCCTGGCCATGGGCCTGGCCATCAAGCACGCCGGTCTGGCACGCCGCCTGCTGCTGCCGCCGGACAGCGCGGCCGAAGCCGCCCTGGTGCGGGACCTGCCCGTCTACAGCGCCAAGCATCTGCTGGACATCGTGGCCGCACTGGTGCCCGGCGGTGAGCATGCGCTTACCCCCGTCGGTGCGGCAGCGGCGGCAGCGCCCACTCTTGGCGGCCCGGACCTGCGCGAGATCCGCGGCCAGGCCGGCCCCAAGCGGGCCCTGGAGATCGCGGCGGCGGGCGGCCTGAGCCTCTTGCTCAGCGGCCCGCCGGGCACGGGCAAGTCCATGCTGGCCCAGCGCCTGCCCGGCCTGCTGCCGCCGCTGAGCGAGGAAGAGGCCTTGGAATCCGCCGCCGTGCTGAGCCTGGCCGGCGAGTTCCACCCCGCCGCCTGGGGGCAGCGCCCCTTTCGCGCCCCGCACCACAGCGCCTCCAGCGTGGCCCTGGTGGGTGGGGGCTCGCCGCCGCGGCCCGGCGAGATCTCCCTGGCCCAGCATGGGGTGCTGTTCCTGGACGAGTTGCCCGAATACCCCCGCAGCGCCCTGGAGGCCCTGCGCGAGCCCATGGAAAACGGTCGCATCCTGATTGCCCGGGCCGCGCGCCGGGTGGAGTTTCCGGCGCGATTTCAGCTGGTGGCGGCCATGAACCCCTGCCCTTGCGGCTATCTGGGCCACCCCAGCCGCGAGTGCCGCTGCACCCCCGACCAGGTGGCGCGCTACCAGGGTCGGCTCAGCGGCCCCTTCATGGACCGGCTGGACCTGCTGGTGGAGGTGCCGGCCCTGCCGCCCCAGGTGCTGGCCGCCGCGCCGGACGGCGAGCCCAGCGCCACGGTGGCCGCCCGCGTGGCACGAGCACGCACGCTGGCCCTGAACCGCCAGGGCTGCTGCAACGCAAGGCTGGAGGGGGCGGCCCTGGAGCAGCAGGCACGCCCCGAGCCCGCCGCCCTGGCCCTGCTGCAGCAGGCGGCCCAGCGCCTGGCCTGGTCAGCGCGTGCCTACCACCGCGTCTTGCGGGTGGCGCGCAGCGTGGCCGATCTGGCGGGCAGCCCCGGCATCGAGCCGGCCGCCATGGCCGAAGCGGTGCAGCTGCGCCGCGGCCTGCGGACCTGAGCAGGGCAGCCATAATTTCGTGTCGGTGGCGCCCCTGCCTGCCTTGACGAGAACACTGCCTGCGACGCCTTGTGCCGAACCCTCCCACCGATTCCGAGTTCATAGAGCCCGTTGGCGACCGCTGCCTGCTGATACGCCTGGGCACCGAGGTGGACCCGGCCGCCAGCGCGCGCGTGCATGCCCTGGTGCGGCGCCTGCGCGAGCAGCCCATCGCCGGGGTGCGCGATGTGGTGCCGGCCTTCACCACCGTGGCCCTGCACTACCGGCCGGAATGCTTCGGCACCAGCCCATTCGCCGCCCTGCGCGAGCAGCTGCTGGAACGCCTGAGCAGGCCCCTGGATGCCGCGGCCGACAGCGGCCGCGTGGTCGAGGTGCCGGTCTGCTACGGCACGACCGACAAGGACTACGGCCCCGATCTGGCCGAGGTGGCTCAGCGCTGTGGCCTGAGCCCTGCCGAGGTCGTCGAACGCCACCTGGCCAGCGCCCACCGTGTCTATATGCTGGGCTTCGCCCCCGGCTTCCCCTTCATCGGCGGCCTGGACCCGACGCTCTCCATGCCACGCCGCGCCCAGCCGCGCACCCGCATCCCGCCGGGCTCGGTGGCCATCGCCCGCGAGCAGACCTGCATCTACCCGCTGGAAACGCCGGGCGGCTGGAATCTGATCGGCCGCACGCCCCTGCGCCTCTTCGACCCCGCCGCCTCAGCGCCCTGTCGCCTGGCGCCCGGGGACACGATCCGCTTTACGGCGATCGACCAGGCCGACTATCTGGCCCTGTTGGCCGAGCAGCAAGGGCCCCGCCCATGAAGATCGAAGTGCTCAAGCCCGGGGCCCAGACCCAGGCCCAGGATCTGGGCCGCTACGGCTACCAAGGCCTGGGCGTGCCTGTGAGCGGGGTGATGGACGAGTGGTCGCACCGCCTGGCCAATCTGCTGGCCGGCAATAGCGGCGATGAAGCCACGCTGGAGATCGTGCTCACCGGCCCCACCCTGCGCTTCGAGGCCGCGACCCGCATCGCAATCTGCGGCGCCGATCTCTCGGCCCGCCTGGACGGCCGGCGCCTGCGGCCCGACCGCGCCGTGGACGTGCCGGCCGGCGGCGTGCTGGAGTTCGGCGCCTGCGAGGCCGGGCTGCGCGCCTACCTGGCCGTGCGTGGCGGCTTGGCCATCACGCCCCTGATGGGCAGCCGCAGCAGCTATGTGCGCGGCGGCTTTGGCGGCTTTGCGGGCCGCGCCCTGCGCAAGGGCGATGTGCTGCTGGCGCCGGACGCGAGCGGCCGCCCCACGCCGCGCGGCCCCGGGGTGCGCCCCATCCTGCCCAGCAGCGTGCCCCGCGAGCCGCGAGGCCAGGCCGTTCCCCTGCGCGTGATGCCGGGCGAGCATTGGGCGCTGTTCACACCGGCCGCGCGCGAAGCCTTGCTGCAGGCGGAGTTCCGTATCACCGCCCAGTCGGACCGCATGGGCTACCGCCTGGAGGGCCCGCCCCTGGCGCGCAGCACGCCGGGCGAGCTGGTCTCGGAAGCCATGAGCTTCGGCACCATCCAGGTGCCCAACGATGGCCAGCCCATCGTGCTGATGGCCGAGCGCCATGGCACTGGCGGCTATCCCAAGATCGCCCATGTCATCAGCGTGGACCTGCCGCGCCTGGCCCAGCTGGGCCCGCAGCAGACCCTACGCTTCCAAGCCGTGACGCTGGAGACGGCGCAGGCACTTTATCTGCAGCGCGAGCAGCTGCTCGCCACCCTGAGGGATGCCCTGCTATGAGCAGCACACCGGATCTGAACTGCCTGGATCTGAATTGCCTGGATTTGAATTGCGATATGGGCGAAGGCTTCGGCGCCTACGCCATGGGCAATGACATCGCCATCCTGGACCATGTGAGCTCCGCCAACATCGCCTGCGGCTTCCATGCCGGCGACCCGCCCACCATGCGCCGCATCGTCGGCGCGGCCCTGAGCAAGGGCGTGGCCGTCGGGGCGCATCCGGGCCTGCCCGACCTGCAGGGCTTTGGCCGGCGCGAGATGAAGATCACACCCGCCGAGGCCTATGCCATGGTGGTCTATCAGGTGGGCGCCCTGGCGGGCTTTGTGCAGGCCGCGGGCGGCCGGCTCAACCATGTGAAGCCGCATGGCGCGCTCTACAACATGGCGGTCAAGGACCGCGCGCTCTCCGAGGCCATCGCCGAGGCGGTGCGCGACTTTGACCCCGGCCTGGTCTATTTCGGCCTGGCCGGCAGCGTGATGATCGAAACCGCCCAAGCCCTGGGCCTGCGCGTGGCCGGCGAGGTCTTTGCCGACCGCAGCTACCAGGACGACGGCAGCCTCACGCCGCGCAGCCAGGCCGGCGCCATGATCGAGGACGAGGACCAGTCCCTGGCCCAGGTGCGCCAGATGCTGGGCGGCAGCGTCACCGCCCAGAGCGGCAAGACCGTGGCCCTGCGGGCCGACACCCTGTGCCTGCATGGCGACCAGGCCGGCGCCCTGGACTTCGCGCGCCGCATCCGTGCCGCGCTCAGCGCGGACGGCGTGCAGCTGCGCGCGCCGCAGCGCGGCTAGACCCGGGGCTCCATGGCTCAGTAGCGGCGCAGCTCGCCCTCGCGCATCACGGCCACATCGCCCACCACCAGGCCGGGGTCGCTGGCCTGCTCATGGCTGAGGGTGCGGCCGTCTTCGCGCTCCAGCTTGACAATCCAGACCCGCTGGGTCTTCTGGCGCTTCTCGATCTCATTGCCCGCATAGCCGCCGGCCACGGCACCGCCGATCGTAGCCAGCTTCTTGCCACTGCCACCACCGACCTGGCTGCCCAACAGACCACCGATCACGGCGCCGCCGATCACCCCCAGGCCCGAGCCCTCGCCCTGCCGCTCCTCGCTGCGCACCCCGATGACGCGCATGCAATCGGCGCAGAGCGCGGGCTTGGCCACCGGCTTCTCGACAGCCTTGTCCGGGCCCTTGTCGGCCACTGCATCCACACGCTTCTCGACGGGCTTTTCCGTGACCACGGGTTTGGGTGCCGCCACAGCGGGTTTGACGCTGGGGGTGCTGACGACCGGCTTCACAGCCTCGGGCTTGGCACTGGCCTCGGCAGGCTGAGCGCGCTTCTCGGCCGAAGCCGCCTCGGCCACCAGCGGGGCCGGCGCAGCAGCTTCCGCCCCTGGTGCGGCGCTGCTGTTCGGGGCCGCAGGCGCCTGCGGGCCGCTGGAGCGGCCCACGGCATAGGCCCCGGCCAGCAGGGCGCCGGCCACGGCGACCACGGCAATGGTCTGGCTGGAGTTGAGGGACAGGTTCATCGCGATCCTCCTTGTTGTTCATGCATGCCCCGTGGCGTCACACCGGGCCTGAGAACTTAACGCCTGACGAGGCGTCACGCCGACCTGTCTTTGTAAGCGCTTGTGCCCGGCCTGTCCATCGGCGGCCGGGCCAGCGGCTCAACCCAGCAGGGGCGCGAGCGCGCGCTGGGCCTCGCGCTCATCCAGGGCCATGCGGGCGGCCCAGTCCTGCAGCTGGTCCTCGCCGATGCGGCCCACATTGAAGTAGCTGGCCTCGGGGTGCGAGAAATAGAAGCCGCTGACGCTGGCCGCCGGGGTCATGGCCATGGCCTCGGTGAGGCCCATGCCGATCTCGGCCGGGTTCAGGGCCTGGAAAAGATCGCGCTTGACCAGATGATCCGGGCAGGCCGGGTAGCCGGGTGCGGGGCGGATGCCGCGGTAGGCTTCAGCAATCAGGGCATCGTTGTCCAGACTCTCATCCGGCGCATAGGCCCAGAACTCCTGGCGCACGCGCTGGTGCAGGCGCTCGGCAAAGGCCTCGGCCAGGCGGTCGGCCAGGGCCTTGAGCATGATGGCGGAGTAGTCGTCATGCTCGGCCTCGAACTGGGCCTCCTTCTTGTCCACCCCGATGCCGGCGGTGACGGCGAAGAGGCCGATGTAGTCCGGCACCGTGCCCTTGGGCGCGATGTAGTCGGCCAGGGCGCGGTTGGGGCGCTTGACCCCGTCCACCACCGGGCGCTCCGACTGCATGCGCAGGCCGCGCCACGTCATCAGCACCTCGCTGCGCGACTCGTCGGTGTAGATCTCGATATCGTCATCATTGACCTGGGCGGCCGGGTAGAGGCCGAACACGCCATTGGCCTGCAGCCAGCGGCCTTCGATGAGGCGCTGCAGCATGCGCTTGCCGTCGCTGAACACGCGCTGGGCTTCGGTGCCCACGATCTCGTCCTTGAGGATGGCCGGGAAGGGGCCGGCCAGGTCCCAGGTCTGGAAGAAGGGGCCCCAGTCGATGGCCTGGGCCAGGTCGGCCAGATCGTAGTTGCGGAAGACGCGGCGGCCGATGAACTTGGGCACCGGCGGCCGGTAGCCGGCCCAGTCCAGCTGCAGCTTGTTGGCCCGGGCCTGGGCCAGGCTCACCAGGGGCGTCTGCTTCTTGCTGGCGTGCAACTCGCGCACCTTCTGGTAGTCGGCCTTGAGCTCGTCGATGAAGCGGGTGGCACGCTCGTCCGAAAGCAGCTCGGTGCACACGCCCACCGAGCGCGAGGCGTCGGGCACATAGACCACCGGGCCCTCGTAATGCGGGCTGATCTTGACGGCCGTGTGCACCCGGCTGGTGGTGGCGCCGCCGATCAGCAGCGGGATCTTCTTCATGCGGAAGTAGTCGTCGCGCTGCATCTCGGCGGCCACATGCTGCATTTCCTCGAGGCTGGGCGTGATCAGGCCGGAAAGGCCGATGATGTCGGCCCCCTCCACCTTGGCCTTGGCCAGGATGTCCTGGCAAGGCACCATCACGCCCATATTCACCACCTCGTAGTTGTTGCACTGCAGGACCACGGTGACGATGTTCTTGCCGATGTCGTGCACATCGCCCTTGACGGTGGCGATCACGATCTTGCCCTTGGGCTTCACATCGCCGCCGGCCGCGGCCAGCTGGCGCTTCTCTTCCTCGATATAGGGCACGAGGTGGGCCACGGCGCTCTTCATCACGCGCGCGCTCTTGACCACCTGGGGCAGGAACATCTTGCCCTGACCGAAGAGGTCGCCCACCACATTCATGCCGGCCATCAGCGGGCCTTCGATCACATGCAGGGGACGGCCGCCACCGGCCTTGATGGCTGCCCAAGCTTCCTCGGTGTCTTCAACGATGAAGTCGGTGATGCCGTGCACCAGGGCATGGGAGAGGCGCGCGTTCACGTCGCCGGCACGCCAGGCCAGGCGGGCCGACTCGTCCTTGCCCGCGCTCTTGGCGCGGTCGGCAATCTCGATCAGGCGTTCACCGGCGTCGGGGCGGCGGTTGAGCACCACGTCTTCCACGCGCTCGCGCAGCTCCGGGTCGAGGTCGTCGTACACGCCCACCATGCCGGCGTTGACGATGCCCATGTCCATGCCGGCCTTGATGGCGTGGTACAGGAAGACGGTGTGTATGGCTTCGCGCACCGGCTCGTTGCCGCGGAAGCTGAAGGACACATTGGAGACGCCGCCCGAGACCTTGGCGCCTGGCAGGTTCTGCTTGATCCAGCGCGTGGCCTCGATGAAGTCCACGGCGTAGTTGTCATGCTCCTCGATGCCGGTGGCGATCGCGAAGATATTGGGGTCGAAGATGATGTCCTCGGGCGGGAAGCCCACCTCGTCCACCAGCATGCGGTAGGCGCGCTCGCAGATCTCGATCTTGCGCTGGAAGGTGTCGGCCTGGCCGGTCTCGTCGAAGGCCATCACCACGGTGGCCGCGCCATAGCGCTTGAGCAGCTTGGCCTGGCGCTTGAACTCGGCCTCGCCTTCCTTGAGCGAGATGGAGTTGACGATGCCCTTGCCCTGGATGCACTTGAGCCCGGCCTCGATCACCTCCCACTTGGAGCTGTCGATCATGATGGGCACGCGGGCGATCTCGGGCTCGCTGGCGATCAGGTTCAGGAAGCGCACCATGGCGGCCTTGCTGTCCAGCATGGCCTCGTCCATATTGATGTCGATGACCTGGGCGCCGTTCTCCACCTGCTGGCGCGCCACGGCCAGGGCCTCCTCGAACTGGCCCGCCAGGATCATGCGGGCAAAGGCCTTGGAGCCGGTCACATTGGTGCGCTCGCCGATATTGACGAAGAGCGAATCCGCGCCGATGAGCACCGGTTCCAGCCCGGAAAGCTTCATCGGGGGCGGAGTCTGGGCGGTGGTGCTGGCGGTCATGGCGGCCTCGGTATCACGAAGGAAATGGGGCCGCGAACTCACCGCGGCCACGGACGGTGCGTGGATCGGTGAGCGTCGTTGCGTGGGCCGGTGGATCACCGCCCCTGTTCCGAGCCTGGCGGATCAACCGTCGCAACGCTCCTCGGACCGTGTGCGATTTTACGCGCAAGCCCGGCGCCCACCCTCAAGCCCATGGCCCGCGGGACGACAATCCGTGCAGAACAAGAGCGAGACACCGTGGACCTGATTCCCCTGCCCCCCCAAAGCCTGCGCGTCGGCCAAGTGCTGGAGTTCTCCATCCGCGACGCGGAGGGCAAGCTCTTGATCGCCCGCGGTCAGCGCCTGGAAGACAGCCCCAAGGTGCGCGCCCTGATCGAGCTGGGCGCCTTTGTGATGGCCGAGGAAACCCGCGAGTACCAGCGGGCCATGGCCCACAAGGCCGACACCCTGATGCTGCGCGGCGCCACCCTGGGCGAGATCTCGCGGGTGCGCAGCGACTTCAGCGCCCGCAGCGAGCGCGGCCAGGCCCAGGCCCCCACCGACGAGCGGGCCGCCTGGGCCGATCTGCTGGCGCACAGCCACGGGCTGCTGCGCGATCCCCGCGCCGAGGACTTTCTGCCGCGCTTCGAGACCCTGATCCAGGAGATGCTGCGCCGCGTGCGCCAGCATACGGATGCCACCCTGATGCTGCTGATCCAGGAGGCCAGCCAGGAACACCAGCACTACAGCGCGCGCCACGGCCTGCTCTGCCTGTGCGTGGCCGAGCTCTGCGCCCGGCAGCTGGGCTGGCCCGAGGAGCAGCGCCTGGTGCTGGCCCGCGCCGCCCTGAGCATGAACATCGCCATCAGCAGCCTGCAGGACAAGCTGGCCGCCCAGCAGGAGCGCCCGGACGAGGCCCAGCGCGCCCTGCTCAGCGGCCATGGCGACCGCAGTGCCGAGCTGCTCCAGCAGCTCGGCGTGGGTGATGCGCTCTGGCTGCAGGTGGTGCGCCTGCACCACGAGGCGGGCCCCGGCCCGCTGGAAGGGCGCAGCCCGGCCGAGCAGATGGCTCGCGTGCTCAAGCGGGTGGACATCTATGGCGCACGGCTCTCGCCGCGCCGCAGCCGCGCGGCCTTGTCGGCGGCCCAGGCCGCGCGAGCGGCCTATCTGGACGAGCTGCAGCAGCCGGACGCGCCCGGATCGGCCCTGATCAAGTCGGTGGGCCTCTATCCTCCGGGCAGCCTGGTGCGCCTGGCTAACGGCGAGCAGGGTGTGGTGGCGCGCCGCGGCCACAGCGCCAACGAGCCCCTGGTCGCGGCCCTGCTGGGCCGCAGCGGCAACCCGCTGAGCGAGCCGGTGCTACGAGACACCCGCCTGGCCAGTCAGGCCATCGCCGCCAGCCTGGCGCCGCACGAGCTCAAGCTGCGTCTGAATCTGGACAAGCTGCTCAAGCTCTACTGAGCGCGCTCAGTCCTGAACCAGCTCCGTGAAGAAGCGCTGGCCGCTGGCCCGCGGCTTGTAGGCGGAAACGCTCTGCGCAATGGCAGCGATATGCGCCGGCGTGGTGCCGCAGCAGCCGCCCGCGATGTTCAGGAAGCCGGCGGCGGCAAACTCACCCACCAGGCGACCGGTCACGTCCGGCGTCTCGTCAAAGCCGGTATCGCTCATCGGGTTGGGCAGGCCGGCATTGGGGTAGCAGCTCACCGCCACCTCGCCCGCCGCCTTGGCCAGCTCCTCGATATAGGGCCGCATCAGGGTGGCGCCCAGGGCACAGTTCAGGCCGATGGCCAGGGGCTTGGCATGGCGCACCGAGTGCCAGAAGGCCGTCACGGTCTGGCCCGAGAGGATGCGGCCCGAGGCGTCGGTGACGGTGCCGGAGATGATGACCGGCAGGCGCTCACCGGTGTCGTCCATCAGCTCGTCCAGGGCGAAGATCGCGGCCTTGGCATTGAGCGTGTCGAAGATGGTCTCCACCAGGAACAGGTCCACCCCCCCCTCCAGCAGGCCCTTGGCCTGCTCGTAGTAGGCGGCGCGCAGGGTGTCGAAATCGATATTGCGGGCGCCGGGGTCGTTCACATCGGGGCTGATGCTGGCGGTGCGCGGCGTGGGGCCGAGGGCGCCGGCGGCAAAGCGCGGCTTGTCGGGCGTGCTGTACTTGTCGCAGGCGGCGCGGGCCAGACGGGCGGCGGCCACATTCATCTCGTAGGCGAACTCACCCAGCTCATAGTCCTCCTGCGCCACCGAGGTGGTGCCAAAGGTATTGGTCTCGATGATGTCGGCCCCGGCGGCCAGGTACTGCTCATGGATCTCGGTGATGACCTCGGGCTTGGTCAGCACCAGCAGATCGTTATTGCCCTTGAGGTCCTTGTGATGCGCGGCGAAGCGCTCGCCCCGGTAATCGGCCTCGCCCAGCTTGTAGCGCTGGATCATGGTGCCCATGGCGCCGTCGAGGATGGCAATGCGTTGTTGCAGAATGGCGGGCAACTGGGCGCCGCGCGTGTAAGCGGCCGGGGTGGAGGCAGAACTCATGCCGCCATTCTAGGCAAGGCGTCAATACCCCCTTCCATGAAGCACCTGCTCCCCAAAGAGGCCCACGCCTATCTGCAAGCCCACCCCGAGGCCCTGCTCATCGACATCCGCATGGAGCTGGAATACCTCTATGTGGGCCACCCGCCCGGCGCCATCCACGTGGCCTGGTACGAGTATCCGGAGATGCACCCCGACCCCGAGCGCTTCGTCAACCAGGTGCGGCGCGAGGTGGGTGGGGCGATCGACCGCCCCCTGCTGCTGCTGTGCCGCTCCGGCACCCGCACCCTGCCGGCCGGCGCGGCCCTGGAGGCCGCGGGCTTCAGCGAGGTGATCAATATCGTGCACGGCTTCGAGGGCGACCCCGACGAGCACTTCCATCGCAACACGCTCAACGGCTGGCGTTTTGAGGGGCTGCCGTGGGAACAGATGTAGCCCGCCTTCGCTGATGGCCTTCACACTTTGGTGCCATAGGCACAGCAGACCCAAGCTGTTAGCGTGTGCTTCTCTTTACTGAGGAGCCTATGAAAACCTCCGCTCTGTCCTGGATCGCCAAGGTCGCCGCCGCCCTTTTCGCGCTGTACATCGTCTTCAGCTTGCTGAATCCGATTCGCATCGTGCAGTCGGGCACCCGAGGCGTGATCACCACCTTCGGCAAGGTCGATCCCGAGCCGCTGGGCGAAGGCATCCACTTTGTCGTGCCCCTGGTAAACCGGGTGCACATGATCGATGTGCGCCTGCAGAAGAACGAGGGCAAGGGCGTGGCGGCGTCGCGAGACCTGCAGCAGGTCTCGGTCTCTGCCGCCTTGAACTGGCGCCTGGACCCCGCCCTGGTGGCCCAGACCTTTCAGAACATCGGCAACGAGCATGCGGTGGCCTTGCGCGTGATCGAGCCGGCAGCTCAGGAGGCCACCAAGGCCATCGCAGCCCAATACACGGCCGAGGAGCTGGTGACCAAACGCACCGAGGTGAGCGGCAAGATCCGCGACGCGCTTGAGCAGCGCCTGCGCCGCCATGGTGTGATCGTCGACTCTCTGGCCGCCGTGAACTACGACTTCAGCGCCGTGTTCGACAAGGCCATCGAGGCCAAGGTCGAGGCCGAGCAGAAGAAGCTCACCGCCGAACGCGATCTGGAGCGCATCAAGGTGGAGGCCGAGCAGGCCCTGGCCAAGGCGCGCGGCGAGGCCGAATCGCTCAAGGCCAAACGCCTGGAGATCACCCCGGACCTGCTGCGCCTCAAGCAGTTGGAAAACGAGGCCGAGGCCATCAAGAAGTGGAACGGCCAGCTGCCGCAGTACACGGGCGCCGGCACACCCTTCGTGCAGCTCAATGGGGCTGGGAGCAGCAGCAAGTAAGACATCCTGCCAGCAGCGCGGGAAGATAGGGCCGCGCTCAGTCTTCTAAGCGCAGCAGACACTCATCCCGCCAGTAGCCCATCTCGGCGTAAAAAGTCTCCCACACGCAGGCGGCCTCGCAGCCGCTGTCGCAGCAGTTGTCGGGCTCCTCGGGCGGCGGGCTGAGCGCCACGCCGCGCTGGGCGGCGAGGGCCTGCAGTTCACGGCGCAGGCGCAGGGCGCCGGCGCGATCGCTAATGGGACCATCAAACATGGCCGGCATTGGACCAGAAAGCCAGCGCCCGTGAGACCGGCTCAATACATGGTACGGGCCTGGCGCGCCTCCAGCTCGGCGTCATAGGCCGCGCCATCCACACGCGGGCTCAGGGCCTGCAGGATGGCACCGGTGGACGGCAGGCTGGTGCGCTCGATGCGGCTGGCCGGGTCCCACAGGCCCGAGCGCTTGATGGCGCGCGCGCACTGGAAAAAGACCCGCTTCACCTCGACCACCAGCACCGAACGTGGCAGCTTGCCCTCGAACTCGAAGCGAACCAGCAGGTCCGGCGCCGCGCTGATGCGCCCCAGGCCCTGCACCCGCAAGGCCTCGCCGATGCCGGGAATCAGAAAGAGCAGGGCCAGCTCGGGGTCGTGCAGCACATTGCGCAGGCTGTCGATGCGGTTGTTGCCGCGGCGATCGGGCAGCAGCAGGGTGTGGGCATCGGCCACCTCAACCAGGCGGCCCGCGGGGTCGCCACGCGGAGAGGTGTCCAGGCCGCGCGGGCTGCGCGTGGCCAGCACGCAAAAGGGCGCGGCCTCGATGAAGGGGCGGTAGAGGGGGTGCACATGGTCGCACTCCTTGTCCAGCGTGGCCGGCGCCTCGGGCGCCGGATAGACGGCGCGCAGCTTGTCCAGGCTGTCCAGGTCGTGGCGGCGGTCCAGCCATGGCGCGAACTCGCTCATCAACGGCCCCCAAAGACCTTCTTGAGGATGGCGCTGCCGCTGGCCACCGGGTCCTGGCGGATTTTCTTCTCTTCCTCGCCAATCACCAGGTAGAGCCCATCCAGGGCCCGGCCGGTGACGTACTGCTGGATATTTGCGTCCTCACCGCGCACCAGGCCCAGGCCGGCGGCCTTGCCGGCCACGGCGTTGTACTTGTCGGCCAGGGCCACGCGCTCCGTCGCGCGGCTCACGATGGGCAGGAACTTGGCCGATAGCGGCGTGCGGGTCTTGCTCTCGAAGAAGCGGGTGGCGGCATCGTCGCCGCCGCGCAGGATCTGCAAGCCGTCTTCCACACTCATGCTCTTGACCGCGTTCACCAGCAGCGCGCGGGCCTCGGGCACGGCCGCCTCGGCCGCCCGGTTCATGGCGGTGATCAGCTCGTCCACGCGCCGCCCCTGGCCGGTGGCCTTGAGCAGCTTGGCCGCATCCTTGAGGTAGCCCGGCAATTCGATGCGCACGCGCGGATTGGCCAGGAAACCGTCATTGCGCCCCAGCAGGCTCACGGCCGCCACGGCCCCCTGCTCCAGCGCCGTGCGTATGCCCACGGCGGCATCGCTCTCACTCAGGGCCAGGGCGGGCCGGGCCCCCAGGCCCAGCAAGAACAGGCCGCTGCAGGCCTGCTGCAGAAATTGGCGTCGCGCTACGGTATCCATGGCGGGGCATCCTCCTTGTGGTCTGCCCAGCATAGCAAGCCGCCGCTTCAGTCCGCCGTGGCGGAATCAGGCTCCGCGGCCTCATGCAGGGACAGCACATCCTGGTCGATGGCACCGAACAGGCTCTGCCCGTCCAGGCCCTTCATCTCCATGCGGATGCTGTCGCCGAACTTCATGTACTCGGTGCGCGGCTCGCCATGCTCCAGCGTCTCCAGGGCGCGCTTCTCGGCAATGCAGCCATAGCCCCGGCTCGCGTCCCGGGGACTCACCGCGCCCGAGCCCACGATGGAGCCGGCGCGCAGGGCCCGTGTCCTGGCCAGATGGGCGATCAGCTCGCCAAAGTGGAAGTGCATCCCCTCGCCCGCCTCGCACTGGCCCACCTTGCGGCCATTCCACTGCGTCTGCAGGTTCAGATGGACACGCCCACCCTTCCAGGCCTCGCCAAGCTCGTCGGGCGTGACCGCCACCGGGCCGAAGGCCGTGGCGGGCTTGCATTGCAGCAGGCCGCGGCCGGCTTCGGCCTGCATGAGCTGGCGCAGGGTCCAGTCATTGACCAGGGCGAGCAGGCGCACGCCCTCCAGGGCCTGGGCCGGCGACGCGCCCAGGGCCACATCGCCCGTGATGACGGCGAGCTGCGCCTCAAAGTCGGGGCCCATGGCCTCGGCGGCAAAGCGCGCCGGTTCGCAGGGGCCCAAGAAGGCATCGCTGGCGCCGCGCTGCAGCAGGGGCTCGCGACTCAGGCCATCGGGCAGCTCCGCCCCACGCGCCTGATGAAGCCGCTCCTGGTGGCTTAGATAGGCCGAACCGGACAGCCACTGATAGGCCCGAGGCAGGGGCGCCATGCAGAGCTTGGGATCAAAGGCAAAGGCATGACGCGCCCGGCCATGGTTGAGCGTGGTGTAGAGCTCCTCCAGCTGGGGCGAGAGAAAGTTCCAGTCATCCAGCACCTGCTGCAGGCGCGTGGCAATGCCGTTGGCGTAATGGGCCTGGCTGAGGTCACGCGAGACCACGACCAGCTGGCCGTCGCGCGAACCGTCCTTGTAGGTGGCGAGCTTCATCGGATGGAGGAGATCCGCAGGAGGACGAACATGGCAGCATTGTCCAATGAGTCTTCGCCCCCGCCTCGCCCCCGGGCTGCCGGCCGCCGTGCTGGCGGCCCTGGGCCTGCATGCCGCCCTGGGGCTGTGGTGGTTGGAGGCCGGCGCGCCACGCTCCAGCCCCGGTACGCCCTCTGCACCTTCCGCTCCAAAGGCCACCAGCAGCATGCAGACGCGGCAGCAGAGCGCGCCGGCCCCCCTCCAACCCCCTTCGGTCGATCCCGATATGCGGCCAGCCGCCGCCAAACCGACCGCAAACCCGGCCGCACCGCAGCCCAGTCCCGCCCGCCCCATGAGCCTGGCCAGGACAACACCAATACCTGCGCCATCATCCGCCCCGGCGTCGGGGCTGAGCGCGCAAGAGACGCCGGACAGCGCTAGGCGCTACCTCGCCGCGCCCAGCCTGCACTGGCAGTACCGCCTGCAGCAGGACGAGCAGGAAGGCTGGGCCCGCCTGCATTGGCAGAATGCCGAGACCGAAGGCCGCTATCAGGCCCGCTTGCAGCGCGAGCTCGCCGGCCGTCCCCTGCCCGCCTGGCGCAGCGAAGGCGGCTTTGACGCCCTGGGCCTGGCGCCGATTCGCTTTGCCGAACAGCGGCGGGCGCAGCAGGACAGCCGCGCGCTCAATTTCCGGCGCGAGCAGGCACTGATCAGCTTCTCGGCCAGCCCTGAGCAGATCCCTCTGCCCGCCGGCGCCCAGGACAGGCTGAGCTGGATGCTGCAACTCGCCGCCCTGATGGAGGGCGATCCCCGCCTGGGCCAGACCGGCATCCGCATCCAACTGCCCGTGGCGGGCGTGCGCGGCAGCCTGGCCGACTGGGAGTTCGAGGTCCTGGGCCGGCAAGACCTGAGCTTGCCCGTAGGCACCGTCACGGGCGCCCTGCATCTGCGGCGTGCCGCACCCGGACTCTACGAACCTGATGTGGAGGTCTGGCTGGATCCCGCGCGCCACCATCTGCCGGTACGCCTGCGGCACAGCCAGGGTGATCGGCTGCGTTGGACACTGGAGCTGCAGACCGAGGCGCTGCAAGGCGCAACCCCACCCTGACCCGGCATCATGAGGGCAAAAGCGCCCTGGCGTGAACTACTGACGCTCCAGCACCACAAGCGCCGTGGGGTATCCCCCGAAACGCAGGAGCTTCTGCCAGTATTTCTCCAAGGCCGGGCTTGAAAGAGCGTAGGCTGACCGCAGCTACCGGGCAACGAGGAGTCATCATGCACATGCTCTACAACTCCCCCAGTTTCATCGTGGTGCAGTTCGATGTGCCCGTGGAAGGCCTGCTGCAGCACGATGCCAGCCAGCCTGAGCTGCAGCTCAGCCGCGGCGGCTTCGAGATCGTGGACAAGTACGCCCGCCGCGAGATCTTCATCGAGGGCGCGCTGGCCGAGCAGTTCCAGCAAGGCGTCGAATCGCTGATGGAGCAAGACCCCAGCGAGGAAGATATCGATGACTTCATCGAGACCTACGCCAATCTGGGTCAGCAGCCGGTGGTGATGCACTGAGGCCCACCCCAAAAATCCATGTCCACGGCGGCCGGGCTTGACAGCGCGGCACACTGAGACAAGATGGGGCTGATTCCGGCGCCCCACGGCGCCGGTTCCGTGAGGAGTGCCCCATGGTGAAGCGCATCAGCGACCCACGCGTACTGGCATCCCCGGGCCTGGCCCGGGCTCCGGTGCTGGACCGCATGTGCTCGCACTTCGTGCTCACGCTCACGGTCAAGCACGCCGCCCGCTTCAATCTGCGGCGCGACTTCAACGGCCTGCTCTCCTTCACAGGCCGCCATCTGGTGTGGCCGCTGCGTGTGCTGGCCAGGCTGCGTGCCTATCTGGCCCAGCGCTGCCAAGGCAATGAGCTCTGGGCCGGCCACACTGCGCTGAGCGACGAGGAATTCCTCGATCGCTACGGCGTCTGGCACGGCCCCTTTGCCGAAGCCACGCTCTTCTTTTACCTGGACGAATACATCAAGGACGCGCCCAAGGACATGATGGCCTTGCTGGCCACCACCTGCGAGTGGCTGGACCGCCAGCTCAAGAAGGAATCGACCCTGGTCGAGAAGAATATCGCCGCCCTGGGCCAGCTGCTGCAACTCAACCCGGCGGAGCGCGCCATCCTGCTCTACGGCACCCTGGCCCGCTACCAGCGTGAGCTGCGCGGCGCTCTGGTGGAGTTCAAGGTCAACACCGCCCAGGAAGCCTTTGCCGCCATCGCCGCGGTGGCCGACGTCAACGCCCAGGAGGTGGCCGAGGCCCTGCGCGCCGGCTCCCGCCTGGAGCGCATCGGCATGGTGGAGAACCTGATCTCCGAACACAACATCACCGATCTGGCCGACCTGATGAAGGTCAGCGACCAGTTGCCCCCCGTGCTGATGCGCGAGTACCCCGCGCCCGGCGACCTGATGGCCGTGTTCACCCGCCCGGCCGCCAAGAGCGAGCTGCGTCCGCAGGACTTCGAGTTCGTGACGCAAGACCTGGCCCTGCTAGGCGGACTGCTGCGCGAGGCCGTGGCGCGCCGCCAGCCGGGTGTGAATGTGCTGCTCTACGGCCCGCCCGGCACCGGCAAGACCGAGCTGGCCAAGGTGGCGGCCGAGGCCGCGGGCCTGCAGCTCTACGAGGTGGAGTACGCCGATCGCGACGGCAACTCCCTGTCCGGCCGCGACCGCTACCGCAGCCTGCAGATCAGCCAGCAGTTTCTCAAGGCCAGCTCCGACGTGGCCCTGCTCTTTGACGAGGTGGAGGATGTATTCCCGCCCCTGTCCACCGACACCGTGCAGCTGATGGCCCGGCTCGACGCCGCGCTGGACGCGCCGGCCTCGGGCTCGGTCTCGGGCAAGGCCTGGGTCAACCAGATCCTGGAAACCAATCCGGTGCCGGTGATCTGGGTCACCAACCGCATCGAGCAGATCGATCCCGCGTTCCGCCGCCGCTTCCAGTACCACCTGGAGCTCAAGTCACCGCCGCCGGGTGCTCGGGCCGCCCTGGTGCAGCGCGCTCTGGGCGGGGTGCAGGTGAGCGCCGAGTTCGCCGCCCGCCTGGCCGAGCGCCGCGGCCTGACCCCCGCCCAGATCCGCACTGCGGTGCGCTTTGCCGAGCTGGCCGCCCCCGGCGGCGGCGGCGAAGCGGGCCTGAGCGCCGAGGCTCTGATCGAGCGCCAGCTGGCCAATGCCGACCGCGCCCTGGGCCAGCTGGGCCACGAACATGCACGCCGTGCGGTGGTCACGCGCTATGCGCTGGAGCTGCTGAATGTGGAATCTCGCTTCGAGCTGCCGCGCATCGTGGAGGCGCTACGGCGGCGCGGCAGCGGCAATCTGTGCTTCTACGGCCCGCCGGGCAGTGGCAAGACCGCCCTGGCCGAGCACATCGCCCAGGAGCTGGGCCGGCCGCTGATGATCAAGCTTGCCAGCGATCTGGCCAGCAAGTTCGTGGGCGAGACCGAGCAGAACATGGCCCGCATGTTCGAGAGCGCCCAGAACGAAGGGGCCGTGCTGCTGCTGGACGAGGCCGACAGCTTTCTGCGCAGCCGCCGCATGGCCGAGCGCCACTACGAAGTGAGCGAGGTCAACGAGATGCTGGCCGGCATGGAGCGCTTTGCCGGCGTCTTCATCTGCACCACCAATCTCTTCGAGGAGCTGGACGAGGCCGCGCTGCGCCGCTTCGCCTTCAAGATCCGCTTCAAGGCCCTGCACCCCGAGCAGCGCGAGCTGATGTTCGAACGCGAGTCCGGCGCCACGCCGGATGCCGATCAACGCCGGCGCCTGGCCGCCCTGGACCAGCTCACCCCCGGCGACTTCGCGGCCGTGCGCCAGCAGGTCGAGATCCTGGGCGAGACCTTCACCCCGGATGAATTCCTCAGCCAGCTGGAGGCGGAGCACCGCGTGAAGCCGGAGGTGCGGCAGCGGCGGGCGATGGGGTTTGGGCGCCTGGCTTGACGCGCCGCCCGACAGACTCGGGACACAGCTGTCGAAATATCTGACATTGCGGCCGCTCGCAGTCGGCAGGAATGAACTGATATTGTTACAAAACAATGACTTGCGGCGACTGGTACGAATTCTGCTTGTAACCCAGCACACAAGGCGCACTCACAATCATCGAGGTGTCCATATGAAGAAATTCACCCAATTGCTCACCGCCACCGTCCTGACCTTGGGCGCCACGGCCTCATGGGCCGGTGCCGAGTATTGCAGCAACGTCGATGCGACGCCTGGGGTCACGGCCGACGGTCAGAAAAACGGCGATGTGACCTTCCGCAATGCCGCTGCGAATGACTGCTATGGCCTCGGAACCGTCGCACTGAACGGCGACGCCAAGGAACTTGCCGCGGTGAATGCCCTCAAGTGGGCGTCGCTGGCAGATCAGTTCAGCCTGCTGCAAAAGTCCGACAACTCGGACCAAAGCGCCGATCTCTGGAAGCTGGATGCAGACCCTTCCGCCACCGGAACCTGGAATCTCAAGTACACCGGCAACGTCAGCCCGCTCTTCATGGACTTCGTTGTTCTGCTGAAGGCAGGCTCCACGGGCTGGGCGATGTATTTCTTTGACGATATTGCGTTCACCACAAACAACAACTCCGGTTCGGGCAGCTACAAGATCACATGGCTGAACAACGGCGGCAATACGCCGGGCCTGTCTCACCTGAGCCTGTTTGGCCGCGTCGGTGAAGATGGCGGCGGTGGCGGTCAATGCCTGCCGGGCACCTGCCCCCGGACCGTTCCCGAACCCGCCAGCCTGGGTTTGGCCGGTTTGGGGCTGCTGGGCCTGTTCGCTGCGAGCCGCCGTCGTCACACCGTGGTCAAGGCACACTGACGGCGCTGGCGCGCAGCAGCACAGGCTTCGCGCCCAAGCCCAAAGCCGCACCCGTTTCGACGGTGCGGCTTTTTTTGTGCCTGAAGCTTGAGGCTCCGGTCAGCTCCTGTCGGCGCGCTCACTGCGCGTCAGCACGGCACACGATGCGTGCGGTGCGGCGGAGCAGATCAGTCCCATCACCCTGAAGGGGCGCGCCAAGGCGCAAGCCCCGGTGCCGCGGCAAAAGAAAACCCCGACCACTTCGCAGCAGCCGGGGTAGATACTGGGCCTCGATCAGCTCTTGCTGATTCACCTCTTGCTGACCGATGCCGTTGCCGCCGTGCTATTGCCCGCGGCATCTGTGGCCACGGCCCTGATGCTGTAGGAGCCTGCGGCTGCCTTGCGGGTGTTCCAGCTGTAGCTCAGGCTGCCGCCGGTGCCGCTGGCGACCAAGGCGCCGTTGATGAAGAGGCTTTGCTTGAGCCCTGCCGCACCGGCATTGTCGGAGGCCGACACGCTGATGCTGACCGTTCCGGACACCACGGCGCCATTGGCGGGGTTCAGCAGGCTGACGACAGGCGCCACCGTGTCGGCGGCCACGGCATTGGCCACGCTGACGGTCAGGTTCGCCGACGTCCCCGTGTTGCCCGCCGCATCGCTGCCCCGAACCACAAGCGTTGTATTGCCATTGGCCCTCGACGTCGTATCCCAGGTGAAGGCAAAGGGGCTGGTGGTTTCTGTGGCGACGACCACGCCATTGACGAGCAGTTCCGCTTTGGTCACCCCCACGTTGTCCGTCGCGCTGGCACTCACCGACACCAGTCCGCTGACACTGCTGCCATTGCCGGGGCTGGTGATGCTCACCACGGGTGCCTGCGTATCAGCGACGGCCATGGCCTTGGCTGTCTGAACCGCCGCCGCCGCATCGACTCGACCGAAGCCATAATGCTTGTCGCGGCCGGCCGCGCCGAGATCCCTGGCGCTGCTGTAGAGCGCGTTCTGCACCTGGGCCACGCTTAAGTCGGGTCGTGCCGACATCACCAAGGCCGCCACACCCGCGGCCAAAGGTGCCGCAAACGAGGTGCCCGACGGTGCGGTATAGCCCCCCGCGCGCTCCGTGGTCCAAATACCTTCACCGGGGGCAGCCAGACTCACGAGACTGCCCCAGTTCGACCAGGAGGTGATCACATCGGCGCTGTTGGTCGCCGAGACGACCGTGATCGAGGTGCTGGTTGCAGTGGTGACCTCGGTGCCGGCATTGCCCGCACTGACGAAGACCACGCCCCCCTTGGATCGCATGTAATCGGCCGCCGACATGACCGAGGAACTGCTGGCGGCGCCATAGCTGATATTGGCCACCTTGGCCCCGTTATCAGCCGCCCAATACAAGCCGCTGGCCACATGACTCCAGTAGGCATAGGCATTCGCATCGGAAATCCGTATCGGCATCAGCCGGGCGGCCCCCGCCGTGCCCGCGACACCCGCGGCGTTGTTCAGACTGGCCGCCAACACGCCCGCCACCATGGTGCCGTGCCCATTGACATCGGCGGTGTTGTTGTTGCCGTCAATGACGTTCCAGCCCGGCACCATGCGCGCCGCCAGATCGGGATGGGAGCCATTGACGCCGGAGTCGAGAACGGCAACCGTCACGCCAGCGCCCTGGGCACTGTCCCAGGCGGTCGGGGCATTGACGGTCGATAGATGCCACTGACTACCCAAGTAGGGATCGTTGGGGGTCAATGAAGCCGGCACACGGTAATCCAGCTCGACGAAGCGGAAATGTGGATTGTTCCCAAGCACAGCCAGCATGGCGCGCTCATTGCCCACCTGGGGCAGGTCGATCACGAAGAGATTGCTCTTGGCAATGCGGCGCGCCTTGGCGGCGCCCAGACCGCGGGCCTGCGCCTCCACCTGCGCGTCCTTCAAGCCGGCCCGGACCCCCGCCAGCAGCCGCCCTGGCGCAAACTGAGGCTCTGCACCCGCTGCCGTGGGTTGCTGGCGAAGGAATTCCTCCAGATGAGCCTCGGACAGAACGCGCTCAGCGCGCAGCACATGCCGCCCCTCCACCGTCACCAGCAGACAGTGGGTTCCCTCGCAGTAGCTGAGCGCGGTGTACTTGATATCGCGGCCCCAGTCACTGCGGGACAGGGACTCGCAGTACTGCTTGCCGTACTGCAGACCGCCGAGTTCGGGGCGGTAGCTCTGCCGGCCCTCAATGCCCGCGCGCGAGATCTCGACCACCTCGTCAAAGCGCAGCTTGTCCATGCGCTCGCGCAGTCGCTGCCGGGTCTGCGCCGGCAAGTCCCCGTAGCGCAGGGTCGCTTCCGCGACATTGCCTTCGTTGGCGGGCAACTGCCCCAATTCCAGGCCACATCCATTGGCTGCCAGACTCGCGGCCAGTGCAATTGCGCTCAGTGCCATACCCAACTCCTACTGCAGTGGATCAATCCAATGGCAGGGACACGCTCTCCCGTGGCGAATGGCGCTCACTGCCCTTGCGATGGTGCGGCCCATGAAGGCTGCGACTACCGCGTGATGACAGCTTAGGAAACGCCCTCTAGCGAGGTCTGTAAGCTATTGTTGCCCCGCGCCACATGTCGGCTGTTTTCGTCATTAATCCTCAAATCGAGGATTGCCGCAAGGGCCTGCCCCCCGTCCGCGGTGGGGGTGCCCGGCGGAGGTCAGAGGCACTTCAGACTCGTCACGATGACGGCCGCCCCATGGCCGGGCTGTGGCCGCATCATCGGGCTTGAGGCCAAGCGCTGGCTTGCCGACACGCCCCCCAACGCCCCTCAGGGCCGTTGCCCAAGCGCCGCGCTCCTGGGCTGCATGGCCATGAGCAGGAAGTTGGACACACAGGCACCGTGATGCTGAGGCTGCGCGGCACGCAGCAGGGCCACACCGCGGCGCAGCTCCGTGTCGGGCAGGCCCGACATCTCGGCATAGGAGGCCATCACCTGCAGGGCACGAGAGAACGCTGCGCCCGCCTCGCTGGTGAGCGGCACATCCGAGGTCTCGGCGCGCAGGGCCTCGGCGCTGTAGACCACACGGTCTTCCTTGATGGTCTGCATCACCTTCAGGGTGTCGAGCTTCTCGGGATCCATGGCCGTCGGGTCCGCCGAGAGCAGCACCAGATCGGCCAGCTTGCCCGGCGCGAGAGAGCCCTTGCTGGCTTCCTCAAAGTGCTGCCAGGCCGGCCAGAGCGTCATGGCCTTGAGCGCCGTCTCCACCTTGACGCGATGCTTGGGCCCCAGGATGTCGCCCGAACGGGAGCGGCGCGTCACCGTGGAGTACAGCACGCGCATCGAATCGGGGAAAGCGACCGGCGCATCGTGATGGGTGCCGAACATCATGTCGCGTTGCAGAACCCAGCCCGTTGGCGAAATATCGTCCGCCAGGATAGGGCCGACGGTGTGCTCCCGGTGCCAGTCGCCCCAATAGAAGGTATGCATGGGGAACAGCGAGGGGAAGACGCCCAGTTCCTTGAGCGCGTCCACCTGATCCTCGCGCAGGAACTGGCCATGGATGAGCACCGGGCGCCGGCCGGGCCCATGCTCCAGCCTGGCCGCGCGGATGGCACTGAGCAGCACATCGGAGGCGCGCTCGCCATTGGCATGCGTGAGGATCTGCACCCCGTTCTTGAAGGCCCAGCGGATGGCGTCATTGACCTGAGCCTCGGTCGCAGCCGGGTAGCCGGCATAGCCCGGCGGGTAGTTGCCCACGGGCTTGTAGTAGGGACGATCGCGCCAGGCCGTGAAGCCCTGAGGGCTGCCATCGATGGTGAGCTTGGCGCCTCCCACCCGCACCCGGTTCACATAGTGCTGCGAGATATTGGCGGTGATGAAGTTGCGGTCCACCAGCACATCGGGAAAGGCCACGATATCGATGTCAAAGCCGCCCTTGGCGGCGACCTGCCGCAGCGTGCCCACCGTGTCCGGCATGGCGCGCCCCTCCTGGGCCGTGGTGTAGCCGTAGCGGGTCCAGAGTCGCGCGCCCGCCCGCGCAAACTCGGCAAAGCCTTCCGGCCCCAGGCCGCCCAGCAGCTTGACCAGGGCATGGAAATGCGCGGTCTCCTCCATCACGCCATCGGGTCGGCCGTCCGCCAGGCGCCGGATGATGCCGCCCGCCGGATCGGGGCTGCGGGCATTGAGGCCCAGCTTCTTCAGCGCCGCCGTGTTGGCCGCCCCAAAGTGCCCCGACTGATGAATGAGGTAGACCGGAACATCGGCGGACACGGCGTCCAAGTCGGCCGCCGTGGGGTGGCGCCGCTCGGCCATCTGGGCCGGGTCATAACCAAAGCCGATGATGGCCCCCAGGCGCTTGACCATCTCCGCCTGCTCGACATGCCAGGCCCGCAGCACGCGCTGCAGCGAGGCCATGTCCTTGACCTGTCCGTCGGGCGGAGCGAGCAAGTTGGCCGAGGACGCCTGCAGGCCGCCGCCGACCACATGGCCATGGCTGTCCACGAAGCCCGGCAGCAGCGCGCGCCCGCCCAGATCAACCATCACCGTCCCGGCACCCGCATGCCGCATGACCTCGGCCCGGCTGCCGACGGCCAGGATGCGGCCCTGACGTGTGGCCAGGGCTTCGGCACGAGGCTGTGCGTCTTCCATGGTCAGAATGGCGCCACCGGTGTAGATCTTGTCGGCAAGTTCCTGTGCCGAGACCCAGCTCGCCACCAGCAGCGGCATGGCGGCGGCCAGCATGCGCAAGTACCTCACTCGCTGGCCAGTGGCATGAACATGAACTTTGTAGGGCGGGTGATTCATGGAACTCCTCAAGGCCATCGCGGCATCACATCAAGACGGTCCAGACTAGGCATGCCTGTTGCAATCAAGGCATAACAACCCGGCAGGCTTTTGCGGCACGGTCCGCAGCGTGGCGAGTTTCCATGGCATGGTAACGACATGACGCAAAAGGAACTGCCACATAGCCTGAAGATCGTCACCGTCTGGCTGGGCGTGACCCTGCTGGTATTTCTGGGCTTCAAGGGCTGGGAGCACCAGCAGCAGCAGGCGCGCATCGAGCTGCAGGAGGGGCGCATCGTGCTGCAGCGCGCGCCGGATGGCCACTTTCACTGGCGCGGCCGCATCAATGGCGTGGAGGCCGACTTTCTGGTGGACACCGGTGCCAGCGGCACCGCCCTGCCCGAGGCCCTGGCCCGCCAGGCGGGCCTGCAGCCCGAAGGCGAGGTGCGGTCGCAGACGGCGGGGGGACTGGTCAAGGGCTGGCGCAGCCGGGCCACCATCACGCTGGAGGGTGGTGTGCGGGCCGAGCGCCTGCCCGTCACGGTGCTGCCCGAGCTGCATGCGCCGCTGCTGGGCATGGACCTGCTGGGACGCATGCAGTTCAGCCAGAGCCAAGGCCGTCTCACATTTGAAGCGCCCTAGGCTTACCATCGAGCCGGCAAGTCACCCACCGCATCCAACAAGATCCAGGAGACCCCATGGCCGACAGCAGCAACAGCTTCACCAAATTCGTGCCCGGCTTCGACTTTCTGCAAGGCCTGGTCAAGAACGCCGGCGCGGCCCTGCCGGGCATCGGGCAATGGGTGGCCCCCACGCTCAATCCCGAGGAGCTGGAAAAGCGCATCGAGGAACTGCGCACCGTGCAGTTCTGGCTGGAGCAGAACGCCCGCATGCTGGGCGCCACCATCCAGGCCCTGGAGGTGCAGCGCATGACCCTGTCCACGCTCAAGTCCATGAACGTGCCCCTGGGCGATCTGAGCCAGGCACTCAAGGTGCCGCCCATGCCCACGGGCCTGCCTGAAATGCCCGCCACGCCAACGGCGGCCACGCCGAGCGCCAAGGCTGGCGGCAGCGGCAAGGCCAAGAAGGAGGCGGCGCCCGCGGCGGGCAGCCTGCCCACGGTGGATCCCATGCAGTGGTGGTCCTCGCTCAGCCAGCAGTTCACCCAGCTGGCGGCCAATGCCATGAAGGACACGGCCACCGACGCGGCCAAGAACCTGGCCGGCGCCATCGTCAAGCAGAGCTTCGACGCCGCGGGCGAGACGCTCAAGAAGGCCGCCGCCATGCCTGGCGCCATGATCAAGACGGCAGGCAGCAGCGCGGCCGCCGCCGTCGCCGCGGGCGCCAAGCCCAAGACGCGCACCAGCCGTGCCAGCAGCTCGGGCCGCGGCAAGACCAGCGGCAGTGCCACGCGCCGGCGCGGCGGCGGCGCGACCCCATGAAACGCTTTCTCCACGCCCACGCCACGCATCCCGATCCTCATATGGCCCTGGCCCTGGCGGCCGCCCAGATCGAGGCGCAACGGCATGCCAGCGGCATGGGCGCCCCCAGCCTGGGCTGGGTGTATCTGGCCGAGGCCTATGTGCCCCAGGCCGAGGCCTTGCTGGAGGAGCTGCAGCAGCGTTGGCCGGGCGTGGCCTGGGTGGGTGCCAGCGCTCCGGGCATCTGCGCCGAGGGCGTGGAGTACTTCGAGGACGAGCCGGCCCTGGCCCTGATGCTGGCCGAGCTGCCTCGCGAACAGTTCCGGGTGTTCTCGGGGCGCCAGCCCCTGGCCGGCTGGCGCGCAGAGGCCGCCCTAGTGCACGCCGACGGCGACACCCCCGAGCTGCAGGAACTGCTGGCCGAACTGGCCGGCCAGACCGCCCAGGGCCATCTCTTCGGGGGGCTGGCCGTGGGCCACGAAGACGCGGTGCAGATCGCCCAGGGCATCTGGCGCGGCGGCCTCTCCGGCGTGGCTTTCGGCCGGGGCGTGCAGCTGCGTACCCGGCTCAGCCAGGGTTGCCAGGCCCTGGGGCCGGAACGGCGCATCACGGCCTGCGAGGGCCAGCTGCTGCTGGAGCTGGATGGCAGACCGGCCCTGGACTGCCTGCTGCAAGACCTGGCCCTGCCCGTGACCGCGGGCGGCACGGCCTTGCGCGAGGCCCTGCCCCGGCTGCGGCGCACCCTGGTCGGCCTGTCCCAGGCCGGCAGCCGGGGGCGCAGCGAATATGGCCCCGAGGTGCTGGTGCGGCATCTGATCGGTCTGGACCCGGCGCGCCGGGCCGTGGGCCTGGCCGAGCGCGTGGAGACCGGCTTGAGCCTGAGCTTCTGCGAGCGCCAGCCCGAAGCGGCCCGCCGCGATCTGCTGCGCATGGGCACGGCCCTGCGCGCCGAGGCCGAGGAAGAAGGGCTGCGCATGCTGGGTGCGGTCTATATCAGCTGCGCCGGACGGGGCGGCCCACATTTCGGCTCGGCCTCCGCCGAGCTGCAGTGGTTGCGCCACGGCCTGGGCGAGCTGCCCCTGGTGGGCTTCTTCGCCGGTGGGGAGATTGCACCCCAGGGGCGGCTGCATGGCTTTACCGGCGTGTTGACGGTGTTCCTGGACCGCTGAGTGAGGCGCCGATTCGGCATGCGCACGGCAGCAGTGCCGGAACCTGGATGCACAGCAGCGCCGGCGGCGCTGCCGCTACAGTAGCGCCCACAGGAGAGCCGCCGTGAACGCCGTCGCCACAACCGCCTCGCAATCCCCCAGCAGCAGCAGTCCGGCCCGCTTTGAGCGCCAGAAGGCCGTGGTGGCCGCACTCGGCCGCGCGCTACCCGCCCATGCCCTGCTGTGGACGGCCGAAGACACCACGCCCTACGAGTGCGATGGCCTCTCCGCCTACCGCGAGCGTCCCCTGGCCGTGGCCCTGCCGGAGAACGAGGCCCAGGTGGCCGCCGTGCTCAAGACCTGTCACGAACTGCAGGTCCCGGTGGTGGCGCGTGGCGCCGGCACGGGCTTGTCGGGCGGCGCACTGCCCCATGCCCTGGGTGTGACCCTGGCCCTGGCCAAGTTCAACCGCATCCTGGAGATCAATCCCCTGGCCCGTACGGCGCGCGTGCAATGCGGGGTGCGCAATCTGGCCATCTCGGAGGCGGCCGCGCCGCATGGGCTCTATTACGCGCCCGACCCCAGCAGCCAGATCGCCTGCACCATTGGCGGCAATGTGGCCGAGAACTCGGGCGGCGTGCACTGCCTGAAGTACGGCCTGACCCTGCACAACGTGCTGCGCGTCAAGGGCTTCACGGCCGCGGGCGAGCCGGTGGAGTTCGGCTCCGAGGCCCTGGACGCCGCCGGCCTGGACCTGCTGAGCGTGATCGTGGGCAGCGAGGGCATGCTGGCCGTGATCACCGAAGTCACGGTCAAGCTGGTGCCCAAGCCCCAGCTGGCGCGCTGCATCATGGCCAGCTTCGATGACATGCGCAAGGCCGGCGACGCCGTGGCCGCCATCATTGCCGCCGGCATCATTCCCGCCGGCCTGGAGATGATGGACAAGCCCATGACCGCGGCGGTGGAAGACTTCGTCCACGCCGGCTACGACCTGACGGCCGAGGCCATCCTGCTGTGCGAGAGCGACGGCACGCCCGAAGAGGTGGCCGAGGAGATCGATCGCATGAGTGCGGTGCTGCGCGAGAGCGGCGCCACCCAGATCGCGGTGAGCCAGGACGAGGCCCAGCGCCTGCGCTTCTGGAGCGGACGCAAGAACGCCTTCCCCGCCTCGGGTCGCATCAGCCCGGACTACATGTGCATGGACTCCACCATCCCGCGCAAGCGCCTGGCCGACATCCTGTTGGCCATCCAGCAGATGGAGCAGAAATACGGCCTGCGCTGCGCCAATGTCTTTCACGCGGGCGATGGCAATCTGCACCCCCTGATCCTGTTTGACGCCAATGACCCGGAGCAGCTGCATCGCTGCGAACAGTTCGGTGCCGAGATCCTGGAAACCAGCGTGGCCATGGGCGGCACGGTGACCGGCGAGCATGGCGTGGGCATCGAGAAGCTCAACAGCATGTGCGTGCAGTTCTCGGAGCAGGAGCGCGAGCAGATGCTGGCGCTCAAGCGCGCCTTCGACCCGCAGACCCTGCTCAACCCGGGCAAGGTCATTCCCACCCTGAACCGCTGCGCCGAGTACGGTCGCATGCATGTGAAAAAGGGCCTGCTGGCCTTCCCCGAACTGGAGCGTTTTTGATGGCGGGCCTCACGATTGCGGATCTGCAGGCGCGCGTGCGTCAGGCCGCCGAGTCCGGCCAGGCCCTGTGTCTGCGCGGCCATGGCAGCAAGGACTTCTATGGCCAGGAAGCGCGCGGCGAGCCGCTGAGCACCCTGGAATTCGCCGGCATCAGTGCCTACGAGCCCAGTGAGCTGGTCGTCACGGCCAAGGCCGGCACGCCCATCGCCGAGCTGGAGGCCCTGCTCGCCTCCCAGGGCCAGCACCTGCCCTTCGAGCCGCCCCGCTTCGGCGGCCGGGGTACGGTGGGCGGCATGGTGGCCGCGGGACTCTCGGGCCCGGCGCGCGCCAGCGCCGGCTCGGTGCGCGACCATGTGCTGGGCCTCACCCTGATCAACGGGCGCGGCGAGGCCATGAACTTTGGCGGCACGGTGATGAAGAACGTGGCCGGCTACGACGTGTCGCGCCTGATGACGGGTGCCCTGGGCGTGCTGGGTCTGATTGCCGAAGTCTCGATCAAGGTCCTGCCCCTGCCCGTGGCCAGCGCCACCCTGCGTTTCGAGATGGAGGCCGCCGAAGCCCTGCAGGCCTTGAACCGCTGGGGCGGCAAGCCCCTGCCCCTGCAGGCGAGCGCCTGCTGGGATGGGGCCCTGATACTGCGCCTGGCCGGTGCCGAGGCCGCGGTCGCGGCGGCTCAGCGCAGTCTTGGCGGCGAGCTGATCCCGCAAGACCTGGCTCTGCCCTTCTGGACCGGTCTGCGTGACCAGAGCGATGAATTCTTCCTGGGCGCCGAACGCGCGGTGCAGGGCGGCGCGCGCCTGTGGCGGCTCTCGGTGCCACAGACTGCGCCGGTGCTGAACCTGCCCGGCGAGCAACTCATCGAGTGGGGCGGCGCCCAGCGCTGGCTCACCACCCCCGCCGCCGACGCCCAGGTCCGCGAGGCCGCGGCCGCCGTGGGCGGCCATGCCACGCTCTACCGCGCGGCCGACAAGGCGGCCGGCGTCTTCGCGCCGCTGTCGGCGCCGCTGATGCGCATCCATCGCGACCTCAAGAAGGCCTTCGATCCGCATGCTGTCTTCAACCCGGGACGGCTTTATGGCGACCTCTGACCCCAGCGCCCTGCGCTCGCAGGCCGAGCTGATGCCGCGCTACTACGCCCAGCGCGCCCAGGAGTACGAGCGGGTCTTTGACAAGCCGCATCGCCAGCCCGATATCGCCACGCTCAAGACCTGGCTGCGCCAGCAGTTTGCCGGGCGCAGCGTGCTGGAGGTGGCCAGCGGCACCGGCTTCTGGCTGCCCGAGGCCACGGCCGAGGCGCGCGCCTGGCAGGGCAGCGATCTCAACCCCGAGGTGCTGGCCATCGCCCGCAGCAAGCCCCTGGACGTTGCCAAGGTGCAGTTCCGCGAGGCCGATGCCTATGCGCTGGACTTCGTGGCGCCTGGCGCGGCCTCGCCCTACGACGCCGGCTTTGCCGGGCTGTGGTTCTCGCATGTGCCGCGCTCGCGCCGGGCCGAGTGGCTGAGTCAGTTTCACGCCCAGCTGCAGCGCGGCGCACACGTGGTGCTGATGGACAACGCCTATGTGGAAGGCGACAGCACACCGATCAGCCGCCTGGACGCCGAGGGCAATGGCTACCAGCTGCGCAGCCTGTCGGACGGCAGCCGGCACGAGGTGATGAAGAACTTCCCGACCGAGGCCGAGTTCCGGACCCTGCTGGCGGGCCGTGCGCACGAGATCCGCTGGCAGCCCCTGCGCTATTTCTGGACCCTGAGCTACACCCTGGACTGACGCCACGATGCAGACCCATCTCGCCCCCGAATTCCAAGGCACGCCCGAGGGCCGGACCGCCGAGGAGATCCTGCGCCGCTGCGTGCACTGCGGCTTCTGCACCGCCACCTGCCCCACCTACCAGCTGCTGGGCGATGAGCTGGACGGACCGCGCGGCCGCATCTATCTGATCAAGCAGGTCATGGAGGGCGCCACGCCCACGGCCGCCACCCAGCAGCATCTGGACCGCTGCCTCACCTGCCGCAACTGTGAGAGCACCTGCCCCTCGGGCGTGCAGTACGGCCAGTTGGTGGAGATTGGTCGGCAGGTGGTGGAGGCCAAGGTGGAGCGCCCGCGCGCCGAGCGCGCGAAGCGCTGGCTGCTCAAGGAGGGCCTGACCTCGCCGCTCTTCGCCCCAGCAATGAAGCTGGGCCAGGCCCTGCGCCCCCTGGTGCCGGCGGCCCTGCGCGACAAGGTGCCGGCCAAGGCGCCGCCCCAGGCCCACAGCTGGCCGACCCGCAGCCATGCGCGCAAAGTGCTGATGCTCATGGGCTGCGTGCAGCCGGCCATGATGCCCAATATCAACTCGGCCACCGCCCGGGTGCTGGACGCCGCCGGCATCCAGACCCTGGTGGCCGATGGCGCCGGCTGCTGCGGCGCCATCCGCAGCCATCTGAACGATCACGAGGGCGGCCTGTCCGATATGCGCCGCAATATCGACGCCTGGTGGCCCCTGGTGGAAGGCCTGACCGAGGCCGGCCGGGTGGAGGCCATCGTGATGAACGCCTCGGGCTGCGGGCTCACGGTCAAGGAGTACGGCCAGGCCCTGGCCCACGACCCGGCCTACCGCGACAAGGCCGCACGCATCAGCAGCCTGACCCGCGACCTCAGCGAGCTGCTGCCCGAGATGCTGCCGGCGCTCAGGTCGCGCCTGGGCAGCCGCAAGCCGGCACAGCGCCTGGCCTACCACCCGCCCTGCACCCTGCAGCACGGCCAGCGCCTGCGCGGCGGCGTGGAGGGCGCGCTGCGCGAGCTGGGCTTCCAGATCGATGTGGCGCCCTGCGACAGCCATCTGTGCTGCGGCTCGGCCGGCACCTACTCGGTGCTGCAGCCCGAACTCTCCAAGCAGCTGCGCGACCGCAAGCTCGCCGCCCTGGCGCCGCTGCAGGCCCAGACCATCGTCTCCGCCAATATCGGCTGCATCCAGCAGCTGCAGTCCGGCAGCGCCCTGCCGGTGCGGCACTGGGTCGAGGTCCTGGACGACGCGCTGGCCTGAAACCGGTAGGCACCATTTGCAAGCCAGCCGTGCGCTGTGCGCCCAAACCAAGGGCAAACCTGGGGGGCGCTCGCCCGGTTTCTTTACAGAATGTGCCCGCACCAATACCCGAGGAGGGGAAGGGCATTGCGGCCTTGACGCACCAGCCAGCCTGAAGCCCGCCGGAGCCACGGCGCCGCGATACAGCAAGAGAACCGGGCTGCACCCGTGGTGCGGCCCGGTTCATTACCATTGCGCCTTCCGCAGGCCTCGGGCAGCACCCCGAGTGCCAAGAACAAGCAGGTAGAACCTCATGACCGCATCCTCCTCGCGTCGCCACTGGCTGATTGCCAGCGTGGCTGGCGCCGCCGCCCTGCTCGCCGGCTGCGTCGGCCTGCCCCAGCAGGGCACCTCGCCCGCCCCGCGGGCCTCCAGCACACCACCCAAGCTCATCGTCTTCCTGGTGGTGGACGGCCTGCCCATGCGCCAGGTGCTGGGCTACCGCGACCAGCTGGCCCCGGACGGCTTCAACCGCTTTCTGCAGCGCGGCGCCTGGTTCTCGGACGCGCATTACGGCCATGGCCACACGGTGACGGCCGCCGGCCACGCGGTGATGCTCTCGGGCGCCTACCCCCAGCGCAGCGGCATCATCAGCAATGAGTGGCGCGACCGCGAGACCTTCGAGACGGTCTACAACACCCAGGACCCGGCCCACCAGTACATCGGCAACAAGACCGCGCCGCTCTCGGGCACCAGCCCCCGGAACTTCCGGGTGGAGACCGTGGGCGATGTGCTGCGCGGCGTGCAGCCCGAGTCCAAGGTGATCGGCATCTCGGGCAAGGACCGCGGCGCCATCCTGCCGGCCGGCCACAAAGGCACGGCCTATATGTATATGGGCGAGAGCGGCCAGTTCGCCTCCAGCACCTATTACATGCAGCAGCACCCGGCCTGGGTGAATGCCTTCAACGCCGCCAAGCCGGCCGATGCCTTCTTCAAGAAGAGCTGGACCCCGCTGCTGCCCGAGGCGGCGTATGCCCGCTCGGTGCCAGACGGCCAGCCCTGGCAGTCCACCGGCGGCAACGGCAACAAGCTGCCCGCCATCGTCGGCGACAAGATGGACAAGCCAGGCCCGCTGTTCTACGGCAATCTGCTGCCCTCGCCCTTCGGTGACGAGCTGACCCTGGCCTTTGCCCGCGCCGCCGTCGAGGGTGAGCAGCTGGGGGCGGACGACAAGACCGACATCCTCTCGGTCAGCCTCTCCAGCCACGACTATGTGAACCACGCCTTCGGCCCCGAGTCGCGGCTCTCGCACGATCATTTCCTGCATCTGGACCGCTATCTGCAGGGCTTCTTCCAGTACCTGGACGCCAAGATCGGCCCCGGCAACTATGTGGCCCTGCTCACCGCCGACCATGGCTTTGCCGACACGCCCGAATACGCCGCCAGCCGCGGCCTGGACGCCAGCCGCATCAACCCCAGCCTGACCCTGGCCTGGCTCAACACCGAGCTGGGCAAGCGCTTTGGCGAGGGCCGCTGGGCGCGCGGCTACTCCGGCGCCGGCATCCTGTTCGACGAGAAGCTGATCCGGTCCAAGGGTCTGAAGTCCGCCGAGGTCTATGCCGCGGCCAAGCAGCTGCTGCTGACGGTGGACGGCATTGCTGATGTCTTCACCCCGGAGCAGCTGCTGGGCAGCGATACCAAGACCCCCTATCTGGAAGCCATGCGCAAGTCCTGGCACCCCGAGGTGGCGGCGCCGCTGCAGGTGGTGGTCAAGGCCAACTGGCTCTATAGCTCGCGCGGCGGCGGCAGCTCGCACGGCACGCCCTATCGCTACGACACCCATGTGCCCATCCTGGCCTGGGGGCCGGCCTGGGTGGGCCAGGGCGAGGTGAAGCAGGCGGTGGAAGTGGCCGATATCGCCCCCACCCTGGCGACACTGCTCAAGCTGCGTGCCCCTGCGCAATCCCAGGGCAAGCCCCTGCCCCTGCCGCGCTGAGGCGCGGGCCTTTCGCCACCCTCACCGCAAGGGGTCGCCAAGGCGACCCCTCTTCCATGGGCAAGCTCGCTGCTGTCACCCGCTGGCCGCTGCGCTGCGCTAGCCTTGCCTCCCGGTGACCTGCCGATAACCTCCCGATAGCCTGCCGAGGTGCCTCTTGTTGTTCAGCTGGTTTGAAAAGCGCGTCGATCCCTATCCGGACACGCCGCCCCCGCAGCCCCCGCAGGGCTTCTTTGCCTTCGTCTGGTCGGCCACCGCCGGCATGCGGCCCCTGATCCTGGGCATGACCCTGCTGACGGCCCTGTTCGGGGCCTTCGAAGCCCTGCTCTTCGCCATGATGGGCTCGGTGGTGGACTGGCTGGCCCAGACCGCGCCCCAGGAGCTCTGGGCCAAGGAAAAGGGCAATCTGCTGCTGCTGGGCGCCCTGCTGCTGGGCAGCGTGGGTCTGGTCGCGCTGCAGGCCATCAGCAAGTACCAGGGCCTGTCCAGCAACTTCCCGATGCGGCTGCGCTGGGACTTCCACCGCCACCTGCTGGGTCAGAGCCTGTCCTTCTACCAGGACGAGTTCGCTGGCCGCGTCTCGGCCAAGCTGATGCAGACCGCGCTGGCGGTGCGCGACTGCTGGCTGATCGTGACCGACATCCTGGTCTTCATCACCATCTACTTCCTCACCATGCTGGGCGTGGTGGGCAGCTTTGACCTCTATCTGCTCCTGCCCTTCGGCCTGTGGCTGCTGTGCTATCTGGCCGCCCTGCGCTACTACGTGCCCCGCCTGGGCCAGGCCGCCAGCGAGCAGGCCGATGCGCGCAGCCTGATGACGGGCCGCATCACCGACGCCTACACCAATATCAGCACGGTCAAGCTGTTCTCGCACAGCCAGCGCGAGGCCCAGTTCGCCCGCGGTGCCATGCAGGAGTTCCTGGGCACGGCCTACCGCCAGATGCGCCTGATCAGCGGCTTCGAGATCGTCAACCACGCGCTCAGCATGCTGCTGGTGGCCAGCACCACGGGTCTGACCCTGTGGCTGTGGATGCGCGGCGAGGTGGGCGTGGGCGCGGTGGCGGCGGCCACCGCCATGGCCCTGCGCCTGAACGGCATCTCGCACTGGATCATGTGGGAGATGGCCGAACTGTTCGAGAACATCGGCACGGTGCAAGACGGCATCAGCACCCTGTCGCGCCCCGTGGCGGTGCTGGACGCGCCCGGGGCCAAGCCGCTGGAGGTCAGCCAGGGCGAGCTGCGCTTCGAGAACGTGAGCTTCGCCTACGGCGGCAAGAAGCCGGTGCTCAAGAACCTGAATCTCACGATCCGCCCGGGCGAGAAGATCGGCCTGGTGGGCCGCTCCGGCGCGGGCAAGTCCACGCTGGTGAACCTGCTGCTGCGCTTCTATGACCTGGAGCAGGGCCGCATCCTGATCGATGGCCAGGACATCGCCCAGGTCACCCAGCACAGCCTGCGCGCCCAGATCGGCATGGTGACCCAGGACACCAGCCTGCTGCACCGCTCGGTGCGCGACAACCTGCTCTACGGCCGCCCCGAGGCCAGCGATGCACAGATGATCGCCGCCGCCGAGCGCGCCGAGGCGCATGAATTCATCCAGAGTCTCACCGACCCCAAGGGCCGCCAAGGTTACGAGGCCCATGTGGGCGAGCGCGGCGTCAAGCTCAGCGGCGGCCAGCGCCAGCGCGTGGCCATTGCCCGGGTGATGCTCAAGGATGCGCCCATCCTCTTGCTGGACGAGGCCACCAGCGCCCTGGACTCCGAGGTCGAAACCGCCATCCAGCGCAGCCTCTACCGCCTGATGGAGGGCAAGACCGTGGTGGCCATCGCCCATCGTCTCTCCACCATCGCGGCCATGGACCGCCTGATCGTGATGGACGGTGGCGAGATCGTCGAGCAGGGCAGCCATGCCGAGCTGCTGGCCAGCGGAGGCCTCTATGCCCGGCTCTGGGCCCACCAAAGCGGTGGCTTCCTCGGTGAGGAGGCTTGATGACTGCAGCCCACCCGCTCAGGGCAGGGGCATGCTGTGCCGGTTGGCGATCGCCGCTGCGCTGCCATCGCTGCGCATCTGCTCCCAGACCTGACGCAGGCGCCGGGCCAGCGCCTCATCGCTCCTCAGGCTCAGGGCCATGGAGGGTCTTGACGAGGAAAAGGCCAGCGCCGGTTCCAGGTCTTGCGCAGAGTAGCCATAGGACTCCACGATGGCACTCATCAACAGACTGTTGAAGGCCACCAGCTGCACGCGTCCGGCAAAGAACTTGCGCAGCAGCACGGTGTAGTCGCCGCTGGTGTCCAGATGTTCGCCGGGCTGGAGACCCAGGGCCAAGAGTTCGCGCTCGGACACATCATCCTTGATCACACCCGTGAGATAGCGCTTGGCGTCGGCCACTTCCTGAAGCTTTACATCGGGTCGGCTGCGCAGGCGATAGAGCATGCCGCGCCGCTGGCTGATCTGGCCAATCCAGCGGAACTGCGACTCGCGCTCGGGCAGCCGTACGATGGCGGGGACGAGGATATTGGGGTGCTCACGGGCGCGCTGCATCACGCGCGGCCAGGAATCGAATTCGTAGACCGCCTCCACGCCCGCCCGCCCCAGCAGCTCACGCGAGATCTCGACCGCAAAGCCTTCGGGCTGTCCATCGGCCCCCCGCATGGAGAAGGGGCGGAACTCCTCCAGCAGCACCGTGATGCGCCATGTCTGGCTGGCTGTCGCCCTCGCACCCATCAGCAGCAGGGCCGGCGCCAGCAGCAGGAGCCGGCGGCGAGGGGCCGCAGCGATCAGGGACGTTTCAAGAGGCATGGCTGAGCACTCCCGTGATTCCATGCATTCTGCGCCGCGGGCACCATCGCCCGCAATCATCGGCTGCGCAGCGAGCTGCGCTCGGCGATCAGGGGGAAGGCTGGCCATCATCTCCTTCGTCCAGATCCACCAGCCGCTTGCCGCCCTCCTGACGCGCCAGGCTCAGGGCCTTGAGGGCCCGCTGCAGCAGATCCGGCGCGGGCTCGGACCAGCGCGCCTCAACCAAGCCCGCCGAACAGGTATAGGCCGGCGCAGCCTGTGTTGCGTCCTGCTCCCGCTGCTGCACACGCCGCAAGAGCCGGCTGGCGATGGAGCGGGCCTGCCCGCGCCCGGCGGTCGGCAAGATGAGCAAGAACTCCCGCTCGCCCAGGCGGCCGCAAGCGTCTTCGCGCCGGGTGCTGGCCTGCAGCCTGAGCGCCAGATCCCGCACCGGCCCGTCATCCGGGCCCGGCGCGGTGTTCTGCGACAGAGCTGGCACGCCATCCAGGCCCAGGGCCACCACGCACAGCGGCCAAGCGTCCTCGCTCGCCATGCGCTGCTGCAGCAGCTGCTGCAAATCCCGGCCCTGGGGCATGCCCTCCAGCAGATCGACACATACGTCCTGCGCGGCGCCTTCCTCCACGCGTCCCCGGCGCTCTTGGCGCAGGGCGCTGATATCCGTGCCCTGCAGCAGCAGCCAGCCCTCGGGAGACAAGCTCTCCTGGATCCAGAAGCAGCGGCCGTCCCAGAAATCCACGGCCGCGGCCGTACGGCGCAGCCTGTTGCGGCGGGCCAAGGTGGCCGCCAGCCAGGCTTCGATATCGTCCGCCTCGATCAGCACACCCCGTCCCAGGCGATGGCAGTCGCGCATGAGGGTGGCCCAGCCCGGCTGACCCGCCCCCGGGACCAGGCCATAGGCCTGGAAGAAGGCCGGATTGCCGTGACACAGCCGGTCCTGCGGGTCGAACAGGGCCAGCAGACTCTGGCCCTGGTCCAGCAAAGCACACAGCATGTCCCGCAAATCCTGAGACATGGCGCCAGCGCTCATGGGGCAAGTCCTTTCCTGTCATACAGGCGCACACCGTAACATCGGCGCCAGCTCCGTCAAGCCAAGGCACCGTGCGGAAACCGGAAGAGAAGGTAGGAAAACGACAGTGCGCAGGACCGCGCAAGCTTCAAGGACCGCAGACTGCGCGGCATTGCCGTGTAAAGTGATGCCAGCACCGCAACCCCAGGCCACGGCCCTGCCCGAGCCGAAGCGCCTGCGCGGATCGCTGGAGGCCGGTCTTGCCGCCCAAGGACTCAAGAAGGAGCAAGGATTGGCTGGTGCCCTGAGACCCTCGCTGCGCACCGCCATCGCGGTGCCATTCGTGCTGTTGTTCGCCGCGACGGTGCTGCTGCAGGCCCTGACCCAGCAGCGTCATATCGACCAGCTGGTCCTCAAGGAAAGCGAGCGCCAGCTGGCCTCGCTGGCAGCCAACACCCGCAACCGCCTCGCTCTGTTTCTGGGTGAGCCCTTTCGCATCCAGCTCTCATTGGCCGATGCGATCGCGCGTCACGACCTCTACCACCCGGGCGATATGCGCGAGATCTGGCGCTATCTGCGTGGTGTCTATGGCGATCTCTACGCGGACGAAAGCCAGATCAGTGTGCTGAGTTTTGGCAGTCAGCAGGGTGATTACGCGGGCCTGCGGCGTGAGACCGGGGGATACACCCTGATGCTGAAGGACCGCAGCACCCAGGGCGCGCTGCGCATCTTCGCGGGCGACAGCCCCGGCGAGGTCACGGCCGAGTTTCCGGGCTACGACCCCCGGGTCCGCCCCTGGTATGCCCCGGCGGCGCAGAGTCTCAAGCCCTCCTGGTCGGCCATCTACGTCAACCGCGATGAGCGCGCCGAGGTCACCATCTCCGCCATTGCACCGGTGCTGCAGGAGAAGAGTCTGCTGGGCGTGATCGCCGCCGACGTCAAGCTCACCGGCCTCAACCGCTTTCTGCGCGATGAGCCCATGCGCGGCCGTGGCATGGTCTTCATCACCGAGCTCGACGGTCGGCTGGTCGCACATTCGGAACCCGGCGGCGTCACGGGCGAGGGCGGACGCGGCGAGCGCCCCCTGATGCGCGAAAGCGCCATCGCCCTGATGCGCAGCGCTGCACCCATCGTGGATGCCGCGCCCACGGAAAGCGGCAGCGGCTTCATCCTGGAACATCTGGGCGAGCGCTACTTTGGCCGCGTCAGCCCCTACTCCGACACCCGCGGCCTGGACTGGCGCATCGTGGTCCTGGTGCCCGAGGCCGATCTGCTGGGCGAGATCCGCAGCGCCCAGGGGCGCAGCATGCTGCTGATTGCCGGCATCGCCCTGCTGGCCATCGCCCTGGGGCTGTGGGGCATAGGCCGGGTCACCCGCCCCATCCTGGACACGGCAGCCGCGGCCAACCGTCTGGCACGCGGGCGCTGGCAGGACAGCCCCCCGGGCAGTATTGCCGAGGCGGCCACCCTGCGCGAAACTGCCCTGCTGGTGCGCGCCTTCAATGAGATGGCCGAACGTCTGCAGCAGTCCTTCGGTCGCATGCGGGATCAGCTGGTCTATGACGAGCTCACCCGCGCCCTGACCCGCCGCGGCCTGCTGGAACAGGCCGACTGGATACAGCCACGTGCAGCGGTCCTGGTGCTGGTGGGGCTGGACGGCTTCCGCGCCATCAACAACAGCCTGGGTCACGCCACCGGCGACCGGCTGCTGCAGGGCATTGCCGCGCGCCTGCGGGAGCAGTTGCCGGGCATGCGCCTGGCGCGGGTGGGTGGTGATGAGTTCGCCCTGCTGCAGCCAGACCTGCTGGCGCCGCTGGACGAGGCCGGCCTGGCCCGCCTGGGGGCCGATGTGATGGCCTTGTTCGATGAGCCCTTCGGTTCGGGTGAAGACGATATCCTGGTCAAGGCCTCGGCCGGCGTGGTGGGCGGACGCCTGCCTGCCAGCGGCCTGGTCGACTGGCTGCGCCATGCCAGTGTGGCCCTGGGTGAGGCCAAGCAGCTGGGCCGTGGCCAGGTGGTGGTGTTCGAGCCAGCCATGATGGAGCGCTCCACCCAGCACGCCCGTCTGTCCATGGAGCTGCGCCAGGCCCTGGAACGCGGGGAGTTGCGCGTGCACTACCAGCCCCTGGTCGCCCTGGACGATGGCCGCCTGCTGGGTATGGAAGCCTTGCTGCGCTGGCAACACCCGGAACGCGGCTGGATTCCGCCCGGCAGCTTCATCCCCGTGGCCGAAGAGTCGGACCTGATCCTGACCCTGGGCGACTGGGTGCTGGGCCAGGCCACGCGCGATATCGCCCAACGCCTGCACAGCCTGCCCCCCGGCTTTGGCCTGCATGTGAATGTCTCGGTGCGCCAGCTCATCCAATCCGACTTCGCCCTCACCCTGCAACAAGCCCTGCGCGACAGCGGCCTGCCGGCCTCGCGCCTGACCCTGGAAATCACGGAATCCCTGCTCCTGGTCCAGGACGCTGCCACCGAATCCAGGCTGCGCCAGCTGCGCCAGCTGGGCGTCAAGATCGCCATCGACGACTTTGGCACCGGCTACTCCTCCCTGGCCTATCTGCAACGCCTGCCCTTTGACTGCCTCAAGATTGACCAGAGTTTCGTGCGCAACCTCTCCAAATCGGCACAGGACGCCGCCATCGTCACCGCCGTGCTGCGCATGGCCGAGGGCCTGGGCGTAGAGGCCGTGGCGGAGGGGGTGGAAACCGAGGCCGAGGCCGCCCGGCTGCGCGATCTGGGCTGCACCCGAGCCCAGGGCTATCTCTATGGAAAACCCCAGGAGATCGACGCCTGGCAAGCCCGCCCATGAGCCAAACGGCAGCCACCCGATCTGGGGGGGGGCGCTTTCCCTGGCCCAGGATGTATGAAACACTGCCCCATCACCGGTTGCAAGAGGCCGGAACAGCGCCCCCTGCGGGCATGTTTGTGCGGGAAACGCCATGGATAAAGACCAGTTCGACCAAGCCACTTCCTCCGGGCCCCAGGCCGCGGATGGCCAAGCCCTGAACGCTCGTCGCCGCCTGCTCAAGGGCGGCCTGGGCCTGGCACCGGTGGCCATGACCATGGCCAGCCGCCCCGTTCTGGCTGGCACCGAGACCTGCCACGGCCCCACCGGCTTCCAATCCGCACCGCCCAGCCGCATCGGCCAGACGCCCTCCTGCACCATCGGCCGCGGCCAAGGGCCCTCGGCCTGGGCCATCAAGTCGTCGAGCAACTACCCCGGCGGGGCAGACACGGCCAATCGGCACTTCTCGGTGGCCATGAATGACGCCCGCCTCTTCGGCAGCCTGACTGTGCGACAGGTTGTTTCCGGCAGCTTCGGCTCCGCCGGCGGCACCAGCGAAGACAAGGAAGTGGCGCGCCGCGTAGCGGCTGCCTACCTGAACGCCCTGAGTGGCCAAGGCTTCCCCATGACCGTGCTGCAGGTTCAGCAGCTCTGGCAAGGCTATATCAGCAAGAGCTACCGCCCGGGCGGCGCCGGTGTGGTCTGGAAGGACGCGGCACAGTTCCTGAAGTATCTCAACTACGTGATGAGCGCGTGAGCAAGGCGGCCGCCCGCTGGCGGAGCCTGCTGCCCCCACATGCTCCGGTGCGGCACTGGGATGGAGACTGCTTGGTCTTCAACCCTCGCAACGCCAGCACTCATCTGCTGAGCAGCGAATCCTACGAGGTGCTGCGCACCCTGCAGCAGTCAAAAGCGTCCCTGCTGGAAGCCGAGCTGGCCCGCGAACTGGCAGGCGATGATCTGCTGCCCGAGGGCTTTGCCCTGGAGCTCGCTCGCTGCCTTCAGCACTTCGAGGATCTCGGTCTGGCCGAGTCCCTGCCCGCGTGAAGCTCGCAGCCCTGCCGCCGGCCGAGCTCCAAGCCCGGCTTTCGTCGGGGCGCCTGTGCCTGCGCACCGGCCCCTTTGCCCTGCGCCTGCGCTCCCGCCTGCCCCATGTGGCCGAGGCCGTGGGCCTGCTCTATGCCGATCACCCCCTGCTGGATGAAGGCGGCTTCTTGGACTTTCACCCCCGGGTGGATGCCCAGCCCGGCCTGCGCCGCTGGCTGCGGCCCCAGGCCCAGTTCGAGCTGGACGGACACCGTCCTTTCAGCCCCATGGCCCTGGCCCAGGCCGCGCCCATGCTGGAGTGGGGCCTGAACTGGTGCGTCACCGAACACGCCCATCAGTACATCGTGATCCATGCCGCCGTGGTGGAGCGCGGTGGGCGCGCCGCCCTGCTGCCGGCGCCACCCGGCTCGGGCAAGAGCACCCTGTGTGCGGCCCTGGTCAACCGGGGCTGGCGCCTGCTCTCGGACGAGCTGGCCCTGATCGACCCCGCGCGGGGACTGTTTCAGCCCCTGGCCCGGCCGGTGAGCCTGAAGAATCGCTCCATCGAGGTGATTCGCAGCTTTGCCCCCGAGGCCCGATTCAGCGCCGTGGTGCACGACACCCTCAAGGGCAGCGTGGCGCATATGAAGCCCCCCGCCGAGAGCGTGCGGCGCGATCAGGAACCGGCCCGGCTGGGCTGGATCGTCTTTCCCCGCTACCAGGCCGGCGCGCCCCTGCAGGCCCGCGCCCTGCCGCGCGCAAGAGGCTTTATGCAGCTGCTGGAGCACGCCTTCAACTACCACCTGCACGGCAGCCGCGGCTTTGAATGCCTGGCCGATATGGTGGCGCCGGCCCAGGCCCTGGACTTCAGCTACAGCCAGCTGGACGAGGCCATGCACTTCTTTGAAGGTCTGGCTGCCGACCAGGCCCGTCTGGAGCCCGTGGCCGCATGACTGCCCCGCACGCCCTGCTGATCCAGGTCCTGCGCGAGCCCGCGCGCCTGGCCGCCCTGAGCCCGGCCGAATGGGATCTGCTGATCCGTCAGGCCCGGCGCAGCCGCCTGCTGGCCCATCTGGCCTGGCGGGTTGAGGAGCAAGGCTGCGAGGCGCCCGCGGCGGCGGCGGCCCACCTGCAGGCGGCCCGCCATGTGGCCGACAGCCAGCATGCCGCGGTGCTCTGGGAAAACCGCTTCATCGCCCAGGCCCTGGCCGGCCTGAACATCCCGGTGCTGCTGCTCAAGGGCGGCGCCTATGCCCAGGCCGGCCTGCGCGCCGGGCGCGGGCGCCTGCTCACCGATATCGACATCCTGGTGCCCCTGGCCCGCATCGAGGCGGTGGAGTCCGAGCTCATCATCCATGGCTGGGTGGGCAGCGAGGAGCTCACCGCACACGACCAGCGCTACTACCGCGAATGGATGCACGAGATCCCGCCCATGCGCCATATGCGCCGCAGCAGCGTGATCGATGTGCACCACAACATCCTGCCGCGCACCGGCCGCATCCGGGTGGACGCGCAAGTCCTGCTGGACGCCGCCCTGCCCCTGCCGGACGCCCCCGGTCTGTACCGCCTGTCCGACCCCGATCTGCTGCTGCACAGTGCCTGCCATCTGTTCCTGGACGGTGAATTCGACAAGGGCCTGCGCGATCTGGTCGATATTGACGCCCTGCTGCGCGAGTTCGGCGCCGCCCGGCCCGATTTCTGGCCGACCCTGGCCGCCCGGGCCCGCGAGCTGGGCCTGAGCCGGGTGCTGTTCTACGCCCTGCGCCAGGCGCAGCGCCTGCTGGGCAGCCCCGTGCCCGAGTCCCTGCTGCAGGCGCTGACAGCCGAGGCCGCACCCTCCGCCCCCCTGCTGGCCCTGATGGACGCCCTCTTTCTGCGCGCCCTGCAGCCTGACCACGCCAGCTGCGATCGCCCCGGCAGCGCCCTGGCCCGCCGCCTGCTCTATCTACGGGGTCACTGGCTGCGCATGCCCTGGCACCTGCTGCTCATGCATCTGAGCATCAAGGCCCTGGCCCCCAAGCCCAAAGCCCAATCCGCCCAGGCGGCCCAGGCGGTACAAGCCCGCCCCTGATCCGGCCGAGGCGGGCCTGGCTTATGCTCTGGGCCATGAACCGTCCCAAGCCTTTCTCCATGATCCGCGAGTTCCATCTCGCCGACTGGTTCACCCTGGGCAATGCCTTCTGCGGCGTGGGCGCCCTGTTTGCGGTGATGAGCTATTTGCAGAGCGGCGAGGTGCAGCACCTCTTCTACGCCTGCGCCCTGATCCCGGCGGCCCTCGTCTTCGACGTGCTCGACGGGCGCATCGCCCGCTGGCGCCAGCAAAGCTCGGCCATGGGCCGCGAGCTGGACTCCCTGGCCGACATCATCTCCTTCGGCGTGGCGCCCGCCGTCATCGCCTATGGCTGCGGCATGCAAGGCCTGTACGACCGCATCATCCTGGTCTTCTTCGTGGCCTGCGGCGTGTCGCGCCTGGCCCGCTTCAACATCACCGCCGAAAAGCTCAGCGAGGGTGGCGACAAGGTCAAGTACTTCGAGGGCACGCCCATCCCCACCTCCCTGGCCCTGGTCCTGGTGCTGTGGGTGGCGGCCGCCCAGGGCGCCCTGGGCGATCAGCTCTGGTTGGGCGAGCTCAAGCTTGCCGGCTTCACGCTGCACCCCCTGGTGCTGATGTTCGCGGTCTCCGGCTCCCTGATGGTCAGCCGCATCCGCATTCCCAAGCTCTAAGGCCGGGCCTAAGGCTGGGTCTCAGGCTGGGGTACAGCCCGGCGCTCGGGCTTGACGCGCAGGGCCCACACCACCCCGCCCACCAGCAGGGCAATGCCCAGCAAGGTCAGGGTCGCGGGCACCTGCCCTCGCAGCACGAAGGCATAGGCCAATGCAGCCAGGGTCTCGAACACGATGAGCTGCCCCACCAGGCTGGTAGGCAGGCGCTGGCTGGCCTCGTTCCAGCACAGGGTGCCCAGCCAGGAGGCACACAGGCCCACGGCCAGCATCAGGCCGATATAGGCCCAGGGCCGCGGACCCAGGGGCAAGTCCAGGCCCGCGTCCAGCAGGCCGGCCCATTGCAAGCCCGGCAGGGCGGCCAGGCCCAGCAGGGCCATGGGCAGGGTCATCAGGCCCTGGGCCGTGGCCCAGGCACGGGGACTGCGGTCGCTGTGGGCGCGCAGCCAGTCGGCATTGCGGATGGGATACCAGGTCCAGCAGGCCAGGGCCGCCACGGCCAGCAGGGCGCCCTCGGCATAGCGGCGCAGCTCGCCCGGCCCGGCCTCGCGGGCCAGGGCCGCCAGCTCCACCTGGTTGACGCAGGCAATGCCCGCCGCGATCAGGACCAGGGAGGGCGCCAGACGCCGCCAGGGCAGCAGGCCGTCGCGCTCGTGGTCACGCAGATTCGAGCAGATGGCAATCACCACGGGCAGGGTGCCGATGATGACCGTGGGCAGCGGTCCGCCCGCGCGCTGTATGGCCGCCGAGAGGCAGAGGTAGTAGAGAAAGTTGCCGATGGCGCTGAGCTTGAGCGCCTCCAGCCAGTCGCCCGGCGCCAGCACGCGCAGGGCACGCCAGTCCACCAGGGCCAGGGGCAGGGCAATCAGGCCAAAGGCCAGATAGCGTCCCACGGTGAGCAGAGCCGCCGGATAGTCCGGCAGCATCAGGGGCGCGACAAAGACCAGGCCCCACATCAGGCCGGCCGCCAGGGCAAACAGGGTTCCAGCAAGCATCGCGCCATCATGCCCCAGGGCCGGGGCCGCGAAGCGCTCAGCCGCTGGCGCGGGGGCTCAGGATCGCACCAGCGACAGCGGCGCCCCGGCCTGCGGCAGGGCGGGGGCTGGGCCGGTGGGGCCGCCGTGCAGTCCCTGCTCGGCCACCTGCAGCAGCTCCATGGCGCTGCGCCCCGACTCCCGATACACCGCCCGGCCCATGCGCAGCAGGGCATACAGGCGCTGCGTCTCCACCCCATAGGGCCCGCACAAGGCCTTGTGCAGGCGGGCCCGCACGGTCTCGGCCTCGTCGCGCCCGGCGTCCACCAGCACCACGCCAAACTGGCGCTCTCCCACCCGGGCCACCACATCGCCGCCCCGCACCCGCGCCCTCAGCCGGGTGCCCAGGGCCAGCAGCAAGGCCTCCTGGGCGCGGCCCCGCGCGCCGGGACCGCCGGGACCATCGGCCGCGGCCGCGCTCGCCGGTGCGTCAGCCAGCTCCACCTCCAGCAAGAGCACGGCGGCCCGCAAGCCATGGCGGCGACATTCGCCCAGCTGGCGCTCCAGCAGCACGGCAAACTGGCTCAGGCCCTGCACCCGGGGCAGCTCGGCCTGCGCTGCCTTGCGCTGCCCCCCGCCTGCCGCCTGCTCGCCGCAGGAGGGCGGCAGGGCCTCGGCCAGCACGGCAGCGGCCGGCGGCAGCGGATAGGGCGGGGGCAGATGCTTCTGCATGACGAAGAGACCTCCAACAACGGCTTCCATGTTCTGCGCCCCCCGAGTTCCGGGCGGGCGGGTTGAGGACATGAGTGACGCGGCCGCTGCCTCCCTGACCGCTATTCCGCGCCCTTGTTCATGCCCTCATTCACTAAAACGCAAAGACCCCGCTCAACCCGACAGGGCTTTGCAAAGAATTTGTCCGGCCGCGCTGCTAGAGTCCGGCCACCATGGACAGCCCCGCCATCACCCTGCTGCTGAAAGCCGCCTCCCAGGGCGACGCCCAGGCCGGCGAGCGTGTGCTGGAGCGCCTGTATGCCGAGCTGCGCCGCCTGGCCCGCCAGCGCCTGCATCAGGCGGGCGAACCCACGGCCCTGAACCCCACGGCCCTGGTGCACGAGTCCTGGCTGCGCCTGCACCAGGCCGGCGAGCTGGACTTTGCCGACCGCGGCCGCTTTCTGGCCTATGCGGCCAAGGTGATGCACAGCATCGTGATCGACCAGATCCGCGCCCGCCAGGCCCAGCGCCGCGGCGGCGATCTGGAGCAGGTCACCTTCAATACCGCCGTGGCCGATCTGCCCGCCCAGGGCGAAGACCAGGTCTTGCGCGTGCACGAGGCCCTGGAGGAACTGGCCGCCCTGGACGAGCGCCTGGCCCAGGTGGTGGAAATGCGCTACTTTGGTGGCCTGCTGGAAAGCGAGATCGCAGCCGCTCTGGGCGTGACCGAGCGCACCGTGCAGCGCGACTGGCAAAAGGCCCGGCTCTTCCTGGCCCAGGCCCTGAGACACTGAGCGCCCCATGCAAGACTTGGCCCCCGAAAACGCCCTGCCCTCGGATCCAAAGGCCCGCTGGCAGCGCCTGAGCCCCCTGCTGGACGAGCTGCTGGACATGGAGCCCACGGCCCGGGCCGCCCGCCTGGCTGCCATGCAAGACCTGGCCCCGGAGCTGGCCGCCGAGCTGGAGCGCCTGCTGGCCCAGGACGCCGCGCTGGAAGCCCAGGGCTTTCTGGCCCAGCCCGCCCTGCCCCCCACGCTCAGCGCCGTGGTGGCCCTGCCCGGCCAGACCGTGGGCGCCTACCGCCTGGAGCGCGAGATCGGTCACGGCGGCATGGGCTCGGTCTGGCTGGCCCGGCGCACCGACGGCCGCTTCGAGGGCCTGGTGGCCATCAAGTTCCTCACCTCCGGCCTGCTGGGCCAGGGTGATGCCGCCCGCTTCGCCCGCGAGGGCCAGATCCTGGCCCGCCTCACCCACCCACATATCGCGCGCCTGATCGATGCCGGCGTGGCCCAGGACGGGCTGCAGCCCTATCTGGTGCTGGAGTATGTGGAAGAGGGCTTGCCCATCGACCGCTTCTGCGAGAGCCGGCAGCTGGACACCGCGCAGCGCATCACCCTCTTCCTGGACGTGCTGGCCGCCGTGGCCCACGCGCACAACCGCCTGATCCTGCACCGCGACCTCAAGCCCGGCAACATCCTGGTGGACCGCCAGGGCCAGGTGAAGCTGCTGGACTTCGGCATTGCCAAGCTGCTGGGCGACCCGACCCAGGCCCTGGGCGGTGCCGAGGCCACCGAACTCACCCGCCAGGCCGGCCGCGCCTTCACCCCCCAGTTCGCCGCGCCCGAGCAGGTGCAGGGCGGCGAGGTGAGCACCGCCACCGATGTCTATGCCCTGGGCGTGCTGCTCTACCTCCTGCTCAGCGGCGGCAAGCACCCCACGGCCGGCGCCACCCGCGCCGAGGCCCAGGCCCTGGACCGCCTGCGCGCCGTGGTGGAAGAAGAGCCCAAGCGCCTGTCCGATCAGCTGCGCAGCCAGGGCGAGGCCCGCCGCGCCCGCGAGCTGCGCGGTGACCTGGACACCATCTGCGCCAAGGCCCTCAAGAAACGCCCCAGCGAGCGCTATGAGAACGCCGCCGCCCTGGCCGAGGACCTGCGCCGCTGGCTGCAGCACGAACCCATCGCGGCGCGGCCGGACAGCCGGCTCTATGTGCTGGGCCGCTTCCTGCGCCGCCATCGCCTGGCGGTCGGCGCGGGCAGCGTGGCCGTGTCGGCCCTGCTGGGTCTGACCGGTCTGAGCGTGCTGCAGGCCCAGCGCGCCGCGGCGGCGGAACAGCAGGCCCAGACGCGGCGCCAGCAGGCCGACGATCTGCTGGCCTATATGCTGGGCGACTTCGCCGACAAGCTGCGGCCGATTGGCCGGCTGGAACTGCTGGACAACGTCGGCGGCAAGGCCCTCAGCCACCTGGCAGCGGCCAAGGAGCAGGCCTCACCGCAGGAGCGCCTGCATCGCGCCAAGGCCCTCACCGTGATCGGCGAGGTGCGGGTCTCCAAGCGGGAGCTGGAGGCGGCCATCGAGCCGCTGCAGCAGGCCAATGCCTTGCTGCAGGCGGAACCGCCCACGCCGGAACTGGTCCCCGCCTGGCGCAAGGCGCAGGGTGCGGCGGCGTTCTGGTTGGGGCATGTGTACTACACGCAGCGGAAATTCGCACCCGCCCAGCGGGCCTGGGAGCGCTATCGCGAGGTCAGTGAGCAATGGCTTGCGGTCTTGCCTCAGGACCTGGACGGGCTGGTTGAGCTGTCCTACGCGGAAAACAGCCTAGGGTCCTTGCTTCTCGACCAGGGCCGCGTGCGGACTGCCGAACAGGCATTTCGGCGCTCCGTTGCGCTGAAAAGCCACGTGTTGGCACAACGGCCGAACGATGCCACGCTGCAAGCGGAATGGTCCGAGAGTCTGAGTTGGCTGGGCTCCAGCCTGCTCCAGATGGGCCGCTACGTGCAAGCTCAGGCCGTTTTTCGCCAAGCCCTGGAGCAGGCTCAGGACCTGCGAACCAAGTACCCGGCGGATCAAGCTTGGCTGAGGAAGGTTGGCCATGCGGCCAACAGGCTGGCCGATGCGCTGTGGCGTGATGGCCAGCCACGGGCCGCAACCGAGCACTTTGTCCTGGCGACCGAGGCCTTCCGGACGCTCAGTGCGCTGGACCCCCAGAACCGTGCCTGGACGATGGCATTGATTCGCGCCGAGGCCGGTGTGCTGCGCGGACAAGCCAGCCAGATCCGGGCTGTCGAAGACCTGCAGCGGCGCCTGGCCGCGCTGGAAGCAGGTCGTACGCCCTTGGCTCGGCTGCACCCGCTGCGTGCCGAGTTGGTGCAATTGCACGCGCAGGCATTGCGACACAAGGGGCAGGACTTGGCAGCGGCGCAAGTCCTGGTGGAGAACACCCTGGCCCAGTTGCGCAGGGACAAGATCGCACATGGGGCTGATCTGACGCTGAGCCAGGCCATGCTGGAGCTATCGCTGTTCCAGGCCGAGACGCTGAGTGTCGATCCGGCGCAGCGCACGGCGCGGTGCCAGGCCTTGTGGGCCGAGCTGAGTAGTGCCCCCCTGGCCGCTCTGCTGCGGGAGCATGCCGGGTTCACCCGGCTGGCAGTACGAACCCAAACCTGTCTGGGCCGGGCCGAGGAAGCCCGTGCCCTGCAGCAATGGCTGGATGCCCAGCACCGCTGGGCATCCAGCCCCCCTCAGCCGGTACCACCGAAGGCGGTGCCTAACTCTTGAAACCACCCGCTAGGAGAACCCTGACACCATGGCCAACACCTTCTACGTCAAAGCAAGCGCAGACCCGAGCAACCTGTATGCGCTGTGCACATACTACACCGACCCCGAGTGCCAGCACCAAGTCGACTCGCCGCTGAGAATCCCGCAGCAGGCCGGCGGCGTGACTTTCCAATTGGTGGCCAATGGCAACAACTGGCAGATGGTCGGCGCCGTCGCCGACCGTGTCGACACCCCGGAGATCGATCCCACGATGGTCCTGGCCGCCAATAACGCGGTCACCATTGCCATGCCCACCAGCACCAAGATCACCGAAGGCGTGGTGCTGGTATTCACCAGCACCAACGTACCCACCCAGCTCTACGCCAGCTCCGATCCTCAGGTCGAGAACACGGACTGAGTCCTGTATCGGCGGCTGGGCGAGCCCGCGGCGCCAGGGCCGAGAGCTGGCGAGATTCCCGAGGAAAGGCAAACGGTCAACTTTCGGGCCTGTGTTCACTCCGTATCCCGCCCCCACGACAGCGAGATCGGCTTGCGCTCGCCCCCCTTGCGGGTGCACAGCACGGCGTCGAAACCCTGGCGGCCGCCGTTCGTGGCGGCGGCCAGCAGGCCTTGCAGGTCCTTGGGGCTGAGCGACTCGGCATCGCGGCGGAACTGCTTGATGGCCAGGGCCAGCAGCTCGCGCGAGACGGCCCCATGGGTCAGCTGCACGGCCAGCAGCCATTCCTGATCGCCGGCCGCGGCGGCGCGGGCATCGAACCACCAGTCGGGCTCGCTGCTCAGCCCGGCCTGCAGCGCGCGATCCTGATATGCGCCGCGCAGCGAAGCTTCTGTCACACATTTGTCACACCACCCCGCAATCCTTGCAGGCTTTGTCGGCAGCCCAGGAGTGAGCCACCATGGCCAAGGATTTCGAGCAGATGGAAGACAGCAACCGCTCGGCGAATGCGAGCATCCACGAGGTCTCGGACCCCGCGCGACGCCGCCTGCTGGGTGGCGGCCTGGGCCTGGGGGTGAGCCTGGGCCTGGGCGGCCTGCTGGCGCCGCTGGCGGGCTGCTCGACCACCGCCACCGGCAGCAGCGGCCCCCGCTTCAGCTTCAAGAGTGTGCCGGTGTCCACGGCCGACCGCGTGATCGTGCCCGAGGGCTACACGGTGCAGGTGATCGCGCCCTGGGGCGATCCGGTGGGCGTGTCGGGCGACAGCCCGGCCTTCAAGTTCGACGCCAGCAATAGCGCGGCCGAGCAGGAGGTGCAGCTGGGCATGCACCACGACGGCATCCACTTCTTCAGCCAGGACGGCTCCAAGAGCGGCCTGCTGGTGATGAACCACGAGTACACCGACGACGGCCTGCTGCACCCCGACGGCATGAAGACCTGGAACGCTGCCAAGGTGCGCAAGGCCCAGGCCGCGCACGGCATCTCGGTGGTGGAAGTGGCCCAGCAGGCCGACGGCCGCTGGGAGTTGGTGCGGCCCTCGCCCTGGGCGCGTCGCATCACGGCCAACACGCCCATGCAGATCAGCGGACCGGCCGCCGGCCATGCGCTGATGAAGACGGCGGCGGATGCCAGCGGCCGCCGCGTGCTGGGCACCTTCAACAACTGCGCCAGCGGCATCACGCCCTGGGGCACCTACCTGACCTGCGAAGAGAACTTCATCAACTACTTCCGGGGTCCTGAGCAGCCCGACGCCCACCAGACCCGCTGGGGCATGAAGAAGGGCGACGGTGGCTATCGCTGGGCCGAGTTCGACGAGCGCTTCGACGCCGCCAAGCACCCCAACGAGGCCAACCGCCACGGCTGGGTGGTGGAGATCGACCCCTACGACTTCAGCGCCACCCCCGTCAAGCGCACCGCCCTGGGCCGCGCCGCGCACGAGGGGGCCACCGTGGCCCAGACCCGCGACGGCCGCGCCGTGGTCTATATGGGCGAGGACGCGCGCTTCGAGTACATCTACAAATTCGTCAGCCGCGACAAGATCCGCCCCGGCGGCGCCAAGGCCAATGCCGAGCTGCTGGACCATGGCACGCTCTATGTGGCCCGCTTCGAGGCCGATGGGCGCGGCCGCTGGCTGCCGCTGCGCCATGGCCAGGGCCCGCTCACCGCGGCCCAGGGCTTTGCGGATCAGGGCGAGGTGCTGATCAAGAGCCGCCAGGCCAGCGACGCGCTGGGCGCCACCAAGATGGACCGCCCCGAGTGGATCGCCGTGGACCAGCAGGGCTTTGTGTACTGCACCCTGACGAATAACAGCAACCGCGGCGGCGCCAAGCAGCCCGGCGTGGACGCGGCCAATCCGCGCGCCAACAACACCATGGGCCACATCATCCGCTGGAAGGAAGATGGCGACTTCGACGGCGAGCGCTTCGCCTGGAACCACTTCCTGCTGGCCGGCGACCCGAGCAACGAACGCGCCGAGGCCCAGGGCAATGTCAAGGGCGACGCCCTGGGCTGCCCCGATGGCCTGTGGGTGGACGGCCGCGGCATCCTGTGGATCCAGACCGATATGAGCACCTCGGCCATGGGCAAGGGCGATCTGAAGAACCTGGGCAACAACGCCATGCTGGCCGCCGACCCGCTGACGGGTGAGGTGCGCCGCTTCCTGGTGGGCCCGGTGGGCTGCGAGATCACCGGCGCCACCAGCACGCCGGACGGCCGCACCTTCTTCATCAACGTCCAGCATCCCGGCGAAAGCCCCAGCGAGCGCAGCGACCCGGCCGCCCCCAGCAAGAACTCCAACTGGCCCGACTTCCGCCCCGACGGCCGGCCGCGCTCGGCCACCCTGGTGATCCGCAAGGCCGATGGGGGCGTGATCGGCACTTGAGCCCGAGGGCTGAACGCAGCGCCTTGGCGTCGCGCTCAGCCCAGCAGCCAGCCGCTGATCCGGTACGTCAGGAAGGCGGCCGCATAGGCCAGGGCGAAGAGGTAGGCCAGCATCAGGGCCGGGATCTTGTAGCCCCCGGTCTCGCGCCGCACTGCAGCCAGGGTAGACAGGCATTGCGGCGCGAACACAAACCAGGCCAGGAGCGAGAAGGCCGTGGGCAGGCCCCATTGCGCTGCGATCAGACCGCTCAGGACCTGGGCCGCTTCCTCACCGGCGGCCGAGAGCGCGTAGACCGTGCCCAGGGCGCTGACCACCACCTCGCGCGCCGCCATGCCGGGCACCAGGGCCAGGCTGATTTGCCAATTGAAGCCCAGGGGCTCGAAGATGAGGGCCAGGCCGCGGCCTATCCATCCGGCCACGCTGTAGTAGATGGGCGGCTGGGTGGCTCCGGCCGGCGCAGCGGGAAAGCTGGACAGCAGCCACAGCAGCAGGGTCAGGGTGAGGATCACGCCGCCCACGCGGCGCAGAAAGATCTGGGCCCGCTGCCACAGGCCCAGGGCCACAGCGCGCAGGCTGGGCCAGTGGTAGGCGGGCAGCTCCATCATCAGGGGCCGCACCTGGCGCCCGCTCTGGGTGAAGCGCTTGAGCAGCCAGGCCACGGCCATGGCGCCCAGGATGCCCGCGCCGTAAAGCGCGAAGAGCACCAGGCCCTGCAGCTCCACCCAGCCGCCCAGCAGCTCGCGCTGAGGCACGAAGGCTCCGATCAGCAGGGCATAGACCGGCAGGCGGGCCGAGCAGGTCATCAGCGGGGAGATCAGGATGGTGACCAGGCGGTCGCGCGGGTTGGCGATGGAGCGCGTGGCCATGATGCCCGGAATGGCACAGGCAAAGCTGGACAGCAAGGGGATGAAGCTGCGCCCCGACAGGCCCACGCCACCCATCAACCGGTCCAGCAGATAGGCCGCGCGCGGCAGATAGCCCGACTCCTCCAGCAGCAGAATGAAGAAGAACAGAATCAGGATCTGAGGCAGAAAGACCAGCACCCCGCCCACGCCGGCAATCAGGCCGTCCACCAGCAGGCTGCGCGGCCAGCCGTCCAGGGCCGTGCCCTGCAGGGCCGCCCCGGCCTGCTCGCCCAGCCAGGCGCTGCCAGCCTCGATCCAGCCCATGGGCGCCTCGGCCCAGCTGTAGACGGCCTGGAAGAGCCCGAAGAGCAGCAGGGTCAGCAGCAGCGGACCCACGATGGGGTGGAGCAGCACGCGATCCAGCCGGTCGCTGGGCAGCTCGGGCGTGTCGCGGTCCAGGCCCAGCTGCTGCAGGATGGCATTGACCCGCGCCTGGTCCTGGGCGCCGTCGGCCGGCGTCTCGACCGGAGCCGGCAGGTCCCAAAGTTCGCGCCGGTCCAGCAGGTCGCGCAGCGCGTCCAGGCCCTCGCCCTGGGTGGCCACGGTGCGCAGCACCGGCACGCCCAGGGCGCGGCCCAGGGCCTCGGGATCGATCTGCAAGCCGCGACGCGCCGCCAGATCGGCCATGTTCAACGCCACCACCATGGGCAGGCCCAGGCGCTGCACCGCCAGCACCAGGCGCAGATTGCGGCGCAGATTGGTGGCATCCAGCACGCACACCACCAAGTCCGGCCGCTTCTCGCCGCGGGCGCGACCGGCCAGCACCTCGCAGGTCACGCGCTCGTCGGGAGAGCGGGGGTAGAGGCTGTAGGTGCCGGGCAGGTCCAGCAGACGCAAGACCTTGCCCGCGGCCGTCTTGAGCCGGCCCTCCTTGCGCTCCACCGTCACGCCGGCGTAGTTGGCCACCTTCTGGCGGCTGCCGGTCAGGCGGTTGAACAGCGCGGTCTTGCCGCAGTTCGGATTGCCCACCAGGGCCAGCAGAGGCCCGGCGGGGTGGATGTGGATCACCGATTCCTTGCAGGCGCCGCTCATGCCATATCGCCCTTCAGCAGGATGCAGGCCGCCTCGGCCCGGCGCAGGGCGAATGTCGATTGCCCGATGCGCACCACCAGGGGCTCGCCGCCCAGCAAGGCCCGGCTGAGCACACGCACGGGCTCACCCGCCACGAAGCCGATCTGTTCCAGCCAGGGGCCCCACTCCGGGGCGTGGGTCGGCGGATTCAGACCGGCCACGCGATGGGATGCGCCAATTTCGGCCTGGGCAAGCGTCAGGGTCAGGTCTTGAGGCATGGTGCAGGCGACGAACGCCGAATTGAAGCTGCATCATTCTAATTGCGATTGACTCTCATTACGGTACGCACACCGTCCGCATCAAGTCGGACCGGCGCGACCGGTTCTGCGCTAGTCTTGCCGGGTGATCCCTCGCTCCATGCGCCCTGCCGCGCCCCTGCCATGAACAGCTCCCACCCCCGGGCCGAGCAGCTCGCCCGCGTGCTGGTCTACAGCGCCCGCCCCTATGACCGCGAGTTCCTGGAGCGCGCCCGCCTGGCCGCCGACCCGCAGGAAAAACGCTGGCGCTTCGACTATCTGGAGGCCCGGCTGGAGCTGGCGACGGTGAGCGCGGCGGCCGGCGCGCTGGCGGTCTGCGTCTTCGTCAACGACCGCCTGGACGCGCCGGTGCTGGAGGCCTTGGCGGCCCAGGGCCAGCGCCTGGTCCTGCTGCGCTGCGCCGGCTACAACCAGGTGGATCTCGACGCGGCCGCCCGCCTGGGCCTGGCGGTCGCACGGGTGCCGGAGTACTCGCCCCATGCGGTGGCCGAGCACGCGGCGGCCTTGCTGCTGAGCCTGAACCGCAAGATCCACCGCGCCCATGCCCGGGTGCGCGAGGGCAATTTCGCCCTGGATGGCCTGCTGGGCTTTGATCTGCATGGCCGCACCGTGGGCCTGGTCGGCACGGGCAAGATCGCCCGCTGCTTTGCGCGCATCATGGGGCCGGGCTTCGGCTGCACCCTGCTGGGCAGCGATCCGCAGCCCAGCCCCGAATGCGAGGCCCTGGGCCTGCGCTATGTGGCGCTGGAGGAGCTGCTGGCCCGCAGCGATATCGTCAGCCTGCACTGCCCGCTCACCCCCCAGACCCGCCACCTCATCGACGCGGCGGCCCTGGCGCGCATGAAGCCCGGTGCGGTGCTGCTCAACACCAGCCGCGGCGCGGTGCTGGATGCGCGGGCGGCCATTGCCGCGCTCAAGAGCGGCCGGCTGGGCGGTCTGGCCCTGGATGTGTATGAGGAGGAAGGCGACTGCTTCTTCCGCGACCTCTCCGGCGAAGCCCTGCAGGACGATGTGCTGGCCCGCCTGCTGACCTTCCCCAATGTGCTGATCACGGGCCACCAGGGCTTTTTCACGGCCGAGGCCCTGAGTGCCATTGCCGCCACCACGGTGGAGAATCTGAGCAGCTTCGAGCTGCAAGGGCAGCCGCGCCATGCGGTGCCGGCCGCCTGAGCCCAGCCCCCCCCGCGTGCCAGCCAGCCACCATGCACAGCCCGCCCCTGCCCCCGACCGACCCCGAGCTGCTGGCGCAGATGCTGGCCCTGCAGGAGGCCAGCCCGCAGCTGATCGGGGTCTTCGACCAGCACGATGTGCTGCGCTTTGCCAACCCGGCGTTTCGCGAGGCCTTCAACCTGGCGCCGGAGGCGCAGCCGCGCTGGCTGGACATGATGCGCGCCAATGCCCGCGCGGGCCGCGGCAGCGTGGTCTCGGCGCCGCCCGCGGAGCTGGAGAACTGGCTGGCAGCCGTGGCCTCACGACGCGGCAAGCAGGCCTTTCGCGCCTTTGAGGCCGATCTGATGGACGGCCGCTGGATCTGGATGTGCGAGACCCTGCTGCCCAATGGCTGGATGTTCTGCTGCGCCAGCGATATCAGCTCGCTCAAGACCGATGGCCGGGCCCTGCGCCTGCAGCGCGACCAGGCCCTGCGCGCCGCCCAGACCGATGTGCTCACCGGCATCAGCAACCGCGCCCATGTGCTGCAGCAGCTGGAGCAACAGCTGGCCGGCCTGCACCAGCCGGGGCGACGTCTGGCGGTGATCCTGCTCGATCTGGACCGCTTCAAGCAGATCAATGACGGCCTGGGCCATGAGGCGGGCGACCGCGTGCTCTGCGACTTCGCCCGCCGGCTGCAGCGCAGCACCAGGCGGGGCGATGCCTGCGGTCGCATGGGCGGCGAGGAGTTTCTGCTCCTGCTGGCCGATGTGGAGGCCGAGCAGGCCCGCGCCATCGTGGAGCGTCTGCTGGAGCAGCTGCGCCAGTCACGACCGCTGGCCGAGCAGCCCCTGTTCCGCTACACCTGCTCGGCAGGCCTGGCCGTGGCCCGCGCCGGGGACAGCGCGCGCAGCGTGTGCCAGCGTGCCGACGTGGCGCTCTACCAGGCCAAGGCCGCCGGCCGCGATCGCTGCGTGCTGGCCAGTGACTGAGGCCGCCCGCCTGGCCCGGCTCAGCGCGGCGTGGCCAGCACCTGGGTCCAGGCCCAGCGCACGCTGCTGGCGCTATTGCTCTGGCTCTGCCGCACACAGGCTAGACCCATCTCGGTGAAGGCGGCGTTCATGATGTTGCGGCAATGGCCCTCGCTCTTCATCCAGCCCTCCACCACGGCGGCGCTGCTGGTGTAGCCGTAGGCAATGTTCTCGCCCCAGCGGCTCCAGCTGTAGCCCGCGGCGCTGATGCGCTGGCCGGCGCTGCTGCCGTCCGAGCCGGTGTGGCTGAAGAAGCTCTTGTCCACCATGTCCTGCGAATGGCGGGCCGCCCCCTGGGCCAGGCTGGCTTTCCAGCTGAGCGCCGGCGCCGCGGGCAGGCTTTGCGTGCCGCAGACCGCGCCGCGAGCTCGCCGCTCATTGACCAGGCGCAGCAGCTCGGCCTGGAAGTCGGCCAGCTCGCATTGCTGGGCGCTGCTGAGGCCGGAGTCGGCGGCGGGGCCGGGCACGGGGCTGACGGGCGGGGTGGACGGGGTGGGAGCCACAGGCGTGGCGGGCGTGGCGGGCGCCGCGGGCCCGGCCGGTGTGGCGGGAGCGGCGGCGCTGCTCTTATCTTCTTCCCCACCGCCGCCGCCACCGCAGGCGGCCAGGCTCAGCAGCAGCAAGAGGCTGCCCAGGCGGGTCGCCGCGCCCAAGCGGGGCGGAACGAGAGCGGTGGAAGCGGGGCGGAGCAAATGCATGGCGCTACGGCGTGAGGGCTGACAAGGGCCGGATTCTGAAGCCCGCCAAGCGCCTTGTGGCGCCACCAAGGCCCTGTAGCAACAAGCGCTTACCGCTGCAATCGCTGGCTTACCTTGGGCGCTGCGCAGCGCCGGCGCAAAAGGGGTCGAGGCCAGGACCGACAATGGGCGCCCCCCATGCCAAGCCGCACCATGCCAGAAACCCTGAGCCTGCGCGCCGTGACGCGCGAGAACTACGAAGCCATTTGCGATCTGCCCCTGCCAGCGGAGCAGCAAGCCATGCTGGCCAGCAACAGCTGGTCCCTGGTGCAGGCCGCTTATGAGCCCGACTACCAGCCCCGCGCCATCTATCTCGGCGAGCGCCCCGTGGGCTTCATCATGTGGGTGCCCGAGAGCGAGACCCGGGTGTCGATCTGGCGCTTCATGATCGGCAAAGACGATCAGGGCCGCGGCTTGGGCAGCCAGGCCCTGCGCCTGGCCATGGCCGAAATTGCCCAGCAGCCGGGCGTGCGGGAGATCGAGATCTGCTACGCCCCGGACAATGAGGGCTCACGCCGGCTGTATGCTCGCCACGGCTTTGTGGAGCAGGGTCTGGACCCGGACGGCGAGGACATGCTGGCCTTGCTGCGGCTGTGAACACCCGGCCGTGAGTGCGCGGCCGTGAAATATGCACGCCACGCCCGCCGAGCGCTGAGCAGAAATGTCCGGCGCGGCGCACACTGGCGGCCTCACTTTCTGCAGCACCGTCGCCCCGTGGCGGCGGCCGACTCCGAACCCATGACCCGCTTCAGTCTTGCGGCTTGCCGCCGTCCCCTGACCTTTTTGCTGCTGGCCGGTGGCCTGTGCGGCGCTGTCCAGGCCCAGTACAAATGCGTGGACAAGCGCGGTGCCGTGAGCTTCCAGCAGCTGCCCTGCAGCAACGAGGAGCGCAGCCAGACCCTGGAGGTGCGCCCCACCAATGTGGCCGTGCCCGCAGTCACGCCGGGCCGCAGCAGCAGCACCCAGCAGGCCGGCAGCAGCAGCACGGCCACGGCAGGCGCTGGTGGACGCAGCTTCAAGGGCCGCCCCTGCCCCTCGGCGGCCGAGATGCAGCAGATAGAGGCCGAAGCCGCCACGCTTCGCGAAAACCTCTCCCGGCCTGCAGAGCCTGGCATGGAAGGCTTTCACAATCTGGCCAAAGATCTGTTCAAGGACACGCCACGCCTGGTTGAGGACATCAAGCGCGCCTGCTTCTGAAGCCCTCTGCGCGCCAAGCGGCCGCAGCGGCCGCCACATGAAAAACGCCGCCCGAGGGCGGCGTTTGCTTTGGGGCTCAGCTCGGCTTAGCGAACCCGGCCTTCCTTCCAGGCGTTGAGCAGCTTGTCGTAGGCGATGGTCTCGCCCTTGGGCTTTTCATTGGCCAGCTTGGCCCAGGGGGCGCCCTTGTCGCTCAGCCACTTGGCGTTGGTCTCCTTCTTGTTGAGCTTGGGCGCGCACTTGGCCATGCCGGCACGCTCCAGACGGGCCAGCACCTGGTCCATCTCCTCGGCCAGATTGTCCATGGCGGCCTGCGGGCTCTTCTCGCCGGTCACGGCCTGGGCCACGTTCTTCCACCAGAGCTGGGCCAGCTTGGGGTAGTCGGGCACATTGGTGCCGGTGGGGGTCCAGGCCACGCGCGCCGGGCTGCGGTAGAACTCGACCAGGCCGCCCAGCTTGGGCGCCATATCCGTCATGGCCTTGGAGCGGATATCACTTTCGCGGATCGGGGTCAGGCCAACGATGGTCTTCTTCAGCGAGGTGGTCTTGGCCGTCACGAACTGCGCGTACAGCCAGGCGGCCGCCGTGCGGTTGGCATCGTGGTTGGCAAAGAAAGTCCAGCTACCCACGTCCTGGTAGCCGTTCTGCATGCCCTGCTTCCAGTAGGGGCCGTTGGGGCCGGGGGCCATGCGCCACTTGGGCGTGCCGTCGGCATTGACCACGGGCAGGCCGGGCTTGGTCATGTCGGCGGTGAAGGCGGTGTACCAGAAGATCTGCTGGGCGATCTGGCCCTGGGCCGGCACGGGGCCGGCTTCGCCAAAGGTCATGCCGGTGGCTTCCTTGGGCGCGTACTTCTTCATCCAGTCCACGTACTTGGTCAGGGCGTAGACGGCGGCCGGCGAGTTGGTAGCACCACCGCGGGCCACAGAGGCGCCCACCGGGGTGCACTTGTCGGCGGCCACACGGATGCCCCACTCGTCGACCGGCAGGCCGTTGGGAATGCCCTTGTCGGCGGTACCGGCCATGGACAGCCAGGCATCGGTGAAGCGCCAGCCCAGCGAGGGGTCCTTCTTGCCGTAGTCCATATGCCCATAGATGGGCTTGCCGTCGATCTGCTTCACATCATTGGTGAAGAACTCGGCGATGTCCTCATAGGCGCTCCAGTTCAGGGGCACGCCCAGCTCATAGCCGTACTTGGCCTTGAACTTGTCCTTCAGGTCCTTGCGCTCGAAGAGGTCGGCACGGAACCAGTAGAGGTTGGCGAACTGCTGGTCGGGCAGCTGGTAGAGCTTGCCATCGGGCGCCGTGGTGAAGCTGGTGCCGATGAAGTCCTTGAGGTCCAGACCCGGGTTGGTGAACTCCTTGCCCGCACCGGCCATGTAGTCGGTGAGGTTCATGATCTTGCCGTAGCGGTAGTGGGTACCGATCAGGTCGGAGTCGGAGATCCAGCCGTCGTAGATGCTCTTGCCGGACTGCATGGAGGTCTGCAGCTTCTCGACCACATCGCCTTCCTGGATCAGGTCGTGCTTGACCTTGATGCCGGTGATCTCCTCGAAGGCCTTGGCCAGGGTCTTGGCCTCGTACTCATGCGTGGTGATGGTCTCGGACACCACCGAGATTTCCTTCACGCCCTTGGCCTGCAACTTCTTGGCGGCTTCGATGAACCACTTCATCTCGGCCATCTGCTGTTCCTTGCTCAGGGTGCTGGGCTGGAACTCGGCATCGATCCACTTCTTGGCCTCGGCCTCGCCGGCCCAGGCCAGCTGTGCGGCCCCCATGGCCAGCAGGGCCGCCGTGGCCAGCGCGGTGTACTTTGTCGTCTTCTTGAACTGCACGCTTGTCTCCTCTGTTGAACAAAAAGCCCCCCGATCAGCGCGACGCGGCCCCGGGGGTGTGAAGGGCCGAATCCTTGAAAACACCGCCTCAGCCGCGCCGCATGATCAGGGCCAGCACGGCCATCGACGCGATGAAGCTGATCCAGATGCTGGGCTCGCTCTCCAGCGCGAACCACTCGGCCATGCGGCCGGCCAGGCCCACAAAGGCCAGATTGATATAGGCCGCGGTCAGCAGGCCGATGAAGAGCCGGTCGCCGCGCGTGGTCTTGAGCGGCAGAAAGCCCTTGCGCAAGCTGGTGGGCGACTTGATCTCCCAGACCGTCATGCCGATCAGCATCACGACGATGCAGCTGAAGAAGGCCGCCACCGGGGTCGTCCAATACATCCAATCAAACATCTCGGTTTCTCCTCAGACACGGCCCATGGCGAAGCCCTTGGCGATGTAGTGGCGCACGAACCAGATCACGATGGCGCCCGGCACGATGGTCAGGGTGCCGGCGGCGGCCAGGGTCGCCCAGTCCATGCCCGAGGCGCTGACCGTGCGCGTCATGGTGGCCACGATGGGCTTGGCATTCACGCTGGTCAGGGTGCGGGCCAGCAGCAGCTCCACCCAGCTGAACATGAAGCAGAAGAAGGCCGCCACGCCCACGCCCGCCTTAATCAGGGGCAGGAAGATGGTGAGGAAGAAGCGCGGGAAGCTATAGCCGTCGATATAGGCGGTCTCGTCGATCTCGCGCGGGATGCCGCTCATAAAGCCTTCCAGAATCCACACCGCCAGCGGCACATTGAAGAGCAGATGCGCCATGGCCACGGCGATATGCGTGTCCATCAGCCCCATCGTGGTGTAGAGCTGGAAGAAGGGCAGCAGAAAGACCGCGGGCGGCGTCATGCGGTTGGTCAGCAGCCAGAAGAACACATGCTTGTCGCCCAGGAAGCGGTAGCGGCTGAAGGCATAGGCCGCCGGCAGGGCCACGGTGATCGAGATCACCGTGTTGATGCCCACATAGATCAGGCTGTTGATATAGCCCGAGTACCAGGACGGGTCGGTGAAGATCGTCTTGTAGTTGGCCCAGGTGAAATGCTCGGGGAAGAAGCTGAAGCTGGACAGGATCTCCTCATTGGTCTTGAAGCTCATATTGACCATCCAGTAGATGGGCAGCAGGGCAAAGACCAGGTAGGCGATCAGGAAGATCGTCCGCTTCTTGAAGCGCTTGTCATCCATGTTGGGGCTCCTTCTCGGCCTGACCCAGGGCCTGCATCCAGTTGTAGAGGATGAAGCACAGCAGCAGGATGATGAGGAAGTAGATCAGCGAGAAGGCCGCGGCGGGGCCCAGGTCGAACTGGCCCACGGCCTTCTGCGTCAGGTACTGGCTGAGGAAGGTAGTGGCGTTGCCGGGGCCGCCGCCGGTGAGCACAAAGGGCTCGGTGTAGATCATGAAGCTGTCCATGAAGCGCAGCAGCACCGCGATCATCAGCACGCCGCGCAGCTTGGGCAGCTGGATGTAGCGAAACACGGCCAGCTTGCTGGCCCCGTCAATGCGCGCGGCCTGGTAGTAGGCGTCCGGGATGGAACGCAGGCCGGCAAAACACAGCAAGGCCACCAGGGGCGTCCAGTGCCACACATCCATCACCAGCACCGTGAGCCAGGCATCGGTGGCATTGCCGGTGTAGTTGTAGTCCACGCCCAGCCATTGCAGGGCGGCGCCCAGGAGGCCGATATCGGCGCGACCATAGATCTGCCAGATGGTGCCCACCACATTCCAGGGGATCAGCAGGGACAGGGCCACGATCACCAGCACGGCCGAGGCCTTCCAGCCCTGGGCGGGCATGGACAGGGCCAGGGCGATGCCCAGCGGAATCTCCACCGCCAGCACCGCGGCCGAGAAGCCGAGCTGGCGCCACAGGGCGCTGTGCAGCTCCTCGTCGCGCATCACGGCGGCAAACCATTCGGTGCCCACGAAGACGCGGCGCTCGGGCGAGATGATGTCCTGCACCGAGTAGTTCACCACGGTCATCAGGGGCAGGATGGCCGAGAAGGCCACGCAGATGAAGACCGGGAGCACCAGGAACCAGGCCTTCTGATTGACGGGCTTTGCGGTAGCGCTCATGCGGCCTGGCCCTCCTTGACGTTGATCAGCTGTTCATCGCGGCCGTAGAAGCAGGTATGGGTGCCCAGCACCTGCAGCCAGACCTCGCCACCGGGCACGGGCGGCCGGCTCTGCGCATTCAGGCGCAGCTTGAGCGACTGCCCGCCCACGCTCGCCGTCAGCAGCCAGTAGGTGCCGATGTCCTGCACCTGCCGAAGCTCGGCGCGCAGCGCCCCGGGGCTGCCGGCCTCGGCCAGCGCCACATACTCGGGGCGCACGCCCAGGGTGAACTCGCGCGCCGCTTCCAGCTGCTGGTAGAGCACGCCGAAGCCCAGGGGCAGGTCTTGCCCCGCCACCTCAATCACGCCCGCGCTCTTGAAACGTGCGGGCAGGAAGTTCATGCCCGGCGAGCCGATGAAGTTGCCCACGAACATGTGCTGGGGCTTCTCGAACAGCGCGTCGGCCGAACCCACCTGCACCGCGCGGCCGCGCGACATGACCACGATCTGGTCGGCGAAGGTCAGGGCCTCCACCTGGTCGTGGGTCACATAGATCAGGGTGAGCTTGAGCTCGTGGTGGATCTGCTTGAGCTTGCGCCGCAGCTGCCACTTGAGGTGGGGGTCGATCACGGTGAGCGGCTCGTCGAAGAGCACGGCCGACACATCCTCGCGCACCAGGCCGCGACCCAGCGAGATCTTCTGCTTGGCATCGGCCGTGAGGCCGGCGGCGCGCTGGTTGAGCTGGCCGCTCATCTCCAGCATCTCGGCGATCTTGCCCACGCGGGCCTTGATGCGCTCGGGCGCCACGCCGCGGTTCTTCAGCGGAAAGGCCAGGTTCTCGGCCACGGTCATCGTGTCGTAGATCACCGGAAACTGGAACACCTGGGCGATATTGCGCGCCTGGGGTGAGAGTGCGGTGACGTCGCGGCCGTCATAGCTCACCGTGCCATGCGAGGGCTGCAGCAGGCCCGAGATGATGTTGAGCATGGTGGTCTTGCCACAGCCCGAGGGGCCCAGCAGCGCATAGGCGCCCCCATCTTCAAAGCTCATCTTCAGCGGCAGCAGGGCGTAGTCGGCCTCGCTCTGCGGGTTGGGACGGTAGGCGTGGGCCAGGTCCAGATCGATGCGTGCCATCTCAGCGGCCCCGCCTTTCCGGCGCAATGGCCAGGGCGCCCGCGGCGTCGAACACATAGGCCTCGGCGGCCCTGAAGAAGAGGCTGAGCGAGGCGCCCAGCTCGAAGTAATGCACGCCGCTGAGCTGGGCCACCAGCTCGCCCACCTCGCTGTGCACATGGACAAAGGTGTCGGAGCCCGAAATCTCGGCCAGCTCCACGCGGCCGCGCAGCTCGATATCGCCGGGCTGCGCGCTCACGCGCAGGGCATTGGCGCGCAGGCCCACGGTCACCGGGCCTTGCGCGCTCAGATCCAGGCTCAGGCCGGGCCTGAGTTCCACGCTGGCGCCGCGGCCCGTGGCCGGCAGCAGGTTCATGGGCGGATCGCTGAAGGCACGGGCCACGCGCAGCGAGGCCGGCTTGTGGAAGACCTCGGCCGTGGGGCCGTACTGCAGCAGCTCGCCGGCATCCATCACCGCGGTGTAGCCGCCCAGCAGCAGGGCCTCGCCCGGCTCGGTGGTGGCATAGACCACGGTGGAATCGCCGCTGGCGAAGAGCTGGCTCAGCTCCTCGCGCAACTCCTCGCGCAGCTTGTAGTCCAGATTCACCAGGGGCTCGTCCAGCAGCATCAGGGGCGCGTTCTTGGCCAGGGCGCGGGCCAGGGCCACGCGCTGCTGCTGGCCACCGGAGAGCTGGGCGGGCAGCTTGTCCAGATGCATCTCGATGTGCAGCTTCTGGGCCAGCGCATCCACCTGCTTAGCGATGGCCGCGCGGTCCAGCCCGCCGCGCAGCTTCAGCGGCGAGGCGATGTTGTCGCGCACCGTCATCGAGGGGTAGTTGATGAACTGCTGATACACCATCGCGACATTGCGATCGCGCACCGGCACGCCGGTCACGTCCTGGCCGTCCACCAGCACCCGGCCCGCGCTGGGCCGGTCCAGGCCCGCTATCAGGCGCATCAGCGTGGTCTTGCCGGCCTGGGTCGCGCCCAGCAGCACGGTGACCGCACCGGCTTGCAGCGTCAGGTCCATGGGGTAGAGGTGCTCGGCGGCACCGACCCGATGGCTGAGGCCTTGCAGACTCAATTGCATCGTCGCTTGTCTCCCTCTTCTTGCATCTCTGTGCGTCGCGACCAGGACGGGGCTTCAGTCCGCGGGCTGGGGATGGGACTGGAACCAGTCCGCCACCGCCGCTCGTTGCGCCTCGCTGTAGTGCAGCCCCAGCTTGGAGCGGCGCCACAGCACGTCCTCGGCGCTGCGCGCCCATTCCTCGCGCTGCAGATAGCGCAGCTCGATCTCGTACAGGCCCGGCGCCACCTCGGCGCCCAGCTCGCTCAGGCTGCTCGCGCCGCCCAGCACACGGCCCACGCGCGCGCCATAGGCACGGCACAGGCGCCGCACCAGGCTCTCCGGCAGCCAGATATGACGCTGGCGCACGGCGGTGACCAGGCGCTCGAAATCGGTGTCGGGCCGGCGCGGCGAACCGATCCAGGTCTGCAGGTCGCCGCCCGGCAGATAGGCCTTCTCGGTCCAGGGCTCGCGCTTGTCACCCAGCATCTGGCCCACCAGATCGGCGGCGTCCTCGGCCAGCTTGCGGAAGGTGGTGATCTTGCCGCCCCACACGCTCAGCAGGGGCGCGCCCTGGGTATTGCTTTCCAGCAGGTAGTCGCGGGTCACGGCCGAGGGGTCGCCCGAGGCGTCGTCCAGCAGGGGGCGCACGCCGGCATAGCTCCAGACCACGTCATCGCGGCTCACCGGCTTGGCGAAGTAGCGGCTGGCCTGCTCGCAGAGGTAGTCCACCTCCTGGGCATCGATCTGCGCCTTGGACAGGCCGGCCAGAGCCTCGGGCGGCAGCTCCACATCCGTGGTCCCGATCAGGGTGTAGTCCTGCTCGTAGGGGATGGCGAAGATGATGCGCTTGTCGGGGTTCTGGAAGATGTAGGCGTGGTCGTGCTCGAAGCAGCGCTTGACGATGATGTGGCTGCCCTTGACCAGGCGCAAGCTCTTGGTGGCCAGGGCCTCGCCGCGGGCCGGGCGCGCCACCTCGCGCAGAAAGCTCTCGGCCCAGGGGCCAGCGGCATTGACCAGGGCACGGGCGCGCACGCGGCGCTCACCCTGCGGGGTGCTGATCGTGGCCTGCCAGCCATCGGCCTCGCGCTGCACGGCGGTGACGGGGCTGCGCGTCAGCAGCTCGGCACCCTTCTCCTGGGCATCCAGCGCGTTCAGCAGCACCAGACGGGCGTCATCCACCCAGCCATCGGAGTAGACGAAACCGCGGGTGTAGTGGGGCTTGAGCGGCTTGCCCACCGGCGAGGTCCGCAGATTCACGCCATTGGAGCCCGGCAGCACCTCGCGGCGCGCCAGATGGTCGTAGAGGAAGAGGCCGGCGCGAATCATCCAGGCCGGGCGCATGGCGGGGTCGTGCGGCATCACAAAGCGCAGCGGCCACATGATGTGGGGGGCGCTCTTGAGCAGCACCTCGCGCTCCTGCAGGGCCTTGCGCACCAGGGAGAACTCGTAGTACTCCAGATAGCGCAGGCCGCCGTGGATCAGCTTGGTGGACGAGGAGGAGGTGTGCGCGGCGAAATCGTCGCGCTCGGCCAGCAGCACCTTCCAGCCGCGACCGGCCAGATCGCGCGCGATACCGGCGCCGTTGATGCCACCGCCCACGACCAGCACGTCGTAGACATGGGAATCAGCGTTGGCAGGGGCAGCGAGGGGCTGAGCGTTCACGAGGGGTCTCCGAGATAGCAAATCGAGGTTCGCCATTTTGTTCTTCTTTTTTCTTTTTAACTCGTTTGCGCGCGATTAAACCCGGGGTAAACCCTTCTTTGTGTTCGTTTTGCTTCGCTTTAGGCTGAGCCACCCCTAAAAAACGCGCACTAGCGCGGCCTCTACACTTGCCGGCCATGATTCCCAGCCATCCCCGTCTGAACGAGCTGCTGCAGGAGGTGCGCGCCCGCGGCTCGGTGAGCGTCGAGAGCCTGGCCGAGAAATTCGGCGTGACCCTGCAGACCGTGCGCCGCGATGTCCAGCGCCTGGCCGAGGCAGGCCTGGTGGCGCGTTTTCATGGCGGCGTGCGCGTGCCCGCCAGCACCACCGAAAACATCGCCTACCGCCAGCGCCAGGCCCTGCAGGCCGAGGGCAAGGCGCGCATCGCGCGCGCCATCGCCCAGCGCATTCCCAATGGCTGCTCCCTGATCCTGAACCTGGGCACCACCACCGAGGCCGTGGCGCGCGAGCTGCTGCAGCACAAGGGCCTGCGCATCATCACCAACAACCTCAATGTGGCCAGCATCCTGAGCGACAACCCGGACTGCGAGCTGGTGATGGTGGGCGGCACGGTGCGCCACCGCGACCGCGGCGTGGTGGGCGAGGCGGCGGTGGACTTCATCCGCCAGTTCAAGGTGGACATCGGCCTGATCGGCATCTCGGGCATCGAGAGCGACGGCAGCCTGCGCGACTTCGACTACCGCGAGGTCATGGTGGCCCGCACCATCATCGAGCACTCGCGCGAGGTCTGGCTGGCGGCCGATCACAGCAAGTTCAACCGCCCCGCCATGGCCGAGGTGGCGCGCCTGCCGCAGATCGATCTGCTGTGCACCGATGCCGCGCCGCCCGAGCCCTTCCCCGCCCTGCTGAGCGACGCCGGCGTCGAGCTGGTGGTCGCAGACTGATCACGCCGGCAGGCACACACAAGACGAGAGACCCATGACCTACCTGCTCGCCCTGGACCAAGGCACTTCCAGCTCCCGCGCCATCGTCTTCGATGCGCGCGGCCATATCGTCGCGATGGCCCAGCGCGAGTTCCGCCAGATCTATCCCCAGCCCGGCTGGGTGGAGCATGACGCCCTGGAGATCTGGGACAGCCAGCTCGCCACCGCGCGCGAGGCCCTGGCCAAGGCCAATCTCAAGGCCGCGGACATCAAGGCCCTGGGCATCACCAACCAGCGCGAGACCACGGTGGTGTGGAACCGCAAGACCGGCCAACCCGTCTATCACGCCATCGTCTGGCAGGACCGCCGCGCCGAGCCCGTCTGCGCCCGGCTGCGCGAGCAAGGCCACGGCCCCCTGGTGCAGGGCAAGACCGGCCTGGTGATCGACGCCTACTTCTCCGGCACCAAGCTCAAATGGATCCTGGACCATGTGCCCCAGGCCCGCGAGCAGGCCGAGCGCGGCGAGCTGGCCTTCGGCACCGTGGACAGCTGGCTGGTCTGGCGCCTGAGCAATGGCGAGGTGCATGCCACGGACGTGAGCAATGCCTCGCGCACCATGCTCTTCAATGTGCATGAGAACCGCTGGGACCAGGAGCTGCTGGAGCTCCTGGACATTCCCGCCTCCGTGCTCCCCGCCGTCTACCCCTCGGCCCATGAATACGGCCGCGTGGCCGCCGAACACCTGGGTGGCCCCATCACCATTGGCGGCATCGCGGGCGACCAGCAGAGCGCCCTCTTCGGCCAGGCCTGCTTCAAGGCCGGCATGGCCAAGAACACCTATGGCACCGGCTGCTTCATGCTGATGCACACCGGCAGCCGCTTCCAGACCTCGGCCAATGGCCTGATCACCACCAGCGCGGCCCAGGCCAGCAGCAGCCCGGAGTTCGCCCTGGAGGGCAGCGTCTTCATCGGTGGCGCCGTGGTGCAGTGGCTGCGCGACGGGCTGCAGGCCATCAAGGGCAGCTCCGAGGTGCAGAGCCTGGCCGAGAGCGTGCCCGACGCCGGCGGCGTGATGTTCGTGCCGGCCTTCACCGGCCTGGGCGCGCCCTACTGGAAGGCCGAGGCGCGCGGCGCCATCGTGGGCCTGACGCGCGGCTCCACGGTCGCGCATATCGCGCGCGCCGCGCTGGAGAGCATCGCCTTCCAGAGCGCCGCCCTGCTGCAGGCCATGAGCCGCGACGCGGTGGCCGCGGGCGGTGCCCCGGTGAGCGAGCTGCGGGTGGACGGCGGCGCCTGCGTGAACAATCTGCTGATGCAGTTCCAGGCCGATCTGCTGGGCATTCCGGTGGTGAGGCCGCAGGTGATCGAGACCACCGCCTTGGGCGCGGCCTATCTGGCCGGCCTGAGCACCGGGGTCTACAGCGGGCTGGAGGAGCTGGGCGATCACTGGCGCGCCGAGCGCCGCTTCATGCCCACCATGGCGCGGGAGCGCGCCATGGAGCTGATTGCCGGCTGGGAAAAGGCGGTGCGCCAGGCCTGCGCGGACTGAGTCCGGCGCGGCGCTGCGGCAGGGCCGAAGCGCCTCAGCGCCAGGCCGAGACGATGAGCACCACCTTGCCGTCCAGCCCGGGCGTGAGCCCGGACCTGGGCAGGGGCAGCTCCAGGCGCAGGCCGCCATCGGCCAGGGCCTGATAGCTCAGGGCCTGGGTGGCCTGGCCCACATGCTGGCTCTCCCAGCTGTGCAGAATGCGCCACTCGCCGCCCGGCTGCAGCGGCGGCTCCAGGGAGATGAGCAGACCGTCGCGCAGCAGATGGCTGCCCTCGAAATGCTGGTCGGGCCAGAAGCGCTTGCGCAGCTGGTAGTCGGGCACCCGCACCGCCAGGTCCATGGCATAGGCCAGGCTGCGGTCCTGCTGGCTGACCTTGGCGCGGTTGGCCAGAAAGGCCGTGGAGAGATAGACCAGATTGCCGCCGCTGGCCTGCTGGCGGGTGAGCTGGGCATGGGTGCGGCAGGCGGGCGAATCCTCCTCGGCCGTGCGCCGACTCAGATACCAGCGCTTGCCGCGTGGCCGGGCCAGCAGCTCGAACTGATAGAGCGCCTCCACCTCATCGGCCTGGGCCTGCAGGGCCTCGGGCAGACGCACCGCGTCCACCTGCATCCAGATGTCCACCCGCACATCGCCAAACAGGAAGCGCACCAGGTTCTGATAGGCCTCCTCGCTGTTGACGATGCCGAAAAAGCCCGAGTGCGAGCGGTAGCAGTAGGCCGTGGGGCTGGTCTTGCTGATGCGCAGCTGGCGGTCCACGGCCCAGACCGAGGCGTTGTCCACCTTGACCAGGCCGTCGCTGCCATGGCCGGCAAAGGCCCGCGACAGGCCCATGGCCACGCCGTAGTCCGCGCGGTTGGTGCCCACCATGCAGAAGAAGCGGTCGATGGGAAAAGCCTGCTCGGGCACAAAGTCCACCCGACCATGCCGGCGGTACACCGCCTCCAGATTGAGGTAGCGGGCCATGCGCGCATGGCTGAAGTTGTCGATCTCGGCCACGCTCAGCCAGGCCGGCAGCTTGAGGCCCGCGGCCTCGATGCCGTTGTGCGGCGTGGCGTAGGTGAAGACCTTGTCCACCGCCCCGCGCGCCGCCGCATCACCCAGGGCCGGGTTCTGCAGCAGCGCCCGCACGACCAGGCCGCCCATGGAATGGGCCACCAGATAGCAGCGGAAGTCCTCGGGCCGGATCTGCTCCTGGGCCACCACCAGATCGCGCACCCGCAGCACCAGATCGGACAGGCCGCGGGCATAGTCCTCGATCTCCATGGGCCGGCCCGAGCCCAGCAGGGCCGAGCCGCCGTCGTAGTAGCGATAGACGATCACCGAGCGCGAGGGGATGCCGCGATTGCCGCGGCGCGGCTGCCAGTCCGCATCCATGATGTCCAGGCCGTTCTCGTAGACATCGCCATAGCCGAACTCGGCCCCCAGGCGCAGCAGGGGCGACTCGAAGACGAACTTCTTGGCCGGCTCGCGCTTGTCGGTGCTGGCGCGGTAGACCGTGGAGCCGAGATTGAAGCCGCAGAAGGGGTCGGCCGCCGTCTCGTCGCGCTCGCTCTCGGTCATGGCATAGCCACGCACATAGATGATGGGAAAGAAGGGGGCCTGCTGCATGGCGCGCTCCGGGGCTCAGGGACGACCCCGTCGCTTATAGCCAGGGCCCGTGGCCCCGGCAATCCCGCCAAATGCGGACCTCCCGGCCTCAGAGGCCCAGGCGCTCACCCACGCCGAAGAGCACGGCCAGACCCAGCAGCAGGAAGATCAGGGCCGCCACCCCATGCACCAGGCGCACCGGGATGCGGCCGGCCAAGCGGTCGCCCAGGAAGACGGCGGGCACATTGGCGATCATCATGCCCAGGGTGGTGCCGGCCACCACGGCCCAGAAGGCCTTGAACTGCGCGGCCATGGCCACGGTGGCGATCTGGGTCTTGTCGCCCATCTCGGCCAGGAAGAAGGCCACGATGGTGGTGCCCAGCACGCCCAGCTTGAGCTTGCCGCCGCCCTCTTCCTCTTCATCGAGCTTGTCGGGGATCAGGGTCCAGATGGCCATGGCCACAAAGCCCAGGCCCAGGCCCCAGCGCAGCACCTGCGGGCTGAGCTGGGTGGTGATCCAGGCGCCCAGAGCCCCGGCACAGGCGTGATTGACCAGGGTGGCGATCAGGATGCCCAGGCAGATGGGCAGGGGACGGCGGAACCGCGCGGCCAGCAAAAAAGCCAGCAGCTGGGTCTTGTCGCCGATTTCGGCCAGGGCCACGAGGCCGGTGGAGACGAGGAAGGCTTCCATGAAACAACCCACACGGCCTGAGGCACGGACGATTGACCATGCCGCTCCGGCCGTGTGAGGGGATGCCGAGCTGCATGGTCAAAGGTCTTGCCAGGTGTGGACACTGCCCGTGCCATGGCTCTTGCGAACCAAGTCTGTTGACACGGGCCTGCAGGGCGCGATCACCGGTGTTCGGGATCGGGCGGCCGCAGCGGCTACTCCCCAATGACAGCAGGGATTCTACCCCGAGCCTCCCGGGCCGGGCGTGCCGCCCGCGCCGCGGCGTGAACGATGTCGCAGCAGCGGGCTCTCCAGGTCCAGATCGCGGGCCGCCAGCACCCAGGCGCCGGGGTCCAGGGCGCGCAGGCCGGCACCGGCCAGGTTCAGGTCGCCCACGACGACGCGGCGCAGGCCCTCGGGCCGCCAGTAGCGGGCCGCATAGGCCTGCAGGGCCTGGGCGTCCACCGCCTGCAGACGGGCCGCCAGACGCTGCGGCGATTCGGGTGCCAGCCCCTGCTGGATCTGCTCCCCCAGGGCCGCGGCCAGGCCGACGCGGCTCTCCATGCGGCGCTGCTGCTCCCCCAGCCAGCTGCTGCGCCGTGCGGCCAGCTCCTCGGCCGGCACCGCCTGCTGGCCCAGGCCCAGGATCTGCGCGGCCATCAGGCCGGCCACCTCGGCCGCGCCCTCGTGGCGGGTCTGGGCCTGGGCGCTGAGCCAGCCGCCGCCGGGCAGGCTCTCCACCTGGCTGCTGGCGCCGTAGCTGAGGCCGCGCTTGATGCGAACCTCCAGCCCCAGACGCGAGGAATAGCCCTGCCCCAGCACCGCCTGGGCCAGCTGGGCCACCGGCAGATCGGCCGCCGCCTCCAGCCCGGCATGGGGCGCCAGCAGCTGCACCACGCTCTGGCCGGCCTCGGGCAGATGCACCCACAGGCTGCGGCTGCCCAGGGGACGCGCCTGCACCGGCGTGGGCAGCTGGCCCGGCTGCGGCCCCGGCTGCCAGCGCCCCCACTGGCGCTCCAGCAGCGCCCGCAGCGGCCCCGGCTCAAAGTCGCCGCAGATGATCAGGCTGCTGAGCTGGGGGCTGAGCTGGCTGCGCTGCAGGGCCAGCAAGTCCTCGCGGCGTATGCGCCCCAGGGAGGCCGGCGTGGCCAGACGCCCCGCCGCGCTATCGCCCCAGAACAGGCGGCGACCCAGGGCCTGGGCCAGGGCCGCGGGATCGGCCTGGGCCTCGCGCAGCCGCTCCAGCATCTGCTGGCGTGCCGCCTCCAGCCCGGCCGCCGGCAGCTGGGGCCGCAGCACCAGCTCGGCCAGCAGGGCCAGCCCCTCATGCAGGCGCGGCGCGGCCAGGCTCAGGCTCAGGCTGGCGCCCAGGGACTGGGTCTGCGCCTCCAGGCTGGCGCCCAGGCTCTCGGCCGCCCAGGCCAGCTCGCCGCCCGCGGTCCGGCCACGGCTGAGCACATCCAGGAGCAGCTGGGCGAGCCCCGCCTTGGTGGGCGGATCCAGCAGGCTGCCCAGGCCCAGCTGCAGCTGCAGGCTGACCAGGGGCCAGCCCGGCCGCGGCGCCATCAGCACGCGCAGGCCGTTGGACAGGCGCCAGCCCTGCACGGACCAGGGCAGGGCCGGCACCCAGGGCCCCGGCGCGGGCGCCTGCTCGGGCACCTGCTCGGGCAGCGGCTGGGCCCCGGCATGGGGCCACAGACCGGCCGAGGCCGCGCCCAGCAGGAGGCGGCGCCGCGCCCGCATCGGCCCCGGGCTGCTCATCGCGCGGCGCCTCCCGCCGCATCGACATAGAGCAGGCCGACGCGGGCCCCCTGCAACACATGGCGGCGCAGCACGCGCTGCACCGCCTCGGCGCCGACGCGCTGCAGCTGCTCCAGATCGAGGGTGGCCGCGGCCGCCTCGCCCCGCAGCAGCAGGGCCTGGCCCAGGGCCAGGCCGCGGCCCTCGGGCGTTTCGCGCTCCAGCAGGGCCTGGGTCAGCAGCAGGGCCCGGGCGCGCTCCAGCTGGGCCGGCGGAATCGGCTCTTCCGCCAGGCGCTGCACCTCGCGGCTGAGCCGCTCCAGCAGGAGCTCGGGCCGGCTGCGTCCGGTGGAGATGGCGTGAGCGGCCAGGAGGCCGGCCTCGGCATTGAGCATGAGCTCGAAGCCGCAGCTCTGGGCCAGGCGCTGCTCCAGCACCAGGCTCTGGTTCAGGCGCGAGGCCTCGCCCTCGGCCAGCAGGGCCTGGGCCAGCTGCAGGGCCGGCAGCTCCGCGCTGTCGGCGCGCGGCCCCTGCCACAGGGCCAGCACCGCCGGCTGCGGCAGGCCCGGCACGGCCAGGCGGTGCAGGGCCTCGCGCGTGCGCCGCGGCTGCGGCACAGCCGGGGGCGCGGCGGCGCGTTCGGGGGCGGCAATGGGGCCGAAATAGCGATCCACCCAGCGGTCCAGACTCGCCGCATCAAAGGCGCCCACCACCACCAGCAAGGCCTTGTCGGGGCGGTAATGCTCGGCATGGAAGGCCTGCACATCGGCCAGCGTCGCGGCCTCCAGCTCCTCGATATTGCCGATCACCGGCCGCCGATAGCCCGGGTGCTCAAAGCCGTAGACGGGTATGGCCTGGAAGAGCCGGCCATAGGGATCGGCCAGCACACGCTGGTGGTACTCCTCGCGCACCACGGCGCGCTCGCGGTCCAGGCCCGCCTGGTCCACCTGCAGATGCGCCATGCGCTCGGCCTCGGCCCAGAGCAGGGCCTCCAGATGCTGGGCCGGCACCTGGCTGTGATAGACCGTCATGTCCTCGGCGGTGAAGGCGTTGTTGCTGCCGCCCACATCCTCGGTGAGCCGGTCGAACTGCTCGGCCGCCATATGCCGCGTGCCCTTGAACATCAGGTGTTCGAAGAGATGGGCCAGGCCCGAGCGGCCCGGCGGATCGTCCTTGCCACCCACGCGGTAGAAGAGCTGCACCGCCACGGTGGCGGTGTCCTCCATGGGCAGACTCAGCAGCTGCAGCCCATTGGCCAGACGGCGTTGACGCGGCCGCAGATCGGGCACCGGCAAGGGCGCCAGCGCCGCCGCGGGCCAGGCCCAGGCAAGACCTGCCCCCGCCGACCAGGCGAGCAGGGAACGACGGCTGGGGCGGTACGCGGGCAGCATGGCCGCAAGCATAGGGCAAGCCCCTGGGCGGCAAGTTGCGGGGCGCGCCGGCGCCCCGGCCGGACTCAGGCGCGGCGGCGGCGGGTCGCCACGCCCAGGGCCAGCAGGCCCATAGCCACCAGGCCAAAGCTGGCGGGCTCGGGCACGGCGGCCGCGCTCAGGCTGAACTTGAGGTTGTCGGCATAGCCGTCGTTGTCGCCGCCGCCCAGGCGTTCCATGCTGAGCCAGAACTGCAGGGTGTAGGTCTGCTCGGGCAGCAGGCCGCTGGCCTCGCGGTAGAACAGGCCGGTCTTGTTGCCACGATCGGCCGCCGAGACGGGGCCGATCTCGCTGAAGCCCAGCTCATTGCCCAGATCGTTCAGAAAGCTCACATAGAGCTTGGCGTTGTCGCCCTGGGCCTGCCAGCCGCCCAGCCAGCCGCTCAGGCTGTAGCGGTCCCCCGCCCGCGAGTACTGGCCCAGATCCAGCGATTGCCAGGCCACGGCCTTTTCACCCAGGCCGGTGAACATCTTGGCGCCGCGGTCCTTGGGCCCCGGCTCGCTGGGCTTGACCCAGTTGTTGCCGTAGCTGACGGACTGGATGAAGCTGTAGTCATCAAAGACGTTCCAGCCGGCCGTGCCCTGCTCGGCATCGCCGTTGACGATGAGGTTCTGACCGTAGATGCCGGCATGGCTGGCGCTGACGGCCAGGCCCAGCAGGGCGGCCGTGAAAAAGGCATTGAGTTTCATGATGCGATGCAAAGAGGATTGAAAACCGTTCGGTGCCCGCCCCCCGGGCGCGCCGGGGGGCGGGCGGTTCAGACTCAGGGCCGGTACTGGTCCAGCAGGGCCGGGCCACCCAGGGCCGGATCGCTGATGGAGTCCTCGCCGGTCTCGATATGGCCGGCCAGGCGGCGGCTGAAGCCGGGCAGCTCGCGCACCTTGACGCCGTAGTCGTACCAGTGCTGGCTGGCGGCCAGGGGCAGACGCAGCTCCAGGGCCGCGCCCGCGTCCACCACATGCAGCTGGGCCGGCTCCTCGCTGTACTTCAGGGCCTGCAGCTCGAAGCTGGCGGCCACCTTGCCGCGGTTGATCAGGCGCAGCAGCAGCTCGCCGTAGACGCGGTCGCTGCGCAGCTCGATCTCGGGCTGGGGCTTGGTGGCGCTCAGGGCCACCGAGCCGGTGAAGTGGCGATGGAAGCCATTGGGGCCCAGCACCCAGAGGTCATAGTTGCCCGTGGTCGGGGTCCAGCGGCCTTCCAGCTGCTTGCCGGCTTCCACGGTGTAGCGGCGCGGCAGCTCGCCGAGCGCCAGGCGGTTGTAGACATGGAAGACCGCGCCGGCCTCGCCGGCGTTCTCGAAGCGCAGCACCACGGTGCTGGCTTCCTGGCGGGCCTGCACCTGCAGCTCGTAAGGCAGGGCGCGGGCCGGACGCAGGCCCTCTTCCTGCACCGGCGCCACCAGGCTGCTGGGCGTGGCGGGCGTCTTGGTCTTGGTGAGGGCCTTGGCGCGGGCACGCAGGGCGGCGGTGGCCGGCAGCTCGCCGAGGAAGGGCTGGTCCTCGGGCTTGCGGAAGTCGAAGCAGCTCAGCAGATCACCGCTGACGGCACGGCGCCAGGGGCTGATCAGCGGCTCCTGCACGCCGAAGCGGGCTTCGATGAAGCGGATCACCGAGCTGTGATCCGAGACCTGGGAGTTGACCCAGCCGCCCTTGCTCCAGGGCGAGACCACATACATGGGCACGCGCGGGCCCAGGCCATAGGGACGGCGGTGGTACTGGGGGTCCGAGCCATTGAGCTTGTGGTGGTACTCGCCCACGGTGTCCACGGTGGAGGCGCCGGCCAGGCGGGCACGGGCCGGGTCATCGTCGTAGAGCTCGTAGGCGGGCACGGCCGGGGGCGGCATATGGTCGAAGAAGCCGTCGTTCTCATCGAAGTTGATGAGCAGCACGGTCTTGCTCCAGACCTCGGGATTGGCGGTCAGCGCGTCCAGCACGCGCGCGGTGTAGTCCGCGCCCTGGGCCGGGCTGGAGGGGCCGGGGTGCTCCGAGCCTTCGGCCGTGGCCACGATCCAGCTGACCTGGGGCAGCTTGCCGGCCAGCACGTCTTCCTTGAGCTTGTCCAGATCGCGCGTGCTCACGCCGCGCTCACGCAGCACCTGGGAGTAGCCGGGGCGCTGGTACCAGGCATTGCGGAAGGGACGGAAGCCCGCCAGCGGGTTGTCGGTGAAGTTGTCCGCCATGTTCTGGTAGACCTGCCAGCTGATGCCGGCGTCCTGCAGCCGCTCCACATAGGTGACCCAGGTGTAGTCGGTGGCGGGGTTGGTGTTGAAGTTGTCGCGGCTGTTGTCGGTGGAGGGGCCGCCGGCCACGCCCAGGGGATCGTTATGGCCGGTCCACAGGAAGAGGCGGTTGGTGTTGGTGCCGGTCTGGGTGGCGCAGTGGTAGTGGTCGCAGAGCGTGAAGGCCTCGGCCAGGGCGAACTGGAAGGGCAGGTCGGCGCGGGCGAAATAGCCCAGCGAGTGGTTCTGCTTGGCCTTGGGCCAGTTGTTCATGCGGCCCTGGTCCCAGGCGGCCTGGGAATCGGGCCAGCTGTGCGGCGTGCCGGACACGCGCATCACGCCGAAGTCCTGCTGGGTGTTCAGGTGGAAGGGTGCAATCGCCTTGCGGCCGCCGCCCCAGTCCGGGCGGCCGGGCACGGGCGCGCCATTGCCGATGGGCTGCACGAACACGCTCTTGCGCGTGAAGGTGCCGGGCCGGTCCAGCACCGGGATGGGGAAGGGATCGCTGAAGCCGCGCACACCGGCCAGGGTGCCGAAGTAGTGGTCGAAGCTGCGGTTCTCCTGCGTCAGGATGACGATGTGCTCGACGTCCTTCAGGGTGCCGGTGCGGTGGTTGGCCGGGATGGCCAGGGCGCGCTGGATGGCGGGCGGGAAGCTGGCCAGGGCGGCGGAGGCGCCGGCACCGGCGGCCAGGCTGCGCAGAAAGCCGCGGCGGTCTTGCTGGGAACTCATGTGAGGACTCCTGGGGACCTTGTCGGGTCCCGTCTAGGTTGGCGAAACGGGCGCCAATCTAGGAGTGCCGTTTGAAGGCCTTGCGACCTTCCATGAGCCGATCGGACTAGTGCCGACCACGGGGCGCCACAGCCCACACGCCGTCAGTGCGCCGCCAGCATGCCGCCAGCCGCCCGGAAGTCCGCAGACAAGGGCTTTGCGCCCTTCAGCTCGCCCCGGATCGCCCCTGCTCGTCTTGCGCGCATAGCGCGCAGCGCTTGCTCCACAGCCTGCTGCCGGTCGCCCCACGCACTCGCGCCACAATGGCGGCATGCGCCGTGCCGACCGACTGTTCCAGATCGTCCAGCTGATACGTGGACGCCGTCTCTCCACCGCCGAGTTCCTGGCCGAGCGCCTGGAGGTCTCGGTGCGTACCGTCTACCGCGATGTGGCGGCCCTGCAGCAGCAGGGCGTGCCCATCGATGGGGAGGCCGGGGTGGGCTATCGCATGAAGGCGGGCTTTGATCTGCCGCCGCTGATGTTCACCAAGGAAGAGGCCCAGGCCCTGGTGGCCGTGGTGCGTCTGGCCCGCCCCGCCCTGGACGCCGGCCTGGCGGCCCCGGCGGAAGGTGCCCTGTCCAAGATCCTGGCCGTGCTGCCGCCGCCGGCCCGCGCCGCCGCCGAGAGCCTGGCGGTCTACGCCCCGCTGTCCGGCATGGACGAGGCCCTGAGCCAGCGCCTGGTGCAGCTGCGCGAGGCCACCGAGCTGCGCCGCAAGCTGCGCCTGCACTATCTGGACCTGGCCGGCCAGACCACCGAGCGTGTGGTGCGGCCCCTGGGCTGCTTTTTCTGGGGCCCGGTCTGGACCGTGGCGGCCTGGTGCGAGCTGCGCGAGGATTTCCGCAGCTTCCGCGTCGACCGCATCCAGGCTCTGCAAGCCCTGGACGAGCGCTTCCGCGACGAACCGGGCAAGACCCTGGCGGATATGGAGCGCCGCGCCGCCTGTGCGGACCGCGCCTGAGCCCGCCGCCCGGAGCCCCCACATGACGAGCCGAGCCTTCGCCCCCCTCCTGATCCTGGCCGCCCTGTGCGGCCTCGCGCCGGCCCAGGCCGCCGAGCGCCAGCCCCTGCCCACCGTGGCCGAGGTGGACCTGGCTCGCTATGCCGGCGCCTGGTACGAGATCGCCCTGCTGCCCAACCGCTTCCAGCGCCAGTGCGTGGCCGACACCCAGGCCCGCTACCGTCTGCTGGAAGGCCGCGTGGAGGTGATCAACCGCTGCCGCCGTGCCGACGGCCAGGTGGAGAACATCCGCGGCCACGCCAAGGTGGTGCCGGACAGCGCCAATGCCAAGCTGCGGGTCAGCTTCTTCTGGCCCTTCTATGGCGACTACTGGGTGCTAGACCTGGACCCCGACTACCGCCGGGTGCTGGTGGGCACGCCCGACCGCAAATACGCCTGGCTGCTGGCGCGCGAGCCGCAGCTGGATGAAGCCCAGCTGCAGGCCCTGCTGGACAAGGCCGCCAGCCTAGGCTTTGAGCGCGGCGCCTTCCGGCGCACGCCGCAAAGCCAGCCGCTGGAACCCTGAGCGGGCTCATCAGGCCTCTTGCGTGCGGGCCCAGCCCAGACGCAGCCGGCCGGCCGGCGCCTCGATCCAGCGGTAGAAGGGCAGGGCCGCCAGATTGCTCAGACCCCAGGCCGCCAGCATGGCGGCCACCGCCGCCCAGGGGTGTTCGGGATCGCGATGCTCGAACAAGGCATTGAGCAGCAGGCAGATGGGGAAGTGCACCAGAAAGAGCGCATAGGAATGCGTGCCCAGATGCGCCACCGCGCCGGCCAGCGGGCCGCGCAGCAGGACCGCCGCCCTGCCCTGCTCATGGCGGCGCTGCAGCCAGAACAGCAGGCCGGCCGTCAGCAAGGCCAGCAGCAGGCGCTCGCGGAAGTCCAGCATCAGCGCCCCCAGGGCCAGCAGGCCCAGCAGGCTCAGGCCCAGGCCGGGGCGTGCGCTCAGACACAGCCAGTGCATCAGGGCGCCTAGGCCATAGGCGCCAAAGAAGTAAGGCGCCCAGATGTCCAGGCCCGCATCGCGGTTGAAGAGGTAGAGCGAGGCCGCGCAGACCAGCAGGAGCAGCACCGGCCCCAGCCAGCGCGCGGCCGGGCCGCAGGCCCGGGCCAGCCACAGCAGGGCCAGCATCAGGGCAAAGAGCTGCAGATCCATGGCCACATACCAGGCGCCCACGGTCAGGGCCTCATAACCCAGCACATCGTGCAGCAGCAGGGCATGGGCCAGCAGCTGGGGCGCGGAGACCGAGGCCGGCACCAGCTCGGGCAGCAGGGGCGCCACCAGGGCCGAGCAGGCCAGGGTCAGCAGCACCGCTGCAAAAAAGGGCAGGACCAGGCGCAGATAGCGGCGCCACAGCAGCTCCAGGGGTCGGCCCTGCAAGGGCCGCCCGGCCGGGGCCAGGGCGCGCGCCGAGAGAAAGCCGCCCACCACCAGAAAGACCTGAACCGCCATGCGGCCGTACTCGTAGAGCCAGGCGATCAGGGCCGGCCACAGGGTCTGCACCGTCTCGGCAATCGGCCCATAGGCGGCCAGATGGTGCAGCACGATGAGCTGGGCGGCCAGGGCCTTCATGGCGTCCAGATGCAGGAGGCGACGGGCGGGCGGGCGGGTCGGGAAGGCGGAAGGGAGGGCTCTGGCGTTCATCAAAACAAGAACGCCCGCCCCGCTGCGGCGGGGGGGCGCAAAGCGATAGAGGCTGGGACCCGTCTCAGTCCCTGGAGTCGCCGAGGCCGGGCTCGGCGCGAACCCCTAATTGTAGGGGGCGCCCCGTCAACAGGCCCTCGTGCACGGCCACGCGCTCCAGCGCCGCCTCGAAGCTGGCCCGGGCCTGGGCCGTGATCTGCTGCAGATAGGCATGCAGATCGGCATCGGCCGGGCTGCGTGATCGGCAGTCGGCGCTATAGGCCTCGAACTGGCCCAGGCGGATCAGGATCTCGGCCAGGTGCTGGGGGCATTCGCAGGCAATGGTGGTGGACAGGCCCGCCAGTTCGGCCAGGGCGGCATCGTCAAAGCGGCGCGTGGGCGGCGCGGGCTCGGAGGTCGCGTCCGGCGGGGCCAGGCCGGGCAGGTCCAGGGGCTGGGCCAGGGTCTGGGCATGGGTGCGCGCCACGGCCTGCAGGGCCGCCATGTCCAGGCCCGCCAGACTGCCGATGGCATGGCCCAGGGCCAGCAGCTGGCGCAAGAGGGCCAGGCGCTGCACATCGGCCGCGCTGTAGAGCCGGTGACCGGCGGCGCTGGTGGCCGCCCCGCTGATGCCGTAGCGCCGCTCCCAGACCCGCAGCGTGCCCACCGGCATGCGCAGCATGCGGGCCACGGCCGCGCTGCGGTAGTGGCGCGGCGGCTCGGACCGCATATCGCTCTTGGGCTTGGGCTTGGGCTTGGCCATGTCTGCTCCTGGACCCCGGGGGCCCGACTCGAACTCGACGCGGGCTTGACTCGAGTTTGACCCGGATTATCGGAGAGCCGCCGGGGTGCATTGGCGCGTCCGGGCCCGGCTGGCGCCCCGCCTGCCTATGCTGCCGCCCATGGACACGCCCCGCCCCGCACCGCTGACCGTCTACTACGACGGTGCCTGCCCCTTGTGCCGGCGCGAGATCGCGCTCTACCGCAGCCAGCCCGGTGCCGAGCAGCTGTGCTGGGTGGACGCCGCCCACTGCGAGCCCCAGGCCCTGGGCCCGGGGCTGGACCGCGACAGCGCCCTGGCCCGCCTGCATGTGCGCGACGCCCAGGGGCGGCTGGTCAGCGGCGCCCGCGGCTTTTTGGCCCTGTGGCAGGGCCTGCCGCGCTGGGCCTGGCTGGGCCGGCTGCTGGACCGCGGCCCCCTGCCCGCCCTGCTGGAGTGGGGCTACCGCCTCTTTCTGCGTCTGCGCCCCTTGTGGCGGCGCTGAGGCCGGCATGCGCGAAGCCTCTGGCTTTCGGGGCAATAAGCAGGCCCTGCCCAGCAAACCCTGCGCCGCCTGCGGCCGGCCCATGAGCTGGCGCCGGCGCTGGGCCAAGGTCTGGGAGGAGGTGCGCTACTGCTCCGAGGCCTGCCGCCGTGCGCGCCCCCGCCATGACTGAGCCGCGGCTGCGCCATCTGGTGCTGGTGCTGGGCGACCAGCTGGATCTGGAGGCCAGCGCCTTCGACGGCTTCGACCCCGCGCAGGACGCGGTCTGGATGGCCGAGGTGGCCGAGGAATCCACCCATGTCTGGTCCAGCCAGCCGCGCATCGCGCTCTTTCTGGCGGCCATGCGGCATTTCGCCCTGGCCCTGGAGCGCGCCGGCCGGCCCCTGCACTACCGGCGCCTGGACGCGCCCGACAACCGCGGCAGCCTGGCCGCCGAGCTGGCCGCGGCCATCGAGGCCCTGCGCCCCCAGGCGCTGGTAATGACGGCGCCGGGCGACTGGCGCGTGCTGCAGGCCCTGCGCAAGGTGGCCGCCCAGGCCGGCCTGGCGCTGGACGTGCGGGAGGACCGGCATTTCTTCTGCAGCGTGCGCGAGTTCGCCGCCCATGCGCGCGGCCGCAAGCAGCTGCGCATGGAGTACTTCTACCGCGAGCAGCGCCGCCGCCACGGCGTGCTGCTGGACGCCCAGGGCGAGCCCCTGGGCGGGCAGTGGAACTTCGATGCCGAGAACCGCGGCGCCTTCGATGCGCGCGGCCCCGGCCTGCTGCCTGAGCCCCTGTGGGAGCCGCCCGACGCCCTGACCCAGGAGGTGCTGGCCCTGGTGGCGCAGCGCTTTGCCCATCACCCCGGCCGCCTGGCGCGCTTTGCCTGGCCCGTCACGCGCGAAAGCGCGCTGCGGGCGCTCTCTCGCTTCATCGAGGAGCGCCTGCCCCTGTTCGGCCAGTATCAAGATGCCATCTGGCCGGGCCAGCCCTGGCTCTACCACGCCCAGCTCTCGGCCGCGCTCAACCTCAAGCTGCTCACGCCGCGCGAGGTGGTGGCCGCGGCCGAGGCGGCCTATCACGCGGGCCGGGTGCCCCTGGCCAGCGCCGAGGGCTTCATCCGCCAGATCCTGGGCTGGCGCGAGTATGTGCGCGGCATCTACTGGACCCGCATGCCGGACTATCTGGACCTCAATGCCCTGGACGCCCAGGCCCCCCTGCCCGCCTGGTACTGGAGCGGCGAGACCGAGATGGCCTGCCTGCGTGACGCCCTGGTCCAGACCCTGGACACCGGCTACGCCCACCACATCCAGCGCCTGATGCTCACCGGGCTCTATGCCCTGCTGCGCGGCGTGGCGCCGCGCGAGATCCACGCCTGGTACCTGGCCGTCTATGTGGACGCGGTGGAATGGGTGGAGCTGCCCAACACCCTGGGCATGAGCCAGTACGCCGACGGCGGCCTGATGGCCAGCAAGCCCTATATCGCCAGCGGCAAGTACATCCAGCGCATGAGCCCGCACTGCAGCGGCTGCCGCTACCGGCCCGAGCTGCGCCATGGCGAATCGGCCTGCCCCTTCACCGTGCAGTACTGGGACTTCCTGATCCGCCACGCCGATCAGCTGGGCAGCAACCCGCGCCTGGCCATGCAGTTCCGCAATGCCCAGCGCCTGGACGAGGCCGAGCGCCAGGCCATACAGCGCCAGGCCCAGGCCCTGCGCGAGGCCGACACCGCCACCTGCACTCCATGATGAACACGCCCTTCCCGCCCCGCCGCAGCGCCGCCCTGGCCCGCCTGGCCCAGCTGGACCCGCAGGCCTATGCCCGCACGCGCAATGCGCTGGAAGGCGCGGTCAGCCGGCTCTCGCCCTATGTGAGCCACGGCCTGCTGGCCCTGCCCGAGCTGCTGCGGGCCGCGGCCGCGCGTCACCCCGGGCTCAAGCCCCAGCACAGCTGGGTCTATGAGCTGGGCTGGCGCGAGTACTTCCAGGACAGCTGGCACTGGCGCGGCGAGGCCATCCTGCAGGACCTGCACCCCGGCCCCCTGCCGGGCAGCGCCTACCTCAAGGAGCTGCCCGAGGATGTGCGCCAGGGCCGCACGGGCCTGGCCGTGATCGACCGCGCCGTGGCCCAGCTCTACGAGGAGGGCTGGCTGCACAACCACGCGCGGCTCTGGCTGGCCAGCTATCTGGTGCATGGGCGCAAGCTGCACTGGCGCGTGGGCGCCGACTGGCTCTACGGCCATCTGCTGGACGGCGACCTGGCCAGCAACCACCTGAGCTGGCAATGGGTGGCGGGCACGGGCAGCCGCCAGCCCTATCTCTTCAATGCCGAGAATGTGCGGCGCTACGCGCCCTCCCCCTGGCGGGTGGACGGCAGCGCTCTGGACTGCGGCTACGAGACCCTGGAAGCCCTGGCGCGCAGCCCCGGCCGCCGCCTGCCCCCGGCGCCGGTGTCCGGCCCCGGCCTGGCCGAACCCGACCTGCACGGCACGCCGCCGCCGGAGCTGGGGCCCCTGGCCGAGGCCGTGGACTGGCGCGGGCGCGAGGTCTGGCTGGTGCACCCCTGGTCGCTGGCGCCGCCGCCCGCGGACCTGGGCCCCGAGGTGCTGAGCGTGGGCGTCTACCTGCGCGAGTTCCACCAGGCCTGGCCCTGGTCGGCGCGGCGCTGGCAGTTCGTGGATGCGGCCATGCGCGCCGGCTCCGGCGAGGGCGCGGGCGTGCAGCAGCGCTGCCTGCTGGACGCTGCCGGCCTGGCCCGTGCCATGGGCGGCGCGCGCCGGGTCTGGATGCAGGACGCGCCGCACTGGCTGCCCTGGCAGGCCGCCTGGAGCCTGGCGCCGGCCCTGCAGCTGCGGCCGGCGCCGCGGGTCTTTGCCCGGCCCGAGGCCCCCTGCGACTCCTTCTCGCAATGGTGGCGGCGCTGCGGCGCGGCCCGCGCGCCGGATCTGCACGCCCTGCCCGGCTTGCTCAGCGCGAGCGCGGCGGCTCCGGTGACTTGAAGATGCGGCCCAGCCAGCCCAGATACCAGGCCAGAAAGCGCTGCCAGGCGCCCTGCGGCGCAGGCGGTGGCTCGGGCGCCAGGGCCGGTGGGTGGCGCTCCAGCAGGGCGGCCTTGAAGGCGGCAAAGAAATCGGCCGCCATCTTCTGCGCCGCCATGTCCACCAGGCGCGAGCCGATCTGGGCGATCTTGCCGCCCACCGTGGCCAGCACCGTGTAGTGCAGCAGGCAGCTGTCCGGCCCCAGGGGCTCCAGCCGCACCTGGGCTGTGCCCTTGCCATGGCCGGCCGCGCCGCCCTGGCCCTCGAAGGCCAGCTGGTAGCTGCTGGGCGGGTTCAGCGCCGAGAGCTTGAGCTTGCCCTTGAACTTGGCCTTCACCGGGCCAATGGCCACGGCCATCAGCAGCTCGTACTCCTGCTCGCCCACGGGCGTGAGCGACTCGCAGCCCGCGATGGCGGCCTTGAGCATCTCGGTGTCGTTGAGCGCGGCCCAGGCCAGGGCCTGGGACACGGGCAGGTTTTCTTGTCCGGTCAGTTGCATAGCAGTTCCACGAGCGCTTCAAGACTCGCCAGATTGTGAGCGGGAAGATGCCGGCTGACCTCGGGCAGCAGGGCCCGGATGCCGGCGGCGCGGGGCTCGAAGCCATCAAAACGCAGCAGGGGGTTGAGCCAGAGCAGGCGCCGGCAGGACAGGCGCAGGCGCCGCGCCTCCAGGGCCAACTGCTGGCAGCCGGGGTCGGCCTCGCTGCCGGATTCCAGGCCGTCGCTGATCAGCAGCACGGTGGCGTCGCTCGTCAGCACGCGGCGCGCCCAGTCGCGGTTGAAGGCATGCAGGCTGGCCGCCAGCCGGGTGCCGCCGGACCAGTCGGCCACGCGCTGCGAGACGGCGGCCAGGGCCAGGTCGGGGTCGCGCTGGCGCAGCAGGCGGCCTATGGGCGTGAGCCGGGTGCCGAACACAAAGCAGTGGATGCGCGGCAGGCGCGCGGGCCGCGGCTGCGGGTTGGCCAGGCCATGGGCCAGGTGCAGCAGCATGCGCGAATAGCGCTCCATGGAGCCCGAGATATCGGCCAGCAGCACCAGGGGCGCCAGGCGCTCGCGCGGGCGGCGCCAGTGCGGCGGGGCCAGATCTTGCCGAGCCTGGGCGCGCAGCGTGGCGGGCCAGTCCAGGCGGCCGCGCGGCGCGGGCCGGCCACGGCGGCTGGGCCGGCGCTCCAGCAGCTGGGGACCCAGCCGCGCCAGCAGGCGGCGCGCGGCCTGCCACTCGGCGGGGCTCATGGTCTCGAAGTCCTTGCGCCGCAGCAGCTCGCGCTCGCTCACGCTCAGGGCCGCGTCGAAGTCCAGGCGCTGCTCGGCCGGCGGCGGTGGCGGCGCGGCGCCCGGCGGCGCCTGGGGGAACAGGGCCTCGGCCAAGCGGCGGTTCTCGGGCGGGGGCGGCGCGCTGGCCCGGCCCTCGGCGCGTGGCAGCAGCATGGCCATGACCCGGCCCAGCAGATCGGGGTCGCGCCAGAACACATGAAAAGCCTGCTCGAACAGGGCGCGGTGTTCGGCCCGGTCCACCAAGGTGGCGGCCAGGGTGGCCTTGAAGTCCTCGCGCCGGGAGAGCCCGCCCTGGCGCAGCGCCTGCAGGGCCAGCAGCAGGCGGTCAGTCCCCAGGGGCAGGCCGGCCTGGCGCAGCACGCGGCCGAAGTGCATCACGTTTTCGGCCAGGTGGTCAGCCGCCATGGGTTTCGGCACGCACGCGCGCCAGCAGCTGGGCCGCCTCCGAGCCCTGCAGCCGGGCGATATCGTCCTGGTACTTGAGCAGCACGCCCAGGGTGCTGGAGAGCGTGGCCGGGTCCAGCACCAGGGCATTGAGCTCCAGCAGGGCGCGCGACCACTCCAGGGTCTCGGCCAGGCCGGGCAGCTTGTAGAGGTCCATGCCGCGCAGGGCCTGCACCACGGCCACGATCTCCTGCGCCAGCGCGCTCTCGATGCCGGGCAGGCGCAGGCGCAGGATCTCCAGCTCGCGCGCCGCGTCCGGAAAATCCAGCCAGTGGTAGAGGCAGCGGCGCTTGACGGCGTCATGCACCTCGCGCGTTCGGTTGCTGGTGAGCAGCACCAGGGGCGGCTCGGCCGCGCGGATCACGCCCAGCTCGGGAATGCTGAGCTGGAAGTCCGAGAGCAGCTCCAGCAAGAAAGCCTCGAAGGGCTCGTCCGCGCGGTCCAGCTCGTCGATCAGCAGCACCGGCGCGCGGCCGTCCGGCGGGTCGATCGCCTGCAGGAGCGGCCGCGCGATCAGGAAGCGGCGCGAGAAGAGCTCGCGCGCCAGTTCCTCCCGGCTCTCCTGCCCCTGGGCCAGCTTGATCTCCACCATCTGGCGCGCGTAGTTCCACTCATAGGCCGCGGCCGCCAGGTCCAGGCCCTCATAGCACTGCAGGCGTATCAGGGGCCGGTCCAGCAGGCCGGCCAGGGCCTTGGCCAGCTCAGTCTTGCCGGTGCCGGGCTCGCCCTCCAGAAACAGCGGCCGGCCCAGGCGCAGGGCCAGAAAGACCACGGTGCCCAGCGCGCGCGGGGCCACATAGCCCTGGGCGCGCAGGCTCTCCAGCGTGGCGTCTATGCTGTCCGGCCGCATCAGCCGGCGGCCGCCACGGCGCGCGCGGCCAGCACCGGGATCAGGGCCGCGCGGTAGAGGGCCGAGCCGTGCAGATCGCTGTTCAGCCCCTCCTCGCTCACCGTCACGGCCTGGGCCGCGGCCGGGCTCCAGCTGGCGGCCAGGGCCTTCTCGATCTCGCTGGCGCGGAACACGCAGGCCCCGGCGCCGGTGACGGCCACGCGCACGCCCGCGGCCGTCTTGGCCACGAAGACACCCACGATGGAAAAGCGCGAGGCCGGCTGCTTGAACTTCTGCCAGGCCGCCTTCTCGGGAATGGGAAAGCTCACCGATGTGATGATCTCGCCGGGCTGCAGCGCCGTCTCGTACAGGCCCTTGAAGAAGTCATCGGCCGCGATGGAGCGCCGGTCGGTGTGCACCGTGGCGCCCAGGCCCAGCACGGCCGCGGGGTAGCAGGCGGCGGGGTCGTTATTGGCCAGGCTGCCTCCGAGCGTCCCCCGGTTGCGCACCTGGCGGTCGCCAATGCGGCCGGCCAGATCGGCCAGGGCCGGAATCGCCTGCTGCAGCTCGCGCGAGGCGGCCACGGTGGCGTGCGTGCTCATGGCGCCGATATGGACCTTGCCGCCATCGATGCGCAGGCCCTTGAGATCGGCCAGGCCCGAGATGTCGATCAAGGCCTCGGGCGCGGCCAGGCCCAGCTTGATGGCGCCAAGCAGGCTCTGCCCGCCCGCGATGATCTTGGCCTCGGCGTTGCCCGCGGCGGCGCGGGCGGCGTCGGCCAGGCTGGCGGCTTGCTGGAATGCGAATGTCATGGTGTGGGTCTCCTCGCGTTCAGCGGTTGGCTTGAATCGCTTGCCAGACGTTGTGCGGGGTCGCGGGCATGGGCACATCCGAGATGCCCAGGGCGTCGCAGATGGCGTTGATCACCGCGGGGGGCGAGCCGATGGCACCGGCCTCGCCGCAGCCTTTCACGCCCAGCGGGTTGTGGGTGCAGGGCGTGCCCTTGGCGGTCTTGACGTTGAAGGTGGGCAGGTCGTCGGCGCGCGGCATGGCGTAGTCCATATAGCTGCCGGTGAGCAGCTGGCCGCTGTGCTCGTCGTAGATGCCATGCTCCAGCAGGGCCTGGCCTATGCCCTGGGCCAGGCCGCCATGCACCTGGCCTTCGACGATCATGGGGTTCACCACATTGCCGAAGTCGTCCACCGCGCTGAAGCGGTCCACCCGCACCACGCCGGTCAGCGGGTCCACCTCCACCTCGCAGACATAGCTGCCCGCGGGGTAGGTGAAATTGGTGGGGTCGTAGAAGGCGTTCTCGTTGAGGCCGGGCTCCAGCTTGTCCAGCGGGTAGTTGTGCGGCACATAGGCGGTGAGCGCCACCGAGGCGAAGGGGACCTTCTTGTCGGTGCCCGCCACCTTGAACTCGCCGCCCTCGAACTCGATATCACCCTCGCTGGCCTCCAGCAGATGGGCGGCGATCTTCTTGCCCTTGGCAATCACCTTGTCCACCGCCTTGACGATGGCCGTGCCGCCCACCGCCAGCGAGCGGCTGCCGTAGGTGCCCATGCCGAAGAGCACTTTGCCGGTGTCGCCATGCTGGATGTCCACATCGTCCAGGGGGATGCCAAGCTTGTCGGCCACCACCTGGGCGAAGGTGGTCTCGTGGCCCTGGCCGTGCGAGTGGCTGCCGGTGAAGATGGTGACCTTGCCGGTGGGATGCACCCGCACCTCGCCCGCCTCGAAGAGACCGGCGCGTGCGCCCAGGGCCCCGGCGATGTTCGAGGGCGCCAGGCCGCAGGCCTCGATATAGGTGGAGTAGCCCAGGCCGCGCTTCAAGCCCTTGGCCTCGCTGGCGGCGCGGCGTGCCGCGAAGCCCGCCACATCGGCCAGCTCCTGCACCTGGGCCAGCGTGGCCTCGTAGTCGCCGGTGTCATAGCTCAGGCCCACGGGCGTGGCGTAGGGGAAGCTCTTGATGAAGTTGCGGCGGCGCAGCTCGGCGGGGTCGATCTTGAGCTGGTGCGCCGCGGTCTCCACCAGGCGCTCCACCACATAGGTGGCCTCGGGCCGGCCCGCGCCGCGGTAGGCATCTACCGGCGCGGTGTTGGTGAACACGCCCGTCACCTCGGCATAGATCTTGGGCGTGGTGTACTGGCCGGCCAGCAGGGTGGCGTAGAGGATGGTGGGCACGCTGGAGGCAAAGGTGCTGAGGTAGGCGCCCAGATTGGCCGTGGTGTTGACCCGCATGGCCACAAAGCGGCCCTGCGCATCCAGACCCAGCTCGGCCACGGTGGCGTGGTCGCGGCCATGGGCGTCGGAGAGAAAGCTCTCGCTGCGCTCGGCCGTCCACTTGATGGGCCGGCCCAGCTGCTTGCTGGCCCAGGTCAGCGCCGTCTCTTCGGCATAGAGAAAGATCTTGGAGCCGAAGCCGCCGCCCACATCGGGCGCCACCACGCGCACCTTGTGCTCGGGAATGCCCAGCACGAAGGCGCACATCAGCAGGCGCTCCACATGCGGGTTCTGGTTGGCCACATAGAGGGTGTAGCTGTCGTCCGCCGGGTTGTAGGACGCATTGGCGGCGCGCGGCTCGATGGCGTTGGGGATGAGCCGGTTGTTGCGGAACTCCAGGCGGGTGATGTGGGCCGCACCGTCCATGGCGGCGTCCACCCCGGCCTTGTCGCCGCAGCCCCAGGTGTAGCAGACGTTGTTGGGCGCCTCCTCATGCACGGCCGTGCCAAAGTCCTTGGCCGCCGCGGTGTCCACCACGGGGGTCAGGTCTTCATAGTCCACCTCGATGAGCTGGGCCGCGGCCTTGGCCTGGGCATAGCTCTCGGCCACCACCAGGGCCACCTGGTCGCCCACATAGCGGACCTTGCCATCCGCCAGGATGGGGTGCTTGGGCTCCTTCATGGGCGTGCCGTCCAGGCTGTGGATCAGCCAGCCGCAGGGCAGGCCGCCCACGGCGCGGAAATGCTCGCCGGTGTAGACGCCCAGCACGCCCTCGGCCGCCAGCGCGGCCGCGGTGTCTATGCCGCGGATGCGCGCATGCGCATAGGGCGAGCGCAGGAAATAGGCATAGGTCTGGCGCGGCAGCACGATGTCATCGGTGTACTGGCCCCGCCCGGTCAGAAAGCGGCCGTCTTCGCGGCGGCGCACGCTTTGACCGATGAATCCTTTTTCGTTCGGTGCATTCATGATTGGGCTCCCGGCTGCGTCACTTGGCCATGTTCTGCGCGCCCAGCTGCACGGCGCGCACGATGTTCTGGTAGCCGGTACAGCGGCAGATATTGCCCTCCAGGCCCTCGCGGATCTCGGCCTCCGAGCTGCAGCGGTGGTGCTGCACCAGGTCGATGGCGCTCATCACCATGCCCGGGGTGCAGAAGCCGCATTGCAGGCCGTGGCACTCCTTGAAGGCGGCCTGCATGGGGTGCAGCTCGCCACTGCCCGTGGCGGGCGTCAGGCCCTCGATGGTGGTGACTTCGGCCCCGGCGGCCTGCACCGCCAGCACATTGCAGCTCTTCACCGCGCGCCCGTTCAGGTGCACGGTGCAGGCGCCACACTGGCTGGTGTCGCAGCCCACATGGGTGCCGGTGAGCGCGAGGTCTTCGCGCAGGAACTGCACCAGCAAGCGGTCAGGCGCCACTTCGCGCGTGACCGACTTGCCATTGACCTTCAGCGTGATCTTCTGGCTCATCGCTTGTCTCCTGATGTTTTATCTGTCCGTCGCTCGGTCTCTTGCCGATCTGCTTACTGCCGAGATCAATCCTCGCGGCTGCCCTGCGCGGGCGCCATCCACCGTTTTCCCCCATGTATGCCCATACATAGGGCGTCCGTGCACCGGGTTGATGCTCCGCTTTGGCACAGCCGGGCCCGCGGCGGCTGGGTTATGGTGCGCACTCCCCGGGAGACAGCGTGTGAGCGAGCGTGGTGTGCTCGCAAGGCACCAGAGCAAGAGCAAGAGCCAGAAACAACCATGGACAACGTCGATCTGAATGTCTTGCGCCAGGTGCAGGCCTGGCAGCGCGAGGGCCACGCGGTGGTGCTGGGCACCATCACCCGCACCTGGGGCTCGGCCCCGCGGCCCGTGGGCTCGGTGGTGGCGGTGCGGGGGGACGGGCTGATTGCCGGCTCCGTCTCGGGCGGCTGCATCGAGGACGATCTGGTGGCCAAGGTGCGCGAGGGCGCCCTGGCCCTGAGCCGGCCCGAGCTGCTGCGCTACGGCGTGGGCGCCGAGGCGGCCCAGGCCTTTGGCCTGCCCTGCGGCGGCACCCTGGAGCTGATGCTGGAACCCCTGGGCCCGGCTTCGCAGCTGGACGCGCTGCTGGAGCGCCTGGCCCGCGGCGAGCGCGTGCAGCGGCATCTGGATTTGAAGAGCGGCGCGGTGCAGCTGCTGGACCCGGTGGCGGCCGGCCAGGGCGTCATTGCCGATGTGGTGCAGCTCAGCGAGAGCAGCCTGATCACCCACCACGGCCCGCAGTGGCGCCTGCTGATCATCGGCGCCGGCCAGCTCACGCAATACCTGGCCAGCATGGCCCTGGCCCTGGACTACCAGGTGCTGGTCTGCGACCCACGCGAGGAATACCAGCCCGAAATCCCCGGCGCGCGGCTCACCCGCGAGATGCCCGACGATGTGGTGATGAGCTTCGCCCCCGACGGCCACACGGCCGTGGTGGCCCTGACCCACGACCCCAAGCTGGACGACCTGGCCCTCATGGAGGCGCTCAAGTCACCCGCCTTCTATGTGGGCGCCATCGGCTCCCGCGTGAACCAGGCCAAGCGCAAGGCCCGCCTGGCCGAGCACTTTGGCCTGACCGAGGCCGAGCTGGCCCGCCTGCACGGCCCCGTGGGCCTGCACATCGGCGCCCGCACCCCGCCGGAGATTGCGCTTTCGATCCTGGCCCATATGACCGCTGAGCGGCACGGGGTGCGGATCAGCAGCGCGGAGGTCTTGATGACGGCCCAGGGTGGGGGGGCGGAGGCGGGGTGTGTGGTGGGGTAACAGAACCGCCCCTCCTAACAGCTGTTCCGCAACAGTCATCCAACTCACCTAGATCTAAGCCCTATGAATTTCGAAGCGCCCGCATTGCAGCTCGACTCAGACGGAACTGCACGCCGTGAAGACAAATACTCACGCTCCGAACTCGCCGAGCGGATCGCGGAGGCCTTGGTTCGTGCTGAGCCGGATGAAAGCCTGGTTCTGGCGCTGGAAGGCCCTTGGGGATCGGGCAAGTCCTGGCTGATTGAGCGGGTCACCGAAGTGATGAAGGCTGGTAGGGCCGGTGGCCAAGCAAAAGTGGTGCACTTCAATCCCTGGCTGATCGGCGAAGAGTCGAACCTCATTCTCGACTTTCTGGTCCAGATTGGGCTTGAGATTGACGCCACTGCAAACAACGTCGCTGCGGCAAAGACCGCTGCCACCTCGCTGCTGCGCTATGCCAAGGCTCTCGGCTTTGGGCGATACCTCAAATATGTGCCGGTCCCCATACTGAAGGAGACCGGGGAAATCCTTGCTGAAGCACATGAAAAACTCTCCGAGCATCTAGAGACTGCGCGGGAAAGCCTTGAGGGCGATGGCAAGAAGATGCCCAGCCTGACGGACGCACGTAAAACTGCACGCGCAGCGGTCAGCGGACTGGAGCAACGCTTGGTTGTAGTAATCGACGACATAGACCGCCTACGCTCCCGGGAGATTCGCGCCGTGATGCAGCTGGTCAAGGCCGTGGCCGATTTCCCGAACACGTCCTTCCTGCTCTCTATGGATGCCGAGGCTGTGGCGCGCGCGCTGGCGGAAGATAGCGACGTCACTGTCGGGCGTCGCTATCTTGAAAAGATCGTTCAACTCAGCATCTCTGTCCCGCCGATTGACCGTGGCGATTCGCTGAAGGACATTGAGAACCGCTTCAGAACTGTCACGAGCGCAATCCGTCACGAGACCAAACCCTTTGAAAGCCAATTGCTCGAAGAAGCACTAAGCGCCGTTGCCCGGCTATGTTCCACACCCCGAGACGTTGTACGGTGGGCAAATCATGTGGGCTGGTCAGCCCGAGGTCTTGCGGGCAGCATCAATATTGCCGACCTGTGCGTTGCTGAAGCGCTGCAGATCCGCTTGGGAACGAACACGTGGCATCGAATTCTTTCCAGCCTTGGATGCGACGAGGACGACAGCGAGAACTACCAGAACGCAGACCCCTGGGCACATGGCGACCCGACAAAGTACTCGCGACGACAAGAGGCGCTAGAGCAAATAGCGGCTGAATTTGAATCACGCTTTGAGCTACGCGTGCTCCGATGGTTGTTCCCTGATTTCGAGAAAAACGGCGACAGGAGCCCAAGTAACTCACTCCGCAATCGCCGACTGGCAGCACTTCCAGTGCGGCAGCATTACAGAAGGTTTCGAGCCAATCGCGATGACGTGTCTGGAAGCGACCTCGACAACTGGCTGCTGAATCCAAGTGAGTTCGACAAAGCTCTTGGCAATGATCGTCCCACTTTTGAATACCGTGATTTGCAGCGCCTGTTTGCTATCAGCCAACGCCTGAACCCGAAGACAATACCGCATCAGATCGAGAAACTTCAGCCACTGCTAAAGGCAATTTCCAGATATTCGACATCCGAGTTTGGAAACTCTGCGGCACCAGACACTTCGATTGCAATAATCGCTTCGGAATTGTTCATTGCGCTAGAGTCATCCGATATAGCGGTCAGATTGCGCGTACAAGAAGATCTAGCACTGCCGGAAGCCGTTTATCTGCTCGACTGGCTCAGCCATCGCGTTGACGACCGCTTGTACCAAGACGAAGGCCGACAAGCATCGGCTAAGAAGGCTCGCGACGTTCTGACGCCTCTGGTGCTTTCACGTTTGCGAACCGCGGTGGAAAACCGAGCACTTTTGTCCGAGCGCGCGCGCATCTACATGCTCTATGCACTGAGTCGTATCGGCTCACTGACCGAAGCGGGCAAAGCCGTTGAAGGCATAGCCCGCGAAAGCGGCGACCTTGAAGCGCTTCTCGAACAAGTTGCTGCTTTGCCAGCGGAACACTGGAATACTTCCGCAGTGCCATTGATCGACCTGGTCTCTGACCCGAAAGCGTTCATCGATTCAATCAATGCGCTGGACGACTCTGCCTATGGAACACTAAAGAAGGCTTACATGAATGTGTCAGGACAGCAGTTGGACGAACTGGCAGCGAATTTCCAGCGAATTTCGACCATGGAACAGCTTCTCACCGCGAAGCAGATCCACAAAACAGAACACTAAGCGGTTCGCCGCTCCGAAGTAAGGTTTTGAACTGTCACTGAAAATTCAAGGCCTGGCCCAACTACCTCACGACGCAGCAGGAAGCGCCAGACCCAGAGTGATATCTGACCTGAAGAAACGTACCATTGCGCGGCGTTGAGAAAATTACTAGCTTGCATACCATTCCAAGAGCCCCCTGACAGCCACAAGAACAATGAATGCTGCAAGTGTTTTTATTAACATCGGGCGCATCTTCTGCGCAGCCCCTTGCGAGCGATAGTGCCCGATGGCGATGCAAGCCACGATATACGCACAGATTGGCAACCCGACAGCTTGGACCACGAGAATCCACGCAGATAGCAGAACCGGCAACGTGCTACTGCCCTGATACCAGAGCTCGAAACCGGACAGGACCAGAACGCAACCCACAAATGCCCCGCCCATGGGGCCATAGACAGCAAAGGCCTTGTGATGACTGTCATCATCGCGCACGAAGAAACTGAAGACCCCGCCGGGTATAGCGCGATACATGCCGATTCCCAACGCAGCAAGAAAAAGTAACGTGACCGGGGGCACTATATAAAGGTCTAGCAAGTGCTGCAAAAGTATATCTGACTTATGCACTTTTAACCCGGACAGAAGTTGCGCGCATGAGGCCAATCCAGCAGCACCAAAAAATCGGCCAAGGCGTGGCTTATCTTCTTTTTTCATAGAGGAGCCGGGGGCAGGATTTTAGTTCTCGATGCAAGCGATAAACCGACATCCAACGCTCGTGCTTTGGCGCGCAGAAGTCGAAAGCGTTAGCTGTTGGAACGATAAAGGGCCTGAACCCAGCCTTGGGAGCGACCAATAAGGACGGCGACGTCAGCAGGACTCTTGAAGATGCACGAAACGCCCAGGACAAGCAGACGTTCATTTACGACAGAAAAGGCGGATACATTCAATAAGAGCATGGGGGCTGAGGACTCGACAATTCCCGGCTGGACACTTGAGATAGCCAAAAATGAAAAGCAGCCTTGCTTGTCTTCAATAATGGATAACACGTGCGCGCGATTGGGTCGTAGCTGGTCGGATTCAGGAAGAATAAGTGTTGGCGGCTGCGACTCGCTCCCGCTACCGTACGACAACCCAAGAGAATTTGATTCGCGGATGGAATTCTCGAAGCGCTGCCTTAATACTTTTCTGCCGCTGTCAAACTCCAAACTTGAAAGCGGTTGGTTTAGGGCGTGGACTGGCGTGTAGGCGAAAGCAAAGTTCGGAAGATTGGGGGCGGCGCCCTGAAGTAGAGCTTCATACTCGTCCGCGATGGCAAAGACGGCGTGCATGTGCGCCCTATTCCATTGCTTTGTGTGGAACCCATCGGGATCATCAGCGACCTCCCGGAACCCATTAGGAACGGGGATGAGTATGGGCCTGCCTCCTATAGTCGCAGCAACCTGCTGGGCCACGGCCAATGGGGTTGGAGCGAGCCAGTAAGCTGCAAGGGACGCCAAGATCAATCGGCGAGGGATGGAAACTCGGTGAATCAAATTGGACATGGTGCCTGAGGATCAATAGTTATCCCCCTTCGTACGGCGCTGACCGAGAAGGCAGCCCCAGCGTGCGGCGAACAAACGTATCGAATCAAAATTCAGTCCGATCTCGGTGGCCATTAACAATTAGCCCGAACCTAACCTGACCACGCCTCCAATTATGGGCAGGCCAGCACTAGCAAGGCAGTGGGATTCCCCTTGTCACACCTTTTGGGGGGCCCGGACTATTCCGGCGCCGCCGTCATCGAAGCCACTTCGCTTTGACCCAGCCCGCGCATGGAGGCTCACCCCGCAGCACGCCCCGCCATCAGCAGGTCGAGATACGCCCCCGACAACAGGTCTTCGCGGCGAATGCCAAGCGCCGCCATGGCCTCGCCAATGAGCGCCTCGCCGCGTGCCGCATCAACGACGGCCCCGTCCAGCACCACCTCCAGCTCGACAAAGCAACCCAGGCCCAGCACCTGGTCGAGATGCGCCCGGACGCCGCGGCCCAGCTCAAAGACGGTTCGGGTTTTTTGCACCCGGCCCAAGACCCCATAGGCCAGAGCCAGGCACTCACGAAGTGCGGCGGGCGCATCCGTCTTGCTCACCACGAAATCGGTCTGCTTGGCCCCGGCGCCATCACCCCGGACGTAGAAGATGAGCCGCCCCCGGTCCGGGGCCAGCTCGCGCAGCTTGAGCCGCCCCTTGGCGCAGACGAAAAAGGTGTCGTCTTGCTGAAGCGTTGTGGGTGGCGATAGGGGTGGTGATGGTGCTGTTGCCGAACTTGCCGCGCAGGCTGCGGCCGCTGCTGCTGCCAGCTCGCCAAGCCGCTGGCGCATGGCCTCCATATCGTGGCAACGCGCTTTTACTTCAATCAGTGTTGTCATAGCCCCTCCCTGGGGCTGCGATGCTAAGGGGCCGGGAGCAAGAAGCACCGAGGGCCAGCCTGCCGTCTTTGGGGGGGAAAGAGCCATCAGTCCGTACGACAAACACAAGACCTGGCCCTACAGTCGAAAAGCCGCTTGAACCGCCCCTCTCATCCATGACCGACGCCGCCCGCTTCCTCGTCTGGACCACGGTTTCCATGGCCTGGACCGAGATTGGGCTGGAAGAGGCCGACTACCCGCCCATCGCCCGCGAGCTGCTGGCACAAGGCGCCGACTGGACTGCTGTGCGCCGCATCGCGCTGCGCGAGGTCTGCGGCGCCTTTGCGCTGGATTCCTTCCTGATCTTCCCCTGCATGCTGTGGATGATCATGCCGGACTGGGGCTACAACGAAGACTATCTGCGCCGCCGCATGCAGCGCTGGCAGCGCCGCCCCTTGTGGCAGCAGCTGCTGCGCAACCCGCTGCGGCTGCTGGGCTATCCGGTGGCCCTCTTGATGTCCCGCGGGATCAGGGCTCGCCTGAAGCAGGCCATGCAGGCGGCTCAGGCGCGGGGTGAGGCGTCTCCGGAGCAAGGCTGAGATCGGCCCCGGCCGCGGCAGGGGCGGGATGGGCCTACAGTACGCCAGCGTCTGAAGCACCCAAGCCACGAACCTTCCACCCACACACCCCGGAGGCAACCCCCATCATGTCTGGCGGCAACTGGAAAGAGCTGTTCATGGCCGGCTGCGAGGGCGATCTGGCCCTGGTGGACTACCACCGCAAATGCGGCGTGGACCTGAACTACGCGCATCCGGAATTCCTGACCACGCCCCTGGTGGGCGCCATCCTGGCCGGGCAGGAGGCGGTGGCCCTGTATCTGCTGGAGCATGGCGCGCTGCCGGATCTGCCCTCGGAGCTGGACGCGATCACGCCCCTGGGCGCCGCCCGGCGCATGGCCCTGCCGGCGGTGGAAGCGCGGCTGCTGGCCCTGGGCGCGCCGCCGGAGGCCACGCCAACGCCAACCCCAACACCCAGCGCAGCCGGCGGGCTGCTCTGGGGCCTTGTCCAGCGCTCATGGCTGGGGCGCCGGCCGGGCCGCCGCTGAGCTGGGGTGAGCCGGCCACACCATGAACCGCTGCTTTCTCGCCGCCGCCGTGCTGCTGCTCATCATCGGCCTGGTGCACTCCCTGCTGGGTGAGCGCCTGATCTTCCGGCGCATGCGCGCGGGCGGCTTCATTCCCACCCAGGGCGGGCCGGTCTTGCGGCAGGCGCATGTGCGCATCCTCTGGGCGAGCTGGCACATCGTGACGGTGCTGGGCTGGGGTCTGGCGGCCATGCTGTTCTGGCTGGCCGATGCCTCGGCCGCGCCGCTGGCCGCCTCGCCGCTCGTGCAGGCCCTGGCCCTGGCCCTGCTGCTCAGCGCGGCCCTGGTGCTGGTGGGCACGTGCGGCCGCCATCCCGGCTGGCTGGGCCTGCTGGCGGCCGCGGGGCTGGTGGCGGCGGGCGCCTGGGCCTGAGCGGCCTGGACGATGCCTTGTGCGGCCAAGTGGGGCTGCATGAGCACAATGCCCGCCCAGGTCACTTGAGCCCGCCGCTCAAGCCAAAGGCAGATGGTGCGGCCGCACCACCATGTGCCAGCCCTGATGCTCTTCCAGAATTCGGGCCAGGGCCTCGTAGGCGGTTTCGTACAGTTCGCGGGCGGGTTCGCCACTCAGCGAGGGCGCCTGCAAGGTGTGCTCGACGCGCGCCTGCAAGGCGGACAGGGCCTGCGCCATCTGCTGCGACGCGTCAGCCAGTCGATGCGCCTCGGCCTGGACCAGGGCCCCATGCAAGGCTGCGCCGAAGGCGGGAAAGCTGGTGGTGGCGATGAGCAGCCAGGGGGCATGCCAGAACAGGTGCAGCAAGGCCGCCAGCGCGGTCAGCACGAACAGCCCGGCACTGAGCCGGTGGCCGCGATGCAGCAGCGCCCGATACCGGGCGGCAGTGCGCCGGTGGTAGTGCACCTGGCCGGATAGCAGGGCACAAGCCCAGTGGCCAAAGCCGCGCAGAAACTCCTCGGACTGCCAGGCGCCGGCCAGGGCCTGGGCCAGCCCCCCGGACTGCGCCAGGCACAGACGCTGCAGGGTGGAGCCCGGCGCGGTGCCCTTGCCTGCCGAGCCAAACAAGCCGGCATACCAGTCATCGCGATGGTCCTGCGCCTCGGCGCCGCGCAGCGCGGCGGCCAGGGGCAGGTACCAGGCCAGCTCGGCCTCGGCGCGCGCGGCCAGCCAACGGCCCTGCCAGTCTTCGCGCATGCCGCGGCGGTAGAGCAGGGCCACGGACGCAATCACCCCGACTTCCAGCAAGCCCCAGACCAGGGCATAGGCATGCAGTGGATGCTCGGCAGCCGCCCAACCCAGGGCCACCGGCAGCACGGCCAGCAGCACGGCCAGCGCACTGAGCAGGTACAGGCCCCAGAAGGCGCTGCGGTAGCGGTGGCCCAGGGCCGTCGCCTCGGCGTTCAGCGCCTGCTGCGCCGGGCGCACGGCCGCCATCAGGCCGGCCAGCCTGGCAGGCGCCTCGGCGCGCAGGGGCAGCGGCGGCTGGGGCAGCGAGTGCCCGATCAGCAGCAGGCGCTGCAGCACATCATGCAAAGCCATCAATTGCGTTCTCCGCCTCGCGATCTCACACCGACTCCTCAAGAATCTCGTAGCTGAGGGCGAAAACGTCCCCGGCCACCACCCCGAGGCTGCCGTCGCCATAGTCCAGCAGCCAGTCGTCCGGCTGCCCCTGCAAGAGCGCCGACTGATGAAGGAACAGCTGCACCTCGAAGGCCTGCGCGGGCTGCAAGGCCTGGGCCTGCAGAGGCCGGCTGCGCCAGCGCTGGCCGCTTGGGTCCAGGCAGTCGTAGCGACGCATCAGCTGGGCACGGCTCATGCCCCAGCGCCGCCCATCGCCATCGTCCAGAATCACATCGCCCGGCAGCAGCTGCAGGGGGCCTTCCGGCGTTTGGAGCTGCAAGGGCCGCAGCACCGGCTCCACCATCACCTCGACCGGACGCTTGCGAACGCGTCGCAGGGCCGGGTACTGGGCCGGGCTCAGCACAAAGCCGGCCTCGGCACGCGCGCGAAATCGCAGCGGCACCGGCGGCCCGCTCATGGCAGCGCCGGACTGCCGCGCTGCGCGGCGGCAAGACGCTTGGCCTGGTCCTGCCCCATCCAGGTCTGGCGCCAGTTCTGCGGCAAGGCCGTGAACGTGGCCTGTGTCTGCGCCAGCAGCGCCTGCCTCTGGCCGGGCACGGTCTGCGTCAGCGCGGAGGTGAGCAGCAGATCCACATGCAGCGCAGCTTGCTCGGGCGCCTCCTGACTGCGGCTCATCAAGGGGCGGAAATAGGCCAGCGAGGGCTCCAGCACCTCTGCCGCCTTTGCCGGCTGACCCTGCATCACCAGGGCCTCGGCCAAGGTCATGCGGACGCGGGCCAGATCGCGCTGCCGGAACACGGTCACTTCGCCCAACAACGCCATGAACTGCAGCGTTTGCGCGGCCCGGCGGCTGGCCGCCTCGGCACGTCCAGCCCGCAACTCGGCCTCAGCGAGCTCGCCGCCGAGATAGGCCAAGACGAGTGCCCAGTCGCCACGCTCGCGCTCGGCCGTCGGTGCCTTGGCAGCGACGCTATCCAGATAGCGGCCGGCCTCCTCGACCAGTGCCTGTGTGCCCCACCCCGCGCGGTACTGCATCAGGCGCAGACCGTGCAAGAGAGCCTCATCCTCTGCGCGCTTCCAGCCGCCTTTGGCGGCGTCCAAACGCTGCCGCTCCGCGACCTTTCGTTCAAGCTCCTTCAGCGACTGCTGCGCTGCCTCGCGCCGTCCGCTCAGGGTCTGAATCTCCACCAGCCTCACGAGCCAGGCCTCGCCATTGCGGCGGCCGAAACTGCTCGTCGGCCCGCGATCCAGGGACTGCAAGGCCTGCTGGAGACGGCGCTCGGCCTCGGCCGGGCGCCATGCCAGCCAGTCCACGAAGGCAGATACGCTCTGTGCTACGGCCAGATTGTTCCAGCTGGCGCCATTGCTGGGATCGCGCTGCAACAGCCTTTGCCAACCCTGCTCGGCCTCGAGTGCGTGGCTGCGGGCCTGGCCCATCTGCAGATGGCGGATTGCCCGCTGCGCCAAGCCCGCATGAAGCAGCGCGCGCGAGGCCGCCGCGCCGCCATGGTCCGGGCGAACAGCCAACAAGGTGTCCAGCCGCGCGAGCCCCAGCTTGGCAACCTGGTCGTGCTCGCCGTCCTTGTCTTCCATCCGTGACAGGGCCACCATCAGCCAATTGGCCTGCCCTGCATTCAGCGCATAGGCTCGCAGCAGCTGGGCATCCTGGGCATCCCGCAGCTCGCGCCCGGCAATCACGCGCTCCGACAAGGCCTGGCTACGCCGCAGCGCCTGGGCGGCCCGCTCCAGCGTTGGCCCGCCCGCCGCCGTCTGCTGCAGAAGATAGCCCTCGTAGCTATGCACCACGGCACCCACCAACAGGGCCTCCGCCGAGGGCTGGGGCTGGGCCAGCACGGGCTCCAGCAGCTGCACCGCCGGTGCGATGGTCTGCAGAGCCTGCTCGCGTTGACCCAGCTGCATCTGCTGCCGCGCCAGATGCCGGCTGGCCAGCCCCAGGCCCAGCAGGGTGGCCTCGGTGGCGTCGCCCTGCTGGCGCAAGGCCTGCAAGCGCTTGACCGAATCCTCCAACCGGGGACCCGCCTCGGCCTGACGGTTCTGATTGCTCAAGGCCGCGCCCAGGCGCATCAGCGCCTGGGCGTGCTTGCGTTCGGTGTCCTGCCCGCGCAGGGAGGGCGGCAGCTGCTCGTAATAGGCCACGGCCCGCTCGCCCAGCTTCACGACCAGATCGAGGCGGCCCAGGGGCTCCAGCTCATCGAAGAAATCGTCCAGCAGAAAGGCCAGCAGGCCCTCGGCCTTGTCGCGCGCCTGGTCGGTCAGCAGGCGTGCCGCCTCGGCCTGGCGCTCGGCATCCAGCGCCCGTTGGGAACTCCAGTAGGCATAGCCGGACGCACCCAGCGCACCGAGGGCCAGCACCGCACAGACCGCCGCGATCTGGCGCGCCCGCAAGAGGGCACGTCGGGCTTCGCGGGCGCGTTGCTTCTGCTCGGCCAGCAAGGCCTCGGTGGCTTCGCGCGATTCACGTTCGCGCCGGGCATCGCGGCTGGCCTTGACCACGCTGCACAGCACATCGTGGGTCAGCTCGACACGGCGCAGGTCCAGCCGCTCCTCGATGCGCAGCAGCCGGCGATTCACCAGCTGGGACAGTGCGTCTGGGGCGGCGCCCGCTGCGGCGAACTCGCTGCGCACGCGCTCCTCGGCCACGTTCTCGCGGTAGCCCGAGTCGGTCAGCAGCACGTCTTCGATGAAGCGCCGCAGCGCGGCGGGCTGGTCGCTCAGGCTGCGTTCATAGAAGTCGCTCAGGATGGCCGCGTGCGAACCCGCCAGCAGGTCCTGGCTGATCTCGCGCCGGCCCTGGGCAATGCGCTTGTCATTCAGTTCGCGCAGGATCAGGCTCAGCAGCGAGGGCTCGACCACCGCATGCTCCAGCTCGGCGCCACCGGCCACAAAACGCACCACGGCCTCGGCCACCTCCTGGCTGATCAGCTGCGCGCCCGGGCCACGCACGGCGGCCAGCGCCTGCGGGCCCGTCATGGGCGCCAGCCGCATGCGGTTCTGGGTGATGCTGGGCATCTGGGCCTTCAGGCTTTCCAGATGGGCCAGATAGTCCTCTCGCAGCGCCAGCAGCACCCGGTAGTCGCAGCGTGCGAAATCGAAGCGCTCGTAGGCGCTGTCGTCTTCCTCCAGGCGGGCCTCCAACGCAGCCGGCACACGGTTCTCCACCAGCTCAGCCAGCTCGGTGATGAACTGGGCCGCCTTGGCGCGCCCGGCCTCGTCGCCCTGGGCCAGGGTGAACAGCTCCTCGAACTGGTCGAAGATCAGCAGCGGCAGCACCGGCCGGCCTTCGGCATCGACCAGCTGGTCGTCGCGGTGATGCAGGAACTCCCAGAGGCTTTCACCCTCCAGGGCCACGCCCACCTGGGTCCACTGCCCACGCGACTGGGTCTCGCGCCGTATCGCCTGCTTGATCTGCTCGGCAGCCGGTGGGGCATCCGTCGCATAGTCGATGCGCACATAGACCGGGCAATAGCCCTGCTCGCGCAGGCGCGGCACGACGCCGGCTTTCAGGATGGAGGTCTTGCCCAGACCGCTTTGCCCGAACAGCACCGTCAGCAGCTTGCGCTGCACGCGTCGCACCAGCTCGCCGACCTCCTCCTCGCGACCGTAGAAGAACTGCCGACTGGCTTCGCTGAAGGACGCCAGGCCCAGCCAGGGCTGCTCGCGGGTGACGGCGGGCTCCTCGCCCATCTCGGCGGCGCCCGTGATGTGCTCGCTCATGGCTGGGCCCTCCCACGCTGCAACATCTCGGCCATACGCGCCGCAAACTCGGGCGAGACCTGCCCGCCTTCGAGCCGGCTGCAGTGCAGGCTGCGAAAGGCTTCGGGCACCAAGGCCCGGCTCGGGTCGGTGCCATCGACCAGCACCGGCAGGATGAACAGGGCCCCGTCCGCCATATTGCGCGTGCGGTCGAGGGCATAGTTCCACTCGCGCCGGAAGTAGGCCTCGTGGCGACGTTCGGTCGTCGCCGACACGACGGGCAGGAAGAAGCTGCAGCGCTGGATGTTGCGGCGTATCTTCAGGTCGAAGTCGTCGCCCGCCTCCAGGCGGTCCTGATCGAACCAGGTCGTGATGCCGGCCGCTTCCAGCCCATCGCGCAAGCGCTGGACGGCGGCCAGGTCTTCGCGGGCGTAGCTGATGAAGACGGCCTGGTCGGGCATCTCCCGCGCCAGCGGCGGTACGCGTCGGGTCTCGCCGAGCGGCTGGGTCTCGGGATGGCGGGCACGCCAGCGCCGATGCAGCTCGTCCACAAAGCGGCTCGCCCCTGAGAACACGCGGGTGCGCACGCTCACCTGCTGCAGAAAGGACATCAGCCGCTCATCTTCGGTGGAGTGATCGTCGGCCAGCACCTCGCCCACGTCACGCGGATCTGAAAGACGTCGGCGCTTGGCCATGCGCAGAAAGAGCCGCGCCAGCCAGTTGCTGAAATTGCTGCCGATGAAGAGCAGGTGGTGCGTCTCCAGCGCGTGGAAGAGGCGCTCCGGCGTCAGATGCTCGCTTTGCAAGGCGCACATGTACTCCAGCACATCCTCATCCGAGATCACGTAGCTGGGCGAAGCGGCCACCTTTCCGAACAGGTGGTAGAGCAGGGCGCCACCCGGCGGCAGCTGCGCAAGGGGGAGATCCACCACCTTGTTGGGTGAATAGCTGAGCACTTCCGGCGCCGCGCCGCGCACCTCGGCCAGGGCCTGCTCAAGCAGGGGATCGCAGGTGGTGCTGACGAAGACCGAGAAGTCGCGGATGTCGGCCAGCTGGCGAAGCGCCGCGGGGGCGGCCAGCGGCGTGTCTCGAAGAATGCCGCGCAGACGCACATAAGCCTCCTCGCGCCTGCCGCGTGCCGCCATGTACCAGCTGACGACATCGTTGAGCGTGTAAGGCTGAGGCAGCTGCTGGACGTCGACGTTCAGCTTGGTCGCCAGCTTGTCCGCCAGCCAGTCGTACAGCAGCCGGGGGCCCTGCTCGGTCTGAACCTCCAGGAGCTCCGGGCCGACGATGGGGATGACCCGCTGCTCCTCGATGAAGCTGAGCAGATCGTCCCAGGCATCTTCGTCCAGCGTCGCTTGCGCAGCGTACATACCAAGCACCTCGTGTGGGCTCATGTCCATGGCGAAACACGCGCGCGCTCCGGGGCAGAGAACGCCCGCAAGAGTTTCGCAGTGGCCAGCCGTCCACGCCCCGGGGTTTGCCTGTAGGCGCTTCGAGGTACACGCTAGCGCTCGACAGCCCCCCAAAAGCGGGGTCGAGGCTCAGTCTTGACTGCCGCTGCTGCGACGCTGGCCACGCAGCAGCCCGCCCAGCAGGGCCAGGCCCGCAGCCATCAGCGCCCAGCTGCCGGGCTCGGGTACGGCCGTGACGCTCACGGTGATGGAGTCGATGGCGATATCGGCCCGGTTGTACGTCGACTGGAGCGTGAAGGTATTGCTGCGCTCGGCGCCCCCGGCGGCGGCGGCGAAGGTGGTGGCCGTCGACAGGTCGCCGGTCCAGCCAAGCACACCGTTGGCTCGGAAGGGTTGGCTCGCCTGAACGCCGCCCTGGCGCGGGGCCAGGGTGAACTCCTCGACGCGAACCCGATAGCCCGGCGCCGCTTGAAACGCCACCCAGAGGTCGGCCTTGGGAACAAAGGTCGTCAAGACATTCGTGGCGCCGCTGTATCCGGTGCCCCAGAAGCGTCCGGCCAGGCTGACGAACTGCAGCCCCGTCGGCAGCTCTGCGCTGACGCCCTGCACCGTGTTGCCATTGCTGCAGGGTATGGGCACCGCGAAGCAGCTCACATTGCCGGGTGAATCGAAATCCACCGTGAATGTGGAACCGCCAAGGCGGGCCCAGCGCAGAACACGCCCGCTGCGGCCATGACAGCGGTCCATACGCAATGTCGCTCGCGAGCCTCCTGGTGTCGGCGCCGGAAGAATGGTCCGGCGGTGTCGGGCTGTCAAGAGCCGGTCCTGGCCGGATACAGTGTGCAGACGCCGCCCACCCGCCGCCAAGCCAAGCCGCCCCTGAGGCCCATTGCAAAGACCTTTAGCCATGAAGAAGCCGCTTGCACTGCTCTTGTCTCACACCCTGGTGCTGTGCATCGGCTTCGCCCTGGGCATCTACGCCCTGCCCTTGCTGATCGCGCCGGCGCCGCCCAGCGCGGCAGCGCTGCAGGCGCAGGCGGCGCAGGCCCGCTACCAGGGCCAGTTCCGCCGCGAGCTGCAGGACAGCGACGCGCTGCACTGGGGCGAGGGCCGGGTCTCGGTCGGCACCCGCAGCATTGCCCTGGAGGGCGAGATCGCGCCGGGCCCGGACTACAAGCTCTATCTGTCACCGGAGTTTCTGGAAACCGAGGCAGATTTCAAGCGGCTCAAGCCGCGCATGCTGCGGGTGGGCGATGTCAAGACCTTCAAGAACTTCCTGGTCGAGGTGCCCGAGGGCGTGGATGTGGCGCGCTACAACACGGTGGTGATCTGGTGCGAGACCTTCAGCGAGTTCATCACGGCAGCCCGCTACCAGCCCTAGGGCCGGCTCAGGCCTGACTGCCGCTGCTGCGACGCCGGCCACGCAGCAGCCCACCCAGCGCGGCCAGGCCCGCAGCCATCAGCGCCCAGCTGCCGGGCTCGGGCACGGCGCTCACTTCCAGGGCGATGATCTGGGTGAACTGGGTGGGAGAGAAGTTGTTGTCCGAGACCAGGATCAGGCTGCGCTTGCCATTGATCTCGGGGCCCAGGGTCAGGCCTTCGATATTGTCGGTGGCGAGAAAACTGCCGTCCTCGTTCTTCAGCGTCGAGAGGTCCAGCAGCAGGGTCTTTTGGGCCGGGGTGAAGCTGGCGCCGTCCAGGCTGGACAGGCCCGAGATGTCGGTGGCCTGGCGCGCGTCCACGTGGTACAGGCGGATGGTGTTGCCGGTGACGGGCGTGCCGGGCGTGACCGCGCCGGCCGAGAAGGAGCGCTCGATGGCGATGAACTGGCGGTCACCCACGGCCAGCAGATCGGTCAGGCCGTTGGTGGCAAAGCCGCCGGCCACGGGCGGCAGCACCACGGGCGAGACGGCGTAGGCGTACTGGGCGCTGGCGGCGCCGCTGGCCAGATCAAAGCCCACGATGCGCGCCACGGAGCCCTTGCTGAGCGAGGCCTGCGGGCCGTCCTGGGCCAGGGCGTTTTCGGTGGCGGTGTAGAGCGTCTTGCCGTCGGTGGAGAGGGTCAGGCTTTCGAAGGCCAGGTTGTTGTAGATGCCGCGGTCGCCCGGGGCCGTGCCGGCCGCGCTGCCGCTGGGCTTGAAGGCCTCGGGCACCTGCAGATCGCGCACATGGCTGCCGTCCAGGCGCATCTCGCGCACGGTGGGGTTCTGGAAGCCGGCGCCGCTGCGCTGGCCCTCATTGCTCCAGAACAGGCTGCCCGTGGCGGCGTGGTAGCGCAGGCCTTCGGGGTCCACGGTGTTGAGGGCAAAGGCGCCGCCCTCGGGGCGCTGCAGCGTGACCACGCTCTGCAGCTGCACGCCGGCCATGCCGGGCGTGGCCGAGCGGCGGAACTGGCTCAGGTCCAGGCCCAGGGTGTAGAAGCGGGCCGGGTTGAGGCCCGAGCGGTCGTCGCTGATGGCGAAGTAGCGGCCGCTGGCGGCGTCGTAATCGATGCCCGAGAGCCCGCCCACGGTGGTGCCGGCGTACTGGGTGCTGGTGGGCAGGATCTGCTGACCCAGATAGCTCAGGCTGATGGGGGCCTGGGCCTGGGCGGACAGGGTGGCGAGGCCCAGAGACAGGGCCAGCATCAAGGGTTTGGTGGGGAACATGTGAGGAGGTCCTTTCTGAGTGATCGCTCGCCCGCGCTAGCGCGCGGCGCCGGCTGCATGCCCACGGATGCTCCAAGCTGGGCATGACAGGCTGATGGGCGCTCGCGCCCGGGCCTGATCCATAGGAACCACGGCGGCACCAGCCGCTAACATCGCAGCGCATCGCGCGCCAGCTCCCCGCCCCACCATGCCCTCCCCCATCCTCATCAGCGCCTGCCTGCTGGGCCAGCCGGTGCGCTATGACGGCGGCGCCAACGGCGTTTCCCAGCATCCGGTGCTGGCCGCCTGGCTGGCGGCGGGGCGGGTGCTGGCGCTGTGCCCGGAGCTGGCGGGCGGCCTGCCGGTGCCGCGGCCGCCGGCCGAGCGGCTGCGGGACGCCCAGGGCCGCGAGCGGGTGCTGGATGTCCACGGGCGGGATGTGACAGCCGCCTTTGAGGCCGGGGCCGAGCAGGCCCTGAGCCTGGCCCGCGAGCACGGCGTGCGCCTGGCCGTGCTCAAGGAGGGCAGCCCCTCCTGCGGCTCGGGCTATGTGTATGACGGCAGCTTCAGCCGCCGCCGCGTGCCGGGCCGCGGGCTCACGGCCGAGCGGCTGATGCAGGCCGGCATCCAGGTCTTCAGCGAACATGAGCTGGAGGCCGCCCAGCGCTGGCTGCAGGCCCTGGAAGCGGGCGACGATCTGGCGGCGGCGGCAGCAGCAGCAGCGCCGACACCACGTCGCAAGGAGCTGGACGAGTCATGAACGAGGACACCCTGATACGCGCCCTGGCCCTGTGCGTGGTGCTGGCCGGCGTGGAAACCCTGCACGGCATTGCGCGCACCGTCTGGCTGGTGCCGCGCGTGGGCAAGGAGCGGGCACTCAAGCTCAGCATCGTCTCGGGTTCCCTGCTGGCCCTGGGGGTGTGCTGGCTGCTGGTGCCGGCCATGGGCCTGCACAGCCTGGGGCAGCAGCTGGCGCTGGGCCTGGGCCTGGCCCTGTTCATGGCCGGCTTTGACCTGAGCCTGGGCGTGCTGCTGCTGCGCCGCCCCTGGCGCCGGGTGCTGCAGCAGGACTTCAACCCCGCCACGGGCAACTACCTGCTGCTGGGCCTGATCCTGATGGTCTTCTTTCCGGCCCTGGTGATGGGGCTGCGCGCCAGCCCCTGAGCCGGGGCCGGGGCGGCCGCCCGACTGGCCCCACAATAGCGCCCGCCATGAAACCCGAACCTTCCTCCCCCGCCCGCGGCTCGCTAGACGCCGTCACCCAGGCCCGCCAGGCCGCGCAATGGGAACGCAACAAGCCCAGCATCTATGTGGATCTGGGCCTGGGCCTGTTCTTCTTTGTCTGCGCCAAGTTCACCGACCTGACCACGGCCGCCCTGCTGGGCGCGGCGGCAGGGCTGAGCGTCTATCTGGTGCAGCGCTATGTGAAGGTGGACCTGCTGGGCGGCCTGGCCATGTTCGGCGTGGCGATGCTGCTGGTGTCGGCGGGCTTTTCCTGGCTCTTCCAGGATGACTGGGCCGTCAAGATGAAGGGCACCATCCTGGGCCTGCTCACGGCCACGCTCTTCCTGGGCGACGGTCTCTTCAACCGCGGCCGCTACTTTGGCCGCCGCCTGGCCCGCTATGTGATGGAGCCGGTGGTGGAACAGCGCCTGGCCATAGGCCTGGGCCTGCTGGGCGCCCTGATGGCCTCGCTGAACTGGGGCGTGGCGGAATTCTTCAGCACCGATGTCTGGCTGGCCTACACCACCTTTGGCGATATCGCGCTGAGCATGCTGCTCTTCTTTGCGGTGCTGCGCTTCGCGCGGGCCTGATCCCCACTGGATTCCCACAGAGCTCGAAGCTAGGGGGTGAGCAGCGGGGCGCATTGCCCCTACCCTCGGGGCATTTTCAATGCCTTCAGGGGATGAGCGATGGGACTTCTTGACGCGATTGCGGGCCAGGTGCTGGGCGGCGGCAACGGTGGCGCACCGGGTGGAGGCGCGCTGTTTGATGCGATTGGCAGCCTCTTGAACAGCCAGCCCGGCGGGCTGGCGGGCCTGGTGAAGGCTTTTGAGCAGCAGGGGCTGGGCGAGGTGATCGCCTCCTGGATAGGCACCGGGCAGAACCAGGCCATCTCGGGCGAGCAGCTGCAGGCGGTGCTGGGCAGCGAGCAGGTGCAGGCCCTGGCCCAGAGTCTGGGCTTCTCGCCCCTGCAGCTCTCCGGCCAGCTGGCCCAGATGCTGCCCCAGGTGATCGATGGCATGACGCCGAACGGCCAGCTGCCGCCACAGGACGCACTGGGCGGCCTGCTGGGCATGCTCAAGACCGCCATGGGCTGAGCGCGGCGCGCCGTGGGCCGGCGCGGCCTGATCCATCCGTGCCACACTGGCCCATGAACAAGCCCGCCATGCCCCCAGCCACTGCCAGCGCCGCCACCGCCCTGCGGGCCGAGGATGTGCGCGGCGCGCTGCGCCTGAGCCACGAGGCGCTGGGCGGCCTCATCGATCTGGTGGAGGCCATGCACGCCGGCATTGCCGACCGGGTGCTGGGGCGCGCCTCGGCAGCGGACCCTGAGGCCGGGCCGCGGCGCACCCGGGGCCTGACCGGCCTGGTCTACCGCGGCGTGCGCGGCATCAGCGGCGGCGTGGGCAGCGCGACGGAGCTGGTGCTGGGCAGCCTGGCCCGGCAGCTGCTGCCCGCGAGCAGCGCGGCCGCACCAAATGCCCGGCGCGAGGCCCTGCTCGCCGCGCTCAACGGCGTGCTGGGCGACCATCTGGCCGACAGCGGCAACCCCCTGGCCATCCCCATGCGCTTTCGCCGGCAGGGTCAGGTCTTGCCCCTGCAGGCCGAGGCCCTGCGCGAGCGCCTGGCGGCCCAGGCCAGCACACCGCGCCTGCTGGTCCTGCTGCACGGCCTGTGCATGAACGATCTGCAGTGGCAGGCAGCCGGCCATGAAGATCACGGCCAGGTGCTGGCCCGCGAGCTGGGCTACACGCCCGTCCATCTGCACTACAACAGCGGCCTGGGCATAGCGCGCAACGGCCGGCTGCTGGCCGAGCGGCTGCAAACCCTGTGCGAGGCCTGGCCCCAGCCCCTGGAGCGCCTGGTGCTGCTGGGCCACAGCATGGGCGGCCTGGTGGCGCGCAGCGCCATCCACCACGCGGCGCAGCGGCGCGGCGAGGGTGACGCCAGCCTGAGCTGGCCGCAGCGCCTGGACGATCTGGTCTGCCTGGGCTCACCCCATCTGGGCGCGCCGCTGGAGCGTGCCGGCCACGGCCTTGAGCGCCTGCTGGCGGCCCTGCCCTATGCGGCGCCGCTGGCCCGCCTGGGCCAGATCCGCAGCGCGGGCATCACGGACCTGCGCCTGGGCCATATCACCGAGGCGGCGTCGGACGCGCAGGGGCGGCGCCACTGGGACCGGGTGCCCCTGCCCGGCAACACCCGCTGCTACGCCGTGGCCGCCAGCCTGGGGCCGGCGCCGAGCAGTCTCAAATCGCGCCTGCTGGGCGACGGCCTGGTGCCGGTGGCCAGCGCCCTGGGCCGGCACCGCGATCCGGCGCGCAGCCTGGACTTTGCGCCCGAGCGCCAGGCCGTGGTCTACCGCACGGGGCATCTGGAGCTGCTGTCCAGCCCCGAGGTGCTGGACCTGCTGCGCGGCTGGCTGCGCTAGGGCCGGTTCGCGCTAGGGCAGCTGGGCGCGCACAAAGGCGGTGGCGCGCCGCAGCGCATCCTCGCGCGCGGCGGCGTTGTCGGGCTCGCGCTGCAGGCTGGCCACCGGGCTGTCAAAGCCATGGGCCGCGCCCGCATACGTCCTGAGCTGGGGCGGCACCCGGGCCTGGGCGCGGGCCACCAGGGCCTCGCACTGCCGGGGCGAGACCTCCTCGTCGGCCCCGGCCAGCAGCATCAGCACCGGCACATCCCATTGCGGCCAGAGGTTGAGCAGGGCGCGTTCGCCGCAGCCGGGGTAGAAGGCCAGCGCCGCCGCAAAGCGCGGAGCGCCGGCCTCGGCGCTGGCGGCACGCTCGCTCTGGCGCTGCAGGACATTGAGCACGGTGCTGCCGCCATTGCTCCAGCCCTGGACCAGGATGCGCCCGGCCTGCACCTCGGGCTGGGCCGCCAGCCAGCGCAGCGCGCCCTCGGCGTCCAGGGGGCGCACGGTGCGCTCGTTGACGGCCTCGCGCTCGGGAATGCCATGGGTGTTGCGCCCATAGCCATGGGCCCGGCCGCGCGGGCCGAAGCTGTCCACCAGCAGAGCCGTGTAGCCCTGGGCCGCCCAATGCGCCAGCCACTGGCGGTGCCGGGCCGAGAGGCTGCCGGCCCCGCAGGGCGAGTCCTGCCCGCGCGCCACGGTCTTGCACTGCGCGGCCACCGGCCCGGTGTAGGGGCCGGCCCGCCCATGCAGCAGCACGATGGCCGGCGCCGGCAGGCGGGCCGGGCTGGCGCGGTAGGCCACCAGCTCGGTGTGGCCGTCGGCACTGGGGAAGTAGACGGTGTCCGGGGTCTGGGCGCGGGCCGACTCACCGTACATGAGCAGCGCCAGACACAGCGACAGGCTGGGCAACAGGGAGGGGACAAGACGCATGGGGGCTTGGGGCAGGTGGGGGGCAGGCTTGGGGCTGCGGGGCTGATGCCGCATCTTCGCGCAGCTTGCGGGTCAGACGGCTGGCGCAGGCTCAGGACAGGGGCTTGTGCGCCGCCGCCACGGCCGCCTCCGCCTTCAGCGCCGTGATGAGGGCCTGCAGGGCCGGTGGTATCTGGCGCCGGCTGGGGTGGTAGAGCGTCAGGCGCGGCAGGGGGCTGACCCATTGCGGCAGCACCTGGACCAGGCGGCCGCTTTGCAGATGCTCGGCCACCAGACCGTCCAGCACGCGCACCACCCCCAGGCCGGCCAGGGCGGCCTGCACCAGGGTGTCGTTGTCGTTGGAGGTGAGCGGCCCCTCCACGCCCAGCTGGGCCGAGCGGCGGCCGCGGCTGAGCTTCCAGCCCGAGAGCCGGCCCGAGCTGCTGAGCCGGTAGCGCAGGCAGCGCTGGCTCAGGAGGTCTTCGGGCTCACGCGGACTGCCATGCTTTTGCAGATAGGCCGGGGCGGCCACGGTGATGATGCGAAAGGCCGGCCCCACGGGCACGGCAATCATGTCCTTTTCCACCGTGTCGGCCAGGCGTATGCCGGCGTCGAAGCCCTCGGCGACGATGTCCACCAGCGCATCGCTCACATGCAGCTCGAGCTCGATGCCCGGGTGCTGCTCCAGAAAGCGCGGCAGCATGGGCCAGAGCACCGTCATCGCGGCCAGCTTGAAGGTGGTCAGCCGGATCTTGCCCACCGGAGACTCGCGCTGCTGCAGGGCCGAGGCCACGGCCTCGTCAATGCTCTGCAGGGCCGGACGCAGCTGGGCCAGCAGGCGCTCGCCGGCCTCGGTGGTCGAGACACTGCGCGTGGAGCGGCTGAGCAGACGCAGGCCCAGCCGCTCCTCCAGCGCCTTGAGCGCATGGCTGAGCGCGGACTGCGATACCCCCAGGCGCGCCGCCGCACGGGTGAAGCTGCGCTCCTCGGCCACCACGGCGAAGGCCGCCAGATCGGCCATCTGCCGGCGCGAATCCACGGCCAGTCTATTCATGAATTTCCTTCATAAGCTCAATGCGACTCATGGGCATTGAACTGTAATCGCCGGGCTTCTACAGTGCCGCGAGCCACGGCGAACCGGCCGGCCCGTCCGAGCGCCGCCACTTCCAGGAACGCATTCATGACAAGCCCCATCCCCTACCGCGCCCGCAGCCTCCTGCTCGGGGGCCTGCTGGCCCTGAGCCTGGTTCTGATCGGCTGCGCCCATGCGCCCAGTGCCCCGCCGCAGCCGGCGGCGCCCGAAGCGGTCACCCTAAGCCACACCTTTGTGCACCAGCTGCCGGCCAGCGACAGCGGCCGCAAGTACTGGCTCTGGGTCTCGGTGCCCCGCGACTATGAGCAGCTCAAGGGCAAGCTGCCGGTGGTCTTCGTCACGGACGCGCCCTACACGCTGCCCCTGATGCGCGGCATCCATGCCATGGTCGGCAATCAGGGACGCAATATCGAGCCCTTCATCCTGGTGGGCCTGGGCTACGAGCCGGGCCTGCCCCAGAGCGGCAGCCGCAGCCGCGACTACACGCCCAGCAACCCGCTGCGCAAACCGGACTACCGACGCGATGTCTACAGGGCCGCGGCCTATGGCGAGGCGGCCCGCTACCGCGACTATCTGGAGCGCCAGGTCTTGCCCTTTGTGCGCGAGCACTACCGCGCGGACCTGAGCCGCAGCAGCTTTGTCGGCCAGTCCTATGGCGGGCTCTTCGGGGCCTATGTGCTGCTGACCCGGCCCGAGCTTTTCCAGACCTATCTGCTGGGCAGTCCCTCGCTGTGGTTCGATGAGCGCGCCATCTGGGAGATCGAGTCGCGCTACGCGGCCCGGCACCGCGATCTGAAGGCCCGGGTGCGCTTGTACGCCGGCTCCTTCGAGACCGACCGGCCCGAGCCGCGCTACACCCCCGGCTGGAACCTGCTCGGAGACATGAAGGACTTCGAGGCCCTGCTGCGCTCCCGCGGCTATCCGGGTCTGGAGATCAGCAGCGAGACCCTGGAGGGCGAAGACCACAGAACCATGGGCCCCGGCTTCTTCACCCGGGGGCTGCTCTGGGCCCTGCCGGGCTACGGGCCCTACGACCCGAGCTAGGCGCGGCATCTGGGATGATGCCAACCATGATCCATCTGCACTACCACCCCAGCAACGCCAGCATGGCGCCCCATATCCTGCTGCGCGAGCTGGGCGCGGCCTTCGAGCTGCTGCTGGTGGACCGGCAGCGCCATGCGCAGAAGTCGCCGGACTATCTGAAGCTCAATCCCAATGGCCTGATCCCGGTGCTGCAGGACGGCGATCTGGTGCTCTACGAGACGGCCGCCATCCTGCTGCATCTGGCCGACACCCACCCGCAGGCCGGGTTGGCCCCGGCCCTGGGCACGCCGGAGCGGGCGCAGTTCTACAAATGGCTGATCTGGCTCACCAACACGGTGCAGCCCGCGCTGATGGCCTATTTCTACCCCGAGCGCTGGGTGGCGGCGGGCAATGAGGCCGGCGCGGCCGAGGTGAAGGCCTGTGCCGAGGCGCGGGTGGTGGAGCTGCTGGAACAGCTGGAGCAGCAGCTGCAAAACACGAGCGGCCCCTGGCTGCTGGGCCAGCGCTACAGCGCGGTAGATGCTATGGCCTTCATGCTCTGCCGCTGGACGCGCGGCTTTGCACGGCCGGCGCGCAGCCGGGCGGCCCTCGGCGCCTATCTGCAGCGCATGCTGGAGCGCCCGGCCGTGCAGCAGACCCTGGCGGCCGAGGGGCTGGCGCCGCCCTGGGTCTGAGCAGGGTGTCTCGCGGGCCCCATGGCCTGCGGGCGTGCGTAGCGCTATGCTGGGCACAGCCACGCACGCCATACCCATGGACGAACTTCTGCAGGCCTCGCTGAAAACAGAGCAGCGCTTCTCGCTGAACTGGACCTATCTGAACGCGATCACGCGCGGCGTGTCGGTGATCGATCTGGGCGCCCTGGCCCTGCGCAATCTGCGCGATGCGCGCCAGTTCGCGCGCGAGTACGGCTACGACGTGGAGCAGCCCGGGGTGCTGGACTATCTGCGCCGCATCCAGCGCGAGGCCCTGGGCTTTGTGCGGGAGCAGTTCCTGGAGCCCGGGCAGCAGTCCCTGCTGCCGGCCGAGGTCTGCGATGACAGCGATCCCCTGCAGCTGCTGGTGCTGGCCTCGCAGCGCGCGCACCGCTTCGAACCCCTGCGCCTGTGGGCCTGCGTCCTGCTCAAGGTCATGCACGGCCTGTTCTACATCGACAACAACCTCAAGCTGCGCCACTTTGCCGCCATCCGGCAGCAGGTCTTTGCCGGCCTGGACGAGGTCATACAGATCGAGGGCGATCGCCCGTACCTGAGCGACGGCCGCATCTGCCTGCCCCTGGTCCATGTGGACCGCAAGCGCAACAAGGGCCGGCACAGCATCCTGCTCAAGCTGCTGCAAAAGCCCGAGTATGTGGCGGCCGACATCCACGACCATCTGGGCGTGCGCCTCACGCTCAACACCCGCATCGAGTGCCTGCTGGCCCTGGACCTGCTGCGCCGGGCCCATCTGATCACCCTCACCAATCTGGAGGTCAGCCGCACGCGCAACACCCTGGTGGACCTGCTGGCGGCCAAGGAGATCTTCACCCGCCACCGTGCCGAGATCGACCGCAGCCCCGGCTACCCCAGCGCCCTGCTGCAGCAGATGGACCAGGAGCTGGCCGCCATCTCCCAGCGCCAGACCCAGCGCGACAACCCGCACAGCGCGGCCGACTTCCAGAGCCTGCAGTTCACGGTCCGCAAGATGATCCACCTGCCCGCCGCGGCCCTGGGCCGGCCGGAGCAGGCCCCGCGCGCCGAGGACGGCGGCGAGGCCCTGGTCACCGAGAACGGCGATGTGAGCTTCTTCTTTGCCTACGAGATCCAGTTGCTGGATGCCGCCAGCCTGGCCAAGAGCCAGCAGGGCGCGGCCAGTCACGAGGCCTACAAGCGACGCCAGGTGGAGACCGCCCGCCGGCGTGTGCTGGGGCTGGAGCTGCTGGCCTGGCTGCAGAGTCAGTCCGGCGGAGCCGGCACAATCGGCCCATGACCGAACTGCTGCTGATACGCCACGGCGAGACCGACTGGAACCGCCGCCAGACCTTCCAGGGCCAGATCGATGTGCCGCTCAATGCCCGCGGGCTGGCGCAGGCGCGCCGCCTGGGCGAGCGCCTGGCCGGCGAGGCCCTGGACCTGCTCGTCAGCAGCGATCTGATACGGGCCCGCCAGACGGCCGAGCCGCTGGCCAGCACGCAAGGCCTGGCCCCGCAGCTGGCGCCGGCCCTGCGCGAACAGGCCTTCGGCATCCTGGAGGGCCTGAGCTTCGATGACATACGGCAGCGCCACCCCGAGGAGTTCTCGCTCTGGGCCCGGCATGAGCCGGACTACGCCCTGCCCGGCGGCGCCGAGAGCCGGCGCGACTTCCATGCCCGGGTGCTGGCGGCCCTGCGCGAGCTGGCGGCGGCGCATCGCGGGCGCAGGCTGGCCGTGGTCACGCATGGCGGGGTGCTGGACATGGTCTGGCGCGAGGCGCTGAACAAGCCCCTGCACGGCGCCCGCGAGTGCGCCATTCCCAATGCCGGGCTAAATCGCCTGCGCATGGATGCCCAGGGCGGGCTGCAGATCCTGAGCTGGGGCGACGACGCTCATCTGCAAGGCCTGGAGGACTGAAGCACCATGGCCATCAGCTGGATCAGCGCCCTCAAGGCCGTGCCCTGGGCCGATGTGATCGAGGCCACGCCCGTGCTGGTCAAGGGCGCGCGCAAGCTCTTCAAGCGCAGCCAGGAGGCCGAGGCGGCCGCCGAAGCACCGCAGGCGGCACCGCAGACCCTGGCCGAGGCGCTCGCCCGGCTGCAGCGCCTGGAACAGGAGCTGGCCGGGCTCAGCGAACAGCAGGCCGAGAGCGCGGCCCTGCTGCAGAGTCTGGCGGAGCAGAACGCGCAGCTGGTGGCGGCCATGGAGCAGCTGCGCCAGCGCAACCAGCGTCAAGCGCTGCTGCTGTTCATGCTGCTGGGGCTGGCCCTGATTCCAGCGGGGCTCATGGCCTGGATGCTGATGCGCTAGCTCACCACGACGAAAAAAAGCCCCGCACAAGGCAGGGCTGTCAAACGGGGAGTCCCCTAGCAATCAGAAGGCGTAGTTCACACCCAAGTTGAACTGCTGCATCTTGATCTCGACGCTGTCCTGGCCGTCCTGGAACTTGTTCTTGCCCAGGTTGACATATTCGGCACGCACGGACCAGTTCTTGTCGATGGCGTAGCTGGCACCCAGACCAAAGAGAGCCTTGCTCTTGCGGACCGTGTAGTCCGCACTACCCGAATCCAGCTCCAGCGAGTTGCGTCCATAACCCAGACGCGCATACAGCGAGAAATTGTTCTCCAGGGGGAGAATGCCCAGCACCGAGGCGCTCACGGCGTTGGCACTCAGGTCTCCGCTGCGGCCCAGGCGGCGGGCCTGCAGCTCAAGGGCCACGTTCTCGTTGATGCGGTAGCCCACGGTGGCACCGAAGCCAACGCGGTTGGTCTTGTCGTCCTCTTGCTTGAAGTTGGTGTTGCCCAGATCTGCGCCCACATACCAAGCCGTATCCGCCGCCACGGCCTGCACCGCCGCCACGGCGACTGCTGCCGCCACAAAGTACTTCTTCATCACGATTCCTGCTATTGAAAAGCCTGAGGTACCCGAACACCGGGTACTTCACCAGCATCGTCACAGGAATGGCTGGGCAACAGTCTTAAGAATCGTTAAATACCCGAGCGCCGCATGGCGGCCAGGGTCTCCACGCGCTTGAGCAGCTCGCGGTCGTTCCAGGGCTTCTTGAACAGGCCGAACAGGCCCTGGATCTCATGCACCCGGGTGTGCAGCTCCTCATGGCCGGTGATGGCGATGATGGGCAGATCCTCGGTGTTCATATCGCCCTGCACCGCGGCGATCAGGCCGAAGCCGTCCAGATTGGGCATTTCCAGATCGGTGATCAGCACGGCAAAGCGCTCGCGCTGCAAAACGTCCAGGGCCTCGACCCCATCCTTGGCCAGGCTGATGCGGTAGCCGGCGCCCTCGAAGAGCTTGGCCAGCTTGGCCCGCACCACGGCGGAGTCATCGACAAGCAGCAGATGGGCCGGAGCGGCCGGGGCGGCGGGAACAGCCGGGGCGGCGGGCGGCGGCACCGGCTCGCGCGCCGCCGGTGCCGGCGCAAGCGGTGGCAGGGGGGCGGGCTGGGGCGGACGAGGCCGTGGGGGCGGCGGCGGCAGCTCATCGTCGCCGCGGCGCCGGCTGATCACGATGACCAGCAGGGCCAGGGGCACCGCGATGAGCAGGGGCAGCAGATAGGGACCGAGCAGTTCCGGCAGGTTGAAAGGCATCAGGGATTCTCCAGGCCGGGCCGGTCGCTCCACGCGCACCCGGCCGGGCGCCCCAATCTACCACCGGGGCGTGACATTGCGTCCCCGGAAAAGCGCGGGCCGGGCCGCAGCCCGCTCAGCCCAGGTCCTGCTGGCGCTCGATCACGCGCGTGGCGATGCCGTACTCGATGGCCTCCTCGGCGCTCATCCAGTGGTCGCGTTCCATATCGGCCTGCACGCGCTCGATCTTCTGGCCGGTCTGGGTGGCGATGACGCGGGCGATGCGCTCGCGGGTGCGCAGGATCTCGCGCGCCTGGATGGCGATATCGCTGGCCTGGCCGCCGGCACCACCGGCGGGCTGGTGGATCATGAAGCGGGTGTTGGGCAGGCAGACGCGGCGCTCCTTGGGCGGCGCCAGGAAGATATGGGCGCCGGCGCTGGCCACCCAGCCCGTGCCCACGGTGGTGACCGGGGCGCGCACGAAGCGGATCATGTCGTGGATGGCGTCACCCGACTCCACATGGCCGCCCGGCGAGGAGATCAGCATAGTGATGGGCGCATCCGACTGCTCCGACAGGGCCAGCAGGCGGCGGCAGGTGGCATGGGCCACCGTGTCATTGATCTCGCCGAACAGCAGCACGAAGCGCGACTTGAAGGCCAGCTGGGCTTCCAGCTGGTCGGGGCGCTCGACGGTCGAGGTGTCGGGGGTCTGGCTCATGGTGTGGGCTCCTGCAATATCGGGTTTGCGCCGGATTGTGAACCATGGCCGGACCCGGGGCGCCCCGCCTTGCGCAAGCGGGGGTGGGCATGCAAGATGGATCGCAAGCGCTGAACTCGGCACGAGGCCTCATTGCACAACGCTCCCAGCCCTTCCGACCAGGAACGCTTCATCGCCGTGCTGCGGGAGGATCGCATCTTTGGCGAGCTGCCCAGCCCTTTGCTGGAGCGCCTGGCCGCCCGCATGCAGCTGCGCCAGGTGCCGGGCGGCAGCGCCGTCTATGCGGAGGGAGATGCCTCCGACTCCTTCGTCTTCGTGATCAGCGGCGCCCTGCGCTGCTGGCGGCGCGGTGCCCGCGGCGAGCTGCTGCTCTACAACGAACTGCATCCCGGCCAGAGCGTGGGCGAGCTCTCCATGATCATGGAGCAACGCCGCGCCCAGCATGTGACCGCCTTGCGCGATGCCACCATCGCCGTGCTGTCACGCGAGGCCTTCGAAGACCTGCTGCGCGACTATCCGCTGCCGCTCAGCCGCAGCCTGGTGCGTGCGGTGGCCGAGCGCCTGCGCGGTGCCGATGGCGAGGGCGAGAAGCGCCGCATGTCGCAGAGCTTCCTGCTGCTCCCCCTGGAAGACAGCGAGGCGGCGCGCCAGGCCGTGCAGGCCCTGGCCCAGGATCTGGTCCTGGCTCTGCGCTGCCTGGGCACGGCCATGGCCCTGAGCGCGGGCCGGGACGCCGAGCACCTCAGCGTGGACGGTCAGGAGCTGGGGCTGTCCCGGCTGGCCGATCTGGACGATGGCCATGACTTCCTGGTCTATGCCGGCGAGGCCGGTCGCCCCGACTGGACGCGCCTGGCCTTTCGCCATGCCGACCAGCTGATCCTGGTGGGCATGGACGGGGGCGAGGCCAGGCCCACCCCCCTGGAACTGGGCCTGCGCGAGGAGCCGGGCTGGAACCTCAAACGCCAGCATCTGGTGCTGTTGCACGCACCCGCCGCGGCACGCCCCGACGAGCTGGAGCGCTGGCGCCAGGACCGGCTGCTGGAGCGCACCTATCCCATCCGGCGCGGTCACGCGGGCGATGCCGGACGTCTGGCACGCTTCCTGACCAGCCGTGCCATCGGCCTGGTGCTGGGCGGCGGCGGCGCGCGCGGCTTTGCGCATCTGGGGGTGCTGCGAGCCTTCGAGGAGCAAGGCCTGCCCGTGGACCTGATTGGCGGCAACAGCATGGGCGCCCTGATCGGCGCCCAGCTGGCCCTGGGGTCGAGCCTGGACGAGATCCTGAGCCAGACCCGGCGCTTTGCCGCCGGGGGCGAACGCCTGACCCTGCCCCTGGTCTCCCTGGTGGGCGGCCAGCGGGTGCAGCGGGACTTGCAGGCGCTCTTCGGTGAGCTGCGCATCGAGCAGCTGTGGCGCCCTTATTTCGCGGCGGCCTGCAATCTGAGCCGGGGTCAGACCGAGGTGCTGGACCAGGGGCCGCTGTGGCAGGCCGTGCTGGCCAGCAATTCCCCGGCCGGCCTGTTCCCGCCGGTGCTGCGGGACGGCGAGCTGCTGGTGGACGGGGCCATTCTGGACAATGTGCCGGTGGCCGCCATGCGGGCCCGCCTGGGCACGCCGCTGGAGCGGCGGCGCGGCAATGGCACGGTGCTCGCCATCGATGTGGACCAGCGCGAGGACCTGCGGGCCGACGCGCGGCTGGACCGCCTGGGCCCGGGGGCCCGCCTGCGCAGCCTGGGCAGCGCCCAGGCGCCACGCGCGCCCGGCATTGCCGACATCCTCTACGCGGCCGGCCATATCGGCGGCGCCACCCAGCGTCCGCGCACCCTGGCTCAGGCCGATGTCTTTCTCTCGCCCGATGTGCGCGAGTTTGCCCTGATGGCCTACCAGCGCGCCGAGGAGATCGCCGAACGTGGCTACCGCCACGCCCTGGAACAACAGCATCTATGGCAGCCCCTGATTCCAGCCCGTCCGACAGCGCCCTGACGCTGCCCCTGTCCCTCGCCCAGCACGAGGTGTGGCTGGACCAGCGCCTGTGGCCGGACAGCGGCCATCTGCACATCGGCGGCTGCTGCCATCCCCAGGGCCCGCTGGATCTGGACTGCCTGCAGCGCGCCCTGGCCCTGATGGTGGCCGAGAGCGAGGCCCTGCGCCTGCTGCCCGAGCGCAGCGGCCGCCAGCGTCTGCTGCCCCGGGTGACGCCGCCCCTGCAGCACATCGCCCTGCCGGCTCAGGGCGATGCCGAGGCCTTTATCGAACGCTGGTGGCTGGAGGAGCGCCAGCAGCGCTTCGAGCTGGGCCGCGAGCTGCCCTGGCGTCTGAGCCTGCTCAGCGACGGCCGGCAGCGGCACGCCCTGTATCTGCGCTTTCACCACCTGGTGATGGACGGCTGGGGCACCCAGCGCTTTCTGCAGCGCTGGACCCAGATCTACAGCGCCCTGCTGGCGGGGCAGCCCGTCCCGGCCTACGAGGGCGGCGCCTACAGCGAGCATGTGCGTGAGTCCCTGGCCTACCGCGACAGCCCCGCCTTCGCGCGCGACGCCGACTACTGGGCCCGGCAGTGGCCCGCCCTGCTGCCCGCGGCCCAGGCACCGCGCCAGCGCGGCACGGCCGCTGCGGGCCGCCTGCCGGCCCTGCATCTGGCCCGGTTGCGCATCAGCCGCCGTGAGCTGGACCCGGTGCTGCGTGGGCTGCAGGCCCGCGGTCACAGCCTCTTTGATGCCGCCGTGGCCGCGCTCTGCCTCTATCTGCACCGCAGCCAGGGCGCGGACGCCGTGGCCGTGGGCATGCCCAGCCTGGGGCGCTCCGGCGCGCGCTGGCGGGCCACCCTGGGCATGTTTGCCACGGTGCAGCCCCTGCTGATCCGGCCACAGCCGGGCCTGCGTGTGGGCCAGCTGGTGGACCAGGTGCATCAGCAGGTGGCCGGCGGTCTGCGCCATGCCCGCTATCCCCTGAGCGAGACCGCCCACCGCCTGCAGCTGATGCGCAGCGGGCGCGACAGCCTGCTGGACGCCATGGTCTCGCTGGAGCGGCAGAGCTATGCCCTGAGCTTTGGCGACAGCCCCCTGACCCGCGCCAGCCAGAGCTTTGGCACCGAGGCCCGCTATCCCCTGGCCCTGACCCTGTGCGAGTTCGGCGACAGCGAGGCCGTGGAGCTGGTGCTGGAAGCCGCCGACAGCCATTGCGGCGCGGCCGAGACCGCCCTGCTGCTGCGCCGGCTCTGGCATCTGATGGTCCAGCTGCCGCAAGACCTGGAGGCGCCGCTGGAGCGGCTGGCGCTGCTGCCCGCGGCCGAGCGCGAGGCCCTGATCCTGGGCCTGCATCAAGACCTGGCGCGGCTGGAGCGGCCCCAGACCTTCGTCCAGCAGCTTCTGCGCCAGGCCCGCCTGGCCCCGCAGGCCAGCGCCCTGTTCTGGGAGGATGAGCCGGACGCGCCCCAGGCCCAGCGCCTCAGCTATGCCCAGCTCGACGCCATCAGCCTGCATCTGGCGCGGCAGCTGCGCGAGCGCGGCCTGCACAGCGGCGACCGGGTGGCCCTGGTGCTGGCCCTGCTGGCCACGGCGCGCGCGGGCGCGGCCTTTCTGATCCTGGATGCCGAGAGCCCGCCCGAGCGCCTGGGCGAGCTGCTGGCGCTCAGCCGCGCCCGCCTGCTGCTGTGCAGCGAACCCTGCCCCGTGAGCTCGGCCCTCGACACCCTGTGCCTGCCGCTCTGGGGCCCCTGGCCGGCACAGACACCGGGCCCGCAGCCGGATGAGGCGGAGGACCACTCCAGCCCCGAGGGCGCGGCCTATATGCTCTTCACCTCCGGCTCCACGGGCCGCCCCAAGGGCGTGCTGATGGGGCACGACGCCCTGCAACGCCGCCTGGCCTGGATGGCACGACGCTGGGGCCTGAGCCCGCAGGACCGCGCGGTGCAGCAGGTCCAGCCCGCCTTCGACCCGGCCCTGATCGAGCTGCTGCTGCCCCTGACCCAGGGCGCCAGCCTGGCCCTGATGCCCCCGGGGCGCCACAGCCCGCAGCGCCTGGCGGCCTTCATGGCGCGCCACCGGGTGAGCTTCTGCGCCCTGGTGCCGGCCACGCTGCAGGCCCTGCTGGAAGGCCTGCGCGAGCACCCGGTGCCCAGCCTGCGCCTGGCCTGCTGCGGCGGCGAGACCCTGCCGCCGGCCCTGTCCAACCGCTTTCTGGCCCAGACCGGAGCCACGCTCTTCAATGTCTACGGCCCCACCGAGGCCTGCATCTTTGCCAGCGCCTGGGCCTGCGAACCCTGGCCCGAGGACCAGGCCCTGCCCGTGGGCCGCGCCCTGGACGACACGCGCATCTATGTGCTGGACAGCGAGCGCCAGGTCCTGCCCTTTGGCGTCTGCGGCGATATCTGGCTGGCCGGACCGACCCTGGCCCAGGGCTATCTTGAGGCCGAGGACACGGCGCGCGCCTTTCATCCCGACCCCTTCCACCCGGATCAGCGCATGTACCGGACCGGCGACCGGGGCTGGCTGGACACCGACGGCCAGCTGCACTTTGCCGGACGCCAGGACCGGCAGATCAAGCTGCGCGGCCACCGCATCGAGCTGGGCGAAGTGGAGGCCGCCTGCCTGACCCTGCCCGGGGTGCGCCAGGCGGCCGTCCAGTGCCTGCAGGAGGGCCCGGGGCCCGCCCGGCTGCACGCCTGGCTGGCGGGCAGCGGCATGCGCCCCGCCGCCGAGCTGCTGGCCGCCCTGCGCGGCCGTCTGCCCGGCTATATGGTGCCCGCGGGCCTGAGCCTGATGAGCGAGCTGCCGCTCAGCGCCACCGGCAAGATCGATCTGCAGGCCCTGCCCGCCCCCCAGGCGCCGGAGCGCAGGGCCGGCGCGGAGCCCCCCGGCAGCGCGCTGCCAGCCCGGCTGCTGGCCCTGTGGCGGCAACAGCTGCAGCGCGAGGACATCGGTCTGGACGACGACTTCTTCGAACAAGGCGGCGACTCGCTGAGCGCCCTGAGCCTGCTGGGCGCGCTGGAAGAGGCGCTGCAGCGCAGCCTGCCCCTGCAATGGCTGGTGGAGCACCCCAGCCCCCGGCGCCTGGCCGCCGCCCTGGAGGCGCCCGCGCCCGGCAGCGATCTGCTGCTGCCCCTGAGCGAGGGCGGCACGCCGCTGTTCATCGCGGCCTCGGGCCATGGCGATCTGCTGCGCCTGCGCCGCCTGGCCGAGGCCTTGCAGGGCCGCTATGCCCTGCGCATGCTGCAGCCGCCGCTGGATCCGGCACCGGCCAGCATGGCGGACCTGGCCACGCGTTATGCCCAGGCGATTGCGCGCGAGACGGCCGGCAGGCCCTATCTGCTGGCCGGCTTCTCGGTGGGCGGGGTGGCGGCCCTGGCCAGCTGTGCGCAGCTGGAGGCCCAGGGCCACGGCCCGCAGCGCCTGCTGCTGCTGGACACCCTGTACCCGGATGCCGCCCTGGGCGGCGGCAGTTCCTGGCGCCTGGCCAGCTGGCTGGTGCGCCATCTGCATCTGCAGGACCTGAGCCTGAACGGCCGCCGCCTGGGCGCCATGTTCAGCGATCCGGGCCTGGTCGCCCAGGTGGCGGCCCTGCGCCGGCACCGCAGCAGCGCCTGCGACTGCCCGGTGCTGCTGGTGCGCAGCAGCGGCCTGCTGCGCTGGAACCGCATGCTGTTCCAGCCCTGGGAGCGCTTGCTGGGCCAGCGCCTGAGCCTGGCCGAGGTGCCCGGCCTGCACGGCAGCATGTTCGACAGCGAGCATGTGCAGGCCCTGGCCGAGCTGCTCACCAAACTGCCATCAGTTGCGGCGAACATGGCGGACCCGACCTCGCAAGCCCCAGCGCAACGCTAAGCCATGAGCCTCAGGCCACGTCCCCGGATTTCAGCCGCCTTGCGCTGGCGCCTGCTGCTGCTGGGCCTGGCCCTGCTGGCCCTGATCGCGCTGAGCCTGGCCTGGCGCAGCGAGGCCCTGGCGCCCTGGCTCTCGCCGCAGAAGCTGCTCACGGCCCTGCAGCAGGGCGCCCAGGCCCTGGGGCCGCTCTTGATGCTGGGCCTGATGGTGCTGGCCCTGGTGCTGGCCATGCCGCTGAGCCTGCTCTGCCTGCTGGTGCTGGCCGCCCTGGGGCCCTGGCCCGGCCTGGCCCTGTGCTTTGGCGCGGCGGCGCTCTCGGCCTGCGTGAGCCATGGCCTGGGCCATGCCCTGGGTCATGAGCTGCTGCTGCGCCTGGCCGGGCCCAAGGTGCAGCTGCTCAGCGAAAGCCTGGGCCGCCGCGGCCTGCGCTCGGTAGTGATCCTGCGCCTGCTGCCCATCGCCCCCTTTGCGGTGGTGAATATGGTGGCCGGGGCCACCCATATCCGGCTCTGGCAGATGGTGCTGGGCACCCTGATCGGCATGGCACCCAGCACCGTGTTCATGGCGGTCTTCATCCAGCCCCTGCTGGACGCCCTGCTTCAGCGATAGCCGGCGCGCCCCCGGTTGGCCAGGGGGTTGGAGCGGCGTATCAGGGTCGGCGTCTGCGCCTCGGACGCTGGGTCGGCATCCGCCTCGGGCGGCACGGGCCAGGGCCGCTGCGGCCCGCGCAGCTGCTCGTAGGCACGGGCCAGGCGCAGCACGCCCAGATCATCGAAGCGCCGGCCCGCGATCTGCAGGCCGATGGGCAGGCCGTCCGCGTCGTAGCCGCAATTGATGCTGGCGGCGGGCTGCTCGCTCATATTGAAGGGCAGGGTGAAGGCGATGTGCTCGAAGGGCCGCAGCGGATCGTTGATCGGGCTGGCCCACTCGGCCGGGAAGCTGCCCACCGGCGAGGTGGGCGAGAGCACATAGTCATAGGGCTGGCAGGCCGCCACCGCGGCCTCGCGCAGCGCCGCCATCTGGCTGTAGCCATGAAAGAGCTCGGACGCGCTGAGCTGGGCGCCGCCGGCCACCCAGGCGCGGATATAGGGCAGGACCTGGGCCTGGCGCTCGGCCGGCAGGGCCGAGATGTCCAGCCAGGAGCGCATGCGCCAGAAGCGGTCCAGGCCGTCGATCATGGCGCGCGTGGAAAAGCCGGGCATCAGCGCCACACTCGCGCCCGCGCGCTCCAAGACCCCGGCGGCGGCCTCGACGGCGGCGCGGATCTCGGGCGTGACGGCCAAGCCCCAGCCGGCATCCAGCATCAGGCCCAGGCGCAGGCCGCGCAAGTCCTGAGCCTCGCGCGCCTGCAGCCAGGGAATGTCCTGGGCCGGCAGGCTGGTGGTGTCGCGCCAGTCGGGCTGGGCCAGGGCCGCCATCATCACCGCGGCGTCTTCCACCGTGCGCGTCATGGGCCCGGCCACCCGGCCGGCATAGGGCGGCTTGATGGGAATGCGGCCCAGGCTAGGCTTGAGCGTGAAGAGCCCGCACCAGGCCGCGGGCAGCCGCACCGAGCCGCCGATGTCCGTGCCCAGGTGCAGGGGGCCGTAGCCGGCCGCGGCGGCGGCGGCCGCCCCGGCGCTGGAGCCGCCGGGGTTCTTGCTGAGGCCCCAGGGATTGCGGCTCAGGGCGTGGAAGCTGGACAGGCCCGAGCTCAGCATGCCGTAGTCCGGCATGGTGGTCTTGGCCAGCAGCACGGCGCCCAGCTCGCGCAGGCGGGCGGCGGGCGGCGCGTCCTCGGTGGCGGGGCGCAGCTCGGTGGCCGCCGTGCCCAGGGGCACGGGCGTGCCCTGGGTGGCAATGTTTTCCTTGAGCGTGGCGGGCACGCCGTCCAGGCTCAGGCCTTGCGCGTTGCGCAGGGGCTCGCCGCGCAGCCAGCGCGCCTCGGAAGCCCGGGCCTGGGCCAGCACGGCCTCGGGCTCGAAGGCATAGAGCGCGCACAGCTGCGGCTCCCAGCGCGCCACATGGTCCAGCAGGCTGCGCGCCACCTCCAGCGGCGAGAAGTCGCGGCGGCGGTAGCCCTCGACCAGGGCCAGGGCGCCAAGCTCGTGCAGGGCCGGGCTCATCGTCCTCACTCCCAGCTCAGGCCGGCGAGGTCGTTGACGAAGACGGGCATGTCCGTCCACAGGCCCTTGAGCGAGCGTTTGGCCACGGTCAGCCACAGGGGCTGGTAGAGGAAGACATTGGCCGCATCCTGGGCGATCAGGCGCTGGGCATCGCCCAGCAGCTTGAGGCGGTCCGCCTCGCGCGGCGTGTTGTTGATGCGGTCCAGCAGCTTGGCGAACTCGGGGTTCTCATAGCCCCAGTAGTAGCCGGGCTTGGCGTAGTTGCCCAGGTCGAAAGGTTCGACATGGGCAATGATGGAGAGGTCGTAGTTGCGGTTGGTGTAGACGCCCGAAAGCCACTGCGCCCACTCCACGTTCTCGATCTTGGCCGTGATGCCCACCTTGGCCAGCTGGGCCGCCACCACCTCGCCGCCCTGGCGCGCATAGGGCGTGGGCGGCAGCTTGAGGCTCAGCTCCAGCGGCGTGCTCACACCGGCCTCCTTGAGCAGGGCGCGGGCCTTGGCCGGGTCGAAGGCATTGACCGCGGTCAGGTCCACATAGCCAGGCGCGCTGGGCGGGTAGTGGCTGCCGATGGGCACGCCAAAGCCGTCCGCCGCGGCCTCGATCACGGCCTTGCGATCGATGGCCATGGCAATGGCGCGGCGCACCCGCACATCGTCCAGGGGCTTCTTCTTGTTGTTGATGGCCACGATGGTCTTGGCCCGCGAGCCCGCCTGGATGACCTGGAAACGCGGGTTGTTGCGGAACTGGCCCAGGCTGCGCGCCGCGGCCACGCGCGGGAAGGCGTCCACATCGCCCGAGAGCAGGGACGCCACCTGGGCCGCCGGATCGCTGATGAAGCGGAAGGTGGCGCGGCGGATCTTGATGGCCGCCGCGGCGCGGTAGCCGGCCCACGCGCCCAGGGTGATGCTGGCGCCCTTGTTCCAGGCCTCCAGCTTGTAGGGGCCGGTGCCCACGGGCTGGCTGGCGTTCTTCTCGGCGCTCTTGGGCTCCACGATGATGGCCGTGGCCTGGCCGATCAGGAAGAGGAAGTCGGGCTCGATGGTCTTGAGGCCGATCACCACGGTGTTCGCATCGGGGGCGCTGATGAAGCCCATGCTGGCAAACAGGCGCTTGTCCTTGTTGCTGCTCTTCTCGCCGGCGGCGCGCTCGAAGCTGAACTTCACCGCCGCGGCATCCAAGGGCTCGCCGTTCTGGAACTTGATGCCCTTGCGCAGGCGGAAGGTCCAGGTCTTGAGATCGGGCGAGACCTCCCAGCTCTCGGCCAGCAAGGGCTTGACCTTGCCGTCCGGGGCGATCTTGGTGAGGGTCTCGAAGATGTTGTAGAGCACGATCTCGGCAATCGCCGAGGCCGCGCCGGCCGTGGGGTCCAGACCCGGCGGCTCCAGGGTCATGCCCAGCACCAGGCTGCCGTCGCGGCGGGCCTGGGCCCAGGCCGGCAGGCTGCCCAGGGCACTCAGGCCCATCAGGCCGGCGGCGGCGGAGCGTCGGGTGATCTTCATGGCGGGCTCTCCTCGGTCTGGGTGTGCAGTTGCAGTATCGCCTCGGCATGATGGCAGGCCACGCGCTGCGCGCCATCCAGATTTCGCAGCAGGGGCCGCTCGGCCAGGCAGCGCGGCGTGGCATGGGGGCAGCGCTGGGCATAGTCGCAGGCGCCCGCGGGCCGCTCCACGGTCACGGCCGCAGCACGTCGCCGCCTGCCGCTGGCTTGCAGGCGCGGCACCGCCTGCAGCAGGGCCTGGGTGTAGGGGTGGGCGGCCAGGCGGAACAGGGTCAGGGGACTGCCCTGCTCCACCACGCGGCCGCGGTAGAGCACCAGAATCTCGTCGCAGACATGGTTGACCACGGCCAGATCGTGGCTGATCAGCAGATAGGCCAGGCCGAAACGCTCGCGCAACTCGGCCAGCAGGTTCAGCACCTGGGCCTGCACCGAGACATCCAGGGCGCTGACCGGCTCGTCCGCCACGATCAGGGCCGGGCGGGTGACCAGGGCGCGGGCAATGGCGATGCGCTGGCGCTGGCCGCCGGAGAACTCATGCGGGTACTTCTGCAGATCCGCCTCGCGCAGGCCCACGGCCTGCACCGTCTCCAGCACACGCGCCGTCTGCTCGGCCGGGCTCAGGCGGGTGAGCGCGGCCAGGGGCTCGGCCACGATGCGGCCCACGCGGCGGCGCGGGTCCAGCGAGCCATAGGGATCCTGAAAGACCATCTGCATGCGCGCGCGGGCCTGGCGCAGGGCCTCGGGCGGCAGGGCCAGCAGGTCCTGCCCGTCCAGCAAGACCTGGCCACCACCGCGCTGCGCCGGCTCGTCCAGGGCCAGCACCGCACGCGCCAGGGTGCTCTTGCCCGAGCCCGACTCGCCCACGATGCCCAGGGCCCGGCCGGCCTCCAGGCGCAGGTCCACGCCCTGCAGGGCCTGCACCCGCGGCGCGGGCGCGAACAGGCGCTCGCGCGGCAGGCTGTAGTGGCGCCGCAGCTCGCGCAGCTCCAGCAGCGGCGGTCTTGCGGCCGGCTCAGCCATGGGCGGCACCCTCCTGATGCACATGGATGCAGCGCAGCAGATGGTCGGGCGCCAGCGCCCGCGCCGCGGGCCGCGCCGCCTCGCAGGCCGCTGTGGCCCGCTCGCAGCGCGGCGCGAAGGGGCAGCCCGGCGGCATCTCGTGCAGACCCGGCACCGTGCCGGGAATGGCGCGCAAGGCCTGGCCCCGGGCGCCGCCCAGGCGCGGCCGCGCCGCCAGCAGGCCGCGGGTGTAGGGGTGGGCCATGCGCTGGAACAGGGCGGCGCTGGGCCCCTGCTCCAGCACCAGGCCGCCGTACATGACCAGCATGCGCTGCACGTTCTCGGCAATCACGCCCAGATCGTGCGAGATCAGCAGCAGGGCCATGCCGCCCTCCTCCACCAGCTCGGCCAGCAGGTCCAGGATCTGGGCCTGCACCGTCACGTCCAGGGCCGTGGTGGGCTCGTCGGCAATCAGCAGGGCCGGCTCGCAGGCCAGTGCCATGGCCATCATCACGCGCTGGCGCTGGCCGCCCGAGAGCTCATGCGGATAGGCACCCAGGCGGCGGCGCGCATCGGGCAGGCCCACGCGCTCCAGCAGGGCCAGGGCGCGGGTCTCGGCCTCGTGCCGGGTGGCGCCGCGGTGCAGGCGCAGGGGCTCGGCCACCTGGCGGCCTATGGGGTGCAGGGGGTTGAGCGCCGTCATGGGCTCCTGGAAGACCATGGCCAGGCGCGCGCCGCGCAGCCGGGCCAGTTCCTGCTCGGGCAGGCTCAGCAAGTCCTGACCCTCCAGCAGGATGCGGCCCGTCGCCCGTGCCCCTTCGGGCAGCAGGCCCATCAGGGCCAGGGCGGTGAGGGACTTGCCGCTGCCGGACTCGCCGATCAGGCCCAGGGTCTGGCCGCGGTCCAGCGTGAAATCCAGACCACGCACCGCCTCTACCGGCCCATGAGCCGTGGCGAGGTGGATGTGCAGGTCTTGCAGCTCCAGCAACATGCTCAGCGGCTCCGCGCCAGTTTGGGGTCCAGCAGGTCGCGCAGCCCGTCGCCCAGCAGGTTCAGGCCCAGCACGGCCGCCATGATGGCCAGGCCGGGAAACACCGCCAGCAGCGGCGCCTGGAAGAGCAGGGTCTGGGCCTCGGCCAGCATGCGGCCCCAGCTGGGCGCGGGGGGCTGGCTGCCCAGGCCCAGATAGGACAGGGCCGCCTCGGCAAGTATGGCCAGGGCGAACTGGATGGTGGCCTGCACGATGAGCACCGCCGCGATATTGGGCAGCACATGCTCCAGGCTGATGCGCCAGGCCCCCTTGCCGCAGGCGCGCGCGGCCAGCACATAGTCGCGCGCCCATTGCTGGCGCGCCGCGGCGCGGGTGATGCGGGCGAAGGTGGGGATATTGTGCAGGCCGATGGCGATGATGGCGTTGACGATGCCGGGCCCGGCCACGGCCGTGAGCATGATGGCCAGCAGCAGGGCCGGGAAGGCGAAGCTGAAGTCGCTCAGGCGCATCAGGGCCTCTTCCACCCAGCCGCGCCGCGCCGCCGCCCACAGGCCCAGCAGCACGCCCACGCCCAGGCCTATGCCCACGGCGATCACGCCCACCAGGATGGAATTGCGCGCGCCGGCCAGGATCAGACTCAGCACATCGCGGCCCAGGGGATCGGTGCCCAGCCAGTGCTGGCCGCTGGGCGGCAGCAGCTTCTTGGCCATATCGATCTCCTGCACCGGCCAGGGCGTCCAGACCAGGGACAGGGCCGCGGCACCCAGCACCAGGCTGCAGAGCACGGCGCCGACCACGAAGCTGCGATGCCGGCTCATAGCTCGGTGGTCTTGATGCGCGGGTCGATCCAGGCATAGAGCACATCGACCACGAAGTTGACGAGGATCACCATCACCGCCAGCAGCAGCACGCAGTTGCGCACCACGATGAGGTCGCGGTTGGCAATGCTCTGGAAGATCAGGCGGCCCAGGCCCGGCAGGTAGAACACGTTTTCCACCACGATGGTGCCGGCCAGCAGATTGGCGAACTGCAGGCCCATCACGGTGAGCACCGGGATCATGGCATTGCGCAAGCCATGGCCCCACAGGGCCTGGCGCGGGGACAGGCCCTTGGCGCGGGCGGTGCGCATGAAGTCTTCGCGCAACACCTCCAGCATGGCCGAGCGCGTGATGCGCGCCAGGATGGCGGCCTGCACCACGGCCAGGGCCAGGGCCGGCAGGATCAGGGCCTGCAGGCCCGGCCAGAGCCCGCCGCCCTCAGCCTCGCGCCAGCCCGGAAAGCCGCCGGCCGGTATCCACTGCAGCTTCACCGAGAAGAGCAGGATCAGCAGGATGGCAAACCAGAAGCTGGGCACGGCAATGCCCAGCTGGCTGAGCAGCATCACCCCCGTGTCGCCGGGTCGGCCATGGCGGGCCGCGGCATAGAGGCCGGTGCTCAGGGCGATGGCCGTGGTGAGCATCATGGCCAGCAGGGCCAGGGGCACGGTCAGGGCCAGGCGCTCGGCGATCAGCTCGGCCACCGGGCTGCCATAGGCATAGGACAGGCCCAGATCAAAGCGCAGCAGGCCCAGCAGCCACTGGCCATAGCGCTGCCAGGCCGGCTGGTTCAGGCCCAGCTTGTCGGCCAGGGCGGCCACGGCCTCGGGCGCGGCGTCCGGCCCCATCAGCAGCTGGGCGGCATTGCCGGGCAGGACTTCCAGCACGGCAAAGACCAGCAGGGAGGCGGCCAGCAGGGTCAGCAGCAGGGTGGCCAGGCGGCGCGCGAGGAACAGGCTCATGCGGCCAGGGCGCGCGGGCGCGAGCCGGCGCGCTCCAGGGCTGCCGAGGCCTGGCGCAGGCAGTCCATGGTGGCGCGGATATGGTCACGGCCCAGCCGCTCGGCGCGCTCGGCATCGCCCGCGGCAATGGCCTCCACGATCAGGCCATGCTCGTGCACCGAGGGGGCCGCCCGGTCCTTGCTGATCAGCACCGCCGGCGCAAAGACCTGGGAGGTCTTGCGCACCAGGGCCAGCTGGGCGGAGAGGAATTCGTTGTCCGCCAGGGCCACGATGGCCGCGTGCAGCTCCACGTTCAGGCGTATGTATTCGGAGGGCTGCCAGGGCTCCAGGGTCAGGCGCTGCGCCTCCACGATGGGGCCCAGCAGGTCGCGGGCGCGCGCGGCACCGCGCTCGGCGGCCTGACGGGCGGCCAGCCCGTCCAGCATCTCGCGCAGGGCATAGGCATCCAGCAGGCGGCGCCGGTCGGCGCGCGCCACGCGCACGCCACGCACCCCGTCGGCCTCCACCAGGCCCTCGCTCTGCAGCATGCGCAAGGCCTCGCGCAGCGGCGTGCGGCTGACCTGCAGATCCTCGGCCAGCTGCTGCTGGCGCAGCAGATCGCCCGGCAGATAGTGGCCCGTGTAGATGCGCTGACGCAGCACCCGGGCCACCTCGTCGACCAGGCGCACCGGGCTCGGCCATGCCAGAGCGTCGTGCTCGCTGCTGCTGCTCATCAATCCTCTTTCAAGACCTCGGCCAAGGCCGACACCGGCCACCCCCTGCAGGCGGCGCTCATGATAGCCGTGGGGCCGGTCTGGGACAGACGCGCCGGTACGGGGCGAGGCCTCAGTTGCACAGGCCCAGGATGCGCTCCTCGTTGGAGCAGCGCTTCTTGGGCGTGCAGGCGCGCAGCTCGCGCGCGGTGGGCGAGTAGTAGCTCCAGCCCGGGCCCAGCTCGGGCAGGGCCAGCTTGACCTCGCGCCACTTGGGATGGCCCTGCTCCTGCAGCCGCTCGAAGTTCTGGCACAGGGCGCGGCCGAAGGCACGCATGCTGTCCACCGTGCCGCGGGTGTTGTAGTCGTAGGTCACGAGAAAGGCGCCCACCGAGATGGTGGTGAAGTCCTCGCTGAGCAGATTGGGATAGCTGGCGGCCCGCACCGTGGCCGGGGCGTAGGTGCTCAGCGGCTGGCGGGCGCTGGGGTGGCTGGGATCGAACTTGAGCAGCTTGATGAACTTCTGCGCCTCGGGCTTCATGTTCGCGATCAGGGGCGCCGGCTGGCCCGCCGCCACCACCACCACGTCGAGCGACTTGTCGCCGATCAGCTTGACCAGGGCCTCCTCGTTGGAGAGAAAGCTGGCCTGCGCCTCGGGCACGGGGCCGCCGAACATCATGCGGTAGAGGGTGTGGGTGATGAGGGCGGCACCGCTGCCCACCAGGCCGCCGTTGATCCTGGCGTCCTTGATCTCGTGCAGATAGTTGTAGGGCGAGTCCGCCCGCACGATGTAGTGGATCTCGGTGTTGTAGAGCGGCAGGATCACGCGCAGGGGGCGGATCAGGGTGCTGGCCTCGGCATTGCCGGCGCCGGAGCGGTCCACAAAGGCCTGGAACACATCGGCCTGCACCACCGCAAACTTCACCCCCGGCTCGTAGCGCAGCAGCTTGACATTGGCCGCCGAGCCCGAGGTGGGCAGCACCTCCAGATTGATGCCCGCCTCGGGCGCCACCAGGCGCGCCAGGTCCTTGCCAATGGCGTAGTAAGTGCCTTTCTCGGAGGCGGTGACGATCTTGTAGTCGACCGCGGCCGCCGCCGCGCCCGCGCACAGCAGGGCCGCAAGCGCCAGGCCGGTGTTCAGCAATCGGTTCATCAGGGACTCCTGGGAGAAGATGGGCTGGGGGAATCGCCGCGGTAGGCGCACAGGCCCAGGGCCGCCATGGCTTCGCTGCAGGCTGCCGCAGACGCCGCGCGGCCGGGCAGCGCGGCGGGCGGCGCCACCACCGCCGGGCGCGGCGGGTTGCGAAGCACTGCGCCCGCCGCGGCGGGTGGGGGTGCGGACGAGGCGGTGGCGGCAACGGCGGCCGGGGCCGGGAGCGTAGGGGGGGCGCTCGCGCGCACCGGCTCCACGCTGGTGTTCAGGGTCGGGGTTGGGGTTGGGGGCGCCAGCGCGCCAGGCGCGGAGGCGGCCGGACCCGCAGACAGCACCGCGGGTGCCGGCGGCTGCGCCGCCGCCTGATGCAGGGCCAGGCGATAACCGGCCCAGGCGCTCAGGCCGGCCAGCAGCAGGCCCGGGGCCAGCAACCAGGGCCAGCGTGGCCCCCGGGTCGAAGCGCTTGACGGTTCGCCGGCCAGGCGCCAGTCCCGGTCCACCACCAGCTCCGAGACCAGGGGCAGGGCCGGGCGGGGGCTCAGGGCGCCCGACACCGGGGGATCGGCCTGCAGCGGCTCGGGCTCCAGCGGCCCCAGGTCCTGATGGCAGCGCGCGCATTCCCGGGTCTGGGTGACGTCATTGAGCGCACCGCAGTGCCGGCAGGGCTGCAGATGCAGGGCCGCGCCGCACTGATTGCAGAACTTGGACCCGGACGGGCTGCGATGCTCGCAGAACGGGCACAGGCTCAGCGGCCGGTGCGCTTGCACGGCCGTCTGCGGCTGCGCCGACGTGGACGGTTCGGCTTCTATGCTGATCCCCTCAATCTGCCCAGCGCAGTGTAGGGCGGCACCCCGCCCGCTGCCACCCGCTCGCCTGAGTGGGTCAAGACCTGTCCCTAGAGCGGGTGACGCCGGTGTAGCCGCCGGTGAACACCGCGGGCATGGGGCACCCAGCCCTGGGTGGCCCAGCGTCGCCACATCAGCAGGCCGCGCAGCCACTCGTCGGCCGCGTAGGCGATCCACAGACCCACCAGACCCCAGCCCAGCACGTGACCCAGCAACCAGCTGCCACCCGCCAGCACCAGCAGCATGGAACCCGCGCCCACCATGACCGGATAGCGTGCATCCCCCGCGGCTCGCAGGGCATTGATGACCACCAGATTGAAGGTGCGGCCAGGCTCCAGCAGCACGGTGAGCCACATCAGGGTCACGCCGGCCGAGACGATGCCGGCATCCGTGCTGAACTGCCTGAGCAGCCAGGGTGAGGCCAGGGCCGCCAGCGTGGCCACCACCACGCTGATCAGCAGACCTCGGGCCAGGGCCCGGCGCACCAGGCGATGCGCCTCGTGCAAGCGGCCCGCACCGATCAGATGGCCCACCACGATCTCGGCCGCGAAGCCGGTGGCCAGGCCGGGCAGCAGCACGAAGTACATCAGCTGCGAGGCATAGGAATGTGCCGCCAGGGCCGAGGCGCCCAGGGTACCGGCCACCGCGATGCTGACCATATAGGCCAGGCGGTAGGCAATGTTCTCGGCCGCCCCCGGCAGGCCGATATGCAGCACCGTGGCCAACTCGCGGCGGGGCAGGCGCCACCAGTCGCCCCATTGCGGCCGCAGGCCCAGGCGCAGACGCCACAGGCCCAGATGCAGGCCCAGACCCAAGCCGCGGCTGAGCACCAGGGCCAGGGCAAAGCCCGGCAGACCCAGCCACTGCATCAGCGGAATAGCCAGCGCCAGCTGGCACAGCTGCATGGCCACCAGCACCGCCAAGGTGTCCCGGCTGCGCAGATGGGCGCGCATCACGCTGGCCATGCAGGCATTCCAGGCATCCAGCAGCAGGGCCGGGGCCAGGGCCATCAGAAAGGGCTGGGCCAGGGGCAGCACCTCGGCCGGCGCGTTCAGCAGGCGCAGCAAGGGCCCGGCGCCCAGCAGGGCCGCGGCCCCACCCAGCAGGCCGATCCAGCTGCTGGCGCCCAGGGCAGCGCGGGCCAGGGCGTCGGCCTGGTCGCGGCGTCCGCCACCCAGGCTCTGGGTCACGACCACGCTGACACCGGCCCCGATGATGCGAAACAGGATGAAGAGCGTGGCCAGCACATGATTGGCCAGCGCAAAGGCCGCCCCGGCTGCATCCGACACCCGGGCGGCCAGCAGCGTCCCGATCATGCCCACGGCCAGGCCGAGCAGCAGCTCGATGAACAGGGGCCAGGCCAGGGCGAAGAGGCGGGGCGAGGGCGCGGTGTGTGGCGGCATGGGCTGGGGCGGCGAAGCTGCGCATGCTAGCGCCGCAGCCCAGCGGCGCAATGGCTCAGGGGAGCAATGGGGCGAGGATCAGGGCTTGGCGGCCCCGCTCTTCCAACGCTGCAAGGCCTGCAGCATGGCATCCACATGGCCGTCCGGATTCATGCTCTCGTGCACGGCGGCAATACGTCCGTCGGGCGTGATCAGGTACGAGATGCGGTCGGCCATGCCGGGCACGATGCGCAGGGCGGCGTCATAGTCCTTCATCACCTTGGCGCCCGCGTCCGCCGCCACGGCAAACTGGCTGCGGCAGGCCTCGACCGAGAACTTTTTGAGCGTGGCGATATCGTCGTTGGACATGCCGATCACGGTGGCACCCAGCTGCTTGAACTGAGGCGTGGCGTCGGCGAAGCGCTTGGCCTCGATGGTGCAGCCGCTGGTAAAGGCCTTGGGGTAGAAGTACAGCACCACCGGCCCCTCCTTCAGCGCGGTGCCCAGGTGGAAGGCAAAGCCCTGGCCACCCAGCGCGGCCTCGGCCCGGAAATCGGGGGCACGTGCGCCCACCTGCAAGGCGGCCTGGGCCGAGGCGCCGACCAGCAGCAGGGCGGCGACAGCCAGTCGGCGTGAGATATCAAAGCGACGCATGGCGAGCTCTCCAGTTTCTGATGTCCCGGATGATCTCCCATTTGCATAATGCCTGCCGACTGCCTCCAACAAGGGCAGCACACAGGGGAGCAATATGCCAACAACACATGCGCGCCGCGGGCGCCACTTTCTTGTTCCTGTCGCGCTGGGGGCGCTGCTGGCGGCGTGCGGCGGCGGCTCATCATCCGATGCGGAAGACCTGGGCCGCTCCATTGGGGCCGGCTTCGCAAACGGCGTGGTCTGCGCAATTGCCAACTGCAAGCCCTCGTCCGAGGCCGCCACCCAAGACGTCCGGCTGAGCTACACCGCCACCCAGACCGGCTCGGTCCTGACGGTCAGGGCGCAGTTGCATCAGGACGGCAAATGGGCCGTGCTGCAGCTGGCCGGCGGAGATGCCCTGAGCACCGAGCTGCAAGGTCGGACGTTGGAGCTCAGGCCGAGCAGCCCTAGCGCCTCTGACTATGTGGCGGTCTTCGATGGCGCAGCCGAGCAAGCTCAGGTCATGGTGAGCTTTCGTCGCGCCGGGAGCGCGTACAACAGCGCGGTGCAGATTCCACCCCGCTTCAGCATGATCAGCCCCAGCGGGCCTGTGCGCATGAATGGCAACAGTCCCGATCTTGAGGTGCTGCTCCAGGTTCCGTCGCGAGGACGACCGCTGCTCAAGAGTTCGGCCAGCTGCTCACGTCAAGACGGTAGTCTCGCGGCCTTCGCCCAAGAACCTCCCTTTGAGCTGATCGAGGCGCAAGGCGAGATTCAACGCTACCGCTTGCGCAGCGCTGACCTCACGCGCTTCTTGACGCAGCTACCGAGCAGCAGCAACAGCCCGCACAAGAGCTGTGACTTCCGGCTCACCTGGGCGCTCAGCCAGCCTGCCAGCGTTCCCATGGGCATCAGCAGTGGCGGCACGCGCAGCGGCGAGTATGCGACCCCGCTGGATTTGCGCTACGAGCCCTAGCCGCCGAATGGGCCGCGGGGGGGTCGATTACCTGGCGTTATGTGCCGAGCGTCGGCATTCATTGGTCAGAGGGGCGGGGCAGCTCTAGAGTGAACGCTCCCGCCAGCACACCCCGCCCCACATGCTCAAGACCGAGACACCCAGCACGGCCCACCCGGATCTGGACCTGTATGAACTGCCCCAGCTGATCAGCGCCTTTGTCGAGGATCAGTTGCAGGCGGTGGCCGCGGTCCGCGCTGCCGGGCCGCAGCTGGCCCAGGCCGTGGCCGCCGCCCTGCCGCGCATCCAGGCCGGCGGGCGCCTGATCTATGCCGGCGCCGGCACCTCGGGGCGTCTGTGCGTGCTGGACAGCGTGGAGCTCTACCCCACCTTCTCCTGGCCGCGCGAGCGTGCCCTGGCCCTGATCGCCGGCGGACAGGAGGCCATGTTCGTGGCGGTGGAAGGCGCCGAGGACGACCAGGCGCAGGGCGCACGCGATGTGCAGGGCGTGAACATCGGTCCGCACGATGTGCTGCTGGCCCTGGCCGCCTCGGGCGGCACGCCCTATGTGCTGGGCGCACTGGAGGCGGCGCGCGGCGCCGGCGCCCTGACGATTGCCTTTGCCAACAATGAGGGCGCGCCGGTGACGGCGGCGGCCGAGATCGGCATCACGCTGGACACCGGCCCGGAGGTGATCTCGGGCTCCACCCGGCTCAAGGCCGGCAGCGCGCAGAAGATGGCGCTCAACACCTTCTCCAGCAGCCTGATGGTCAGGCTGGGCAAGGTCTACGGCAATCTGATGGTGGACCTCAAGGCCAGCAATGCCAAGCTGCTGCGCCGCGCCGTGGCCCTGACCATGCGTGCCACCGGCGCCGATGAGGCCCAGGCCCGTGCGGTGCTGGAGCGCTGCGATTTCCAGGTCAAGGTGGCCGTGGTGGCGCTGCGCCGCCAAGTCTCGGTGGAGGCGGCACGCCAGCTGCTGGACCAGGCCCAGGGCCGCGTGCGCCAGGCCCTGGACGCGGGCTGAGCGGGCGCCGCCCATGAATCTGCGCGGCGCGCCACGGCGCGAATACACCCTGGACTTCAAGCGCGAGGCCCTGGCCCGTGCGGCCCAGTGTGGCGTCTATGCCGCCGCCCGTGAACTGGGCCTGGCCGAACAGACCCTGCGCAACTGGGCCCAGGCCCAGCGCCGCGGCACCCTGGAGCGCGCGGCAGAGGTCAGCGTCGAGCGCATGGAGTTGTCCCGCTTGCGGGCCGAGAATGCACGCCGCAGGATGCGGCTGCCGTCGAGCAGGCCGCTGCAGACCGCCCCGACCGAGGCTGGGGTGGTCCCGACGCCGAAACGAACCCTAGCGCATGACAACAAGCATCCCTGAAGCCAGCCGCAGCAACGCCCGCAACCCCTGGGCCTGGATTCCCAGCCTCTACTTCGGCCAGGCCCTGCCCTATCTGGTGGTCATGACCCTGTCGGTGGTCATGTACAAGAACCTGGAGGTCTCCAACGCCGAGATCGCGCTGTACACCAGCTGGCTTTACCTGCCCTGGGTGATCAAGCCGCTGTGGTCGCCGCTGATCGAGATCTTCGGCACCAAGCGGCACTGGATCACGGCGCTGCAGTTCCTGGTGGGTGCGAGCCTGGCCCTGGTGGCCTTGTCGGTGCCGGCGCCCAAGTTCTTCCAGCTGACCCTGGCCATGTTCTGGCTGATGGCCTTTGCCTCAGCCTCGCATGACATCGCGGCCGACGGCTTCTACATGCTGGCGCTCAAGACCCACCAGCAGGCGGCCTTCGTGGGCGTGCGCTCCACCTTCTACCGCCTGGCCAATATCGGCGGTCAGGGCGGCCTGGTCTATCTGGCGGGCGAGCTGCAGGAGCGCACCGGCAGCATGACGACGGCCTGGAGCATCGTCTTCTTCATCCTGGCGGGCTTCTTCGTCGCCATGGCGGCCTATCACCAGTGGGCCCTGCCGCGGCCGGCAGCCGACCAGGCGCGCGTGCACACCGGACAAAGCTGGCTGGCCGAGTTCCTGACCGTGTTCGCGGCCTTCTTCCGCAAGCCAGGCATTGCGGTCTTCCTGGCCTTTTTGCTGCTGTACCGATTCCCCGAGGCCCAGCTGCTGAAGCTGGCCACCCCTTTTCTGCTGGACAAGCTGGAGGCCGGCGGCCTGGCGCTGACGACCAAGCAGCTGGGCATCGCCTACGGCACCGTGGGCCTGACGGCGCTGACCCTGGGCGGCCTGCTGGGCGGCTGGATCATCTCGCGCGTGGGTCTGGGCCGGGCGCTGTGGCCCATGGTGCTGGCCATCAATGTGCCCAATATCGTCTATGTGCTGATGGCGGCCTGGCCGACAGGCAATCTGTGGCTGATCAGCGCCGCCATCGCCTTCGAGCAGTTCGGCTACGGCCTGGGCTTCGCGGCCTATCTGCTGGTGATGATCTATGTGGCCGAGGGCGAGCATAAAACTGCGCACTACGCCATCTGCACCGGCTTCATGGCCCTGGGCATGATGCTGCCCGGCATGTGGAGCGGCTGGCTGCAGCAGCAGCTGGGCTATCTAAACTTCTTCATCTGGGTGCTGATCGCCACGCTGCCGTCCTTTGCCATGGCCGCGCTGATCAAGGTGCCGGCCGAGTTCGGCAAGAAGACCGAGGACGACGCGGCCCGATGAATACCCGCCTGCTGTCCTTGGATGTCTTTCGCGGCTTCACCATTGCCGCCATGCTGCTGGTCAACAACCCGGGCAGCTGGAGCCATCTGTACGGCCCGCTGGGGCATGCGCCCTGGCATGGCTGGACCTTCACGGACTGGATCTTTCCCTTCTTCGTCTTCATCAGCGGCATGGCCATGCCCATCAGCCTGGGCCGCCGCGCGGCGCTGGGCGATGACAAGCTCAAGCTGCTGGCCCAGACGGCGCGGCGCGCCTTCACCATCATCGCCATCGGCCTGCTGCTCAACTGGATCCCCAGCTTCAGCCTGGCCGAGCTGCGCATTCCCGGCGTGCTGCAGCGCCTGGGCCTGTGCACCCTGCTGGCCGCGCCCATCGTGCTGTGGTGGGGCTGGCGCGGCCAGCTGGCCTGGGCCCTGGGCCTGATGGCGCTCTACAGCGCCATCCAGCTGGGCGTGCCGGTGCCGGATGCCCAGGGCGTGTGGCACACCGGCTCGCTGCGCCCGGGCGAGGATGTGGGCGCCTGGCTGGACCGCTGGCTGATGGAAGGCCACCTCTGGCGCCAGAGCAAGACCTGGGACCCCGAGGGCCTGCTGTCCACCCTGCCGGCCGTCGCCAGCCAGCTCTTGGGCGTGCTGGCCGGCCAGTGGCTGCTGAGCCGCCGCGAGCCGGGCGAGAAGGCCAGGTGGTTCATGGTCTCGGGTCTTGCCTGCCTGTGGATCGGCCAGGTTCTGGATGCCTGGCTGATGCCCATCAACAAGAATCTGTGGACGCCGTCCTATGTGTTCGCGATGGCGGGCTGGGCCCAGCTGGTGTTCGCCTGTTGCTACTGGCTGCTGGACGCCATGCCCCTGCCGCTGGTGCGCGCGCGCATGGCCGTGCTGGCCAAGCCCCTGCTGGTCTTCGGCATGAATGCGCTGTTCATCTTTGCGTTCTCGGGCCTGGTGGCCAAGCTGCTGGCCAGCGTCAAGCCCGACGGTCAGACCAGCCTCAAGGCCCTGATCTACGCGCCGATCCAGCAGCTGGGGCTGGCGCCGGTCAATGCCTCCCTGCTGTATGCGCTGGCATTCCTGGGCGCCATGTATGGTGTGGCCTGGTTCATGTGGAAGAAGCAATGGTTCGTCAAAGTCTGAATGCCGGGCGCCGTCGCCTGCTGCTGGCCGGCGGTGCCGGCGCCGCCCTGTCGGCCTGCGGCAGCCTGCCGCCGCCGCAAGACCGGACCCCACTCGCGCGCCCCGCGCCCGAGCTGGCCGCCGCGGCCCCGCCGGCGCCGCGCGAGTTCCGCGCCGCCTGGGTGGCCACCGTGGCCAATATCGACTGGCCCAGCCAGCCCGGCCTCAGCGCCGACCAGCAGATCGCCGAGATGCGCGCCATCCTGGACCGGGCCGTGGCACTCAAGCTCAACGCCCTGATCTTGCAGATCCGCACCAGCGCCGATGCGTTCTACGACTCGCGCCTGGAACCCTGGAGCGAGTACCTGAGCGGGCAGCAGGGCCGCTCGCCGGGCTATGACCCCCTGGCCCTGTGGATCACCGAGGCCCACCAGCGCGGCCTGGAGCTGCACGCCTGGTTCAACCCCTTCCGCGCGCGCCAGAGCGGCGCGAAGTCGGCCCCGGCCACCAACCATCTGAGCCAGACCCGTCCCGACTGGGTCAAGCGCTATGGCGACCAGCTCTGGCTGGACCCGGGCGAGCCCGGTGCGGCCGAGCACACCCTGGCCGTGTTCCGCGATGTGCTGCAGCGCTACGACGTGGACGGCATCCACATCGACGACTACTTCTACCCCTACCCCGTCCCGCAGCCGGGCAGCGACCCGGCGTCCAAGCTGGAGCTGGACTTCCCGGACGAGCCCGCCTGGCAGCGCTATGTGCAGGGGGGCGGCAAGCTGGGCCGGGCCGACTGGCGGCGCCAGAATGTGGACGAGCTGGTGCAGCGCCTGCATCAGCTGATCCGCAGCACCAAGCCCTGGGTGCGCTTTGGCATCAGCCCCTTTGGCCTGCCCAAGCCGGCGCTGCGGCCCGAGGGCATTGCCGGCTTCAGCCAGTACGACAAGCTCTATGCCGATGTGGAGCGCTGGCTGCACGAGGGCTGGCTGGACTATCTGCTGCCCCAGCTCTACTGGCCGCGGGCCCAGCGGGCCCAGGCCTTTGCGCCCCTGCTGGACTACTGGAACGCGCAGAACCGCCAGGGCCGCCATATCTGGGCGGGGCTCTTCACCAGCCGCATCACCCCGGCCGACAAGGCCGAGGGCTGGCCCGTCGAGGAGATCACGGCCCAGATCGCCCACAGCCGCCAGGCCTATCCCGGCAGCGGTCACGCGCACTTCAGCATGGTGGCCCTGAGCCAGAACCGCCGCGGCCTGAGTGAGGCCCTGCAGCGCGAACTCTATGCCGAACAAGCCCTGGTGCCCGCCACACCCTGGCTGGAAGCGGGCGGCCCGGCTGCCCCGCAGCTGGCCCTGCAGGAGGCGGACCCCGCCCAGCTGCGCCTGCAGCTGCGTCCCGGCCCCGGCAAGCCGGTGCTGCGCTATGCGCTCTGGCAACGCCGTGCGGGCCAATGGCGCTTCAGCACCACACAAGAGACCGAGCTGCTGCTGGAGCGCGCGGGACTGGAGGCCCTGGTGGTCTCGGCCCTGGACCGCGTGGGCAATGAGGGCCCGCGTGCGGCCCTGCGGCTGATGGCGGACTGAAGCTGCCGCGGGCTCAGGCGGCCCGGGCCCGACGGCGCCAGCCCAGGGCCAGCACGCCCAGGCCCAGCATGGCCCAGCTGGCCGGCTCGGGCACCTGGGCCACCAGGGCGATGGGCGTGATCGAGACAAAGCGCTGAGCGCCGTCCAGCTGGATCATGGGGCTGCTCAGCAGACTGCTGACCTGGCTGAAGCTCAGGCTGGTGGCCCCGATAAAGGGATTCATCAAATTGCCGCTGGTGTTGACATGGTCCAGGCCCAGCACATGAGCCAGCTCATGCGCGGCCAGGACGGCCCCCAAATTTGAAGCCGCGGTACTGGACTTCAGCACCATGATGCGCGCGGCGGGGTAGCCGGGGCCACCCAGATCCGCGCAACCCACAAAGTTGCTGCCGTCCTCGCCGCACCAGTTGATGCTGTCCGCGAAGAACATGCTCACGGTCTTGCTGCCCGGCGCGGCCAGGCTGCGCAGCTCGTCCATCTCCCAAATGCTGTCCAGGCCCAGCAGGCTGGGCTTGACCAGGGTCATCGGAGCGTTGAATCGGATGTCCACGGTCTGCGAGCCAAAGCTGGGCTGGCTGAAGATGCTGTCCATGCCGGCTTCATTCAGGGTGATGAAACCGGCCATGGCGCCCGCACTCGCCAGGGTGCCAAGCGCCATGACGGCGGCAGTGCGCAGACGCTGCCAGGGCGTGGGGCGGGAAGTCTGGGTGATCGAGCTGGGCATGGGAAAACTCCTGCAAGGCAATGCTGCACCGCAGTGTGCCCCCCCGGCACCTCAGTTTTACCGTGGCGTCTACCTGCAAATTAGGGGGGGCTCGGCAGGACGCGGGGCGCACGCCTGAGCCCAGGTTATGGCCCGGCCCGGCATTGACATTGGCGCCGGTATCCGCGGGGCTCTAAGCTAGGCCGCCGACCATGTCAGTCTCCCCTTACTCCACCACCGCGCTGGGCCTGGGCCTGGACGCCGGGGGCACCCAGACCCGCTGGGCCCTGGCCCAGGTCGATGGTCATGTCCTGGCCGAGGGCCAGGTGGCCGGCCTCAGCGGCCTGCAGCTGGCCAGCAGCGCGGGGCGCGTGAGCCTGGCCCAGATCAGCCAGGTCCTGGCCAGCGCCGTGCTGGCGCGGGGCCGGCCGCGGGGCATTTACGCCGGCATCACCGGCGTGGGCGAGTCCGACGGCCCGGCGGCCGCCCAGCTGCGCGAGCTGCTGTCCCAGGCCCTGGGCCTGGCGCCCGCCGCCATCTTCGTGGGCAGCGATATGGACATTGCCTATCGCAGCGCCTTCGCGCCGGGCGAGGGCTATCTGCTGTACGCCGGCACCGGCGCCATCGCGGCCTTCATCGACGAACAGGGCCGCATGCAGCGCGCCGGTGGTCGTGGCCCCCTGCTGGGCGACGAGGGCGGCGGGTTCTGGATCGCCCGCGAGGCCCTGGCCCAGGTCTGGCGGCGCGAGGACGAGGCGCCGGGCGCCTGGCGGGACTCGGCCCTGGCGCGCCGGGTCTTCGAGGCCCTGGGCGACAGCGACTGGGCCCGCAGCCGGGCCTTTGTCTACGGCGGGGAGCGCGGCGATATGGGCCGCCTGGCCCTGGCCGTGGCGGCGGCGGCCGAGCAGGACGGCGACGCGCAGGCCCGCGCGCTGCTTTATCGTGCGGGCCAGGAGCTGGCCCGGCTGGCGCTGGCGCTGATCCGGCGTTATGGTGCGCGTCCGGTGGTGGCCGCCGGGCGCGCCCTGCAGCTGCACCCGCTGCTGGGCGAGGGCCTGCGCGCGGGCCTGCCCGGCGACACTTCGCTCACCATCACGCATCTGCAACCCCATCTCACCGCCGCCCAGCTGGCCGCCCGCTCATGAAGATCCCGCCACTGCTCGCCCCGCTGACCCTGGCCCTGCTGCTCAGCGCCTGCGCCACGGGTCCGCAAACCCCGCCCGCGCTGCAGATCGACAGCAGCTACACCTCGGACAACCAGGACAGCCGCGCCCAGTTCCTGATCCTGCACTACACGGTGCTGGACTTTCCCAAGTCGCTCAAGGTGCTGACCAGCGGCGGTCTGGTCTCCTCGCACTATCTGGTGCGCGACGAGCCCCCCACCATCTACCGCCTGGTCGACGAAAACCGCCGCGCCTGGCATGCCGGCCCCAGCTTCTGGGCCGGCCACAGCAATCTGAACGCCGCCTCCATCGGCATCGAGATCGTCAACCCCGGCTACACCGACACCGCGGCCGGACGCGTCTACGCCCCCTTCTCGCAAAAGCAGATCGACGCGGTGCTCGCCCTCAGCAAGGACATCGTGGCCCGCCACGGCATCAAGCCCGAGCGCATCCTGGGCCATGCGGACATCGCACCCGGCCGCAAGCAGGACCCGGGCCCCATGTTCCCCTGGAAGCAGTTTGCCGATGCCGGCCTGATTCCCTGGCCCGACGCCGCCCAGGTGGCGGCCAAGGTGCCGCTCTTCACCCTGCAGCCGCCCGACTACGCCTGGGCCCAGGAGCGCCTGGCGCGCATAGGCTACAACGTGCCGCGCCATGGCCAGCTTGATCAGCTGACGCAGGAAACCATCGTCACCTTCCAGATGAAGTACCGGCCCAGCCGCTACGACGGCCAGCTCGACCCCGAGACCGCCGCCCTGATCGATGTGGCCAGCAGCCCCGGCGGCATGTTGCTCAAGAGCAGCAGCCCGCTCAGCGGCGAGGCCAAGCCCTATACCTCGCGCTGGTAGGGCTGGCGCAGGACCGACCGGCAGCGGGCCGGGTTCTCACAACGGGTTCACGGAGGCGATAACGCAAAGTTATATTTGCCTCCGCTCTATTCAGTTGCGAGCGCCGTCCCGCCTCCAAACAATGACCGGTCCTGTCATGAAGCCCATGCCCCTGCCCAGGTCCCCCGCCGAAGCCGCTCCGCGCCGCTGCGCCGCAAGAGGCTGCCGGGCATGAGGCTGCGCCATATCGAGGTCTTCCACGCGGTGATGCAGGCCGGCACCATCAGCGGTGCCGCCCAGCTGCTGCACATCTCCCAGCCCGCCGTGACCAAGGTGTTGCAGCACTGCGAGCTGCAGCTGGGCATGCCCCTGTTCGACCGGGTGCGCGGCAAGCTCTACCCCACGCCCGAGGCCGAGCGCCTGTTCGTGGAGATCGACAAGCTCAACCGCGATCTGGTCTCGATACGGCGCCTGGCCGCCAATCTGCGCAGCGGCGAGTCCGAGCAGGTGCGCCTGGTGGCCACGCCCACCCTGGGCGCCACGGTCATTCCCCAGGCCATGAGCCAGTGGTGCCGGGCCTATCCCCAGGCCCGCTGCGTGCTGGCCACCAACCACACCCGCGAGATCGTCTCGGCCCTGCTGCTGGGCGAGGCCGATCTGGCCCTCTCGCTGCAGGACCCGCGCCACCCGGGCATACGCTCCGAGAGCATCGCCAGCGGCCCCATGGTGGCCCTGTGCCCCCTGGGCTCACCCGAGGCCGCCGGCGAGGGTCCCCTGCCCCTGGGTCAGATCCACAGCGAGCTGGTGGCCCTGCCGGCCGATGATCCCCTGGGCAGCGTGGTGCTCAATGCCTGCGAGGCCCAGGGCCTGCAGCCGCGCAGCCGCCTGACGGTGCAGACCTACCAGCTGGCCCGCTCCCTGGTGGAGGCCGGCCTGGGCCTGGCCATCGTCGACCCCTTCACCGCCGCCGGCGCCGACCGCAGCCGCCTGCGCCTGCGCCCCGTGGCGCCGCATCTGCCGGTGCAGCTCTATCTGCTCAGCGCCGCCAATGCGCCCCTGGCCCAGACCGCGCGTCGTCTGGTGCGCTTTCTCGGCGATGCCGCCAAGGACAATCTGGAGACCCTGGCGTGAACGCCCCCGAATCCCTGACGCCGCCCATGATTCCCTGCGAGGAGGTGCCCGGCCATGCCGACTTCCGCGCCCTGCTGAGCATTCCCGGCATTGCGGTGGAGCTGCGCTACGCCACGCCCGATAACTTTGTGGGCCGCAATGTCTATGGCGGCCTGGACTGCGGCTATCTGCGTCGCGAGGCCGCCGACGCTCTGGAGCAGGCCGCGCGCTGGCTGCAGGCCCACCGCCCCGGCTACCGCATGCTGGTGCTGGACGCGCTGCGCCCCCAGCGCGTGCAGGAGGTGCTGTGGGACGAGCTGCAGGGCACGCCCCTGACCCTGTATCTGGCCAACCCGGTGCGCGGCTCCATCCACAGCTACGGCATGGCCGTGGACCTGACCCTGCTGGACCCCCAGGGCCGCGAGGTGGACATGGGATCGGGCTTTGACGAGATGGCCCTCACCTCCCACCCCGACCACGAGGCCGAGCATCTGGCCCTGGGCCTGCTCCGGCCCGAGCATCTGGTGGAGCGGGGCTGGCTGCGCGCCGCGATGCGCCAGGCCGGCTTCCAGGGCATCAGCACCGAGTGGTGGCATTTCGACTTCGGCGACCGCGTCGCGGTGCGCCGCGACCTGCCGCGGGTGATGTAGGCCACCATGACGCTGAGCCGCCGCCTGCTGGGCCAATCACTGTTCGCCGCGGGTGCCGGTCTGGCCGCGCCCGCCACCCGGGCTGTCGCGCCGGCGAGCCCGGCCCCGGTCTATCCGCGCCGCCTGCAGCCCGGCGACACCATCGCCCTGGTCAGCCCGGCCAAGGCCACCTTCGAGCGCGAGCCCTATGCCATCGCCACCGAGGCCCTGCAGGCCCTGGGCTTCAAGGTGCGTGAAGCGCCTCATCTGCGCGCGCGCTGGGGCAAGTTCGGCGGCACCGATGAACAGCGTGCGGCCGATCTGAACGCCATGTTTGCCGACGACGGCGTCGCCGGCATCATGGCCATGACCGGCGGCTCGGGCTGCAACCGCATTCTGGACAAGCTGGACTACGCCCTGATGCGGCGCAAGCCCAAGTACTTCGGGGGCTTTTCCGACATCACCAGCCTGCTCAATGCCATGCAGCGTCAGGCCGGTCTGGTGAGCTTTCACGCACCGGTGGCCGAATCGGAGTGGAACGCCTTCTCGGTGGCGCATTGGCGCGCCCTGGTCATGAACGCCGAGGCCCCGCTGCTCAGCAACCCCAAGGGCGAGCGCGGCGACAACCTGGTGCAGAAGGACGACCGCATCAGTACCCTGCGCGGCGGCCGCGCCCGCGGCCCCCTGGTGGGCGGCAATCTGGCCGTGCTCAGTTCCCTGGCCGGCACGCCCTACTTCCCGGACTGCCGCGGCGCCATCCTCTTTCTGGAAGAGGTCAACGAATACATCTACCGCGTGGAGCGCATGCTCTCCACCCTGCGCCTGTGCGGCGCGCTGAGCCAGCTCAGCGGCGTGGTGATCGGCAAATTCACGCGGTGCGAGCCCGGCGACGGCTATGCCAGCCACACGCTGGACGAAGTCTTCGACGACTACTTCCTGCCGCTGAAGGTGCCGGTCTACCGCGGCGCCATGATCGGCCACATCCGCCGCAAGTTCACGATTCCCGTGGGCGCCGAGGCCGAGATCGACGCCGACGCCGGCAGCTTGCAAATCCTGCGGCCCGTGGCGCTCTGAAAGAGCAGGGCCGGCATCAGGACGCCTTGGCGCAAGGCGAGGCTGGCACGGCGTGGGGCTTGATCAGGGCGGCACTGCGGCCGCTGCGGCACAGGCGCACCAGGGTGGCGTTGAAGGCCTGGAACTCCTTGAGGCTGACCCGGCTGCGCGCGAGGCCGAAGGAGTAGGCGAACTGCTTCACCACCCCGGCGGCCTGCAAGCCGCCCACGCCGCGCTCGCGGATCAGGTGCAGGGCCACGCCCTCATTGATCAGGGCCAGACCCTCGGGTCCGTAGCGGCCCGCCACCAGCTTGCGCAGCACGGTGAGATTGTCCGGCTCGGTCTCGACCCGCAGGCTGGGCTCGGCTTGGGCCAGCTCCTCCAGGGCCAGCAGGGTGCCCGAGGGACCATAGGCCGCGACGGTGCGACCCGCCAGCTGTTCGGGCCGACCGCGGTACACAAAGTCTTCACCCGCCCGGGCAAACAAGGTGTAGCGCCCGTCCACCACGGGCGCGCTCACATGGAAATAGGCCCGCCGCTCCGGCGTGTCAGAGATGGTGAACAGCCCATGAGCCTCGCCGCGCTGCGCCTCGTTAAGCGCCCGCCGCCAGGGCAGGACCTCGATGCTGCAGCGCCAGCCCAGCTGTTCGCAGGCCTCCCGCAAGACATCCACCATGGGACCAGCGGCGCGGCCTGCCTCGTCGGCAAAGGTGTAGGGCGGGAAGGGTTCGGTCAGGAAACGGCGCGGCGGCTCGGCCGCCAGCGCAGCCTGCGAGGACAGCAGCGCCAAGCCGCACAGCAGCCTTGTCAGCCTCCACCACCTCCTCTGGTCAACCACCTCGCTCCAGCCGTCTGCACGCTGCATGCGTCGCGCTCCTTGTGGATCATCCTCAGGACGAGGATAGCGCCTCGTCACGCAGTTCAGGATAGGCATCGGGCAGCAGCAGGGTGAAACAGCAACCCCTGCCGGGCTCGCTGCTGACGCTCAGCGTCCCCCCCAGACGGGCCAGCGCCAGGTTGTGGCAGATATGCAGTCCCAAGCCGCTGCGCCCCTGACCAAAACGGGTGCTGAAAAAGGGTTCAAACACATGGGACAGGTTGTCCGCTGCGATGCCGCAACCATCGTCCTCCAGGCTCAGGCGCAGCCCACGCTCGCCTTCAATAGCGGCGCGCAGGCTCACGCACCCCTGGCTGCGCCCCGCAAAGGCATGCAGGCGTGCGTTGATCAGCAGTTCGGCCAGCAGCTGCTGCAGCGCCACGGGATCGCTGCTGAGGATCAGACGCGGATCCACCTCCAGCACCAGCGCCAGGCGCAAGTCTGGGGTGGACGCGAGCTGGCCCTGGAACTCATGCAGGAGCTGCTCGCACAGCGGGCGCAGCCGCAGGCGCTGCCGCACCCGGGCGTCGGAGCTCACGGCCAGCTGCTTGAACTGTTCGACCAGGCTGGCCGCACGCTCCAGATTGCGCGTCAGCAGCGCCCCCGAGCTGCGGATCTGATCCAGAAAGGCCTCCAGCGCGCTGCGGCGCAGCTGCTGCACCTGCAAGGCCTGGTGCAGCTCGTCCCCACGGGACTGCAGATTGCTGGCGGCCATCAGGCTGTTGCCCAGCGGCGTGTTGAGCTCATGGGCCACGCCGGCCACCAGACGACTCAGGGCCTGCAGCTTGCCCTGCTGCACACGCTGGGCCATCTCACGATCCAGCCGGTCGGCGCGCCGCGCCTGCTCGGCCGCCTGGGCACGCGCCTGCTCGGTTTCGTGCAAGACCTGCATGGCCAGCACACGCTGGGCAGCTTGATCGGTCTGGCTGCGGCGCTTGGCAGCCTCGGCCACGCGGCACAGCCGGTAGGCCTGCGCCATATCGCCGCTGGCCGCCCAGGCATCGGCCAGCTCGTCCCAGAGCTCGCCGGGAGGCGAAAAGCCGGCCAATGTGCCGGCCAGATCCTGCGCCTGCAAGAGGTAGTGCAAGGCCGGGCTGGGCGCCTGCAAGGGCTCGTCCGGCTTCAGCGCCGGGTGAGCCGCATGCAGGCGGGCCAGCGCGCGCAGCGACTCGATCTGCCGGTACACATGCGCGCTGTCACGGGCGCGCTGCAGGGCCGTATGCGCGCGACACAGCGCCGCCTGTCCCCGCCCGAGCAGGCTCAAGGCCTGCGCCCCGCCACGCAGGGCATGTATGCCCAGATCGGGGTGCAGCCGGGCCTGGCCGTGGGCCTGGAGCTGCTCGAAGGTCTGCAGGGCCGGTTCCGCTTCGGCGCGATCCAGCAGCAGATCACCCCGACACTTGAGCAAAATCGCATAGGGTCTGGAGGTCGGCAGGCCGCCCAGCCTGTCGAGGGCCTCATCCAGCGCCTGCAGGGCCTGATCCAGCCGCCCCAGGCGCCTGAGCGTATCGCCCAGCTGGGTCAGGCTGTGCCCCTCCAGCAGCGGCCAGGCGCGCGGGCGCAGCAGTTCCAGCGCATGCTCCATCCACTGCAAGGACTGCTCGTAGATGCCCAGATTGTTGAGCGCATCCACGGCGTTGTGGATGGCCACCACGGCTCGGTGCAGCTGGCCGCTGTTGCGGGCCTTCTCAAAGGCCTGGAGGCGTTCGCCGGCGGCCCGGCCATAGTCACTGGCCTGGGCGGCCAGTGTGCCGCGAAGCTCGTGGGCCCAGGCGTCCACGCCCACGGGTAGCGTGCCAATCTGCTCCAGCGACGGTGCGCCGCGAGCGCGGCCCGCCAGCGGGTCGGCAAAGGTCTGCAGCAAGTCTGACCACAAGCTCGCGGCCTGGGCACGCTGGGACTGCGCCCCGGCCCGCTGCCGCACACTCTCCAGCCAGGGCAGCGCCTGGGGCTGCCGACCTTCGGTGGAGGCACGCCAGGCCTCCAGCCAGTCGCAATCGGCCAGTCCTTGCGCATCCTCTGCCGCCTCGAACGCCTGACGTGCGCGCCCTAGTGCTTGGTCCAGAAGGGGTAAATCCATCCGGAGCAATGCGAGCTCGGCCTCGACCAGATCCAGCCGGGCACGGCCGAGCTCGGGCACCAGGGTTCGCAGCTGGGCGCTCAGGGCCAGGGCGGCGGCCGGGTCGCGCTGGCGCTGGTGCCAGCACAGGGCCAGGCGTTCGGCCACGCCGGCTCCGGCCTGCCCGGCCGAGCGGGCCAGGACCAGGTAGCTCGCCTCGTCGATGAACAGATCCATGGCGGCTTCAGCATAGGCCAAAGTCGGCAGCCTGTCCCCGCGAGCCGATCAAGCCCGCTGCGCTGCCCCGGTCACTGAGCGGGTGGCGTTCAGCGCTGCCGCGCCAGCCAATCGATCAGGCCATCCAGCACCGCACTGCCGCGCGGGCCGGCGCGTTCGTCATTGAGCATGGCCGCCACCACCCAGGTGCGGCCGGCCGCATCGGGCACGAAGCCGGCCAGGGCCGTGACATCGCGCAGCGTGCCGGTCTTGAGGCGGGCCCGACCCGCCGCCGGGCCCTCACGCAGGCGCCGGCTCAAGGTGCCGTCCACCCCGGCCACCGGCAGGCTGACCAGCAGCTCCGGTCCATGACGGCCGCGCTGCGAGGCCAGCAGCAAGGCCACCATCTGACGCGCGCTGATGCGCTCGCTGCGCGACAGGCCGGAGCCGTTGTCCATCACCAGGCCCTGGGCGTCTATGCCCTGCTCGGCAAACCAGGCGCGGATCTGGCGCTCGGCCGCGGCGCGGCTGTCCTCACCCGGCGCCGCGGCCGCCGCGCCCAGGCGCAGATAGACCAGGCGGGTGAGCGGATTGTCCGAGCGCTTGTTCATGCCGTACATCAGCTCGGCCAGGGGCCTGCCCTGGTGCAGGGCCAGCCGTACGGCGCCGGCCGGCGTCGTGCCCTCGCGGTCCTCGCCCGCCAGGCTGCCGCCCAGCTCACGCCAGATCTGGCGCAGGGCCTGGGTGGCAATCCACTGGCGCTCGATCAGATTGAGCTGGGGCTCGACCGTGCAGTGGCGCGGAAAGCTGCCGCGCAGCTGCACCACGGCCTCGCCGCCCTGCCAGGTCATAGCGGGCAGCAACCAGCCGGACGCCCAGTCCTGGCAGGCCCGATCCGCAAGCCTCATGCCGCTCGCGTCCACACGCATGCCGGGCCAGGCCGGACTCAGCCGCGCCTGCAGCTGCTGCGCGTCCGATTGCAGGCGCAGACCCAGCAGCTGCCCGTTCAGATAGAGCGCATCCGGAATCACGTTGTAGGGGAACTCCGGTGCCTCATCGAAGGCGGGCACGCCGATGTCCAGCCGACCCGGCGTGAACAGGCTGCGATCGATCACCAGGCCGCCGCGGATCTCGCGCAGGCCCTGCTCCCGCAGCTGGCGCAGCATCTGCCACAGGGCACCCCAGTCCAGCTGGTCGTCGGCGCCACCGCGCAGATACAGCGGCCCCTCCAGCACCTCGCCACGGACGGGCGTATCAGCCAACAGCTCGGTCTGGCCCCGGCTGTTGGGCCCCAGCCGGTCCAGCGCCACCACGCTGGTCACCAGCTTCATGATGGAGCCCGGCTGCATCAGCCGCTCGGGCTGCACCTGCAGGCCGCCACGCCCGGGCTCCCCGCCCTGCAAGGGCACGGCCACCACGGCCAGGGCGCTCTCGGGCAGGCCGGCGCCCTGCAGCGCCTGGCGCAGCTCGGCGGGCAGGTCCGGGCCGACCGAGTTCAGGCTGGCGCAGCCCGACAGCAGCAGGGCCGCACCCATCAGACTCAAGGACTTGGTGATCAGTGGCATGGGGACGGGACAGGATGAGCTTGGCGGGCCACTGTATAGTCCCGCGCCGTCTGCCGGCATAACTTCTTGCTCGAGGTCCAGAAACCTCGGGAATGCCCCGACGCATACCGCACCAGATCGGCACGCGCATGCCCCACAAGCAGGCATGCTCCAGGCATCCGCGGGCCGGTTTCCGGCCTGCATTCCATCAGGTTATGGGCAGGCGACAAGCATTCATCGTGACAGACACAACAAATGGGTGGGAGCCCTCTGGCGGGGTTCAGGCCCCTGTCTGATCATGAATGCAAGAGGGCCGTGCGCAGACAGCGCCACCAGAGCCACCCCAGGGACCCGTATTCCATTCCTCTGCACATCGACCAGCGGCTTGCGCCGTCCACGATGTGCCAGCCCCTACGAAGGAGAAGCAGCTTGAAATTGAACCAACTCGCGCGCAGTCTGGCCCTGGTCGGCATGGGCGTTCACGTGGCAGGCATGGCCTGGGCGCAGAGCGGCCCGGAGGTGAAGAAGGTTGAGCGCGTGGAAGTCACCGGCTCCAGCATCAAGCGACTGGCCTCGGAGGGCGCGCTGCCGGTGCAGATCATTTCGGCCGCGGAACTCAATCGCAAGGGCATCACCACGGCCGAGCAGATGCTCAGCCAGATGGGCGTGAATGGCACGGGCGCCGACAGCGCCGTGGCCAACAACAATGTGTTCGGCTCCGACACCGACCGCCTGACCGGCGGCTCGGCCAACGCCAATCTGCGCGGCCTGGGCCCGGGCAGCACCCTGGTGCTGCTGAACGGCCGCCGCGTCTCCACCCATGGCATGAGCGGTGGCGCGGTGGACCTGAACGCCATCCCCATGGCGGCCGTGGCCCGCGTCGAGGTGCTCAAGGACGGCGCCTCCGCCATCTACGGCACCGACGCCATTGGCGGCGTGATCAACTTCATCCTGAAGAAGGACATGCAGGGCGTGGACGTGGGCGTGAACTTCTCCCAGCCCCTGGAATCCGGCGGCGGCACCAAGCGCCGTGCCAGCATCACCGGCGGCTTCGGCAATCTGGACCGCGACCGCTTCAATGTGCTGGCCAGCCTGGCCCTGGACAAAGACGACATCCTGCGCGGCAATGAGCGCAGCTGGGCCAATGGCTTCCAGCCTGATCGCTACCTCTCGCCGGACTCGTCCAGCCATCCTTTCGCCAACGTGATCAATGTGGCCAACACCGCCCTCGGTGCCACCGGCTCCACCGTGGGCAGCGGCGACGCCACCCGGTACACCCGCATCAATGCCCTGAGCCTCAAGGGTTCTTGCGACGCCATCGCCACGGGCGTGCAGTACCAACCCCAGCTCTGGAACGCCAGCGCCGCGGCCAACCGCTACCTGTGCAACACCGACTATGGTCGTCAGTACATGCTGGCTCCGCCCAAGGATGCCTTCAACCTGGTGACGCGCGGCAGCTTCTTGCTGAGCGACAGCCACACCGCCTTCGTGGAGCTGACCGCCTCGCGCACCGAATCCAAGGCTGAGCTGACTCCCGCCCAGTTCAGCACCACGACCGCGGCCGGCAACCATTACCCGGTCAACGGCCCGCACTACCTCAACCTTAAGAGCGCGGGCGTCAACGACTTCGATCCCACCAAGCCCATCGCCTACCGCTGGCGCATGCAGGACTTCGGCAACCGCGTGATCGGCAATGTGTCGGACAACCAGCGCCTGGCCACCGGCCTGGACGGCGATATCGGCGCCTATGCCTACAAGCTCGGCCTCTCCACGGCCAAGGCCAAGGCCTGGTCGGATCTGATCGACGGCTACGCCTACACCGCCAAACTCAATGAGGCGCTCAAGACCGGCCTCATCAACCCCTGGGTCAAGCCCGGCGAGAAGCAGAGCCAGGCGGCCATGGACCTGATCGAGTCCACCAAGGCGCGCGGTCGCCTCATGGGCGGCGAGACCACCCTGACCCAGTTCGACGGCTCGATTTCGGGCGGCCTGATGGCCCTGCCGGCAGGCTCGCTGGACTTTGCCGCCGGCTTCGATCTGCGCCGCGAAGGCTACAAGTTCGCGCCCGAGCCCGGTGCCTTCAACTGCGTCTCCGGCCTGAGCAGCACAGCAACTGCAACCGACGTGCTGCTGTGCCCGGGCAACAGCGCCATCGGCAAGCAAAGCCGTGACATCAAGGCGCTGTACGCTGAGCTGGCGGTGCCGGTGGTCAAGGGCTTGGACCTGCAGCTGGCACTGCGCCATGACCGCTACAGCGATGTGGGCAGCACCACCAACCCCAAGATCGCCTTCCGCTTCCAGCCCAATGACATGGTGCTGCTGCGCGGCTCGGTCAACACCGGCTTCAAGGCCCCCAGCTTCCAGCAGCTGGCACCCAACACGGCGCCGCTGCTGGACACGTCCGACTGGCGCGACCCCGAGCTCTGCCCCACGGTCAGCGCCAGCAATCCAAACTGCACGCGCCGCCTGGACTACATCGTGACCGGCAAGCCCGACCTCAAGCCCGAAAAGTCCACCCAGGGCACCATCGGCATCGTGTTCTCGCCGCTGCGCGACCTGTCCTTCTACGCCGACTACTGGCGCGTGGATCTGGACGAGCGCCTGCGCAAGCTCACGCTGAGCGAGGTCAAGAACAACTACGCCCTGTTCAAGGATCGCTTCGCCCGCGACAGCAGCGGCCGCGTGTCCCTGGTGACCACCGGCTGGGAAAACGCGGCCGACAGCTCCACCAAGGGCCTGGACTGGGGTGGCAGCTATCTGTTCAAGCACAGCAGCGGCACCTGGCGCGCGGGCGTGAACGGCACCTACATGATCAGCCACAAGGAGCGTGCCCTGGAGAACCAGCCCTTGCAGGAGCTGGTGGGCCAATTCGCGCTGCGCACCCTGTACCTGCGCAACAAGCTGAGCGCCGATATCGGCTGGGCGCGCGACAACTGGGCCGCCACCCTGACCACGATCTACAAGTCGGGCTATATGGACCAGGACATGACGCGCTACGGCACGCCGCGCCGCAAGATCAACGATTACACCACGGCCAATCTCTTCGCCAGCTACACCGGCTTCAAGAACACCACCATCACGGCCGGCCTGAACAATCTGTTCGACAAGGCTCCGCCCTTCACGTATCACAACGTGGACGATGTGGTGGGTGCGGGCTGGGATCCGCGCGTGGGCGACCCCTTCGGCCGTACGCTGAGCGTCTCTGTGAACTACAGCTTCCGCTGACAGCGCGCGCGGAGCGCCAACCGCGCTCCCTGCTCCCATCAGCGCCAAACCGCCAGCGCCGTCAGGCCCTGGCGGTTTTTTTGTGCGCCGCCGCTTGAGGCCAGTCATCGCGACAGGCCGAACTCCAGCCCGCATCCGTCGCGCGGGTGGTACATGCGGGCAAGACCCTAGGTCACGGTATCGCGCGCAGCCACTGCAAGTTTGCGTCGCTTGGCAACAAGTCGCAGGTCACGGCGAGGCCCGTGCAGCCGCATGCATAACCGCGGTACATGCCCCGCCCTCACAACGCAATGAGCGCTCCAGGCGCAAAGGTCCGACAGTCCGGGCAGTGTCGGCAAAGGCGCAGCCAGGGCCGCACGCACTCAACCCAGCAAGACTCTGGAGAACTCCATGCCCCCCCGCCTCAAGTTCCATCCCCTTGCCCTGGCCAGCGCCCTGGCCGCACTGAGCCCGGCCCTGATGGCCCAGACCGCGCCCGCCCCTGCCGCGGCGTCCAGCAACAAGCTGGAGACGGTGGAAGTCACCGGCATCCGCGCCTCGCTGCAGCGCTCCATCGACGCCAAGAAGCAGGCCGACACCAATGTCGAGGTGATCAGCGCCGAGGACGTGGGCAAGATGCCCGACAAGAATGTGGGCGATGCGCTGAGCCGCGTGCCGGGCGTGAATGTGCAGGCCGGCAATGCGCTGGCCATGGACGAGGCCGAGCGCGTGGCCATTCGCAGCGTGCCGCCCAGCCTGAACCTGTTCACGGTGAACGGCCATGCCATCAGCTCGGGCGACTGGCATATCTCCGACCAGGCGTCCTCCACCCGCAGCGTCAGCTTTGCCCTGCTGCCCTCGCAGCTGATCGGCCAGGTCACCGTGTTCAAGAACGGTCAGGCCGATGCCATCGAGGGCGGCATCTCCGGCAGCGTGGACATGAAGCTGCGCAAGCCCCTGGACTTCCGCAAGAGCCTGACCGGCGAGGCCTCCCTGGGCGTGGTCTATGCCGACCGCGCCGGCAAGACCGACCCCCAGCTCAGCGGCCTGATCGCCTGGCAGAACGAGGCTCGCAGCGCCGGCGTGCTGGTGCAGGCCTTCTCGGAAAAGCGCCATATCCAGCGCGATGCGGCCGAGACCTTCTCGCGCGGCTTCTTCAACGCCGCCGGTGCCACGGCCTCGGGTGATGCCTCCCTGCTCAATGTGCGCTTCCCGGCCAACTTCAATGCCGCCAGCTTCCAGGGCGTGCGCGAGCGCAAGGGCGCCTACATCGGCGCCCAGCTGCGCCCCAGCAAGGACACCGACATCCATCTGAGCGCCTTCAGCGCGCGCCTGGATGCGCAGAACTTCAACAAGGCCCCCTATGCCACGGTCAGCGGCATGATCGGCACCCTGGCGACCGGCGCCTACCGCGTCAGCGACGCCAAGGTGGTGGACGGTGTGCTGACCGAGGCCACCCTCACCCGCCCGGCCGGCAGCAGCACCCAGACCCAGGGCCTGATGGTGGACCAGCTGCTGCGCGACGGGGCCTACTCCACCAGCCAGTTCCTGGACCTGGAGGCCGAGCACCGCTTCTCGGACAGCTTCAAGCTCAAGGCCCGCATCGGCACGACCAAGGGTGATGGCGTCACCGAGGCCCAGCCCTATATCAAGCTGGGCCTGATCAACCCGCATCAGTTCAAGTACAAGATCTTCCCGGACAAGGCGCCCGAGTACGCCTTCTATGACGCAGCTGGCAAGGCCATCGACCTCTCGGACATCAAGAACTACCAGCTGGTCCAGGAGCGCACCAATGCGCCCAAGTCCCTGGACAAGGAAGACTATCTGCACCTGGACGGCGAGCAGCGCCTGGACTGGGGCCCCTTCAACCTGCTCAAGTTCGGTCTGCGCGCCACCGAGCACCGGCGCGACTTCTCGCAGAACCTGATCTTCTGGAAGGCCGAGCGCGACGGCGGCTACAGCCAGGTGGGCCTGAGCTCGGGCAACTTCCTGCCCTTGATCAATGGCGTGGCCCCCGCCCTGCCCGTGCCGGCCGGCAGCTTCCCGGCCGATCAGGGCAAGGGCCTGGGCGGCAACTATCCGACAGCCTACCCCTTCTTCTCGGAAGCGCAGATCCGCGCCTTCAACGCACAGTACCTCTACCAGGACCCGGCCAATATCAACTGGGGTGGTGCCTACACCATCAAGGAATCCAATCAGGCCGCCTACCTGATGACGGAGTTCGAGACCGGCAAGTGGAGCGGCAATCTGGGCCTGCGCAGCGTGACGACCAAAGTCACTTCCATCAGTTACCAGCGCCTGGGCAACTACGGCTGTGAAGCCACCACGCCGCGCTGCCGCGTCGATGGCGCCTTCAGCACCAATGCGCAGGTCAACGGCGTCTTTCTGCCCCAGGCGGTGGAGACCACGCACCGTGTGCTGCTGCCCAGCCTGAACGCGCGCTACCAGTTCAGCCGCGATCTGATCGGCCGCTTCAGCCTCAACCGCACCATGGGCCGGCCCAACTACGGCGAGCTGGCTGGCTCGGTCAGCCTGACGAACGAGGACATTGCCAAGGGCCCGCTGACCGCCACCATGGGCGGCAACCCGGCGCTCAAGCCCACGGTGTCCAACAATATCGATGTGTCCCTGGGCTGGTACTTCGCACCGCGCGCCTTTGTCTCGGGCGGCCTGTTCCAGCAGCGCATGAAGGACTACGCCGGTCGCGGCCGCACCAGCCTGCCGCTGTTCAACCCCCTGACCAACAAGGTGGAGAGCTTCGACACCGCGACCCGCGTGGGCGTGGATGCCCGGGTCAAGGGTCTGGAGCTGGCCACCGAGCTGCCGGTGGGTGCGGGCTTCGGCTTTGGCGCCAACTACACCTATGTGGACGCCGAGGACGACAGCTTCACGCCGGCACAGCCCATGGTGGGCAGCTCCAAGCACACCTACAACCTGGTCGGCTTCTACGAGACCGAGCGCTACTCGGTACGCATGGCCTGGAACCACCGCTCGCCCTTCCAGTGGGTGCAGGTGGCCTCGGCGCCCTTCAACGTCCAGCGCTGGGCCGATGCCGTGGGCACGCTCTCGGCCTCGCTCAACTACAAGATCAGCGACACGCTGAGCCTGAGCCTGGACGCCAACAATCTGAACAACCCGCGCCGCAAGTACTACCACGACGGTCTGGAGCAGCTGCCCCAGGGCTACTTCGTCTCGGGTCGCCAGTACTACCTGAACCTGCGCGCCAAGTTCTGAGGCCCGCCCCTGCGGCCCTGAAGCGCAAAAGCCAGTCGGCAACACAGCCGACGGGCTTTTCTTTCCGCTCCCGGCGCTTGTCGCTCACAGGTAGCGCAGCACTCGCCCCGCCACATCCATCTCCACCACCAGGCCCATGGGCAGGGCCAGATTGGGCACCTGGTGGCCGCTGGGCCAGCCGGCCAGCACGGGCTTGCCCAGCTCGCCCAGATAGTCGGCCAGCACCGCGTCCGCGGGCTCCTCGGCGCCGGTGAAGCCGCCCAGCACAAAGCCGGCGGCGGCGTCCAGCACGCCGGCCAGACGCAGCTGGGCCAGCAGGCGGTCCACCCGGTAGGGTGCCTCGCCCACGTCTTCCAGAAACAGGATGGCGCCCTCGGCGCGCGGCGCCCAGGGCGTGCCCAGCAAGGCGGTGAACACCGCGAGATTGCCGCCGATCAGGCGGCCACGCGCCCGACCCGGACGGTCCAGCGCATGAGGCGCCGCGGCGCCGGCCTGCGCCGCCTGCAGGCACTCACCCCGCCGCAGGCCGCGCCGCAGCAGCCCGAACAAGCCGCGCGCATCGGCCTCGCTGCCAGGATCCAGCAGGTTGGCGCTGGGCATGGGCGCGTGCAGGCTGGGCAGCCCCAGATGGTCGAACAGGCCGATCAGCGAGCTGATGTCGCTGAAGCCGACCAGCAGCTTGGGATGGCGGCGCAGCAGCGTCGTGTCGATGCGGTCCAGCAGGCGCGCGCAGCCGTAGCCGCCGCGCAGGCACATCACCGCGTCTACCGCGGGGTCGGCAAAGGCGGCATGCAGATCGGCCAGGCGGGTGGCATCGTCGGCCGCCAGATAGCTCAGCGGGCTGGGCCCGGCCACGCCGGGCATCAGCTTGGCCTTGAATCCATGCGCTTCGAGCAGCGCCGGCACGCGCGGCAGGGTCTCGGGCCGGGGCGGGCCGGCCGGCGCGATCAAGGCAATGGTGGCGCCTTGCGGCAGCGCAGGGATCAGCAGGTCCATCGCTTCATTCTCCCAGGCGGCTGCGCAGATAGTCATCCACCGCGCGACCCAGTGCCGGCAGGCGCCAGGTGCTGGCGGCGCGCGGGTCGGGGGCGTAGCGGCGGCCCAGATTGCTGGTCAGCGCGATCAGATAGTGGCGGCGCGCGCCGGGGGCCACGCCGCGCACGATGCCGGCATCGGACGCGTAGTTCTCGGTGGTGCCGGTCTTGTGGGCAAAGAGCAGGCTGCCCTGCTGCACACGCGCACGCAGATCGCCGGGGAAGGCGCGTTCGCCGGCCTGGGCGCTGCCGTCCTCGGGCTTGAGCCAGCGCCCGGGCAGGCGGGCGGGCAGGCCCTCCACATGGCCGGGCAGGCCGGCCAGCAGGCCGCTGGACAGGATCTCGTGCAGGGCCTGCTGCTCCAGGGTGTGCAGCACCCAGCTGCGCGAGAGCGGGCTGAGCAGGGGCGCGTGCTCCGGCCCCAGCCAGGGCGCGGGCGGCGCGGCGGGGTCGATGAGCCAGAGCAGGCGCAGGCTGTCCCAGGCCGTCATCTGGATGCGGCCCACACCCGCGCCCGCGGCATTGCCCCAGCCGCCCTCGGGCCGGGTGCCGGCCAGGCGCAAGGTAGGCAGGCCCAGATCCTGGAAGAGCTGGTGCAGCGCGTTGTGCAGCTCCTGGCCGCTGGCGGCATCGCGCCGGATGGCGCCGCGCGCGTGCAGCAGCACAACCAGGGCCGAGGTGGCGCGGTTGCAGCTGATGGCCACCATATCGAAGGCCCAGTCGGCCACGCGGCGCGAGCTGCCCTGGTCTTCCAGATCCTCGGTCCAGCTGGCCCGGCCCTGGTCGATCAGGCGGGCCACCCCGACCAGCACCATGAGCTTGAGCAGGGAGGCCGGGTAAGGCGCCACAAAGCGCGGCGCGCCGCCGTGCTGCGGGCCGGCCAGGGGTGCAAAGTCCAGGCGCGACCAGTCGGCCCCGGGCAGCCAGGCGATGGAGTCGCCCTGGGCGTTCTGCACATCGGCGCGGAAGTCGATGTTGCGCACCGTGCCGGCCTCGGGGCCGATCTCGGCGACCACGCCCTCAGGGTGTTCGCGCGAGAACAGCACATTGGCCCAGAAGGGGCGCCCTCCCTCGGGGAAAGCAGCCACGGCCAGGTCCAGGCTGGGAAAGGCCTCCAGCGGGGCGCCGACGCGCAGGCCGTCGGGCGTGGCCATGAAATCCTGGGCCAGCACGGCCCGGCGCAGGGCTTCGGCCAGGGCGGGGTCGTTCATGCGTCGGGCCTCAGCGCGCCAGCTGCAGGCCGTCCAGCGGCAGGGGGCTGGGGCGGCCGGCCATCAGATCGGCCACGATGCGGGCCGAGCCGAAGGAGAAGGTGAAACCCAGGGCGCCATGGCCCACATTGAGCCAGAGGTTGTCCGCCACGCCGCTGGCGCCCAGGATGGGCGCGCCGCTGGGCGTGGCCGGGCGCAGGCCGGCCCATGGCTCGGCGCGCTCGTAGTCGGCGGCCCGCGGGAAGATGGCCCTGCAGGCGCGCTGGAGCGAGGCGATGCGCTGCGGGGCAATGCGGGCATCGTCGCCCACCAGATCCACCATGGCCGCCACGCGCAGCTGCGCGCCGATGCGGGCATAGAGCACCTTGCGCTCGAAATCGGTCACGCTGACCTCGGGCGGCCGGTGCTCGCCGGCCACGATGGGCGCGCTCAGGCTGTAGCCCTTGAGCGGGTAGAGCGGCAGGTCCAGGCCCAGGCTCTTGCCCAGGCCGCGGCTGTGCAGGCCGGCGGCCAGCACAAAGGCGTCGCCGCCGATCTCCTGGCCGTCGCGGGCGATCAGGGCTTTCACGCGGCCGCCCTCCAGGCGGAAGCTGCGGCCCTCGGCGCGCTGCACGCCGCGGAAATTGGGGTGGCTGTGCAGGCGCTCGGCCAGCTGCAGGCACAGGGCGTGGCAGTCGGCCACGGCCTCGCCGGGGGTGAAGATGCCGCCGGCAAAGCGGCTGTCGGCCAGGGCCAGGGCGGGCTCCAGGGCCAGGCACTCGCCATGGTCCAGGATCTGCTCGGGGCCGCCGGGGGTGGCGCGCAGGCGCTGCGCCACGCGGGCGAACTCCTCGGGCTTGCGGTAGATCACCAGCTTGCCGGGCGCGCGCAGGGCGATGGCGTCCAGACGAGCCGCTTGCTGCATCTGCGCAAAGGCCTGCTGGCTGAGCGCACCCAGGGCCAGCAGGCGCTCGGTGCTGCGGCGGTTCACCGGCCCACGGCAGGCGCGCAGAAAGGCCAGCATCCAGGCCCACTGGTGCCAGCGCAGCTCGGGCTTGAAGCGCAGCGGGCCGTCCGGGTCCAGCAGCCAGCGCAAGGCCTTGAGCGGCACGCCCGCATCGGCCAGGGGCGAGACATAGCGGTAGCTGAGCTGGCCGCCATTGGCACGGCTGGCGCCCTCGGCCAGGGCGGCCTCGCGCTCCACCAGCGTGACCTGGTGGCCCTCCTCGGCCAGGGTCCAGGCGGTCGTCAGGCCGACCACCCCACCCCCGATCACCACAATCTGCTTCATCCTGTCCCTTGGGCTTGGCTTGGCCCGGCAGGGTAAGGGAGCAGCGGCCCGCCGGGCCAATGAAAGCCGTGGCGGACGCTATAACCCTGGCGAATGTGGGGCCCGGGCGGCTTAACCTGGGGTGATCAGGCCAGCACCGCAGCCATGGCGGCGGCCGTGGCCTCCACATTGCGGGTGTTCAGACCCGCCACGCACATGCGGCCCGAGCGGATCAGGTAGACGCCGAACTCGTTCTTCAGGCGGTCCACCTGCTCCGCCGAGAGACCGGTGTAGCTGAACATGCCGCGCTGGGTCAGGAAGTAGCGCAGATCGCGGCCCGGCAGCTTGGCGCTGAGCACATCGAACAGGGCGTTGCGCATGGCCAGGATGCGCTCGCGCATTTCCTCGACCTCGCCCTCCCAGAGGGTGCGCAGCTCGGGGTCGTTCAGCACCCGGGCCACCACCTGGCCGCCGTGCATGGGCGGGTTGGAGTAGTTGCGGCGGATCATGAACTTGAGCTGGCCCAGCACATTGGCGGCCTGCTGCGCGTCGGGGCAGACCACCGACAGCGCGCCGCAGCGCTCGCCATACAGGCTCATGTTCTTGGAGAAGCTATTGGCCACGAAGAAGGACAGGCCGGCGTCCGCCAGGGCGCGGATGGCAAAGGCATCCTGCTCCAGACCGTCGCCATAGCCCTGGTAGGCCAGGTCCAGGAAGGGCAGCAGCTCGCGCTCGGCCAGCACCGGGATCAGCTCATCCCACTGCAGGGGCGTGAGGTCCACGCCGGTGGGGTTGTGGCAGCAGGCGTGCAGCAGCACCACGCTGTGCTTGGGCAGGCCGCGCAGGGTCTCCAGCATGTCGGCAAAGCGCAGGCCGCCGGTCTTGGGGTCGTAGTAGGGGTAGGTCTTGACCTCCAGGCCCGAACCCTCGAAGACGGCGCGGTGGTTGTCCCAGGTGGGGTCGGAGACATAGATGGCGCTGCCGGGGAAGTAGCGCTTGATGAAATCGGCGCCCACCTTGAGGCCGCCGCTGGAGCCCACGCTCTGGATGGTGGCCACGCGGCCGGCCTTGAGCGCCGGGTGCTCGGCACCGAAGAGCAGGCCCTGCACCGCCGTGCGGAAGGCCGCCAGGCCCTCCATGGGCAGATAGGGGCGGGCACCGGCCTCGGCCACCACGGCCAGCTCGGCGCGGCGCACCGAGTCCATCATGGGGATGCGGCCGTCGTCGTCGAAATAGATGCCGATCGAGAGATTGATCTTGCCCGGGCGCTCGTCCTTCTGGAAGGCTTCGTTGAGGCTCAGGATGGGGTCGCCGGCGTAGGCATCGACGTGCTGGAACATGGTGGGAACTCCAAGATGCGGATGTCGGCCGCCATTATCACCAGCCTGATGCCTCGCGCCTCACCAGCGGGCGCGGCCGCTGGCAATATCGGCGATCAGGCGCAGGGTCAGGCTCATCTTGCTGACGAAGGAGTCGAGCTGCACATACTCGGCATTGGTGGTGTGGGCGCCAAAGCCGCGCAGGCCCATGCCCTCGATCACCGGGGCCTGGGTGTTGAGGGCGGCGAAGGCGGCATCGGTGCCCCCGCCGGTGGGTACATCACGCACGACCAGGGGCGTGCCCTGCGCCTTGGCCAGGCTTTCGGCATGGGCGGCCAGGCGCCGGGCGGCGTCCGTGGCCTGCAGGGGCGGACGACGACGCTCGAAGCTCAGGCTGACTTCCGACTCGGGCAGCAGCTTGTTCTTGATGCGCTCGCGCAGCGCGGCCTCGATGCCGTCAAAGTCCGCCACGCGTTCCACGCGGATATCGGCCGAGGCCTCGGCGGCCGGCGGGATCATATTGCGCACGATGCCGGCGCGGGCCAGGGTCCAGTGCACCTGACGGCCCACCGCACGGTCGGAAAGATCGCGGGCATTGAGCAGCTGGTGCGAGAGCTCGTACAGGGCATTGACGCCACGCTCGGGCGAAGCCCCGGCATGCGAGGCCCGGCCCTTGACCAGCAGATTGGCCGCGGCAATGCCGCTGGTCGCCAGGCGCAGCTGGTCCGGGCCGTCGGGCGCGCCGCCGCCCTCGAAGGACAGCACCACATCGTGAGCCCGGCCCTCGCGGGTGAGGGTGGCGCGCGAGCCCGGGGAGCTGATCTCCTCGTCCGAGTTGATCAGCACCGTCAGCTGGCCCCAGTCCTGATGCACCCCCAGCTGCTTGAGCAGACCCACCACATGCAGCAGCATGGCCACGCCCTGCTTGTCGTCGGCAATGCCAAGGCCATAGGCCTTGCTGCCTTCCACACGGAAGGGCTGCTGGGCCAGCATGCCGCGCGGATACACCGTGTCCATATGGGCGATCAGCAGGATCTTGCGGCTGCCCTTGCCCTTGAACGTGGCCTTGACCATGGGGCCGATGCGCTCGGGCGTGTCGAACATCTTGTAGATCTCGGCCTCGCTGGGCTCGATCAGCTCCACCTGACCGCCCGCGGCGCGCAGCCGCTCGGCCACCAGGGCGGCAATGCGCTCCAGCCCCTCCCGGTCGCTGCTGCCCGACTCGATCTCGACCAGGGACTTCAGCGTCTGCACAAAGGCCGCCTGCTCCTTGGCGACCAGCGCCTGCACCACCTCGGGGGCCAGCAGAGGACTCTGGGCCCAGCCGGGCTGGGGCAGGCCGATCAGGCCACCGCTGAGGGCCAGGGCGGCCAAGCCCTGCTGCAGCAGGGACCGGCGAGCGACGAAAGATGGGCGCAGAGTACTCATGCTGGCGGCCTGTTCAGGAATGGGAAGCTTGATGCTAGCCTGAGCCACCGAGGCTGCGAGACGGTTCAGGCCAGGACGATACGGCCCTCGCCCAGATACCACTAGCGGTAGCGCTGCAAAATGGCCTGCCAGCTCCCATCCTCACGCATGGCACGAAATGCACGCTCCAGATCACCTTGCCGGTTTTGCCAGGGGGAACGCCGGGAAAGCACCACATGGGCTTGCTGGGCCGCCATACGCAGGGGTTGCTTGACCAGCTCCAGCTGCAATTCCTGTTGCAGCAGATCCCCTTGCAGTTCCGGGATCACCACCACATCCAGCCGCCCTCGCACCACCATTTCGAACGCCGTTCGGTAGTTGTTGAGTGCATGCCGGCTCAGGCGCGCGTCGCCATCGAACTCAGGGCCATAGCGTTTGCCGCGGTGGACAGCGATGCGCAGGCCGAGCAGATCGGCCGGTACCTTGATCACGGGCGCAAAGGGCCGGGTGTAGAAGGCAATCGCGACGGGCGGCAGGGGAGCCTGTGTGTAGATCATGAAGCGCTCGCGCTCGGGCGAACGGAAGGGGCCGACCATCAGATCGGCCTCGCCGAGCTCCATCATGCGCAGGGCACGGGCGGAGGGCGTCTCTTCATAGCGCAAGGGCCAAGCCAGGCGGGACGCAGCCTCGTTGAGCAGGTCGTAGTACAGGCCCGTGGCGCCGCTCGGGGCAAAAATGCGGTACGGCGGGTCGGCACTCCCCACCACCAGGGCAGTTCTTGAGCGAGCCTGCAGCGCGCCGGGGTAGAACGGCAGCCCCGGGGCCAGCATGAGCAGTGTGCGACGACGCATGGCAGAGCCAGCTTACGCCCCACAGGGCAGATTGCGCTTGTCAACTCTTACAGGGTCATGGCTTTTGGGGATGCGGGGGCGGTCTGGGGCCCGAGGCTGGGGCTCAGCTCAGCCAGTGCAGCCATCGCCCATGCGGATGCGACCAGGCCAAGGCCTGGGTGCGGACGCCCCCGGCCTCGGCCATCTGCAGGGTCCACAAGCTGGTCGAGCCCGCCTGATAGCCGGCCGGCAGGGCCTCGGGCGGCCGGGCTTCTGGCGGAGCGAGCGAGGGCGCCTCGGCACTCAGCCAGGCCAGACCGCGCCGGCGCACCAGATCGGCCACCCGGGCGCGATAGGCCTGCAGCGCCTGCGCCTCGAAGTAGGCCAGCACCCAGGTGTTGAGCAGCACCGGCTGCACGCCGGGAGGCAAGGCGTCCAGCCATTGCTCCAGGAGCAGCAGCCCCTGGCTGGATGGCTGCACCCGCAGATCGCCGTGCCGGCGCGCCAGGCCCAGCGCCAGATCCAGGCGCCGTGCGCGCTCCAGATCGCAGGGCCAGAGGCAGGCGCGCAGCCAGCGCGTGGCATCGGCATCCCGCACATCCACGGGCGCCAGATCGCAGCCCAGGCGGGCCACCAGGCGCCAGGGCGCAGCGCCGGGCAAGGCCGCCTCGCCCTGCCAGCGGCAAGCCAGGCGCGGCGTGTCCGGCGCCTCGGGCGCGCCGCGCTGGCCCATGGGGCCGTAGTCGTAGCGGTAGCGGTCCACGGCCAGGTTGAGTCCGGCACTGCTGCCGAAGTCAAACAGCGCCAGTTCGCTGCGGCCCGTCACTTGGGCCACATGCGAGAGCGCCGGCCAGAGCACCGCACAACGCCCAATCTCATTGGTCTGCGTGGCCCGGCTGCGCAGATGCTGGATCAGCCCGGCCCGCTCCTGACGCACCAGGTCCAGCAGCAGACCAGGCAGTTCGCCGTCGGGCGCACGCTGGCCGCCACAGCTGGGGTAGTAGGTCGCCAGGGGGTGGGCCACACCCGCCAGCAGGCGCTCATGCAGGGCCGCCAGCAAGAGATTGGGCCGGCGCTGGGTCTCGGGCGCCTCGGCCATCAGGGCCAGCATCTCGGGGCTCTCGGCCAGGGCCAGGCAGATCGCCACATAGAGCGGGTCGTCCTGGCACTCGGACTCGGCGAAGCGGCGGTACTGGGCGGCCCAGGCGGGCAGCAGGGTGGCGATGTCCATGGGCCACAAGCCTAGCCCCACCGCCGCGCCGCAACTGTCGGGTACCCGACAATGCATGCATGGATGACTCCGTGGATACCGCCCTGGACGCGGTGCTGGCCGCAAACTTTCCCGGCATGCACATGGCCCCAGCCATGCAGGGGCGCCTGCGCCCCCTGCTGCGTCTACAGCGCCTGGCGCGCGGCCGGACGCTCTTCGCCCAGGACCAGACCTGCAGCGCCTTCTACGCCGTGGTGACCGGTGAGATCGAAGCCCGGCTCACCGGCGAGGACGGCCATGTCTCGGTGCTGGAGCATGTGCAGGCGCCGCGCCTCTTTGGCCTGGCCGCTTTTGCCACGGGGCGACCCGCCGGCTACGAGGCCCTGGCACGGCGCCCCAGCCGCCTGCTGGTGATCGGCCCGGCGGCTTACACCCTGCTCATGGACGAGCAGCCGGGCTTTGCCCGCGCTCTGCTGCGCGAGTTCGCCCTGCGCTTTGACGGCAATCTGCGCCTGCTGGAGGCGGCACGCCACCGCAGCGCATCCCAGCGCTTCGCCCTCGCCTTGGCTCAGCTGACGCGCGAGCGAGGCCTCGCGGCCGACGCCGGGGGCTGGCAGGCTGTGGCCGCCACCCAGGCCGAGCTGGCCGCCCTGTCGCATCTCTCACGCCAGACGGTGAACCAGCTGCTGGGCGAGGCCGTGGCGCGGGGCGAGCTGCGCCGCGGCTATGGCCGGCTGTGGGTGCAGGCCCGCTGACACCGGGCGGGCCCCGGCCTGCACGGCGCTCAGGCCTTGGACAAGGCCCCGATCTTGCTCTGGTCGCGCGCCAGCTCCTCGCGCCGCGTGATGCCACGGAACCAGATGGTCACCATGGAGCTGGTCAGCACGATGAAGAAGGAGTACAGCACCGGAATCAGCAACACATCCTGCTGCTGCGTGCCGGTGAAGGTGAGCGTGACGATGAGCACGGCCAGGGGGCCGTTCTGGATGCCGGTCTCCAGCGCAATGGTGCGCGAGCGCTGGGGGTCCTGGCGCAGCAGGCGAGACAGGCCGAAGCCCAGCACAAAGCCCAGCAGGCCCAGGCCGATGGAGGCCGCGTAGACCGGGAAGCCCGTGTCCAGCAGCAGCTGGAAGTTGCGCGGCACCCAGGAGCCCATCAGGAACAGGATGACCAGCACGCCCAGCAGGCCGCCAATCATCTCGATGACCGCGCCCACATTGGCGTTCCACTTGCGCAGCACAATGCCCAGCAGCGTGGGCACCAGCAACACGAAGAGCACCTGGATGACATTGCCGGGCGGGATCTTCCAGTCACCCTCGATGCCCTGGCTGTAGAAGGCCAGAGTTAGCGGCACCATGACGATGGCCACCAGGGTCGAGCTGATGGTCATCAGGATGGACAGGCTCAGCGTGCCCTTGCTGAAGTAAGTGAAGATATTGCTGGTCGTGCCACCGGGCATGCAGCCCATCAGGATCAGGCCGATGGCATAGGCCGGGGGCAGGCCCACGGCCTGGCCCAGGAAGTAGGCGATCGCCGGCATCAGGCCGTACTGGCACAACAGGCCCACGATCAGGCCCTGGGGCTTGCGCAGGGCGATGGCGAAGTCCTTGAAGGTCAGGCTGGCGCCCATGCCCAGCATGATGACCATCATCATCACGCCCAGCAGCTTGGTCTCGAGTTCGCTCAACATGGTTCAGGCTTTCTTCAGGGCGGCCAGGACTTCGGCACGCAGGTCCTTGCGCAGGATCTTGCCGATCGGGGTCTTGGGGAGCTCGTCGCGGAACTCCACATGGACCGGCATCTTGTAGCCGGTGAGCTGCTGGCGGCAGTGGGCCAGTACGGCCTCGGACGTCAGCGCGGCGTCGCCCTTGACGATATAGGCGCGCACCGCCTCGCCCGTCTTGGCATCGGGCACGCCGATCACCGCCGCCTCCATCACCCCGGGGTGCTGGGTGAGCACATCTTCGATCTCGTTGGGGTAGACATTGAAGCCGCTCACCAGAATCATGTCCTTCTTGCGGTCCACGATCTTGAAGGTGCCGTCCTCGCTCATCACCGCCACATCGCCGGTGTAGAGCCAGCCGTCCTTGAGCACCTGGGCGGTTTCCTCGGGGCGCTGCCAGTAGCCCTGCATGACCTGGGGGCCGCGCAGGATCAGCTCGCCGGGCGCCCCCAAGGGCACGTCCTGGCCGGCATCGTCCACCAGGCGGATCTCGGTCATGGGCACCGGAATGCCGATGGTGTCCACCCGGCGACCGCTGTTGAGCGGCTGGAAGCAGGCCACCGGGCTGCTCTCGGTCAGGCCGTAGCCCTCCACCAACGGGGCGCCGGTGGTCTCTTCCCAATGCTTGACCACGGCGTGGTGCATGGCCGCGCCGCCGCCGCCGGCCGCCTTGATGTGCTTGGGCGGATAGGCGGTGAACCATTCCTCGCGCAGCAAGGCGTTGTAGAGGGTGTTGACGCCGGTGAGCCAGGTGATGCGGTAGTTCTCCAGCGCGCGCTGCAGGTTCTGGATGGGCCGCGGGCTGGGCACCAGGATGTTGCGGGCCCCCATGCGGTACATGGTGAGGAAGTTCACCGTGAAGGCGAAGATGTGATAAAGCGGCAGCGCGGTCAGCACCACCTCCTTGCCCTCGTCGATATGGCTGCGCGTCATGCCCAGCATCTGCTCCACATTCCAGAGCAGATTGCCATGGGTCAGCATGGCGCCCTTGGCCACGCCGGTGGTGCCGCCGGTGTACTGCAGCAGGGCCAGGCTCTGTTGGCCCAGGCCCTGCACATAAGAACTCAGGTCTCCCGCCTGAGCCCGGCCCTGGGCCAGGGCCTCGGGCAGGCGCGTGACCGTCATGCCGTGCGCCGGCACCAAGCGGTTCCAGTACTTCATGACCCCGTAGACGATGGGTTTCACCACCGGCGGGAAGAACTCGGGCACCCGCGTCATCAGCACATGCCGGATGCCGGTCTGGGCCAGGATGGACTCCAGCTTGTCGGCAAACATGTCCACGATGACGATGGCCTTGGCACCGCTGTCCTTGAACTGGTGCGCCATCTCCTGGGCGGTGTAGAGCGGGTTGGTGTTCACCGCCACGCAACCCGCCTTCAGGATGCCCAGCAGGGCCACCGGATAGCTCAGGCAGTTGGGCATCTGCACCGCCACGCGGTCTCCCTGCTCCAGCTTGCACACGCCGCGCAGGTAGTGCGCCAGGGCGTCGCTCATCTCGTCCACCTGGGCATAGCTCAGGGAGCCGTACATGCCATTGGGCATGACGCAGGTGAAGGCGGTTTGCGCGCCGTAGCGCCGGGCGGCCTCACGGGCCATGGCCGGCAGATGGGGCACCGTGGGTGCGGCCAGCTCGGCCGGGATGCTGCTGCCGTAATGCTGCAGCCAGGGTTTACGAGCGTAAGGGGAGGCGGAATCGGTCATGGATCGAAGGCGCGGCCCAGGCGTTGAGGCAGTACGCACCGGCTGGACCGGCCGGCGCGGCCGCGCCCAAACCGGACGCAGCGGCGCGAAGGTTAGCGAATGAGGGCCGCCTGTCCAGCAGGCTTCTACCAATCCAGTCCCGGGCGTAGGTGCATTAGGCGTTCACGCCGCCAGCGCCGCCTCGATGTCCGCGCGCAGCTTGTCCGGCGCCTCGTTGGGCGCATAGCGCTTGAGCACCCGGCCGTCCCGGCCCAGCAAAAACTTGCTGAAGTTCCACTTGATGGCCTCGGTGCCCAGAAAGCCCGGCTTCTCGCTCTTGAGCCACTGCCACAGGGGGTGGGCCTCGGCGCCATTGACGCGGACCTTGGACATCATCGGGAAGCTGACCCCGTAGTTCATCTCGCAGAAGGAGGCAATCTCCTCATTGCTGCCAGGGTCCTGGCCGCCGAACTCATTGCTGGGAAAGCCCAGCACCACCAGGCCGCGGGCCGCATAGTCCTCCCAGAGCTGCTCCAGGCCCTTGAACTGGGGCGTGAAGCCGCAGGCGCTGGCGGTGTTGACGATCAGCAGCACCTTGCCGCGGTACTGGGCCAGGTCCGCGGCCTCGCCGCGGATGGTCTGGGCCTGGAAGTCATAGACGGTCTGGGACATGAGCTTTTCCTTGCCCCCGGGGCGGGAGCCTTGTGCGGGATGCTAGCGCTGACGCTCCAGCGCGGCCAGCACGGCCGCCCCCAGGATGGCCAGGCCGCCGATGGCGGTCTTGGTGTCCAGCACGCCGCCGCCCAGCCACAGCGCCGACAGCGCCGCCGCCGGCACCTCCACCAGCATCACGATGGCCGTGATATTGGCCGGCAGGCGGCTGGCCCCGTACTGCAGGGCCAGGTTGGACAAGAAGAACACCAGGGCCATCAGCAACAGGGGCAGCGCCCAGAGCCAGCCCGGCAGGCTGGGAGCGGCCATCAGGCCGCCGCCCGTCATCAAGGTGGCCACGGCACCGGCCACCAGCACCCCGCCGCCAAACATGGCCAGGGCGCGGGCCTGCGGACTGCGGGCCGCCTCGCGGCGCAGCATCACATTGTTGAGCGCGAAGCACAGGCCGCCGAGCACACCCAGCCAGTCGGCCGCGCTGGCAGGCAGGGGGAAGCCGCCTTCGGCCGGCCACAGCACGGCCGCAGCCCCGGCCAGGGCCATGGCAATACGCGCCAGGGCCGCCGGTCGCAGCGGCTCCTTCAAGATGAGCCGGGCCAGCAGCACCGCCCACAAGGGCATCAGATAGAAGAGCAGCACCACCCGCAGCACATCGCCCATGGAGACCGCCCAGTTGAAGGCGGCATTGGTGCTGCCCGCGGCCAGCAGGATCAGCCACAGGCTGGGATGGCGGAAGAACTCCGCCCAGGCCCGCCGTCCGGCACTCAGGCTGATGACCAGCAGGGACAGGGCGTAGAGCAGCACCGTAGTCCACAAGGGATGCAGACCAGCCTCCTGAAACTGCCGGAAAGGCCACCATGACAGGCCCCAGACCAGGGCATTGAAGACAAGGGCGAAATAGGGAAGCAGGGCAGGCATGGGCGATATGACGCCCAGCTGACATGAGGGCGGGAAACGGGAGGGTTGGCTGGCTGCAACAACCCCCTGAAATGCGCTGGCAAAGCCGCTGCGGACCGGCCAACAATGCCCAGGGTTTATAGCATGGCGAAACGCATGGCCCTGGCCTTCCAATTCGGCTGCGGTGCCCGCGTCCCGCCCTCACCGTTCGAGCCATCTAGGGAGAGCTTCTTTTGGATCATCTGGCCTGCTTCACACCGGCAGACTTGCCCTCGACGAACCCCGCCGCCCTGCTGGACGGCTACCGCTGGCACCTGCTGGCCCAAGGGGATTCCTGGTTCTCGACGGCCGCCGCCCGGCTCGGGGCACATGCCAATCTGCTGCAGGAACTTGTTTTCAAGCAGCGCGCCATGGCCATCAACTGCGCCGGTCAGGGCGAGGCCCTGTCCCATATGGTGGACCTGGAGTCCGCCCCCGACTTCGTGAGACTGCTCACCGGCCAGGACGCCCCGGTCTGGGACGGCCTGCTGCTGTCCGTGGGGGGCAATGACCTGATCGAGGCGGCGCGCACACCGGCCCACACGCCGGGGCAAGACCCGACCCCGGCCGGTCTGATCCCCCTGCATCTGCGCTTGCTGCGCCACCAGACCGAGTGGGGCGCGCCCTCGCAAGGCGTGGCCCGCTACTTCTCGGAGCCGGGCTGGCAGACCTATGCGGACTATCTGCGCACCAATATCCGCCATCTGCTGAGCCTGCGCGACCAGGGCCCCTCGGCGGGCAAGCCGGTGTTCATGCACTGCTATGCCGTGCCCATGCCACGCCCGGCCGCCAGCGAGGGCAGCGGCCCCTGGCTCTATCCCACGCTCAAGGCCTACAACGTGCCCAGCGCCGATTGGGCGGCCGTGAGCCGGCTCATGGTCATGCATCTGGCGCAGCTGCTCAAGAGCCTGGCCGCCGACCAGGAGAACTTCCCCGGCCTGCATGTGTTCGACAGCACGGCCGTGCCCCTGGCCCTGGCCGCCCCGGGCAGTACCGGCATCAGCGGCGACTGGCACAACGAGATCCATCTCAACCACAGCGGCAGCTTCAAGATCTCCCGGGCCTGGTCCGAGCATATCGAGCGCGTGCTCAGTGGCGAGCCGGCCGTGCCGGCACCCGCCCCCAAGCTGCGCGGCCGCGGCCGCTGAACCCTGACCGCTGGGCGAGGCCCGCGGATCCGGCTCAGCCGGGCCGCCGGGCCTGTCCCCTGGAGGCGCGCGCGAAGCGCGCCGGCGGTGGGCTAGTGATGATCGCTGCGGGCGATGCTCAGCAGGCGCTCCAGCTCCGCCGGATGCTGCTGGCAGTTGCGTTGATGCCAGCCGCGGATCAGCCACATGGTGCTGGCCACCACCAGACCGAAGATGGTGATGGCGCCGAAGGCGGACATGCCGAACTTGGTCAGGCCGGTGTAGAGCGCGCCCAGGCCCAGGATGCAGGCCTGCTCATTGAAGTTCTGCACCGCGATCGAGCGGCCGGCGCCCATCAGATTGTGGCCGCGGTGCTGCAACAGGGCGTTCATGGGCACGACCAGGAAGCCGCCGATGCCGCCCAGGATGATCAGGAACGGCGCCGCCACCCAGACATTGCTGATGAAGTTCATCAGGATCACCAACAGACCCATGGCAATGCCCAGGGGAATCACGCGGGTGGCCTGGTCCAGGCGCATCCAGACCGAGGCGACCACGGCGCCCACGGCCGTGCCAATGGCCACCACCCCCACCAGGCTAGACGCCTGCGTGGTGCCATAACCCAGGGCCGCGGCCGCCCAGGCCAGCACGATGTAGCGCAGATTGCCGGACACGCCCCAGAACAGGGTGGTGGTGGCCAGGGAAATCTGGCCCAGCTTGTCCTGCCACAGGCGCGAGTTGCACTGGGCAAAGTCGCGCACCAGGCACAGGGGACTGCCCGAGAGGGGCTGCAGGGCGGCATCGGTGCGCGGAATGCGCAGATTGAAGAGGGCCGCCACCACATACAGACTGACCAGGGCCGCGATGGCGGCCTCGGGCGCACTGTCGATGCCGGTATTGATCATGGGCAGATCAAGGCCCAGCAGCATGGCCGAGATCTTGTCGCCCACCAGCTGCCCGCCCAGCAGCACGCCCAGGATGATGGAGGCGATGGTCAGGCCCTCGATCCAGCCATTGGCCTTGACCAGCTGGGAGGGGGGCAGCAGCTCGGTGAGGATGCCGTACTTGGCCGGCGAATAGGCCGCCGCGCCCAGGCCCACGATGGCATAGGCCAGCAGGGGGTGGCTGCCGAAGAGCATCATCAGACAGCCGACGACCTTGATGCTGTTCGAGTAGAACATCACCTTGCCCTTGGGTACCGCGTCGGCAAAAGCGCCCACAAAGGGCGCCAGCAGCACATAGAACAGGGCGAACATGGGCACCAGGGCGGCGCGTTGCCACTCGGGCTCGCCCGAGGTGCGCAGCAGTTCCACGGCGGCGACGAACAGCGCGTTATCAGCCAGCGAGCTGAAGAACTGCGCTGACATGATGGTGTAGAAACCTTTTTTCATCGGCCCGGGGTGAGAAGGTCTGGTGCTTGCGAACGAGGCTGGCCTGGCACCCGGAAGGAGCTTCCACAAGTGGGCACGAGCGCGGCTTTATAGCATGCAGGCCATGCAATCCCTAGGTCGGCGCCCGCGCTGGCCCGCGGCTGCGGGGTGCCACAATGCGCCCCATGCCGCGCCCCATCGAAGCCCTGATCCACGCTCCCGCCCTCGCCCACAACCTGGCCCGCGCCCGGGCCTGCGCAGCGGACGCCAAGGTCTGGGCCGTGGTCAAGGCCAATGCCTACGGCCACGGCATTGCCGCCGCCTATGAGGGCCTGCGGGGCGCCGACGGTTTCGCCCTGCTGGACTTTGCCGAGGCCGAGCAGCTGCGCCAGCTGGGCTGGCGCGGCCCCATCCTGCTGCTGGAAGGCGCTTTCGAGGCCCGCGATCTGGAGCTGTGCTCGCGCCTGCGCCTGTGGCATGCGGTGCATTGCCAGGAGCAGATCGACTGGCTGGCCATGCACAAGACCCATGAGCCGCATCGCGTCTTCCTCAAGATGAACAGCGGCATGAACCGCCTGGGCTTCACGCCCTCGGCCTTCCGCGCCGCCTGGACCCGGCTCAACGCCCTGCCCCAGGTGGACGAGATTTCGCTGATGACGCATTTCTCCGATGCCGACGCCCTGCGCTTCGGCCAGGACGGCATTGCCCACCAGCTGGCCGCCTTCGAGGCCGTCACCCAGGACCTGCCGGGTGAGCGCTCGCTCTCCAACAGCGCCGCCACCCTGCGTCACACCCCGCGCGTGCGCAGTGACTGGGTGCGCGCCGGCATCATGAGCTATGGCGGCGTGCCCGACTATCCGGAGCACGACGCCGCCCACTGGGACCTGCGCCCGGCCATGACCCTGCGTTCGCGCATCATCGGCGTGCAGAACCTGCAGCCCGGCGACACCGTGGGCTATGGCAGCAGCTTCACCGCCGACAAGCCCATGCGCATCGGCATCGTGGCCTGCGGCTACGCCGACGGCTACCCCCGCCACTGCCCCACCGGCACCCCGGTGCTGGTGGACGGCCGGCGCAGCCGCACCGTGGGCCGTGTCTCCATGGACATGCTGACCGTGGACCTGAGCGATCTGCCCCAGGCCGGCTTCGGCAGCGAGGTCACACTCTGGGGTCAGGGCCCCAAGGGCAGCGTGCTGCACATCGACGAAGTGGCCCGTGCCGGCGGCACCATCGGCTATGAGCTGATGTGTGCCATCACCCGCCGCGTGCCCATGCATCTGGAAGCCCTGGGCTGAGTCCCGGCCGGCCCCATGCTGCTGCACTGGACGCCGGCGGACTGGGAGCTGGAGATCAGCGCCATACGGGCCAGCGGGCCCGGTGGGCAGAACGTCAACAAGGTGTCCAACGCGGTACACCTGCGCTTTGACATCCGGCGCTCCAGCCTGCCGGCGGCGATCAAGGAGCGCCTGCTGGCTCTGGCCGACCAACGCATCAGCAGCGAGGGCGTGGTGGTGATCAAGGCACAGGATTCGCGCAGCCTGGAAGCCAACCGCCAGGAGGCCATCGCCCGGCTGCAGGCCCTGGTGCAGAGCGTGGCCCACACCCCCAAGGCGCGGCGCGCCACCAAGCCCAGCTGGGGCTCGCAGCAGCGCCGCCTGACCGGCAAGGCCCTGCGTGGCGAAGTCAAGGCAGGTCGGGGCAAGCTCCGGGTCTGAGTCACGCGTGCCCGCTTAATATGCGGGCACCATTCCCTCAGGTTGACCCATGCGCCCCACGCTTTTGGCTCGTGTCCCGCAAGACCGGCTCATCGTCCTGTGCACCTTTGTGCTCAGCACCCTGCTGGGCCTGGGCTTGCTGGGCTCGCTGAACCAGCAATTCGCCCAGCGCCAGCTGCGCCTGCAGGGCGAGGCCTTGCTGCACGAGTTCCAGGCCTCGCTGCGACAGGCTGGCCAGGAGCTGCTGGCCCTGGACCCCGCCGAGGCCCGCGCCTGCGAGGGGGGCTTGAGCCTGTCCCTGGCCCGACGCACCTTCAGCAATGCCGGCGTGCGCTGGATGGCCATCGCACGCGAGGGCGAGCTGCTGTGCCGCAGCCATGTGGTGGGCGTGCCCTGGAACGGCGCCAAGCGGGTGCACAAGGTCGACGCCCAATGGTCCCTGATCGCGCTGGAACCCGGCGAGGGGCGCTACGGGCTGTTCCTGAGCCGCGAGCAGCAGGGGCTGCAATACCTGGCGGCGCTGGAGCCCCCCAATCTCGATGCGGTCGGCGAGGCCAGCTGTGCCCAGTGCCGCCGCTTCAGCCTCAAGATCCAGGGCACGCCCCCCCTGCAGCTGCAGGGGGGCGGACTGCGCGGCAGCAGCAGCCTGAGCCACGAGATCCAGGGACAGGAGGGCGAGCTGGGCATGGTGCTCACCCTGCAGGCGGACGCTCGCTTTGCCGAGCACTACCGGCTGCAGGGCTGGCTGGCCAGCCTGCTGATCGCCACCCTGGTGGCCGCCGCCCTGGCCCTGGGCATGCACAAGCTGCTCAAGTCACGCAGCTCCCTGGACTTTCTGCTGCGCGAGGGCCTGCGGCGCAATGCCTTCGTGCCCTTCTACCAGCCCATCGTGGACTCCCGCGATGGCCGCATCCTGGGGGCCGAGGCCCTGATCCGCTGGCGGCGCGCCGACGGCAGCTTTGTGCCGCCGGGCCAGTTCATCCCCTATGCGGAGGACAGCGGCCTGATCCTGCCCATCACCGAGCAGCTCACCCGCCAGGTCATCAAGGACGTCGCCCGCTTCGGCTGGGCCGGCACCGATCAGTTCGTCAGCATCAATCTGGTGCCCGAGCAGCTGGACAGCCCCAGCTACGGCCAGTCCCTGTCTCAGCTGATTGCCGAGCAGGGCCTGCAAAGCCGCAATGTCTCGGTGGAAATCACCGAAAGGCGGCAGTTCCACGATCTGGTCAAGGGCCGGCAGATGCTCAGCCTGCTGGTCCAGGCGGGCATAGAGATCAAGCTGGACGATGCCGGCACCGGCTTCGGCGGTTTTTCCTATGTGCAGGAGCTGCCCATCGGCACGCTCAAGATCGACAAGATGTTCGTGGACACCCTGCGCAGCGGCTCCGACGCCAAACGGCCGGTGCTGGATGCCATCGTGCAGTTTGCCCGGCAGTCGGGGCTGCAGACCATAGCCGAGGGCGTGGAAACCGAGGACCAAGTGCACAAGCTGGCGGCCATGGGCGTGTATGCCATCCAGGGTTATGTCTACGGCCGCCCTCAGAGTGCTGAGGACTTCATGCGCTGGATGGCCGACCGTTGATCAGCGCTGGCGCTGAGCCATCCAGATGCTGCCCAGGCACAGTGCCATGCCCAGCACCGAGAGCATGCTGGGCCGCCAGCCCTCAAAGGCCGCGGAGATACCCAGGGCGATCACGGGAATGATCACGCCCGTCAGTGCCGCCCGCGCGGGCCCCTGGCGCTGGGCCAGCTTGAAATACAGCACAAAGGCCACCACCGAGCCGAAAACCGAGAGGTAGAGCAGGCTCAGGCCATAGGACCTGGTCCAGCTGAACTGCAGGCCGCCCTGACTCATCAAGGCCAGGCCACCCATGAAAAGCGCGCCATAGCCCATGCTCCAGGCCAGCACGGGCACCAGGGGCAGGCCACGCCGGGTCAGGGTCAGGGTGAGCACATTGCCGATGCAGGCGGCCAGCACGGCCGCCAGACCCAGGCCCAGACCCAGCAGGGCCGTGGGTCGGGCGCCCGTGGCCGCGATCTCAGGCCAGAAGATCATCACCACCCCGCTCACCCCGCCGGCCGCCGCCAGCAAGAAGCCGCGACTGACCCGCTGCCCGAAGAACACGCGGCCGGACAGGGCATTGCCGAACACCATCAGACAGAACAGCACCGCCACCAGACCGGAGGGGATGTGGCGCTCGGCCTCGTACACCGACCAGTAGTTGCCGCTGTACTGCACCACGCCGGTCAAGAGGGCCAGGGCATGGGCCGAACGCGGCAGACGCAAGGACTGCCCCTGGCGCCAGGCCAGGGCCGCCAGCAGCACAGCCGCCAGGGCAAAGCGCCAGGCCACCGAGCTGACCACCGGCACGCCGGCCTCCAGCTGATAGAGGATCACATGCCAGGTGCTGGCCCAGATCAGCGTGGGCACCCAGAACAGCCAGCGGTCGGAAAGATGGGACATGCGCGAGGAAAACGGGGCAAGAAAAAGGCCGCCCAGCGGCGGCCTGCCTGGGAAGTCGGGGACTCAGAGCGCGCGCTTGAAGCTGGCGAGCAGGGCGCCGGCCGCGATGAAGAGCGAACCAAAGGTCTTGTTCATCAGCTTGAGATGCGACTCGGAGCGCAGCGCCGAGAGCACCCGCGCGGCCAGTGCGGTGTAGCCGGCCATCACGACCAGGTCGGTGAACATCAGGGTGGCGCCGATCACCGCGTACTGCGGGGCCAGCGGCGCTTGCAGATCCAGGAACTGCGGCACCACGGCCAGCAGAAAGACCGTGCCCTTGGGATTGACCGCATTGATGGCCCAGCCACGCAGCACCAGCTGCCTGCGCGTCACCCGACTGCCTTCAGCCTCGCCCGTCTCAGCCACCAAGGGCTTGGCCGGCGCGCGCCATTGCTGCACGCCCAGATAGACCAAATAGGCCACGCCCAACCATTTGATGATGGCAAAGCCCAATGAGGACGTCGCGATCAGGGCGCCCAGACCGGCACCCACCAGCACGATCTGGGTCAGGATGCCCAGCACCAGGCCGAAGGTCATGAAGTAGCCGCGCTTGAAGCCATGGTTCAGGCCCGCGCTCATGGCGGCAATGGCGCCGGCGCCGGGCGACAGGCTGATCGCCCACGAGGCGGCAAAAAAGCCAAGCCAGACTGAAAACTCCATGATGTAACTCCTGCAACCGAACAGCGTTGTAGCATGCCCGGCATCGACCCGCTGCCACCGAGCTCGGTTTGGTCCGCCACTCGCCCAGATCGCGACACCAGCAGGGCTGCGACGACGGTGGTCTGCCTCCACGTCTGACGCAGCGACACCCCATGCCCCCCACCGCCGCCAACCGCGCACGCAGCCGTGCCAGCCAGCATCGACACTCGCCGCAGCAGCGCGAGCGCGCCTTTGTGCGCGAAACCCGCCAGCGCCTGCAGCGCGAGCGCTGGCTGCGCCTGCATGTGCTGCTGATCGCCCTGCTGACCCTGGGCGGACTGATGGCGGCCGGCGGCCTCTTGCGGGTGCTGGGTGTGGAATCGCTGGCCTGGCGCTATGCGATCGCCCTGCCCATCAGCTATCTGCTCTACCTCGGGCTGCTGCGCCTGTGGGCCGGGCATCTGCTGGGCCGGGACTCGCAGCTGCTGGACCAGACGCCCGACGTGCTGGATGGCCTGGATCTGCTGCCCACACCCCGCGGCGGTGGCGGTACGGGCAGCAGCGTGCCGATCCGCACGGGCGGGGGCGGCGACTTTGGCGGCGGCGGCGCCAGCGGCAGCTTCGAGGTGGACGATGTGCTGGACGCCGGCACCGGCCTGGGCGAGGCCGCGGGCGAGATCGCCGGCCAGACCGCCAAGCTGGGCGCCGCGGCCCTGGATTCGGACGAAGGCGCGGTCGTGGCCGTACCCCTGCTGGTGGTGCTCGCCCTAGGCGCCCTCTTGATGACCCTCTTGGGCCTGGGCGTGTTCGCGCTCTTCGGCGTGGACGTGCTGATGGCCGTGGTGCTGGAGCTGGGTCTGGCCGGCCTGGCCGGCGGCTTTGCATGGCGGCGCCAGCGCGAGGGCTGGTTGCGTCGAGCCCTGGCCCACACCTGGAAGCCCGCCCTGGCCATGCTGGTGCTGGGCGTGGCCCTGGGCCTGCTGCTGGACCATTGGCTGCCCCAGGCCGACTCCCTGCCCCACGCCCTGCGCCTGCTCCAGGCGGCTTGATCGCGCGGCGACAATCGCCGCATGGCCAAGGAAAAAACCGTCTTCAGCTGCAGCGAGTGCGGCGCCACCAGCCCCAAGTGGCTGGGCAAATGCCCGGGCTGCGGCGCCTGGAACACCCTGATCGAGGGGCCGGCCGAGACGGGCGGCAGTGGCAAGAACCGCTACCAGGCCCTGGCCAAGAGTCAGCCGGTGGCCACGCTCAGCGAGATCGAGGCGCGCGACTTCGAGCGCACCGCCACCGGGCTGGAGGAGCTGGACCGGGTGCTGGGCGGCGGCATCGTGGCCGGCGGTGTGGTGCTGATCGGCGGCGACCCGGGCATCGGCAAGTCCACCCTGCTGCTGCAGGCGGTGGATGCCCTGTCCCAGTCCCAGAAGGTGCTCTACGTCACCGGTGAGGAGAGCGGCGCCCAGGTGGCCATGCGTGCCCGCCGCCTGGGTCTAGCCGGGGACAAGGTGCGGGTGCTGGCCGAGATCAATCTGGAGAAGGTGCTGGCCACCATCGAGGCCGAGTCCCCGGACTTCTGCGTGATCGACTCCATCCAGACCCTCTACTCGGAGCAGCTCAGCTCCGCCCCCGGCTCGGTGGCCCAGGTGCGCGAGTGCGCCGCCCAGCTCACCCGCACGGCCAAGGCCACGGGCTGTTCCATGGTGCTGGTGGGCCATGTGACCAAGGAGGGCGCCATCGCCGGGCCGCGCGTGCTGGAGCACATCGTGGACACGGTGCTCTATTTCGAGGGCGACACCCACAGCAGCTTCCGTCTGGTGCGCGCGATCAAGAACCGCTTTGGTGCGGTCAACGAGATCGGTGTCTTCGCCATGACCGAGAAGGGGCTCAAGGGCGTGGCCAACCCCAGCGCCATCTTCCTCTCCACCCATGGCGAGCCGGTGCCGGGCAGCTGCGTGCTGGTCACGCTGGAGGGCACGCGCCCCCTGCTGGTGGAGCTGCAGGCCCTGGTGGATGCCGGCGGCCCCAGTCCGCGCCGGCTCTCGGTGGGCCTGGAGCGCGACCGCCTGGCCATGCTGCTGGCCGTGCTGCACCGCCACGCGGGCGTGGCCACCATGGACCAGGACGTGTTCATCAACGCCGTGGGCGGCGTGCGCATCAGCGAACCCGCGGCCGACCTGGCCGTGCTCCTGGCCATCCAGGGCAGCTTGCGTGGCCGCGCCCTGCCCAAGGGTTTCATCGCCTTTGGCGAGGTGGGTCTGGCCGGCGAGGTCCGACCCGCGCCGCGCGGCCAGGAGCGGCTCAAGGAAGCGGCCAAACTAGGTTTCAGCGTGGCCGTGGTGCCCAAGGCCAATGCGCCCAAAAAACCCATTGAGGGCCTGACCGTGCATGGCGTGGAGCGCATCGAGGAAGCCATGGAGCTGGCGCGCGGGCTCTGACCAAGAGCCTGACTTCAGCCTTGACCGCGTTGAGCCAGCGCCCACCCTGGCCGATACGGACCCGGCGACACGGTAGCATCCCGCCCCATGAATCAATGGATTGGTGGGGCCCTAGCCCTGGCCGCCCTGGTGCTGGGCGGCGTTCTCTATGGCTGGAAAGGCGTGATCCTGGCGCTCACGGCCGTCGTGTTCTGGTTGCTGATGCAGTTCACCCGCCTGATGCGCGTGATGCGCATGGCGGGCAGCTCGCCCGTCGGCCATGTGGACAGCGCCATCATGCTCAATGCCAAGCTCAAGCCCGGCATGAAGCTGGTGGATGTGCTGCCGCTGACGCTGAGCCTGGGCCGTAAGACGGCCGACACGCCCGAGACCTATGTCTGGGCCGATCCGGGCGGCGTCAGCGTGGAGGTGGTGCTGGAAGGCGGCCGCGTGGCGCGCTGGAGCCTGCAGCGCCCCGCCGAACCCCAGGCCTGAGGCCTGCGCCAAGCCGGGGCCGCGGCCCCGGGGGCGCATAAAATCGGCGGCTCACCCGCCCCAACACCTTTTGCAGCAACAGGAGTTCCCCATGTCCATGGAAGACCGCGACGGCAAGATCTGGATGGACGGCCAGCTGGTCGACTGGCGCGATGCCAAGATCCATGTGCTGACCCACACCCTGCACTACGGCTGCGGCGCCTTCGAGGGCGTGCGCGCCTACAAGACGGACAAGGGCACGGCCATCTTCCGCCTGCGCGAGCACACCGAGCGCCTGTTCAACAGCGCCAAGATCCTGCGCATGAAGATCCCCTTCACGATCGAACAGGTCGAGGCCGCGCAAAAGCAGGTGGTGCGCGAGAACCAGCTCGAGAGCTGCTATCTGCGCCCCCTGACCTGGATCGGCTCCGAGAAGCTGGGCGTGAGCCCCAAGGGCAACAAGGTGCACCTGATGGTGGCCGCCTGGGCCTGGGGCGCTTACCTGGGCGAGGAAGGTCTGAAGCGCGGCATCCGCGTCAAGACCAGCAGCTACACCCGCCACCACGTCAACATCACAATGACCCAGGCCAAGGCGGTGAGCAACTACACCAACTCCATCCTGGCCAATATGGAAGCCACGGACGAGGGCTATGACGAGGCCATGCTGCTGGATCCCTCGGGCTTTGTATCCGAGGGCGCGGGCGAGAACCTGTTCGTGATCAAGAACGGCGTGGTCTACACCCCCGACCTCTCGGCCGGCGCGCTCAACGGCATCACCCGCAACACCATCTTCCACATCTGCCAGGACCTGGGCCTGAAGCTGGTGGAAAAGCGCATCACCCGCGACGAGGTCTATATCTGCGACGAGGCCTTCTTCACCGGCACCGCCGCCGAAGTGACGCCCATCCGCGAGCTGGACCGCATCGAGCTGGGCACCGGTTCGCGCGGCCCCATCACCGAGAAGATCCAGGCGGCCTTCTTTGACATCGTCAACGGCCGCAACCCCAAGTACGCCCACTGGCTGACCCTGGTCTGAGGTCACAGCCCACCCCCTACGCGCTGCGCGCGCCCCCTCAAAGGGGGCACGCCCGCAGGCCCGGCCGAGCCGGATCCTCGGGCGTCGCTGGGTCAGGAGCCCCGTGGGTGGCGAGTGACAGAAGCATTGAGAAGGAACATCATGAGTAACGAAGTCAAGGCAGTGGTCGAAGTGACGGCCAAGGACGTGCAGGGCCCCGGCGTGGTGGCCTGCCCCAATCCCAAGATGGCGCTGTGGAGCAACCATCCGCGCGTCTTCGTGGACGTGACGCACGAAGGCGGCGGCAAGTGCCCCTACTGCGGCACCGTCTACAAGCTCAAGGCCGGCGAAGTCCTGCACGGCCACCACTGAGCCACAACCCATGCAGCGCCCCAAAGCCCAGACCGCGGCCCTGCTGGCCGCGCCCGAGGACACCGAGGCCCAGTTCTACGAGGCGCTGCAGAGCGCCGACCTGGAGCGCCTGATGTCGGTCTGGGCGGATGAGGAGGAGATCTCCTGCGTGCATCCCGGCGGCCCGCGTCTGGTGGGCTTCGGCGCCATCCGCGCCGCCTTCGAGGGCCTGTTCGCCCAGGGGGCGATCTCGGTCCATCCCGAGCGGGTGCGGCGCCTGCTCAGCGGCGAGACCGCCATCCACCAGGTGCTGGAGCGGGTGCAGGTGGACGGTCCCGAGGGCCAGCACAGCGCCTGGGTCATCGCGACCAATGTCTATCTGAAGACCGCCGAAGGCTGGCGCATGGTGCTGCACCATGCCAGCCCGGGCACGGCCCACGATATCCAGGAGGTGGTCGAGGAACCGGCCACCCTGCATTGACGGCGATGCGCTACCGCGCGCCGCTGTGGCTGCCAGGCGGCCATGCCCAGACCATCTGGCCGGCGCTGTACGCACGGCGTTTCCACGGCGCGCCGCCGCGCTTTCGGCGCGAGCGCTGGACCACGCCGGACGGCGACTTCGTGGATGTGGACCATCTGCAGCCCGAGCCGGGCGCCGCGCCGCCCCCCCCGCAGCAAGCCCTGCTCGTGCTCTTCCACGGCCTGGAAGGCAGCTCCCAGAGCCAGTACTCCCAGGCCTTTGCGGCCATGGCGCGGCAGCGTGGCTGGGCCTTTGCCATGCCGCATTTCCGCGGCTGCTCGGGCGAGCTGAATCTGGCGCCGCGGGCCTACCACTCGGGCGACTATGAAGAGATCGGCTGGATGCTGGCGCGGCTCAAGGCCGCGCACCGCGGCCCCCTGATCGCCGCGGGCGTCTCCCTGGGCGGCAATGCCCTGATGCGCTGGGCCGAGGAGGCGGGCGAGAGCGCCGCGGCCACGGCCGCCGCCGTCTGCTCCATCTGCTCGCCGCTGGACCTGCGCGCGGCCGGCATCGCCATTGGCCAGGGCTTCAACCGCCTGGTCTACACGCGCATGTTCCTGCGCAGCATGGTGCCCAAGGCCCTGGCCAAGCTGCGCCAGCATCCGGGCCTGTTCGATGGCGAGCGCCTGGCCCGGGCGCGCGACCTCTACGAGTTCGACAATCTCTTCACCGCGCCCCTGCACGGCTTTCGCGACACCGAGGACTACTGGCACCGGGCCTCGGCCAAGCCCCATCTGCACCGCATCCGCATCCCGGCCCTGGCCCTGAACGCGCGCAACGATCCCTTTGTGCCGGCCGAGAGCCTGCCGCGCCCGGGCGAGGTGGGTCGTCACGTCACGCTCTGGCAGCCCGCGCACGGCGGCCATGTGGGCTTTCCGCATGGGGCGCCCCCGGCACGCGTGATGCAGATGCCCCGGCTGGTCTGCGACTGGCTGGCCGCCGCGGCAAACCTAAGTCCCTGAGCGGGCGGGCAAAGACTGCGTTTTTTACGAAGCCACACTCCCCTTCGGCGTAGTGGCAGCGGGCACCGGCTCTGCCGACACTGCGCGGACCGGCGCGGATGCGCGTCCGGCCCCCCTCGCTCAGCAAGAAGGAGATCGTGCATGCGCCACTACCCACGCAACAGTGCCGAAGCCGCAAGCCGGCTGGTCGCCCTGGCCTTGATCGCCGATGGCAAGGTCTGCCAGCAGGAAACACAGGCCCTGCAGCAGCTGGGCCACAGCCTCAAGCTGGGCTTGCCGCCGGAACGCTTGTACGCCTTGGTGCAAGAGCTTTGCGAAGACCTGGTCAGCGCCCATCAAGCCCTCGATATGCAGCAGGCCTGCGTCAGCGACCAGATTCTGGACACCCTGCTGGAGGATGTGGATCAACCCCAGCTGCGCCAGCGCGTGCTGGATGCCGTGACCACGGTGGTGGCCGCCGATCAGTATCTGGCCAGCGGGGAAGGCATTGTGCTGCAGCGCATGCTCGCTCGCTGGGAGGCGGGAGCACAGGCCCCCAGAGCGCGGGCCGGCACGGGCTTGCCCAGCTGAGGCGCGGCACCGTCGCGCTGGGCGCCGGCGGCTAGACTCCGGGCCATGGACCCCATCGTCGAAGCCGCCCTGAAGAAATGGCCCAATGTGCCGGATTGCTATGGCTGGCTGGCCCTGGACGCCCGCGGCGACTGGTATATGCGTGATGAGCGCATCCAGGCGGCGGGCCCCTTCCCCCGGGTCAAGGGCAGCCGTATCACGCACGAGAAGCTGCGCGACTTCATCCACCGCAATTACGCGGCCGACGCGCAAGGCGCCTGGTTCTTCCAGAATGGCCCGCAGCGCGTCTATGTGCAGCTGGAGGCCGCGCCCTGGGTCTGGCGCCTGAGCGAGAACCCAGCCGAGCCCGGCGCGCCGCAGGTGCACAGCCACACCGGCCTGGCGGCCGGTCCGGTTCAGGCCTGCTGGCTGGACGAGCACGATCGCTTCTACGTGGCGACCCCCCTGGGCCTGGGCCTGGTGCACAGCCTGGACATGGGCCTGGCCCTGGCGCCGGTGGAAACCGGGCGCTGGCAGCCCGAGACCCTGCGCCACGCCGAACTGCTGCAGCGCTACGGCGTGATCGTCGAACCCCAAGCGGCCTGAGACGCGGGCATGAAAAAGCCGCCCCTCGGGGCGGCTCATCGTGATCGCAAACTAGCGCTTACTGCGCGGCCGAAGCCGCAGCGGCCGGCGCCTTGGGCTCCTCGAACTTGGCGCCGCCTTGGTTGCTCATATAGACCACGGCGCGTGCGATCTCGAAATCGCTGTGGTCGCCACCGCCCTGCGGCCCCATGGCGCCCTTGCCCTTGAGCGCATGCTGCACCAGGAGCTCGAAACCCTGACCCAGACGCGGGCCCCAGGCAGCGGCATCACCCAGCTTGGGGGCGCCCGCTGCACCGCTGGTATGGCAGGCCGCGCACTGGGCCTGGTAGACCTGCTCACCGGTCTTCATGGCGCCCGGGTTGGAAACGTCCTTGAGCTCGATGCTGCCCACCGGCTGGATGCGCGCCGCCACGGCCTGTTCTTCCAGGCCCACGCTGCCGGCAGCCGGCTTGGCGGCGCTGGTCACGTAATTGGCCAGCAGCACAATCACCACCACCGGCACGACGAAGGCGAAACCCACGGCCCATGCCAGCTGCTTGGGCGTCTTGATCGGCCCTTCATGCGCCTCATGCGCGTCGTGCTTGTGGCCTTGATCTTGGGTTGCGCTCATTGAATCCTCGTTGGCTGTCGGGAAATTGGAAATCACGCAGCACCGCCTCGCCTGCGGGCGGCTTGAAGCGGCAAATTATATCGAGGCCGTCCGTTTGCCTCCCCCGTGCAAGCCCGCGGCACTGCTAGAATCCGCCGCGCTGCGCCCGTAGCTCAATGGATAGAGTACTGCCCTCCGAAGGCAGGGGTTGCTGGTTCGATCCCAGCCGGGCGCGCCAAGAAAATCAAGCACTTACGCCACCCTCGGGTGGCGTTTGCGTTTTCAGCGCCCCGCGCCGGGACCGCGCCCGGGGCCAGTTCTTGCCGCGGGGCACGCTCAGGCGCGCGCGCCGGCGCCCAGTGCGGTGCTTTGCGCTGGATCAAGCCGCCCGGCGCAGCCGGCGCCGCTATACGCACCGGCCTGTTGCGCCCCAGCCACCCTCAGCGGCTGGCCGCCGCCCGCATGGCGCGCCCCACATAGACGATGGCGCCGCTGATGATGAGCAGGGCCGTCAGTACCGGCGGCAGCCACTGATCCAGGCGCAGCACCTCACCCTTGAGCAACTGCATCATCTGCTGGTACTGGCCCAGGCCCGGCAGCCAGTAATGCCAGGCGGCGTCCGCGCCGGGATTCATGATGGCCAGCAGGGGCATGAGGCTGAAGACCATGATCACCAAATTGGCGCTGGCCTGGGCCTCCTTAAAGGTCTTGGTGCGTATGGCCACCGCCATCAGGAGGGCGCCCATGGCCGCGGCCACCGGCATCAGCAGCAGGGCGAACAAGGTGGCATCCATCCAGCCAAAGCGGAACTGGGCTGCCAGGGCATCGCTCTTGATCAGCAGCTGGGCCGGCAGAAAGCTGAAGCTGGCCAGGGCCGCCACCACCGCCCCCATCAGGGCCACGGCCAGCCACTTGCCCAGAACCAGGGCGCCATGCGGCACCGGGTTGGCCAGCAAGGGCTCCAGGCTCTGGCGCTCGCGCTCGCCGCTGGTGGTGTCCAGGGCGGCGGTGAGCGCGCCATAGAGCACGGCCATGATCACGAACATGGGAATGATGCCGGTGATGCGGGCGGCCCGGGCCCCGGGGCTGGCCAGATCGCGCTCGGTGAGGCCCACCGGGCTGAGCAGCTCGGGGCTGACGCCGCGCAGCATCAGATGCAGGCGCGCGCGCTCGTCGTTGAAGCCGCGCACCAGGCGGGCCACGCCACCACCGCTGGCACTGGCCCGGGTGTTGGCGCTGTCGGTCACCACCTCCAGCTCGGCCTCATCGCCGCGGGCCAGGGCCTGCTCAAAGCCGGCCGGCACCACCAGCACGGCGCTGGCCAGACGCGACTCGCGCAGCTGCTTCTCGTAGTCGGCCGGCGCCTCCTTGACGCTGTAGTTCTGGCGCTGCAGATAGTTCACCAGGCTGGGCGCCTGCGCCATGCCGGCCACCACGATCTCGCGCTGCTCGGCCTGCTTCTCGAACTGGGCCACCAGCATGGACAGCGCAAACAGCATCAATGGCCCCATCAGCAGGCCCGGCAGCGAGACCCGCAGCAGGGTGCGGCGGTCGCGCAGGGCCTCGCGCAGCTCCTTGAGGAAGACGACGAGCACATGGTTCAGCAGCGAGGCATTGGGCATCATGTTCATGCGGCCTCCTGGGCCGGCGCAAAGGCGAGCGCCACAAAAGCGTCTTCGAAGTTGTGGCAGCCGGCGAGCTGCTTGAGCTCATCCACGCTGCCACGGGCCACCGAGCGGCCCTGGGCCACCACCACCACCTCGTCGCAGAGGTACTCCACCTCCTGCATGATGTGGGTGGAAAAGACGATGCACTTGCCCTGCTCCCGCGCCAGGGTGCGCAGGGCGCCGCGCAGGCTGCGCGTGGCCAGCACGTCCAGGCCGTTGGTGGGCTCGTCCAGCACGATGTTCGCCGGGTCATGCACCAGGGCGCGGGCCAGGGCGGTCTTCATGCGCTCGCCCTGGCTGAAGCCCTCGGCACGCCGGTCCAGGATGGCGCCCAACTCCAGCAGCTCGGCCAGTTCCTCGGCGCGTCGGCTGGCCACGGCGGCGCTCAGGCCCTGGAGCTGGCCGAAATAGACGATGTTCTCGCGCGCCGTCAGCCGCGGGTACAGGCCGTGGGCATCGCCCAGAATGCCCATGCGGGCCAGGGCCTGGCGGGGCTGGCGCAGCACATCGATGCCATCCACCGCAATGGCGCCGGTATCGGGCCGGAACAGGCCGGCCAGCATGCGCAGCGAGGTGGTCTTGCCCGCGCCGTTGGCGCCCAGCAGGCCGGTGATGCGGCCATCCCCCGCGCTGAAGGACACCTCGCGCACGGCCTCCACCCAGCCGCCCTGGCGGCGACCCAGCCAGCCGGCCAGTCCGGGCTGGCGCTGCGAGGCGGTCTTGAAACGCTTGCTGATACGGTCGATGCTGATCACGGACGCTTCTCCGCAGTGGGGCGGGCCGCCGCAGCCGGCAGCTCGGGATTGGGGGGCACAAAGGCCGGCGGCAGGGGCATGCGGGCGGCGCAATCGGTCTTGAGCGCCAGGGCCTGCTCATCGGTCTTGGCCTCGATGAAGCGGGCCAGGGTGTCGCGCATGCAGGGCAGGCCCATCACCCCATGGCCGGCACCGGGCACCAGCTCATGGCGAGCCAGCGGGCCCAGGGCCTGCAGCACGCGTTCGCCATGGCGCGGCGCGGTGGCGGGGTCCACACCGCCGCTTAGCAGCAGCACCGGGCTTTGCGCCTTGGGCATCTCGTAGAAGGCGGCCGGCACCTCGCCGCGTGGCCAGTCGCGGCAGACCCGGGCGTAGAAGGCCGCCGGCCCGCTCAGGGTCGCCGCGTCCCGGGTCGCGAGCCGCGGATAGTCCTCGCTGCAGATCACCGAGAAATGCATGCCCGTCGACAGCTGGCCGCCGCGTCCGCCCGACATGCCGCTGGCCACGCCCAGCAGGGCGTCGAAGTTGCCTTGCGCCGCCTGGGCGATGGCGGCCGGCAGGGCGCTGCGCAGGCTGGGCACATAGAGCGGGCTGCGCAGGCGCATCACCAGGTCCTCGGCCTGCAGGCGCACGGTCTCGCTCTTGCCGGTGAGGGGGTGCCGCAGGCTCAGCTCGCGCGGCAGGCTGGCCAGCAGCCGCTCCCACTGGGCCCTCAGCTCGGGAAAGGCCCGGGCGCAGCCGGGCTCGGCGGCGCATTCGTTCAGCAGGGTCTGCAGCGCCTCGTAGCCATCCTGGCTCAGGCTCAGGGGCAGCACGCCATCGGGCGGGGCCAGGCCGTCGAGCACGGCGCGGCGCACCGCGCCCGGGAACTGGCGCAGATAGTCCAGGCCGGCGCGGGTGCCATAGCTGCCGCCGATCACATTCCACTGCGCCACGCCCAGGGCCCGGCGCACCGCATCCAGGTCCTGGGAGGCGATCCAGGTGCTGTAGAAACGCAGATCCCCATGCGGCAGTTTCTGCAGCTCCGCGCGGCACTGCTGCAGCTCCTGCAGCATGGCCTCGCGGTCCAGCTGCTTGCTCAAGGGCAGATAGCGTTCGTCCCGGCAGGCCAGTGAGGCGCTCTTGCCCGTACCGCGCTGGTCCACAAAGACCAGATCGCGGCGCTGGTTCAGCCGGCCCATGCGCCCGGCCAGGGTGGGCAGCAGCTCGATGGCCGACTGCCCCGGCCCGCCGGCCAGAAAGACCACGGGGTCAGGCAGCTTGTTGCGCGCCAGGGCCGGCACCACGGCCACCTGCAGCGCAATCTGCCGGCCTTGGGGCTGGGCGGGATCGAGTGCGCGCTTGAGCACCCCGCATTGCAGCTCGGTCGGGAAGCCGGGCAGGCGGCAGGGCTTGAGTGCCAGCTCGGCCTCCGCGCGGGCGGGCGCATGGACGGCCAGTCCGGCCAGCAGGACCGGCAGCAGGGACAAAGCCGCGCCTCTTCTATGCAGTCGGCGCAGCCACAGGGGCAGATTCATGGTGGATGACAGCGGGTTGAGACGGGTGCGATTGTGCGCAGCCAGGGCACGAACGGGGCATGGCCTGCGACGAATAGCCAGACTGGCGGATGAATGGCAAGCTGGATGGGTGCACCAAGACGGCGCTTCGCCGGATGCACTGAGCCGGTGCCACCGCCCCTGGGCACCATATCGGGGCAATAACGCCCTGGCAGCCTGGGCACGGGGCTTGCATTTACCCCCAGACACGCTCTTGGAAGGCGACCGATGCATGCCCTGACCCTCCCGCCCGCGGGACACCATGACGAGATGCTGCTGGCCAGCGGGGCGATACGCCCGCACTACCAGGCCTTTGCCCACTGGCTGCAGGCCCAGACGCCCGAGGCCCTGGCCAAGAAGCGGGCCGAGGCGGACCTGCTCTTCCACAAGGTGGGCATCACCTTCGCCGTCTACGGCGACGAGGCCGGCGCCGAGCGCCTGATCCCCTTCGACACCGTGCCGCGCATCGTGCCGGCCGAGGAATGGCGGATGCTGGAGGCCGGCCTGCGCCAGCGCGTGAGCGCGCTGAACAAATTCCTCTGGGACATCTACCACGATCACGAGATCATCAAGGCCGGCCTGATCCCGGCCGAGCAGGTCTTTGCCAATGCCCAGTACCAGCCCGCCATGCAGGGCCTGGACCTTCCGCTGGGCATCTACGCCCACATCACCGGGGTGGACCTGATCCGCCACGCGGACGGCGGCTACTACGTGCTGGAAGACAATCTGCGCGTGCCCAGCGGGGTCTCCTACATGCTGGAGAACCGCAAGATGATGATGCGGCTCTTCCCCGAACTCTTCGAGCGCTACCAGGTGGCGCCGGTGGCCCACTACCCCACCCTGCTGCTCAACACCCTGCGCCACGCCAGCACCGTGGACAACCCCACCGTGGTGGTGCTCACGCCCGGCCCCTTCAACAGCGCCTATTTCGAGCACGCCTTCCTGGCCCAGCAGATGGGCGTGGAGCTGGTGGAGGGGCAGGACCTCTTCGTCAAGGACGACCACCTCTACATGCGCACCACGGTGGGGCCGCAGCGGGTGGACGTGATCTACCGCCGCATCGACGACGCCTTCCTCGACCCCCTGGCCTTCCGCGCCGACTCCATGCTGGGCGTGCCGGGCCTGCTCTCGGTCTACAAAAAGGGCCATCTGATCCTGGCCAATGCCATAGGCACCGGGGTGGCGGACGACAAGTCCATCTACCCCTATGTGCCGGACATGATCCGCTTCTACCTGGGCGAGGAGCCCATCCTGCACAACGTGCCCACCTGGCAGTGCCGCAAGCCCGCCGATCTGGACCATGTGCTGGCCCATATGGCCGAGCTGGTGGTCAAGGAGGTGCATGGCGCTGGCGGCTACGGCATGCTGGTGGGCCCGGCCGCCACGGCCGCCGAGGTGGATGCCTTCCGCGAGCGCGTGCGCGCCAACCCCAGCAACTACATCGCCCAGCCCACGCTGTGCCTGTCCAGCTGCCCCACCTTTGTGGAGAGTGGCATAGCCCCGCGCCACATCGATCTGCGGCCCTTTGTGCTGACCGGCCGCGAGGTGCAGATGGTCTCGGGCGGTCTGACCCGCGTCGCGCTCAAGCAGGGCTCCCTGGTGGTCAATTCCTCGCAAGGCGGCGGCACCAAGGACACCTGGATTCTGGAGAACTGAAGATGTTGTCGAGAACCGCTGCCCAGCTCTACTGGATGAGCCGCTATGTGGAGCGCGCCGAGAACCTGGTGCGCATGCTGGACGTGACGCACTCCCTGTCCCTGCTGCCGCAGAGCCGCGGCGCGCTCACCGAACTGGCCGCGCCCCTGGCCGTGACCGGCGCGCTGGAGGCCTACAGCGCCCGCCACCCCAAGCTCGATGCCCAGGCCCTGTTCAACTTCATGGCCCTGGATCTGGAGAACCCGGCCTCGGTGCTGAGCTGCCTGAAGCTGGCGCGCGAGAACGCCCATGCGGTGCGCGGCCAGATCACGGCCGAGATGTGGGAGGCCATCAACAGCACCTGGCTGGAAGGCCGCCAGTTCCCCAAGCGCGGCATCCCCAGCGTCTCCAGCTTCTTCGACTGGGTCAAGGAGCGCTCCCACCTCTTCCGCGGCGCCACCTACGGCACCCTGCAGCGCAATGACGCCTACTGCTTCATCCGCCTGGGCACCTTCGTGGAGCGGGCCGACAACACCGCGCGCCTGCTGGACGTGAAGTCCCAGCTGATCGAGCCCGCGGTGGACTCCCTGATGCCGGTGGACGCGCCCAGCGAGAGCGCGCCCGACTTCTACGCCTGGAGCGCCCTGCTGCGCTCGCTCTCGGCCTTCGAGGCCTACCACGCCGCCTACCGCGACAGCCTGGACGGCCGCCGCGTGACCGAGCTGCTGATCCTGCGGCCCGATGTGCCGCGCAGCCTGCGCGCCTGCTGCGACGAAATCGTGGCCATCCTGCCCCAGATCGAGGCCAACCCCGGCGCCCAGGACGCCGGCCGCCAGGTCAAGCTGCTGGCCGGCCGCCTGGCCCTGCGCCTGGAGTATGGTCGGGTGGACGAGATCCTGGACGCCGGCCTGCACCGCTGGCTGACCGGCTTCCTGGACGAGTCGGCCGGGCTGGGCGAGGCCATACGCAGCGCCTACCTCGAAGCCAACTGACGCACACCCTCCCCTGCCCGCGCGGAGCCGGCCATGCACCTGCTGATCGCCCACGAAACCGTCTATCGCTACGAGCTGCCGCCCACGCGCAGCACCCAGTACCTGCGCCTGACGCCGCAAAGCGATGCGCGCCAGCGCGTGCTGCGCTGGGCGCTGGGCCTGCCCGCGCGCGCCAGCGAGTCGCGCGACGCCTATGGCAATGTGATGCATGTGCTGACCCTGGACCGCCCCGGCCAGGAGATCCATCTGCAGGCCCGCGGCGAGGTGGACACGGAGGACGGTCCGCCCCGACCCGACGCGCAGGACCAGTTGCCCGCCCCGCTCTTTCTGCGCGAATCGCCCCTGACCCAGCCCGATGCGGCCCTGCGCGAGTTCGTGCAGCGCTGCACCGGCGCCCCCGGCAGCCTGGAGCCCCTGGCCGCCCTGCACACCCTGATGCAGGCCCTGGGCGAGCACATGCCCTACACCCCCGGCGTCACCGATGCCGCCACGCCCGCGGCCCAGGCCTTCGCCTCGCGCCTGGGCGTGTGCCAGGACCATGCCCAGGTCTTCGTCACCTGCGCGCGCCTCCTGGGCCTGCCGGCCCGCTATGTCTCGGGCTATCTGGCGGCCGACGCCGAGCATGTGGCCAGCCACGCCTGGGCCGAGGTGCGCCTACCCGACCCCGCGGGCGGCTGGCTGGGCTTTGATGTGAGCAACCAGTGCCTGGCCGGCGGCCGCTATGTGAAGCTGGCCATCGGTGCGGACTATCTGGACGCCTGCCCGGTGCGCGGCATGCGCCTGGGCGGCGGGGGCGAAGTGCTGCACACCCTGGTGCAGGTCAGCCTGGCCGGTGCCGCGGCCCAGCAGCAATAATCCGGCCTCATGACGTACTGCGTTGCCATGCGGCTTAAGGCCGGCCTGCTCTTCGCCTCCGACTCGCGCACCAATGCGGGGGTGGATCACATCTCCACCTTCCGCAAGATGAATGTGTTCGAGCAGCCGGGCGAGCGCCTGATCTGCGTGCTCAATGCCGGCAATCTGGCCACCACGCAGAGCGTGATCAGCCTGCTGCGCCAGCGCTGCGCGCATGAGGGCCGGCATCTGCTGAACGTGGCCTCGCTCTACGAGGCGGCCGAGCTGCTGGGCCGCACGCTCAAGGAGGTGGTGGCGCGCGACGCCAATGACGCCACCCTGGGCCAGGGCGTGGACTTCGGCGCCAACTTCATCATCGGCGGCCAGATCCGGGGCGAGGCGCCACGGCTCTTCCACGTCTACCCGCAAGGCAATTTCATCGAGGCCACCGAGGACACGCCCTACTTCCAGATCGGCGAGTCCAAGTACGGCAAGCCCATCATCGACCGCGTGATCCGCCATGGCTCCAGCCTCAACGAGGCGACCAAGTGCACGCTGATCTCGTTTGACTCCACCATACGCAGCAATCTCTCGGTGGGCCTGCCCATCGACATGCTGATCTACCGCAGCGACAGCTTTGCCCCCGCGGCCCCGCACCGGGTGGAAGCCACCGACCCCTACTTCCTCAAGCTCAGCCGCGGCTGGGGCGAGGGCTTGCGCCGCGTGTTCGCCAAGCTGCCGGACGAGGACTGGTTCGGCGGCTGAGCACGCCGCCGGGCGAGACCTCAGACCGGGCCCAGCACCCGCATTGAGTAATCCACCGCGCGCACATCCTTGGTCAGGCGACCGATGGAGATGCGGTCCACGCCGGTGGCGGCGATCCAGCGCAGCTGCTCCAGGGCCACGCCGCCCGAGACCTCCAGCAGGGCCGGGCGGCCGCGCGCTTCATTGAGGGCCACGGCGGCCTTCATCTGGGCCTCGTCGAAGTTGTCCAGCAGCACGCTGGTGGCGCCGGCGTCCAGGGCCTCCCGCAGCTCCTCCAGGTCTTCCACCTCAATCTGGATGTCCACACCCGCGTTCAGGGCCTGAGCCGCGCGCAGGGCCGCGCCCACACCACCGGCGGCGGCGATGTGGTTTTCCTTGATCAGGATGCCGGCATAGAGGGCCAGGCGCTGGTTGGCGCCGCCGCCCACCCGCACCGCATACTTCTGCGCCAGGCGCAGGCCCGGCACGGTCTTGCGCGTGTCCAGCACCACGCAGCCGCGCGGGTGCGGGCTGGCGCCCTCGATGGCATCGGCATGGGCGCGGGTGATGCTGGCCGTGCCCGAGAGCAGCTGCAGAAAGTTCAGGGCCGGGCGCTCGGCCGAGAGCAGGGCGCGGCCGTCGGCCTCGATCTCGCAGACCAGGGTGTCGGCCGCCATGCGCGCGCCCTCGGCGTAATGCCAGTGGATGCGCGCCGTGGTGTCCAGCGCGGCGAACACGCCCTCGAACCAGTCGCGCCCGCACAGCACCGCGGCCTCGCGCACCCGCACCTGGGCCTTGACGCGGCGACCGGCCGGCACCAGCTGGGCGGTCCAGTCGCACACGCCGATGTCTTCCATCAGCGCCTCGCGGATATTGCGGGCACGGGCTTCTTCGAGGGTTTCGTTGTGGTCGAACATCGGCACAAGCGGCAGGGGTCGCGGTTTACTCGGGAGTCGTGATTGTCAGGCTCAAATCGCCCAGGCCCTCGATATGGCCCGTGATGCGGTCGCCGGGCTTGACCGCGCCCACGCCCTCGGGCGTGCCGGTGTAGATCAGGTCGCCGGGCTGCAGGTGATAGAACTGGGAGAGATTGGCCACGATCTCGGGCACGCTCCAGATCATGTCCGAGAGGTCGCCGCGCTGCTTCTCCACGCCGTTCACCGCCAGGGTGATGGCGCCGCCCTTGAGCTCGCCCGTCTGGACCGCGGGCACCAGCTCGCTGATGACGGCGGACTGCTCGAAGCCCTTGGCCGTGTCCCAGGGCCGGCCGGCGGCCTTGGCCTCGGCCTGCAGATCGCGGCGCGTCATGTCCAGGCCCGCGGCATAGCCCCAGACGGCCGCGCCCGCGGTCTCGGGCGTGGCCTTGAAGACCGGCGCGCCCAGGGCGATCACCAGCTCCATCTCGTAGTGCAGGTTCTGGGTGCCGGGCGGATAGGCCATGTCCGAGCCCGAGGGCAGCAGGGCATTGGCCGGCTTGCTGAAGTAAAAGGGCGCCTCGCGCTCGGGGTTGCCACCCATCTCGCGGGCATGGGCGGCGTAGTTGCGGCCCACGCAGAAGATGCGGTGCACGGCGTAGCGCTGCGCGCTGCCGCGCACCGCCACGCTGGCTTGTTCCTGGGGCGGGAAGACGTAGTCGGTCATGATGTGGCGTAGCTCCGCAAGACTGAACAATGCGCCAGCATAGCCAAGCATGCGGGCCCGCTCGTCGGGCTTGTGCGCAATGCGCAGACGCTACCATCGCGCCCATGCGCATGCCCTCGCCGCTTCTGCTGCCCCCGCTGCTGCTGGCCCTGCTCGCCGCCGGTTGCGCCACGCGCGCGCCCCAGCCATCCGGCGATCCGGCGCCCGCCCCGCGCCCCGCCGGAGGCTGGCCCGACAAGGACGGCCCCGACGCGGTGATTCCCCCCGATCTGCACAAGGTGCCCGATGCCCAGCCGCGCCTGGAGCCCATCCGCAAGGGCGGGCCCAACAAGCCCTACGAGGTGCTGGGCCAGCGCTACGAGCCCATGACCGAGGACCGGCCGCTGGTCGAGCGCGGCTTGGCCTCCTGGTACGGCCGCAAGTTCCATGGCCGCCCCACCTCGACCGGCGAGGTCTACAACATGTACGCCATGTCGGCCGCCCACCCCACCATGCCGCTGCCCAGCTATGCGCGGGTGCGCAACCCCAAGAATGGCCGCGAGGTGATCGTGCGCGTCAATGACCGCGGCCCCTTCCACAAGGGCCGCGTCATCGACCTCAGCTACACCGCCGCACTCAAGCTGGACCTGCTGCGCGGTGTGGCGCCGGTGGAGGTGGAGCGCATCACCTACGAGGACATCCGTACCGGTGCCTGGATGCGGGGCGGCACACCGGCAGACGCCACGGTCCTGTCCGCGGCCGAACCCGCCCCGCTCTTCGTGCCCGGCGCGGCCGCTGGCGCGCCCGAGCAGACCAGCACCGCCTTGCTGCGCAATCCACCCGCCGCAACGCCCGCCCCGACGCCGACGCCCCCGCCTGCACCCGCACCCAGTCTCGCGGCCGGTGCACAAACGGATCCGGCCGCCCTGCTCGCCGGTGGCAGCAGCAGCGGCGGCGGCGAGAGCACTGCACGCACCGACGCCAAGATCGCGCCCGGCTTCTGGCTGCAGCTGGGCGCCTACGCCCGGCTGGACGGGGCCGAGACCATGCGCCGCCAGGTGCTGGAGCGCCTGGACAGCCTGGCCCCCCTGCTGGCCGTGGTGCGCGACAAGGGCCTGCACCGCCTGCAGGCCGGCCCCTACGCCAGCCGCGACGACGCGCGCCAGGCCGCCGAGCGCCTGCGCCTGGAGCTGGCGCTCACGCCCCTGGTGGTAGAGCGGCGCTGAGCGATCAGCGTCCCAAGCGCCCCAGCTCGGCAGCCCGCGCCAGCCAGCGTTCCCGCTGCGCGGGCGTGCTCTTGATCACCGGGCTGAACTCGCTGATGCGCACCGGCGCCACGCCGCAGAACTCCAGCACCGCGTCCTTCATCATGCGGTGGGCCGGGGCGCCTTGCAGCCAACGGAAGTACCAGCCGGGCGTGTCCAGGCTGACTAGTAGGCGGGCGCTGCGGCCCTTGAGCAGGCGCTTGGGCCAGGTCTGCGCCGCGGTGTAGCGAAAGGCAAAGCCGGGCGTCAGCAGGCGGTCCAGCAGGCCCTTGAGCAGGGCCGGCACCGAGCCCCACCAGACGGGGTAGACCCAGACCAGGTGGTCTGCGGCCCGGATCTGCTGTTGCAGGCGCTGCAGATCGGGCTCCAGCGGCGGCAGGCTTTCATAGCCCGCAGGCAGATTCGGCGAGAAGTGCAGCGCGGCGACATGCACCTGCTCCACCTCATGACCGGCCGCGCTGGCCGCCTGGGCATAGGCTTGGCCCAGGGCGGCGCAGAAGCTGTCGGACCGGGGATGGGCCTGGATCAGGAGAATGCGTTTGGCTTGAGGGTTCTTCATGGGCGCAGTCTGGGCCTTGCCCCATGGGGCAGAGTCAAGCCTCGCGCTCGAACTCCTCGCACAGAGGTTCCAGCCTGCCGCTGAGCAGCATGGCCTCGCAGTCCAGCAAGAGACGATCCTGATGCGCCAGGCGCTCGCGTTCGCGCGCCAGAGTCTGGCGCTTGAGGCGCACGGCATTCAGCAGTGCGCCCAGCTCGGGCCGCGGCCCGTGATCAAAGAACAGGCGCTGCAATTCCTGCAATCGAAAGCCCACGGCCTGGGCCTGGCGGATGAAGCGCACCGCCTCCTCGTGCGCCGGCTCGTAGACCCGGTAGCTGCCGCGGCGGCGCGGCGCGGGGATCAGGCCCAGGCTTTCGTACAGGCGCAGGGCCTTGACACTGGCCCCGGTGCGGCGCGCCAGCTCGCCGATCAGCAGGCCGGCCTCGCTCACGCCTTGCGCTCCCCGGGCAGCAGCTCGGCATTGTGCTCACCCAGGCTGGGCGCCAGGCTGCGGATGGCGCCGGGCGTGTCGCTGAGCTTGGGCACCACGCCGGGCACATCGAGCGCCAGCCCCGAGGCGGTGACGATGCGCTCGATCATGCCGCGGGCGCGGTAATGCGGGTCCTCGGCAATATCACGCGCGGTGTAGATGCGGCCCACCGGCACGCGCGCCGCCTGCAGCGTGGCCAGCACCTCGGCCACAGGGCGCTGCACGGTCCAGGCCGTGATGGCCGCATCCAGCTCGTCCACGCGGGCGGCCCGGCCGGCATTGCCGGAAAGTAGCGGGTCTTGTCCCAGGTCCTCGCGGTCTATGGCCGTCATCAGGCGCTTGAAGATGGAGTCACCATTGCCGCCGATGACCACCTGGCCGTCGGCGCAGCGGTAGGCATTGCTGGGTGCGATGCCCGGCAGGGCCGAGCCCGCCGGCTCGCGCACCGCGCCAAAGGCGCTGTACTCGGGCAGCAGGGACTCCATGCAGTTGAAGACCGATTCGTACAGGGCCACGTCCACCACCTGGCCGCGCCCGGTCCTCGCACGCGCCTGCAGGGCCAGCAGCACGCCGATCACGCCATGCAGGGCCGCCAGGGTGTCGCCCAGGCTCACGCCCGCGCGCACCGGCGGCCGGCCGGGCTCGCCCATCAGATGGCGCAGGCCGCCCATGGCCTCGGCCACCACGGCAAAGCCGGGCAGATCGCGGTAGGGGCCACTCTGGCCGTAGCCGCTGATGCGCAGCATGATGAGCCCGGGGTTGGCGGCGGCCAGGGTCTCGTAGCCCAGGCCCCAGTCCTCCATCAGGCCGGGGCGGAAGTTCTCGATCAGCACATCGGCCTCGGCCGCCAGCTGGCGCGCGATGGCGCGGCCGGCCTCCTGGCGCAGGTCCAGGGTCACGCTCTTCTTGTTGCGGCTCTGCACCTGCCACCAGACGCTCTCGCCCTGGTGCAGCAGGCGCCACTGGCGCAGGGGATCGCCCGTGCCAGGCGGTTCCACCTTGATGACCTCGGCACCGAAATCGGCCAGGGTCTTGCCGGCAAAGGGGCCGGCGATCAGCTGGCCCAGCTCCAGCACCTTGAGCCCGGCCAGGGGGCCGGAGGATTGCGCGACCTCACTCATGCCCGGGGCTCAGACCGCTTTCTGCTCCAGCACGAAGTTGGCGCCGTCGTACTGGCCCAGGCGCTCGACAAGGTAGGGCAGGCATTCCTGCAGCTCGTCGTACAGGGTGTAGGGCGGGTTGGCGATGAACATGCCGCTGCCCAGCATGCCGTAGCCGCGCTCGTCGGCCTGGGCCACGGTCAGGCGCACATGCAGCCAGCCCTTCTTGGCCGAGGCGTCCGCCGTGGCCTTGAGGCGCTGGGCCAGCTGGCTGGACTCCAGCAGCTGCAGCTGCGGATACCAGATCAGGAACACGCCCTCGGCGAATTTCTGCAGGCCCTCGCGCAGGGCAGCCAGCACCTTGGCGTAGTCGGTCTTGATCTCGTAGGGCGGGTCCATCAGCACCACGGCGCGGCGCGAGGGCGGCGGCAGCTCGCCCTTGAGGCTGGCAAAGCCGTCGCGGTCCGAAACCTGGGTGTTGGGCCGGCTCTCCAGATAGCTGGCCAGGATGCGGTGGTCGGTGGGATGCAGCTCGTAGCAGCGCAGCCGGTCATGCTCGCGCATCAGCAGATGGGCCACGGCCGGCGAGCCGGGGTATTGGCGTAGCTGGCCATCGGGGTTGAACTGGCGCACCAGGTCCACATAGGCGGCCAGGGGCGCAGGCAGGTCCTTGCGGTCGTAGAGCTTGGCGATGCCGGTGCCGTACTCGGCATTCTTCTGGGCGTAGCGGCTCTCGACGGAATAGCCGCCGGCCCCGGCATGGGTGTCCACCAGGGTGTAGGCCTTGTCCTTCTCGCCCATATAGCGCAGCACCTGGGCGAGCACCAGGTGTTTGAGGACATCGGCATGGTTGCCGGCATGAAAGGCGTGACGATAGGCGAGCATAGGCCCGCACTGTAGCGCCTTGTGCCGCCTTCAGGGCCGCCGGTTCAGGGCTGGAAGGCCCCGGGATAGCGGGGCGGGCCGGCCAGGGCAAGCGCCTGACGCGGATGCACATACTGATGCGTCAGGCGCGGCTGCCGCCCATCGGGCAGGGGCGCGGGCTCGATCAGCCGCCCCTGCAGCCCGCTGGCCGTACGGGGCCGCAAGTCTTCGCGCGCGGCGCGCTCGAACACATCCCAGTCCACCGCCAGGTTGTTGCGCCAGTCCCAGCCGGACTCCGTGGGCATGCGGCCGCCGCCGACCAGCAGATTGTTATAGCCCTGCACGCGCAGCTGGCCCGCCGGCACACGCAGATAGCGGCCACCACCGGGCCGGTTGTCCACCAGGGTGTTGTGCAGCAGATAGAGCTCGCGGCGCGGGTGAAGCAGGCTCTCGGCCCCGTAGGCGATGAGGTGTGGGTTCTCGCTGCTGGCACTTTGCTGGATCAGATTCCCCAGCACCCAGGCCTGACCGCCGTCGGGAAACTCCAGCTCGTAGCTGGCGCGGCCGCCCGGCTCATCCGTCAGGCGGTTGTAGAAGATCTCGCTCAGCGCGGCCCGGCTCTTGATCAGATGGCCCACCCGACCCTGGTGGAAGTAGCAGCCCTGCACCCGCAGCTGCGCGATGCGGCCGGCGTAGAGCAGGTGGGCGGGCCGCCCTCCCGGCCGCGCGGCGGCATGGCTGAATTCGCAGCCCTCCAGCGACAGGCGCGCCGTGGCGTCATTGCTGCTGAGCAGGCCCATCTCGCAGTCGCGAAAGCTGCAGTCGCGCAGCAGCAGGCTGCCCCGCTCCAGGCGGATGCCGGCGCCATTGCCATCGGGCACGCGCGCGCCGCTGAAGTCCAGGCCCTGGATGCTGATGTCCTCGCCCCCGGTGACAAAGATGCCCTTGCCCTCGGCATGCGCGCCCTGGGCCGACACCCGTACCCGGCCGCCCACCGCCACGATCTGCAGGCCGCGCTGGCGCCAAACGGCCACATCACCCGGATAGTCGCCCGCATCCACCTCGATGCGCATGCCATCCCGGGCCACCCGAGCGGCGGCGGCCAGGCTGCGCAGCTCGCGTTGCGGGCCGACTTTCAGCACCTGGGCCTGGGCCCGGGCGGACGGCGGCAGCAGGGCGGCAGCCCCCAGCCACAGCAATTGACGCCGCCCCGGCAGCGCCGCGGCGGATGGGAGATCGCTCTGAATCAAGGCACGCTCCATACCCATGAGTTCAACCCTGCCCGGGCGGGCGCGCGAGTCTACTGAAAACCGTGCGCCGGCCCGCGGCCCCCGGACCATAGCAAACTGCCGTGATGGGCTGTCACCGGCAGGACGGCGCCGGCCCGCGCTTCCCGCTAGGCTAGCGACTCTTGCAATCCCGCATCTCCCCACCATCTGCCTGAGCCGACCCCGCTGTTTCGGCCGCCCATTTCTTCCATGCCCAATCTCTTCGACCCCGTGCAGCTCGGTGAGCTGCAGCTTGCCAACCGCATCGTCATGGCCCCGCTGACGCGCAACCGCGCGCCCCAGCAGATTCCGGGCGCCGCCCAGGCCGAGTACTACCGCCAGCGCGCCAGCGCCGGCCTGATCATCACCGAGGCCAGCCAGATCCGCCCCGACGGCCAGGGCTATTTCGACACCCCCGGCATCCACAGCCCCGCGCAGATTGCCGGCTGGAAGACCGTGACCGAGGCCGTGCACGCGGCTGGCGGCAAGATCGTGATCCAGCTCTGGCATGTGGGCCGTATCTCGGTGAAAAGCCTGCAGCCGGGCGGTGCCGCCCCGGTCTCGTCCACCGCGCGGGCCGCCAAGACCCGCACCTACGCCAGCCGCGGCGAGCTGGTGCCTACCGACACGCCGCGCGCCCTGGCCACCGAGGAGATCCCGCAGCTGATCGCCGACTATGCCCAGGCCGCCCGCAATGCCATCGAGGCCGGCTTCGATGGCGTGCAGGTGCATGCGGCCAACGGCTATCTGCTGGACCAGTTCCTGCGCGACAGCGCCAATGACCGCAGCGATGCCTACGGCGGCTCCATCGAGAACCGCGCCCGCCTGCTGATCGAGGTGATGACGGCGGTGGCCGAGGCCATCGGCCCGGGTCGCACCTCGCTGCGCCTGAGCCCGGTGACGCCCAGCAATGACATCGGCCAGGACAGCGATGCCCAGGCCCTGTTCAACCATGTGGCCGAGCGCCTGGCACCGCTGAAGCTGGCCTTCCTGGAAGTGGTGGAAGGCGCGACCGGCGGCCCGCGCGATGTGGCGCCCTTCGACTACGCGGCCATGCGCGCACGCTTCCAGGGCCCCTGGATGGTGAACAACGGCTACACCCGCGAGATGGCGATCAAGGCCGTGGCCGAGGGCCATGCGGACGCCGTGTCCATCGGGCGCGACTTCATCAGCAACCCCGACTTGGTGCGCCGCCTGCGCCTGAACGCGGCCCTGCAGCCCTATGTGCGCGAGACCTTCTATGGCGGGGGCGCCGAGGGCTATACAGACTATCCGGCGCTGGACGCCTGAGGCCGCTGAGGCGGTTAAAGCGCCTGAGCCCGACTCAGGCCCGTGACTTGTTGCTGCCGCCCGTCTTGGCGCGGAACAGCTCGCTGATCCCCACCTCGCGCGGGCCGGGGATCAGCTCGAAGCCCTGGCCGGCCGCGAGCCGGCCGGGCGTCTGCACCGCCAAGTAGAAGCCGCACCAGGCGCTTTGCGTCATCAGCTTGGCGGCCTGCTTGAAGCCCATCACGGCATTGAACTTGAAGCAGGGGTAGCGCGGCTCGCTGACCACCAGCTCGGCCTCGGGGAAGCGCAGCACATCACCGATCCAGACCTGCTGCTCCTGCAGGCCCACGAGGGTCAGGTTCTCACCCAGACTGCCCGGCGCCAGGGTCTCGCCCCAGGGAGCCACGCCGGCCTGGGCCCGCACCGTCTGCCAGAAGGCGTAATGCTCGCTGGGGTAGGCATAGACCGCCTTGGAGAGGCCGCCGTGCACGCTCAGGTCCGCCTGGGCATCCCCCTCCAGGCCCAGGGCCCCCAGTTCCACCGCAGCGCTGCGCGCCCGCTTGGCAATGCCGCTGGGCACGCGGCGGCCGTCGTCCAGCAGCAGATCCTGGACGAGCGCGGTGTTGAGGCTGAGCACTTTCATGGTGCGCGATTGTGCCGCGCCAGCTCTGCATGGCCCGGTCCGCGCACAAAGCCGGCCAAGTCGGCATTAGTTCATGCGGGAAATGCATGGGCACCTCATCCGGGGAGGTTACGGCGAGGTTACAGCCCGGCGACAATGACTTGGCGCTTCCACAGTCTGGCGGCATTGGGTCAGGATCGCTCGGCGGGCCTGACCCAATTCCGCTTTTTAATTGATTGGGAACGTCATGAACCAACCTCTGATGGAAGGCCTGCGCCTGAATGTGCCGGCCTATGTGAAGCACCAGCGCCTGGTGGCCTGGGTGGCCGAGATCGCCGCGCTCACCGAAGCGCGCGAGGTGTACTGGTGCGACGGCTCGCAGGCCGAGTACGAGCGCCTGTGCCAGCAGCTGGTCGAGGCTGGTACCTTCAAGAAACTCAATCCCGCCAAGCGTCCCAACAGCTATCTGGCCTGGAGCGATCCCAGCGATGTGGCGCGCGTGGAAGACCGCACCTACATCTGCTCGGCCAAGAAGGAAGACGCCGGCCCCACCAACAACTGGATGGACCCGACCGAGATGCGCACCCTGCTGCAGACCGGTGAACAGGCCCTGTTCAAGGGCAGCATGCGCGGCCGCACCCTGTATGTGGTGCCCTTCAGCATGGGCCCCATCGGCTCGCCCATCGCGCACATTGGCGTGGAACTCTCCGACAGCCCCTATGTGGCCGTGAACATGCGCATCATGACCCGCATGGGTCGTGCGGTACTGGATGTGCTGGGAGCCGAGGGCGAGTTCGTGCCCTGCGTGCACACCGTGGGCGCGCCGCTGGAGCCGGGCCAGGCCGATGTGAAGTGGCCCTGCAACAAGACCAAGTACATCGTCCACTACCCCGAGACCCGCGAGATCTGGTCCTACGGCTCGGGCTACGGTGGCAACGCCCTGCTGGGCAAGAAGTGCTTCGCGCTGCGCATTGCCTCCACCATGGGCCGTGACCAGGGCTGGCTGGCCGAGCACATGCTGGTGCTGGGCGTGGAAAGCCCCGAGGGCAAGAAGCACCATGTGGCCGCCGCCTTCCCCAGCGCCTGCGGCAAGACCAATTTCGCCATGCTGATCCCGCCCAAGGCCTTCGCCGGCTGGAAGGTCACGACCATCGGCGACGACATCGCCTGGATCAAGCCCGGCCAGGATGGCCGCCTGTACGCCATCAACCCCGAAGCCGGCTACTTCGGCGTGGCCCCGGGCACCAACACCCTGACCAACCCGAACTGCATGGCCAGCCTGCAGCGCGATGTGATCTTCACCAATGTGGCGCTGACCGACGACGGCGATGTCTGGTGGGAAGGCATGAGCGACACGCCGCCGGCCCATCTGATCGACTGGCAGGGCAATGACTGGACGCCCGAGATCGCCAAGGCCACGGGCGCCAAGGCCTCGCACCCCAATGCCCGCTTCACCGTGGCCGCTACCAACAACCCGGTGCTGGACGCCGAGTGGGACAACCCGGCCGGCGTGGCAATCGACGCCTTCATCTTCGGCGGCCGGCGCTCGACGACCGTGCCCCTGGTGACCGAGGCGCGCGACTGGGTGGAGGGTGTCTATATGGCCGCCACCATGGGCTCCGAGACCACCGCCGCGGCCGCCGGCCAGCAGGGCGTGGTGCGCCGCGACCCCTTCGCCATGCTGCCCTTCATGGGCTACAACATGAGCGATTATTTCCAGCACTGGCTGGATCTGGGCGCCAAGCTGCAGGCCTCGGGCGCCACCCTGCCCAAGATCTTCTGCGTGAACTGGTTCCGCAAGGGTGCCGACGGCAAGTTCGTCTGGCCCGGCTACGGCGAGAACATGCGCGTGCTCAAGTGGATGCTGGACCGCGTCAGCGGCAGCCCGTCCGGCGAGGAGCATGTCTTCGGCGTGACCCCGCGCTACGAAGACCTGAACTGGGAGGGCCTGAACTTCTCGAAGGAGCAGTTCGAGGTCGCCACCCGCATCGACAAGAGCGACTGGTCCGCCGAGCTGAAGCTGCATGAGGACCTGTTCGCCCAGCTGGCCCACCATCTGCCGGCCGCCCTGCCCGCCACCAAGGCCAAGATTGAGCAACGCCTGGCTGCTGAGTAAGCACTAACCGTGCAAATGAAAAGCCCGCTCATGGAGCGGGCTTTTTTCATGCCTTGGCTTGACCGCCAGGCTCGGTACTGCCGAGGCCTGGACTTCAGCGACGGCGAGCGTTGGCGGCGCGCAGTTCGGCCGCGAAGGAAGGCATGCTGGATTCGTACTGGGCGGCCAGAGCCAGCAGCTCGCGCTCGGCGCGGCGCTCGGCGGCCAGACGGTACTGGGTCTTGATGCTGTCGATCAGGCGCAGCCAGACGCGGGCACCGATGGCGGCGAAGGAGCCGCTGTGGGCCAGGCTGCGGGACAGGGGAAGACCGAAGGTGTGGGAAGCAACGCTCATGACTGAATTCCTGGATTTGTTGATGCGCTTGTGGCGACGACGGGGCGAAGTATGGGGTTAACCCTAGACTTGCGGCAAATGAATCTTGTGCATTGAATATATAAACACGGCACATATCAGAGGGCCTTCGTGACAAACTTCCGCAACCTGGACCTGAACCTGCTGAAAGTCTTTGACGCGGTGATGGCCGAACGCAGCCTGACCCGGGCCGCTGACCGCTTGGCCATGACCCAGCCGGCCGTCAGCCATGCCCTCAAGCGTCTGCGCGAGGCCCTGGGCGAGGAGCTCTTCGTGCGTCAGGCCTTCGGCATGAAGCCCACCTCGCGGGCCGAGGGTCTGTGGCCCGAGGTGCGGGCCGCCCTGGACCGCCTGCGCAGCCTGCTCGATCCGGACGACTTCCAGCCGGAACGCGACGAATACACCTTCCGCCTGGCCATGGCCGACTCCACCGCCGCCCTGCTGCTGCCGCATCTGGTGGTACAGATGGAGGCCGCCCAGGCCCTGGCCAATGTGCATGTGCTGCCGCTCACCACCCGCGATCCGCGTGGCCTGCTGGAGCAGGGCGAGGCCGATTTCGCCCTGGGCTACTTCCCCCAGGCCGTGGCCGCCCTGCAGTCACTGGGCAGCATGGCCGCCCTGCGCCAGCACCGGCTCTACGAGAGCGAGTACGTCTGCGTGATGCGCCGCGGCCACCCCCTGGCCGAGGGCGAGCTGGACCTGGACCGCTACTGCGCCGCCCATCACCTGCTGGTCAGCTTCTCCGGCCGCCCCCATGGTTTCACCGACGAGGCCCTGGCCGCGCTCGGCCGCTCGCGGCGCATCATGCTGACCGTGAACCAGTTCTTCACGGCCGGCCGAATCGTCACCCATTCCGACCTGCTCACCGTGCTGCCCGCCTCCTTTGTCGAAGCCACGGGCTACAAGGGCCAGCTGGTCGAGCGCCCCCTGCCCATGCCCCTGGCGCGGGTGCATGTGGACATGCTCTGGCATCTGCGCAACGACGGTCGCAGCGCCATGCGCTGGATGCGCGAACGCTTGATCGAGGCCGCAAAGCGCGCCACAACAGCGACAATCGGGGCATGAGCACCCCGCAAACCGACCTCACCGACGCAGAGTTCGCCGAACTCGACGAACTCCTCGCCACCACGCCCGAGCCCCTGCAGCCGCTGGACGCCTCGATGCTGGACGGCTACCTCTGCGGCGTGCTGGTGCAGCCGCGCATGATCGACATCGAGGAGTGGCTGCCCAATATCTTCGACTACGACGGCGGCCTGCTGCCCGAGGATGCCGACCCGGTCTGGCTGGCCCGCATCCAGGCCCTGGTGGACCGCCGCTACAAGGCCCTGAACCGCGCCATGGTGGAAAACGGCTGGTTCGATCCGGTGGTGCTGGATCTGGACGATCCCAGCAATGCCGATGTCGCCTCCGACGAAGACCCCACTTTTGCCGCGATGAGCCCCATCTCGCGCGCCCTGCTGCCCTGGGTGGCCGGCTTCCAGCACGCCTGCCTGTGCTTCCCCGAGCTCTCGGAGATGCCCGACGACGCCGTGATGGCCGCCCTGGCCCGCCTGTACCGCCATCTGCCGGCCGAGACGCCGGAAGAGAAGGAAGTGGTCGCCACCCTGGACCGCGATCATCCGCTCAAGGATTTTGACGACGCCGTCGAGGAGCTGGTGGTCACCGTGGCCGATCTGCGCGACCTGACCGAAGAGCACCGCTACAAGGTTGAGACCGTGCGCCGCGATCTGCCCAAGGTCGGCCGCAACGACCCCTGCCCCTGCGGTTCGGGCCGCAAGTACAAGCAGTGCCATGGCGCCAACTAAGGCTCCCCCCCTGCGGCCTGCGGCCGCCCCCTTGAGGGGGCACTGCCGGCTGAGCGGCAAAGCCGGATCAGCGGCAGCCGCTCGGCCAGCCGCCTGAATGCTGACGACGTGCGACTTCAGCTGATCTCGGACCTGCACCTCGAGACCGAAGACTTCCAGCCCGAGCCCGCAACCGGCGCCGAGGCCCTGGTGCTGGCCGGCGATGTGGACAGCGGCTGGCACGGTCTGCGCCGCTTTGCGGGCTGGCCGGTGCCGGTGCTCTTCGTGCCGGGCAACCATGAGTACGACGGCCGCGACTTCGACGCGGCCCGGGCCGGCCTGCACATCCTGGCCGCCGAGCTGGGCTTTGTGATGCTGGACGACGGCGTGCACCTGATGCGCGATGCCCAGGGCCGACGCGTGCGCTTCGTGGGCAGCACGCGCTGGTGCGATTTCGATCTCTTCGGCCCCTCGCAGCGCGAGCGTGCCCTGCGTGCCGGCAGCTATTTCCAGCGGGTGATGAACAGCAGCCGCCACGGCCGGCCCTTTGATGCTCCCGCCGTGCGCGAGCAGGCCCTGCGCTGCCGCGCCTGGCTGGCCGAGACCCTGGCTGCGCCCGAACAGGGGCCGGACTGGGAGGCTACCGTGGTGATCACGCATTTCGGCCCCAGCCTGCGCAGCGCCGATCCACGCTACGGCGGCCAGCCCGGCACCGCGAGCTTCTGCAATAACGATGAAGATCTGATGCCGCGCGCGCGGCTGTGGCTGCATGGCCATCTGCACTGCCGCCACGACTATCGGCTGCATGGCTGCCATGTGGTCTGCAATGCGCGCGGCCACAGCCAGCGCGGCGAGGCCTTGAATTACGATGGCCAGCGCTGCGTGGAGGTGTTCGCTACTTGACAAGCGTCAAGCTGCCTGCGAGCCCTCTTTGACAGACTGCATACGCAAGACCGAGCCATTTTTGGCAAACCTCAACGAAGGAGTGGAGCATGAAGATTCTGGTCGCCGTCGACGGCAGCCCCTACACCAAGCGGATGCTGGCCTATCTGGCCGCCCATGATGAGTGGCTGGGCGACCGACACCAGTACACGGTGCTGCATGCCGTGCCCGCCGTGCCGCCTCGCGCCGCCGCCGTGCTGGACAAGGAAGTGCTCAAGAGCTACTACAACGACGAGGCCGAGAAGGTGCTGAAGACCCTGCGCACCTTCTTCACCAAGCAGCGCATCCAGGCCGAGTTTGTCCACAAGGTGGGCGCCGCGGCCGATGTCATCGCCGGCGTCGCGGACAAGGGCAAGTTTGATCTGCTGATCATGGGCTCGCACGGCCACAGCACCCTGGGCAATCTGGTCATGGGCTCGGTCGCCACCAAGGTGATGGCCCATACCAACGTGCCGACCCTGCTGGTGCGCTAAGCGCGTCCCGCGCATCCCGGAGCAAGCCCGAACGGCCCTCTGGGCCCTCGGGCCCTTCGGGCCTCAGTGCTTGCCGTTGCGCCGGCTCAGCCAAGCCAGCGGCGACTCCGAGGCTGGCCGCGCGGCCAGCTGTTCCGACTCCAAGGGATAAACGGGCCGTGGCTGCGGGCCACCGGCAGGATCACCTTCAAGGCTGGCTTCCATGCCGAAAGCCGTCCCGAGATCGGCGGGGTCATGCCCATCCCCAGGCAGCGAATTCTTCCGGAAGAAACGCAGTGCGGGAGTGAATCGCATGGTGGACCTCGCAGACTTCGCCAGTTTGTTCCAGTGTGCTCCCGCGGCCCGGGTACCGAATCCCAAAATTAGGGGTGCAAGCCGTCACAGTTGGGAAAAACGCACGTCATGGCCTAGCGTTACAACTCGTGGTGGCGTCAAGCACGTGCAGAAGGCCTACTGATGCACTTTCGGCCCATCCCTCCTCGGAAGGATGTCTGGCACGGCGCAGCCCCCTTATCCTTCGCGACCTCGAGCCCGAGCCCGACGTCAACTGTTTGTCATGAATCCTTCCATCCATACCTGGCTCAGCCGGGCCATCGTCTGCATCGCCGTGCTCAGCGCGCTGGTGCTCGCACACCGCAGCCAGGATGTGGGCATGGGCACCGACTCAAGGCCTGAACGAATTGCCGGCAAGTCCGCCGCGTCTCCAGATCGGTTGTTGGCCCGAGATCAGACAGGCAGCGAGCAATAGACGTCCGGCTATGACGGCATGACCAGGGCCTGACGGGCGCCACGGGCCAGAGCCTGCCCCAGCTCGTCCAGCAAGGCCGCTCGCACCGGCGCGGTCTCCAGCTCGCCCACCAGCTTCCACTGGTGCCAGTAGAGCGCCACATCCACGCTCACATCCGGACGCAGGGGCACAAGTTCCCCACTGGCCAGCAAGGGCCGCAGTTGCAGCTCCGGTGCCACACCGACACCCCAGCCCATGCACACCGCGCGCGCGTAAGCCTCGCTGGACGGCACAAAGCGCTCCCTCAAGCGGGGTGCGCGCAGTCCCAAGGCCTTGGACACCCAAAGAGACTGTGTATCGTCCTTGCGGTTGAACACCAGAAACGGGGTCTGGGCAAAATTGGCCACAGTCAGCCCCTGCGGCAGGTGCTGCGCCACAAAGTCAGGGCTGGCCACCGCCACATAGCGCATCACGCCCAGGGCCCGGACCACACAGCCGCGCAGGGCCTGCCGCACCGTGCTCACGCAGCCCAGCACCTCGCCCTGGCGCAGACGGTCATGGGTGAAGTCCTGATCATCCACCACCAATTCCAGCCCGAAGCCCTCGCTCAGGCCGCGTTGCACGATGTCGTTCAAGGCCGGCAGCACCCAAGTCGCCAGGCTGTCCGCATTGACCGCAATGGCCAGGCGCTCATGAGGCGCCAGCCCCGCGCCCAGCTCCCGCATGACATCGGCCCGCAGGGCCTGCAACTGCCGGGCATAGCGCAGCAGCAGCTTGCCGGATTCGGTCAGGCGCAGGGGCCGCGAACGCACGACCAGCGGCTGCCCGACCTGGGCCTCCAGGCTGCGCAGGCGTTGCGATACCGCACTCTGGGTGATGCTGAGCACCTTGGCCGCGCGTTCGAAGCTGCCTTCATCGGCCAGCGCTGCCAGGCAATCCAGTCCTGCGGAGTCCAGATCTTTCATAAGTGTTTCTAATGTACTCCTAGAAATATGAATGAATCTTCATCAATTCACCAGCTCTGAGCACAATTCGGTCCACCCTTGCCCGCCGCCGGGCGGCCACGTCGATGCGGGCTATGTGCCCCTCATGGACCAGGCCTGGGTCTAAGAGTCATACTGGCCCACCCATCGGGCCAAGCAAACCTTTGAGGAAGCCGTCATGAAGGTTGTCGTTTTGGGCGCGGGCATCATCGGTGTCAGCACCGCCTGGTATCTGCTGGAGCAGGGCCACGAAGTCGTCGTCGTGGATCGACAGCCCGACGCCGCGCTGGAAACCAGCTACGCCAACGGCGCGCAGATTTCCGTGTGCTTCTGTGAACCCTGGGCCAATGCCGGCGCGCCACTCAAGGTGGCCAAATGGCTGCTCAAGGACGACTCGCCCCTGCTCTTCCGCCCGCGGCTCGACCCGGCTCAGTGGCGCTGGGGTCTGAGCTTCCTGGGCCAATGCACCACCGCCGCTTTCGAGCGCAATGTGGAGCAACTCATACAGCTGGGTCGCTACAGCCACGCCTCCATGAAGGAGTTGGTGGCCAGCACCGGCATCGAGTACGACCGCCTGGAACGCGGCATCCTGCACTTCTTCTCCAGCCAGGCCGACTTCGATGCCGGCGCCGGCGCCGCCGAGATCATGCAGCGTCATGGCGTGGATCGCCGCGTGCTCAATCGCGAGGAAGTGCTCGCCGTGGAGCCCGCGCTGCGCAGTTTCGAGCGGGGCGTCTTCGGCGGCACCTACACCCCCAGCGACGAATCCGGCGATGCCCGCGTCTTCACCCAGAAGCTGGCCCAGCTCTGCGCCCAGCGTGGCGCCACCTTCCTCTGGGAGCATGATGTGCTGGGCCTGGAAACGGCGGGCGGCGCCATAAGCGGCGCCGTGGTCGCCTCGCGTCTGAGCGGCCGCAAGACCAGCCTCAGCGCCGACGCCTATGTGGTGGCCCTGGCTTCCTACGCACCCGCCCTGCTCAAGCCCCTGGGCGAACATCTCAACATCTATCCCGCCAAGGGCTACTCGGCCACGCTGCGCCTCAAGCGCCCGGAAGCGGCCAGCACGGTCAGCCTGCTGGACGACGGGCGCAAGCTCGCCATCTCGCGCCTGGGCGACCATATCCGCATCGCCGGCACGGCCGAGCTGGCCGGCTTCGACCTGAGCCTAGACAACCCCACCGCGCGCGCGCGCTGTGCCGCCCTGGTGCGCCGCTACGAAGAACTCTTCCCCGGCGTGGCCGACACCAGCGAGCCCAATTACTGGACGGGTCTTCGTCCGAGCACGCCCACCAATATTCCCTACATCGGCCGCAGCAAGAAGGCCGGCAACCTCTGGCTCAACACCGGCCACGGCACCCTGGGCTGGACGCACGGCGCCGGCTCGGGCCGCGCCCTGGCCGAGCTGATGGCGGGCCAGGCGCCGGAGATGGCCTTCGGCTTCTACGGCGACGCCCTGCCGGCCAAGAAGCTGCACAGCGTGGCCGCGGCCTGAAGCCCGCGCCACGCGAGCCCGCGGGCCCCAAGGCCCCGCCCATGGCCACTACAATCCGCGACCCCTTTTTTGCGGTGTGCGAGCCATGATGAGCCCCTCCTTCTGCGCGATCGACTTCGGCACGTCCAACTCCGCGATCGCCATTCCCTCCAGCGCTCCCGATGCGCCGCCCAGCAGCACCCGCCTGGTGGAGCTGGAGCCCGGCCAGCTCACCATGCCCACCGCGGTCTTCTACTACGCCGAGGGCCCGCATGATGCCGACGGCCCGCCGCGTGCCTTCGGCCGCGCCGCCCTGGCCGCCTATGTGGAGGGCGTGGAAGGCCGGCTGATGCGCTCCATGAAGAGCATCCTGGGCTCCAGCCTGATCGAGCAGAGCACCGATGTGGGCGGCGGCCGCGGCGTGCGCTACTTCGACATGCTGGCCGGCTACCTCAAACGCCTGCGCCGCCAGGCCCAGGCCGCCGGTGCGCCGGACGACCTGCACCGCGTGGTGCTGGGCCGGCCGGTCTTCTTCGTGGACGAGGAGCCGGCACGCGACGCCGCGGCCCAGGCCTCGCTGGAGGCCGCCGCGCACGCCGTGGGCTTCAGCGAGGTGCATTTCCAGTACGAGCCCATCGCCGCGGCTTTCGACTACGAGCGCCAGACCACGCGCGAGCGCCTGGTCCTGGTGGCCGATATCGGCGGCGGCACCTCAGACTTCTCGGTGGTGCGTGTGGGCCCCGAGCGCATGGCGCGCCTGGACCGGCGTGATGACATCCTGGCCAACCACGGCGTGCATATCGCCGGCACCGACTTCGACCGCCATATCGAGCTGGCCTCCATCCTGCGCGAGCTGGGCTACCGCTCCCTGGGCCCCGAGCGCCCCGGTCAGCCCGCGCGCGAGGTGCCCAGCGGCATCTATTTCGACCTCGCGACCTGGCATCTGATCAACACCGTCTACAGCCCGCAGCGCGTGGCCGAGCTGCGCGGCATGCGCAGCTTCTACGGCAACCCCCAGCACCACGCCCGCCTGATGACGGTGCTGGAAGACCATCTGGGCCATGAGCTGGCGGGCCGCGCCGAAGACGCCAAGATCGCCGTGTCCGGCGGCGGCAGCACCGAGATCGACCTGGGCCTGGTGGAAAGCGGTCTGCGCGTGAGCCTGGGCGAGAGCCAGGCCCTGGAAGCGCTGGACAGCGATGTGGAGCGCATCGTGCAGGCCGGGCGCGACACCGTGCGGCAGGCTGGCCTGCGCGCCGACCAGGTGGACGCGCTCTACTTCACCGGCGGCTCCACCGGCCTGCGCCTGCTGGCCGAGCGCATTGCCGCCGCCTTCCCGGCGGCCGAGGCGGTGCGCGGCGACCGCTTCGCCTCCGTAGCCACCGGCCTGGGCCTGCACGCCGCGCGCCTCTTCGGCGCGGCGCGCTGAGCCTCGCTCAGCGGGGCTTGCGCGGGCCGCGGCCGCCGGGTGCCGCACCCGGGCGCGGCGGCGTGCGACGGCCGGCCCCCGGCCGGGCCGGCGCGGCGCGCGGCGCCTGGGCCTGGGGACGGGTGATGTCGGCCAGCATCAGACAGGCGGCGACCAGGCTTTCCACCGCCTCCTCCAGATCGGCGGCGGGCTCCAGACTCTCGATCTCTTCCAGCAGATCGTCGGCATCCTCCAGATCGTCCGGATCCAGATGGCGGTAGATCGCGGCCAGGGGCTCCAGCAGCTGGCTGGCCTCCTGGCGCATCAGATCGGGAAAGATCTCGGTGGCCAGGGCAAAGCCCGCCACCCAGGGCAGCAGCACCTCGGAGGGATCACTGTCGAATTCGTCCTCATCGTCCCCGTCCTCATCGCCCAGCTCGAAGACCCAGGGATCGAACCACTGGCGCTCGGCAATCGCGCGGTTGAGCTGCTGGTGGCGGCGCTTGCACAGGGCCAGGATGGGCTCGGTCTGCAGGCCCGGCGGCAGCTCGCGGCCCTCGCTGTCCAGGATGGGGCGCAGCCACTGGTGCGCCGGCACGGCCTTGGGTTGCAGCAGCACGCCGACCAGATAACCGTCCAGCATGCTGATGTCCAGGGGCTCCAGCGGCGGCGGCAGGGCGTCCAGCAGGTCCTGCAGCCGTTCCATCTCGGCCTCGCTGAGGGGCTGGATCGCGGGCTTGCTCGGGGTCGTCATCGTGCTCATGCCTCGATTGTCTCGCCACTATCATGCCGCGATGAGCTCCCGCCACTTCCTTTTTCTCGTCGCCAGCACCCGCCAGACCGGTGTGCTGGGCAATACCGAGGCCCTGGCGCGCCGCGCCGCCGAGCAGCTGCCCGCGGGCGCCAGCCAGCGCTGGGAACACCTGGCCCAGCGCCCGCTGCCGCCCTTCACCGACCACCGCCACGACATCGGCAGCTATCCCATGCCCGAGGGCCACGGCCGGGCGCTGCTGGACGCCACCCTGGACGCCACCGACCTGGTGCTCGTGGCCCCGGTCTACTGGTTCAGCTTCCCGGCCACGCTCAAGCTCTACCTGGATCACTGGAGCGCCTGGATGCGTGTGCCCGGCCTGGACTTCAAGGCCCGCATGGCCGGCAAGCGCCTGTGGCTGATCAGCACCAGCGGCGACCGCGCCAAGGCCCAGCCCACCCTGGACAGCGCACGCTTGTGCGCCGAGTTTCTGTCCATGGACTGGCGCGAGCCCCTGTGGGGCAAGGGCGGCGCACCCGATGCGGTGCGGCAGGACGAGGCGGCCTGGACACAGGCGCTCACATATTTCACGCGCATCCCCTAAGGGTGGGATGGGCGGCGCCCCGAGCCCGCGGCTACATTGCTAGCACGCCCGGTTCAGGCCGGGCACCGATCCCAACGACGTCCTTGCCTCCAAGGACTTGCACCGCCCGCCCGGCTTGCCGGTCGGGCGTTTTTTTATCCGCCGCCTCGCGCGCCCTCGAAGCCCGGCGCCAGCGCCGCCTTCAGATGCTCGGTGAACAGGCGCACCGGCCGCGGCGTGCTGCTGCTCCAGGGATGGATGGCGTAGATGCCGTCGCCGAAGAAGCCGGCCGGACGCCAGTCGGGCAGCAGCTCGCGCAGACGCCCGGCGCGCACCGCGGGCGCAGCGCTGAAATCGGGCAGCAGGGCGATGCCCAGACCGGCCAGCGCGGCCTCGCGCAGCACCTCGCTATTGCCGGCGCGCAAGGGCCCCTGCACCGGCACCTTGAGCCGCTCCCCGCCCGCGGCGCCGCGCCGCTCGAAGAGCCAGACCGCCGGCCCCGGGCGCAGATAGGGCAGGCATTGGTGCTGGCCCAGCTCGGCCGGATGAGCCGGCGCGCCCTGGCGCCGCAGATAGGCGCCGCTGGCCACCAGCAGGGCGCGCGAGGCGCAGAGCTTGACCGCCACATGGGTGTCCGGCGGGCTGCTGGTGTGGCGGATCGCCAGGTCGTAGCCCTCCTGGGCCAGGGGCACCAGGCGGTCGGAGAGGTCCAGCTCGATGCGGATCTCCGGGTAGCGGCGAAAGAAGCTCTCCAGCTGCGGCGCCACATGCTGGCGGCCCAGAGCCACGGGCGCCGTCACGCGCAGCAGGCCGCGCGGCTGGCCGGCGGCATCGCGCGCCTCGGCCAGGCTGCGGGTGATCTGGGCAAAGCTGGCCTCGGTCTCCTCCACCAAGCGTTGGCCGGCCTCGCTCAGGCGCACCGAGCGCGTGGTCCGGGCGACCAGCTGCTGGCCCATGGCCCGCTCCAGATCGGCAATGCGCTGGCTCACCGCGGCCTTGGACAGGGCCAGGCGCTGCGCCGCCTTGGTGAAGCTGCCCAGCTGGGCAATCACCAGCAGGGCATGCAGCTGGCCCCAGAGCAGCTCATTGCGCAGCTCGGGCAGGGCGGGCGGCTTGGGGCTGTCTTCGCGGGCTTCAGGGGCTTGCATTGTTCGGATTATTGAACAATCAAATCACTGCCAGCCGATTGGCAGGTGCACAGCTGCGGCCTAGACTGCGCCGCAACAAGTCCTCACCCGGAGACCGCCATGGCCCTCGCCCCCGTGCCCGCCTACACCGATTCGCGCGTCATCACCCACTTCATCGCCGGCGCGCCGGCCGAGGCCACGGCAGGTCGCAATCAGGCGGTCTACAACCCGGCCACCGGCCAGGTGGCGCGCCAGCTGCAGCTGGGCAGCGTGGCCGATGTGGAGCGCGCGGTGGCGGCCGCCCAGGCCGCGTTCCCGGCCTGGGCCGATGCCCCCCCGCTGCGCCGCGCCCGCGTGATGTTCAAGTTCCTGGAGCTGCTGAACCAGCACAAGGACGAGCTGGCCGCCATGATCACCGCCGAGCATGGCAAGGTCTTCACCGACGCCCAGGGTGAGGTGAGCCGCGGCATCGACATCGTGGAGTTCGCCTGCGGCGTGCCCCAGCTGCTCAAGGGCGACTACACCGAGCAGGTCTCCACCGGCATCGACAACTGGACAATGCGCCAGCCCCTGGGCGTGGTGGCCGGCATCACGCCCTTCAACTTCCCCTTCATGGTGCCCATGTGGATGGCGCCCCTGGCCATTGCCACCGGCAATGCCTTCATCCTCAAGCCCAGCGAGCGCGACCCCTCGCCCAGCCTCTTCATCGCCGAGCTCTTCAAGCGCGCCGGCCTGCCCGACGGCATCTTCAATGTGGTGCAGGGCGACAAGGTGGTGGTGGACGCCCTCCTCAACCACCCCGATGTGCGCGCCCTGTCCTTTGTGGGCTCCACGCCCATCGCCCAGTACATCTACGAGACCGGCGCGCGCCTGGGCAAGCGCGTCCAGGCCCTGGGCGGCGCCAAGAACCATATGGTGGTGATGCCCGATGCCGACATCGAGCAGGCCGTGGATGCCCTGATCGGCGCCGCCTACGGCTCGGCCGGCGAGCGCTGCATGGCCATCTCGGTGGCGGTGCTGGTGGGCGATGTGGCCGACAAGATCATCCCGAAGCTGGCCGAACGCGCCCGCGCGCTGAAGATCATGAACGGCATGGAGCTGGAGGCCGAGATGGGCCCCATCGTCACCCGCGAGGCGCGCGACCGCATCGAGGGCTATATCAAGCTGGGCGTGGAGGAAGGTGCTTCCCTGCTGGTGGACGGACGCGGCCACCAAGTGGCCGGCCATGAGGGCGGCTTCTTCACCGGCGGCACCCTGTTCGACCATGTGACGCCCGCCATGCGCATCTACAAGGAAGAGATCTTCGGCCCGGTGCTGGCCTGTGTGCGCGTGCCGGACTTCGCCGCGGCGGTGGACCTGGTCAATGCGCACGAGTTCGGCAATGGCGTGGCCTGCTTCACCAGCGACGGCCATGTGGCGCGCGAGTTCGCCCGGCGCATCCAGGTGGGCATGGTGGGCATCAATGTGCCCATTCCCGTGCCCATGGCCTGGCATGGCTTCGGTGGCTGGAAGAAGAGCCTGTTCGGCGATATGCATGCCTATGGCGAGGAAGGCGTGCGCTTCTACACCAAGCAAAAGAGCGTGATGCAGCGCTGGCCCGCCAGCATTGGCAAGGGCGCCGAATTCGTGATGCCGACAAGCCGCTGACGGCCGCTCATCAGCGGGCGCTGCGCGCACAAGTTGCAAGAACAGGACAAGGGGCGCCGCAAGCCTGTGGCTTGGGCTACCCTCTCGCCTTTGTGACACGTTGTAAACCGCGCCCATGCCCGATGTCCTCAGTCCCGAGGTCCAGCACGACGATGCACTGAGCCACTGCCTGGCCGAGGCCCGGCATGCCCAAGCCCAGTCCAGACTGGACGAAGGCCTGACCCACGCGCAGCGCGCCTGGGACCTGGCCCGGGATCTGCACATGCTGGCCGAGCAGGTCGAGGCAGGCCGCCTGCGCGCCTTTTTTCTCTACCGTCGCGGCGACCTGAATGCCTTCCTGCGGGCCGCAGAGGCCTTGCTGCCGCTGCTGCAGGCCCAGGGCCCCAGCCCGGAGCTGGGCGAGCTGCTGCGCTGGATGACGCTGGCCGGCTGCGAGACCGGCGATTTCGAGACCGCCATGCGCTGTGCCAACGAGGGCTATGCAGTGGCCCAGGAGCTGGGCGACAGCCGCCTGATCGCCGTGGCATTGAATGCCCTGGGCGCCACTTTCGAGCGCATGGGCGACCCCTGGCAGGCCGAGCGTCTCATGACGGAAGCAGCCGCGCTGGTGCGCGAGCAGCCATCCCTGTACGAGCGTGTGGTCACGCTGAACAACCTCTGCCATGTCGCGCTGGGGGCCTTCCACCTGCTGCGGGACAGCGGTCATGACGCCGCCTGCGCCGACGCGCTGGCGCGTGCACTGCGCTATGCCCAGGAAGTGCGCCCGCACGCCGAGGCCTTTGGCGACCCTTTTGCCCGGGTCACGACCGAGGCCAATCTGGGCGAGGCCCTGCTTCACAGCGGTCAGCTGGAGGCGGCCGAGGCCCTGCTGGTCCAGACGCTGGAGCAAGCCCGTGCGCTGGGCTACGAAGTCCAGGCCTGGATTCTGCGCTGCTCCCTGGCCGAGCTGCGCCTGTTGCAGAGCGAGCCCCGACAAGCCTACGAGGACCTGCGCCTGCTGCTGCAGGAGGCGGGCGAGCGTGCCCCCTCTGGCACGGCGCTGCGCGCCCACCATGCGCTGTACCGCGCGGCACAGCGCATGGGTCAGTACGAGGAGGCGCTGAAGCAGTTGGAGCTTTGCCAGCGCCTGGAGCGGCGCCGCACCGCGGCCCAGCGGATGGCGCAGTCGCGCTTCTTCGTGACGCGGCTGGAGGCCGAGCAATCCCGCCAGCGCGCCGAGCACCAGGAGGCCCGCGCCGCGACCCTGGAGGCCCATCTGGAGCTGGACCCGCTCACCGGCCTGGGCAACCGCCGCTGCATGGAGTCGCGCATGCCCGCCCTGCTGCGTGCCGCCGAAGCGGCCGGCCAGGTGCTGACCCTGGCGCTGATCGACGCCGACCACTTCAAGCTCATCAATGACCAGCTGGGCCACACAGTGGGCGACCGGGTGCTGCAGCAGCTGGCCCAGATGCTGCGCGACAACACCCGCGGCAGCGATCTGCTGCTGCGCTACGGCGGTGAGGAGTTCCTGGTGCTCTTCCCCGACACCGTGCCCGACCGCGCCTTCGAGGTCTGCGAGCGCCTGCGCCAGTGCGTCGAGTCCTTCCCATGGGACGGCATCGCCCCGGGCCTGCAGGTGACGCTGTCCATCGGCCTGGCCAGCAGCCCACCCTATGCCACCGATTTGCTGATCTCGCGCGCCGACAGCGCCATGTACCGGGCCAAGCATCTGGGTCGCAACCGCGTGGCCCTGGCCTGAGCGCTTCAGCGCCTATCATCCAGCGCATCTCGGCCAGCACCCGCGCTGCGATGAAACCTGTCCCGCTCACCCTGATTACCGGAGCCAGCCGCGGCATCGGCGCCGCCACCGCCCGACTGCTCGCCGCGCGCGGGCATGACCTGGCCCTCAACTACGCCCGCGACGCTGGCAGCGCCCAGGCCCTGGAGGCCGAGCTGCGCGCCGCCCACCCGGGCCAGCGCTTTCTGGCCCTGCAGGCCGATGTGGCGGACGAGGCCCAGGTGCTGGCCATGTTCACCCGCATCGACGCCGAGCTGGGCCGCCTGAACGGCCTGGTGAACAACGCCGGCATCGTGGTGCCGGCCCAGCGTCTGGCCCAGATGGACATGGCGCGCTGGCAGCGCCTGTTCGCGGTCAATGTCTTCGGCACCCTGCTGTGCAGCCGCGAGGCCGCACGGCGCATGAGCACGCGCCAGGGTGGCGCGGGCGGGGCCATCGTCAACCTCAGCTCGCGCGCCGCCAAGCTGGGTTCGCCGGGCATCTATGCCGACTACGCGGCCAGCAAGGGCGCGGTGGACAGCCTCACCGTGAGCCTGGGCCGGGAGCTGATTGGCGAGGGCATACGCGTCAACGGTGTGCGCCCCGGCATCATCGAGACCGAGATCCATGCCGACAGCGGCACCATGGATCTGCTACCCGCGGCCACCGCCGGCATTCCCATCCAGCGCCTGGGCCGGGCCGAGGAGGTGGCCGAGGCGATTGCCTGGCTGCTTTCGGACGCCGCCAGCTACACCGTGGCAACGACCCTGGATGTGGCGGGAGGCCGCTGAGCGCCTGGGCAGCGGGGCGAAGGCGCTGGTGCGATATCACCTGCCGCGTGACATCTTCACGACAGCAGCGCTAAGAAATTCGAGACATCGCCGGGCGTGCCGCCTACATTGAGGTGGCAAGCAGTTTGCACGCGGAGGTCGGCGATGTACGGACTTGTCAATCGTGCGGTTCGAGACTTGGTGGTATCCCTGCGCGGGGAACCCGGCTGGCAGAGGATTCGCGAGCGCGCCGGCTGCCCGGATGAGGAGTTCCTCTCCATGCAGACCTATCCAGACGAGCTCACCTACCGCTTGGTCGGCGCCGCCAGCGAGGAACTCGGCCTGCCGGCCTCCCAGGTGCTGCACGCTTTCGGTGAGCACTGGATCCTCTATACCGCGCAAAAGGGCTATGGCGATCTGCTGGACGGCTTCGGTCACAGCACACGGGAGTTCCTGTCCCGGCTTAACGATATGCACGGCCGAGTCGAGACCGTGTTCAGCGAGATGTCCATGCCCTACTTCGAGCTGCAGGATCATCCCAGCGGAGAGCCTGAGCGCTTCGTCCTGCTGTACCAGTCTCAGCGGCCAGGGCTCTCGGCCTTTGTGGTGGGCCTTTTGCATGGTCTTGCCAAGCGTTTTGGCGAAACCATCGAGGTCAGCCAGACCGACGACCGGTCGCAGGGCGCAGCAGCCGATCGCTTCGAGATACGCATCCAGCACGGCTGAGGCTGGTGGTTCGCCATGCCCGAGCAGCTCGCGCCCAGCCTCTGCGGCGACCGCGTGGCGGCGGCCTTCCCGTTTTACCTCCACGTCGATCCCCAGGGCCGATTGATCAGCTGCGGCGCCAGCTTGAAGCACTTGGTCAAGGATTTGCAGCCCGGCGCTGCGATCCATGAGCACATCGAGATCCGTCGGCCACGAGGGCTCGGTGCGCAACAGACCGACTGGCGACGCTACGAAGGCAGTCTGTGCGTTCTTCGTACCCAACACAAGCCGCCAGTGATGCTGCGCGGCAGTGTGCTGAGCCAACCGGACGGCAGCGCGCTGCTGCTATGTGCAGCCATCATCACCGAGCAGTCACAGCTCCGTACTCACGGCCTGGGTTTTGAGCACTTCGCCCCGCACGATGCTTTGGGTGACATGCTGATGATTCATCAGACCATGAAGATGTCACTGGACGACGCGGTCCAGCAGGCCGCGCGCCTGCGCCAGCGCAGCGCCGAGCTAGAAACCGTGCTGGCACTCAGTCCCCAGGGCATTGCGTACTTCGACGCCAACGCCGTGCTCAAGATCGCCAACCAGGCCCTGGCCGATCTTCTCGTGATGCCACGCAGCGAGCTGCTCGGTCTGGATCTGGAGCAGATCGCCGAGCTCTGCCAGGCTCGCTTGTCTGGGCAAGAAAGCCGGCGCATCGAGGCCGAGGTCCTGCGGGCACAGCCCAGCCCCTTGCAGGGTCAGGTTTTGCGATTTGCAGGCCAGCGCATGGTACGACTCGACTTGCAGCCCGCGCCGGATGCCGGCCTGGTGTTGCACCTGCAGGATGTGACGCAGGAATTCGAGGTGGACCGCATGAAGAGCGAGTTTCTGAGCACCGCAGCGCACGAATTGCGCACGCCCATGACCAGCGTGCACGGGTTCGTCGAGCTGCTCTTGTGCGGCCGCTACAAGGCAGAGCGCCAGCAGGAGATGTTCGAGGCCATCCACCGCCAGACCGGTCGACTGATCGAGATGGTCAACCAGTTGCTGGATCTTGCGCGGATCGAAGCCCGCCAAGGCGAGGATCTAGAGATACGCAGCCTGGATCCAGAGCGCCTGCTGCAAGATGCAGCGCAGGCCTTCTGCGCCCCCGACGCACGTGTTCCCACACTGCTGCCCCTGCCGGCGCAAGACATGCTGGACGGACCGGCGCGGCTGCTCGGTGACGAACGCCAGATCCTGCAGGCCCTGAGCAATCTGCTCTCCAACGCTTTCAAGTACTCGCCTCAAGGCGGAGAGGTGGTCCTTGATGCCCGGCGCGGACTGCTTAAAGACGGCCGTGAGGCCTGGGGCTTGCGCGTGAGCGACCAGGGCATTGGCATGACCGAGAGCCAGCTCAGCAGGGTGTTCGAGCGCTTTTTTCGAGCCGACCCGAGTGGCACCATCCTGGGCACCGGGCTGGGCATGTGTCTGGTCAAGGAGTTGATCGAGTTGCAGGGGGGTGAGGTTGAGGTGCAAAGCCAGATCGGACAAGGCACCCAGGTCACGCTCTGGCTGCCACTGCGGCTGGCCCCGCGCAGCGGCGACAGTCGTAGCCTGGGGCTGAGGGCAGACGCCACGAACAGGCCCTGATCCCGGGGGTAAGAGCGAGATCGTCGTGTCGCCACGTCACGATTTGGCGCTAGGCTGTCCGCCTTGTTCGTCTCCCACGCGACTATGAAGACCGCACATCTCCACGGCCTGAGCTCAGCCGCCATAGCGCGCTGCATTCCTTTCGTTCTCTTCATGGGATTGCTTGTGCTGCGCGGCTCGCTGCCAGCCGAGGGTGTGTTTGATCCACGCTGGGTCTATGGGCTGAGCGTACTGATCGTCGGCGGCGCCCTGCTTTGGTTCTGGAAGGAGTACGGGGAATTGGCTCGCCAGAATCTCCCGGACCTTCGCCAGACGCTGTGGAGCGTGGGCGTGGGTCTGGCCGTGTTCGGTCTGTGGATCCACCTTGACGCCCCCTGGATGCAGCTGGGCGAGGCGACGGCCAACTTCGTGCCCCTGGACGCGCAGGGCCGGATCGACTGGACGCTGATCGCCATGCGCTGGATCGGCGCGGCTCTGCTGGTGCCCGTGATGGAGGAGCTGTTCTGGCGCAGCTTCCTGATGCGCTGGATCGCCCACCCGCAGTTCGAACGCGTGGACCCGCAGCAGATAGGTTTGCGTGCCATCGTGCTCTCCACCTTTGTCTTCATGCTGGCCCACACCCTGTGGCTGGCCGCCATCGTGGCCGGCCTGGCCTACGCCTGGCTCTATGTGCGCAGCGGCAAGCTCTGGACGGCCGTGATCGCCCATGCCGTGACCAACGGCGCCCTGGGCCTGTGGGTGATCAAGACCGGGCGCTGGGAGTTCTGGTGAGCCACGACCTGCAAGACCCCGGCTCCGCCGGACATCCCAGCCAGTTCGCCCTGCTGGGCCAGCGCCGCTTCGCGCCTTTCTTCTGGACCCAGTTCCTGGGCGCGGCCAATGACAATCTCTTCAAGTTCGCGCTCACGGTCATGCTGACCTACCAGCTGCAGCTCAGCTGGCTGCAGCCGGCCCAGGCGGGCCTGGTGATCGGCGCGCTCTTCATACTGCCCTTTGTGCTCTTCTCGGCCACCAGCGGCCAGCTGGCGGACAAGCACGACAAGGCCGCGCTGATGCGCCTGATCAAGAGCCTGGAGATCCTCATCATGGCCCTGGCGGCCTGGGGCTTCTGGACCACCCAGGTGCCGGCCCTGCTGGCCTGCGTCTTTCTGATGGGCCTGCACTCCACCCTGTTCGGGCCGGTGAAATACGCCTACCTGCCCCAGCAGCTCAATGAGCGCGAGCTCACCGGCGGCAACGGCATGGTGGAGATGGGTACCTTTGTGGCCATCCTGCTGGGCAATGTGGCCGGCGGCCTGCTGATCGCCACGCCGGAAGTCGGCGCCCGCCATGTGGCCCTGGGCGGCCTGCTCCTGGCCCTGGCCGGCCGCGCCACGGCCCAGGCCATTCCCGCCAGCCCCGCCACCGACCCCGAGCTGCGCATCAACTGGAATCCGGTGAGCGAGACCTGGCGCAATCTGAAACTGGCCCATGGCCAGCTGGCGGTATTCCGCTCCCTGCTGGGCATTTCCTGGATGTGGTTCTTCGGCGCCGTCTTCCTGTCCAATTTCCCGGCCTTCGCCAAGGAGGTGCTGCAAGGCAATGAGCAGGTGGCCTCGCTGCTGCTGGTGGTGTTCTCGGTGGGCATAGGCATAGGCTCGCTGCTGTGCGAGATGCTGTCCAAGCGTCATGTGGAAATCGGCTTGGTGCCTCTGGGCGCCATCGGCATGAGCGTGTTCGCCATCGATCTGTACTTCGCCTCGCGCGCCCTGCCCCCGGCGAGCCAGGCACTGAGCCTGGGCGCCTTTCTGGCCCAGGCCGCGCACTGGCGGGTGCTGGCCGACCTGGCCCTGCTGGCCCTTTTTGCCGGCCTGTACAGCGTGCCCATGTACGCCCTGATCCAGCTGCGGGCTCAGCCCACGCACCGCGCGCGCATCATCGCGGCCAACAACATCCTGAACGCCCTGTTCATGATCGCCAGCTCGCTGCTGGCCGGCGTGCTGCTGGGTGCGGGTCTGAGCATTCCCCAGCTCTTCGGCCTGCTGGGCCTGGCCAATGCGGTGGTGGCGGCCTACATCTTTCTGGTGGTGCCCGAGTACCTGCTGCGCTTCGTGGCCTTCATCGCCTCGCGCTGCATCTACCGCTTTCGCCTCAGCGGCGAGCAACACATCCCGGCCCAGGGGGCGGCCGTGCTGGTCTGCAACCATGTGAGCTTTGTCGATGCGGTGCTGCTGATGGCCGCCAGCCCGCGGCCCATACGCTTCATCATGGACCACCGCATCTTCCGCATTCCGGTGCTGGGCTGGCTGTTCCGCCTGGCCAAGGCCATTCCCATCGCGCCGCAGAAGCAGGACCCGGCCACCTGCGAGGCTGCCTTTGCCCGCGCCCGCGAGGTGCTGGACGAGGGCGAGCTGCTGTGCATCTTCCCGGAGGGCGGCATCACCCGCGACGGCCAGCTCCAGCCCTTCCGGGGCGGCGTGATGAAGATCATCGAAGACCGGCCCGAGCTGCCGGTGGTGCCGCTGGCGCTGACGAATCTCTGGGGCTCCTTCTTCTCGCGCGTGGAGCAGGGACAGGCCATGGTGCGCCCCTTCCGACGCGGCATCTTCAGCCGCGTGGGCCTGGTGGCCGGCACACCCCTGATCGCCGCCGAGGTCAGCCCCGAGGGCCTGCAGCAGCGCGTGGGGCAGCTGTTGGCGGCACCACCTGCCTGAGCGCGCTACCGTCGAGCGCTACAGTCAAGGCTTGCGCGCCCACCCGCCCACCCATCAAGTTCCCGCGCCATGAAGAACCCCGCCGACAGCACCGTTCTGGACCTGGCCTTCCGCCAGGCCCGCACCTTCAACAAGTTCAGCGACAAGCCCGTCAGCGAGGCCACGCTGCGCGAGATCGTGACCCTGGCCCAATGGGGCCCCACGGCCATGAACAGCCAGCCGGTGCGCTATGTCTTCGTGCAGAGCGCCGAGGCCAAGCAAAGACTGGCCCCCACCCTGTCACCGGGCAATCTGGCCAAGACCCTGGCGGCGCCGGTGACGGTGATCGTGGCCGCCGACAGCCGCTTCTACGAGCACCTGCCCACCCAGTTCCCCTCCTTCCCCGGCGCCCATGACATGTTCGCGGGCAATGCCACGGCGGCGGCCGGCACGGCGGGCCTAAACAGCCATCTGCAAGGCGCCTACTTCATCCTCGCCGCCCGCCTGCTGGGGCTGGACTGCGGCCCCATGGCCGGCTTCGACACCGCCAAGCTCAATGCCGAGTTCTTCCCCGATGGCCGCTACCAGGCGCAGTTCCTGATCAATCTGGGCTACGGCGACGCCAGCGGCAACCACCCGCGCGGCCCGCGCCTGGGCTTCGAGCAGATTGCCAGCTTGATCTAGGGCCTCAGGCCCAGCGTGCTGAGGGGATCAGCTGGGATCATGACCCCGGCCGCTTCAAGCTTCAATCCAGGAAGCGCGCCGCCGCGTCGGCAGGCGGCAGCATGCATTGCTCCGAAGAACCAAAGAGTCGGTAACGGCGGCGCGCTACCCAGCGGTAGGCGGCGTCCCGCAGAAAGGCCGGCACGGGCCAGGCCAACCACGCCAGGCGCCAGGGGCCGCCCAGCGCATGCAAAACGCGGAAAATGGCCGCCGTGTGCTGCCAACTCCGCTCGCCGTCCACCACCAGAAGCGTCCGCAGGTCATCGACTTGCAAGCCCGCGGATTCCAGCAGCCGCCGACCCGTCTGCCCCTGCATGGAGGCGTAACGGAACCGGCCCTGCCGGTCTCGCCTCAACAGGAAGCGAACCCAGGCGCTGCACAGCAGGCATTTGGCATCAAACACAATGATCACAGCGTCTCGCTTTCCGGCAGCTTGAGGTAACCACTGTAGGCCGCAACGCGTCCGACCCATGGGACGCTGGCGCTGATCTCGAAGCGAAGTACATCCGGCGCCTCGCCAAACTCATCGGCCGTGACACATGGCATCAGCCACCGCGGGCAGGGCAAGCCAAGGCACTTCAGCCGGATGAGCCGCATGCTCAGCTGTCCTTGCGCACCCAAAGCCAGCTCGAAGTGCAGGCGCACCGGCCCAAGATGTTCGATCACCTCACCATCGCCGAGCGCCAGCACCGAGCTCATGGTCTGCGTGGGGAAGAACCGCGTCCATCGCTCTTCGCCCGCAGCGGCTTCCAGTTCGAAGCGTATGGGGCCTTCGCCGCCACTCCTCGGTGTTCCCAAGCCCATCGCAAACAGCTTGGCGCACCAATTGGCGGGCGCCCATGTACGCACCTCTCCGAACAGCGCATGCGTTCCGCGCAGCCGATGGAATCGCTGGACGGCCTCGGGCAGTTCGCCATAGCGTTGGCCAAGGAGCTGCTCGTACAGGCTCATCGAACCTCTGCCATGCTGATATGCAGACCACTGGCCTCGAAGATGAAGTCCTCTAGCGTCAATAGTCCCATGGCCGGCCGCGCGCCCGCCGCTGGCGGCCGGCCATCCGACACTCGCCTCACCAGAGCAGCTGCAGCAAGCGTGGGGACATAGGGACCGTCGCCCGCAGTGGCAACCAGGTGCCATAGCCGCTCCAAGCGCTCGCCGGTCGCACTCTCGCCCACGACGCCAACATGCATGGCACCAGCGTCAGAGCCAAAGGCCTGCAGTAGGTCAGCCGCGCGTTTGAGCCACCGTGCATGAACGCTCCAGTCGGACACAAACCCTCGACGGACCAGCCAAGCCATCAGATTCATTCCCCGGTGCAGAAGGCCGAGTTCCAGGCCGGCACCAAAGCGCACACGCGGTACACCGGGATAGCGAGGGGCTAGCAGCTCCAGGTCGGGAACGTCGCAGGGTGAGAGATTGCGCAAGCCGACCGGTGCTGGGTAGGCATGCCGCCAGCGCCCCGCCCAGCCGAACACCGGCGCGGCACCGTCGCCGGGCAGCCGCTTTCCACAGTAGCCGAGGATGGCCTTGACGGTGGCCAAACCACGATCTGTGCGATTCCCGGGACTGATGCCGATATCGATGCTGCGCACCGCAAGCATGTCTCGCGACAACTGGTCCACCGCAGCGCTAGAAAGCGCCGGCACCGAGCTGGCACCACTGAGCAAGCACAGGCGGGCAAGCCGGGCCTCCTCATCCAGTGCGGAGATGCCAGCGACGAACTGCCGCCCATCAGCCAGGTCGATGTAGTGCGAACCGGCGGCCAGGCAAGCGCGGGCGACCTCATAGCCCTGGCCCTGAAATGGACCGCAGGTGTGGACAACGACTTGCGCACCGGTGCTGGCGATCCGCGACGCCAGATCGCCAGCCTGGACATCCATCGCGATGCACACCATGGAGGCTTTCGCCTGGGCCCGGAGCTGCGCTGCAAGCGCCTCCCCCTTGGCAAGAGAGCGCCCGGCGATGATCAGCCGAAGGCTTCTCTGACGCGCCAGGCGCTCGACAAGCCGCCTACCAAAGAAGCCATAGCCGCCAAGAATCAGTACCGTGCAGCCAGGCATCTTTTCAGGGCCCGTGGCCAATGTCAGACCCCGCGCGCCCTGTCCTCAGCGAACTTCTTCTGGAAGCCCGCGAAGTCGCCCGCGTCGAGGGCCTCGCGCACTTCCTTCATCAGGTTCAGGTAGTAGTGAAGGTTGTGGATGCTGGTGAGCATGGGGCCCAGCATCTCGCCGCAGCGGTCCAGGTGGTGCAGATAGGCGCGGCTGAAGCCGCCGCTGACCGTGCCGTCGGCATTCGTCACGCCCTTGCAGGTGTAGCAGGTGCAGGTCTCGTCGACGGGGCGCTCGTCGGCCTTGTAGCGGCTGTTGCGCAGGCGCAGATCGCCGTAGCGGGTGAAGAGGTGGCCGTTGCGCGCATTGCGGGTGGGCATCACGCAGTCGAACATGTCCACGCCCTGGGCCACGCCTTCCACCAGGTCTTCCGGCGTGCCCACGCCCATCAGATAGCGCGGCTTGTGGGCCGGCAGCTGGTGGCCGATATGGGCCAGCACGCGCTGCATATCGGCCTTGGGCTCACCCACCGAGAGGCCGCCGATGGCATAGCCGGGCAGGTCCAGGGCGGCCAGGCCAGCCAGGGAGTGGTCGCGCAGGTTCTCGAACATGCCGCCTTGCACGATGCCGAACAGGGCGTTGGGGTTCTGCAGGCGAGCGAACTCGTCCTGGCAGCGCTTGGCCCAGCGCAGGCTCATCTCCATGGACTTGCGCGCCTCGATCTCGGTGGTGATGTGGCCCTTGGTCTCGTAGGGCGTGCACTCGTCGAACTGCATGACGATGTCGGAGTTCAGCACCGTCTGGATCTGCATGGAGATCTCGGGCGTCAGGAAGAGCTTGTCGCCGTTCACGGGGCTGGCGAACTTGACGCCCTCCTCGCTGATCTTGCGCATCTCGCCCAGGCTCCAGACCTGGAAGCCGCCGCTGTCGGTCAGGATGGGCTTGTTCCAGCGCTCGAACTGATGCAGGCCGCCGAACTGCTTCATGATGTCCAGGCCCGGTCGCATCCAGAGGTGGAAGGTATTGCCCAGGATGATCTGGGCGCCCATCTCTTCAAGCGAGCGCGGCATCACGCCCTTGACCGTGCCATAGGTGCCCACCGGCATGAAGATGGGGGTCTGAACCACGCCATGGTTGAGCGTGAGCACGCCGCGACGCGCGCGGCCTTCGGTCTTGAGCAGGTCGAACTTCAGCATGATGGCTGCGATTGTCGCAGCGTGCCGTACGGGCGCCAAACAAGGCCTTGGCCGGGCGGCTCAGGGCTATAGTCGACAAGAACCGCACGGTACGCGGATCCATGGCACGCCCTGGCTTCGCCCATCGCATCTCCGGCCCTCAGGAGCTCGGCCATGAAACGCAGCCCCCTGGACATCGACCGCGGCCGGCAGGCCTTGCGCCTGCTGGGGCTGACACTGGCCCTGCTGTGGCACGCCGGCCCAGCGCTGGCTCAGGCCTGCGGCCCTTACAAGGTCGGTCTCTACGAGTTCGGCACCTTGCTCTACCGGGACGAGAAGGAGCAGCTCACGGGCATCGACAAGGATGTGCTGGATGCCCTGGTCCGCCGCAGTGGCTGCGTGCTGGAGACAAGACTTGAATCGCGGGCCCGCATCTGGGACCAGCTGCAGCGCGGGCAACTGGACATGACGGTGTCAGGTATTGCCACGGCCGAGCGTTTGCAGTACGCCGACTTTCTGCCCTATCTGGTGGCGCGCAACCATGCCCTGATGCGTCGCGAGCAGGCCCAGGCCGCCGGCGCCAGCTTCAGCAGCTTTCTTGCCGATCCCACCCTGCGTGCCGTGGCCGTGCGAGGCTTCCGCTACGGCAGCCAGATCGATGGCTGGCTGAGCCAGCTGCGCGCCCAGGGCCGGGTGGACGAGGTCTCGGACTTCCCCGTCGCCCTGCGGGTGCTGGCGGCAGGTCGCGTCGCCCTGCTCTTTGCCCACCCCTTGGTGCTGGATCCCTGGTGGCACACGAACTGGGCAGCCAAGTTCGAGCTGCTGGACTGGGCCCCGCAGGACAGCGTGCAGGCCAGCCTGGTCCTGGTGCGGCAGCGCGTGCGCCCAGCCGACCGGGAATTGCTGGCCCGCCATCTGGAGGCCATGCTGCGCGACGGCGAAATGGACCGCATCCTGCGCAAGTATCTGAGCCCGGAGATGTGGCGGCGCTCGCGCCTGGGCGGACCGGGGGGGTGACAATCCCAGCCATGCCCCTGAACCTCGCCGCCCCCGCACACCATGAGCTGCTGATCAAGAAGAGCCGCTTCATCGCCTGTGTGGAGCCCTGCGCCGGTCGCGAGGCGGCCCTGGCGCGGGTCGCGGAACTGCGTGCGCAGCACGCCGGTGCCGCGCACGTGTGCTGGGCCCTGCTGGCCGGTGGCCAGAGCGCGGCCAACGACGATGGTGAGCCCGGTGGCACGGCGGGCCGACCCATGCTGGAGGTGCTGCGTCACCAGGACCTGGAGGGCGTGCTGGCCACGGTGGTGCGCTACTTTGGCGGGGTCAAGCTGGGGGCCGGCGGTCTGGTGCGCGCCTATACCGACGCCGTGGCCCAGGCCCTGCTGGGCGCCCAGAAGATTCCCCTGGTGCGGCGGGCCGAGCTGCGCTGCACCCTGCCCTATGCCCTGGAGGGCCTGCTGCGGCGCGAGATCGAGCTCACCGCAGGCGCGCAGCTGCTGGCCGTTCAGCATGGGGCCCTGGTCGAAGCGAGCCTGAGTCTGCCGCAGCCGGCCGTGGCGGCCTTTGTGGAGCGCCTGCAGGAAAGTGGGCAGGGGCGCATCGGCTGGCTGAGCCACTGAGGCCCCCGAAGCGCCTGGCGGGCGGTGGGATATCGTTGCGCCCCAGGATGGACTCTGCCGCCTCATCAACCATGCCCCAGCGCCCACCGGCCGCCCCCGCCCCCTGGGAGCGCCTGCTGCTGCCTCTGCTGCTGGCCTGGCTGCTCTTGCCGGGTGCCGCCGCCTGGGGCCAGGGCCAGACCCTGAGCCAGGAATTGCGTCGGGCCTGGTTCAGTCAGGCGGACGGCGGCAGCGAGCAGGCCCTGCCCCTGCCCGACACCTGGCGCCAGCGCGATCTGCCAGCACGCGGCCATGCCCACTACCGCCTGGAATTCGCGCTGACGCAGTTGCCGGCTCCGGGCCAGACCTGGGTGCTGCGCGCCGAGCGGCTGAGCCGCTTGCACCAGCTGCGGCTCAACGGTCATCTGGTCCACGAGACCCCCGACACGCCTGCCATGCGCGTGCACGCCTCGCCGGCCCAAACCTGGCTGGAGCTGCCCGCCGAGGCCCTGCAGCTCGGCAGCAACCGGCTGGACATCCAGCTCTACTACCACCGTCGCGCCGGCCTCTCCACGATCTGGGTGGGCCCGGCCAGCGAGCTGGAGGCCGGCTACCGCTGGATGCGCCTCAAGGAAGCCACCCTGCCCCAGTGGCTCAATATGCTGGCCGCCGGCTTCTCCCTGCTGCTGCTGCTGGTGTGGATGGACCGCCAGCACGAACGCGCGCTGGGCCTGTTTGCCCTGCTCTGCCTGCTGACCGCCGTGCGCAATGCGGTCTATGGCCTGAGCCTTCCTCCCGCCCTGGTCCAGGCTTTCGACCTGTTCTTCTATGCGGCCCAGGTGCTGAGCCTGCTGCTGCTGGCCGGTTTCGCCATGGCCTGGACCGAGCACTGGCGCCCGCGCCTGATGCGCGGACTCGTCGGTGGCGCTGTGCTGCTGCTGCTGGCCGGCGCCCTGGCCTCCTGGCAGCACAAGCTGGAGATCTGGCGCACCTGGAGCTACCCCCTGCTGATGCTGGTGGGCTTGGGCTCCCTGGCCCTGATCCTGCGCCGCGCTTTTCAGCTGGGCGGCTGGCGACGGCTGGGCCTGGCCCTGGCCTTGCTGCTCCTGGTGTGCGGCGGCATCTTCGACTACCTGGTCGGCCAGGGTTTCATGGATGTCACCCACCGCTATGTGCTGCCCTGGCTGCAGCCCGTGGCCATGATCGCCTTCGCCAGCCTGCTGGCCGAGCGCCTGGTCCAGGCCCTGCGGCGCAGCGAACGGCACCAGGCGGAGCTGGAGCAGCTGGTGGCCGCACGCACGGCCGAGCTGCAGGCGGCCGATCTGGCCAAGACCCGGCTGCTGCGTGCGGCCAGCCATGATCTGCGCCAGCCCGTGACGGCTCTGGGCCTGCAGCTCGGCATGGCCAAGCTGCGCGCCCAGGACCCGGCTCAGCGGCAGATGCTGGACCGTGCCACGCAGGGCCTGCAAAGCCTGGAGGAGATGCTCAAGGGACTGCTGGACTACTCGCGCGTGGAGCGGGACGATGCGCCGGTGCAGCAGCAGACCCTGCCCATGCAGGGTCTGTTCGAGGCCATTGCCCTGCATGCCGAGCCGCTGGCCCGCGCGCGCGGCCTGGAGCTGCGGATACGCCCCTGCCGGCTCTGGGTGCGCTCGGATCCGCTGCTGCTGGAGCAGGTGCTGCGCAATCTGGTCAGCAATGCCATCAAGCACAGCACCGGCCGGCGGGTGCTGCTGAGTCTGCGTCCCCGCGGGCATCAGGCCTGGCTGGAGGTGCGGGACGGTGGCCCCGGCATCGCCCCGGCCGATCAGCAACGCATCTTCGAGCCCTTTGTACAGCTGGATCGGGCGGACACCAGCCATGAGCAGGGTAGCGGACTGGGCCTGGCCATCGTGCGACACGCCTTGCGCCGCCTGGGCCACCGCCTGGAGTTGCACTCCCGGCTGGGCCGCGGCAGCTGCTTCCGCTTGATCCTGCCGCTCTGCCCCACACCGAGCTCATGGCCCTGGATGTCCAGCGAGAGCCCCGAGGCAGCCCCCCCCGTCAGCCTGGCGGGCCAGCGCATCGATCTGGTCGAAGACGACGGCCCCCTGCGCGAGGCCTTGCAGCTGCAGCTCCAGCACTGGGGGATGGAGGTGCGCGCCTTTGCCGATGCCGAAAGCCTGCTGAAGCAGCTGGACCAGCCCGCGCTCCCACCGCCACACTGGGTGCTGGCCGACCGGGGGCTGCCGGGGCTCCATGGCGATGTCCTGCTGGAACGGCTCGGTCAGCGATGGCCCAGCATGCGCCTGGCCTTGATGAGTGCCGACATCGCGCCGGACGAAGCCGCTGCCGAGCAGCGCTGGCCGCTGCTGCGCAAACCCTTCAGTCCGCAAGCGCTGCAAGACCTCCTGGCTCGGCCGCCGCGGGCCTGAGACCCGGCGCCGCGCCGTCCAGCTGCAGCTTGAGGCCCAGGCTCATGGCCGCCACCATGGCCTCGGCCCGGCGATTGACGCCCAGCTTGCGGAAGATGGCGGCCAGATGCGTCTTCACGGTGGACTCGGACATCTGCAGGGCCCGGCAGATGCCCTTGTTGCTCATGCCCATGAGCAGCAGCTGCAGCACCTCCTGCTGGCGCCCGGAGAACTGCGGCGCCTCAAGTGCCGCATCGGCCCCCAAGCCCAGGCCGGCCGGCAGCTGTATGCAGCCCTGCAGGGCCGCCCCCAGCTGTTCCAGCAGGCGCTCGAAATTGGCGGTCTTGGGGATGAATCCCACGGCCCCCGCCTCCAGACAGGCCAGCACGGTCTCGCGCCGCTCATCGGCCGAGACCACCAGCACCGGCACCGCGTCAAGCTGCTCGCGCAGCCGCGTCAGGGCCTCGATGCCCTGCACATCGGGCAGGCCCAGGTCCAGCAGGACCAGCTGGGGCGCGGCTTGCACCTGCACCGCCTCCAGCAGCTGACTCAGGGTCGCGAACTGCAGACAGACCAGGCCCGGACTGGCGCGGTCCAGCATGGCGGCCAGTCCTTCCCGGAGCAGGGCGTGGTCATCGACAAGGGCTATTCGCATCTACAGGCGTATCCGTGGGGGAACCATCGGCCATTTGGCCGATGGCAGGCGTCGGAGCGTCTTTTTAGCATGGCCCGACGATGGCTCCCAAACCGTCAGCGCGCCGGCCCCGGCTGGCCCGATCCCGACATCCAGCGAGGACACCGATGAAACAACACCAGCTCGGTCTGGCGCTGAGCGCCGCCTTCTTCCTCAGCGCCTGCGGCGGTGGCGGCGGCGATGAGGCCAGTCAGCCCGTGGTGCCGCCCAGCACCACCGTCACCAGCACCCCTTTCGATGTGAGCGGCATTGCGGCCAAGGGCCTGCTGGCCAACGCCATCGTGCGGGCCCACCCAGTCAAGGACGATGGTCAGCCCGATCTGAGCATCGTGCTCAAGGAGACCGTCACCGATCAGGACGGTCGCTACACCCTGAGCATCCCCACCCAGCCGGGTCGCCTCTACGTGGTCCGCATCAGCGCCAAGGATGACGGCAGCACCACGCAGAAGGACGAAATCACCGGCCAGGCCCAGGCCCTGCCGGCCGGCTTTGCCCTGCGCGCCGTGATCCAGGCCGAGTCCAGCGTCACCAAGACCGACCTCAACATCACGCCTTTCACCGAGATGGCCACGGCGGCCGCGATCAAGGCCAGCGGCGGCCTGACCAAGGCGAACAAGGACCAGGCCCAGTCGAATCTGGTGCAGATGCTTGGCTTTGACCCCAGCAAGGTCAAACCCACCGACATCAGCGCGGCCAGCACCGATGAAGAGAAGAAGCTGGCTATCATGCTGACCTCGGTGGCCCAGCTGGCACGCGAGGGCGCCCTGGGCTGTGCCGACAAGACCCAATCCGGGGACAAGATCAAGTGCGTGGTGGAAAAGCTGGCCGAGGCCAGCAAGCCCGACTCCACCAAGCCGGGCAGCGTGGGCGGCATCGATGTGGCCGCCAAGCTGGTCGAGGCCGTCAACAAGGTCGTCACCACGCCCGAGCTCAACAAGGGCAAGGTAGACGACAGTCTGGTCAATGTGGCCCTGGGCAATCTCAAGGGCGATGGCACACCGGCGCCGGTGAGCAGCGCCACCGATGTGGCAGCCGCCAAGAAACTGTTCGACGAGCTGCGCACCTCGGCCTCGTCCCTGCTGCGACCCGATGCCGGCGCGACCTTGAGCGCGCTGGACAAGGAGGCCGAGCGCTTTGGCGCCGCCCTGGATGAGGTGCAGGACCCGCTGAACATGGCCGTGAAGACCAGCTCGGCCCTGCTGTCGGGCATTCAGGGCATGATCGACTACAGCCTGGGCAAGGGCTCGGTCTCGGGCAACGGCTTCTTGGGTGATGTGCCCGGCGGCCCCAGCTATCTGCCGGCCGTGAGTTGCGCCGTCTACCAGGACGCGGACCGGCAGGTCCTGGCCACGGCCCCGGCCAACGGCAAGTTCCTGTTCTGCGCCGTGCGCTATGGCCTGACCACCTTCAATGATCCGGCGCAAGGCGGCAAGCTGGTGCTGGCCCATGTCCGGCAGCGTTTCTTCATCACCCCAGGCGCCACGTCCACCGAGTACAGCTACACGGCGCGCTCCCAGGTCTTTGTCTGCAAGGACGCCAGCACCGTCTGCGGCAGCAGCAGCGCCTTCTCGGTGACCAGCGCCCAAACCGCACCGGCCACGGACTTCAGCGGCAGCATCAAGCTCGCGCTGGAGCAGGACAAGATCAAGTCCTTCGAAATTAGCGGCGATCTGCCCGCCATGTTCAAGGACCAGGTGACGGTGCCCAAATCGGCCGCCGATACCCTGTACAACCCCAGCGGCAAGAGCAGCCTCACGCTCAAGGGCAGCCGCAACCTGATCTTGGCGGCCACGGCCAAGAAGGGTGATCTGGAGACCGTCAGCCTGGAGGGCAAGGTCACCGTGTTCAAGGACGGTGGCAGCACCGTGGACAGCGAGATCAGCCTGCTCACCGGCAGCCAGCTCGTCAACCGCGTGGTGGCAGACGGTTCCGTGGCCCGGGAGCCCGCGGCCTTCGAGATCAATCTGGTCGCCGGCACCCCCAAGGCCCAGATGGATGGCAAGCTGCGCATTGGCGGGATCAGCGGCAGCATGAGCAAGCCCACCGACGTGCAGCTCAACGGCAATCTGCGCAACAAGAACGCGGACGGCTCCCTGGGCCTGAGCTTCTTCAGCGGTGCGGTGTCGGCCAAGCTCAGCGGCTACGAGCTCTTTGACGAGGCCAAGCCCAAGTCCGCCACCAACAACTACAAGGGCACGCTGACGCTGGAAGGCGCGCTCACCGCCGAGCAACGGCCGCAGCTCAAGCTCAATCTGAGCCTGAGCAGCTCAGCCTGGACCGGCGCCAACGACGCCAAGCTGGACGGCCAGTACAAGGTGCTGAACAAGGACAAGGTAGAGACCCTGGTCATCGCCCTGACAGCCTCGCAAAACGCCACGACGGGCAAGGCCGGCTTCAAGCTCAGCGAAGCCACCTCGGGTCTGAACTTCCTGACCGATGGTGAGCAGAGCCTGATCGACCTGAAGAAGGGCGAGGTCAAGATCGGCGTGATCGATGTGCGCAACGGCCGCATCACCTTCACCAATGGCGAGTTCTGGTCGCTGCAGTAAGCCTTCAAGTCGGTCCGCGACTTTTTGCAAAGGGGGCTGCGGCCCCCTCTTTTTGTTCGGCCCCCTGATGGGCAGGATCGCCAGACCCCTGCTGCCAGCCATGTCATCACCCTCCCCCCTGCTGCCCCTGGGCAGCGCCCTGCTGCTGACCCTGTGCGCCGCGACTGCCGGCCATGCTCAGAGCCTCGAGTTCAGCGTGCAGACCCAGCGCCACAGCGATGCCACCCGGCTGAACGAGATGGCGCACAAGAGCGCACCGCCGCTGCGCCCGCGCGCCGGTCGCAATCTGAGCTACGAAGACAATGAGCTGCGACTGGCCTACCGCCAGGGGAGCTGGACCCTGAGCGCCCTGGGTCGGCAGAGCGCGGCCATCGTCGCCAATCAGGACGGCCTGGAGTTCGCCCGGCACCTGATCGACAAGCAGTTGCCGGCCGGCGACCGCCGCTTCGATCTGGACCTGGACTACCGCGGCTTTGCCGGCGGTGGTCTGGCCCTGGCACGACAGTTCCTGTTCGGCGATGCCAAGAGCGCGCGCGACGGCTGGAGCGCCCATCTGGAGGTGCAGGCCCTGAGCCTCAAGCGCCTGCGCCACACCGAGCTGCTGGGCAGCGCCAGCTTCAACGCCGCCCGCCGCGCCTATGCCTTTGAGCTGCAGGGCCGGCGCGCGCAGGACGGCATGGACTTTCCCTTCCAGCAGGACTACGCGGGCACCGGCTGGGGCCTGCTGGGCCAGGCCGGGCTGCAATGGTGTGGCGCCAGGGCCTGCGCGGCCCTGGCCTGGCAGGACCTGGGCCGCCTGGTCTGGAAAGGTCTGCCCCAGGAGGCTCTGACCCTGAACAGCGAAACCAATAGTTATGACGCCGATGGCTATCTGGTCTACAAGCCCATGCTCAGCGGCCGCTACAGCCAGCCGCGCTACAGCAGCTCGGCCCGCCAGCGCCTGCGGCTGCGCGGCCATTACGAGAGCGACTGGGGCCGCAGCAGCCTGCAGCTGACCCATCTGCAGGGTTTTGGCTGGCTGCCCGAGCTGGGCCTGGGCTGGAATCTGGCGCCCGGCGGCATGAGCGAGCGCCTGGGCCTGCAGGGCTGGGGCCTGCGCTGGGCCAGCCATGAGCGCCGCCTGAGCCTGGACCTGCAGGGCCGGCGCTGGCGGCTGAGCTGGGGCAGCGACCGCCTGAGCGGGAGCGAGGCCCACTCCCGCCAGCTCAGCCTGGCCTGGATCCAGCCCCTTTGAACAAGCCGCAGCTCGCCCGCGCGCAGGGGCTGCACCGCCCGCCGGCTCAAGCCCCGGCGGGCGGCTGGATAGAATCGAGGGCTTACCCGGCTGTCCATCGAAGGTGACCGACTTGTCCGCAACCATCCTCCAAAAGATTCCCGCTGGCGAACGCGTCGGCATCGCCTTCTCCGGCGGCCTGGACACCAGTGCCGCCGTGCACTGGATGCGCGCCAAGGGCGCCGTCCCCTGCGCCTACACTGCCAACCTGGGCCAGCCCGACGAGAGCGACTACGAGGAGATCCCGCGCAAGGCCAAGGCCTACGGCGCCGAGATCGCCCGCCTGATCGACTGCCGCGCCCAGCTGGTGGCCGAAGGCATTGCCGCCATCCAGTGCGGCGCCTTCCACATCAAGAGCGGTGGCGCCACCTACTTCAACACCACCCCGCTGGGCCGCGCCGTGACCGGCACCGCCCTGGTGGTGGCCATGCGCGACGACGGCGTCAATATCTGGGGCGATGGCTCGACCTACAAGGGCAATGACATCGAGCGCTTCTACCGCTACGGCCTGCTGGCCAATCCGGCGCTGAAGATCTACAAGCCCTGGCTGGACCAGAGCTTCATTGACGAGCTGGGCGGCCGCAAGGAAATGAGCGAGTACCTCATTGCCAACGGCTTCGACTACAAGATGTCGGTCGAGAAGGCCTACAGCACCGACTCGAACATGCTGGGTGCCACCCACGAGGCCAAGGACCTGGAGTTCCTCAACGCCGGCATGAACATCGTCAAGCCCATCATGGGCGTGGCCTTCTGGCGTGAGGACGTGGTCGTCAAGCCCGAGACCGTGAGCGTGCGCTTCGAGGAAGGCGTGCCCGTGGCCCTGAACGGCCGCAGCTTCGCCAACGCGGTGGAGCTGTTCGCCGAGGCCAATGCCATCGGCGGCCGCCACGGCCTGGGCATGTGTGATCAGATCGAGAACCGCATCATCGAGGCCAAGAGCCGCGGCATCTACGAAGCCCCGGGCATGGCCCTGCTGCACATCGCCTATGAGCGCCTGGTGACCGGCATCCACAACGAGGACACCATCGAGCAGTACCGCATGAACGGCATGAAGCTAGGCCGCCTGCTCTACCAGGGCCGCTGGTTCGACCCGCAATGCCTGATGCTGCGCGAAACCGCCCAGCGCTGGGTGGCCCGCGCCATCACCGGCGAGGTGACCCTGGAGCTGCGCCGCGGCAATGACTACAGCATCATGGACACCGTCAGCCCCAACCTGACCTATGCGCCCGAGCGCCTGTCCATGGAGAAGGTGGAAGACGCCGCCTTCACCCCGGCCGACCGCATCGGCCAGCTGACCATGCGCAATCTGGACATCAGCGACACCCGCCAGAAGCTGGGCATCTACACCCAGACCGGTCTGCTGGGCCACCAGAGCGAAGGCAGCGTGCAGCTGCTGACGGGCGAGGGCGACAGCAGCAAGGGCTGAGCCTGAGGGACTACCGTCCGGACTCAATCTGCAGCGGCCGCCTTCGGGCGGCTTTTCGCTTTCCGGCCATCATCAGCGGCATCGATGCGGCGCAAGTCCCGGAAATCGCTTAGCGTCGGGCTGCAAAGACCGGGGCGGCCGACTGAGTTCCCGGCCGCCCGAGTCAGCCCCTTTTTCAGCATGATCCCTGCATGAACAAGAAGCAGCCGACCACCGCACTGGCCGAACTAGCCAATCTCGGCCCCAAGTCCGCGCAATGGCTGCAGGCCGTGGGCATCGAGGACGCGGCACAGCTGCGCGCCATGGGCGCCGTGGCGGCCTTTGTGCGGGTGAGGCGCAGCGGCGTGGCGGCCAGCCTCAATCTGCTCTGGGCGCTTGAGGGCGCGATCTGTGGGCAGCCCTGGCAAGTGGTGGCGCGCAGCGAGCGCACGCGCCTGTTGATGGCCCTGGAAGACTACGAGCACCACACGGGGCGCGACGGCGCTCACAGCGAATGAGCCCCGCAAGCATGAGCTACACCCTGCTGCTGGCCGATAGCGAGCTGGCCGGCATCGAGCCTGTGCCCCAGGGCCTGCGGCTGCGTCTGGCGGCGGCTCATGCGCTGCGCGCGGCAGGCCCCCACGAGGCGCGGGCCACGCCCGGCTATTTCGCCGGTGGCGTGGTGGTGCTGCTGCTGGAGGGCGCCCGGCTGCCGCCGGACTGCGAGGCGGGCGCCTTGCTGGGCCGGGTGCAGGAAGCGCGGCTGCGCTGCGGCCCGGATCAGGCCTGGCGCCAGGCCCGTCTGCCCCTGCCCGGTCGCATCCCAGGCAAGGGCCAGGGCGAGGCGATTGGCCTGGAGCTGCAGCTGCACGGAGCGCCCTTGCTGCTGCTGCAGGGCTGGGCCCTGCAATGCAGCGTGGCGCTCACGGACCTGGACGCGGCCTTCCGCGAGTCCCTGGCCTGCTAGCGTGCGCAGGCTACGGGGCGCCGGGGTTCAGCCCGTGCGCCGCTCCAGCAGCATGGCATCGCCATAGCTGAAGAAACGGTAGCCCTGGGCGATGGCGTGGCGGTAGAGCGCCATGATGGGCTCATAGCCCGCAAAGGCGCTCACCAGCATCATCAGCGTGCTCTTGGGCAGGTGGAAGTTGGTGACCAGGCGATCCACCACCCGGAACTGGAAGCCGGGGGTGATGAAGATATCGGTCTCGCGGGCGCCGGCCTGCAGGCTGCCGCCCAGGGCGGCGGATTCGAGCGCACGCAGCGTGGTCGTGCCCACGGCCACGACCTGGCCACCGCGGGCCTTGCAGGCGGCGATGGCGTCCACGGTGGCGGGGCTCACCTCGAACCACTCGCTGTGCATCTTGTGCTCGCTGAGCTTGTCCACCCGCACCGGCTGAAAGGTGCCCGCACCCACATGCAGGGTCACATGGGCCGTGGCGACGCCGCGGGCCGCCAGGGCGGCCAGCACGCCCTCGTCAAAGTGCAGGGCCGCGGTAGGTGCGGCCACCGCGCCGGGTTCCTTGGCGAACACGGTCTGGTAACGCCGCACATCGTCCTCAGAGTCGGCATGCTCGATATAGGGCGGCAGGGGCACATGACCATGGCGCTCCAGCAGCTCGAAGGCATCGCCCGAGAGGCGCAGATGGAAGAGCCCGTTGTCGGGCCCGCAGCGGCCCAGCACCTCGGCCTCGAAGGCGCCATCGGCAAAGCTGACCCGGGCGCCCGGCTTGGGGCTCTTGCTGGCGCGCATATGGGCCCAGACCTCGTCGGACTGGCCGCCTGCGGCCGCGGGCAGCACACGCTCCACCAGGGCCTCCACGGCGCCGCCGCTGGCTTTCTGGCCGTAGAGCCGGGCCTTGATGACCTTGGTGTTGTTGAAGACCAGCAGGTCCCCGGGGTTCAGCAGCTGGGGCAGCTCGCGAAAGATGCGGTCCACCGGTGGGCTGCTGCGGCCGTCCAGCAGGCGCGAGGCGCTGCGCTCGGCGGCCGGGGTCTGGGCAATCAGCTCGGGGGGGAGTTCAAAGTCGAAGTCGGCGACGCTGTAGTCGCGCTGCAGGGCTGCAGCAGAGGAGAGGGCGGTATCGGACATGGTGGTGTTGAGGGCCGGACGGACCCGTTCCAAACAGGCCTGCATTGTCCCATGGGGCCGCACACAGCTTGATGCGCATCAACGCCCGCCGGGGCCTGCGGTGACAGCATGGGAAGCAATCAGCCAGGAGTTCACCCCCATGAGCACCCTTCTCACCGCCGGGCAAAAGGCCCAGCTCCAAAGCACGCTGTTGCTGCAGCGACGCGAGCTGGAGCGTGAATTCAGTCTGCAGCTGGGCGAGGACGCCAACCGCGTCGAGCATGCGAGCGCCGCCCTGGCCAGCCAGGAGGACGAGCCCGCCCACCGCGCCGACCGCGATGTGGATCTGGCCCGCAGCGACCTCACCCTGCAGAGCCTGCGCGCCATCGATGCGGCGCTGGATCGCCTGGAGCAGCCGGACTACGGCTTCTGCCAGGACTGCGGCCAGCCCATCGCCTTCGACCGCCTGCGCCTGAATCCCCAGTCCCTGTGCTGCACCGGCTGCCAGAGCGAGCGCGAGCAGCAGGGCGCCGGCCAGGCCCAGCGCCACACGCTCTGAAGCCGCGGCAGCGCCGGCCCACCATTTCTTTCATTCACCCCACCAACGGAGTCACCATGAGTCTTTTTCACGCCGTGGTCTGGCTGGACCATCACAGCGCCCAGATCCTTCAGTTCGATGCCGAGCATGTGCAGGCCGAGAAGGTCAAGGCCAGCAGCCGCCATAGCAAGCAGCATGGCAGCGCCGTGCGCACCGAGCATGAGTTCTACGCCGAGGTGTGCGAGGCCCTGCAGGGCATCAGCGAAATCCTGATCACCGGTTCCAAGACCGCACAGGCGGACTTCAAGCACTATCTGGAAAAGCACCGCCCGGCCCAGGTGAGCAGCGTGGTGGGCTATGAGACCGTGGACCACCCCAGCGACAAGCAGCTGGTGGCCCTGGCCCGCCAGTTCTTCCTCAAGCACGACCGCATGGCGGGTGTGCCCACCCCGATGTGATGGGCGGGCGGCTCGGCCGCCCTGGCCTGCCTGAGCTTAGTAGCGCCGCGGCGCCTGCAGCATTTCCAGGTCGTACTGGCTGCGCAGGCGCCGCTGCGCATAGTCCAGCTCGCGCAGCATCGCGCGCAGGCGCTTGCGCTCCTCGTCGGTCTTGGCGTTCGCCAGCTCACGCTCCAGGCGCTGGCCCTCGCGATAGTTGCGGTCCAGCTGCTGTGTCAGCTCGTGGATGCGTCGGCCCGCCTCATACAAGCGTTGGAATCGATCGCCATCGGGGCGCTCATCGCAGGCGCCGCGATCAAACTCTCCCCGCAGGCCCACGCGCCAGCCGTTCTCGGGCACGCAGTACTGGGCGATGCCCTGCTCCCAGCCCTGGCGCCAGCGTTCGGCATCGGGCTGCACCCCCACCTTGCCGCAGGCCTTGGCATGCTCGTCTACCCGGTCCGCGGGCATGCCGCTGCGCCCGTCGCGCAGCCCGTAGCGCTGCCAATCCGCCTTCAGGCACTCGCTTTCGCTGAGGCTGGCGCAGCCCGCAAGACCCAGGGCGGCCAGCGCCAGCATGAGCCCGGAACCGTGGCACCGGAGCTGGTGCAGTGAGACAGGAAAGCTGATCATGGGCAGGGTCGGATGGCGGCCGGCGCCGCAGGCTGAACAGAGCCGGCATTGTCCAATGCCGCGCGTGGCCCGCATCTTGGCAGAATGCCGCCCATGCCTGAGGTTTCATCCAGTCCCGTCGCGCCCATCAAGGCCAGCAAGTCCGCGCCGCAAAAGGCCATGGAAAAGCTGGGCCTGAAGCGCGACATCGATCTGGCCCTGCACCTGCCCCTGCGCTACGAGGACGAGACCCGGCTGACGCCTATCGGTCAGGCACGCGAGGGCGAGACGGTGCAGTGCGAAGGCGTGGTGATCGAGAGCCGCGTCGAGCTGCGCGGCCGGCGCCAGCTGATCGTGAAGATGGAGGGCGAGGACGGCGCGCAGCTGCTGCTGCGCTTTCTTCACTTCTACCCCTCGCACCAGAAGAGCATGGCCGAGGGCCAGCGCCTGCGCGTGCGTGGCGAGCTGCGCGGCGGCTTCTTCGGGCGCGAGATGGTGCACCCCGCTTTCCGCGCCGTGAATGAGGACACGCCGCTGGCGCAAAGCCTGACCCCCGTCTACCCGGCCGGCGCCAACCTGCCCCAGGCCTATCTGCGCAAGGCCGTGGCCGCGGGCCTGCGGCGCGCCGACCTGGCCGAGGTGCTGCCGCCCGGCAGCGTGCCGCGCCAGCTGCCCACGCTGCGCGAGGCCCTGGACTTTCTGCACCACCCGCCGCCGCGGGTCAGCCTGGCCACGCTGGAGGACCACAGCCACCCGGCCTGGCAGCGCCTGAAGTTCGAGGAGCTGCTGGCCCAGCAGCTCAGCCAGATGCGGGCCCAGCGCGAGCGTGCCCAGCTGCGCGCACCCGCCCTGCGCGCCGGTCCCGGCGGCCTGCATAAGCAGCTGCTGGCCGCCCTGCCCTTTGCCCTGACCGCTGCCCAGCAGCGCGTGGCCGAGGAGATTGCACAAGACCTGGCACGCCCACGCCCCAGCCTGCCGCCGCGGGACGGCGGCAGTCCTTCGCCAGGCGTCGAAGTCTCCTCAGGAGACTTCTCGGCCCTGGCTCAGCCCATGCACCGCCTGCTGCAGGGCGATGTGGGCTCGGGCAAGACCGTGGTGGCGGCCCTGGCCGCCGCGGTGGCCATGGACGCGGGCTGGCAATGCGCCCTGATGGCGCCCACCGAGATCCTGGCCGAGCAGCATTTCCGCAAGCTGATTGGCTGGCTGGAGCCCCTGGGCATCAAGGTGGCCTGGCTGACCGGCTCGGTCAAGGGCCGGGCGCGCCAGAAGATGCTGGACGCGGTGGCGGACGGCAGCGCCGGCCTGGTGGTGGGCACGCATGCGGTGATCGAGGACAAGGTGCAGTTCAAGCAGCTGGGCCTGGCCATCGTCGATGAACAACACCGCTTCGGCGTGGCGCAGCGTCTGGCCCTGCGCAAGAAGCTGGAGGTCCAGGCCTCACGTGGCCGCGGCCAGAGCATGGAGCCGCATATGCTGATGATGAGCGCCACGCCGATTCCGCGAACCCTGGCGATGACCTATTTCGCCGATCTGGCCGTCTCCACCATCGATGAACTGCCGCCGGGCCGCAGCCCCATCGTCACCAAGGTGTTCGCCGACACCAAGCGACTGGAGGTGATCGCCAAGATCGCTGACGCCGTGGAGAACGGGCAGCAGGTCTACTGGGTCTGTCCGCTGATCGAGGAATCTGAGACGCTGGACCTCAAGAACGCCACCGAGACCCATGCCGAGCTCAGCGCCGCCCTGGCCGGCCATGGCGTGGGCCTGTTGCACGGCCGCATGCCACCGGCCGAGAAGGCCGCGGTGATGGCGGAGTTCAGCGCCAACCGATTGAGCGTGCTGGTGGCGACCACGGTGATCGAGGTCGGCGTGGACGTGCCCAATGCCAGCCTCATGGTGATCGAGCATGCCGAGCGCTTCGGTCTTTCGCAGCTGCACCAGCTGCGCGGCCGCGTGGGCCGCGGCGCGGTGGCGAGTGTCTGCGTCCTGCTCTACACCGGCCCCCTGTCCATCACCGGCAAGGACCGCCTGCGCGCCATGGCCGAGACCACCGACGGCTTCGAGATCGCGCGCCGGGACCTGGACATACGCGGCCCCGGCGAGTTCATGGGCGCACGCCAGAGCGGCGCCGAGCTGCTGCGATTCGCCGATCTGCAGGAAGACGCGCCGCTGCTGAAGGCTGCGCGCGCACTGGCACCGCGGCTGCTGGACGAGCATGCCGAGGCCGCCCTGCGTCATGTGGAGCGCTGGCTAGGCGGCAAGGCGGAGTTCCTCAAGGCCTGAGGGCGCCGCCACGGGAGCTGCGCGCCCTGCGCCCGACTGACCCGAGCGGCGTGGCTACACTGCGCACTTTCGCGGCGCCGATGGGCCCGCATCTGAAAATTTTTCCTGAGTATCCGCAGACCATGAATTCCGCCGCTTCCCGCCGTCGCCTTCTCCTCACACTTGGCAGCGCCGCTTTGCTGGGCCTGAGCGCCTGCGGGGGTGGCGGTGGTGGTGGCAATGGCGAGCTCGGCGTCAGCTGGGCCGAAGTCTCGGGCTCCAACACCGTCACGGCGCTCAAGACCACGGACACCCTGGCCGGCACGGGCGCCGAAGCCAGCAATGGCAAGCGACTCACCGTGCACTACACCGGCTGGCTCTACGACCAGCGCGTGGCAGGCACCCAGAAGGGCGCGCAGTTCGACAGCTCCGTCGGCAAGACGCCGTTTGGCTTCACGCTGGGCGCCGGCCAGGTCATCAAGGGCTGGGACCAGGGCTTCAGCGGCATGAAGGTGGGCGGCAAGCGCACCCTGCTGATCCCGGCCTCGCTGGGCTATGGTGCCCAGGGCGCCGGCGCTGCCATCCCGGCCAACGCCGCCCTCATCTTCGAGGTCGAGCTGGTCTCGGTGCAGTAAACCGGCGGTCTGCAAACCTGGAGCTCAGAACTCCAGGTTGTCAATCAAGCGGGTGTTGCCCAGGCGGGCCGCCGCCAGGGCCACCAGGGGCTCGCCCTCGGTCGGCGCGCCCAGGTCCAGACGGCGGCGCAGCACCAAGTAATCCGGCGCCCAGCCCACGGCGCGCAGGGCCGCCTCGGCCTCGCCCTCGATGGCGGCCAGATCGCGCTCGCCGGCCTGCCAGCGCGCGATCATGGTCTTGAGCGTGGCGGACAGGCGCAGCGCCTCGGCCAGCTCGGCCTCGCTGAGATAGCCGTTGCGCGAGGACAGGGCCAGGCCGCCCGCATTGCGCGTGGTCTCGCCCGCCAGGATCTCGATGGGCAGGGCCATCTGGGCCACCATGCGGCGTATCACCATCAGCTGCTGGTAGTCCTTCTTGCCGAACACGGCCCAGCGCGGCTGCACGATATTGAAGAGCTTGTGCACCACGGTGCACACGCCGGTGAAGAAGCCGGGGCGGAAATGGCCTTCCAGGATGTCGGCCAGCGCCGTTGGGGGCTGCACCTTGTAGCCCTGGGGCTCGGGATAGAGCTCCTGCTCGGCCGGGGCGAACACATAGTCGCAGCCCGCGCCCTGGAGCAGCTCGGCGTCGCGCGCCAGGGTGCGCGGATAGCGGTCGAAATCCTCGTGCGGCGCGAACTGCAGACGGTTAACAAAGATGCTGGCCACGACCGGCCCCGTGCCGGCGGCCGCGCGGGCCTGGCGCACCAGGCTCAGATGGCCCTCATGCAGATTGCCCATGGTGGGCACGAAGGCGCTGGACTGGTCGGCCAGGGCGGCGCGCAGCTCGGCGATGGTGTGAATGACTTGCATGGGTGGCAGCGGATCAGTAGCTGTGCAGGGCGTTGTCCGGGAAGGTCTGGGCCTTGACCTCGGCCACATAGCGGCGCACCGCATCCTGCACGGAGGACGCCCCCTGCATGAAGTTCTTGACGAAGCGGGGGCGGCGGCCCGGGGTCACGTCCAGCATGTCGTGCAGCACCAGGACCTGGCCCGAGGTGCCCACGCCGGCGCCGATGCCGATCACCGGAATGCCCAGGCTCTGCGTCAGCTCGGCCGCCAGGGGCGCCGGCACCATCTCCAGCACCAGCATCTGGGCACCAGCCTCGACCAGCTCGCGGGCCTCGCGGCGCAGCTTGTCGGCAGCCGCCTCGTCGCGGCCCTGGACCTTGTAGCCGCCCAGCATGGTGACGGTCTGCGGCGTCAGGCCCAGATGGGCGCAGACCGGGATGCCGCGCTCCACCAGAAAGCGCACCACCGGCGCGGTCCAGCCGCCGCCCTCCAGCTTGACCATCTGGGCACCGGCCTTGACCAGGGCGGCGGCGCTCTTCCAGGCCTCCTCGGTGCTGGCCTGGTAGCTGTCGAAGGGCAGATCGCCCACCACCCAGGCGCTGCGGCGGCCACGGGCCACGCAACGGGTGTGATAGACCATGTCCTGCAGGCCCACGGGCACGGTGCTGGCCTCGCCCTGCAGCACCATGCCCAGGGAGTCGCCCACCAGCAGCACGTCCACGCCCGCCTCGTCCAGCACTGAGGCAAAGGCCGCGTCGTAGCAGGTCAGCATGGCGATCTTCTCGCCGGTGGCGTGCATTTCCTGCAGGCGCTGCAGGCTCAGGGCTTTGCGTTCGGTACTCATCATGGATGGGCGGTCGGGAGGTTGCGGACGCCGGGCCGAAGCGCGGCGTGCGAATAGCGGAACGCCGCAAACCGCGGCGGGGCGCAGTGTAGCGGGGCCTGGCAAACCCTGACTTTGGGGCCGACAATCCCCCTTCTAGCCTCGATAGGACAAATCGATGACCCTGACCGAACTCCGCTACATCGTGGCCGTGGCCCGCGAGCGCCATTTCGGCCGCGCGGCCGAGGCCTGCTTCGTCTCCCAGCCCACGCTCAGCGTGGCGATCAAGAAGCTGGAGGAGGAGCTGGAGGTGAAGATCTTCGAGCGCGGCGGCAGCGAGGTGAGCATCACGCCCCTGGGTGAAGACATCGTGCGTCAGGCCCAGTCGGTGATCGAGCAGGCCAATGCCATCAAGGAAATCGCCAAGCGCGGCAAGGACCCGCTGGCCGGTCCGCTGCGCCTGGGCATCATCTACACCATCGGCCCCTATCTGCTGCCCGAGCTGGTGAGGCACAGCATCGAGCACTACCCCCAGATGCCCCTGATCCTGCAGGAGCACTTCACCGTCAAGCTGCTGGAGATGCTGCGCACCGGGGAGCTGGACTGCGCCATCATGGCCGAGCCCTTCCCGGACACCGGCCTGGCCATCGCCCCGCTGTATGACGAGCCCTTTGTGGTGGCCGCGCCCGCCGGCCATCCCTTTGCGCAGCGCGAGCAGATCAGCGCGGCCGAGCTCAAGAGCGAGACCATGCTGCTGCTAGGCACCGGCCACTGCTTCCGCGACCATGTGCTGGAGGTCTGCCCCGAGTTCGCGCGCTTCTCCAGCGACGCCGAGGGCATACGCAAGAGCTTCGAGGGCAGCTCGCTGGAGACCATCAAGCATATGGTGGCCTCGGGCATGGGCGTGACCGTGGTGCCGGCGCTCTCGGTGCCCAAGGAGCCGCAGGCCCATCTGCGCTTCGTGCCCTTCGAGCCCCCGGTGCCCAGCCGTCGCGTGGTGCTGGCCTGGCGGCGCAGCTTCACACGCTACGAGGCGATTGCGGCGCTGCGCAATGCCATCTACGCCTGCAGCCTGCCCGATATCACCCGCCTGAGCTGAAGGGCCTATTTCGCCGCGGCGCCGGCCCCGCTATGCTGAGCCCATGAGCCGACACGAGGTCAGGGAGACTTTGCCGGAGCATGGGCTGCAGCGCCGAACCTGCCTGCTGCTGCCCCTGCTGTGCGCCCCCATGGCCCTGGGCGCCCAGCCGCGCGAGTTGCGCATGGCCTTTGGCGAGCACATCCCGCCCTTCTGTTTTCCGCGGACCGCCTCGGGCATCGAGGTCGATGTCTTCCGCGAGGCGCTGGCCCATCGCGGCATCCAGCTCAAACCCCTGTTCTACCCCTTCGCGCGGGTGCCGCGGGCCTTCCGCGAGGGCCTGGTGGATGCCACCATGACCGATCTGGGTGAGGACCTGGGCAGCGCCGGCGGGCATTACGGCGACACCGCGGTCATGTACGACAACGTGCTCATCAGCCTGCAGGCCCGAGCCCTGCGCATACGCCAGCCCTCGGACCTGGACGGGCTGAGCGTGATCGCCTTCCAGGGCGCCCACAAGCGCTTCCCCGACTGGCTGGGCCCGCTGCAGCGCAGCGGGCGGCTGACCGAGGTCAACGACCAGGCCCAGCAGGTCCGCACCCTGATGCGGGGGCGCTACGACCTGGTGCTGGCCGACCGCAGCATCTTCCGCTACTTCAGCCAGCAGATCGCTCGTCAGGGGGAGACCCTGCTGCCGGTGGACGAACATGTCTTCACCAGCCCCAACCCGCGCGACTACCGGCCGGTATTCCGCTCGCCCCAGCTCCGGGACGAGTTCAACGAGGGCCTGCGCTGGCTGCGCAGCAGCGGCCGCCTGCGTGCCATCTACGAGCGCTATCTGGGCGAAGGCCAGACCACCGTGGGCAAGTAGGGCCTGGCTATGGTTTAGATTGAACTATTCAAATAGATCAATCAATAGATGTTTTCTAAAGTCTTGCCACACCGGTCCCCCGACCGGCCCCGTGTCTCACGCTGCTGATGCCGGCAGCCCCACCCAAGGAGAATGACCGTGACAAGCCAAGCCAAGTGCCCCTTCCACCACGCTGCCGGCGGTGGCACCACCAACAAGGACTGGTGGCCCCAGCAGCTGCGGGTGGATCTGCTGAACCAGCACTCCGAGAAGTCCAATCCCCTGGGTGAGCGCTTCAACTACGCCGAGGCTTTCAAGAAGCTGGACTATCACGCGCTCAAGGCCGATCTGGTCAAGCTCATGACCGACAGCCAGGACTGGTGGCCGGCCGACTTCGGCCATTACGGTCCGCAGATGGTGCGCATGGCCTGGCACAGCGCCGGCACCTACCGCACCCTGGACGGACGCGGCGGCGGCGGGCGCGGGCAGCAGCGCTTCGCGCCGCTCAACAGCTGGCCCGACAACGTCAATATCGACAAGAGCCGCCGCCTGCTGTGGCCCATCAAACAGAAGTACGGCCAGAGCATCTCCTGGGCCGATCTCTTCATCCTGGCCGGCAATGTGGCGCTGGAGAGCATGGGTTTTCGCACCTTCGGCTTCGCCGGCGGCCGCGAGGACGTGTGGGAACCCGACCAAGACGTGAACTGGGGCGCCGAAACCAAGTGGCTGGCCGATGACAAGCGCTTCCACGGTCAGCGCGAGCTGGACCACAACCTGGCCGCCACCCATATGGGCCTGATCTATGTGAACCCCGAGGGCCCCAATGCCAGCGGCGACTATCTGGCCGCCGCGCATGACATCCGCGCCACCTTCTACCGCATGGCCATGGATGACGAGGAAATCGTCGCCCTGATCGCCGGTGGCCACACCTTCGGCAAGGCCCATGGCGCCGCCCCCGAATCGCACAAGGGCCCCGAGCCCGAAGGCGCCCGCATCGAGGAGCAAGGCCTGGGCTGGACCAGCAGCTTCGGCCAGGGCCATGGCAAGGACACGGTCTCCAGCGGTCTGGAGCTCACCTGGACCAAGACCCCGGCCCTGTGGAGCAACAACTTCTTCGAGAACCTCTTCAAGTACGAGTGGGAGCTGGAGCACAGCCCCGCCGGCGCCAAGCAATGGGTGGCCAAGGATGCGCCCGAGATCATTCCCGACGCGCACATCCCGGGCAAGTTCCACAAGCCCAAGATGCTGACCACCGACCTCACCCTGCGCTTCGACCCCGAGTTCGGCAAGATCTCCAAGCGCTTCTACGAGAACCCGCAAGCCTTTGCCGAGGCCTTTGCCCGCGCCTGGTTCAAGCTGACCCACCGCGATATGGGCCCCAAGTCCCGCTATCTGGGCCCCGAGGTGCCGGCCGAAGACCTGATCTGGCAAGACCCCCTGCCGGCGCCCAGCCATCAACCCAGCGCCGCGGACATTGCCGACCTGAAGGCGCGCATCGCGGCCTCGGGCCTGTCGGTGAGCGATCTGGTCTCGGTGGCCTGGGCCTCGGCCTCCAGCTTCCGCGGTGGTGACAAGCGCGGCGGGGCCAACGGCGCCCGCCTGGCCCTGGCGCCGCAGAAGGACTGGGCCGTCAACCAGCGCGCGGTGCAGCTGCTGCCCACCCTGGTGGATATCCAGAAGGCCTCGGGCAAGGCCTCGCTGGCCGATGTGATCGTGCTGGCCGGCGTGGTCGGTGTGGAGCAGGCTGCCCGGGCGGCTGGCGTGGCCGTGGACGTGCCCTTCAACCCCGGCCGCGTCGATGCCCGCCAGGACCAGACCGATGTGGCGTCCTTCGCGGTGCTGGAACCCGTGGCCGACGGCTTTCGCAACTACCGCAAGGCGCCAGTCGGTGCGCCCACCGAGGCCCTGCTGATCGACCGGGCCCAACAGCTCACCCTGAGCGCGCCGGAGCTGACTGCCCTGGTCGGTGGCCTGCGCGTGCTGGGCGCCAACTTCGATGGCAGCGCCCATGGCGTGTTCACCGACCGTGTGGGCGTGCTCAGCAATGACTTCTTCGTCAAGCTGCTGGACATGGGCACGGTCTGGACCGCGACCGACGCGAGCGCCGAGCTCTTCGAGGGTCGTGACCGCAAGAGCGGCGCCGTCAAGCACACCGCCACCCGCGCGGATCTGGTGTTCGGCTCCAACTCGGTGCTGCGCGCCTATGCCGAGGTCTACGCCAGCGCCGATGGCCAGGCCAAGCTGGTGCGGGACTTCGTGGCCGCCTGGACCAAGGTCATGAACCTCGACCGCTTCGACCTGGCCTGATCGGAGCCCGGGAGCGACCCGGCCCCCACGCCGGGCCGCTCCCGCCAGACAAGGAGAACATCATGCGCCCCAAGACCTGCCGCCGACTGCTGGGCCTGGCCCTGGTGCTGGCCGGCGCCAGCCTCAATGCGGACTATCTGATCAGCTGGATGCGTCACAGCCAGGTCTGAGCCGGGTGGCCCGGGCTCAGCGGAAGTGAAAGGCTTCCTGGTGGAAGTCGCTGGCGGCCAGCCCCGCCGCCGTCAGGCCCTGGCGCAAGGCATCGCCAAAAGCTGCCGGCCCGCAGAACCACACACTGGCCTCGCGCCACTGCGGCACGCTGTCCATGAGGCGCTGCGCGCTGAGCTGGCCCTGGGTGGCCGCCTCGATCACATGCAGGCTCACACCCGCGGCCGCCGCCAGCTCGCGCAGCCCCTGGGTGATGTCGGGATCGCCCTGGCGCGTGCAATAGAACAGGTCCACCGCGTGCGCGCTCTGCGGAGCGCCCTCGGCACCCTGGGCCTGTGAACGCTCCTGCGCCAGCTCCTGCAGCCGCGCCACAAAAGGCGTCATGCCGATGCCGCCGCCCACCCAGATCTGGCGCGGCCGGCCATCGGCAAACACAAAGCGGCCATACGGTCCCTCCACCCAGGCCCGGTCGCCCGGCCGCACCAGCTGGGGCAGACGCCGGGTGTAGTCACCCAAGGCCTTGATGGCGAAGATCAGCTCGCCATCCCCCTTCCAGCTGGAGGCAATGGTGAAGGGATGGGCACCCTCACGGCTGTCCAGGGTCAGCAGGCCGAACTGCCCGCTCTCGTGGCCGGGCCAGCCCGGCGCCAGCTTGAGCCGCAACTCCAGCACCTGCAGCGGCTGCTGCCTGACCTCGATCAGCCGCCCTTCGTGGCGACGGCCACGGCCCACACGCCCTGCCAATGAAATCAGGGCCGCCACGCTGCCCAGCAGCATCAGGCCCAGCAAGAGGCCCGCGCCCCACAGGCCCATGCCCTGCCAATAGCCCCGGGGCAGGAACACCAGGCTGTGATAGACCATGGCCAGATAGGCCAGCGGCATCAGGCGATGCGCCAGGGCAAACCAGCGGTAGGGCAGGCGCCGCCACAGAGCCAGCAGCACCAGCACCGCGACCAGGTACAGGGCCCATTCGCCCAGTTCCTTGGCCGAGCCGTGCAGGGGCCGCAACCACTCCAGGGCACCGGCCGGCGCGTCCTGCGGCTTGAGCATCAGGCCGGCGCGACGCAGGGCCTTGACCAGCTCTCGCAGCAGGTAATGTCCCGCGGCGAGGCCCAAGCCCCACAGGGCCAGCTGCTTGTGCAGCTGATAGGCGCGATCCAGCCCCCCAAGACGGCGCTCCAGGCGCGGCCAGCGCATGGCCAGCACCATGGACAGGGACATCAGGCCCACGGCCATATAGCCGCTCAGGTACAGGCCATCCAGATACAACGTCCAGCGCTGCAGCGCCGCCGAGCCCTGATCGGGCCAGGCCGGCAGACCCAGCAGGCCCGCCAGCAGCAGGATCAGGATCGCCAAGCTCGTTGCCGTCTTCATTCCGCTCCCCATCGTGTTGCCAGGGCAAGCCCTGGCACGATCTTGCCAGAGCGCCTGCCAAGCCCCTCGACGGCCTATAGTCGCAGCTGAGCATCCGACTCACTATGAGGTACGTCATGAGCAAGAAGAAGGCTGCCGCGACCCCGGGTCCGGCCATCAATATCGGCATCAGCGACAAGGACCGCGGCGCCATTGCGCTTGGCCTGTCCAAGCTGCTGGCCGACACCTACACCCTCTACCTCACCACCCACAACTTCCACTGGAACGTGACCGGCCCCATGTTCAACTCGCTGCACGCGATGTTCATGGCCCAGTACACCGAGCTCTGGAACGCGGTGGACCCCATCGCCGAGCGCATCCGCTCCCTGGGCCATGCCGCGCCGGGCTCCTACGCCCAGTTCGCCAAGCTTAGCTCCCTGCCGGACGCCCCGACCGAGCCGCCCAAGGCTCTGGAGATGGTGCGCATCCTGATGGAGGGCCATGAGGGCGCGGCCCGCACCGCGCGCAGCCTCTTCCCCCTGGTGGACAAGGCCAGCGACGAGCCCAGCGCCGATCTGCTCACCCAGCGCCTGACGGTGCATGAGCAGACCGCCTGGATGCTGCGCAGCCTGCTGGAAGACTGAGCGCTTGCATCGACTCCTGATCAGTCTGCTCGGGGCGCTGAGCCTGGCCCCGGCCCTGGCTCAGCCCGTCTCGCTGAGCTGGGACGAGGCCGCCGCCCAGCTGCGCCAGGGCTCCGACCGTCTGGCCGCCGCCCGGGCCCAGCTGGAACAGCGCGAGGCCCAGGCCGAGGGCATACGCCATTTGGGCGGCCCCAGCGTCAGCGTGCTGGCCGCGGCCTACCGCTACCAGGCCAGCCTGGATCTGGACCTGGACCCGCTCAAGTCGCGGCTGGACCAGGTCCTGGGCAATCTGCTGCCGCCCAGCATCGGCGCCATCCTGCCGCCCCTGCCCCAGCTGCCGCACAGCTACACCCTGGAGCGCAGCAAGAGCGGCCAGCTGGCCATGCTCAGCGGCATCTGGCCCATCTATATGGGCGGCGCCGCCGATGCGGCCCGAGGCCTGGTCCAGGCCCAGGGTCAGGAAGCCCGCGCCGACCTGGGGGCCAGCGAGGAGGAAGCCCTGGCCCAGCTGGCCCAGCGCTATTTCCTGACTCAGCTGGCCGCCCGTGCCGCCGCCCTGCGCGAGGCCGCGGCCGACACCATTGCCCAGCACGATGCGGCGGCCGAGAAGCTGCTCAAGGCCGGTCTGGCCTCGCCGCTGGAACGCCTGCAGGCCCAGGCCGCGCTGGCGGACGCGCGCCAGCAGGCCCGCAAGGCCCGCAGCGATGCCGAGCTGGCCGCCAGCGCCCTGGCCCACAGCCTGCGCCTGCCCGGGGGCGTGCGTCCCAGCAGCCCCCTGGCCCTGTCCAGCCAGCCCCTGGCGCCGCTGGGCGACTTCATCCAGCAGGCCCTGCAACAGCACCCCGGCCTGGCCAAGGTCGCGGCCAAGAAGAGCCAGGCCGAGCAGCTGCGCGAGGCCAGCAAGGCCATCAACCGGCCCCAGCTCTTCGCCTTTGGCCAGCGCCAGATCGGCGAGCGCGGCGACTGGGTGGCGGGCGTCGGCCTGCGCATCAATCTCTGGGACTCGCTGGACCACCAGGCCCTGGAGCGCGGCCATGCGCGCCAGATCGCCCAGGCCCAGGCCAGCGATGCCCAGGCGCGCAGCGATATCGCCCTGCTGGTTGAGCAGCAATGGCGCGCCACCGAAGCCGCGCGTGAGCGCTACCAGGCCATGGCCGCGCAGGAAGCGCTGGGCCAGGAGCTGCTGCGCCTGCGCCAGGCGGCCCTGCGCCAGGGCAGCGGCACGGCCCTGGAGCTGATCGACGCCGAACTCAATCTGGCCAAGCTGCGCACCGAGCGCGCCCAGCTGGCCTACGACTATCTGATGTCCCTGACCCAGCTGCTCGCGGCCAGCGGTCAGATCGGGCGGCTGGGCGAGTACCTGGCCCGCGCCGACCTGCGTCTGGAGTGATCCGAGATGAATGCCAAGAAGGCCCTGATCCCCGCCGCCGTGCTGCTGCTCGCAGCCCTGGGCGTCTATGCGCTTTGGAACGCCGGCCATGGCCCGGCGCAAGCACCGCTGCAGGGCATGATGGAAGCTCAGGAAACCGATATCGCGCCCAAGCTCACCGGCCGTATTGCCGAGGTGGTGGTGCAGGAAGGTCAGACCATCGCCGCCGGTGCCCTGCTGCTGCGCATCGACTCGCCCGAGGTGCAAGCCAAGCTGGCCCAGGCCAGCAACGCCGAGGCCGCCGCCTCGGCCGTGGCCCTGAAGGCGCGTAACGGCGCCCGCCCCCAAGAGATCCGCATAGCCCAGGCCAGCTACGAGCGCGCCCGCGCCGGGGCCGATCTGGCGCGCAAGAGCTTCGAGCGGGTGGACAGCCTGTTCAAGGATGGCCTGATTGCCGCCCAGAAACGCGACGAGGCCGAGACCAACTGGCGCGCCAGCGAACGCCAGGCCGAGGCCGCCAAGGCCCAGTGGGACATGGCCCTGGCCGGCGCCCGTGCCGAGGACCAGCTGGCGGCCGCGGCCCAGGCGCGCCAGGTGGCGGGCCTGGTGCAGGAGGTGGAAGCCGCCCGCGCCGAAACCCAGCTCAAGTCCCCCGTGGCCGGCGAAGTGGCCAAGGTGCTGGCCAAGGTGGGCGAGCTCTCGCCCGCGGGCGTGCCCGTGGTCACGGTGGTGGACCTGCAGAACCAGTGGGCCCTGTTCAATGTGCGCGAGGACCAGCTGGCCCGCTATGCCGTGGGCCAGGAATTCAGCGCCCGCCTGCCCGCCCTGCCGGCCCTGGGGCCGCAGCGCTTCAAGGTGGTGGCCAGCCAGGTGCTGCCCGACTTCGCCACCTGGCGTGCCACCCGCGGCAACCAGGGCTATGACCTGCGCACCTTCGAGGTCAAGGCCCGGCCCCTGCAGCCCGTGGCCGGCGCGCGGCCGGGCATGAGCGTGATTGTGGAATGAGCGCCTGGATGGGCAGCTGGCGGCGCGAATGGGCACGCCTGCGCGCCTCGCCCCTGGACCTGCTGCTGATCAGCCTCTTTCCCCTGGCCCTGGGCCTGCTCATGCTCTGGAGCTTTGCGGCCGGCCAGGCCACGCGGCTGCCCATCGCCGTGCTGGACCAGGACCACAGCGGACTCTCGCGCCAGCTGCAGCGCATGCTGGACGCGGCCCCGGGTCTGCGCTTGGCCGAGCCCGCCAGCGATGAGGCGCAGGCCCGCGCGGCCCTGCGCGCCGGGCGGGTCTATGCCCTGCTCGTGATTCCCCAAGGCATGGCCCGCGAGCTCAAGAGCGGCCGCGCCGCCCAGCTGAGCCTGGTGCACAACGCCCAGTTCAGCACCCACTCGGGCCTGATCCAGAAGGATGTGCGCAATGTGGTGGGCACGCTCTCGGCCGGCATCGAGATCCTGGCGCGCGAGAAGCGCGGCCAGCCCGCCCTGGCGGCGGCCGGTGGCTTCGAGCCGCTGCGGGCCGGCCTGGGCTCGGCCTACAACCCCGGGCTCAACTACCAGCAGTTCCTGGCCACGGCCCTGATGCCGGCCCTGCTGCATCTGCTGGCCATGGTGGCCGGCGCCTGGAGCGTGGGCCGCGAGCTGCGCGAGGCCACGGTGAGCGCCTGGCTGGCCCAGACCCGGGGCCAGGCCTGGCCGGCCCTGCTGGGCAAGCTGGCGCCCGCCTGGCTGCTGCTGCTGGCGGTGGACCTGCTGATCCTGCTGGCCCTGGCACATCAGGGTCTGCTGCATCAGGGCCCGGCCCTGTTGGCCCTGCACGGGCTGATGCTGGCGCTGTATCTGGCCCTGGGCGCGGCCGCGGCCCTGCTGGCCCGCTCGCTGCGCCTGGCGCTTTCGGCCGCGGGCTTCATCACCGCGCCGGCCTTTGCCTTCTCGGGCATAGGCTTCCCCCTGATGGCCATGCCCGAGGGCGCCCGGCTCTGGGCCGAGGCCCTGCCCCTGACCTGGGTAATGCAGGCCCAGGTGGGCCTGTTGCAGCAGGGCTGGCCCGCCACGCGCGCCCTGCCCCTGATGAGCCTGCTGGCCGCCGCCAGCCTGGCCCTGCTGGCCCTGGGCGCCTGGCGCTTGCCGGCGGCGGCCGCCGATCCGCGCGCCTGGGGCCGGCGATGAGCAGAAGCTGGCTGCGTGAGCTTCTCGCCACCTGGCGCGCCGTGCTGGGCGATGCCGGCGTGCTGCTGATGCTGCTGATCGCGCCCCTGATCTACTCCTTCTTCTATCCCTGGCCCTACAGCAGCGAGCAGCTGCAGCGCGTGCCGGTGGCCCTGGTGGACCAGGACCACAGCGCGCTTTCGCGCCAAGTCCAGCGCTTTGTGCAAGCCAGTCCGCGCCTGGAGCTGCGCCTGCTCACCGCCGATGAGGGCGCGGCCCGCGCGGCTCTGGCGGCGGGCGAGATCCGCGGCTACGCCTTGCTGCCCGCCGGGCTCAAGCGCGAGGCGGGCCTGGGCCGGGGTCAGGTCGTGCCGGTACTGGCCGATGGCGCCTACTTTCTGCCCAACAAGATCGTGCTGCAGGGCTTTGCCGAGGTACTGGGCACGGTGTCCGCCGGCATCGAGCTGCGCCAGCTGCAGGCCGGTGGCCAGTCGCCCCGCCAGGCCCAGGCCAGCCGCAGCCCGCTGAATGTGGAGCTGGCGGCCCTGTACAACCCGCACGAGGGCTATGGCAGCGCCGTGGTGCCGGCGGTGGCCGTGCTCATCATCCAGCAGCTGCTGCTGATCGGCGTGGCCATGTGGGTGGGCCAGCGCTTCGAGCGCCCCGCCCCTGCGCAGAGCCTGAGCCTGTGGAGCGCACGCCTGACGGCCCTGGCCGCCCTGGGCGGGCTGAGCGCGGCCTGGTTCTATGCGCTGATCTTTCCCTTCTTTGGCTACGCCCATGGCGGCAACCCCGCCGGCAGCGCCCTGGCCCTGGCCCTGCTGGTCTGGGCCAGCTGCGCCGCCGGCATGGCCCTGGGTGCCCTGCTGGCCGACCGCGAACGCGCCATGGCCCTGATGCTGGCCACCTCCCTGCCCATGGCCTTTCTGGCCGGCTTCTCCTGGCCGCGCGAGGCCCTGCCGCTGCCGCTGTGGTGGCTGGGTGAGGCCCTGCCCGCCGTCACCGGCATCCAGGCTCTGCTGCGCCTGAACCAGATGGACGCGCCCTTGCAGGCGGTGCAGCCCCAGCTGCTGTCCATGGCCCTGCAGGCCCTGGGCTACAGCCTGCTGGCGGCTTGGGCCATCGCGCACCGTCAGCGTCACCCCGCACACAAGGAGTGGTCAATTGCCCAGTGACAACAGCCCCGACAGCGCAGTCCGACCCCGCCCCCGCCGCAAGCCGCCCCTGAGCCACTACGTGATCACGCGCGCGCGCAGCAGCTTCAGCCTGGGCGCCTACGACCCCGCCGCCAAGCCCTGCGGCAATGGCATTGGCAAGGCCGAGGACAAGGCCGCGGTGGAGACCCTGGCCCAGGAGCTGGATGCGCTGCAAAACCTCTTCTACGCCGACCGGCGCTACAAGCTGCTGGTGGTGTTGCAGGGCATGGACACCAGCGGCAAGGACGGCACCCTGCGCGGCGTGTTCGGGCGCATGAGCCCCCTGGGCGTGCACACCGTGGGCTGGAAGGCGCCCAGCGCCGAGGAGCGCGATCATGACTACCTCTGGCGCATCCACCGCCAGATGCCGGGCGCGGGCGAGATCATGGTCTTCAACCGCAGCCACTACGAAGATGTGCTGGTGCCCGTGGTGGAAGGCTGGATCGATGCCCGCCAGACCGCCCAGCGCTATGCCCATATCCGCGACTTCGAGCGCATGCTGGCCGAGACCGGCACCGTGATCCTCAAGTTCATGCTGCACATCTCCAAGGAAGAGCAGCGCCAGCGCCTGCAAGAGCGCGTGGACGACCCCGCCAAGCACTGGAAGTTCCAGCCCTCGGACCTGGAGACCCGCAAGCGCTGGGACGAGTACCAGGCGGCCTACGAGCGCGCCATCGCCGCCACCGCCACGCCCTGGGCGCCCTGGCATATCGTGCCGGCCGACTCCAAAACCCATCGCAATCTGATGATTGCGCAGCGGCTCAAGCAGACGCTGCTGGGGCTGGACCTGCGCTACCCCACGGGTGATCCGGCGCTGATGGGCGTCAAGGTCGAGTAGTCGGGCCGAGACTCCCTGCCCTGCGCCATCGCACGTTCACCAGTGCTGGGGCTGATTGAGCGTGTCGGCACACCGCAGCTGACCTTGCACCGCAGCGATGGCCACCTGGCCCAAAGACAGACACATCCAAGCGTCCGGGTACGGCAGGTCAAATGGAGCACGCACATGATGTGCAGCACTGAAACCAAACCTGCTGTAGTAGCGGGGGTCACCCAGAACGAAGAGCAGTTCACAACCGCGCGCCTTCAGCGCCGCGATACCTGCCTCAACCAGCCGGCTCCCTATGCCCTGCCCCTGCATCGTCAGAGCGACGGCCAGGGGCGCCAGTATGTAGCAGGGGCCCGACGTCAGGCCAGGAACATGGACCGCGCTGAAGATGACGTTTCCAAGCATGCCCATGTCGGACTCGGCGATGAGCACCAACAGAGGTCGGGCGGACGCATCCGCCATCAGCGCCAGAGCCAGCGCAGACACCTCCGCGCCCTCATCCCCGAAAGCAGTCCGATGCAAGGCGCCAATCGCCTGGGCCTCCGAGGCATGTGCTTCTCGAATTCTCATGCGGCCTCCAATGCCATCCAGCAACGCAGCCAAGTCTAAACCCCGGTAGTCAGGGCCCTGGCCACCGGCTCGGGATGGGTCAGCAGCAGATTGTGTTCGGCGCCCGCTATCTCCAGATAGCGGTGCCGTGGCAGCAAGGCTCGGACGCGAGTCACGTCGTGCAAAGGGACCACGCGATCCGCGGCGCCCGCGATGACCAGGGTTTCGAGGCCAAGCGGTTGCAGACGCCGGTAGTGAGCGCCTTGATTGCCGAGCGTGCGCCTCGCAAACATGGAAGCCAGCGCCTCGGCATAGCCGGGTGCACGAGCCTCAGCGATGAAGCGCGGGGTCAGGTCATGCGCGCCGATGGCCGCGTAGCGGCGCTCGCGACGACGCTCCAGTGTGGGCAGGCCGATCCAGCGCATCAGGGGGCGGCCCAGCCCCAGTAATCCAAAAGCCCTGGGCCAAAGGGAACTCGCCATGAAGTCCAGCAGGGGCGCGACCAGCACCAGCCGCCCTACGCTTGCCGGGCGCTGATGCGCGAGCGCGGCGGCAATGGCTGCGCCAAAGGAGTGACCCAGCAGGGTCAAGGGGCGACTGACGCGAAGGCCATCAAGCACCTCCAGGGCCTGGTCGAGAAACAGGCCGAAGTCGTAGGCCACCGCGGGGCGATCCGAGAGTCCGTGGCCCAGAAAGTCGAAGCGCACGATGCGCAGGCCTGCCGCGCGCAGATGCGGCACCAGCCGGTCGAACTCCCAGTTCGGTACGGTCGCGCCATGCAAGAGCAGGACGGTCGGCTGATCCTCGCCGCCCTCGTCAACGATATGCGTCAGGCCCGCACGCAGCGGCAGATAGCGCCCACCGGCCCTAAGCCGCAGCTCATTCAGCGACGATGCACCAGCTCTTTCCGTCATGACCGCGTGAGCCTAAGCCAAGACTGCGACGGTTTTATGCAAGCGAGCGACTCGCGTCCAGGCAAAGGCGGGCGTCCCTGCCGGACGACTCCAAGACCCATCGCAATCTGCGAATTGCGCGGCTCGGGCAGACGCTGCCGGGCCGATCAGCGCTGACCCACCGGGGTGACGCTCGGCCCGACCTGACGGCGCCGCCGCTGGCGCAACCCCGCCCAGGCCAAGCCCAGCAGCCAGGCAAGCATGATCAGCAACGTCAGGTTCTCGGGCAGGGACATCCAGCCCGAATTGCGCCAGGCGGCCGGGAAGATCACCGCGCCCGGGCCGGTGAACAAGGAGCCGGCGGCAATGAACAGGGCCAGGCACATGCGCCACAGGTGCCGCGCCAGACGGTGTCGGCCCTGTGCTGGCCCCTTGATCAGCTGGCGCAGGTCCAGGGCGCCCGCCAAGGCCACCAATACGCCAAAGAAGTAGTAGGGCACCGCCTGTGTCCCCGTCCTCATCAGCCCCAGGGCCATACAAGCCAGGGCAATGGCCGCGGCGGCCAGGCACAGCAGCCGAATCCAGCGCGGGTTCTGCCCCCTGGGGTGAACCGTGAGCCAGGCACTCAGCACCAGGTAGAGCGTCGCCAGGCCGGCCATGGACGCGATGGGCATGGGCTTGAGCAGCGCCATGAGGCTGCCGCTGAGCGCCATCAGCACCATGCTGGGCACAAAGAGGCACCCAGCCAGGCGATGCACGCGCCGCCCCTTGGGGGCGAGCAAGGCCGTGAAGCCGCTGCACACGGCCAAGGTTCCGGTCAGCAGATGCGCCCAGGACAAAGCGTTCAGTTCGATCATCGGTCGAGACACCCTCTTGTGCGCCGCCACATGCAGCGCTGCCGCATGCTAGGGACGAGATGTCGATGGCGCGGCGACCACACGACGGACTGCATAAAGGGAGGGACAGGCTGCAGCCGGGGCGCCGGCGGTCTGTGCGATGGCGTGCTGCAGCGCTGCAAGCCAGTCATTCAGGCCAGGACATCCGCAAGTTTCACGGCTCGGCCAAGCCCAGATTGGATCCCCCTGGGTAGATCAGCAGCCCGAAGTGTCTGGCCACCGCCACCAGCAGTAGTTTCTTCAGGGCTCGTGCCGGCTGTCAAACGGTTCAAACTCGGCCAGCGGAAAGGGCGGGAAAGTCAGCTGGCGGGTGCTGGGCTTGCCGGGCTTGTCATGGCGGTAAGCCTGGTCGATGCGCTTGCCCGTGAGGAAGTTGGTCGAGCGGGTACTCGCCGTTTCCAGCTCGCCCGTGCGGCCGCAGCGCGGCGTGCGGGCGTCCATGCCGGACAGCACCCAGTCGCCAGCATCGAGCTGCGCAAAGCGGTAGATCGTGACGTGGACGCCGCAAGCCGACCGGGCGTTGATCTGCAGCGAGAAGCGCCGCTCGGACTGGGCCTCGACGATCTCGAAGTCGGTCCGGCCGCTGGCGTCAAAGAAATCGAAGAGCTTGGAGCGCGCCAGCTCCCGCAGACCACCACCAGCCTGCCGTTCCAGCACAAAGACCCTCGCCTGCCGCCGGCCTTCGCCCAGGCCCAGGGCCACGCCAAAAACGCGCCGCAGCGCCGGCGAGCCCTCCTCGGTCGAGAGCCACGGTGCATCCGGCTCACGCCCACCTGCGGCCGCCTTCACATAGGCTGCGACGCTGGCATGGACGGTGTTTGCAGCGGGCGCCGAGGCGGCATCGGCAGCAGCAGCCAACCCCGGTCGCCACATGGCGGTCACACTGAGCACGAGGAATAGGCGGCGGATGTCGGGTCGGCACATGTGAGGCTTGAGGGCTTGACGCAAGGGATGCAGCTTACTGTCCAAGTGCACCACGGGCACCGAGTGAAATTTGGAGAGTCGTTCCGCGAGCCAGGTCTTGCCGCTGCCGCTATTGCCAAGGATGACGGTCTTCATCGCCCGCAGTGTAGGAAGGCGCGAGGCCGGGCCTGGGCTTTAGACTTCAGGCCGGCGCCTGTCCGCCGCCCCGATTCTTCAGCAAACGTCTGAAAGCTCAGCACCCATGGCTTGGATTCCCATCGCCCTCTTCACGTTCAAGATCCTGGTCTTTGGAACGGGCATGTACTTCGCGATCAAGTGGCATTACGACAAGGGCCGCAAGCGCAAGCAAGCGCTGCTGGAGCAGCAGAAGGCTGCTCAGGGGCAAACCGGCGGAGCTTGAGCGCCTGAGGGCGGCTGCGGGCCGGCTGCGATAATCCCGGACTTGCCCGTATCACCCGCTTGTCTGCGCGCGCGCCGCCTCCCTTGTGGAGCACGGCCCGCGCGGCTGGCCCTGCCTGAGCCCCTCCCATGTCCGCCGACAGTCCCATCGCCTCGCGCATCGACAGCGAAGTCCGCCGCCGCCGCACCTTCGCCATCATTTCCCACCCTGACGCGGGCAAGACCACGCTGACCGAGAAGCTGCTGCTGTTCTCGGGCGCGATCCAGATCGCCGGCTCGGTCAAGGCGCGCAAGGCCTCGCGCCATGCGACCTCGGACTGGATGGAGATCGAAAAGCAGCGCGGCATCTCGGTGGCCTCCTCGGTGATGCAGATGGAGTACCGCGACTGCGTGATCAATCTGCTGGACACCCCGGGCCACCAGGACTTCTCGGAAGACACCTACCGCGTGCTGACCGCGGTGGACGCGGCCCTGATGGTGATCGACGCGGCCAACGGCGTGGAGCCGCAGACCCGCCGCCTGCTGCAGGTCTGCCGCGCGCGCAACACGCCCATCCTCACCTTCGTCAACAAGATGGACCGCGAGGTGAAAGACCCGCTGGCCCTGATGGACGAGATCGAGCAGGAGCTGGGCATGACCGTCGTGCCCTTCACCTGGCCGGTGGGCATGGGCAAGCATTTCCATGGCGTGATGGACCTGCGCCAAGAGCGCATGCGCGTGTTCTCGCCCGGCGAGGACCGCGTGGCCGGCACCGAAGAAGTGCTGGAAGGCCTGGACAACCCGGCCTATGCCGAGCGCTTCGGCATGCAGTATGAAAACGCCCAGGGCGAGATCGAGCTGGTGCGCGAAGCCGCGCCGGCCTTCGAGCTGGACGACTTCCTGGGTGGCAAGCAAACGCCCATGTTCTTCGGCTCGGCGGTCAACAACTTCGGCGTGCAGGAGGTGCTGGACGCCCTGGTGGAGCTGGCCCCGGCCCCGGCCGAGCGCGCCGCCATGCAGCGCGTGGTCAAGCCCGAGGAGCCCAAGTTCAGCGGCGTGGTCTTCAAGATCCAGGCCAATATGGACCCGGCCCACCGCGACCGCATTGCCTTCCTGCGCGTGGCCTCGGGCCACTTCGAGCGCGGCATGCGGCTGAAGGTGGTGCGCAGCGGCAAGGAGCTGCGGCCCAACACGGTGGTGAGCTTCCTCTCGCAGCGCCGCGAGCTGCTGGACGAGGCCTTTGCCGGCGACATCATCGGCATCCCCAACCACGGCGTGCTGCAGCTGGGCGACACCATCACCGAGGGCGAGGCCCTGCAGTTCACCGGCCTGCCCTTCTTCGCACCGGAAATGTTCCGCAGCGTGGAAGTTGCCGACCCGCTCAAGACCAAGCAGCTGCGCGAGGGCCTGCGCCAGCTGGGCGAGGAAGGCGCGATCCAGGTCTTCCGCCCCGAGGCCGGCTCTGTACTGCTGCTGGGCGCCGTGGGCCAGCTGCAGTTCGAGGTGGTGGCCCACCGCCTGGAGCATGAGTACGGCGTCAAGGCCCGCATCACCGCGGCGCGCTACAACGTGGCCCGCTGGGTCACCTGCGACGATGCGGACGGCGGCGAGAAGGAGCTGCGCCGCTTCATCGACCACAACGCCCACCGCGTGGCCTGGGACGCGGTGAACGCGCCCACCGTGCTGCTGGAGTACGCCGGCGAGCTGCGCGCCATGCAGGAGAACTGGCCCAAGATCAAGTTCCACGCCCTGCGCGAGCACGCGGGTCTGGTGTTCCAGCAGAAGATCGACGGCTGATTGCTCAAGCAGCCAAACGACCCGGTGGCGTTTTCTTGCGCGTGCCGCGTGTTGACGGACTGTCCGGCGCTGCGCAAGTCTGTACCACTGCAGCGGCGTTTCGTCGCTCCCAACTGGCCGAGGTTGGTCGTGCAGCGTAGGCTTGCGCCTGTGTTCAATCCACTCCCCTCGGGAGCACGACATGTCCGATAGCGAAGAACTGGGCCGTCTGGCCGATCTGCATCAGCGCGGCGCCCTGAGCGACGAGGAGTTTGCGCGTGCCAAGGCGCGGGTGCTGGAAGGGCATGGCAGCGGCAAGGCCGGGGACAACCCCGATGGCCTGGGCCAGGGACTGGCCCTGAACCGCCTGCGCCGCAGCCGCGACGATCGCTGGCTGGGCGGCGTCTGTGGCGGCCTGGCCCGTTTCACCGGCCTGGAGGCCTGGGCGGTGCGCCTGCTCTTCGCCCTGGCCCTGCTGTTCGCCGGCACGGGCGCCCTGATCTATCTGCTGCTCTGGATCTTCGTGCCCCAGGAGTGAGCCGCCGGGCCGCAATCGCTGCCGCTGCTGACACAATGGCGGGCGTGAATTCCGAGCCCCTGTCCCCGGCGGCCACCGGCCGCAACCGCCTGTCCCTCTACCTGGACCTGATCCGCTGGAACCGTCCCGCGGGCTGGTTGCTGCTGCTCTGGCCCACGCTCAGTGCGCTGTGGATCGCGGCGGACGGATGGCCGGGCTGGCATCTGCTGATCGTGTTCACGCTGGGCACCATCCTGATGCGCTCGGCCGGCTGCTGCGTCAACGATGTGGCCGATCGTGATTTCGACCGCCATGTGAAGCGCACCGCCCAGCGCCCGGTCACCAGCGGCGCGGTGTCGGTCAAGGAAGCCCTGCTGCTGGGCGCCACCCTGGCCCTGCTGGCCTTCCTGCTGGTGCTGACCACCAATGCGCCCACCATCGCCCTGTCCTTCGCGGCCTTGCTGGTGGCCATTGCCTACCCCTATGCCAAGCGCGTGGTGGCCATGCCCCAGGCGGTGCTGGGCGTGGCCTTCAGCTTCGGTATTCCCATGGCCTTTGCCGCGACCCTGGGCAGCAATGACTGGAGCTGGCAGGCCCTGCGCGGCGCCGTACCGCTGGCGGCCTGGGCCCTGCTGATCTCCAACCTGTTCTGGGTGCTGGCCTACGACACCGAGTACGCCATGGTGGACCGCGATGACGATATCAAGATCGGCATCAAGACCTCGGCACTGACCCTGGGACGCTGGGATGTGGCCGGCGTGATGGGCTTTTACGCCCTCTTCCTGGCCAGCTGGGCGGCCCTGGGCCTGCAGCTGGGCCTGGGCCGGGTCTTCCTGCTGGGCATCGCCGTGGCGGCGGCCCAGGTGGTCTGGCATTACCGCCTGATCAAGGACCGCACGCGGGAGGGCTGCTTCCGCGCCTTCCGCGAGAACCACTGGCTGGGCTTCACCCTGTTCGTGGCGACGGTTCTGGACCTGAGCCTGCAGGGCTGAAAGCCGCCGCCGCACCAAAGAGCGCCAGGCCCAGGGCCACGCAGGCACCGCTGGGCGCATCCAGGCCCCAGGAAACAGCCAGACCCAGTCCCACGGCCGCGAGGGCACCGCCCAGGGCCAGGGCCCAGCCATGCCCGGCGCGCCGCCACAGGGCCGGTGCGATCAGGGCGGCAAAGACCACGAAGAGGCCCAGCACCGGCACGGCCAGGCTGGCCACCCCGGCGAAGAGCGGAAAGAAGAGCGCGTTGTGCGCCAGCCAGGGGCGCAGCAGCAAGACGGCGGCCGCGGCCACGGCCAGCACGCCCACCTGGAACCAACCCGCCCACAGCACATCGGCCGCCAGCAGCTCGGCCAGGCGCTCACGCCCATGCGGATCCAGGCGCGCGGCCAGCAGGGCTGCGCAGGCGGCGGCCACATAGAGCAGGCCGATCAGGGCCTCGCGCTGGGCCGGCCAGCGCCGCGCCAGCGCGGCCACCAGGCCGGCACTGAGCAGGGCGCCGGCCGCGGCCGCGGCCTGGGTCTGCCACCAGCCGGGATGGTCCACCAGGGCGGCGGCGGCCAGGGCCGCGGCCGCCGCCGCCTGGGCCACGGCCAGGTCGATGAAGACCACGCCGCGGCGCAGCACCTGCTCGCCCAGGGGCGCCAGGGCCAGCAGGCCCAGGGCCAGGGCGGCCGCGGGCGCCAGGAACCAGAGTTCGCTGATCGAGTTCATGACTCAGCGGCCGGCCGGCGCCAGCAGCTTCTGCAGCAGGCCGTCCATCCACTGCGCCAGCTCGGGCGCGGCGGCGTCCTCGGCCACGGTGGCGGGCAACACCAAGAGGGGCGTGCCGCCCAGCTGGCCACTGAGCCAGCGCCCCGGGCGCGGGTCCTGGTAGCTGCTGATCACCACGGCCGCGGGCGGCTGGCCGCGCAGGCGCTCCAGCAGCTGCTGCAGGTGGCCGGGCGTGGGCGCCATGCCGGGCTTGGGCTCCAGATCGGCCACCGGGCGCAGGCCCAGCCAGGCGAAGAGATAGCCAAAGCTGCTGTGCTGGGCCGCCACGGCGCGGCCGCGCAGCGGCGCGGCCTGGCGCTCCCAGGCGGCGATGCGGCCGCGCCAGTCCTGCTGGAAGGCCGCCAGGCGCTGGGCCACCGCCGGGCGCTCCGCGGCGGGCAGCAGGGCCTGCAGCTGCTCGGCCAGGCCGGCGGCCACCTCCAGCAGGCGACGCGGGTCGGTGTGGATGTGGGGGTTGCCCTCGGCATGCACATCGCCGCTCCAGGGCGTGGCGCGGGCGCCGGGCTGGGCATCGATCAGGGCCACATAGTCACTGGCTTCGAACAGCACCGGCTCGCGCCCAGCGCGCTGGCGCAGCATGGGCAGCCAGCCCGACTCCAGACCCGCCCCGGTGCAGACTGCCAGATCGGCCGCGCGCAGCTGGGCGATCAGGCTGGGCCGGGCCTCGATGTGATGCGGGTCCTGGCCGGCATGGGTGGCCACATGCAGCTTGGCCTGGGGCGCCAGCACCCGGGTCAGGGCGGCCCACTCGGGCTCGCAGGCAAACACGGTGAGCGCGCGCACCGGCAGGGCTAGGCCCAGCAGCAGGCCAGCCCCCAGCAGGCGCGCCCAGGGGCGCGTGCGGCGGGGTTCAGAAGCTGTGCGCACCATGGGCTCCAAAGGCCATCACGTACTGCAGCTGCCAGCTGCCACGCGAGGGGTTTTCCACCTCATGCGCATCGCTCTGGCGGGCGTACTGCAGGCGCAGGGCCTGCATATGCGTGGGCTTCCAGGCCAGCATCAGGCTTTGCTCGCGCAGCAACACGCTGTGGAAGTGATCGCCATGGGGCTGGCGGGCGCGCAGCCAGTCGCTGCGCACGCCGACTTCCCAGCTGGGATTGAAGCGCCAGACCGCGCTCAGAGCATTGGCCTCGTGCTTGTCGCTGCCGCGGGCAAAGCGGTTCAGGCCGGTGATGCGCGCAGCCTCGAAGCCCAGGCGCAGCTGCTGCTCGCGGTTGTTGCCGCCGGGCGCCCATTTCCAGGTGCCGTCCAGCAGCCAGGTCTTGCGGCCGCTGAACTGAGCACCGTGATGGTGATGGTGGTGGTGGTGCTCGTGCGCTTCATCGCCGTGCTCGTGTTCATGGTCCTCATCCTCCACGGCGGCCTCGCGGCGGTTGTGGATGTGGGACAGACCCAGCTGCCAGCTGTGGTGACGGTTGAGGTCGGCGCCCAGCTTGGTGCTGAGGGTGCTGACGCCCAGGCCGCTGGGGCTGCCCGGCGCGGCCTCGGCCACCAGCTTGCGACCGCGGAAGACCTCGGCCCCCACCATCCAGTAGAAGCTGGTGGGCAGGGTGATGTTCAGGCGCAGACCATCGTCATTCCAGTGCCCGCCGTAGAAGGCGCGGTAGAGCAGGGGGCGCTCCACAAAGTCGTCGGCATGCGGGTGCTGCTGGTTGAGGTAGCCAATCTGGGAGGCAAAGCGGCCGGCACGCAGCTGCAGGCCCGCGGGCAGGCGGGTGGTTTCCAGCCAGAACTCCTCCATGCCCTTTTCCAGCTTGCCTTCATGCGTGGCCACGGTGGCCGTGGCCTGGGCGCGCAGCCAGGGGCCCAGCGGGCCGCTGGCGGTGAGGTCGCTATGGCCCAGCTGCAGGCCCTGGTCGCGCCCGCCCAGGGCCAGGGGCCGGCTGGTGTGCGTCAGGTCCAGCACGGCGCCAAACTGCCAGGCCTGGCTGGCGGGCTTGGCCGGCGCCTGGGCCTGAGCCGCGGCGGCAGACAGGGCCAGCAGGGTCGCGGCCATCTTGAGGAGGGACATGGGTGATGCGTGCTTCATGGGAGCGGCTTTCTGGTTCAACGGTTGATGCCCAGCCAGGTGATCACGGTGGGCACATAGCCCAGATCGCGGCGGGCCTTGACGGCGCCGGTCTTGCTGTCCAGCACCACCAGCTGCTTGGCCACGGGGTCGCTCAGGTAGAGCTCGTCCACCGCGCCATTGGCCACCAACACGGGCCAGGGTGCAGCCTTGGGCATAGCTGGAATGGCGCCACTCACGCGGGCCAGGGGCGCCCAGGCGCCGTTGCGGCGCTCGCTGACGACCAGGCTGCCCTGATCGTCCAGCACAAAGAAGCGCTGGCCGCTGCGGTCAAAACCATGGGCGCGGCGCAACCGGCCCGTGCTCCAGCCCTCGGGCACGAAGTCGCTGACGCTGGCGCGCTCGCCATCCACCGCATAAAAGCGGGTGGTGACCGGCGCGGGCGCGGCGCCCTCGGTGGCAATGCCGATGAACTGGCCCGGCAGACGGGGATGGCCGGCGATGGTGCCCACGCGCAGCGGCGTGCTCAGCTTGCGGCCATCGTCCACCGTGGTGGCGCCGGTGTGCTGCACCAGCAGCATGCCGTCCAGGCAGCCGGCCACGGTGTAGGCGCCGCTGCTGAAGCTGCCATGCATGCCGTTGCAGCGCGTGGCGACCTGGCGCACAAAGGTGTAGCCGCTGCCATTGCGCAGATGCAGGTTCAGATGGGTGGGCAGGGAGTCGGGCGCATCGGCGGCACGACTCACCAGCAGCAGCTTGTCATCCACCGGCTCGCCCAGGCCGTGAATGGGCGCGGCCAGATCGGTGCTGGCCACCAGGGCGCCGGCGGCAATCGAGGCGTCCGTGAAGAGGCGCACGCCGGCGTTCTGCACCGGCGAGGCCGTGGCATTGCCGTCCATGAAGAAGGCAGCCTGCTTGCCGGCTTGCACGTCGTAGTGGGTCGGGCGCGGGCCGGTGATCTTCCAGGCCAAGGCGCGGCTGCCCTGCTTGTAGTCGTGCAGATGGTCGCCATGGTCTTCCTGCCAGATGCCGCCGTCCAGGATCTGCACCTGGTCCTGCAGGCGCTGCACGACCAGGGCGTAACGGCCACGCGGGCTGGTGTAGAGGGCCGCGGGCTCATGCTCCAGGGTGTAGCTGGCCTCGACCGCGGCCGTGGCACTGTCCAGATCGTGCAGGCGCAGGGTCTTGCTGCCCTGCTCGGCCAGGGCCAGTCGGCCCGCGGTGGCGATGGTCACGGCGTCGTGCTTGTCATCCTTCTCGGGCTCGTCCACGCCGCCGCCGCAGGCGGCCAGCAGGGCCGTGGCAAGAAGGCTGAGCGCCCAGGGGCGCAGCTGCACTGAAGCATTCATGGTTTCTGTCCTTGTGTGTTGAAGACGGTGGGCGCGCGACCGGGCGCCGGGCAGCCGCTAGGCGGATCCGGCCCGCCGGCTCGACAGGCAAGCCGACGGACCTCCCCCGGCAAACGGAGGCTGGGCTGGCAGGGTGGCAGGCATTTATTAATGATAATGCATTTGCATTTACACAAACAAGCCCCGAGTCCGGGCCGGCGGCCTGGGCGTGCTGGCTACACTGCCGCCATGGAACAAGCCCCGCAGCGCTCAACCCGCCAGCGCACCGCCATCCGTGCCACCGTGGATCAGGCCGGCCGCCCCCTGCTGGCCCAGGAGATCCTGGAGCTGGCTCAGCTGGAGGTGCCGGGCCTGTCCCTGGCCACGGTCTACCGCAATCTCAAGAGCCTGGTGGAGGGTGCGGAGCTGCAGGTGGTGCAGCTGCCGGGCGAGAACCCGCGCTACGAGGCGGTGCATGGCCACCACCATCACTTCCTGTGCCGGCAGTGCCAGCGGGTGTTCGACATTCATGCCTGCCCGGGCAATCTGGCTCGGCTGGCCCCGGCCGGGTTCAGCGTCGAAGACCACGAACTCACGCTCTACGGGCGCTGCCCCGACTGCCGACCCGCGCCCTGAAGCGGCCCGGGGTCGCCGCCTCGACCCGACCTGCGCGCAAATCCGCGGGCGAAAACAGCGGCGGCAGCGGTATGCTGGATGCCCGGAGTTCGTTTGCAAGCCCATGAACCATCCAGGTCAAATCGCCGCGCCCGCTGCAGCCGACGACATGTTGCTGCTGGTGGACGATGACGATTCCGCGCCTGCGGCCGTCTCCAAGCAGCCGCCGTGGAAGGTGCTGGTCGTTGACGACGATCCCGAGGTTCATGAGGCCACCGACTTCGGCCTGCGCGGCGTCATCATCCTGGACCGTCCCCTGCTGCTGCTGCACGCCCACTCGGGGGCCGAGGCCCTGGAGATGCTCAAGCGCGAGCAGGATGTGGCGGTGGTGCTGCTGGACGTGGTGATGGAAACCGTCACCGCCGGCCTGGACATTGTGGGCACCATACGCCAGGACCTGGCCATGCGTGATGCGCGCATCATCCTGCGCACCGGTCAGCCCGGCTATGCGCCGGACGAGCAGACCGTGGTGCATTTCGACATCAACGACTACCGCACCAAGAGCGAGCTCACGCGGAGCAAGCTCTTCGTGGCCCTGTTCACGGCCATACGCACCTATGACCAGCTGCGCCGCACCGCCGAGCAGCAACGCTTTCTGCATGAGACCCTGGACGTCAGCAGCGCGCTCCTGGACAAGCAGGGCATCAGCGACTACGCGGCAGCCCTGATCGAAGAGCTGCAGAAGCCCTTTCGCGCCGAGCTCAGCGGCTTCGTGGCGCTGGCCAGAGATATGCCGGAAACCCTGGCGCAAGCCCGGGTGCTGGTGGCCGGCCAAGGTTTCGAGGACAAGCTGGGCAAGACCCTGGGCGATCTGGGCGACGACCAGATCCTGCCCCACCTTGAGCGCTGTGCCCTGTCCAAGTCCATCGTCGTCGAGGCCGATGCCGTCATCGTCTGGGTGGCGCTGGAGCGCGGTCAGGGCCTGCTGATGTACGCCCGCTCCAACAACCCCCTGGTGCCGGCGCAGCTGCAGCTGCTGCAGGTGCTGCACCGCCATCTGGACCTGAGCGCGGCCAAGGTCTTTCTCACCGAACGCCTGCATGGCCTGGCCTATTTCGACCGCCTGGTGGGTCTACCCAACCGCAGCGCCCTGGTGGAAAAGATCGACGTCCGTTCCCCGGCGGACTCGGCCGTGGGCTGGGTAGTGGGCGTGATCGACATCGACCGCTTCGGCGAGATCAACGATATGTTCGGCCACGCCCATGGCGATCAACTGCTGTGCGCCATGGCCCGGCGCCTGAGCGAGCGTCTGGGTGGCAGCTGCTTTCTCGCCCGCATCGGGCCGGACATCTTTGGCCTGCTGTGCCCGGCCGCGGCCCTGGATCTGGGGCGGCTCAAGGCGCTGACGGACGAACCCTTCGAGCTGGAAGGCAAGCCGCTGCGCATCACCGCCTCCATGGGCCTGGCCCAGGCCAGCGGACCCGGCGATACGGGCGAGGTGCTGCTGAAGAACGCCTCCCTGGCCCTCAAGCGCGCCAAGGCCCAGGGGGCCGGCCAGCTGCTGTGGTACGGGGCCGAGCTGGAGGCCAGCACCCGCGAGCACATGAGCCTGCTGCAGGCCTTCACCGAGGCGCCGCGCCTGGGCCAGCTCTATATGGCTTACCAGCCGCAGTGGTCGCTGCACAGCGGCGAGATCATCGGCTTCGAGGCCCTGATGCGCTGGCGCACGGCCGATGGCCGCCATGTCTCGCCGGATGCCTTCATCCCCGTGGCGGAAAGCTCGGGCCTGATCATCGAAACCGGTCGCTGGGCCCTGATCACGGCCCTGCAGGCCGTGGGCCAGCTGCGGCGTGCCGGACTGCAGGGCTTCCATATGGCGGTCAATGTCTCCGTGATGCAGTTCCAGGCGCCGGGCTTTGTGGACATGGTGCAGCAGGCCCTGGCGCAGACCGGGGTGGGCGCCGAGGCGCTGGAGCTGGAGATCACCGAATCGGTGGCCATGGCCGGTGCCCAGCAGGTGCTGCAGATCCTGGCCTCGCTCAAGGCCATGGGCGTGGGCATTGCGATCGATGACTTCGGCACCGGCTACTCCTCGCTGAGCTATCTGCACCAGCTGCCGGCCGACCGGCTCAAGATTGATCGCGCCTTCGTCTCCTGCCTGGGCAGCGGCGAGCGCAGCGCCCAGATCGCCGAGATGGTGCTGCCCCTGGGCCGCCAGATCGGCATGAAGGTGCTGGCCGAGGGCGTGGAAACCTCGGAGCAGGCGCGCCTGCTGGCAGCCCTGGGCTGCGACGAGGCCCAGGGCTATCTGTTCGCCAAACCCATGCCGCTGAGCGAGCTGCTGGAGTGGATCAAGGTCCGTCCGAGCATGGAGAAGCTGCGATGAGACGCCGTGCCCTCCCCTTGCTTGTGTTGTGCTTGGCCGCCGCACTGGGCGCTTGCAGCCGCGAGAGCGGCCCCTTGCACATCGGCTACCTGGGTGGCTTGAGCGGCCGCGTGGCCGACCTGGGTGAAGCCGGTCGCAATGGCGTGATGCTGGCCGTGGAGGAGGTCAATGCCCAGGGCGGCATCCGGGGACGGCAGGTGCTGGTCGAGTATGCGGACGATGCCCAGGATCCGGCCACCGCCAAGCTGGCCCTGCAGAATCTGCTGAAGAAGAATGTGCAGCTGTTGATCGGCCCCATGACCAGCGCCATGGCTCAGGCCGTGCTGCCCGATATCGAGACGGCCCAGCTGCCTACGGTCAGCCCCACCGTCACCGCCACCAGCCTGGCCGGACGGGACGATATGTTGTTCCGGGTCGCACCCTCGGTGAAGAGCTATTCGGATCAGATGGCCCAGGCCGATTACCAGGCCGGGGCGCGCAAGGTGGCCATCGTGCTGGATCTGGGCAATCGCGCCTTCAGCCAGGACTGGGCCCTGCAGTACGGCGAGGCCATGAGGCGACTGGGGGCCCAGATCGTGGCCGAGCAGAGCTTCACCTCGGGCGATGACGCCAGCTATGGTCGCGCCCTGGACGCGCTGCCGCGCCAGGGCGTTGACACGTTGATGGTGGTAGCCAGTGCCGTGGATACGGTGCGTCTGATCCAGACGGCCCGCAACCGCGGCCTGACGCCGCGTTTCAGCGCCTCGTCCTGGGCCGGCACCGAGGCGCTCATACAGCTGGGGGGCAAGGCCGTGGAAGGCATGTACATCGCACAGCTTTTCGACCGCGACAACGGCAATCCCGACTATCTTCGCTTCGCCGCCCGCTATCGCGAGCGCTTCAAGCAGGAACCCGGCTTCGCCGCCGTGGGCGCCTACGATGCGGCCCGCGCGGCCCTGGATGCCCTGACTCGCACTTCTGGACAGGGTGGGACGGCCCTGAAACGGGCCCTGCAGGAGGGCGGTCCCTATGCGGGCCTGCAGGAAAGCTGGCGCTTTGACCGCATGGGCGACACCCTGCGTGCCGTGCGCATCGCCGAGGTGCGCGACGGGCGCTTCAAGGTACGCGACTGAGGCCAGGCCCGGGGATGCGCAGCCTGAGTTTGCGCAGCTGGTGGACCCTGCTGCTCCTGCTCCTGGTCAGCACCATGTTTGCCGTGGTGGGCAGCCTAGTGCTCGCCTACCGGCTGCCGCAGGTCGAGCAGCGCAACCGCGACCTGCTCAACGAGCGGGTGCAGGGCGCCAGGCATCAGCTGGAGCAGTACACGCGCATGGTGGAGGATCAGCTGCGCGGCTTCGCCACGGCTGCCAGCCAGATGGACGGGCCAAGGCGTCAGATGCTGGCCCAGGTCCTGGCCGATCACTCCCGGCTGTTCAACGCCGTCTACGTGCTGGACCACGAGCAGCGGGTCGAGGTGCTGGCCCTGGCGGCAGATCAGGGGCCGCCCCTGTTGGACCAGCTGCGCGGCATGGACCTCTCGGCCAGTCCCCTGGTCCGGGAGTTGGCGCGCGGCGCCCAGGGCCACAGCAATGCGCCGCTGTGGAGCGGTGAATACCTCTCGGTGCTCTCGGGTCGCAACACCGTGGCCGTCGGCCTGCTGCTGCAGGGGCGCAGCTTCATCCTGGAGCTGTCCGCGCCGCAGCTGCTGGCCAGCATCAGCCGGCGTGGCCAGGCCTCTTCGGCGGAGTTCGAACTGATCGTCATCGATCAGCGCGGCCGGGAGCTGGCCTCGTCGCACGGTGTTGAGGGCCGCATGCTGTTTCGCGACTTCAGCGGCAGCGCCAGCTTCCGCGCCGCCCTGGCCGGCCAGGACCCACCTCCCCAGGAAGTGGGGACCGATGGGCAGGCCCTGAGCTACGCCGGAACGCGCTCAGACAAGCTGGGCTGGGTGCTGATGGCCAGCAGCCCGCGTGGCATGGCCGAGTACCACTACCGCGTCACCGTGCTGCTGGTTCTGGCCGGCCTGATTGCCGGTCCGGTGCTGGCGCTGATTGCCGCACCGGTGGCGGCCGCCTTCATGGCGCGACCCTTGACCCGGCTACAACGACGCGTGCGGGCCATCGCGGCAGGCGAATTGAATCCCCCCTCCGTCAAGCCCTCCGCCATTCTGGAGTTGCAGCGCCTGTCTGAAGACATCGCACGCATGGTGGACCAGCTGCAGGCGCGTGAGGCCGATGCGCGCCGCGCGGCCGAGCGGCTCAGCGCCACGCTGGAGTCGGCGCCCAGCATCGCCATCCAATGGTTTGACAGCGAAGGCCGCATCCTCTATTGGAACGAGGCCTCCACACGCATGTATGGCTTCAGTGCGCTGGAGGCAGTGGGCTATTCACTCGCGGAGCGCACCCTCTACCTTCGGGACGAGGAACAGGTCCAGGCCCTGAAGGCGGTGATCGCCGATGTCATCGAGACCGGCCAGCCTTTCGGACCGACCGAGTTCACGCTGCGGCACAAGGATGGGCACGAGCTGCTCGTGTTGGCAACCCTGTTTGCCATCCCGGCCGAGGACGGCAGCCGCCTTGTGGTCTGCATGGATGTGGATGTGACCGAACACCGCCGGGCCGAGGACCAGATCCGCAAACTCAATCTGGAACTGGAAGACCGGGTCGTCGAGCGCACCGAGGCCCTGTCCGCCGCCAATGCCGAGCTGGCCATGAATCTGGAGGCACTGCGCCAGGCGCAGCAGCAGCTGGTTCAGGCCGAAAAGCTTTCCGCCCTGGGCCGCCTGGTGGCCGGTGTGGCCCATGAGCTCAACACCCCCATAGGCAATAGCCTCATGGCCGTGTCCAGCCTGCGCGAGCCCATGGAGCAGATCCGCGCCGCCATGGCCGGTGGCGGGCTCAAGCGCTCCATGCTGGAGAGCTTTGTCACGCATGTGGGCGAGGGCACGGACATCGCGCAGCGCAATCTGAGCCGGGCGGCCGAGCTAGTGATGAGCTTCAAGCAGGTGGCGGTGGACCAGACCACCACCCAGCGGCGCCGCTTCAAGCTGGATGCCGCCATCGAGGAGATCCTGCTCACCCTCAACCCCATGCTCAAGCGCAGCGCTCACAAGCTGAGCCTGGACATCGAGACGGATATTGAGCTGGACAGCTATCCGGGCCCCCTGGCCCAGGTCATCACGAATCTGGTCCACAACGCCCTGCTGCACGCGTTTGAGGGGCGCGAGGGCGGTGGCCAGATCAGCATACGGGCCCGGCGGCTGGAGGCCCAACCTGGTCTGGTGCAGCTGGATGTGGGCGACAACGGCCTGGGCATCCCGGCACAGGCCATGGGCCGGATCTTCGACCCCTTCTACACCACGCGCATGGGGCGCGGTGGCACCGGCCTGGGCCTGCACATCGTGCACAACCTGGTGACCCAGCTGATGGGCGGACAGATCCGGGTGCAGAGCCAGGAGGGCAAGGGCACGGTGTTCGAGCTGCTGCTGCCCTTGGAGGCACCCGCATCGAGCGCGCCGGCCTAGTCCCTGTCCTGAGGCTCGGGCGCCAGCACGGCAGCAAAGCGCTGCAGCAGGGCAGGCAGCCGCGTGCCGTCAAACCAGCGCAGCACCAGCACCGACTGCCAAGCCGGCTCCACCCACACCACATGGCCTCCGGCCCCCATCATGAAGAAGGCCTGGGTCGAGGCCGCGGGAAAGCTGCGCCCGTCGCGGTTGAGCCAGACCAAGCGCCCATAGAAGGGAGCGATGGCACAGGGCTCGCTCAAGGCGCTGACCCAGTCCCGCGGCAGGATCTGTCGTCCGCCATGCGCACCGCCATCCAGCAGCAACTGGCCCACACGGGCCTGATCGCGTGCGCTGACGCTCACGCCGCCGCCCCAGTGCGTACCGCCCGGCACCGACTGCACCGGGCCCAGGCCCGGCAGCTCCACCCAGGCGTCGTCGTAGCCGCGCCAGGCAAAGCCCTCGCCCCCGCCGAGAGGGCGAAGGATCTCGTTCAGAAAGACCTCGGGCAGGGGCCGGCGCAGCAGATGCAACAAGGCCAGGGCCAGCTGGTTGATACGCACATCGTTGTACTCCCAGTAGCGGCCAGGCGGCTGCAAAGGGCGCGCCCCACCCTTGGGCCCACCCGCGGGCCGCGGGTCCTGCGCCACCTTGCGCCAGCGGTCCACCTGGTCCGGCAGGCCGAAACACTCACCCTCCCACTCGCTGGTCTGCTCCAGCAGCATGGCCCAGCTGATGCGGCGGTTGTGCGAGCCGTCAAAGCCTATGCCCGGCAGCTGCTCGGCCACCGACCGGTGCAGATCGGGCAGCAGGCCCTCACGTCGGGCGATGCCGGCGAGCAGGGCCAGATAGGTCTTGGCCACGCTGAATGTCAGGTCGGACCGATCCGGCTCACCCCAGGCCGCCAACTCGTGGCCACGCTGCCAGAGCACGCCGCTCTGGGGCCCTCGCGCATGCACCGGCCCGCGCAGACGGTTGTAGGGAGCGGGGTCCTCGTGATGCACCCCCCAGGGCGCTGCCCCGGGCGGCAGCACGGCGGCCGGATCGCGAGGCCAGGGACATTCATGCGCTTGCGCAAAGGCCAAGGCCTGCGCCAGGGAAGCAGAGAGGTCGGAACATGTCACGGGCATGCTTGAATTAGAGAGCTTCCACGCAGAGCGGACAAGCCGACGGACCTTTATGACGTGTGCCGAAGAGCGCCTGGCGGCATACTTGGGCGATGGCCGCACTCGACCCCTGGACACTGTGGATGGCCAACACCGCCATCCTGCTGTTTGCGGCTGGCGTGTGGGCCGTCCTGGGTGGCTTCTACCGCATCGCGCCGAGCGCGGCCGCCTTCTTCTTCGCCAGCCAGTGGATGGCCTTGCCCGCCCTGCCCTGCCAGGGCTGCGGACCGCCCTGGCCCGGGGCTTGGCTGCCGGTCTGGGTGCTGGCGCTGTGCGGGCTGTTGTCCCTGGGTCTGCTGGCCGCAGGGGTGAGCCGCCTGCTCAAGCTCCGGGCCCAGCGCCGGCTCGCAGGGCCGGCCCTGGCGCTGGGTGCTGCCGCGCTGCTCAGCGGTGTGCTGGGCCAGGAGACGCTCTCTTTGCGACTGGCCTTGCTGGGCATGGCCCTGGCCGCGGCACTCAGTGGCCTGATGCTGTGGCGCGGCACGACCGGCGCTCATGAGCACTGGCCCTGGCGCACCGCGCTGTGCCTGCCCTATCTGGCCATCAGCCTGCTGACCTTGCTGATGGCCCTGTTCCAGCCGGCTTATCACGTGCCCGGTTTGGCCACGCAGCTCCTACCGGTGGCCCTGCATGTGTGGATACCGCTAAGCCTGATGGCCCTGGCCGTGCGTCGCCTCTGGCTGCGCATTGCCCACCTGGCCCGACACGATTCACTAACCGGCGCGCTGAACCGACGCGCCCTTGATGAAATGCTGGCCCGGGCCCGGGCTCGGCTACGCCGCGGCCAGAGCTTTGCCTGGATCGTGCTGGATGTCGATCACTTCAAGCAGATCAACGATGAGCTCGGACATGCGGGCGGCGATGCGGCCCTGCGCCACATCGCTCGACTGCTGATGGAGGAGTGTCGCGAGCCCGATGCGGTGCTGCGCCTGGGCGGCGAGGAGTTCGGCCTGCTGCTGCCGGGCTGCGATCTGGCCGGCGCCACAACCCTGGCCACACGACTGCGCCGGCGCATCCTGGAACGGCCGCTGCAATGGGAAGGGCGCTCTGTGGTGCTGCAAGCCAGCTTCGGCGTCAGTCAGGCCCGGCCGGAGCTGGATGCCGGTGACAGCAGTGACGCCCTGCTGCAGCGCAGCGATGCCCTGCTCTACCAAGCCAAGGCCTCAGGGCGCAACTGCGTGGTCACTGAACAGGGTGAGGTGCCGGCATGAGCATGGCCCCCCAGACCGTCACGCTGCTACTGCTTATCAACACGCTGTGCCTGCTGGCCTGCACAGCGTGGCTGCTGATGGCCAGGGTGCGCCACTTCGCGCGCCGGGTGTCCTGGGTCATGGCCGCAGTCAATGTGCTGCTGGTGCTGGGTATCGGGCTGTATGCGCTGCGCGGACGGCCCGATTGGCCGGCCCTGCTCACCCACGAGGGCTCGGTGACCCTGCTCATGGCGGCTTTCGGGCTGATGTGCAGCTTCGGCCCGCTGATCGCGCTGGAGGCGCCCCGCTGGCGTGCGCCCGCGGGGCTGGTGCTCGCCACCCTGGCCCTGCTGCTGCTGCTGCCACAGGGCTCACGGTGGTGGCTGACCGTCAGCGCCCTGGGCATCACGCTGATGATCCTGCTGATCTGTCACGGGGTCTACATCCGGCTGTTGCGTGTGGTGAAGGCGGCCACCGCATTGCTGCTCACCCTGCCCTACATCCTGCTGAGCCTCATGTTCGCCCTGCGCGGGCTGGGCTTTGTGCTGCTGGACCCGAGCCAGCAGGGCCTGCTGACCCAGAGCCTGACAAACACCCTATGGCTCTGGACCGGCTTCTTGATGGTGCTGCTCATCAATGCCCAGGTCGCCTTCATGCTGGTGCTGCGCCTGGTACTGCAGCTGCAACAGCTCATCCACCAGGACGCACTGACCGGCGCCCTCAACCGACGCGCTTTCGAGCTGGCCATGAAGCAAGCACATGCCGCTCATGAACGCGGACAAGCGCAGGCCCTGGTGCTGGTGGATATGGACCACTTCAAGCGCCTGAACGATGAGCTGGGGCACCCCGCCGGGGACGAGGCGCTGCGCTGGCTGGTGGCCCGGGTGCGTGAGGTCTTGCGTGAGGTGGACACCATCGCCAGGCTGGGGGGTGAGGAGTTCGCGCTGCTGCTGCACGAGTCCGACAAGCAGGGCGCGTTCCAGGTGGCCGAGCGGGTGCGTGCACGGCTGCGACAGCTGGACTGGCAATGGCAGGGCCGGCCCTGGCCGCTGCGGGCGAGCTTTGGCGTGGCCGCCTGGGAAGCCGGCGATAGCGGGCCCGAGCGCGTGCTGGCGCGTGCCGATGCGGCCCTGTACGAGGCCAAGCGACAGGGGCGCGACCGGGTTTGCTGAGTGCGGTTCCGGTCGGCAGGCCACCAGGCCGCTGCTGGCTCAAGGAGCCGGCAGCCGCGCCAGCAGCCGGGGGCCGGTGCTGGCGTCCCAGCCCAGCACCAGCCCTTCGCCGGATGCGGTGTTCACCCCCAGCAGATCGCTGAGCACGAACATATGCGTGACCCAGACCTCGAAGCCCGCGCCCTGGCGCACCGCAACGCCAAGGGCCTGGCGCAGCTCGGCCAGGCTTTGCGCATTGGTCTCCTCGCTGCCGGCGCGCGGCGAACCCAGGGCCGACCAGGCCTCGGCACGGCCGAAGGCCAGCTCCGCCGTGTCCATGCAGCGGCACCAGGGGCTGCTGCGTACCCGCGCCGGGCTCAGGCCGGCCGCGCGCAGGCGCTGTCCCAGCGCGCGGGCCTGGGCCCGGCCCTGTTCGCTCAGATTGCGCTGGGTGCTGCAGTCGCCCAGCTTGAAGCTCGGGGGATCGAAGGTGCCGGGCGCCAGGGCATGGCGCAGGGCCAGCACCACGCCGCCGCGCTTGAGCAGGGCCAGGGCGTCGGCGTCGGCCTCGGGACCGGGACCGGCCGCCAGGGCCAGACCGGGCCAGCCCGCCACAGCGGCCAGCTGCAACAGCCGGCGGCGGGCCAGAAGTTCTTGCGAGGTGTTCGAGGGCATGGGGCTCTTTCGCACAAGACCGCGACAGCGCCGCATCATGCCCGGCCCGCGAGCCCGGCACCGGCTCAGGGTTTTGGCGGACGGCTCCCACCCAGACCGGGCGCGAACAGTTCCATCACCCGCAGCCGGGCCCCATGGCGGGTGAAGACCGAGTTGCGCGACCAGAGCATCTGGCTGGACGGCGCCGCGCCGGTGGCGGCCTCCCACTGCCGCGCCATTTGGCGCCAGGTATGGCCATGGCGGGCTAGGCGCCGCGGCTGCAGCTCGCTGCGCGCCACGCGCGGATCGGCGTACAGCAGATGACCCAGGGGCTTGGACCCCAGGCCCTTGAGCGCCTTCCAGGGGCCGGCCAGGGCCGCCCCGTGCAGGGCGGAGCGGGCCCAGACCAGGGGCTGACCGTCCACATGCAGGATGACCTCGCGCACCACGGTGCAGCCGCGCCGCGGCAGGCCCAGGGCGCGCCGTTCGGCGGCACGCAGCGGCGCCACGGTCTGCCTGAGCACCTGGACCTGATAACGCTCGCCCAGGGCCGCCAGGCGGCGGCTCAGAGACCCCGGCGCGCGCAACCAGGCGCGCAGACCGGCACGGCTCGCAATTCCCATGGTCGGTGCTTCAGCGTCCGAATTCCTCGCCCAGCTCCCGGGCCCGTCGCTCGGCCGCCAGCACGGCGCGGCGGATGGCGGCATCCACCCCCTCGGCCTGCAGGCTGCTGATGGCGGCATGGGTGGTGCCGCCCTTGGACGTCACCTTCTCGCGCAGCTGGGTCGGCGATTCACCCGACTGCAGACCCAGGGCCGCCGCGCCGCCACAGGTGGCAAAAGCCAGCTGGCGCCCCTGCTCGGCGCTCAGCCCCAGCTCCTGGGCGGCCTGCATCATGGCCTCGACCATGAAGAAAAAGTAGGCCGGCCCCGAACCCGAGAGCGCGGTCACCGCGTCGATCTGCGACTCCTGGGCCAACCACAGCAGGGCCCCGGTGGGTGCCAGCACCTGCTCCACCAGCTGCCGGTCGCCGGCCGAGACCGCGGCGCGGGCATACAGTCCCGTCATGCCTTGCCCGATCAGGGCCGGGGTGTTGGGCATGGCCCGCACCACGCGCTCGCTGCCGCTGGCCTGCGCCAGGGCCGCACTGGGAATGCCCGCCATGACCGAGAGCTGCAGCGCATGGGCCAGGCGCCCCGCCAGCGGTGCGGCGGCGGCCTTGAAGAGCTGGGGCTTGACGGCCCAGACCACCAGCTCGGCCTGCGCCAGACCGGCCGCGTCCAGGGCCACCGCGTCCGCGCAGGCTTGCAGGCCGAAGTCCTGGGCCAGTCGCTGGCGCTGAGCCTCCCAGGGCTCCAGCACCAGCAGGGAGTCCAGCGGGCGGCCGGCGCGCAGCAGGCCACCGATGATGGCGCTGGCCATATTGCCGCCACCTATGAATGCAATGCGAGAAGTGCTCATCGTGCCTTGAGTGTAGGAGGGCTGTTCAGTAGTCCAGGCGCAGGCGCTGGCCCTTGTAGCTCAGCACCGCGCTGCGCAGCTGGATCTGCTCCAGGCGCAGACCCGGGGCGATCTGATCGCCCTCGCGATAGACCTGGCCGTTGAGGATGAGCATGCGGTGGGCCGGGGTGGGCGAATGCATGGCGCCGCCCACCTGCAGCGAGGGCAGCTCGGCGCGCAGTGCGGGGCTCAGTTCCGCCAGGGCCGGTGGCTGTGTCGAGGCCGCGGCGACCACGGCCGCCGAGGCAGCCGGCGGCGGTCTGAGGGCGTCGGCTCTCACTGCGGGCGGCAAGGCGGCGGGCGGCGGCGGAAGCGGCCAGGGCGCACTCGGCGCACGCATCTCGGCGTCTGGCGAGGCAACTTGTGTCGGGGCAGGTGCCGGGGCCACCGCCGGCACCGGCGGGCGGACCTCGGGAGTGGGCTTGGCCGGCGCCTGGGCGCCAGGCGCAAGAGGCGGCGCCGTCACGGCAGCCGGCGCTTGCCAGAGCCAGAAGGCCGCGGCAGCCCCCAGCAGCAGGGACAGTCCCAGGCCCAGCCACCACCAACGCCGGCCGGACCGGGCCGCTGGGGCGCCCGCGGCCTCGGGGCCGCCCTGGCCGCTCCAGGCCTGGCTGTGCAGACGCGGCACCTGGCCCCGTTCACGTTCTGACTCGGCGCGTCGCAGCGCCTCAAGAATGTAGGACATGGCTAGGAGGGCTGATGAGGGTCCAGACGCGGCTCGTTCAGGCCCACGGCACGGTTGAGCTGCATCAGGGTGACGGGACCGGGGCGCCCGTCGCTGCGCAGGCCCTGGCTGCGCTGGAAACTGCCGAGCCGGCTGCGCAGGGCGGTGTCGAAACGCGCGCGCGACTGCGCCTCCGTCTGGGTCAAGGGCGGCAGCTCGAAAACTCGCGCCAGTTGCTGATCCAGCCAGCCCAGGCCGGCCTCGCTCAGGCCGCGGCCCGAATAGCCGCCCGGCGGGCTGCGCCAGAGGGTCAGGAAATCGCCGCGCCAGAGGCGGCTCAGCCTCAGCAGGTCCAGGCGCTGCACCCGGCCGTCGGGCAAGCGAAGCCGGGCCTGGCGCTCGTCCAGTCCCACCAGAAGCGCATGCACCGGCGCCGCCCCCTGCTCCGAGGGGTACAGGCGCAGCAGGGCCGGGCGGTCCAGCAGACGCAGCTGAGCCAGCCCCTCCGTGCTGCGGAAGCACTGCAAGGGGTTCTCGGTCGCGGGGGTCGCATCGGCCCGGGCCTTGAGCGCCTGGCAGGGGTCGGGGCGGGCGGCCAGGGCCTCGGCCTCCGCCAAGCCCCAGAGCCTGGCCAGCGCGGCCCAGGCCTGGCGCTCGTCCTTGAGCCCCAGCGCGTCGGGCGGCACGTCGACCGCTGCGCTCGGCTCGAGGGCCTCCGCCGGCTCACTGGCGGCCGCGGAGGCCGGGGCCGGGGCCGCTTCGGCCGCCGAACCCGGCACGGCCGCCGCGCTGGCGACCACGGGCGCGGGCTGCGCAGCCGGCTGGGACCAGGGCAGGCGCTCGCCCAGCCCCAGCACGGCGGCGGTGGCCAGCGCGGCCAGACCCAGCCCCCCAGCCGCCAGCAGGGCGGCGCGGCGAGGCAGGGTGGGTGCCGCGGCCGGCGGCCCCCCAAAGACCTCGGCCGCGGCGCCTTGCACGGTGCGCACATCCACCTTGGCACGGCCCTGGGCGTAGGCGCCCAGCAGGGCGCGATCGCACAGCAGATTGATGCGCCGCGGCACGCCGCGGCTCAGACGGTGAATCAGTCTGAGCGCGCGCGCGTCGAAAGGCAGGGCCGCCTCGGCCCCGCCGGCCACGGCCAGGCGGTGGCGCACATACTGCGCACTCTCCTCGGCGCTGAGTGCGCCCAGGTGGTAGCGCGCGATCACGCGCTGGGCCAGCTGCTCCAGCTCGGGCCGGGCCAGCATGCTGCGCAGCTCGGGCTGGCCGATCAGGATGATCTGCAAGAGCTTGCGCTCGCTGGTTTCCAGATTGGTCAGCAGGCGCAGTTGCTCCAGCACCTCGGGGGCCAGGTTTTGCGCCTCATCGATGATGAGCACGCAGCTGCGGCCCTGGGCATGGGCCTGCAGCAGAAAGCGGTTGAGCCGGTCGACCAGATCCTTGAGCGAGGGCACGCTCTCCGGCGGCAGCTCGATATGGAACTCCTCGCACACGGTGCGCAGCAGCTCGCGCACCGTGAGGCGGGGGTTGAAGATGTAGGCGATGTCGCAGGTGTCGGGCACCTGCTCCAGGAAACAACGGCAGACCGTGGTCTTGCCGGCACCGATCTCGCCCGTCAGCAGCACAAAGCCGCCGCCGCCCGACAGCCCGTAGAGCAGATGCGCCAGGGCCTCACGATGGCGCTCGCTCATGAAGAGGTAGCGCGGATCCGGCGCGATCGAGAACGGCTCGTGGCGCAGGCCGAAGAAGGCGGCGTACATGCGGGACGCGCGAGGGGGGGTGGTTCGGCTGCGGGTGGCGGCTTACTTGTAGAAGGCCTCGACCTTGCCCTTGAGCTTCATCAGCAGCGGGCGGCCTTTGCGGTCCACCGTGCGGCCGGCCGGCACCTTGATCCAGCCCTCGCTGACGCAGTACTCCTCCACGTCGAAGCGCTCCTTGCCATTGAAGAATATGCCGATGTCGTGCTCGAAGACCGCGGCCACATGGTGGGGGCTGCGCGGGTCGATGGAGAGGTGGTCGGGCAATGCGGGCTTGTTGTCGCTCATAGAGGTATCTCAAGGGTCTTTTGCTCGCGCTATTGTCCCAGAGGACGGGGCCCCAACGCTGCTCAGACGCTTTCGACTCTGCGCAGACCCGTCCGGACAAACGCCATTCGTCGTGCACAGCGCATCACGCTATCCTGCGCCACGAATTCAGGGAGCAGGGAGGATGCGCTCGCATGTGCTCAAGATTCATGGAACGCCCAGACGGTTCAAGAATGGGGCGTGGCAAGTCATGACGGTTGCTGAGGCTTTACAGAGCGTCAAGCCGACCTTATTGACGCTTGCCGCGCTCACTGTCGCTGCTTTTGCAGCGAGCACCTCGGCCCATTCATGCAGCGCCCCCATGCCCGCGCCGCTACCGACACATGGCGAGGGCGGCAGCACGGAGCTACGTTGGCAGCCTGTGTCCGGAGCCAGCGCCTATCTGCTGTGGGCGCAATGGCGCGTACCGGAGGCCGAAGTCTTGAAGACCCTGGAACTCAGCACCGAGCAGCCGCAATTCGCGCTGCCGGCCAGCCCCGCGCCCGAGCGGCTGCTGAAGCTGCAGGTCGAGCTGATCAGCCTGTGCGCCGACGGCACGCGCTCGCGCCCGGCGCTGCTGCGCCAGTTTCAACAGGCCTTGGCCGGCAGCGACTGCCCGCCGCCGCAGCCCCTGCCCAGCGTCCGCGAGCCGGGCGGGAAGGCCGTGCTGGCGCGCTGGCAAGCTCAGGCCCATGAACGTTTCGAGCTGCGTTGGGAGGCTGGCGGGCGCGACGCCGGCGCCGGCGCCATGGACAGCGGTGACGCGACCGTCAGCGAAGGCCAATGGCGCCTGTCTTCCGCCCATAGCGAAGCGTTCGAACAGCCCTGGCTGATGCGCGTGCAGCGGCTGTGTAGCAAGCGCCAACGCAGCGCGCCCAGCTACTGGCTGGTTCCGTGAGAGGGCGCCGCGGCGCCGTTCGCGGCCTGCGGCAGACACAGACGCCCCACCCGCTGCCCAAGCTCCAGGCCGGCATCGTTGTCGTAACGCGGGTGGATCCCACCCCACAGGCGCGATAGAGAGGCCTCCTCCGCCAAGGCCCGCCACCGAGACGCCGCCTCGGGTGCATAAAAGGTGAGCACCGCGGCCGCGGCACCGGACACGGTCGAGTGCCCCGAGACATAGCCCGGAAAAGGCGGCGTCACCAGCCAGGGCTGGAAGTCCGGCTGCCACTCGCGCTGAATGGCGCTCACCGGCCGCTCCCCCCAGTACTGCATCTTGATGCGCCACGCGGCCACCAGGGCGTCATGCATGGCCATGTTCAAGCGCGCCAGCAACTCGGCCTGCCGGGCGGGCGCAAGCGGGTGCTGCCGCAGATGCTCCAGCGCCACTGCATTCCAGACGCCGGGTGGTGTGATGCTGCCGGCATCGAGGTTCCAGCGTTCGGCCGCTTCCTTCTGAGCGGGAGTGAGGGTGGCGCGCACCGTCATCACCTCGCGCATGTCCGCCGTCCAACGCGCAGACCCATAGGCCGGCGGCGGCTCGGTCTGCAGCGACTCCGTGCCCGCACACCAGGGTGTCCACTGCGGCGCCTGGGGCTCGGTGGGCTGCTCGGCGAACAAGGGGGGCGTGCGGGCCCAGACGCCCGGCTGCCAGCTCGGTTTGACCAGCGGGCGGCGGCGTGCATCGGCGCCGTCGGTCAGGCTGCGTTGCAGCAGCGCCGCGCTGACCTCCGCAGCCGCTGCCTTCAGCGCGGCCTGCTGCGACTCGTCGGCAAGACCCTGCTGTGCGCGCAGCGCCGCCATCTGCCAGACGCCCTGAGCCTCCTGCGGCAGCAGCCAGGCGGCGGTGGCTGCAAGGCTGATGTCCAGCAGCGCGGCCTGGGCGGGCGGATCCCCCGCGGCTGTTGCAGCGGTCTGCAGCGAACGCCACTGCGCCACACGCAGATAGCTGAAGATGCGCGCCGCGCGCAGCGGGTTGTGCTGGCGCGCACGTACGACCGCGGTGCTGCTGCGGAAAGTCAGCTCCTGCACCCGCTCGCCGCTGGCTTCGGCGGCGCTGAGATGCACCAGCGGCTGCGTGGCGGCATGCGCCGGCAGGGCAAGGCAGCAGGCCAGCAGCAGGGGCAGGCCCAGCGGAAGGACGAATGGGCGACTCGGGGTGGCGCTGCTGCGGTGCATGGCTGGGCAGGGGCCCTTCGGGGGCGAAATGGAATGACGCGGGATCGAGTCTCGACGCAACGCCGGTCAAGAGCAAGAACTGGCCCCATGCATCAAGCCCGTGCGCTCGGTGCCCCCGGCGCCAGAAGCATCTGTCATTCGGTTTGATCCGGTCTGGTGGCAGTCAGTAGGGCTACGAACCCAACCATCTACCTATCAGCCGCCCACCCGCGCCGCATAGTCCGCCAGGGTCTTCTGGTGCTCACGGCACTCCCCGTCGAACGGGCTTTGCGTCAGACAGCGCTCATAGTCCTGCAAGGCGAGTTGCCATTGACCCAGCTCCCAGTACGCCCGCGCCCGTCCGCGCAGGAAGTCCGCGCGGCGGCCGTGGCTCAAGGCCGCGTTGTAGTGCTGCAGCATGGCCTGGAAGTCGCGCTGACGGTACGCCGCCTCGCCCCGGTCGGCGGCGGCCTCGCCCATGAGGGTCCACAACAGGGGGTTCTTCGCAGCCGGGCCTTCCAGCCCTTGCGTGAACTCGTCCATCGCCTGGTAGCTGCCACCCCAGCGTGGCAGCAGCCCGCCCAGAAAGCGTTGCCTGGGCATATAGGCTTCGGGGCGCGCCGCCAGCGCCAGATCCAGCCAACGACGGGCCTCCCCAGGGCGCCGCTTGTCGCTGCGGGCCATCGAGATCAGCAGGGTGTGCGCGGCGGTGAAGTCCGGTTTGAGGGCCAAGGCGGCCATGAGATCCTGGCGGGCCAGTTCATGCTGCGCCGCCATGGCCTCGAACTGCTCGCGCGAGGTCTCACGCGCCCAGCCGGCGCCGCGCAGGGCATAGCCCAGCCCCACGCGGTAGCTGCCGCGCGCGCCGAGCGCGATGTAGGAGGAAGACGGCCGCCGCTGCGCCACCCAGGCATCCAGGCGCTGCTCCAGGCCCGGCACATCACTCTGCTGCAGCGCTTCAAACAGGTGTTGGTAGGCAATCTCGCGCGCCGGCAGTTGCTCCCAGCCCTGCTCATGGGCACGGGCCTGCGCCTCGAAGGCCTCGAACTCTCCGTCCAGCACCAATTTCAGCAAGGCCTTCGGGTCGGGCGGGCTGTGCTCGGCGTAGGCCAGCAAGGCCGCCGTCGCGGCGGCGCTCAGGTCTGGACGGGTGTCGGGAGTGCCGCGCTGGCAGCCGACTATCAGCAACAGGCTCAGCATCATCGAGGCGCGCTGCAGGCGCTGCTGCTGCTGCGGCAAGGACTTGCCGCTCTGGCCCACCCGGCCGTTGCGGCGCCAGCGCCATGGCCGGACCTTCGCCCCGCGCATCATGTCTTCATCCAAGGACCCGCCCACGAGTTCCTCCCCCCTTTCGGCCTCATCTCCGCAAACTCCCGAGCGCTCCCCCCGCGAGGAAAGCGCCGATCACCATGCCGGCCGGCCCGGTGAAGTGCTGCGCCAGGAAAAACAGGCCGGCGACCACCACCGCCAGCGCGAGGGCCTCGCCTAACAAGGCTTGCCCCACGCTCCTTGGACCTGCCCTCGTCCCGCCGTCACATGCGCAGTTAGCCACGAAACCGGCAGCTCGACGCCTGAGGGTTGGGAATAGGACTCCCAGAGCGAATGCGCCCAGCACAAACACCAAATCGTGGTTCATCGACACGCTCAACTCGAAGGGGATGCCGGCGGGACGCTGCTTCCTGCGGTGGTACCGCCATGGTTTCCAATTGGCTCTCCAGCCCCCAGCTCCCAGTGCCCATGACTTGGACAGAAATCTATACAGGGCTTGAAGCTAGCTGTCCAAGTTGTGCTCGTGCCGATCTATCGACTCGGCGATTGAATCGGCACTTTCAGATAGCCTCGCGTTAACAACTTTGATGCTCTTGCCGGTGTAGTATGAAGCTGGTCGCTCGAGCTGAATACTATCGATCCGTCCTCTAAAAAATTCAACCTGCGCTACCTCTACCGCGCCTCCAACGTCGATTGACACGTCAACAATTCTGTCGCGCCATTCAACTTCCTGAACTTCACTAAAATCTCTGACATAGAATTTATTGTAGAAGCGCGGACGAGAAATCTGTTTGTGAGACCGCTGCACAAAAACCGTGTTTCCGACGAGCGTCCGACACAATATTTTCGACCGCTCCGGCAGTAATCCGATTGCAGCATCGAGCACCAATCTCTCGTGTGGCCGAAACCCCCAACTGCCTTCCCCAGTGAGGAAGTAAAGCGAGTCCCAAAATAGCTGGAGCAAGGCTCTAACGACAAGCACAGTCGCTACCTGCCACGGTCGCACCAACCCCACCGCCAACTCCAGTTCCTTTCAGCCAGTCCGGAATGCGGTCCAAAGCACGAAGCGGAAGAGGCAAAGGATCCACGCCCGGAACATGCCTACTGGGATCGTGCCTAGCATGCGAAGCCGGTGTTCTCCAGCTTCCGTTAAGCCCCCCACGCTGATTCAAAGCCTTGTTCAATGCGCCGGACGTGTAACGGTCAACGGTTCTTCTTGCGATGCTGTGCGACCACTCAAGGCCTGTATCTCTTGTTCGTGATTTTGCACCGAGTCGTAAAAACGCTGCTTTGCTCAGTCCACCGCCTAGGGCACCCAATCCGCCAGCGAGCAAAAGGTCACCGGCGCTGGCGCAGGGATTAGTCAGGTACTCCAACCCCACACCTATTCCAAAACCAATTAGTTGGGGAATGAACTCTCCCGTCGGGTCCGTAAAGCTGAGCGGATCTCCCTCAACATAGACATAAACATTACCGCCACCCGCCAACCCAATCGGATCCTCACTGAGGAACCTCTTCAACTGCGGATCGTAAAACCGCGCCCGGTAGTAATACAGATTCCCGCTGTCCTGCTCCCGCCCCGTGTAGGCCGTGCTGCTGCTCGGTGCCTCACCGCTGTGGCTGGTTTCGCCATAGGGGCTGTAGGTCCGGATCGTGGCCCTTGAGCCGTCCGCGCGGGTCTCGCCCAGGATGCTGCCCAGGGCGTCGCTGAGCATCACCCGCTGCTGGCCCTGCGTGTAGGTAGCAATCAGCTCATCCACCGCCAGGCCCGTCAGCAGGCGGGTCGTCACGCCGCTCTTGGTCTCGGCAATGGCCTGCTCGCCGTCATAGCTGTACCAGCTCACTTCGCCGTTGAGCGTGCGACTCACGCGCCGGCCCAGGGCGTCATAGGCAAAGCCAGCGTTCAGGCCCGGCCCCGTGATGCTGGCCAGCTTGTTCAGACTGTCCCAGCCATAACGGGTGGTACCGGAGGCACCGTCGCAGGCCTTCTCGGCCAGATTGCCATTGGCGTCGTAGCTCAGCACGCAGCGTTCCTCGCGGCCAGGCTGGCCAGGGCGCAGGGTGATGCGGCTCATGCGGTCCGCAGCGTCGTACTCGGCCGTCATGGGCGTCTCGACGCCCAGGTGCTGGGCTGCGACGGTCTTGCTGCTGCGCTGGCCGCGCGCGTCGTAGCTGTAGCTCAGCTGGTCGATGCGGCTGCCGTCGGCCTTCTTGTAGTCGATGCTCAGGAGCCGGTTGGCAGCGTCATAGCCGTAGTCGGCCGTGATGCCATTGGGCAGGGTCTTCTTGCTCAGCCGCCCGGCCGCATCCCAGCTGTAGCGCGTGGCCTGGCCGGCGTAGTGGATCGCGGTGAGCCGGTTGGCCAGATCCCATTCGTAGCGCACCTCGTCCTGCTCGTCGAGCTTGCGGCTGATGCGGCGGTCCAGCCGGTCATAGGCATAGCTGAGCACCTGGCTGCGGCCCTGGAAGGTCTGCACCTCGCGCAGCAGGCGGTCCGCCGCGTCGTACTCGTAGTCGATGCGGCTGGCGCCCTGGCCGCCATTGCTCTCGATGCGGATCAGGCGCCCCGCGCCGTCATAGACCTGCTCCACGCTGCGGTCCGGCGCTTCCATGCGCAGCAGGCGACCGGCCTCGTCATAGCTGTAGCGCGTGACCTGGCCCTTGCGGTCGGTCAGCTCCGATAGGCGGTCTGCCGCGTCATAGGCATAGCGCTCCACGGCCCCCAGGGCGTCGGTGCGGCTGACCAGGCGGCCGAACTCGTCATAGCCATAGCTGGCGATGTCCTTGCCCAGCGGGTTGGTCACCTTGCTCAGCCGCGCCCCGGCGTCATAGCTCATCAGGGTCTTGCCGCCCAGCGGGTCCTCGATCTCGACGGTCTGGCCGATGCCATTGCTCTTGCTGCTGCTGGTGTAGCTCAGCGGGTCGGTGCTGCTCACCGGCCGGCCGCTGCGGTCGGTGCTGATGCGGGTGGTGTTGCCCAGCGCATCCACCAGGCGCACCAGATCGCCGGCCGCGTTGTAGCCCATGCTGCTCGTCTGGTTCAGCGCATCGGTCAGGGCGGTCAGCTGGCCGTTGGCGTTGTAGTCCATCTTGACCACATGCCCCAGCGGGTCGGTCAGGCGGTTCAGATTGCCCTTGCCGTCATAGCCCATGCGCCAGGTCTGGGCCGTGCCGTCGTCCGCGTAGCGGCTCACGCTGCTGGGCTTGTTCCACAGCGGGTCGTACTGGATGTCGGTGATGCGGCCCAGGGCGTCGATCTGGCGCACCACATTGCCCAGATCGTCGTAGACCATGCGCGTCGTGCGGCCGATAGCGTCCACCACCCGGGTGCGGCGGTTCTGCGCATCGCGTGTCCACTGGGTGCGGCCGCCGGCGCTATCGCTCATCTCCAGCACCTGGCCCTGGCTGCCGAAGCGGGCCATGCGGGTCGTGCCGTCGGGCTCGCGCACCGTGGTGGACAAGACCTGGCCCCCATGGAAGCGCCAGCCCGCCTCGTAGTTCTCCCAGCTATCCTCCACCGGGCAGCTGGCGCCGCTGCAGACCTTGCCCGGATTGCTCTGGTGCGTGATGCAGGCACCACCGACCCGGTAGCTGAAGCGGTACTCCTTGCCCTGGGCCGTGCTTTGCTTGAGCACGCGGCGGCTGGAACCGTAGACGTTCTCGGTGGGGTGCTGCAGGCCAGGGTACTGGATGCTCTTGAGCCGCTCGCCGGTTTCCGGCGGCAGCACATGGCGGCAGGCCGCATCCACCGGCATGTCCGCATCCTTGACATAGCCGTAGCGGGTTTCCCGGCCGTCGGCATCGGTCACCGTGGCCAAGCGCTTGCTGGCGGTGTAGCTGAAGCGCTCGGCCCGGCCTTCCGGATCGGTCAAGGCCTCGATGAAGCCGCTGCTGCCATAGCTGGCCGTGATGCGCCGCTGCTCCGTGCCCACGGACAGGAGCTGGCCGCGGGTGTTGCGGGCCACCGTGACCCGGGCACCGCTGGGCGACAGGGTCTCGATCAGGAATTGCGGCTGCCCGCGCACATTGCCCGGCGCGCCGGCATAGCCCTGGAAGGTCCAGCGCGTGCCGTCCTTGAAGAACAGGCGCCACAAGCCATCCACCTGCGCCACGCGCGCGCCGTCGAAGGCCGGCTCGGTGCGATTGCGCAGCGAGCCGTCCGCGTCGGGCGCGAACACATGGTGCACATTGCCGGGCATCACCAGACGCACCGTGCTGCCGGCCAGCAGCATGGCGTCATGGTCCAAGGCCCAGCCATAACCGATGGAGCCCTCGGTGCCGCCGATATTGCCAAAGGCGTCGATGGGGTTGTAGTTGCGCCCCGTCTCGATCGGCGTGTGCCCCTTGCAGCTCATGCCGCCGGTGCGGGTCAACTCCTGGCCGGTCAGCATATCCACCGGATTGCCGCCACTGGGCTTGGGACAGTCGGGCGGCGGCGGCGGCGGCTTGGGCGGGCGCTCCAGGCAGGCCAAGCCGCAGACGCCGCAAAAGCGCGTCAGACCGCCGCTGACCATCTTGGCGGTCTTGCCATCGGCGCTCACCACGGCCTGACCCGCCACCTTCCACTCGCCGGTGCCACCCATGGGGCTGCCGTCAAAGAACCAGACGTTGACGGTTTCGCCCGGCTCGGCGCCGGTGTCGTTGGGCAGGGTGATGGGGATGGGCTTGGTCGGAATGCCGCCCATGGGCGTGCCGAAGTAGAGCTGATAGGCCGCGCCCGTGGGCACCGGTGGCGAGACCACCGGCAGCTCCGAGATCTCACGCTTTTCCACCGCGATGCGGGTCTTCTTCACCCCGTCCCAGCCAATGATCTCGGCGCCGGCCGGCAGCACGATCTCCAGGCCTGGGAAGCGCGGGTCGCTGATGCGCTGCTCGGCGCCGGCGTTGTTGATGGGCTTGAAGGTCTCCACCACCGGCGGCGGCGCGATCACGAAGTCCTTGAGCAGCACGATCTGATTGGCCTGCACATCCACACTGAAGGGCCAGATGGGATAGAGCGGGTTGGCCGGTGTCGCGTCGAAGCGCAGGGTCACAGGCCCGGCAGCCAAGCCGGCCAGCTCGAAGCTGCCGGCCGCATCGGTGGTGGTGGACGGCGAGTTCTGGGCCCCGGTGTCCGCACGCACGATCACACCGGCAATCGGCTGACCTTCGGGCGTGATGAAGCGGCCGCGCACACCGGTGCTGGGCGTGGAGACGGGGTCGGGCACGGTCAGCGTGATCTTGACGCTGCGGCTGATGCTGCCCGCCGAGGAACTGCCGCTGCCACTCACCAGCAGCTCGTAGCTGCCGGGTTTGGTCTCGCCGTTGGCCTTCAGGCGCAAGGTGGCCTGGCGCTCGGCCGGCAGAAGCGCCGGATCAAAGCTGGCGCTGACGCCGGCCGGCAGACCGCTGATGCTCAGCGCCATCGCGCCGGCATAGGGCTGCGAGCCGGTGCTGACGATGGAGATCAGGCTGGCGGCTTCGCTGCCGCGCAGCAGGCGCAGCGCATTGGGCGTGGCGCCCAGACCCGCATCCTGGGCCTGGTCCACCGTGAAGACCGGGCCTGTGGCCGAACCCAGACCATTGGCCACGCGCACCGCGCCGGTACTGGCGGTGGCCGGGATGCGGATCTGCAGCTCGCTCGCGGTGGCCGACACCAGCTCCACCGGCGCGTCCCCCACCCAGGCGCGGTTGTTCGCCAACACCGGATCGAAGCCCTGACCGCTGATGCGAACCAGGGTGCCCAGCGCTCCGCGCGTCGGGCTGATGGCGGCAATGCTGAGCTGGCCCTGGCGCATCAGCAGCTGGGCGCGCGCGCTCTGGTGGCCCGGCGCCTCGGCCAGCAGCTGCAGGCTGCCCGCACCGAGGGCGCGCAGCGTGAAGCCGACCGAGGTAGCGCCGGCCGGAATCAGAACGCTGGCGGCTACCTCGGCAGTGCCCTGGCCGCTCAGGCTCAGCTGCACAGTCAGGCCGCCGGCCGGCGCGGGCTTGGCCGTGCTGAGGACGAAAGGCTGGCTGGCGCCCACGGCCAGTTCCACGGAAGACGGCGACAGCAGCAGGGCCGGCAGCTGCTTGACGCTGACCTTGGCGCGCAGCTTGAACTGGCTGCCCAGGGTAATCTCCAGCCAGGCCTGACCCAGGCTGAGCCCCTCCAGCTCGCCTCGGGCCGTCACGCGGAAGACCTTCTCGTCCTCGCTGCGCAGCTGGATCGGGCCTTCGGGCCGGTCGCTGATCTGGCCGTCGGTCATCAGCGCCTTGAGCGGATAGGCCGCCGTATTGCCCAGGCCCAGCTCAAAGTCCTGCGGCGGCCGCAACTCTTCGATCACCGGGGGCGTCACCTGCACCCGGGCGGTGGCCTGGCTGCCATTGAGACCCACGCTCAGCTGCGCCACGCCCTCGTCCAACGCGCGCAGCGGCACGCTGACCTGACTCTGCCCCGGTGCCACCGTCACGCTGGCGGGCAGCTCCAGCACATTGGCGGCGTCCACCTGCAGGCTCAGCTCGCTGGGTGCGGGACCGCTGGGCGCCACCTGCACCAAGGCCTGGCCCACCATGCCCTTGGGCAGGCTCTGCTGCGCCGGGCTCAGGCCGGTGACGCGGGGCGGGCCGGCTTCCACCAGCACGTCCAGGCTGGCCAGCACAGCACCGCCCCGACCCGCCAGGCTGAGCCTGGCCCGGCCCGGCGCCATGCCCTGCACGGCGAACTGCGCCTGGCGCTCACCGGCCGGCAAGAGCACAAAGGGCGGCACGCTCAGCACCGGCACCTGGGCCCCTGCCCCTGTGGACTGCTGGCTGTCGATGTTGAGCTTCAGTTCCTGGCCATAGGCGCGGACCGCGTCCTGGGTCAGCAGCACCGGGGCACTGGCGCCACTCATCAGACGCAGAACTGGGGGCGTGAGAGCGATGGAGGGGGCCACCGCCTCACCCACCGGGTTGCGCAGCTGCAGCTGTGCGCTGACCCGGCTGCCCGCGCCTTCAATCTCCACCGTCGCCAGACCGGGCTTCAAGGCCTTGATCGACAGCTCGCCCGCCTCCACACCCGCTGGCAGTTGCAAGGGGCTGCTCACCTGCGCCAGCTCCGCTGGCGACACCTTGACGCTCAGGTCCAGGGGCTGGTGCGTGAAGCCGCTGAGCTGCACACCCAGCTTGCCACTGGCACCGACCTCCAGCACGCTGCGATCGGGCAGCAGGGCCACGGGGCGTGCCGCGGCCTCGCTCACGCGCAGCAGGGTTTCCAGGTGATCGGCGCCCAACGAAGCCTGCACGGGGTGTGTGCCGACCTCCAGCCCGCGAACCGCGACCGTTGCGCTTTGCTGACCCGGCGCCAGCAGCACCTGCTCGGGCAGCTGCAAGGCGCCGGCCGTGCTGCTGTGAAGACCGATCCGGACCTCCTCGCGCGGTATGGCGTTCAGGCTCAAGCGAACACCCAGGGGCCCACCCACCCGGGCCTGGCCGGGTGCGGGAGCGATGGACACCAGTCGCGCCGAACCCTCAATCACGAGCACCGACACGCTCAGACGCCGGGACGGCGTCGAGATGCTCAGCTGCGCCATACCGGCACGCAGGCCCGTGAGCGGCAAGGGGACGAGGGTGGCCCCAAGCGGTACTCTCAACTGCTCGGGCGCGCTCACGACCTCGGGGGCGCTGTTCAGAATCTGATAGGTCTGCGCACGGGCGGCCGGACTGGGCAGGCGCAGCTGCAGCTGGGAGGCCGCACCCACCTCCAGTGCGAGCTCGGACACATCCAGCATCGGCACGTCACCCCGGCCCACGATCTGGGCCTGGGCATGCGGGGGCGCCAGGCTCAGCAGTGCCAGCAGGCCCAGGAGCAGACCGGCGATCCAATCACGCCAGCCCGAGCGGACATTCGGCTGCAAGGCCTCACACCACACCGGGCCCGCCATCGATAGTTTGCTGTGCTGCTGCCGCATAGAAAGATGAGTACCGCTTGTGCCGCCACGAATGTGACCGGGTCGATGAACACTGCTGCTGTGTCAAATCGCCATCGCGTGGCCGCTCGCGCCCGGCCACGGCGACGCGGAATCAGCCTCCCATGCTGGCCAGTCGCAGGGTGGCCAGGGCTTCCGGCGAGGCCTCGAACTCACGCCCGCTGGCCGTGATCAGCAAGGTGCGGGAGGCGCGGCCATCCAGGCTGGCCATCAGGGTCACCCGCTCCACCCGCTCGCCTTGGGCAAACCGCGACAGCGCCTCGCCCATGGCCACCACCACCGTGTAAGTGATGGTGGCCTGCAGGGTGCTGGCCCCGGCCGGCAGATTGATGCTGGCGCTTGCGGTAGCGGCCTGCGGTGTGCCGGCCAGGGCGGTGCTGACCACGCTGACCTCGGGGCCGTTATTGGGTGTGGCCGCCAAACGCACGGTATTGCCCACCGGAACGCCGGTGGTGGCAAAACTCACCGTGACCGGGTTGGCCGTATTGGCCGGCAGCCGCACATCGGCCACGCCGGTCGGCGGCTCCGGCACATTGACCCCGGCCACGCTGGTGATCTTCAGGGTTGGCGTGCCGGCGATGAAGACGGGGCCGGGTTGGGCGCTGCTGGCGGCCGGGTTGGTGGCCGCAGTGCGCGTGATGTTCTCGGCCTCCAGGCGGATGCGGCCGACGCCACCGGCACCGCCACGATAGCCGCAGGTATAGCTGCCAGAGCCGCCGCCCGTGGCTGCGATCTCGCCATTGCCCGCAATGGTCGTCGCGACCAATCGGATAGCGCCGCCACTGCCGCCACCACCGCCCGACGCCCGATTCATGCTGTCGCAGCCCACCGTGGCCACATCGCCGGCGCGCCCGCCGTTCGCGAGAATCTTGCCCGTGGTGTTGGTGATCGTCAGTGTCCCGGAGACCGCCATCAGCAGGGCACCGCCGCCACCGGCACCGCCAGAGCCCGCCCAGTTACGGCCACCTTGTCCGCCACCGCCGCCGGATCCTCCAACCAGCGGCAATAGCTCAGCAGCTCCGTAAACAGGCCCCACAGGCGGCTCAACACAGTAAGCGCTGCTCGTTCCACCAACAGTACCAAAGCCGCCACCGGTGCCGCCTCCGTAACCGACCGTATTCGCAAGTTCCCAGTCCAAGCCATTGCAGGTCGCTCGACCCGCCGCTATGCCGCCCCCCGGCCCCAGCCCCTTGCCACCCAGGCGCTCGATCAGGTCCACCGCCCCGGGGCGACCACCGCGACCACCGCCATAACCCCCAGGCCCGCCTTCACCCGGATTGCCATCATCGGCCAACACACCATCCCCGGCGGTGCCGGAAGCTGTCGAAGGCCTGCCACTGACATCGATCGTTCCGCTGATCACCGCGTTGCCAGCCACCAGCAGGACCACCGGCGTGTTGGTGGCGTTCTTCTTGAAGGTGACTTTCACGCCGGCCGGAATGTTGATATTGGCGTAGTTGAGGATGCCCGAGGGCGGCAGGGTGATGACCGTGTCGACCGCCGGCGCCAGATCGCCGTCGGCGCCGGTGCTGCCGCTGTTGAAGGCCTGCGCACCCTGGGCCAGGGCCACGAGCGCCAGCGTCATCACGGCGCGTCCGGTAGTGCTGAGATGATGTTGTGCTGCACCCATGGCGCGGCCTCCTTTGCTATGGAAAGAACGTAAGGTGAGTTGCGGGACTGCGGAATGGCGCGCGCTCATGGCGTGGCCTCCTTGACATAGACGGTGAAGGTGTTCGCGGGCGAGGCCAGCGCAGACGAGCCCCCGATGGGGTTGAACACCCTGATGGTGTAGGCGCCGGTGGGCGCATCGGCCCGCACGGCCACGGGAATCGTCAGCTCGCTGCCATCGGCATTGATGCTGGGCGTGTCGCCCATCACCAGGGCGCCGCCCGGCAAGGCCTCGACACGCTGTACGCGCTGCAGATGCTTGCCACGCACGCGCAGCACGATCACATCACCCTGGCGCGCGAGGATGGGCTCGATCGACACGATCTCCGGCATCTCGGCCAGCACTTCCAGCTGCAAGCGGTGGGGAGCACTCAGCACCGGAATCGGCTTGCCGGTCTCGTCCAGCACGATGAGCTCGTAGGGCTGCAGCGGCGCATCGGTCCTGGCCTGCACCGTCTGGCGCAGGCTGCTGCCGTCGGGGCTGCGCAGTGCGGCACCCTGCAACACCAGGCCGGTGGCGGGCAGCAGCTGCAGGCTCGCATCCTCCGGGAGGGCAACCCCACTCACCACCAGCTCCAGGGACTGGCCACGCTGCACGGCCGCGGGACTTAGTCCAAGGACGCCAGCCCCCAGGACCACACCGGTGGTGGCGGCACGCAGCTGCAGCTCCTGCTCGCGCGGCTGCGCCGTCTGCTCCCACTGCACGCCCACCAGGGAGCCGGTCACGAGCGTGGCGAGCGGCGGCGGCGTGCCCCCATCGGCCCCCAGCAACACGCCCACGGCTGCGGCCTGCAGATCCCTCACCTGACTGGCCACATCGCCCAGGGTCAGCTGATTGTTCGGGCCCGGCGTGGCGCTGGTGCTGCCCGCCGGCGTCTGCAGGGTGACGGTGCGCGCACCCTTGGCCGCGGCAGCGTCGATGATCAGCGACACGGTGGCCAGCTTGCCCTCGGCATCCACATTGACCGTGCCGATGGACACACCCGCGGCGGGCGACACCTGCACCGACTGCGCATTCAGGAAGTTGCGGCCACGCAGGGTCAGGGCAATCGTGCTGCCCGGCTTGGCGGTCGGCGGCTCGATGGAGTCGAGCACCGGCAGTACCGGGGTGACCAGCAGCAGCGGCTCTTCCGGCGCCGCGAAAGGCAGCGCCACGCCCGCGGCCACCAGCTTGAGACGGCGCAGGCCCAGGGGCGCATCGCTGGCCGCGGTGACCGCCACGCTGACACTGCGGCCATCGGGCGCCACACTGATTGCGCCCACCGTCAGCCCGGTCGCAGCTTCGATACCCAGTGCATCCACGCCCTGCAGGCCTTCGCCACTGAACACCAGGGTGCGGGTCTCTCCCTTGGCGATGCTGCGGGGCGCAAAGTCGCTGAGCACCGTGCCCAGGGTCACACCGACCAGCGGCGCGGCACTGAAGGTGTTCAAGCCAGCACCCGGATCCACGGGTTTTTCGAGCAGCACCCCGACCACGCCGGCGCTCAGTTGCTGCACGGACTTCCAATCGCTATCGTCCTCATAGACGGTCACGGTATTGGCCGCCGAGGCCCCCTCGTCGCTCAGGCCACTGGGGCTGCTCAGCACAATCACGCGGGGCCCGGGCACCGCGCTGGCCAGCACCTGCAGCCCCACGGTCAGGCTGCTGCCGTCCGGCGACACGCTCAGGGTGGAGCCCAGACGCAGGCCGGTGGCGCCGCGCACCTCCACACCACTCACATCCTGCAGATTGCGGCCGCGAATCACGAACTCCGCCACCGTGCTGCCCGCCTTCAGGGCTATTGGCGCCACCGAGAAAATCTGCGGCCGCGGCAGGACGATGTCGATATCGTCAGCCCCCTGAATGACCGGACGCAGGCTGACACCGCCCGCCTGCAGCACCAGGCTGCGCAGGCCGGTGGCCGCTGCAGCATCCACCGTCACGGGCAGCTCGGCCTGCTTGCGGTCTGCGCTCAGGCTCAGTGTCCCCAGGGTCAAGCCCTGGGCCGGCTCCAGGCTGGCGCTCAAGTCGGGAGGCAGTGATTCACCCAGGATGCGCAGGGTCTGTGTGGCACCCTGCGAGAGATAGCGCGGTTGAGTGTCCAGCCACAGGCTGCCCGCACTCATGTGAACACCAACCAGCGGCGCCCCCAGCAGGGTCGCAATGCCGCTGGGCGGCTGCGGTACTGTCGCCACCTCTACCCCGACCAGGGCGGCTCGGGCCGTGCTGATGCCCTCGGGGTTGATGGTGACAAAGATGGGGACCTGCAGCACGCCCAGCGTGGGGGAGCTCAGGCGCAACTCCGTGTTGCCGCCCTTGAGGCCTCGCACCGCGAAGCGTGCAGCGGTCTGCCCGGCGGCCAGGCTCAGGCTGAGCGGGCTGACCGTCGCGATGTCGTCCCGAACCACGGCCAGCGTGAACTGATGCGCCTCATCGTCGGCATGACTCAGGGTCAGATCGAAACCCGCTGCGCCAGCGCTGGGCGACACGGCAATGGGCAGGGGCGCCACCTGGGCGATGGGCAGCAGCGGCCGAATCTGCAGGCTGATGCTGGCCGTGCCGGCGGCCGAGCTCAAGCGCAAGGCACTGGCACCAAGCCGAGCCGTGGGAGACACCGCCAGATCGAAGGCGATGCTGCCGGTGCTTCGGCTGACGCGCGAGATGCCCAGCTCGGGATCGTCGGCCGTGAGTGCGGCCGTAGCCAGCTGCGTGCCGTTGAGTGTGATGCGCGTGCTGCTGCCTCGTCGAAGCGAGGCCGGGCTAATGCTAGTCGCGGTGGGCGGCTGTGCCGTGCCATCGGTACGCACGGCCAGGATATTGCCCGCGGCGTCGTACTGGTACTCGGTGAGCTTGTTGGCGGCGTCGATCACGCGGATCAAACGCCCCAGGCCGTCGTACTCGTAACGCTCGGTCGCCGCCTGCGCCGTCGGCAGGGCAAGCAGCGCCGCAGCGAGCAGGAACAGGTGGTGGAGCCGCAGAAACCGGAACAGGCCGGCGCGACACAGCGCAAGAACAGACGACAGTGCTCTGCTGGAGCCCACATCTTCCCCCTGATAGCCATCTACCGCGGCTTGCGTGCCACTTCCGTGGGCAGGCGTCCAAGGACGCTGCGACGACGGGCTGACGGGTCACGCTTGGCCGGCAGTGGAGCACGGGGGTTTGGCCGCCGTCAACGCGATGTGCGCCTGGCCTCCCTATCGTTTTCCCTTGATTTCGAGCTAATCCGGCCTATTGAGCCCTGCGTGTACTACGGTTTGGGGACAAACAGAACTGCCGTGGAAACAGCAGGGCTGGCAAGACCCGCCCCTCGCCGCACCGTACGCTACAGACAAGCACATCTGAGGAATGCTGAGCTCCGACATGAAGCAAGCACCATGGTCCGAAGGACGAGCTGGCTTAGCATCGATGCACCCCCATCCTTCGGAGGCTCGTGCCGTGATGCGCTCCATTGCCACCCGAATCGCCGGCCCCGCGCTGGCCCTGACCCTGGCCTGCGGCGGCGCCCTGGGCCAGGCCCAGAACGGCGCCACCGCGCCCGCCTATGACGCCGCCCTGGCCCAGTCCAGCGGCGCGGACGACTACGGCATGCGCCGCTATGTGCTGGTAATCCTCAAGAGCTCACCCACACCCCTGCCCAGCGGGCCGTCGCGGGACGAGATGTTCAAGGGCCATTTCGCCAATATCAAGCGACTGGCCGCGGAGGGCAAGCTGGCCCTGGCCGGTCCGCTGGACGGGGCGGAGGGCCGGCGCGGCATCTTCGTGCTGGCGGTCAGCGATCTGGAAGAGGCCAAGCGCCTGGTCGCCACGGACCCCGTGGTGGCCCAGGGCGAAATGCTGGCCGAGTACCACCGCTTCTATGGCTCGGCCGCGCTGATGCAGGTCAACGAACTGCATCCGCGCCTGGCCCGGAAGAACTTCTGAACCGCGCCGGGCGCCTCAGTGCCCGCCCGCCAGCAGGGCCGCGTTGCCGCCGGCGGCGGCGGTGTTGATGGTCAGCGTCTGCTCGGCGGCAAAGCGGTAGAGCTGGCGCGGATCGCGGGCCTCGGCGGCGGCGACCAGGGGCAGGATGGCGCCCGGGCGCTCGGCCAGCTGCTGGCGCAGGGCGCGCTGCAGCTCGGCGTCGCCCGCGCGGGCCAGCACCACGCCGGCCAGGCCGCTCGGGGCCAGCCAGCAACCCAGGCTGTCCTGGGCGCCAGCAAGGCGCAGCACGCCCAGGGGCAGCTCGGCCTGCAGGCGGCGGGCCAGGGCCTCGCCGGCGGCATCGGCCAGCAGGGCCACGCTATTGCCGGCCAGCAGGGGCGCGGCCAGGGCGGCGGCCAGATCGGCCTCGCCCGCGCCGGCGCCCAGCACCAGGAAGACGCCACGGGCATGGCGGCGCAGCTCATTGCTCTCGCCCGTGGGGCCGGGCAGGGCCAGCGGGGCCAGGTCTTGCTCGGCGGCGGCGGCCAGGGCCGCCACCAGGGCGGCGCTTTCGGCGCCCAGGCCGGCTGCCGCGCGGCGCAGGGCCGCGGCGCGCTGGGCCAGCGGGGTGGCGCTCCAGCCGGCCAGGCCCTGCTGCAGCTCGGCAAAGGCGGGCGCCACGGCCGGGGTGGTACCGCCGGTCGATGCGGCCAAGGGCGCGGCGGCGGCGGCCGCGGCCTGCACGGCGGCAAAGCGGCGCAGATAGCTGGGGCCGCCGGCCTTGGGGCCGGTGCCCGAGAGGCCTTCGCCGCCGAAGGGCTGCACGCCCACCACGGCGCCGATGATGTTGCGGTTCACATAGACATTGCCGATGCGTGCCTTCTCGGCCAGGCGCAGGGCGCGGCTGTCGATGCGGGTCTGGATGCCCAGGGTGAGGCCGTAGCCCAGGCCGTTGATGCGCTCGATCAGGCCATCGGCCTCGCCGCTCCAGCGCAGCACATGCAGCACCGGGCCGAAGATCTCCTGGCCCAGGTCCTCGACCTTGGCGATCTCGAAGGCCACGGGGCGCACCAGGCGCGGCAGCGCATCGTGCACCGGGGCTTCGGCGATCAGGCGCGCCTCGCGCTTGAGGCGGTCCACATGGCGCTGGATGTTGTCGAAAGCCTCGTCGTCGATGACCGGGCCCACATCGGTGGCCAGCTCGGCGGGATGGCCCACCCACAGCTCCTGCAGCGCGCCCTTGAGCATGGCGATCACGCCGCCGGCAATGCTCTCGTGCACGCACAGCAGGCGCAGGGCCGAGCAACGCTGGCCGGCCGAGCGGAAGGCGCTCTGCACCACCGCGTCCACCACCTGCTCGGGCAGGGCGGTGGAGTCCACCACCATGGCATTGATGCCGCCGGTTTCGGCGATCAGGGGCAGCAGGCCGTCGCCGGGCTTGGCGGCCAGGGTGCGGTTGATGATCTGGGCCACCTGGGTGGAGCCGGTGAAGCACACACCCGCGGTCTGGGCATGGGCCACCAAGCCGGCGCCCACGGTCTCGCCGGGGCCGTGCAGCAGGGCCAGGGCGTCTTGCGGCACGCCGGCCTCATGCAGCAGCTCCACCATCTTCAGCGCCACATAGGGCGTCTGCTCGGCGGGCTTGGCGGCCACGGTATTGCCCACCACCAGGGCGGCCACCACCTGGCCGGCGAAGATGGCCAGGGGGAAGTTCCAGGGGCTGATGCAGACGAAGACGCCGCGGCCTTGCAGAGGCTCCCGCTCCAGCTCGGCCTGGTCGGCGTAGTAACGCAGGAAGTCCACCGCCTCGCGCACCTCGGCGATGCAGTCGCCCGCGGTCTTGTAGGCCTCCTGGACCAGCAGGCCGCAGAACTCGGGCAGGCGCGCGTCCAGCGCATCGGCGGCGCGGCGCAGGATGGCGGCGCGCTCGGCCACGGGGCGGGCGCTCCAGGCCGGGAAGCCGGCGGCCAGGCGGGCCATGGCGGCGTCCACATCGGCGGCAAAGGCCTCGGGCACGGGCTGCACGCGGGCCGCGGCGATGGCGGCCACGATGGGCGCACGCTCGTCCGGCGCGGTGAGGTCGGCGCCGCGGCTGTTGAGCCGCTCGCCCAGGATGTGCAGCGGCAGGGGCAGGGAGCCGCTGCTCTGCACCTGGCTCAGCGGCGAGGCCAGCAGCTCGTCCACCTTGACCTCGGCATCGGCCAGCTGGTGCACAAAGGAGCTGTTGGCGCCGTTCTCCAGCAGGCGGCGCACCAGATAGGCCAGCAGGTCGCGGTGTTCGCCCACCGGGGCGTAGACGCGGCAGGGAATGCTGGAGTCCTTCAAGACCTCGCGGTACACGCCCTCGCCCATGCCGTGCAGGCGCTGCATCTCGAACTTGGCCCCCGCCGCGCGCGCCATCTGCAGGATGGCGGCGATGGTGCCGGCGTTGTGGCTGGCGAACTGCGGGTAGATCACATCGGCATGGCCGATGAGCGCCTGGGCACAGGCCAGATACGAGACATCGGTGTGCTGCTTGTGCGTGAACACCGGGTAAGCCGAGAGGCCCTGCTCCTGGGCGCGCTTGATCTCGCCGTCCCAGTAGGCGCCCTTGACCAGGCGCACCATGAACTTGAGCCCATGCTTGCGGGCGATGGCGGCCACCTCGTCCACCACCTGGCGGGCGCGGGTCTGGTAGGCCTGCACGGCCAGGCCGAAGCCGCGCCACTGCGGGTAATGCGTGGCGATGCGCGCGGCCAGGGTGTCCAGCACATCGAGCGAGAGCTCCAGGCGGTCCACCTCCTCGGCGTCGATGGTGAGGTTGATATTGGCCTGGGCCGCCAGCTCGATCAGCTGCCAGACGCGCGGCAGCAGCTCGGCGAACACGCGCTCGCGCTGCAGCACCTCGTAGCGCGAGAACAGGGCGCTGAGCTTGATGGAGATGCCGTCGGCACCCTCGGGCGACTCGGCCTTGCGGCCCGCCGCGATGGCCTTGATGGCGCCCACATAGGCCGCCTGGTAGCGCTCGGCATCGTGCTCGGTACGGGCGCCTTCGCCCAGCATGTCGTAGGAAAAGCGCAGCTGAGCCTGGGCCTTGCGCGCCGCATCGGCCTCGCCCATGGCCTCCTGGATGCTGCGGCCCAGCACGAACTGGCGGCCCAGCAGCTGGATAGCGCGCACCGTGGCGGCCACCACCGTCTGGGCGCCCAGGCGCTTGAACAGGCCGCCCTCGCTCTCGGCCTCGGGCAGGAACTTCTTGGACAGGCCGATGGCGCTGGCCGCCAGACCGGCCAACAGCTTGTGCGGGCCCTCCGAGCTGGCGTCGAAATCGGCCTTGCCCAGCTGGTCGGCCGTCAGCGCGATGGCGGTTTCCACATCCGGCACCCGCAGCAGGGCCTCGGCCAGGCGCATCAGGGCCAGGCCCTCGGCGCTGGTGATGGGGTACTCGCGCAGCAGGGATTCCATGGCCCAGAAGGGCGCCGGGTTGGCACGCACCTGCTCCACCCAGGGCGCGGCCGTGGCCAGCACCGCCGGCCAGTCCAGCCGCACGCTGGCCGCCAGGGCTTGCACCAGGGGAATCTCATCCCGGTAGGGATTGGGCAGACGGGGCGACTCCGGGGGCAGGGCAAAAGCGCTCATGGCGGACCTCTCATTAGTGACTGTCGGAACTTTATTGATCATCAATCTGAATTAAATTCAGAACATTGACGCTTCCTCAGAGAAAAATCCTGTGACCGAAGAACTCGACAAGATCGACGCCCGCATCCTGCGCGTGCTGCAGGCGGACGGTCGCATCTCCAACCTCAAACTCGCCGAGGCGGTGCACCTCTCACCCACGGCGGTGCTGGAGCGCGTCAAGCGCCTCACCCGCGAGGGCTACATCCTGGGCTACGAGGCCCGGCTCAACCCGGCCAAGCTGGGGGCCTCGATGCTGGTCTTCATCGAGATCCTGCTGGACCGCACGGTGCACGATGTGATGGACAACTTCAAGGCCGCCGTGCAAGCCCGACCCGAGATCCTGGAATGCCATCTGGTGGCCGGCGGCTTTGACTACCTGCTCAAGACCCGGGTGGCCGATATGGGCCATTACCGCGAGTTCATCGGCAGCGTGATCTGGACCCTGCCCGGCGTGCGGGAGACCCGCACCTATGCGGTGATGGAAGAGGTGAAGCACACGACGGCACTGCCGATCTGAGGCCTCCTGTCCAGGGCGGGCGGAATTTCAAGCCTCAGCGCCGCCCTCCCCCTTCGGCGGGAGCGGGTTCCCCCCTCCCCCACCGCCCCACCCTCCGTGTGATGGGAAGCCAGAGGCCGGGCGACCACACTGGATAGCACAGGGCCTGCAGCCCCTCCCCGGCCGCAGAAGCCCACCGTCCAGGAGTCCGCATCATGTTGTTCCAGTTCTGCAGCCGCCGGCACCACGCTTCGCAAGCCCCGCAAGCCGCCCCGCGTGACGGCACACGCCCGGCTGCGGCCAGCAGCATCCCGGCACAGGACCCGGCCGCGGGCTGCGGCTGGTATGAGTCCAGCTATGAGCTGAACCGCGGCCTGGAGATCAGCGAAGCCCTGGATGAGCCGGCCCTGGGGCTGTGGTTCCCGCAGGCGACGGCGCGGCTTCACTGAAGCGCAGGGCGGAGCGTGCCGCCGCCGGTGTGCGGCGGTGCAGATCGCGCCGGGTGTAGAGCTGGTCCCGCCCCGAGAGCTGGCGCGAGAGCTCCATCATCAGCTCATGGCTGCGGGAGCGCGGTGCCGCAAGCGGCAGCAGCAGCAGGCCCGCCGCCAAGCCCGCCGCCAGCCAGCGGGGCTGCAAGGCCCGCAGCTCAGACGTCCCGGTCAGGGCCCAGGCGCTGGCCAGGCCCCCCAGGGCAAAGCCGGCGGCCACCTCGGAATGCGAGTGCGCCCCCACCTCAATGCGCGACCAGGCCACCAGGGCCGCCACCATATAGCCCGCCAGCAGGGCCAGCTTGCGGCGCAGACCCCGGGGGTCGGGGCGGCCACCCGCCGCCAGGCTGACCCAGGCGAGCAGGGGCAGGCATAGCGCGGCGCACAGGGCATGGCCCGAGATGCCGGTGAAGTCCCAGCGCGCCGAGCCCAGGCCCCAGCCCATGAAGGCCAGCTTGCTGCCGGCGGTCAGGGTGGCCGCCAGGGCGGCGGCAGCGGCCCAGCGCAGCACCAGGCGCGTCTGCGCCGCCGACTTCCACAGCCACAGCGAGGCCGCCGCCGCCAGGGGCAGCAGGATCTGCATCTCACCCAGACGGGTGAGCAGCAGCCAGGCACGGGCCGCGTCGGGGTGGAACAGGGTGTCGGACAGCATGGGGGCCATGCTAGCCGCTGCGGCGGCAGGGCTTGGTGACAGCCGGCAGCCGCAGCGGGCGCTGAGCCCGCGGCGGGCTCAGGCCAGCTGCAGATGCCGGACCCGGGCGACGCGCGGCTCGGTGGGCGGCGTGGCCAGCCCAAAGTCCTCGGCCGGCATGGGGCGGCCATAGAGCCAGCCCTGGGCCCAGTCGCAGCCCTCGCGCTGGAGCCAGGCGGCTTGTTCGGCGGTTTCCACGCCCTCGGCCAGCACGTCCATGCCCAGGCTGTGCGCCAGCACGATCACGGTGCGGGCGATGGCCGAGGCATTGCTGTCGCTGCCCAGCTCGGTGACGAAGCTGCGGTCCACCTTGAGCGTCTGCACCGGCATGCGCTTGAGGTAGGACAGCGAGGAATAGCCGGTGCCGAAGTCGTCGATGGCGATGCGCACACCGCGGGCCGTGATCTGGGTCAGCAGCTCGATGGTCTGCTCGGCGTCCTCCAGCACCAGGCTTTCGGTCACCTCCAGCTCCAGGGCCTGGGGCGGGCAGCCGGTGTCGGCCAGGATGGCATCCAGGCTCTGCACGAAGTCCCCCTGGCGCAGCTGGCGCGCCGAGACATTGACGGCCACCTGCTGGGGCTTGCCGTCCAGGCCCTGCCAGCGGGCGGCCTGGGCGCAGGCCTGCTCCAGCACCCAGCGGCCAATGGGAATGATGAGCCCGGTCTCCTCCGCCAGGGGAATGAACTCCGCCGGCGAGATGGGGCCACGCGTGGGGTGGCGCCAGCGCAGCAAGGCCTCGGCGCCGATCAGCGCGCCATCGGATAGGCGCACCTGGGGCTGGTACTCCAGGCGGAACTGCGCCGCCTCATTGGCCTGGCGCATGGCGTGGGTGAGCTCGAAGCGCTGCTGCACCGCCTGGGTCAGCTCGGGACGGTAGGCCTGCACCGAGTTGCGGGCATGCACCTTGGCGCGGCACATGGCGGCCTCGGCATTGCGCAGCAGCTCGTCCACATCCTGGCCGTCGGCCGGATAGATGGCCAGACCGATGCTGGCGCCCAGATTGAAACGATGTGAGCCCACCATGATGGGCTCGTCCATGGCCTGGATCAGGCGATCACCCAGACGCATGGAGGTTTCCTCGTCCACCAGGCCGGAGAGCATGACCACGAATTCGTCCGCGCCGACCCGGGCCACCGAGTCGCTGGCCCGCACCACGCCCAGAAAGCGCGACGCCGCCTCCTTGAGCACCGCGTCGCCGGCGCCATGGCCGACGATGTCGTTCACATCGCGGAAGCCGTCCAGATCGATGTAGAGCACGGCCACCCGGGTCTGGTCACGCTGGGCATTGCCGATCTGACGACCGATGCGGTCGCGCAGCAGGGCCTTGTTGGGCAGGCCGGTCAGACGGTCGTGCAGGGACTGGTGCAGCAGCTCGGCCTCGGTGCTCTTGAGCTTGGAGATATCGCTGAGCACCAGCAGATGCTGCAGCGGGCTGGAGCTGCTGGGCTGCACCCGCACCATGGTGGCCCAGACGGGAATGGGTTCGCCGTCGCGGCGGCGCAGCATGAGCTCGCCGCACCATTTGTCCTCGGCGTCCAGGCTGGCCCAGAGCTGCTCCAGCACCTCGGGTTGCTGCTCGCCCAGGCACAGGGGCTGGGGCATCTGGCCCATCACATCACGCAGATCGTGGCCGCTGATGATGGAAAACGCCGGATTGGCATCCACGATGCGCGCCTGCTCGTCCAGCAGCAGGATGCCCTCGGCGCAATGCTCGAAGACCACGGCCGCGCGGCGCAACTCCTCCAGCGCCATCTGCAGCTCGGTCATATCGCGCGCCACGCCCAGCACGCCCAAGGCTTCGCCGTCGGCCGAGACCGGCGCCTGCTGCATGTCCAGGCACAGACGGATGCCGTCGCTGCCACGGGCCCAGGCCCGGCCGTGCTCCGGCAGGATCTGGGCGAGGTCGGCGTCGCGCTTGCCCTGAAGCTGGGCCTCGCTGAGGCCGATCAGGCGCTCGAAGGCCGGATTGCAGGCCTCGTAGACCCCGTCCTGGTCCTTGAAGAACACGCCGTCGGGAATGGCATTGAGCAGGGCCGCCAGGCGGCTGCGCTCGCGCCTGACGCGCTGCAGCTCCAGCTTGCGCAGGCGCAGACGCAGGCGCTGGCGGCGCAGGAGCACCAGGCCCAGACCCATGGCCAGCGCGCCCAGCAGGGAGGCGGCGCCCAGCCACAGCTGGGGGTTGGAGAGGTCCAGAGGACCGCTGAATGCCGCGGCCCAGCCCTCACCCCCGTGGGGGTGGGCCAGCAGCGTCCCGGGCAAGGCCAGGGCCGGCAATGCAGGCCAGCGCGGATGGCGCAGGCTTGAGATCAGGCTCATGGGCGAACACACCTTATCGGTCGCACAGCCGGGCGTTCGTGACGCCCGTGCGACCTGTTATTGCCAGATGCACCCGTTACCGCCGGGTGTTCCCTCGTATTCGGCGTTTCGGGAGTGTCGGGGCCCCGCTTGAGCCTGACTAGGGACTACAGGCTCATGCCGAGCCGGGTTCCCTGCAATATTGCACGCTTGGCATCCAGTTCAGCCGCCTCGCTGGCGCCACCGATCAGATGCAACGAGACGCCGGCTGCGCGCAGCGGCGCCTCCAGCTCGCGCTGCGGCTCCTGGCCGGCGCACAGCACGATGCTGTCCACCGCCAGGCATTGCAGGTCCTCGCGGCGCTCGCCAAAGCTGATCCACAGGCCCTGCTCGTCGATGGACTCGTAGTTCACGCCCGCGAGCATCTGCACCTGGGCCATCTTGAGCGCCGCGCGGTGGATCCAGCCGGTGGTCTTGCCCAGGCCCGCGCCCGGCTTGCCGGCGCGGCGCTGCAGCAGGGTCACCTGGCGCGCCGGGGCCTGGGGCTGGGGTGCCAGCAGGCCGCCGCGCGCCTGGGCCGGATCGCCCACGCCCCAGTGGCGGCGCCAGGCCGGCGCATCCAGGGCCAGGGAATGGCCGGCCTCGACCAGGTATTCGGCCACATCGAAGCCGATGCCGCCCGCGCCCACCACGGCCACGCGCTGGCCCACAGGCTTGCCGTGGCGCAGCACATCGATATAGCTCAAGACCTGACCCCGTGCCTCGCCCTCGGCCTGGCCGGGGATGCGCGGGTTGCGCGGGCTCACGCCGGTGGCCAGCAGCACCTCGTCAAAGCCCTGCAGCGCATCCAGGCCCACGCGCTGGTTCAGACGCAGCTCGACGCCGGCACGCGCTAGGCGCTGGCCGAAGTAGCGCAGGGTTTCCTGGAACTCCTCCTTGCCCGGGATGCGCTTGGCCATATTGAACTGGCCGCCGATCTCGGCCGCGGCGTCGAAGAGCGTGACCGCATGGCCGCGCTCGGCCAGAGTGCAGGCCGCCGCCAGCCCCGAGGGGCCCGCCCCCACCACGGCTACACGCTTGGGCCCCTGCCCCGCCGGCCTGGGCATGGGGCGCAGCAGGGTTTCGTGGGCGGCGCGCGGATTGACCAGGCAGCTGGCGATGCGCTGCTTGAACACATGGTCCAGACAGGCCTGGTTGCAGGCGATGCAGGTGTTGATCTCGGCCGCGCGGTCCTCGCGGGCCTTGCGCACGAATTCGGGGTCGGCCAGAAAGGGCCGCGCCATGCTCACCATATCGGCGTCGCCCTGGGCCAGCAGGTCCTCGGCCACCTCGGGGGTGTTGATGCGGTTGCTGGTGATGAGCGGGATGTTGATGCCCTCGGCCCGCAGCTGCTCGCGCAGCTGGCGGGTGACCCAGGCAAAGCCGCCGCGCGGCACGCTGGTGGCGATGGTGGGAATGCGCGACTCGTGCCAGCCGATGCCGGTGTTGATCAGGGTGGCACCGGCCTTGACCACGCCGCGCGCCAGCTGCAGCACCTCGTCCCAGCTGCTGCCCTGGGGCACCAGGTCCAGCATGGAGAGGCGGTAGATGATGATGAAGTCCGGCCCCACGGCCTCGCGCATGCGCGCCAGGATCTCCAGCGGCAGGCGCATGCGGTTCTCGTAGGCACCGCCCCAGCCGTCCTGGCGCTGGTTGGTGGCCGCCACCAGGAACTGGTTGATGAAATAGCCCTCGGAGCCCATCACCTCCACGCCGTCGTAGCCGGCCTCGCGGGCCAGCTGGGCGCAGCGCACGAAGGCACGGATCTGGCGCTCGATGCCGCGTGCCGAGAGCTCGCGCGGCGTGAAGGGCGTGATGGGCGACTTCAGGGCCGAGGGCGCGACGGCCAGCGGGTGGTAGCCATAGCGGCCGGTGTGCAGGATCTGCAGCGCGATCTTGCCGCCCTCGGCATGCACGGCCTGGGTGATGGGCTGGTGACGCCGCGCGGCGCCGCGTGTGGCCAGGGTGCCGGCGAAGGGCTTGGTCCAGCCCTCGATATTGGGGGCATAGCCGCCGGTCACGATCAGGCCCACCTCGCCGCGCGCGCGCTCGGCGAAATAGGCCGTGAGCCGCTCCACATGGCGGCGGCTGTCTTCCAGGCCGGTGTGCATGCTGCCCATCAGCACGCGGTTGCGCAGGGTGGTGAAGCCCAGGTCCAGCGGGGCGAGCAGATGGGGATAGGGATGACTCATGGGGGCGCGATGCTAGCAGCCAGGGGGGCCGCCCTGGCGCCGCAATCTATCCAAGATGCCCGCCCGCCAGCCTGGGGAAAGTGCCCATGGCGCCGAGACCGCGCCCCCAGGGCCTCAGCGCAGCCCGCCGCGGCATTGGATCAGCAGACCCGGCGTGGGAGCGCCCTCGACACAGGCCAGGCCCAGCTGCCGGGCCATGCGGCGCAGTGCCGGATGGCCGTGATGACACAGCAGGCTGCGGCAGTCGGCCAGGGCCGTGTCGCTCAGGACGGCGGCCAGCAGCCGGGTGGCCACGGCATGACGACGGGCGGGCACGGCCACGCTCAGCGCCAGCTCCCAGACGCCTGGCCGCCGCGTGCGCACCAGCTGGATCGCGCCCACCAGATGGTTCTCGGGGCCGGCCCAGGCGCCCGTCCAGCGGTCCCGCTGCCAGGGAATGCGATGCACCCAGGCCAGCAGGGCCTCGTCGCTGAGCGACTGGCCGAAGCGGGCATGACGATCCGGCTCATCCAGGGCCAGCAGATGCAGGCCCAGGGCATGGACGTGGCGCGCGTCCAGCACGCCCAGCTCAATCGGCAAGTGCGACATAGACCAGGCTCGCGGAGGTGCACAGCCGGCGCTCGCCGGTGCCGGGACACTCGGCCCACATGCTGGCCGCCACACGGATGGAGCGCCGCCCCTGCTCAAGCACCTGGGCGCAGACCTCGACCACATCGCCGACACGGGCCGGGGCCACAAAGTCCATGCGCTCGCTGCTGGCCACAACCACCGGGCGCCGCACACGCCGGCTCGCCGCCACAAAGCCCGCCTTGGCGATCCAGGCCATGGCGGGGCCGCCATGCAAGAGGCCACGGTGATTGGCATGGCCGGGAAACACGATCTCGGCCACGCGGACCACGGCCGGGTCCGGCCCCTCGAGAGCCGGCGTCGGGGCCATGGCAGGCGGCAGCGTCCCCTCGCTCTCGGCCCGCCGCACCATGACGAACTCACCGGACAGGCAGAGCTGGCGTTCACCGCTGAGCACGTCCTCGGCAAAGAGCTCCAGGCCGATCGTGGCCGAGCGTTGCCCGCGCCGGCAGACCCGCGCCCGGCACTCGGCCACCTGACCGGCCGGCACCGGGGCCGCAAAGTCCAGACGCCCCACGGCCCCCGTGACCACGGTGCCACGCAGCACCCGGCTGCCCAGGATGAAGGCCAGACGGTCCAGCATGGACAGGGCGGCCCCGCCAAACAGGGTGCCATGGTGATTGGACTGTTCGGGCCAGACCATGTCCACCACGGTCAGGGCCGGCAAGAGCGCATCGCCCGGCCGGGAGACTGCGGCAGCAGACGCCGCATCATCGGAACACTGAAGAGACAAGAGACACCTCCGGAAAAGGAGGCGGGGACAGGTCTTTGCAGACCCGGCAAGACAGGTCGCCGCGGCCTCCCTGACAGGAGGCTGCGGACAGCCATCAGTTCTTGCTCCAGGACACCCCGCCCGGCACAACACAATCGCCCGGTGGCAGGTCTCCTGGCTCTCGGGTCATCGTTCCCTGCCTGTCTTCCCGGCACAAGGCCAGTGACACAAGGGGGCAGGGATCTCGCCGATCACAGTTGCGGGGGCAGCCACAGCTTCGGCGCCAACCGCCTGCTCGCGCAGGCCTGTCCGCATCCGTTCTGTCGTTCCCTTTTCATTCTCGCGGTGCTGCGAGAAACCGCCGGGCTCGCGCAGTCTAGCAGCGGGCCTGCGCCGCCCCGCGCCACAAAACTTCACGCAGCGCAATGTTCCGAGAAATGCCGGCAACAGGCCCCGACTCCAATCGCGCCCACTTCATCACACACAGGAGTTGAATATGGGTTGGAAGCGCCGGGCTGCCTGCTTGTCCTTGATTGCGGGCCTGGGCCTGCTGAGCGCCTGCGGCGGCGGCGGGGGAGACAGCGAGGACAGCGGCAGCGCGCAGCTGCGCCTGGTGAATGCCAGCAGCGCCTACGCCGGGCTGGACCTCAAGCATGGCGACAACAGCCTGGCCAGCGGCGTGGCCTATGGCGCGGCCAGCGCCTACGCCAGCGCCCAGGCCGGCAGCAGCCTGGTGGCCCTGGTGCAATCGGGCGGCAACACCCTGAGCTCCCTGTACCCCTCGCTCAGCAAGGACGCGCACTACAGCATCATCAGCTACGGCTGGGCGGGTGCCATGAAGAGCACCGTGCTGCAGGAGAATGAGGAGGCGCCGGCCGAGAACTACAGCAAGCTCATGGTCTTGAACCTGGCGCCCGAAGCGGGGGCCCTGGACGTCTACCTGACCCAGAACATCGATGAGCTGGCCAATGTCTCGCCCGCCATGTCGGCCGTAGCCGGGGGCAGCAGCAGCGGCTACTACACCCTGACCAGCGGCAGCTATCGCCTGCGCCTGAGTGGCAGTGGGCGCCAGGGCGATCTGCGTCTGGACATCCCCAGCATCACCCTGGGCAGCAAGCAGGTCGCCACCCTGGTGGTGACGCCCACCCAGGGCGGCGTGCTGGTCAACGGCCTCTTGCTGACCCAGCAGGGTGGGCTGAGCACCTATGGCGCCAGCAAGGCCCGCGCCCGTGTGGTGGCCGCCCTGGCCGACAGCGCCGAGCTGACGGCCACCCTGGACAGCGTAACGCTGATGCCGCGCTCGGTGGCACCGAATATCGGTGAGTACCAGCTGGTTGATGCGGGTACGCCGACCCTGAATCTCAGCGTCAATGGCCGCGCCTTGCCGGTGAGCACGCCCGCCATGAGCGCAGGCAATGACTACACCCTGCTGGTGTGGGGTGAGGCCGCCGCGCCCCAGCTCAGCGTGCTCAGCGACGACAACCGACTGCCCGCCGCCGGCAGCGCCAAGTTCCGCATGATCAACGGCGTGGCGCGCCTGAACGCGGGGCTGACCCTGAGCCTGGACTACAGCGCCATCGCCAGCAATGTGCAGCCTGGCAGCATCTCGGGCAGCAGCACCGTCACGGCCAGCACCAGCTCGCTGCTCCACGTCAGCTCGCCCAGCTCGGGCAGCCCGGTCTACAGCGTCTCCGGCCTGGCCGTGCAGAGCACGGGGATCTACACCGTCTTCATGATGGGCGGCGCCAACGCCATGCAGGGCACGCTGCGCCGCGAGCGCTGAGGTCCGCTGGCCCGGTCCACGGTTCGCACGCCGGCAGTCCCGGTCCGGGCAAGAATGGCGGCATGCCAAAACAAGAGCAAGCCGCGCAGGCGGACCAGGGCCAGGGCCTGGCCCTGGCGCTGGGCCTGGGCACCATCCTGGTGTGGGGCCTGAATTTCCCGCTGCAGAAGACTCTGTTCCAGGCCATGGGGCCGGAGGGCTTTCTGTTTCTGCGCTATCTGCTGATGCCGCTGTGCGCCGCCGGCCTGCTGTGCTGGCGCTACGGCCGGCACTGGCCGCGTCTGTCACGCGCGGACTGGGGCGCCCTGCTGCGCCTGGGCCTGATCGGCCAGGGCCTGCATCTGGCCCTGGCCAGTTACGGGGTGCACTGGTCCACCGCCTTCTCCAGCTCGGTGCTGCTGGCCTGTGGGCCGGTCTTCACCCTGCTGATCCTGCGCGCCAGCGGCATCGAGATCCTGAGCCGGGCCCAGGTGGCGGGGGTGGCGGTGGCGGCCACGGGGGCCCTGCTCTTCATGTCGGACAAGCTGCTGGCCGCCCAGTGGACCGCCAGCGGCGGCGATCTGGTGCTGCTGGCCGCCGCCGCGCTGTTCAGCTACTACACGGTGGCCAGCAAACCCCTGATCGAGCGCCATGGTGGCGTGCTGGTGATGTGCCTGGCCACCCTGATCGCCAGCCTGCCGGTGCTGGCCCTGAGCGCACCGGCGGCCGCGCGGGTGGACTGGGCCGGGCTCTCGCCCTGGCTGTGGCTGGGTGCGGCCTGGGCCATCCTGGCCAGCGGCTTCGCGGGCTGGCTGGCCTGGGGCTATGTCAACGAGCGGCGCGGCGTGGCCCGCACGGCACCGCTGATCTACCTGATGCCGCCCATCGCGGGCCTGTCGGCCTGGTTGAGCACGGGCGAGAGCTTCAGCGCCGTCAAGCTGCTGGCCGCGGCCATCACCCTGGGCGGCGTGGCGATGGCGCAGTTCGCCAACCGGGCGCGGCCCATCCCGAGCGGCGAGCCGGAGTAGGCACCATGCCGGCCGCGAGCATCGGCCGGCTTCAGGCCCCCGAATCGTCGACCGGGTCGCTGCTGCGGCGCTTGAACCCGGCCTTGGCCTCGTACATACGTGCATCGGCCGCCGCCATGGCCTCCTGCAGGGGCTGGGAAGCCTGCAGCCGCAGGGCGCTGCCCAGGGCCACGCCGACATGGACGCGGGCGCCGTCCGGCAGCAGGATGTGCTCAGACAGCAGGCGCTGCTGCAGGGCCGCCACCTCGCGGTCCACGCGCGCCTGATCGACCCCGGGCAGGATGAAGAGGAACTCGTCGCCGCCCAGGCGGAAGGCCTCGGCCTGCGGCCACTGGGCCCGCGCGATGCGCGCAAAGCCCTGAATCAGCGCATCACCGGCGGCATGGCCATGGCCGTCGTTGACCCGCTTGAGGTTGTTCAGATCGGCCATCACCACCGCCTGCGGAAAGCCGCTCACCCCGATGAGATCGGCCTTGTGGCTGAAGTAGTTGCGGTTGTGCAGGCCGGTGAGGCTGTCGGTGTAGAGCAGGTGCTCGCGCTCGCTGAGGAACTGGTTCAGGGCGCGCTGGTGGATCAGCTTGCGCGCCGTCCTGAGCGCAAACACCGCCAGCAGCAGCAGGGCGGCCGCCAGCAGGCTGAGCATCCACAGCAGGCGCTGCCGGCCGGCGTGGTTCAGGGAGGGCACGGTCTGCAGGCCCTCGAACTTCATGTCCTCGAAGTCGATGAGGGGGATCACCTTGTCCATGATCGCGGCCAGCTCGGGCTGGCGCTTGCTCACGCCGAAGTAGATGTAGGAGTCCTTGGAGGTGATGCCGCGCTTGATCAGCTCGGTATAGCCCAGACCATTGATGTAGAACTCCACCACCGTGGGGTTCTCGATCATGTAGTCGGCCCGGCCCTCGCGCAGCGCGACCAGGGACTCTTCCACGCTGGCGGTCCTGACCAGGCGCAGCGCCTTGAGGTTCTTGCGCAGATGCTCCTCATGCCAGAAGCCCTCGACCACGGCCACCCGCTGGCCCTCCAGGCCGTAGATGTCCTGCACCGGCGGCATGGACTTTCGGCCCACGATGATGTCGCGCTCCGTGCTGATGGGGCGCGGAAAGTGGAAATGGGCCAAGCGCTCCTCCGTCCTGGCCATGTTCAGCACATGCACCCGGCCTGCCCGGGCCTGTGCCAGCAGCTCGGAGAAGCTGCCCTGCCGGACCTGGATGCGCAGGCCGATCAGATCGCTGATGCGCTGCAGGGTCACGCCCATGATGCCCGCGTAGCGCCCCTGGTCGTTGTAGTCGAAGGGCAGATAGTCCTCGGCCACACCCACCACCACCGGCTGCTCAAGATCCAGCCAGCGCATCTCGGCCTCGCTCAGACGCAGCTGCTTGCGCATGTAGTGCCGGTCGGCCGCGGCCGCCTGGGCCAGCAGGAACTCTCTGCGCTGCTGGAGATAGCTGTCGATCAGGCCCGCCAGCAGCACCTGATCGCGCGCCACGGCAAATCGCATGTCCGAGGTGATGGTTCTGAGCTGTGCCACCACCTGGAGGCTGGGAAACTGCTGCAGGAACTCGGTCACCACGCTGCCGCCGGAGGTGACAAAGCCATCCACCTCGCGCTGCTGCAGGGCCCGCAGGGCTGTCGCCGGATCGGCATAGGTCTGCGGGCGGAACCTGATGTTCGGGTACTCGCTGGCCAGGCGATCGATCGCGAAGTCGCTGGTCTGGAAGGCCACCTGGCGCGCGTCCAGATCACCCAGGGTCTGGACGCCGGAGTCCTTGCGCGCGAAGACCACATAGGGATACTGCAGCACGGCGCGGGTGAAGCGCATGATGCGCTCGCGCTCGGCCGTCTGGTTCACGCCATAGATCAGGTCCAGCTCGCCGCTGACGAAACGCTGGTAGGCGTCATCCCAGCTCTTGACCTCGGCGGCCACGATGCGCAGGCCCAGCTGCTCGCGCATATCGACCAGCATGGCCGGCAGCAGGCCCTGGCGGCGCCCGCGGAACTCGAAGCTGTCGCTGCCGGCGAAGGGGTCGAAGCCCACGCTCAGCGTGCGTCCGGCCTGGCTGCGTACCCAGGCCTGCTGCTCGGCGTCCAGCTGCACGGCCGAGACCTGGGCACTAACGGGAAGCGGCAGCAGCACGGTGAGCATCAGCACCAGCACCAGCAGCCAGGCGCTGCGCCGGGCCAGCCCGGCGCGGACGGCGGGTCCCCGGGGCAACAGAACTGCTGGCGCTTTGTCTAAGGGCATGGATGCAGGGCGTGGCAGCAATCATCCTAGTCGAAAGCCGACAGCTGGCGCGACACCTGGCCACGGCGGGATGCCCCTGGGCCGGCGCGACCGGCTTGTGCCTTGGCCGCATAAGCTACTGCATTCCCCTCATGGGCAGGGGTGGGCCCGGAGCGCGACAATCCCCGGCATGAAACCCGCACTCTCCGCGCTGGCCCTCGCGCTGGCACTCATCGCCCCGGTTGCCCAGGCGACCGCTCCCGCCACCGCCGCCCAGGCCATCGCCTGGCTGCCGGCTGCCGCCGATGCCGATATCGAGCGCGCATTTGCCCAGGCCCGCAGCGAGAAGAAGCCGGTGCTGCTGTACTGGGGCGCCAAGTGGTGCCCGCCCTGCAACCAGCTCAAGGCCACGCTGTTCAAGAGCCAGGACTTCATCCAGCAGACGCGCGCCTTCGTGGCCGTGAATATCGATGGCGACCTGCCCGGCGCCCAGAAGCTGGGCGCGCGCTTCAAGGTGCGCGGCTATCCCACCCTGATTCTCTTCAGCCCCGAAGGCCAGGAACTCACCCGCCTGCCCGGCGAGGCCGAGGCGGCCCAGGTGCTGCAGGTGCTGCAGCTGGGCCTGGCCGGCGGCCGCCCGGTCAAGGCCGTGCTGACGGACGCCCAGGCGGGCAAGAAGCTCAGCGCCAACGAATGGCGCCTGCTGGGCTTCTACTCCTGGGAGACCGATGAGCAGCAGCTGGTGGCCCCCACCGAACGCACGGGTCTGCTGGTGCAGCTGGCAGCGGGCGCACAGGGCGGCGGCGCCGACGCCGACACGGTCAACCGCCTCTGGCTCAAGGCCCTGGCGGCCAGCAACAGTGGCCAGGGCGTGAAGGCCGATGCAGCCTTGCGCGAGCGGGTGCGCGGCATTCTGAGCAACCCCGTTCTGAGCCGGGCCCACGCCGATGTGCTGACGGGCGAAGCCGCCGACATCGTGCGCGCCCTGCAGCCCGAGGCCGGCGCCGAGCGCCAGAGCCTGGTGGCCCTCTACGACAGCGCCTTGCGCCGCCTGGAGGCCGATGCCAGCCTGTCGCGTGCGGACCGCAGCTCGGCCATGATCGGTCGGGTGCGCCTGGCCCGCATGGACCAGCCGGCCGACGCCGTGAGCCCCAAGCTGCCGGCCGAGCTGCTGGCCGATGTGAAGGCCCATGCCGCCCGCGCCGACCGCGAGGTCACCGAGGGCTATGAGCGCCAGGCCGTGATCACCTCGGTGGCCTATCTGCTGGGCCAGGCCGGGCTGTGGAAGGAGAGCGACGATCTGCTCAAGGCCAGCCTGGCCAAGAGCCACTCGCCTTACTACCTGATGAGCCAGCTGGGCGGCAATGCCCGCAAGCAGGGCCGCAAGGACGAGGCCCTGCGCTGGTACGAGGAAGCCTTCAACAAGAGCGAGGGCCCGGCCACCCGCCTGCAATGGGGCTCGGGCTATTTCGCGGCCCTGGTGGACCTGGCGCCGCAGGATGCGGCCAAGATCGAGAAGACCGCGGCCCAGCTTTTCAAGGAAGCCGGCCAGGACAAGGGCGCCTTCTATGAGCGCAGCGCCCGCTCCCTGCAGCGCGTGGGCGCCAAGCTGGCCAGCTGGAATGCCGAGGGCCAGCACCAGGCGGTGCTGAACCGCCTCAAGACCCAGCTCAACGGCATCTGTGCCAAGGTCGACACCGCCGACCAGCAGCGCGCCACCTGCGAGGGTCTGATCAAGGCCCCGGCCAAGAAGGCTTGAAGCCGGCCCGGCCGCCGGCGCTCAGGACCTGGGCGGCGGCGGCGGGCAAGGCGATAGCGGCAGGCCGGGCCCGGGCTGCGCCGGCCGCGTTGCCAGCCAGGCGGGCAGCTCGGCCGGCGGCAGGGCCGGTGCGAACAGCCAGCCCTGCAGCAGCTCACAACCCTCCCCGGCCAGAAAGCTGTGCTGGGCCGCGGTCTCCACACCCTCCGCCACCAGGCTCTTGCCCAGACTGCGGGCCAGGCCGATCACGGCCCGGGTCAGGGCCGCATCCTGGCTGTGGCCGGGCAGGCCGCGTATAAAGCTGCGGTCCAGCTTGAGCCGGCACACCGGCAGCTGCTGCAGATGCCCCAGCGATGAGTAGCCCATGCCGAAGTCGTCCAGGGCCAGCGGCACGCCCAGGGCCGCAATGCGCTCCAGCAGGTCCGAGGCCTGCTCGCGATGGGCCATGGCGGCGCTCTCGGTGATCTCCAGCTCCAGCATGCCCGCCGGCACGGCATGGGCCTGCAGCAGCTCGAGCAGGCGCTGCTCGAAGCCGGGCTGGCGCAGCTGGTGGGGCGAGACATTGACCGAGATGCGCAGCATGGTCTGACCTTGCTCGCGCCACTGGGCCAGCTGAGAACAGGCCTGGACCAACACCCAGTCGCCCAGGGGCAGGATCAGGCCACTGCTCTCGGCCACGGCAATCAGGCGGGCGGGGCTGACCTCCCCCAGCTCGGCATCGCGCCAACGCAGCAAGGCCTCCAGGCCCACCACCTGTCCGCCCTCGGCCGCCACCTGAGGCTGGTAGTGCAGACTCAGGCCGCCGCCGTCCGGGCTTTGCAGGGCCAGCTTGAGCCTGGCCTGCAGGCGCAGCTTCTCCTCCACGCGCCGGGACATCTCGGCGTCATAGACCGCATAGCAGCCGCGGCCCGCCTCCTTGGCGCGGTACATGGCCAGATCGGCGCGGCGCATCAGGGTGTCGGCATCCTGACCATCGCGCGGCAGCAGCACGATGCCGATGCTGGCCCCCGGCGTGAGCTCGTGGTGTTGCTGGCGCCAGGGCCGGGTCAGCACCTGAACCAGCTTCTCGGCCACCCGCAGCGCATGTTCGGCGTCCAGCAGCTCGGGCAACAGCACCGCGAACTCGTCCCCGCCCAGGCGCGCCAGCACATCGCTCTGGCGCAGGGAGCGCCGCATGCGACGCGCCACTTCCCTGAGCAGCGCATCGCCCACATGGTGGCCATGACCGTCGTTGACCGACTTGAAATCATCCAGATCGATGAGCAGCAAGGCGGTGGGCTGGCCGCTGCGGGCGCTCTGCTCCAGGGCGCGCCCCAGCAGCTCACCGAACATTTGGCGGCTGTAGAGCCCCGTCAGCCCGTCGTGCATGACCTGGTGGCGCAGCTGGGCCTGCAAAGCCTGGAAGTGGCTCATGTCCCGGATCACCGCCAGGGTGCAGGGGCGCTGCTCGAAGCGGCACAGGCCCAGCGAGATGTCCACCGGGCGCTCCCGCCCCTCGGCATGCCAGAGGTTCAATGCCTGCACCCGGCCCATGGCGCGGCTGTGGGGCGCGGCAAAGTAGGCCTGCAGATGCGCGCCGTGGCGCGACCGCAAGGCCGGTGGCAGCAGCACGCTCAGGGCCTGGCCCTCAAGCGCCGCGGGCGCATGGCCGCTGAGCTCCTGCATGGCCTGGTTGGCACAGCAGATCAGGCCCTCGCGGTCCACCACCAGCACCCCATCGGGCATCAGGTCTATCCAGCGCCGGCTGCCATCCCAGGGCTGCGGGGCCGGGGCCACGCCCGAGCCGCCGGGCTCGGGCACCGGCATCAGGGCCAGTTCGGCGAATTCATCATCCGACCAGGGTTCGATACTCAAGGCAAAAACCTTTCAGTTGCCCCATGGTCCCCGATGCGCTGGAGCGCGCTCGGGCTTCGGATTCAGGACGCCATGCAGGTCTCGCGACCGCGACCGGCGCCGCCACGGACGGCCAGCTTGTTGGAGGCGGCGATTTGGCCATCCCCCGCACCGTCGCAGGCTTGCGCTGGATCAAGTCTCTCGACGCGGCTGAGCGCCTTGCGCGCAATCAAGAGCCCCTGGTGAGGGGCCCTCAAACAACCCGCGGCGTTACTTCTTCAGCAAGCCCTCGGCCTCCAGCGCGGCCTGCACGGCCGGGCGGGCCGAGACGCGGGCGCGGAAGGCGGCCAGGTTGGCGAAAGGCGCGATGTCCACGCCCACATACTGGCCCCAGTTGCTGACGGTGAAGAGGTAGGCGTCGGCCACCGTGAAGGTCTCGCCCATCAGATAGCTCTTGCCTTCGAGTTGCTGGTCCACGTACTTGAAACGCTCCAGCAGCTTGGCGCGGAACAGGGGCTTGGCCTCTTCCACCATGCCCGGGGTGAACAGGGGCGAGAAGCCCTTGTGCAGCTCGGAGGTGATGAAGTTCAGCCATTCCTGCAGGCGTGCGCGCTCCCAGGTGCCGGCGGCCGGCGCCAGGCCGCTGGCGGGCGCCAGATCGGCCAGGTACTGCACGATGGCCGGGCCTTCGGTGAGGCGCTGGCCGTTATCCAGCTCCAGCACGGGCACCGAGCCCTTGGGGTTGATGGTGTAGAAGTCGGTGCCGTCCTGCAGCTTCTTGGTCTTGGTGCTGGCCAGCACCAGATCGACATTCAGGCCAGCTTCGCGCGCCACGATATGGGGGGACAGCGAGCAGGCGCCGGGGCTGTAGTAGAGCTTCATGGGGTCTCCGTGTGAGTCGGGAATCAAGGGATCCGGCCGGGGGCCGGGATCGTCGCGGTGACACGATACGATGAAACGCAAAAACTTGCCGCCGCCCCATGAAGCCATCCGCCCTACTCTGCTCGCTCCTGCTGCTGGCCGCCTCGGCTCAGGCCCAGGATCTGGACGCGCTGTGGGACTACGCCCGGCCCGCCCTGAGCGAGCAGCGCTTTCGCGCCGCCCTGGTCCAGGCCCGCGGGGATGAGGCCCTGATCCTGCAGACCCAGATCGCCCGCAGCCTGGGCCTGCGGCGCGATTTCGAAGGCGCCCGCGCCCTGCTGCTGAGCCTCGAACCCCAGCTGGCCACGGCCGGGCCCGAGGCGCGCGTGCGCCAGGCCCTGGAGCTGGGCCGCAGCTTCATCTCGGCCAGCCACCCGTCCGCGCAGCGTACGCCCGAGGCCCGCGTGGCCGCTCGCCGCGCCTATCTCGCTGCCCTGGCCGAGGCGCGCGCGGCCGGCCTCGACGGGCTGGCCGTGGACGCGCTGCACATGATGGCTTTTGTGGACAGTGCGCCCGCCGATCAGCTGCGCTGGAACCGCGAGGCCCTGGCCCTGGCCGAGACCTCGCCGCAGCCGGCGGCACGGCGCTGGCGCGCCTCGCTGCAGAACAATCTGGGCCTCAACCTGCGCGCGCTCGGCCGGCAGCAGGAGGCCCTGCTGGCCTTCCAGACCGCGCTGGAGTTGCGCGAGCAGGAGGCGCCAGGCAGCGATGGCGGCGGCCGCCTGCGCATCGCGCGCTGGATGGTGGCCAACCAGCTGCGCCTGCTGGGCGAGACCGAGGCGGCCCTGGCCCAGCAGCTGGCCCTGGAACAGGCCTGCGCCGCGGCCGGCCAGCCCGATCCCTATGTCTTCGAGGAGTTGGAGATCCTCTACCGCGCCCGGGGCGACGCGGCGCGGGCCGCGCACTACGCGCAGCAGCGCGCCAGCACGCCGCCCTGAGCGCGCGGCTCACCGAGCGCAGGATTCAAGGCTGCGGCTGGGGCTGGGTTTGCCCATCGCGCTTCTGGCGCGCGATGGCACGGCTGTTGTGGTCCTGGCTGTGCTCCAGGCGGCGGGCCTCGCGGCGGCTGAGCTGGCCGTCGGCCTCGGCACGCTGCTCCATGCGGGCCGTGTGCTGCTGCTGACGCGCCAGGCGGTGCTGCTCGCGCGCCGTCAGCTGGCCCGAGGCCGCGCCCTGGGCGAGGCGCTGGGCCTGGCGCTCCTGGCGCTGGTCGATGCGCTGCTCCATGCGCTCGGCGGCCTCGCCCTGGGCCTGGGCCTGGGCCAACAAGGGGCTCAGGCCCAGCAGCAACAGCACGCTCAAGGTCGGGGCGCGGAAAAACAGGTTCATGAGAACTCCTGGACACTGAAGTGGAAAGGTGCGGCTTGAACCGCCGTCCAGCAGCGCGACTTACGAGCCAGCCTCCATGGCCCAGCAACAAGGTAGGACTTGCCAAGCGGCGCGTAAGAGCGGCATGCCACCGGGGTTCAAGCAGGGTCCTCGCTTGCGCTTATGCGCCTCGCCACCTCATGCAAGCCGCCACCCTCGCCGCCCATCGCTTCGGTTACAGCGAAACCAGTCTGCGCGGCCCCGGGGCCGACCCCAGGTCCTGGGTGCTGGCCCAGTTCCTGCCCGGCGCCCAGACGCCGTTTGACGCCGGCGGCCTGATGGACGGCGCGGCCGCCCTGCGCCTGACCGGCGAGCTGCTGCGCAGCGCGGCCGCGCCCGCGGCTGCCGCGTCCGCCCCCGAGCTGCGCCCAAACGCGCAAGCCCTGACCCTGCGCCGCGCCAACCGGGCCGCCCTGCAGCGGCGCTGGCAGCACATCATCACGACCGAAACCCCGGTGGCCGAGCGCTGGGTGCAGTTCTGGGCCAACCACTGCTGCGTGGCCGCCACCAAGGGCGCCACCCGCGCCCTGGTCTGGCCGCATGAGAACGAGGCCATACGTCCGCAGGCCTTCGGCCGCTTCAGCGCCCTGCTGCGCGCCTCCACCCTGCACCCGGCCATGCTGCTTTATCTGGACAACGCCCAGTCCATGGGCCCGCAGTCCCGGGCCGGCCTGCGGCGCGAGCGTGGGCTGAATGAAAACCTGGCGCGCGAACTGCTGGAGCTGCACACCCTGGGTGTGAATGGGGGCTACAGCCAGGCCGATGTCACCGAGACCGCCCGGCTGCTGACCGGCTGGACCGTGCGCCTGCAAGGCGGCGACGGCCGCGCCAGCTTCCAGCCGGCCCTGCACCAGCCCGGCCCCAAGACCGTGCTGGGCCGGCGCTACCCCGAGGGCCCCGAGGCCCTGGATCAGCTGCTGCAAGACCTGGCCCTGCACCCGGCCACCGCCCGCCATCTGGCCGGCAAGCTGGCCCTGCATTTCGTCAGCGACACGCCGCCACCCGCCCTGGTGGACGCCCTGGCGCGGCGCTGGCGCGAGAGCGGCGGCGATCTGCGCCAGGTGGCCCAGGCCCTGTTCGAGCATCCGGCCACCTGGTCGGCGCAGAACCCGCCCAAGCTCAAGCGCCCCGAGGAGCTGCTGCTCTCGGCCCACCGCCAGCTCAAGCTGCCCCTGGGAGACCGGGAGCTGGATGCCGGCATGCAGACGCTTACGGCCCTGGGCCAGGCGCCCGGCCGCGCGCCCTCGCCCCAGGGCTGGCCCGACCGCAGCGAGGACTGGCTCTCGCCCGATGCCCTGCTCAAGCGCGTGCAATGGGCCGAGCGCTTTGCCCAGCGCCATGCCCAGGCCGCAGACGCCCGCGCCCTGGCCCGCCTGGCCCTGGGCGAGGACCTGGGCGAGAGCACCCGACTGCAGATCGAGCGCGCCGCCGACGGCGCCCAAGCCCTGGCCCTGTGGCTGGCCAGCCCCGAGTTCCAACGCCGTTGAGGCCCCCACCATGTTCTTCAAGCCCACGATGAATCCGGCCCGTCGCCAGCTGCTGCAGCTGCTGGGCGCCAGCGCCCTGCTGCCCACCTGGCCGGGTCTGAGCCTGGCCGCGCCCGGCCCGGCCGAGGCGCCGCGCCTGGTGGTGATCATGCTGCGCGGTGCCCTGGACGGCCTGGCCGCCGTGCCGGTGCCGGGCGATCCCGCCTTTGCCACCCTGCGCGGCGAGCTGGCCCCCACGGGCGCCCTGCCCCTGGACGGCTTCTACGCCCTGCACCCTTCCCTGCCCACGCTGGCGCGCTGGTATGCCGAGGGCCAGCTGCTGGTGCTGCATGCCCTGGCCAGCCCCTACCGTGAGCGCTCCCACTTCGATGCCCAGCAGCAGCTGGAAAGCGGCGGCCCCCGCCCCTTTGCCCTGAGCACCGGCTGGCTGGGCCGCGCCCTGCAGGCCACGGGTCAGGGCGGCGTGGCCCTGAGCCCGGCCCTGCCCGTGGCCCTGCGCGGCGCCGAGCAGGCCAGCACCTGGACGCCCAGCCGCCCCGGCCCCGCCGACAGCGAGGACCTGCTGGCGCGCGTGCAGCAGCTCTATGCCGGCGACACCGCCCTGCACGCCGCCTGGCAGCAGGCCATGAGCCAGCGCGATCTGGGTCGCATGGCCGGCGAGGGGGCAGCGGGCAATGGCTTTGCCGCCCTGGCCGAGCAGGCGGGGCGCTTTCTGGCCGCGGAGCGCGGCCCGCGCCTGGCCTGGCTGGAAAGCGGCGGTTGGGACACGCACAACCAGCAGAACAACCGCCTGGCCCGTCAGCTGGCCGGTCTGGACGCGGGCCTCGCGGCCCTGCGCAGCGCCCTGGGCTCGCAGTGGGCCCGCAGCACGGTGCTGGTGATGACGGAGTTCGGCCGCACGGCCCGGCCCAATGGCAGCGGCGGCACCGACCATGGCACGGGGGGCGTGGCCTGGCTGGCCGGTGGCGCAGTGGCCGGCGGCCGGGTGCTGGCCGACTGGCCGGGCCTCGCCAACCGCGAGCTGCTGGAGGGCCGCGACCTGCGCCCCAGCCTGGACATCCGCGCCCTGCAGGCCGCCCTGCTGCAGCGCCAGTTCGGCCTGGGCCGCGCGGCCCTGGAGGGTGGCGTGCTGCCCGATGCCCCGCGCGCGCTGGAAGGCCTGTGGCGCGCCTGATGTGCGTCATGATCACGGGAATCATCATGAAGAACCATTTGCTCCCCACGGCCGTGCTGGCCCTGAGCCTCGCGGCCCTGAGCGGCATGGCTCAGGCCAAGCCGCCCGCCGTGCCCGACCCGCAGGAGTGGGCCCGCATGAGCCCCGAGCAGCAGGCCCAGCGCCGCGCCGAGCTGCGCCAGCAGCTGGAGCGACTGCCGCCGGCCGAGCGCCGGGCCTTTCGCGAACAGATGCGTGAGCGCCTGGAAACCCTGAGCCCCGAGCAGCGCCAGGCCCTGGCGGCCCAGGCCCGTGAACGCTGGCAGGCCATGCCGCCCGAGGAGCGCCGCCGCCAGGCCGAGGAACGCCGCGCCCAGATCCAGGCCATGAGCCCGGCCCAGCGCCGCGAGCTGCTGCAGCAGCGCCGCGCCATGCTGGAGAAGCTCAGCCCGGAGGAGCGTCGCGCCCTGCGCGAGCGGCTGCCCAGCGAATGAGCAAGACGCTGGACACGCGCCAAGCCCCGGCGCCCCTGAGCTGGTGGTCGGCAGCAAAGGCCAGGCTCGGCCGTCCCGCAGGGCTGCCGGCCGGGGAAGACTGGGTCCTGTGGCAACAGGCCTGCGACGGCCAGGCCGCCGCCGCCACGGCCCTGGTGCAGCGGCTCACGCCCCAGGCGCTGGGGCTGGCCCTGCAGCTGCTGCGCCGCCGCGAGGATGCGGAGGACATGGTGCAGGAGTCCTTTCTGCGCCTGTGGCGCAGCCGGCCCAGCGATGCCCGGGGCGCCAGCCTGGCCACCTTCTTCAACACCATCGTGATCAACCGCTGCAAAAGCCTGCTGGTCAAGCGATGCGAGCTGAGCCTGGAACCCGAAGCCCTGGAGGCTTTGAGCGAAGCCCTGCCCGCCGCCGCGGTGGCGCTGGAGACGCGCATCGAGGCCGCCCTGCTCCAGCAGGCCATGCAAGGCCTGCCGGCCCGCCAGCGCATGGCCCTGGCCTTGTGGGCCTATGGTGATGCCAGCGTGGCCGAGATCGCCCAGACCCTGGGCCTGAGCGAGCCCAATGCCGCCCACCAGCTGCTGCACCGCGCCAAGCAGTCCCTGCGACGACAGCTGCAGCTTGCCAGCACCTCGTCGAAGAAAGAAGTACGCCCATGAAGCCCGAGCCCACCGACCACGATCTGCGCCAAGTCCTGCGTCAGGGCGCGTCCAGCGCCGATAGCGAGGCCCTGCAGGCCCGCGTGCTGGCGCAGTGGCAACAACAAGCTCGTCCCGGCCGCGACGGCGCCACTCAGCGCGTCGGGGCCGCCCAGCTGGCCCTGGCTCGCTGGCGCGACCACCCCTTGCGCTGGTGGCTGCCCGCTGCCCTGCTGGGCAGTGCCCTGCTGCTGGCCTGGTGCGCCCGCCCCGACCCCGGTCTGCAGGAGCTGATGCAGCCGGACGTGCTGTCCCAGATCGCCATTGGCGAACTCTGAGCCCGCGCCGGCGCACAGGGCCGGCATTGCGCTGGCCCCTTCCTGGCCGCGACTCGCCCTAGTGCAGATAGCCCAGGGCCTTCTGGACCTCGCATTGCCAGGGCAGGGTGTGGACGATGCCATTGAGCTGGAGCACCGACTCCATGGGCGCCAGCACCTCCCCCTCCACGCTGACGAACTGCAGATTGGTCACCAGGGCCATGGGGTCGGCCATGGCCACCACGCCCTCGGGCAGGCAGACCCAATCCCAGGCCACGCCGGCCGCCGTCCCGTTCTCCGAGGCACCAGTCCACAGGGTTTGCCCCATGGAAGGTCGGGCCGCGTCGCCCGACACCAACACGCGCGTCGTGGAATGCGCGAATTGCAGGCGATCCACGCGCCTGGCTTCGCACAAAATCCGCGGCCATGCATACACAATCCAAGTTGGAGTCATTTTTTCTTCGGCTTGTACTGAGAGTGAAGGATGTGACTTAAACAATGTCGGCCACGCTGCGCAAAGTTTGCTGACAACTGGAATCCATCGCTAGCTGTAAACCTTGTCAGGGATGTGAAGGCCCGTTCCGAACCAACGCGGGAAACGTGTGGAAAGAGTTTGATGCTGCAGGGCGGTTACCAATCCGTACTCGAAGCCCGCACCCGCGAAGAATTTCGCGGGGAGGTGCTGCGCTTTACGAAAAAGCTGGAGTTCGACACCTTTTCGGCGATCACCGTTGTGGATCACGCGCTGGGTCGGTCGGAGTTCATCGCGATCGACAATTCGCCACCGGGATTTAGCGAGGCCCTGAATGATCCAAGACTGGGTCGTCTGGATCCGGTTATGCAGCACTGCAAGCGCAACAGTGTCCCGATAGTCTGGGATAGAGACACTTACAGACGCCACGATGCTGACGATCTCTGGGAAGCGCAGGCCAGCTATGGCTACCGAACCGGGATTTGTCTCGCACTACATTTACCCGAAGGCCGGCATTTTGTGTTGGGCGTCGACCGAGATCGTCCCTTGCCCAACGACAACGCTCAGCTGATTCGGCTGGTTGCCGATCTGCAACTTTTTGCAGTGCACGCGCTCGATGCGGCACTGCGAGTGCTGCTGCCTCCCGAGCAGCAACTTGAAGCCCCAAAACTAACCCCGCGCGAACTTGAGTGCCTGCGATGGACCATGGAAGGGAAGACCGCTTGGGAGGTTGGCGGCATCTTGGGTATCGCCGAGCGCACGGCAGTTCTGCACATCAACAACGCCATGCGAAAGCTGAAGTGCAGCAACAAGCACCAAGCTGTGTTGAAGGCCTTGCGCTTCGGCCTAATACGTTAGTCCGGGCTTAGGCTATCCCCCATCTGTAAGAGTTGACAGTTACGCATGTTTGGATCCGCCGCTTCAATTGGGGCTGTGCACTCCCCCGCACGCCACAGAACACACGGAGCCGGTCATGCAGAAGCAACAAGTTCAAGAGCAAGTCAATCTCTCCCCCGCGAAGCTCAATGGCCCTGTCGAAATCGATATGAGCCTGCTGGCACATGTCAGTGGTGGCGCCCCCAAGAACACATGGTCGGAGCCCCAAGCACTCGAGTACGTCGAGGCGCCGAAAAACACCTGGTGAGCCCCGGCGACTTGTCGAGCCACACCGACTGTGAGGGCCCACAGCGGCACCCAAGCTGAATGCTGTTCCGTCCTGAAGCACTGGCCGGCCAGCAACAGTCCTGGTTGGGCAGCATTCAGCTGCTGCGCCCTCTCTCGCTGAAGTTGCTCACGGCCTGTGCCGTGGGCAGCGTCGTTTTGGTCGGGGTCTTTCTCAGCACGGCCGAGTACAGCCGCAAGGCGCGTGTGCGCGGCTATCTGGTGCCGGACCGCGGCGTGCTGCGCATCACCGCCCCGCAGGCGGCCACCGTGCTGGCGCGCCGCGTGAGCGAAGGCCAGGCCGTCAAGGCCGGCGACATCCTCTTCGAGCTGAGCCTGGACAGCGCCAGCAGCCAGGCCGGCGAGGGCGTGGCCCAAAGCCTGCTGGAGCGCGAGGCCTCGCTGCGCGAGGCCCTGGCCCAGCTGGAGCCGCAGTTCCAGCAGCAGCGCCAGGGCCTGGAGCGCCGCCTGGCCGCCCAGCAGGGCGAGCTGGACGCGGCCGAGCAGGAATCCAAGGCCCACCGCGAACGCCGCCGCCTGGCGCGCGAGGAGCTGACGCGGGCCGAGGCCCTGCGCGCCCAGGGCTTTTATTCCGACACCCAGCTGCAGGCGCGCCGCCGCGAGCTGCTGGACACCGAGGCGCAAGCCCTGAGCCTGGAGCGCGAGCGCGAGAAGCTGCGCACCGAACAGGCCGCCCTGCGCGCCGAGCGCGAGGCCCTGCCCTTGCGCCTGAGCGAGCGCCGCGGCGAGCTCACGCGCGAGCTGGCCTCGCTGCGCGCCCTGGGCCTGGAGACCGAGGCACGGCGCCGCCTGGTGCTGCGTGCGCCCAGCGACGGCATCGTCTCCACCCTGCAGGCCGAGCCCGGCCAGCCCGTGACGCCGGCACTGGCCCTGGCCAGCCTGCTGCCGGCCGACACGCGCATGCAGGCCTATCTATACGCGCCCTCCAGCGCCGTGGGCTTTGTGCGGCCCGAGCAGGCGGTGCGCCTGCGCTACCAGGCCTATCCGTATCAGAAGTTCGGCCACCAGCAGGGCCGCGTGCTGCAGGTCTCGCGCACCCCCCTGCCGGCGGCCGAGCTGGCCGCCCTGCCCCTGGGTCCGGCGGCCGGCGGGCATGAGCCCCTATACCGCATCACCGTGACCCTGGAACGGCAGAGCGTGGCCGCCTATGGCGCCGAGCAGCCCCTGGCGGTGGGTATGCAGCTGGACGCCGATGTGCTGCTGGAAAAGCGCCGCCTGATCGAATGGATTTTTGAACCCCTGCTGGCCCTGGCGAACCGTGTCTGATCCCATCAACAAGAACGAGCAAGCCCCTAGCCTGCTGGAGCGCCTGAACCTGGGCTGGCGGCGCGGCTCGCGCCTGCCCCTGATCCTGCAGACCGAGGGCGCCGAATGTGCCCTGGCCTGCCTGGCCATGGTGGCCAGCTTCCACGGCCAGCGCTGCGATCTGGCCGAGCTACGCGCACGCTTCTCGCTCTCGCTCAAGGGCGCGACCATGGCCGATCTGGTGCGCATGGCCGCCCAGCTGGGCCTGGCCAGCCGCGCCCTGCGCGCCGAGCCCGAGCACCTGGCCCAGCTGCAGCTGCCCTGCATCCTGCACTGGGACTTCCGGCATTTCGTGGTGCTGGCCGAGGTGCGCGGCGACCGCGCCCTGCTGCACGATCCGGTGGCCGGCCGACGCTGGATCAAGCTGGCCGAGCTCTCGCGCCACTTCACAGGCGTGGCCCTGGAGCTGCGGCCCGGCCCCGACTTCGCGCCCAAGCCGGCACCTCCCAGGATCCGCTGGCAGCAGCTGCTGGGCCGGGTGCTGGGGCTCAAGCGCTCCCTGGCCCAGATCCTGGCCCTGGCCCTGGCGCTGGAGCTGCTGGTGCTGCTCTCGCCCTTCTTCCTGCAATGGGTAGTGGACGGGGTGCTGGTCAGCGATGACCGCGATCTGCTCGTCACCCTGGGTCTGGGCTTCGGCCTGCTGGTGCTGCTGCAGGTGAGCATAGGCGCCCTGCGCTCCTGGGCCGTGCTGCAGCTCTCGGCCAGCCTGAACCTGCAGTGGCTCTCCAATGTCTTCAACCACCTGCTGCGCCTGCCGCTGGACTGGTTTGAGAAGCGCCATCTGGGCGACATCCTCTCGCGCTTCAACAGCGTGCAGCAGATGCAGCAGACCCTCACCACCCAGTTCATCGAGGCGGTGCTGGACGGGCTGTTGGTGCTGATCACCCTGGCCATGATGTGGGTCTACAGCCCGCGTCTGGCCCTGATCGCGCTGGCGGCGGTGGCGGCCTATGGCGCGCTGCGCTGGGCCTATTTCCGGCCACTGCGCCAGGCCTCGGAAGAGGCCCTGGTGCACGAGGCGCGCCAGACCAGCCATTTCATCGAGTCCCTGCGCGGCGCGCAGGCGGTGAAGCTCTTCAATGCCCAGGCCGACCGCGGCGCCCGCTTCGCCAATCTGGTGGTCGAGCATATGAACGCCCAGCTGGGCTCGCGCCGCCTGGAGCTGGCCATGGGCGTGGCGCACAAGCTGGTCTTCGGCCTGGAGCGGGTGGCCATCGTCTGGCTGGGCGCCCTGCTGGTGCTGGAACGCAGCCTCTCGGTGGGCATGCTCTTCGCCTTCCTGGCTTACAAGGAGCAGTTCAGCCTGCGCCTGGCCGCCCTGATCGACAAGCTGGTGCAGCTCAAGATGCTGGGCCTGCAGGGCGAGCGCCTGGCCGATATCGTGCTCACCGCGCCCGAGCCCCTGGACCACCAGCTGCCCGCCCAGGCCGCGGCCCCGGCCGCGCTGGAGCTGCGCGAGGTGAGCTTCCGCTATGCCGATGGCGAGCCCGAGGTGATCTCGCACTGCAGCCTGCGCATCGAGCCGGGCGAGGCGGTGGCCATCGTCGGCCCCTCGGGCTGCGGCAAGACCACCCTGCTCAAGCTGATGCTGGGCATCCACAGGCCACAGAGTGGCGAGATCCGCCTGGGCGAGCAGGCCCTGAGCCAGATCGGCCTGGCCGACTGGCGCCGCCGCATCGGCACCGTGATGCAGGACGACCAGCTCTTTGCCGGCAGCCTGCGCGACAACATCTCCTTTTTCGACCCCCAGGCCGATGCCGAGTGGATCGAGCAGTGCGCGCGCCTGGCCTGCGTGCACGAGGACATCCAGGCCATGCCCATGGGCTACGAGAGCCTGATCGGCGATATGGGCTCCAGCCTCTCGGGCGGCCAGCGCCAGCGCATCCTGCTGGCGCGCGCCCTGTACAAGCGGCCCCAGTTCCTCTTCCTGGACGAGGCCACCAGCGCCCTGGACGTGGAGCGCGAGCGCCAGGTCAATGCCTCGCTACGCCAGCTCTCGATCACCCGGATAGTGATCGCTCACAGGCCCGAAACCATTGCGGCGGCGCAGCGCGTCATCACCCTGCACCAGGGCCGGGTGGCCCAGGACCTGCGCGCCCTGCCCCCCGCGCCCGGCGCCCAGGCCTGAGAAACCTGCCTATCGCGGCGATGGGCAAATCCAACTGGTCCGCGGCGATGCGAATCAGTAGCATTTGCAAACTGACTTTTCAATGCGATAGGAGATGGGCCATGAGCAAGACCGCCAGCTTCGGGGTGATGCACCTGGGCACCGCCTTCGGCGTGACCTATCTGCTGACCGGCAGCGTGAGCATCGCCGGGGCCGTGACCTTTGTAGAGCCCCTGGTCAACACCGTACTGCACTACTTCCACAACAAGCACTGGGATCGGGTCGAGGCCTGGGCCCGGTCGCTGCTGCGCCGCCGCCAGCCGCAGATGGCCTAAGGCGCTGTCTCGCGCTCCATCCAGCCCAGCCAGCGCATGGCTTGCTCGCGGCTCTCGCCACACATGATCTCGCTGGGCTGCAGGGAAGCGCAGACCGCCGGACGCTCGGGCCGGCCGAAGATCTTGCAGCGGTCGGCCTCGTCCAGCTGCACGCAGCGCACGCCGGCCGGCTTGCTCACCCCATTGATGACGGGCATGCCCGGAATCGGGGAGCTGATCGAGGGCGCGATGCAGCAGGCGGCACAGTGGTCACGGCAGTTCATGGTGGGGCGTATTGTCGGCCCGGGCATGGACTGCGGCCGTGACTTATCCACAGGCCGCCCGTAAAATTCAGGGTTTGCCCGCGCCGCGCTTTCTCCCTTCTTTTTGCGGTGCCCGATCGAGGCTCAAGCCATGCTCTATCCCAAGGAATTCGACGTCATCGTGGTCGGTGGCGGCCATGCCGGCACCGAGGCCGCGCTGGCCGCGGCACGCATGGGCGTGTCCACCCTGCTGCTCACCCACAATATCGAGACCCTGGGCCAGATGAGCTGCAACCCCTCGATCGGCGGCATCGGCAAGGGCCATCTGGTCAAGGAAGTGGACGCCCTGGGCGGCGCCATGGCCGCAGCCACCGACGAGGGCGGCATCCAGTTCCGCATCCTCAACGGCTCCAAGGGCCCGGCCGTGCGCGCCACCCGGGCCCAGGCCGACCGCGTGCTCTACAAGGCCGCCATCCGCCGCCGCCTGGAGAACCAGCCCAATCTGATGCTGTTCCAGCAGTCGGTGGACGATCTGATGGTCGAGGGCGACAGGGTGGTGGGCGCCGTCACCCAGAGCGGCATCCGTTTCCGCGGCCGCGCCGTGGTGCTGACCGCCGGCACCTTTCTGGATGGCCGCATCCACATCGGCCTGCAGAACTACAGCGCCGGCCGCGCCGGCGACCCACCGGCCGTCAGCCTCTCGGCCCGGCTGAAAGAATTGAAGCTGCCCCAGGGCCGGCTGAAGACCGGCACGCCGCCGCGCATTGACGGCCGCACGATCGACTTCTCCAAGTGCACCGAGCAGCCCGGCGACGGCATGCCCGGCACCAACACGCCCATGCCCGTGTTCAGCTTCATGGGCTCGGCCGATCAGCATCCGGCCCAGCTGCCCTGCTGGATCACCCACACCAATGCGCGCACGCACCAAATCATCCGCTCCGGCTTTGAGCGCAGCCCCATGTTCACCGGCGTGATCGAGGGCGTGGGTCCGCGCTACTGCCCCAGCATCGAGGACAAGGTGAACCGCTTTGCGGACAAGGACTCGCACCAGATCTTCCTGGAGCCCGAGGGCCTGACGACGCACGAGTTCTACCCCAACGGCATCTCCACCTCCCTGCCCTTCGATATCCAGCTGGCCGCGGTGCAGTCCATCCCCGGCCTGGAGAACGCCCACATCCTGCGCCCCGGCTACGCCATCGAGTACGACTACTTCGACCCGCGCGAACTCAAGAGCAGCTTCGAGACCCGCGCGATCCAGGGCCTGTTCTTCGCCGGCCAGATCAATGGCACCACCGGCTATGAAGAGGCGGCGGCCCAGGGCCTGTTCGCTGGCCTGAACGCTGCCCTGCAAGTGCGAGGCTTGGAGGCCTGGCTGCCCTCGCGCGACCAGGCCTATCTGGGCGTGCTGGTGGACGACCTGATCACCAAGGGCGTGACCGAGCCCTACCGCATGTTCACCAGCCGGGCCGAGTTCCGCCTGCAGCTGCGCGAGGACAACGCCGACATGCGCCTGACCGAGTTCGGCCGCCAGCTGGGCCTGGTGGACGACGCACGTTGGGACGCCTTCAACCGCAAGCGCGATGCTGTTTCACGTGAAACCGAGAAACTGAAGAGCACCTGGGTGCATCCGGGCATCCTGCCCGCCGAGCAGGCCGAGCGCCTGGTGGGCAAGGCCTTGGAGCGCGAGTACAACCTGGCCGATCTGCTGCGCCGCCCCGGTGTGGGCTACGACACCTTGGTGGAAGTGGCCCAGATTGCACGCCCCGAGTCCGGTGTTTCACGTGAAACCCTGAACACCGAGCTGGGCAAGACCGTGGCCGATGCCGTGATCGAGCAGATCGAAACCAGCGTCAAGTACGCCGGCTATATCAACAAGCAGGTGGAGGACGTGGCTCGCGCCGCACACTTCGAGAACCTCAAGCTGCCGGCCGAGCTGGACTACACCCAGGTCAGCGCCCTCTCCTTCGAGGTGCGCCAGAAGCTGAACAAGCACCGCCCCGAGACCCTGGGCCAGGCCTCGCGCCTCTCGGGCGTCACCCCGGCCGCCATTTCCCTGCTGCTGATCCATCTGAAAAAGGGTCGCTTCAAGGGCTTCACCGACATGCCCGCCGAAGCCGGCACCCCGGCCTGAGCTCCCGCCCCACCCCGCACTCATGACTGATACCAATTCCTTGCGCCCCGCCCTGGTGGCGGCCGCGCAGCAGCTGGGCCTGAGCCTCAGCGACAGCCAGATCGAGCAGCTGCTGGCCTATCAGGGCCTGATCCAGAAATGGAACAAGGTCTACAACCTCACCGCCGTGCGCGACCCGCAGGCCATGCTGACCCAGCATCTGGTGGACAGCCTGAGCCTGCTGCCAGCCCTGCTGCGCCATGCCGAGGGCCGGCCGCTGCGGCTGATGGATGTGGGCAGCGGCGGCGGTCTGCCGGGTGTGGTGGTGGCCATCTGCGCGCCGCAGATCGATGTCACCTGCGTGGACGCGGTGGCCAAGAAAGCCAGCTTCATCAAGCAGGTGGCGGCCGAGCTGGGCCTGAAGAATCTGCACGGTGAGCACTCGCGGGTGGAAGCGCTTGAGGTGCCCCCCTTCGACCTGATCACCTCCCGCGCCTTTGCCTCCCTGCTGGACTTCACCAGCCTCACCCGCCAGCACCTGAAGCCACGTGCCGAATCCGGCGCCAAATCCGGCGCCATCTGGCTGGCCATGAAGGGCCAGCACCCCGCCGAGGAACTGGCCGCCCTTCCCCCGGACCTGGATGTGTTTCACGTGGAACAGCTGCAGGTGCCCGGTCTGGATGCCCAGCGCTGTCTCATCTGGATCAAACCGCGGGCTTGATCCGTCCTTGCCCCGGCCGCTTCCGGGCTACCATCGCTGCCTGCTCAGAACTACAAGACCATGGCCAAGATTTTCTGCGTTGCCAATCAAAAAGGCGGGGTCGGCAAGACCACCACCACCGTCAACCTCGCCGCCGGCCTGGCCCAGGTGGGCCAGCGGGTGCTGGTGGTGGACCTGGACCCGCAGGGCAATGCCACCATGGGCTCGGGCATCGACAAGCGCGCCCTGGAGCTGAGCGTCTATGACGTGCTGCTGGAATCGGCCAGCATCGCCGAGGCCCGCCAGCGCAATGAGAAGGTGGGCTACGACGTGCTGGGCGCCAACCGCGAGCTGGCCGGTGCCGAGGTGGAACTGGTGGAGCTGGAGCGCCGCGAGCGCCGGCTCAAGGCCGCGATTGCCGCCGCCGATGCCGACTACGACTTCGTGCTGATCGACTGCCCGCCCTCGCTGTCCATGCTCACGCTGAACGGCCTGTGCTCGGCCCATGGCGTGGTGGTGCCCATGCAGTGCGAGTACTTCGCGCTGGAAGGCCTGTCCGACCTGGTCAACACCATCAAGCAGGTGCATGCCAATCTGAACCCGGACCTGCAGATCATCGGCCTGCTGCGCGTGATGTTCGACCCCCGGATCACCCTGCAGCAGCAGGTGAGTGAGCAGCTCAAGGGCCATTTCGGCGACAAGGTGTTCGACACCGTGATCCCCCGCAATGTGCGCCTGGCCGAGGCCCCCAGCTACGGTCTGCCCGGCGTGGTCTTCGACCCCAGCTCCAAGGGCGCCCAGGCCTTTGTGGACTTCGCCCGGGAGATGGTGCGGCGCGTCGCCACCATGTGATGCAGGCCGCGATGAGCCCCTCCCTGCCCGCGCTGGCCCGCCTGGCCGAGGAAGCGGGGCTCAATGCCAGCACCCCGCCCCAGCAGCAGCGCGTGGCGGGCTGGCTGATCCGGCTCTCGCCGGGCAAGGCCAAGCGCTCGCGCTGCGTGAATGCGCTGGAGCAAGGCGAGCTGCCCCTGCATGAGCTGCTGCAGCGCTGCGCCACCGCCTTTGCTGCCGCCGGCCTGCCCCTGTGTGTGCGCGTCACCCCCTTCAGCCAGCCGGCCGATCTGGACGCGCAGCTGGCCGCCCTGGGCTGGTCCAGCTTCGATCCGGCCGAGGTCATGGTTCGGGCCCGGCTGGATGATCTGCCGGCCAAGGACCTGACACCAGGCTGCCGGGTCGAGCCGCTGGAAGCCGAGGCCTATGCCGCCCTGGTGGGTGCCCTGCGCGGCTCCAGCGCGGCCGAAATCGAGGCCCATGCCCAGCGCCTGCGGGAATCGCCCGTGCCCTACCGAGGCCACGCCCTGCGCGATGCCGCGGGCACCCTGCTGGCCTGCGGCCAGTTCGCCCGGGAAGGCGTCATGGTGGGCCTCTACGACATCTTCACGCCCGCCGAGCAGCGGGGTCGTGGTCATGCCCACCAGCTCTGCCTGGCCCTGCTGGCGGCCGCCCGGGAGGAAGGTGCCCGGCATGCCTATCTGCAGGTGGGCAGCGACAACGCGGTGGCGCAGCGCGTCTATGGCCGCCTGGGCTTCGAGTTCGCCTACCGCTACCACTACCGCAGCCCGCTCGCCGAACTGCGTTGACGACGACTCAGGTCAGGGCGTGGCGCTCAATCGCGCGGCTGCCAGACCTTGAGCAGGGTGTGGCGGGTGAAGCCCGGCACATAGTCGTGCAGATAGGCCACGCAGGCATAGCCCAGGTGCTCGAAGCAGTCGGCCGCCTCGTCCAACAGGGTCTCGATCAGGGCGTCGACGCAGCCGCGCTTGAGCGCCTGGGCCTCGATCTGGCGCAGCAGCTGGCCGCCCAGCCCCTGGCCGCGATGCTCGGGCTGCACCCAGATATAGCTGAGGTAGAGGCGCTGGAACTCCGTGCGGCCCCAGGCCCCGGCGATCAGTTGGCCGTCTTCATAGAGACCGCAAGCGATGTCACGGGCGTCACTGCCCTGGGTCTGCTGACGGCCATGCAGGATGACGCCATCGCGGATGGCGTCCAGATCGGCGGGGGGCAGTTCGGCGTCGCGACGCCACACCCGCTGGGACATCAGAGGCCCAGGCCCTCGTCCAGACCCAGATGCACATTCATGGACTGCACGGCGGCGCCGCTGGCGCCCTTGCCCAGATTGTCCAGGCGGGCCATCACCAGCACCTGGGTCTCGCTGCCGAAGACGGCAATGTCCACGCGGTTCGTGTCATTGCAGGCCTGCACATCGTAGAAGCCGGTTTCCATCGTGGCCGGGTCACGCAGGGTCAGCACCTTGATGAAGCGCTCGCCCGCGTAATGCGCGCTCAGGGCCTCGTGCAGATGCTCGGCCCGGGTGCCGGCGCGCAGCTGGCTCAGATGCAGGGGCACGGTCACGGCCAGGCCCTTGTAGAAGCTGCCGACGATGGGCATGAACACCGGCGCCTGCTTCAGGCCGGTGTGGGCCATCATCTCGGGCAGGTGCTTGTGGGCCAGACCCAAGGCGTAGGGGCGGGGCGAGTCCAGCTTGCTGTCGCCACCGGCCTCGTACTGGGCAATCATGGACTTGCCGCCACCCGAGTAGCCGGTGATGGAGGTAGCACTGATCAGGGCCTCGGGCGCCAGCAGGCCGGCGTCCACCAGGGGGCGCACCGCCAGGATGAAGGCGCTGGCGTGGCAGCCCGGGTTGGCGATGCGCTTGCTGGCGCGGATCTTGGCGCGCTGATCCTTGGCCAGTTCGGGCAGGCCGAAGCTCCAGCCCGGCACCGTGCGGTGGGCGGTGCTGGCGTCGATCAGGCAGGTGTTGGGGTTGCTGACCATGGCCGCGGCCTCGCGCGAGGCGGCATCGGGCAGGCACAGAAAGGACACATCCGAGGCATTGATCAGGCGCGCGCGCTCGGCGGCGTCCTTGCGCTTGTCGGCGTCGATCTTCAGGACTTCGATGTCGCTGCGACCGGCCAGGTACTCATGAATGCGCAGGCCCGTCGTGCCCTCTTGTCCATCCACAAACACCTTGTAAGCCATGGCCTCTTCTCCAGCACAATCGATCGATCAGAAAGGACCGACAGCATAAGGCCAAACCATGATTGAACCGCGTGTATTGCTACTGCCTGGCTGGCTGAATTCCGACCCGGATCACTGGCAGAGCCGCTGGGAGGCCCTGCATGGCGACCAGCGCGTCGAGCAGGCCGACTGGCAATGGCCGCGCCGCGGGGACTGGATGGCCCGGCTGGACGAGGTGCTGCAGCAGGATGCCCGCCCCGCCCTGCTGGTGGCCCATTCCCTGGGCTGCCAGCTGGTGGCCAGCTGGGCCGCTCATTCGCAGCACACGGCCCGGGTGCGCGGCGCCCTGCTGGTGGCCCCGCCCGATACCGAGCGCGAGGACACCCCGCCCCAGCTGCACAACTGGCGCCCCATACGCCGACCGCGCCTGCCCTTCCCTGCCTTGGCCGTGGTCAGCAGCGACGACCCCTTCTGCGCCCCCGAGCGCGGCGCCCAGATGGCGGCCGACTGGGGCGCCGAGCTGCTGATGCTGGGCGCCTGCGGCCATATCAACAGCGCCTCCGGCCTGGGCGACTGGCCCGAGGGCCGGGCCCTGCTGCAACGCCTGCAGGCGACGGCCGCGGCATAAGGGACAATCCAGCCCCTATGGTCACGAAAAAACCCAAGGGCCTGGGCATGGGCCTGGAGGCCCTGCTCGGCCCCAAAGTCAGCGATAGCCCCGCCGCAAGCCGCGAGGGTGAGCCCAGCACCCTGCGCCTGGAATGGATGCAGGCCGGCAAGTACCAGCCGCGCACGCGCATGGACGAGGGCTCGCTCTATGAGCTGGCCGAGAGCATCAAGGGCCAGGGCATCATGCAGCCCATCCTGGTGCGGCCCATCACACCGAACGGTGAAGCGCGCTACGAGATCATCGCCGGCGAGCGGCGCTTCCGCGCCGCCAAGCTGGCGGGTCTGCGCGAGGTGCCGGTGCTGGTCAAGGCCGTGCCCGACGAGGCCGCGGCCGCCATGGCCCTGATCGAGAACATCCAGCGCGAAGACCTGAATCCGCTGGAAGAGGCCCAGGGCCTGAAGCGCCTGACCGAAGAGTTCGGACTCACCCACGAACAGGCCGCCCAGGCCGTGGGCCGCTCGCGCAGCGCCGCCAGCAATCTGCTGCGCCTGCTGCAGCTGGCCGATCCGGTGCAGAACATGCTGATGGCCGGCGATATCGATATGGGCCATGCCCGTGCCCTGCTGCCCCTGGATGGCGCGCACCAGATCACCACCGCCACCGAGATCGCCGCCAAGAAGCTCAGCGTGCGCGAGGCCGAGAAGCTGGTGGCCCGCCAGGGCTCGGCCCGGCAAAAGCCCTTGCTGCGCGTCAAGAGCGACAAGAGCCGCGATGTGCTGCGCCTGGAGGAAGAGCTCTCGGACCTGCTCACCGCCCAGGTGGAGATCCGCGTCAAGAAGCGCACCAAGCGCGGCGAGCAGGGCGAACTGGCCATACAGTTCGGCTCGCTGGATGAACTCAATGGCTTGATCGAGAAACTGCGCGGCCCGCAGTAATACCAGCGCGGACACCGGTCGCTGCAAGCCTCCGCAAAGCCGTGAGCTCTTCACGGCTTTTTCATGCCCGGTGCACAAGCCGGCATGGTGCATGCATATTGAAATGCACGCCCCGTCCATCACTTTGCGGGGGGGGCAGGCAACAGGGCCAGGTCTTGCCCTGAGCAAGAACGCACGGAAGGGCGTAGCATGATGTCAACGCGACGCGAATCTTCTGTGTTGAAGGACAAAGACTAGGCTTATCCTGTGTTCAAGGCTTGGTGCATGAACCAAGCTAGACAGCAAGAGCCCTCGCTTTGCTGCTGAACCTCGGAAAGCTCTGATGACGCCTCGGTCCGGTTGTAGGGGCGCCATCAGAACTTCCCAGACGACGCCGGTGTTTCACGCCCGGCGGCCGTCTCTGTCCGACACAGGAGGTCAGCATGGACGTGATCAGCAGCTTTGCCGCTCGCTACGAGCGCACCCGGGTCGAAGAGCTCTCGCTGGAAGAGTACCTGGCCGAGTGCAAACGCAATCCCCTCGCCTACGCCACCGCCGCCGAGCGCATGCTGCAGGCCATCGGCGAGCCGCAGATGGTGGACACGCGCAACGACCCGCGGCTCTCGCGCCTGTTTGCGAACAAGACCATCAAGATCTATCCGGCCTTCGCCGAGTTCTACGGCATGGAGGACGCGATCGAGCAGGTCGTTTCCTACTTCCGCCACGCCGCGCAAGGGCTAGAGGAGAAGAAGCAGATCCTCTACCTACTGGGTCCGGTGGGCGGCGGCAAGAGCTCCATCGCCGAGCGGCTCAAGAGCCTGATGGAACAGGTGCCCTTCTACGCGCTCAAGGACTCGCCGGTCAACGAGTCGCCGCTGGGACTGTTTGACGGCGTCGAGGACGGGCCGCTGCTGGAGAAGGAATACGGCATCCCGCGCCGCTACCTGAACCGCATCATGAGCCCCTGGGCCGTCAAGCGCCTGGAGGAGTTCGGCGGCGACATCCGGCGCTTCAAGGTGGTCAAGCGCTATCCCAGCGTGCTGCGCCAGGTGGGCGTGGCCAAGACCGAGCCGGGTGACGAGAACAACCAGGACATCTCCAGCCTGGTGGGCAAGGTGGACATCCGCAAGCTCGAGACCTATGCCCAGGACGACCCCGATGCCTACAGCTACTCCGGCGGCCTGTGCCTGGCCAACCAGGGGCTGCTGGAGTTCGTGGAGATGTTCAAGGCGCCCATCAAGGTGCTGCACCCCCTGCTGACCGCCACGCAGGAGGGCAACTTCAAGGGCACCGAAGGCTTTGGTGCCATCCCCTTTGACGGCATCGTGCTGGCGCACAGCAACGAGAGCGAGTGGAAGACCTTCCGCAACAACAAGAACAACGAGGCCTTCCTGGACCGCATCTACATCGTCAAGGTGCCCTACTGCCTGCGCGTCAGCGAGGAGGTCAAGATCTACGAGAAGCTGATCCGCGGCTCCTCGCTGGCCGAGGCCAAGTGCGCCCCGGGCACGCTCAAGATGATGAGCCAGTTCGCCATCCTCACGCGCCTGAAGGAGCCCGAGAACAGCTCGCTCTTCAGCAAGATGCAGGTCTACGACGGCGAGAACCTCAAGGACACCGACCCGCGCGCCAAGAGCTACCAGGAGTACCGCGACTACGCCGGCGTGGACGAGGGCATGAGCGGCATCTCCACCCGCTTCGCCTACAAGATCCTGTCCAAGGTCTTCAACTTCGATTCCAGCGAGGTGGCGGCCAATCCGGTGCACCTGATGTATGTGCTGGAGCAGCAGATCGAGCGCGAGCAGTTCCCGCAGGATCTGGAGCAGAAGTACGTGGGCTTCATCAAGGAGGCCCTGGCCCCGCGCTATGCCGAGTTCATCGGCAAGGAAATCCAGACGGCCTATCTGGAGAGCTACAGCGAGTACGGCCAGAACATCTTCGACCGCTACGTCACCTATGCCGACTACTGGATCCAGGACCAGGAATACCGCGACACCGACACCGGCGAGGTCTTCGACCGCGCGGCCCTGAACGCCGAGCTGGAGAAGATCGAGAAGCCCGCAGGCATCTCCAACCCCAAGGACTTCCGCAACGAGATCGTCAACTTCGTGCTGCGGGCGCGCGCCAACAACCAGGGCAAGAACCCCGCCTGGACCAGCTACGAGAAGCTGCGCACGGTGATCGAGAAGAAGATGTTCTCCAACACCGAGGAGCTGCTGCCCGTCATCAGCTTCAATGCCAAGGCCAGCGCCGATGAAGCCAAGAAGCACGAGAACTTCGTGCAACGCATGGTGGACAAGGGCTACACGGCCAAGCAGGTGCGCCTGCTCTGCGAGTGGTACCTGCGGGTGAGAAAGAGCTCCTGATATAGGCAAGGGCCGTGACAGGGCCAAGGAACGAAGATGCTGCAACAAATCATCGATCGTCGACTGTCAGGTAAGAACAAGTCCATCGGCAACCGCGAGCGCTTTCTGCGCCGCCACAAGGAGCAGATCCGCGAGGCGGTGCGGCGCGCGGTGGACGGGCGCGGCATCCGCGACATGGAGCGCGGGGAAGAGGTGCACATCCCCAAGAAGGACATCAGCGAACCCGTCTTCAGCCATGGCGAGGGCGGCGTGCGCGAGGTGGTGCGCCCCGGCAATACCGAGCATGTGCGCGGTGACCGCATCGCCAAGCCCAAGGGCGGCGCGGGCCAGGGCGGGGGCGGCGAAGCCAGCGACTCCGGCGAGGGCGAGGACGACTTCGTCTTCCACCTCAGCAAGGAGGAGTTCATGCAGGTCTTCTTCGAGGATCTGGCCCTGCCCAATCTGGCCCGCACCACCCTGGCCGAGACCCCCGAGTGGAAGACGCACCGCGCCGGCTTCGTCAGCGACGGCACGCCCACCAATCTGCACGTGGTGCGCTCCATGCGCGGTGCCCTGGGCCGGCGCATCGCCCTGGGCATGGACAAGCGCCGCGAGCTGCGTGAGCTGGAAGAGCGCCTGGCCCTGCTGCGCCGCGAGGACGCGGCCAAGCCCGAGGTGCAGGCCCTGCTGGCCGAAACCGAGGCCCGCATCCTGCTGCTGCGCCAGCGCCTGGACGCCATTCCCTTTCTGGACCCCATCGACCTGCGCTTTCGCAACCGCGTGCGCGTGCCCCAGCCCACCACACGGGCCGTGATGTTCTGCCTGATGGATGTGAGCGGCTCCATGGACGAGTCGCGCAAGGACCTGGCCAAGCGCTTCTTCATCCTGCTCTACCTCTTCCTGACCCGGCACTACGAAAAGATCGAGGTGGTCTTCATCCGCCACCACACCCAGGCCCAGGAGGTGGACGAGCAGAACTTCTTCCACGCCACCGAGACCGGGGGCACCGTGGTCTCCTCGGCCCTGGTGCTGATGGAGCAGATCATCCGCCAGCGCTACTCGCCCACCGAGTGGAATATCTACGGCGCCCAGGCCAGCGACGGCGACAACTGGCACCACGACAGCGGCCGCTGCCGCGAGCTGCTGTCCGAGAAGATCCTGCCCCTGTGCCGCTACTTCGCCTATGTGCAGGTGGCCGAGGCCGAGCAGAACCTCTGGGAGGAATACGCCAAGCTGGCCGACGAGGAACCCCTGTTCGCCATGCGCAAGGCGGTGGAGGTGGCGCAGATCTACCCGGTCTTCCGCGACCTGTTCAAGAAGGAAGGGGCCAGCGCATGAGCCCCGGCCCGGCCGCTCCGAAGGCGGCTCCCAGCGCAGTGCGCAGCACGGAGGTTATCCAATGAGCATGATCGAGAACCGCCGCCAGATCGGCATCGCGGCCGATCGAAGCGAATATGGCGGCCGCCGTTGCCGCGAGCCCCTGCGCCAGCTCCTGCCCCTGAAGCAGCGCCCCGCCGGCCCCCTGCCCGGCCCCAGCGACTGGACCTTCGAGCTGATCGAGCAGTACCACGAGGTGATCCGCCAGACCGCCGAGCGCTACGGCCTGGACACCTATGCCAACCAGCTCGAGGTCATCAGCTCCGAGCAGATGATGGATGCCTATGCCTCGGTGGGCATGCCGGTGAACTACCGCCACTGGAGCTATGGCAAGGAGTTCATCGCCACCGAGCGCCATTACAAGCGCGGCCAGATGGGCCTGGCCTACGAGATCGTCATCAACTCCGACCCCTGCATCGCCTACCTGATGGAAGAGAACACCATGGCCATGCAGGCCCTGGTGATCGCGCACGCCTGCTACGGGCACAACAGCTTCTTCAAGGGCAACTACCTGTTCCGCATGTGGACGGACGCCTCCTCCATCATCGACTACCTGGTCTACGCCAAGAACTATGTGGCCGAATGCGAGGAGCGCCACGGCCTGGACGCGGTGGAGACCCTTCTGGACTCCTGCCACGCCCTGATGAACCACGGCGTGGACCGCTACCGCCGCCCCTCCAAGCTCTCGCTCGCCGAGGAGCGCGCCCGCCAGCACGATCGCGAGGCCTACGCCCAGCAGCAGATCAACGAACTCTGGCGCACCCTGCCGCGCGGCAAGGACCGTGCCGAGGAAGGTCGCGAGGCGCGGCGCTTCCCCGAGGAGCCGCAGGAGAACCTGCTCTATTTCATCGAGAAGCATGCGCCCCTGCTGGAACCCTGGCAGAGAGAAATCGTGCGCATCGTGCGCAAGATCGCGCAGTACTTCTACCCGCAGCGCCAGACCCAGGTGATGAACGAGGGCTGGGCCACCTTCTGGCACCACAAGCTGCTCAACACCATGTACGACGACGGCTACCTGACCGACGGCGTCATGATCGAGTGGCTCAAGTCACACACCAATGTGGTGGCCCAGCCGCCCATGGCCAATCTCAACCCCTATGCCCTGGGCTTCGCGATGTACAGCGACATCAAGCGCATCTGCGAGCAGCCCACCGAGGAAGACCGGCGCTGGTTCCCCGACATCGCCGGCAGCGACTGGCTGCCCACGCTGGACCACGCCATGCGCAACTTCAAGGACGAGAGCTTTATCGGCCAGTACCTGAGCCCGCACCTGATGCGCGAATTCCGGCTCTTCTCCATCGTGGATGACGAAAGCCAGAGCGAGTACGAGATCTCGGCCATCCACGACGAGTCGGGCTACCAGCACGTGCGCGAGACCCTGTCGCGCCAGTACGACCTCAGCACGCGCGAGCCCAATATCCAGGTCTGGAACGTCAATCTGCGCGGCGACCGCTCTCTCACCCTGCGCCACACCCAGCACATGAACCGGCCCCTGCACGAGGGCGCACAGGAGGTGCTCAAGCATGTGGCCCGGCTCTGGGGCTTTGGTGTGCATCTGGAGAGCGTCAACGATCGCGGTGACATCAGCAAGCGCTGGACCGTGCCGCCTCCCGCGCACTGACCCCCCGGTTCTAGGGCCTAGGCAGCACCCATGCCTGGACATATCCTGCAAGGTCGTCTAGCGGGAGGGATGCAACTTGAACGTCGAAATGGACCGTCGCAATCTGGGTGGCACCTTCAACCAGCTGTTTGAGCTGTCGGCCGCCCTGGATCCCGCGAGCATCGAAGAGGTCTACCGCATCCGGCATGAGGTCTATTGCCGCGATCTGGGCTGGGAGCCTCTGCGCGAGGACGGCCTGGAAACCGACAAGTACGACCCGCAGTCCGTGCACTGTCTGCTGCGTCGGCGCGGCAGCGGTGAGCCGGTGGGCTGCACCCGCCTGGTCATGGCCTACCCCGGCCAGCCCGAGGCCCGCCTGCCCTTCGAGGTGAGCTGCGATGAGGTGATTGACCGCTCCATCATCGATCCCAGAGCCCTGCCCCGCCAAGATATTGGCGAGGTATCCCGGCTGGCCGTGATGAGCAACTTCCGGCAGCGCAAGGGCGAATCCGGCACCGCCGTCTCCATCTCGGAAGAAGACTTCGAGTCGCGCGGGCAGACGCCTCGCTTCCCCTTCATCCCCATCAGCCTCTACCTGGGCGCGGCCGCCATCGCGCGGCATCTGAATGTGGAGCATGTGTTCGTGCTGACCGAGCCGCGCCTGGCGGCCCATTTCACCCGCATCGGCTTCGATATCCACGGCATTGGTGGCACCATCGAGCACCGCGGCACCCGCATGCCCTCGCTGATCAGCTCCAGCAAGGTGGTGGCCAATCTGCGGCCGCTGATCAAGCCGCTTTACGAAGTCATCGAGGCGGCCGTGCTCGAGAACTTCCGCCAGAATCCCGAGTACCTGCCCGCCCTACGGGCCCGGCTCGCTGACGGTCCGCGCGCGCCTGGAGACACGCCCGAGCCAGCGTCTCGGCTCTGAGCGCGTCAGAGCGCGAAGATCTTGCCCGGATTCATGATGTTGCGGGGATCCAGGGCCAGCTTCAGCTGGCGCATCAGGGCCACGGCCCCCTCACCGGCCTCATCCACCAGAAAGCCCTGCTTGTGCAGGCCAATGCCATGCTCGCCGGTGCAGGTGCCCTCCAGCCGCAGGGCCCGCTGCACCATCTGGGCGGACAGGCGCTCGGCGGTCTCCCGTTCGGCCGGCACGGCGGGGTCGATCAGATAGCCCAGATGGAAGTTGCCGTCGCCCACATGGCCGACGATGAAATAGGGCAGCCCGGCCTCCTCCACCTCGCGCACCGACTCATTGATGCTCTCGGCCAGGCGTGAGATGGGCACGCAGGTATCCGTGGTCACGCAGCGGCAGCCCGGACGAGTCTGCAGGGCCGACAGATAGGCGTGGTGCCGCGCCGTCCAGAGCCTGCTGCGCGCCTCGGGCGTGGTGGCCCATTCAAAGTCCTCGCCGCCCAGGTCGCGGGCAATCTCCTGCACCAGCTGGGCCTGTTCCGCGACGCCGGCCTGCGAGCCATGAAACTCCATCAGCAGCATGGGCGCCTCGCGCAGGCCCAGGCGGTCGTGCAGATTGACGGCGCGTATGGCATTGGCGTCCAGCAGCTCGCAGCGCGCAATCGGCACACCCATCTGGATGATTTGGATGGTGGCCTGCACGGCCGCATCAATGCTGGGGAAAAAGCTGATGGCGGCCGACACCGCCTCGGGCAGCGGAAACAGCTTCAGCGTGACTTCGGTGATCACCCCCAGCGTCCCCTCGCTGCCCACGAACAGCCGGGTCAGGTCATAGCCGGCGCTGCTCTTGCGCGCGCGGGAGCCGGTGCGAATGATCTCGCCGCTGGCCGTGACCACGGTCAGGCCCAGCACGTTCTCGCGCATGGTGCCGTAGCGCACCGCGTTCGTCCCGCTGGCGCGCGTGGCCGCCATGCCGCCGATGGAGGCATCCGCCCCCGGGTCGATGGGAAAGAACAGGCCCTGGTGGCGGATCTCGGTATTGAGCTGGTTGCGCGTGACGCCGGCCTGCACCGTGACGGTCAGATCCTCGGCATTGACGCGCAGGATCTGCTTCATGCCCGAGAGGTCCAGGCTCACCCCGCCCTGTACCGCCAGCAGATGGCCCTCCAGCGAAGAACCGGCCCCGTAGGGAATCACGGGCACACCATGCTGCTGCGCCAGGGTCAGGACGGCCGCCACCTCCTCATTGCTCTGGGCATAGACCACACAGTCCGGCGGATCCACATCAAAGGGTGACTCGTCCCGACCATGCTGCTGGCGCACGGCCAGCGCCGTCGAGCAGCGCTCGCCAAAGCGGGCGCGCAAGGCCTCCAGCATGGCGTGCGGCAGCTCGCGCCGTGGGGAGGACTGCAGCAGCTCGGGGGCCGGACTGGGGTGGTTCATGCACTGTCTCCGAAGGGGATGCCGGCCCGCGCGGGGCCTCTTGACCCCGATTGTGCGCCGCCAGGCTGCTGGCGCGAGGCGCCAAAAAAAAGCCTGAGCGCTGTGCGCCCAGGCCTGGTCTGGCAGTCGGGGAACCCGACGATCACTCGCTCAGGCTGAAGGAGCGGTAGGCCGGATCGGCCTTGATCTCCGCCTCGCTGAAGGGCAGCTTGGCCCACTTGGCGCCCTTGAGGAAGACGTCCGAATAGAGCTTGGTCTGATCCGCGAAATGTGCGCTGAAGGTGTGCGTGCTCTGCGAATAGGTCAGCAGGCCTTCGGCCACCGGCCCATTGGCATCGAAGGTCACGAACTGCATATAGCTATTGCCATAGACCGGATCGCCGTACAGACCAGCGCTGAGGTTGCCGCGCACATTGTTGAAGGTGTAGCGGCCACCGGGGAAGGGAATCGGTGCCCCGTCGCGAATGACCACCTGCTTGCGGGCACTGACCTCCTCCAGCGCAAAGCCGTTGGCGGCGAACCACTGCACCGTGTCGGCCAGCAGAGTGCGGGCCTTGGTGTTGGCGGTGTTGAAGCCGCGCGGGGTCTGCACCGGATCGGCCGGGCTGTAGGCCACGCGCCAGTAGCTCGCGTCCTTGAGTTCACCGGCCAGCTCATAGAACTTGCGGAACAGCAGGGCGCCCGGATCCGTCATGCCCTCGGTCTTCTTCCAGATGGCCAACACGCCGCAGGCCTTGCTGATGTCGGTATCCACCCCCTTGGAGTCCTTGACCACAATGGGCGTGGGCTTGCCCTGACAGGTGGCGGCCAGGAACTCGTCCAGCCACATCTCCGCCTTGAAGAATCGGCTCTTGGCGTAGACCTGCTGCAGATTGGCCAGGGTGAAGCCGGTGCCGGCCAGGCCGTCGCTGCCCTTCATGCGGTCCAGCACCTGGGCAATGCCGGCGCGGGTGCGTTCGCCCTGCTCCGCGCCCTCGGCCACGGGGCCGGTGGCGATGATCTTGGGATGGCCGCTCAGGCGCACCTGATCATTGGGCAGCCAGTGGCTGTCATTGGCGTTGACGATGTAGTCATCACGCAGCACATAGGGACGCTGGGCGGCGGGAATGGCGCCGTTCCAGTTGCAGCTGCTCTTGCTGCCATCCATCAGCACCAGGCCGCGGCTGGCCAGCAAGAACTGGCCCGTGGGGCTGTTCACGCAGCTGGCCAGCTGCGCATCGCTGACATTGGCCGCCACCGAGTAATTGGCGTAGAGCGCTCGTCCGGCCCTGTCGGCCGCCATGGTGTTGACCCAGGGCATGGCGTTGTAGGTGGCCAGGTTCTGGCGCAGGGACTCGGCGCTGGTGGACTTGCCGTTGAGCAGGGCCTGGTCGATCAGGCGGTAATTGCCGTAATTGGCATCGCGCATGGCAAAGGCCGCTGCACCGCTCCAGGCGAAGGTCGCGCCATCGCTGAGCACCGGGCCGAAGTCGGTGCCGTACATCGTGCGCTCATGGGTCTTGAGACTGCCATCGGCCTGCAGCGCCTGCACGCTCACCGTGGTCTTGCTCATGGGCTTGAAGACCCCGTCCACCTGATAGCGCGTGGGATCGGCCGGGTCCAGCTTGAGCTGGAACAGGGTGAAGCGGTTGTCGGTGGAGAAGGTGTGGGTCCAGGCCACATCCTTGTTGAAGCCGATCAGCGGCACCACCGCGCCCAGCAGCGTAGCACCCATCACGTCGTACTGACCGGGAATGGTCATGTGCAGCTGGTGCAGACGCAGCGCCCCCCACCAGGGGAAGTGCGGGTTGCCCAGCACCATGCCGGCGCCGCTCTGGGTCACGCCCTTGCCCAGACCATAGCCATTGGAGCCGATCATGTGCTCGTACACCGCATCCGTGCCACGCACCAGGGGGCTGTTGAGCACGGCCATGCGCGTGCTCTGGGCGCGCAGGGCCTTGGCGCCAGGCAGCGTGGCAGAGGCCGTCTTGAGCACCGGCGGCTGTGCGCTGCCGATGGCGTTGATGAACTGCATCGAGCTGCCGGCCATGGCGGCCTGGCTGAAGCGCCAGTACATCTCCTCCTCGGTGAGCGGCTTGACCCAGGCCGCGCCCTTGCACTCGTTGGGCAGACCGTTCTCGCCCTTCTCGCGCAGATAGCGGTTGTAGCCCGCCACAAAGCCCGTCACCAGATCGCGCGTCTCCTGGCTGGCCGCCTCCTTCAGCGAGGTGGCCAGCTTGGGCGTCATCAAGAGCTTGTAGAAGAAGTCGGAGGACAGATTGGGCGTGAAATCGCCGAACTGGCCCAGATAGGTGATGGGCATGCCCTTGGCATCCACATCACCAAAGTAGCGCGAGCGCTCTCCGCGCAGGGTCACGGTCTCCTGGGCAAACAGGCAGACATGGTCGGTGGCGAAGGCATAGCCATAGCCATAGCCCAGACCCTTGAAGTTCTCGGCCTTGATATGCGGCACACCGTAGCTGGTGTAGCGGACTTCGGCCTGGAAGGTGGGCGCCGCCGTCGGCGGCGGATCGGCCGGATTCTGATCGCCGGAGCCACCTCCGCAGCCGGCCAGCAGGACCAGCGATGTCGCCAAGGCGACAGGGGTCAGGACTTGCGCGCGCAGGGCGCCCTTGGTCTTGCGCATTAGATGTCTCTCCTTAATATCTTGTTGTCTTGCGGCATCAAGCCGCGGGCTTTCCCCAGTCGGGTGCTGGCTATTATGAGGAGCGATAGGGACATCATGGTCCCTGCTAAACAACAACAGGAGACCCTATGCGTTTCGCCCCCTCTCCCATCATGTTCGGTCTGCTGTGCGCGCTCGCCAGCAGCAGCGTCCTGGCCTCGGGCTACCACTTCGGCTCCCAGTCGGCCTCGGCCCAAGGTACGGCCAACGCCAATGCCGCCGAAGCCAGCGACGCCACCGTGCTCTTCTACAACCCCGCCGGCATGACCCGCCTGGACGGCACCCAGGCCTCCGGCGTGCTGAACATCGTGGTGCCCAGCACCAAGTACAGCGACCAGGGCTCGGTCACCTCCTTTGGCCTGCCCATCAGCGGCGGTGACACCAAGAAGTTCGTCAAGACCACGGCCGTGCCCCATGGCTATCTGACGCACAAGCTCTCCAACGATCTGTCCGTGGGCATGGCCGTCTTCGTGCCCTTCGGCTCCAAGACCGAGTACGACAAGAACTGGGCCGGCCGCTACACCTCGCTGTCCACCGAGCTGACCACCATTGCCTTCAACCCCTCGGTGGCCTACAAGCTCAGCCCCAAGCTCAGCGTGGGCGCCGGTCTGACCGCCCAGTACATCGACGGCAAGCTGGTCAAGGGCGCCGACTTTGGTTCAGGCGCGCTGGGCAATCTGATCAACCAGCTGGTGGCTGCCAATGCCGCCGCCAACCCGGGCGTGCCGGTGCAGATGATCCGCGCCACCGTCATGAACCAGCTCTCCGGTCTGGTCAAGCAGGTCTCGGGCAATCCCGCCTACTCCGGCGGCGTGGAAGTCACGGGCGATGACTGGGGCTTCGGCTTCAATCTGGGCCTGATGTACGAGTACGACAAGGACACCCGCTTTGGCCTGGCCTACCGCTCGTCCATCAGCCACCAGCTTAAGGGCAATGCCACCTGGAATGTGGCCACCCCGGCCGGCAATCTGGCCACCCTGCTGAACACCGCCCTGGCTTCGGTGCAGCCCGGTGCCGGCACGGCCATTCAGCAGCGTCTGCTGGCGGCCTACACCAACAGCGATGCGCGCCTGAACATCGACACGCCGGAATCCCTGTCCTTCAACTTCTTCAAGCAGCATGAGCGCTTTGGCGTGATGGGTGACATCACCTGGACCCGTCACTCGCGCTTCAAGGAACTGCGCATCGACTTCGCCAACAACCTGCCGGACAGCAACACCCCGGAAAACTGGACCGATACCCTGCGCGCCTCCCTGGGCCTGAACTACCACTGGAGCGATGCCCTGACCCTGCGTGGCGGCGTGGCCTTTGACCAGTCGCCCGTCAACCCGCGCAACCGCACGGCCTCCCTGCCGGACAATGACCGCAGCTGGCTCTCGGCCGGCATGAACTGGAAGCTGGACAAGAAGCGCTCCATCGACCTGGCGGCCAGCTATGTGCATGTGAAGGCTGGCCAGATCGACCAGTTCGACAACGGCGGCATTACCGATGCCTCCGGCAGCCAGATCTGCGATGCCACGCGCAACACCTCCAGCTGCGCCACCACCCGGGGCCGCTACAAGCTGAACTCCCTGCTCTTCGGCGTGCAGTACAACCAGCAGTTCTGAGCACCGCAACAGCGCTACAAACCCCGCCCCGGCGGGGTTTTTTCTTGGCCGATGCCAGGACTTTGATCCAGCGGCTTGCATGCCCCAGGCGCCGGTGCCACCATGAAGACGGTCGGCAAGCGTCTGCTGCCTTGAGCGCGGCTGCCGGCCACACACGCAAAGGAGTGTTGCGCCATGTCCGATACCGCCAATGTGCTGCTGCTGATCCTGGTGCTTCTGCTTGTGGTGGGCGCCCTGCGCCTGGACTCGCTCAGACAGCTCTGGCGCGAGTGGCTGCGTCTGGGCGACAAGCCGGCCAGCCCCGCCGAGACGGCGGACGCGGGCCATGCCCACGGGCCCTATGTGCCGGGCCGTCCGCGTCCCCTGCACGGCGACGACCCGCGCCTAGCCCAGAAGCCGGCCTTCCACCGCCGGGGTCGCCGCCACTGAGAACGGCTTGAAAGCCCGTCGCGTCTGAGGGCCGGGCTTCTGGGGCAAGATGCAGGCCTTTTCCAAGCAAGACCTGCAAACCGCCCATGGCCAACCGACTTTCCCAGATCGCAACCCGCACCGGTGACGACGGCAGCACCGGCCTCGGTGACGGCAGCCGCGTGCCCAAGGACCATCTGCGCGTGATGGCCATGGGCGATGTGGACGAACTCAACTCCCAGATCGGCGTGCTCCTGGCCGAGCCCCTGCCCGAGGATGTGCGCGAGCTCCTGATCACCATCCAGCACGAGCTCTTCAATCTGGGCGGCGAGCTTTGCATGCCCGGCTACAGCCTGCTCAAGGAAGACGCCGTGCTGCGCCTGGACCAGGCCCTGGCCGACCACAACGCCACCCTGCCCCGCCTGGCCGAGTTCATCCTGCCGGCGGGCACGCGCAGCGCCGCCATCGCCCATGTCTGCCGCACCGTGGCCCGCCGCGCCGAGCGCGCCGTGGTCACCCTGGCCGCACAGGAGACCATCAACGCCGCCCCGCGCCAGTATCTGAACCGGCTCTCCGACCTGCTCTTTGTGCTGGCCCGCGTGCTCAACCGCGCCAATCTCGATGGCAAGGGCGGGGACGATGTCTACTGGCACAGCGAACGCCTGCAACGCCAGCAGGAGCAGGCCGGGGACTGAGCCTCGCTGCGCTACGCTTGAGCGGCATCCAGGCGGGCGACGGCCTCGCGCAGGCGTTGAGCAAAGGCCTCGCGCAGCGCGGGGGGCTCCAGCACCTGCACCTGCCCCGCATGGCGCAGCAGGTCCATCAGCAGCTCCGTGGCCTCCCCATAGGGCAGGACCAGCTCCCAGCGCCCGTCCTCCAGCCAGCGGCTGCGCTGGGCCGGATGCCATTCCTCGCGTGACACCCATGGCGCCGCCTCGGCGCTGAACACCAGCTTGGCCTGCAGCATCTGGCCAGCCCCCGCGGCAAAGATGCCATAACCCCGGTCCAGCTCGGCCTCCAGGGTCGCCAGATCTGCCGCCTGGGCCGGCGTGTCCAGCAGCCGGGCCTGCTCCATGGCGTCCAGCGCAAAACGCCGCCAGCCCTCGCTGCGGTGGCACCAGGCATCCAGGTACCAGGTGTTGCGGTAGTGCACCAGACGCTGGGGCGAGATCTCGCGCTCGGAGCGCTCCGCACCGCCGCCCCCGCGCTTGCGGTAGGCAATATGCAGGCGGCGCCGCTGCACCACGGCGCTGCCCACGGTCTCGAAGAACTCGCTGGCCACCCGCCGCCGCGCGGTGCTGATCAGCTTCACGCGCCGCGTGATCTGCTGCGCCTCCTGGGCGTCGGCACCCAGCATGCTGCTGAGCTTGTCGAACATGGGCTGCAGATGCCGGCTCAGCAGGCCGTTCTCGTCCAGACCGGAGAGCAGCTGGTGCATGGTCAGGAGGGCATGCAGCTCCTTCTCGCTGAACCAGACGCCCGGCAGCTCATGCTGCTGGCCGCGCCACTGCTGGCCGAAGCGGTAGCCATTGGCCAGGGCGTCGTACTCGATGGGGGCGCCCAGGCGCTCGCGCAGGTATTGCAGATCGCGCTTGAGCGTGGCCGGCGACACCTCCAGGGCCTCCAGCAAAGTGGCGAAGCTCACGCATTCGCGCCCGCGTATCAGCATCTCGATCTTGTAGAAGCGCTCGGTGCGGTCCATGGCGGGACGGGCCCTCCTGCCCAAATTTGTCAGTAGCCTGCGCGTCTTTTGCAGGCCTCGATAGGTAGCTCATCCAGTGAGCCACCCGCGATCCACACTGTGCCATATCAACAGGAGCACACCATGGCACAGATCGCAGCAGCCGCTTCCATCGCCCACCCGGGCAGCCCCGTCTCCGCCGCCCAGCTGGAGCTGGCGGGCTTTGTGGACCCAGCCACTGGCACCGCCCCGGCCGCTGAGCCCGCCGCGGCACGCTGCAGCAATGATCTGGGTTTCGAGCTGGGCTTTGACCACGCCCGTCACGGCCTGACCCCGCCGGTGGCCCATCTCTCGCATCAATCCCCCCTGCTGCAGGGCTGGCAGGCCGGCATGGCCACCTTCGGCCGCCGCCCGGGGCCCCGCCCCTCGCGCGCCACCAAGCTCTGGCTGGCCCTGCGCCTGCACGCCTGGCAGCGCGGCCGCGCCTTTGAAGAGGTGGAGCTCACCCCCAATCATCTGCAGCAGCTGCTGGGTGTCAGCCATTGCCCCATCCTGCGCTGCCCCCTTGGGGAGCAGATCTCGGTGGACCGGGTGCGCGACGACGCCGGCTATGCCGCCGGCAATCTGGCCGTGATGAGTCCCGGCGCCAATGCGGCCAAGGCCCGTCATGGCTGGGCCAGCGCCAGCGAGCTGGCGCGCAGCCTCAGCCAAGGCCCCATCCGCAGCGTGGCCGGCCTGGACGCCGCCCAGTGGCAGCGCGTGGCCGTGCTGTGCAGCTTTGTCACCGAGCTGCCGCACGAGGAAGCAGCCCAGATTCCGCTGCATGTGCTGCCGCCCAACCGCCTGCGTCTGTTCAACCCCATCCAGGCACTGCAGGCCCTGATAACGCGACAGCTGGCCACGCCGGGCTGGAGCGCCCGCCTGGCTCGCCTGGAGGCTCTGCTGCACGGCGAGGCCCTGCGCGCCGACTTCAACCGCTTTGTGCTGGCCCTGGCACCGCGGGTGTTGCAGCTGGGACAGGGCACGCTGACCGAGGCCCAGCAGATTCGCTGGGCGCTTGAAGATGCCTGGAGCCAGCCTCTGGTGATGAAGCGCTGGACGCGACTCGCCCTGCAGCTCAGCGCGGCGCAGGCCGAGCAGCTGGTGCAGCGTGCCGCGGCCAAGCAGCTGTGTCCCGTGCATGTGCAACGCCACGCACAACCCCGTGCCACCGAGGGCTGGGCGCTGGATCGGGGCGGCTACCGGACCCACCACCCGCAGCCAACGCACTGAAGGCCTCAGAGGGCCAGGTCTTGCCCAGCTTCAGGGCAGGCCGGGGCTCAGGCGTTCCATGCCCCCCATCTGGTCCTGCAGGGCCACGTGATAGCCCAGCTGGCCGAACCAGTTGGCCCAATGCTGGGCCTGGGATTTGCTGGGCAGCCAGGGGCCTGTTCGGTCCATATGGATGCGGTAACCGCGGCGCTCGTAGAAGACGACGCGCCACATGCCGGTAGTGGTGGAGGTGGAACGATCGAAGCTGTTCATGATGCTTGGGGCGTGCGCAATCTAGCAGAGCTCCGCACGCTCCAAGGGCAGGGTTTGCTCACAGGCCCGCCAAGAATTTCTCACTGCTCACGAGTTCCAGCGGCCGCGCCACGCGATGGCGCTCGAAGTAGGCCTGCAAGGCCGGGCTGTCGCTGACCAGCCAACGTGCCCGGGCCTGGCGTGCCAGGGTCAGGGCTTGCCTTTGCAGCAAGGGCAGCCCGCGCTGCGGGCGCAGGGGCTGACTCGTCTGCGGGCGCTGGACCACCTGGGCATAGGGCAGAAAGTCCGCCAGCAGCTCCTGCTGCTGCGCCGCCGACAGCCCCAGGCTGGGTGCGCCCAGCGCCAACATCAGGCCACGGGCCGCGTCGGCATCCACCAGGGGCTGGCAAGCGGCGTCCTGCCAGGACTGGCGCAGGGCCTGGGCAGCGCTCGAACCGGCGAGCAGGCTGCGCAGCAGCAGCGCGGTATCAAAGACAACACGGGGTGCCGCAGCTGCCACGGCCGGCCGGCGGTTCACCGCGCGGCGGCCTTGCGAGCGGCCGGCTTGCGGCCCGCGCTGGCAGGGCTGCGGCTCTTGGCCGGCTGGGGCTTCTTGGCCACGGCCTTGGTGGCTACTGGCTGCGCCTGGGCGGCAGCCGGCACGTCCTGGGCCTGAGCCGCAAAGTCCAGGGCCGCCGCAATATCGGCCTCGTCCAGAGACAGCTCGGCCAGCTTGGCGCGCACCGCGTCACCGCGCTGTATGCGCACCGGGGTCAGGATGATCTGCCCGCCCTTGGCCTGTACCTCGAAGTACTGCACGGGCCCCAGCGCCTGCGTCACGCTCTTGGGCAGGGTGAGCTGGTTCTTGGAGGTAATCTTGGCCAGCACGGCAGCCGCTGCACTTGCAGTCATGGTGAAGAAGGCTCGACGGGCCGAGCCGCGAAACTCAGACCAGGGAGCGCTGCAGACGCAGTTCCTCGATGCGCGTGCCACTCACCTCGGTGGTCTTGGCACTGCCCAGCTCACGCTTGAAGCCGGCCAGCTCGAAGAAGCGCAGCGCGCGCTCATTGCGCAGATAGGTCCACAGCGTGACCTTGGTGCAGCCCTCTTCCTGCAGACCATCGCGGGCCGCATCCCAGAGGGCCAGACCCACGCCCTTGTCCCAGTGCACGGGATTGGCGTACATGGCCCAGATCTCACCGGTGGTGGAGGGGGTGCCCTTGTCACGCGAACGGTCGAAACCCACGAAGCCCATAATCTCGTTGTCGAGATGGGCCACCATCACCTGGGGCTCGCACAGATCGATGGCCTCACGCCAAAAGGCCTGGCGCTTCTGGACCGACAGGCTGTCCAGCGTGGTGTCGGGCAGCAGACCGCGGTAAGCGTCCTGCCAGGCTGCAACATGGATTTCAGCAATGGCTTTGGCATCACGCAGCGTGGCCGGGCGGACCTGGATACTGGACATACGGAACTCGAAAGAAACTCAGGGGACGGCGAAAAAACGCAAGGGCGGGATTTTGCGCGCCAAAAAGCCGTCAAGCGGCGCTTGACAGCAGGATATTTTTTGCTCCGCCTGTGAGCCCTGCGCGCTCAGTCCGAGCCCGCTGGCGCGGGGTATTTGCGCGCATTGAGCGTGAGCTTGCGCTCCACGGCCGCCTCGATGTCCACTCCGCTATGGGCCGCGATCTGCAGCAGGTAGAGCAGCACATCGGCGATCTCCTCGCCCAGATGCTCGCGCCGGGCCGCATCCAGGTTCTGCGACTCCTCGGGGGTGAGCCACTGGAAGATCTCCACCAGCTCGGCAGCCTCCACCACCATGGCCATGGCCAGGTTCTTGGGCGTCTGGTAGGGCTGCCACTGCCGCGCCGCGGCAAAGTCTCGCAAGCGCTGCTGAAGGTTTTCGATGTCCATGCCGCCAGTGTGTCACGCCCCGGCTGTCACCTCGGCGACAGCCCGGCACAGTCTAGACGCAAGCCTCCAAAGCAGTCTGCCCTCCGCAACAGCACGGGGTTTGCACCCGCGTAGCGTCGGCGGCCGCTGGCTAGAGTCAAGGCACCGGCGCCCGCGGGGAGCTTCCCCACCGCTTTTCGGGCCGCCGATTACTGGAGACAGCGATGAAAAAATTCAAGATCAGCATGCTGAGCCTGGCCCTGCTGGCCCTGGCCGGTTGTGGCGGCGGCGGTGACGATGCCATTCCCGTCGATGACAGCGTCAGCAGCGTCAAGGTCTTTGGCGACAGCCTGGCCGATGTCGGCACCTTTGGCATCCGCTTCACCGTGCAGACGGGCGAGGCCAGCACCTTCCCCGAGCGTGTGGCCGCGGCCTATGGCCTGAGCGGTCAGTGCAACTACTACGCCTTCACCGGCACCACCTTCACCCTCAACAGCAAGGCCGGTTGCACCAACTACGCCATCGGTGGCGGGGTCATCAACAACAGCAACCCGGCCGATCCGCGCGGCATTCCGCTGCAGCTGGTGGCGGCCAATGGCTTCAAGCCCAGTGATCTGCTGCTGATCGACGGCGGTGGCAACGATGCGGCCAACCTGGTCACCGCCTACCTCTCGGTGCCCAAGGACAAGGGTGACGCCTACGCCAAGCTGCTGGGCACCCTGCTGCCCTCGGCCCAGGTGGGCACGGCCCTGGCCGGCGGCGCCAGCAGCATCGCGGCCATCGGCGTGCCCTATATGCAGGCCCTGGCCCAGAAGTTCGCCAGCAGCATCAAGGACCAGGCCCTGGACAAGGGCGCCCGTCGCGTGGCCCTGCTGAACATGCCCGGCATCACCAACACGCCGCGCTTCCAGACCGTGCTGGACAGCATTGCCGCCGCCAGCGGCGGTGGCACGGCCGGCGCCACCGCACGCGCCCAGTCCGAGGCCCTGTTCAAGAGCTGGGTCGAGGCCTACAACGCCGAGCTGGCCAAGCAGTTCACCGGTCAGGACAAGGTGGTGATCGTGGACTTCTACACCACCTTCAACCAGCAGATGGCCACGCCGGCCCAGTTCGGGCTCAGCAATGTCAAGACGCCGGCTTGCCCGGTCAAGGGCCTGGGCAGCGATGGTCTGCCCAGCTATGACTTCCCCAGCTGCACGGCCCCGGCCCTCTCGGCCAACCCGCCGGCCGGTGTCAGCGGTGGCGCCGACTGGTGGAAGACCTATCTGTTCTCGGACGGCTTCCACCCCACGCCCCTGGGTCACCAGCAGATCGCCTCGGCCATCACCACGGCACTCAAGGCCAAGGGCTGGCTGAAGTAAAGCCAAGGCTGTTTTCGGGGAAGCGGCGCCCGCCCTTCCCCCGCTCAGGGAGCCCGCGCGGCTCCCTTTTTCATGTCCTGTATTTCTTCCTTGTTTTTTAACTTATCTCTTTAGTCGTATTGGTAGAGGACGGCCCTGTCTGTGGACAGCCGCCAAAAAGCTTTGCGCCACAAGGACTTGGCCGGGCTCAAAGTCTGTGAGCCGACCCCGGGACAGGCAGGTGCAGAAATCGGAACAAGTTCCAGCCGCTCGCGGGTGCTGTGGACAAGCCTGCACTTGTTCAAGCGCCATCCACAGACTTGTCCACATGGGCCGATGCCCGGGCCTCAATCGATGCCCACCACCTTGTGCATCTGCACCGAGAGCTTCCACTGCGGATGGGCCAGGCAGTACTCAATGGCCTCGCGCGCGTGCTGCTTCTGCAGCAGGGGCGTGTCCATGGGCTGCAGGTAGAAGTGCTGGAAGTCCAGGCCGGCAAAGCGCTCCGGCCGGGCCAGGGGCTGGGGCCAGACCAGCTTGAGCTCGTGGCCGCGGGTCAGCACGATCTCGGCATCGGCCTTGGGGCTGACGCAGATCCAGTCCAGCCCCGCCGGTGCGGGCTGGGTGCCATTGGTCTCCACCGCCACCTCGAAGCCCTGGGCATGCAGGGCCTCGATCAGGGGCTCGTCCAGCTGCAACAGAGGCTCGCCGCCGGTGCACACCACATAGGGCTTGCCGCCCGGGCCACCCGCCCACTTGGCCGCCACGGCCGCGGCCAGCTCGGCCGCAGTGGCGAACTTGCCGCCCCCCTGGCCATCGGTACCCACGAAGTCGGTATCGCAGAAGCTGCAGACCGCCTCCGCGCGGTCCTGCTCCCGCCCGCTCCAGAGGTTGCAGCCGGCAAAGCGGCAGAACACCGCCGGCCGCCCGGCCTGGGCGCCCTCACCCTGCAGGGTGTAGAACATTTCCTTGACCGCATAAGTCATCTCGCCAGCCCTCCCCTCAGACCGGAATCAGCTCGTCCGCGCGGTCCACGCTGACGATGGCGCCCGAACCCCGGGTCTCGTACAGATCCACCCGGTCGATCTGCGGCAGCACCGCCCGGCCCTTGGCCAGCACCCAGGCCGCCAGGCTGGCCGCATCGCCATCCGGCAGATCGGCGATCTCGTACAGCGGCCGGTGGTCGATGGCCTTGAAGATGGGATCGAACAGGGTCTTCACATCGCCAAAGTCCACGGTCCAGCCCTGCACCTCATCCAGCGGCGCGCTCAGATGCAGGCGCAGGGTGTAGGTGTGGCCATGGATGCCGCGCAGCGGGTGCTCGGCGGGGGCGCGCTTGAGCTGGATGGCGGAGTCCAGGGTCAGCTCCTTCCAGATGCGGTAGCGGCTGCCGTCGTAATTGGCACCGCAGGAGCCGGTCTCATAGACCGTGACCCAGCTCAGCTCGGGCAGCTGGGGCTTGAGCCGCTCCCACAGCCAGGCCGAGATCACCTCGCTGGTCGGATTGGCCAGGCCCTCGATGCTGTTGAGGCACTGGTAGTTGAGCTGCATGTGGAAGGGCGCCCAGACCTCGTCCAGATGGTCGTAGTCCACCGCCAGATCGCGCTCGCCCAGGTCCTGGTTGGCATGCAGGATCACTTCAAAGCCATGGCCGTGCATGCGGCCGCACTTGTGGCCGGCCGGCACATTGGGCAGCTGGTGCGCGGCCTGGAAGCGGTAGCGGCGCCAGACATGGGCCTGTCCGGACACATCCAGATCCACGCCCGAGTGCTGGGTGCTCTGGATGCCCACCTGCTGGATGCCGGGCACGCCGAACTCGGTCTCCAGGCGCTGGCGTATCCAGCGCGCGATGTTCTCGTCGGTGGGCTGGGCCAGGCTGTCATTGAGCAGGGCATGGTCCAGGGGCGCGACGCAGGCTTCCAGGCGGCGGCGCAGCTCCTCGACTTCTGCGCCGGGGAAAGACGCCCAGCCCTGCGGCAGCAGGGCACGCACGGTGGCGAAATAGCTGTGGCCGTGCAGGCCATGGCTGCGATGCGAACTCGGCAAGGCCGGAATGCGGCAGGCCGACTCGAAACCGCCGGAGGCGGTGTGAAGTGTGGAATGGATCTGGCTCATAGGGAGAGGCGGCAGTGTGACATGGGCCGCCATGGGCGCCTAGGGCGAAGCCGGGCGGGGCAAAAAGGGGCGGAGGCACTTGTACAGCGCTGCGTTTGTTATTCCTGTCTTATTGATTTATCAAATTGGTAGTCTTAGTAGAGGGGCCGCCAGCCTGTGGACAAGCCAGATTTTCCCTTTTGCGACAAAGGTTTGTCTTGCGATCAAGCTTGTGGGCCGACCCGGGCACAAATTCGGGCTCAACAGACAACAACTTGGCGAAACGCGCCGACCCTGTGGATAAGCAGGGTCTTGTTCAAGAATTATTCACAGACTTGTGCATAAGTCCGGATGGATTTTGGGCTTGTCGGGCCCGAGCCGGGCGCTCGAGCTGCGCCAGCCCGCTCACAGGGCAAGGGGGTTGCTCATGGCCACGCTCTTCTCGGTGATGTCCTGGAACGTGGAGCACTTCAAGGAAGACCCGGCCCGCGTGGGCCGGGTGGTGGAGTTCATGAAGCAGCAGAACCCGGATGTGTTCGGGCTCTACGAGGTAGAGGGCTCCATGGTCTTCGGCCAGCTGGTCACCATCAACAAAGGTGGGCAGAACCACTGCCTGCTCTATTTCGAGATCCACAGCTGAGCACTGCGATCATCGGCCGTTGATTCAGAATGAAAGTTCTAGACAAAAAGTTCTAGAACGATTATTCTGAATCCATGGTGAACAAGACCTCTCCCGCGCCCAAGCCCACGGCGGCCGAGCTGGACCTGCTGCGCGTGCTCTGGCGCCTGGATGCGCCGGCCGATGCCAAGCAGGTGCATGAGGCCCTGCTGGCCGAGCGTCCCGAGGCCAGCTATGCCACGGTGCTGCGCCAGCTCCAGGTTATGCATGGCAAGGGCCTGCTGCTGCGCGACGAAAGCCAGCGCCCGCAGCGCTACATCCCCGCCCAGGCCCAGGACAAGCTGCAGACCCGCCTGCTCAAGGACCTGATCGCCAAGGCCTTTGCCGGCTCGGGCAAGGCCCTGGTGATGGCGGCGCTCAAGGGTCATGTGAGCGCGAAGGAGCGCGAGGAAATCCAGAAGCTGCTCCAACAGCAGCAGACGCCCGGCGCGCGCGACGGGCAGGCCTGATGAGCGAGCTCGATCTCCTGGTGCCCGCCCTGGGCTGGGCCCTGCTGCACTTTATCTGGCAGGGCCTGCTGATCGGAGCGCTGGCCGCCGTGGCCCTGGCCGCCCTGCGCGGGGCGGATGCGCGCCTGCGCTACGCTGTCTGCGCTCTGGCCCTGCTGGCCTGCCTGCTGCTCCCCAGCGGCCATCTGCTCTGGCTGCTGAGCGAGCGTCAGAGCGCCAGCGCGCCCCCGGCCTTACCCGGCTGGCTGGCCGGCCTGGTGGCTCAGCTGCCGGCTCTGGTGAGCGCCTGGAGCCTGGGTGTGGGCCTGATGGGGCTGCGTCTGGGTCTGGGCCTGGCCTGGGTGGCACGCCTGCGCCGCCGGGCCCTGCCGGCCCCGGCCGAATGGCAGGCGCGGCAGGACGCCCTGGCCCGCCGCCTGGGCCTGCGCCGCGCCGTGCCCCTGCGTCTGTCGCCGGCCGGCAGCCTGGACGCGCCGGTGGCCATCGGCTGCCTCAAGCCCCTGGTGCTGCTCCCGGCCGCCCTGCTCAGCGGCCTGCCTGTGCCCCTGCTGGAAGCCCTGTTGGCCCATGAGTTGGCCCATGTGCGACGCCAGGACTATCTGGCCCATCTGCTACAGAGCCTGGTGGAGGCCCTGCTCTTCTTCCATCCGGTGGTGTGGTGGCTGTCCTCGCGCCTGAGCCAGGAGCGGGAGCTGGTGGCCGATGCCCTGGCCGCCCGCGCCCTGGACGACCCGCGCCGTCTGGCCCAGGCCCTGCATGCCTTGGCCGAGCTGGATGTCCGGGCCGGACCGGCCGCCCAAGACATCCGACCCCTTCCCCCGATGGCAATGAGTGCCCGCGGTGGTCGCCTGCTGCCCCGTATCGAACAACTGATGACCATGGTGATGATGAGCTCCTCCGATTCCCGCGTTGCCGGCTGGAAGCTGGCCCTGCCCGCCCTGCTGCTGGCCGGCAGCAGCCTGCTGGTGCAGGCCGCCCGCGGCCCTGCCGAAAACGCTGCCAGCCCCGTTCCTCCGCCCGACGCCGCCGTGGCACCCCAGCACCAGCATGCTGGCAAGGTGGTGGAATTGCCGGCCGAGCCCGGCAGCATGGCCGCTCTGCTCAAGCTGCCTGTGAATGCCCGCCATATGCTGGTGCTGGACGAGGACGGCCGCGTGCTGGCCAGCAAGGCCCCCGATGTCGTGGTGCCCATCGCTTCCCTGACCAAGCTGCTCACGGCCATGGTGGTGCTGGATGCGCGCCAGGACATGGACGAGACCTTGCAGGTCACGGCCGAGGATGTGGACCGCCTCAAGCACAGCGCCTCGCGCCTGCCCGTGGGCGCCCGCATGAGCCGGCGCGATGCCCTGGCCCTGGCCCTGATCAGCTCCGAGAACCGGGCGGCCTCGGCCCTGGCGCGCAGCTACCCCGGCGGGCCGGAAGGTTTTGCCCGCGCCGCCCAGGCCAAGCTTGCGGCCCTGGGCCTGAACCAGAGCCGGGTGGTGGAGCCCACGGGCCTCTCGCCGGCCAATGTGTCCACCGCCAAGGAATTGGCCCGCCTCGCGGCCGCCGCCGCCCGCTATCCGCAGATTGCCGAGATCAGCAGCCGGGCCAAGACCAAGGTCAGCGTCAACGGCCGCCCGCGCGAGCTGCGCAACACCAACCATCTGGTGGGGGGCAAGGGCTGGGACATCCGCCTGTCCAAGACCGGCTATACCGAGGAAGCCGGCCGCTGCCTGACCATGCGCCTGCTGGCCGAGGGCAAACAGGGCGTGCGCCACTTCGTGACCGTGGTTCTGCTGGATGCCGATGGCTCGGCCCAGCGTCTGGCCGATGCCAGGCGCATCCGGCAATCACTGGGCAAGCTGGGCGGCTAGGCGCCAGGGCTTAGCGCGCCATGAGCGCCAGACCGGCGCTGATGAGCAAGGCACCGCCCAGCCTCACAGGCCAGCGAAAGCGCTCGCCAAAGACCAGCATGCCCACCAGGGTGGCGATCACGATGCCGGCATTGGTGTATCCCACCACCTCGGCCGCCGGCATCTGGCGCATGGCGTGCACGACCAGCACATAGGCCCAGCCGATGCACAGCGCGCCCAGCCCGCACAGACGCCAGGGCAGTCGCCGCGGTGGGCGCCAGGCACCGGTGCGCCGCTTCAGACGCAGGCTCAGGGCCGCAAAGGCGCAGAGATAGCTCAGCGAGACATAGCCCAGCAGCGCCCCCGTGCTGGGCAGGTAAGCGGTGGCGGCCTTGTCGCTGAGCGAATAGACGCTGGTGCTGAGCATGGCCAGCAAGGCCCAGGGCAGCGCCTTGCGAACCGCGGCCTGATCCAGGGCACTCGCGCCTGCCCCGGCCGAGCCCAAGGTGCTCAAGGCCATCACCACCAGGCCCAGACCGCTGACGCCCAGACCCAGCCAGGTGCCCGCGCCCAAGGTCTGTCCCAGAAACAGCTGCCCCCACAGTGCGATCAGCAGGGGTGAGCTGCGCACCATGGGATAGACCAGGGAGATGGGCGCCCGCTCATAGGCCTGGGCCAGGGCGATGAAGTAGATCGCATTGGCGAGCGCCGACATGGCGGCCAGAGCGCAGAGCAGTGGGCTGGCCTGGGCCTCCTGCCACAGACTCCACCAGCCCCAGGGTGCAAACAGCAGCAGATGGCCCAGCAGGGCCCACCACAGCGGCCAGCTGTCCTGAGGGGCACGGCGCGCGATCAGGTTCCAGCCCACATGCATGCTCACCGAGGCGCCCAGGGCCAGCACGGCGTGGTTCATGCGGAGGCGGCAGTCTCGGCGGCTTCGATGACGCGCAGGAGCTGGGCCGCACCCTCGCTCAGCGTGCCCTCGTTGCGGATCAGCAGCACCTCGGGAGGCAGTCTCAGGCTCAGTGTGCGTGCCAGGCGGGCCTCGATGGCCGCTGCACTTTCGCGCGCGCGCGCCTGCAGACGCTGGCGCTGTGTCTGCATGTCCACGCTGATGGCCACCGCCGTGAGCAGACTGAAGCGCTGCTGCGCCGCCGGCAGATGCTCCCGCGATCCGTTCATCACCACGGTCAAGCCCCGCGCCAGCCATTGCTCCACTTCCAGCCCGATGCCGTAGTCCAGGCCATGGCTGTGCCAGTGCAGGGCGAACAAACCGGCCCGGCGTCTTGCCAGGAACTCGGCCGGACTCAGGGCGATGTGGTTCTCCGCCCCGGCATCGGCGGGCCGGGTGATGTAGCGGTGGGCAAAGCAGATCCGATCCAGACCCTGTGGCCGGGCCTCGAGGGTTTCGCGCGCCCGGCGCAGCAGGCTGTCCTTGCCACTGCCCGAGGGGCCCATCACATAGATCAGGCGAGCACTCATGCGCAATCCGGTTCAGGCCACACGGCGGCCCAGCACGCTCAGCTCACGCACGACCGGAAAGCCGTCGACCTCGGCCACACGCAGCACATCGGCGCGCAGACCGATGGCGATCTGCCCCCGGTCGTGCAGGCCACAGGCGCGGGCCGGATTCAGGCTGACGATGGCCAGGGCCTCCGAGGGGCTGAAGCCCGCCTCGCGTTGCAGCACCCAGGCCGCCTGCAGCAGGCTGCTGGGCACATAGTCGGAGGACAGCATGTCCAGCACGCCCTCGCGCGCCAGCTCCAGGGCCGAGACATTGCCCGAGTGCGAGCCGCCGCGTATCACATTGGGCGCGCCAGCCACCGTGGCCAGACCCAGCTCGCGCGCCCGACGCGCCGCCACCAGGGTGGTGGGGAACTCGCTCATGCAGGCGCCCAGGGCCCGGGCCTCGTCCACATGCTCGGTCGTGGTGTCGTCATGCGTGGCCAGGGCCAGACCCTGCTGGCGCGCGAACTCGGAAAACCACAGCCGGTTGGGCTGGGCATGCTGGGCCTGGCGCTGCGGCGCGATGCGCACCTCCTCATCGAACTGGGCATCGCTCCAGCCCTTCTTGCCGGTGTAGTAGACGCGGGCATGGGCGATATCGTTCCACTGACGCTGACCCGGCGTGTGGTCCATCAGCGAGAGCAGCTTCAGGCGTGGATGCGAGGCAAAGGGCTCGAAGAGCTCGCGCGCATTGGGGGCCGGCAGCTCGCAGCGGATGTGCACCAGATGATCGGCGCGCAGCGCGCCCGCGGCTTCCAGCCGGTCCAATGCCTCCAGCACGGCCGCCTGGCTGCGTGCGCGAAAGCCCTCGCCATAGGGATCGCCCACGCCGATGGCGTCAAACACCGTGCTGATGCCGGCCGAGGCCAGCTCGGCATCATGGGCCTGTACCGCACCCAGCATGGGGAAGACGATCTTGGGCCGTGGCGTCACATGGCGCTCGAGATTGTCGGTATGGATTTCCACCAGGCCGGGCAGCAGCCAGTCGCCGCCCCAGTCCTCGGCCGCGGGCAGTGCGCTGCGACCGGTGTCGATGGCGGCAATGCGCCCGTCTTCAATCAAGACCTGACCCTGCACGGTCTCGTTGGCCAGCACGAGGCGGGCGTTGTGAATGATGCGGCTGTGGCTCATGCGGCCTCCTTGTGTTCATGGCTTGAGACCGCGGGGGCCGAAGCCATGGTGTGACAGCGGCTGGCCACGGCTTCCCGCACTTCCTCGTCGTGAAAGATGCCGACGATGGCGGTGCCGCGGGCCTTGGCTTCCTCGATCAGCTGCACCACGACGCGGCGGTTCAGCGCGTCCAGCGAGGCCGTGGGCTCGTCCAGCAGCAGCAGCTCGGCCGGGGCGATGAAGCCGCGCGCGATGTTCACGCGCTGCTGCTCCCCGCCCGAGAAGGTGGCCGGCGGCAGACCCCACAGACCCTGGGGCAGGTTCAGGCGGGACAGCAGCTCGGCGGCACGCGCGCGGGCGCGCTGCTCGTCCGTCTCGCCGGCCGTCATGGCGCGCTCGGCGACCACCTCCAGCGCCGACACCCGCGGCAGCACCCGCAGGAACTGGCTCACATAGGCCAGGGCCCGGCGGCGCAGCGCCAGCAGCTGCTGCGGCGTGGCGCTCACCAGGTCCAGCGTTCGTCCATCGGCGCCATGCACCAGGATCTCTCCGGCATCGGCCCCGTAGCTGCCGTACAGGCATTTCATCAGGGTGCTCTTGCCCTGGCCCGAGGGGCCCACCAGAGCCAGGCATTCGCCGCGATGCACGCTCAGTGACACGCCATGCAGCACCGGCAGCTGCAGGCCCTCGCGCAGATGCAGGGTGAAGGTTTTGCGCAGCGCGCGCACATCCAGAACGGGCAGCTTTGTCATGGCGCGACCACCGAGGAGACCAGGAGTTGGGTGTAGGGATGCTGGGGATCGTCGAGCACGCGGTCGGTCAGCCCCTGCTCCACGATGCGGCCCTGGCGCATCACCAGGGTACGCTGAGCCAGCAAGCGTGCCACGCCCAGATCATGGGTGACGATCAGGGCCGAGAGTTGCAGGCGGCTGACCAGCTGGCGTATCAGGTCCAGCAGCCGCGCCTGCACCGAGACATCCAGTCCCGAGGTGGGCTCGTCCATCAGCACCAGGCGCGGATGCGTGACCAGATTGCGCGCGATCTGCAGGCGCTGGCGCATGCCGCCGGAGAAGGCGCGCGGGCTGTCATCCAGGCGCTCGGGGTCCAGTTCCACCGCCTCCATCCAGCGCCGGCCCTGCTCGCGCAGCGTCTCGTAGCGGCGCTCGCCCGCGGCCATCAGGCGTTCGCCCACATTGGCCCCCGCGCTGACATTCATGCGCAGGCCCTCGGCCGCATGCTGTTCCACAAAGCCCCATTCGCTGCGCGCCAGCTGGCGGCGTTCGCGCTCGGGCAAGGCATGCACATCCACCCATTGCTCGTCGCTGCCGCGTCGGTAATGCACCTGACCCGGCGCGCAGGCGATGCGTCCGGCAATGCAGTTCAGCAGGCTGCTCTTGCCCGAGCCGGACTCGCCGACGATGGCCAGCACCTCGCCCGGATAAAGCTGCAGGCTGGCCTCCTGCACCGCCCAGACACCGGGGCGTGCGCCGGCAAAGCGGTGGCTCAGGTTGCGCACCTCCAGCAGCGGATGGGCGTTCTCGATGGTGGCTTGATTCATGGCTGAAGCTCTGCCTGTTCGCGGCAGTAGTCGGTGTCGGAGCAGGTCCAGAGCGTCTCGCCACCGGCCAGGGGCACCTCGTCGAGAAAGCTGCTGCTGCTGCCGCACAGGGCGCAGGCATGACCCTGCGGCTCGATGTGGAAGGGCCGGTCCGCAAAGTCCAGGCTCTTCACCTCGGTATAGGGCGGTACCGCGTAGAGCCGCTTCTCCCGCCCGGCGCCAAAAAGCTGCAGGGCCGGCATGCGGTCCATCTTGGGGTTGTCGAAAGAGGGTATGGGCGAGGGCGCCATCACATGGCGGCCATTGACCAGCACCGGATGGTCGTAGCTGCTGTCGATGCGGCCCCAGCGCGCCAGATCCTCGTAGAGCTTCACCTGGATCAGGCCGTACTCCTGGAAGGCATGCAGCTGTGCGGCCTCGCGGCGGCGCGGCTCCAGCTTGTACAGGGGCTCGGGCTGCGGCACCTGGTAGACCAGGATCTGGCCCTCGCGCAGCGCGCGCTCGGGGATGCGGTGGCGGGTCTGGATCAGGCTGGCCTCGGCGGTGCGCTCGGTGGTGGCCACGCCCGTGGTGCGGGCGAAGAAGCGGCGGATGTTCACCGCATTGGTGGTGTCGTCCGAGCCCTGGTCAATGACCTTGAGCGTGTCGGCGCGGCCGATCACGGCGGCCGTCACCTGGATGCCGCCGGTACCCCAGCCATAGGCCAGGGGCATCTCGCGCGAGCCGAAGGGCACCTGGTGGCCGGGCACGGCCACGGCCTTGAGCAGGCTGCGGCGGATCATGCGCTTGGCGCCCTCATCCAGATAGGCGAAGTTGTAGCCCTGGGCCGGGCTGCTGTGCGGGTGCTTCATGCCGGTGTTCCTTCCTGCGCTGGCGCGGCCAGATCGGCCCGGATGGCGCGCAGCATCTGCAGTTCGGACTCGAAGGTCACGTAATGCGGCAGCTTCAGATGCTGGACAAAGCCCGAGGCCTCGACGTTGTCGCTGTGCGCCAGGGCGAATTCCTGCTGCTGTGCCGGGCTGGTGATCGCCTCGCCGAACTCGTCGGCGCGCAGGGCGCGGTCCACCAGGCTCATGGCCATGGCCTTGCGCTCGGCATGACCCAGCACCAGGCCGTAGCCGCGGGTGAACTGGGGCGGCTGCTCGGCGCTACCCACGAACTGGTTGACCATCTGGCACTCGGTCAGCTCGATCTCACCGATCTCGATGGCAAAGCCCAGCTCATCGGGCACCAGCGTCACCGCCACCCGACCATGGCGGATCTCGCCCGCAAAGGGGTGGGTGTTGGCATAGCCACGCTGCGTGCTGTAGGCCAGGCCCAGCACCCAGCCCTCGTCGCCGCGCGCCAGCATCTGCAGGCGCTGCGCCCGCGAGAGCGGATACAGCGGCGGCTCGCGCGTGATGTCGCGGGGCTCGGGATCGCCCGCGGGCGGCGTTTCCTGCTCGATCAGACCGTCGGCGCTGAGTGCGGCCAGCGCATGCGGCATGGGCTCATCGGCCAGCGCATCGCTTGCAGGCTCAGACGCCACGGCGTCCTGGTCCTGCAGCAGCCCGAACTCCAGCAGACGCTGGCTGTAGTCGAAGCTCGCACCCAGCAGCTGCCCGCCGGGCAGATCCTTGAAGATGGAGCTGATGCGGCGCTCGCAGCGCATGGCGGCGGTGTCCAGCGGCTCGCCATAGCCCAGGCGCGGCAGGGTGCTGCGGTAGGCGCGCAGGAGGAACACGGCTTCCAGCGCATCACCCTGGGCCTGCTTGAGGGCCAGGGCCGCCAGCTCGGGGTCGTACAGCGAGCCCTCGCCCATCACCCGCGAGACGGCCAGGCCCAGCTGCTCGCGCAGCTGCGCCACCTGCAGCTCGCGCAGCGCGGGGTCGCCGCGGCGCTGCGCCTCCAGCAGGCGCAGCGAGGCGGCAATGGCGGCTTCACCGCCCTTGACGGCAACATACATCAGTCCACCTCCGCAATCAGGGTGCTGCGTGGCAGCCCCAGCAGCCGGTCACCGGCCGCAAACACAAAGTCCAGACCGCAGGGAAAGCTGGCCTGCTGCGCGCGCCGCCAGGCCCAGAACTCGGGCTGCGGGCCCAGTATGGTCAGCTCATGCTCCCGCTCGATGCCGGGGCCGCGCCAGCGCTGGTTGCCTTGCGCCGGCGCCATCGCGTCCACCAGCATCAGCACGGTGGCGCTGTCCTGGGGCGCCACATCGCTGCCGGCATTGAGCCTTTGCAGCAGGGCCGGCCGCGCTTCCTGGGCGCCCAGCAGGGCAAAGTCCGCCAGCTCGGGCTGTGCCACCAGGCTCGCGCCACAGTGAAAGCGGATCCAGGCGCGCAGCGCCGGGCTGTCCAGGCTCTCGCCCAGCCACAGCTTGGTGTCCGCATCCAGCAGGGTCAGCAGGGTGGCGGCCAGGGCCGGGGCCAGGTCTTGAGGTCGGCCCATGGTGGAGAGGCAGGCCGCGGGCAGGGCCTGGACCCGGCCCGGCCGGCTCATGGCCTCTAGCAGCACGCGAAACACCGCCTGCGCGTCATGCACAGGCTCGGCAAAGGCGGGTGCCAGCTCGGCCAGCGCGGCGCTTTCCAGCCGGGCGCTCATGCCGCCGCTCCTTCGGCTTGCAGGGTGAAGAAGCGCACCTGGCTGGCGGCCACGCGTGCGCGCTCGGCGGCCCGCTGCGCGTCCAGCGCGGCTTGCAGGGGCGCGATCACCTCGCTCAGCAGCAGGGCCTGCTGATCGGCCTGCTGCAGCAGCGCATCCAGGGCCGCCACCCAGCGGGCGCGCTCCTCGTCGCGCCCCAGCACATAGCCCACGCCCACGCTGGCCGCCGCCGCGGCCGGACGGTAGCGCAGCGCACAGCGCGTCACCGTGGCCTCGGCCAGGTTGAAGCGTGCGCCGCTATTGCTGGCGCGGGCCCGCAGCATCAGCAGACCGGCCTCGGGCGCGCGCAGCGCCTCGAAGCGGTAGTCCGCCAGAACACGCTGCCCATGCAGGGCCAGGGCCGCACGCGGCGCCTGGGCCAGAATGCCCAGCCAGCGCTGGCGCTGTGCCACCAGCTCGGCCGCTTCGGGGTCGGGCGACGGTGCTTCAGTTCTTGAGTTCATGGGTCTGTCATCTAGACGACTTAGGATGAGCCCAGTATCACCAGCAGCCGTGACAGTTTCTTGAATCAAAGGACATGAGCAGGCGATGAGCAGCCCCACCTCCCTGGACAGCCCTCGCGGCGGCACGCGCCGCTGGGAGCAGATTGCCGCGGCGCTGCGGGCCGATATCGCCAGCGGCCACTTTGCGCCCGGCTCGCGTCTGCCCAATGAATCCTTGCTGGCCGAACGCTTTGGCGTGAACCGCCACACCCTGCGCCAGGCGGTGCAGGCGCTCACCCGAGAGGGCTTTGTCAATGTGCGCCAGGGCAGCGGGACCTGGGTGCGCGAGCTGGTGCTGGACTACGCCCTGCAAAAGCGCACCCGGCTGAGCGAGAACCTGGCCGAGGCCGGCGAGCGCGCTGAGCGCGAGCTGCTGGCCCAGGAGTCCGGGCGACCCGCCGGCCCCTGGGCCCAGGCCCTGAAGATTTCGGCCGGCAGCCGTATCGAGCTGCTCTACACCCGCTCCTCGGTGCGCGGCCGACCCATCAGCCTGAGCACGGCGGCCTATCCGAGTGCGCGCCTGGCGGGCATGGCCGAGGCCTTTCTGCGTGAGCGCTCCATCACCGCGGCCCTGCGCAGCCTGGGCGTGGGCGACTACACGCGCCTGCGCTCCAGCATCTCCGCCCGTCTGCCCACACCCGATGAGGCCGATGCCCTGGCCCGTCCCGTGACGCAGCCGGTGCTGGTGGTCAACTACACCAATGTGGACGCCCAGGGCGTGCCGGTGGAGGCCGCCTGCACGCTGTTTGCCGCCGATGCGGTGCAACTGCAGGTGGATACCGGCGAGGCTCTGGCATGAGTGCCGGGGCGCAGACGCGCTACGCCATCTACTACGCCCCGGCGGCCGACCATGCCCTGTGGCAGGCCGGCTGCCAGTGGCTGGGCCGCGACCCGGCCCGCTCCCAGGACCGCCGGCCCGCGCCGCCCCAGCGCTACGAGCCCTGGCGCTATGGCTTTCACGCCACCCTGAAGGCGCCCATGCGCCTGGCCCCCGGCTGCAGCGAGGCCGGGCTGGACGAGGCCTTGCAGGCCCTGGCCGCGCGCACGCCGGCCTTCGAGATGCCGGCCCTGGCCGTGGACAGCCTGGCGGACTTTGTGGCCCTGCGCCCCGCCCAGCCCCTGCCGCGCGATCATGCGCTGTGGCGCCTGGCCGATGACTGTGTCTGCGGCTTCGACCGCTTCCGCGCCCCGCCCAGCTCGGCCGAGCAGGTGCGCCGCCTGGGCAAGCCCCTGGATGCCTCCGCCCTGCTGCGCCTGCGCCAATGGGGCTACCCGCATGTGCTGGAGGGCTGGCGCTTTCATATGACGCTCAGCGATCCCCTGCCCCCGGCCCAGCGCGAGGCCTTGCTGCAGCAGGCGCGCCAGCATTTCGCCACCGTGCTGGCCAGTCAGCCGCTGCGCTGCAGCGATATCGGCCTGTTCGTGCAGGCCGCGCCCGAACAGCCCTTCCTGCTCAAGCGCCGCTACCCGCTCGCGGCCTGAGCTCAGGCGCGCGCGTCCAGCGCCGCCACCTCGTCCAGCAGGGCCAGGTAGTAGTCCAGCGAGGGCGTGGGCTTGCCCACCTCCTTGCCCACATCGTCCCAGCGGCGCAGGGCCAGCGCATCCTGCGCGAACGGCAGGGCCGCAAAGGCCGCGCATTCGTCGGGGCTCATGGGGCCGCCCTGCAGCATCAGCGAGTGCAGGGAGGCCGGGGACAGGGTCTCGCGGTAGCCCGGCTCGGTGGCCACCAGATAGCGCTTGGCGGCCACATGCAGGCGTATGGGCTCCAGCACCGCGGCGCCAAAGCCCTGGCTCAGCAGCGGCAGGGCACGCAGCTCGTGCTCGTCATCCACCGTGTCGCCCAGGCTCACCACCTCGTCATCGGCAAAGTGGCCGATGTCGTGCAGCAGGGCCGCGGCCACCAGGCTGGCGGGTGCGCCGGCCCACTCGGCCAGCTGGGCGCATTGCAGGCCATGGTCCAGGGCGCTGACGGCCTCGGCGCGCTGGCCGTCGTAGCTCATATGCGCTTGGCTGCGCAACATATGCCCGATACGGGCGATGAAGTCCTGGCGTGTGGTGTCGGGGCTCATACGAGTTTCTTGCGCAGCTGGGCGGAGAGCATGTCGATCAGGCTCACGCTGACGATGAGCATCAGCAGGATGGCGGCGGTCTGGCCGTACTGGAAGCCGCGGATCACCTCCCACAGCAGCATGCCGATGCCGCCCGCGCCCACCATGCCCACCACCGAGGCCGAGCGCACATTGGCCTCGAAGCGGTAGAGCGCATAGGAGATCCACAGCGGCATCACCTGGGGCAGCACGCCGTAGGCGATCTCCTCCAGCACATTGGCGCCGGTGGCGCGTATGCCCTCCACCGGCTGCGGGTCTATGGCCTCCACCGCCTCGCTGAAGAGCTTGGCCAGGGTGCCCGTGGTGTGCACCCACAGCGCCAGCACGCCGGCAAAAGGTCCCAGGCCCACCGCCACCACGAAGAGCAGGGCGAAGACCATCTCATTGATCGAGCGGAAGGCGTCCAGCAGGCGACGCACCGGCTGGTGCACCCACCAGGGCGTGATATTGCCGGCCGCCAGCAGGGCCAGGGGCACCGAGCAGATCACGGCCAGGGCCGAGCCCCAGAGCGCGATCTGCAGGGTGACGACGAGCTCCTGAAGGTACTGGCGCCATTCGCGGAAGTCGGGCGGGAAGAAGCCGCCCGCGTATTCCGCCATATTGGCGCTGTCGCGCAGCAGGTCCAGGGGCCGCATATCGGCGCCCTGCCAGGAGGCCGCCAGCAGGGCGATGAGCAGGCCCCAACCCAGCAGGCTCCAGAGGCTGGGCTTGGGCGGTGCCGGAACGGCTGAAGAGGCCTTGTGCAGGAGGCTGCTGCTGGCGGTGGACATGGTGTGCTGCGCTTCCCGGCGGTTTACTTGGCGGCGGCCGTCTGCTGGCCCAGCTCGGCCAGGCGTTGGTCGATGGCCTGCAGGCGGCGTGCCTTGTCCTCGGCCGAGAGATTGGCATCCCCCTCGATCTTGGCGCGCTCGGCCACCAGGCCCAGCTGGCGGATGGGGTTGAGCTGGCTGTTGTCCGACTTCATGAAGCCGCCAATCGTCAGCTTGGCCAGGATCTCCTTCTCGCGCGGCTGCTTGCCGTAGGCGAGGAAGAAGTCCGCCACCTTCTTCTTGGTGCCGGCGTCTAGGTCGGCGCGCCAGACCATGGGGTCGCTGGCGATCAGGGGCGAGCGCCAGATGACCTTGAGCTCATCGTGCTTCTCGGGCTGCTTGAGCTTCATGCGCTCCATGGCGTCGCTGGCCACGGTGGCGATATCGATCTGCTTGCCATGCACGGCCAGGATATTGGTCTCGTGGTTGGCGCGCACCATGCGCTTGAAGTCCTTGGTCGGGTCCACCTTGTTCTGGCTGAAGGCGTAGTAGCCCGGCACCAGGGCGCCGCTGGTGGAGTTGGGGTCGCCAAAGCCCAGGGTCAGGTTCTGGCGCTGCTTGATCACATCGTCCAGGCTGTTCAGCGGGCTGTCCTTGCGGGCGATGATGAAGCCCCAGTAGCCGATGCCGCCGTCCGGCTGCACCATGCGGGCGAAGACCTCGCCCTGGGCGCGGTCCACCGCCTCGATGGCCGACTTGTTGCCGAACCAGCCCACCTGCACCTTGTTGAAGCGCATGCCCTCGATCACGCCGGCATAGTCGGGCGCGAAGAAGGCGTTGACCTTCAGGCCGGTGACCTTCTGCATGTCCTCCAGCAGCGGCTGCCAGGCCGACTTCAGATTGGCCGAGGACTCGGTGGAGATGATGCCGAAACTGATTTCCTTGGGCGCCTGGGCGCGCGCCTGCGGCAGGGCGGCCACGGCGGCAAGGGCCAGAACGGCCAGGGCACGACGCTGGAGCTGGAACATGGGAACGACTCCTGGTGAGGGGAAGAGAACGTGAGGGGAAAGCGTGTGGGCTCAGGCCGCCTGGGGCACGGCCGTCAGCGGCGGCAGGGGCGAGCGGGCGCCCATGGGCGCCATGGCCTCGTCGCGGCCGGTGTTCAGCAGCTCGCCGGCCTGGGTGCCGTAGAGCTGGTGCAGGCGCTCCTCGCTGAGCTCGGCGGTGGGGCCGTCATAGACCACCTCGCCCTGGCGCAGGGCCACGGTGCGCGGGCAGTAGGCAAAGGCGTAGTCGATCTGGTGCAGGGAGACCAGCACCGTGACGCCGCGCTCGCGGTTCACCTGGGCCAGCAGCTCCATCACGCGGCGGCTGGAGGCCGGGTCCAGGGAGGCAATGGGTTCGTCGGCCAGGATGATCTTGGCGCCCTGCACCAGGGCGCGCGAGATGGCGGCGCGCTGCTGCTGGCCGCCCGAGAGGGTGGACGCCCGCTGCCAGGCGCAGGCCTCGATGCCCACATGGCGCAGGGCCTCATAGGCGCGCTGCAGCTCATGCTGGGGAAAGGCGCGCAGCAGGCTGCGCCACAGGGGCAGGCGATGCAGGGCACCCACCAGCACATTGCTCATCACCGGCAGGCGCTCCACCAGATTGAACTGCTGGAAGATGGCGGCCACCTCGCGGCGCAGGGCGCGCGTCTCGGGGCTCAGGCGCCCGCCGCTTTGAAGGTTGCGGCCCAGCAGCCGGACCTCGGAGACCGAGCCGGCATCGGCCCGGTGCAGGCCGTTCAGATGCCGCAGCAGGGTGGACTTGCCCGAACCCGAGGCGCCCAGCAGGGCCACCATCTCACCGGGCTGCACGCGCAGGTTCACCTCGCGCAGGGCCTGGTGCCCATTGCCGAAGCGCTTGGACAGGTCACGGACTTCAATGGCGGCGGCAGCGGCCGTCGAGGGCGTCGTGTTCATCGGGCATCTCCAGGTGGGCGACGCCGCGAATCATCTAGACCTCCGGTGACATCCGCATGACAGGTCCGGCGCCCGCCAGGCCCTTGAAAGCCGCCCCCGACGGGCGTTTCAGCCCCGCCCGCGCCGTGGTCCGCCGCGCCCGCCGCGGGTCTGCCACAGGGGTTTCTTGCCCTTGAGGTGATGCTCGATGCCGTTGTTGAGGCGGCTGCGCAGGTCCACCACGGCCTCCACGCTGCCGTAAACGCCGGGGAAGCGCAGATCCAGCCACAGCCACAGGGTGCAGGAGCGCAGGGCCTGTTCCATGCGGTCCAGCCGGCTGTGTTCGTCCACATCGTCCAGGAACCAGGGCTGGCCGGCCTGGCCCGTGCGGGCGTGGCGGGCGGCCCATTCCAGGTATTCCTGCACCTGGCCGGGGGTGCGGCTGTCCACCGGGGCCTGGGCGTAGATGAAGCGGCTCTTGAGCGGCAGGGCGGCGGCCTCGCGGTCCAGGGCCTCGGCCAGCTCCAGCATCTGCTCCAGCTCCGCCACGGCGAAGTGGGCATCATCCAGACGCAGCTGCTGCATGAACACATTCAGCACCGCATGCAGGCGCGCCAGACCCAGCTGGGTGGCAATGGTCTGCACATGCCACCAGTTGGGCGCCACCGCGGCCTTGAAGTCGCGCGGGGCCTTGGGGCTGCGGGCCAGCTGCTCGCGCAGGTGGCGCGCGGCCTGGGGTTCGGCCTCGCGCAGCACGCCCGCAAAGCCCTCGTCGAACATGCCGTAGCGCCCGGCGCGGCCGGCGATCTGGTGCACCTCGGAGGTGTCCAGGGGGCGGTCACCCTCGCCATCGAACTTGCTCATGGTGCTGAAGAGCACGCGGCGTATCGGCAGGTTCAGACCCATGCCGATGGCATCCGTCGCCACCAGCACCTGCGAGGCCCCTTCCGCAAAACGCTCGGCCTCGCGGCGCCGCACCTCGGGCGGCAGGGCGCCGTAGATCACCGAGACGCTGTGGCCGCTGCTGGCGATCTGGTCGCGCAGCATCAGCACATCACGGCGGCTGAAGGCCACCACCGCATCGCCGCGCTGCAGTGCCGCAATCGGCACGGGCGCCTCCAGCAGCTGCACCTGTTGCTTGCGCTCGAAGTGCTTGACCTCGCAGCGCTCGCCGGCCAGGCCCAGCAGGTTCTCGATGGCGGGCACGGCATAGGCCGAGCAGATGATGATCAGCTCCTGGGCCGGTACGCCCACGATGGCCTGGGTCCAGGCCCAGCCGCGGTAGGTGTCGAAGAGCATCTGCGCCTCGTCGATCACCGCCACCTCGATGGGCTTGTTGGTGTTGACCATCTCGATGGTGCTGGAGACCACGCGGGCGTTGTCGGCCGGCACGTTCTCCTCCCCGGTCAGCAGGGAGCAGGGCACGCCGCGGCCCACCAGGCGGTCGCGGCCCTCCAGGGCCAGCAGGCGCAGCGGGGCCAGGTAGGCGCCGTCGCGGGCCTGGGCCAGGCGTTCGAAGGCGCCATAGGTCTTGCCGCTGTTGGGCGCGCCCACAAACAGGGTGATCTTGCGGCCCATGCGCCGGGCCAGGGGGAAGCTGTCGGGGTAGCCGCGGAAGGCCAGCTCGTCGTTCAGCCGGGCCAGTGTGCCCTGCTCTTCCACCTGGCGCTCCCAGCGGTCCTGGGCCCGGGTGCAGGCGGCCAGCAGGGCGTCTATGGGCTGGGGCTTGCCGCATTCCGACTGCAGGCGCGGCAGCAGGGAGGCCAGCTGATCGGCGCTCACGCCCATGGCCTCGCTGCGCATCAGCAGCTGGTTCAGATGCGCCAGCAGGCGCTGCTCATGCTCATAGGCCGGCTGCTGGCCCAGGGCCTGGCGCAGGGCCTGGTGCTCGCCGTCGCGGTAATAGGCCCAGATGGCGGCCTCCTGGGCTGGCTCGTTCAGGGGCACGCGGTAGAAGACCTGGACCTGCCAGCCCTCATGCGCCAGCTTGAGCATGCGGTTGCACAGCCGGGTCCAGCCCAGGCCCTCGCGCTGCACGCCCAGGGCTTCGAGCTGCTGGCTGCGCTGCTGCATCAGGGCGCGCACCGTGGGGCCGCTGCCCACCACATCCAGATGGGCCAGGGCCGGGGCGATCAGGCGGGGGGCTATCCAGCGGCTGGGACGTCCGCCGGAGACGGCCTTCTGGATCAGGATCAGGCCCAGGCGGTCCAGATCGGCGGGCTTGCCGGCATGGCCGTTGCTCTCGTCCACATCGGACGGGCTCAGCACCTGGGGCAGCTGGTAGGCCGATTGGCGTATGCGCAGCCATTGCTCGGGCCCGATCTCGGGTGGGATGCGAGCCGCGTGCCGTGGATTGGGCAGGGCGTAGTTCAGGGGCGCGTCAGCGGGGACGGCGGCGGGACAGGCGGATTGGACTTCAGACACGGTAGAGAGTGGAACACAGACGGCAGCCGGCCCCCGCGCCCTGGTGGGACGAGGACCGGCGTGGCCCGGGGCGACTCAGTTGCTGCCGCAACGATCCCAGTAGCCGCGCTCCCCGCTGGAGTCGGACCAGTACCAGCACAGATCCGGTGCCGGTGGCTCCGGCTCCTGGCCGCGCACCGCTGCCACGACCACGGCTCCCAGCAGCACGCCGGCAATCAGGCGCGCGCCATCGTTGCGGTCATCGTGCCATTGACCGTGGCGGATCTCGCGCCCGATCTCGCGCCGCATCTCACGGCGTTCACGGCCAATCTCGCGCATGCCTTCCCGGTACTCGCGCCGGGCCTCGGCACGGGAGGAGGAGTTCATGATGCTGTTGCGCATCTCGCGGCGCTCGCGGGCGATCTCGCGCATGCCCTCACGGTACTCGCGCCGTGCGCCCCAGTTGCTGGCCTCCGCCGGTGCCATGGGCAGCAGCGTGGCGCCCACCAGCAGCAGGACCAGGCCCGAAACAATGCTTCGATTCATGGTTTGACCTCCACCGCTGCCTAGCGGCCACGCTTGCCGGCGTCCATGGCGGCGCGGTGCCGCTCCAGGAAGGAGGCGCACTTGCTGCGGTCTATGCCGTCGGTGCTGCCGGCACCGAAGGCAGCGGCGTAGTAGAAGGCCCGGTCCGAGCCGAACATGCGCACCAGCCCGTCATAGGCGGCCAGCACCTCACGCTCATGCGCCAGGCGCTTGTCGCGTTCCAGGCACTGGTAGGCGGTGCCCGAGATGTAGCCGAAGTTGCGTATCGATTCCTCGAAGGCAATGTCGTCCGCGTCGGCCTTGGAGGCCAGAGGGGCGTTGTTCTGCGCGACGGCGCCCATGCCGAGCAGGCCCAGGGCGCAGGCCGCGGCCATTTGCTTGAGTTCTTTCAAGGCGAATCTCCACTCGTCGTCGGGTCGCCGGGACGGGACCCCTGCACGCGCGGCCCGGACGCAGCTGCAGGCCGCAAACAGCGGGATCGGGAAGATCCTGCTGCGACGCTAGCAGAAGAAGCTGCGCGGCGATACCGCCCGGCCCATGCTTACAGCACGGCGTAACGCCCCGGCCTGTGGTTGACGGCGATGAAGAGATTCATCACCAGGGCCGCCAGCACCGAGTAGGCCACGCGGTCCGGGCTGACCACAGCCAGGGAGCTCAGCAGGATGGAGCAGTCGATCAGCATCTGCACCTTGCCCGCCCGCCAGCCCCGGGCCTGTTGCAGATAGAGCGAGACGATGGTGGCTCCGCCCAGGCTGGCGCGATGGCGCGCCAGGAAGAGGCAGCCCGAGCCCAGCAGCAGACCACCCAACACCGCCGCATAAGCCGGGTGGATGCGCTCGATGGCAAAGAGCTGGGGCGAGTACTCCGTCATCAGAGACAGCACGCCGATGGCCACAAAGGTCTTGAGCGTGAACTCGCGCCCCATGCGAGTCCAGGCGAACCAGTAAAAGGGCAGGTTGATCAGGAAGAAGAGCTTGCCCAGGCCTATGCCCGTGGCGTAGTGCAGCACAAAGGCCGCACCCGCCGTGCCGCCGGTCAGCAGGCCCACCTGGGCAAACAGGATCAGGGCCAGGGAGACGAAGAGCACGCCCGTGAACAGGGCCTGTGCGTCCTCGAAGAAGCTGTGCTGCCGGATGGCCGGATCGTCCAGCAAGGTGGCGGTATTGGGGGTGGGCGGCGTGGTCATGGGCGGGCGCTCGGGCCCGCCAAGCATGCCATGAGCCGAGGCCCGCGGGCGGGTCGCATACCGGAAATCGGCACCTGGGCAAGCCGCCGCGCTGGGCAGCTGCCGGTGCCGCGGCCCATAGAGCCGCGCGGACATGATGACAGACAGACCAGACTAATCGCCCGGCGTGATGGCTTGATGACAGTGCCGAGTCAGAGCGCCGAAGGGCGAAGCTGTTCGTCCTGCAGGGCCTCGGGCAGCAGCCAGTCCGGCAGGTCTTGGTAGCAGACCGGGCGCAGAAAGCGCTGGATGGCCAGGCTGCCCACCGAGCTGTGCTGGGGGCTGGTGGTGGCGGGCCAGGGGCCGCCGTGCACCATGGCATCGCAGACCTCCACGCCGGTGGGGAAGCCCCGGCCCAGGATGCGGCCGGCCTTGCGCTCCAGCACCGGCAGCAGGCGGCGCGCCAGGGCCGCGTCCTCGGGCTCGGCATGCAGGCTGGCGGTGAGCTGGCCTTCCAGGGCCTCGGCCACCCGCAGCAGCTCCGCCTCGTCGCGGCAGCGCAGCAGCAAGGCCGTGGGGCCAAACACCTCCTCGTGCAGGGCCGGGTTGTCCAGGAAGGCGCTGGCCGGCGCGGTGGCCAGCAGGGCACCGGGACCCTGGGCCTGGACCTGCACGCCCGGCTGGGCGCAGAGCCGGGCGCTGCCGCTGGCGTAGGCCGCGGTGATGCCCGGTGTGAGCATGGGCGCGGCGGGCTTGGCCTGCAGGGCCGGGCCGGCGGCGGCCAGGAAGGCGTCCAGCTCCGGGCCTTCGAGGGCCAGCAGCAGGCCGGGGTTGGTGCAGAACTGGCCCACGCCCAGGGTCAGGGAATCGGCAAAGCCCTGGGCCAGGGCCGCGGCGCGGCTTTTCAGGGCGCCGGGCAGCAGAAAGACCGGGTTTACCGCGCTGAGCTCGGCAAACACCGGGATGGGCTGAGGCCGGGCCTGGGCCGTGGCCAGCAGGGCCAGGCCGCCGCGGCGCGAGCCGGTGAAGCCCACGGCCTGGATGGCCGGGTGCGCCACCAGGGCCTGGCCCAGGGCGGTGCCCGCATCGTGCAGCAGTGAGAACACGCCCTCGGGCAGGTCCAGCTCACGCACGGCCTGCTGGATCACCCGGCCCACCAGCTCCGAGGTGCCGGGGTGGGCCGGGTGGGCCTTGGCCACCACCGGGCAGCCGGCCGCCAGGGCCGAAGCCGTGTCGCCGCCCGCCACCGAGAAGGCCAGGGGAAAGTTGCTGGCACCGAAGATGGCCACCGGGCCCAGGCCGATCTGGCGCAGGCGCAGATCGGGCCGCGGCAGGGGCTGGCGTTCGGGCTGGGCGGGGTCCCAGCGCTGGCCCTGCCAGTGGCCCTCGCGCAGTACGCGGGCGAAGAGGCGCAGCTGGCCCACGGTGCGGCCGCGCTCGCCCTGCAGCCGGACGATGGGCAGGGCGCTTTCCAGGTGCGCGCGCTCAATCAGCACCTCGCCCAGGTCCAGCAGGCCCTGGGCCACGGCCTCCAGCAGGCGGGCGCGGGTCTCGGGCGGGGTCTGACGGAAGGGGTCGAAGGCGGCTTGGGCCAGGCGGCAGGCGGCGTCCACATCGGCCGCGTCGCCGCCGCCAAAGCGCTCGGGCAAGGCCTGACCCTGCAGCATGCTCCAGGCCTGCAGCTCGCCGGCCCGGCCGTAGCGTGCGCCGGCGCCTATCAGTTGTTCGCCGGTGATCATGGACACGCTCACAGCGAGGCTCCCACCTTGCGCAGCTCGGCGATCTGCGGGGACTTGGGCAGCCAGACCTTGTCGAACTCGCGGGCCAGGGCGGCGGTGTCCAGGCCGGGCTCGGTGCGGATGGGGAAAGGCAGGGCCTTGAAGCGCTCGATCAGGCCCAGCTCGGTGGTGACGATGTCGCGGATCTGCGCGTCCAGGCTCTGGCGCACCAGACCGCGGATCAGCTCCTTGTCCTTGGCATCCAGGTCCTTCCACACCCGACCCGAGACCAGGGGGGCGAAGGGCATGAAGAGCGCGTTCATCTGCAGCATGGCCTTGGCCACCTTGTCGAAGCGCTGGTTCCAGGAGAACTCGATATCGGCCTCCAGCCCGTCCACCTGGCCATTGGCCATGGCGTCGAAGACCTGGGGCGTGGGGATGGGTGTGGGCGCGGCACCCAGGGACTGGTAGAAGTCGCGATACACCGGCGTGGGGTTGATGCGCAGCTTCATGCCCTTGAGGTCCTTGACGCTGGCAATCTCCTTGGTGGAGAAGACCACGCGCATGCCGGTGATGCCCCAGCCCAGGCCCACGGTGCCGGTCTCGCGCGGCAGCACCTCCAGCAGCTTGAGCGCGGCCTCGTGGCGCACCAGCTTGGCCACATCGGTGGTGGAGCGCACGAGGTAGGGAGCGTTGATGGACGCGATGCTGGCCACGCGCGAGCCCAGCTCGGCGGCCTGGATCCAGCCCATGTCCAGGGCGCCGGTCTGCAGCTGCTGCATCATGGCCGACTCATTGCCCAGCTGGCCGGAGTGGAAGACGGTGGCGCTCAGGCGGCCGTTGGTCTCCTTCTTCAGGGTCTCGGCGAAGGCCAGGGCGGCGCGGTTCCAGGAATGGCCGGCGGGGGTGATGAGCCCCAGGCGGAACTCCTTGCCCTGGGCGCGGGCCTGGCCGATGAAGGCCGGAGCGGCCAGCGCGGCGCTGGCTTGGACGAAGTGGCGGCGGGTCAGCAGGGTCATGGCGGAACCTTTTGTGGTTGGGTGGGGGTTCAGTTCAGCAGGCCGAGGGAGAGGCTGGGGAAGAGCGAGAGCAGCACCAGGGCCACACAGCAGATCAGGAAGAAGGGCAAGGTGACCAGGAACATCTTTCCGGGCTTGGCGCCGGTGACAGCGGCGGCCACGAAGAAGCTCAGGCCCACGGGCGGCGACATCAGGCCCAGCACTAGGTTCACCACCACCACCACGCCGAAGTGGCGCGGGTCGATGTGATAGATCTCGGTGGCGATGGGCAGCAGGATGGGCACGGTCATGATCAGGCCGGGGATGCCGTCGATCACGGTGCCGATCACCAGCAGGATCAGATTGGTGATCAGCAGAAAGCTCACCGGGTCCTTGGCCACGGTCTGGATCCAGGCCGCGGCGGCCTGGGGCACCTTGCCGTAGATCAGCAACCAGGAGAAGACCGCGGCGGCGGCCACCAGGAAGAGCACGATGGCCGAGTACACGGCGGCGCGCAGCAGGATCTGCGGCAGCATGGCGAAGCGGAACTCGCGGGTCACGAAGCGGCCCACCAGGACCGAGACCACGGCGCCCGATTCGGTGGGGTTGGCCAGGCCGGCCAGGATGGAGCCCACGATCACGATGGGGATCAGCAAGGTGGGCGAGGCGCGCAGGATGATGCGGCCGCGCTCGCGCAGGCTCTTCTTCTCGCTGCGCGGGTACTTGTAGAAATAGCCCATGCAGGCGATGAGCACGAAGAACAGCAGGGTCAGCAGGATGCCGGGCAGCAGGCCGGCCATCAGCATGTCGCCCACGGCCACCTGGGCCAGCACGCTGTAGACCACGAACATCACCGAGGGCGGGATGATGGGGCCCAGCATGCCGCCGTAGACGGTGACGCCGGCCGCGAAGGTCTTGTCATAGCCCTGCTTCTCCATCTCCGGCACCATGATCTTGGACATGATGGCCACCTGGGCAGTGGCGGAGCCGATGATGGAGGCGAGCATCATGTTCGCCAGGATGTTCACGTAGGCCAGGCCGCCGCGCACCGCGCCCACAAAGCCCATGGCCAGCTCCACCAGGCGGCGCGTGATGCCGCCGCTGCTCATGATCTCGCCGATCAGGATGAAGAGCGGAATGGCGATCAGGCCGTAGCTGTCCACCCCGCCGAACATCTGGCTGGGAAAGGACTGGAACAGCACCTGGGCGTCGCTGGCATAGATGTAGACGATGCCCGAGAGGCAGAGGCAGACGCCGATGGGCACGCCCAGCAGCATCACGAGCAGGAAGAAGATGCCGGTGCTCATCTCAGTTCACCGTTTCCTCGGCATTGCCGAGATCAAAGCCGCGAATCTCGGCCCGCGGACGCAGGCCCAGGTCCTCCACCAGATTGGCCGCGGCATGCACCGTGAAGCCGATGCCGAAGAGCGGCAGCACCAGCTGCACGGCCCAGCTGGGCCAGTTCAGGGTCTGGGTGCGCTCGGTGTAGAGGAAATTGAAGCTGTCGGCCGCATAGGCCTTGGCGTCGAAGCCGTAACGGGCGATGCCCACCGGGTCCATCCAGACCCAGCACATGGTCAGCAGGGCCAGGCCGAAGAGCAGCACGCCGAAGGTGGCCAGGGCCTTGACCCGCCGCGCGTTGCGCTCGCTGAGCCAGTCGGTGAGCAGGGTCACCGCGAAGTCCAGGCGCAGCCGCGTCATGGCGGAGGCGCCCACAAAGCAGAGCCAGACCACGGTGTAGACCGAGGCCTCGTCCACCCAGTACAGCGGCATGCCCGTGTAGCGGGTCACGACATTGAGCAGGATCAGCAGGGTCAGCAAGCCCATCAGCCCCATCAGGGCCAGGCGCTCCAGCGCCAGGATGGCGCCGGAGGCCTGCTGCACCCAGCGGGCCCAGCCTTGTCGCGTCGGTGCAGCAGGGTCTTGCATGGCGCTGTCCTCAGGCGACGGAGCGGTATTGCTCGGGCCGTGTGGCCAGGGCCTTCTCGACCACGGCGGTAACGAAGGCGCGCTCCTCGCCGATCAGGGGCAGGCGGGGCTTGCGCATATGCTCGCTGCCCACGCCGGCCAGCACGTCGATGAGCTTCAAGTTCTGCACCAGCTTGTTGGACACATCCAGGTGCAGCATGGGCGTCATCCACTGGTAGAGCTTCAGCGCCTCGGCCCACTGGCCGGCCTTCATCAGCTCGAACAGGGCCACGGTCTCGCGCGGGAAGGCGCAGCCCACGCCGGCCAGCAGGCCGTCGGCGCCCAGGGCCAGGGCCTCATAGGCCAGATCGTCCACGCCGCAGAAGAGCTGGTAGCGGTCGCCCAGGGCGTTGCGCAGATCGGTGATGCGGCGGATGTCGCCGGTGCTTTCCTTGATGGCGGCGATCCACTGGCAGTCGGCCAGCTCCTGCATGTGCTCCGGCTTCAGGTCCACGCGGTAGGCCACCGGGTTGTTGTAGACCATGATGGGCTTTTGCGCCGCCTCGGCCATGCTGCGCACATTCAGCATGGCCTCGCGGGCATCGGCCACATAGATGACCGAGGGCATGACCATATAGCCGGCCACGCCGATCTTGTTGCAGGCCTCGATATAGCGCAGGGCCTCGCGGGTGCTGGTCTCGGAGACATTGGCCAGCACCGGGATGCGGCCCTCGGCGGCCTGCAGGGCAATGCGCGCCACCTCCACCTTCTCCTCCAGCGTCAGGGTGCTGGCCTCGCCCAGAGAGCCGCAGGTCACCAGGCCATGGATGCCGTTGCGGATCTGGAAGTCGATGTGGCGGGCCGTGCCCTCGGCATCGATGCGCTCATCGGCATGGAACTTGGTTGTCACGGCCGGGAAGATGCCGCTCCAGCGCGGCTGGTGGGGGGTGCTCATGGGGACTCCTAGGGGATGTGGAGGCCCCGCGCAGGGGCCTGGCTCTGAAATTCTCTATAAATATATTTAGAGTATTTCAGACATACATCGGCGTAAACCATGAGTTCGGCCGGGCCCGGCACGGGGCCGCCAGTGCAGCGCCCTGGGCGCGGCAGGCCGCCATCCGTCCTGCCGGGCGGGCGGCTTCGCAAGGGGAATGGGTGATGGGGCTGGGGCGCCGGGCGGCGCCCGCGGGCTTAGCGCTGGGGCGTGCTGTTGTCGCCGTCCAGGGCGGTGCTGCCACCGCCTTCGCCATTGCCCAGCTCGCGCACCAGGCGCTGCATCAGGGCAAAGAAGCGGTCGTAGAAGGCGCCGGCCGGAATGGTCTCGGAGGCCACCTTGACCAGGGAGTCCTGGGTGGAGGACAGGGGCACCGAGATGGAGCCGATGGCGCTCACGCCGATGCTGGTGGAGTTGGGGCTCTTCTTGAGCACATAGCGATCCTGCTGGGCGCTGACATAGGCGGTGGAGAGCTGACCGTTGCTGCCATCGGGCACGCAGACGATGTTGAAGCTGATCTCCACATGCACCTCGCCCTCGGGCTGGAAGCCCTTGCTGCCCTTGACCATGCCCTTGTTGGCCAGGCTCAGCACATAGCCCTGGCTGAGCAGGGCGCGGCGGGCGGCCTCGCAGGTGTCGTCCACGCTGGCGTCAAACAAGCGGGAGAAGGTCTCGTCCGCCTGGAAGCGCTCGCTCTGGTAGACGGGCTTGGGCGGCGGGGGCGGGCTGAGGGGATTGAGGCTGATCTTGCTGGCACAGCCGCTCAGCAGGGAGAGCAGCAGCAGCTGGAAACCGGTGCGCGCAAAGAGGGGGCTGAACATGGCCGTGATTATCCCGCCTGAGCCCGCGGCGCTCCGCCACCCCCTACCCCACACCACCCCATGTCGATGCCGCCACCCCGATCGGCTCTCGCCACTTTGGGGCCGCCGCGCCGATACAAGTTGTAACGGTCTGCCTTGTTTTTCCAGGCCGGCGCGCGCGCCTGGGCCGCGCTCAGCCCACTTTTTCGGCCCCCCATTTCCCGGCCGGCGGCCCGTTTGGGCCTCTGCCCATTCTTTGCCGCCCTCCCCCCATCCCCGCCCGGCGGGGTCTGCCTTGTTTTGCTGTGTTTTCGGGCCGTTTTTGCGTGCCGCCGGCCTGCTTGGCCGACCGGCGAAAGTCGTCAATTCGGAACGTCGGAAAGCAAGGAAGTAAGGAAGTAAGGAAACACGGAATCCGTGACGGCGGAAACCGCGAACATCCACCAGAAAGGACGTGGCGCCGATTGACGTCCTGCCGCGGGCTCGGGGCCGTTGCCAGCCTTGGTGTGCACGCGGCCCAGGCCCAGCCTAGCGCGGCCATGCAGGCGCGCAAGCCGGGGCATTCCCCGGGCCGGGCGGCCCGCGGAAGCGCTGAAAAACGCGATGGGATCGAGGGGGATTTCAGGGCCGCGGCGGCGGGGAGGGGTGCCGCGGCCGCCCGCTTCACAGCGGCGTCAGCAGGGGCTGGCCCTGGTCCAGGGCCTGGACATTGGCGATGAAGAGCTCGACGGTGGCGCGTATGGCCTCCGGCGACCAGCCCGCGATATGCGGGGTGAGGACCACATTGGCAAAGCCCAGCAGGGCCTCGGGCGGGCGCGGCTCGCTCTCATACACATCCAGGGCCGCGCCGGCGAGGCGGCCCGCGGCCAGGGCCTCGGCCAGGGCGGCGGTGTCCACCAGGCTGCCGCGCGCGATATTCACCAGATGGCCTTGCGGGCCCAGGGCGGCCAGCACCTCGGCATTGACGATATGGCGCGTGTCGGCGCCGCCGGGCGCGGCCACCACCAGATAGTCGGCCCATTCGGCCAGGGCGCGCGGGCTGTCGAAATAGGCCCAGTCGGCCGCTGCATCGGGGCGCGGGCGGCGGTTGTGATAGCCGATCTGCATCTCGAAAGCCTGGGCGCGTAGCGCGATCTTGCGGCCTATGGTGCCCAGGCCCAGCACGCCCAGGCGGCGGCCGTTGAGGCTGGGGCGCAGGGGCAGGGCGTCGCGCCACAGGCCCTCGCGCAGGGCGCGGTCCTGCTGCGGCAGGGCGCGCACGCTGGCCAGCAGCAGGGCCAGGGTGTGGTCGGCCACGCAGCTGTCATTGGTGCCGGCGCCGTTGCACACGGCCAGGCCGCGGGCCTTGGCGGCCGCCACGTCCAGGTTCTCGTAGCCGGCGCCCTGGGCCGCGGCCAGGCGCAGGCGCGGCATGGCGTCCATCTCCTCGGCGCGCAGGCCGGTGGCGCCATTGCTGAGCACCAGCTCGATCTCGGCGCCACGCTGGGCAATGGCAGCGGCGCGCAGGGCGGCGGTGGGTGCGTCGATCAGCTCGAAGCGCTCGTGCAGCAGGGCCTTGTACTCATCGGCCAGGGCCACGAGCAGCAGGCACAGGGGTTTCTTGGGCGATGTGGTCTTCATGCCGCCCATCATCGCCGCAGCCCGGGCCTCTGGCGCATGGGCGGTGCGTGCTGCGAACTTGGGGGCAAGCCCCGGGCCGGGTGCCGCGCAATTTCTGGCAGAGTGCCCGGCCAGAACAAGACTCACACCGGCCGGAGGAGACGCCCATGACGCCACCATCCCTGAAATCCCCACAGCGCCGCGCGCTGCTGCTGGCCAGCACCGCCGGCCTGGGCCTGGCTGCCAGCAGCGGCGCCGTGCGCGCCATGGCTCCGGCCCGCCCCCGCACGCGTCTGCGCCTGGGCATGATTGGCACCGGGCTGCGGGGCCAGGTCTTGCTGCGCGAGCTGCTGCGCCGCGAGGACGTGGAGGTGGCCGCGCTCTGCGATATCGAACCCCTGATGCTGGCCAAGGCCCTGGCCATGGCCGAGAAGGCCGGCCGCCCCCGCCCCGCCACCTGGGGCGAGGACCGCGACCCCGAGGCCTGGCGCCAGATGCTGGCCAAGGCCGGGCTGGACGGCGTGATCATCGCCACGCCCTGGGAGTGGCATGCACCCATGGCCATCGGCGCCATGCAGGGCCGGGTGGCCGTGGGCTGCGAGGTGGTGGCCGGCATCACGCTGCAGGACCACTGGGATGTGCTCAACACCCAGCTCCAAACCGGCACGCCCTATATGCTGCTGGAGAACGTCTGCTACCGCCGCGATGTGCTGGCCGTGCTGCAGATGGTGCGCGCCGGGCTCTTTGGCGAGCTGGTGCATCTGCAGGGCGGCTACCAGCATGATCTGCGCGCCGTGAAGTTCAACAGCGGCGACCCCGCCAAGCCCTATGGCGGCGGCGTGGAGTTCGGCCCCAAGGGCTGGAGCGAGGCGCGCTGGCGCACCGAGCACTCGGTGCAGCGCAATGGCGAGCTCTACCCCAGCCATGGCATTGGCCCCTGCGCCATGTACGCCAATATCCACCGCGGCAACCGCTTCACCCACATCAACGCCTTTGCCAGCAAGGCGCGCGGCCTGCAGGACTATGTGCAGGCCCAGGGCGGCAAGGACCATCCCAATGCGCGGGTGCGCTTCAAGCTGGGCGATATCGTCACCACCAGCCTGGCCTGCGAGAACGGCGAGACCATCCTGCTCCAGCACGACACCTCCCTGCCCCGCCCCTACTCCCTGGGCTTTCGCGTGCAGGGCACGAAGGGCTTGTGGATGGACGTGAACCAGTCCATCCACATCGAGGGCCGCAGCAAGCCCCACCAGTGGGAGCCCTTCCAGCCCTACCAGGACCGGTTCGAGCACCCGCTGTGGAAGAAGCATGCCGCCGCCGCCGAGGGCGCGGGCCATGGCGGCATGGACTTCTTCGTGATCCATGCCTTTGTGGAGGCGCTCAAGGCCGGCGCGCCCATGCCCATCGACATCTACGACGCCGTGGCCTGGAGCGCCATCACGCCGCTCTCCGAGCAGTCCATCGCCCAGGGCTTCAAGACCCTGGAGTTTCCGGACTTCACGGCGGGTGCCTGGAAAACGCGCAAGCCCATCTTCGCCTTCGATGAGCGCTACTGAGCGTCTTCCAGCACGCGCTTGAGCTCCTGGCGCAGGAGCTTGCGTCCCGCGCCATTGCTTGCTCGCCAGGCAGCCAGGGCCAGGGCCATGAACTCGCGCTCGGCCGGGCTGGGCGGGGCCTCGGGATGGTCCTCGTCCAGCCAGCCCACGGGCCGCGCGCACAGCGCCTCGATCTGGCGCGCCAGCTTGTCGCCAATGGGGCGGGCGCTCTTGATCTGGCTCCACATGCTGGGCGAGATCTGCAGCTGCGCGGCAAAGGCCTGCTCCAGGCCCTTGGGCGGCGCGCCTGCGGCCAGGGCCTGCTCGGCAAAGGCCTGGAAAAGAATCAGCACGTTCTGGCGACGCGCGAGAGTGGTATCGGCCACGGTGGGAGCCAGCGGACAGCTGAGGCAAAGAGACAACAGCGCGATTGTCGCAAGGGCTTGACCGTGGAGTAAAGACTATTTACAGTGCGCAGCCACGGGACAGGCCAAGCCGGCTGCCCGACAAGATCAGCCACAGATTTCCAGGAAAGGACCCATCGTGAAGACCCGCCGCCCTCTCATCAACGCCCGCCTGACAGCCGCTTGCGCGCTGCGCATGGCCGCCTTGGGCGGGATGAGCGCGCGTGTCGGTATTCGCGCTGCTGAAGCAGCAGAAGGTCGGAAGTTCCTGCATCCGGGAGAGCGCGGCGCCTAGGGCGTCAGCACTCCAAGCTCTGTCACCCAGAGGCCCGGATTCCGCAAGGATCCGGGCCTCTTGCTTTTGGACGCCGAGGCGGCGTCGCTTGATTGAGAAGACACAGGGAGTCGCCGTCCGACTTCGGCTGTGTCCTTGCACTCCGTGGCCGCGCTGCAATGGTGTTGGCGGTCCGGGATGTGCGCGGGGCCGATCGCAAGGGCCAGCCCCACGTGCAGCGACACACCAGCTCCGACGGGAGCGTCGCGCTCGGGCACAGCCGAAGTCGGATCCTCGGGTCCTGTGCTTCACCAGACCGCTTCGCGTGGAGCTCGCGCTTCGCGAAGCCAAACCGGCCGCGAGGATTGGGCGGCGCCGGAACCCGTCACCGGCCACCCTCAACTATCGTGAGGGATGACCTTGATTCAAATGCGAGGCCCGCCTGGCAAACGGCCTCAGGGAGAAGACCATGAACAACAAGCAAGAACAACAAGAGAACCATCTGCAGGAAGAGGTGCCCGGTGGCGTGCCCATCAAGATGTGGACCCGCGGCGTGCCGGTGGAAGACGCGGCACGCCGTCAGCTGGCCAATGCCGCGCGCCTGCCCATCGTCTTCAAGCACATCGCGGCCATGCCCGATGTGCACCTGGGCATAGGCGCCACGGTGGGCTCGGTCATTCCCACGCTGCGCGCCATCATCCCGGCGGCGGTGGGCGTGGACATCGGCTGCGGCATGATGGCCGCCAAGACCACGCTGCGTGCCGAAGACCTGCCGGACAATCTGGCGCCTCTGCGCAGCGCCATCGAGCGCGCCGTGCCCCATGGCCGCGCGCCCGGTGCCCGCGATCCGGGCGCCTGGGGCAAGGTGCCGGGCTCGGTGGACACGGCCTGGGCCCAGCTGGAGCCGGAGTTCAGCGAGCTCTGCCGCGACTACCCCAAGCTGGCCAAGACCAATCACCGCAACCATCTGGGCACCCTGGGCAGCGGCAACCATTTCATCGAGGTCTGCCTGGATGAGGACGGCGCTGTCTGGTTCATGTTGCACTCGGGCTCGCGCGGCGTGGGCAATGCCATCGGCACCATGTTCATCGAGCTGGCCAAGCAGGACGCGCTGCGCCACAACGCCAATCTGCCCGACCGCGACCTGGCCTATTTCGAGGAAGGCGCGCGCTACTTCGGCGACTATGTGCGTGCCGTGGGCTGGGCCCAGAAGTTCGCGGCCCTGAACCGCGAGCTGATGATGCGCCGCGTGATCGAGGCGGCCAAGACCGTGATCCGCAAGAACTTCCAGTCGCACATCGAGGCGGTGAACTGCCACCACAACTATGTGCAGAAGGAGCGCCACTTCGGCGAGGAGGTCTACGTCACCCGCAAGGGGGCCGTCAGCGCCAAGGCCGGCCAGCTGGGCATCATCCCCGGCAGCATGGGCGCGCGCAGCTATATCGTGCGCGGCAAGGGCAACCCCGAGAGCTTCGAGAGCTGCTCGCACGGCGCCGGCCGCGTGATGAGCCGCGGCGATGCCAAGCGCCAGTTCACCCTGGCCGATCACCGCGCGGCCACCGAGGGCGTGGAATGCCGCAAGGACAAGGACGTGCTCGACGAGACGCCCGCGGCCTACAAGGACATCGACGCCGTCATGGCCGCCCAGCAGGATCTGGTGGAGGTGCTGCACACCCTGAAGCAGGTGGTGTGCGTGAAGGGCTGAGCCAGAGCACCCGGGGTGCTGGGCAGCGGCAGCGTCGGCTTCACATCTCGAAGCCGGCGCTTACAAATTGCCTGTCAGCCAGGCTCGGCGCAGCAGCGTTGAGCGCTCGTTGCCCGCCCTTCCGCGGGCCCCTTGACCCTTTGCCACCTCACCAGCCAGGAAGGAGTGCGCCCATGTTGCCGAACTCACCGCATGCCCAAGACCTGCCCGTGTCCGCGCCTGCCAGCTGCTGCGGGAAGAAGAAGGCCGCAGCCGCCCTGCTGCTGATGGTTCTGGGCAGCCTGGCCACCCTGCAAAGCACCCAGGCCAACCCCGATGTGCGCTGGTCCGTCACCATAGGCTCGCCCGGCCACGGCCACCCTGGCCACCCGGGTGTGGTGTACCTGCCGCCCCCGCGCGGCATCTATGTTCACCCCGCCCCCATCGTCTACGGCCCGCCCGCCTACGGCCATTACCGCGAGCGCCGGCATCAGCACAAGCACCACCATCACCATCATCACTACTACCAGCGTGATGACGACGATGATGATGACCGCGGTGCCTACCGCCGCGGAGCCCGCCGCGACAGCGACCGCGACGGCGTGCCCGACCGCTGGGACCGCCGGCCCGAGAACCCCTGGCGCTATTGATTGACGCGAGGGACTGACGCGAGGCCGGCCGCCGCTGCTTGAGGCGGGCGGCGGCTCACCTGCCCGCTGACACCTCGTCTGCGGCGGGGCCCTCTCCTCAGCCGCCCTCAGCCTGCAAGTGCGCCCGTATCCGCGCCACGGTCTCTTCCACCGGCGCCTCGCGCGACACCTCCAGCCCCAGCGCCCGCGCGATCTGGTTCACCTTGCCCGGGTACAGCGGAATGCCGCCCGCATCGATGGCCGCGATCAGGGCGCGCGCCTGCGCCAGATCATCCACCGGCCCGGCCGGCGCGGGCGCTGGGGAAGGGGCGCGCAGGGAGAGCAGGCGGCGCAGGGGGGAGGGTTTGTTCATCGATGCGGTACGGGAAGCAGACAAGCAGGCAAGCGTGCAAGAGTGCAAAAGGGCGTCAGCGACAGTCCTTCAGCCCTGGCCCGAAAGCTTGTCCGCAAACGGCGCGCCCTGAACCGCCGCGCTGATGGCGCCGCAGTCGGCATCCTCATCCTCGTGGATCACCACAAACCAGAAGGCCTGCTCGGGCGCCCCGAACACCGGGCTCAAGGCCGAGGCCGGCCGCGCCAGCTTCAGCTTCACCTCCAGCGACAGCTCCTGCGCCTCGGCCAGCGCCTGCCGCGGCAGCGCCTCCAGCTCCGGCGTCTCGGCTCGGAAGTCCAGCAGCACCACCAAGTCATTGGTCTTGAAGTGCCGCTGCGCCGCCTGCGCAAAGTTGAACACGCGCTCGTCGATCAGAGCTTGCAGGCGGTCGGGGAGGGCGGCATCGTTCATGGGGGGTGGAGGCGGCTGAAATGGGGGGGAAGCGTGATGGGCGGGATTATCCTGAGGCGCCGCTGGAGTCATTGGCAGCCATCAAGCAAGCCTTGCTCCGGAACTCCCAGAAACTGATGCCTATTGCATCGGTTTCCAGGAGCTCTGACCATCGGCATCGACCCCGCAACGTCAATGTTCATGCGGCTTGTGGCGATATTGCAAAGCCGACTATTGACCATTGATTGACGCGAGGTCGGCCGCCGCTGGGTTAGGCTGGCGGCCATGAGCCTGCTTCATTCACCCAGCCACCCAAGCGCTGCGCAGCCGCCCTCGCCGCTGCGGCATCTGCGCGTGCAGCCCCTGCGCGAGCGCCCCGAGCTCATCCCCGAGCTGCAAGCCTGGTTCCAGGCCGAATGGCCCGGCTACTACGGCCCCGGCGGCCCGGGCGACGCCCGCCGCGATCTGCTGGCCTATGCCCAGCCCGACCCCGCCGCCCTGCCCCTGGGCCTGGTGGCCCTGCAGACCGATGCCAAGGGTTCGGATGGCACCGAGCGTCTCTGCGGCTTTGCCGCCATCAAGACCGAGCCCTTTGCCCCCTGCCCCGGCCTGGGCCCCTGGGCCGGCGCCGCCCTGGTGCCCCAGGCCCTGCGCCGCCAAGGCATAGGCCTGCTGCTGCTGCAGGCCCTGGTGAGCGAGGCGCGTGCGCTCTACCGCCACCAGGCCCTGCACGCCACCACCCTCTTCTGCGCCACCGCCACCTCGGACAGCCTGATGCTGCGCGCCGGCTGGCGGCTGCGCGAGCGGGTGATGCATGGGGGTGGGGAGGTGAGGGTGTATGAGGTGGGGGTCGGGGCTGATTGATCAGCCCGCTGTGCCGAAGTGGTGACATTCAGCACAGGACGCGCAGGCCAGCATCGCGCTTGTTGGTCCACGAAAGCGGCAGAATCCGCCGCATAGGGATATGAACTACAAGACGAGGGTGGAGCTGATGCGGCATCCGCAGCAGTGGATATGGTGGCAGCAGCAGCCCCTCGCAAACAACCGTGCTGATCAAGACCGCCGACGACAAACGCAAGCGCATACAACTTCTGAACGATCTCCAACAGTCCACGCAGTTGGACGCCCGGCAGCGGCAATGGCTGCGCGAGGAGCTGGATCGTTTGCAACTGGGCCTGCAGGGCGAACGCGACGCCGCCTACTACATCGACAACTGGCTCAAGGACAGCAGCAACAGTGCGGTACTGCATGACCTGCGGGTCAGTGTCGACGGTGAGGTGGCCCAGATCGACCATCTGGTTTTGCACCGTACCTTGCAGATCTATCTCTTTGAGACCAAGTGCTTCAGCGGCCATTTACAGATCAATGAGCACGGTGAGTTCACGGTGCGCTATGGCAATACCAAGGCCTATGGGATCCCCTCCCCCTTGGAGCAAAGCAGGCGACATGAGCGGGTGCTTACCCGTCTGTTGGAGCGCTTGGACATCACGGGCCGGGCAGGCTTGAAGCCAGTCTTTCATCACGCAGTGCTGCTCCACCCGAAGGCCATCATTGAGCGGCCGAAACCCAATGCCTTTGATACTCGCGACGTGATCAAGGCGGACCAAATCGCCAGCTGGCATGAGCGCTATGTGAATGAGCGCATGGGCGTCGGTGCCACGTTCGGCATGCTGATGAATGTGCACAGCAGCGACACACTCAAGAGCTGGGCCGAAAAGCTTGCTCGCCAGCATCGGCCTCAAGATCCTCTGGCGCTACCGGCGTTCATGGCACCTCGCCCTGCCAAGTCGGCCCAGCCGGCCACGGCCAATAGCGTCGAGGCTCGTGCCAAGTCTGAGGCAAGTCCGCAAGCCACCCAGTCGGTCGAAGACCATCCGCTCTACCGCAAGCTGGAATGTGTGAAATGCCATTCAAAGATTAGCTACGCCGAGGGCAAGTTCTGTTGGAACAACCCGAGGCGGTTCGGCGGGCTGCAGTTCTGCCGCGCGCACCAGGCGGAGGCTGCATGAACGCGGCTACTCAGCGGGAGCAGGTACTTGCTGAGGTCGATCAGATTCGGCGGGCGCTGCGGCGCGGGGTCTATGCGCCTCACAAGCCATTGATGCTCTTGCTGGCCTTGGCGCACCTCCAGCGGGGTGAAGCTCGCCTGCAACCATTTGCCGCCTACGACCAAGAGCTCAAAGCGCTATTGACCCAATTCGGCCCGAGCAGTGCTCCGGGTTCACGGCATTACCCTTTCTGGCATTTGCGCACCGACGGGAACGGCTCGCTGTGGGATTTGAAGGGGCCAGCCACCCTGCTGGAGCGACCGCCAGCGGCAACGCCCAATCTCGGCGAACTTCGAAGCGCGGGGATTGAGGCGGGGTTCAGTCCGGCCGTCTATGAGGCACTAAGACGAGACCCCGGCTTGTTGGTTGAGGTCGCCGCCCGGTTGCTGACGACCACGTTTCCTCCCAGCCTGCACGAAGACCTGATCCAGGTCCTGGGTCTCGACATGTCATCTGATGCTCGGCGGCTGGCCGAGCCTGAGGCACCCGCCTATGGCAAGCCCGCTGTATCCAAGCGCCGCAGGGATGCGGGCTTCCGAGACGAGGTGCTGCGGGCCTATGAATACCGTTGCTGTATCTGCGGCTTTGATCTGCGTGTGAGCCACATGCCAGTGGGCCTGGAGGCTGCCCATATTCAATGGCACACGGCTGATGGTCCCGACTTGGTGGTCAATGGCCTGAGCCTGTGCGCTACGCATCACAAGATGTTCGATATGGGGGCGTTTACCGTCGAACCCTTGGAGCGCCGCATCGTCTTCAGCCAGCACGCAATTGGCGCGGCTCAAATGCAGTTCCATGGCCGGCCCATGATTTCGCCGCAGTCACCCGCCATGAACCCAGGTGCCGAGTATCTAGCCTGGAATCAGAAGAACATTTTCAAGACACCGGCGCGGCAGTAGCGGCTACTGGAAACTAGCTCGGAATGTCACGGGATCGAGATTGCAGTGCTGTGCGATTTGACCGGGCAGCTCAAACAATCGAGGCGACGAGCGGAAGTCAAAAACTCGGCAGAGCACGAAGGATTCGGCGTGATCCCGTGAAAACCGCTCTTCCTTGCTGGACACGAAGAACGGCGTCATTTGCCCAAAGGCCGTGGTCTGAACTTCCAGATGCCGCTCGCTGCCGTCCAGTGCGTAGCTGCGAATGTCGTAGCCCAGGCCGTCGCCTTGGGTCACAGCGACATGCTCCACTTTGTCAGCCAACTGCCCCAGTCCGAGGTGGGCGAGCCGCCACTGCTCGTAGCGCAAAACAAATTCCTCACCGGCAAGGCCCATCTTGCGATTGCTGGCCTCGCGCTCGAAGTAATCGCGTTTGATCGGCGTGCGCAAGTACGCGGGTGATGGCTCAGCGGTTCGATGATTGACTTTGGGCGCGTCCGAACGCACTTTCGAAAAGTCGTACTGGTCTGGTACGTGTGTCGGGCGTTCAACGGCGGACAGGGCCGAGGTATCAACGTCCTTGCGTGAACCAAGCTGCCGCCCTACTTCTTCAACGAGCTCGCGCTGAACATTGCTCGCGGGCAAGTAGCCGCGTAGCGGCGGAATCCCGAGCCCTTGGAGTACGGCGCTGATATTGCGCCGCTTGAATTCGATAGACGCGTCCGAGCGCTGATGGAGCAGGGGCTGCAGGCGACGCCGCCGCTCAGCCTTGTTGAAGCTCTGCCCATTCAGGTCCAGCACCAATCGGACGAGATCAATCCGTTGCCGGCCGAGAACATCAAATTCCGAATTTGGCGGTCGAGTCGCGCCGTTTAGCTGCCGCTTCAACGAAGCGCGGTCCGTGGTTAGTTGCTTGCGTCCGTCAACTCAGAAGTCTGGAATGTGGGCCCTGATAGGTATTCAAAGCCCTGTCGTTTAGGCGGGGCCCTTTCTCATTGGTGCGCAAGATTCCCTTGAGCTAAATAAGGGTGAGCTCACTCATTTCCTTCATGGCATTGCGATCATGAATGCCAATACCATACAGCCAGTCAACAAGGCGATCAATTGTGATGTATCGCGCGCCTGTCCCTCTATATAGGCATAGGAGGGATTTCCAATGGGCTCGAATTCGCCGCTGAGCGCTAAATGCTGCGACCTTTGAGGGGAACTTCATTCCTATCACGCAATCTGATAGTTGAATTGCGTCTTTGGAATAGAAGGCGCGAAATGCCTCTTCTTTAGGTGAGCCGACTCTCGGTAGCAGCAACATCCATCCAGATATTCGACCCTTGGCGACAGCGCATGTCCTTTCGGTGGCCGCGGTAATTCCGGCATCTGCAATAGATCTGAGTGTTGTTGAATGAATAACTCGAACGCCAGATGGAGCTCGCTCAAAGGCATGCATCTGCAACCCACCGCGTACTACGGTTGTTGGGATTGAATCTTCTGGCTGTGGCATAACTTCGATCGAAGAAAGAGGTCTGCCACTCGGGGTTCTGAATTGTACAAATGACGAATTGACCCGCGCGCCTTTAAAGGTGTAAATGCTAAGTTGCAGTAATTCGGTGAGAGAGAAGTCCTGATCAAGAAGCTCGCGAGCGTCTTGGTCGGTGTTCGAATAAAGCAGTGACTCAGGTACAACCGCAATAGCGCCCTGGTTTGGTCTGAATAGTTCCAAGCTTCGCAAGATATGAGCCATTGCGACGCTACACTTCACCGAGTGCCCTGAGTATTTGACAGTGACATATTTCCTCGAACCCAAACTGAAAGGTGGGTTCAGGACGAGCAAATCTACGCCATAGCACGTTCCAGGGAAATCAGTGGGTGGGGGGCGATGCCGTTTTAGGAGGTCTCCAACATACAGGCGCCAGTCCGGCTTTTCCCGCCGAAGCTGCCGAATCACGAGAGGGTCACTATCAATCCCCAAGCAGTGCCTTGCTTCCAGTACTTCTTCTGCTGCAGCGAGCAGGCTTCCCGAACCACAAGCCGTGTCGGCACAGATGGTGGGTGTGCTTGCAAGTTGCGCACGCTCAAGCGCGCGGCTGGCTATAGCAGGCGGTGTGTAGTATTTGTCGGAGTCAATCCCAGCTGTCATATCTTCTCAAGGGGCGAAGCTGAAGACGTGAATGAGACCTCGGCCATTGGTTCGGTTAGATTGTCGAACAGGGTGATCAAATAGTATCTCGCAATGACTCTCGTTAGCTATCGCGTACTGCAGTGCTCCAAGCGCATGCGGACGCGTACCTACAGGAGCTATGTACAAGTAATGATCGGGAAAGTCTTGGCGTATTGAGGCTAGCGTCTCAAACGCCTCAAACGGGCAACTTGCTTTAGCTAGTCGAATGTCGGCATTGCAGTCGAATTCGTTAAGAAAGGATCGGTTGCAGGCAACTGTTATCGCTGGATAGTTGATTTGAAATCCAGGTGCCCCAATTACGGGAATTACTCTTGGCTGTGGCTCTAGCTGATTAATTATTCGTTCAGCACGGTTCCCTTCGAAACCAAGAAATGCAACAAAGAGCGCGGGTTCGTCATCGGCTGGACCAGCGAGCTTCGCAAAACCGGGTAGGGGCGAAAGGCCGCCAAATGATATGCTCAGATCGAATAGGTTTGCTGATGCTGGGGAGGGATGTGTTTTATAGCCGTCAGGTTCGACATATAGAACGCGAACCTGCTTGCCCGCCTTAAGGTGGGCCTGAAATACCGGCGCCCAAACATGATGCGGCAAAGCGGTGATATCAATGAGTACATTGTCGCTATCGGCCAGCGAAACAAGCCGAGCGCCATCTGTTAGTTGGACAGTTTGGCTCTCATTCCTGCTCAACACTGTGACTGTGTCGGGGGTGGTGTCCTGCACTAGGATGAGGCGGTCAGATTTTGCGCGCTTCAATTCCTCCCAAGCATCGATCCTGCCACGCTCTTCTGGCGAGGTTTCAATTGAAATAACAGTCTCGTCGACAAGCAGGTCCGTAAGTCTGAAGCTGTCGAACCTCAGGGTGTGTTCCGGCGGCATTTTCATTTCTGCGCGGCCCCAGTTTCGGTGTCGCCATAGAACGCTGAAAAGAGCGCCAGCTGTTCGGGAAGCTCGTCCTCTTCGACTTGTGGCTTGTTCTCAAGCATCGATGAGATTGCCCGCCCGGGATGATCGCCAAGCACGGCGATCAGGTCCTGAGCATCAAATGTCATTCGTCTCTTCTTTCGATGAGAGATTTCGAAGAATGCACTGAATATACGATGGAGTCTGTACTCGTCTTCACGAGTTTCGGCTCGGCTCGTAAGCTTGGTCCCCGGCTCCACCTCAAACGCTAGGTGGCCCACACCTTCACTGAGCATGTCAGATATCTTTGAAATCTCATTTGCTTTGCCCGATAAGACAAACGACGTTACCTCAGGAGTTTTTCCTAATGGTTCGCGTGCGAGCTCAAAGAACACCTTGCCGATGGCAAGAACTAGTCGCTTTAGCTGAACTCCGTGGTCCGCAAGGCCTTCTAGCTGGTTTAGTCGCCGTTCTCCGACCTCTCGTGCCGCTAGTGTTTGAGATTTTGGTGAGAGGCTGAGAATGGTCGGGAATGCCTTGCCATCTGATAATTCGTGAGTAACCGAGCAGTCAATTAGTTCAAGGAAGTAACGGATGTTGCCGCTCGCGAGCGCCAAAAAAATCCGCTCACCGCAGTAATACTTCCTAATTCGGGCCCCTTTATTGCCCTTTGACAGCCAGAACAAGCTCGCGTATCCATAGTTTCCGAGGCGGACTTGCCATTCGCGCTCGTTTGCGATCCAGTCTTTTGCGAGGTTGGTTAGGGAGCTGCCTTCGCTGGATTGCCAGTATTTGAGGAAATAAGTCTCATGGGCAGGTTTTGACTGAAAATATTCAAATTCGTCAGTGCCTTGTAGTTCTTGCAGAACCGCTCTCGCCACACGGCTCGCTCCCAGTAGTTCGGCTTCTTCGCCAAAACTAAGGTCCTGCAAGAATTCAGAGAGTTTTCCAGGGACAGGGACGCCACTAGCGCGCGCTGCCCTTAGTCTTACCGAGGCAACTTGTTTGGCGAAATATTCAAAACCTTCGTCGGCAATCTCGATTTCATAGTAATCGTCCGGTGTCTTCAGTAGATCTTGTCCGTCCAGAGTTTGTCGATTTCTTAAGCCATTCTTTCGGACGCCAATCTTGTATGACAAGGGCGGCGATGCATGCTTGATGTAGGTATTCAGGATTGCTTGCTGATAATCAAGCAAGTTTTCATATTCGTCAATGCAGCAAAATATGATGCGCCCGTCTAACAACCCGTGTTCTTCCAATGCATCCACAAAAGTACGTATAGGCGACTCAGCCATGGACAGAACGACTTCTAGTGAACTCGTTGGATTGTTTACTTTGAGCTGGAGCTTTGAGATCTGATTCTTGATCGCAGTGTCCAGCTCTGGTGCAGATGTGCCAGAGAAGTCAAGAATCCCGAGATCAGTCGCAATGGCTTGAATGGCCTCCTTAGGAAAGGCCTTGCCTGATTGATCCTGCAGCCAGCTTGTAAGCGAGCTGAGCTCGAAACATGCGAGAAGATTGAAGTAGTGTGAGAAGTACTTCGCCCAATCTAAAGTCTCGTCCCGTCCATGAAAACTTCTGACTCGATTCTTATTGATTCGAATTAAGAATCCGAAGTACTCTTGATCGCCGAATGACTGCCCAGCATCTTTCAGCCGTTCAAGACATGAATCAAACTTTAAAGACTGTAGTGCGGTCGTTTTGCCAGTGCCACGTCCACCAACCAGTATGCACGGGCGGCGTGCCTCCAGCTTTGTCAAGTAGGTTGGAGTGACGAACAGATCTCGAAAGTTGGCGGCTGGCCACTCGGCTCTGTTGTCCCCAAATAGTTGCCGAAGTGTTGCGGCCTGGGTTTGAGGGTTAGGTTCGCTCAATTAATGGCTCCCAGTTATTGGTGCCACGACACCAGAAAATCGGCAATGTTGCGTCGGGCACGGAGTGTTCGAAGGCAAAGAAGAGCCCGCGATGCTTGTACCCATATGTTAAATACTGCTGCTGATGCATGTATGCATCGTGCGGTGTAAGTCTCGGCGTGTATCTTTTTAATAGTGAATCGATCTGGCTATACAGCGATTGATTTGACGCCTGAAGCCCCCAGAGTGTTCCGCGGTCGTCGATTTTGTGCGTTACACATACTGCCACGGAAGGCGCCTTATTACCAATATTGGTGATGCCCATTTCGGTGCCGACAAGGCTGACGTAGATGGCAGTGAAACCGACCTTGGACTGAATCGCCTCGAAAGAGGTCCCGGTGCTGCTGTCTTGCCATGTGGTTAAAAACTGATCACCGGAGCCAATAAAGTCATCTACGAAAACGACGGGCTGCCCGGCTTCTGCTGCTTTAATCGCTTCACTCGTAATCTTTATTTGGGCCTCATCAACATTCAGGACTTGGCGTGTACGGCGGCATAAAAAATAGCCCGAATCTGTAGGATTCGGGGTCTCGCCGGAAACGGGCGTGAAGACGGCATTTGGTAATGCTTGCAGCAGCTGTTCTCTCGCGGGCGCGGTGGGGCCTTTCTTCAGTCCATCGGCAATGCTGTAAAACGACGTTGTTAATAGTGAATCAGTGAGCCTCTGATTATAGAAGACGAAGCGTTCTAGCAATTGAGCGGCTAGGATTTTGTCGTTATCGTCAAAATTCTCGATCCAAGCTCGCGGCCGAATCGTTGGCTCCGATAGCCACATTCCTGCTCGCTTTAACGCCTCGCAGCGGGCCAGGACATCCTTTACATATACGTCTACGCGCACCGGTCATCCCCCTGGATGAATATTATTTGAATCGAACGGAGCATCAGCATTATTTGGTTCGTCAGCCATTAGGCGTTGGCGCCTGCTCTGATTTGCAATTGTTCCATGCCTGGCGCATGGTTGGGGGTGGGGTTCTCTTGGACGTTGGGCGCAGAAGGAGGCGGTTTCGAGGAAGCGGGCCGTCATTGACTGACGCGGCGTCGGTCTATCGCTTGCGCCGCCTTCGTTCGCAGCCCTACCGTTTGCCCTCCATCAACTGATATGGGCAACATGGAAACTTGGGCCTATACGAAACGGACGAACGCACGGCGCGCTGGTGTTCAAGCCGGGATCCCCGCAGAGCACGTGGTCATCACGGTTCACAAGGACGGCGACGATGTGCGCTTCGGTTTCGTGGACGGTAAGGCTGGCTGCGAGTGTGTTCAAGGCGCTGCGCCGCCCACTGTGCCGATGTCAGCGACTCTAAGTGCCGAAATTGAACGCCAACCGACTGCCCGAGCGCAGCTGGAGGTGCGCAATGGCGTCAGGCGACCCGCACCCGGAGGTGTCTGCCGAGCAGTATGGGATTGGCTGGACGCCAATCCGACGGTGACACCCAAGGAGGCAAGGGTTGCTACGGCCGACCACGGATGGAACAAGAACAACGTGTCGGCCGAATACTACGCATGGCGAAAATTCCGCCAGGTCAACTTGCAGGCGAGCGGCTCCAATCAGCCACGCGAGCTTGACCATGCAATCGCTATATCGGTGGGCTGTACAGGTGCGGCATGATGTCGGTAGCTCTGGGACATCGTCAGTCATCTGGGCACCTAGCGCTGAAACTAGTGCGCTCCTCCGCCAAGTGCGCACGCGAATTGAGCCAGACCAGCAGCTCTTGTCGTGCCAGCTTACGGGGTGGCACTCCGTGTCAAGCGCTTGTCAACCCTATGGCTCCTGCCAGTGCCGCTGCGCTGGGGTGCGATGAGCCTGCGTTGCGGTGTCCACTACACGGGCCCTTCGCCAACTTGCGGGGTACGGGCCGCGCAAAGTACTACTTGCCCCCGACGGCTAAGACGAATCACACGTCGATATTCGCTGCGCGGAGCGCATTCGTCTCAATGAAGTCGCGGCGCGGCTCCACTTCGTCGCCCATGAGCATGGTGAACACGCGGTCGGCTTCGATGGCGTCTTCGATCTGCACGCGCAGCAGGCGGCGCACGTTCGGGTCCATGGTGGTTTCCCAGAGCTGCTCGGGGTTCATTTCGCCCAGGCCCTTGTAGCGCTGGCGGCCCACCGCGTTCTCGGCTTGCTGCATGAGCCAGGCCATGGCGGCGCGGAAGTCGGCCACGGCGCTTTCCTTGGCCTTTTCGCCCTCGCCCTTCTTGACCACGGCGCCCTCGCCCACCAGGCCCTTGAAGGTGCGGCCGGCTTCGGCCAGCACCTCGTAGTCGGCGCCGTGCACGAAGTCGGCATTGATGATGCTGGCGCGGGTGTTGCCGTGGTGCTTGCGGGCAATGCGCAGGAAGAGCTTGTCGGTGCGGGCGTCGTACTCGCTGGTGACTTCGGCCTCGTTGAGCGCGGCCTGCATGGCGCGGGCGGCTTCCTCGGCGGCTTCCTTGGTGTCGAGGTTGATGGCCAGGCCGGAGGCCAGCACGCGCAGGGCTTCAAAGTCCATCCAGTTGGACAGGCGCTCGATCACGTTCTCGGCCAGCACGTACTTGCGGGCCAGGGTTTCGAAGGCCTCGCCCTTGAGCACCTCGCCGCCCTCGGCGCTGGTGCGCAGCTCGGCGTCTTGCAGGGCCACCTTGAGCAGGAAGGCGTCGAGTTCGTGACCGTCCTTGAGGTATTGCTCGTGCTTGCCGACCTTGACCTTGTAGAGCGGCGGCTGGGCGATGTAGATGTGGCCGCGCTCCACCAGCTCGGGCATCTGGCGGTAGAAGAAGGTGAGCAGCAGGGTGCGGATGTGGGCGCCGTCCACGTCCGCGTCGGTCATGATGATGATGCGGTGGTAGCGCAGCTTGTCGGGGTTGAAGTCATCGCTGCCGGCGCCGCGGCCGATGCCGGTGCCCATGGCCGTGATCAGGGTGATGATTTCGTTGGAGGTGAGCAGCTTTTCGTAGCGCGCGCGCTCCACGTTCAGGATCTTGCCGCGCAGGGGCAGGATGGCCTGGAACTTCCGGTCGCGGCCCTGCTTGGCGGAGCCGCCGGCGGAGTCACCCTCCACGATGTAGATCTCGCACAGGGCGGGGTCTTTTTCCTGGCAGTCGGCCAGCTTGCCGGGCAGGCCCAGGCCGTCCAGCACGCCCTTGCGGCGGGTCATTTCGCGGGCCTTGCGGGCGGCCTCGCGGGCGCGGGCGGCGTCGAGGATCTTGCCGCAGATGGTCTTGGCGTCCAGCGGGTTCTCGAGCAGGTAGTCGGTCAGCAGGCGCGAGACGATCTCTTCCACCGGCGCGCGCACCTCGCTGGAGACCAGCTTGTCCTTGGTCTGCGAGCTGAACTTGGGCTCGGGCACCTTGACGCTGACCACGCAGGCCAGGCCTTCGCGCATATCGTCGCCGGCCACCTCGACCTTGGCCTTCTTGGCCAGCTCGTTGTCCTCGATGTACTTGTTGATGACGCGGGTCATCGCGGCGCGCAGGCCGGTGAGGTGGGTGCCGCCGTCGCGCTGCGGGATGTTGTTGGTGAAGCAGAGGACGTTTTCGTTGAAGCCGTCGTTCCACTGCATGGACACTTCCACGCCGATGTTCGTGCCCTGCTCGCTGACCTTCTCGCCCACGGCGTGGAAGATATTGGGGTGCAAGGTGGTCTTGCCCTTGTTGATGAACTCGACAAAGCCCTTGACGCCGCCGGCGTAGGCGAAGTTGTCTTCCTTGTTGTTGCGCTCGTCGACCAGGCGGATCTTGACGCCGTTGTTCAGGAAGCTGAGCTCGCGCAGGCGTTTGGCCAGGATCTCGTAGTGGAACTCGTTGTTCTGCTGGAAGATCTCGGTGTCGGGCAGGAAGTGCACCTCGGTGCCGCGCTTGTCGGTGTCGCCGATGACGCGCATGGGGCTGACCTCGAAGCCGTCGCGCATTTGCAGCACGCGGTCTTGCGGCACGCCCTTCTTGAACTCGATCTGGTGCACCTTGCCATCGCGGCGCACGGTCAGGCGCAGGTATTTGGAGAGCGCGTTCACGCAGCTCACGCCCACGCCGTGCAGGCCGCCCGAGACCTTGTAGCTGTTCTGGTTGAACTTGCCGCCGGCGTGCAGCTCGGTCAGGGCGATTTCGGCGGCCGAGCGCTTGGGCTCGTGCTTGTCGTCCATCTTGACGCCGGTGGGGATGCCGCGGCCGTTGTCGATGACGCTGATGCTGTTGTCGGTGTGGATGGTGACGATGATGTCGTCACAGTGGCCGGCTAGGGCCTCGTCAATGGAGTTGTCCACCACCTCGAACACCAGGTGGTGCAGGCCGGTGCCGTCCGAGGTGTCGCCGATATACATGCCGGGGCGCTTGCGCACCGCCTCCAGGCCTTCCAGGATCTGGATCGAGCTGGCGCCGTAATCGCCGCCGTCGGTGGGCTGTTGGGGGGTGGTGTTGTCACTCATGGCAGGTACTCAAGGCCGCGTAGCGGCCGCTACAACTCACTAACTAGAACCCCCGCGTGGCGGGGGCAGGGGGTGCAAACATGCACCGCAAAGCGGGTTTGAGGCCGGCGGGCCTCAAATCCGCATCGGCATCACGACGTACTTGAAGCCGTCGTTGTCCGGGATGGTGATCAGGGCGCTGGCGGCGCTGTCGTTCAGGTCGATGGAGACCATGTCCTGGCTCATGTTCGAGAGGGCGTCCATCAGGTAGGTGACGTTGAAGCCGGTCTCGATCAGGTCGCCGCCGTAGTCGATCTCGATCTCCTCCTTGGCCTCTTCCTGCTCGGCATTGCTGGAGGCAATGGAGAGCAGGCCGGGCTCGAAACTCAGGCGCACGGCCTTGAACTTCTCGCTGGTCAGGATGGCGGCGCGCTGCAGGCTGGCCAGCAGGGGCGCGCGGCCCAGGGTGACCTTGAACTTGTGGTTCTTGGGGATCACGCGGTTGTAGTCGGGGAACTTGCCCTCGACCAGCTTGGTGACGAACTCCATGCCCGAGAAGCTGAACTTGGCCTGGTTGCCGGCAAAGCGCATCTCGATGGGCTGCTCTTCCTCCTCGCCCTTGCCACCGTCCTTGAGCAGGCGCATCAGCTCCAGCACGGTCTTGCGCGGCAGGATCACCTCCTGCTTGGGGATCTCGGTCTCGAGCTGGGCCTGGGCCAGGGCCAGGCGGTGGCCGTCGGTGGCCACCAGGGTGAGGGTCTTGCCCTCAGCCACGAAGAGGATGCCGTTGAGGTAGTAGCGGATGTCGTGCACCGCCATGGCGAAGTGCACCTGGTTGATCAGGCCCTTGAGCGTCTTCTGCGGCACGCTGAAGGCGGGGCCGAAGTCGGCAGCCTCCTGCACCAGGGGGAAGTCGTCGGCCGGCAGGGTCTGCAGGGTGAAGCGGCTCTTGCCCCCCTGCAGGGTGAGCTTGCTGGCATTGGCCGTCAGGCTGACCGTCTGGTCCGAGGGCATGGAGCGCAGGATGTCGATCAGCTTGCGCGCGCCCACGGTGGTGCTGAAGTTGCCGGCGTCGCCGTCCAGCTCGGCCGTGGTGCGGACCTGGATTTCCAGGTCCGAGGTGGTGAGCTCGATCTGCGAGCCCTGCTTGCGTATCAGCACATTCGCCAGGATGGGCAGGGTGTGGCGCCGCTCGACGATGCCGGCCACGGCCTGCAGGGCCGCGAGCACCTTGTCCTGGGTGGCTTTCAACACAATCATCTCGACCTCTCTCCGCTGGTTTTGGCAGTTAAGCCGCCTTTTGGGCAATGCCGCCTATTTTCACCCAGTTAAGGGGTGTTTCTGGCTGGAGGAACCCTAGCCCTTGAGCGTCTGCTCCAGCACATGCAGCTGCTGGTTCAGCTCGGTGTTCTTCTGGCGCTCGCCACCGATCTTGCGCACCGCGTGCAGCACGGTGGTGTGGTCGCGGCCGCCGAAGAGCTCGCCGATCTCGGGCAGGCTCTTCTGGGTCAGCTCCTTGGCCAGGTACATGGCAATCTGGCGCGGCCGGGCGATGCTGGCCGGGCGCTTCTTGCTGTACATGTCCGCGACCTTGATCTTGTAGAAGTCGGCCACGGTCTTCTGGATGTTCTCCACCGAGATCTGGCGGTTCTGGATGGAGAGCAGGTCCTTGAGCGCCTCGCGGGCCAGCTGGATATTGATTTCCTTGTGCGAGAAGCGGCTGTAGGCCAGCACCTTGCGCAGGGCGCCCTCGAGCTCGCGCACATTGGCGCGCACGTTCTTGGCAATGAAGAAGGCCACGTCCTCGGGCATGGGGGCTTGTTCGGCCTCGGCCTTCTTGATCAGGATGGCCACCCGCATCTCCAGCTCGGGCGGCTCGATGGCCACCGTCAGGCCGGCGTCGAAGCGGCTGGTCAGGCGCTCGTCGATGTCCACCAGACCCTTGGGGTAGGTGTCCGAGGTCATGATGATGTGGGCGCGCTTGGCCAGCAGGGCTTCAAAGGCGTTGAAGAACTCCTCCTGCGTGCGGTCCTTGCCGGCGAAGAACTGCACATCGTCGATCAGCAGCAGGTCCAGGGAGTGGTACTTGGCCTTGAGCTCGTCAAAGGTCTTGCGCTGGTAGTTCTTCACCACGTCGGAGATGAACTGCTCGGCGTGCAGGTAAAGCACCCGCGCATCGGGCTTGTCCTTGAGCAGGGCATTGCCCACGGCGTGGATCAGGTGGGTCTTGCCCAGGCCCACGCCGCCGTAGATGAAGAGCGGGTTGTACATGGCACCCGGCGCGCCGGCCACATGCAGGGCGGCGGTGCGGGCCATCTGGTTGGCGCGACCGGGCACCAGGGTGTCGAAGGTCAGGGCCGGGTTGATGCGGTGGCGGCTGGCGCTGGGCGGCGGGGTCTGGGCCGCCAGGTTCGGGGCCGGCTGGGCGGCCACGGCGGCCGGCGCTGCCACCGAGACCTGGGCCGGGGCCGCGGACGAGGGCGCGGCGGGGGTGGACGCGGGGTGCATGCCCTTGTGCAGCACCTGGCCCAGGGCCACGGGCTGGTTGGCGGGCTGGGCCACGCGACCCAGGGGCTCGCGCGGGGCCAGGGCCAGCTCCAGCCGGGCCGGGCGGCCGGCCAGCTCGCTCAGGATGGATTCGATGCGGCCGGCGTACTGGTTGCGGATCCAGTCCAGCTTGAAGCGGTTGGGCACACGCAGGGAGACGAGCACGCCATCGGCACCGCCATCGGCCACGTCGGCCGGCGGCAGGGGGCGGATCCAGGTGTTGAATTGTTGTTCGGGCAGTTCCGCGGCCAGCCGTTCGCAGCCGCGCTGCCAGAGATCAGCGCTCATTGTGGAAAACTTGTTCTTGAGCGGCCGGATTGTACGGGTCTTGGGGCCGCCAGACCCCAGGTTATCCACAGAAATTTCGGCCGGGTCAATCCCTCTTAATCCCCAGTTGGGGCTTGACGCTCGTTGACCGCCCTGGGGATTTTTGGTGTAATCGCGGGTTTTCCGGGCGCTGGAGGTTCAGGCGCGCGGGTGCCGGGCATCGGGTGCCGGCGTCGGACTCGGGCTTGCCGCAAGCTGCCAGGGCCCGGGGCTGCATCGATCTGAGAGGGCTCAGAAGCCCGGCGCGATGGCAGCCGCCCATCTCCTCCGAGCTAACCGACCTGGGCTGCAAACACAGCCCCCTAGGCGCAGTTAGCGCACCTAGCATTACTCGCCTTCGTAGAGGTTCCAGCATGAAACGCACTTACCAAGCTTCCAAGACCCGTCGCGCCCGTACCCATGGCTTCCTGGTTCGCATGAAGACCCGCGGCGGCCGCGCCGTGATCGCTGCGCGCCGCGCCAAGGGCCGCAAGCGCCTGGCCGTCTAAGCCGGGACGCAAAGATCGTGATCGGCCGCATCCAGCGATCGGCCGACTTTGAGCGCGTGTTGGGGGCGCCCAGTCGGGTGCGAAGCCCCCACTTCGCCGCTTACCATGTCACGGCCGTTCCCAGCCTGCCTGGACGAAACTTGTCCACAGAAGCTGCTGAGTTATCAACAGCTGATGCACAGGTGGCCCACAGCCTTGTGGATGAAACCCTGGTACAGGCCCTGCCCCAGGGTTGCTGGCTGGGCCTGGTGGTGCCCAAGCGCCACGCCCGCCGCGCCGTGACCCGCTCCCTGCTCAAGCGCCAGATTCGCGCCGCTTTCGCCAGCGGTGCCGAACGTGGTGTGGTGCCGCCCGGTCTCTGGGTGGTGCGCCTGCGTGCGCCTTTCGATCGCAAGGAGTACCCCAGCGCCGCCTCCGAGGCGCTGCGCCTGGCTGCGCGCGACGAGCTGGCCCAGCTGGTGGGCAAGCTGGCCCGGCCGCCACGGCCCCTGCCTCCTGCCAAGCCGGCCCCCGCGCCGGCCGCCCCCACGGGTGCCTGAGCCATGAGCAACGCCAGCAGCACCGATCCGCAGCCCCGCAGCCTGGGTCAGCGCCTGCTGATGGGCTTGGTGCGTGGCTACCAGCTGCTGTTCAGCCACTGGCTGCAGGCCGGCTGCCGCTACCAGCCCAGCTGTTCCAACTATGGCTTGCAGGCCCTGGAGCGCCATGGCGCCCTGGCCGGCAGCTATCTGGCCGCAGCGCGCATCCTGCGCTGCAATCCATTTTGTCTGGGCGGGCATGATCCGGTGCCCGACAATCCGCCACGCTTGTTCAGCCGCTTCGGCGGCGGTCTCAGGCGCGACGATGCCCCTTCCTCTCCCTCTTCTTCTTCCAACCAAGAAGCTTCCCCATGACTGATATACGCCGCACCGTGCTGTGGGTGGTGTTCACCATGTCGCTGGTCCTCCTGTGGGACGGCTGGCAAAAGCACAACGGTCACCCCTCCATGTTCAGTCCCGCGCCGGCCAAGCCGGCCGCGGCCGCGTCGGCGCCCGCGGGCGGCGTGCCGGCCTCGGCGGCCCTGCCGGCGGCCACCGCCGCAGCCGGCAGCCCCGGCGTACCCGCCACGACGGTGCAGGCACCGGCCAGCGAGACCGTGGAGATCCGCACCGATGTGATCAAGGCCACCCTGGACAGCCAGGGCGGCAGCCTGGTGCGCGTCGAGTTGCTCAAGCACAAGGACGAGAGCGATCCCAGCGGCAATGTGGTGCTGCTCAAGCGCAGCGCCGGCCACACCTATGTGGCCCAGACCGGTCTGGTGGGCATTGCCGGTGCGCCCAACCACCTCAACGCCATGACCGTGCAGCCCGGCGCCCGCGAGCTGGCCGAGGGTGCGCAGGAGCTGGTGGTGCGCTTCGAGTCGCCCGAGATGGGCGGCGTCAAGCTGATCAAGACCTACAGCTTCAAGCGCGGCGACTACGCCGTCTCGGTCAAGCACGAGGTGCAGAACCTCTCCGCGGCCCCCCTGTCGCCCCAGCTCTATGTGCAGCTGATGCGTGACGGCAGCGCCGGCCCCGGCGAGTCGAGCTTCTACGCCACCTTCACCGGCCCGGCCGTCTACACCGACAAGGCCAAGTTCCAGAAGCTGGACTTCGAGGACATCGGCAAGAACAAGGCCGAGTTCGAGAAGAGCGCCAGCGATGGCTGGGTGGCCATGGTGCAGCACTACTTCGCCAGTGCCTGGCTGCGCAATGCGCAGAGCCCGCGCGAGTTCTTCGCGCGCAAGGTGGACAACAACCTCTACACCGTCGGCATGGTCTTCCCCATGGGCCAGGCCGCGCCCGGTGCCAGCGTCAGCGCCGAAGACCTGCTCTTCGTGGGTCCGCAGGAAGAGAAGAAGCTGGCCGTGCTGGCCCCCGGTCTGGAGCTGGTGAAGGACTATGGCTGGTTCACCATCCTGTCCAAGCCCCTGTTCTGGCTGCTGGACCAGCTGCACAAGCTGCTGGGCAACTGGGGCTGGGCCATCATCGCCCTGGTGGTGCTGCTCAAGATCGCCTTCTACTGGCTGAATGCCAGCGCCTACCGCAGCATGGCCAAGATGAAGGCGGTGAACCCGCGCATCATGGAGCTGCGCGAGCGCCTGAAGGACAAGCCGCAGCAGATGCAGCAGGAGATGATGCGCATCTACCGCGAGGAGAAGGTCAACCCCATTGGGTCCTGCCTGCCCATCTTCCTGCAGATGCCCTTCTTCATCGCCCTGTACTGGGTGCTGCTGTCCAGCGTGGAAATGCGCCACGCGCCCTGGATTCTGTGGATCACCGACCTCTCGGCCAAGGACCCGTACTACATCCTGCCCGTGCTGATGACGGTCACCAGCCTGTTCCAGGTCTGGCTGAACCCGGCCCCGCCGGATCCGGTGCAGGCCAAGATGATGTGGATCATGCCCCTGGCCTTTGGCGTGATGTTCTTCTTCTTCCCCTCGGGCCTGGTGCTCTACTGGCTGGTGAACAACATCCTGTCGATTGCCCAGCAGTGGATGATCAACAAGCAGATGGGCGTACAGCACTGAAGCCGGCCCAAACGCCACTCCATCACGAAAGCCCCCGGACGCTCCCCCGTCTGGGGGCTTTTTTCATGGGGCGCTGGGGGCTTTAATGGGCTCATGCGGGGCAGTGACCCGCCGACCGGTTCGATGTCTGAACCCTGGGGCGGCGGGCTGGGCTGGCACCGGACGCTCACGAGAGTTTCCGGCGCAGCCTCCCCCGCGCCATCTTCTGTGCCGGGTGAGGGCTGACAAACGTCAGACAATCGCGCCATGCTCTCGCGTCACCAGGACCCCATCGCCGCCATTGCCACCGCCCCCGGACGGGGCGCCGTGGGCATCGTGCGTGTCTCCTCACCGCAAGACCTGGCCCCGCTGGTGCAGGCCCTGTGCGGCCGCAGCCTCAAGCCCCGCGAGGCCAGCTACCTGCCTTTTCGCGCCGCCACCGGCGAGGCCATCGACCAGGGCCTGGCCCTTCTCTTTCCGGCGCCGCACAGCTATACCGGCGAGCATGTGCTGGAGCTGCAGGCCCATGGCGGGCCCGTGGTGCTGCAGCTGCTGCTGGCGCGCTGCCTGGAGGCGGCAGGTGCCACGCCCGAGCTCAAGCACATCCGCCTGGCCGAACCCGGCGAATTCACCCAGCGCGCCTTTCTCAACGGCAAGCTGGACCTGGCCCAGGCCGAGGCCGTGGCCGACCTGATCGACGCCAGCACCGAGACCGCGGCCCGCAGCGCCAGCCGCGCCCTCTCGGGCGCGCTGTCCAGCGAGGTGGGGGCCCTGCGCGATGCCCTGATCCAGCTGCGCATGCTGGTCGAGGCCACGCTGGACTTCCCCGAAGAGGAGATCGACTTTCTGCAGCAGGCCGACGCCCTGGGCCGCCTGGCCCGCCTGACCGAGCGCCTGGACGGCGTGCTGGACCGCACCCGCCAGGGCGCCCTGCTGCGCGAGGGCATCAAGGTGGTGCTGGCCGGCCAGCCCAATGTGGGCAAGAGCTCCCTGCTCAACGCCCTGGCCGGCGCCGAGCTGGCCATCGTCACGCCCATTCCCGGCACCACGCGCGACAAGGTCAGCCAGACCATACAGATCGAGGGTGTGCCCCTGCACATCAGCGACACCGCCGGCCTGCGCGAGACCGAGGACGTGGTGGAGCGCATCGGCGTGGCGCGCAGCTGGGAGGCCATCCAGGACGCCGACGTGGTGCTCTTCCTGCACGACCTCACCCGCGTGGGCGAGCCCGCCTACGAGGCCGAGGACGCCGAGATCCGCGCCCGCCTGGCCGCCGTGGACCCGGCCCGCATCCTGCAGCTCTACAACAAGGCCGATGCCGTGGCCGCCGAGGCCCTGCCCGCCGGCGCGCTCACGCTCTCGGCCAAGACCGGCGCGGGCCTGGAAGCGCTGCGAAAGCGCCTGCTCGAGCAGGTGGGCTGGCATACCGTGCCCGAGGGCCAGTTCATCGCGCGCGAGCGCCATGTGCAGGCCCTGCGCCGCACCCGCGAGCATCTGGAGCTGGCCCACGCCGTCTCCACCCAGCAGCCTCCCGCACTGGACCTGCTGGCCGAGGAGCTGCGCCTGGCCCACGATGCCCTGGGCGAAATCACCGGCGCCTTCACGGCGGATGAGCTTCTGGGGGTGATCTTCAGCAGCTTTTGTATTGGCAAGTGAGGCGGGCGGCAGCCCCTCAGCCCGCCGCCCTGAGCTGCTCCAGCGTCACGAACTTCAATGCCTGGATGTGGGTGCTCTCCAGCACCACGGGCGGAGCCACACCGGCTTCATAAGCCTGCAGCCAGCGCAGGGCGCACAGGCACCAGCGATCGCCGGGCCTGAGGCCGGCAAAACGGTACTCGGGCCGCGGGGTGCTCAGGTCATTGCCTGCGGCCTGCGAGAAGCGCAGGAATTCTTCGGTGACCCGGGCGCAGATCAGGTGGCTGCCCAGGTCCTGCGCGTCGGTGTTGCAGCAGCCGTCGCGGAAGAAGCCGGTGAGCGGGTCGTAGGAGCAGGGCACCAGGGGCGTGCCCATCACATTGAGGGCGCCCAGGGGCAGGGGCGGCTCCTGGGCGGAGCTTTCGCGGTCAGCGTCCATAGGGCCAGCGGGCTTTGACGGTGGGCGCCTTGGTGGCCTTGGCACGGGCCTGCCAGAGCTTGAAGGCGCTGCTGGTGAGCTCGCGCTTCATCAGCTGCACCAGGGCACCGGCGCCCACGCCATGCTCCATCAGCACCTTGTTGTAGGGCGGGCTGTCTTCCCAGGCGGTTTTCACGACGGCCTGGATCTGCTCGGGGCTGAGGCGGGGAATGGGTTTGGCCATGGGTGGGGGGCTCAGTGGCCCTCGAAGTCGACCAGGGTGAACAGCGGCAGGCCGCTGTCGCGCAGGCGCTTGGAGCCGCCCAGCTCGGGCAGGTCCACGATGGCGGCGCCCTCGATCACGGTGGCGCCCAGGCGCTCCAGCAGGCGTTTGCCGGCCATCATGGTGCCGCCGGTGGCGATCAGGTCGTCGATCAGCACCACGCGGTCGCCGGTCTTCACGGCATCGGTGTGCATCTCCACCGTGGCATTGCCGTACTCCAGCTCATAGGTCTCTTCCACCGTGGTGAAGGGCAGCTTGCCCTTTTTGCGGATGGGCACGAAGCCGATGTTGAGCTCGTAGGCCAGCACCGAGCCGATGATGAAGCCGCGCGCGTCCAGCCCGGCCACAGCCGTGGGCTGCTGGTCGAAGTAGCGGTGCACGAACTGGTCGATCAGCACGCGGAAGGCGCGCGGATTGGACAGCAGGGGCGTGATATCGCGGAACTGCACACCCGGCTCGGGCCAGTCGGGCACGGTACGGATCTGCTGTTTCAAGAAGGCGAGGGCGTCTTGCATGGGCCCGATTGTCGCGCGGGCGGCGCCGCTGGGCCGATTCAGCAGACTTTTTGCATGTGGCTGCTCATGCGGGCGCGTCCGCCCTGCTTGGACTGGTAGAGCGCGGCATCTGCCGCCTCGATCAGGCGCTGGGCGGGATGATCGGCCTGGGCCACGCAGGCCGCCACGCCGATGGACAGGCTGACCGCCGGCCGCAGCGGCGAGGCCGCATGTTCAATGGCCGCCAGGCGCACGCTGTCCAGGCAGCGCTGGGCCACGACCTGGGCGCCGGCCAGATCGGTGTCCACCAGCAGTACCGCGAATTCCTCGCCGCCGTAGCGGCACACCGGCTCGCCGCCGCGGCCCACGCAGGAGCGCAGCAGGGTGGCCACGCGGCGCAGGCAGTCGTCGCCGGCCACATGGCCGTAGTGGTCGTTGTACTGCTTGAAGTGGTCGATATCGACCAGCAGCATGGCCAGCGGGGTGCCGGCGCGTGCGCTGCGCTGCCACTCGATCTGCAGGGCCTGGTCGAAGAGGCGGCGGTTGCCCACGCCTGTGAGGCCATCGGTGGTGGACTGGCGGGCCAGCAGCTCATTGGCCTGGCGCAGGCGCAGCTCCTGGCGCTTGCGCTCGCTGAGGTCGGTGAGCATGCCCACGAAGATATGGGTGGTGGCGGTACGGACTTCGGCCACGACCAGGTGCACGCAGAGCTCGTGGCCGTCGCGGTGGCGGGCGCTGAATTCCTGGCCGTCGCGGGCTCGTGCCAGGTCTTGCGGACCCGCAGGAAGATTGTTCACCAGCATGCTGAGGTGGCTGCCGCGCAGCTCGGCGGCCGGAAAGCCGAACAGGCGTTCGCAGGCCGGATTGACCTCCAGCATATGGCCCTCGGTGTCCAGGGAGACGATGCCGCTGCCGGCCGCGTGGATCAGGGCCTGCAGATGGGCCTGGCTGGCGGCCAGGCGCTGCTGCTCGCGCACCAGCTCGCTCACCTCCAGGCGCACACCCACAATGCCGCCGGAGGGCGTGCGGCGCTCGAAGATATGCAGCCAGATATCGTCGTGCACGCGCTGCAGCAGGGGAGCGGTCTGGGTGCCGCGCTGGCGTTTGCGCTCGGCCAGCCACTCGGACTCGCGGCCCAGGGCTTCGGGCACGCCGCCGTTTTCCAGCGAGGCGCGTACCAGCTGCTCGAAGCTGGCGCCGCGCTGGAATTCGCGCAGCTTGTGGGGGTAGAGCTCCACCAGGCGCTTGTTGAAGGCGACCAGGCGGTCGCGGGCGTCGAAGATCTCCACGCTGGCCGGCAGGGCGTCTATGGCCTCTTCCAGCGTGGTGCGCGCCCGTTCGGCACGCGCCCGTTCATAGGCCAGCGCAAACAGGGCCAGGGCCGCCACGGCTAGGCTCAGGGCCAGGCTGAGCCCGGCCAGCCAGGGCAGGCGCGGCGCCAGTGCCTCGGCACCCAGGGCGCCCAGCCAGACCAGCAGCTGCAGCAGCAGGCCCAGGCCCAGGGCCAGGGGAAGCCAGGTGCGCGGTGGCAGGGGTCGGGACATGGGCGGGGGGCGTGTGCTGACCGATGAAGCAGGCGATGCTAGCCCCCCGAGCGCAATGGCGCCAGGGCCCTCCCATGGGGGGATTGCGGCCCTGAGCGCCGCCTGTCAGGCCCCGCGGGTGATGGGGGGCTGCACGCTGTCGGCGGGCAGTTTCATGTGGGCGGACAGCTCCAGCTTGGCCAGCATATTGCGGTGGACCTCGTCGGGACCATCCGCCAGACGCAGGGTGCGCTGCAAGGCCCACATATAGGCCAGGGGCGTGTCGTCCGAGACGCCCATGCCGCCATGCACCTGGATGGCCCAGTCGATGACCTTGAGCGCCATATTCGGCGCCACGATCTTGATCATGGCGATCTCGGCCTTGGCCACCTTGTTGCCCACGGTGTCCATCATGTAGGCGGCCTTGAGCGTGAGCAGGCGCGCCTGCTCGATGCTGCAGCGCGCCTCGGCGATGCGTTCCTGCGTCACCGTCTGCTGGGCGATGGTCTTGCCAAAGGCGTGGCGGGCGATGGCGCGCTGGCACATCAGCGCCAGGGCACGCTCGGCCGCGCCGATGGAGCGCATGCAGTGGTGGATGCGGCCGGGGCCCAGGCGGCCCTGGGCGATTTCGAAGCCGCGGCCCTCTCCCAGCAGGATGTTGCTGGCGGGCACGCGCACGTTCTTCAGCTCGATTTCCATATGACCGTGGGGCGCATCGTCATAGCCGAACACGCTGAGCGGCCGGATCACGCGCACGCCGGGCGCATCGGCCGGCACCAGGATCATGGACTGCTGCTCATGCCGGCCCGCCGTGGGGTCGGTCTTGCCCATCACGATGAAGAGCTTGCAGCGCGGATCGCCCGCACCGCTGGACCACCACTTGCGGCCATTGATCAGGTACTCCTCACCCTCGCGCACGATGGAGCACTCGATATTGGTGGCGTCGCTGGAGGCCACATCGGGCTCGGTCATCAGAAAGGCCGAGCGGATCTCGCCGTGCAGCAGAGGCTCCAGCCAGCGGACCTTCTGGGCCTCGCTGCCGTAACGCTCCAGCGTCTCCATATTGCCGGTGTCGGGCGCCGAGCAGTTGAAGACCTCGGGCGCCCAGGCCACGCGGCCCATGATCTCGCACAGCGGCGCGTATTCCAGATTCGACAGGCCCTCGGGGGCGCGCGCCGAGCGGGGCAGGAACAGATTCCACAGCCCGGCCTCGCGCGCCAGGGGCTTGAGCTCCTCGATCAGGCGCGTGGGCACCCAGGCATTGCCGGCGCGGCGATTGGCCTCCACCTCTTCATGGAAGCGGCGCTCATTCGGATAGATGTGCTGGTCGAAGAAGGCCAGCAGTCGCTCGCGCAGTTGCTGGACCTTGGGGCTGTAGTCGAAGTGCATGGCGGGCGGCGTCCTGGGCTGCGATGACGAATGAGTGTCGCGCAGCCCGCAGCGCCTGGCTGTCGCGCAGGCGCCAGCCCTCTTCAGGTCCGCAGCAGCTTCTCTTCCGCCAGGGCCAGGGCCTCCGGGCGGCCGGACAGCACCAGGGTGTCGCCGCTGTCCAGCAGCAGCTCGTCCGTGGCCGCCACCACCGCGCCGCTGAGGCGGCGTATGGAGACGACCGAGACCCCGGTGGCATGCAGGGCCAGATGGCCCAGGGGCTGCTGGGCAAACGGTGTGGCCGGAGGCAGGGTGACGGAGCGCAGGCGGGCCTGCTCGCGCTCATCCGCCGTGTCGTCATCCGCCCCGTGGAAATAGCCGCGCAGCAGGCCGTAGCGGGCATCGCGCGCATCGCGGGTCAGGCGCAGAACGCGCCGCATGGGCACGCCCACCAGGGCCAGGGCATGGCTGGCCAGCATCAGGGAGCCCTCGATGGCCTCGGGCACGACCTCGGTGGCACCGGCGGCGCGCAGCCGCTCCAGATCGGTGTCATCGATGGTGCGCACCACCACCGGCACCTGGGGCGCGTGCGAGCGCACCAGCTGCAGGATCTTCAGCGCCGAGGGCGTGTCGTGATAGCTCACCACCACGGCACTGGCGCGGGCCAGGCCCGCGGCCATCAGGCTTTGCAGCCGCGCTGCGTCGCCGAAGACCACGCTCTGGCCTGCGGCGGCGGCCTGGCGCACGCGGTCCGGGTCCAGGTCCAGGGCCATGTAGGGGATGTGCTCGGCATCCAGCAGGCGGGCCAGGTTCTGGCCGCTGCGGCCATAGCCGCAGATGATGACGTGGGCATCGGCCTTGATGGACTTCTTGGCAATGGTGGTCAGCTGCACCGACTGCATCAGCCAGTCATTGGCCGAGAGCTTCATCACGATGCGGTTGCTGTACATGAAGAGGATGGGCGTGGCCAGCATGGACAGCACCATGCTGGCCAGCACGGGGCTCACCCATTGGGGGGCGATCAGATGGTGTGCGGCCCCCAGGGTCAGCAGCACAAAGCCGAACTCGCCCGCCTGAGCCAGGTAGAGGCCGGTGCGCAGTGACACCCCCGTGGGGGCCCGCATCAGGCGGGTCAGCCCCGTGATCAGCACAAACTTGGCGAGGGTGGGCGCCAGAGTCAAGGCCAGCACCAGGGGCCACTGCTCCCAGACCGGGCGCCAGTCCAGCATCATGCCGATGGTGATGAAGAACAGGCCCAGCAGCACATCGTGGAAGGGGCGGATGTCGGTTTCCACCTGGTGCTTGTACTCGGTTTCGGCAATCAGCATGCCGGCCACGAAGGCGCCCAGGGCCAGGGACAGGCCGGCGTGCTCGGTCACCCAGGCCAGGCCCAGGGTGACCAGCAGCAGATTGAGCATGAAGAGCTCGTCACTCTTGCGCCGCGCCACCAGGGTGAGCCACCAGCGCATCACCTTCTGTCCGCCCAGCAGCAGCACGCCCAGTACGGCCGCGGCCTTGATGGCCGCCCAGCCCAGGGATTGCAGCATGCTGCCGCCCTCGCTGCCCAGGGCGGGAATCATCACCAGCAGGGGCACGACGGCCAGATCCTGGAACAGCAGCACGCCCATCACGCGCCGGCCATGCTCGCTCTCCAGTTCTAGGCGCTCGGCCATGAGCTTGACCACGATGGCGGTGGAACTCATGGCCATGGCCGCGCCCAGCACCAGCGCGCCTTGCCAGGACAGCTCCCACTGCACACCCAAAAGGGCCAGGCCGTGCAGCAGCATGACATGGCCCAGCAAGGTGCCCGCGATGGTCAGCAGCACCTGTAGCAGGCCCAGGCCGAAGACCAGGTGGCGCATGCTGCGCAGCTTGGCCAGATTGAACTCCAGCCCGATCACGAACATCAGGAAGACCACGCCGAACTCGGCCAGATAGCGGATGGCCGCGTTGTCGCCCGCCAGGGCCAGGGCATTGGGCCCGATCAGCACCCCCACAACCAAATAGCCCAGCATGGGCGGCAGCTTGAGCGAGCGGCAGACCACAACCCCGAGAACGGCGGCAACGAGATACAGCAGGGCAAGGTCCAGCGAGGTGATCATCGGGGCATATTAAGGGCTGGCCAGCGCCCGGGCGGCCAGCATTGCCCCGGGGTAGGGTCGGGCATGCTCATGCACAGCCTGCATGTGCATGCCCTGGCTGACGGCCATCAGGGTAAGCCCTCCTATTTTTGACGCAAGAAAATTGCGCTGAAGTGCGGTCGAGAGAATAGTTTGCATCTCTATGCACGGGCCGCATGGCCGCATGTGCACTCGGCTTCGAGACGGGCTCCTCGGGCTGCCGGCTTCGCGATACCGTTCGCGCCACTCAAAAGTTACGGAGCATTTCATTCATGCCCAACCTGTCTTTCGTCTCTCCCACGCGCAACAGTCCCTGGGGCACCTACCTCTCCCAGATCGACGCGGTCGAGCCCTATCTGGGCAAGCTGGCGCGCTGGGTGGAGACCCTGCGCCGTCCCAAGCGCGCCCTGATCGTGGACATCCCCATTGAGATGGACAACGGCACCATCGCGCACTTCGAGGGCTACCGCGTGCAGCACAGCCTGACCCGCGGCCCGGGCAAGGGCGGCGTGCGCTACCACCCCGACGTCACGCTGGAAGAGGTGATGGCCCTGTCGGCCTGGATGACGGTCAAGAACGCGGCGGTCAATCTGCCCTATGGCGGCGCCAAGGGCGGCATCCGCCTGGATCCCAAGACCCTGTCCATGAAGGAACTGGAAAAGGTCACGCGCCGCTACACCAGCGAGATCGGCATCATCATCGGCCCGCAGCAGGACATCCCCGCGCCGGACGTGAACACCAACGGCCAGATCATGGCCTGGATGATGGACACCTATTCCATGAACGTGGGCGCCACCGCCACCGGCGTGGTCACGGGCAAGCCCATCCCCCTGGGTGGCTCGCTGGGCCGCGTGGCGGCCACGGGTCGCGGCGTCTTCGTGGTGGGGCGCGAGGCCATGCGCCGTCTGAACGTGCCCATGGAAGGTGCGCGCATCGCGGTCCAGGGCTTTGGCAATGTGGGCTCGGTGGCGGCCAAGATGTTTGCCGCCAATGGCGCCAAGATCGTGGCCGTGCAGGACCACAGCGGCACCATCGTCAATGACAAGGGCATGGACATGGCCGACCTGCTGGCCCATGTGGCCCAGGCCGGTGGCGTGGCCGGCTTCAAGGGGGCCGACCATGCGTCCAACGAAAGCTTCTGGGATGTGAAGAGCGATGTGCTGATCCCGGCGGCCCTGGAAGGCCAGATCACGGCCGAGCGCGCCCAGCGCCTGCAGACTCGCCTGGTGCTGGAAGGCGCCAACGGCCCCACCACCCCGGACGGCGACGCCGTGCTGGCCGACCGCGGCATCGTCGTGGTGCCGGACGTGATTGCCAACGCCGGTGGCGTGACCGTGTCCTACTTCGAATGGGTGCAGGACTTCTCCAGCTTCTTCTGGACCGAGGACGAGATCAATGTGCGTCTGGACCAGATCCTGATCGGCGCCTTCAAGGGCATCTGGGAAACCCACGAGAAGCACCGCATCTCCCTGCGCACGGCGGCCTTCACCGTGGCCTGCACCCGCGTGCTGGAAGCCCGCGAAGAACGCGGTCTGTATCCCTGACCTGCCAGGGCATCTAGCCACAGGGGCGCCGAATGGCGCCCTTTTTTTGTTGGCACACTACACCGCCACTTCAACAAGATGCCAAAGGGAGGATGTATGCAGTTTCGAACACAGGGGCGCGGCGCGCTCGCGGCCTTGCTGATGCTGTGCATCGGCGGGGCTCAGGCCCAGGACTCCTGGGTGACCGATGACAAGGGCTGCAAGCATGCACTCGTAGGTCAGCCCGGCGCCACAGTGACTTGGACCGGCGGCTGCGTGAACAACCTGGCCGAGGGCGAGGGCACGCAGCAATGGGTGTCTGCCCGGGGCGCGCCGGCTCTGGCCTTTGTTGGAACGCTGGTAGGGGGGGTGCGTCAGGGCAAGGGTGCCCTGCTCCTGGCCAATGGCTCCTTGCTTGAGAGTGAATTTGTCGATGGCAAGTCGCGTGGGTCGACCCAGCTTGTCTCGGCCAGTGGCGAGCGCCGCGAAGTCAAGCCCGCCAGCCGACCGGACATCACCGGCAAGGCCGAGGAAGTCTGCACGCGTATGGGCAAGCCCGATGTCCCTGCGCTGGACTGGAAGGGGCGCGCAGCCTATCGCGCGCTGGCGGTCGTGAAGGGCGGTCGGGTGGTGAGCATAGAAGTGCGCGCACTGGAGAAAGAGATTCCGCGGGAAGTCCAACGGACCTTGGTGACTGCGGTCCAGCTGGCGCTACGAGAGCGCTATGAGTGCCCGGGCGACCATGTCTTCGAGCAGCGCTTTGACTTCAACTACGGGGTCTGAGGGCAGCCCTGCTGCCAGATTCCGGCACGCCCTCTTGCTGAAATGAGGCTTTCAACCGGCGTCAGGCGTCCAAGGTCCCGATGCCTTGCCGGATATCGAAGCCACGACAGCCAGGGGGAATCGAATCATGGGCAAGAAGAGGGAGGCTGCAGGTCAGAGCGGATCGCTCTACGACGACTACAGCCGCGACATCCTGAACAAGGCTGAGGCCGATATGGTGGGCCTCTTCGTGTTCAACGGCCTGCATGGATCGGGTCTCGCGGTGACCCACCACGTCATTCAAGGCCGCAGCGAGCGTCAGATGCAGGTCGCTAAGGCGCTGCGCGTCATGGCCGAGCTGATCGAGGCCAAGAGCCAGGGGATCAACTGAGCCGGCGGCTGCGCTGTCGCGGCGGGGTCATTGCCGGGTACGACGCCGCTACACTGCCGGCCTATGAGCGCAGTTCCCGCCTTTGACGCCGCCCTCGCCCTGCGCATGGGCCGCCAGACCCTGGAGATCGAGGCCGCCGGCATCAGTGCCATGGCGCCGCGTCTGGGTGAGTCTTTTGTGCGTGCGGTGCAGACCGTGCTGGCCTGCCAGGGCCGCGTGGCCGTGATGGGCATGGGCAAGAGCGGCCATGTAGGGCGCAAGATCGCCGCCACCCTGGCCTCCACCGGCACGCCCGCGCTCTTTGTGCATCCGGCCGAGGCCAGCCACGGCGATCTGGGCATGGTCACGGGCAAGGATGTGGTGCTGGCCCTGTCCAATTCCGGCGAGAGCGACGAGCTCAACGCCATCCTGCCCGTGCTCAAGCGCCTGGGCGTGAGCATCATTGCGATGACCGGCCGCGCCGAGTCCAGCCTGGCCCGCCATGCCGATATCGTGCTGGACAGCCAGGTGGGCCAGGAGGCCTGCCCCCTGAACCTGGCGCCCACGGCCAGCACCACGGCCCAGATGGCTCTGGGCGACGCCCTGGCCGTGGCTCTGCTGGATGCACGCGGCTTCAAGCCCGAGGACTTTGCCCGCTCCCACCCCGGTGGCGCCTTGGGCCGCAAGCTGCTCACCCATGTGCGCGACCTGATGCGCAGCGGCGAGGCTCTGCCCACCGTGGCGCCCGAGACGCCCTTCACCGACATGATGCGCGTGATGTCCGCCAAGGGCCTGGGCGCGGCCGTGGTGGTGGACGCCCAGCAGCGCGTGCTGGGCATCTTCACCGATGGCGATCTGCGCCGCCTGGTGGAGCGTGGCAGCGATCTGCGCGCGCTCACGGCCGCCGATGTGGCCTCCAAGAACCCCCGCACCGTCGCCGCCGAGGCCCTGGCCGTGGACGCGGCCGACCTGATGGAATCCGCCCGCATCACCCTGGTGCTGGTGGCCGACGAGGCGCAGCGCCTGATAGGCGCGATCAGCATCAACGATCTGATGCAAGCCAAGGTCATCTGATGCACAGCCTGACACCCGCCCTGCGCTTCGCCCCCGAACTTCTGCTCAAGGCCCAGGGCCCCGGACTGGGGCTCAAGGCCGCCATCTTCGATGTGGACGGCGTGCTGACCGATGGCCGCATCTACATCGGCGAGCAGGGCGAGGGCTTCAAGGCCTTCTCCACCCTGGACGGCCATGGCCTCAAGCTGCTGGACCAGGGCGGCATCACGCCCATCGTGATCACCGGCCGTGACTCGCCGGCCGTGCGCCGCCGCGTGGCGGATCTGGGCCTCAAGCACGCCGTCTATGGCGCCAAGGACAAGCTGGCCGTGGCCCAGCCCCTGCTGGACCGCCTGGGCCTGGCCTGGGATCAGGTGGCCGCCATGGGCGACGACTGGCCCGATCTGCCCCTGATGCTGCGCGCCGGCTTTGCCTGCGCCCCGGCCCAGGCCCATGCCGAGGTCAAGGCCGTGGCCCACCATGTGACCGCCGCCCCCGGCGGCCATGGCGCCGCGCGCGAATGCTGCGATCTGCTGCTGATGGCGGCCGGTCGCTATGGTGATCTGCTCAACGGCCATCTGTCCACCCTGGATGGGGGCCAGCCCTGATGGCCACCCTGGCGCCGCCCCCCAGCGGTTCGCAAGCGGTCCGGCCCCGCGTGGGCCAGTCCTGGCTGTGGCGCCTGCAGCTGCTCTTGTCCAACTACCTGCCCCTGCTGCTGATGGCCCTGCTGGCCGCAGGCACTTGGTGGCTGGTCAAGAACACGCCCGCGCCGGACGGGCCCATGGAGCCGGTGCCGCCCCGCCATGTGCCCGACTACCGCATGGAGGGCTTTGAGCTGCAGCGCTTTGATGCCCAGGGCCAGCTGCGCTTTCGCATCGAGGGTGCCGAGATGCGCCACTACCCCGATACCGACACCATCGAGATTGACCAGGTGCGCCTGAGCGCCACCGGGCCGGATGGCAGCCTGACCCTGGCGACCGCCAAGCGCGCGGTGGGCAATGGCGATGGCAGCGAGCTGCAGCTCATGGGGGATGTGAGCGTGGAGCGCTACGAGGCCGGCAAGGACGGCGTGCTGGCCGACCAGCCGCGCCTGCGCATGGACGGCGAGTTCCTGCACGCCTTTCTCAACCGCGAGCTGCTGCGCTCCCATCTGCCCACCCGGCTGCGCTATGCCGGCGGCGACATCCAGGCACGCAGCTTTGAGTACAACCACCTGGACGGACGCCTGAGCTTCGGCGGCCGCAGCCACGCGCGTATAGCCCCCCGAAGCCCCCGCCCATGAGTGCTCTCGTTTCCGCCGCCCCCCTGGTCTTCATCACCGGCGCCTCCAGCGGCATCGGCCAGGCCCTGGCCCTGCGCTACTACCGGGCCGGCTACCGCCTGGCCCTGGTGGCGCGGCGCGAGGCCGAGCTGCAGGCCTGGGCCCGCGAGCAGGGCCTGGACGCCGGCCGCTGGGCCGTCTACGGCGCCGATGTGCGCGACATCGCCTCCATCACCGGCGCCGGCCGCGCCTGTCTGGCGGCCCAGGGCCTGCCCGATGTGGTGATCGCCAATGCCGGCATCAGCATCGGCATCGACAGCGCGGTCTTTGAGGACCTGGAAGTCATGCGCAGCATCTACGAGACCAACAATCTCGGCCTGGCCGCCACCTTCCAGCCCTTCATCGCCGCCATGAACGCGCGCGGCAGCGGCGCCCTGGTGGGCATTGCCAGCGTGGCCGGCATCCGCGGCCTGCCCGGCCATGCAGCCTACTGCTCCAGCAAGGCCGCCGTGATCAGCTACTGCGAGAGCCTGCGCGGCGAGTGCCGGCCCTCCGGCGTCAAGGTCGTGACCATCTGTCCCGGCTATATCGACACCCCGCTGACGCGCCAAAACCGCTACAGCATGCCCTTTCTGATGCAGCCGGCCGGCTTTGCCGATCGCGCCTTCGAGGCCATCACGGCCGGGGCCAGCTACCGCGTCATCCCCTGGCAGATGGGCGTGGTGGCCAAGCTGCTGCGCCTGCTACCCAACGCCCTGTTCGACAAGCTGCTGGCCGGGCGCCCGCGCAAGCACCGCGCGGGCGGCTGAAGCGGGTCGCGCGGGCTTACACTGCGCACGCTTGCCCGCCCGAACAAGGCCCTCACCATGCTCAAGGTTCTCCACCCCTGCTAGGGGCGCTCACGCGACCTCTGCCACCCCGGCCCGCCCACAGCCTAGCGCGGCCTGCCCGTGACGAGCTGCGGCGCCGCCCCATGGCTGCGCCCCCGAGACCATGATGATGAAACAGCGACTGAACCCGCTGGCCCTGGGCGCCCTGCTGTGCCTGGCCGCCAGCCTGCCCGCCGCCGCTTCCAATAATCCCCAGGCCCTGCGCCTGCCCGCGGCCGAGGCGGCCAGCCTGCGCATCGATGGCGCGCTGGACGAGCCCGCCTGGGCCCGCGCGCCCGTGCATGAGGCCTTCCATACCTTTCTGCCCGAGGACGGCCAGCGTCCGCCCTGGCGCACCACGGTGCAGGTGCTGGTGCAGGGCGATGCCCTGGTCTTTGGCATCCGCGCCCATGACGACGCGCCCGAGCGTATCCGCGCGCCGCTGACGCGCCGCGACCAGGTCCGGCGCGACCAGGACTTCGTGGCCGTGCTGCTGGACCCGGTGGGCCTGCGCCGCTCGGCCCAGTTCGTGCGTATCAATGCCGCGGGCGTGCTGGCCGACGGCGTATTCACCGCCGAGGACGATGTGGAGGACTTCGCCCCCGATTTCGAGGTGCAGGCCGCCACCCGGCGCCTGGACGATGGCTATAGCGTGGAGCTGCGCTGGCCCCTGGCGGCCCTGCGCTACCCGGACGCCAACTGCCCTGCCGGCGCGCCGCCCCAGGCCGACTGCGGCACACGCCCCTGGCGCCTGATGGTCACGCGCAGCGTGCCGCGCGAGGCCAGCCATCTGCTGGTCAGCGCCCCGCTCACGCGCGAGGCCCTGAACTTCATCGCCGAGCTCCAGCCCCTGGAGGGCCTGGGCGATCTGGTGGAGACGGTGCGCGAGCGCAGCTTTCTGAACCTGCGCCCCGAGCTCACCGCGCGTGCCAGCCGCAGCCGCGACCCCGCGGGGCGGCAGCGCGAGCAAGACCTGACCCTGGGCGCCGAGATCAAGTGGCGCCCGCGCGCCGACTGGGTGCTGGACGCCACGCTCAACCCCGATTTCTCCCAGGTGGAGCTGGACACGCCCCAGCTGGCCGGCAACACGCGCTTTGCGCTCTCGGTGCCCGAGAAGCGGCCCTTCTTCCTGGAGAGCACCGATATCGCCGGCTCGGCCGAGCTGGACGACAGCGGCTCCCTGCGCTCGCTCGCCGCCTTCTACTCCCGCGCCATCACCGACCCCGACTGGGGGCTGCGCGCCACCTGGCGCGGCAGCGATGCCCAGGCCACGCTGATGCAGCTGCGCGATGCCGGCGGCGGCGAGCTGCTGCGCGCCCATGCCTATGGCACCGAGTCCTATCGCCAGCCGGCCGGCTCAACGGTCAGCTTTGCGCGCGGGCGCTGGCACCAGGGGCCCTGGTCCCTGGGCGGCTTACTCTCGCAGCGCGACTATGGCGCCGGGCGCAGCAACCGCGTGCTGGGCCTGGAGGCCAGCTGGCATGCCAGCGGCAGCGATCTGCTGCGCGGCCAGCTCCTGCTTTCAAGCACCAGCGTGGGCTTCGATGCCGCGCAGGACGATCGCCCCCAGGCCCAGGCCCAGGCCGCCGAGCCGGGCCAGCACCTCTGGCTGAGCTGGCAGCGCCGCAACGAGGACTGGAACAATCTCGCCTACTACGAGCGCATCAGCGCCCGCTTCGCGCATGACAACGGCTTCGTGCCCCAGTCCGGCGTGCAGCGACTGCTGCTGCAGACGCACCGGCGCCTGGGCGGTGGCCTGCTGGCGGGCTTGCCGGTCTATGAGTCCGAGCTGCAGCTCAAGCTGCTGCAGACCCAGACCCTCAGCGACCCCCGCCACGGCGTGTCCGGCGGCGAGCTGCTGGAGCGCCGGGTGCAGCCGGGCTTCTGGTTCACCTCGGCGCGCAACAGCGAGTTCTGGGGCCATCTGGGCCTGGACGCGCAGCGCGCCCGCAGCGGCGGCCGCCTGCATGCGCTGCGCACCCTCAGCCTGGGCACGGGCAGCAATCCCGCGCCCTGGCTCACCTGGCTGGCGGCCGAGCTGGAGTGGGGCCGCCGCCTGGACGTGGAGGCCGATCGCACCGGCCGCGGCGCCTGGTTGCTGCTGGAGGCCAAGCTGCGCACCGAGCTGCCGCGCGGCGCCTGGCTGGAGTTCGAGCAGCGCGCCGAACAGGGCTTTGTGCGCGGGCCCGAAGCGCGCCGCGCCTTCCGCGACCTGGCCCTGCAAAGCCTGGCCGTGCTGCACCTCAGCCCACGCGACTCGCTGCGCCTGATCGGTCAGAACAGCCACTTCAGGCGCCGTGCCGAGCCCCTGGCCGAGCCGGCCCTGGAGGGCGCACGGGAGCGCCAACGCCAGGTTTCCCTGGTGGCCCAGCACCGCCAGGGCCTGAACCGGGTCTTCAGCCTGGGCCTGGCGCGCTCGCGCGACTGGCAGCGACAGCAGTGGCAGACCGAGCTCTTCGCCAAGGCGGTGCTGGGCTACGAGTGAGCGAGAGGGGGCCGCGTCATTCAGCGGCCATGAAAAAAGGCGCCCGAGGGCGCCTTCTTGCTTGTGGAGCTGGAGGGCTCAGTAGCCGCCGCGGTTGCCACCGCCGTAGCCACCACCGCCGGAGCGGCCGCCGCCGTAGCCACCACCGCCGCCGCCGCCGAAGCCGCCGCCGCCCGAACGGCCACCGCCGCCGAAGCCGCCGCCGCCGGAACGGCCACCGCCGTAGCCGCCGCCACCACCGCCGCCGAAGCCGCCACGGCTGCCGCCGCCGCCGAAGCCGCCCGGACGCTCTTCACGGGGACGTGCCACGTTCACGACGATGGCGCGGCCTTCCAGAGGCTGGCCGTTCATGCCGTTGATGGCGGATTGCGCTTCGGCATCCGAAGCCATTTCCACGAAGCCGAAGCCCTTGGAACGGCCGGTTTCGCGGTCCATCATGACCTTTGCGGAGGTCACGGTGCCGAATTGCGAGAACGCCTCTTGCAGAGACTCGTCACGCACGGTGTAGGCCAGATTGCCCACATAAAGCTTGTTTCCCATGGGGAAGCCCTTTCAATACCTAAAAACCATGTCGAGCTTCAACCCATCGTGAACATTCAATCGACGGCGTGGCGTCCAGACACAGGCCGACCCATTATGCGGTGTGCGCTTCGTCGATGCGCACAGCGCACCGGGCAACTGTTGTTTTTCGGTTCCGCGAGAAAACCCGTAAAACGCGGTTTCTTGCCGCAAAGCGGGCAAAAGTTCGCCCGCCCGGGGCTGGCTATCATGGCCTCCCCCTGCCTCGCACACCATGTCCCAATCATTGACGCTTCAGGCCCTCAACCGGGTTCTCGCCAGTCTGGATGCGGCCCGCAACGGGCCCGCCCTCTATGCCCTGCTCAGCACCCTGTGTCTGACCGGCCTCTTGCTGGCCTCGGCCGAGGCGGCCCTGGCGCGGCAGGAGAGCGGCTGGGGCATGGCCTGGGCGGCGCTCGCACTGCTTGTCGCCTTTTACGGGGTCAACACCACCGGCCTGCTGCTCATGGATCAGAGCCAGGGGCGCCCGGTGCGCGATGTGCGCGATGCCTTCCGTGATGCCCTGGGGCAGGCACACCGGGTGCTGCTCTGTGTGCTGGCGGTGCTGATCCTGCTGGGACTGCTGGTGGCCGCCTTGACTGGCCTGCTCTGGGCGGCACGCCTGCCGGCCATCGGCCAGGCCTTGTTCACGCTCACCGTGCCCGTGGGCGTGCTCTTGCTGGGCATGGCGGCCCTGCTGGTGGCCTTGCTGGTGGGGCCGCTCACCGGTCCGGCCATCTGGTCCGGCCAGGGCGTGCGGGACACCCTGGCCCTGCTGCGCCGCCAGGCGCGTGAGCGCCTGCCGGAGGCGCTGGTGCTGATGGCGGCCGTCTTGCTGCTGACCGCGCTGGCCAGCGCGGCCGTGAGCTTTGTGGTGTTGACCGGGGGGCGGGTTCTGGCCCTGCTGGCCATCTGGGGGGCGGACATCGATCTGCAGCCCCAGCAGCTGATGGCCGCACTCCTGGGCTACGGTCTGCGCAGCCTGGGCGCCAGCGGTGCGCCGCTGCCCGAGACGCCCATGAGCCAGGCGGCCATGGCCGGCGGGGGGGTGGTGGCGGCACTGGCCCTGGTGCTGCCGGGCCTGGTGTATCTGCGGGGCTGCTGTGCCGTCTATCTGGTGCTGCGCGATCTGCAGGCATCGGACCCGTCATGAGCCCGGCCTCCCCGCGCATCGCCTGCCTGGTTCCCTCAATCAGCGAGCTGCTGGCGGCCCTGGGCCTGGCGCCCTTCATGGTGGCGCGCACCGGCTTTTGCATCCACCCGGCCCAGACCATGGCCGCCATTCCCAAGGTGGGCGGCACCAAGGATGTGAACCTGGACAAGCTGCGCCGCCTGGCGCCCAGCCATGTGATCGTCAATGTGGACGAGAACCGGCTGGAGACCGTGCAGGCCCTGCGCGAGTTCGTGCCCCACATCATCGTCACGCACCCGCAGGGCCCGGCCGACAACCTGGCGCTGCTGGAGCAAATGCGCGTGGCCTTCGGTGCCCTTGAGGGTGTGGCCGAGCGCGCCGCGGCCCTGGCTGAAGCCCTGCGGGCCGAGCTGGCGCGCTGCGCCGCCCAGGCCTGGCCGGGCGAGGCGGTGCTCTACCTGATCTGGCGCGAGCCCTGGATGACGGTGGCGCGCGACACCTATATCGCCCGCATGCTCGCACGCGTGGGCTGGCTCAGCTGGCCCGATGTGCTGGGCGGCGAGTCCGGCGCGGCCCGCTACCCGGTGCTGCGTGGTGATGAGCCCTGGCTGGCGCGGGTAGAGCGCGTGCTGCTGAGCTCGGAGCCCTACCGCTTCGAGGCCGAACACCTGCCGATTGCCCAGGCCCTGTGCCCGCAGGCCCGGGTGCAGCTGGTGGATGGCGAGCTGCTGAGCTGGTACGGCCCGCGCGCGGCCCAGGGTCTGGCCTATTTGCGAGGCCTGGCCCAGCACTCACAATGAGTTCATGGAATTGTTCAAGCCCCTGATCGCCCTGCTGGCGATCGTCAATCCGATCGGGGTCATCCCCTTCTTCATCCACTTCACGCAGAACTTCTCGCGCCAGCAGCGCCAGCACACCATACGCGTCAGTGCCTTCACCGCCTTCATCGTGGTGGCGGTCAGCGCGGTGGCCGGCCTCAAGGTGATCGAGTTCTTCAACATCTCCCTGCCCAGCTTCCAGGTGGGCGGGGGCACCCTGCTGCTGATCAGTGCCATCCAGATGCTCAACGCCCAGCCGGCCGAATCCCGGCAGGAGGACGTGCAGGAGGGCGCCAGCAAGGTGGATGCCGGCGCCAGCATCGCCGTGGTGCCGCTCACCATTCCCCTGCTCACCGGTCCGGCCACCATCTCCACCATGGTGATCTACGCAGAGAAGACCCGCCATTGGTGGGAGCAAGCCGCCCTGGTGGGCTATGGCGTAGTGGTGGGCCTGGTGACTTTCGCGGTGTTCAGTGCCTCGGGCCGCATCGCCCGCGTGCTGGGCCAGACGGGCATCAACATCATGACCCGGCTGATGGGTCTGATCCTGGCCGCCCTGGCGGTGGAACTGCTGGCCGACGGCCTGACCAAGCTCTTCCCGGTGCTGGCCTCGCATCTGGCGCGCTGAGGTGTCTGTGAGCCAGGACGCCGCGCTGTTCGACACCATCATCGTGGGCGCCGGCACGGCCGGCTGCCTGCTGGCCAACCGCCTCTCGGCCGACCCGCGCCGGCGCGTGCTGCTGCTGGAGGCCGGCGGGGTGGATGACTACCACTGGATCCATATCCCGGTCGGCTATCTGCACTGCATCGGCAATCCGCGCACCGACTGGCTCTACCAGACCGAGGCCGCCGCGGGCCTGAACGGGCGCCGCCTGCGCTACCCGCGCGGCAAGGTGCTGGGCGGCTGCTCCAGCATCAACGGCATGATCTATATGCGCGGCCAGTCGCGCGACTACGAGGCCTGGGCCCAGGCCTGCGGCGATGAGAGCTGGCGCTGGGGCCAGGTCTTGCCCTACTTCAAGAAGCACGAGAACCATTGGCGCCTGGATCCCGGGGCGGCACCGGTGTCGGAAGACTTTCGCGCCCGCCACGGCCATGGCGGCGAGTGGCGGGTGGAGAAGCAGCGCCTGCGCTGGGACATCCTGGACGCCTTTGCCCAGGCCGCCCAGCAAGCCGGCATCCCGGCCAGCGAAGACTTCAATGGCGGCAACAACGAGGGCGTGGGCTATTTCGAGGTCAACCAGCGCAAGGGCTGGCGCTGGAACACGGCCAAGGCCTTTCTGCGCCCGCTGTGCCTGGGGCGCTCCAATTTCGAGCTCTGGACCGGCGCCCAGGTGCGGCGCCTGCTGCTGGAGCGCGAGGACGGTGCCCTGCATTGCCGCGGCGCCGAGGTGGGCACGCCCAAGGGCCTGGAAACGGTGCGGCTCAAGCCCGGCGGCGAGCTGCTGCTGGCCGCGGGCGCCATCGGCTCCCCGCAGATCCTGCAGCTCTCGGGCCTGGGGCCGGCGGCTCTGCTGCAGGGCCTGGGCATCGAGGTGCAGCAGGACCTGCCCGGCGTGGGCGCCAATCTGCAGGACCATCTGCAGATCCGCGCGGTCTTCAAGGTGCAGGGCGCCAAGACCCTGAACACCCTGGCCAACAGCCTCTGGGGCAAGGCCGCCATCGGCCTGGAGTACCTGCTGCGCCGCAGCGGGCCCATGAGCATGGCGCCTTCGCAGCTGGGCGCCTTCGCCAAGAGCTCGCCGGACAAGACCTGGCCCGATCTGCAGTACCACGTGCAGCCGCTCTCGCTGGATGCCTTCGGCGAGCCCCTGCACGGCTTCCCGGCCTTCACGGCCAGCGTCTGCAATCTCAATCCCACCAGCCGCGGCACGGTGAGCATACGCTCGGCGGATGCGGCGGACGCTCCGGCGATCGCACCCAACTACCTGAGCACCGAGGACGACCGGCGCATCGCGGCCGAGAGCCTGCGCCTGACTCGGCGCATCGTGGCCCAGCCGGCCCTGGCCGCCTACCGGCCCGAGGAATACAAGCCGGGTCCGCAGTACCAGAGCGACGAGGAGCTGGCCCGCCTGGCGGGCGATATCGCCACCACCATCTTCCACCCCGTGGGCACCTGCAAGATGGGCCGCGCCGAGGACGCGATGGCCGTGGTGGACAGCCGCCTGCGCGTGCGCGGCGTGGCGGGCCTGCGCGTGGTGGATGCCAGCGTGATGCCCAGCATCACCAGCGGCAACACCAATTCGCCGACGCTGATGATTGCCGAGAAGGCCGCCGAGTGGGTGCTCGGCGGCACCTGAGCGCTTAGGCCGTGAAGCGCTGCTCCAGATAGGCCAGCAGGGTGCGGATGGTCTGCGCCTCGCCGCCCACGGGGCGGCCCGGGCGAGCGCCGTCGTTCCAGGCGAAGAGGTCGATGTGCAGCCAGTCCTGGTTCTCGGGCACGAAGTACTCGAGGAACAGGGCCGCGTTGATGGCGCCGGCCAGGGCACTCTTGCCGGTGTTGACGATGTCGCCGATCGTGCTCTCGATGCCGCCCTTGTAGGGCGCCCACAGCGGCATGTGCCACAGCGGGTCGTCCAGCTTCAGGCCCAGGTCCACCAGATCGCGCGCGGTGTCGAAATGCTTGCTGAACAGGGCGGGCAGCTGGGCACCCAGGGCCACGCGGGCGGCGCCGGTGAGGGTGGCCAGGTCGATGATCAGCTCCGGCTTGCCTTCGCTGGCATAGGCCAGGGCGTCGCTGAGCACCACGCGGCCCTCGGCATCGGTGTTGCCGATCTCGATATTGAGGCCCTTGCGGGTGGGCACGATATCGCCGGGGCGGTAGGCATTGCCCGAGATCGCGTTCTCCACCGCCGGAATCAGCAGCTGCAGTCGCACCGGCAGCTTGAGCGCCATGATCAGGGTGGCCAGGCCCAGGGCATTGGCGGCACCGCCCATGTCCTTCTTCATCTGGCGCATGCCCTCGCCGCCCTTGATGTTCAGGCCGCCGGTGTCAAAGCACACGCCCTTGCCCACGATGGCGATGCGCGGATGCTTGGGGTTGCCCCAGTTCAGCTCGATTAGGCGCGGTGCACGCGCGGCGGCGCGGCCCACGGCGTGCACGGCCGGGAAGTTCTTCTTGAGCAGGGCATCGCCCACGATCTGGCTGAACTTGGCGCCATGCTGCTTGGCCAGCAGCTGGGCGGCCTTGGCCAGCTCCTCGGGGCCCATATGCTCGGCCGGGGTGTTGACCAGATCGCGCGTGGCCGTGATGGCCGTGGCCAGGGCCAGACCGCGCTGGGCCTCGGGGCTGTCGGCCATCACCAGGGTGGCGGGCTCGCGCTTGGCCTTCTTGTAGAGATCGAACTGGTAGCCGCCCAGTTCCCAGGACAGGGCCGCGGCCTCGGCGTCCACGCTGAGACCGGCGCTGGCGTCCAGCCAGTAGCTGCCGGCCGGCAGGGCCAGGGGCAGATGGGCCAGGGCGAAGGGCGCGTTGGCGCCGGACACGCCGGCAAAGACCTGGGCCAGCTTGCCGTCCGGGCCGGGCACCAGGGCCTGGGTGTCGGGCGCACCGCTGAAGCCGACGGTGGCCAGCCACTGTCGGGTCGGGGCGGGCAAGGAGGCGCTGAGGGCCTGGAAGGCGGCGCGGTCGACCACGGTAATGGCGATCGCGGCGGCCGGCGTCTTGTTCTTGAATTGAACCGTCATGGCAGCTGTCCTGGTGGGGAATGAACAGCCGGGGATTGTCTCAGCAGCAGCTCTGTCGCAAACGGGCGAGTAGCGCACGGCCAGCGGGGCTCGCCTGGGTCTGGGCCGCTGCGGTCTCGAGCGCCGCCAGCAGGCGCTGCACCGTGGCCAGCTCGGGCGTCACCGGGCCCAGGAAGAGCAGCTCGGCGCCGCGGCCCACCAGCAGGGTGGGGAAGGTTTCCACCTCCAGATCGTCCACCAGCTCGGCGTCGTCCTCGATGTCCACCCAGAGGAAGCGCCAGTCCGGATGCTGCTCGCGCAGCTGGGCAAAGACCTCGTGATAGCCCTCGCAGACCCGGCACCAGGCGGCGCACAGGCAGGCCACGAGCAGGGGGGCGGGGGTGGCAGGGCTGGACATGGCGCCGACTGTAGCGAGAAATCCGGCCCGACGATTTGTTGCACCCCGCTGTCAACCGTCCATTGCGGACCGGCGTTAGGGAGGCACGGTAGCCCCGTTGGGCACCATGTTGGGGCAGTAAAGCCATGATGAAAAGCCAATTCCGTACCGAACCGCAACCCCGTCGCCTGCCCCTGCCTGAGTGGCACTGCGACAACAAGGGCCGCAAGCACGAGGCTTTCGAGACCGCCAGCCTGGGTTGCGACCGCCGCAGCCTGGCCCGCGCGCTGCGGTTTGACCGCAAGCGCTGAATTGACGCCCCTCGCCTGCGGGTACGCAGGCGGTCCCCCTGGGGGACCGGCGGGCGACTTGGGCACCATACTGGTGCCTCAAATCAAGCCAGCGGCGCCAGCAAAACCCGCAGATCCGCCTCGCTGAACTTGGCCGCCTCGGCCGGGTCGCTGCCCAGCAGGCCTTGCGCCAGCGCCTCCTTGCGCTGCTGCAGCTCCAGCATCCGCTCCTCGATGCTGCCTTCCACCACCAGCTTGTAGACCAGCACCGGCTTGTTCTGGCCGATGCGGTGCGCCCGTGCGCTGGCCTGGGCCTGCACGGCCGGGTTCCACCAGGGGTCCAGATGGATCACGGTGTCGGCCGCGGTGAGGTTCAGGCCCACGCCGCCGGCCTTCAGGCTCATCAGCAGCAGGGGCTGCTCCTCGGCCTGGAAGCGGGCCACGATCTCGGCGCGTCGCGCCGCCGATACCTGGCCGCTGAGGGTCTCGAAGCCCAGGCCGCGTTCCGTCAACGCTGCGCCCACCAGATCCAGCAGGCGGGTGAACTGCGAGAACACCAGCACCCGCCGCCCCTCGGCCAGCAGCTCGGGCAGCATGGCCATCAGCAGGTCCAGCTTGGCGCTGCCGGCCTCGGGCGGGCTGCCGGCCAGCAGGCGCGGGTCGCAGCAGACCTGGCGCAGCTTGAGCAGGGCGTCCAGCACCGTGATCTGGGCCGCGCCCAGACCCTGCTTGGCCAGGGCACGCCGCACCTGGATATCGGCCGCCACGCGCACGCTCTCATAGAGCTCGCGCTGCCGGCCCTCCAGGCTCACGCGGCGCAGGGCCTCGCTCAGCGGCGGCAGCTCGCTCGCCACCTCGCTTTTGCGCCGGCGCAGGATGAAGGGCCGCACCCGGCGCGCCAGCAGCTCGGCGCGCAGCGTCTCGCCGCCCTCCTCGATGGGCTTGCGCCACTGGCGCTGGAAGCCGCGCTCATCGCCCAGAAAGCCGGGCATCAGGAAGTCGAACTGGGCCCAGAGCTCGCCCAGATGGTTTTCCAGCGGCGTGCCGGTCAGCGCCAGGCGGTGGCGGGCGCGCAGGCGGCGCAGGGCCTGGGCGGCCCGGCCGGCGGCGTTCTTCACCCACTGGGCCTCGTCCAGGATCAGCAGATGCCAGGGCTGGGCCTCCAGGGCTTGCTGGTCGCGCCAGACCAGGGCATAGCTGGTGAGCACCAGATCGAACTCGCCCAGCCGGCCCAGGTCCGCATGGCGCTCGGCGCCGTGCAAGGTGAGTACCCGCAAACCGGGTGTCACGCGCGCAGCCTCGGCCTGCCAGTTGAAGAGCAGGGAGGTGGGCAGCACCACCAGGGCCGGTCGGTCCAGGCGGCCTGCCTCTTTTTCGAGCAGCAGATGGGCCAGGGTCTGGGCCGTCTTGCCCAGGCCCATCTCGTCGGCCAGGATGCCGCCCAGGCCCTGGGCGCGCAGGTATTGCAGCCAGGCCAGGCCGTGCCGCTGGTAGGGGCGCAGGGCCAGACCCAGGCCGGCGGGCGGGTCCACCGGCGGCGGGCTGCCGGCCGCCAGCAGACGCTCGGCCAGGCGGCGCAGCTCGCCCTCGCCGCGGAACTGCCAGCGCCGCGGGTCCAGGGTGGCCAGGCGCAGGCCGTCCCAGTCCGAGAGCGGCAGGGGGCCGCCCTCCAGGGCCTCGCGCCGGTCCAGCAGATCGACCAGGGCGCCCAGAATGCTCTTGAGCAGCTCGGCCGGCGCCAGCACCCGGCGCCCGCCCGGGGCGCGCAAGGGGATCAGGGCCTCGTCCGGGATGCGGGCCAGCTCGGCCCGGCTGCTCCAGCGCGCGTCGCGGCGCAGCAGATCGGCCAGCAGGGGAGCCAGGTCCAGGTTCTCGCCGTCCACCTCCACGCCCAGGCTCAGCAGCCAGGAGCCCTGGCGCCGCGCCAGGCCCAGAGGCTGGATGTCCAGGGTCCAGGCCGTGGCGGGCTGGGGCCGGTGGGCAAAGCCCGGCCGCACCTCAACCAGCCAGCCCTGCTCGCGCAGGCGCGGCAGTTGCTCCAGAAAGAAGTCGGCAAAGAAGTCTTCCTGGGCCAGGGTCCAGAGCTGCTCGTGGCCGCGCGCCGCCAGGGGGCTGCGCCACTGCAGCAGCTCGGGCTCCAGGGGGATGAGCTCGGTGGCCCAGAGCTGGTCGCGGGCCTCGGCCTCGGCCGCCAGATCGCGCTGCAGCCAGCGGGCGCCCAGGTTGAGCCGGGCGGCCGGGCGGCTGTTGAGCAGGCGGCGCGGCGCGGGCAGGCTGAGCAGCTCGCCATCGGCCAGCTGGTAGGTCCAGTCCACCTGGGCCACGCTGACCTGCTCGCCGCGCGGGCCGATGGGGCCGCGCGGCGCCAGGCCCAGCAGGCCCTCGCCGCGGCCCAGGGTCTGCAGGATCAGGCGGGGGCGAAAGCGCCCGCTCTCCCCCGCGGGCTCGGCCGGGGGCGCAGGCTCGGGCGGTGGCTCCGGCTCCGGCCGGGCGGCCTCTTCCTGATGCACCAGCAGATCCATCAGCCGGGCGGCATCGGCCTCGGGCAGGCGCGGCAGGGCCTGCAGCTCCGCGCGGCTGGCGCGCCGGCGCAGGGCCTGGACCCAGGTCTGCAGCAGGGCCTCGCGGCGCGGCGCATCGGCCTCCTCCACCAGGCGCAGCATCAGGGCGGCGGCATGCTCGCAGAACTCGCGCGTCTTGCAGCTGCACAGGGCGCTGTAACGCGGCTGGCCCTGGGCGTCGGCCACGCCCTGCAGCACCAGCTCGTGCGAGCCCAGGCGGGCGCTGGCGCCTTCCCCGTCGGCCCGGACCTCGCGCAGCTCGGCCTGCAGGGCCCGGCCGCGGCGCAGGCGCGCGGCGCTGAAGAGCCGGGGCAGGGCCTCGGCCTCCGGCGGCCAGAGCCGGGTCGGGAGGGCGGGTGGCGTGGCGGACATGGGGGCGCATTGTCCTTGCTGCTGCTATCAGCTGAACTTTGCACTCATCTAAGAAAATACGACTTCACTGATGACAGGCGCCGGCCTATCGTGGCGGCCATGCAAGAAACCCTCTCCAAGCGCCCCTGGCGCCGCCGTCTGGCTGTGCTGTTCGCCCTGCTGCTGCTGCTGCTGCTGCTGGGTCTGAGCCTGGCCTGGCTGGACCGGCCCCTGGATGCCCAGGCCATTGCCGTCGCGGCCGGCCTGCCCGAGATCCCGGCGCAGCTGCCGCCCGCCCGGCCCCCGGCGGGCCTGGACTTCCGGGTGATCGAGACCTCGCAGTCCCGCGGCACGCTGGAGGCCCTGATCCTGGGTGGTGGCAGCTGGCTGCGCCTGCGCCAGCCCGTGCATATGGCCGTGTGGGTGCGCCACCCGCGGGCCAGCTTCCTCTTCGACCTGGGCCTGGGGGCCGGGGTGGACCAGCAGTTCGCCGTCAACCATCTCTTCCACCGTCTGGTCTTCGGCTACGGGCCGGTACGGCCGGCCGCCGCTCAGCTGGCGGCCATCGGGGCGCCGCGGCCCGACTTTGCCCTGGTTTCCCATCTGCATTGGGACCATGTCAGCGGACTGCCCGACTTTCCCGGTCTGCCCCTGTGGGTGCCGGCGGCCGAACGTGCCGAGGCCGAGGCCGGCGCGGCGCCCTACTTTCTGCGCAGCCAGTTCCAGGGGCATCAGGCCTGGCGCGAGCTGCGCTTCGAGGGCGGGCCCTATCTCGGATTCCCGGCCCACCAGGACCTGTTCGGCGATGGCTCGGCGGTTCTGGTGCCCCTGGACGGTCACACGGCCGGCCAGATCGGCCTGTTTCTGACCCTGCCCTCGGGCGCGCGCTATCTCTTCAGCGGCGATGTGAGCTGGACCCTGGAAGGCATTGCCCGCCCGGCCGACCGCAGCTGGCTGGCCCGGCATCTCCTGCATCTGGATCACGACGAGGCCCGCAACCAGGCCACCCTGGTGCAGCTGCACCGCCTGATGCGCGCGCATCCGGGCTTGCAGATCGTGCCCGCCCATGACGAAACCCTGCTGCCGCGCCTGCCCCGGCTGACGGCGCCCACCCGCCCATGAGCCCGAGTCCCGCCCTGAACCTGCGCAATCTGCGCTACTTCGCCGCTGCCTACGAGGCCCGCAGCGCCCTGGCCGCGGCGCGGCGCTGCCATGTGTCCCAGCCGGCCATCTCGGCCGCCATCGCCCAGCTGGAGGCCGAGCTGGGCCAGCGGCTCTTTGTGCGCCAGCAGCGCGGCCTGGCGCCCACGCCGGCGGCCCAGCGCCTCTACCCCATGGCCCAGCGTCTGCTGGCCGATGCCCAGGCCATGGCGGCGGCCTTCCGGCCCGCCGAGACGCGGCCGCGCCTGAGCCTGGGCCTGCAGGCCTCGCTGAGCCCGGCCCTGTGCGGCCAGCTGCTGGCCGCGCTGCGCGAGGGCATCGCCCATCTGGAGCTGCGCCTGCTGGCGCCCGAGGATGGCGACACCCCGGAGGTCTGGCTGGGCGCGCGCGGCTGCGCACCGGCGGGGCTGGGCGCCTTCGAGCCCCTGTGGCAAGAAGACTATGTGCTGCTCTTGCCGGCCGACCATCCCCTGGCCCGGCAGCCCCGGCTGCAGCCCTCGGATCTTGTGGGCCAGCCCTTTGTGGAACGCTGCCATTGCGAGCGAGTGGCCGACTGGCGCGAGGCCCTGGCCGCGCTGCGGCCGCGGGTCTGCGCCCAGGTGCACAGCGAGGAATGGGCTCTGGCCCTGGTGGCCGCGGGCGTGGGCCTGAGCATTGCGCCGCGCCCCCTGGGGCCCCTGCCGCCGGGTCTGGTGCTGCGCCAGGACGTGGCGGCCCTGCAGGGCCAGCGGCGCGAGATCGGACTGGCCCATGCCGGCAGCGCTGAGGGCTTGCTGCCCAGGGTGCTGGAAGTCGCCCGCGCCTGGGGCGGGCCGGCGCTCAGCCGCGCGGCCTGAGCCGCAGACCGTCGCCCCGACTCTACCTCTGACGCCAACTCATCGTTTGAGCGCTCAGAAACACGTTCAAACCTTCTCAGTCATTTGAAGAACTCGGATCACTTCGTCGTAAATCGCGGGCCAGTCCTCGCAGATGTTTCCGGCGCGAATCAAGACTCCGACGTAAATGCCATCCCGCCACATGAAGCCACCGCCGCCTCCGGCCTGCTTTGGGTCCGCAGCATTGGTCTTGCACCGCAACACCGGTGGCTGACCTTCGGGGTCGCTCCTATCGGTGGCGACATACTCAGTGAACACCGCGTTCGGTGAAAGCGAAGGCTTGCCCGTTTCGTCATCCACATATCGGTACCGCAGGCGATCCAGGCCGGGCCGCAGCGTCACTCTGTTGCTGACGCGCCCTTCTCGCTCGGCAAGCCGGATGCGCACGTAGCCACGAGGCTCTGGTGGGATGTCGTGGGAACGGATATGCAGTTCAATCGCCCACACATTGGGGTCATACCCGGACGGCCCCTTGAGGCGAGCCCTCTCAAGGGGCCACAGAAAGCCCATGCCTTGAGCCGCGTTGTAGTCCCTGGGCACCAAGAACCAATGGTTGTTCCACTTGCGAAGGGCGTGTTTTTTGTAGTCAACCTTGAGCTCCGCCGGCGGCTTCTCGCCACAGTCGGCCCGATCACGGCAAAGCTCCTCCTGCCGCTGCGCCTCAGCCTTCAAGCGCGCAGCCGTCTTGGCTTCTTCCTCGGCACTGGGCCGGCAACCCAGCAGTGCGAACGCCACCGCCAGCACCAAGCCCCCCATGTGCCGGTGCTGTTGAAACTGGGCTTGCCCTGACGAGGAGCTCTTGCGGCGAGTCCGGGAGCTGAAGATAAGCTGCATCAATGCTTCCTGCTGAGTTGGGCGTGGCGACCTATTTGTCGGTGACAGTGAAGGTGTATTCGGGCTCATCAAAGATCTCTCCGGGTCGATAGCTGCCCTTGGATGGCCGTGGCTTGATCGGCTGCGCACAGCCTCGACCTGCCACACATTCCCAGTGCAGCCGCCGGCCAGGCATCACCCACGCCCTAGCGGCCCTTCCTCGTCATGGGCCACAACAGCATCGCCCCCCCCCCCAGCACCGCCACCCCCACCAGCGCCCCCGCCTTCACATACACGAGGCTCGCATAGAGCAAATAGGCGCAGCAGCCCACGAAGAGCAGCGGCAGCAGCGGGTACAGCGGCACCTTGAAGGGTCGCGGCGCATCCGGCTCACGCCGGCGCAGCACGATGACGGCGGCACCGCTGAGGCACAAGAAGAACCAGTAGACCGGCGACAGGTAATCGACCATGGTCGAGAAGCCGCCGCGCGTGGCCGCGCCGAAGCCCACCAGGGCCAGGGCCACGCCGCTGGTGGCCAGCACGGCGGCGGTCGGCGTGCCGCGCTTGGCGTTCCATTTGCCGAGGTGGAGCTCGCGCGCTAGATCCCGCGCCGCGGCATAGGTGGTGCGCGGCCCGGCGATCAGGATGGCGTTCATCACCGACAGCGCGGTCAGGGTGACGATGCCCACGATCAACAACTCGCCGCCGCGCCCGAAGGCCGCGCGCATCAGGTCGGCGGCCGGCGCTTCGCTGGCGGCCAGGCCGGCCAGGCCCAGGCCCTGCAGATAGGCCCAGTTGGCCAGCAGGTACAGACCCATCACCAGGGCCAGGCCGATCAGCAGGGCGCGGGCGATGCCGTGCTTGGCATCGCGCATCTCGGCCGACAGGGTGGCCGCATCGCTCCAGCCGCCGTAGGCCAGGAAGACGAAGATCATGGCCGTGCCCCAGTCGGGCGTGGCGCCGGCCGTGCTCAGCGGTGTTTGCGGCGGCATGTCGCCCAGCGACACGCCGGCCCCGCCCAGCAGTGCCAGCCCGCCCAGCACCACACTCATCAGGCCCAGCTGGGTGCCCAGGCCCACGCGCACGCCGGCCAGGTTCAGCGCGGTCAGCAGCAGGATCAGGCCGGCCGCCAGCACCGCGTTGGCATAGGGGCCGAGCCAGGGGCTGAGGTCGATGGCCTGGGCCAGATAGTCGCCGAACACAAAGGCCAGCAGGGCCATCGAGCCGGTGTGGATGACCGCGAAGCGCGACCAGGCGAAGAGAAACCCGAGGCGCTGGCCATAGGCGCGGCGCAGGAAGTGATAGTCGCCGCCGGCATCGGGAAAGGCCGCTGCCATCTCGGCAAAGCACAGCGCCCCCACCAGGGACAGCAGGCCGCCGAAGGCCCAGGCCAGGTAGAGCTGGGTATCGCTGGCCAGCGCGCCGGCCACCATCGGCGAGGTCTTGAAGATGCCAGCGCCTATCACCATGCCGACGCAGACGGACACGGCATGCCGCACATCAAGCTGGGGCTGGGGCAGGGCGGTTTTGGACATGGGCGGCGATGCTAACCGCTGGAACTTGGCGCCTACTTGGCTCCCATTCGCCAGACTGTCGGACAAAGCTGGCAGACTGGCCGGCCGATGAGAAGCTTCTTGAAATACCTGGGCTGGACCCTGCTTGTGCTGGTGCTGGCCCTGTTCGTGGCTGTGGGCTTGGGTGTGCAGACCCGACCCCTGGTCCCGCCGCCGCCGGCCGCCATTTCGCCGGCCGATGTGGAACAGGCCAAGCATTTTCTGCGCCGCAATGACCCGCGCCAGCTGGCGCCCGGGAGTCTGGGAACCCTCAGGGTGAGCGAACAGGAGCTGGGCCTGCTGCTGGCCTATCTGTCCAGCCGCCATCCGCAGGCCGCGGCCCAGGCGCGTCTGACGGCCGGGGCGGCGGAACTGGAGGCCAGCTGGGCCCTGGGCGGCCCCTTCTGGCTCAATGTCCGGGCCCGCCTGGAGGAGGACGCCGGCCTGCCCGCCCTGCGCGATCTGCGTCTGGGCGCTCTGCCTGTGCCCGATGGGCTGGCGGCCTGGCTGCGCGAGCAGTTGCTCACCCGCCTGGCCATGAACGAGGAACTGCGCCTGGCCCGCCAGCTCCTGCGCCATGTGAGTGTGCGCCCCGGGCAGCTGCAGCTGGTCTATGAATGGCGCCATGACAGCTATCGCCGCCTGCTGGACAGCCTGATGCCCGCGGCGGAGCAGGCCCGGCTGCAGGCCTATCACCAGGCCTTGCATCGCCTGTCGCGCCAGTGGCGGGGACCGGTGTCCCTGAGCCAGGTCTTGCCCCCCTTGTTTGCCCTGGCCGCCGAACGCAGCGCCACGGGGGATGCGACGGCCGAAAACCGGGCCCTGCTCCTGGTGCTGGCGGCCCAGGCCAGCGGCCGCGGCCTGGGCACCCTGCTGCCCGCGGCGCGCAGCTGGCCGCGGCCCGTTGTGGAGTTCAGCCTGCACGGCCGGCCGGACTTTCCCATGCATTGGCTGATCTCGGCCGCGCTGTCGGCCCATGCCGGCGGCCCGCTGGCCGATGCGATCGGGCTTTACAAGGAGATTGCCGACAGCCGCGATGGCAGCGGCTTCAGCTTCAATGACATCGCGGCCGACCGTGCCGGCAGCCGCCTGGGCCTGCTGGCGGTGCAGCAGCCCCAGCGCCTGCAGCAGCGCCTGGCGTCCGGTGTGGCCGAGTCGGCCCTGCTGCCCGATGTGTCCGACCTGCCGGAGTATCTGAGTGCCGCCGAATTCCGCCAGCGCTATGGCGAGATCGGCAGTCCGGCCTACCAGGCCATGCAGCAGAGCATCGAGACGCGGCTGGATGCCTCCCCCCTTCTGGCCCCCTTGTTGCCCTGAGGCCGGCCTCGCATACTGCGGCATGTGACCCCGGCCCTGCGCGACGACCTTCCCCCGCACGACACCCTGGCCCGCTATGCGGCCCTGGTGGAGCACTACCCCTACAGCGTCTTCATCAAGAACGCTGAAGGGGTCTATGTGGCGGTCAACCGCCGTTATGCCGCCTCCAAGGGAATGGCGCGGGAGCAGATCCTGGGCCGACGAGACCAGGATCTCCACCCCGGCGAGCTGGCCGACAAGTACCGCGCCGATGATTTGGGCGTCATGGCCAGTGGCCTGCCCGCGAGCTTCGAGGAGCTGCATCGGGGCGATGGGCGCGACGCCCTGGTGCACACGGTCAAGACCCCCCTCTTCGATGCCGCCGGCCGGGTGGTGGGCATCTGCGGCAGCTTCTGGGATGTGGATGAGCAGCAGCGTCTGGAGCGCCGCCTGCGCGACAGCGAGGCCAAGCTGCGCGTCATCTACGACAAGGCGCTGGAGGGCATCATGCTGGCGGACCTGGCGGCGGGGCGGCTGCTGATGGCCAATCCCGCCTGCTGCCGCATGCTGGGCTATGCCGAGGAGCAGCTGCTGCTGCTCGCACCGGACCAGCTGCTGGCGCCGGAATCGCTGGGGCGGCTGCGCAAGCTGATGGCCCTGCTGCAGCGTGGTGATGTGGCGCCGGTGCAGGAGCTGAGTTTCCAGCGCGCCGACGGCGAGGTGTTCCACGCCGATGTCAGCCCCAGCCTGGTTCATCTGGCCGAGGGGCCCTGCCTGCTGGTGGTGCTGCGCGATGTCAGCGACAAGCGACGCGCCCTGGAGCAGCTGTCGCGCAGCGAGCAGCAGCTGGCCGAGGCCCAGGCCCTGGCCCACCAGGGCAACTGGAATATCGACCTGCAGACGGGCGAGGCCAGCTGGTCGGATGAGGAGTACCGGCTCTTCGGCTTCGCACCGGGCTCGGTGCAGCCCAGCAAGGCCCTGTTCCAACAGCTGGTTCATCCCGAGGACTTCGAGCAGGTCGAGGCCCAACTGGCCATGTTGCTGGCCCAGGGGCGCGACGGCTACTACCACGCCGAGTTCCGCGTGCAGCGGCCCGATGGCGAACGCATTCTGGAGGAGGTGGGCGAGGTCCGTTTCGATGCCAGTGGCAAGCCCCTGCGCATGTTCGGCACCACCCTGGATGTGACGGAGCGCCGCCGCGCCGCCCAGGCCCTGGCCGAGAGCGAGGCCCGCTTTCGCCTGCAGATCGAGCTGGCGCCCGAGGCCATCGTGGTGTTCGATCTCGATATCGGCCGCTTTGTCGAGGTCAACGAGAGAGCGCTGCGTCTGTTCGGTCACGGACGCGAAACCCTGCTGCGCCTGAGCCCCGCCGAGCTGAGCCCCGCGCAGCAACCCGATGGCCGACCCAGCGATCTGGCTGCCATGGGCTGGATGCTGCAGGCCTTGGATGGCGGTCAGCCGGTGTTCGAGTGGGTGCATCTGCGCGCCGACGGCGAGCCGGTGCCCTGTGAGGTCCGCCTGGTGCGCCTGCCGGCCAGCGGCCAGCGCCTGGTGCGCGGCTCCATCACCGACATCAGTGAGCGCAAGCAGGCCGAGGCGCGGCTCTTGCAGCTCAACGAGGAGCTGGAGCAGCGCGTGCAGCAGCGCACCGCCGAACTCTTGCGTGCCAAGCAGGAGGCGGAGCGGGCCAATGCGGCCAAGAGCGAGTTCCTCTCGCGCATGAGTCATGAGCTGCGCACTCCGCTCAATGCCATCCTGGGCTTTGGCCAGCTCATGGCCATGCAGGCCCGCGAGCCCAGCGGCGACGACTATGTGAACGAGATCCTCAAGGCGGGACAGCATCTGCTGCACCTGATCAACGAGGTGCTGGATCTGGCGCGCATCGAATCCGGCATGTTCAGCGTGCAGCCCGAGTCCGTGGCCCTGGCGCCCGTGCTGCAGGACTGTCTGTCCCTGCTGCGCCCGCAGGCGCGGGTGCGCTCCGTCCGCCTGCCCGGGCCCGAGGACCTGCCCCAGGCGCAGGTCTGGGCCGACCCGGTGCGGCTCAAGCAGGTGCTGCTGAATCTGCTGTCCAACGCCATCAAGTACAACCGCAGCCAGGGCGAGGTGGGGCTGCGCGCGGCCCTGCTGCGCGAGGGATCGGCGCCTCGCCTGCGCCTGAGCGTGTGCGACCAGGGGCGCGGCCTGAGCCCCGAGCAGCAGGCTCGGCTGTTCGTGCCTTTTGAGCGTCTGGATGCCGATCAGGCCGCCATCGAGGGCACAGGCATAGGCCTGGCCATCGTCAAGCGCCTGGTGGAGCTGATGGAAGGGCGGGTGGGCGTGGACAGCCGCCCCGGCGCGGGCAGCGAGTTCTGGATCGAGCTGCCCCTGGCGCCCGAACCCCAGGCCCGGCCCCTGCCGGCGCTGATGAAGGGGCCGGCCCCCGCTCAGCCCCGCGCCGGCATCCAGCAGCTGCTCTGCATCGAGGACAACCCGGCCAATCTGCTGCTGATCGAGAGCATCGTGGCCCTGAGGCCCGAGGTGCAGCTGCTCAAGGCCCTGGAGCCTGCCCAGGGCCTGGCCCTGGCCCGCGATCGCCGGCCCGCCCTGATCTTGCTGGACATCAACCTGCCCGGCATGGATGGCTATCAGGTGCTGGCGCATTTGCGTGCCGACCCGCTGACCGCGGATCTGCGTGTGGTGGCCCTCAGCGCCAATGCCAAGCCCGAGGATGTGGCGCGGGGGCGGGCGGCCGGCTTTGACGACTACCTGACCAAGCCGCTGGATGTGGGGCATCTGCTGGCCCTGCTGGACGAGCTGCCGAGCTGGCAGTCTGCGCGGCGCGAATAAGCAAAGCAGAAGTTCTTGGTTCCGCGCGGCGGGCGGCATCCCTAGAGTGATGTCCACCCGCTTCCGAACATCGCACCGAGAACCCTGTGAATATGCAAGCCACTTCCCTGCTGCGTCGCGCCCTGCTGGCCCTGGCACTGGGCGCGAGCACCCTGGCCGTCCAGGCCCAGACCACCCTGCTCAATGTTTCCTACGACCCCACCCGCGAGCTCTACCAGGACTTCAATGCGGCATTTGCCAAGCATTGGAAGGCCAAGACGGGCGAGACAATCAACGTCAAGCAGTCGCACGGCGGCTCGGGCAAGCAGGCACGCTCGGTGATCGATGGCCTGGAGGCTGATGTGGTGACCCTGGCCCTGGCCTATGACATTGACGCCTTGCATGACAAGGCCAAGCTGATCCCGGCCGACTGGCAAAAACGCCTGCCCCACAACGCCGCCCCCTACACCTCGACCATTGTGTTCCTGGTGCGCAAGGGCAATCCCAAGGCCATCAACAACTGGCCCGATCTGGCGCGCAGCGGTGTGGAGGTGATCACCCCCAATCCCAAGACCTCGGGCGGTGCGCGCTGGAACTATCTGGCGGCCTGGGCCTATGCGCTCAAGCAGCCCGGTGGCAATGCCGACTCGGCCAAGGCCTTCGTCAAGCGCATCTACCAGAACACCAAGGTGCTGGACTCGGGCGCCCGCGGCTCCCTGACCACCTTCACCGAGCGCGGCATCGGCGATGTGCTGATCTCCTGGGAGAACGAGGCCTATCTGGCCGTCAAGGAGCTGGGCCCGGACAAGTTCGAGATCGTCACGCCCAGCCTCTCCATCCTGGCCGAGCCGCCGGTGGCCGTGGTGGACAAGGTGGTGGACAAGCGCGGCACGCGCAAGCAGGCCCAGGCCTATCTGGAGTATCTGTACAGCCCGGAGGGGCAGGAAATCGCCGGCCGTCACTACTACCGCCCCCGCGACGCCAAGATTGCCGCCAAGTACAGCAAGCAGTTCGCGCGCACCCAGCTGATCACGATCGACGAGGTCTTCGGCGGCTGGCGCACCGCGCAGAAGACCCATTTCGATGATGGCGGCGTCTTCGACCAGATCTACGCGCCGGGTCGCTAAAGAGTGCAGGTCGGGGCGCCGGTCGGGGCGCAGGGGGGCGTGTCATGATCGCTCCCTGGTCCGTCCGCCCCTGTCATGTCCCGCCCCCGTTGCCCTGCTTGCCTGCACCCGCCGAGCACCTGCCTTTGCGATCTGGTGCGGCCGGTCCGCAGCCGCATCGAGCTGCTGATCCTGCAGCACCCGCTGGAGGAATTGCAGGCCAAGAACACCGCGCGCCTGCTGCATCTGTGTCTGGCGCCGCGCAGCGAGCTGCTGGTGGGCGAACAGTTCGGCCCGGGCCTGCTGGACCCGGCCCGGCTGAGCGGTGCGGCCCTGCTCTACCCCGGTGAGGGGGATGGGCCCTGGCCCCGGGGCTGGCAGCCGAGCCGGCTGGTGCTGCTGGACGGCACCTGGCGCAAGAGCCGCAAGATGCTCGCCTTGAACCCTTCCCTGCAGGCCCTGCCCAGGTTTTCGTGGGCCGGGCCGGCTGTCTCGCGCTACAGCGTGCGCCGGGCGCAGCGGCCGGACCAACTCTCCACGCTGGAGGCTGCCGCCCTGGCCCTGCAAGAGCTGGACCCCGGAATTCAGGGGCTGGATGATTTGTGGCGGGCCTTCGACAGCCTGGTGAGTCGCCTGGCCGAGCGCCGGCATCGGGGCTAGCACGCCCCTCTGGACAGGGGGGGGCGGCTGGCACATGCCTTCGTGTCGCCCGAGAATGGGACATTGCTCTCATTCCAGCGAGTTTCATCATGATGCTGCACACGCGGCGTATTGGCGCCTTCTTCTCCGGCCTGGCCCTTTACTGCGCGGCCATGCTGATGAGCCGTCTGCTGGCCGAATTGCTCGGTCCCAATGACCTCTTTTATGTCTTTGGCGGCCGGGACAGCGCTTCTCGCATCATGGGGGAGTCCCTGGTCTATGCCCTGCCGGTCTTTGTGCTGGCCCTGGGTTGGAGCTATCTGACGGTCCGGCCCCAGCGGCGCGGCCGCCGCCCCACCACCGCCGCCTGCATCTGGGGCATGGGTGTGGCCTGGCTGGGCTGGCTGTTCTACGGCGTCTTTGCGGCGGCCCAGATGCCGCACTACAGCAGTCTCTCGCTGACCGCCATGCTGCTGTCCTCCCTGGTGCCGCCGCTGTGGGGCTTGCTGAATATGGTGGCCGCCCTGGCCGGCGTGGTGACGGCGGGCAGCCTGGCGCGCCGCTTCAGGCCGCAGGGCTGAGCATGGGCCTGCTGGCTATGGACCTTGGCTTATAAGCAATTTCCGAATTAGCAAATACAAAAACTGTTGTTCCACGAATAAGCGCTTCTTGGCACTCTGGCGGCCTTCGCACCCACAGGCCCAGGCTCACCGAGCCCGAGTACGAGAATCGCATGCTGCTCCCCGCCCTTCGCCAATCCCTCCTGATCCTCACCCTGAGTGCCGCGGCGGCCGCCCCCGTCCTGGCTCAGGAAGCCCTGCTCAATGTCTCCTACGACGTGAGCCGCGAGCTCTACAAGGACATCAACCCCGCCTTTGCCAAGCACTACCAGGGCAAGACGGGCAAGACCGTGACCGTGAGCCAGTCCCACGGTGGTTCCAGCCGTCAGGCCCTGTCCGTGGCGGGCGGCCTGGAGGCCGATATCGTCACCATGAACCAGGCCACCGACCTGGATCTGCTGGCCGACAAGGGCCTGCTGCGCAAAGACTGGCGCCAGGCCTTCCCGCATGGGGCCGCGCCCTATACCAGCACCACGGTGTTCCTGGTGCGCAAGGGCAATCCCAAGGCCATCAAGGACTGGGCCGATCTGGCGCGCAGCGGGGTCTCGGTCATCGTGCCCAACCCCAAGACCTCGGGCAATGGCCGCTACACCTATCTGGCGGCCTGGGGCTCGGTGATCTCCAAGGGCGGCAGCGAGGCCCAGGCCCGCGAGTTCGTGGGCAAGCTGCTGGCCAATGTGCCGGTGCTGGACGGCGGTGGCCGCGGCGCCACCACCACCTTCACCCAGCGCGACATCGGTGATGTGCTGGTGACCTTCGAGAACGAGGCCGAGCTGATCGAGAACGAGGTCGGCAAGGGCAAGTTCGATGTGGTCTATCCCAGCATCACCATCGAGGCCGAGGCCCCGCTGGCCATCGTCGACAAGGTGGTGGCCAAGAAAGGCACGGCCGCGGCGGCCAAGGCCTATGCGGACTTCCTGTTCTCGCCCGAGGCGCAGGAGATCATCGCCCGCCACAACTTCCGTCCCCGCGATGCCGCCGTGGCCGCCCGCCATGCCCAGCGCTTTCCCAAGGTGAAGACCTTCACCGTGGACTCCCTGCTGGGCGGCTGGCCGGCCGTTTCCAAGACCCACTTCGCCGACGGCGGCGTGTACGACCAGCTGGTGCTGGCCAACGCCAAGCGCTGAGCGAGTCCTCTGCCATGACCACCACCGCCGTTCTCGGCTCTGGTGCGGCCGCGCCCGCCAGCGCGCCACGCCGCAAGCCGCGCCGCGTGTTGCCCGGTTTCGGGCCTACGCTCGGCTTCACGCTGTTCTATCTCTCGCTGCTGGTGCTGATCCCGCTGTCGGCGGTCTTCATCAAGGCGGCCGGTCATGGCTTTGAGGCCTTCTGGGCCGCCGCCACCGCGCCGCGGGTGCTGGCCTCGTACAAGCTGAGCTTTGGCACCGCCCTGCTGGCCGCGGCCATCAATGTGGTCTTTGGCCTGATCCTGGCCTGGTCCCTGGTGCGCTACGAGTTCCCGGGCAAGAAGCTGGTGGACGCGCTGATCGACCTGCCCTTCGCTCTGCCCACGGCCGTGGCCGGCATTTCCCTGACGGCGCTCTATGCCGGCAATGGCTGGCTGGGTCAGCTGCTGGCGCCCTGGGGCATCAAGGTGGCCTTCACGCCCCTGGGCATTCTGGTGGCCCTGATCTTCATCGGCCTGCCCTTTGTGGTGCGCACGGTGCAGCCGGTGCTGGAAGACATGGAGACCGAGCTGGAGGAGGCCGCAGCCTCCCTGGGCGCGCATCGCTGGCAGACCTTCCGCCTGGTGGTCCTGCCCATCGTGCTGCCGGCCCTGCTGACGGGCTTCGCCCTGGCCTTTGCCCGCGCCGTGGGCGAGTACGGCTCGGTGATCTTCATCGCCGGCAACATTCCCATGGTCAGTGAAATCACGCCCTTGATGATCATCTCCAAGCTGGAGCAGTACGACTATGTGGGCGCCACGGCGATTGCCACCGTGATGCTGATCTTCTCCTTCGTGCTGCTGCTGGCCATCAATGGTCTGCAGGCCTGGAGTGCGCGCCGCAATGGCCAGGAGGGTCGCAAATGAGCGGCGCCGTCAGCTCCACCCTGGGCGCGCCCAAGGGCCGCTACCAGAGCAACCCCGCCACGCGTGAGGCGCCCTGGGTGCGCTACACCCTGCTGGCCCTGGGCCTGAGCTTCTTTGTGCTCTTCCTGATCCTGCCCCTGGTGGCCGTGTTCACCGAGGCGCTGCGCAAGGGCTGGGACACCTATCTGGCCGCCCTGATCGAGCCCGACGCGGTCTCGGCCATCAAGCTCACCCTGCTGGCGGCCCTGATCTCGGTGCCGCTGAATCTGGTCTTTGGCGTCAGCGCGGCCTGGGCCATTGCCAAGCACGACTTCCGCGGCAAGCAGCTCCTGATCACCTTCATCGACCTGCCCTTCTCGGTCTCGCCGGTGGTGGCGGGCCTGATCTATGTGCTGCTCTTCGGCGCCCAGGGCTGGTTCGGCCCCTGGCTGCAGGCGAACGATGTGAAGATCATCTTCGCGGTGCCGGGCATCGTGCTGGCCACGGTCTTCGTCACCTTCCCCTTCGTGGCGCGCGAGCTGATCCCGCTGATGCAGGCCCAGGGCCGCGACGAGGAGGAGGCCGCCACCGTGCTGGGCGCCAGTGGCTGGCAGACCTTCTGGCATGTGACCCTGCCCAATATCAAATGGGGCCTGCTCTACGGCGTGATCCTGTGCAATGCACGCGCCATGGGCGAGTTCGGTGCGGTCTCGGTGGTCTCGGGCCATATCCGCGGCCAGACCAACACCCTGCCCCTGCATGTCGAGATCCTCTACAACGAGTACCAGTTTGCCGCGGCCTTTGCGGTGGCGTCCCTGCTGGCCCTGCTGGCCCTGGTGACCCTGGTTCTCAAGCAATTCATCGAATGGCGCGCCAGCAGGGCCCGCCTGGAAACGCAGCCATGAGCATTCAAGTCCGCAATGTCCACAAGTCCTTCGGCAGCTTCACCGCCCTGGGCGATGTGAGCCTCGACTTCCCGACCGGCGAGCTGGTCGCCCTGCTGGGCCCCTCGGGCTGCGGCAAGACCACGCTGCTGCGCATCATCGCGGGTCTGGAGACGGCCGACCGGGGCCAGGTCTTGCTGGATGGCGAAGACGCCTCCGACACCCATGTGCGCGAGCGCCAGGTCGGCTTTGTGTTCCAGCACTACGCCCTGTTCCGCCACATGACGGTGTTCGACAACGTGGCCTTCGGTCTGCGCGTCAAGCCGCGCAAGCAGCGGCCCAGCGAGGCCGTGATCCGCAAGAAGGTGCACGAGCTGCTGAACCTGGTGCAGCTGGACTGGCTGGCCGACCGCTTTCCGCCCCAGCTCAGCGGCGGCCAGCGCCAGCGCATCGCCCTGGCCCGCGCCCTGGCCGTGGAGCCGCGCGTGCTGTTGCTGGACGAGCCCTTCGGCGCCCTGGACGCCAAGGTGCGCAAGGAGCTGCGCCGCTGGCTGCGCCGCCTGCATGATGAGCTGCACATCACCAGCGTCTTCGTCACCCACGATCAGGAAGAGGCCCTGGAAGTGGCCGACCGCGTGGTGCTGATGGATCACGGCAAGGTGGAGCAGGTGGGCACGCCGGCCGAGGTCTATGAGCGCCCGGCCACGCCCTTCGTCTACGGCTTCCTCGGCGCGGTCAACCGTTTCGAGCACGCCGAGGAGATCGGCCAGCTGGGTCATGGCGCCGGCGCGGCCGGTCCGGTGCTGGCCTATGCCCGCCCGCATGAGCTGCAGATCATCACCGACCCGGCCGCCGCCGGCCTAGCGGCCCGGGTGGAGCGGGTGCTGAGCTTTGGTGCGGCCAGCCGTGTGGAACTGAGCGCGGCCGACGGCCGTCATCTGGAGGCCGAGCTCAGCCGCGAGCAGGCGGCGGCGCTGAACCTGCAGTCCGGCCAAGCAGTGCGCCTGAGCGCCTCGCGCCTGAGCCTGTTCGAGCACAAGGTCCAGGCCGCATGAATTTCCAGCAGCTGCGCATCATTCGCGAGGCGGTCCAGCAGAATTTCAATCTGACCGATGTGGCCGCGGCCCTGTTCACCTCGCAGTCCGGGGTGTCCAAGCACATCAAGGATCTGGAGGACGAGCTGGGCGTGGAGCTCTTCGTGCGCCGCGGCAAGCGCTTGCTGGGCCTGACCGAGCCGGGCAAGGAGCTGGCCGTCATCGTCGAGCGCATGCTGCTGGACGCCAAGAACATCAAGCGCCTGGCCGAGCAGTTCTCGGGTGCTGAGCAGGGTAGGCTGACCATCGCCACCACCCACACCCAGGCGCGTTACGCCCTGCCGCAGGTGGTGGCTCGCTTCAAGGCGGCCTTTCCCAAGGTGCATCTGGTGCTGCATCAGGGCAGCCCGGCCGAGATCGTGGCCCTGCTGCAGTCGGGCGAGGCGGACCTCGGCATCGCCACCGAGGCCCTGCAGGCCCAGGATCAGTTCGTCACCTTTCCTTTCTACGAGTGGCGCCATGCCGTGGTCGTGCCCGAGGGTCATGCCCTGGCGCGCGCCGGGGCCTTGAGTCTGGAGCAGCTGGCCGAGCATCCGCTCATCACCTATCACGAGGGCTATACCGGCCGGGCGCGCATCGATGCCAGCTTTGCCGCCGCGGGCCTGAGCCCGGACATCGTGATGTCGGCCCTGGACGCCGATGTGATCAAGACCTATGTGCAGGTGGGCCTGGGCGTGGGCATCGTGGCGGCCATGGCCTTCGAGCCCCAGCGCGACCAGGGCTTGCAGCTGCTGGACGCCTCGGCTCTGTTCCAGGCCAACACCACCCGCATCGCGCTCAAGCGCGGTCACTATCTGCGCGGCTTTGCCTATCGCTTCCTGCAGGAATGCGTGGCCGAGCTCAGCGAGGAGGTGGTGCGCGCCGCCCTGGACGGTGAGCCGGTCTGAGGACGGGCGCCGTCCACCCCCCGCCGCGCATCGCACCATTGCGGTGCATCTTCACAAGTGAAAACCCCAAGTGCGTGCATGAGCCCAAGTGCCTACATTGCAAGGCACTCGATGCGGTCATTGTGCGAACAGCGGCTGCCAGGCGGGGCTGAGGAGACAAACAAAGCAAAGCGTTCAGAATCAAGACAAGAGAATTCGGTGACACTGTCACCATTCGCGGGCACCTCAGTGGTGCCCGTTTTTATTGCGCTTGGCGCCGGCTTGTTGAATGCTTGAACTTCTGACCGTGGCGTTGGCCTCCCTGATGGCCGGCTTTGTGGATGCCATCGTGGGTGGCGGTGGGCTGATCCTGGTGCCGGCCCTGTTCAGCGTCTTTCCGGGCGCGGCGCCGGCCACCCTGTTCGGCACCAACAAGGGCGGGGCCATCTGGGGCACGGCCTGGGCCAGTCTGCAGTACGCCCGCCGCGTCACCTTGCCCTGGCACGCGCTGCTGCCCGCCGCAGGCGCGGCCCTGGGGGGCAGTTTTGTGGGGGCCTGGGCCGTGACCCTGGTGGATCCCAGCGGTCTGCGCAAGGCCCTGCCCCTGATTCTGCTGGCGGTGCTGATCTACACCCTGCTCAAGAAGGACCTGGGCCGCGAGCATCAACCGCGCTACCGCGGCGGGCGCGAGGCCCTGGTGGCCAGCGCCATCGGGCTCACCATCGGCTTCTACGACGGCTTCTTCGGTCCCGGCACCGGCAGCTTCTTCGTCTTTCTCTTCGTGCGCCTGCTGGGCTTTGATTTCCTGCACGCCTCGGCCAGTGCCAAGCTGCTGAACACGGCCACCAATGCCTCGGCCCTGCTGCTGTTTGCGCTCAAGGGCCATGTCTGGTGGCATATCGCGGCGGTCATGGCGGTGACCAATGTGCTCGGTAGCCTGCTGGGCACCCGGCTGGCCCTCAAGCATGGGGCGGGCTTTGTGCGCGGCATGTTCGTGCTGGTGGTCAGTGCCCTGATCCTGAAGACCGGCTGGGATGCTTTCATGCGCTAGCCGCGGCTGGCGCTACCATTCGCCCACTGCTCATCTCCGCAAATCACGCCCTCATGCCCGTCGATCCCCAACTCCGTTCGCTTGACATCGAGATCCCCACCCAACCCGAGGTGCTGGTCAAGCTGTCCCTGTTGATGGCGGATGAGGATGTGGACCTGCCGGCCATCTCGGCCCTGGTGGAGTCCGATATGGCCCTGGCCGCGGCGGTCCTCAAGGCGGTCAACTCCTCGCTTTACGGCCTGCAGGGCCGGGTGCAGACCGTGCACCAGGCCCTGACCTATCTGGGCATGCGCGAGGTCGCGGCCATCACTTTCGAGATGGGCCTGCGTGCCGCCTTTCCCTCGGCGGCCGAGCTGGAACCGGTCTGGCAGCGCGCCTCGCGACGCGGACTGCTGATGGGGCGCATGGGCCAGATGCTGGGTGTGGACCCCTGGGCCGCACACTCGGCCGGCCTGTTCGAGGAATGTGGCAAGGCCGTGCTGTACCGTCATGCCTCGGCCCATTACCCGGCCATGCTTCGCGCCGCCACGCGCGACGCCGAGCTGGTGCAGCTGGAGCACACGGCTTTTGGCGTGAGCCACGATGCCCTGGGCGCCGCCCTGTGCGAGAGCTGGGGCCTGGCCCAGGCCGCGGTGGCCAGCGTGCGCCACCATGTGCAGATGCAGGACAGCCTGATCATTCCCGACCTGGTGCAGCGCCGCAGCGTCTGCGCCATCTCCGTCATGGCCTGGGCTCTGATGCACAAGCCCGAGGAGCTGGAAGACGTGGCCCGCGCCATCGCCCCCCAGGCCCAGCTGGACGAGACCCTGGTGCTGCGCGCCGCACGCCGGGTCAGCGAGCAGCTGCAGGAAGCGCAGGCGCACGGCCGATAAGCCCGGGCCGGCGTCCGGCGGTGGCGGTGAGATTCAGGCCGCCAGGCTGAGGCGGTCGCGACCGGCGTGCTTGGCCACGTACAGGGCCTCGTCGGCCGCCTGCAGCAGGGCCTGCGGGCTCAGATAGGTCTGCGCCGGGCGGAAGACGGCCAGACCTACGCTCAGCGTGAGCCGAGGGCTTGTGGCTGAGCCCTTGGGATGCGGGATGGCCAGGGCCGCGAGAGCCTCGCGCAGCTGTTCCAGCAGGTCCTGGGCCTGATCGCGGTCACAGCCCGGCAGCAGCACGCCAAATTCCTCACCGCCCAGGCGCGCCACCAGATCGGTGTCGCGCTTGAAGCGGTCCGCCAGCAGCTGGGCCATCTGCCGCAGGACGGCGTCGCCGGCCTCCCGCCCCAGGGCCTCGTTGTAGGCCCGGAAGTGGTCCAGGTCCAGCACCGCCAAGGCCAGCAGGCCTTGCTGGCGCTGCGCACGCTTGAACTCGCGGCGCAGCGCATCATCGAACTCGCGCCGGTTGGCCAGGCCGGTCAGGGCATCGTGGCGGCTCAGGCTGGCCAGTTCGCGCTGGGCGGACTCCAGGGCCAGCCGGGCCTGCTCCAGGGCCAGGCTGCGCTGCTCCACCTCGAGGCGCAGTTGCTCCGCCCGGTTCTGCTCGCGGCGCAGCTGGGCCCCCATGCTCTGCTGCACGCGCTCGAAAGCCTGGTTGATCTGCTGCAGCTCGCGCGGACCGCCGTCCTGCTTCTCCAGCCAGCTGGGAGGTGGCTGGGTGGGGTCGAAGGCATGGGCCTGCTCCGCCAGACGGCGCAGCGGGCGCAGCAGGGCGTTCTCCAGCAGCAGCATGAAGACCAGGCCCACGGCCAGCACCAGCAGCAGATCCTGCAAGGCCATGCCGAGGACCTGATCCGTGCCGAGGCTGGCTTCGTGGTGGCTGCGTATCAGGCTGGCCAGGCCCACGCCGGACAGCCCCACGCTCAGCATCAGCAGCATCGCCCGGGTCTTGAGCGATGCGCCGGCGGGCGAGGTCAGGGCCTTGCGGAGGAGGCGGGGGCTGAGCTTCATGCGAAGGGCTTGCGGGGACTCGTGAAATTGTGCCCGCGGCATGGATGCCGCGGCATGGGCATCGACTCCGGGTATGTCCGGGGTGCGGGGGCGGGATCACGAACTAAATTCGTAATTACTTATATTTGGATGGAAAGCTGGTAGACATGGACAGCGCTCAATCCGCCCCCGACGAGGCCGATCGCGTTTACGAGATGGCCGCCGAGCTGTTCGGCCTGATGGCCACCCCCTTGCGCCTCAAGATCATCAGCGCCCTGTGCCGATGCGAGAAGACGGTGGGTGAGCTGGTGAGCGAGCTGGGCAGCAGCCAGCCCAATGTCTCCCAGCATCTGGCCCATCTCTACCGGGCCGGCATCCTGGCCCGGCGGCGGGAGGGGGTACAGATCTTCTACCGCGTGCAGAACGAGCGCGCCGTGGCCCTGTGCCGCGCGGTCTGCACCCAGATCGCCATCGAGATCGAGGACCCGGCCGCCCTGGCCCCCGAGCAGCGCCTGCTGGCGCCGCGTCACTGAGCGCCGGATTGTCATGAGCGCGCCCCTGAGACCCGCCCGCCTGCTGCCGGCCCCGGAGCATTTCCTCGATCTCCAGCGCTTGGCGAGCGAAGCATCGCTGCCGGCGCGGCGCGGCCTGCTGCGCGCTGCCTTTGCCGCGGCCAGTGCGGCCCTGCTGGCGGGGGCCGCGCGCGGCCAGGCCAATCCCGTGCCGGCCGGGGGCGGTGATCCGAACATCCTGAATCTGCCGCCGCACTCCACGGCCCTGGGCCAGCCGGTGGCGCTGGAGGGCTATGGCAAGCCCTCCAGGTACGAGGCCAATCTGCAGCGCCGCCCGAGTCCGGGGCTGACCCAGACCCGCCAGGCCTCGGTGTCCTTCGCGCCCTTGCAGGGCCTGTTCGGCATCGTCACGCCCAGCGGCCTGCACTTCGAGCGCCATCACCAGGGTTGGTGGGACATCGATCCCAGCGGCCATCGCCTCATGGTCAACGGCTCGGACGAGAAGATGCTCAAGCGCCCCATGGTCTTCACCATGGACGAGCTGATGCGCCTGCCCAGCGTCTCGCGCTTTCACTTCATCGAGTGCGGCGCCAATACCGGCATGGAGTGGGGCAATGTGGCCGTGCCCACCGTGCAGTACACCCACGGCATGCTCAGCTGCAGCGAGTTCACCGGCGTGCGCCTGATCGATGTGCTGGAAATGTGCGGCGTCGACCTGAAGCGCGCCCGCTTCGTGCTGGCCGAGGGCGCCGACGGCTCCTCCATGACCCGCACCCTTCCCATGGAGCTGGTGAGGCGCGGCGAGGTGCTGCTGGCCTATGGCCAGAACGGCGAGATGCTGCGCCCCGAGAACGGCTACCCGCTGCGCCTGGTGGTGCCGGGTGTGCAGGGCGTGAGCTGGGTGAAATACCTGCGCCGCATCGAGGTGGGGGACCAGCCCTGGGCGACCAAGGACGAGAACATCCACTATATCGACCTGATGCCCGACGGCCTGCACCGCGAGTACACCTCCATCCAGGAGGTCAAGAGCGTGGTGACCACGCCCAGCGGGGGTCAGGTCTTGCTGGACAAGGGCTTCTACAGCATCAGCGGCCTGGCCTGGTCGGGCCGTGGGCGCATCGCCAAGGTGGATGTCTCGGTGGATGGCGGGCGCAACTGGCGCGCGGCGCGTCTGCAGGGCCCGGTGATGGACAAATGCCTGACCCGCTTCAATCTGGACTGGGTCTGGGACGGCAGGCCCGCCCTGGTCATGAGTCGGGCCACCGACGAGACCGGCCATGTGCAGCCCAACTACGGCCAGTTGCGCGCGGTGCGCGGCACGCGCTCGATTTATCACAACAACGCCATCCAGACCTGGCTGGTGCAGGAGTCCGGGGAGGTGAAGAATGTTCAGCTCTCCTAGCCGCCTGCTGGTGGCCGCGCTGCTGGCCGCAGCCTCGCTGGCCCAGGCGCAGACATCGGCCCCGAGGTTCGAGGGCATAGGCCGCACGGCCACCCCGGCCGAGCTCAGGGCCTGGGACATCGATGTGCGCCCCGATCTGCGCGGCCTGCCGCCGGGCCGCGGCACCGTGGCCCAGGGCCAGGATCTCTGGGAGGCCAAATGCGCCGGCTGCCACGGCGTGTTCGGCGAGTCCAACGAGGTCTTTAATCCCCTGGTGGGCGGCACCACGAAAGAAGACATCAGGACCGGCCGCGTGGCGGCCCTGCGCAACAACAGCTATCCCGGCCGGACCACCATGATGAAGGTGTCCGAGATCACGTCCTTGTGGGACTACATCAACCGCGCCATGCCCTGGACCGCGCCCAAGACCTTGAAGCCGGACGAGGTCTATGCGGTCACGGCCTATCTGCTCTCCCTGGCCGATGTGCTGCCGGCCGACGGCGAGCTGTCCGACAAGAATATGGCCCAGGTGCAGCAGCGCCTGCCCAACCGTCACGGCAAGATCAACACGCTCACCATGTGGCCCGATGGCCAGCGGCGCCAGCCCGATGTGCAGGGGTCGGCCTGCATGAAGAACTGCGCAACCGAGCCCAGGATTAGCTCCTACCTGCCGGAGTTCGCCCGCGATGCCCACGGCAATCTGGCCCAGCAGCAGCGCCTGGTGGGGCCGCAGCGCGGACAGGACACGCTGCGCAAGGCGGCGGCCCCGGCCGCCCAGGCCACGGCGGCGCCGGCCGTGGCCAAGCCGGTCACGGCCCTGTTGCAGCAGCACGCCTGCCTGGCCTGCCACCAGGTGGACGGCAAGCTGGTCGGCCCCTCTCTGCGCGAGGTGGCTGCGCGCTACCGTGATCGGCCGGATCGGCGCGACTATCTCAGTGAGAAGCTCAGAAGCGGTAGCGCCGGCGTCTGGGGGCCGGTGCCCATGCCGGCCCAGGCCCATGTGCCCGAGGCCGATCTCAAGGCCATCGTGGATTGGCTGGCCGAGGGGGCCAGGCCGTGATGCGCACGCCCACGCTGCGGACGGGGCACTCAAGCCCGACAATAGATGATCGAGATCAAGGAGACGCCATGCTGAATCGCCGAGACATGATGCAACACAGCGCCGTGGTGGCTGGCCTGCTGGCCAGCGCCGGCTTGCTGCCGGGCCTGGCCCAGGCCCAGGCGCTCAACCGGGCCGCCTTCGATGCCAAGAGCATGGACGAGATGTTCAAGGCCATGGGCCTGACGGCCAAGCCGGTGGAGAGCAAGGAAGTCACGCTCACCGGTCCGGACATCGCCGAGAACGGTGCGGTCGTGCCCCTGGGGGTGGCCAGTGCGGCTGCGGGCGTCAAGCGCCTGCTGCTCCTGGTCGAGAAGAATCCCAATGTGCTGGCAGCGGCCTTCGAGGTCAGCGATGCGGTGGAGCCCAGCATGTCCACCCGGGTGAAGATGGGTCAGACCTCCAATGTCTACGCCGTGGCCATCACCGCCGACAACAAGGTCTTGTTTGCCCAGAAGGAAGTCAAGGTCACCCTGGGTGGCTGCGGCGGGTGAAGTGTCAGCCCCTCGCTCGCGGGTACGCGAGCGGCCCCCCGAGGGGGCGCAAGCGCCTCGGGGCCCTGGCCCCATGGTCGCTTGCAGGCGTCGTTCTTGGGGCGGCCCGGCGAACGACTTGAATACGAACAGGAGATAGACAAATGGCAGATCCGATGCGAATTCGCGCCCAGGCGCAAGGCGGCAATGCGGTGGTGCGTGTGCTGATGAGCCACGAGATGGAAACCGGCCAGCGCAAGGATGCCGCCGGCAAGACCATTCCGGCCTGGTACATCACCGACGTCAGCGCGGCCCTGAATGGCAAGACGGTGATGACGGCGCAATGGGGCCCGGCCGTTTCCAAGAACCCCTTTCTGCAGTTCACGGTCAAGGGCGCCAAGGCCGGCGACAAGCTCAGCGTCAGCTGGGTCGACAACCGCGGCGACAAGCGCACGGACGAGGCCACGGTCGCCTGAGCCCCACCGGGCCGATAACAAGCACAAGGAGACACGCATGCGGAAACTCGTTCGCACCGCCGTGGCCTGCATGCTGGCGGGCCTGTGCGCCGCGCCGGCCCTGGCCCAGACCAGCTCGGCCGACGGTATCGCGCAATACCGCGCCATGCTGGCCGATGGCAACCCGGCCGAGCTGTTCGAGGCCAGGGGCGAGGACTTGTGGAAGACCAGGCGCGGGCCCAAGAACGCCTCGCTGGAGCGCTGCGATCTGGGCAAGGGCCCCGGCGTGGTCAAGGGCGCCTTCGTGGAGCTGCCGCGCTACTTTGCCGACACCGGCCGCATGCAGGACCTGGAGTCCCGCCTGCTGAGCTGCATGGAGACCCTGCAGGGCCTGGACGCCAAGCAGATTGCCGCCACCCCCTTTGGCCGCGAGGAGCAGAAGAACCTCGAGGGCCTGGTGGCCTGGATCTCGGCCGAGTCGCGCGGACTCAAGTTCAATCTGCCCCAGGCGCATGAGCAGGAGCGTCGCAGCTACGAGCTGGGCAAGCGCGCCTTCTTCTTCCGCGGCGGCCCCTACGATTTCGCCTGTGCCTCCTGCCATGGCGAGGACGGCAAGCGCATCCGCCTGCAGGACCTGCCCAATCTGACCAAGAACCCGGGTGACGGCGTGGGCTTCGCGGCCTGGCCGGCCTACCGCGTCTCCAGCGGCGAGCTCTGGGGCATGCAGCGCCGCCTCAACGACTGCTTCCGCCAGCAGCGCTTCCCCTTCCCGGGCTATGCCTCGGACGTGACCATCGCCCTGGCGACCTATATGGGCGTCAACAGCAAGGGGGCCGTCTCCATCGCCCCTTCCATCAAGCGCTGAAGCCCGCAGGAGAGTCCCATGCACAGCAAGCACAAGAAGATGCTGGCCCTGGCCGGCGGCCTGAGCGCCCTGGCCCTGGTCGGTTGCGCCAGCCTGCCCAGCAGCGCCGAGCTGGATGCCGAGGCCCAGGCCATGATGAAGGCATCCTTCCGTGGGCAGGGCATCGCCAAGATGGACCGGGTCGAGCAAGACCTGGCCCAGCGAGCCTGCTCCGCCGAGAACCAGCCGGACGCGGCCACCCAGCAGCGCATCGAGGCCGAGCAGATGGCCACGATCAAGTGGCCTGCCGGCGGCCAGTACCTGGGTGACTGGCGCGAGGGCGAGAAGCTGGCACAGAATGGCCGCGGCATGACCTGGACCGATGCGGCCGGCGCGCCCAGCGGCGGCAACTGCTACAACTGCCACCAGATCAGCAAGGCCGAGATCAGCTTCGGCACCATCGGCCCCAGCCTCTACCAGTACGGCAAGCTGCGCGGCGTCAGCGATCCCGCCGCCCCCGAGACGGCCGCCATCGTGCAATACACCTGGGGCAAGATCTGGAACGCCAAGGCCTACAACGCCTGCTCCGGCATGCCGCGCTTCGGCCACGCCGGCGTGCTGACCGAGGCCCAGGTGCGCGACATCATGGCCCTGCTGCTGGACCCCAAATCCCCTGTCAACGCGCAGTAGCGCGTTCGTCCCCCCTGTCTTGATCGGCCCCGCGGGGCCGGCGGAGCCTTGCCCTCATGAACCTCAGCAAACGCGAATTCGTCCAGCTGCTGGGCGCCGCCTCGGTGGCGGGTTTCGGCCTCGGCCGCCAGGCCCACGCGGCGGCGGCCTCTCCCTATGAGCTGCCACCGCCCTTCAAGGGTCCGGGTGCGGTGTCGCTGCTGCACATGACCGACTGCCATGCGCAGCTGCTGCCCATCCATTTCCGCGAGCCCAGCGTGAATCTGGGCTTCGGCTCCCAACTGGGCCAGCTGCCCCATCTGGTGGGCGAGCAGCTGCTCAAGGCGGCGGGCATACGCCCCGGCACGGCCGAGGCCCATGCCTTCAGCTATCTGGACTTCGAGCGCGCCGCGCGCCGCTACGGCAAGGTTGGCGGTTTCGCCCATCTGGCCACCCTGGTCAAGCGCCTGAAGGCCAGCCGGACCGGCGCCCTGCTGCTGGACGGCGGCGACACCTGGCAGGGCTCGGCCACTTCCTTGTGGACCCAGGCCCAGGACATGGTCGAGGCCTGCAAGCTGCTGGGCGTGGACGTGATGACCGGGCACTGGGAGTTCACCTACGGCCAGCAGCGCGTGCAGGAGATCCTGGACAAGGACTTCAAGGGCCGGCTGGACTTCGTGGCCCACAACGTCAAGACCCATGACTTTGGCGACGATGTGTTCGCGCCCTACACGCTGAGGGAAATCAACGGCGTGCCGGTGGCCATCATCGGCCAGGCCTTTCCCTACACGCCCATCGCCAACCCGCGCTATCTGGTGCCGGACTGGAGCTTCGGCATCCGCGAGCAGGAGCTGCAGCAGCAGATCGACGCGGTGCGGGCCAAGGGGGCGCAACTGGTGGTGCTGCTCAGCCACAACGGCATGGATGTGGACCTGAAGCTGGCCGCCAGAGTCTCGGGCCTGGACGTCATCCTGGGCGGCCACACCCATGACGGCGTGCCGCTGCCGGTGGCGGTCAAGAACCGCGGCGGCCAGACCCTGGTGACCAATGCGGGCAGCAATGGCAAGTTCCTGGGCGTGCTGGATGTGCAGGTGAGGAACGGCCGCGCGGCCGAGTTCCACTACCGCCTGCTGCCGGTGTTCGCCAATCTGCTGCCGGCCGACGCCCAGATGCAGGCCCTGATCACGAAGCTGCGCGCGCCCTATGCGGCCAGGCTGGCCGAACCCCTGGCCGTCACCGAAGGTCTGCTCTACCGCCGCGGCAATTTCAATGGCAGCTGGGACCAGCTCCTCTGCGACGCGCTGATGCAGGCGCAGGGGGCTGAAGTAGCCTTCTCGCCGGGCTTTCGCTGGGGCACGACCCTGCTGCCGGGCCAGACCATCACGCGCGAATTCCTGATGGACCAGACCGCCATCACCTATCCGCACACCACGCTCACCGAGATGAGCGGCGAGATGATCAAGACCGTGCTGGAGGACGTGGCGGACAACCTCTTCAACCCCGACCCCTATTACCAGCAGGGCGGGGACATGGTGCGGGTGGGCGGCCTGAGCTATCGCTGCACGCCCACGGCCGGCATGGGCGCGCGCATCGACGAGATGCGCCTGAACGGCCGGCTCATCGAGGCCGGCAAGCGCTACAAGGTGGCGGGCTGGGCCCCGGTGTCGGAAGAGGCCGCCCAGGCCGGCAGCAAGCCGGTGTGGGAGCTGGTGGAGGGCTGGCTCAAGGCCAGCCCCGGCGGGCGCGTGGCCCCACGCCGGCTCAACAGCCCCACCCTGGTGGGCGCGGCCGGCAATCCCGGCATGGCTTGATACCGCCGTCGCCCGGCCTGATCAGGGCAGGGTGCAGGAGGGCAGGCGCAGCGCGCTGTGAAAGCGCCGCGCCTGGCCCGTCAGCGGGTCCGTGAAGGCGATCTCGCGCGCCAGCAGCTGCAGCGGGCGCTCGAAGCTGGGCTGCGCCTCGTCGGGCTGCAGCAGGGGATAGATGCGGTCGCCCAGCAGGGGCAGGCCCAGGGCGCTCATCTGGGCGCGCAGCTGGTGCTTCTGGCCGGTGCTGGGGCGCAGCTCGTAGCGTGCCAGGCCGCCGGGGAGGCACTGCAGCAGGCTGATCAGCGTCTCGGCATTGGGCTCGCCCGCCACCTCTTGCATCTGCATAAAGGCCTCGGCGCGCTCCTGCAGGCGGCTGCGGTAGCGCAGGGGCAGGGCCAGGTCTTGCCCTGAACGCTCGGGCGCGGGCGCGATGGCCTCGTACACCTTCTCGACCGCGCGCTTGCGGAACAGGCCCTGGTAGGCATCGCGGTCCTGGGGCCGGATGGCGAATAGGCACAGGCCCGCGGTCTCGCGGTCCAGGCGGTGGATGGGCGTGAGTGTGGCCAGACCGGTGCGACGGCGCAGCCGCGTCAGCAGGGTCTGCTGCACATAGCGTCCCTTGGGCGTGACGGGCAGGAAATGCGGCTTGTCCGCCACCAGCAGATGCGGGTCCTGGAACAGGATCTGCTCGGCGAAGGGGATCTCGGGCTCCTGGGCCAGCTGGCGGTAGTAGTAAATGCGGCAGCCGGCGCGGTAGGGCGGGTCGGCTGGCAAGGCCTGGCCCCCTTCGTCCAGCAGCTCGCCCGCGGCCAGGCGCGCGGCCCAGTCGCTGCGGCTCACCAGGGGCAGGCGCTCGGCCAGAAAGTCCAGCAGGCGCGGCCAGGGGCCGGGCGGACAGGCCAGGGCGCTGGCGGCCACACCCTCGCGCAGAGGCAGGGCCAGCTTGGGCGGGCGAGCCATGGCGCGTGCCTACTCGATCTGCGGGCCGCCGCGGGCGCGCTCGTCCAGATAGCGCAGCAGCTTCTGCTGCTCGGCCTCGTCCATGGCGCTGCCGCGCCAGCTGCGCAGGAGGCGCTCACGCTGCGGATCCTGGGCCAGCTGGCGCATGGCCAGGTCTATGGCCTCGATCAGCTGCCGGCCCTCGGGCGTGCGGCTGCAGGAGGCGGTGGCCAGCTGGGTGCTGCGGCCTTCGGCCAGGGGCAGGCGGACCAGATCGGCCGGTCCGCCCTGCTGGCGCAGAAATTCCTGGACCACACTGGGGTACTCCAGCGTGTAGTCCATGCGTTTGGCGCGCAACATGGCCAGCAGCTGGGTGTTGCGGGTCACGGCGATGGTGTGCGGACCCCGAGGACCCTGCTCGGCCAGCAGGCTGTCGATGCGGGGGCCGAAGCTGCGGTCGCGCGGCAGCAGGCCCACCAGGTCGCGCCGCTGCAGGAGCTCGGCGAGCTGCAGGGCCTGTCCATCCTGCTCGAAGCGTGGCAGCGCCTCCTTGCGCACGATGATGTGGATCTGCCGCGCCTGCAAGGCCGGATGCAGGGGCGTGAAGTGCAGCCAGTCCAGACGCTCGGGCCGGCGCACATGGAGCACGCTGCACAGGGTCTCGCCCTGCCGCGACCAGCTCTCATAGCGGGGCGTGCTGGCCTCCACGAACTCGTGGCGGTAGTCCGGCAGGCGCTGGATCAGCAGGCGCAAGAAGCCGTCCACCTCGCCCTGGCCCAGCTCCTCCGGACGGCTGGGCGCACGGCTGCCCAGGTAGCTGAAGTAGGGCGGCACGTCCTGGACCAGCCAGCGCAGGCGCGGCGGGTCCTGGGCCATGGCCAGGGTGGCCGTGGCCAGCAGGGCCAGCCCGGCGGCGAGACGGCGAAGCGGCATGGCGCGCGCTGGCGACAGGCTCAGTCGCCCTCGACCCACTCGACGCGCACGCCCAGCTTGCCGATGTTCTCGGCGAAGTGCGGGTGGGCACGGCGGATGGGCGCTGCGTTGCGGATCACCGAGCGGCCGGGGATGCTGGCCGCCACCATCAGCAGGGCGATGGCCACGCGGATGATGTAGGGGCTTTCCACCTCGGCGGGCGAGAGCGGCTTGCCGCCGAAGGTCACCATGCGGTGCGGGTCGGACAGGAAGGCATGGGCACCGAACTTGGAGAGCTCCGAGGTCCAGCCCATGGCGCCGTCATAGACCTTGTTCCAGAACATCATGCTGCCCTCGGCCTTGACGCCCAGGGCCACGAAGATGGGCAGCAGGTCCACCGGCAGATAGGGCCAGGGCGCGGCCTCCACCTTCTGCAGGATGTTGCGGGTGAAGGGTTCCTTGACCTTGAGCCGGCCGTCCGGTGCCACGATGCTGGCGCGCGACCAGCCGTCCTCATGCGTGATCTGCACGCCGAACTTGGCGAAGGTGCGGTCGATCAGGGGGAACTGCTCGGGGTGCGAGTTCTTTACCTGCACATCGCCACCAGTGATGCCGCCCAGGGCCAGGAAGGTGACGATCTCGTGGAAGTCTTCGGCAAACGTGAAGTCGCCGCCGCCCAGGCGCTCCACGCCATGGATGCTCAGGCGCGAGGTGCCCAGGCCCTCCAGCTTGGCGCCCAGCATCTGCATGAACTGGCAGAACTCCTGCACATGCGGCTCGCTGGCGGCATTCATCAGGGTGGAGCTGCCGTCGGCCAGGGCCGCACAGAGCACGAAGTTCTCGGTGGTGGTGACCGAGGCGTAGTCGGTCCAGTGGTCGTTGGCGCGCAGCTTGCCGGCCACATGCAGGGACAGGCCGTCGGCCAGGCGCTCGACGCGGGCGCCAAAGCGCTCGAAGACCTCCACATGGGGATCGATCTCGCGCGCGCCCAGGGTGCAGCCCTTGACGTCGTCCTCCACCCGCGCGGCGCCGAAGCGCGCCATCAGGCCCGGCACCAGCATGATGGAGCTGCGCATTTCCTCGGGCAGGCGGTCCACGGCGGGGTCGAAATGCGTGTCGCGGTGGTGGATGTCCAGGATGCCGGTCTTGAAGTCCATCTGCACCGAGCTGCCCAGCTTGCGGAAGACCTCCAGGATCTTCTTCACATCGGTGATCTCGGGCACGCCGCGCAGGCGGATGGGCTCAGCGCTCAGCAGGGTGGCGCAGAGTATGGGCAGGACGGCATTCTTGTTGGCCGAGGGAATGATGCGGCCCTTGAGGGGGTTGCCGCCGTGGACGATCAGATTGGACATGCTGCGCGGATTGCCGAGGGAAATGCGGGAGGCTGGGCCGCAATTATCGACCTTGGCCGGCCACCCCAGCGGCTCAACTAGACTTGCAGCGCATTTCAGGAGTGGCTAGGCATGGATCAGCTCAGGGCTCTGCGAGTTTTCGTGCGCGTGATCGACGAGGGCAGTTTTGCCTCCGCGGCACGGGCCCTGGATCTGGCGCCGGCGGTGGTGACCCGCTTGGTGGCCGAGCTGGAGGACCATCTGGGGGCCCGGCTGATCAACCGCACCACACGGCGCCTGGCCCTGACCGATATCGGCGAGGCCTATCTGGAGCGGGCCCGGCGCATCCTGTCGGAGGTGGACGAGGCCACGGCCCTGGCCACCAGTGCCAGCACCGAGCCGCGCGGCCATCTGCGGGTGCTGGTGCCGCCGGCCATTGCCGTGCACCAGCTGGCCAAGCACCTGCCGCGCTTTCACAAGCAGTTTCCCCAGGTGACGGTGGAACTGAGCTCGCCCGGCGGGGTGGAGGCCGTGGACGAGTCTTTCGACATCACCATCCTGCACACCCGCCATCCCCTGGACGGGGATTTCGTGGCGCGGCGCCTGGCGCGTACCGAGGTCATTCTGTGTGCCTCGCCCGAGTATCTGAACCGGCGCGGCCGTCCCGGACATCCGGACGAGCTGCGCGAGCACGACACCCTCTTGCCCCCGCGCTCCGAGCTGCAGCGCGGCATCGTGTTCCAGCGCGGGGCCTGGGGCGATGATGAGCCCCCCGGCGAGACCCATACCTTGGTGCCACGCAAGCCGGTGCTGGCCACCAGCCATCTGGACACTAATTACGCCGCCGCCCTGCACGGCCTGGGCGTGGCGGGCCTGCCCTCCTTCCTGATCGAGGACGCGCTGATGGAGCATGCCCTGGAGCGGGTGCTGCCCGAGTGGCGGCTCTTCAGCGTGGACATCTGGGCCGCCATGCCCTCGCGCAAGCACATGCCGGCCCGCACCCGGGCCTTTCTGGACTTTCTGCTCGAGGTCTTTGGCGGCGAGGACCGCGATCCCTGGCTGGCCGCGGCCGGCTGTGAAACCCGCGTGGAGGTCTGTGGCGCGGCGGCGCCGCAAGCCGCCGCGCCTGCCCAGGCCCTGGTCGAGCCGCTTAGCGCAGACTGAAGCCGGTCTGCGTCAGATGGCCCTGCAGATCTTCCAGCAGCCGGGTCAGGGGCGAGAGCTCGATATAGCGGGTGGAGACCTTGATCGCGTAGGCGAACAGGCGCGGCAGGTCTTCGGCATAGGCGGGCTTGCCGTCGCGGTGCTTGAGGCGGCAGAAGATGCCCAGTATCTTGAGGTGGCGCTGCAGGCCGGCCCATTCCAGGGCGCGCCAGAAGGCGCCGAAGTCCTCGCCAAACTCGTGGTCCGCCAGCAGGCCGGCCTTGCGCGCCTGCTCCCAGTAGCGGATGGCCCAGTCCAGCTCGCGCTCCTCGTCCCAGGAGATGAAGGCGTCGCGCAGCAGGGAGGCCATGTCGTAGGCGATGGGGCCGCGCACCGCGTCCTGGAAGTCCAGGATGCCGGGATTGCCGGCCTCGGCCGGGCAGACCATCAGATTGCGCACCATGAAGTCCCGGTGCATGGGCACTTGCGGCTGGGCCAGCATGGAGCGCACCAGGGCGGCGCAGGTCTTCTCCCACCAGGCCTGCTGGGTCTCGTTCCACTGGCGGCCGAACTCGCGGCCCACGCACCAGTCCACGAAGATCTGCAGCTCGCGGCGGATGAAGGCCTCGTCATAGACGGGCAGGCGGCTGGCGTCGCCGCCGCGCTGCCAGCGGATCAGGGCGCCGATGGCGTCGCGCATCAGGCGGTCGGCCTCGCCGGCCGAGGCCTGCTGCAGTGCCTGCAGATAGGGCTGCTCGCCCAGGTCGGAGAGCAGGAGCAGGCCGCGGTCCTCGGCAAAGTCCAGCACCTCGGGCACATGCAGGCCGCAGGCGGCCAGCTGGGCACCCACTTCCACAAAGGCGCGCATGGAACCGTGCTGGGGCGGGGCGTCCATCACGATGCGGCTGCCACCGCCCTGGCGGTCGACACGCAGATAGCGACGGGTGCTGGCGTCGGCGTGGGCGAGTCGCAGGGTCTCGGGCCGCAGGCCCTGGGCTTCGGCCAGGGCGTTCAACCAGTCGAGAAGTATTGTTTGGCGGGCCGGTTCGGGCCAGTCGATGGGATTCATGCGGGCGGGGCGAGAACGGGGCGCGCCAGGTCGGGGCCCTCATGGATAATGAATTCTACAAACCGTCGGCAAGCGGCCGCGGATTCCCACCCTCCACGTTCGAAGAAGTCGTTCGTCGCCGCCGTGCTGCGCCCCCTGACGCCCCCCGCCAAGTTTTCCCTGCATCCGCTGCTATTGGCCCTGGGCCTGGCGGGCGCATCCTGGGCCCAGGCCGCGGCCGAGCCGCAGCCCGTGGAGCTGCAGGCGGCCGATGAGCCGCTGCGCCTGCGTCCGGTGCGCCTGCTGACGCCGCCGGGTGCGCCCGGGCAGCAGAGCAAGCCGGCCCTGGTGCTGAGTGCGCGCGCCTTGCAGGCTCAGGTGGATCAGCAGGCCCAGGCGGAGGGCGCGGTGGAGCTGCGCTACGGCGATCTGCTGCTGCGTGCCGATACCTTGAGCTATCAGATGCCCACCGATTTGGCGCGGGCCGAAGGCGGTGTGGAGCTCAGCCGCAACGGTTCCGTGGTGCGCGGGCCCAGCGTCCAGCTCTTTGTGGACCGCTTCGAGGGCGAGTTTGCCCAGCCCAGCTATTTCTTTTCCCAGACCGGGGGGGGCGGGCAGGCGCGCAGCCTGCATTTCCTGGGGCCTCAGCGCCTGCGCGCCGAGGCCGCCACCTACAGCAGCTGCCCCGCTGTCGAGCCGGGACAGACGCCGGCTTGGGAGCTAAGCGCCCGGACCTTGCGCATGGACTTCGAGGCCAACGAGGGACTGGCCACGGGGGCGGTGCTGCGTTTCCAGGGCCTGCCCATACTGGCTGCGCCGGCCCTGAGCTTTCCCCTGGGCTCGGAACGCAAGTCGGGCTGGTTGCCGCCCGATGTGGGCCTGGACAAGCGCAGCGGCTTTGAGCTGGGACTGCCCTATTACTGGAATATCGCGCCGCAGCGCGATGCCACCCTCACGCCCTTCGTGATGACCCGCCGCGGCGTGGGCCTGGACAGCGAATTCCGCTATCTGGAGCCTCATCACAAGGGTCAGCTCAATCTGGCCTGGCTGCCCTGGGACCGGGTGGCCGAGCGCAAGCGCTGGGCCCTGAATCTGGCCAATGCGGGGGAGTTGGGGCCGGGCTGGCTGTATCGGCTGCAGGCCGAGCGGGTGTCGGACGACGACTACTGGAAGGACCTGCCCAAGCGCATCAGCAGCCCCACCCAGCGCCTGCTGGCCAGCGATCTGCAGCTGAGCCGCAGCCGCAGCTTTGCCTGGGGCGAGGCCAGCAGCTATGCCCGGGTGCAGCAGTGGCAGCTGCTGCAGGGGACCGATCCGGCGGCGCGCTTTGAGTCGCCCTATCAGCGCAGCCCTCAGATCGGCATGCGCCTGTCCACGGCGGCGGACGAGGGTGTGCTGGCTGGCTTCATTCCCTGGGGGCGGCAGGCCCGTCTCGAGGGCAGCCTGGAGCTGGAGTACAACCGCTTCGACCTGCCCCGTGAGGCCCTGTCCAGCCAGCTGATGACGGGTGAGCGGGTGCATGCCCTGGGCCATGTCAGCCTGCCCATGGGGGGGGCGGCCTGGTGGCTGATCCCCAAGCTCTCGGTCAACGCCGCCAGCTATGCCTTGGACCGCCCCCTGGCCGATGGCCGCCGCAGCGCCGGCCGCACGGTGCCGGGCTTCAGTGTGGACCATGGCTGGATCCTGGAGCGCCAGACCCGCTTCTTCGGGCGCGAGCTGCAGCAGACCCTGGAGCCGCGTCTGCTCTATGTGAACACGGCCTATCGAGACCAGAGCCGACTGCCCAATTTCGATGCCGCGCCCAAGGACTTCAACTTCGACTCCATCTACACCGAGAACCAGTTCTCGGGCGTGGACCGGGTCTCGGATGCCCACCAGCTGACCGCAGGCGTGACCACGCGTTGGTTGGAGTCCGAGCGCGGCGAGGAGCTGCTGCGCCTGGGTCTGGTGCAGCGCTATCGCTTCCGTGACCAGCAGCTCACGCCCGATGGGCTGCCGAGCACGCAGAAGTTCTCCGATCTGCTGCTGCTGGGCTCCGCACACCTGAGTCAACGGTGGTGGCTGGATGGCGCCCTGCAATACAACCCCGACAGCGGTCGCAATGTGCGCACCAGCCTGCGCGCACGCTACTCACCCGGTGCCTACCGCACCCTGAGCGCCGCCTACCGCCTGGTGCGGGATCAGAGTGAGCAGCTGGAGCTGGGCTGGCAGTGGCCGCTGTTCGGTGCCGCGGCCGCGCGCGAGCAGACGCGCAGCCTCAATGACGCGGCTTCGGGCGGTGTGGGCTGCAAGGGCGGCGGCGCCTGGTACAGCGCGGGCCGCCTGCAGTACAGCCTCAAGGACCGCCGCCTGACCGATTCGGTGGTGGGCGTGGAATACGACGCCGGCTGCTGGATCCTGCGCATGGGCGCCGAGCGCCTGTCCACCGGCCGCGCCGAAACCAATACCCGGCTGCTGCTGCAGCTGGAGTTCGTGGGACTGTCCCGCCTGGGCTCCAATGCCCTGGGGGTCCTGAGAGACAATATTCCCGGTTACCGCCAGCTGAGCGATCCCCGCTCGTCCAATCGATCCTATGACTGATCTGTCCATTCGAACCCTGGCCGGCGCCTTGAGCCTGGCTCTGGCCTGCGGCGTCGCCGTGGCGCAAAGCGGCGCCAGCTCCCTGAAGCCGGGCGACCATATCGCCGCGGTGGTCAACCAGGACGTGGTGGCGGCCAGCGAGGTCAACCAGCGCTACGAGCGTCTGCGCGCGGAAGCCCGTCAGCGCGGCGAGACGGCGGACCCGGAGGCCCTGCGCAAGCAGGCTCTGGAGGCCCTGATCGAGGATCGCGTCATCGTCACCCATGCGCGTGAGAACGGCAACCGGGTCGACGAGCCCGAACTGGATCGCGTGGTGGCGAATGTGGCCACCCAGAACCGCCTGAGCATGGAACAGCTGCGTGCACGGCTCAAGGAAGAGGGCATCGACTACAAGCGCTTCCGCGAGAACCTGCGCGACCAGATGATGACCGAGCGGGTGCGCGAGCGCGAGGTGCAGGGGCGCATCCGCGTCACCGATGGCGAGATCGACCAGTTCCTGGCCGAGCAGCGCAAGCAGCGCGCCGGTGGCCTGCAGCTCAATCTGGCCCAGATCCTGGTGACCGTGCCCGAGGGCGCGGCCGAGAGCGTGGTGGCCGAGCGCCGCGCCAAGGCCGAGGCGGCCTTGCAGCGCGTGAAGGCCGGTGAGGACTTCGCTGCCGTGGCTCGCGAGGTTTCGGAAGACGGCAACAAGGCCCGCGGTGGCGAGATCGGTCTGCGCCAGGCCGACCGACTGCCCGATGCCTTTGTGGACTTTGTGCGTGACCTCAAGAGCGGTGAGCTGGCGCCCCAGCTGCTGCGCTCGGGCGCCGGCTTCCATGTGCTCAAGCTGGTGCAACGCCGCGACGGTAGCGAGGGCGGCAATTTGGTGACCCAGACCCGCGCCCGCCATGTGCTGCTGCGCCCCTCGCCCCAGCTGCCGGCCGAGCTGGCCGCGCGTCGCCTGCAGGAATTCAAGCGTGCCATCGAGGCCGGTCGTGTCAGCTTCGAGGCCGTGGCCCGCGACAACTCCGAGGACGGCAGTGCGCCCCAGGGCGGTGATCTGGGCTGGGTCGTGCCGGGCGCCTTTGTGCCCGAGTTCGAGGAGGCCATGAACGCCCTGCCCGTGGGTGGGCTGTCCGATCCCGTGGTCTCGCGCTTCGGCCTGCACCTGATCAAGGTGGAGGAGCGCCGCGAAGTCGAGGTGGACCCCAAGCAGCTGCGCGAGCAGGCCCGCAATGCCCTGCGCGAGCAGAAGTACGAAGACGCCTACAAGGAATGGGTGCGCGACCTGCGCGCCCGGGCCTTCGTCGAGCTGCGCGAGTGGCAGTAAGAAGCACTTGATGGCCCATATCCCGCGCAAGCGCTTTGGTCAGCATTTCCTGACTGACCGCGTCATCATTGATGGCATCGTCGATGCCATTGCCCCGGCCGAGGGCGATGCCCTGGTCGAGATCGGCCCCGGGCTCGGTGCGCTGACCCTGCCCCTGCTGGAGCGCATGCCTGCCAGCAGCCGGCCGCTGACGGTGGTCGAGCTGGACCGCGACCTGGCTGCGCGCATGAGGAAGCGCGAGCATATCGAGGTGGTCGAGTCGGACGTGCTGAAGGTGGACTTCGGTGCGCTGGCCGATGCCCGCGGGCGCCGGCTGCGCGTGGTGGGCAACCTACCCTACAACATCTCGACGCCCATCCTGTTCCATCTGCTGAGCTTCGTCGACCGTGTGGTCGACCAGCACTTCATGCTGCAGAAGGAAGTGGTGGACCGCATGGCCGCCGGCCCCGGCGGCAAGGACTACGGGCGCCTGTCGGTGATGCTGCAGTGGCGCTATCAGGTGGAGTCCATCATGGATGTCCCGCCCGAGGCCTTCGATCCGCCACCGCGGGTGGACTCGGCCATTGTGCGCATGCTGCCCTATGAGCAGCCCGCCACACTGGATCCGGCCCTGCTCGAAGAACTGGTGGCCAGCGCCTTCTCGCAGCGCCGCAAGCTGCTGCGTCACAGCCTGGGCCGCTGGCTCGAAGGCCGTGGCTACGGCGGCCACTTCGACCTGCAACGCCGCGCCGAGGAGGTGCCGGTGGCCGAGTACGTGGCGCTGGCGCAGGCCGTCGGCGCCTGAGCGGCGCCGAACTCCGACTTAAGCGCGTCGGCCCCGGCCCAGCAGGGCCCACAGGATCAGCGCGCCGAAGGTGGCGGTTCCGATGCCACCCAGGGTGAAGCCGCCGAACTTCAGGGTGTAGTCGCCCGTGCCCAGCACCAGGGTGATGGCCGCAACGATCAGATTGCGGTTGTCGGAGAAGTCCACCTTGTTGTCCACCCAGATCTTGGCGCCGGCCACGGCGATCAGGCCGAAGACGACGATGGACACACCGCCCATCACGGCCAGCGGAATGGCCTGGATCAGGGCGCCGAACTTGGGGCTGAAGCCCAGCAGCACGGCAATCAGGGCCGCCACCACGAAGACCGCGGTGGAGTAGATCTTGGTGGCGGCCATCACGCCGATGTTCTCGGCATAGGTGGTCACGCCGGTGCCGCCGGCCGAGCCCGAGACCATGGTGGCAATGCCATCACCCACGAAGGCGCGGCCGATCAGCGGGTCCATATTGCGGCCCGTCATCGCGCCGACCGCCTTCACATGGCCCAGGTTCTCGGCCACCAGGATCAGGGCCACCGGGGCGATCAGCAGGATGGCATTGCCGTCGAAGACCGGGGCGGTGAAGCTGGGCATGCCGAACCAGGCGGCGTTGGCCACGCCGCTGAGGTCGATGGGCTTGCCCAGGCCCAGGCCATTGGTCAGCAGCGCATAGATCAGGGCGGCAAGGATCAGGCCGACCAGGATCAAGAGGCGCTGCACCATGCCGCGGGTGAACACCGCCACGGCCGCCACACTGATGAAGGTCAGGCCCTGCATCCAGGCGTCAAAAGGCGTGGGCGCCATGTTCTTGATGGGAATGCCGGCCAGGTTCAGGCCGATGACGGCGACCACGGCACCCGTCACCACCGGCGGCATCAGGGACTCGATCCAGCGGGTGCCGGTGGCCATGACCACGAAGCCGATCAAGGTGTAGAGCAGGCCGCAGGCGATGATGCCGCCCAGGGCCAGGCCCAGATTGGCGTTGGCGCCCGATCCTGCATAGCCCGTGGCCGCGATCACCACACCGATGAAGGCGAAGCTGGAGCCCAGATAGCTGGGCACGCGCCCGCCCACCAGCAGGAAGAAGATCAGGGTGCCGATGCCGCTCATCAGGATGGCGACATTGGGGTTGAAGCCCATCAGGATGGGGGCCAGCACGGTGGCGCCGAACATGGCGATCACATGCTGCACGCCCATGGCCAGGGTCTGGGGCCAGGGCAGGCGCTCATCGGGGGCGACGACGGCGTCGGCGGCGGGGCTGACTTCGCGCCAGCGGAACAGGGCGTTGTTGCTCATGGGTTTTGCTCTTGTTGTGACGTGGGGCAGTGTAGGAGTGGCGCTCAGGCTCGCCACCCGGGATTACCAAAGAAAAAGGCCTCCGCGCTGCGGAGGCCTTGTGCTTGTGCGCACAGCGGGGCGTAGGCCCCGCTCGCTCATGCGGCGCTGAGCCACATGGAGGTATCAAAGGCGCTGCTCATCATCGGCATATTCATGCCGAAGTTGGCGTTCGCCGCTGTCTTGCTGCTCTTTGCAGCGGGCTTTTCAGCAACCGGGGCCACCTCAGCAGCCCGCTCCCATGACCCGTTTTCTTGGGAGCGGGCTACTGAAAAGAATAGAAACACCGGAACTGGACCTTGCGGTCGGCCCAGTAATCGGCCGTGTCGCGGAACACATCGAGCAGCTGCTCGCGGGCCTCGCGGTCAAAGCGGATGTTGTCGGGCAGCTGCTCCAGCACCACCACAAAGCCCGGCTGCGCGCCGGACTTGTGGACCAGATCGGTCATGCAGTCATGCAGGGCGTCCAGGTTCTTGCCGAAATGTGCGGGGAAGAGGAAGGACTGGGCGATGAGCTCCAGCACATCCTGCTTCGACTGAGCCTCGCTCAGATTGGCGTAGAGGAAGTGATGGCCAGCCTCCTGGGCGGCGCGCATCAAGTCCTCCACGCGGTAGGCCCGTATGGCCTGCACGATATTGGGACGGACGTTCTGCAAAAGCATGGTCGCGATCCTCCTAGATAGTCACAAGAACTCTGGCCGCCGCTCACTGCGCTGGCTTCAGGGTGTGGGAATCACACGCCTGAAACTGTTGTAGTGATCGTCGGTGTAATAGCAAGCGTCGGGTGTGGTGGGAGGTGTGCCGCCGCAGACCAGTCGACGCGCGCCCCGATCACGGGAGCCGGGCGTCTTGACGGTATATTCGCGGTAGTAACCCCTGGCCTTGGCGGGCAGCAAGCGTTCGCGGTTGCCGAACACGCTGCCGTCTTTCTCGTAGGGGAAAGGACCCCCGGCCAGAATCAAACGGTGCGTGTGTCGGGCTTCGCGAGGCAGATCTGCCAAAGCCACCGTGTCCTGCGTCGCATCGGTCGGCGGCTTGGCCTGTACCGGGGCGCCGGAGACCAGTGTCGCCACCAAGGTGGCGGCCAGTCCTAGCCTGCGCCAAGATGGCCACATCGGTGACCGATCGAGCAAAAACACGGGTTTACCCTGAACTTTGAAAGCAAGATGGTACCGAATGAGCCCGAAAAGCTCAAGCCGGGACCGGCCCCTAGAGCGTCATAAAGGGTTTTGTTAGCGTGCGCACACACTCGACTTAGACGGCGAATTCACTGCGCCATGGCGCCATCAAACTCTCTGGTGAGCTCTTACAAACTTTTGTAAAGGCCGGCGCTTGGCCCGGGGGGTATGCACCGCTGTGGTGCGCAAATTTGCGGCAGCGACGGGCCGCGCGGGGTCCGGCGAGGGCGCAAAAAAGTGCGCCCCGGCGTGCCGCTTCAGGCCAGCGGCACTCCGGGGCGATGCACCGAGGCGGGGCCGGGGCCCCGCGGTCCGATCAGCGTGCGGCGTTGGCGTCCGCCACGGTGAGGGCCGTCATATTGACGATGCGGCGCACGGTGGCCGAGGGCGTCAGCACATGCACGGGCTTGGCCGCGCCCAGCAGCACCGGGCCGATGGCGATGCCGCCGCCGGCCGCCGTCTTCAGCAGGTTGTAGCTGATATTGGCGGCGTCGATGTTCGGCAGCACCAGCAGATTGGCCTCGCCGCTGAGGGTGGAGCGCGGCATCAGCTGGGCGCGGTAGTTGGCGTCCAGGGCGGTGTCGCCATGCATCTCGCCGTCCACTTCCAGCCAGGGTGCCTGGGCCTGGATCAGGCCCAGGGCCTCGCGCATCTTCAGGGCCGAGGGGCAGTTGCTGGAGCCGAAATTGCTGTGCGAGAGCAGGGCCGCCTTGGGGCGGATGCCGAAGCGCATCAGCTCCTCGGCCGCCATCACGGTGATCTCGGCGATCTGCTCGGCCGTGGGGTCGTAGTTGACGTGGGTGTCGACCAGGAAGACCTGGCGGCCCGGCAGCAGCAGGCCGTTCATGCAGGCGAAGTTCTTGACGCCGGCGCGCTTGCCGATGACCTGGTCGATGTACTGCAGGTGCATGGAGGGCGTGCTCCAGGTGCCGCAGAGCATGCCGTCCACCTCGCCCTTGTGCAGCATCATGCAGCCGATCAGGGTCAGGCGGCGGCGCATCTCGATCTTGGCCAGCTGCTGGGTCACGCCCTTGCGCTCGGCCATCTGGTGGTAGGTCTGCCAGTAGTCGCGGTAGCGCTCGTCGTACTCGGTGTTGACCACGTCGTAGTCGCGGCCCTCCTGCAGGCGCAGACCGAAGCGCTCGCAGCGCTGGGCGATCACGGCCGGGCGGCCGATCAGGGTGGGTCGGGCCAGGCCCTCGTCCACCACCACCTGCACCGCGCGCAGCACGCGCTCCTCTTCACCCTCGGCATAGGCCACACGCTTGTGCTGCGCGCGCTTGGCGAGGTTGAAGATGGGCTTCATGGTCGTGCCCGAGGCGTAGACGAAGCTCTGCAGCTTCTCCAGATAGGCTTCCTTGTCCTGGATCGGGCGGCTGGCCACGCCCGAGGCCTCGGCCGCCTGGGCCACGGCCGGGGCGATCTTCATCATCAGCCGCGGATCGAAGGGCTTGGGAATCAGGTATTCGGGGCCGAAGCTCAGGTTGGCGCCGGCATAGGCCGCGGCCACCACCTCGCTCTGCTCGGCCTGGGCCAGCTCGGCGATGGCGTGCACCGCCGCGATCTCCATCTCGTCATTGATGGTCGTGGCGCCGCAGTCCAGGGCGCCGCGGAAGATGTAGGGGAAGCACAGGACGTTGTTGACCTGGTTGGGGTAGTCGGTGCGACCGGTGGCCATGATGGCGTCGTCGCGCACCGCCTTGACTTCCTCGGGCAGGATCTCGGGCGTGGGGTTGGCCAGGGCGAAGATCAGCGGCTTGGCGGCCATGCTGGCCACCATATCGGCCTTGAGCACGCCACCGGCCGACAGGCCCAGGAACACGTCCGCGCCCGCGATCACCTCGCGCAGGCTGCGGGCCTCGGTCTTCTGCATGAACTGGGCCTTGTCGGCATCCATCAGCTCGGTGCGGCCCTCGTAGACCACGCCGGCCAGGTCCGTCACCCAGATGTTCTCGCGCGGCAGGCCCAGCTTGAGCAGCAGGTTCAGGCAGGCCAGGGCGGCAGCGCCCGCGCCCGAGGTCACCAGCTTGACCGACTTGATGTCCTTGCCCTGCACCTTGAGGCCGTTGAGCAGGGCCGCACCCACCACGATGGCGGTGCCATGCTGGTCATCGTGGAAGACCGGGATCTTCATGCGCTTGCGCAGCTCGCGCTCCACGTAGAAGCAGTCCGGGGCCTTGATGTCTTCAAGATTGATGCCGCCGAAGGTGGGCTCCAGCGCCGCGATCACATCGACCAGCTTGTCCAGATCGTGCTTCTCGTCGATCTCGAGGTCAAAGACATCGATGCCGGCGAACTTCTTGAACAGCACGCCCTTGCCTTCCATCACCGGCTTGGAGGCCAGCGGGCCGATATCGCCCAGGCCCAGCACGGCGGTGCCGTTGGTGATCACGGCCACCAGATTGCCGCGCGAGGTGTAGCGGAAGGCATTGGCCGGATCGGCCACGATCTCCTCGCAGGCCGCCGCCACGCCGGGCGAATAGGCCAGGGCCAGATCGCGCTGGTTCACCAGCTGCTTGGTCGGCGCAATCGCCACCTTGCCCGGGGTCGGGAACTCGTGGTACTCCAGCGCAGCTTGGCGCAGCTGGGCGCGTTTTTCTTCGGACGTGGGCATAGGCGTATTCGATGTCTGAGCACCGCGAAAGCGGGTCAGGGATTGTAGGGAGCCGTGCGAAAGCCTGCAGTGTGGCGCGGGAATCGCAGCCTCGGATACGCGAAACTGCGCATCTGCTCGGCATGAGCCCACAGGATACTGCGCCCTGCATGGATGTACCGCAACACCCGGCGCCCGCCGCGCCCCCGCCCGCACCGCCCGTCGCCGCCACCGGCTGGCGGCGCTGGCGCCGTGCCCTGCTGTGGGGCGCCCTGGTGGCCCTGCTGCTGGTGGCCCAGACCCTGCTGGTGCTGCTGACCTTGAGCTACGAGGCCTCCAAGGCCCAGGAGCAGGTGGAACTGGCGGCGGCCGAGGTCGCGGTGCGGGCCAAGCAGCTGGCGGGGCGAGATCTGCAAGGCCTGCAGTCCCTGCTCTGGCAAAGCCAGCAGGACCCGCGCTGGCGCGATGACGCCTCCGAGCTGCTGCGCCGCACCCGCCCGCTGCTGCGGCTGGAGCTGCGCGATGCGCAGCGCGAGATCCAGGACAGTGCCAACTCGCCCTATTCCGCGCCCCTCTTCGTCCAGATCCCGCGCGAGCAGCTGCAGCTGGAGACCGATCTGGCCTGCACGGCCGCCCTGCGTCACGGCTCGCAGATCTACTCGCGCAGCTACTTCGTGCCCCTGCCCGGCGGCGATGGCCAGGAGGTGCTGGACCTGTGTCTGCCCCAGCTGCGTGCCGGTGAGCTGCAGCACTTTCTGGTGGCAACCGTGGGCCTGCGCCAGCTGCTGGAGTCTTCGGTGCCCCCCGAGCTGCTGCGCGGCTACGAGATCTCCTTTGTGGAGGGCGACGGCACCCGCCTGGCGCGCGTGGGCCTGAGCCGCGGGGCCGGCGTCTACATCGCCGAGCGCGTGGTGGATCTGCCGGGCCAGGCCCTGCAGCTGCGCGTGGACAGCGCCAGCGGCCAGCCCAAGCTGATTCCCAATCTGGCCACGGCCCTGGTCATGGGCCTGTCGCTGGCCCTGTTCGCCGTTGTGTTGCTGCTGGCGCGCGACGGACGCCGCCGCGCCTTTGCCGAGCATGCGCTGGCCGAATCGCTGAGCTTTCGCCAGGCCATGGAGAACTCCCTGATCACGGGCCTGCGCGCCCGCGATATGGAGGGCCGCATCACCTATGTGAACCCGGCCTTCTGCAAGCTGGTGGGCTTTGAGCGCGAGGAGCTGCTGGGCCGCGGTGCGCCGCCCCAGGCTCCGCCCTACTGGCCGCCCGAGCACGTGGACGAGTACTGGCGCCGCCACGGCAGCCGGGTCGAGCGCTGGGAGGCCGGCCAGGAGCGCCAGGGCTTCGAGACGGTGTTCATGCGCCGCAGCGGCGAGCGCTTCCCGGTGATGATCTACGAGGCGCCCCTGGTCAGCGCCCAGGGCCAGCAGACCGGCTGGATGAGCGCGGTGCTGGATGTGAGCGGCCAGCGCAAGATGGAGGAGCTCTCGCGCCAGCAGCAGGAGCGCCTGCAGGCCACGGCCCGTCTGGCCACCGTGGGCGAGATGGCCTCCCTGCTCAGCCACGAGCTCAACCAGCCCCTGGCCGCGATTGCCAGCTACGCCACCGCCTCGCTGAACCTGATGACCCGCGAGGCCGAGGACCCGCAGACCCCGGCCATGGTGCGCCAGGCCGTCACCCGCATCGCCGAGCAGGCCGAGCGGGCCGGCCGCGTGATCAAGAGCGTGCATGACTTCGTGCGCCGCCGCGAGCAGGCGCGCGAGGCCGTCGGTGCTGATCAGGTGCTGGAGGCCGTGCTGCCCCTGGTGCGCCTGCAGGCCCGCAAGAGCGGGGCGCGCATCGACCTGGACATCGAGCAGCCGCCGCCGCGCCTGCGCTGCGACCGCACCATGGTCGAGCAGGTGCTGCTCAACCTCACGCGCAACGGCATCCAGGCCATGGACCCCGCCACGCCCCTGGCCGAGCGCGTGCTGGTCTTGCGCGTGCGCCGTGCCGGCCCGCGCTGGGTCAGCTTTGCCATCATCGACCGCGGCCCCGGCATCGCCCCCGGCGTGGCCAAGCAGCTCTTCACCCCCTTCTTCACCACCCGCAGCGAGGGCATGGGCCTGGGCCTGAGCCTGTGCCGCACGGTGGTGGAGCAGCATGGCGGGGCCATGGACTTCAGCAGCCCCGTGGCCGAGGGCCGGGGCACCGAATTCCGCTTCACCCTGCCCGCCGATAATCCCGCCGGTGGTGCCGCCACCGGCCGTGCGCCCGACCCGATCCCGCAGGAGACAGACCCGCATGCAACAGACAACGGTCAAGCTGCCGATGGTGTACCTCGTCGATGACGAGGAGGTGGTGCGCGACGCCCTGGCCTGGCTGCTGCGCTCGCGCCGCCTGCTCTCCGAGGGCTTTCCCAGCGCCGAGGCCTTCGAGGCCATGCTGGATGCCCGCCCCGGTCAGGGCGAGGGCTGGCCCGATGCACCCAGCTGCCTGCTGCTGGATGTGCGCATGCCCGGCATGAGCGGTCTGGCCCTGTTCGAGCGCCTGATCGAGCGCGGCCTCGCCGCCTCGCTGCCCGTGATCTTCCTGACCGGCCATGGCGATGTGCCCACGGCCGTGGCCGCGGTCAAGCGCGGCGCCTTCGACTTCGTGGAGAAGCCCTTCTCCGACAACGCCCTGGTCGACCGCGTGGAGCAGGCCCTGGCCCGGAGTGCCGAGGCCATTGCCGCGCGTGTCTCGCGCGGTCAGCTGGCCTCGCGCATGGGCGATCTCACCGAACGCGAGCGCGAGGTCATGAACCTGGTCATCCAGGGTCTGCCCAACAAGCTGATCGCCGACCAGCTGCACATCAGCGTGCGCACCGTCGAGGTCCACCGCGCGCGGGTGTTCGAGAAGATGAACGTCAAGTCCGCGGTGGAGCTGTCCAATCTGCTGCGCCAGCCGGGCTGAGCGCCGGCCGGCTTCAGTCGCCCAGGTCCACGGTGGCCGCCAGGCGCACGCCGGCGAGGCCGGCCGGCAGCTCGTAATCGGCCAGCACCCAGGCGCGCTCACTGCCCTCGGCCGCCTCGGCCAGCAGCTCGGTGAGCACGCGCGCCGAGCGGCCGTCCAGCGCTGCATAGGGCGTCTCCAGCAGGGTCAGGGCCGCGCCGCTGGCGGCCGCGCCCAGCAGCCCCAGCTTGCGCCGGGAGCCGGCGGACAGCATGTACAGCGGCTTGTCCAGATGCTCCGCCAGCGCAAAGGCCTGCACCAGGGCCGCCGCCACCGCCGGGCTCCATTGCGGGCCTTGCCGCTGCGCCAGCCAGTCCCGCGCCACCACCGCGTCGTGCGCCGCATCCGCCGGCTGCTCCAGCCAGACGCTGCGGCCCTCGGCCGCGGCCTGCGCCGCCAGCTGGGCCAGCAGCCGGGTCTTGCCGCGCCCCTCGCCGCCGCGCACAAAGCTCAGGCCGGGCCCGGGGTTCAGCGCCGGCGGGAAGTCCTGGCCGCTGTTTTTCATCATGCCGCGCCATCCAGTCCGAACAGGGCCGCCGCACGCTCGCGCGCCTTGGCCGGCACGCTGCCGGCCAGCGCCAGGGCGGGCCGGGCGCGGTCCTGTTCCTGCATGGCCTCGAACACCGCGCGCACCTGGGCCGGCGTCACCGCGTCCAGATGACGCAGCCAGTCCTGGGTGTCGCGCAGGCGGCCAAAGCTGAAGAGGTCCTGGGCGGCCGCCTCCAGCCGGCGCGAGGGCTGCTCCAGGCCGCGCAGCGCGCGCACCCGCAGCTGGCGCCGCGCGCGCTCCAGCGCCACCCCCTGGTCGGCCCCGTCGGCGTGGCGGCGCAAGAGCGCATGCACCGCTTCCAGCAGCTCCACCGCCTGCTCCGGCGAGGTGGCGGCATCGATCACGAACTGGCCGCCATGCGGCCAGATATCGGCCGCGCAGCCCGCGTTGTAGGCCAGGCCGCGGCGCTCGCGGATCTCGTCCAGCAGGGGCGAGCTCATGCCCTCGCCCAGCAGGGCCGCCGCCAGCACATGCGGCAGGGTGCGCGCCTCGCCCTCGGGCAGGGCCGGCGCCGCAAAGCCCAGCACCAGCTGGGTCTGGCCGCTGCCGGCCAGGCGCCTGGCCTTCAGGCCGCCCTGCCAGGCCGGCTGCTCGATCAGATTGGGCGTGCCGGCCGGCATGGCGCCAAAGCCGGTCTGGGTTTCGATCTGGCGCTGCAAGGCCTTGAACCGGCGCGCATCCAGCGGGCCCGCCACGCCAATCACCACATTGCAGGCGCTGTACTGGCGCCCCACATAGTCCAGCAGGTCCCGGCGCTTGAAGCGCCGGATGTTCGCGCGCGTGCCGATGATGGGGCGCCCGGCCGGGTGGCTGCTGCCGTAGCAGGCCTGGTCGAACAGGCGGAAGGCCAGGGCCGACGGGTCTTCCTCGTACTCGTTGTACTCCTGCTCGATCACGCGCAGCTCGCGCGCCAGCTCCTCCTCGGGAAAGCTGGGGTTGAGCACGATGTCGGCCAGCAGGTCCACAAAGGCCGGCAGATCCTCGGGCAGGCCCTCGATATGGAAGGCCGTGTGGTCCTTGTCCGTGTGGGCGTTGACATCGGCGCCCAGGGCCTCGGCGTCCAGATTGATGCGCTGGCAGTCGCGCGTGGCCGTGCCCTTGAAGGCCATGTGCTCCACCACATGGCTGATGCCATTGAGCCGGGGCAGATGCTCATGCAGGCTGCCGGTGCGCACAAAGACGGACAGGCTTACCGTGGCGCGCCAGGGCATGGGAATGGCGACCAGGCGCAGGCCATTGGTCAGGGTGCTGAACCAGGGGGTGGGCAGGTGTGCCGAGGCAGAAGTCGCGGAGCGCAAGAGCAGAAATCCAGGCGTTGGGCAGGCCGATAGTGTCGCCGCTAGGCGCTGGGGCTGCTGCTGTGGGGGCGCATGCGCAGCAGCACCAGCAGGGCCAGCAGGCCCAGGCCCGTGCTCAGCCACAGGGCCTGGCCCTGCCAGCGCTCCAGCGCCAGGCCGAAGAGCCAGGGCGCCAGGGCCTGCAGCACCCGGCCCGGCGCCAGCAGCAGGGCCTGGCGCTGGCCATAGCCCTGGGCTCCGAACATGACCAGGGGCAGGGCCCCCTTGCTGATGGTGAGCAAGCCATTGCCCATGCCATGCAGCAGGCCGAAGGCCAGGCCGGCGGGGGCGCCCAGCAGCAGCAGCGCCAGGCCGCCCAGGGGATGGGCCAGGGTGGCCAGACGCGCCGACTGCAGGGGATGGACCCGCCGCAGCGCGCCGAACTCGAACAGCCGCGCCGCCACCTGGGCCGGCCCGATCAGGGCGGCCACGGCCACGGCGGCGGTCATGCCCAGCCCCAGGGCCTGCAGCAGGCGCGGGCCATGGGCCGCCATGGCCGTGGCGATGAAGCCGTTGAGCGCGAACACCAGGGCCAGGGCGAGCATGGCCCGGCCCTGCCCGCCACGCGCCTCCTGGGCGGGGGCCGCGCTCCCGCCGGGCGGGCTGGCCGGCGCCGCGGCCCCGCGCCGGGGCAGGCTCAGGTTCAGGGGCAGGCCCAGCAGCAGATGCAGGGCCGCCCAGGTCCAGCAGGCCTCGCGCCAGCCCCATTGCACGGCCAGCCAGCTGCTCAGGGGCCAGCCCACCGTGCTGGCAAAGCCGGCGATCAGGGTGATGCCGGTGATCATGCCGCGCGCGTCCTGCCGGTGCAGGTGCACCAGGGTGGCGAAGGCCGCCTCGTAGAGCCCGGCCCCCATGGCCAGGCCCATCAGGGCCCAGGCCAGCATCAGGCTGGCGGGTTGCTCGCTCAGGGCCATCAGGGCCAGGCCCGCCGCGAAGCCCAGATTGCTCAGGGCCAGCACCGGGCGCCCGCCATGGCGGTCGATCTGGCGCCCGGCGAGGGGGCCGATCAGGGCCGCCAGCAGCAGCGCGGCCGAGAACATGGCGAACACATGCGCGCCCTGCAGGCCCACCGCGACCGCCATGGGCTGGGCCAGCACGGCGGGCAGGTAGTAGGACGAGGCCCAGGCCAGGGTCTGGGCCGTGCCCAGGGCCAGCACCGTGCCGCTGCGGCGGGTGTCGAGCTGCATGGCGCCTCAGCCGCAGCAGGCGCTGCGTGCCGGCGTGGCCGGCTGGCAGGCGGTGGCGCAGGCCGCGGGCGCCGGAGCCGATGCCGGCGTGGGGCAGCAGCCCGCCGCGGCCGGGCTGGCCGGTGCTGCGGGTGCACTGGCGCTGCCCCCCAGGCTGCAGACCCCGGTCTCTGGCAGCGCCAGTTCCAGCCGGTCGGCCGCCTCCAGATCACCCGCCAGGGCAGCCACCACCGAGCGGGCCTGCTCAAAGCCCGTGGCCATCAAAAAGGTGGGCGCGCGCCCATAGCTCTTGACGCCCAGGGTGTAGAAGCCCGGCTCCGGGTGGGCCAGCTCGCGGTGCCCGTGGGGACGCACCGTGCCGCAGCTGTGCAGATTGGGGTCGATCAGGGGGCCCAGGGCCTCGGTGGACTCCAGCCAGGGATCCAGCCGCAGCCGCAGCTCCCGGCCCAGGCTCAGATCGGGGCGCTGGCCGGTGGCGCAGATGATCTGATCAAAGCCGGCCAGGCTCAGGGCCTGGCCCTGCTCATCGCGGCCCGACACGGTGAGCCGGCCATCGGCCTCGCGCTGCACGGCCTCGATGCGCAGACCGCTCAGGACCTCCAGCCCGCCCTCCTGGCTGAGCTGCTGCAGGGCGCTGCCCAGGGCGCCGCGGGCCGGCAGGGCGTCGGCGGCGCCGCCGCCAAAAGCCTTGTGCAAGGCGCTGGAGCGCAGGGCCCAGGCCAGGCGGGTGCCGGGCGCCTCGCGGGCCAGCGCGGCCAGGTCCAGCAGGGCGTTCGCGGCCGAGTGACCGGCGCCCACGACCAGGGTGCGCCGGCCGGCATAGCGGGCACGCTGGGCCCCGGCGATATCGGGAATGCCGTAGTGGATCTGCGCCGCCGCCTCGGCCTCGCCGCGGGCGGGCAGGCCGTTGGCGCCCAGGGGATTGGGCTGGTTCCAGGTGCCGGTGGCGTCCAGCACGGCGCGGGCGCGCAGCTCATGCTCGCGGCCGTCTTGCTGGTAGCGCAGCACAAAGGGCGCCCGCTCCCGGCCCGCGCTCTTGACCTTGTCCATGCCCTCGCGGCTCAGGGCGCTGACGCGCGCTCCCAGCTTCAGCGCGCGAGCCAGCTCGGGCAGGGCTGCAAAGGGCCGCAGCACGCGCTCGACCACCTCGGCGGCCAGGGGCAGCTCGTCCTCGGGTGGTGCCGTCCAGCCGCTGGCGCTCAGGCGCCGCGCCATGCTGGCGTCGATGTTGTAGCGCCAGGGCGAGAACAGGCGCACATGGCCGTAATCCAGCAGATTGCGGCCCACCGAGTCGCCGGCCTCCAGCAGCACAAAGGGCAGACCGCGCTCCAGCAGCTGCGCGGCGGCGGCCAGGCCCACCGGCCCCGCGCCCAGCACCGCCACCGGCAGATCGTCCGCCATGGCCGGGGCCGGCGCCTGCAGCGCCAGGCTCATGAACACCGCGTCCGCCGGGCAGGCGCCGCGGAACTCGGCCGAGGCCTGCAGGCCCGCCGGCGCGCTGCTGCGCGGGGCGACCGCAAAGCCCAGGCGCGTGAAATAGCCGCTGGCGCCCTGGGTGAGCAAATGCAGGCTGGCGATCTCGCGGGCCCGGGCCTGCTGCAGCAGCACCTGCAGCAGCCGGCGCCCCAGGCCGCGCCCCTGCCAGGCGGGCGCCACGGCCACGGAGCGCAGCAGGGCATGGCGGCCATAGACCTCGGCGCCGGCGCAGCCCAGCAGTTCCTCGCCGGACAGGGCCAGCACAAAGGTGGCCAGATGGTGCTGGGCGCCCGCCGTGGGCAGCCCCAGCGTTTGCAGCAGGGCCTGGATGGCGGGCCAGTCGGCGGGGCCGGCCTGGCGCAGGGTCAGGGAGGTGGGCAACATGATGAATCGTCCTTGGCTTGTGCGGTATCGGCCCCGGGCGGCAGGCAGCAGCTGGCTGCCGGATCGCTGCGCAGGGCCTTCAGCAGGATCAGAAGGGATTGCTCGACGGCTGCGCGCTCGGGCGCGCCCAGGCGGCTCAGCAGCAGCTCGGCATGAGCGTCGAGGGTCTGGTTCAGCTCATTGACGGTGCGCACGCCGTCGTCGGTGAGCGTGACGAGCCAGCTCCTTGCGTCGGACGGGTTCGGCACCTTGCTCACCCAGCCACGGGCAGCCATGGCCTCCACCGCGCGCGACACCCAGCTCTTCTCCAGGCTCAGGCGCAGGCCCAGCTCCGACAGCGGCAGCGGGCCGGAGCGCGCCAGCTCGGTGAGCAGATGGCATTGGGTGCTGGTGCTGCGGCAGCAGTCGGCCACCACGCGCTGGGCCCGGGTGTACAGACGCGCCACCTCGCGCAGCAGATTGCCGGGGCTGGCGTCCGAGGGCAGATTCAATTCGGGCATGTGGGTGTGTGTAGCAACTATCTCGGCGCAGCATGCGGTCCGCCCTTTCGGTTGTCAATAGCAACTATCTGGTTTGAAGCAAGGGGGCCGCAGCCCCCTGAGCTCCATTCAGCGCACTCGGTTCGCTCAGCCGCGCTGGGTGCTGGCGGCGGTCATGGTCTTCTGTTCGGGGGCCGGGCGGCCTGCGGCGGCGCTCAGCAGGCGATGCACGCCCAGGGCGGCCAGGGCCCCCAGCAGCTGGGCCAGCACAAAGCCCAGGGCGCTGGCCGGGGCGATGCCGGCAAAGCTGTCGCTGAACATGCGGCCGAACACCGCCGCCGGATTGGCGAAGGAGGTGGAGGCCGTGAACCAGTAGGCCGCGCCGATATAGGCGGCCACCATGGCCGCCACCCGCGTGCCCGGCGCGCGCAGGATCACCAGCAGCAGACCGAAGGTGGCCACCGCCTCGGCGATCCACTGGCCCGTGCCGCCGCGCAGCTTGCTGGAGAACTGCAGCAGGTTCAGCTCGAACATAGCGTGCGCCAGCCAGGCCCCGCAGGCCGCGCCCAGCAGCTGGGCCAGCACATAGGGCAGGAGCAGGCGCGGCGCCAGCTCGCCACGCAGGCTCATCACCAGGGACACGGCCGGATTGAAGTGCGCGCCGCTGAGCGGACCGAAGACCTCGATCAGCACATACAGGCCGCCCACCGTGGCCAGGGTGTTGGCCAGCAGGGCCAGGGCCACATTGCCGCCCGACAGGCGCTCGGCCATGATGCCCGAGCCGATGACCACGGTCAGCAGCAGGGCCGTGCCCAGGCCCTCGGCCAGCAGCTTCTGCGAAGTGCGCGAGCTCATGCGGCGTCCTCAGCTCTTGGCGATGGCGTTCAGCGCGGCCGCCAGTTCGCTGCGGTCCATGCGCTCCAGCGGCAGGGCCAGCAGCTGCAGCATGCGGTAGCCGATGGCCTGGCGCGTCAGCTCGAAGGCGCGGCGCTTGCCCTCATCGCCGCCCTCGGCATTGGAGGGATCCGGGTAGCCCCAGTGCACCTTGACCGGCTGGCCCTGGCCACCGAAGAACACGGGGCACTGCTCGGCCGCGGCGCTGTCGCACACGGTGATCACGATGGACAGGGGCGGCGCCTCGGGGCCGGTGAACTCGTCCCAGCTCTTGCTGCGGTAGCCGCTGGTGTCCACGCCCGCGTTCTGCAGGGCCTCCAGGGCAAAGGGGTTGAGCCGGCCGCTGGGGGCGCTGCCGGCGCTATGGGCCTGCACATCCCGGCCCAGCCGGCGGGCCAGATGGTTGAGCATGCCCTCGGACAGCACGCTGCGGGCGGAGTTGTGGGTGCAAAGGATCAGGACGTGGATGCTCATGGCGATCAGGGTGTGGGTGTTTCAGGCTTGGCCGATATCGCGCACGGCCTGCTGCAGCGACATGCGATCCAGGGTGCTCAGGGGCAGGGCCAGCATGAGCTCGATGCGGCGCTTCAGCGCCAGCGCCGTGTCATGGAAGGCCTGCAGCTGCTGCTCGGGCGTGCCCTGGGCGGCCGCCGGATCGGGCAGACCCCAGTGGGCCGTCAGGGGCTGGCCGGGCCAGACCGGGCACAGCTCGCCGGCCGCGCGGTCGCAGACGGTGAACACGAAGTCCAGGGCCGGTGCCTGCGGGCCGCTGAACTCCTCCCAGCCCTTGCTGCGGTAGCCCTCGCTCGGCAGTCCCAGCCACTGCAGGGTCTGCAGTGCCAGGGGGTGGACGCTGCCGCTGGGGTGGCTGCCGGCCGAGAAGGCCTGGAAGCGGCCCTGACCCAGCTGCTTCATCAGGGCTTCGGCCAGGATGGAACGGGCGGAATTGCCGGTGCAGACGAAGAGCACCTTGTAGGTCTGGGGGGAGCTCACGGGGTTTCCTTCAAGCGCGGGGTTGGCGGACGGGGTGGGAATTCGGCAGGCGTTCAGCCCTGGTTCAGCAGGATTGGCAGCTCGCGCTGGCCGGGGTCAGGCAAGCCTGGCCCTGGCAGCAGTTCTCGGTGAGATAGGCCAGCAGCTCGTTCATCTGCCCGAAGGCCGCGCGGTAGACCAGATGGCGGCTGACCCGCTCCTGCGTCACCAGGCCGGCGTGGCTGAGCTCCTTGAGGTGAAAGGACAGGGTGGCCGCGGGCAGCTCCAGCGCCTCCGCCAGGGCCCCGGGGGTCAGGCCTTGCTGACCGGCCACCACCAGCAGGCGAAACACCTTGAGCCGGTGGGCTTGGGCCAGGGCGGCCAGGGCGCGAATGACGTCGGTCTCTTCCATAGTTGGATAATTCTATAGAATTGGAAATGTTGACGCAACACAAGCCTAGCGTCAGAAAACCCGCGCAAACTGGCCCCGTGCCGGTTGGCAGACTTCAAGGAGTTCTCCATGCCCCAGATCCAGATCTATGACCCCGCCCTGTGCTGCAGCAGCGGTGTGTGCGGCCCCGAGCTGGACGAGCAGCTGGTGCGTGCCGCGGCCGATATCGACTGGGCGCGCAGCCAGGGCGGCAGCGTCGAGCGTTTCAATCTGGCCCAGCAGCCCCTGGCCTTTGCCGAGAGCGCGCTGGTGCGCGGCTTTCTGGAGCGCGCCGGCCAGGGCGCCCTGCCCCTGACCCTGCTGGACGGGCAGCTGGTGCTGGCCGGCCGCTACCCGGGCCGTGATCAGCTGGCGCAGTGGCTGGGTCTGGCGGCGCAGCCGGCGCCGGTGCCGGCCTCCGGTGCCTGCTGCAGCGGCGGCAAGTGCTGCTGAGCGGAGGCCTTATGCGCTATCTGGAACAGCTGCCGCGCTTTGCCTTCTTCACCGGCAAGGGCGGCGTGGGCAAGACCTCCCTGGCCTGCGCCACCGCGCTCAGGCTGGCGGACGCCGGGCTGCGCGTGCTGCTGGTCAGCACCGATCCGGCCTCCAATGTGGGCCAGGTCTTTGATCTGCAAATCGGCAACCAGATCACGCCCGTGCCCCAGGTGCCCGGCCTCTGGGCCCTGGAGATCGACCCCCAGGCGGCGGCCCAGGCCTACCGTGACCGCATTGCCGGCCCGGTGCGCGGCGTGCTGCCCAGCGAGGTGGTCAAGAGCATCGAGGAGCAGCTCTCCGGCGCCTGCACCACCGAGATCGCCGCCTTTGACGAGTTCACCGGCCTGCTCACCGATGCCGCGCTGGAGCAGCGCTTTGACCATGTGCTCTTCGACACCGCGCCCACCGGTCACACCATCCGTCTGCTGCAGCTGCCCGGCGCCTGGGACAGCTTTCTGGAGGCGGGCAAGGGCGACGCCTCCTGCCTGGGCCCCCTGGCCGGTCTGGAGAAGCAGCGCAGCCAGTACAAGGCCGCCGTGCAGGCCCTGGCCGACCCCGCCCGCAGCCGCCTGATCCTGGTGGCGCGGGCCCAGGCCTCCAGCCAGCGCGAAGTGGCGCGCACCCACGACGAGCTGGTGCATGTGGGCCTGAGCCGCCAGCACCTGGTCATCAACGGCCTGATGCCGGCCAGCGAGGCGCCGCTGGACGCGCTGGCCGCCGCCGTGCTGCGGCGCGAGCAGGCGGCCCTGGCCGCCATGCCCGCCGTGCTGCGCGAGCTGCCGCGCGACGAGATCGCGCTCATGCCCTTCGATCTGGTGGGCCTGGCGGCGCTGCGCCAGCTGCTGGATGCGGGCGACGCCGGTGCCAGTAGTACCAGCCCGCCGCCCCTGCCGGACGCCGCCCCGGCCCTGGCCGGCGAGGCGGCGCCCAGCCTGGCCCAGCTGGTGGACGGCCTGGCCGCCCCGGGCCACGGGCTCATCATGGTCATGGGCAAGGGCGGTGTGGGCAAGACCAGCCTGGCCGCCGCCCTGGCCCTGGAGCTGGCCCGGCGCGGGCTGCCGGTCCATCTCAGCACCTCCGACCCCGCCGCCCATCTGAGCGACACCCTGGCCGGCGAGCTGGGCGTGGACCCGGGCCTGTTCAGCGTCAGCCGCATCGACCCGCAGCGCGAGACCCAGCGCTACCGCGAGCAGGTGCTCGCCACCAAGGGCAAGGGCCTCGATGCCCAGGGCCGCGCCATGCTGGAAGAAGACCTGCGCTCGCCCTGCACCGAAGAGATCGCCGTCTTCCAGGCCTTCTCGCGCATCATCCGCGAGGCGGGCCGCAAGTTCGTGGTCATGGACACGGCGCCCACCGGCCACACCCTGCTCCTGCTCGACGCCACCGGCGCCTACCACCGCGAGATCGCCCGCCAGATGGAGGGCACGGGCCTGCACTACACCACGCCCATGATGCAGCTGCAGGACAGCAGCCGCACCAAGGTGCTGATCGTCACCCTGGCCGAGAACACCCCGGTCCAGGAGGCGGCGGGCCTGCAGCAAGACCTGCGGCGTGCCGGCATCGAACCCTGGGCCTGGATCATCAACAACAGCGTGGCCGCCACCGGGGCCCGCTCGGCCCTGCTGCGCGCCCGGGCCGCCAAGGAACAGCCCTTTATCGAGGCCGTGGCGCGCCAGCATGCCGTGCGCTATGCCCTGGTGCCCCTGCTGGCCGAGGAACCCGTGGGCGCCGACAAGCTCCAGGCCCTGCTGGGGCGGCGGCCCGACTGAGTTGAGCTGAGCCGCCGTGCTGAGCTGAGCTGAGCCTTGGGGGTGGGCGGGGGCGGTCACGCGCGCCCGCTCTCCTCCTACACTGCGGCCGATGCCAGTAGCCATGCCACCCGAGACTGCGCGGGCCCTGTGCGCCGCCCTGTCCAGCCCGCGCCTGCGGCTCGAACCCCTGGACGAGCGCCACGCACCGGCCTTCTATCCCGCCCTGGTCCAGGACGACGCCCTGTACCGCTGGATCTCCCTGGACCCACCCGAGAGTGAGGCCCAGCTGGCCGAGCACTGGTGCCGCCTGGCACAGCGCGGCTACCGCTCGCCGGACGGACTCTGTGCCTGGCCCGTCTGGGCCGTGCTCCGGGCCAGCGACGGCCAGCTGCTGGGGCGTGTGGATGCCGAGCTGCTGCTTGCAGCGCCCGCCCAGGCGGAGGTGCCTGATGAAGCCGCAGCGGCCAGCGCAATTGCCGCCGTAACTGCATCTGCCTCTGCATCTGCAGCCGCGCTGCTCGCTCCCAATCTGGGCTACTACTTCTTCAGCCCCTTCTGGGGTCAGGGCTACGCCAGCGAGGCCGTGAGCGCGGTGCTGGCCCACCTGGCCGGCTGCGGCACGCAGCGCTGCGCCGCCACCGTGACCGTGGGCAACCAGGCCTCCGCCCGCGTGCTGCTCAAGGCCGGTTTTCACTTCCACCGCATCCTGCCCGGCAACGATGTGATTCGGGGGGAGGCGGTGGATGATGAGGAGTATGTGTGGGAGTGTCAGAGCATCCCACCCACCCCCTTGAACTTCTCAACAAAGGCAGCGATCTTCTGAAAGACGGTCTGCTTTTTGGTCTTGAACTGCGGATTCAAGGGGCTCATCTTGGGCAGCACCGCGTTGAGTTCGGTGCCGTTCTCGCTGGCAAACTCTCGTTTCAGTGAGGTAGTGATGTAGCGCTTCGCTGCGTCGGCGTTGAGGCCTTCCGTCGCGATCAAGTCTTGGGCTTCACGCTGCTGCTCAGCCTGGGCGAACTTGAAGAACGCAGCGATCACGCTGGCCTTGTCGCCGAGCTGATTCAGATCGGTCTGGTTGATGAAGTCGACCAACAGGCTTTCCTTGGCGCGGTTACCCAGGCTCGCGCGGATCACCCGGCGCACCTCATCCACCAACTCGCTCTTGCTCTTGATCTTCTTGTTGTGCTCGAAGATCAGTTCGAGGATGTAGTCGAGGTTGATCTCCTGCGACTTCAGCAGGTCCACCTCAAAGACCACGTCGTCCCAGTCGATGGTCGACTTCTCCTTCTCGGCGCCCGCCTTCTCACGGCGCAACCAGTCGCGAACGTCGTTGTAGGTGGAGCGGTAGTCTTGGATCTTCCGCTCAGCGGGGAGCGTGATAGCCTGCAGAGCCGCCAGATCTTCATCGCTCAAGTAATGCTTAGCCTTGAACGCCTCCACCGCCGCAGCATCCGTTAGGTCGACGGTCTGAAGCTCCTTCAGGCTGGCGAACTCGTCGTAGTTTTGCAGGATGTTCTCAACGCGCAGGTACTCGCCAAACAGCTTGGCGAAGGCCTTCTTGTCGGACTCCTTCTCAATGGCTGCCGGGTCAGGGAAGCGGGCCTCCAGCTCTTGCACCACCTCCTTGAAGCCACGCCGCGCCTCACCGGTGGCCGCATCGGTGAAGCCTTCCATGTACTCCTTGTAGCTCTTCTCCAGCACCACGTTCTTGGTGTTCTTGTCACCGAACAGGGTGATGGCGTCGATGGTCGCCTGCTCCAGGTCGCGGAAGGTGACGATGTTGCCGAAGGTCTTGGTGGCGTCGAAGATGCGGTTGGTGCGGGAGTAGGCCTGCATCAGCCCGTGGAAGCGCAGGTTCTTGTCGACAAACAGCGTGTTGAGCGTCGGGGCGTCGAAGCCCGTCAGGAACATGCCCACCACGATGAGCAGGTCGATTTCCTTGGCCTTGACCTGCTTGGCCAGGTCTCGGTAGTAGTTCTGGAATCCGTTGCTGTCCACGCTGAAGTTGGTCTTGAACAGCGTGTTGTAGTCGGCGATAGCCGCGCTCAGGAACTCCTTGGCGCTGCTGTTCATGGCCGAGACATCGAAGCTCTCGTCCTGGATGTCGCCAATCGCATCCTGCTCTTCGTTGGCGGCGAACGAGAAGATGGTGGCCACCTTCAGCGGCTTGTCGCTGGCCTTCTGCAGTTCCCGGAAGCTTTCGTAGTACAGCTTGGCGGCATCCACGCTGCTGACGGCAAACATGGCGTTGAAGCCCTTGTTGCCTGCATGCAGCCGGTGGGTCTTCTGCCGGAAGTGGGTCAGGATGTACTGGGTGATCTCGCGGATGCGGTCGGGGTGCAGCAGCGCCTGCTTGTTCTCTGCTGCACTCAGCTTCTTCTCGTCCTTCTCGGTCTCGATGGCCTTGAACTGCGGGCGAACGTCGTTGTAGTCCACCTTGAACTTCAAGACCTTCTCGTCCCGGATGGCATCGGTGATCACATACGAGTGCAGCTCGCGGCCAAACACGCTGGCCGTGGTCTCGGCGCCCAAGGCGTTCTCCGGGAAGATCGGCGTACCGGTGAAGCCGAACTGGCAGAACTTCTTGAACTTCTTTTTGAGGTTCTTCTGTGCTTCACCAAACTGGCTGCGGTGGCACTCGTCGAAGATGAACACCACCTGCTTGCCGTAGATGGGCAGGTCCGCCTCGCTCTTCATCAGGTTGTTGAGCTTCTGGATGGTGGTGACGACGATCTTGTTGTCGTCCTTCTCGAGGTTGCGCTTCAGGCCCGCCGTGCTGTCTGAGCCGTTCACGCTGTCCGGCGAGAAGCGCTGGTACTCCTTCATGGTCTGGTAGTCCAGATCCTTGCGGTCCACCACGAAGAACACCTTGTCGATGAAGTCCAGCTCGGTGGCCAGGCGCGCCGCCTTGAAGCTGGTCAGGGTCTTGCCAGAGCCCGTGGTGTGCCAGATGAAGCCGCCGCTCTCCACGTCGCTCCAGCGCTTGGCCAGATGGCTGCTCTTGATCTTCCACAGAATGCGTTCCGTAGCAGCAATCTGATAGGGCCGCATCACCAGCAGCGTGTTGCTGACGTCGAACACCGAGTAGTGCAGCAGCACGTTCAGCAACGTGTGCTTCTGGAAGAAGGTGGCCGTGAAGTCCTTCAGATCCTTGATCAGCGTGTTGTCCGACTTCGCCCAGTTCATGGTGAAGTCAAAGCTGTTCTTGTTGCGCTGGGTGGTGTTGGCGAAGTAGCGGCTGTCGGTTCCGTTCGAGATCACGAACAGCTGCAAGAACTTGAACAGGGACTGGTCGCTGTTGAAGCTCTCCTTGCTGTAGCGGTGTACCTGGTTAAAGGCCTCACGGATGGCCACACCGCGCTTCTTCAGCTCCACCTGCACCAGTGGCAAGCCGTTGACCAGGATGGTCACGTCGTAGCGGTTGGCGTGCGTGCCCGTTTGCTCGAACTGCTTGATCACCTGCAGCTTGTTGCGGGCAATGTTCTTCTCACTCTTGTGCAGCAGATAGATGTTCTGGATGCGCCCGTCGTCAAACACGAAATCGTGGATGTAGTCGTCGTGGATCTTGCGGGTCTTCTCGACGATGCCATCGCTGGGCTTGTCCAGCCAAGATTCGACGAAGCGCTGCCATTCACCATCGGTGAACTGCACGGCGTTGAGCGTCTGCAGTTGCACACGCACGTTGGCCAGCAGGTCAACAGGCGTCTTGATGAACTGAGCGAACTCGTAGCCCTGATTCACCAGATCCTGGATCAGCTCACGCTCCAGATCGCTTTCGCTCTGGTAGCTCTCTGCGACCTTCCATTCGCGGGTGTACTGGTCAAGGACGATGAAGTTCTTGGACTCGGCGATGGCCTTGTAGTCGTTCATGAGTCAGGCACCTTGCGGCTGCCAAAAGGCATGGTTGTTCTTCAGATGTTCCACGAGCAGCCTGACCGTCGCGCTTTCAGCCGGCGTTGGTTGCGCAACGGCTTCATTGGACAGCGTGCTGTGACTCGTGAACTGGATGATTCGGTTCAGGTAGAGCTGCCTGTCATCAGGCAAAAGCTCGGACCATCTCGGGTAGCCCAAGAAGCTGGCGGTCTTCTCGTAGAGATTGCGCAGCAAGGTGAAGTGATATCGCTCGACCTTGCTCTCCGCAATGGCCTGCTCAATGGTCTTCAGCAAGTGCAGGTGGTACGAGAAGCTCTTGTTGGAATCCCCCTGCTTTTCGGTGAGCTCGAAGCTCCCATCTTCGAAGCGCTCAAGCAAGTAGCTCGTCTTGCTGTTGAGCTCATTGAACAGGACGTTGTAGAACAACGGGCTGTGCGTGGTGATGATGAATTTCAGGTCCGATTGACTCGATTTGATCAACGAGGCCAGGTTCACCGCCAGCTCGATCAGGTGGTTTTCGTCCAGCGAGCTCACCGGGTCATCCACGAAGACATGGGTCAGTTTATTGAAGGCGTCGGTGGATCTGCCGGACGCTTCTGGGATGTTCAGCTCGGCAATCACCTGTTCCAGCAGAGCATTGAACACACTCCAGATGAAGTTGCTCTCTTCGCCCTTGGAGATCTTGATGTGCGGCTCTGGTGCCTCGTTTCCGCGCTCAAACGAGAAGCTGACGGATGAAAAGTCTGCACTGAAATGTGGCGTCAACTTGTCGCTGGTGTAGCGCTGGAAGGTGGTGGTGATGCTCTGGTCCTGACCCTGATCTTCCAGCACCCACTTGGTGAACGCATTGGGTTGAATCATCAGCTTGGGCTCAGCATCCCGCCCCAAGTCGTTGTCCCAATAGAACAGGTCTTCTGTGAAGGCGCTGTAGTAGAGGATTTTCTTGTCGGCCAAATCCGACGGCGACGCGTCATCACCATCCCCTTTTGGCGCAATCAACTGCTTGAACGCCCGCGACAGGCGAGTCTTGCCCGTGCCGTTGAAGGCATAGATCAGCTGCACCTTCTTGTTGGTGTCTTTCAGTTGCTGGGCTATCTCTTCGAGCTTCTTGCCCATGTCACGCCTCTACGACCACTGGTTTAGGGAAGCTCAGCAGCAAGTCGCGGTAGTAAGCGTATTGCTTTTGGCGCAGCTCGATTTCGCGGGGCAGGCCCTCGGTGATGGAGTTGGTGAGGGCGTCGAATTTGTCGAGGATGGCGACGATGCGGGCTTGTTCGGCGAGCGATTTCTCGGGGTCATCGGAGAACGGGACAGGGATATTGACCTTCTCCAATCCGCTGATCAGCAATCGATTCACCTTGCCGCGCGACACATGTTTGGCTTTCTCGTCAATAAATGCCGCGGTCTGCATCACATAGGAAACGAACTTGGGATTCATGGAGTGCCGAAAGGCATAACTGTCGTCGTGAATCGCAACCGGCTCAGCCCCAATCCAGGCCACCGCCTTGCCAACATCATCAACAGTTTCACCCACGCCCGCGATCACAACATCACCAGGCTGTGCATAACGAAGTGAACTCTCCAATTCAGCCCTGACCCTGGAGTAGACTCGATCTGCGAATGCCCCGTAGTGGGTGTATATCTCGCCATAGTGGATGACGGGAATTCCGTCTTCAGAAAAATCTGCCTTGGTGAAGCGCTTCCCGCGAATGAATTCGCCAATTTCTCCTAAAGGCTTCCACTCCACCTCCCCATCTTCAAAACTCAACAAATGATCCCGATAATGGTTGTATTGTTTCTTCCTGGCGGTCAGCTCGGCGGTCAGCTCGGCGGTCAGCTCGGCGGTCAGCTCGGTGAAGGCATCCAGGATGCGGACGATTTCGGCTTGGATTTCAAGCGATTTTTTGGGGTTGTCTGGGCAGGGGATTGGGATTTTGAAGTCCTTTACTTTTGCATCTGAAATAGCGGGATATGCAGATCCACTTTGGTTTTCTTCGACGTATGTCTTGAAATCACGGGAAGAAACCCAATGAAGTATCCATTTTGGCAGGGCAATTTCCCGCTTGGCACGTAAAACGCAGTAGCCAGTGCTGGCAACCTCGCCTGCATACTCGTCACCAATTAAACAATAACGCTGTTGTGTTGGGCGTGTTGTCGCAAAAATTAGGTCGTCTTTTTCAACTAGCTTTTGGGCACGACTCGGGGCGTTGCTTGCTCGAATTTCAGTAGTCTCGCCAATAGCTTTAGTCTCGACATCCACGGATGTGAGGTCAATGTAACGATAAGCACGTTCAGCGTCGCGCCACCTGATGTTGCTTGTAGGTAATGTGACATTCCCTAGCGCCAGCCACTCTACCTTCGCCCCAGCCAATAGCCTTTGCAAAAACGCCATACTCACCAACTCACTTCTTATTCAGCAGATAAATCGCCAAACCAATTAGCCCAATGGCCACCAATGCATCCTTCGCATTGTCTTTTTGGCCTTCAGCCACAAAATAGCGGCTGTGGGTTCGCTTGAGGTCCTCGATGGAGTTGGCTTCAAAAACCACCACTTCCATTTCGGGGCGATGGGCGTGAAAGTAGCTTTGCTCTTTTTGCAGGCAAGCCAGCTGGGCCGCGGCGTAATCACTGAACTCTGTCCAGTGCGTTTCTTTGGTGGTGCGATTATGTTCAATGAGTAAATACATGGCGAATCGCTTCCTCTAGCTGCTGCTGATAGCCTTCAAGCGGCACCATATGGGCATGCTGGTCAATCAAGGCAAACCGCTCCGCCAAAACTTGCAACTGGCTGATCAGTGCTTGCTCTTGGACGTTGCCACCGTACTTGAGGGTGTTTTTCTCATCCGACAAGCTCTCCACCAAATTGGCCCAGATGTCCTGCGCATAGGTTCGCAGCTGTATCTCGTAAAACTTCTGGCCGTCTTTAGCGATGATGTGGGTCGCCCTGTAGCCATGAGCGTGCCGCTCTTTGCGCTCCACCTGCCATTGCAGCGTCTCAAATGCACCCACGAGCAGCTTGCTGAGCTTGTCTGCCGCCTGATTGCCACCCTGAATCACAACCCGGCAACCGGCGATGTCCTGCATTTGGGGCAGTCGCAACTTGGGCTGGCGCCGCAGCTTGTCCACAATCGATTGCTGCGTCTTGCGCTTGCGTTTGGTGCCGGTCCACCCAGGGGTGGATGCCAGCGTGCGCTGGATGAGCTGATAGGCCCGGTCATCGATCTCAGTGAAGGTTTGCCGAAACTCATCAAGCATCGCCAAATCGGCATCGCTGAATTCGCCGCCGCGCAGCCTGTCGCCCAGCTGTGTGATCTGGCTGTTGCTGAGTGTCATGGGGTTGACCTTGATTCAAGCGCCTTCAATCTCTGCCACGATGGCATCGATGTCATTGCGCAGCTTATCAATGCGGGCCACGGTGGTTTTCAACTCGGCATTGAGCTTGACGATGTTCACCACCTCGCGGGTGTCCTTGGCTTCGACATAGCTGCTGACCGAGAGGTTGTAGTCGTTGGCCGCCACCTTCTCGAACGGCACACATAAAGCGAAGTGATCCACATTCGCCTTGCTGTCGAACACGGCCATGATTTGCTCGATGTGGGCATCCAGCAGCGCGTTGTTGTTGGTTTCCTTCTTGAATAACCCGCTCGCGTCAATGAACTGTGTGGTGGTGTCGGACTTGTGCTTGGACAGCACCAAGATATTCACGGCAATGGTGGTGCCGTAAAACAGATTGGGCGCCAGCGAGATCACGCTCTCCACGTAGTTGTTGTCCACCAGGTACTGGCGAATCTTCTGCTCAGCCCCGCCCCGGTAGAAGATGCCGGGGAAGCACACGATGGCCGCACGCCCCTTGGCCGACAGGTAGTTCAGCGCGTGCAGCACAAAGGCAAAGTCGGCCTTGGATTTGGGCGCCAGCACGCCGGCTGGGGCAAAGCGCTCGTCGTTGATCAGCGTGGGGTCGTCGCTGCCGATCCACTTCACCGAATACGGCGGGTTGGAGACGATGGCATCAAAGGGCCGTTCATCGGCAAAGTGCGGCTCTTCCAGCGTGTTGCCCAGCTGGATGTGGAACTTGTCGTAGTTCACGTTGTGCAAGAACATGTTCATCCGCGCCAGGTTGTACGTGGTGTGGTTGATTTCTTGCCCATAGAAGCCGTCTTCGATCAGGTGCGCATCGAACTGCTTCTTGGCCTGCAGCAACAACGAACCCGAACCGCAGGCAGGGTCGTAGATCTTGTTGATGCTGGTCTGGCCGTGCATGGCCAGCTGCGCAATCAGCTTGGACACCTGCTGCGGCGTGAAGAACTCGCCGCCTGACTTGCCGGCGTTGGCGGCGTAGTTGGAGATCAGGAATTCGTAGGCATCGCCGAACAGGTCGATGTGGCTGGCATCAAAGTCGCCAAAGTCCAGTTCCGCCACGCCCTTGAGCACGGCGGCCAGCCGTGAGTTCTTGTCTTTAACGGTGTTGCCCAGGCGGTTGCTGGTGGTGTCGAAGTCTGCGAACAAGCCCTTGATGTCCAGCTCGGACGGGTAGCCGCTGGCCGAGGCCTCGATGGCCTTGAAGATGTTGGCCAGGTCGGTGTTCAGGCTCTCGTTCGTGTTGGCATTGGCCGCCACGTTCACGAAGAGCTGACTGGGGTAGATGAAGTAGCCCTTGGTCTTGATGGCATCGTCTTTGGCGGCCTCGATGTTCTCGTCATCGTCGGCCATGGCGGCGTAGTTCACACTGGTGTCGCCGCCCGAGATGTAGTCGACGAAATTCTCGCTGATGAAGCGATAGAACAGGGTGCCCAGCACGTACTGCTTGAAGTCCCAGCCATCGACCGCGCCGCGGACTTCGTTGGCGATTTTCCAGATTTGACTTTGCAGTGCTGCGCGTTGTTGTTGGCTTGTCATGATTCGTGGTGCAAGGCGTTGCCGATCGGCGGTCTGCTGGCCACGCGGTGGCCCAAACTGATGGGGCTTACCGTGGCCGCGGCTTTGGCCGCGAGTCTACGTGGGTCGGGCGTGCTTGCCATGGCGCCTGTTGCCAAACAGCCGGCCGACGGCAAGCCGTGTCACTGACCACCCCTATCCGAGCCAGCCCTTGATCGGCCTGTAGCAGCCGGTGACCGGGCTCCCCGCCCACTTCATTTCAGCGCGGAAGGAGTGGCCCGACAAAGGACCGGGCGGCCTTCAGGTTCTCGTGCGCCAGCTGACGCATCTCCGGCGACAGAGGGGCCGGTAGATCCTCGTTCATCGCCGCCAGCCAGAAGCGCTCGGCCGCCGCGGCCGCGCGTGCCCACACCGCGGGCTGGGCGCCGATGGTGCCGACCTTGGGCTCGATGGGCCTCAGGTCCGGGTCCAGGCCACCGCCGAGCGAGGCGTAGCGCATCGGGAGGATGTCGTAGGCCGGCGCGACGCCTTGGTACTCACCGTCCTCGCGGATGAGCAGCGAGATGTTCTCGAAGTGCCGGTCGTTGTTGCCAATGAGCTCGCTGAAGGCGGCCATGACATCGACGTGCCGGGCGTCCTCGGCCTTGAGGTAGCGCTCTCGCTCGCAGCGTGCTGCGAACTCGGACCAGGAGTCCCGCATGCCAAAGAACTCGTCGTCCACGGAGCCGGCCGACAGCATGCCGACACGGCCCTTCAAGCCGATGCGGTCGAAGCGCTGCACTTCAAGAAAGACAGAGCCGCCGCCTGCCAGCAACTGAGTGCGGCTGGCGGGAACGCCGACCTCGGCCAGCGATCGCAGGGCCAGGTGCTCCAGCGGCAGGAGCTCGGCCATGCGGCTGCCGAGCTTGGCGAACTTGACGATGACGTGCCCGCTGTCCTGCGTCAGCCACAGGAACTTGGGCTGCTCACCACCGGCACTGGAGCCATAGGCGGCGCCACGCAGAGCGCTGGCCATGCCGACGTAGTACTCGATCTTGTCTTCTGCCGGCGTTGGCGTGAGGGCCAAGAAGGCCAGCTCCCTTTCAAGCGGGGCGCTGCCGAAAATCAGGTTGCCGGGCAGGTTGAGGCCCTGCGTGAAGAGGTAAGCCACCCGATGGTCGTCGCTCCAGTCCTTGAGGCTGCTGGGAAAGGGCTGACTCTTCGCCGCGGCCTCATGGGCCAGCTGCCGCCCCAGAAAGCCCGAGGGCGCGGCGAAGAGCAGATAGGGCGGCAGGCCTTCATAGAGGCGCGTCAGCGTGCCGATCCGCTCCACGGTGGCGCCGCCCGCCAGGAACTCGACGTCGGCAAAGGGCTCGATATGGCCGTCGCGCAGATGCCGGTAGATGCGCTGGCGCGCACTCAGGCCCATGGGCAGCTGACGCAGCAGGCCGTACAGGGGCGTTCGGACCCCCGTGACACGGAAACTCGTCACCGTGCTCGACAGAGCCTGAATAGTTCGGGAAAGCGTGGGCTGACTGATGCCAAGCGCGGCAATGAGTTGCGCAGCCGTCCGTGGCCCGTAGCGAAGCTGCCGCTCAATCTCCTGTGAGAGTTCGGCGCTCGATGGACGGCTGGCGGCGTTCACTTGAATTTCTCGTGAATAGTTCGGCGCATTTTATATGCACACCTTTTCGGCCCTGCATATCGCGGGCCGAGGGCGATGCCGGCTGCGGACCGGGCGCTCAGAGGACACGCCCGCCGAGGGCGGCCTGAGTCCGCCTGGGTTTGGCCTGTTTTCGCGCCCGCACATAATCCCGCCGTACGCGTTGCAGCTTCTCGGGCCTCTCCCAGATGCGCCCGGAATCCGCCGCGAATCCCCTATCTAGGAACCCACGCACGCCCTGTTTCGCCGGGGCAGGCTTTTCGTCCCAGGCCCCGCAAGAACCGGGCTGGGCTGCTGATCACCATGGACAAACTCTTGCTGCAGCGGCTGGTGCTGGAGCGGCTGGCCGAAGACCTGCTGCAGGCCGAGCAGGGCGCGCGCACGGCGCATGAAACGGCGACCCACGAGGAAAACATCGCCGAGAACAAGTACGACACCCTGGGCCTCGAAGCGTCCTACCTGGCCACCGGCCAGGCGCGCCGCGCCGAGGCCATACGCCAGGCCATCGGCCAGTGGCAGCAGTTCCGCCCCCGCGCCTACGACGCCGGCCAAGGCATACAGCTCGGCGCCCTGGTCTGCCTGGGCCATGCCGATGACGATGAGAAACAGCAGCAGCAACTGCTGTTTCTGGGCCCGGACGGCGGCAGCATGAAGCTGGCGCTGGAGGACGGCCAGTTCGTGCAGGTCATCAGCGGCGCCGCCCCCTTGGGCCGGGCCCTGCTGGGCAAGCACGAGGGGGATGAGCTGAGCATCCAGGTGGCGGCCAGCCGGCAGCAGTTCGAGGTGCTGCGCGTCGAGTGACCCGCAGGCAAGCAAACAAACAGAAAGTCTTGTTGGCCATGCACGCACCCACGCCCACAGCCCCTACTTCCACAGACCCCGCGCTGCGGCCCGCGGCGCCGTCCTTGCCGCGGCTCTACACCTTTCGTCGCTGCCCCTATGCCATGCGCGCGCGCATGGCCTTGCTGCAGGCCGGCCAGGCCTTCGAGGCGGTGGAGGTCAGCTTGCGCGACAAGCCGGCCAGCTTGCTGGCCCTCTCGCCCAAGGGCACGGTGCCCGTGCTGCAGCTGCCGGATGGCCGCGTGATCGAGGAGAGCTGGGAGATCATGCGCTGGGCGCTGCTGGAGGCGGCGGCGACGACCACAGCGCCCCCCGATGCGCAGGGTTGGTGGGCGCGGGCGCAGACGCCCGAGAACCTCGCCCTGCTGCAGCTCAATGACGGCGACTTCAAGCGCCATCTGGATCGCTGGAAGTATCCCCAGCGCTATGCCAGCGAGCCCGGCGAGCCGGTGCCGCCCCATGCCCACCGCGACCGCGCCGTGGATCTGCTCTTGCGGCCCCTGGATCGGCGCCTGCAAGACGGCGCCGCGCCCTATCTGGGCGGCGCCACGCCCTGCGCCACCGACCTGGCCCTGATGCCTTTTGTGCGGCAGTTCGCCGCGGTGGACCCGCCCTGGTTTGCCAGCCTGGACCTGAGCGCGCTGCGGGCCTGGCTGGAGGGCTGGCTCAGCGCCCCGCTGTTCCTGGCCTGCATGCACAAGCCGCCCGCGGATAATTCCGTCATCACGCTGTAAAGTCCCGGGCCGTTTCTTTCCCAAGCCGCCCCCACACACCATGCCCAAAAACCCTCACAAGCCCTTCGTCATCGGTGTCGCTGGGGGCAGCGGCAGCGGCAAATCCACCGTGACGCGCCAGGTGGTGGCCGCCATCGGGGCGGAGAACGTGGCGGTGGTGATGCAGGACGACTACTACCGCGACCAGTCGCACATGCCGCCCGAGGAGCGCTGCAATCAGAACTACGACCACCCGGATGCCTTTGACTGGCCGCTGATGGCCCAGCACCTGGCCGCGCTGCGCAAGGGCGAGGCCATCGAGATGCCGGTGTATGACTTCGCGGCCCACAACCGGTCCCGCGAGACCATCACCGTGAAGCCCGCGCCGGTGATCGTGGTGGAGGGCCTGTTCGCCCTGTACGACACCAAGCTGCGCAACACCATGTCGCTGAAGATCTATGTGGACACGGCCTCGGACGTGCGCTTCATCCGCCGGCTGCAGCGCGATATCTCGGAGCGGGGCCGCAGCACCGAGTCGGTGGTGAACCAGTACCTGGAAACCGTGCGCCCCATGCACAAGCAGTTCATCGAGCCGACCAAGCGCAATGCCGATGTGATCCTGCCGCACGGGGCCAATGGCCCGGCGGTGGACATCATCACCACCAAGGTGATGAGCCTGCTGTCGAACGGCGCGCAGCGCGGCTGAGGAGCGCCGCGGCCGGGCGCCCGGCCTTCATCAGCGGTTTTCCAGGCGCGACCAGTCCAGCACGCCGGCCTCGCGGGGTGAGTGCCGCTGGTAGGCCTGCATCAGCGCGTCGCTGGCCGCCCAGAAATCCGCATGGCTGCGGCGTATGGCAAAGCGGTCGGCCAGGGCCCGGTAGTCCGCCTCCGACTGCAGGCCTTCCACGGCCCGCAGCAGCTCGGGCAGCTGGGCCGGGCTGGCGCGCAGCAAGGCATTGGGATAGGCCCCCACAAAGCCGGGCAGCAGGGTCAGGGTGTTCTCCTCGGGCACCAGCATGGCGCGCTCGCGGAACAGGGTGCTCACATTGAGGTGGGCCGTGTTGCGCAACAGGCTGTAGTAGCGCGCGCCCGGGCCGCCGTCGGCGCGGGCCGGGTTCTCGTCAACGCGCAGCACCGTGGCCTCGGGCAGCCATTGCAGGGCGCTGCCGCGCAGGGCGGCCAGGGCCTGCAGGGCGCGGCGGGCCTTCGGGTCGGGCTCCAGCGCAGGCGTGATCTGATGGCGTTCGGGCCTCAGCACGGCGGCCAGGCGCTGGTTCAGCAGACCGTAGAGGTGCTGCTGCGGATCGACCTGGGGCGGGTAGGCGATGCCGGGCTCGGCCTCGAACTGGTACTGCCGGCCCAGCACGCGGCCCTTGACCTCCTCGCTGGAGCCGCGGTACCAGGCGTCGCGCAGGGGCAGGCGCGCGGCATGGGGCAGCAGCATCAGGAAGTTGGCCTCGCCCTCCATGCGCAGAAAGTCCATGGACAGGCGCGTCTGCAGCTGGTGGGCGGTGTTGCCATAGACATCGAAGCCGGTGACCAGGAGGTAGAAGATGCGCTCCAGCAGGGGGTAGCCGATCAGCCAGGCCGTCTTGGGCGGATCGCCCAGCAGGCCCTGCTCGACCGTGGCGCTGTCGAAGTGCCGGAAGATGGTGAGGGCGGCATGGGGGTTGTGGCCGTCGCCGTCCCACACAAAGCTCAGGTCCAGCTTGCGCTCCCCGCTGCCGAAGAGCCGGGCCATGTGCTGGGTCTTGGCCGCCTTGAGCGCATCGTCGGCCGCGGCCATGGCGCGCCAGGCCAGCAGGCTGGCGTCGCTGCCCTCGGCCGCGGGCATGTGCAGCACCTCGGCCTGGCGTGCCAGCAGCTGGGCCGCATGCTCGCTGGCGGCGGAATCGGGGTCGACGAAAAAGACCCAGAAGCGATCGTTGATCACATTGAGCGCCGTCTGCCCACGGCAGACCGGGCCCTTGATGAAGTTGGCGACGAAGTAGCCCGCGTCATCCAGCAGGAAGCGGTAGCGGCTTTGCACCGGCAGGTCGGCAAAGGTCTTGAAGGGGTTGGAGGCCAGCTCGGGCTCGTAGCTCGGCAGGCTGTCCACCTGGTACGGCGTCTGCCAGAACCACTGCTGCCAGCGGGCCAGGCGCGCCGGGCTCAGCTCATAGGGCATGTGGGTCTTAGCCAGCACGGTGCGCCGCTCCTGCTGCAGCCGGTAGTAGGGCCGCGCGAGGCCAGGGTCGTCAAAGGGGCGGCGGGTGGCGATCAGCTGCACGGGCTGGCCGGGCGGCGTGCTGCTGCGCACCAGCTTGAAGACATGGCGCTCGGCGTCGCCCGCAAAGACCAGATTGCCCAGGTAGAGATGCTCGTACAGATAGCGGGCGACCAGGCGGTCCTTGCGGCTGCTGCCGTTGAGCAGGCGCTCCCAGGCCTGGATCTGAGCCATTAGCGTGGCGGGGAGCGGCGCGGGCGCATCGTCCGGCGCGCCGGCCAGCAGCCAGCGCCGCAGCGTGTCCTGCTCGGCCGCGTTCAGGCCGGGCAGGCCATAGGGCATGCCGGCCTGCGCATGGCGCGCCGCATAGCTCTCGTACTCATCCAGGCGCGGACAGCTGTGGGCGCGGTCCAGCGAGAAGTCGAAGTCCTTGGCGGGCAGTACATCGCCAAGGGGCAGCGGGTTCTGCTGCTTGAGCACCAGGCTGCGCCACAGGATGCTGGCCGAGAGCTGCTGCTCCGGCGTGGCCAGGCGCTCGTTGAGCACGGGCTCAAAGCCCATGCCCCGCCACTGCGAGGCCCGCTGCGCGTCCTGGCCCAGCCGGGTGAGCGGCGCGGGGTCCAGGCGCAGCTCGCCATAGACGCTGGCCTTGCTCATGCCGCGCGCCACGCCCTGCCAGCTGCTCAGGTCGAGCTGGCAGGGGGCGTCATTGCAGCCATGGCAGACCACGCAGCGCCCGTCCAGTATGGGTTTGATGTGCTGCTGGTAGCTGGGCACGCCCGGCGGCGCCAGACGTGCCTGGTCAAAGCGCGTGGGCTCGGCCGGGCCGTAGCGCGCGTCCAGGGCGCCCGACACCCAGCTGGCACAGCCCACCAGCAGACTCAGGGAGAGAAGCATCAGGGGCAGGCGCATGGGCGGAGTTCTCCGGGGCAAGGTTGGGCGCAGCTGTGAACCGCGGCTTGAGCGATGCTAACCAAGCGCGGGGCTGTGCTGGCCGCCGATTGGGGTTTCCCCACTCCGGGGGGCATGCTGCGTGCACCGGGGCTGGCAAGATGTGCGCTCCGTGCCGTTGACACGGCATCGCTGTCCACACCCGAGACCCCCAAGGAAATTCAGATGCGTCGACTGCTCCTCTCCCTGGCCTTGGCAAGTGCCTGTGCCGTGCATGCCGCCCCCGCCAGCCAGGCCTCGGTGGAGGCCCTGCTGCAGGTGACCAAGGCCGAGTCGATGATGGATGCCATGTTCGTCCACATGGAACAGGTGATGCGGGCTGGCATGCAGCAGGCCACCCGAGGCAAGACCTTGAGCGAAGAGCAGCAGCGTGTGCTGGATGCCGTGCCCGCGAAGTTCATCAGCGTGATGCGCAGCGAGATGAATTGGCAGACGCTCAAGCCGCAGTTCGTCAAGCTCTACCAGGAGACCTTCGAACAGGCGGAGGTCGATGGCATGCTCAGCTTCTATGCCAGCCCGGCGGGCCAGGCCCTGATCCACAAGATGCCCGTGGTGATGCAGAAGTCCATGCAGCTCTCCCAGACCCTGATGCAGTCCGCCATGCCGCGCATGCAGGTCGCCCTGAAAGAGGCCATCAAAGAAGCCAAGCTCTCCAGCACTCGCTGAGTCGCGTCGGCCTGCCCGCGCAGCAGGCCCAGGCTGAGACAATCCACCCCATGGGTGAATTCGACCTGATCAAACGCTTCTTCACGCGCGATACCAGGGCGCCGCAGCCGGGTGTTGCGCTCGGCATTGGCGACGACTGTGCCGTGCTTGGCCCGACACCGGGCGCGCAGTGGCTGGTCTCGACCGATATGCTGGTCGAGGGCCGGCACTTCCTGTCCACCGTGGCGCCGGAGCGCCTGGGCCACAAGGCCCTGGCGGTGAATCTCTCGGACCTGGCCGCCTGTGGCGCCACGCCCCGGGCCTTCACCCTGGCCCTGGCCCTGCCGCGGGCGGACGAGGTCTTTCTGGAAGGCTTGGCGCGCGGCCTGTTCGCGCTGGCCGATGCGCATGGCATCGCCCTGGTGGGCGGTGACACCACGGCCGGCCCGCTGAATCTCTGCATCACCGTGATGGGCGAGGCCCCGGCCGGCCAGGCCCTGCTGCGCAGCGGCGCGCGGGCGGGCGACGATCTCTATGTCTCGGGCAGCCTGGGCGATGCGCGCCTGGCCCTGGAGGCCTTCCGTGGCAGCGTGTCGCTGAGCGCCCAGGACTTCGAGACCGCCCGCCGCGCCATGGAATGCCCCCAGCCCCGCGTGGCCCTGGGCCAGGCCCTGCGCGGCCTGGCGCACAGCGCCATCGATGTGTCGGACGGTTTTGTGGGCGATCTGGGCCATGTGCTGGCGCGCTCCGGCCTGGGCGCCACGGTGCAGGCCGATGCCCTGCCGCGCGGCGCTGCCCTGGCGCATCAGCCCCTGGCCTTGCAGCGCCTGTGCACGCTGTCCGGGGGCGATGACTACGAGCTCATCTTCAGCGCCCCGCCCGCGGCCCGCGCCGCGGTGCAGGCGGCCAGCGCGGCCAGCGCCACGCCGGTCACGCGCGTGGGCCGGCTGGAGGCCGAGCCGGGACTGCGCCTGCTCGACGCCCAGGGCCAGGCCCTGGACTGGGCCGTGGCCTCCTTCGACCATTTCAAGAGCTGATGACGATGAGCAGCAGCAGCACGGACACCGAGCAAGCAAGGACCGAGGCGCCGGCCAGCGCCCCCGAGCAAGACCTGGCCCCGCGCCGCGCCACGGCCGGCTTCATGCTGCGCCATCCGGCGCACTGGATCGCTCTGGGTTTTGGCAGCGGTCTGGCGCCCAAGGCACCGGGCACGGTGGGCACGCTCTGGGCCTGGGCGGCTTTTCTGGTGCTGGATGTCTGGCTCAGCGACGCGCAGTGGGGCTGGCTGATCGCTGGCGGCACCCTGCTGGGCTGGTGGGCCTGCACGGTGACGGCCCGCAACCTGCGCACGCCCGATCCGGGTGCCATCGTCTGGGACGAGGTGCTGGCCTTCTGGGCGGTGCTGTGGCTGGTGATGCCCACCGGCTTCTGGGGCCAGGCCGTGGCCTTTGCCCTGTTCCGCTTCTTCGATGCCGCCAAGCCCGGCCCCGTGCGCTGGGCCGACGGCCTGTTCAAGGGTCAGCGCGGCCGGCCCGTGGGCTGGGCCCAGGGCTTTGGCATCTTGTTCGACGATTTCGTGGCGGCCGGATGTACCCTGCTCGTCATCGCCTTGTGGCGCAGTCTTGTGGGGTGAATAAGCCATGCTGTTTCCCGAAGAACATGAGCTGATCGAGCGCATTGCGGTGGCCCTGATCCGGCGCCGCGAGCGCATGGGCACGGCCGAGAGCTGCACCGGCGGCCTGATCGCCGCGGCCTGCACCAGCCTCTCGGGTTCCAGCCAGTGGTTCGAGCGCGGTGTGGTGAGCTACAGCAACCAGGCCAAGACCGAGCTGCTGGGCGTGCCGGCGGCCCTGATCGATCTGCATGGCGCGGTCAGCGCCGAGGTGGCCGCCCATATGGCACGCGGCCTGCTGGCCCATGCGCCGCTGGACTGGGCCCTGGCCGTGACCGGCATTGCCGGCCCCAGCGGCGGCAGCGCCGAGAAGCCGGTGGGCACGGTCTGGCTGGCCCTGGCCCATGGCTGCGAGCCGCCCCGTGTCTGGCAGGAGCATTTCGCGGGCGACCGCCATGCGGTGCGTGTCGCCACCCTGCGCTCGGGCCTGATGGCCCTGTGCGAGGCCCTGGAAGACCGGGAAGCCTGAGCCCATGAGCATTCTGCTGAGCGGGCGCTGGCCCGAGGCCGAGCGGGACCAGTGGCTGGCCTTGCTCAGTGCTGCCCTGCCCGAGGAGCGCTTTGTGCTGGCGCCCGAGCCCGAGGTGGAGATCGCCGTGGTGGCCAATCCGGCGCCCGGTGCCCTGCAGGGCCTGCCGCGCCTGGGCTTCATCCAGTCGCTCTGGGCCGGGGTGGAAAAGCTGCTGGCGGACGAGACCCTGCCGCCGGGCATTCCCCTGGCGCGCATGGTGGACCCGGCCATGAACGAGGCCATGCCCCAGACCGCGCTCTGGGCCGTGCTGGGCCTGCACCGCGGCTTCTTCCAGGTGCAGGCGCAGCAGCGCCGCCGCGAATGGCGTCAGCCCGCCCAGCCACGCGCCGCCGAGTGGCGGGTGCTGGTGCTGGGCCTGGGCGAGCTGGGCGGCCGCGTGGCCCAGGCTCTGGCGGCCCAGGGCTATGCGGTGAGCGGCTACAGCCGCAGCCCGGCAGCGCTGGCCGGCGTGCGCTGCCTGCATGGCGGCCTGGAGGTGCTGGATGCCGCCCTGGCCGAGGCCGATACCGTGATCAATCTGCTGCCCCTGACCGCGGCCACGCGCGGGCTCTTCGACGCGGCGCGCCTGGCCCGCTTCAAGCCCGGGGCCGGCTTGGTGAACCTGGCACGCGGCGCCCATGTGCAGGAGGCCGATCTGCTGGACGCCCTGGCCCGGGGCCGGCCGGGCCACGCGGTGCTGGACGTGTTCCAGCAGGAGCCCCTGCCGGCGGAGCATGCCTTCTGGGGCCATGAGCAGATCACCGTGCTGCCCCACACCGCGGCCCAGACCGATGCGCGCAGCGCCGCCGCCCTGGTGGCCGCCAATGTGCGGGCCTGGCGTGCCGGAAGCCCCCTGGCCCATGGGGTCAGTCGGGAGCGCGCTTACTGAGCATCTGGGTTAGCCTTGATGCACGTTGGGATACATAGACCATCTGCGTTATGGCTGGAGTCCAGGCCTTGATCGAGATGTTTGCCACCGAGGAGGCCGTGCAGGCCCTGGAGGCGCGTTACCGGGCGGCCCCCGAGCCGGGCCTGGCCCTGGAGCTGGCCTGGGCCCTGCGCCAGCGCGACACCGGGCGGGCCCTGCAGCTGCTGCGCGGCGTGCCGCCCTCGCCGCGCCTGTGGCTGACCGAAGCCGAATGCGTGCTGCTGCTGGGACGGCTGGACGAGTCCGAGCGGCTGCTCCAGCGTGCCGAGCAGGGTTTCGCGGCCGCGCAGGACGCGCTGGGCCTGGCCGATGTGCAGTGGCTGCACTACTACCTGGCGGCCGACCGCGGCGACACCCCGGGTCTGCACCGCGCCTTGGAACAGGCCATTGCCCTGGCCGAGCGCGGGGGCGATGCGCGCCGCCGCCTTGTTTTCGAGGCCAGCCTGGCGCGGGCCGAGGTGCTGCGTGACCGTGCCGAGGCCGAATCGCGCTGGGCTACGAGTCTGCCGCCGGCCGATGAGCGCGATGCCCTGTGCGCCGCGGCGCTGAACGACTTTCGCGGCATGCTGGCGGCCCTGGGGGGCCAGTTCCTGGAGTCCATCGAGGCCTGCTCCGCCGCTTACAGCCAGGCCCTGCACAGCGGTCAGCTGCGCCGCGCCATCGCCCTGGCCACCAATCTGGGTTTCACCTTCACCCGGATGCACGACTACGAGAGCGCCATCGACTGGCTGCGGCGGGCCCTGGAGCTGGCCCGCTCGGCGCGCTGGCCGGGCATGATCAGCCTGTGTCTGGCCCATACCGGCGAGGCCCTGCGCCGCCTGGGGCAGCTGGGCGAGGCGCGCGAGCTCTTGCAGGAATGCCTGCAGCTGCAGGCGGCGCGGCCCCAGGCCCGCACCACGGCCCTGGGGCGCCAGTATCTGGCTGATGTGTTCATGGATCTGGGTGATGCCCAGGCCGCGCTGCAGGGCTTTGAGCAGCTGGGGCGTGAGGCCGTGGTGGGGGGGTGGATCGATCTGCAGATCGAGTCCGCCCGGGGGCGCGCCCGCGTCCTGCCGGCCCTGGAGCGGGCCGAGGACGCCGTGCAGGCCGTGCAGCAGGCCCTGGCCTTGTGTCAGTCCCAGCATGAGCGCGGCCAGCTGCCGGAGCTGCACGGCCAGCTGGGTGAGCTGCTGCTGCGCCTGGGGCGCGGCGAGGAGGCGCGCCAGTGCTATGCCCAGGCCCTGGAGGAGGCGCAGGCCCTGCCCGGCTACCGCCTGCCACCGGCTCTGCTGGATGGTGCCGCACGCGCGCATGCGAGCTTGGGCCAGTACGAGACGGCCTTCGAGCTCTCGCGCCGGGCCGGTGCGCTGCGCGAGCAGGGCTTCAGCGAGGACGCCCGCCAGCGCTCGCGCGCCATGCACACCCATCACCAGATCGAACGTGCCCGCGCCGAGAGCGAGCATCTGCGGCGCCTGGCGGCCTCGGAGGCGGCGCGCTTCGAGGCGCTCAAGGATGCACATGCGGTGCTGGAGCATCTGGGCCGGGTGGGCCAGGAGATCACGGCCGAGCTGCAGGTGGATCGTGTGCTGGAGGTGCTGGAGCGCCGTGTGCACGCCCTGCTGCATGCCAGCTGCATGATGGTCTATCTGCTGGACGAGGGCGGCAGCCGCCTGCAGTGCGAGTTCGGCGTGGAGGACGGGCAGCCCTTCCAGGACCCGCCGATTGCCCTGGATGCGCCCGATTCCTATGTGGCCCGCTGCGCCCGCGAGCGTCGCGAGTTCGTGCTGGATGCGCCCGACGAGCTGGCCGTAGCCGCCCAGGTGGCCGACACGCCGCAGCCGCAGAGCCTGGTGTTCATGCCCCTGATGGTGGCGCAGCGCCTGGTGGGGGTGCTGAGCCTGCAGTCGCCGCGCAGCGCGGCCTATGGGGAGCGCGAGCAACTCATCGTGCGCAGCCTGGCGGCCTATGCCGCCATCGCGCTGGAGAATGCCCACGCCTACCAGCGTCTCTCGGCCCTGCAGCGCCAGCTGCTGGCCCAGGAGAAGCTGGCGGCCCTGGGCGCCCTGGTGGCGGGGGTGGCGCATGAAATCAACACACCGATTGGCAACAGCTTGCTGGCCACCGGCACCTTGCTGGGAGCGACCCGTCAGATGGTGCAGCGGGTTGAGGGAGGTGGTGCGCTGAGGCGCAGCGATTGGCAGAGCTATGCGCGCGATTCGCTCAGCGGCCTGGAGATGATCGAGCGCAATATGCACAACGCCGCCAGCCTGGTGGACAACCTCAAGCAGGTGGTGCAGGAGCGGGATGTCCAGCAGCGCCGTGAGTTCCTCCTGGCCGAGTTGGCGGCGGAGCGGCTTCATGTCCTGGCGACCCGGGCCACGCGTGCCGGACACGCTTTGCGCCTGGAAATCGACGCCCAGCTGCGGCTGGACAGCTATCCCGGCCCCCTGGGTCAGGCGCTGGAAATCCTGGTGGGCAATGCCCTGCTGCACGGGCTGGAGCCCGGTCGGCCCGGCGTGGTGACGGTGCTGGCGGCGCCGCTGGACGAGGGGCGCTGCCGGCTGGAGGTGCGCGACAACGGGCGTGGCATGAGCGAGGCGGTGCTGGAGCGGGTGTTCGACCCCTTCTTCTCCACCCGCTTCGGCCAGGGCGGCAATGGACTGGGCCTGGCCATCTGCCACACCATCGTCTGCCATGTGCTGGGTGGCGAGATCCATGCCCACAGCGCGCCGGGACGCGGCAGCCGCTTCATCATGTCCCTGCCGCTGCGCACGCCCTGAGCCGGCGCGAGGCCGGTTCAGTTCAGGCCGGCGAAGACGGTATCCAGGGATTCGTCGCCGAGGTCCGGCGCCTTCCAGCGGGGCAACCAGTCCAAGAGCTGTGCGGCGGGCACGGGGCGCCCGATGAAGTAGCCCTGGCCCTCATCGCAGCCCAGGGCCGCGAGCAGCTTCCAGGCCTTGCCGGTCTCCACGCCCTCGGCCACCACCGACAGGCCCAGGTTGTGCGCCAGCTCGATGGTGGAGCGCACGATCTTGGCGTCATCGAGATCGCGCTCCATGGCCATCACAAAGCTGCGGTCGATCTTGAGCTCGTTGACGGGCAGGCGCTTCAGGTAGGCCAGGGAGGAGTAGCCGGTGCCGAAGTCATCGATAGAGAGCTTGAAGCCCATCTCCGACAAGCGCTCCAGGGTCTGCAGCGCGCGCTGCGGATCGTCCATGATGGCGCTCTCGGTGATTTCCAGGCATTGCATGGAGGGGTCGGTACCGTGCCGGCCCAGCAGGGCCGCGATCTTGGCAGGCAGTTCCTGGTCCAGCAGGTCGCGCGTGCTGAGGTTGACACTGATGCGAAGCGACAGGCCCCGCGCCCTGGCCTGCTGCGCAAAGCGGGCCGATTCCTCGATCACCCAGGCCGTGAGCTGGCGGATGAAGCCGGTCTGCTCGGCAAAGGGAATGAACTGCATGGGCGGCACCAGGCCACGCTCGGGGTGTTCCCAGCGCACCAGGGCTTCGGCGCTGTGCACCTGGCCGGTCTTGAAGTCCACCTTGGGCTGCAGAAACAGTCGCAGTTCCTGGCGCTCGATCGCACGGCGCAGCTCGCTCAGCAGCGACAGGGCCTCCTGGCTGCCGGCGTCCAGCGCACTTTCGTAGACCATGCTGCCGCTCTGGCGGCGTTTGGCGGCGTACATGGCCAGCTCGGCACGGGCCAGCAGGATGCGGGTGTCACGGCCCTGCGAGGGCGCCAGCGCAATGCCGATGCCGGCCCCAAGGTCCACGGTCTGGTCGTCTATGCACAGCGGTGTGACGAAGTCCTGGTGAATGCGTGCGGCCTGGGCCAGGGCGGCCGCCTCGTCGGCGCCCTCCAGCAGCAGGGCGAATTCGTCACCCCCTAGGCGGGCCAGCAGGCTGCCTTCCGTGTTTTGCAAGGCTTGCAGGCGCACCGCCACGCTGCGCAGCAGGCGGTCACCGAAGGCGTGACCCAGCACATCGTTGACATGCTTGAAGCGGTCCAGGTCCAGCATCAGCACGGCGCAGGGGTGTTCGCCCCCTTCGGCCAGGCGGGCGCTCAGGCGCTGGCTGAATTGCTCGCGGTTGGGCAGGCCGGTGAGCGGGTCCCAGAAGGCCAGGCGGTGCACCTGAGCCTCGCGGTCACGGATGTCGTGGCGCATGAGCTCAAAGGCGCTGGCCAGCTCGCTCACCTCGCCCAGCGTGGAGCTGGCCGTGACCGGGGTTTCATAGTCGCCGCGGCCCAGGCGCTCGGCCGATTCGGCCAGGGAGGCGATGGGCCGGCTGATGCGGCGCGCCGTGAAGATGCTGCCCACCGCAAAAGCCAGCAGACCTGCCAGGGTCAGGGCCAGCAGGCTGAGTTGCAGCTGGCGGTAGGGCGCCATTTCTTCATCTACCGAGGCCCACATGGCCACGGCGGCTCGGCTTGGCGGGCCAGAGGCCAGATCGCGCAGGGGCAGGCTCATCAGGCGCAGCTCCCAGCGCTGATCACCCCAGGACCGCATGACCGTGAGGCCGGGCTCCTGGTGGTTCAGCACACTGCCCATCTGTTCCCGCTCACGGGGCTCCAGCAGGGACACGAGTTCGACCCAGGGCTGATCGCGCGGGGCGGTCAGGAACATCGCGTCGATATTGACCAGGCGCTTGAGGTCCTGCAGGGGCGTGTCGTCCAGGGCGAAACCCATCAGAACATGCCCCATCAAGGTCGGAGCCTTCACCGGCACGGTGGCCAGCTGCAGCAGCTGGCCGTCCAGCAGCACCATGGCGGGCAACTCGGGGTCCGCGCCCTCGCGCAGGGACTTCAGCAAGGCCTCGATGCCAGGGCGGGTGGCCGCCACGAGGCGACCATCCAGGTCGGTGTAGGCCACCAGGGCCGCTCCGACGCGTTCCCCGTTGTTGGCCAGCGCATCCCTGATGGTGTCCCGGTCCTCCTGCTCGCCATAGCCCCGCCCCAGGGCTTCGCGGAAGCCCCAGTCGGCCGCCAGCAGCTCGGCCGCAGCCTGCTCGCGGGCAGCCTGCTGTACCAGCAGGCGCTGCATCATGCGGCCGGCCGTGGCCAGCTTGGCGTCGATGGCACGCTCCGCGTTGGCCTCGATGGTCTGCCGCGTGAAGGCCAGGCTGGCGAGCTGCACCAGCAGCAGCAGCGCCAGAAAGAGGGCGACGATGCGGCCTTCGATGCGGCGCGGATTCAGGAAGGCGGGAAGTGGGCGCGGCATGGGCGGGCTCAGTCCTCGGCAAGTCGGAGTCGGCTGGGGGCGGACATTTGTGCGTTGACCATCAGGTTTTGCATCTGGAGCTGAGGCTTGCGCAGACTGGCATGCCACAGGCGCACGCTGTGCTGCCCCGGCGGCAGGTCCAGCTGCACGCGCCCAGTGGCGTCGGTCAGGGCGAACAGGGGCGTGTCGACGACGACGATATGGGCGCTCATGCGGTCGTGGATATTGCAACCCAGTGCCGCGACACCGGGCTTGTCGAACACGATGGGCTCGGCCGGTGTGCCCGAGTAGAGCTTGATGTCGAAGGGCTTGATCGGGGAGAAGGAATAGACGTGGTGGCGGACGGTGTCAAAGTTCGGGAAAAACACCGCCGTGCCCGTCTGAACCGTCAGGATGGCGGGCTGGAACTGGCGCTCGCGCTGCACCATCTCGGCCCGCGTGCCACGGGGCGCCGTGCGTGCCTGTCCCTGCAGCTCGACGGCGACCACGGCGTTGGCCAGGGGCTGACCCTTGGCATCAAGCACCTCAATGGCCCAGGGCAGGGCCATGCTGCAGCCGCAGCCACCCAGCCATCCCAGGATCAGCGCATGTCGATACAAAGCCCGCATGTTTTCGGCACGTGGTGCCGTTCAACGCAACGGCACTGACTCTAGCCGGAATGGGGCTGACCCGGGGAACCGCGCGACACGGCCGTGCGCTCAGGGGCGCAGGGCCAGCTTGGGCGCGCGCGGGGCTGCGGCCACCTCGATCAGCATCAGGGCCAGGCGCTGCAAGGCGTCCCAGGGCTCCAGGGGCCAGCCGGGATGGCGCAGGCCCTTGACGATGCCGTCGCAGACCTGGGCCGCCTCCACCAGGGGCGTGAGCTGGGCCAGGCGCAGGCCGGGCACGATGCGCTCGAAGAGCTTTTCCTTGGCACCCCAGATGCGGCCCTCGCGCAGGGCCATGGGCAGGGGCTTGCCGGCCTCCACGGCCTCGCGCACGCGCTTGAGGGCGCGCACATCCTCGGCCAGGGTCCAGTGCACCAGCACGGCAGCCTCGCCCTCGGCGCGCAGGCCGTCCAGCATGCGCAGCACCCGGGTGAGCTGGCCGGCCAGCACGGCCTCGCTGAGCTTGAACACGTCGTAGCGCGCCACGTTCAGCACGGCCTGCTCGATCTGCTCGAAGCTCAGCGGCCCCTGGGGGTGCAGCAGGGCGAGCTTCTGCAACTCCTGGTGCGCGGCCAGCAGATTGCCCTCCACCCGGTCGGCAAAGAAGGCCAGGGCGCGCTGACCCTCCTCACCCTCGGCCACGGGCTGGCCCTGGGCCGCCAGGCGCTGGGCGATCCACTGCGGCAGGGCGCGGCGCTCCACCGGGTCCACGCGCACGGTGAGGCCATGAGCGTCCAGGGCGCCGAACCAGGCGCCGTTCATCTGGGTCTTGTCCAGGCGGGGCAGGCTGACCAGGGTGACCACATCCTCGGGCAGGGCCTCGCAGTAGCGCTGCAGAGCCTCGGAGCCCTCCTTGCCGGGCTTGCCCGAGGGAATGCGGATCTCGATGAACTGGCGCTCGGCAAACAGGCTCAGGGCCTGGGCCGCGCCCAGCACCGGGCCCCAGTCGAAATAGGCGCCGCTGACGGTGAAGACCTTGCGCTCGCCATAGCCCTGGGCTCGCGCCGCGGCGCGGATGGCGTCGCAGGCCTCCTGGGCCAGCAGGGGCTCGTCGCCGTAGACCGTGTAGAGGGGCTTGAGGCCCTTGGCCAGCTGGGCCGGGAGTGCGTCGGGGCGGATCTGCACGGCGCGGGGCTCAGCCGGGGAGGCGCACCGTGGCCAGGCGGCGCAGGATCTGGGTCACCGCATCGGACTGCATGGCGCGGAAGAGCTGGGCCTCCTCCTGCTCCTTGGCCAGGGCCTGGGTCTCGGTGTAGTTCATCTCGCGGCTCAGGCGCAGCTCGGTGGGTGGCAGCAGGATCTCGCCGGATGCGGTGCGCAAGAGATAGTCCACGCGCAGGCGCAGCTCCCACTCCCGCACCTGTCCGGCGCTGGTGGTCACCAGGGCCCGCTTGTCGCGGTCGTCGCGTCGCGCTTCCAGCACCAGCTCGGCACGGTTGAAGTCCTCGGGCACCTGCACCGAGGTGCGCGCCAGCAGCTGGCGCCGCAGCTCCGCCGCCAGGGGCGAGCCGGGCCTGAAGCCCTGCAGGCCCAGGCTGCGAAAGCGCAGTTCCGGCTCGCGCCGCGGCGCAAAGCCGCAGGCGGCCAGCCCCAGGGGCAGGGTGGCGAGCAGGAGGGTGCGGCGGCGCAGTGTCATCAGACGACGAGGTTGACCAGGCGGCCGGGGACGATGATGACCTTCTTGGCCGGCTTGCCTTCGCTGAACTCGGCGAACTTCTCATGCGCCAGGGCGGCGGCCTCGATGGCGGCCTTGTCGGCCTGGGCCGGCACCTTGAGCGAACCGCGCAGCTTGCCGTTGACCTGCAGCATCAGCTCGATCTGGTCCTGCACCAGGGCGCCCTCGTCTACCTGGGGCCAGGGGGCGTCCAGCAGATCGCCCAGCTCGGCGGCAAAGCCCAGGTCCTGCCACAGGGTGTGGCTGATGTGCGGGCAGGCGGGGTAGAGCACGCGCAGCAGCACCGAGACGCCTTCGCGCACGGCGGCGGCTTGGGGCCCCACATCCTTGAAGCCTTCCAGCGCATTCAGCAGCTTCATGGCCCCGGAGACCACGGTGTTGTACTGCATGCGCTCGTAGTCGTAGCTGACCTGCTTGAGCACCAGATGCACCTCGCGGCGCAGGGCCTTGCCCTCCTCGCTGAGGGCGGCGAAGTCGCTGCCCGCGGCCTTCAGCACCTCGGCATGCTTGGCGGCAAATCCCCAGACGCGCTTGAGGAAGCGGTGGGCGCCCTCGACGCCGGCATCGTTCCACTCCAGGGTCTGCTCGGGCGGGCTGGCGAACATCACGAACAGACGGGCGGTGTCGGCGCCGTACTGGTTAATCAGCTCCTGCGGGTCCACGCCATTGTTCTTGGACTTGGACATGGTGCCCACGCCCTCGTAGTCGATGGCCGAGCCATCGCTCTTGAGCTTGGCGCCGATGATCTTGCCGCTCTTCTCGTCGAAGACGTTCTCGACCTCGTGCGGCCAGAAGTATTCGATGCCGCCCTTGTCGCTGCGGCGCGAGTAGATGTGGTTGAGCACCATGCCCTGGGTCAGCAGCTTGGTGAAGGGCTCGTCGATCTTGACCAGGCCCAGATCGCGCATGACCTTGGTCCAGAAGCGGGCGTAGAGCAGGTGCAGGATGGCGTGCTCGATGCCGCCGATGTACTGGTCCATGGCGGCGCCGGGGCGCATCCAGTACTCGGTGCCGGCGCCGACCATGGCGTCGGGGTTCTGCGCATCGCAGTAGCGCATGAAGTACCAGGACGAGTCCACGAAGGTGTCCATGGTGTCGGTCTCGCGGCGGGAGGGCTTGCCGCAGACCGGGCAGGGCACGTTCAGGAAGTGCTCATGCTTGGCCAGCGGGTTGCCGCTGCCGTCCGGGATGCATTCCTCGGGCAGCACCACCGGCAGGGCATCTTCAGGCACCGGCACGGCGCCATGCTCCTCGCAGTGGATGATGGGGATGGGCGTGCCCCAGTAGCGCTGGCGGCTCACGCCCCAGTCGCGCAGGCGCCAGGTGGTCTTCTTCTCGCCCAGGCCCTTCGCGCCGAGCAGCTCGGCGACCTTGTCCACGGCTTGCTTGTGGCCCAGGCCATCGAGCACGCCGGAGTTGACACAGACGCCTTGCGTCTTGTCGCCGTACCAGTCGGCCCAGGCCGTGGTGGAGAAGCTTTGGCCCTCGACGGCGACGACCTGCTTGATCTCGATGCCGTACTTGTTGGCAAAGGCGAAGTCGCGCTCGTCATGGGCGGGTACGCCCATCACAGCGCCGTCGCCATAGCTCATCAGCACATAGTTGCCGATCCACACCGGCACCTGGGCGCCGGTCAGCGGGTGCGTGACCACCAGGCCCGTGGGCATGCCCTTCTTTTCCTGCGTGGCGAGTTCGGCCTCGGTGGTGCCGCCCTGCTTGCATTCCTCGATGAAGGCGGCCAGCTCGGCGTTGCCGGCGGCGGCATGCGCGGCCAGGGGGTGCTCCGGCGCCACGGCGCAGAAGCTCACACCCATGATGGTGTCGGCGCGGGTGGTGAACACGTACAGCTTGCCGTCCTGGATCAGGGCGCCGTCAGCGCCCTTGATGTCGTGCGGGAAGGCGAAGCGCAGGCCCTGGCTCTTGCCGATCCAGTTCTCCTGCATCAGGCGCACGCGCTCGGGCCAGCCGGACAGGTAGTTCTTGTCCTCGGGATTGCTGACTGCCGAGAGCAGCTCCTCGGCGTAGTCGGTGATCTTCAGGTAGTAGCCGGGGATCTCGCGCTTCTCGACCAGGGCGCCGGAGCGCCAGCCGCGGCCGTCGATCACCTGCTCATTGGCCAGCACGGTCTGGTCTACCGGGTCCCAGTTGACGACCTGGGTGCGGCGCTCGGCGATGCCCTTCTCCAGCATCTTCAGGAACAGCCACTGGTTCCACTTGTAGTACTCGGGCTGGCAAGTGGCGATTTCGCGCGACCAGTCGATGGCCAGGCCCATGGCCTGCATCTGCGACTTCATGTACGCGATGTTGGAGTAGGTCCACTGCGCCGGCGGCACCTTGCCCTTCATGGCGGCGTTCTCGGCCGGCAGGCCGAAGGCGTCCCAGCCCATGGGCATCAGCACGTTGTAGCCCTTCATGCGCAGCTGACGCGTGAGCATGTCGTTGATCGTGTAGTTGCGCACATGGCCCATGTGCAGCTTGCCGCTGGGATAGGGCAGCATGGAGCAGGCGTAGAACTTGGGCTTGCTCTGGTCCTCGCTGACGCGATAGGCGTCGCGGGACTGCCAGTATTGCCGGGCGGCGGCTTCGATCTCGTTCGGGGCGTACTTGTCGTTCATGATGGAGCACGGGGCGCTGAAGCCGCCGATTGTAGGAGGCGCTGCCGCACCGGCAGTTCAGCGCGGGGCGGCGGGCGCTTCGGCAACGAAGGCGATGCGGCTCAGGCCGGCGGCCTGTATCCAGCCGATCAGCTGGGCCACCTGGCCATAGGACACGCTTTTGTCGGCGCGCAGCTGCACTTCCAGGCCGGGCTGTGCCGTCGCGAGAATCTTCATGCGGCTCTGGAACAGACCGATCTCCACGCGATCGTCGTCCACATAGAGGCTGCCATCGGCCAGCATGGTCACGCCGATGAAGGCCGGCGCCTCGCTGGGCGTGGCGGCCTCGCTGCGCGGCAGGTCCAGGCGCAGGGAGCTGCTCATCAGCGGTGCGGTGATCATGAAGATCACCAGCAGCACCAGCATGACGTCGATCAGCGGCGTCATATTGATCTCGCCCATGGGCTTGGGCGCTTCGCGGCGTTCCAGGCGGCCGAAAGCCATGCTGCGGCCCTCTTCAGCCGGCCGCGCTCTGCAGCAGCTCGCGCAGATCGTGGGCAAAGCCTTCCAGCTCGGCCTCGCAGGCGGCGACGAGCTTGCCGAACACGTTGTAGGCCAGCACGGCCGGAATGGCCACGGCCAGGCCGGCCGCCGTCATCACCAGGGCCTCGCCCACCGGGCCGGCAATGCGCTCGATGCTGAGCTGCCCTCCCGCGGAGAGCTGGAGCAGGGCGTGGTAGATGCCCCAGACGGTGCCGAACAGGCCCACAAAGGGCGCTGTGGCGCCGATGGAGGCCAGCATGACCTGACCGTATTGCAGGCGCTGCAGCACGGCATGCAGGGCGTCGCGCAGTCGGCGGGTGAGCTGGGATTCGAGCCGGCCGGCGGCTTCCAGACAGGGGCCGGCCGGGGCTGCCCGCCCCGCATCGAGCAGGGGCAGGAGGATTTGCTCGCGGTCCAGGCCCAGCAAGGCCTGGCGACCGGCGTCCAGGTCCGGCGCCGCCCAGAAGGCGGGCACGGCGCGCTGCAGATCGCGTCGGGCGCGCCGCAGAGCCCAGCTCTTCCAGAAGATCAGCACCCAGGCGCTGAGGGACATCAGCAGCATCAGCAGGGCCACGCCACGCGAGACCCCATCGGCCTGGGCCCAGTAGCCTGCGAAGCCCGCTTGCATGGATGGAGTCCCTCCCTGCCCCGCCCTTACTTCAGGCCAAGCACGTCGTCCATGCCATAGAGGCCGGGACCGTTGGCGGCCAGGAAGCGGGCGGCGCGCAGGCTGCCCTGGGCATAGGTGACGCGGCTGCTGGACTTGTGGCTGATCTCGATGCGCTCGCCGATGCCGGCGAAGAGCACGGTGTGGTCGCCCACGATATCGCCGCCGCGCACGGTGGCAAAACCAATGGTGGAGGGATCGCGCTCGCCGGTGACGCCCTCGCGGCCGTAGACCGCGCAGCTCTTGAGGTCGCGGCCCAGGGCCTGGGCCACCACCTCGCCCATGGCCAGGGCGGTGCCGCTGGGGGCGTCCACCTTATGGCGATGGTGGGCCTCGACGATCTCGATGTCGTAGCCGGTGGACAGGGAGCGGGCGGCCAGGTCCAGCAGCTTGAGCACCACGTTCACGCCCACGCTCATGTTCGGCGCCATCATGACGCCGATCTCGCGGGCATGGGCAGCCACCTCGGCCTTCTGTTCGGGGGTGAAGCCGGTGGTACCGATCACGACCTTGGTGCCCAGCTCGCGGCAGATGGCCAGATGGGCCAGCGTGCCCTCGGGGCGGGTGAAGTCGATCAGCACATCGGCGCCGGCCAGGCCCTGGCGCAGGTCGGCGGTGATGGCCACGCCGCTGGCCTGGCCCAGCCAAGCGCTGGCGTCCTGGCCCAGGGCCGGGCTGTCGGTCCGGTCCAGCGCGCCGCTGAGACGGCAGTCGGGGGCGTTGACCACGGCCTCGATCAGCATGCGACCCATGCGGCCGGAGGCCCCGGCAATGGCGATATTCAGAACGGGCGCGCTCACGAGCGAGGCTCCAGCGGCGGGTAGCTGCGCACCGGGCCCACGGGCTCCTGGGCCTGGGCGGCCGGCCTGACCGGCACGGGCAGAGCCTTGCGCTCCTCCTCGCTCAGCTCCAGCTTGGGCACCTTTCCGGCCTTGAAGGTGTTGATCGAGGCGATGAATTCCTTTTCGCTGGGCAGATCGTCCGGCACATCCACGGACTTCAGCGTGTCACCCTCGAACCAAGCGACCAGATGGCGGGCCTGTGGTGCGGCACCCTGGCGGCGGATGGAGAAGGCGTAATCCCAGCGGTTCTCGTGAAAGATATCGGTCAGCAGGGGCGAGCCCAAGAGGTCTCGCACCTGGTTGCGGCTCATGCCGGGCTTGACCATGGCGACCTGCTCCTTGGTCAGCACATTGCCTTGCACCACTTCCAAGCGGTAAGGGGTGACCAGGCCCAGCACCTTGTCTCCGGAAACCGAGGGCAGGCTGTCCCACGAGGGCAGTGAGGAGCAGCCGGCGAGGCCAAGCAGGGCCAGGGCGGCCAGGGACGTCGGGATGATGGAACGCATATCTTCGGGGCCTTGGGGCGCAGGACGCCCATTGCTGGCTATGATTGCCCCATTCTAGCGGCAGGCCCAAGGGGGTTTGCCCAGCGCAGAACCCCATGGACCGGACCGAAGAAATCAAGAACAGCGGCCTCAAGGCCACCCTGCCCCGTATCAAGATTCTGGAGATCTTCCAGACCACGGCGCAGCGCCATATGACCGCTGAAGACGTCTACAAGGCCCTGCTGACCGAGGGGGCAGATATCGGCTTGGCCACGGTGTACCGCGTGCTGACCCAGTTCGAGCAGGCCGGTTTGCTCTCGCGCAACCACTTCGAGTCCGGCAAGGCGGTGTTCGAGCTCAATGAGGGCCATCACCACGACCATCTGGTCTGCCTGAGCTGTGGCCGCGTGGAAGAGTTCTACGACGCGCAGATCGAGGAGCGCCAGCACGCCATTGCCAAGGAGCGCGGCTTCGCATTGCAGGAGCATTCCCTGGCGCTGTACGCGAGCTGCACCAAGAAGGCCTGCCCGCATCGGGGTTGATCACGCTGATCAACCCGGCGTGAGTCACTAGCTGGGGTCGTCGAGCTGGCCGTTCTCGATGGCGCGCTGGTGGCGTTCGACGAACTCGCGGTAGGTGTCAATGCCACGCAGCTGCAAGATGGTGTTGCGCACCGCCGCCTCCACCAGCACGGCGAGATTGCGGCCCGCGTCCACGGCGATCACGGCCTTGCGCACCGGCATGCCCAGCACGTCTTCGTAGAGGGGCTCATAGGGCAGGCGCTCGAAATCGCGCTCCATGGTTTCCTTGCGGACCAGATGCACGATGAGCTTGAGCCGCATCTTGCGGCGCACCGCCGTCTCGCCAAAGATGGCCTTGATGTCCAGCAGGCCGATGCCGCGCACCTCCAGCAGATTCATCAGCAGCTCGGGGCAGCGGCCCTCGATGGCCGTCTGGGCGATGCGGAAAAAGTCCACCGCGTCGTCGGCCACCAGGCCATGGCCGCGCGAGATCAGTTCCAGGCCCAGTTCGCTCTTGCCCAGGCCGGACTCGCCGGTCAGCAGCACGCCCAGGCCCAGAATATCCATGAAGACGCCGTGCCGCGTGGTCCGGTTGGCGCAGAGCTGAGCCAGATAGGCGCGCACCACATCAATCACGTGGCCGGCCGAGTCGGCGGTGATGAAGAGCGGGATATCGGCGCGGTCGCACATGGCCACCAGGCGGTCGGGTGGCGTTTGGTCGTCCGCCACGATGATGACCGGCGGCTCCAGGGTGACGATGCGCGCGATGCGCCGGTCCAGCACCTCGCCCGAGGCCTCGCTCAGGTAAGCGACTTCGCGCCGGCCGACGATCTGGACCCGGTAGGGGTGGATGTAGTTGAGGTAGCCCACCAGGTCGGCGGCGGACTGTGCTTCGCGGAGCGCGCCCTCGTCGAAGCGGCGCTCGGGGTGAGCGTGCCCCGCCACCCACTCCCAGCGAAGAGACCGTCGGTGCTCCTCGAAGAGCCGGTCAGCGCTGATGGAGGTAACTTTCACGCGGCTCTGGGGCTGTGACTCAGGCGACCGACTTCAGCGGTTCCCAGGCCGAGATCAGGCGGTGCAGATCGGCCGCTTCATGCTCGGTCTTGAGGCGTTCACGCAGCTCGCGGTCGGAGAGCATCTCGGCGATTTCCGAGAGGATTTCCAGATGGCGCTGGGTGGCGGCTTCGGGAACCAGCAAGAAGATCAGGAGGCTGACGGGCTCGTCATCCGGCGCATCGAAGCCTATGGACTGCTGCACACGCAGCACGGCGGCCAGCGGGTTCTTCAGGCCCTTGATGCGGCCATGCGGAATGGCCACGCCATGGCCCAGTCCGGTTGAGCCCAGACGCTCCCGGGCAAAGAGGTTGTCGGTGACCGAGGCGCGCGCGATGCTGTGATTGTTTTCGAACAGCAAGCCAGCCTGCTCAAAGACACGCTTTTTGCTGGAGGCGTCCACATTCACCAGCACATTGCTGGCGGGCAGGATGGCGGCAAGACGGTTCATCGGGTCGCAGCGCCGGTTAGGGCTTGATGGGCCTTGGGCGGGACGCTTTTTCGGTAGCTAGGAGCCGGATTATAGGAATCATCGTCCCGATCTTGGTTTCCGAGTCTTGCAAGGCTCGGTACTTGTGCGCGTCTTTGCGGCGGCGCAGCAACAACAAGCGTGCTCTGCGCACAGCCGGGTTCGCGCAAGAAAAAGCGGCCCGCAGGCCGCCAGTATCAGAGGGTGCAGGTCTGGGACTCAGGCGCCCAGCTCCAGACGCTTGGGCGAGGTGTGATGATGGTCCTGCACCCGGTCCTTGTGTCGACAGACTTGGCGATCCAGCTTGTCCATCAGCTGATCAATCGCGGCATAAAGATCTTCATGGGACTGTTCCACGAAGATGTCACGACCCTTGACGTGAACATTGATTTCGGCACGTTGCCGGCGATCCTTCTCCTTTTGCTTTTCCACGGTGAGCAGGACGTTGATGTCGACGACCTGGTCAAAGTGGCGGGTCACCCTGTCCAACTTTGTAAGCACGTACTCACGCAGCGCCGGTGTCACTTCAAGATGGTGGCCGCTGATTGTCAGGTTCATAGAGCCTCCTTTCACGAGGGTGGACGGAAAAGCCGAATTCAGGGAATTAGGCAGGGACGGAAGATGCTGAATCGGGTGCGGGGTGTCGGATGCTGAGGGGCGGTGGGTAGCGGAGGCTTGGCTGCTGAGCTGTCGAGTCCAGTGTGCGCCGCCCTCTGCCATGTGACAAGAATTTGAAGCCAATGCCCTACCCAATCGGAGTGTTGCCCGTCCCAAGCGGGCATAGCTGTGCTTCAATGCGCTGTTGGCCTTTGCGCCACCCTGTGGCGGATGTGATAATTCTTTCGCCCCATCTCTGGAGTCATTCTTGGACAGCGATCACCCGCGGTGACCGTCCACTCCAGTGCCTGCAGCCGGTAGCACGCGTGTTGTGCCGACCGCCAGTCCGGAGTGAGACGGTAGCCCCGACCTCAGACCCATCCGGACGGCCCGCCCGTCCTCACCCGACGGCGCTGGTGCGCTGGAGTTTTTCTGCATGCTCAATGTTTTCACGCTGGACAATGGCCGCCTGCGGGGCGGACTGTTCCAGGAAGAGATCGCCAGTTCCGAGGCCTTGTCCCAGGTTCGCCCCATCTGGGTGGATCTTGAAGATCCCAGTGCCGAGGAAAAGGGTTGGATCCGTGATCATTTCGGCCTGAACATCCCCGAAGACATCGTTGACGATGACCTGGAAGAGTCCGCCCGCTTCTACGAGGAAGACAACGGCGAGCTGCATATCCGCTCGGACTTCCTGATTGATGACGACAGCTCCCCGCGCAATGTGCGTGTGGCCTTCATCCTCTTCAACAATGTGCTGTTCTCCATCCACAAGGAGGATCTGCCTGTCTTCCGGCTCTTGCGCTTGCGGGCGCGGCGCATCCCGGCCCTGATCGAGGATGCCAAGGATGTGCTGCTCAAGCTCTACGATGCCGACGCCGAGTATTCGGCCGATGTGCTGGAGGGCATCTACGACAGCCTGGAGAAGGTCAGCGCTCGCGTGCTCAAGAGCGAGGTGAATGATGCCGAGGCCGCCGAGGTCTTGGCCGCCATCGCCCGTGAGGAAGACTTGAACGGGCGCATCCGCCGCAATGTGATGGATACGCGGCGCGCCGTCAGTTTCATGATGCGCAGCCGCATGCTCAATGCCGAGCAGTTCGAGGAGTCGCGCCAGATCCTGCGTGATATCGACTCGCTGGACAGCCACACGGCCTTCCTGTTCGACAAGATCAACTTCCTGATGGATGCCACGGTTGGTTTCATCAACATCAATCAGAACAAGATCATCAAGATCTTCTCGGTGGCCAGCGTGGCCCTGCTGCCGCCGACCTTGATTGCGAGCATCTACGGCATGAACTTCAAGTTCATGCCCGAGCTGGATTGGAGCCTGGGCTACCCCTACGCCCTGCTCTTGATGGCCGCTTCGGTGGCCGCTCCGCTGATCTACTTCCGCCGCAAGGGCTGGATGCGCTGAGGCTCATTTTTGCCTCGGCCGGGCGGTTCCTCCAAGCGAAAAGGGCTTCCGCGAATGCGGAAGCCCCGGGCATAAAAGAGATCGCAAGACGCCCCGAGCCCAACGAGGGAGGGAGGGAGGAGGAGGAGAAGGGCCTCGGGATTTCTGCCTCCGTGTGGAGGCGGTCTCACGATCGAAATCTTGCTCCAAATATATAGCTGCTGTGCGGCCTTTGGGAACTATGTTCTCGGTGCTGGCGCTGGCAAGTGCCACGACAGTCCAGCATGCTAGGTGTACCTTGTGTTCAGGTTTGATGAGCAGCCCCCGGGGGATTTGTCCCTTCAAGCCGCTACAGCCAAGAGCCTGTACTGTTGTACGGCAGTACTTGGGCTGACTTTAGGCATTTTCAAGAGCCGGGCGCCGGCGCGGGGTCTTGTTTCGTTGGCCCGGCCTGCCGCCAGGGGCCGGGCATAGAATCAAAAAGTGCTCAGAGACGCTCAAGCAAGGACAGGCCATGCTCTATCCCGAACTCTTCAAGCAGCTAGAGGCCGTGCGCTGGAACATGGACACCGACATCCCTTGGTCCAGCTTTGACCCGGCACGCCTGAGCGACGATCAGGCGCACACCATCAAGATGAATGCCATCACGGAGTGGGCCGCCTTGCCCGCCACGGAGATGTTCCTGCGTGACAACCGGGAGGACAGCGACTTCTCGGCCTTCATGAGCGTGTGGTTCTTCGAGGAACAGAAGCATTCCCTGGTGCTCATGGAGTACCTGCGGCGCTTTCGCCCCGATCTCGTACCCACCGAGCAGGAGTTGCACGAGATCCGCTTTGAGTTCGACCCGGCGCCGGCGCTGGAGACGCTGATGCTGCATTTCTGCGGCGAGATCCGGCTGAACCACTGGTATCGGCGCGCTGCCGAGTGGCATACCGAGCCGGTGATCAAGGCCATCTACGAGACCCTGTCGCGTGACGAGGCCCGCCACGGCGGCGCTTATCTTCGCTATATGAAGCGGGCCATGGGCAAGTTCGGTGACGAGGCACGCGCCGCATTCGCCAAGGTCGGGGTGCTGATGGCCAGTGCCCGACGCACCGCCCAGGCCTTGCACCCGACCAACCTCCATGTCAACGCCGCACTCTTCCCGCGTGACACCATCCAGAGCCGTCTGCCCGATCCGCAGTGGCTCGAGCATTGGCTGGACAAGCAGATCCAGTTCGATGCCGTGTGGGAGGGCAAGGTGGTGGAGCGCATTCTCCACAATATGAGCCTGCTGATGGAGCGCAGCTTTGCCAGCGTCCAGGAGCTCAATCGCTATCGCAAGGAGCTGGGCGCCCAGTTGGCGGCCCAGCCCCAGCCCGCCGCCTGAGCGGCAGGCTGCTTGCGTGCGGCTCAGTGGCTGCGCTGGCGCTGCAGCACCAGCAGCCAGAAGCACAGGCCGGCCAGCACCAGGCCGCCGATCAGGTGGGGTGAAGCCAGGCCGCCCAGTGCGGCGAGTCCATCGTCCCAGGCCCAGCGGCCGGCGGCGGCGCTCAGCTTCTCGGGGCTGTGCTGCGCATGCTCAAACTCGCTGAGATGATTCATGAAGGCCTTGAGGGCGCCCTCGAGCTGGGTCTTCATCAGCTGCCACACGATGGGCAGGCCGTAGACCTTGTCCAGGACCAGGCCCCCTATGCCCAAGACGCCGAGCACCACGGGCACTCCCAGGCGCTTGAGCCAGGCCGAGGCGGCCATCAGCAGCAGCAGCAGGGGCGCCAGCCACAAGGCCATCAGCAGCGAGCCCAGCATCAGGCGCACCACACCGAACAGGGTGCTGAGCAGCAGGCCTGACCAGGACACCTCGGCCAGGGCGGCCGTGCCGCCCAGCTTGAGCACCAGGCCGGCGGCGACCGGCAGGCCCACCACGCTGCCCACCAAGACGGCCAGCATCGGGAGGAGCAGCACGTGCATGGTCAGCAGGGCACCCAGGCTCTCGCTATGACTGGCGGGCAGGGAGCGCCAGAACTCGATGGAGCGATCCTGCTGGTCGCGCCGTGCCAGCCCGGGCAGCTGAAACACCGTCGTGACCCAGATGATGGCGCCAATCAGCACGGCACTGGCGGACACCACCATATCCGCCAGCACGGTCGGATGCAGGTCCTCGTCCATCTCGACATGGCCCACGGGCAGCAGGGCCATGAACAGCAGGGGCGGTACCAGCATCAGGAGCAGCCAGCCGCGGTGATGCTGCATCCACTCGCGCAGCATCAGGGTCTTGAATCGTTGTGTCCACATGATGGGTGTCTCCTTGCGCTCAGACCTGAGCACTGGGCTGGATTTCGGGCTTGCGCGTCAGCGCCATGAACAGGTCCACCAGGCTGGGGCGCATGCGGCGGCCCAGGGCTTCGACCTGCAGCGGCGGCGCGCCATCGAACAAGGCCATGGCCTGTCCCTGCTGGCGGTAGCGCAGCAAGGGGTGGGCGGCAGCCACCGCCTCGGCGGCCGCCGGGTCGTGGCTCAGCGCGACAAAGCGTGAGTCGATCTCCTCCAGGCTGATGTTCAGCACCAGGCGACCTTCATCGAGCATCATCACGTCCGAGAGCAGGGTCTCGATCTCCTCCACCTGGTGGGTGGAGATCAGCACGCTGCGCTCGCCGTCGCACCACTCGTCGATCAGCATCTCGTAGAAGCCCTTGCGCGACATGACATCCAGGCCCAGGGTGGGTTCATCCAGGATCATCAGACGGCTGTCGATGGCGGCCACCAGGGCCAGATGCAGCTGGGTGACCATGCCCTTGGAAAGGGTCTTGACCTTGTCGCGCGGCCCCACGCTTGTGCGCTTGAGCAGCGCACGTGCGCGATCGGCCGAGAAATTGGGCTGCAAGCCGCTCATCAGGCGGATCAGCTCGTCTACCCGTGCCCAGCGCGGCAGCACCGCCACATCCGGGATATAGGACAGGCCGGACAGCAGCTGCTCGCGCTGGCGCAAGGGGTCCAGACCGAGCACCTGGAGCTCGCCCTGGGCGGGCATCAGTCCCACCAGGGCCTTCATCAGCGAGGTCTTGCCCGCGCCGTTGTGGCCCAGCAGGCCCACCACCCGCCCCTTGGGAATGCTGAAGCCGATATTGTCGACCGCCGTCTTGCTGCCATAGCGCAGGCTCAGACCACGCGCCTGCACGAGGTTCTCGTTGCTCATTGCATCTCCCAGTTCAGATCTTGGGGCTCCAGGCCCAGGCGGCGCAGCTTGGCCCGCAGGGCGGGCCATTCCTCGCGCAGAAATTGCTCGCGGGCCGAGCGGCGAAGACGGGCACGCGCGCCCGTCTTGACATACATGCCCAGCCCGCGCCGGGCTTCCACCAGATCCTGCTCGACCAGGGCCTGCAGGGCACGGCCCACGGTCAGCGGATTGATCAGGTAGTGGCTGGCGAGCATGCGCACCGAGGGCAGGGCCTGCCCCTCGGGCGGCTCGCCGTCCAGCAGCTGCACGGCCAGACGGTCGGCCAGCTGCTGGTAGATGGGACTCGAATCATTCCAGCGTTCCGGCATGGTGGGATCCAGGTGTGTTGCTGATGTAGCACACCATATCAAGCCATGCCGGGCCGCCCCAGCGCTCTGCGACAGACTGCAGCCGGGCGAGTACAGGCTGCACAGGGGGGGCGGACTTGTGCAGCGCCTAGCGCATCACCTCGCAGCGCTTGCGGCGGTTCGGGTAGGGGTCGCCGCCAAAGGCATCGTTGTTGCAGCGCACGCCGTCCCAGGCATCACGGTACTGGTAGCGCCCGTCCGTGCCGTAGCGCACCTGGGCCCGGCCGCTGAAGCGGCAGTACCCGCCCTCGTCGGCGCAGGCTTGCCAGCGTTGGCTGCCGCCTTCGCCACCCCACCCGCCACCCCAGCCCGAAGTCTGGACCTCGCAGTGCTTGATCACGCCGAAACTGGGGTCGCCGAATACGTCGGTCGTACAGGCCACCTCACCGCGGACATCACGTTTGGCAAAGCGCTGGCCATCGCCGAAGCGGACTGTGGCCCGCCCGCGCACCTTGCAGGTCTGCCCTTCTGCTGCGCAATAGCGCCAGCCATCATCCTGGCCCCAGGAGCCGCCCGATCCACCGCTGCCGTTGTCGAGCAGTGCGCGGCGCGGTACTTCGCAGTGTTTGGTCACCCCAAAAGCAGGATCGCCGAAGGCGGTCACATCGCAGCGGACGCTGCCGTAAGCGCGCCTCGTGGAGAAGCGGTCTCCCTGCCCGAAGCGCACATCGGCCGAGCCTCGGAAGCGACAAATCTGACCCTCGGTGGCACAGAAGACATAGTCATCGTCATTTTGATTGCCACCGCCGTGGCGCCCCGCCACTTCGCACTGCTTGGGCGAACCTGGGGCGGGATCACCAAAGGTATCGTTGTTGCACATCACGTCGCCACGTACGGAGCGCGTGGTCCAGTTGCCGGGCACGCCGTACCTCACCAGGGCGGACCCCGATATCTGGCACACGGAGCCCTCGCTGGCGCAGCGGCGCCAGCCATCGCCGAATGCCTGTGCGCCGGGGCTGGCCAGCAACAGCAGGCATGGGAGGACGAAGGCGGCGGACAGTCCGCGCGCCACAGCAAGCAGGATGCGCATGGGAGGATCCTTCTTTTTTCGTTGATTGTTGGAGTGTGAGGGCATCGTACGACGAGTGCCGTCGCCGATTGAGACAGTTTGTAGTTCCAGGCGCGCTGCACATGACTGCCCTCTGAGTCGCCGCGGCCGTGGGGCAAGCAGCGGTCTTGTTGCACCTGGCTCGATACCCAGCGTCCTGTGGTGTGCAGGCTTCCTGCGGGCTAGACTGTGGCCGCCCCTCCATCGATCCTCCGCCGCCATGCAAGCACCGGATCTGCCCCCTGACGAGGCACTGCGCCTTGCCACTCTGCGGTCCCTGAACATTCTCGATACTCCGACGGAGGAGCGCTTCGACCGCTTGACCCGCTTGGCCAAGCGTCTGTTCGGGGTTCCCATCGTGCTCATCAGCCTGGTCGATGCGCACCGGCAGTGGTTCAAGTCCTGCGTGGGCGTGAACGCGACCGAAACTCCGCGGGAAGTCTCCTTCTGTGGTCATGCCATCCTGGCCGACGAGATCTTCCTCATTCCCGATGCCACGCAAGACCCGCGCTTTGCCGACAACCCGCTGGTGACGGGTGAACCCCATATCCGCTTCTATGCAGGTTGCCCCTTGTCGGTCGGCGTGGGCGGGCGTCTGGGCACCCTGTGCCTGATCGACACCGAGCCGCGCCAGATGAGCGCGGATGATCTGGCCCTGTTGCGCGACCTGGCGCGCATGGCCGAGCAAGAACTGGCTGCCGTGCAGATGGCCACGCTGGATGAGCTGACCGGTCTGTCCAACCGGCGCGGCTTCATGGCGCTGGCCCAGCATGCGCTGCAGTGGTGCGAGCGGCATCGCCAGCCCGCGACCCTGCTTTACATGGACTTGGACGAGTTCAAGCCCATCAATGACCGCTTCGGCCATGCCGAGGGCGATCTGGCCCTGAGGGCCTTTGCCCAGTGTCTGGGTGAAGCCTTCCGGGGCTCGGATGTGATTGCCCGCCAAGGGGGGGACGAGTTCCTGGTCCTGCTGACCGAGAGCTCGCCCGAGCAGGCCAGCGCTGCGCTGGAGCGCCTGCGCAGCCTGCTGCAGGCCTACAAGCTCAGCAGCGCGCGGGGATATGCCCTGGACTTCAGTGTGGGCGCGGTGCCCTATGACCGCGAGCGACATGCCACCCTCGAGGCCTGGCTGGCCGCGGCCGACCAGGCCATGTACGAGGCCAAGCGCGCGCGCAAGCTGGCCGGGCCGCGCTGAAAGACGGCAGCCCGGCAGCCCGGCGGCCGGTGCTTCAGCGGCCCAGGCGGCGGCGGCTCATCAGGCCCACGGCGCACAGGCCGGCCAGCAGCAGGGCATAGGTGCTGGGCTCGGGCACGGGGGCCAGGGTGGCGTTGAAGCTGAAGTCGTCGATGGCCAGGCCGTCATCGGAGCCGCTGACGTCCACATCGCTCCAGCGCAGCCAGAGGCTGCCGCCCTGGGCCAGGTTCAGGCCGGCGATGCTGCCCGAGAGCGCGCTGCGGTTGGCGGCGGCATTGCCGTCCAGGGCACCCGTGGGTGTGCTGTTCTTGGGGGCGATGAAGTCCAGGGCGCTCAGGTTGGTCCAGGTGCCGCTGTTCAGCGTGGTGGCATCGGTGCTGTACTGGAAGCTCAGGCGGTCAGTGCGACCCGTGCCGCCCAGACGCCACTGCTCGCCGATGTAGCCGATGCTCACGCTCTCGATGGCGCGGCCGGCCAGGTTGACGAAGGACACGCCGAACTGCGGCACCAAGCTGCCCGAGCGCAGGCCACCCAGGGCGCGTTCGGTGCTACCTGCCTTGCCGAAGCTGTAGGTGTTGCCTGCGGTGTCGCTGCCGGTGCCAGCCGCGTAAGTGGTGTTGGCATTGCTGCCGCCTTCCAAAAAGGCCCAGCCTGCAGGCAGGCTGCTGCTGGTACCGCTGCTGGCCAGCGTGTCGAAGTTCTGGCTGTAGTTCAGAGAAGCAGCCGTCAGCTGGACCTGGGCCTGGGCCGACAGGCTGGCCGCCGCGAAGGCGGCCAGGGCAAAGAAACGCTTGGACATGGGGAGACTCCCTCGGTGATGGAAAACCTGTGGTGGGCATACTGCAGTGCAGCAAAGGCCCATGCTTCAGGGAAAGCGTGAATCTCCTGTGTCATGGCGACACGCCGAGGGCCGGCATCCCATGAATGCGGGGGCATCGACGCTGGTTGGCGCCGTTTGCGCAAATTTGCGCAAAGAATGACGACATTTGCGAGCTCTTTGCGCTGAGCCGGGGTGTGCAGCCCCTGTGCTCTTTGGCCCTCTACAATCCGCGCCTCACCCAACTCAAGCCCCGGGGCCCGCCTTGTCCGAACGTCTTGCCGTGCTGCTGCAACACCTGCTGCCCAAGCAGGCTCTGACCCGGCTGGCGGGGGCTTTTGCCTCGGCGCGCCTGGGCGGCCTGACGCAGTGGGCCATACGTCGCTTCATCGCCCGCTACGGCGTCAATATGGCCGAGGCGGCCCAGCCCGATCCGGCCGCCTATGCCAGCTTCAACGAGTTCTTCACCCGGCCGCTGCGCCAGGGTGCGCGTCCGCTGGCATCGGCCTCGCTGATCTGCCCGGTGGATGGCGCCATCAGCCAGTTCGGCGTGATCCGGGGCGATCAGATTTTCCAGGCCAAGGGGCATCACTTCAGCACCACGGCCCTGGTGGGCGGCGATGCCGGCTTGGCGGCGCAGTTTCAGGACGGCTTCTTTGCCAATCTCTATCTGAGCCCGCGCGACTACCACCGCATCCACATGCCCTGCGCCGGGCGCCTGCTGCGCATGATCCATGTGCCGGGCGAGCTGTTCTCGGTCAATCCGGTCACGGCGCGCGGCGTGCCGGGTCTGTTCGCCCGCAACGAGCGCGTGGTCTGCGTGTTCGAGGGCGAGCAAGGCCCCTTCGTGCTGGTGCTGGTGGGCGCCACCGTGGTGGGTTCCATGTTCACCACTTGGCATGGCGTGGTGAACCCGCCCCGCCCCGGCCAGGTGCGCGAATGGTCCTATGCCGATCAGGACATCCGCCTGCAGCAAGGGCAGGAAATGGGCCGCTTCCTGCTGGGCTCCACCGTCGTGATGCTCTTCCCGGCCGCCCAGCAGCTGAACTTCAACCCGGCCTGGGCCCCGGCGGGGCCGGTGCGTCTGGGCGAGACGATGGCGCGCTGAGCGCCGCGCTCAGCCGGCCCGCCAGCAGCTCGCCGGCCTGCGTGCTTTGCAGCGGCCGTCCCAGGTGATAGCCCTGCAGCTGGGTGCATCCCAGAGCCTCGGCCGCCAGGGCCTGCTCTTCGGTCTCGACGCCCTCGGCCACGACCTCCAGGCCCAGCGAATGACCCAGGGCGCAGGTGGCGCGCACCACCGCGCTCGCCTCATGCTGAGGCAGGGGCGCGATCATGCTGCGGTCCAGTTTCATCGAGTAGATCGGCAGCTGGCGCAGCATGGTCAGCGATGACTGGCCGGTGCCGAAGTCATCCAGCGCACACAGCACGCCGGCCTGCCGCAGCCGCTCCAGCTGCGGTCGGACCTCTTCAATATGGCCGATCGCGGCCGACTCGGTCATCTCGATCTGCAGGCTGCCTCGCGGCAGATCCATCGCCTCGATGGCGGCCAGCAGGCGCGGCACGAAGCGCGCATCCTCGAACTGAAGCGGCGAGACGTTGATGGCCACCGGCAGCACCTCCCCGAAGCGATCGAGCCAGTCGCGCAGCTGACGCGTCGCCAGTGCGACGATCAGCGCCCCCAGGGCCTGGATCTGCCCGGTGCGCTCGGCGGCCGGCACGAATTCCGCCGGGCTGACCTGGCCGTGCCCGGGTCGTTGCCAGCGAACCAGGGCCTCGAAGCCGAGCAGCTCGCGCGAGCCGGCCCGGACCTTGGGCTGGTACAGGAGCTCGAACTCTCCGGCTTCCAGGGCCTTGGCCAGCGACTGTTCGGCGAGCATGCGCTCTTGAGCCGCCTGGTTCATCGACGCCTCGAAGAACGCATAGCTGGGCCCCGGTTCCGCCTTGGCGCGGTGTGCCGCGGTATCGGCCGCGCGCAGCAGGGCGGCGCCGTCGCTGCCATCCAGTGGAAAGAGGGCCACGCCGGCCGAGATGTGCACATGAAGCTCGGCATCCTCCACCGCGAAGGGGCGCTGAAAGAGCTGCAGCAGCCGCTCGACAAAGCGGCGGGCCGCGGCGCGCTCGCCCGCTTGCGGGCCCTGCACGAGGAGCACGAACTGGTCCTCACCCAAACGCGCGACGGTCGCCACATCGGCCAGCTCACTGCGCAGCCGCTGCGCCACGGCCAGCAGCAGGGCATCGCCCACCGCGTGGCCCAGGGTTTCATTGACCAGCTGGAAGCGGTCGATATCGGCCGACACCAGCGCAAAGGGCGCGGCGCCCGGGCGAGTCAGATCGCGCAGACGCTCCACTGTGAAATTGCGGTTGGGCAGCCCGGTCAGATCATCATGCAGGGCTTGGTGGCGCAGGGCCTCCAGAGCGACATGGCGGGCCGTGTCGTCGATCAGGGCCAGCAGCTCCGCCGGCGCACCGTCCCAGATGATCTGGCTGGACAAGCCATGCAGGTGCAGAAGCCGGCCGTCACGCCGGCGGCGGGTCTCCTCCCACTCAAAATGCGCCTCGGGGTTCTGCACCAGCTCAAGATGGCGGCGCACGGCCTGTTCGCGCTGTTCGGGGGCGACCAGCGCATCGAGCACATCGCTCTGCTGCGCGGCTTGCAGCTCGGTGTAGCCGAACATGCTCAGGGCCGCAGGGTTGGCGTAGAGCAGCTGACGACCGCGCAACACGACCAGTCCTTGCAGCGAGCGTTCGGCCAGGCGTGTGAAGCGTTCGGCCTGCAGGCGCGCCTGGGCGTGTGCGCGTTCGAGCGAGAGCAGGATCAGCGCCAGGCTCAGCACCAGCTGGACAATGGCCCCGAGCCCGTAGGTCACGACCGAACGGCCCGAGGGGTCGAGCAGGGGGCCGGTGGCGTGCACCAAGCCGGCCGCCACGAAGCAGACCCCCACCCAGCGCGCCTGGGAAGAACCCTGCTGCCACAGCAGCCAGGCGCTGACCATGGCGCCAAGCCCCAGAACCAGGCCGCCGAAGAGCACGGCGCTGGGCATATGCCAGGTGCCCAGGGTGGCGAGCACCGTCATCACGACGAGCAGGCCGGGCAGCCAGAGCCCCAGGCGCAGGCGCCGGCCGCGGAAGTCCAGGCTGCCCATCAGCTGCAGCAGCTGCGATCCCATCAGGGCCGCCGAGGCCAGAAGCGCCTGCAGCGCACGCAGCGCACCACCGGGGGCGAAGTGGTCCTGCATCAGCGGCCCCCCGGTCAGGCCCAGGGCCAGCAGCACCCAGCTCCAGCCCCACAGCCGGACGTAGCGGTAGCGGTACTCCTGGCGCCACAGCAAGAGCATGGCCAAGCCGAACATGGCGAGTTGGATCGCACTGACCAGCAGCAAAGGGGTCATCACCATTCCTGGAGTACCGCTGGGGGATGCTAGCCCAAGCCCGGTCCGGGTCGGAAGCCTGGGCGAGAATACGTGTTGCACCGGCGCGGCTGCGCCCGCCGCCCACAGCTCTTCTTCCACGACATGACCCAACGCGTTCTCACCGGCATCACCACCACCGGCACCCTGCATCTCGGCAACTACGTGGGCGCGGTGCGCCGCGCCATCGCGGCCAGCCGCGCGCCGGGCGTGGAGAGCTTCTTCTTCATGGCGGACTACCACGCCCTGATCAAGTGCGACGAGCCCGACCGCATCGAGGCCTCGCGCCTGCAGATTGCCGCCACCTGGCTGGCCGCGGGCCTGGACACCTCGCGCGTGGTCTTCTACCGCCAGAGCGACATCCCCGAGATCCCCGAGCTGACCTGGCTGCTGACCTGCGTCACCAGCAAGGGTCAGATGAACCGCGCCCATGCCTACAAGGCCTCGGTGGACGCTAATCTGGCCGCGGGCGAGGACGCCGACGCCGGCGTCACCATGGGCCTGTACAGCTACCCCATCCTGATGGCGGCCGACATCCTGATGTTCAACGCCCACCGCGTGCCCGTGGGCAAGGACCAGGTGCAGCACATCGAGATGGCGCGCGATGTGGCCCAGCGCTTCAACCACCTCTTCGGGCGCGGTGAGGACTTCTTCGTCCTGCCCGAGGCCAGCATCGACGAAGAGATGGAGCTGCTGCCGGGCCTGGACGGCCGCAAGATGAGCAAGAGCTACGACAACGTGATCCCGCTCTTCGAGGGCGGGTCCAAGGCGCTCAAGGACGCGATCGCCCGCATCGTCACCGACTCCAAGCTGCCCGGCGAACCCAAGGAGCCCGAGGGCTCGCACCTGGTGCAGATCTACGACGCCTTTGCCACCCCTGCCCAGCGCGAGGCCTTCCGCGCCGCGCTGCGCGCCGGCCTGGCCTGGGGCGAGGCCAAGCAGCAGCTCTTCGAGCTGATCGAGGCCGAGATCGGCCCCATGCGCGCACGCTACGACGCCCTGATGGCCGAGCCCGAGCGCATCGAGACCATCCTGATGGAAGGCGCGGCCCGCGCCCGCGCCCTGGCCGCCCCGCTGCTGCAGCGCCTGCGCGAGGCCGTGGGCCTGCGCCGCTTCCAGCCCCTGCAGGCCAAGGCCGCGCCCCAGGCCAAGGCCAAGTCCGCCCTGCCGGTCTTCAAGCAGTACCGCGAGGCCGACGGCCAGTTCTACTTCAAGCTCAATGCCGCCGACGGCGGCCTGCTGCTGCAGAGCCAGGGCTTTGCCCAGGGCCGCGAGGCCGGCCAATGGGTGGCCCGGCTGAAGAAGGAGGGCGTGGCCGCGCTGGCGCAGGCGCCGGTGCAGCGCGCCGAGGGCGTGGCCGAGGTCCAGCTGCACGAGGCCCTGCAGGCCTTGCAGGCGGCCGAGTCCCAGGACTGAGACGCCCGGTTTTAGAGAGTTCTCTCTGACTTGCGGCAGGGCCGCGAAAACCCCCTAGGCGCACCGGTCCGGGGTCTTTAGCCTAGAGACCCTGACAAGGGTGCGCCGGGTCTCTGGGTCCGGGCTATCCTGCCTATCAAGACCTACAAGAGGAGACCCGGATGGCCACCATCCCCGCCGACAGCCTGGCCCTGCAGCGCCTGTACCACTGGGAGCGTCAGACCCCCGACCGCATCACCCTGAGCCAGCCCATGGGCGGCGGCCGGGTGCAGGACTTCAGCTGGGCCCAGGTGGCCGATCAGGTGCGGCGCATGGCCGCCCACCTCAAGGCCCAGGGCTGGGAGCCCGGCTCCAAGGTGGCCATCCTGTCCAAGAACTGCGCCTGGTGGCTGATGAGCGATCTGGCCATCTGGATGGCCGGTCATGTCTCCGTGCCGCTCTATCCCACGCTGGCGCCCGACACCATCCGCCAGATCCTGGAGCACAGCGAGGCCAAGGCCCTGTTCGTGGGCAAGCTCGACGGCTGGGACGGCATGAAGCCCGGCGTGCCCGCCGGTCTGCCCTGCTACAGCTACCCGCTCTCGCCCGACTCGGCCCGCGCCGAGTACGAGGGCTGGGACGCCATCTGCGCCCGCACCGCCCCGCTCAGCGGCGACATCCTGCGCGGCGCGGACGAGCTCTGCACCCTGATCTACACCTCGGGCACCACCGGCAACCCCAAGGGCGTGATGCACAGCTTTGCCGGCTTTGCCTGGGCCATCCAGAGCGGCCTGGCCCGCATTCCCCTGCATGGCGAGGACCGCATGCTCTCCTACCTGCCCCTGGCCCATGTGGTGGAGCGGGTGCTGGTGGAGCATGGCTGGCTGCGCACCGGCATGCACCTGTTCTTTGCCGAGAGCCTGGACACCTTCACCGCCGACCTGCAGCGCGCCCTGCCCACCGTCTTCTTCTCGGTGCCGCGCCTGTGGGTCAAGTTCCAGCAGGGCGTGCACGCCAAGATGCCGCCGGCCAAGCTGGAGCGCCTGCTGGGCATCCCGCTGATCGGCGGTCTGGTGCGGCGCAAGATTCTCAAGGCCCTGGGCCTGAACCAGTGCCGCATCGCCGCCGGCGGTGCCGCGCCCATGCCCCTGGCCCTGCTGCAGTGGTACGAGCGCCTGGGCCTGCCCATCAACGAGGGCTATGGCATGACCGAGAACCTGGCGGTCTCCCATATCACCGTGCCGGGCAAGAACCAGCAGGGCACGGTGGGCCCGGCCTATGACGGGGTGGAGACCCGCATCGATCCGGCCAATGGCGAGCTGCAGATGCGCAGCCCCGCCCTGATGCTGGGCTACTACAAGGAGCCCGGCCTCAGCCGCGAGGCGATCACCGAGGACGGCTGGCTGCGCACCGGCGACAAGGCCGAGCTGCGCGCCGACGGCTGCCTGCGCATCACCGGCCGGGTCAAGGATCTGTTCAAGACCAGCAAGGGCAAGTACGTGGCGCCTGCGCCCATCGAGGACCGTCTGGTCATGCACCCGGCCGTGGAGGCCTGCATGGTCACCGGGGCCAATCTGGGCCAGCCCCTGGGTCTGGTCATGCTCTCGCCCGACGCCGCCCAGCGCAGCGGCTCCCAGGCCGACCGCGAGCAGCTCATGGCCCAGCTCAGCCAGCATCTGGACGATGTGAACGCCCGCCTGGACCCGCATGAGCAGCTCGACTGCCTGGTGGTGCTCAAGACCCCCTGGACGGTGGACAACGGCTTCATCACCCCCACCTTCAAGGTCAAACGCAACAAGGTCGAAGAGGCTTACGCCACGCAGTTTGAGAAGTGGGTGGCCAAGCGCGACAAGGTCATCATGGGCGACTGAGGCGGGCCGCGCCGGCCTGCCGCAGAATGCCGGCATGGCAAAACGACGAGGCCTGTGGCGCAGCTGGGCCCTGCTGCTCAAGGGCGAGATTCTGAGTGTCTATTTCGCGGCCCGCGATCCGGCCGCCCCCCGCGGCCCGCGCCTGCTGGCCCTGCTGGTGGCGGCCTATGCGCTCAGCCCCATCGACCTGATCCCCGACTTCATTCCGGTGCTGGGCTGGCTGGACGATCTGCTGCTGGTGCCCCTGGGCCTGTGGCTGGTGCTCAAGCTTATGCCCCCACCCGTGATGGCCCGGGCCCGCGTGCGCGCCCAGCAGCTGCTGGCGCGCCCGCGCAGCTGGGCCGCCGCGGCCGGCGTGGTGCTGATCTGGTTGCTGCTGGCTGCGGTGCTCATCGTCTGGCTGGTCCGCTACCTGGACGGGGCCTGAACCGGCGGCCCGCCGCCTCACCAGCGCTGCTGCAGCTGCAGGCTCAGGCGCCGTCCGGGGCCCGGCTCGTAGAAGCGGCCATTGCTCTCATTGACGATCACGCTGGCGATATGGCGCCGGTCGGCCAGGTTGTCGGCCCGCAGGCTCAGGCTGCTGTCCGCAGCCAGTTGCCAGCGCCACCAGGCCGACAGCAGGGCCACGCCGGGGGCGGCCTCGGTGTTGCGTTCATCGGCCCAGAGGCGGCTGCGGGCACTGAGCGTCAGCCCCGCCTGCCAGGGCGCACCGTCCGCGGTGGAGAGGTCCAGGCGCAGCGTGCGCGCCGGTGCGCCGGGAAGCCGGGCGCCGGCCGGCACGATCAAGCTGGCCGTGCCGCAGGGGGGCGCGCCGCAGACCGTGTAGGCCTCGCTCACGCGTGCGCTCAAGCTGCTGAGGGCCAGGGCCCAGCGCAGTCCCTCCAAGCCCTGAGGCAGGGGGCCCTGCGCCTGCAGCTCCAGACCCTGGCGACGGGTGCTGCCGGCATTGGCAAAGGCGCTGCGACCCGCGCTGTTGCGGGCGCTGACGATCTCGTCGCTGGTCCGGGCCACGAACACGGCAGCCTCCAGCGCCCAGGCGCGCTCGCCGCTGCCGCCCCTCTGGCGCAGCCCGGCCTCGGCCTGCCGGCTGCGCTGGGCGCGCAGCGCGGTGTTCAGGCCGGCGCTGCCGTCGGGCCGGTAGGCACGCTCGGCCAGGGTGGGCGTTTCGCGGGCCTGGCCCAGGCTGGCAAACCAGCGGGTCTGGGGCGCCATGCTGCCCACCAGTCCCAGGGCGGGCAGGGCCACCGGGCTGCGGGCTCGCCCGCCGTCGTCACCGTTGCGCAGAAAGCGGTCCTGGCTGCGCAGGCGCTGCTGCCCCAGGCGCAGGCCGGTGTGCAGAACCAGATCCGGGCTCAGCCGGTGTTCGCCCTGCACATAGACCTCGGCCGCCAGGGCCTGGTTGCGCTCATCGCGGCGCAGCGTGCCCGTCACGCCCAGGCTGGGGCCGATGAAGTTCTCATAGCCGCGCCGCTGCTCCCGCTGGGTGTCCAGCTGCAGGCCCAGGGTCCAGACGGGGCCCTCGTGGCGCAGGTCGGCGCCCAGCTGCTGCCGTTCCAGCGCGATCACCCCGCCGGGGTGGCTGGGCGGCAGCTGGCTGGCCACCGGCAGGGCCTGCCACTGCCACACCTGCCGGCCTAGCAGCCAGCTGCGCAGCTGCCAGCCCCCGCCCCAGCTGCCACTCAGGCCCAGCTGTTGCTGCTGCAGCGTTTTGCGGCTGTTGAAGGCCAGGGCCGCGGGCGTGACGCCCTCGGGATCGCTCAGCCACTGGGCGCGGCTCAGGCCCAGCGCATCCTCGGCCGGCTGGCTCTGCAGATTGAGGCGGGCGCTCCAGCCGGGCACAAAGTCCCAGCGCGCGTCCAGCAGGCTGCGCTCGGCCTGCGACTGCGGGCGCTGGCCCGCGCTGCGCCAATGCGCCAGGCCCAGGCGCCAGGGCGCGCTGGTGGCGCCGCCCTCGGCCTGCAGGCGCACTTGCTGCTGCTCGTCGCTGGCGGCCCAGACATCGCCCTGCCAGCGCGTGGGTCCGCCCTGCGGTGCGCGCGTGTGCAGGCTGAGCACGCCGCCGCTGTGCACCCCGTGCAGGGCGCTGAAGGGGCCGCGCAGCAGCTCCAGCCGCGCTGCCGCATCCAGCGGGAAATGGCTCACGGAGCCGCTGCCATCGGGCGCCGTGGCCGGCAGCCCGTCCACAAAAAGGCGCAGGCCCCGCACGCCGAAGCTGGCGCGCGCACCGAAGCCACGCACGCTGAGCTGCAGATCCTGCGCGGCATTGCCGCGATCGGCCGCCCACACGCCGGGCATACGCCCCAGGGACTCGCTGAGATGCACCCCCGGACCGCTTTGGGCCAGGGCCTGGGCATCCAGCAGGGCCACGGCCGCCGGTGTCTCGAGCAGCGGCCCGGCGCGCAGGCCGCCGCTGATCTGCACCGGCGGCAGGGCCACCGCCGGGGCCAGCAGCAGGGTGGCGATCAAGGCTTGAGGCGCAGCAGGCGGCCGGGCTCGTCCTCGGTCAGCACATAGAGCAGACCATCGGGGCCCTCACGCACATCGCGCACGCGGCCGATGTCCTGGGCAAAGACCAGGGGCTTGCCCACGATGCGGCCCTCGGCGTCCAGGCTCACGCGTTGCAGCTGGCGGAACTTGAGCGCGCCCACCACATAGCTGCCCTGCCAGTCGCTGCCATAGGCGCTGCTGCTGATGCGGGCAAAGCCCGAGGGGGCGATGGAGGGCGTCCACTGCCACACCGGCTGCTCCAGGCCGTCCTTGTGCGTGATGCCGACGCCGATCTTGCCGCCGCCATAGTTCTCGCCATAGGTGATGACGGGCCAGCCATAGTTGCGGCCGGGCAGCACGCGGTTGATCTCGTCCCCGCCCTGGGGGCCGTGCTCATGGATCCAGAGCTGGCCGGTGGCGTCCAGCAGGGCGCCCTGGGGGTGACGGTGGCCCAGGCTGTAGATCTCGGGCAGGGCCCCGGCGGTTTTCACAAAGGGGTTGTCCGGGTGGGGGCGCCCGTCCTTGAGCACACGCACCACCTTGCCCAGATGGTTGTCCAGGGTCTGGGCCCGCTGCATGCCGGTGAAGCGCTCACCCAGGGTCAGGAAGAGGCTCTGCCCATCGGTCGACTCCACGATGCGGCAGCCGAAGTGGTGGCGCCCTTCCATCTTGGGAGCCTGGCGGAAGATGATCTGCACCTGCTCCAGCCCCGTGCGGTCGGCCTTGAGCGTGGCACGGGCCAGGGCCGTGCCATTGCGCCCCTTGTCGGCGCCTGCACCCGCCTCGGTGAAGCAGAAGGACAGGGCGCGGCTGCGCTCGAAGTCGCGGTCCAACACCACATCCAGCAGGCCGCCCTGGCCGGCAAACTGGATGGCCGGCAGGCCCGTGAGCGGCGCCCCGATGCGGCCCTGGGCGCTCACCACGCGCAGCGCGCCCGGCTTCTCGCTCACCAGGAAGTCACCGCCGGGCAGAAAGGCCAGGGCCCAGGGGCGTTCCAGGCCGCTGGCCACGGTTTCCACATGGCGAGGGGCGGGTGTCTGGGCCAGGGCCGTTGCGCCGGACAGGGCGGCGGCACAGATCAGCAGACAGGCGGCGGGTGAGGGCTTGAGGGACATGGCGGCGGTGGGCGGCGTTGAGCGGCGGTAAAGCGGTGCGCGCATCTTGCCCAAGCCACCGTATCCCTGCCGGTGCAGGGCTTTGCCGGGCTCAGGGCGCGACCAGGGGCAGGCGCAGCCGGAAGCAGGCGCCGGGGCGCTGCGCATCCGGGGGCAGCAGCTGCAGGCTGCCGCCCAGCACGCCGCTGCTGAGGTTGTGCGCGATATGCAGGCCCAGTCCCGTGCCGCCGCGCCCCAGCCGGGTGGTGTAGAAGGGTTCGAACACCCGGCCCGCCATCTCGCTCGGGATGCCGCGGCCGTTGTCGCGCACCGTGATCAGCACGCTGCCGGCCGGTCCGGCTTCGGCCGCGATGCGTACCTCGCCGCCCTCGCTGCGCCCATCCAGGCCATGCATCAGCGCGTTCTGCACCAGATTGGCAATGATCTGCTCCAGCGGCCCGGGATAGCTGTCCAGGCTCAGCGGCGCAATCTCATCCAGATGCAGGCGGTGCGGCCCGGTGCGGAACTGGGGTTGCAGGGCCGACACGATATCGCCCAGGGCGTCGCGCAGGGCAAAGCGGCGGCGCTGCGTGCTGTGCTGGTCGGCCGCCACCTGCTTGAAGCGGCTGATCTGCTCGGCCGCGCGCGACATGCCGCGCTCCACCAGCCGGGCCGCCTGCTCGCTGGCCTCCAGGAACTGCTCCAGCTCGCTGCGGCGCAGCGGCTCGCGCTCGCGCAGCCGGCGCTTGAAGTCGGCCATCTGCTGCACCAGGGTGCTGGCCACGGTGCGTGCATTGCCGATGGGCGTGTTCAGCTCATGGGCCACGCCCGCCACCAGCCGCCCCAGCGCGGCCAGCTTCTCGGCCTCCATCAGCTGGGTCATGGCCTGCTGGAGCTCCTGGCTGCGTGCCGCCACCCGGCTCTCCAGCTCCAGGTTGCTGCGCGCCAGGGCCGTCCGCGCCTCGTGCAGCTCGCCGATGTCCACGTCCATGCAGATGAAGAGCCGCTCCTCGCCGCTGAGGGCCGGGATCTCGAACTGCGTGGCCAGGCAATGGGCCAGACCCCCATCGGGGCGCTGGCAGCTCCATTCGCTGGGCGTGGAGGCGCCGCCCTGGGCCGCCACCTGGCGCAGGCCGGCCAGAAAGGCCTGGAAGTCTTCGGCCGACAGCAGGAACTCGTCCAAGCGCCGCCCCAGCACCTGGGCGGCGCGCCAGCCGAACAGCCGCTCCGCCGCCGGATTCCAGCTCAGAACACGGCCCTGCGCGTCATAGCTCTGGATGGCCACATTCGGCGCATGCTCGATGATGGCCTGCAGCTGGGCGCTGAGCCGCCGCGTGGCCGTGGTCTCCAGGATCACGCCGTCCAGATGCAGGGGCTGGCCCGCTGTGTCGAACACGCCCCGGCCGCGCTCCTGCACCCAGCGCTGCTCGCCGCGCGCGTCGATCAGTCGGTACTCGATGTCATAGGCCTGCTGCGCGGCCACCGCCTCGCGCACGCAGCGCTCCACATGGGCGCGGTCCTCTGGATGAATCAGGCTGGCATAGCTGCGCACCCGGTTGCCGATGAAGTCGGTATGCGGATGCCCCGCCAGCGCCGTGATTCCCGAGCTGATGTAGCGCATGGTCCAGTCCGGGTCCAGGGCGCAGCGGTAGAGCACGCCCGGCAGCTGCTGGGCCAGGCTGTCCAGCAGGTCGGTGCTGATGGTCGGCTCGGTCGCGGTCTGGCGCATGAGGGGCTGGGGACGATTCCTGTTACAGAGCTCAGTCTAGCGACATCCCCAGCGCGCTGGTCCGCTGTTCGCCCCGCAAGTCGCCCGCAAGTCGCCCGCAAGGGCCAGGTCTTGCCACAACCGGATCACGGACTGCGCGGTGTCGCCTCAGCCCTGTCACGCGTGTTGCCGAGGCCGGACAGCGGGTGCAGGCGCCCCAGGCGCTGCCTAGAATCGGCGCCGTTGTCGCTTGCGGGTCGTGCAGGTGCTGGTGCCGCGCTTCACAGCGCCGAGGTCGTTCATGAGAATTCTTGTTTACGGAAATTCCGGCTCGGGCAAGAGCAGCTATGCCAAGGCCGTGGCGGCGCGGCAGGGGCTTGCGCACCTGGACCTGGACGCCATCGTGTGGGAGCCGGGTCAGATCGCGGTTCAGCGCCAGCCGCAGGAGATTGCTGCGTCCCTGCAGGCCTTCATCGACAGCGAAGATTGCTGGGTGATCGAGGGCTGCTATGGCGAGCTGGTCCAGACGGCGGCCAGCCACTGCACCGAGCTGGTCTTTCTCAACCCAGGCCTCGAGGCCTGCCTAGCCAACAATCTGCGGCGGCCCTGGGAGCCGCACAAATACGCCTCGATGGAGGCGCAGAACTCGATGCTGGCCGCGCTGCAGGACTGGGTGGCGGCCTACTACACGCGGGATGACGCCTGGTCCTATGCCGCGCACCGCCGCATCTTTGACGCCCACCTAGGGGCCAAGGTCGAGCATCCGGTCTTGGTGCGCACCGATGAGGTCTAGCCCCGGCGTCGGAGCCGCTCCGCCTAGCTGCCGCGCCGCCGCAGGCCCAGCCGCAGGGGCTGGTCGGGCCGCAGCGTGACATCCAGTCTTGGCCGCGGCGGTGGCCGGTGGGCCAGCGGCCGCAGCTCGTAGCGCTGCAGGATCTGCGCGGCTATGACCCCCATTTCCGTCAGCGCGAAGTGGCTGCCCAGGCAGACCCGCGGACCGGCACCAAAGGGCAGCCAGGCGCCGCGCGGGATCTCGGGGTGGCCGCTGCTTGCGTCGAAGCGTTCGGGGCGGAAGGCCTCGGGGTCCTCGAACCAGCGTGGGTCGCGGTGGGTGAGGGCGGGGGTCAGGCGGACCATGCTGCCGGGGGGCAGTTCGTAGCCGCCGACGCGCAGGGGCTCGGTGGTTCGCCGCGACAGCAGACCGGCCGCCGGCGGGAAGAGGCGCAGGGTTTCCTTGAAGCTCCGGGCCAGGCGCGGCATCAGCGGCAGATCGGCGGCCGTGGGTGCGCGATCGGCCAGCAGGGACAGCACCTCATCGGCGATGCGGGCTTGTTCCTCGGGATGGGCGGCCATGCACCAGCCCCACCAGGTCAGCGCCGCGGCGGTGGTTTCGTGGCCAGCCAGAAAGGTGGTCATGCACTCGTCGCGCAGGCCGCGGGCGCTCAGGCCCTGATCCTCGGGGTCGCGGGCCTCAAGCATCAGGCCCAGCAGGTCCTGGTGCGTCTGCGGGCTGGCCAGGCGCTCACGGATCTGGCTTTCGATGTACTGATCCAGCAGCGCCAGGGCGCGGCGCTTGCGCGCCTTCCAGGGGGCCCACAGCGGAGCGCTCACGGGCCAGTAGAACTCCTTCATGCCCTCGATGCTGAGATCGTGCACGGCGGCGGCGATGGCACGCCCTTGCGTCGCATCCGTGCGCGAGAACAGCGTTTGCATGATGACGGCCATGGTCGTCTGCGTCATGGCCGCCTCGAAGTCGATTTCCGATGCGCCTGCCCATCCGGCCAGGCTGTCCTGGCTGGCCTGCACCATGCGCGGCACGAAGCCCTCGACCCGACGTGGCGAGAAGGCGGGCTGCAGCATCTGGCGCTGGCGCTTCCAGGCCGCGCCTTCGGCCACCAGCACGCTGTGACCATGGGCACTGGCAAAGACCTCGGTGCCGCGTTCCCATCGAATCAGCTTGTCATGCGAGGCGACCAGAACGTCGCGCACATGCTCAGGGTGCAGGAAGCTGTAGTCCACCAGGTGCATGAAGCGCTGGCGGACGATGTCCCCATGGCGCGCATGCAGGGCGCCGAGGGTTCCCAGGTAGTCGCGGCTCATGGCACGCAGGCGGTCAAAGCCCAGGCCGGTGGGTCCCGGCGGCCGGCTTGCGGAGGCGCTAGGCAGGGTTTGTGTGTTCATGCTGCGCATCATGAGCGTCGGCTCAAGCGGCGTCTTGAACGAAATCGACATGGGCGGGCGACGTGGGCGGGCTCACTACACTGCGGGCATGGACAGTGATCGCCACCCCGATGCCATCGCCCGGCTGATCGCCCCCAGCCTGGCGCTCAGCGGCTGCCTGTATGCCTCAATGTGGCGAGACACGCTGGCGGCCGGGGCCCTGACGGACGAGCAGCGCAGCAGCCACTTCCCGGCCACGCCTTACTGCGGCATGACCTGGGTGCTCGATGGCGATGGCGTGCAGGTGCTGGACGACGGCAGCGAGCGGCGGCTGCCCGGTCGCGCCCTGGTGGGCGGCCCGCGCAGCCGGCCGGCACAGTTCCGCTCGGATGCCGGCACGCGCTGCTTCATGGTGGCGTGGCTGCCCGATGCCTTGCATGCGCTGACCGGCCTGGACCTGGCATCCCTGGTCGATGGCTGCGAGTCGATCGAGTCGGTGCTGGGGCCGGAGTGGCAGACGCTCAGCGCGTCCCTGCTGGCGGCCCCGGATGAGCATGCCTGCCAAGCCAGGCTCGAGGCCTTCTTGTTGCCCCGCTGGCGTGCCCTGGCTCAGTCCCAGACGGCGCCGCCGCGACGCTACCGCGACTGGATGGAGAACCTGGCGCTGAAGGCCGTGGCCGGTGGTCATGGCGAGAGCCTGCGCCAGGTCGAGCGTCGTATCAAGCGCTGGAGCGGGCAGAGCCTGCGTGCCTTGCGCAGCATCAGCCGTGCGGAGGCCGCCTTTCATCAGGCGCGCGGCGATTTGGAAGCAGGCGCCGTGCTCTGGAGCGCCCTGGCCCAGGACGCCGGCTACGCGGATCAGGCCCATCTGTGCAGGGAAATCCGCCGCGTCAGCGGCTTCAGCCCCGAGGAGCTGCGCCGGCGCATCTTCAGCCACGAGGCGTTCTGGGCATATCGGGTATGGGTTTGAGCGCCTTGCAACACACCGAACTTGACTTGCCCCTTCGGATCGTGCAGACCCTCGTGCTGTACGCGCTCGGCGAGCATCAGCTCGGACACGCGAGGCGTATCGTCGTGAACTGTTCCGGGACCGAGTTCTCGGTTTCCGACGATGGGCGAGGGCATTCCGTCTCTCGCACGGTCGAGGGCGCGCCATACCTGGATTTCATCTATGGGCATCTGGCGTTTCCGTTTGGCCGTGCGGACTCGCCGCCGGTACAGCTGCAGGGACTGGGTATATCGCTGCTGAACCAGCTGTGTGAAAGCCTGGATGTCACCGTTCGGAAGTCGACGCAGACGCTTCGTCTACGTTTCGGGCGTGGCACGCTTCTCGCGCATCAGCTTGTCGACGAGCAAAACCTCGAAACCGGCAATTGCCTTGCCGGAGAAGTGTTGGCCGGGCTTGCCGCTCAAGCCATGGACGTGGCTGCCCTTGTCAAGTGGCTGAGCGCTGTGCAAGAGGTTAACCCAGGGCTTGAGCTGGTGCTCAATGGCAAGCCACTCCGTGCCGAGGCCGATGGCGCCTGAACCCGAGAGGGGCCTGGAGCACACCGTTGGCCCTGATCACGGCTGAGCTTTGTGTCGCTTGAGCTGCTCCAGCTCCTTGGCCAGCATGCGCTCGCGCAGGCCGCCGCCGTTCAGGGCCAGCAGGGTCACCACGCCGTGGATGGCCAGGCCCAGGCCCCAGCCCCAGAGCGGGAACTGGGTCCAGCGCTGACCGTCACCCAGCAGCGCAAAGCCCAGGTTCACCAGCACGAAGACGCAGGCGTGCGTGAGCCAGCCCATCTTGAGGTCCACGCGGCGGCGCGCCTGGCGCAGCAGCTGGCGCTCCGCCTGCTCTTGCTGGGCCAGGGCCTCGCTGTCCTGGCTGTTGTTGGGCTGGCTGTTGTGCAGGGTGCTGTTCATCTGGGTCTCCCGGGGTGCGGTGGGTGTTGTGCCCGCGGTGGCGAGCGATGAGCGCATCTTGCCGGGCACCTGGCTTGCGGCCCAGGCGCTTGCGACGGATGGCCAGCGCACGGCGTGGATCGACAGCGGCGTAGCGCCGATGGCTGGGTCGCTACCGCGCGTGCAAGCCTGCCAAGGGGGTGGGGCCTGGCCTACCCGGCTCAAGGGTGAGCGCGATCGGTACGCCGGGCTCGCGAATTGCGCGTGGGCTCAGCGCTGGAACAGCAGGCTCAGCTCCAGATTGAGGGGCTCGGAGACCGTGGGCAGATATTCGGCCCGGATTCGCAGGGCGCGCAGCCCCTGCTGCCCCGTGCAGGGCAGCAGCAGCTCGTGCTGCCGTGAGCGCCAGTCGGCGCTGGCGGGCGCGGACGCGCTCGGCGTGGAGGTCGCGGCCGGGGGCGTGATCTCACGCGCCAGGGTGGCGGACGCCGGGGGAATCTCACACTGCATCTGCAGGGCGGACTTCATGGCGGCCTGTAAGGCCAGCCAACGTCCGTCCTGCCACAGGGCCTGGGCCTGACGGGGATCCAGAGGCTGGGCCTTGTCGGCCCAGGCGGGCCCTGCCCCCAGGCTGAGCAGGGCCAGAAGCAGACCCAGCGCGGGACGCCGCCGCGGATCGTGTTTGTTCATGGGCACAGCAGCTTCTCCATCGCGGCTTGGGATCAGTCGAATGCGGCGGCACGCTAGCATCGGCGCTGAGCCTTGTTGAAATCGTCATGCGATGTCGGGAGTGTCGCCCATGAAGCCAGTCCGCCCTGTTGTGCTGTTGTGCGTCCTGCTGCTGGGCGCGCTCGGGCCCGTCCGGACATGGGCCGTCATGGCCCCGGCCTACGAGGCGCAGGCCCTGCTGGAGCGGCTGGAGAAGGGGTCAAGAGAGCGTGCGGCGGCGCCGCTGAGCATCCGGGCCACCGTGCTGACGGTGGAGCGCCGTGAGGAGCCGGGCAATGGCTGCCCGGCCCTGCAGCATGTGCAGGCGCAAGTCCAGGTGCAGAAGGTGCTGCGCGGCGAGCTGGCCGTGGGCCGGCCGCTGACCCTGCGCTACACCGAGGCCGAGTACCGCTGCCCGGGGCCGGGCCGCAGCCGCTTGCCGGAACTCCGGGCCGGCGCGTCGTCGAGCCTGCTGCTGCGCTGTGCGGGGCCTGACTGCGAACCGGCCGCGGGCGCCTTCAGCTTTGACAGCGACGCCGACTTCGAGCGTCGGCGCGAGGAGGCGCGAGCCCTGGCTGAACGCCACCCCCTGCAGCGGCGCGTCGATGTGCCGGTGCCGCGGGCGCCCTGAGGGGGCTGCGGCTCGGCCCGCGGCGCCGTGAGCGGCGCCTGGATTGGGGACAAGGCCGCGCCAATCAGCGCTCCCGGTGCTAGGCTTCAAGCCCACCCGAAACCCGGAGCAATCCACATGGCACACGCACTGGACTGGTTTGAGATCCCCGTCACGGACTTTGCCCGCGCCAAGGGCTTTTACGAGACGGTGCTGGGCATCAGCATCGAGCCCATGACCATGGGGCCGCTCACCCTGGGCATGCTGTCCAGCGACCCCGAGGCCGTGGGTGGCGCCCTGGTGCACGGTGAGGGCGGGGAGCCCTCGGACCTTGGCACGCTGGTGTATCTGAACGGCGGAGACGACCTCGCGCCGATGCTTGCGCGTGTCGAAGGCGCGGGAGGCCGGATTGCCGTGCCCAAGACCGAGATCGGCAATGGCTACGGCTTTTTCGCCCACTTCATCGACACCGAGGGCAACAAGGTGGGCCTGCATTCGATGAAGTAACGGGTCGGTGCCGACTCGGCCCGCGGCGCCGCTCAGCCGCGGGCCTTCATCCGTGCCAGCTCGCTGCTGAGCATGCGCTCGCGCAGATCGCCGCCGCCCAGGGCCATCAGGGTGACCAGGCCGTGGATGGACAGGCCCAGGCCCCAGCCCCAGAGCGGGAACTGGGTCCAGCGCTGGCCATCGCCCAGCAGGTGCAGGCCCAGATTCACCAGCACAAAGATCGTGGCGTGCTTGAGCCAGCCCAGCTTGAGCTCCACGCGGCGGCGGGCTTGGCGGCGCAGCTGGGCGTCTTCGCGGCTCAGGCTGTCGGTGGCGGCGTTGTTGCTGGTGATCATGGCGTTTCCTTGGGCGTGGTGCGTGTTGCTGTCGATGGCTGGACTTTGCGCGCTGCCGCGCCTCTCGCCCAGCGGCTTGCGACGACTGGCAAGCCGGCGGCGTGAAGCGTCAGGCGCCGGGTGCCAGTGGCAGGACGTCGCCCGCTGCCGCATGGCAGCCGCGGTTATGCTGGCCACACCATGCAGCTCGGCATCCACGACATCCCCCTCTTCATCGTCTCTGGCCTGCTGTTGAACATCGCGCCGGGGCCGGACTCCATCCTGATCATGACGCGCAGCGCCACCCAGGGCTGGCGGGCCGGTTCGGCCGCGGCGCTGGGCATAGGCGCCGGCACCTGCGTGCATGTGCTGGCGGCGGCCCTGGGGCTCTCGGCCCTGCTGGCGGCGTCCAGCTGGGCTTTTACCCTGCTCAAGTGGGTGGGTGCGGCCTATCTGGTGTGGATAGGCCTGCAGATGCTGCTGGCGCGGCGGCGCCGGGACGGCGAAGCGGCGTCCACCAGCGGGGAGGCGGCTGCCAGCGTGGCCCTGCCCCTGCGCAAGGTCTTCGTCCAGGGCTTTCTGAGCAATGTGCTCAACCCCAAGGTGGCCCTGTTCTTCCTGGCCTTTGTGCCGCAGTTCATCGCCCCGGACGCGCCGCACAAGGCCCTGGCCTTCATCGTGCTGGGGGCCATCTTCAACTTCAACGGCATGCTGTGGTGCCATTTCCTGGCCCTCTCCACGGCTTTCGCCAGCGCACGTCTGCGGGTGGGCGGGGCCCTGGCGCAGTGGCTGAACCGGGCCATTGGGGCCCTGTTTCTGAGCTTCGGGCTCAAGCTTGCACTGTCGGAACGATGAGCAAGACACGCCGGCCCCTCAAAACCGCCCTGCTGGCCCTGGCCCTGGTGGCGGGCCTGGCCCTGTACGCCACGCCCTATCTGACCGTGCACCAGTTGCGCGAGGCCGCCCGGGAGCGCGATGCCCAGGCCCTGGCCGTCCATGTGGACTTTCCGGCCCTGCGGCAGCACCTCAAGCTCAGCGTCCAGGATCGCCTGGCCGGGCGCGAGCGCAATGAGCGCGGCGACCCCACACCCGCCGCCGCCATGGGCGCGGCCGTGGCCGCCGCCCTGCTGGGGCCCATGGTCGATGTGCTGATCACCCCCGAGACCCTGGGTCGCATCCTGCAAGGCGAGTCGCCCCTGGGCCTGCCCGGCGGCCGTGAGCCGCCGGCCGGTTCCCAGGAGGACCGGCCGCGCCTGCTGACCGAGATGGGCTACGAGAGCCCGGGTCGCTTTGTCTTCAGCCTGCGGCGCGAGGGCGACGGCGAGGAGCCGATTGCCCTGGTGCTGCACCGCCAGGGGCTGATCGGCTGGCGCCTGGCGGAGATGAGGTTGCCTTGATGATGAAACTGGACGAGACACAGACTGCCCTTGTGTGGCGCCTGGAGTGCGAGCTGCATGGCCTGGCGACGCGCCAGAGCCGGGCCAGGTTGGAGCAACTGTTGCACCCTGCGTTTCGCGAGCATGGCCGATCCGGCCGACGCTATAGCCGTGAGCAGATCCTGGACCGGCTGACTGCTGAACAAGCCGAGGTCACGGTGCATACGCAGGACATGGAGTTGCAAGCCTTGGCCGAGGGGCAGTACTTGCTCACCTACCGCAGTGCCCATCGCCAGGCAGACGGTACGCTGCAGGGCCACAGCAACCGCTGCTCAATCTGGAGCCGCGAGCCCGGCGCGGATTGGCAGATGCGTTTCCATCAGGGCACACCCTGTGAGCCCTTTGAAGCATGAACAGTCGCGGCTGCAGCGCTTGCAGCAGCGGCGGAAGTTGCCGCCCCTGGAAAAGTCCAGGGCATGCTGCTGAACCGCAAGGGCCATACCGGCTGGCAGTGATCCGGCTGCCCTGAGGGCCCAGGCCGCTGCGGCCTCAAAACCCTGTTGCCGCCCGGGCCAAGCCGCACCGTCTAGGCTGGTCCCCCATGAACAGCTTGCATTCCGATCTGTACCGCTGCTCGCGGCGCGGGTGGCGTCCGGTCCTGGCGGGTCTGCTGGCCGGCACCAGCCTGGATCTGGCGGCCATGAGCGAGCGGCGTCTGGGTGACCATCTGAGCCTGGCGCTGCCCCTGGGCACCCTGGCGGTGGAGGCTTGGCGCGGCGACTGGGAGGGGGCCTGGCAGCTGACCCAGACCTTTGCCCTGACCACGGGTGTGGCCGAGCTGCTGAAGAAGAGCACGGGCGTCACCCGCCCCGACGGGCAGGGCGACACCAGCTTTCCCAGCGGTCATGCGGCGCGTGCCTTCAGCGCCGCCAGCTATGTGCATCTGCGCCATGGCTTGGACAAGGCCTGGCCCCTTTATCTGGCGGCCACCTATGTGGGTCACACCCGGGTGCAGGCTGACCGGCATCGCTGGAGCGAGGTGCTGGCCTCGGCCGGCTTGGCCTATGGCATGGCGCGCTGGCGGGTCGAGCCCCTGGGCGCCAAGGCCCAGCTCAGTGTGCAGGACGGCGGTGTGTTCCTGAGCCTGCACTGGCAGCCCTGAACCCGGGGCCGCTGGCACATGCTCAGCGCATTACCGCGCTGGGCAGCAGGCCGGTCCAGCGCTTGAAGAAGCGGCGGAAGTTGGCGCCGTCGAAGAAACCCAGGGCCTGGGCCACGGCCTCGTTGGGCTGGCCGCGCAGCTGCAGCAGGTACAGGGCCATCAGGGCGCGCAGCTGGTCCAGCTCGGCCTGGTAGTGGCTGCCATGCTGGGCCAGGCGGCGCTTGAAGGTGGCGGGGCTCATGCCCAGTTCCGCGGCCAGTTGCTCCAGGCTGGGCGGGCTGTCCAGGGCGGGCAGCAGGCGGTCGTGCAGGGCCGCGATCAGGCCGCGGGCCTGGGAGCCGGGGTCGGCCCCCGCCGCCAGGGCCGCGGCGGCCCGGCCGGGCCGGGTGGGCCAGGGCTGGCGGGCCAGCGCCAGGGGCAGGCGCATGGCATCGGCCTGGCAGCCGAAGCGCAGGTCGGCGGGTTCGCCAGCCTGCAGATAGACCAGATGCTGGGCCAGATCGCGCGGGGCCGTGCGGTTGAAGCTGTAGCGCCAGGGCAGGCGCTGACCGCCCAGCCAGTCGGCCAGGCCGGTCACGGCGCTCATATGCAGGTCAATCACAAAGCCGCGCAGGCCCGGCGGCAGGCCGCAGGCCTCGGTCCAGACCAGGATCAGCTCCTGATCGTCCAGCAGCAGACGCGGCGTCAGCAGGGGGCAGAGCCTGCCGGCATGCCGGCACAGCAGCTGCAGGGCCGTGAGCAGATCGGGCGCCTCCTGCAAGGCCTGGCTGGCCAGGCCGTAATGGCCCGGCAGCCAGTGGCGGCCGATCACGAAGGCGGTGTCGGGCCCCCCCTCGGTGCGCAGGGCTTCCAGTAGGGCCAGCAGCTGGCGCGGGCTGATCAGGCCGCTGCCACTGGGCGGCTGCAGCGGGCTCAGGTCGCGGCTGCGGGCGAACTCGGCCAGCAGCACGGCCTGGTCGGTCCAGGCCAGGCAGGGGCTGTCCAGCTCATAGCGCGCGGCGGCCGGCGCACCGGGCGCCGCCGGTGGCGGATAGAGCGAGGGCAGTTCAAGCGCCATGCAGGCCACTCGCGAGCTGCTGCAGGCGCTGCTCGGGCGCCAGGCGGTCATCGGGCGCCAGGTCCAGACCGACCAGGCATGGCGTGAGCGCGGGGCCCTGGGCCCAGTCCTGCAGGGCGCGGCGCAGCAGCTCGGCCCGGGCGCGTGCCGCGCCGCCCTGCTGCGCCGGGAGCAGCAGCACGAAGCGGTCGCCGGCATAGCGGCACAGCAGCTCCCCCGGTGCCAGATGCAGGGCCAGCAGGCTGCCGGCATTGCGCAGCAGCTGGTCGGCGGCGGCCAGGCCTTGCTGTCGGGCCACGGCGGCTTCGAAGCCGGGCCAGCCCAGCATGCAGAGGTGCCCCCCGCGACCGGCTTGGCGCTCCAGCTCGATCTGGGCCGCCATATAGGCGGCGTCACCCAGCTGGGTGAGGGTGTCGATGCGGCGATGATCCCGGAACAGGCGCTCGCGCGTGCCCAGCTGGCGGTTCAGGGCCAGCTGCTCCTGCCGCCACAGATGCAGGCCCCAGGTCAGCACGGCCATGCCCAGGGGCGTGAGCAGGGACTCCAGCCAGTTGTCCCAGACCATGGCCTTGGGCAGCAGCCAGAACTCGTCCAGCAGGTCCACATAGCCGCCCAGCAGCATGCCGGCCATGCCCAGGCACAGGCGATCGGTCACCGGACCGGCGGGCCTTGCGGCGCGCAGATAGGCCAGCCACACGGCCACCATGAGGCTCATGCCGCCCTCGCCCAGCACATCCATCCAGCGCCACTGGGCCAGCGGCCGGGGCGTGCCCAGCAGGGCATAGGGCAGGAGCAGCAAGGCCGCCAGCAGCAGCAGGCCATGGCCGAAATGGCGCAGGCCCAGCACCGGGGCAAGCAGGGGCATGGGCGCGCGGGCGGGCAAGAGACCGGCGCGCAGCAGCTTGAGCAGGGACATGGGCGCCATGCTAGGCGGCCTGTGTGACAGGGCTGTCACACAGCCTGGGCAAGATGCGGGGGGAGTCCCAAAAGCTCAGCCTGGGCCCGTGGCTGCGCCGCTGTGCCCGGGCCGGGCGCGCTGTCACGCAACTGCCATGGCGGCCGACCAGCATGCGCAGCCATTCCTCGACTGCCCGGCGTCAGCGCCCTCACACCCTCATGTCTGCCTCTTTTGCCCATCCCCTCCGGCTCAGCCTGCTCAGCCTCAGCCTGGCCTTGGCCTGGTCCGCCCAAGCCCAGACCGCCACCCCCGAAAAGCTGGACACGGTGCGTGTGACCGGCCAGGGCGCCAATCTGCGTGGGGCGCTGGACAAGCAGCGCGCTGCCCTGGGTGTGATGAGCGTGGTGCATGCAGATGCCATCGGCGCCCTGCCCGACAACAATGCCGCCGAGGCCCTGGCCCGCCTGCCGGGCGTTTCGGTCGAGCGCGACCAGGGCGAGGGCCGCTTCATCCGCGTGCGCGGCATGGGCCCCGACTACAACGCCGTCACCATCAACGGCGCCACCGTGCCGGCCTCCGAGGCCGAGCGCCGCGCGCCCGGGCTGGACGTGGTGCCGGCCGGCCTGATCCGCTCCCTGGTGGTGGCCAAGACGCTGACGCCGGCCGACGATGCCAACTCCATCGGCGGCAGTGTGGCGGTGAACACGCTCTCGGCCTTTGACCTGGCCGGCAAGCTGCTCAGCCTGGATCTGGGCGCCAACCACGATGCCAATGCCGGCAAGACCCGGCCCCGCGGCTCGCTGACCTTTGCCGACCGCTTCCTGGGCAACACCCTGGGCCTCGCCCTGGCGCTCTCGGCCGACCAGCGCCGCTTTGCCAGCGACAATGTGGAGACCGGCGGCGCCTGGGACGGCAGCAAGCTGGAGGAGTTCGAGCTGCGCCGCTACGAGATCCTGCGCGAGCGCCTGGGCGCCGCGATCAATCTCGACTACAAGCCGGCTCAGGGCCGGCACTTCTACCTGCGCGGCTTTGCCAGCCAGTTCGACGACACCGAGACCCGCCAGTCGCAGGCGATTGAGTTCGATGATGCACAGGCCAGTGGCGCCCTGGGCAAGGCCAGCGTGCTGCGCGGCCTGAAGTCGCGCGTGGAGAACAACCGCAGCAACTCCCTGGTGCTGGGCAGCCATCTGGCTTTGAGCGACTGGCAGCTCAATGCCGAGGCCGGCCAGGGCCGCGCCAGCGAGGCCAAGCCGAATGCGCTGGCTTCCTCGGCCTTCAAGAGCAGCTTCAGCGGCGTGGGCTTTAGCGGCACGCAGCGCCCGCAGCTGCTCGGCCCCGCGACGCTGGCCGGCACGAGCGGCTACGCGCTGGACAAGTTCAAGATCGAGGACTCCAAGGCCAATGACCGTGTGCGCCACGCCAAGCTGGACCTGCAGCGCGAGTTCGAGCTGGCCGGCGGCGCCGAGCTGGAGCTCAAGACCGGCCTCAAGGCCACGCGCCGCGACAAGCGCAATGAGCAGGAGACCTACGCCTACAGCGCCAAGAACCTCAGCAAGGCCGGCATTGCCAAGAGCGCCCTGGCCATGGACCAGTTCCTGGCTGGCGGCGCGGTGGACTATGCCTGGGGCAGCTTTGGGCCGGCCTTGAATGCCGACGCGCTGCGCCGCCTGGTGTCGGGTCTTGACCCCGCCAAGTTCCGCGATGCCGTGGACTCGTCCTCCAACGACTTCGCCATGCAGGAAGACGTGGACGCCGGCTATGCCCAGCTGCGCTGGGAGCGGGGCGGCACCCAGCTGCTGGGCGGCCTGCGCTACGAGCGCATTGCCTTCAGCGCCGAGGGCTTCGCGGCGCTGGACGACGTGATCAGCGCCAGCAAGGCCAACACGCGCAGCAGCCACTGGCTGCCTGCCCTGCTGCTGCGCCAGGACCTGATGAGCAAGAACACGCAGCTGCGCGCCGCGCTGACGAACTCGGTGCTGCGCCCCAGCTTCGGCCAGCTCTCGCCCGGCCGCGTGGTGGATGGTGACGAGGCCGAGCTGGGCAACCCCCTGCTCAAGCCCCTGCGCTCGCGCAATCTGGATCTGGGCATCGAGCACGCGCTGGGCCAGGGCGGCCGCGATGGCGCCATCTCGGCCTATGTGTTCCAGAAGAACATCAAGGACTTCGTGTTCCAGACCGATCTGGCCGGCAGCAAGGGCTGGGAGGCCTTCAGCGCGGTACACAGCTATGCCAACGGCGACAAGGCCACGGTGCGCGGTCTGGAGCTGGCCTACAGCCAGCTGCTGCGCCAGCTGCCCGCGCCCCTCAACGGCCTGATCGTGGGTGCCAATGCCACCTTCGTCGACTCCACGGCCCGCATCGGCGGTTTTGATGGCGGCCAGTGGAAGTCGCGCGAGATTTCGCTGCCCAGCCAGTCGGACCGCACGCTCAATCTCAGCCTGGGTTGGGAGGGCCATGGCCTGAGCACCCGCCTGGCGCTCAACCACAAATCGCCCTATCTGCTGGAAGTGGGCGATGTGTTTGACGCTGCCCGCGATCTGAAGGTGGACAGCCAGAAGCAGGTGGACTTCTCGCTGCGCTACCAGCTCAATCCGCGCGTGGAGCTGAGCTTCGAGGCCCTGAACCTGGCCAATGCCAAGTACTACGTCTACCAGGCCGACAAGGCCCGCAACGCGCAGTTCGAGCAGTATGGTCGCAGCATCAAGATCGGTGTGAAGGCGGCGGTGTTCTGATGAAGCAAGTGATCAAGCAAGGCCTGGCCCTGGCGGCTCTGGCCATGAGCCTGGCTGCAGTCCTCACCCCGACCCAAGCCCAGACCCTGAGCCTGGGCAAGCAGGGCCTGGAGCTGCGTGCGGCCGATGGCCGCCTCAGCGACCAGCTCAAGCTGCGCATCAAGCGCTGGGACCAGCGCCTCGACAGCCAGGGCCGGACACTGGCCCTGGTGCAGGATGCCGACAGCGGCCGCCTGCTGCTGCTGCGCGCCGAGCCGGATGGCAAGCAGCTGAAGCAGCTGGCACGCTGGAGCGGCCCGGCCTATGCCACCGAGCAGCTCTGCCTGCACCGCGATGCGCAAGGCCTGCTGCAGCTCTTCCTGCTGGGTGATGACGGGCTCTCGGAGCAATGGCTGCTGGACGAGAGCGGCCGCAGCGCGCCGCGCCAGCTGCGCCGTCTGGCCACGCCGCACGCGCCCCTGGCCTGCCGGGTGCGCGATGCCGAGGCGGCGCTCTACATCGCCGAGCCGGGCGTGGGCCTGTGGCGCTATGCGGCCGATGCCGAGCGCGAGGGCCGCCGCCTGGTGCTGGCCGATGCCCAGTCCGACGAGAAGGCCCTGCTGCAGCGCCTGGACGCCTGGCTGGCCGCCACGCCGGTGGCGCAGGCCACGGCGCCCGCGCCGGCCATCGTGCTGCCCAGCGCGCAGACCGAGCCGGTGCGCGCCCAGGGCGATGCGGCCGACGATCCGGCCATCTGGGTGCATCCGCTCCGGGGCGAGCGCAGCCTGATCCTGGGCACCGACAAGAAGCTGGGCCTGGCCGTCTATGACCTGCAGGGGCGCGAGCGCCAGTTCCTGCCCGTGGGCCGCATCAACAATGTGGATCTGCGCCAGGGTCTGCGCTATGGCGCACAGTCCCTGGATCTGGCCGTGGCCACCCAGCGCGATGAGCATGCCCTGGTCTTGTTCGGCATCTCGCGCCAGGACGGGCGCGTGCGCGAGCTGGCCCGCCTGCCCACGGGCCTGGACGATATCTACGGTCTGTGCGTGGGCCGCAATGCCGAGGGCGGGCTGGACGCCTTTCCCAACGACAAGGACGGCCGTGTGCGCCAGTTCCGCCTGAAGCGCGATGCCGTGCAGAAGGGCGGCTGGAGCGCCACCCTGGTGCGCGAGTTCCGCCTGCCCAGCCAGCCCGAGGGCTGCGTGGTGGACGAGGCGAAGCAGCAGCTCTTTGTGGGCGAGGAAAAGCGCGGTGTCTGGCGCGTGGCGCTGGATGTGGCCGAGGCCCAGCCGCAGCTGGTGATCCCGGTCAGCGAGTCCCTGCACGGCGATGTGGAGGGCCTGGCCATCCACGACTCACCCAAGGGCCGCTTCCTGGTGGTGTCGTCCCAGGGCAATGACAGCTATGCGGTCTACGAGGCCGATGCGCCGCACGCGCTGCGCGGAACCTTCCGCATTGGCATCAATGCCGCTTTGGGCATAGACGGCGCCTCGGAGACCGATGGCCTGGACCTGACATCGGCCAATCTGGGCGGCCCCTACCGCGAGGGCCTGCTGGTGGTGCAGGACGGCCGCAAGCGCCTGCCCCAGGGCACGCAGAACTTCAAGCTGGTGCCCTGGCGCGAGGTGGCGGACAAGCTGGGGCTGTGAGGCCCTGGGGGCCGCATGGCACGGGTTAGCATGGCATTTCCATCGATCGCTGGAGATGCTTGTGAATCCGCTTCAACTGCGTGAAGACGAGATCGGACGAAAGCTCGACGAAGCCCATCGATCTGGCGAGCTGAGCACGGCGCAGAGCTATGGCAAGCCCATGCTCAGCGACGCGGGCTGGGTGCAGACGCCGGACGAGTTCAGGATGGGTTTCAAGATCCTCAAGAACGCCGGCGTGGTGCCGCCCGAGGTGGAGTTGTTCCATCAACGCGCCCAGCTGCGCGCCGCGCTTGCAGCGGCAAGCACCGAGCCGGATCGGCTGGCGCTCCAGAAGTCTCTCAGTGAGCTGGAGCAGCGGATTTCCCTGCGGCTCGAAGCCTTGCGAGCCAGCGGCTCCCTCTAGCGCCGCTCGGCAGCCGACCGGCGTCGATGGTGGATGAGCGAGCCCAGGGACTGGCGCGCTCAGTCCTGGTTCTGCGGCAGCCCGTCGGCAATCTCGTAGTAGTCGCCCTTGTGCGCCACGAAGATGTGGCGCTCCAGGGCGAGGTGCGTGGCGCCGTCTAGCGCCCCCAGCGCGACCGAGGTCCAGTCCCTGTGGATGGGCTCCCAGAACAGCCAGCAGCCACAACGTGAGCAAAACCCCCGGCGCACCTTGTCGGAAGCCTGGTACCAGCTGAGGTGCTCCGCTCCCGACAGCTGCAGCGCCGACTTGGGCAGATTGGCCGATGCGAAGTAGTGGCCCGACTGCTTGCGGCACTGTGTGCAGTGGCAGGCCGTGGCTTCGGTGGGCGGCTGCATCAGTGTGAAGCGCACGGCACCACAGTTGCAGGAACCGTGTAGAGGGGGTGGAGGACTAGGTGGATTCATGGGCGGGCGGTCCGACTCCGGGCAGACCTATCCTAGGCCGCGGTATGGACTCAGGGACGCTGCGCTTCAGTGGCAGCGGGCGTGCTCAGGCCAGGCCCCGCCACGTGGGTGTAGTGCAGCACCGTCGGGAAGGGGTCGTAGAAGTGATGCAAAAGCTCGCGCCACTGCTGGTACTGCGGCGACTTGCGAAAGCCGACTTCGTGGTGTTCCACCGAGGCCCAGCGAACCAGGAGCATGTAGTGGTCAGCATGCTCCAGGCACTTCTGGAGCTCGTGGCCCAGGTAGCCCGGCATCGACGCAATGATCCGCTGCGCCTGGAGAAACGCCGCTTCAAACTCAGCCCCTTGGCCGGGCCTGATCTGCAGCTGGGCGATTTCAAGAATCACGGATGCTCGCTCCCCGGCTTGTCGCCCGACTTCAGACCACCAGGCTCTGCGCCGCCAGGTACTGCTGCCGATAGGTCTCGAAGTCCACCGTGTCGGCCGCCTCGATGCGGCGTTGTGCGGCGATGGATTCGGCCGCCATGCGGACATAGCGATCGGTCTGCGCCTCGCTCCAGGGCAGGGCCAGCAGGCGCTGGCGGGTCTGCTCGGACTGGGCGCGGATGAAGGCCACGTGCGAGTCGCCAAAGTCCTGCTTCATCGCGGCCAGCACGCGGGCCGAGGGCGTCAGCGCGGCGTCGGCCAGGCGGGCCCTGGCCATGGCCAGGGCCTCGGCGTGCTCGCTGCCGCCCTGCAGGGCATCCAGCTGGGCCGCCAGCGGCGCGCATTGCTCGACGATCTCGGCGCCCCATTCGCGCAGATCGACCTCGGCGCCGCCGCGCTGCAGGCGCAGGCCCGGCTCGCGGCCGCGCGCAGCGGTGCGGTGCTGGTTGGCGCCCAGAGCGGCGATTTCCTCGGGCGTGTCCGGCGCGCTGGCCTGCGTCAGGCAGTGCAGCAGGAACACATCGAGGAAGCGCATGGTCTGGGCATTGATGCCCAGGGGCTCGAAGGGGTCGAGGTCCATGCAGCGCACCTCGACGTATTCGACGCCGCGCTCGCGCAGGGCATGCAGGGGGCGCTCGCCCTGGCGGATCACGCGCTTGGGACGGATGGTTCCGTAGAACTCGTTCTCGATCTGCAGCAGGGTGGGGCTGAGCTGGTTGTAGTCGCCGCCGGGGTTGCGCACGCCGATGGCCTCATAGGCAGGGTAGGGACGTGTCAGCGCGTCTTGCAGCGAGGCGGCATAGCGCTCCAGGCAGTTGTAGCTGACGCACAGCGAGGACTGGGCATCGCTTTGGTAGCCCAGCCGGCCCATGCGCAGCGAGGTGCCGTAGGGCATGTGGAAGGTGTGGCTGCCCAGGGCCTGCAACTCATGCTGGCGGCCGGCCACGAAGGTGGAGCACAGCGCCGGCGAGGCACCGAAGAGGTACAGCAGCAGGAAGCTGTGGCGGCGGAAATTGCGGATCAGGCCGAAGTACTGCTCGGTGCTGACTTCGGGCAGGCTCCAGTTGTAGTGGATGCCCGAGATGGTCTGCATGCGCCGGCCATAGCGCTGGCCCAGGCCCATGCGGTAGATGCTCTTGGAGCGGCCCACATTGCTGCTGCCGTAGCGGCCCAGTGGAATGGTCTCGTCGGTGGGCAGGCCGCAGGGCATGGAGCTGACCCACAGGCGCTCCTCGCCCTCGGTCTGCAGCACCTGGTAGACGGCTTGGTGGATTTCCTGCAGCTCGGCCAGGCAGGCGTCCGCGCTGGCATGGACGCCGGTGATCAGCTCCAGCTGGCTTTCGCTGAAGTCGGTGGTGATCTTGTCGTGCGTCAGCGCCGAGCCCAGCTGCAGCGGATGTGGCGTCAGCGCCAGCATGCCGCCCGGCAGGGCACGCAGGCTTTCCTTCTCGATGCCTCGACGTATGCCTTGTAGTTGTGTGATGGCCGGTGCCTGCGGCGCTTGCTTGGATGCTTCGCTCATGCGGCGGTCCTTGTCGTTCTAGACCGCGGAAGTTACCAGATGCGGATGAAGGGTGCAGCCATCGGGCCTTTTTCCGACGGTTCAGCGCCCCGGCCTCCCCGGCCCTGGGGCTACACTGGCCTGAGACTCTCGACGGCAACAGCCGCGGCCACTTCCATGGATGAGTTCTGGCGTCTGGTCTTGCATCCGGCCCTGCGCATCTGGCGGCGCGACGGTGACCTGTTGGCCGAAGCCAATGGCGCGGCCAGGCAGTGGGCGGCACAGCAGGGCCTCGACGACGCCTCCCAGGAGCGTGCCTGGCAGGCTTTGGCGCCCGAGGTGCTGGCCGTCACCGATGCCCGCAGTCATCGCTGGCGCATGGAGGGCGCGACCCTGGACTTCGAGGCCCAGGTGCTGCCCGCGGATGAGGGCGCCCTGCTGCTATGGCTGGCGCCGGCGGCCCCCGCGGGTGTCTTGCATGCCTTGGCGGCCGGTGGGGTGGGTGTGTGGCGGCGGGCACCCGGGCAGCGCACCCAGTGGAGCGATGCGATGTATCACCTGCGCGGCCTGCAGCCCGACGATCCCCGTGCCCCGGACGAGCTGGCCCTGCAGTGCCTGCACCCCGAGGATCGCGAACAGTGGCAGCGCATTGCCCGCGACTATGTGGAGGGCACGGGATTTCGCGAGACGCATGAGTGGGAGTTCCGCGTGCTTTGGCCGGACGACTCACTGCACTGGCTGGTCAGCCGGGGGCGCACAGTCTTCGATGCCCAGGGGCGCCCGGCCTACATGACCGGGATCAATATGGACGTCACCGAGCGGCGACGTGCCCAGGCCCTGGCCCTAGAGAACGAGCGCCTGGCCCAGCTCAAGCGCACCCAGTCCGAGTTTCTGGCCCGTGTCAGCCATGAGCTGCGCACGCCCATGAACGCGGTGCTGGGCTTTGCCCAGCTGATGCATTACGACCGCAGCGAGTTCCTCAGCGAGCGCCAGCACGAGCGCCTGGCGCATATCGAGGGGGCCGGCCGCCATCTGCTGGCCCTGATCGACGATGTGCTGGATCTGGCCAGCCTGGAGGCCGACCGCCAGCAGCTACGTGACGAGCCCGTGGCGCTGGACGCGCTGGCCCGCGAAGCCCTGGGCTGGGTGGACGATCAGGCACGGGCCGCCGGCATCAGCCTGCGTCTGGCGCGCCCGCGTTTGGGCGGCCGGGTGCGTGCGGACCGCCGGCGTCTGGGACAGGTGCTGCTGAATCTGCTGACCAATGCCATCAAGTACAACCGGCCCCAGGGCTGGGTGGAGGTGGATGTGCGCGGCAGCGAGCCCGGCTGGGCCGAGGCGGCTTCGGCCCAGTGGGCCCTGTGCGTGCGCGACAGCGGGCGCGGACTCAGCCCCGAGGCCCGGCAACGCCTGTTCGAGCCCTTCAACCGCCTGGGTGCCGAGCTGGAGGGCATTGCGGGCACGGGCATCGGGCTCAGCATTGCGCGCCAGCTCACCGAGCGCATGGGCGGACGCATCGAGGTGGACAGCGAGCCGGGTCGCGGCAGCGAGTTCAGAGTCTGGCTGCCCGCCGATCAAGAAGACACCCAGCCGGCGCCGCTGGACGAGCTGCCCGCCCTGATCCAGGATCCGGCGCCGGCATCGGGGTGTCGACGCAAGCTGCTCTATATCGAGGACACGCCGGCCAATCTGCTGCTGGTGCGCCAGCTGATGGCCCTGCGCCCGCAGTTCGAGTTCAGCAGCGCCGACTGCGGCCGCGCCGGCCTGGCCCTGGCCCTGCAGCTGCGGCCCGATGTGATCCTGCTGGACATGCAGCTGCCCGATCTGCATGGCAGCCAGGTGCTGCGCGCCCTGCGCCTGGCGCCGGAGCTGGCGCACTGCAAGGTGATCGCGCTCTCGGCCAACGCCCAGGAGCGCGATATCCAGGCCGCCCTGGCCCTGGGCTTTGATGACTACTGGACCAAGCCCCTGGAGATGGGGCGCTTTCTGCGCGGCCTGGACGATCTGCTGGCGCAGCGGCTTGAGGCGCGGGCGCCGGGGCGGCCCTAGTCCTGCGCTTCCATGCCCTGGTGGTGGCTCAGGAAGAGCCGGCCGCGGAACCAGCGCTCCCAGTGGCCGGCGCGCAGCCGGTCCAGCACCGGGCCCTTGACCTCGCTGAGGTCCAGGCGAATTTCTCGCCGGGCTAGGGTGTCGTGCAGCTCGCGCAGGGCCTCCAGGCCGCTGAAATCGATGGCGTTGACCGGCGTCATCTGCAGCACCACGCGCCGGGTCTCGGGGTGGGGGGCCAGATAGGTCTGCACCACATCGGTCAGGCTGCGGGCATTGGTGAAGAGCAGGCTCTCGTCGATGCGCAGGGCCAGCACGCCGGGCAGGCGCTCGACCTCGTAGCGGTCCACATTGCGGTAATGCTCGGTGCCGGGCACGCGGCCCAGCAGGGCCACATGGGGCCGTGCGGTGCGCTGCAGCAGCAGGGCGATGGAGCCCAGCACGCCCAGGCCCAGGGCGGCGGTGACGCTCCAGCACAGCACCATCAGGCTGACCGCCACCATCAGCAGCCCTTCGGGCTTGGCGTAGCGCCAGGCATCGCGGTAGGGGCCCAGCTTCAGGCCCGAGAGCACGGCCACCAGAATGGTGGCGCCCAGCACCGCCTTGGGCAGCAGGGCCAGGGGGCCGGCCAGGGCCAGCATGGCGCCGCCCATGGCGAAGGCGATGAAGACGCCGGTCATGCGGGTGCGGCTGCCGGCATCGGCCATCAGCACGCTGCGCGAGAAGCTGGCCGCCACCGGCATGCCACCGCTCAGTGCCGCGGCCATATTGGCGCCTGCCAGGCCGCGCAGCTCGGCACGGGCGTCGATGCGCACATTGGCGCGCCGGCCCAGGGACTCGGCCACCACCAGGCTGGAGACATAGCCCACCAGGGCCACCATCAGGGCGCCGGGCAGCATGGCCAGCCAGAGCTGGGCATCCAGGCGTGGCAGCGACAGGCCCAGATGCAGGGGCGGCAGGGTGCCCACCAGGGGCACGCCGCGGCTCAGGGCATCGCTGGCCGCGGCCAGGGCCATGGCGCCTAGCAGCACGGCCAGCGGCGCCAGGCGCGCCCACATGCCGCGCAGCCAGCGCCTGGCGGCCAGCAGCAGCAGCAGGGCCGCCAGACCATAGGCGGCGGCCAGGGGCTGGAAGGCGAAGCCGCTGGCCGCGGCGCTTTCCAGCAGGGCCGGCAGCTCAAAGCCCTTGGCCGGGCTGCCCAGCAGCACCGGCAGCTGGCTGGCCGCGATGGAGAGGGTGGCGCCGGTTTCGAAGCCGTGCAGCACCGGCACGCTGAGCAAGGCCGCCAGCGCATCCAGGCGCAGGGCGGCGGCCAGGGCCAGGATGATGCCCACCTCGGCCGCCAGCACCAGGGCTGCCTCGCTGGGGCTGACGCCCGGCGGCGCCTGGGCCAGGGTCTGGGCAATCACCAGGGCCAGCACCGCCACCGGGCCCAGGCCCAGATGCGGGCTGGAACCCAGGGCGGCATAGGCCATCAGGGGCAGCAGGCTGGCGTACAGGCCCACCTGCGGCGGCAGCCCGGCGAGCATGGCATAGGCAATGCTCTGCGGGATCAGCAGCACGCTGACGACCAGGGCCGCCAGCAGGTCTTCGCGCAGATATTGCTGGCGGTAGGTGCGCCAACCGCCTTGGGGTGCTGGATCTCGCGTCATGCTCAATTCTGTAGCTCCATGGCGGGACGAAGGCGGCGAGTATGCCCGCTCAGGGGCCCGGGATGTGCTGCAGGCGCACACGCTGCGACCGGCAGGCGGCGTCGAAGTCGGCCTCGATCTCGCTGAGCACCGCGGCATCTCGGGCGTCCACCGCCGCCAGGCCCACGGCCTGGTTGCGGCCCTGGGCCTTGGCGGTGTAGAGCACCATATCGGCCCAGTTCACGGCCTGCTCCCAATGCTGGCGCAGCTTGGCCGGGGGCAGGGGGAAATGCGCAAAGCCTATGGAGACGGTCACGCGCAGGGGGCCGTTGTCGGTGGCCACGGGCTGGCTGCCCACGCTGTTCAGCACCCGCTCGGCCAGGCGCGCCAGATCGGCGGGCTCCACATTGGGGGTGAAGACCAGAAACTCCTCGCCGCCCCAGCGCACCACCAGATCCTGGTCCCGCACCGAGCTGCGTATACGCTGGGCCACCTCACGGATCACCGCATCGCCGGCCGCGTGGCCATGCTGATCGTTCACATGCTTGAAGTGGTCGATATCGATCATCAGCAGCCCGCCGGCGAAGAGCTGCTCGGACTGCTGCTGCATCACGGCCAGGAAGTGGCGGCGGTTGGCCAGATCGGTGAGCGGGTCGCGCTCGCTCTGGGCGCGTAGCAGCTGCTGATTGGCCTTGAGCTGGCGATTGGCCGCGCGCACCCGCTGCAGCATCACCACCACCAGCACCAGGGACAGGCCCAGCAGCACCGCCAGCGCCAGTCCCACGCCTTGGGCCATGGCATGGTTGGCCAGCTGCTGGTCCTTGAGGCTGCGCTCCCGCGTCAGCAGCTCCAGATCACGTTGTTTGCGCTCGCTGTCGTACTTGAGCTGCAGCTGCTGCATTTGCGCCTCGCGCTGGCTGGCGTGGATCTGGGCCGATAGCTCGCGCTCCGCATGGAACACGGTGATGGCCTCCCGGGCTTGGCCGCTGCTGGCCCAGGCGTGACCGATCTCGCGCAGCTCCTCGGCGCGGCGGGCCGGGTCCGGCAGCTCGCGTGCCAGTTGCTCGGCCCGCACCAGCTCGCGGCGGGCAGCCTCAAACTGCCGCTGCAGCAGCAGGGCCACGGCCAGGTTGTGGCGCAGGGTGCGCTCCAGCCGGAGGTCCTTGAAGGCCAGCACCACGGGCAGGGCCAGGCGCGCCTCGCGAACGGCCAAGGCTGGCCGTCCGCTGTGCATATGCAGATCCGCCAGATTGACACGTATCTGAGCCTCGGTGCGCGGGGCGTCGGCCTGCTGCGCCAGGGCCAGCGCCTCCTCGTAGCCGTTCAGCACACCTTGTGCGTCGCCTCGCTTGGAGGCCACGATGGCCTCGGACTGCTTGACCCGAGCCAGGGTGCCGGGCAGCTCTTTCGCCTGCTCCTGCGCTGCGATCAGCCAGCGCCTGGCGGCATCGGGCTGGTCCTGGTCCTGGCTCAGCACAGCCAGTCTGTTGAGACTGATGGCGCTCAGATGTCGGTCTGCACCAGCCTGGGCGAGCGCCAGCGAGCGCCTCAGAATGGACTCGGCCTCCGCCAGCCGCCCTTGTGCGCTTTGCTCGCGCTCCAGGACGCGCAGTGCGGACCAGACAGCGCGAAACTCGCACTGCCCTCGCTCGATGGCCTGCGCCAGACCCTGATCCCGGCAGCCGGCCTCCAGGCTCTGCAGGCTGGCGCGCGCGAGCTCGGCCGCCTCGGCCCGACGCCCCAGGCGATCAGCGATCAGCGCGCGCAGCAGCAGGCCCAGAGCCTGGCCTTGCGGCTCGCCTTCCAAGATGCCGGCGATGGCCTCGGCCCCCTGAATGTCCCCGCGGTGTACCAGGATCTGGCCCTCGGCCAACGTGAATCCCAGTGCGTTGCCCGCGGGGCGGGACTGCCGCAAGGCCTGCAAGGCCTCAAGGGCTGCATCGGGCCGGTCGTAGGCCCGCGCCACCAGATGCGACAGCTCACGGTCGAGCTCGCGGTCCAGCGCGGCGGCCAGGCGCGTCTCGGCCTGGGCGAGCAGGGGGGCGCAAAGACTGAGCAAGAAGACGAGCAGCCGGCGATTCATGGCGCGCCCTCCAGAACCGGGCCATTGATGGCGACCAGGCCGACGCGGCCCTGCTGCCAGGCCTGCTCCAGCTGCCGTGCCAGGGCGTCCAGCTCCTGCTCGTTGCGGGCATCGGCATGCTCCACGCCATAGGCCTTGTTGCGCCCATGCGCCTTGGCCATGTACATCACGGTGTCCACCAGATCGATGGCACGTTCCCAGCCCAGGCTCAGTCCATGCGGGGCGACGGGGAAGCTGGCAAAACCGATGGAGGCGCTGATGGGCACGGCCACCGCGCCATGTTGCACCGGCAGGGCCAGCAGCCTGAGCAGGCGCTGGGCCAGGGTGCTGGCGCCCTCGGCTTCGCGCGAGGGCACGATGATCAGGAACTCCTCGCCGCCCCAGCGCACCACCAGATCGTCCTCGCGCAGCGCGCTGCGCAGGCGCCGGGCCACCTCGATCAGCACGCTGTCGCCGGCGGCATGACCCCATTGATCGTTGATGCGCTTGAAGTGGTCGATGTCGATGAGGTAGACGGTGCCCGACAGCCCGCCGGCATCCGCCAGGCGCTTGATCGCGGCCTGGAAGTGGCGGCGGTTGGACAGGCCGGTGAGCGGGTCGCGTTCGCTTTGCAGCTTCAGGCTTTCATTGCTGCTGGCCAGGGCGGCATTGGTGCGCCTGATGCGGCGGTAGCTCATGCCCAGCAGCACGGCGCAGATCAGCACGCAAGCCGCCAGCGTGGCCCAGAGCTTGATTTCCAGCTCATGGGCGCGGATACGCTCGGCCTTGAGGCTGTTGTCATGGTTGAGCAGCTCGATCTCCTTGGCGCGCCGCTCGGCCTCGTAGCTGGCCTGGGTTTCGAGCACCGTCTTGCGCGTGTCTTCGCGCAGCACCTGGTCAATCAGGCGGCGGTAGGCGTGGTGGGCCTCGATGGCGCCGCCCCAATCGCCCGCCTTCTCCAGGTACTGACCCAGCTCGCGCCAGCCTTCAGCCGCATAGGCCAGGGCGCCCTGCTGTTCGTCCAGGGTGATGGCTTGGCGCACATCGCGTGTGCCCTCGGCCACACGCTTGAGACCGATCTTGGCCAGGCCCATATTGTGCAAAGCCAGGACCTCGATGCTCAGGGCCTGTTCCCGCCGGGCCAGGGGCAGGGCCTGGCTGGCCAGCTCTAGGGCGCGTTCGTACTCGCCGCGGCGCAGATGATGGTCGCTGTAGTTGGCCAGTGACAGGGCCAGGGCGCCGTCGGCACCGGCCTCCCGGGCGTATTGCAGCGCCTGCTCCCAGGCCCGCTGGGTGTGGCTGGGGTCGGCGTCCTGGGCATAGGCGATACCGCGCATCGTGAAGATGCTGTGCATCAGCAGCGGTGCCGGATCCTCCTTGGCAGCGGCCAGGGCCTCGGCGCTGGCGCGCTGGGCCTGCTCGGGTTGCTGGGCGCGGGTATAGGCATAGGACAGCTCGTTGAGCGCCACGGCACGGCGCCAGGACTGGCCCATGCTGTCGGCCTGCTTGACGGCTTCCAGCGCCATGCTCAGGGCCTCATCCAGCATGCCGCTGTCGGACTTGATGGAGGCCCAGGCCAGACGTGCCCGCCAAAGAATCTGGGGGCTGAGCTGTTGTTGCTGCTGGGACTTCAGCGCCTGCATGGCCAGGGCGGCGACCGCCTCACGCAGATCACCGCGCACCTGATGGTCCAGCGCCCGCATGGTGGCAATCGCCAGCTCGGCGGAGGGCTGCGCAGCGGGCAGGGGCCAGTGATCGAGGTCCCGCTGCACGGCCTCGAGGGTCGGGCGATCACGGTTGTAGGCGGCCATCAGGCCGCGCAGGGCCAGAAGCTCCAGCCGCTCGGCACTGGCCGGCTGCGTGCTGGCCTGCAATGCCTGCAGGCGCTGCTCGCTCTCCCGTGCCCGCGCCCGGCCCTCGCGCTCGATGCGGCCGAACTCCTGCCAGATCGCCTGTTGTGCTTCGCTCTGCGTCGCGGAGGCAGGGGGTGGCGTGTCGGTGTCGCGCTGGCAGGCGCTCAGGCCCAGGCTGACAGCCAGCAGCAAGGCGGCGATATGGCTGCGCCCGGCCCGGGGCTGGCAGAGGCTCGGTCGATTCATCGCGCGCGGCGGCGGTTCCCTTGTCTTTATGCCTGCAGTGTAGAAGTATGGGCGGCCCGCACAGACTGGGGTGCGCCCTAGACGGGCGAGCGTGGTGAATATGCACGTTTGACCGTGCGATGACCGGCCTACCAGGGGATGGGCAGGCCCCGGTGATCGATGAAACGGGCGCCGGCGGCGGGCTCCAGCCGGCCCAGGGCCTGCAGGAGGCCGGCGACCGACGCATCGGCATCGGTCAGGGCGTGGCCGGCATTGAATGGCGCGGACAGGGGCGAGGCCACGGTGCCGGGCTGCAGCGCGGCAAAGACGGCCAAGGGCCGGCTGCGCTGGGCCTCGATGGCGGCGGTCTGCAGCAGCATATTGCCGGCCGCCTTGGCCGCACGGTAGCCGTACCAGCCACCCAGCCGGTTGTCGGCAATGCTGCCCACCCGGGCCGACAGCACCGCCAGGATGCTGGCTTGATTTCGCGGCGCGAGCAGGGGAATGAAATGCTTGAGCAGCAGGGCCCGCCCTGTGGCATTGATCTGGAAGCTGCGGGCCAGGCCGGTGGCATCCAGCTCGGCCAGACGCTTCTCGGGACCGCGCCCGTCTATGGTCAGCGCGCCGGTGGCATCGATGATCAGGTGATAGGGGCCCTCGGACGCCACGGCGGCCGCGGCCTCGCGCAGGCTGTCTTCCTGCTCCAGGATCAGGGCGGGCTGCCCGCTGCGCGACAGGCCCTGCACCGTGGCACAGCGGGCATCGGCCCGCAGGGCTCGCACAAAGGCGCTGCCCAGCGTGCCGCTGGCGCCCAGCACCAGGGCGCGATAGGACGGCGGCAGGCGCGCCAACATCGTCATGCGCCGCCGGCCGCCGGACGGATGTAGCGGCTCTGATAGTTCACCGCCCGTGAGCCCGTCCAGCCCGCGCGGTGCAAGAGGGGCACATAGCGCAGGCCGCGGCTCTCCGCCAGGCGCAGGCCGCTGGCGGCGGCCAGGGCATCGAGCTCGGCGGGCTTGACGAACTGCTGCCAGCGGTGCGTGCCGCGTGGCAGCAGGCGCAACACATATTCCGCGCCGACGATGGCCAGCAGCCAGCTCATGGGCGTGCGGTTGATGGTGGAGGCCACCAGGGTGCCGCCCGGGCGCAGCCGGGCCGCGGCCTGGGCAAAGAAGCCGGGCAGGTTCTGCACATGCTCCACCACCTCCAGCACCAGCACCACGTCGAAGTCTTCCTCGGGGCGCAGCTGTTCGACCAGCTCGCCGGCCCGGTACTCGATGCTCAGCCCCTGGGCGGCCGCGTGGGCCCGGGCGACCTCGATATTGCGGGGCGCGGCATCGATGCCCAGGACCTGGGCGCCTGCCCGCGCCAGGGCCTCGCTGGCCAGTCCGGCGCCGCAGCCCAGGTCCAGCACCCGCAGGCCGCGCAGATCAGCCGCGGCCCGGCCGAAGTGCGCGGCCAGATGCTCCAGCAGATAGGCGCTGCGCAGCTGGTTGAGCACATGCAGGGGCCGCATGGGGCCACGCGGATCCCACCACAGGGCGGCCAGGCGCTCGTAGCGCTGGCGTTCGACCGGGTCAATGGTGGGGCTTGGGGCGGCGGCGCTCATGGGGGCTGGGCTGGGTCAGCAAGGTCCTAGCATTGTGCTGGGCGGCCCCGACCCATGCCGGCCTGGGGTTGTCTCGGCTTGGCCAGCGCTTGCAGTTCTTGTTTTGCATGCGTACTATCCAATAAATTGATTCATTGCTTATTTAATGGATAGCAAATGAGGATTTCAAAATCCCAGCAGGACAAGAACCAGCGCCAGCTGCTGGCGGCTGCGGTGGAGCTGATCGTCAGCCAGGGCTATGAGCGGACCACCATGAAGCAGATCGCGCGCGCCGCCGGCCTGGGGGATGCCACGATCTACAAATACTTTCCCAGCAAGGAAAAGCTGGTGCTGGGCTACTACGAGCTGGCTGTGCGCGAGGCCCTGGCCCAGACGCTCAAGACCAAGGGTCTGGCGGACTACGGCTTGCAGGAGCGTCTGCAGCGCCTGGTGGATGCGGTGCTTGAGTGCCTGCTGCCGGACCGAGAGTTCGTCGCCATCACCCGCGGCCTGGCACGCGACAACCCGCTGCTGCTGCTGGGCGATGCGCTGCCCGGCAAGGCGGCACTGAAGGCTCAGTTCGAGGCCTGGCTGGCCGAGGCGGAGGCGGCCGGCCAGATTGCGGCCTGCGGCTTCAAGGGCCTGCTGGCCGGGCTGATGGCCGACTATGTGTTCGCCATCGTCGTCTACTGGTTGCAGGACGAGAGCGCGGAGTTCTCCGACACCACCCAGCTCACCGATCTCAGCCTGGGTCTGCTGGTGCTGATGCTGGAGAGCGGGCTGATCAACAAGCTGGGCGAGTTGGGCGGCTTTCTGCTGCGCAACCAGCTGGCCCGCCTGCTTCAGGGGGGCGGTGCGCTGGAGCTGCTGAGCCTGGCGCGACGCGGCCTGGGTGCCGCCAGGGAGGCCCGTCCATGAAGTCCTGGACCTTGAGCAAGATCGCCGTGCCGGCGCAAAGCGTGCTCGCGCCCAGTCTGGCGACGGCCGACTTTGCCGACTGCTACCTGCTGCCCGATCCCGACCCGGGCCGTGACCTGCTGTCGATCTGGCTGCAACTCAGTGGGCGCACGCCGGCCTGGATGGGGGCGCTCATGCGCTTGCGTAACCGGGTCGTGCGCCTGGTCGGACTCAAGGACCTGGGCGGCCTGGCCGCTCAGACGGGTGGCAAGCCGGCCGAGCATTTCCGTATCGGTGATCGGCTCGGCATCTTCACGCTGGAGGAGCGCTGGCCGGGGGAGCTCGTGCTGGGTGACAGAGACAAGCACCTGCATGTGCGCCTGTCCCTGCTGCGCCTGACCCAGCCTGACGGTGGCAGCCGCCTGGCCCTGAGCACGGTGGTGCATGAGTACAACCGCCTGGGCTGGCTCTACATGGCGGTGGTGGGGCCCGTCCACAGCCTGATCGTGCCGCTGATGCTGCGTCAGGTGATGCGCCAGCTGCGGCGTGAGCGCCGGGCATGACTGCCGCCAGCCGGCCTCCGCGCACCGGACGCCTCGCGCGCGGCGCCATCGCCGGTACCGCGCTGGCACGCGCTGGCGTCGCCCGCTTGAGTCACAAGGCGCAGGAGCTGGCGCGCGATGGGGCTGAGCGCGACGCGGCCCGAACGGCCCATGAGGCCGAGCTGGGCCGCATCCTGTTTGCTGCACTCAATCAGCTCAAGGGGGTGGCGCTGAAGGCGGCCCAGCTGCTGAGCAGCGACACCCGGCTGCTGCCCGAGGCCCTGCGTGCGCAGCTGGCCCGGGCCTGTTACCAGGCCACGCCCATGAATCAGGCCCTGGTGGGCAAACGCCTGCGTCAGGCCCTGGGGCCGGACTGGAGCGAGCGCTTTGCTGTGTTCGAGCCGCAGGCCTTTGCGGCCGCCAGCCTGGGGCAGGTGCATCGGGCCCGGCTGGCCGATGGCCGCGAGCTGGCGCTCAAGCTCCAGTACCCCGGCATCGCCGCCACCGTGGCGAGCGATATGCGTCTGCTGCGCGGTCTGCTGCTCGGTCCCCTGCGCAGCCTGGCGCTGGGCGAGGCTGCCCTGCCCGATGAGGCCTTGCTGGGTCGGGTCCTGGCCGATATCGAGGCCAGCCTGGCGGCCGAGCTGGACTATGCGCAGGAAGCGCGTGCGATGGATGAGTTTCGGGCCGCGCTGGCGCCGCGTCTGCCGCAGCTGGTCGTGCCCGTGGTTTGCCACGAGCTCAGCACCCCCCAGCTGCTGGCCATGCAGGCCCTGCCGGGCCTGCACCTGGCCGAATGGTTGGCGGGCGAGCCCAGCCAGGCGCAGCGCGATCACTATGGCCAACTGATCTTTGACAGCTTCATGCAGATGGTCTTCGAGCTGGGGCGCCTGCATGCCGACCCCCATCCCGGCAACTACCTCTTCATGCCGCAGGGCCGCCTGGGCCTGCTGGATTTTGGCTGCACGCGGGTCCTGCCGCCCCGCTTTGTCGGGGCGCTGGCACGGGCCTGGTCGGCCGCCCTCAGGCCCGATGGTGATGCAGCCCTGCACCAGGCTTATCGAGACCTGGGCCTGATCGATGTGGGCCTGGACCTGAGCGCCTTCCGCCGCGAGCTGCGGCCCGCGCTGGCGCCGCTGCTGGACTGGCAGCTGGCGCCCTTTCGCCAGCCCCGATTCGATTTCCGCATGCGTGCGCCCTTGCCCAATCTGGACGTTGCGCAGCAGCGCCTGGCGATCCGGCATCTGCACGACCTGCCTCCCGAGTTGCCCTACTTCGACCGCGCCTTCCTGGGCCTGAACCAGCTGCTGGCGCAGCTGGGCGCCCGGGTGTGCACCCGCAATCCCTGGATCAACGGAGAGACCGCATGAAGACCTTGTCGCCGACTCGCCCCTGGATGGGCCGCTGGCTGCTGGCCGTGGCCGCGCTGCACACGCTGTTCGGGCTCCTGGTGTTCGCGGGGCCGCTGCAGCAATTGCTGCACTTGGGGGTGTTCGATGCCGTGGGTGTCGATCCCTTGCTGGGCGCCGTCACCTGGTTCCTGCTGTTTGGCGCACCCCTGGCCTTGCTGGGACAGGCCCTGAGCTTGCTGGAGCGCCGGGTGGATGCGGCATCGCTACGCCCGCTGGGCTGGGGGCTGTTGGCCCTGAGCGTGCTGGGCATCGTGCTGATGCCGGCCTCGGGCTTCTGGCTGCTGCTGCCGGTGGCGTGGGCACTGCTGCGTCCACGCCCGGTGGCCGGCGGGGCGTCGCCGACTTCCTGGCCCTGATCGGCCGCGCGCGCTTGCTGCGCGGCCACGTCCGGCGGGGTGGCCAGATGGTTGTTGGCGGTGTGGGGCGGCGTTCCGCGCATGCCGCAGCGATGCTGCGGTTGCGGCAGCGGCTCAGCGCCTGCGCTACTTGCGCTGGCAGCTCGGCGGGTTGCTCATGCCGAAGGACAGCAAGTTGCCACCGTTGATGGTGCAGCTGTACTCCTTGCCCGCACGGCTTCGAAGCACCGCGTAGGTGTTGGTCCCCGAGGTGTGCCGCGATTGCAAGCTGAGTTCGGCTGGCGCGAGGCCCAGCGCGCCCGCAGACTCCGCAATCACACGCTCGTCGCTGAGCATATTGCTCTTCTCCGCCAGCGAGGAGCAGGCCACCAGCGGCAGCAGGCAGATGAGGCTGGCGCCCAGGGTCAGCGCACGCGAGATTGAGAAGAATGGCAACAAAGAAGGATTCATGGGGTCTCGAAACGCCTGGAGTGGGTTGATGAGGCGGGGGCTGTCGGCTGCACCCAGGCCAGCAGCAGCAGACAAACGATCAGCAGCACCGAGTACTCGGCGCCATTGCGACCCAGTCCGACCACGAACCAGCCCGCCCGCGCGTGCACCAGTGCAATGCCCATCGCATACAGGCCTGCCAGCAGCAGGCATAGCGGACGCACTCCGCGACCCAGCACAAGCAGCAGCGGCCCGGCAATTTCCAGTGCCGTGATGCCGCTGGCCAGCCAGATCCCCGCTGGCCAGCCCTGCGCTTGCAACCAGTCGCCGAAGGGACGTACCGCACCATGGGTCAGACGCGCAACGCCATGGGCCGCCACGAGCAAGGCCAGCGTGCACCGCAGCGCGGCCCAAGCCATGTGCTGGCGCTGCGCGAGCTGAGGGAAGGGCTTGAACTTCATGGTCGAATTGGGATTGGCCCAAGGCCAATTAGGTCTCGATGCGATGAATCTCATCTTCGCCCGCTGACTCATGCGCCGCAAACTGAAATTCTTGAGCCACAGGCTTAGCTGAATTTGGTGTCTACTCGTGCCATGGACAAACGAGCGCTTCCTCCCCTGCCCGCGCTGCGGGCCTTTGAGGCGGCTGCCCGGCATCTGAGCTTTGCGCGCGCGGCCGGTGAGTTGCATGTCACCGCGGCGGCCGTCAGCCATCAGATCAAGCAGCTGGAGCATTGGTTGGGACGTGCGCTGTTTCAGCGCAGTGCCAATGGCGTGAGCCTGACGCCGGCGGGCAGCGACTATGCATTGCGCATCCGCGATGCCTTCGAGCGCCTGGTCAGCACCAGCTGCGCGGTACGTGATCACCAGCTGCGCCCGGTGGTGAAAATCCGAACCCAATTCAGCGTCGCTGCGCTTTGGCTGACGCCGCGTGTCGCATCCCTGAGTCGCCAGCGCCCCGAGCTTGAGATCCGGGTGATTGCGGCCGAGCACCGAGCCAGCGGTGCGATGAATGCTGACATCGGCATCTATTTCCAGCGCGGCGAGCTACCCGGCCACAGCCAGCAGCCTCTGCTGAGCGGTCCCTTCCGCGCCTATGCATCACCGGCGCTGTTCGGGCGCGGGCGCGATCTGCGTCCTGCCGACGTGGCGATGCTGCCTTTGCTGCATCTGAGCATCGAGGACCGCGGCTGGCCCTCGCCGGGCTTCGCGGACTGGTTTGAGCAAGCCGGCGTCCCGGTGCATGGGCCTCTGCCTGGTCTGCGCTTCAATCTGGCCCACTTGGCGGCCCATGCCGCCATGCTCGGTGCGGGCGTGGCGCTCTTGCCGCAGGACCTCTGCGAAGACGCGGTGCGCCAGGGCAGTCTCTTGCCGCTCCCGGGACCGGCATTGCCGGCGCCTCATCCCTATATGCTGATGTGCCGCACGGCGCCGGAGGAAGCCGTGGCGTGGGTGCGCGATGCGCTGCTGCGCGATGCCACCCGCCCGTCGCTGTGAGGCTGCCCGGGGATGGCACCCGCCGAGGTCACGGTCAGTACCGCGGCCTCGGCGCTATTGATCGGGGCGCCCGCATGCTCATCCTCGGCGGGCGCAGGCGGCAGCGCTCGCATCACCCGCGGCCTCCCGGCCCGGCGCTGCGAGCGCTTGGCGCTCAGGCTGCCGAGACCTCGGCGCCTTCTTCTTGGTAGCCACGCGGCACGGCGCCGAGCAGGCGGCGGGTGTACTCCTGCTTGGGGGCGGCCAGCAGGGCCTGGGTCTCGCTTTGCTCGACCACATCGCCGTTCTGCATCACCAGCACCTCGTCGGAGATGAACTTCACCACGGCCAGGTCATGGCTGATGAAGATGTAGCTCAGGCCGAACTCGTCCTGCAGATCCTTCAGCAGGTTGAGCACCTGGGCCTGCACCGACACGTCCAGGGCCGACACGGCCTCGTCCAGCACCAGCACCTCGGGCTTGAGCGTCAGGCAGCGCGCAATGGCGATGCGCTGGCGCTGGCCGCCGGAGAACTCGTGCGGGTACTTGTTGAGCGCGCTGTCGTCCAGCCCCACCTTCTTCAGCAGGGCGCTGGCCGTGGCCAGACGCTCGCTGTGGTTGGCGCCGATGCCGTGGATCTCCATGGGCTCGACCAGGGTCTGACCGATGGTGAAGCGCGGGTTCAGCGAGGCATAGGGGTTCTGGAACACCACCTGGATGCGGCGGCGCATCTTCTGCCAGTCGTTGCCGCTCATCTTGAGCAGGTCCTTGCCCTCGAACATCACCTCGCCGCCGGTGGGCTCGTGCAGACGCAAGAGGGTCAGGCCCATGGTGGTCTTGCCCGAGCCGGACTCGCCCACCACGCCCAGGGTGTAGCCCTTCTTGAGCTGGAAGTTCACGCCCTTGACGGCTTTGAACTCCTTCTTGCCGAACAGGCCTTCCTTGAAGAAGAAGCTTTTCTTCAGGCCGCGCACCTCCAGGATGACGGGGGCGTTCGGGTCCTTGGCCTTGCCCTCCACGCGGGCACGCTGCTCGCCGTTCTGGCCGGCGATGTGATCGTCGATCACCATCAGGCGGGCCGGGTTCTCGCTCAGCGAGGGGCGGCAGGCCAAGAGGGCCTTGGTGTAGCTGTCCTGCGGGTTCTTGAAGATCTGCGCCACCGGAGCCTTCTCGCGGATCTGGCCGTGGCGCATCACCACCACCTGGTCCGAGATCTCGCCCACCACGCCCAGGTCGTGCGAGATGAACAGCATGCTCATCTTGTGCGTTTCCTTGAGCTTGGCCATCAGCTCCATCACCTGGCGCTGGATGGTCACGTCGAGCGCGGTGGTGGGCTCGTCGGCGATCAGCAGCTTGGGCGAACAGGCCAGGGCCACGGCGATCATCACGCGCTGCTGCTGGCCACCCGACATCTCGTGCGGGTAGGCCTTGAGGCGGCGCTTGGGCTCGGGGATGCCCACCTCGTTGAGCAGCTCCTCGGCGCGCACCAGGGCCTGCTTGCGGCTCATGCCCATGTGCTTGATCAGGGGCTCCATGATCTGGTCGGCCACGGTGAACACGGGGTTCAGCGAGGTCATGGGATCCTGGAACACGCAGGCGATCTCGCGGCCGCGCACGCTTTGCAGCTCGGACAGCGAGGTCTGCAGCAGGTCACGACCCTGGAACAGGATCTTGCCCTCGCGCTCGGCGTTGCTGGGCAGCAGGTTGAGGATGGACATGGCGGTGACGCTCTTGCCCGAGCCCGACTCGCCCACCAGGGCCACGGTGCTGTTCTCGGGGATGTCGAAGCTCACGCCCTTGACGGCCAGCTGGCGCTGCATCTGGCCGTCGACCTTGCCCATGCGGAAGGCGACCTTCAGGTCTTGAATACTCAGAAGCATGTCTTTACTCCAGGCCACGCAGCTTGGGATCCAGCGCATCGCGCAGCGCATCGGTGAAGAGCGCGAAGGCGGTGACGAAGATGGCCATGAAGCCGGTCACGGCGGCCAGCTGCCACCAGTAGCCCAGGATCAGCTCGCTCTGGCTCTCGGACAGCATGGTGCCCCAGGAGACCTGGTCCACGCCCACACCCAGACCCAGATAGGACAGGATGACCTCGCTCTTGATGAAGGCCACCACATGCAGGGAGAGCTGCACCAGGGCCACATGCGAGACATTGGGCAGGATGTGCTTGAACATGCGGCTGGTCTTGGAGGCGCCAATGGCCTCGGCCGAACGCACATACTCGCGCACCGAATGCTTCATGAACTCCGCGCGGATCAGGCGGTAGATGCCGGGCCAGCCGGCCAGGCCCAGAATCATCACCACCGAGAGCACGCCGCGGCCGAAGATCACGGCGAAGGCGAAGATCAGCAGGATGCCGGGGATGGCGGTGAAGACGTTGTAGAGCCACTCCAGGAAGTCGCCCACCTTGCCGCCGAAGAAGCCCGAGATGGCGCCCAGCACGGTGCCGATAATGGTGGCCACCACGGCCGCCAGCACGCCCACCATGATGGAGACCTCGGCGCCCTTGATCACCTTGGCCAGCACATCGCGGCCCAGGCGGTCACCGCCCAGCGGCAGGGTCTCGGCCTTGACCACTTCCTCGGTCTTGAACTGCTTGGCGCGCTCTTCCCATTCCTGGTAGCGCGGGGCCAGCGGGTCGATGTCCGAGAGGTCCACATTGGGACCCTTGGGCGTGGCGATGGTGCCCATGGCTTCGGCCGGAGCCGGACCCATGAAGGTGGGCGGCGCATTGGCCACGCCCACTTCCTTCTGCCAGTCCTTGGCCACCAGGCCGGCGCCCGAGGCGATGACCAGCAGCAGGAACAGGCCGACGATGGTCATGCAGACCATGCCCACCTTGTCGGCACGCATGCGGCGCCAGGACGCGGCCCAGACGCCTTCGGAGCGCTGCGGCTTGGCCGCAGCGGTGTTGGGGGTAGAAAGCACTGCGCTCATTTCAGCACCACGCGCGGGTCGACCAGCTTGTACAGCAGGTCAGTCAGGAGGTTGACCACCATGGTCAGGAAGGCGATGTAGATCGCGAAGGCCTGGATGACGGGGTAGTCGCTGCGGTTCACGGCCAGCAGGATCTCGCGGCCCAGACCCGGGATGGAGAAGAACACCTCCAGCAGGAAGGAACCCACGAACACGCCCGGCAGTGCCACCGCGACATTGGTCAGGATGGGGATCATCGCGTTGCGCAGCACATGCTTGAGCAGGATGGTCTTCTCGGTCAGACCCTTGGCGCGCGCGGTGCGCACATAGTCGTGGCCGATCTCATCCAGGAAGAAGGTGCGGTACAGACGGGTCTGGGGCGCCAGGGCCACGGCCACGGCCACCAGCACCGGCAGCGGCGCATAGGTGGTCAGGTTGGTCCAGACGCTGTCGGTCCAGCCCTGCACCGGGAACCAGCCCAGGCGGAAGGCGAACACATACTGGGCCACGATCACATAGACCAGCAGGGAGATGGACACGGCCACCGTGGTGATGATCATCACCGAGCGGTCGGTCAGGCTGCCGCGCACATAGGCCACGCCCAGGGCGAAGGGGATGGCCAGCAGCACTTCCAGCACCAGGATGGGCAGCATCACCGTCAGCGTGGCCGGCAGGCGGCTGGCGAAGAGGTTGGCGACCGACTCGTTGGTGGCCCAGCTCTTGCCCCAGTCGAAGGTGACGATCTGCTTCAGGAAGATGAAGAGCTGTTCCCAGACCGGCTTGTTCAGACCCAGCTGTTCGCGGATCGCTTCGATCTGTTCGGGGCTGGCATTCAGGCCACCCAGGATCTCGGCGGGGTCACCACCGAAGTATTTGAAGAGGAAGAACACCAGCAGCACGACGCCCAGCAGGGTGGGAATCATTTGCCACAGGCGCCTTATCAGGTATGCCGCCATCGCTGTCGGTCTCCAAGCAAGGTCTAAAACGAAACCCCGGGCACTTGTGGCGACCGGGGTTCCCAGGGCGAAAACAGGCGGGAGTCTAATGGACGCGGACCTGGGGACAACCCGCATTTGCCCTTGGTTTTCGGGAAAAGCCCCGCGTGAACCCCATGAACAGGGGCGAAACCGGGCATTTCTGGGCGAAAATGCGCGCCCGATGCACCCTGGGGGCCGCGCTCCTGGGGTTGCCGTGCATGGCTTTTAGCCTCCCGGCGCCTTAGACTGCGCGGCTTCGCCCGGAGCCCGCGCCCATCCGCGCCGGTCCCCTGTAGTGATGCGCCCCGCCGCCCACAAGGCCGGTGGCGTTGTGGTTTGCGAGATAAGGATTCTTGACGTGATGCGACGTGGATTTGCAAGGGCTGCTGGCCTGGCCGCCCTGCTCGGCGCCTTCTCCCTGACTGTGGCGGCCCAGACGGCCCAGCCCACCAAGACGCTGAGGTATTCCTTCCGCGTGGCCGAAACCGGCTTCGATCCCGCCCAGATCTCGGACCGCTACTCCAAGACGGTGGCCGCCGGCATCTTCGAGGCGCCGCTGGAATTCGCCTATCTGGCCCGCCCCTACCAGCTGCGCCCCTCGACGGCCGCGGCCATGCCCGAGATCTCGGAAGACTTCAAGACCCTGACCTTCCGCATCAAGCCCGGCATCTACTTCTCGGACGATCCGGCCTTTGGCGGCAAGAAGCGCGAGCTCACCGCGGCCGACTACATCTACTCCATCAAGCGCCACTACGACCCGGCGCTCAACAGCCGCAACCTCTATCTGCTGGAGAACGTGCAGATCCTGGGCCTGTCCGAGCTGCGCAAGGAGCTGATGGCGGCCAAGAAGCCCTTTGACTACGACCGCGAGGTCGAGGGCCTGCAGCTGCTGGACCGCTACACCTTCCGCGTCAAGCTGGGCGTGGGCGATCCGCGCTTCATCAACCAGTTTGCCGACTCGGCCTTCCTGGGCGCCATGGCGCGCGAGGTGGTGGAGTACTACGGCGAGAAGAAGATCATGGAGCACCCGGTGGGCACCGGGCCCTACCGCCTGGCCGAATGGCGCCGCAGCTCGCGCATCGTGCTGGAGAAGAACCCGAACTATCGCGAAGAGCTCTACGACGAGCAGCCGCCCGCCGATGCCGACCCGGTGCTCAAGGCCCAGGCCGCCAAGCTCAAGGGCCGCCGCCTGCCCCTGACCGAGCGGGTGGAGATCGCCATCATCGAGGAGAACCAGCCGCGCTGGCTGTCCTTCCTGCGCCATGAGGCCGATGTGCTGGAGGAAGTGCCCTCCGAGTACGTGAGCATCGCCACGCCCAACGGCAAGCTGGCGCCCAATCTGGCCAAGGAAGGCATGCGCTCGGTGCGCTTCCCCTATCCGGAAGTGGCGTTCAGCTACTTCAATATGGAAGACCCGGTGGTGGGCGGCTACACGCCCGAGAAGGTGGCCCTGCGTCGCGCCATCTCGCTGGCCGTGGACATCGACAAGGAAATCCGCCTGCCGCGCCGCGGCCAGGCCATTCCGGCCCAGGGCCCCTTCGGCCCCGGCACCTTCGGCTACCGCCCGGACTACAAGTCCGAGATGAGCGAGTACAACCTGCCCAAGGCCAAGGCCCTGCTGGATCTGTACGGCTATGTGGACAAGAACGGCGACGGCTGGCGCGATCTGCCCGACGGCAAGCCCCTGGTCATCGAGTACGCCACCCAGCCCGACAGCCAGAGCCGCCAGCTCATCGAGCAGTGGCAGAAGAATATGGACGCCCTGGGCGTGCGCATCGAGTTCAAGACCGCCAAGTGGCCCGAGAACCTCAAGAGCGCCAATGCCGGCAAGCTGATGATGTGGGGCGTGTCCTGGGTGGCCACCGCGCCGGACGGCGACACCTTCCTGGCCCTGGGTGATGGCCGCGCCAAGGGCCAGGCCAACAAGTCGCGTTTCGACCTGCCGGCCTACAACGAGCTCTACCAGAAGCAGAAGCTGCTGCCCAACGGCCCCGAGCGCCAGGCCCTGATGGAGCAGGCGGCCAAGCTGATGATCGCCTACATGCCCTACAAGATCACGGTGCACCGCCTCTTCACCGACCTGGCCCAGCCCTGGGTGATCGGCTTTGACCGCAATGTCTTCATCCGCGATTTCTGGCAGTACGTGGACATCGACACCGAACAGCTCAAGAAGCAGCAGGCGCGCTGAGCCTGCGCCCCAGAGCCCCCGAGTGCAGCGCCCGACCGGGCGGCCCGACTAGCGAGAAGCGTGTAAGCCACCATGAAGATCCTGCGTCGCCAACTCTGCACTCTGGCCGCTCTGGGCACCCTGACGGCCCTGTCCCTGGGGCCCATCCGGGCGCTGGCGGCCGATGCGCCGCCCCCCGCGGCCAAGGTGCTGCGCTACGCCTTCCAGGTGGCGGAGACGGGCTTTGATCCGGCCCAGCTCTCCGACATCTACTCGCGCACCATCACCGCCCACATCTTCGAGGCCCTCTACCAGTACGACCATCTGGCCCGGCCGGTGCGCCTCAAGCCGCTGACGGCGGCGGCCATGCCCGAGGTCAGCGAGGACTTCCGGACCTGGACCATCAAGCTCAAGCCCGGCATCTTCTTTGCCGACGACCCGGCCTTTGGCGGCAAGAAGCGTGAGCTGGTCGCCGAGGACTATGTCTACAGCTTCAAGCGCTTTGCCGACCCGGCCTTCAAGAGCCCGGCCTGGGCCACGATGGAGGACGCGGGCATCCTGGGCCTCAAGGCCCTGCGCGAGCAGGCGCTCAAGAGCAAGCAGGCCTTTGACTACGACAGCCCCATCGAGGGCCTGCGCGCCCTGGACCGCCACACCCTGCAGATCCGGGTGCAGCAGGGGCGACCCCATCTGCTGCAGGCCCTGCTGACCGGCTCCGACCTCTATGGCGCGGTGGCGCGCGAGGTGATCGAGGCCTATCCCGGCAAGAGCATGGAGCATCCGGTGGGTACCGGGCCCTTTGTGCTCAAGGAATGGCGGCGCAGCTCGCGCATGGTGCTGGAGCGCAACCCCAGCTACCGCGAGCGCTTCTACGACGCCGAGCCCGCGGCCGACGATGCCGAGGGTCAGGCCTTGCTGGCCCGCTTCAAGGGCCGCCGCCTGCCCATGCTGGACCGGGTGGAGATCTCGGTGATTGAGGAAGCCCAGCCGCGCTGGCTGAGCTTTCTGAACGGCGAGAAGGACTATCTGGAGCGCGTGCCGGCCGAGTTCATCAGCCAGGCCCTGCCCAATGGCCAGCTAGCACCCGGCCTGGCGCGCCGCGGCATCCAGGCGCAGCGCATCGTGGGCCCCGAGTCCACCATGACCGTCTTCAATATGGAAGACCCGGTGGTGGGCGGCTACACGGCCGAGAAGGTGGCCCTGCGCCGCGCCATCGGCCTGGCCATCGATGTGGACCGCGAGATCCGTCTGGTGCGCCGCGGCCAGGCCATTCCCGCGCAGTCGCCCGTGGTGCCTCACACCACCGGCTATGCGCCGCAGTTCAAGAGCAGCATGAGCGACTTCGATCCGGCCCGGGCCAAGGCCCTGCTGGAGCTCTATGGCTATGTGGACCGCGATGGCGATGGCTGGCGCGAACTGCCCGATGGCAGCCCCCTGACCCTGACCCGCCATACCCAGCCCGAGAGCGCCTCGCGCCAGCTCGACGAGATCCTGCAGAAGAACCTCAAGGCTGTGGGCCTGCGCATCGAGTTCAAGACGGCCAAATGGCCCGAGAACCTCAAGAGCGTGCGCGGCGGCAAGTTCCAGATCTGGGGCGTGGCCTCCTCGGCCGACAAGCCCGATGCGCAGGCGGCGCTGCAGCGCCTCTACGGCCCGGCCACGGGCGGGCAGAATCTCTCGCGCTTCAAGCTGCCGGCTTTTGACCGCCTCTACGAGCGCATGCAGACCCTGCCCGACGGCCCCGAGCGCCTGGCCCTGATCGAGGAGGCCAAGCGCATCGCCGCGGTCTACCTGCCCTATCGCAACCATGTGCACCGGCTCATCACCGATGTGAACCAGCCCTGGCTGATCGGCTACCGTCGCGCCCTGTTCTGGCAGGACTGGTGGCAGTACGTGGATGTGGACCCGACCCTGAAAGCCCAACCATGAAACGCAGACAACTCTTTGCCGGCGCCTTGGCGCCCCTTGCGCCTCTTGCCGCCGCCCTGCTGCTGAGCGGCGCCGTGCCCCAGGCCCTGGCGAACAAGAGTGAGGCGCCGGCCGAGCCCAAGGTGCTGCGCTATGCCTTCTTGGCCTCCGAGACCGGCTTCGACCCCGCCCAGCTCAGCGATCTGTACTCGCGCATCGTCACCGGCCATCTCTTCGAGGGCCTGTACAAGTACGACTATCTGGCCCGTCCCTACAAGATCAAGCCCAATGTGGCGGCCGATATGCCCGAGGTCAGCGCCGACTACCGGACCTGGACCATCAAGCTCAAGCCCGGCATCTTCTTCACCGATGACCCGGTCTTCAAGGGCAAGCCGCGCGAGCTGGTGGCCGAGGACTTTGTCTACGCCTTCAAGCGCTTCTTCGACCCGGCCACCAAGAGCCCCGTCTACGCCGGCATGGCCTCGATCGGCATGCTGGGCGTGGACGAGCTGCGCCAGGCCGCGCTCAAGAACAAGAAGCCCTTCGACTACGACACCCCTGTCGAGGGCCTGCGCGCCCTGGACCGCTACACCCTGCAGATCAAGCTCAAAGAGCCGCGCCCGCGCCTGCTCTTTACCCTGGCGGACAACAGCCTGATGGGCGCCGTGGCCCGCGAGGTGGTGGAGCATTACGGCGACAAGATCATGGAGCATCCGGTGGGCACGGGGCCCTTCAAGCTCAAGAGCTGGCGCCGCAGCTCCCAGATCGTGCTGGAACGCAACCCCAGCTACCGCGAGCTGGTCTACGACGCCGAGCCCAATGCCGACGATGCGCGGGCCCAGGAGTTCGCCGCCCGTTTCAAGGGCCGTCGCCTGCCCATGCTGGACGAGGTGCACATCTCCATCATCGAAGAGTCGCAGCCGCGCTGGCTGGCCTTTCTGAACGGCGAGTTCGATCTGGTGTCCGTGCCCCTGGAATTCAGCGGCGTGGCCCTGCCGCACGGCAAGCTGGCGCCCAACCTGGCCAAGCGCGGTGTGCAGCTGGAGCGCGTGCTCAACACCGACCGGGTGCTCTACTACTTCAATATGGAAGATGCGGTGGTGGGCGGCTACACGGCCGATAAGGTGGCGCTGCGCCGCGCCATCAGCCTGGCCACCGATGTGGGCCGCGAGATCCGTCTGGCGCGGCGCGGCCAGGCCATCGTGGCCCAGTCCGTGGTGGCGCCCTTCTCCTACGGCTACGACCCGGAGTTCAAGACCGAGAACAGCGACTTCGACCTGCCGCGCGCCAAGGCCCTGCTGGAGATGTACGGCTACAAGGACCGCGACGGCGACGGCTGGCGCGAGCTGCCCGATGGCAAGCCCCTGGAGATCGAGTACGCCAGCCAGCCCGACGCGCTCTCGCGCCAGTTCGACGAGCTCTGGAAGAAGAACATGGACGCCCTGGGCGTGCGCTTCAAGATCAAGGCCGGCAAGTGGCCCGAGCAGCTCAAGAGCGCGCGCGCCGGCCAGCTGCAGATCTGGCAGCTGGGCTATAGCGCCGCCTCGCCCGATGTGCAGGACGGTCTGCAGATCCTCAACGGCCCGGACGCCGGTGGCCAGAACCTGGCGCGCTTCCGCAACGATCGCTTCGACGCCATCTACAAGCGCATGCAGGAGCTGCCGGACGGCCCCGAACGCCTGGCCCTGCTGCGCGAGGCGCAGCGCATCACGGTGGCCTTCATGCCGCAGAAGTACACGGTGCACCGCATCATCAACGACCTCAGCCAGCCCTGGCTGATCGGCTACAAGCGCCCGCCCTTCGGCAATGTCTGGTGGCAGTACGTGGACATTGACGAGAGCAAGCGCGAGACCGCGCGCTGAGCCTGCGCATGCCGGCCATGAGCTGCATCACCCCGCGTCGCCGCGATCTGTTGCTGGGCAGCCTGGCCGCCGCCGGCGTGGCCCTGCCGGGCGCGGGCCTGGCGGCCACCGGCCGCAAGGTGCTGCGCGTCGCCTTCCAGACCGCGGAGGTGGGCTTCGACCCGCCCCAGGTCTCGGACCAGACCTCGGTGCACATCAACGCCCATATCTTTGAGCCGCCGCTGTGCTACGACCCGCTGGCCCCGGGGGCGGTGCTGCGCCCGCTGACGGCGGCGGCCCTGCCCGAGATCAGCGCCGATGCGCGGCACTTCGTCTTCAGCATCCGGCCCGGCATCTTCTTTGCTGACGATCCGGCCTTCAAGGGTCAGCGCCGTGAGCTGGTGGCCGAGGACTATGTCTACAGCATCAAGCGCTTCTTCGATCCGCGCCTGCGCACCGAGCATCTCTACCAGTTCGAGGGTGCCCAGATCCTGGGCCTGAACGAGCTTCGCCAGGCGGCGATCAAGAGCCAGCGTCCCTTCGACTACGACCGTCCGGTGCCGGGCCTGCGCGCCCTGGACCGCTACCGTTTCGAGATCCGCCTGGCCGAGGGTGATCCGCGCTTTGTGCACCACTTCGCCAATGCGGGCCTGACCGGCGCGGTGGCGCGCGAGGTGGTGCAGGCCTATGGCGAGGAGCTGATGGCCCACCCCGTGGGCACGGGCCCCTTCCGGCTGGCGCGCTGGCGGCGCGGCTCCCTCATCGTGCTGGAGCGCAACCCCGGCTTTCGCGAGCAGCGCTTTGACAGCGTGGCCCCGCCGGACGATGCCCAGGCCCAGGCCATGGCCGCGCATCTGGCCGGCCGGCGTCTGCCCCTGCTGGACGAGGTGCATGTCGCCATCATCGAGGAGTCGCAGCCGCGCTGGCTGGCCTTCCAGGGCGGCGAGCTCGATGTGCTGACCCTGCCGCCCGGCTTGGCCCCCGTGGTCATGCCCGGGGGGCGGCTGGCGCCGCATCTGGCCAAGCGTGGCATGCAGGCACGCACCAGCCTGGGTCCCGACGTCAAGTTCACCTTCTTCAACTGCCAGGACCCCCAGGTGGGCGGCAACACGCCCGAGCGCGTGGCCCTGCGCCGCGCCATCGCCCTGGCCTATGACAGCGAGCAGGAGATCCGCGTGGTGTTCAAGGGCCAGGCCGTGCCGGCCCAGTCCCTGCTGCCGCCCGTGATCTACGGCCATGACCCCCAGCTGCGCAGCGAGCTCAGTGCCGCCGACCTGCCGCGTGCCCGCGCCCTGCTGGACATCTACGGCTACCGCGACCGCGACGGCGACGGCTGGCGCGAGCATCCCGATGGCCAGCCCCTGACCCTGCGCATGGCCGGCACGGCGCACTCCAACCAGCGCGCGGTCAACGAGCTCTGGAAAAAGCGCATGGACGCCCTGGGCCTGCGCATGGAGTTCGAGACCAGCCAGTTTGGCGAGCTGATCAAGAAGAGCCTGGCCGGCCAGCTGATGATGTGGGGCTTCAGCTGGGACATCAGCGCGCCCGACGGCGACTTCTTCCTGGCCATGGCCTACGGGCCCAATGCCGGCCAGTCCAATGACGCGCGCTGGCAGCTGCCGGCCTATGACCGGCTCTACGAGCGCCAGCGCCGCCTGCCCGACGGCCCCGAACGCCTGGCCGCCATGCGCGAGGCCAACCGGCTGATGCTGGCCTATATGCCCTATATCGCGCACTCCCACGCCATCCGCGTGGACCTCTGGCAGCCCCGGGTTCAAGGCTACCGCCGCCACCCCTTCAACCGCGACTGGTGGCGCTACGTGGATCTGCAGGGCTGAGGCCCGGCAGGCGCTGGTCAGCGCCGCATGCGGCGCAGGGCCAGAAAGGCGATGGCCCCGGTCAGCCCGGCGATCAGGGCCAGCATGATCCAGAAGCCCCGGCCATGTTCGGCCAGGGGAATGCCGCCCACATTCATGCCGAACAGGCCCGAGACCAGATTGATGGGCAGGGCCAGCACCGTGACCATGGTCAGGGTGAAGAGGCTGCGGTTATTGGCCTCGGCCACGCGGGTGGCGTTCTCGTCCTGCATCAGCTTGATGCGCTCCTGCAGGGCCGCGATATCGCCCAGCACCAGGGCGAACTCCTCGCTGGCCCGGCGCAGCTGCTCGCGAGCCTCCACCGTCACCCAGGCGGGCGGCCTGCTGAGCATGCGCATCAGGGCGCTGGGCTCGGGCGCCAGCAGGCGCTGCAGCCGCACCATGAGGCGTCGCAGCGAGGCGATTTCGGCGGTCTGTGCCTCGGGGCGGCCGGCCAGCAAGGCGTCCTCGATCTCGTCCACCCGCTGGGTGGCCTGGCGCACGATGCGTTGCAACTCATCGGCTTGGTCATTCAGCAGATGGGTCAGCAGCTCCAGGCCCGAGCCCAGGGGCTCACCGCGCCGCACGGCCATGCGCAGCCGGTCCACCGCGCGCAGGGGACGGCGCCGGGCGCTCAGCACCAGGCCCGGACTCAGGGCCAGCCACAGCGTGGCCAGATCGCTGGCCTCGAAGCTGAAGTCGAAGGTCACGTCGTTGATCACGGCCAGCAGGCTGTCGCCGTCGCGCTCGATGCGGGTGGAGCGCGAGGCGCTCTCGTGCAGGGCTTCAAAGAAGCTCTCGGGCAGATCGGTGGCGTGCTTGCGCAGCCAGGCCTCGGCGCCGGCATGGCTGAGATTGAAGTGCAGCCACAGCACGCTGCCGTCGGCGGCGGCGCTGTCCGGATGCAATGGCAGGGCCTCGCTGGCCTGGCTCAGGGCCTGGGCCGGGCGCTCCGGATGCAGGCGGTAGCCGCAGATCAGACCGTCGGCATCGCAGCCGTAGCTGGAGATGGCGGCGGGAGCGCCAGGCAGGCCGGGCATGGGCTGGATGCGGACCTCAGTGCGGGGCCGGCTGACCGAAGCAGCCGCCGGTCAGGTCGGCAAAGGCATTGAACAGCCAGGGGCTGCCCGGCATCACGGTGTAGTGGCGGCGCTGGCCGGTGGAGCGGCGGCGCAGCGTGATCAGATGGCCCAGCTCGCTGCGCGGGCCGCTGCGCAGCTCGAAGTCCCGGGGCTCGAAGCCGGCACGGCTGAGCGTGCTGGACAGCGGTGCCCAGAGCGGGTCCTGCGGCAGATCATCGAGGCGGGCCATGGCGGGCGGGTTGAGGCTGGGGTTGCAACAGAGCCGCATGATGAAGGCCTCCGGTGACCGCTTGATGAAGCCGGCTCGCGGAGCTCAGGCGGTGTTGAGCAGCACCCGCTGACGGAACAGATCGGCCCGCTCCGCATCGGCGCGGCGGCCGATCTCGGCCGTGCACTCGTCCAGCCAGCGCTGGAAGCTGCTTTCGGAGTCGACTTCACGGGCCAGCTCGCGCAGGGCCTCGTCCCGTCCGGCCAGCATGCGGGCCGCCAGATCCAGGGCGTAGACCTTGCTGCGCAAGAGGCGCTGGGCGGCCGATGGGCCTGTGGTGCCGGGCGTGGCGGGCGCGGCTGGCTGGCTGATCAGGCCTTGCTGCTGGAGTTGGGCGAAGGCGGCGTCGGCCGCCAGGCCCAGGCCCTGTGCCAGGGGGCGCAGCGCCGCCATGGACTTGCGCCCATCCACCATGATGAGCAGGGCGCGCAGTGCCGCGGGCAGGGAGGCGCGCTCGGCCAGGCGCTGCCGGCCGGCTTCGGTCTTGCACGGGATGAAGTCAGGGTTCATGGGCACAGCAGGTGTTGCCCTGCCATGCTGCCCCGCGCTGATGGCGGGCGGATGACGTTTGTGTGAACCCTGGCTTACTGCATCCAGGCCAGGATCTCGGGCGCCTGCAGCGGGCCGTTGATGCGCTGCACCTCCTGACCGCCGCGCAGCTGGGTCAGGGTGGGAATGCTGGCGATGGCGTAGCGCCGGGCCAGGTGCGGGCTGGTGTCGCTGTTGATGCGCACCAGCAGGGCCCGTCCCTTGAGCTGGCGCGCGGCCTGCTTGAGCTGGGGCGTCATCATGCGGGCCGGTCCGCTCCAGGGGGCCCAGAAGTCCACCAGGATGGGCAAGTCGCTGCCGGCGACGACGGCATCGAAGTTCGTCTCGCAGAGCTCCACCACCTCACCGCTGAGCAGGGTCTTGCCGCAGTGCTCGCAGCTCGGGTCCAGCCCGGCGGCGGCCTCGGGGACGACGTTGCGTGTCTGGCAGTGGGGGCAGGTGAGACGCATGGCCGGATTGTTGAGCCGCTGCCTCGCCGCAGGCGTTGCAAGAGCGTGCCAGGCGGTAACGGCTTGTCAGGGCGCCGCCGCCAGGCAGCGGGCCAGCGCGTCCCCCATCTGCTGCATGAAGACTCGCACCCGGGCGGTGTCCCGCAGATCCGGATGGGTCAGCAGCCAGACGGGAATGTCCATTTCCGGCAGGACCTCGGAAACGGGCAGGAGCTCGGGCTCATGGGGCTCGATCAGCGTCGGCAGCAAGGCCAGGCCCAGGCCGGTGCGCGCCATCGCGGCGGCCGACTGCATCAGGTCGGCCCGCATCACGATACGCTCGTCCGCCACATGGCGGCGCAGCCAGCGGTCGTAAAAGCGTGAGCTGCGGTCGCGTTCATAGCCGATCCAGGGGTAGTTCTGGCAGAGCTGCGCCACCGGGGTCTGGACCTGCGGCAGATGGCGTGCGCCCCGCGCCGCATAGATGCGCATGCGCATCTCGCCCAGTCGGCGTCCCACCAGATGTTCGGGCACCTGGGCGCTGAAGCGCAGCACGATGTCGGCGTCGCGCCGCGACAGATCGACCAGGGCCGAGTTCTCGCTGATCTCGACCGCAATACCCGGATGGGCGCGAGCAAAGTCGGCCAGCGGCCGGGGCAGCAGGTAGAGCATGGCGACGAAGGCGGTGCTCAGGCGCAGCGGGCCCTGCAGCGCGGTGTCACGCCCGAGGATGCGACGCTGCAGCTCAGCCACTCCCGGCGCCATGGCGCGAGCCTGAGCCGCCATCAGCTCACCGGCCTCCGTGGAGCGATAGCCCTGGCGGTGACGCTCGAACAAGCGCGCCCCCAGGCGCTGCTCCAGGGCATCGAGGCGGCGCAGCACCGTGGTGTGCTGCACGCCCAGGGCGCGGGCCGCCCCGGCCAGGGAGCCGGCCTCGGCAATCGCCAGCGCATAGCGCAGATCGTCCCAGTTCAGGGATTCGGCGGGATGGTCGGTAGAACGGCTTGTCATGTGCAAATTTGCAATTTCTGTCTGCGGTTTGAGGCGTTGTTTGTGCGTCGACGCAAACATAGCATCCATGCCATCGAGTGCAAACCGCGCTTGACCGTCCCAGGAGTTCCTCATGAGCACCCTCTCATTGCTGCGTTTTCGCACCGCCCACCGGCCGCCGGCCCTCGCCGCTGCCGCCGCGCAGCCGTCCGGCTCCGTGCTGGACCGCTGGCTCCTGGCCTGGGCTCGGAAGGCCGAGGTCCGCTGGGTGCAGCCCGGCTATCCGCACTCGCGCTACTACTGAAGGCCCGCCATGCCCCTGGTCACGCTCACCGTCCGCCAGCCCAAGCCGGCGAGCTTCAAGAACACCGTGCTGGACGCGGTGCATGCCGCCTTGGTCGCGGTCGGTGTGCCGGCTACCGACCGCTTCCAGCGGGTGCTGGAACTGCCGGCCGAGGATCTGCGCGTCGACCCGCGTTACCCGGATCTGCAGGCCGATCGCGGCCCCGACTTCGTGCTGATTGAAATCCTCTGGTCGGTCGGACGCAGTGCCAAGGTCAAGCAGAAGCTGCTGCAGCAGCTGAAGACCGATCTGGCCCAGGCCGGCATCGATACCGAGCAGCTGATGCTCGTCTTTGTGGAGACGGGCTGGGAGAGCTGGTCATTCGGCGGCGGGCGGCTGTTGCACGTCTAGCCCTCACGGGCCCATGCCAGCCCGCCTGGCCCTGGCCCGCGGCAACTCAGAGCCGGGTCCAGCGCTTGACCTCGGGATGGAAGAAACCGGACTGGGTATAGGCCTGGCGGATCAGGCCGCTGCGGCGCAGGTTCTGCAGGCCCGTGTCGAGCTGGCGCAGCAGGGCGGCCATGGCCGGGTGGCGGCGCGACAGCACGTAGTGACGCGTGCCCCGCATCGAGATCTTGAGGCCGCGTATGGGCAGCAGGGTGATGCCGTCCACCTGCAGGGCCATATCGACCCCGGGCTGGAAGGGGGCCAGCAAGGCATCGGCGCGGCCGCCCTGCAGCATGCGCGGCATATTGCTCCAGTTGCTGACGTGGTGAAGCCTGTCCCCCAGGCCCAGCTGCACCAGGGTCTCCCAATCCACCCGCCACTCGCGGTTGGAGAGCAGACGCAGGCGGCGCAGATCGTCCAGGCCGCGCGCGCTCTGGGCCAGATGATTGCCGGGCATGGTGTAGAGCCCCACCTCGAACTCGCCGTTCTCCAGCACCGGCTGGCTGAAGAGCAGGTCGGGGTCCTCATCCTCGAAGTCGCGACGCCAGTAGCTGGTGCCCGTGCAGGCGCCGACACCGGCGCGCAGATCGGCCTTGAGGCGGGTGGAGGTGGGGCGCTCCAGCAGCTCGGTGCTGCGGGGGCCGCCGCCCTCGGCCAGGGCCTTGTGCAGCAGCACCAGCTCGGCCACATCGCGCCGCCCGTGCGGCCCGCCGAAGTCCTGCACCTCCAGCGGCTCGCGGCCGGCCAGAAAGCGCCGGTAGTCGCGCAGCACATCGTCCGAGACCACGATGGGCAGGCGCTCGGGCGTCGTTGCAAGCGCCGGGCTGCCAGCCAGCATGCCCAGGCCGAGGCCGGCACCCAGGCCGGCCAGCAGACGTCGGCGCGAGCACGCTCGCCGCAGGCCGGTGGGTTCAGGGGAGATGAGGGGCATCATTCATGCCATTGCAAACGGGCTGGCTTGCATCAAGCTGGCGCTAGGTGAAAGCTCGGGGGCGCCGCTCAGAGCGGCAGTTCGGTGTAATAGCGGCCACCGTGGAAGATCAGGGGCTGGCTGCCGGGGCGGGCTGCGCAGGACTCGACCTCGCCCACGAAGATGACGTGATCGCCCTCTTCGTACTGGCTGCGGTTGGCGCATTCAAACACCGCGGCCACGCCGTCCAGCACCGGCGCGCCGCCCGCGCCCTCGCGCCAGGCCACGCCGGCAAAGCGGTCGATATTGCGGGTGGCAAAGCGCTGGGCCAGCTCCTTCTGGTCGGCGGCCAGGATGTTGATGGCGTAGTGCGAGCCCTGGCTGAACACCGGCATGGAGCCGGCACTGCGCGCCAGGCTCCACAGCACCAGGGGCGGGCTCAGGGAGACGGAGTTGAAGGAGTTTGCCGTCAGACCCACCAGACTGCCGTCGGCGGCGCGGGCGGTGACGATGGTGACACCGGTGGCAAACATGCCCAGGGCGGCGCGAAACTGCTGGGCGTCGGGAGGAGACAGGGGCGGCATGACCATGGCCCCTATTGTCGGTCAGCCCGTTGATCTGGCTCAGAATACGGCCATCATGCAGCACGATGACGTTTTTCACTGCCCCGACACCCTGGATCTGAGCGCCGCACCGGACTACGGCTTCGGTCGCTGCGACTGCCATCGCCCGGCCGCGCGGCTCTCGCGCCGCCGTCTGTTCAGCGGCCTGGTGGGCGCGGGGGCCCTGGCGGCCACGCCGGCCTGGGCGCGCGAGGGCGTGGAGGTCGGCAACCAGAGCAGCATCGCCCGCCTGGTGCCTGCCGAGCAGGTGGAGCAGGCCGGCGCCCAGCAGTACCAGCAGATGCTGGCCCAGGCGCGCCAGCAGGGCGCGCTGGCGCCCGACAGCAACCCGCAGCTGCGCCGCCTGCGCGCCATTGCCCAGCGCATCGTGCCGCATTCCTATGGCTGGAATCCGCGTGCCCGCCAGTGGCGCTGGGAGGTCAATCTGCTGGGCAGCCCCGAGCTCAATGCCTTCTGCATGCCGGGCGGCAAGATCGCCTTCTATTACGGCATCCTGGAAAAGCTCAAGCTCAATGACGACGAGGTGGCCACCATCATGGGCCATGAGGTGGCCCACGCCCTGCGCGAGCATGCCCGCGAGCGCATGGCCAAGACCACGGCCACCCGCATCGGGGCGGGCCTGGTCTCCAGCCTGCTGGGTCTGGGCAATGTGGGCGATGCGGTGCTGAATATGGGCGGCCAGCTGCTGACCCTGAAGTTCAGCCGCGAGGATGAGAGCGAGGCCGATCTGGTGGGCATGGAACTGGCTGCCCGCGCCGGCTATGACCCGGCCGCCGGCGTGAGCCTGTGGGAGAAGATGGGCGAGGCCAGCAAGGGCGCGCCGCCGCAATGGCTGTCCACCCACCCGGCCGGCCCCAGCCGCATCCGCGACATCCAGGCCAATCTGCCCAAGGTGGAGGGGCTGTACGCCCGGGCCGAGAAGCCGGCGCAGCGCTTCGAGGTGGCGCCGCCCCTGCCCAAGCGCGCCGGCTGAGGCGCCGACACCCCCGCGGGCCGCGATCTACCAGCGCCCGGGTAGCGGGCGTAGCAGGGTGTAGCGCCCGGCGCCGTTGCGCGCCAGGTACTGGCCCTGCTCCAGATCCTTGATCAGCTTGGACACCATCTCACGCGAGCAGCCCAGGCGGCGCGCCATGGCCTGGTGTGTCAGGCGCTCATCGGGCGTGCTCTCCAGCAGGGCCTTGAGCCGACCGTACACATCGTTGAGCGCCAGCTGCTTGGTGGACAGGGTGGCGGCGCGCGCGCGGCGGATCACGCGGGTGAGCAGGTCCAGTGCAAACTCAGGATGCTGGGCAATATGGGCCAGGACGGACTCGCGGCTGAGCATCACGCAGCGGCTGGCGTCCTCGGTGATCACGCTGGCCGAACGCGGGCCGCCATCCAGGCTCATCTCGCCCACATAGTCGCCAGGCCCATAGCTGCCATAGGTGATCTCGCGACCGCGGGCATCGCAGCCGAAAGCGCGCAAGCGGCCCGAGAGCACCAGATAGATGCTGTCGCCCTGGGCGCCTTCTTCGAGCAGCAGGGTGCCCTTGCGGTAGCTGCGGGGGCAGCCGCGTACGGCCAGGGCGGCTAGCGAGGGTGGCAGCGCCGCCAGGGCGGGCTCGACCGAACCCGTCACGGGGCTGGCGATCAGGGCTTGTGCAAGAACCGGCGTGTCCATGGACGCTCTCCCTTTGGGCGCATGGCGAACAGCCCGGCCCGAGCGTCGGATGTTAAGAGATGCAAACGCCGGCGTCAGTCACAACTTAGTTGTACAAGGCCGACATCAACGGCGGCAGCACAGCCAGCTGACGCAGCAGCTCGCGGATGCTGGGCGTGCCGGACTTGGCACGGATGCTCTGGATTTGCGTGCGTACCGTGGAGATGGCAACGCCCTGTTGCTGGGCCACGCCGGCGGGCTCATGGCCGTCGCTCAGGGCCTTGAGCACCTCGGTCTCGGCCGGGGTGAGACCGTAGCGCAGCGCAAACCACTGCACGGCCAGGGCGCCGCAGAGCTGGCGGCGCTCCAGCACCAGGAGCACGGCGGCCTGCTCCACATCGCGGTTCAGCGGCACCACCACCACATTCGCCTGTTCGGCCCCTTCGCCCAGGCGCAGCAGGCAGCGCCGGCCCTCGTCCTCGGCCTGGGCCAGGGCATCGAAGAAGGGCTTGCCGTCCTTGGGACTGCGGGTGCGCAACAGATGGCCCTGCAGCAGCAGCGGATGTCCCTGATTCATGGCCTGACGGGCAGCGCGGTTGCTGTACAGCACCTCGCCGCGCTGGTTGAGCAGCAGCACGCCATAGTCCAACTCCTCCAGCACCAGGCCCAGCCAGTGGCTGCTGAGCGAGGCGGCGCTGCGGCGTTCTGGGCGGGCCTGCGGGCCGGGGCCGCGGGACGGCGGCGAGGGGGCGAGCATCTCCAGCATATTGAACTCCCTGGTGAGCGGCCGTCACAGCGGCGCGGTTCTTGATGGGGTCAAGCTTAAGGAGGGATGCCCCGCGGCGGCGGTGAATCTTGCTGCCGAACTTTGTGAAAAATTCACATCGGCGACACGGGTCCCGCCGCAGGTCTGGGGCTCAGCGGTCCCGCACAAAGGGATTGCTGCGGCGCTCGGCGCCGAAGCTGCTCTCCGGGCCGTGGCCGGGGATGAAGACCGTGTCATCGCCCATGGGCCACAGGCGCTGGGTGATGGAGGCGATCAGCTCCGCATGATTGCCGCCCGGGAAGTCGGTGCGGCCTATGCTGCCGGCAAACAGCACATCGCCCACAAAGCAGCGCCGGGCCGAGGCCGAGTGAAACACCACATGGCCCGGGGTATGGCCCGGGCAGTGGCGCACCGTCAGCGTCTCGCGGCCCAGGCTGAGCGTGTCCCCGTCTTCCAGCCAGCGCGTGGGCGTGAAGCCCTCGGCCGGCGGGAAGCCGAACATGGCGCTCTGCTGGGGCAGGCCGTCAATCCAGAACTGGTCACCGCGATGCGGCCCGATGATGGGCAGGCCCTGCTCACGCGCCAGCTGACCCGCGCCGCCCGCGTGGTCGATATGGGCGTGCGTGAGCCAGATCGCCTGGAGCTTGAGCCCGCGTTCGGCCACGGCCGCCAGCAGCCGGGGCAGCTCCCCGCCCGGATCCACCAGGGCGGCCTCCTGGGTCTGGTCGCACCACAGCAGGGAGCAGTTCTGGGCAAAGGGCGTGACGGGCAGGGTGAGGTAGCGCAGGCTCATGCGGGTCGGGTGCGGGGAACAATGGATCCCTCATTGTTCCAAATGAGATCCCGTCTGCCGGCGCCAGGTCTCAAGCGCTGTGGGACACAGGGGCGCGGGCCTGCTGGCCCCCGCCCGCTCTCAGCAGCTCCTGGGCCGCGCGCAGCCCCGACTGGTAGGCGCCGTGCACGGTCTGGTAGTGCTGCCTGTCGGTGGCTTCGCCGGCAAAGAACAGACGCCCGTTGACGCTCTGGGCCAGATCGTCGCGCTGCGCCGGATGCGATCCCAGCACATGGCAGGAGTAGGCGCCCAGGGCATGAGGGTCGCTGGCCCAGCGGCTGACCAGCACGTCCTGCGGCGCCGGGATCTGGCTGCCGAACATGCGCCGCAGCACCGCCATGGCGTCCTGCGCCAGGGCCGCGTCGCTCATGGCCTCGATGCGACGGCCATGGTCCGCCGCATTGAAACCCATCAGCACCGGGGCACCGCTGGGGCGCGCCAGGCTCACCCACTCGGTCCATTGCCCCGCCCGACCCGTCGGTGGCAAATGGTTCAGCCAGTCCAGCTGCGTATCCCAGAAGGCGCGCTCAAACAGCAAGCAACATTTGTTCAGCACCCCCATGCCCAGATGCTCGATCGCGATCTGCTTGCGGCTGGGCAGCGCCGGGCTGAAGCGCACCTTGCCAGCCTTGAGCACGCCCAGCGGCAGGGTGACGATCAGCTGCGGCGCACTGAAGCTGCCGTGCTGGGTGCGCACCGTGACACCGGCCGCCCCTTGGTAGTCGATCTCCCGCACCTCATGCTGCAGCCGGATGTCCAGCCCGGTCGAGAGATGATCGATCAGCGCCTTGTAGCCATCGGGGAAGATCAGCTCCCCGCCCTCGTAGGCGCTGCCGGCATCGAACCAGCGGGCCGAGAGCTGGCGGGTCGCGGCACCGTACTCATGCTCGAACTCGCTATTGAGCAGGAAGTCGATCAGGCGCTGCTGCGGGGCCGGGCGCTCGGTGTAGTCCAGGGCCTCATAGACCAGGGCTTGCAGCGAGACATCGCGGGCCTCCAGCTCGCGCTCGGCCAGCAGCTCGCCGATCCGGCCGCGCAGATCGGCCAGGCGCCGCTGCTCCGCCGCGCGGAGTTCGCCGCCCAGGCCGTCATAAGCCTGGGCGTTCTCCATATCGGTGCTGAAGGTGCGCGCCCCGATGCGGCGCGCCAGCTGGGTCAGCGGATTGGCCGGGCCCGCCCCATGGATCCAGGAGGCGCCCAGGTCCATGGCCGGTCCGCGCCAGGCCTGGCTGGTGAAGATGCGGCCACCGCTGCGCTCGCGCGCCTCCAGCACCAGCACCCGCTGGCCGGCGGCCCGCAAACGCTGAGCCGCCGCCAGGCCGGCAATGCCCGCGCCCACCACGATCACGCGCGGCGCATCGGCGGCATGTACGGGCTGGCGGTCACTGGCCCGCTGCAGTTGCGCCAGGGCCGGAGCCATGCCCATGCTCAAGATCGATCCCAGCCCCAGTCCGGTGGCTCCCAAAGCCTGGCGTCGTTTCATGCGGAGATCCTTGCTTGCGGTGCTGAGGGGCGGCGCTTTCAGCGGCACTGGCCACCCGCTCTCACCGGGGCTCCGCCAGGCTGATCTGCCAGCGCTGCACGCCGGCTTCGGCCACCGGCTCGGGCTCGAAGCCCGTGCGTGCCAGCAGCGTGATCATGCGCGCATTGTCGGCGAGCACCTCGCAGGCCATGCGGCCCATGCCCGAGGCGGCGGCGGACCGCAGCAAGGCCTCCAGCAGTGCTCGCGCCAGGCCGCTGCCCTCCCAGAGCTGCGCCACCGAGATCGCGAACTCCGCGCAGCGCCGGCTGCGGTCGAGCTGGCAGCAGGCCTCGCCCACGATCAGCTCGCCCTCGCCGGCAGGCACCACCGCCACCAGCGCCAGCTGGGAGCGCCCATCCACCCGCGTCATCTGCGAGAGCAGGCGCTCGGACGGATTCACGCCGCCGTGAAAGCGCAGCCGGCGCCGCTCTGTGCCCAGGTCCATCAGATAGCGGCCCATGGCGCCCAGGTCTTGGGCGTCGACCGGGCGCAGCCGGGGCGCGGGCTCACTGCCGCCCGCGCCCCAGACCTGGGCCAGACGGGCGGCATGGTGACGCAGGGCGGCGAGCAGGCGCTGCCGCAAGGGGCGCCGGGCCCCAGCTCCAGCCCCAGGCCCAGCCCCATGCCCAGCCTGTAGCGGCTGGCGGCGGCGTGCCCAGGCAATCGTCGGGCGGTGTGTACAGGCGTGCATGGACGGTGCTCCGAGGCAGGGGCCCGGTGGGCCCTCGTGGTCGATGGCTGAACTGTGTTCGCCATCCCCGCCTGCCGTCCTTCAGCCTTGCTAAGGCTGCGCCTAAGTCTTGCTAAACAGGCCTACCCATCGGATGCGGACTCAGCGCAGCGTCACGGCAAAGACGCCCGCGTGGCACAGCGCTGCGCCGGGCGCCATGGCGGCCGGCAGGGGCTGCGCCCGCGTGGCCACCCGGCCGACCAGGGCCGCCTGGGTGGCCGCATCCAGCCAGATCTGGTGCGCGTTCGCGTCCTCTGTGCCGTCCGGCCCGGCGGCATCGGCCTGCCAGCTCAGCGCCAGTGCGGCATCCAGCGCTGCGCCCGTGCAGCGCCCCGGCGCGGGCAGGCCCGCGGCGGCGGGGGGCGCGACCAGCGTCAGCGCGCCGCTGGCAATGCCCACGGCCAGGCCACCCCCCGCGCGGCCCAGGGCCAGGCGCTCGGCGTTGAAGAGGTCCTGCATCTCGGCCATGTCCAGCGCGGCGCGGGTGGCGGACAGGCGCGCCTGGGCCATGGTGGCGGCCTCAGCCGCGCCGCTCCCGACGCCGAAGCGCGCCAGCAGGGTGCCCCCGAGCTCGCCCATGAGCACGCCGCCGTGGTTGGCCACGGCGTCGCGCCACAGGGTGTGGCATTCGTCCAGCCAGCGCATCTGCTCGGCGGCGGCCTGGGTGGCGCACATCGCCTGGGCGGCGCTGCGCGGCTTGACGGCCAGCACGACCGCCTCGACACGCTCGGCCTGCTGCATCACGCTGCTCTCGCTGGCGCGCGGGGCCTGTGCCGCAGCGGCCGCGGTCAGCCGCTGGATCAACTCCCGTTGCTGCTCGCGCAGGCGCGCCTTTTCCAGGCTGGAGGCCACGCGCGCCTTCAGCAGCGTGGGGTCCACGGGCTTGTGCAGATAGTCATCCGCACCCAGCTCGATGCAGCGCGCCACCTGGTCCACCGCCTCCACCGAACTCGTCACCACCACCGGCACGTCGCGCAGCTCCGGGTCGCGGGCCATGGCCTCCAGCACCTCAAAGCCGCTCATATGCGGCATGGCCAGGTCCAGCAGCAGCAGGTCGAAGCGCCGCGTGCGCAGGGCTTCAAGCGCCTGGCGGCCGTCGAGCACGGCCGTGACCTGATGCCCCAGCAGCTCCAGCGAGCGCACCAGCAGCAGGCGGTTCACCCGGTTGTCCTCGGCCACCAGCAGATGCCCCCGTGTGCCGTGCCGGGGCGGCGCCAGTGCGGTGGGCGCGGTGGGCGCGGCGGGTGCGGCCATGCCGTCCGGGCGGGGCGCGCTGGGCGGCGTGAACTGGTAGCCCCGCCCGGCCACGGTGGTGATGACGCTGGCGCCCAGCAGCTTGCGCAAGGCCGCCACCTGAACGCTCAGATTGTTCTCTTCCACCACCACGCCGGGCCAGGCCAGCTGCATCAGCTCGTCCTTGCTCACCACGCGCTCGCGCCGCTCCAGCAGGGCGCGCAGCACCTCGAAGGCGCGGCTGCCCAGCGCGGCCGGCTCACCGTGGACCAGCACCTGGCGTTGAGCGAGGCGCACACAGAAGTGGCCGAAGTCGTGACAGTCAGACATGGGAGTTCGGTTCGATGAAGGCCCGCAGCGCCGCGACCAGCGGCGCCAGGCCGGTGCTCAGCGTGTGCAGTGCGGCCGGGTCGGCGGGCAGGCCCTCGTGCTCCAGCACCCGCGCCGCCTCGCCCAGGCCCAGGGCCCCGAAGGTCAGCACATTGCTGCGCAGCGCATGGGCCGCGCTCATGAAGCGACCGGCCTCGCCGGCCGCCTGGGCCCGCTCCAGCTCCTGCAGCAGGCCCGGCGCATCCTCGGCAAAGGCCTGCACCAGCTCGGCCACAAAGTCCTGGCCGGCGCTCTGGCGCAGCCGCGCCAGGATGGCGTGATCGATGAGCGCAGACGCCTGCGCAGGCGCAGGCACCAGCGCAGACGCCTGCGCAGGCGCAGGCACCAGCGCAGGCGCAGGCGCAGGCGCCCGCGCGCGGGCCGGCCGCCGCAGCGGGCTGGCCGCCAGCACGGTGGCCAGCATGTCTTCCTCGATGGGCTTGACCACATGCCCGTCCATGCCCGCCTGCAGGCAGGCTTCGCGCTCGGCGGGCAGCACGCTGGCGGTCAGGGCCACGATGCGCGGCCTGTGCTCGCCCATGCGGCGCACGATCTCGCGCGTGGCGCTGAGCCCGTCCATCTCGGGCATGTGCAGGTCCATCAGCACCAGGTCGTAGGGCTGGCGGGCCAGGGCGTCCAGCACCTCCAGGCCATTGGCCGCCACATCGGCGCGGTAGCCCATGCGCTGCAGCAGGCGCAGCGCCACCTTCTGGTTCACGGTGTTGTCTTCGGCCAGCAGGATGCGCAGCGGGTGGCGCGCGGCCAGGCCCTGGGCCTCGGGCCCCTGCTGCGCCCTCGCCGGTGCGCTTGCGGGCGCGGGGCCCGCCCGGCCGGGGGCGCTGCCCGCCGGCTCATGCGCAGGTCGCTCGCAGGGTGTCGCCCTGATGCTGAAGTGGAAGGTCGAGCCCAGGCCGGGGCCGGCGCTCTCGGCCCACATGGCGCCGCCCATGGCCTCGGCCAGGCGCTTGCTGATGGCCAGCCCCAGGCCGGTGCCGCCGTAGCGCCGCGTGGTGCTGGAGTCGGCCTGGCTGAACTTCTCGAACAGGCGCGCGTGGTCGGCCGCGGAGAGGCCGATACCCGTGTCGCGCACGGCAAAGTGCAGGCTGCCGGGCTCCGGCCCCAGGTCCACGCTCAGCAGCACCTCGCCCGCCTCGGTGAACTTCAGCGCATTGGCCAGCAGATTGAGCAGCACCTGCCGCGTGCGTGTCACATCGCCGGCCACGGCGCCGGGCACGGCCTCGTCCACCCGCAGCCGCAGCGCCAGGCCTTTCTCGGCCGCGCGCGAGGCCACCAGATCCAGGGCCGAATCGATGCAGGCGCGCACATCGAAGGGCTGGGTTTCCACCTCCATGCGCCCGGCCTCGATCTTCGAGAAGTCCAGGATGTCGTTGATGATGTCCAGCAGCGCGTCGCCCGAGGACCGGATGGTGGCCACATAGTCCAGCTGCACCTCGTTCAGCGGCGTGTCCAGCAGCAGGCCGCTCAGGCCGATCACCGCATTCATGGGCGTGCGGATCTCGTGGCTCATGGTGGCCAGAAAGGCGGTCTTGGCCTCATTGGCCGCCTCGGCCTGGCGCTTGGCGCATTCCGCCTGTTCGCGGGCCTCCTGGGTCTCGTTGATCAGGCGCGCGTTCTTCATGGCCAGCTGGGCCTGGGCCGCAAAGGCCTGCACCACCGCGATCTGCCGGTCGCTGAAGGGGCGCACGGTGCGCCGGATCGCGCTCAGAATGCCCACCACCTGGCCGTCGTCCACCAGGGGCACCATCAGGCAGGTCCGCACGCCGCCCCGGTCGGCAAAGCCCGTGGCCACCGCCAGGCCGGCCTTGTAGGCGGGCGTGTCCATCAGATCGCTCAGATGCACATAGGCGCGCTTGAGCGGCTCGGGGCCCAGCAGATGTTCCAGCGGGAACTCTCTTTGCATATCGAGCACGGCCTCGGGCCAGTTGCCCAGATCGCCCCAGCCCCCGGCCGGCCGGGCCAGGCTGCCCCGCACCAGCCACAGCCCGCCGTCATCGGCCTCGCACAGGCGCGCGACCTTGCCCGCAATCGCATGGAACACCGGCTGCAGATTGCCCGGCGACGAGGTGATGACCTGCAGCACCTCCGAGCTGGCGGCCTGCTGCTCCAGCGCCTCCTGGGTTTCGCGGTACAAGCGCGCGTGCTGGAGCGCGATCACCGCCTGGTCCGCGAAGGACTGGGCCAGCGCGATCTCGCTGCTGGTGTAGCGCGGCCAGGCCCGCTGCGCGAATAGCCGCGCGATGACCAAGGCCCCGATGACCCGACCCTGCACCACCATGGGCAGCACCAGGCCCGCGAAATTGCCCAGGGCCTCGGCCACGCGGCGAACGCTGCGGGGCACGTCCGCGCCGTTCAGCGCGTCCGGGTAATGCATGACGCGCCGCTTTTGCACCGCCTCGCCGATGATGCTGCGGCCCACCGGCTGCGGCAGGTAGTTGCGGGCCATCAGGCGCCCGTGGGGCCCCTGCACGCGGCCGATGCGCATGCTGCCTTCGTCGTCCACCACCAGCAGGCCCATGTCGGAGCAGGGGATGACGCGCTTGCAGTTCTGCAGAATCTTGTCGAACACCGGCTGGCTGTCTGCCGCCGCGCCCTGAATCACCTTGAGCACCTCGGCGCTGGCCTTCAGCGCGGCCGCGGCCTCCTGGGCGGCGGCCTGGCGCTGCGCCAGCGCCTGCTGCAGCGCCGCCATTTCCCGCTGCTGCGCCAGCGCCAGGGCGGCCTGTGCCGCCAGGGCGGACAGCAGCGCGCCGTGCGCCGCTTCAAAGCGCCCCTGCGGCCCCTCGATATCGGCATACAGGCAGCCCAGCGGCCCCTCGGGCGCCATCAGGGGCGCCACCAGGCAGCTGCGCTGCCGCTTGGGCTCCGCGCCGGGCGGCCCGTGGCGCAGCCGGCTGGCGCCGCTGTCCAGCGCCTCCTGCAGCCAGGGCCCCACGGCGTCGAGCAGGGCCTCGGCGCGCTCCTGGCCCGGCAGGCGTGCGCCGGCGATGGCCGGCGGGCTCAGGCGCGTTTGCAGCACCAGCAACACCCGCTGGGCGCCCAGCAGCTGCAGCGCCTCGTCCAGCACCGCGCTCAGCAGCGCCGACTCGCGCTTCAAACCCCCAAGCCGCAGCGGCAGCCGCGCCAGGCGGTCCAGCCTGTCGGGCCATGAGGGGGTGGGGATGCTGCTGCGGGCTGAAGTCGGTTTGCTAGGCATGGGCGCCGGGATTATGTGGGCGATTGCCGCCCTCATTGCGGCGGCCCTGCTCGCAAATCACGGGCCGCTGGCGCGCTGTTTCCTGCAGCCGACAGTGCTTCTGAAATCTTGCTAAACGCGGCCTAAAAGTTCCTAAGGGCGGGGCGCTGGGCGGGCTGTGAGCGCTGCTGCGCAGCGTATCTGGGTCGCTGCTGCAGAGCGGCCGTGAGCTAGGTTGTGTCAGCTTCAGGCTGGTGACAGTCGCTGGTCCTCGCCACATGAATGGCCGCTCACGACCCGCAGCGGTAGTACAGAGTTCGCAAAGGCAGTTACTCGACGCGGATGTCTTCTGCGGGCCCTTTCCAGCCACCGACCTACTGCGAAACCGGCCATTCGAAAACTACGGGCGCCGATTTGATAGCTTCTGTTCTAAAGACGTGCTGAACTGACTTTCTGCTGCTGAGAACAGTGGCTGCAGCCAGTGTTCAGGACTGCGCCTGCTTGATGAACAACTCCCATAGGTACTCTGCGGCTACCTCTTGAGACGGGTGCTTGTCGCGACCGCCACCCCAGTCCGTCCCTGAACGCGCAGTACGTGTCGTTAGTTGAAGCGCGGCTTGGCACACCCCTTCCGCGGTCGAGCTTGGGTTGTGCGCCATGGTGCCTCCGACACCTGATCGTCTCGGGTCGAGAAACGATGCTCAGACGGTACGTTATTCTGTGTGTGTGTGAAGAGCCACAAATCAATGCAAGCGCCTCATATGCCCGCGCCCTACCCGGCCTTTGGCGAACTTCTGGCTCGACTTCGCGTTGCTGCCGGGTTCACCAAGCAGCAAGAGCTGGCAACCGCTCTTGGTGTCACCCAGCAGTCGGTGAGCCGTTGGGAGAGAGGGCTTGCGCGCCCTCGGTTGACCGACATCGCGGTGCTGGAGCGGCTGGTGCGGGCCAAGGACAACGAACTCCTGGCGGCGGCCGGGTACCAAGCGGCACCTGTGGACGCTCGCGCCGAGACCGCCACCTCGCACGACCGGCCTCTGCCGCTTTCCGCCCTTCCGCCGGAGACGTTTGAGAGCTTCTGCGCCGCCCTCTTGCACCGGATGTACCAGCCCCACGGAGGCACGGTGCATCGCTATGGGGGCACAGGGCACAAGCAGCACGGCATCGATATCTTCGCCACCGGCCCCTTCGGCACCCATTCTTTTCAGTGCAAGCGCGTCAATGAGTTCGGCGCCCAGAAGGTACATACCGCGGTGGCCGAGCAGACCTACGCCGCAGACCTCAAGGTGCTCCTGCTGTCCAGCGTTGCGAGCCCAAGTTCTCGCGATGCGATGGCAGCCCACGCTGGCTGGGAGTTGTGGGACCGAGAGGACATTACCCGACGGCTTCACGACCTGCCGTTGGTCGACCGCCTCGACCTGGTCGACCGGTACTTCAGTGGCCAGCGCCTCGACCTGCTTGGCATTGATGAGCCGGGGCCCATTCAGAGTCCCGAGGACTTCTTCAAACCGTTCCTGGTTTCCGACCGCTTCTTCAACCACTCCTGGGCGCTCGTCGGTCGCGATGAGGAAATCTCACAGGTTGTTGACTGCGTCCAAGACGAGTCTGTCGTCCTAACGTGTCTCGTAGGTGCACCCGGCTCTGGCAAGAGTCGTGTTCTACGCGAAGTGACCCAACGGCTTCCACAGAGCACGCCCCTGCATGTTCGGTTTGTGTCTGCGACCGAAGAGGTCAAGGCCCACCATCTGGACAGGCTGCGCGACAGCCGAGGGTCCGCCACGCTACTCGTCGTCGATGATGCGCACGAACGCGAAGATCTCGGCATCCTCCTCAGGTACGCGGCTGTTCCCGAGAACCGCTCGCGATTGCTCCTATCGCTTCGCCCCTATGGGAAAGAAGCGCTGCGGCTGCAGGCTGCCGACGTAAGCCTCTCTGGGCCTTCGGTCAGATTTGCTGATATGCGTCCGCAGACTCGGGAGCAAGCTCAAGCACTGGCCGAATCCGTCCTCGCCGAATGCAAGGCACCACCAGCAGCGGCTGTCGAGATTGCGCGCGCAACGTACACCACGCCGCTCGTCACTGTCTTGGCAGCGCAGTTGGTCGCACGCGATGGTGTGTCGCTCGCGCTTCTTGGCAATGCAGAGGAGTTCCGTATCTATGTGCTGAGAAGCCTTCAGGACGTCATCACCGTTACCTTAGTTACAGGGCAGGACGTTCCAAGGCTGAGGGCAATCCTGCGCGTAATCGGACTCCTTCAACCCATCATCCCGGACGACCCAGGCCTGCTCAACATCCTGTTGAAAGCCGAGGGGATAGCGCCGCCGGACGCCAGTCGCCTAATGCGACTTCTCGGAGAAGCCGGCGTCCTGTTCAAGCGTGGGCTTCGCTCGAGGCTCGCTCCAGACCTGTTGGCCGATGAAATCATTCGCTCGAACTACCTCAACGCGGATGGCACAGCCAACGAGCGCGTCACCCAAGTCTTCGACCTCGCCGGTGCGGACCACCTGAAAAACATGTTCGTTAATCTTGGTCGCCTAGACTGGCGCCTGCGCAGGGGCAAGACAGATGACAGCGCGCTACTGACCAGTCTTGGCCCCAAGCTGCGGTGGGGTGATCGGTACAGCAATCCCCACGTAGAGGCAGTCGAGGCCGTTGCGTACTATCAACCCAGTTTTGCGCTGGACTTCGCGGAGCGACTCATCGCCGAGGGGCATGGGGACAGCTCATCCGTATGCAACATGGTGCGCTACGCGGCGTACACCTACGACCACGTCCAAGAAGCATGTCGGCTGCTGTGGACTGCTGGACGCAACGACGCCCGCGCGCTTCACCAGCAGCCCAGCCACGGCATTCGAATCCTCAAGGAGCTGGCCGAGTTCCAGTTGAACAAGCCAATCGAGTACGTGCGAGAGGTCGTTCACTTCGCGCTCGCGCTTCTGGAACGTCCTGCCTCGCTCAAGTCGACTTATACGCCCTTCTCCATTCTGGAAGGAGCGCTGCGGACCGAGATGGAGACGAGGCGCTTCTCCCGCTCGGCCTTGACCATTACCCGCTACCAACTGCCGTTGGAATGGGCCCGAAAAGTCAGGGACGAAGTAACTAGTGCATTACTCAAGTACCTGCGGGAGGGGCCTCCACGACGAGCGTTTCTCTCGGCGCAGACGATAGCCCAGGCCCTGCGGGGGCCTATGCATGGCGGCACGCCCGACCATGCTTGGAAGCAACAGCAAGTAGAACTATTGCGAGAACTCAAGGTTGTTCTGAACGAAGTTCACGTGTCGCCCGTCGTCCTGGTTCGGGTCGCGCAGTCCATCTCCTGGCATGCGTTTCACGGCTGGCCCGAGGCCTCAGTTGAGGCTCAAGCCATCCTCTCCTTGTTGAACAGAGACATTCGGACTCGACTCACACGCGCACTCGTAGACGGCTGGGGGACGGATACATGGAGGCTAAGCGAAGATCTCGAACGCGAAGAACACGTGAAGGACCGTCAACTCCTCACGGCAGATCTCATCGCCGCGTTCCCAGAGCCAAGCCGCCTGTTTGAAGAACTACATGCCTCCTTGGAGGAAATTGCCACCGTCGCACACGACGGATTTGGGTCGTCGATCTTTCTCGTCAACCATCTACTTGCTTCGGTAAACGGCCTTGCTACCGAACTCCTCTTGAGGAGCAACGAGGGCCGATCCGGTCGTCTCGAACAGTACGTAGGCGCAGCACTGAGCGCGGTCGTTGAGGCCGGCGACTCAAGTCTCGTAAACGAATATGTCATCCGATCAGAGAGGTCCGCTAAGGTGTTGGCGCAGCTCGCTGAGGCGTATATGCGGTTCGAGCCCTCCCGTCCCTACACGCCCCAAGAAGTGGAGCTGTTCAAGCGCATCTTTGAGTCGAAGGACCCGACCGTTCTATTGTTCGCTTCGAACCTCACTCGCCAGGTGGCCAGCAGAAGTCCAGCGCTGGCCGTCGAGCTCATTTGTTTGGCGGACTTTGCGGTCAACGCGCGCGCAACTCACGACATGTTCATGTGGCTCTCCGGCGACAAGGCTATTTCGGAGGCTGACGTCGCGAGCCGACGGAACGAGTTGCTGAGGAAGCTAGTTGTGCTGAAGGAGCTAGACGACTATTGGGTCCGTGCATTCCTCGCAGCATCAATCAAGAAAGATCCCTTGTCGGTCATCACGCTGGCTATGGCACGACTCGTGGAAGCGAAACGACGAAACGATTGGTCTTACGAGCCACTGAGCAAAGAGCACAACGGGAAGGGCCTTGGCCTGATGGAAGTCGAGGCCGGGCCACGGCTATTGCGGGACTTCCTCGACTGGGCCCTCGAAGAGTCGAAGGTCATTCCGAGCACACGCCAGGTTGGCGAGACAGTCTCCGGCCTTTGCGGAGACTACGGTGAAGCCCTGCTCAACCTTCTGCTTGATTGGATGTCCTCGGGCACCCAAGCCCATGCCATGCTGGTTGCCAGAGTGCTGCAGGAGAGCCAGCCAGCTCTCATTTATGAACACTCAAAGTTTATCCAGGACATCCTCAACGCGGCCGAACTCGTTGGCGAGGAAGCTCTGGATGAGATTCGGTCGGCAATCGCCGCGGCAACACACTCCGGAATTCGTGGAGGAACTCCTGGGGAACCGTTCCCGGAGGACCTCCGAATGGAACAGCACTGCGAGCGGATGTTGGCGTCGCTTAGCCGAGCCGAACCAGCGTTCGACCTATACGACAGACTGCTCAAGGACGCTCGCTATGCGATAGCGCGTCAGCGCAAGTCAAAGGAAGCTATTGAGGAAGAAGATGACTAGCTGAGAGCCGAGCCGATGGCACCGCTTACCCGCCAGGCATCGCGGTGCAAGAGGCGTCGCTGCGAGAGCAACCGCTTTCAGGGGAGCATGCGAAAGACCGCTCCTGGCCGGAAGCAGTCATCCCGCTTGGGATCCTGACGGACAGCAACCGCTGCAAAGCCGCCCCACCTCACAGCCCAGCCCCCGGTTCTTGACCTCGGCCACCAGTTCAGCACGCCGGTGGCAGCTCGGGCAGCGGGTGCGGGCCTTCGTGGACTACCTCGCCAAGGCGGTCGGCGCCGCCCCAGCCGCCAACTCCCCCTGAAACGCCCGCCGCCACTGCTGCGGTGAGGTCTTGAAGTTGCGCCGAAAGTGCAGCCGCAAGGACTCGGCGGACCCGAAGCCGGCCAGCCCGGCCACGGCCTCGATCGACTGGTCGGTGCGCTCCAGCAGGTTCTGCGCGCGCTGAAGCCGCTCGGTCAGCAGCCACTGATGCACCGTTGTGCCGGTGATGGTCCGGAACAGGCGGGTGAAGTGGCGCCGGCTCATGCAGGCGGCGGCGGCCAGGGTGTCGAGCGTGTGGGGCTCGTGCAGGCTCGCGCGCACATCGGCCAGCAGCTGGGAGAGCCGGCTGCTGCCCTGGGTCAGCGGCAGGGGCTGGTGGATGAACTGGGCCTGACCGCCAGACCGATGCGGCGCGACGACCAGACGCCGGGCCAGCTCCGTGGCCTTGCTGCTGCCCAGGCGCTGGCGGACGAACTGCAGGCAGGCATCGATGCCGGCCGCTGTGCCCGCCGAGGTCATGAGGCCGGGCTCCTCGACATAGAGCACATCGGGCAGCAGCTCCACCTCCGGGTAGCGCGCGGCCATGCGCTGGGCGTACTCCCAGTGCGTGGTGGCGCGCTTGCCGGCCAGCAGGCCCGCCTCCGCCAGGACATGCGCGCCCAGACACAGGCCGATCACGTCCGCACCACGCGCATGCGCCTGGCGCAGGAGCTTGAGCAGCGGCTCGGGCGGCCGCTCCTCCACGTCGCGCCAGCTGGGCACCACGATGACATCGGCCGCCGCCGCTTGCGCCAGACCGCGCAGGCCCGAGAGCTCATAGCCCATGCTGGTGCGCAAGGGCTGGGGCTCCGCGGCACACACAAAGACCTCGAAGGCCGGTGAGGGCCCGAAGGCTTCACCGAACACCACGCCCGGAATGGCCAGATGAAAGGGGCTGACACCCCGGAAGGCGATCACGGCGACCCGGATCGCGGGGGGCGCCGCAGCAGCGGCCGCCGCTTGCTTGTTTTCTTTCTTCGCCATCAAGAAGCTGCCATCGAATGGCCCGATCTTGCCGCAAACCATTGTTCAGGCCAATGGGCGGATCGGCGGCGCGCTCCAAGAATGCAGGCTCAGACCCATTCAACCAAGGCACAACAGCATGAACCGGCCCGCCCTGATCGTCATCGACCTGCAGAACGACTATTTCCCCGGGGGCGCCTTCCCCCTGCACCAGCCCGACGAGACGCTCGCCAGCGTCCTCGAGGCCATGCGCCGCGCCAGGCAGCAAGGCATGCCGGTGATTCACGTCCAGCACATTGCCGATGGCAGCAAGGGCATCTCGCCCTTCTTCAATGCGGGCACCCACGGTGTCGCGATCCACGCGGACGTCCTGGCTGCCGTGCCCGAGGCGCCCGTCGTCATCAAGCACTTTGCCGACAGCTTCGAGCAGACCACGCTGCACGAAACCCTGCAGCAGCTGCAGGTGAACGAGCTGCTGCTGTGCGGCATGATGACCCAGAACTGCGTGACCCACACCGCGCTCTCGCGCCGGGCCGACCTGTACCGCCAGGTCACGGTGCTGAGCGATGCCTGCACCACGGTCAGCCCCATGCTGCATGCCATCGCCCTGAATGCCCTGTCCACCCGGGTCCGTCTGGCGACGGTGGCCGAGGCGCTGCCGGGCGCGCCCGAGGCCCGCTAGCCGCCCGGCCCTTACTTCAGCGCAAAGCGCACATTCACCGGCTTGCGCCCCGGCAGCTGCACCAGGGCCACGACCTTGCTGCCGGCGGCCAGCTTGAAGTCGCCCTGGGCCTCCAGCCGCTCGCCGCCCACCGCGACCAGGCTGGCCTCGCGCTTGTCACTGCCGCTGAGCAGGGTGAGGCGGGCGCTGGCGCCGTTCAGGGCCAGGGGCTTGCCGTGGTCGCGCACATAGAGCGTGATCTGGCCGGGCCGGCTCAGCAGCAGCTCGAAGTCCAGATCGCTGGCCTCGGCCACGATGCCGCCATGCAGGGGCTTGTGATCGTGCTGGTGATTGCCGCCGGCCTGGGCCGCGGTGCCGGCCAGCAGCGTCAGGGCCAGCAGGGGGCCGTACAGATAGGGCTGCGTTTTCTTGATCATCGACATGCGTGTTCTCCTTGGATGGGGGAAATGGGGGGAGGGGATCAATCAGCAGGGCTCAGAGCGCCTCGCCCTGGCTGTCGCGCGCCAGGCGCTCGGCCGGGGCGCGGCCGAAGAGCTTGAACATCAGGGGCGTGAGGAAGGTGTCCAGCAGGGTGGCGCTGATCAGGCCCGAGAAGATCACCACCGCCACCGGATGCAGGATCTCGGTGCCGGGGCGCTCGGCCTCGAAGAGCAGGGGCGCCAGGGCGAAGGCGGTCACCAGGGCCGTCATCAGCACCGGGGCCAGGCGCTCCAGCGAGCCGCGCAGGATCAGGGGCGCGCCAAAGGCCTCGCCCTCGAAGCGCATCAGGTTGACGTAGTGACTGACCTTGAGGATGCCGTTGCGCACCGCGATGCCGGCCAGGGTGATGAAGCCCACCAGGGCCGCCACCGAGAGCGGCTGGCCCGAGAGCTTGAGGCCCAGCACCGCGCCCACCAGGGCCAGGGGGATGTTGCCCATGATGAGCAGGGCCAGCACCGTGCTGCGGTAGCGGCTGTAGAGCACCACGAACATCAGGCTCAGCGAGACCAGGGACAGCAGGCCCACCAGGCGCGCCGCCTCCTCCTGGGCCTGGAACTGGCCGCCCAGGGTGATGAAGTAGCCCTCGGGCAGGGGGGTCTGGCCCACCACCGCGCGGATATCGGCCACCACCTCCGAGAGCGGCCGGCCCTGGGCATTGGCCGAGAGCACGATGCGGCGGCGCCCGTCGTCGCGGCTGATCTGGTTGGGGCCGTCGCTCTCCTCCACCTGGGCCAGGCGCGACAGGGGCACGCTGCCCAGCGGGGTGCTGATCATCAGCCCCTCCAGGCCGCCGGGCGCGCGCGCCGCCTCGGGCAGGCGCAGCACCAGGGCAAAGCGTCGGCTGCCCTCGCTGATCTGGGCCAGCTGCTGACCCTCGACCAGGCCTTGCAGCTGGGCCAGCAGCTGGGGCGCGGCCAGGCCGTGGCGCGCCAGGGCCTGGGCATCGACCCGTACCTTGATCTGGGGCGCCAGCACCTGCTTCTCGATCTCCAGATCGGCCAGGCCTTCAATGCCGGCCAGGCGCGTGCGCAGGGCATCGGCCTGGGCGCGCAGCTGGTCCAGGTCCTCGCCGAAGATGCGGATGGCGATCTGGGAGCGCACGCCGGAGAGCATGTGGTCGATGCGGTGCGAGATGGGCTGGCCGATGGCGATGGCCGCCGGCAGGTTCACCAGGCGTGAGCGGATATCGGCCTGGATGGCGTCCATGGAGCGGCTCAGCTCGGCGGCGGGCTTGAGGCCCACGTCCAGCTCGCTCACATGCACGCCCTCGGCATGCTCGTCCAGCTCGGCGCGGCCGCTGCGCCGGCCTACATAGACCACCTCGGGCACCTGGGCCACCAGGGTCTCGGCCTGGCGGGCCAGGGCCGCGCTCTCCGACAGGGTGACGCCGGGGTTCAGGCGCATGCCGATCAGCAGCGTGCCCTCGTTGAAGGGCGGCAAGAAGGTGGTGGGAAAGAAGGGCACGGCCGCGGCCGCGGCCAGCACCGCCAGGCCGCCCGCCGCCAGGGCGGCACGCGGGCGCTCCAGCACGCGCTGCAGGCCGCGCCGGTAATGGGTCTTGAGCCAGACCAGCAGGCGGGTGTCGCCATGGTCCAGGGACTTCATGCCCGGCAGCAGATAGGCGTTGAGCACCGGCGTCAGCGTCACCGAGACCAGCAGGCTGGCCAGGGTGGAGACGATGAAGGCCACGCCCAGGGGCATGAAGAGCCGGCCCTCGATGCCCGGCAGGGCGAACAGGGGCACAAAGACCAGCACGATGATGACCGTGGCGTAGAGGATGGCCGAGCGCACCTCCATGGTGGCGCGGGCCACCACCAGCAGGGGGCTCAGGCGCTCGGCCTCGGGGCGGGCGCGGTTGTCCTTGAGCCGGCGCAGCACGTTCTCGATGTCCACCACCGCGTCGTCCACCAGGCCGCCGATGGCAATGGCCAGACCGCCCAGGGTCATGGTGTTGATGGACAGGCCCAGCCAGCGGAAGACCAGCACCGTCATCAGGATGGACACCGGAATCGCCACCAGGGCGATCAGGGTGCTGCGCAGATTGCCCAGAAAGAGCAGCAGCACCAGGGCCACGCAGCCGGCCGCGGCCAGCAGCTTGCCCTGCAGATTGCCGATGGAGGCCTCGATGAAGCTGGCCTGGCGGAAGGTCACGCGCGGCGTCTCCATGCCGGCGGGCAGGGAGCGCTGCAGCTCCTGCAGCGCCGCCTCGATGCGCTGGGTGAGGGCCACGGTGTCGGCGCCCGGCTGCTTCTGCACGCCCAGGATCACCGCCGGCTGGCCGCCAAAGCCCGCATCGCCGCGGCGCGGGGCGGCGGCAAAGCGCACCTCGGCCACCTGGCGCAGCAGCAGGGGCTGGCCGTTGCGGGCGCCCAGGGCCAGGTTTTGCAGGTCCTCCAGGGCCGAGCTCTGGCCCAGATGGCGGATCAGGTACTCACGCCCGTTGAGCTCCAGAAAGCCGCCCGAGCTGTTGGCGGCATAGCCCTTGAGGGCCGCCTCCAGCTGCTCCAGCGTGAGCCCCAGATCCGCCAGGCGGGCCGTGTCGGGCTGCACCTGGAACTGCCGCACCTCGCCGCCGATGGGAATGACCTGGGACACGCCCGGCAGGGCCATCAGGCGCGGGCGCAGCACCCAGTCCGCATACTCGCGCACCGCCATGGGGCTGATGCGGGCGCTGTCCACCGGAATGGCGATCTGCATGATCTCGCCCATCACCGAACTCACCGGCCCCATGCGCGCCACGATGCCCGGCGGCAGGCCGCCCTCCATCGCGGCCAGGCGCTCGGACACCATCTGGCGCGCCCGGTAGATCTCGGTGCTCCAGTCGAAGGTGATGTAGAGAAAGCCCAGCCCGGCGCTGGAGCTGGAGCGCACCGCCTCCACGCCGGGGATGCCGTTCATCGCGGTCTCCAGCGGAAAGCTGATGAGCTGCTCCACCTCCTCGGCGGCCATGCCGCCGGCCTCGGTCATCAGGGTGACCGTGGGCTTGTTGAGATCGGGGAACACATCGACCGGCGTGCGCGTCAGCGTGAACAGGCCGTAGGCCATCATCACCGCGCCCAGGATCAGCACCAGCAGGCGGTTGGCCAGGCTGTTGTCGAGTAGCCACTTGAACATGACAGGCTACCTTTTCTATCAACGGATCTGGTTGAGCAGGACGGCGCCCTGCACCACCACGCGCTCACCGGCCGCCAGGCCCTGCGTTACCGCCACCCGCGCGCCATCCAGGGGCTGGACCGTCACGACGCGGGGCTCGAAGCGCTCGGCCGAGTGCTTGACCCAGACAATGGGCTGGTTGGCCGGGTTCTTCTGCAGCGCCGCGGCCGGCAGGGCCACGCCCTGCACCTGGCTCCTGGTCTGCACCACCACCGGCAGGGGCTGGCCCACGGCCAGCTTCTCCAGGCCGGCAAGACCTGGCCCCTCGACCTGGAAGCGCAGGGGCAGGGCCTGCTCGCGCAGCGCGCGCGCCGCGCCCACCAGGCGCAGCGGCAGGGCGCTGCCGCCCACGCTCACATGGGCGCCGGCCACATCGGCGGCCAGGGCTGCGTCAAAGGCCAGGGCCTCGACCTGCAGGCGCGTGGGGTCCACGATCTCGAACACCAGCTCGCGGGCGTCCAGCACCTGGCCGGCCACGGCATGGGCCGCGGCAATCACGCCGCTGGCCGGGGCCAGCAGGGCCTCGCGGCCCGAGAGGCCGCCGCCCACCGCGGCCATGCGCGCGCTCAGGCTGGCCAGCTCGCTCTCCAACGCCTCGATCTCGCGGCGCGGCACGCTGTCGGCCAGCTCCTTCAGGCGGGCCAGGCGCTTCTCGGCCAGGCTGTGGCTGGCGCGCAGCTCGGCCAGCTGGGCGGCCTGGGCGGCGCGCTCCAGGCTGTCGCTGGCCGGCTGCACATAGGCCAGCAGCTCGCCCTTGCGCACGCTCTGGCCCAGGCTGGGCAGGCCGCGCGGGCCGGCTTCCAGGCGGCCGGCCTGCATGGTCTGCACCTTGCCGCCGGCATTCGGGTCCATCAGCACCTTGCCGTTCAGGGTGAAGGCGCGCGGCAGGGCCTGGACCTCGCCGGGCTGGGTGCGCAGGCTCATCTGGCGCTGGGCGGGCTTGGGCACAAAGACGCTGCCATCGCTCTGGCGCTGCGGGCCCTTGGCGCTGGGGGCGGGCGGGGCGTCGCCATGGTCATGGCCGGGGCCGGCCCAGGCGGCGGGCAGGCTCAAGCTCAGGCTCAGGGCCAGGCTGGCGGCCAGCAGGGACATCAGGGCGGTGCGGCTCATGCGGCGGCCCTCCGCTGACGACCCAGGCGCAGGCCGGCGCCCAGACCCAGCAGGGCCAGGGCGCCGGCGGCGATGTACTTCCAGCGCGCGCTGGCGGCCGGCGCGGCCGGCTCGTGCGCATGCAGGTCCAGCTCGCCGGCCAGCAGATCGCTCTCGTTGCCCGCCAGCACGGTGGCCGTGACCGGGATCAGGCCGGGCTGGGGCTCGCGCTCCAGCTGCAGGGTGAACTCGCCCTGGCCCTCGCCCTCGCTCTTGGGGACGGGCTTGAGCTTGGCACCGCCGAAGTCCAGCTCCAGCGTGGCGCCCTGCACCGGCGCATTGCTGGCCGCATGGTCCAGATAGAGGGTGAGCTGGCGGCCGTCCAGCACGCCCACCAGCTCGAAGAGTTCGGAGCTGGCGGCAAAGCGCGGCAGGGCCTGGCCCGTGGCGGCGGCGGGGGCCTCGTCATGGCCCTCATGGGCCTGGACCGGCGCGGCCAGCAGCGCGGCCAGCAGCAGGGGAAGAAGCAAGCGGTGTTTCATCTGCGGTTCTCGGATGCGTGACATCACTGCGGCAGCAGGCCCAGGGCCTGGCGCAGGGCGGAGACGGCCTGATGGCGGGCGAGCTGGGCCAGGGCCTGCTGGCGCTGGGCCTCGAAGGCCTCCAGCTCCACGCGCAGGCGGGCGGGCAGATCGCTCTGGCCCAGGCGGAAGGACTTCTCGATGAAGCCGTGCGCCTCGGTGGCCAGGCGGGCGCGCTGGCGGGCGGCGTCCAGGGCCTGCTCGGCGGCGTCCAGGCGGGCGCGGGCGCCGGCCAGCTCGCTGCCCAGGCGCTGGCGCTCCAGGTTCAGCTGGGCCTCGGCCTCGATCAGGGCCGAGCCCGCCGTGGCCAGGCGGGCGCGCTGGCCGGCCTCATTGCCCAGGGGCAGCTTGAGGCCCAGGCTGAGGTTGCGGCCATAGGCCTCGCCCAAGGCGCCGCGCTCGCGGCTGCTGCTGAGCGAGAGCTCCGGACTGGCGCGGCCCTGGGTGGCGGCCAGGGCGCGCTGGCGCTCGGCCAGCAGGCGGCGGTCCTGCAGCTCGCGCAGGGCGGGGTGGGTCAGGTCGGGCTCGACGAACTCGGGCGGCAGCTCGGGCAGGGGCTCGGGCCGCTCCTCGGGCTCGGTGCCCACGCCCAGGGCCTTCAGGGCCAGGAGGGCCTGGGTGGATTCGGCCCGGGCCAGGGCGGCCTCGGCGCGGGCAGCGGCCAGCAGGCCCTCGGCCTGGTGCGCATCGCTGCGCGCCAGCTCGCCGGCCGCCACGCGGCGCTGCACATCGCGGGCCAGGGCGGCGGCGCTGCGCTCGCGGGCCTGGGCCAGGGCCTCGTTCTGGCGGGCGCGCTGCCGGGCCCACCAGGCCTCGCGCAGCTGGCCGGCCAGGCGCCAGGCCGCGGCGGCGCTGCGGCTGTCCACGGCGGCCAGCTCGGCATCGGCCAGGGCCTGGCTGCTCTGGCGCTCACCCGGCCGCCACAGCGGCAGGGCCAGGCCCAGGCTTTGCTCGCGCTGACCGTTGTTGCGGCCCAGATAGCGGTCGCTGGCCAGGCCCAGTTCCAGGGTGGGGGGCTCGGCGCTCCAGCGCCGCGCGGCCTGGCCCTGCTGCCGGGCGGCTTCGCGCAGGGTGGGGGCGCTCAGGGCCTCGGCCTGGCGGGCCCAGGCGGCCTCGAAGGCCTGGGCCAGGGTGATGGGGGGCGTGTCCGCCTGGGCCAGGGCCCCGGCGCTCAGCAGCGCCAGGCCGGCCAGACCGGTCCCGGCGCTCAGACGGCGCAGGCCCGTCCGGAATCTCGTCAACATGAAAAGCACAGCCTTCTCTCAGCGCCGGGCACGGCAGGCCCGGCGGCGGGATGGATGGGCGCGGTCCGGCAGGCGGGCCGCGGCGTCTCAATCGCGGGCGAGACGCGGGCTGTGGGGCGGTCGGATCAGGCGCTCGGGCAGGCCGGCGGTGATGGAGCGCTGGTAGGGCGTGGCCACGCGCGCGGCCAGCAGGGGCGGCTGGGGATCGAGCCGGGGCAGCAGCAGGGCGGGCGTGGCCACATGGCAGCTGGGGCAGTCCAGGTCCGGACCGGCCTGGCCCGGCTCATGGCCGTCTTCCTGCTCGTGCTGGTGCTCGTGGTGGCCGAAATGCGGGCTGGGCAGGCTGCCGTCCGCCGTGGCCACGATCTCCTCATGCTGGCAGACGCTGGCCGCGGCCGCCCAGGTCCACTGGAGCGGCAGCAGGGCAAGCATCAGGATCAGGACCAGACGGCGCAGCATGATGGGGGCGGAGTGTAGCGGCGGGGAATGACGGCGTGTCGGCTGCGGGATTACGCCGCCGTCATCTGCGGCCGGGGCGCGCGCCAGCGCAGCAGGCGCAGGCCGTTGAGCACCACCAGGGCGCTGGCGCCGGCATCGGCGAACACCGCCAGCCACAGCGAGCCCAGGCCGAAGAGGGTGAGCAGCAGCACCGCGGCCTTGATGCCCAGGGCCAGCGCGATGTTCTGCCACAGCACGGCCGCGCTGTGGCGCGAGAGCGCGATGAATTCGGGCAGGCGGCGCAGATCGTCCTGCATCAGGGCCACATCGGCGGCCTCGATGGCAATGGCCGTGCCGCCCGCCCCCATGGCGATGCCGATATCGGCGCGGGCCAGGGCCGGGGCATCGTTGATGCCGTCGCCCACCATGGCCACCGGGCCCGGCAGCTGGGCGATGGCGGCCAGCTTGTCCTCGGGCAGCAGGCCGCCGCGCACCTCGCCGCCGTCCACATCCAGGCCCACGGCCCGGCCCACGGCCGCCGCGGCGCCGGGGTTGTCGCCCGAGAGCATCACGCAGCGCAGGCCCAGGGCGTGCAGCTGGCGGATGACCTCGGCGCTGTGCGGGCGCGGCGGATCGGCCACGGCCAGCAGGGCCACGGGCAGGCCCTCGCGGGCCAGCACATTGACGGTCTGGCCCTCGGCCTCCAGGCGCTCGCGCTCGGCCCCGCCATCGGGCAGGCCGCGCTCGCGCATCAGGCGTGCGCTGCCCAGCAGCCAGGTCTGGCCCTGGATGCGGCCGGCCAGGCCGCGGCCGGCCAGGGATTCAAAGCTGTCCACCGCCAGCAGGGGCAGGGTCTCGGTGTCGTGCGCCGCCACGATGGCGGCCGAGGCCGGGTGGGTGGAGAGCGCGGCCAGGGAGGCGGCAATATGCAAGACCTGACCCCGCTCCAGCGCGGGCTCCAGCGCCAGGGCCTCGCTCAGCACCGGCCGGCCCTCGGTCAGGGTGCCGGTCTTGTCCAGGGCAATGGTCTTGAGATGCCGGCCCTGCTCCAGATAGAGCCCGCCCTTGATCAAGAGGCCGCGGCGCGCGGCGGCGGTCAGGCCGCTGACGATGGTGACCGGGGTGGAGATCACCAGGGCGCAGGGGCAGGCGATCACCAGCAGCACCAGGGCGCGATAGAACCAGGTGCTCCAGTCCTGGCCGGCCATCAGCAGGGGCGGCAGCAGGGCCAGGGCCACGGCACCCAGCACCACGATGGGTGTGTAGATGCGGGCAAAGCGGTCCACAAAGCGCTGGGTGGGCGCGCGCTGGCCCTGGGCCTGCTGCACGGCCTCGGCCATGCGGTCCAGCAAGGTCTGACCCTTGGGCGCCGTGACTTCCATCTCCAGCAGGCCGGCCTGGTTGACGCTGCCGGCCAGCAGCAGATCGCCTGGGCCCTTGGCCACGGGCAGGCTCTCACCGCTGATGGCGGCCTCGTCCACGCTGGACTCGCCGCTGAGCACGCGGCCGTCCAGCGCCACCCGCTCGCCCGGGCGCAGGCGCAGGCGCGCACCCAGGGGAATGGTGGCGGCCTCGCGCACCAGCCACTGGCCGTCGGCCTGCAGCATCAGGGCGCTCTCCGGCGCCAACTCGGCCAGGGCCTGGATGGCCTTGCGGGCGCGCTCCAGGCTCAGGGCCTCCAGCATCTCGGCCAGGCCGAAGAGCCAGACCACCATGGCCGCCTCGGGCCACTGGCCCAGGATGATGGCGCCGATGACGGCCAGGCTCATCAGCAGATGGATATTGAGCTGCAGATGGCGCAGCGCGATCAGGCCCTTGCGCAGCGTGGGCAGGCCGCCCAGCAGCAGGGTGGCCAGCACCAGGGCGATCACCGCGGGATGGCGGTCGCCCCAGCCGCCAAAGGCCAGGGCCTCGGCACCCACGGCGGCCACACCGGCCAGACCCATCATCCAGCGCTGGCGGCGCGAGACGGCGGGGCCCGGCGCCGGGGGCGCGGCGGCGGTCTCCAGGGGTTTGGCCTGCATGCCGGTGGCTTCAATGGCGCGCAGCAGCGGGGCCTCGTCGGCCAGGTTGTGGTCCACGCTCAGCACCCGGCCCATCAGGTCGAAATGCAGGGCGCTCACGCCTTGCAGAGGGGCCAGGGCCTGGCGCAGCAGGGCCTCCTCGGTGGGGCAGTCCATGCCGGCGATGTGCAGCCGGCTGCGGCGCTGGCCCGCGACGGCCGCGGGCGCCGGCGCGTGGGGGGCGGGCGCGGCGCCCGGTTCGTGGTGGGTGGGGTGGTCATGCCCCCCGCAGCAGACGGCGGCCGGGGCGGTGGGGTCCGGGTGTTGATGAGCCATGACGCGATTACACAGTCTGTAGCGACTCCAGAGTCAAGCTATGCTCGGAGCATCATGATGCGAATCGGCGCCTTGTCCCAGGCCACCGGGGTGGACATCGAAACCATACGCTTCTACGAGAAGAGCGGCCTGCTGCCCGCGCCCGCGCGCAGCGAGAACGGCTACCGCGCCTACACCCAGCAGCATCTGGAGCGCCTGTCCTTCATCCGGCACTGCCGGGCCCTGGACATGTCCCTGGCCGATGTGGCCCTGCTGCTGGAGAGCCTGCAGACCACGGACGCGAGCCGCCTGGCCGAGGTCGATGCCCTGGTGGCCGCCCAGCTGGCCAAGGTGCGCGCCCGCCTGGCCAGCATGCAGGCCCTGGAAAAGCAGCTGGTGGCCCTGCGCGCGCGCTGCGACGCCGACCATGCCCACCACGGCTGCGGCATCCTGGAGGAGCTGGTGGCCGCTGCCCATGGCGAGGCCTGCGCCTGCCACGGTCAAGGCAGCCCCGCATGAGCCTCGCCCCCGCACCCCGCCGCATGGCCGCTCTCGCGGCGGCCGGTGTTCAGGTGCCGGACAGACCCAGCGCCACCAGCCCGGCAAAGCCGGCCGTGTAGGCGCCGGCGCAGGCCCAGACCCAGCCGCGCTGCGGCCACAGCAGGCCCAGCAGCGGCAGCAGCTGGGCCGCGTGGATGCCGAGGAAGTGGGCCGGCCGCAGATCGCCGCCGGACAGTACCCAGCCCAGCAGCGGCAGGCCTCCTTCGGGGGGCTGGCGCGGGCCGAGCAGCGTGCCCGCGCTGGCCCCGAGGGCGAAGGTCAGCACCAGGCCCAGCAGCATGGCCAGTCGCAAGGCGGGCGGCTGGCGCGGATCCGGGTGGCGCCACAGCAGCCAGGCCAGCCAGGGCTGGGTGGCGGTCAGTAGCAGGGCACCGAAGCCCATCAGCGTGTACATCAGCCCGTGGAAGGCGTCGCCGGTGTTGTAGTGCGAGGCCTGGCCCAGGGCCGCCTGCAGCGTGATGTAGATGAACTCGAAGCTGGCGCTCGCGATCAGCACTGCCACCAGGGCGCTCAGCGTCCGGCCCCGGCGCTGCGCGGCCGGCAGGTGGCCGGCGAACCAGGCCGTGGTCCAGGCCAGCAGGGCGATGGACAGGGCGAACTTGATCGGCTTGATCCAGACATTCACCCCGCGCAGCTCACGCGCATCGAGGCTCCAGGCCAGGGCCATGGGCAGCACCAGGGCCAGCAGCAGGGCGCCGTAGAGCGCCAGCCGGCGCTCGCGCCGCAGCAGTTCGCGCCACCAGCTCGGGCCGGTGGTCGACGGGATCAGGGTCAGGGCTTGCATCCGTGGCTCCTCAAGCAGGCTGTGCAGGGGTGGGTTCGGGACGGCGCGGCCAGCCGGCGCGCAAGAGCGCGTAGGCCAGCAGGCCGGCCGGGCCGAACAGAAAGGTCAGCGCCAGCAGCAGCAGCAGCAGCAGGTGGGCCACACCCATCGCGCCGCAGCGCTCGGCGATCCAGCGGCCGACGAAGAGGTCGAAGGCCAGGTAGTGCAACCAGCCGGCCGCCAGCAGGGCGGGCTGGTCCAGCAGGCGGCGCACGGCCGCCAGCGAGTCGTAGCCGCCATCGCCCATGCCGTTCTGCAGGAACAGCGCCACATAGGCCAGGGCCAGCAGGCCGGGGATGAGCCGGCCGCTGATCCAGCGGGCGCGGGTCGTCCAGCGCGCACCCTGCGGCGACAGCGCCAGCAGCAGCCAGCCCAGCATCGCGAGGCGGCTGCCGTAGTTGAAGACGGTGTCGGGGTCGAGCAAGGGGATGAGCATGGATTTATCTAAACAACGTTCAGATGCAGTCTCGACTATGATTTGAACGCTGTCAAGTTAAGTCTTTTGCCATGTCCGCCTCGCCCTCGAAACCTTCACGCGCCCGCAGCGCTGCGCCGCGAGACGCCTACCACCACGGCGCGCTGCGCGAAGCCCTGCTTGAGGCGGCCGAGGGCCTGCTGGCCGAGCGCGGCCTGGAGGGCTTTTCGCTGCGCGAGGTAGCACGCCGCTCGGGCGTGTCCCCGGCCGCACCGGCCCATCACTTCGGCGATGCGCATGGCCTGCTGACCGCGGTGGCGATCCAGGCTTTTGACGGACTGCGCGAGGCGCTGGAGGCCGGCAATGCGCGCGGCGGCGACGACCCGATCGCGCGGCTGCGCGAGCAGGGCCTGGGCTACGTGGGTTTTGCCCTGCGCCACCCGGGTCGTTTCGGGCTGATGTTCCGCTGCGAGGACAACCACGACGCGCAGCTGCGGCAGAGCGGCCGGGCGGCCTATGGCGTGCTGGAGGACGGCATGCGGGCGCTGTACCGGCTGCCGCCGCAGGCGCCGCTGTCCGCGACGCAGCTGCAGGGCCTGCTGGCCGTTTGGTCCGTGGTTCACGGCTTTGCCCACCTGCAGCTGGCTCATCAGCTGGACGATGCGCTGCAGGGCGCGCCGCGCGAGTCGGTGTTGCGCGATACCCTGGCACCGCTGCTGGAGCAGCAGCTGCGAGGCCTGGCCGCCGATCTGCCGCAGGGCTAAAGTGAGGGCCCCAGCCCTTGTTCCGGCCCCGCCATGCTCATCTTCCGCCAGCTCTTCGACCCCACCTCATCCACCTACACCTATCTGCTGGGATCGGCGGGCGAGGCCCTGCTGATCGACCCGGTCTACGAGCAGGAGCGGCGCGATCTGGCCCTCTTGCGCGAGCTGGGCCTGCGCCTGGTGGCCACGCTGGACACGCATGTGCATGCCGATCATGTGACGGCGGCCTGGCGCCTGAAGCAGCGCAGCGGCAGCGCCATCCTGCTCTCGGCGGCGGCCGGTGCCGAGAACGCCGACCGCCTGCTGCGCCAGGGCGACAAGGTGTCGTTCGGCGGGCGCTACCTGGAAGTGCGGGCCACGCCGGGCCACACCAATGGCTGCCTGAGCTATGTGCTGGATGACCACAGCATGGCCTTCACCGGCGACGCCCTGCTGATCCGCGGCTGTGGCCGCACCGACTTCCAGCAGGGCAGCGCGGCCCAGCTCTACCGCTCGGTGCGGGAGCAGATCCTGAGCCTGCCGCCGGCCTGCCTGCTCTACCCGGGTCATGACTACCGCGGCCTCACCGTCACCAGCGTGGCCGAGGAGCTGCGCTACAACCCGCGCCTGGGCGGCGATGCCAGCGAGGCCGACTTCAGCGGCTATATGAATCATCTGGGCCTGCCCCATCCCAAGCAGATGGCCATCGCCGTGCCGGCCAATCTGCGCTGCGGCCGACCCGAGCAGGAGCAGGCCGTGCCCGGCGAGCCCGACTGGGCGCCGCTGGAGCTGAGCTTTGGCGGCATCTGGGAGATCAGCCCCGCCACCCTGGCCGAGCGCCTGTCTCCCGCGGCCGGTCTGCAGCTGCTGGATGTGCGCGAGCCCGAGGAGTTCGAGGACGCCCTGGGTCATCTGCCCGGCGCGCGCCTGTTGCCCCTGGGTGAGCTCGGTGCGCGCATCGTTGAGCTGGACGCCAGCCGCCCCATCGTCACCATCTGCCGCTCCGGCGCCCGCTCGGCCCAGGCCACGGTGCTCTTGCGCAAGGCCGGCCTGGAGCGCGTGGCCAATCTGCGCGGCGGCATGCTGCGCTGGCGGGCGGAAGGGCTGCCTGTGGAGGGCGGGCGCGACTGAGCGGCTCCGATCCGGCTGCACCGAGCTGCTGCGGGCGAATAGCAGCTCTGGCGGTGTGCCAAGGGAGGGATGGGCAGCCTTTTTGTCAAGTTGGCGTCCGCGTATCCGATGTAGAGTGAGAAGCACTCCAGACCCGCAACACAGCGGGCGCCCATCCCCTTCCCGCTCCTGCGCCTGTCATGCGTGTCTGTTCGCTTGCCTCTGTCAAGAATCGCATCGTGCTGGGCGAACCGCTGCCTTTCAGCGTGCGCGATGCCGGCCGAATGCTCCTGCTCGCAAGAGGGCAGGTGATCGCCGATGACGCACAGCTGGACGAGCTGTTCCAGCGTGGCGCTTTGGTGGAGGTGGAGGAACTGGCGCGTGCCATGCAGCAGCCGGTGCGCAGCAAGCGGCGGACGCAGCGCTCGGCGGCCGAATTGCCCGCCGCCTGGGAGCAGGCCGGCGGGGATGTGCGACGCGCCTTGGGGACACGGCCGGATCAGCTGGCTGCGGCGGTACGCAGCAGCACCGATCTGCTGATGTCCCTGATCGACAGCTCTCCCAATGTGGCGCTTGCGCAGGTGGTGCGGCAGCCCGATGGCGGCGGCGGGCACTATGGGGTGGATCACTCCATTCACGCGGCCACGGCCTGCCACGCGGCGGCGCGCTATCTGGGCTGGGATGTGGCGGCTCAGCGCCGTGCTTTTCAGGCGGCACTGACCATGAACCTGGGCATGCTGGATCTGCAAGCCAAGCTGGCCACCCAGGTGTCGCCGCTCACGGCCTTGCAGCGCGAACAGATCCACCAGCATCCCATACGCAGCGCCGAGATGCTGGCCGAGGCCGGGATCGAAGACGCTGATTGGCTGGAGGCGGTGATCCAGCACCATGAGGTGCCGGGTGGGGCGGGCTATCCGCGCAAGCTCAGCGATGTGGGCGAGCTGGCTGAAATCTTGCGCTATGCCGATGTCTACACCGCACGCCTGAGCGCGCGTGCCAACCGCCCTGCCATGAGCGCTCAGCAGGCGGGGCGGGAGCTGCACCAGATGGCCGAGACCAGCCCGCTGGCGGCGGCGGTGATCAAGGCCTTTGGCATCTTCCCGCCGGGCAGCGTGGTGCGCCTGGCCTCGGGCGAGCTGGGTCTGGTGGTGGGCGTGGGGGACAAGGCCCACCAGCCGCGTGTGGCCGCCCTGACCAATGCGGCCGGCGAGCCGCGCCTGAGCCCGCAGCTGCGCGACAGCGCGCGCGATGACTACGCCATCGTGGCCCTGCTGCCGGCGCAGGCCCTGCCCATGCGCTTGTCTGAAGAGCAGGTCGCGGCGCTGGTGGGCAGCCCCTGAGGGCCGCCCGACCGCGCCCCTCACTCACCGCCTCAACCCAGCTTGAAGGTCGAGACGGCCTCGGCCAGGCGCTGCGCCTGATCCCGCATGGACTGTGCGGCCGCGGCCGACTGCTCCACCAGGGCGGCGTTCTGCTGGGTCATCTGGTCCAGCTGGGTCACGGCCTGATTGACCTGCTGGATGCCGTCGCGCTGCTCGCTGGAGGCCGCGGCGATCTCGCCGATCAGGTCGGAGACCCGGCGCACGCTGGCCACGATGTCCTGCATGGCCTGGCCGGTCTGCTCCACCAGGGTGGCACCCTGCTCCACATTGCCCACCGAGGTGCCTATCAGGCTCTTGATCTCCTTGGCCGCCTCGGCGCTGCGCTGGGCCAGACTGCGCACCTCGCCAGCCACCACGGCAAAGCCACGGCCCTGCTCGCCGGCACGCGCCGCTTCCACGGCGGCGTTCAGCGCCAGGATATTGGTCTGGAAGGCAATGCCGTCGATCACGCCGATGATGTCGGCGATCTTGCGCGAGCTCTGGGTGATGCTGTCCATGCTCCGCACCACCTGCTCCACCACCTCGCCGCCGCGCTGCGCGGCCTCGGCGGCCGAAACGGCCAGCTGGTTGGCCTGGCGCGCGGTATCGGCCGACTGGGCGATGGTGCCGCTCATCTGCTCCATGGAGCTGGCCGTCTGCTGCAGATTGGAGGCGGTCTGCTCGGTGCGTGCCGACAGGTCGTGATTGCCTTGGGCAATCTCGCCGGCGGCCGTGCTGATGGAGTCGGTGGCGCCGCGCACCTGGCCCACGGTCTGGCGCAGCGAGTCCACCATGGCCTGCAGCCGACCCATCAGGCTGGGATCCTGGGGGTCGGCAATGCGCAGATTCAGATCGCCCTGGGCCACGGCCTGCATGGCTGCGATGGCCTGGGCGGGCTCACCGCCCAGCTGGCGCAGCACGCCGCGCATGATGGCCAGGCCAATCAGCCCGACGGCAACAAGCGCGATCATGCCCACGGCCAGTTCGTTCAGCACGGCACGCCAGACCTCGGCCTTCACATCGTCCATATAGAGTCCCGACCCCACCATCCAGTTCCAGCCCTCAACCTGGATCACGTACTGCAGCTTGGGCAGGGCCTCGGTGCCGCCCGGGCGGGGGAAATGGGTGTCCACGAAGGCGCGGCCGCTGGCGCCGCTGCTGCGCAGGCCGGCCGCCATGTCCTTCAGGGTGTAGCGCCCCTGAGCGTCCTTGATCGTGTCGGCCATGTTCTTGCCGGCCCATTCGGGCTTGACCGGGTGGGCGACGCTCACGCCCTCTAGGGTCCAGGCATAGAAGTACTCGGCCCGGCTGTCCTTGCCGCCGAAGCGCGCGCCCAGCACCGCCTCGCGCGCCGCGGCCTGGGCGGCGTCCTGTGCCAGCTTGCCGTCCACGGCGAGCTTGCGGTAGTGCATCACGGTGTTGTGTACCGACTCGACGGCAGCCTTCAACACTTCGCGCCGCTGCTCCATCACGGACTGATAGGACTTGATGGCGCCGTAGGCCACGATCGCCAGAATGCCGATGACGGCACTCGCAATCAAAAGGCCGATACGACGCCGGAAGCTCCAAGCGTTCCCGTTCATGAGGTGTCTCCTTGGCTGGCGGGCCCTGCCGGCCCCTGGCTCATTTGTCTTGTTTCCGCTCTCGGTTATATGCCGCTTTGCGCACTTTGCCGAGGGCTCTGCGGTGTTTGGGCCACAGTGCCCGACGAGGCCCCTTCTTCTTCAGACACGGTGGCGCAGTCATCGCGTGGAGCAATTCACGACCCAGGCCGCTCATGGGAGGGTGTCAGGTCGATGGCCCCGGTGTTTCGATCTGTATCAATGACAATCCGGGCCCACACGATTACGGCACACCCGCTTGAAAGACGGGGTCGCAAAGCCTCCGGTCTACCGCTCTCCCCTGCAGGCGAGCCACGATAGCGGGGTTGCCGGCCGCTATGGCCGTCATCAGCTCATGCGGCCCGGCAGATCTTGGTCTGCGTGCTCTGGCTTGCGGGTGCCCCGTCTTCATCGAGCCCCTGACTCATCCCGCCTGGCGCAGACTGCGCCGGCAGGACAGGCCTGCCATTGCTGATCCATTTCATGACCACGAAGTCGCCCGTTACGCAACGCGAGTACCCGCTGCCCGATGACTGCACCCTGATGTCGACCACCGACACCCGCAGCCATGTGAGCTATGCCAATGACGCCTTTGTCGCTGCCAGCGGTTTCAGCCGCGAGGAGCTCAGGGGCCAGCCCCACAATCTGGTGCGTCACCCCGATATGCCGGCCGAGGCATTTGCCGATATGTGGGCCACCATCAAGGGCGGCGAGCCCTGGACGGCCCTGGTGAAGAACCGGCGCAAGAACGGCGATCACTACTGGGTACGCGCCAATGCGGTGCCGGTGGTGCGTGACGGGCGCCACACGGGCTATATGTCGGTGCGTACCAAGCCCTCGCGGGAGGAGGTGGATGCGGCCGAGGCCCTGTACCGCGAGATGCGCGAGGGGCGGGCCGGCGACGTGCGGCTGCACAAGGGCGTGCTGCTGAACCGGGGCTGGAAGGCGCTGTTCACCCTGGGCAAGACCTTGTCGGTGCGCGGCCGCATACGCCTGAACATGCTGGGGCTGTGGCTGGGCTTGAGCCTGGCCGGCGGGCTGATCGGCGGCCCCGCCCAGCTGGCGACCTGGGCGGGCGTGGGTGCGCTGGCGGCCGTGGTGATGTCGCTGCTGCTGGAGCGTCAGCTGGCGCGGCCCCTGGAGCTGCTGCGCGCGCAGGCCCTGGCCGTGGCCAGCGGCGCCAGCCGTGAGGTGCTGCGCCTGGACCGCGTGGATGAGATCGGCATGACCCTGCGCAGCCTGGGTCAGCTGGGCCTGATGTTCCGCTGGCTGGTGGACGATGTGAGCCAGCAGGTGCAGACGGTGCAGACCGCGGCCACCGAGATTTCGGTGGGCAATCAGGACCTCAGCGTGCGCACCGAGCAGTCGGCCGCCAGCGTGGAGGAGACGGCGGCGTCCATGGAGCAGCTGGGGGCCACGGTTCGCAACAATGCCGACACGGCGGCCCAGGCGACCCAGATCTCCGGGGTGTCGCGCGAGTCGGCGGCCCAGGGTGGCCGCGTGGTGGCCCAGGTGGTGGCGACCATGGGCGAGATCTCGGTGGGCTCCCGCAAGATGGCCGACATCATTGGCGTGATCGACGACATCGCCTTCCAGACCAATATCCTGGCGCTCAATGCGGCGGTGGAAGCGGCGCGTGCCGGCGAGCAGGGGCGCGGCTTTGCCGTGGTGGCCAGCGAGGTCCGCATGCTGGCCCAGCGCTGCGCCGAGGCGGCGCGTGAGGTCAAGGTGCTGATCGGCAGCAGCGTGGAGCGTGTGGAGGCCGGCACGGCCCTGGCCGACGAGGCCGGCAAGTCCATGGAAAGCATCGTGGCCCAGGTGCGGCGTGTCTCGGACCTGATCGGCGAGATCAGCGCGGCCACCCGCGAGCAGTCCCAGGGCATAGTCCAGGTGGGCACGGCCATGGGGCATCTGGACCAGGTGACCCAGCAGAACGCGGCCCTGGTGGAGCAGAGCGCCGCGGCCTCGCAGAGCCTGCGCCAGCAGGCCGAGCTGCTGGCCGATGCCATCGGCGTGTTCCGCTGAGTTACCGGCGCGCGGCGCCTCGCGGGCTGGCCCTGGGTCAGAATGGCGGCTGTTCACACGCGGTGAACAGCCAGCTCATTTCCCAGGCACATCCCATGCTGCAAACCCTTCAAGCCCTTTCCGAGACCCGCGCCGCCATCGGCCCCGTCGTGCTCATCGTGATGGACGGCTACGGCCTGTCCAAGACCGGCGCGGGCAGCGCCATTGCCGCCGCCAACAAGCCCACGCTGGACCGCCTGTTCGCCGAGTACCCGCATGTGCAGCTGCGCGCCCATGGTCGGGCGGTGGGCATGCCCTCGGACGATGACATGGGCAATTCCGAGGTGGGGCACAACGCCCTGGGCGCCGGCCAGGTCTATGCCCAGGGCGCGGCCCTGGTGGCCAATTCCATTGCCTCGGGCGAGCTCTGGCAGGGGCAGGCCTGGCAGGAGATCGTGGCCTTTGCCAAGGCCGGCACGGGGCGCATCCACTTCATGGGCCTGCTGTCTGATGGCAATGTGCACAGCCATATCGACCACCTCAAGGCCATGGTGCTGCGCGCCAAGCAGGAGGGCATCCGGTCGGTGCGCGTGCACGCCCTGATCGACGGCCGCGATGTGCCCGAGACCAGCGCCCTGGACTATGTCCTGCCCTTCGAGGCCCTGCTGGCCGAGCTGAGCACGGACGGCTTTGACGCCCGCATCGCCTCGGGCGGCGGCCGCCAGACCATCACCATGGACCGCTATGACGCCAACTGGCCCATGGTGGAGCGCGGCTGGAAGACCCATGTGCTGGGCCAGGGCCAGCAGTTCGCCTCGGCCGCGGCGGCCATCGAGGGCTTGCGCGCCCAGCACCCTGGCGTGATCGACCAGGACCTGCCCGAGTTCGTGATTGCCGAGAACGGCCGCCCCGTGGGCACCATCGAGGATGGCGACGCGGTGGTGCTCTTCAACTTCCGCGGCGACCGCGCGCTGGAGATCACCCGTGCCTTCGAGGAAGGCGCCGGCTTCGACAAGTTCGAGCGTCGGCGCTGCCCCAAGGTGGCCTTTGCCGGCATGCTGCAGTACGACGGCGATCTGAAGCTGCCGGCCCGCTTTCTGGTCGCGCCGCCCGCCATCAAGAACACCTCGGGCGAGTGGTTCAGCAAGATGGGCATCAGCCAGTTCGCCTGTTCCGAGACCCAGAAGTTCGGCCATGTGACCTATTTCTGGAACGGCAACCGCTCGGGCAAGTTCGAGGGCGAGACCTATCTGGAGGTGCCCAGCGATGTGGTGCCCTTCGAGCAGCGCCCCTGGATGAAGGCCGCCGAGATTGCCGACGCCATGATCGAGGCCCTGCAGAGCGGTCGCCACAAGCTGCTGCGCTGCAATTTCGCCAATGGCGATATGGTGGGCCACACCGGCAACTTCCGCGCCGCCACCATGGCGGTGGAGGCGGTGGACCTGGCCCTGGGCCGCCTGCTCAAGGCCGTGGATGCCGCCGGCGGCGTGGCCCTGATCACGGCCGACCACGGCAATGCCGACGAGATGTTCGAGCTGGACAAGAAGACCGGCCAGCCCGCGCTGAACAAGGACGGCAGCCCCAAGGCCAAGACCGCCCACACGCTCAACCCGGTGCCCCTGATCCTGTACCAGAACATCCCGGGCCTGAAGCTGGGCCTGAAGCAGACGCCCGAGGCCGGCCTGTCCAATGTGGCGGCCACCACGGCCCATCTGCTGGGCTATGAAAAGCACCCGGACTGGGACGAGAGCCTGCTGACTTTGAAGGGTTGAGGGCCGCAGCAGACCTCACAGCTGGCCAGCCTGGGCCAGCTCTCGGCCTAGCTGCCGTATGCGGTGTTGAGACCGCATCAGAGACTTCGGATTGGTGTGCACGGAGCTTCCACCGAGCACCAGCGGGAACTCGTGGCGCTTGGCCGTGCCTATCAGCACGGCAGCCGGTCCGGAAGTCTTGACCTTGATGCGGCCTGCACCGCCGAGTACCAGTAGCTCGGCTCGGCTGGCGCGAACACCTGCAATCATGGCCTGTCCTTCAAAAAGACAGGCCCAGCAGACATCGTGTCCGGAGGGAACCTCCACGTGGTATTCGGTGGCGTTTCGCAGTTCCAGTACCCCGCAGAACATATCCTGGTGCGCTGGAATGCTGCTGCCGCTGTTGCCGTAGCGGCCGAGCAGCACGCGCATCTGTCCATCGGGCAAGGCCTGCAGCGGGACGGCAGCGGGGGGGATGTACAGGCCGACAGCTGTGGCTTCCTCGATCTCGGGTGGCATGGCCACCCAGAGCTGTATGCCTTTCGCCATTCCTTGGCCCAACAGATGTCCGCGATGCCAGGCACCGCCGCCGGCGTTCATCCACTCGACGCCGCCAGCGGGCAGAACACCGCTTTGCCCGGTTGTGTCGTGATAGCGCACGTCCGTGTGGGGCTGCCAGGTCAGCGTTGCCAGGCCCGAGTGTGGGTGCATGCCGAAGCCAAACCCTGGCTGGACGCGAGCTTCGAAGTAGTCGAGAAAAACGAAAGGCTTGAGCTTTTCGCCCAACACATAGGGGTCGATCAGGCGCGTGATGGCGCCCTGTGACTGGCCCCGTGTGCGCGACAGCAGGTGTCTGAAGCTGGTCATGATGGTGTGCCGGTCCCTTCAGCACGGCCGCAGGGATCGGCGGTCTCTCAGCGCAGATTGCCCTTGCCGAAGGCCTGGAACACGCCCTCACGCTCAAAGGCCTTGAAGAAGCCCGCCGACGCAGGGTTCTTGTAGTTGCCCAGCAGGCTGGTGATCATGGGCGTGACGGTCATCAGATCGATGCCCGCTTTGCCGAGCAGCTCGCGGCAGTTTTGTGCCGCAATGCGCGTGCAGGCCGCAGAGATGTCCATCAAGGCCACCACGTTGAAGCCATCAGCCTTGGCCGACAGGGCCGGCGGCACCAGGCAGACGTCGGTGGTCAAGCCGCCCATGATCAGGTTCTTCTTGCCGGTAGCCCGCACGGCCTTGACGAAAGCCGGATCGTCCCAGGCGTTGATCACGCCGGTGCGTTGGATGCGAGCCTCGTATTCCTGGGGCAGCAAGGTCTTGAACTCGGGCAGCAGAGGGCCTTGGGCTTCGTTCTCCAGGCTGCTTGTCAGCACCACGGGCATGCCGGCCGATTTGGCAAAGCCGGCCATCACGCGCACCCACATCTTGAGCTGTTGGCGTTCTTCGTCGTTGGCCAGTTCGCCGGCCCAGCCGATGGTGCCGACTTGGTGGTCAATCAGTACGACGGCGGTGTTGTCGATCTTGCAGGCGGCGTGTCCTTGCATCATGGGCTGGTCCTTGGTGTTGCGGGCGGGTTTCGAGGGGGCGGCATTGGCCGGCGCCGAGCCTGCGGCCAGGCCGCTCAGTGCTGCCAGGGCACCGGCGCTGCCGGCCATAAAGTGACGTCTGTCCTTGGAGTTCATGGGTGCTCTCGTGCGATGGGTGATCTCGACGAGCGGCAGTCTAGATTCGTGCAAAATCAAGATAAATAGATTTAATAAAACTTAATATTTCATTTTTGGAATAGTTGTGGAGCCCAGTCTCAGCGACATCGCCCTCTTTGTGGAAGTGGTGAACACGCGCAGCTTCTCGCGCGCGGCGGAGCGTCTGGACTTGCCCGCCTCCACCTTGTCACGCCGCATTGCCAAGCTGGAGACAGCCATAGGCAGTCGGCTGCTGAACCGCACGACGCGCCGTGTGGAACTCACCGAGATGGGCTCGGCCTACTACGCCCGTTGCTCACCGCTGGTCGAGGAGGCCCGCCAGGCTCATGCGGATCTGGCCGTCCTGCAGGACAGGGTGAGCGGCGTGCTGCGTCTGAGTTGCACGCCAGAATTTGCCAGCCTGTACCTGCCAGAGCCGCTGTTGGCCTTCACTCGGCGTCATGCCGAAGTGGGGGTGGAACTGGATCTGAGTGCGCGCTATGCCGATCTGTTCAGCGAGCAGCTTGATGCCGCCATACGCCTGGGCCCCACAACCGAGGCCAGCTTGGTGACTCGGCGCCTGGGGCAGCTGAGCCGGGCGCTGTATGCCTCGCCGGACTACCTGAATGGCAAGCCACGCCCGCAGAAGCCGCAAGATCTTGCAGACCATGTGCTCATCGGTCTGCGCCGCAGCGCTTCCCAGCCGCAATGGCACTTGCAGCGGCGCGAGCCCGAGGTGTCGTCGTTGTCGGTGCCTGTGCAGGCTCGCTTTGTGGCCGGCAGCATGGGCATGCAACGGGAGTTGGTTCTGCGTGGGGCCGGAATCGCCGCCCTGGATGAGCTGCTGGTTGCGCCCGATGTCGCAGCTGGGCGCTTGTTGCCTGTGCTGCCCGCGTGGCGGCTCAGGCCCGTGCCGGTGTATCTGGTGACGGTCTCGCGTCTGATGCCGGCCCGTCTGCGGCAGTTCCTGCCCTTGCTGGAAGCACAGCTGCGAGGCGAACCTCTGCCGACTTGACGGGTGGTGTCCGCCGCACTCGGCATGGCCTACTGACTCCTAGGGCTAGCACTACCTCTTCAGTCGGCCCCTGGTGCTTCCAGAGTTTGAGCAGTTCATGCGGGCCGCTGATTCATCGCTGCGACACGGTTGAATCCAATGGCGCTTGAGTGACTCACGCTTGCTCGATTCACAGCGCGAAGTCGTAGTCCACCGTCAGCGGCGCGTGGTCGCTGAACTTCTGGTCTTTGTAGATCGCCGCACGCTGCGCCAGGGCCGCCAGCTTGGGCGTGGCGAAGTGGTAGTCCAGGCGCCAGCCCACATTCTTGGCATAGGCCTGGCCGCGGTTGCTCCACCATGTGTAGCAGGCGTCCGTGGTGTCGGGGTGCAGCTGGCGGTACACATCCACCAGGCCGCCCTGACCGTCCGCCTGGCCGAAGAGCTGGTCCAGCCAGGCGCGCTCCTCGGGCAGGAAGCCGCTGTTCTTGAGGTTGCCCTTCCAGTTCTTCAGGTCGGCCTCCTTGTGCGCGATGTTCACATCGGCCACCAGGATGAACTCGCGCTCTGCCTTGAGCGCGGCCAGGTGCGGGGCCATGGCCGCCAGAAAGCGGTACTTGGCCTCCTGGCGCTCGGGTCCGCTGCTGCCGCTGGGGAAGTAGCAGGAGATCAGGCTGAGCTTGCGGCCCGGCTTGTCAAAGCGCTTCTCGATCCAGCGGCCCTCGTCATCGAACTCGGGCACGCCGAAACCGACGATCAGATCGCTGGGCTCCTCGCGGGTGTAGAGGCCCACGCCGGAGTAGCCCTTCTTCTGCGCGTAATGGAAATGGCCCTTGAGCCCGTCGGGGCTGCAGAACTGACCCTCGACCGCATCGGCCTGGGCCTTGAGCTCCTGCACGCCCAGAGCGTCGGCCTGCTGCTGGGGCAGCCAGTCGAAAAAGCCCTTGGTGGCGGCGGAGCGGATGCCGTTGAGGTTGGCGGTGATGAAGCGCATGGTCTGGATGAGGCGGGGCAACAAGCGGAGCGCAAGTATCGCAGCGCCGCTTTGCGCAAACGGCGCGCAAACGAATGCGGGGTTTTGGCAACAGCGACCGGGCCGGAACGCTAACTTGGGATGACGGCTCCACGCCCGGCTTGCTAGATTGGCCGCAGATCGTTGCCGGCCCACGTCAGGCCGCTGCGGCCCTCAGAGCCCGATCCGCCCCAAGCCCTCTCATCTCTTCCCCGGAGTAATGCGCATGCGCGACATCAAGCCCCAAGCCCTGCGTCCCGTGCAGCTGGCCCTGTCCGTGAGCCTGGCCCTGAGCGCCTGGCCCGTCTTGGCCCAGAGCAGCGACAAGACCCAGCTCGAAACCGTCACCATCACGGCCGAGCGCCGCGTCGAGAACATCAAGGACGTGCCCACCGCGGTGTCCACCCTGTCCGGCGAGAAGCTGGATGTGCTGGCTTCTGGCGGCCAGGACGTGCGCTTCCTGTCCGGCCGCGTGCCCAGCCTGAACATCGAGTCCTCCTTTGGCCGAGCCTTTCCGCGTTTCTATCTGCGCGGCTACGGCAATACCGACTTCCGCCTCAATGCCTCCCAGCCCGTCTCCCTGATCTATGACGATGTGGTGCAGGAGAACCCCATCCTCAAAGGCTTCCCGGTCTTTGACGTCAAGTCGGTGGAAGTGATTGCCGGCCCGCAAGGCACCCTGTTCGGCCGCAACACCCCGGGTGGCGTGGTCAAGTTCGACTCGGTGCGCCCGTCCAAGAAGCAGGACGGCTATATCAGCGCCTCCTACGGCACGTTTGGCAGCGCTACGCTGGAAGGCGCGGCCAATCTGCCCCTGGGCGGCGACTGGTCGGCCCGCGTCTCGGCACAGCTGCAGCGCCGCGACGACTGGGTCACCAACCAGGTGCCCAACAGCCCCACGAGCAAGACCGAGGGCTATGAAGACCGCGCGGTGCGCCTGCAGGCCCTGTACGAGCCCAACCAGGGCTTCAGCGCCCTGTTCAATCTGCACAACCGCGAGCTGGAGGGCAGCCCGCGCCTCTTCCGCGCCAGCATCATCAAGCCCGGCACGAACGATCTGATTGCGGGCTTCGATCCCAAGAAGTCCTATCTCAATGCCAAGAATGAGCAGAGCCTGCACGCCACCGGCGGCAGCCTGCGCATCAAGTGGGCGCTGGATGGCATGACCCTGCACTCCATCACCGGCATCGAGACGGTGAAGCCTTTCAGCCGCGCCGATGTGGACGGCGGCTACATCCTGCGTGTCATTCCCAGCAACTTCAAGCTGCCGCCCTATGACAAGGAAGGCGAGGTGTTCTTCCCGGTCGAGACCTCCGACGCCTTGCGCGACCACCGCCAGCTCAGCCAGGAAGTGCGCCTGGAGTCCAGCGGCAATGGCCCGCTGCGCTGGCAGGCCGGCCTCTACCTCTTCGACGAACGCTACACCATGGAGTCGATCGACTACCTGGCCGCGCCCGCCGACGCCCTGGTCAGCACCCGCCAGACCAACCGCGCCTGGGCCGTGTTCGGCTCGGTGAACTACCGCCTCAGCGCCGATCTGAATCTGCGTGGCGGTTTGCGCTACACCCAGGACAAGAAGAACCTGTCCACCACCGGCAAGGTCAACACCAGCGCCGGCACTAGCGCCAGCACCGACAACAGCAAGGTCAGCTGGGATCTCTCGGGCACCTACACCCTGAGCCCCGAGACGAATCTTTACGCCCGCGTGGCCACCGGCTTCCGTGCCGCTTCCATCTACCCGGCCAGCGGCTTTGGCCCGCAGAGCCAGGCGCGTCCCGAGACGGTGACCTCCTACGAGTTGGGTGCCAAGAGCGAGTTCTGGCAGCGTCGCGGCCGGCTCTCGGCCACCGTGTTCAGCTACACCGTCAAGGACCAGCAGCTCACCGCCGTGGGTGGCACGCAGAACGTCAACACCCTGCTGAACGCCAGCAAGGGCCAGGGCCGCGGTTTTGAGCTCAACCTGGAACTGCTGCCCACCGACAATCTGCTGCTGACCCTGGGTGCCAGCTACAACGACACCGAGATCAAGGACCGCAGCCTGGCCATGCCCCCGGCCGGCAGCGGCGCCACCATGATCGGCACGCCCGACGCCCAGGGCAACTACAGCATCTACGGCAACCCCCTGCCCAATGCGCCCAAGTGGATCGCCAATCTGACGGCCCGCTACAGCATCCCGACCGCCGACGGCAACGAGTACTACATCTACACGGACTGGGCCTACCGCTCCAAGGTGAACTTCTTCCTCTACCGCGCGGTGGAGTTCACCGGCAAGCCGCTGACCGAAGGCGGCCTGCGCGTGGGCTATTTGTGGAACAACGGCAAGTACGAGGTGGCCGGCTTTGTGCGCAACATCACCGACAAGGTGGTGGTCAACGGCGCCATCGACTTCAACAACCTGACCGGCTTCATCAACGACCCGCGCACCTACGGTGTGCAGTTCAAGGCCCTGTTCTAAGCCGCGGCCCCGCTGTGCAACAGGCCCGGTCCCGCAAGGGGCCGGGCCTTTTTTCGGCCTCTACAATCCGCAACGATTTGAACCAGAGCCCCGCCATGAACAGCAGCACCCAACCCGATCCCCTGGCCCAGGAATTTGTCGCCTTCGCGGTGGAGGCGGGCGTGCTGCGCTTTGGCGAGTTCAAGACCAAGGCCGGCCGGCTCTCGCCCTATTTCTTCAATGCCGGCCTGTTTGATGACGGCGCCAAGCTGGGCCGTCTGGCCAGCTTCTACGCCCAGCGCCTGCTGGCCTCGGGTCTGCAGTTCGACATGATCTTCGGCCCGGCCTACAAGGGCATCACCCTGGCCGCCGCGGTGTCCATGGAGCTGGCCCGCCTGGGGCACAACAAGCCCTTTGCCTACAACCGCAAGGAAGCCAAGGACCATGGCGAAGGCGGCACCCTGGTGGGCGCGCCGGTGCAGGGTCGGGTCTTGATCATCGATGACGTGATCTCGGCCGGGACCTCGGTGCGCGAGTCCATCGCGATGATCAAGTCCGCCGGTGCCACCCCATGTGGTGTGGCCATCGCCCTGGACCGCCAGGAAAAGGCGGCCGAGAACGGCGTGGACATGCCCTGGTCGGCCGTGCAGTACGTCACCCAGCAGCTGCAACTGCCGGTTTGCGCCATTGCCGGCCTGGCCGACCTGCTGCAGTATCTGAAGACCACCAGCCATCCCGGCGCCGCGGGCCATCAGGCTGCGGTGCAGGCTTACCGAGACCGCTACGGAGTGTGATGCTGTCCCGCCCCTCTTCGCTGCCCGCCGCGCTGCCCGTCTTGGCGCTTGCCTGCCTGGGCACTGCCTTCCATCTGCCGGCGGCATGGGCTCAGAGCAAGAGTGGAGGGGGCGGCATTTACACCTGCGTCACCCCGGATGGTCGCCGCCTGACATCGGATCGATGGATTGCGGAGTGCAACAGCCGCGAGCAGCGCGTCCTCAACTCCGATGGCTCCCTGCGCACCGTGCTGCCGCCGGCCATGTCGCCCGAGGAAAAAGCGGCCAACGAAGCGCGTGAGCGCCGAGCCGCTGCGGAACGCGCGGCGCAGCAGGATGCGATCCGGCGCGACCGCAATCTGCTGCAGCGCTACCGCAATGAAGCGGCTCACCAGGCCGCCCGCGAAGCGGCGCTGGATGATGTGAACAAGGCCACGCAGATGTCCGAGCGCCGTCTGCAGGAGCTGGCGGCCGAGCGCAAGCCCCTGCTGGACGAGGCCGAGTTCTACAAGGGCAAGACCCTGCCGGCCAAGCTCAAGCAGCAGCTGGCCGAGAACGAGGCGGCCGCCGACGCCCAGCGCCTGCTGATCGAGAACCAGAAGGCCGAGCTGGTGCGCGTGAACAAGCTCTACGACACCGAGCTGGGCCGGCTCAAGAGGCTCTGGGCGGGTGCTGCGCCAGGCAGCCTGGACTGACTGGGCTTGAGTCGAGTGCGGCTCAGCGATTGAGCCGCAAAGACGCAGATTCCGATACCTTGGTGCCTGTCATCGGGTTCGCAGGAGCGCATTGATACATTGCCGCCGCATCAAAACCTAACGATGCGACGGGGAAGAGTCTGTGCGGAAAAATCTGGTTGAGGCGACGCCTGGGCGCCGCTTGAAGTCTTGGCGCCTGCGTGCCACTGTGCTGCTCGTGCTGCTGGGCGCCTACATCGCCTACCGGCAGTTTGTACCCGCCGCGCCATCGCCGGTACCGCCCAGCGCCGAAGCCAGTCTGGCCGACATTACGCAGACCGTGCAAGCGGCTGGCGTGCTGCAGCCCCGGCTCAAGGTCGATGTCGGCGCCCAGGTCAGCGGCCAGGTGCGCCAGCTCCATGTGCAGCTGGGCCAGCAGGTCAAGAAAGGCGAGCTGCTGGTCAGCCTGGACCCCGAGTTGGCACGCAGCGAAGTCGCGCAGGCCGAGGCCGCGGTGGCCCAGCAGTTCGCGCAGATCGAGGTCCGCCAGGCCGATCTGAAGATTGCCCGCCGCGAGGTGGAGCGCCAGCGCCGTCTGCTGGCCGGTGAGGCCACGGCCGCCACCGAGGCCGAGCGCGCGGATACCGAACTGGCCAAGTTGGAGGCCGATCTGCGTGGTCAGAGCGCCAACCTCAAGCGCCTGCAGGCCGAGCTGGACAAGCGCAAGCTCTCCCTGGGCTATACCTCCATCACCGCACCCATGGACGGCACCGTGGTCAATCTGCCGGTGCAGGAAGGCCAGACCGTGATCGCCGCCCAGATCACGCCGGTGATGGTGACCCTGGCCAATCTGGACGAGATCACCGTGCGTGCCCGCGTGCCCGAGGCCGATATTGCCCAGATCAAGGTCGGTCAGCAGGCCCGCTTCATCACCCTGGCCGGTGAGGCGCAGCGTTACGAGGGCAAGGTGCGGGTGATCCAGCCGGTGCCCGAACGGGCCGGCAATGCGGTCTTCTACAACGTGCTATTCGAGGTGGACAACAAGGCCCGCAAGCTGCTGCCCGAGATGACGGTGCAGGTCAATGTCGAGACGGGCGCGGCCAGGAAGGTGCTCAGCGTGCCCATGGTGGCCCTGGGCGAACGCAGTGAAGACGGTCGCTTTGTCGTACAGGTGCTCGATGCGCAGAACAAGCAGCACCCGCGCCAGGTGCGCACCGGCCTGCAGGACGGTGCCCGTGTCCAGGTGCTCGATGGCCTGAAGGCCGGCGAAAAGGTGCTGCTGGCGCCGCCCTCGGCGGCTGAGCAGGCTGCGTCCGCCGCCTCGGCCTCGGTCTCGAAGTAAGCGGGCTGCAACCCATGCACCCCTTGATCGAACTGCGCGGCGTCGGCCGCCACTACCGCCTGGGCGCCATCGAGGTGCCCGCGCTGGTGGACATCAACCTCAGCATCCAGGCCGGCGAGTTCGTGGCCGTGATTGGCCAATCTGGCTCGGGCAAGAGCACGCTGATGAATGTGCTGGGCTGCCTGGACAGCCCGACCGTCGGCCAGTTCCTGATCGATGGCCAGGATGCCAGCCAGCTGGGGCCCGACGAACTGGCCGGCCTGCGGCGCGAGCGCTTCGGTTTCATCTTCCAGCGCTACCACCTGCTGCCGCATATGGATGCGCGCGCCAATGCCGAGCTGCCGGCCGTCTATGCCGGCGCCAGCAGCAGCGCACGGCGTGAGCGCGCCGAGGCCTTGCTCACGCGTCTGGGCCTGGGCGAGCGCATGCACCACAAGCCCAATGAGCTGTCGGGCGGACAGCAGCAGCGCGTGTCCATCGCCCGCTCGCTGATGAACGGCGGCCAGATCATCCTGGCCGACGAGCCCACGGGCGCACTCGATTCGCAAAGCGGTAAGGAGATGCTGGTCCTGCTGCGCGAACTCAACGAGCGCGGCCACACCATCATCCTGGTCACCCACGACGCTCATGTGGCCAGCCATGCGCATCGCATCATCGAGTTGAGGGATGGCAAGGTCTTGAGGGACAGCGGCACGCCGGCTGAGCACCGTCCGGTCGATCCCCAGGCCAAGGAGTCCATGGTGTGGTCGCGTGGCAGTCGGTGGGGCCGGCTGCAGATGCAGTGGCGCGAGGCCCTGCAATCGGCCGTGCAGTCGCTGCGGGGCAACCGGCTGCGCACCGCGCTGTCCATGCTGGGCATCAGCATCGGCATTGCGGCGGTCGTGTCTATCCTGGCCCTGACGGGGGCCGCCCGCGGCAGCATCGAGAAAGATGTGGGCAGTTTGATGTCTGGCCGCATTCCGGTGTCCCGCGGCAATTCCCAGCTGCCACCGGGCACCCAGGCTCAGCCCTTCCGGCCCAGCGAGATCGAGGCCGTTCGCGCCCTGCCCGGGGTCAAGGCCGTGACGGTGGAGCGCGAGATCCAGCTGACCGCGCGCCACGCCTCGCGCGATGCCATGGTCAGTGTGCTCGGCGCCGAGGCCCAGACCCTGGTCGGGCGCAAGCTCAAGCTGGTGGAGGGGCGCTACTTCAACGCCATGGACTTTGCGGCGACCACTCAAGTGGCGGTGATTGACGAGAAGGCACGCAAAGCCCTTTTCAAGCCGGGAGAGTCACCCTTGGGGCGCACGCTTCTGGTGGCCCCGCAAGGCACGCCGGCCGAAGGCGGCGCAGCACTTGCCGGCACCAGTGGCGCCGCTGTGCCCGTTGGCGTGGCCTTGCCCCTCACCATCGTCGGTGTGGTCGCACCGGGAACCGGCGGAGCCCTTTCCTTCGGTCCTTGGTTGGGTCAGGTGTTGACGCCCCACACCACCTTCAGCCGAAAGCTGGATGTGCGTGTGGACGCGGATCAGTTCAATGTGCTGCTGGACTTCACCGTGCCCCCGGCCGAAGTGCGCAAGCAGCTGATCTACCGGCTCAAGGCCCTGCATGGGGTGGAGGACTTCGAGGCGTGGAACGCCGATGAGGAGTTCCGCAAGTTCCAGCAAATCACGGGCGCCATGGCGCTGCTGTTCGCCGGGGTGGGCGCAATCTCGCTGCTGGTGGGCGGGGTCGGTGTGATGAACATCATGCTGGTCTCGGTCAGCGAGCGCACCCGGGAAATCGGTATTCGCATGGCCATCGGCGCCCGCCAGGGCGATGTGCGCCTGCAGTTCCTGGTTGAGGCGGTCTTGCTGTGCTGCCTGGGTGGGGCCTTGGGCGTGTTCCTGAGTTGGTTGTGCGCGCAGGGCATCAATGTGGCGCAAGAGGAGCTCAGGGTTGAGGTCAGCTGGGCCGCCCTGGGCGTGGCCTTCGCCGTGTCCAGCGTGGTGGGCCTGGTCTTCGGCACCGTGCCGGCACGCCGTGCTGCGGCGCTGAGCCCGGTTGAAGCACTGACGCGCGAATGATGAGCGCAAAGACGGAAACAGACGCGATGTGGGCGAAGCAAAGTTTGAAATCCCGGACCCCGGCCTTGATCACCCTGGGCATCGGTGTCCTGCTGTCGGCCTGCGCCCAGGGGCCGGCCACGGCAACTGGCCCCAGGGCTGTGAGCCCCCACGTGCTGCCGGCGCAGTGGCAGCAGCTTGAGTCCCATGGCCCGGCGGAAAGCGCCGTCCCCGCTGATGCGCGCTTGAGCGCGCTGCAGGATCAGGCCTTGCGGGCCAATCGCGACATCGCTCTGGCGCTCAAGCGCTGGGAGCGAGCCCAGCAGCAGCTGGGCCAGAGCCAGCTGGAGCGTGGCCTCAAGCCCAGCCTGAGCGGCAGTGCGGCAGGCAGCCGCGCGCTGGAGCAGGGGGCCCTCAAGCGCAGCTACGCGCTCAATGCCAGCGTCAGCTATGAAGTCGATCTGTGGCAGCGCCTGGCCCATGGCGAGGCGGCTCAGGCCGCGCAGGTGGCCGGTCAGCGGGCAGACTGGGCCGCGGCCCAGCTGCTGATCCGCAAGCGCGTCGCCGAAAGCTACTGGAGCCTGGCTGCGCTGGCGCTGGAAGAGCCGCTGATCCGCGAGCAGCTGCAAGGTGCCGAGGCGGTGCTGGCCCTGACCCGGCTGCGCGTGCGCGAGGGCAAGCTCCTGCCCATCGAGGTGGACAAGGCGGCCATCAGCCTCCAGGGCCTGCAGTCGCGCCTGGCCCAGCTGTCACGCGAGCGCAGCCAGCAGACCCTGAACCTGGGCCTGCTGCTGGATGAGCTGGCGCCGTCGCTGCCCGAGTCACCGCAGCTGCCTGCCAGCCAGCCGGGCGACTGGCAGCCCGGCGCACCGGCCGAGGTGCTGGAACGCCGCCCCGATGTGCAACGCGCCAGGGCCCAGGTGGACAGCGCCCTGGCGCAGTGGCGCGCCAGTGAAGCGGCGCGTTATCCCAGCCTAAGTCTCAGCCTGGGCGTGGGCACCGGCGGCGGCCATTGGCGCGACTGGCTGGATCGGCCCGTGGCCACACTCTCGTCCAGCCTGATCGTGCCCCTGGTCGATTGGCGCCGCCTGGACCTGCAGCGCGCGCAATCGGTCAACGAGGTGGAGAGCGCCGCCCTGAGCCTGCGCGACACGGTGCACAAGGCCCTGGTCGAGGTGGAGCAGTTGGCGGCCGAGCGCCGCGAGCTGCGCCAGCAGGCGCTGGCCAATGGCGCCCGCCTCGCCGAGGCCCAGCAAGCCGAGAAGCTGGCCGCCCTGCGCTATGAGTTGGGCGTGATCGCCCGCGCAGACTGGCTGCAGGCCCGCAACGCCCGCCTGTCTGTTGAGCAAGAGGCCATACAGCTGCGTCTGCGCCAATGGCTCAATCGGCTGGCGCTGCAGATGGCATTGGCAAGCGGCTGAGGCGGCCCGTGACGCTCAGCTGCCCAGCTTCTTCTTCAGCAGCTCGTTGACCAGAGCGGGGTTGGCCTTGCCCTTGGTGGCCTTCATGGCCTGGCCCACCAGGGCGTTGAAGGCCTTGTCCTTGCCGGCGCGGAACTCGTCCACCGATTTCTGGTTGGCGGCCAGCACCTCGTCCAGGATGGCTTCAATCGCGCCGGTGTCGCTCATCTGCTTCAGGCCCTTGGCCTCGATCAGCGCATCCACCTCCGAGCCCTCGCCGCTCCACAGGGCTTCGAAGACCTGCTTGGCGGCGTTGTTGGAGATGGTGCCGTCGGCAATGCGCGCGATCAGCTGGGCCAGGCGCTGCGGGCCCACCGGCGCGGCAGTGATCTCGATGCCTTCGCTGTTCAGGCGCTTGCTGATCTCGCCCATCACCCAGTTGGCCACCAGCTTGGGCGCGGCGCCCGCGGCCTTGGCGGCCTCGTAGTAGCGCGCCGTGGCCAGGCTCTGGGTCATCATGCTGGCGTCGTACTCGGGCAGGCCGTCGGCCTCCACGAAGCGCTTGGCCATCACCGAGGGCAGCTCGGGCATCTCGCCGCGCACCTGCTCCACCCACTCCGGCGCGATCACCAGGGGCGGCAGATCGGGGTCGGGGAAGTAGCGGTAGTCGGCCGAGTCTTCCTTGCTGCGCATGGCACGGGTCTCGCCGGTGTCGGGGTTGTAGAGCACCGTGGCCTGCTGGATGGCCAGGCCGTCCTCGATCTGGTCGATCTGCCAGTTCACCTCGTAGTTCACCGCGTCCACCAGGTAGCGGAAGCTGTTGAGGTTCTTGATCTCGCGGCGCGTGCCGAAGGGCTGGCCGGGCTTGCGCACCGAGACGTTGACGTCGCAGCGGAAGCTGCCTTCCTGCATATTGCCGTCGCAGATGCCCAGCCACATCACCAGGGCGTGCAGGGTCTTGGCGTATTCGGCGGCCTCGGCGCCCGAGCGGATATCGGGCTCGGAGACGATCTCCAGCAGGGGCGTGCCGGCGCGGTTCAGGTCTATGCCCGACTGGCCGTGGTAGTCCTCGTGCAGGCTCTTGCCCGCGTCCTCTTCGAGGTGGGCGCGGGTCAGGCGCACGGTCTTCTTTTCCTCGCCCAGGAAGAACTCCACCGTGCCGCCCTGGACCACCGGGATCTCGAACTGGCTGATCTGGTAGCCCTTGGGCAGGTCGGGGTAGAAGTAGTTCTTGCGGGCGAAGATGGACAGCGGCGCCACCTTGGCGCCCACGGCCAGGCCGAAGCGGATGGCGCGCTCCACCGCGGCGCGGTTGAGCACGGGCAGGGTGCCGGGCAGGGCCAGGTCCACGGGGCTGGCCTGGGTGTTGGGCGCGGCACCGAAGGCGGTGGAGCTGCCGCTGAAGATCTTGCTCTGGGTGGAGAGCTGGACGTGGTTCTCGAGGCCGATCACCACCTCGTAGCCGCGGATGAGTTTGCTGGGGCTGCTCGTCATATCAATATCCGGCCGGAGTCTGCTGGTGCCAATCGGTTGCCTGCTGCAGGGCGTGGGCCGTGTGCAAGAGCTGACCCTCCTTGAAATAGTTGCCCAGCAGCTGCAGGCCCACCGGCATGCCGCCCTCGCCAAAGCCCACCGGCACGCTCATGCCGGGCAGGCCGGCCAGGGAGCCGGGCAGGGTGAAGATGTCGGCCAGATAGGCCTTGACCGGGTCGTCGCCCTGCTCGCCGGCCTGCCAGGCCACCGAGGGCGCCACCGGGCCGGCGATCAGATCGCAGTGGGCGAAGGCCTGCTGGAAGTCGTCGGCAATCATGCGGCGCAGCTTCTGCGCCTGCAGGTAGTAGGCGTCGTAGTAGCCATGGCTCAGCACATAGGTGCCGATCATGATGCGGCGCTTGACCTCGGCGCCAAAGCCCTGGGCGCGGGTCTTTTTGTACATGTCCAGCAGATCGCTGTACTCGGCCGCGCGGTGGCCGAACTTCACGCCGTCGAAGCGGCTCAGGTTGGAGCTGGCCTCGGCCGGGGCAATGATGTAGTACACCGGAATCGCCAGCTCGGTGCGGGGCAGACTCACGTCCACCAGGGTGGCGCCCAGCTTTTCCAGCTGGGTCAGGCCCTCGCGCACGGCCTTGGCCACATCGGCCGACAGGCCGGCGGGGAAGAACTCCCGGGGCAGGCCGATGCGCAGGCCCTTGAGCGGCTGGGCCGCCGTGGCGCCTTCGCGTGCGGCCAGCATCTGGGCGTGGAAGTCCTGGGCGGGCTGCTGCACGCTGGTGGCATCGCGCTCGTCGAAGCCGCTCATGGCGGAGAGCAGCAGGGCGCAGTCCTCGGCCGAGCGGGCCATGGGGCCGGCCTGGTCCAGGCTGGAGGCGAAGGCGATCATGCCGTAGCGCGAGCACACGCCATAGGTGGGCTTGATGCCGGTGATGCCGGTGAAGCTGGCCGGCTGGCGGATGGAGCCGCCGGTGTCGGTGCCGGTGGCGGCGGGCACCAGGCGGGCCGCCACCGCGGCGGCCGATCCGCCCGAGGAGCCGCCGGGCACGCGCGTGGCGTCCCAGGGGTTGGCCACGGGCTTGTAGGCCGAGTTCTCGTTGGCCGAGCCCATGGCGAACTCGTCGCAGTTGAGCTTGCCCAGGGACACGGTGCCCGCGGCCTTCAGACGCGCCACCACGGTGGCATCGAAGGGGCTGAGGTAGCCGCTCAGCATCTTGGAGCCGGCGGTGGTGGGCATGTCCTGGGTGACGAAGATGTCCTTGTGCGCCAGGGGCACGCCCAGCAGGGCACCGCTTTCGCCCGCGGCACGGCGTGCATCGGCCGCCTCGGCCGCAGCCAGGGCGGCCGTGGCATCGACATGCAGGAAGGCGCCCAGACCCGCGTCGTGGGCGGTAACTCTTGCAAGCAGCTGTTGGGTGGCCTCGCGGCTGGAAACGGCCTTGTCGGCCAGTGCGCGGCCCAGCTCGGCCACGCCCATCTCATGCAGGGATTTGGGGCTCATCACTCGATCACCTTGGGCACCAGGAACAGACCGTCCTCGACGGCGGGGGCGCTGCGCTGGTTGAGCGCGCGCTGATCCGTCTCGGTGACATCGTCTGCGCGCAGGCGCAGCTGCACCTCCTGCACCGCGGACAGCGGGGTGTACAGCGGCTCGACGCCGCTGGTGTCCACCGCGCTCATCTGCTCGACGATGGAGAAGAAGCCATTGAGCTGACCCAGCATCGCGGTCTGCTCTTGCTCGGAAAGCTCCAGCCGCGCCAGATTGGCGATGCGGCTCACATCTTGGGGGGTCAGGGCCATGGGTCGGCGGTATCGAAAAGTGGCAAATTCAAAGCCCCGATACGGGCTTGCGCTACCCGGAAAAGCAGGGGTGATCGGGTATTATCTCCGCTTATCTCCATGGCAACGGGGCTGCACGGCCTGCCCAGGTCGAGCAGCCTCTTTGCGCATGGGACGACGAACAAGTCCGGCGGCAGCCGCCAGCCCTCCTGAGGCTGCCGTTTTTTTGAACCGACGAGCCCTACAGCCCGCCTTCAGCGCGAATCCGTTTTCTGGCCCCGCCCCCCTGAAGGCTTCTCCCGACACACCATGTTCGCTTCCCTGCGTCGCTACATCTCGACCGACCTCGCCATCGACCTCGGCACCGCCAACACCCTGATCTACGTCCGCGGCAAGGGCGTGGTGCTGGATGAGCCCTCGGTGGTCGCCATCCGCCACGAGGGCGGCCCCAACGGCAAGAAGACCATCCAGGCCGTGGGCGCCGAGGCCAAGGCCATGCTGGGCAAGGTGCCCGGCAATATCGAGGCCATCCGCCCGATGAAGGACGGCGTGATCGCCGACTTCGTGGTCACCGAGCAGATGATCAAGCAGTTCATCAAGATGGTGCACGACACCAAGCTGCTGCGTCCCTCGCCCCGCATCATCATCTGCGTGCCCTGCGGCTCCACCCAGGTGGAAAAGCGCGCCATCCGTGACGCCGCCCTGGGCGCCGGCGCCTCCGAGGTCTACCTGATCGAGGAACCCATGGCCGCTGCCATCGGCGCGGGCCTGCCGGTCTCCGAGGCCTCGGGCTCCATGGTCATCGACATCGGCGGCGGCACCACCGAGGTGGGCGTGATCTCGCTGGGCGGCATGGTCTACAAGGGCAGCGTGCGCGTCGGCGGCGACAAGTTCGACGAAGCCATCATCAACTACATCCGCCGCAACTACGGCATGCTGATCGGCGAGCCCACGGCCGAAGCCATCAAGAAGCAGATCGGTTCCGCCTTCCCCGGCTCCGAGGTCAAGGAAATGGAAGTCAAGGGCCGCAACCTCAGCGAGGGCGTGCCGCGCAGCTTCACCATCTCCAGCAACGAGATCCTGGAAGCCCTGACCGATCCGCTGAACCAGATCGTCTCGGCCGTGAAGAACGCGCTGGAACAGACCCCGCCCGAGCTGGGTGCCGACATCGCCGAGCGCGGCATGATGCTGACCGGCGGCGGCGCCCTGCTGCGCGATCTGGACCGCCTGCTGGCCGAGGAAACCGGCCTGCCGGTGCTGGTGGCCGAAGACCCGCTGACCTGCGTGGTGCGCGGCTGCGGCATGGCGCTGGAGCGCATGGAGCGTCTGGGCTCCATCTTCACCTCGGAGTAAACGCCAGCAAGGGGGCCTGCGGGCCCCTTGTTCATTGCCTGGATCTTTGTCTGAACGCGGTCTGACTCTTTTCACGCCATGCCACTGGGCACCCTGGATCGCACCCCGCCGCCCTTTTTCCGTCAGGGCACGACGGCGCTGAGCAAGCTGCTGCTCTGCGCCGCCCTGGCCATCTTCCTGATGGTGGCGGATGCGCGCTTCAAGCTGGCCGCGCCGGCCCGGGCCGCCCTGGCCCTGGCCCTGCATCCCCTGCAGCGCGCCTTGCTGGCCCCGGTGGACGCCTGGGAGCGTGCCGGCGACTATCTGCGCGGTACCGAGCGCGCCATGGCCGCCGAGGACCAGGCCCGCCGCCAGCTGGTGCAGCAGGCCGAGCGGCTCTCGCGTGCCGAACAGCTGCAGCAGGAGAACCAGCGCCTGCGCGCCCTGCTGGACCTGCGGCCCGCCCTGCAGGTGCCCTCGCTGGCGGCGGAGGTCTTGTACGAGGCTTCGGACCCTTACTCGCGCCGCGTCGTCATCGACCGGGGCAGCCGTCAGGGTGTGGTCCTGGGCGCGCCCGTCATCAACGATGCCGGGGTGCTGGGCCAGGTGACGCGGGTCTATCTGCTCTCGGCCGAGGTGACCCTGCTGTCGGACAAGGATGCCGCCATCCCGGTGCTCAACACGCGCAGCCAGCAGCGCGGCGCGGCATTCGGCGGGGCCGAGGGTGGGGCCATGGAGTTGCGCTTCATGGCGGCCAATGCGGATCTGCGCCAGAACGATCTGCTGACCACCTCGGGCCTGGACGGGGTGTATCCGCCCGGCCTGCCCGTGGCGCGCATCGCCAGCGTGGAGCGTCGTGGCGACACCAGCTTTGCTCGGGTGCGCCTGCAGCCGGTGGCCCAGCTCGATGATGTGCGTCATGTGCTGGTGCTGGGGCCCTTGCAGGAGCTGGAGAAGATGCGGACCCAGGCCCAAGCCGCCTCGGCTGCGGCCTCGGCGCCCGCTCGCGGTGCCAAGGCTTCGGGAGGCAAGCCATGATCATGCCGCGTGGCCACCAGCTGCTGCTGCCGGCCAACCCCCTCTTCATCGCCTTCAGCCTCTTGCTGGCCCTGCTGGTGGACATGGTGCCCGTGGGACGTCAGGCCTGGATGCCCGATGTGCTGGCCCTGGTGCTGGTGTTCTGGAATGTGCACCAGCCCCGCCGTGTGGGTGTGGGCTGGGCCTTTGTGTTCGGTCTGCTGGTGGATGTGCAGCATGGCGCCCTCTTGGGCCAGCATGCCCTGGCCTATAGCGTGCTGAGCTTCGGGGCCATTGCCCTGCACCGGCGTCTGCTCTGGTTCGGCCTGCTGGGCCAGGCTGCCCAGGTGCTGCCGCTCTTCCTGCTGGCCCAGGCCATTTCCGTGCTGGTGCGCCTGATGGTGGGGGGCATGTGGCCGGGCTGGACCCTCGTGCTGGCACCGGTGCTGGAGGCTGCGCTCTGGCCCCTGGCCAGCTGGCTGCTGCTCGCGCCCCAGCGCCGTCCGCCCGATCCCGATGCCCATAGACCGCTGTGACCGTTCTCAAGAACCTTGAGCAGGAGCTGTCGCGCTTTCGCCTGCGGGTGCTGGCGGCGGCGGTCTTCGTGCTCTTCTGCTTCGGGCTGCTGGTGGCCCGTCTGGTCTATCTGCAGGTGCTGCAGCATGACAATCTGGCGGAGCGGGCCGAGAACAACCGCGTCACCGTGGTGCCCATCGTGCCCAATCGCGGCCTCATCAAGGACCGCAACGGCATCGTGCTGGCCAGCAACTATTCGGCCTACACCCTGGAGATCACGCCCAGCAAGGCCGGCAATCTGGAGGCCACCATCGACGCCCTGTCCCAGGTGGTGGAGATCCAGGCCCGGGATCGCCGGCGCTTCAAGCGCCTGATGGACGAGAGCAAGAGCTTCGAGTCCCTGCCCATACGCACCAAGCTCAGCGATGAAGAGGTGGCCCGCTTCACCGCCCAGCGCTTCCGCTTCCCCGGCGTGGAGATCAAGGCGCGCCTGTTCCGGCACTACCCGCTGGGCGAGGTGGGCAGCCACCTGATCGGCTATATCGGCCGCATCAACCAGGCCGAGAAGAAGGCCATGGACGAGTGGGACGAGGAGGACATCGCCAATTACCGCGGCACCGAGTACATCGGCAAGCTGGGGCTGGAGCAGGCCTACGAGCGCGAGCTGCATGGCATCACCGGCTTCGAGCAGGTGGAAACCAGTGCCGGCGGGCGTGCGGTGCGCCGCCTTGCCCACAAGCCGCCCACGCCCGGCAACACCCTGGTGCTGTCCATCGATATCCGCCTGCAGGCCCTGGTGGAGGAGCTCTACAAGGACCGCCGTGGCGCTCTGGTGGCCCTGGACCCACGCAATGGCGAGGTGCTGGCCTTTGTGTCCAAGCCCACGTTCGACCCCAACCTCTTCGTGGATGGGATCGATGTGGAGAACTGGCGCGAGCTCAACGAGAACCCCGACAAGCCCCTGCTCAACCGTGCCCTGCGCGGCACCTACCCGCCGGGCTCCACCTACAAGCCGCTGATGGCCATGGCCGCGCTCACCAGCGGCAAGCGGGCGCCGGGCACGGTCATCATGGACAACCTGACCTTCAACTTCGGCGGCCGCACCTTTGGCAGCCCGGAGACCGACAGGCCGGGTCCCAAGGACATGCGCCTGGCCATCGTGGGCTCCAGCAATGTCTACTTCTATACCCTGGCCAATGAGATGGGCGTGGACCTCATCCACGACGAGCTGGCCCCGTTTGGCCTGGGGGAGCGCACCGGCATCGATCTGCAGGGTGAGGTGACGGGGGATCTGCCCTCCACCGACTGGAAGCGCAAGAAGTTCAGGCGCCCGGAACAGCAGAAGTGGTACGCCGGCGAGACCATCTCCCTGGGCATCGGCCAGGGCTACAACAACTTCACCATGCTGCAGCTGGCTCAGGCCTACGCCGTGCTGGCCAGCGGTGGACAGCGCTTCCGGCCGCGCCTGGTCCGCGAGATCGAGGATGTGGTGCGCCATGAGCGTCGCCATATCTCCAGTGACGCCCTGAGTCCCCTGCCGCTGCGGCCCCAGGATGTGACGGTGATCCGCGACGCCATGTTTGGCGTGACCCAGGAAGGCACCTCGCGCCTGGTGTTCGCGGGCGCACCCTATACCAGCGGTGGCAAGACCGGCACGGCCCAGGCCGTGGGCCTGCGTGCGGGCGAGAAGTACAAGGACGTGAAGACCGACGAGCGCAAGCGCGACCACTCGCTCTACGTGGCCTTCGCGCCCGCACAGCAGCCCACCATCGCCCTGGCCCTGATCGTGGAGAACGCGGGCTGGGGTTCGGCGGCCGCCGCGCCGATTGCACGTCGGGTCTTTGACTTTGTGCTGGCCTCGCAGCTGCCCAGCGAGGAAGATATTGCCCTGACCCAGCAGGGGCGCAGCATGGCCCCGATCGGGGCGCCGCGCCCCATCTCGGCCCTGGCCCTGCCGGGCATGGCGGCCTCGGCACCGCCGCCTGCGGCCGCGTCGGCCCCGTCGGCTGCAGCCTCGGCCGCCTCAGGAGTGCGTCCATGAATGCGGTACTGAGCAAGCCGCCGCTGCGACAGCGGCTCAAGCCCCTGCTGGAGGGCTTTGACACCCCCCTGCTGCTGGCCATGCTGTGGCTGGCCGGCCTGGGCCTGATGAGCATGTATTCGGCGGGCTTCGACCATGGCACCCGCTTTGTGGACCATGCGCGCAATATGGCCCTGGCGGCCGCCATCATGTTCGTCGTGGCCCAGGTGCCGCCGCAGCGCCTGATGGCCCTTGCCGTGCCGCTCTACACCCTGGGCGTGGCCCTGCTGGTGGCGACGGCCCTGTTCGGCATCACCAAGAAGGGCGCGACGCGCTGGCTCAATGTGGGCATCGTGATCCAGCCCTCCGAGATCCTCAAGATCGCCACGCCCCTGATGCTGGCCTGGTGGTTCCAGCGCCGTGAGGGCCAGCTGCGCACTATGGACTTTGGCATTGCCCTGGCGCTGCTGGCCGTGCCTACGCTGCTGGTGGCCAAGCAGCCCGACCTGGGGACGTCCATCCTGGTCTTCGGTGCCGGCTTCTTCGTGGTGTTCTTTGCCGGCTTTCCCTGGCGCATCATCCTGCCGGCCATGATTCTGGGAGCGGCCGGCATCACCGCCCTGGTCATGAGCGAGGAGAAGATCTGTCAACCCGATGTCGAGTGGCCGGTGCTGCGTGAGTACCAGAAGCACCGGGTCTGCACCCTGCTGGACCCGCACAAGGACCCGCTGGGCAAGGGCTTTCACATCATTCAGGGCGAGATCGCCATCGGCTCCGGCGGGCTGACCGGCAAGGGCTTCATGCAGGGCACGCAAACCCATCTGGAGTTCATTCCCGAGCGCACGACCGACTTCATCTTTGCGGCCTATGGCGAGGAGTTCGGTCTGATGGGCGCGCTGGCCCTGCTGGCGGGTTTCACGGCGCTGATCCTGCGCGGGCTGATGATCGCCTCCGAGGCGCCGACCCTGTTTGGCCGGCTGATGGCGGGGGCCATCACCCTGTCCTTCTTCACCTATGTGTTCGTGAATATGGGCATGGTCAGCGGCATCCTGCCGGTGGTGGGTGTGCCCCTGCCCTTCATCAGCTATGGCGGCACCGCCATGGTCACCCTGGGTCTGAGCCTGGGCATTCTGTTGGCGATCGCCAAGAGCCGGCGCGGCAAGAAGGGCTGAGTCGGGCGGCGCTCAGGGCTCCAGGCCCGCATCGCCCTCGGCGGTGCTGCCCTCGGCGCGTGGCCTGGCGCCGAAGCGCATGGTGAAGCGCGCACCCGGCCCCTGGCCGTCCTCCGTGCCCTGGCCGGGGCGCAGGCTGCGGGTTGCGTCCAGGGTGATTTCCACGTCATGGGCCTGGGCGATCTCGCGCACGATGGCCAGACCCAGGCCCGAGCCATCCACATTGGTGCCCAGGGCGCGATAGAAGGGCTGGAACACCTTCTCGCGCTCGCTCTCGGGAATGCCGGGGCCGGAGTCCTCCACCTGGAGCACGACCACCTGGCCGAAGGGATCCTCCACCACCCGTACCGTCACCGTGCCCCCGGCCGGGGTGTAGAGCAGGGCGTTGTCCACCAGATTGCGGATCAGTTCGCGGATCAGCAGCGGATGGCCATGCACGCGCAGCGCACTCTGGCTGGCATCCGGCCCTTCGAAGCCCAGGTCGATGTGCTTGTCCAGGGCGCGCGGCACGAAGTCACGCACGGTTTCCACGGCCAGGCCGGAGAGGTTGACATCGCTGCGCCGCTGGGCGTGCTCCTGGTCTTCGGCGCGGGCCATGGCCAGCAGCTGGTTCACCATATGGGCCGCACGCTGGCTGGACAGGGCGATCTGCTTGAGCGAACGCTTGAGCTCGGCCGGCGAGCTGCGGCCCTCGTCGATCTCGCGCTGCGCGAGTTCGGCCTGGGTGCGCAGACCGGCCAGCGGGGTCTTGAGCTGATGGGCCGCATCGGCCAGAAAGTGCTTTTGCGCGCTGATGGACTGGTCCAGCCGGCCCAGCAGATCATTGATGGCGCGCACCAGAGGGGCCACCTCGTCGGGAATGCGGCGCTCGTCGATCGGGCTCAGGTCCGAGCTTTCGCGCGAGCGGATGCGGCGCTGCAGGTCATTGAGTGGCGCAATGCCGCGCGCCAGCGCCATCCACACCAGCAGCACGGCCAGCGGCAGGATCACGAACTGCGGCAGGATCACGCCCTTGATGATCTCGCTGGCCAGGCGTGAGCGCTTGCCCAGGGTCTCGGCCACCTGCACCAGCATGGTCTGGGTGCTGCCGGCCATGCCCTCGGGTGCAACCCAGAGGTAGGCCACGCGCACGTTCTCTCCGCCCACCTCATCGTCGCGGAAGTGCAGCACCCAGGGCACGATGGGCGCTTCAGCCTCCGGCACGGGCAGATGCCGATCGCCGCTGAGGAACTCGCCGCGCAGGCCCAGCACCTGGTAGAAGACCGTGTCGGCCTCGTCGGCGCGCAGCAGGGCGGCGGCCTCGGGGGCCAGGGCGTAGCGCGAGCGCCGTCCCTCGGGCGCCTGGGCGGCCGCCACCTGCAGGCCCAGATTGCGGGCCATCTCCCCGAGCTCGCGGTCATAGGGCCGCCCAGCAATGCCCTGGGCCACCAGCCAGGTCAGCGCCACACTGATGGGCCAGATCACCAGCAAGGGGGCGAGCATCCAGTCCAGGATCTCGCCAAACAGGGAGCGGTGCTCGCGCTCGGCCATCTAGTCTTTCCGGATCAGACGCGCGGGCATGCCGGGCTCCGGCGGGCTGAGGCCATCATCCGGGAATCTTCTCCAGGCAGTAGCCCAGACCCCGCACCGTGGCAATGCGGATGGGGCCCTGCTCGATCTTCTTGCGCAGGCGGTGGATGTAGACCTCGATGGCGTTGTTGCTCACCTCTTCGCCCCATTCGCACAGGCGCTCCACCAGCTGGTCCTTGCTGACCAGGCGCCCGGCGCGCTGCAGCAGCACCTCCAGCAGGCTCAGCTCACGGGCCGAGAGCTCCACCATCTGGTCATTGATGTAGGCCACGCGCCCGGTGGCGTCGAAGCTCAGCGGGCCATGCTTGATCACCGAGGAGGCGGTGCCGAGGCCGCGGCGGGTGAGGGCGCGCACCCGCGCCTCCAGTTCCTGCAGGGAAAAGGGCTTGGCCATATAGTCATCGGCGCCCCGGTCCAGCCCCTTGACGCGTTGCTCCACGCTGTCCGCGGCCGTCAGGATCAGCACCGGCATGGTGGCACCGCGGGCGCGCAGCTTGCGCAGCACTTCCAGACCATGCAGCTTGGGCAATCCCAGGTCCAAGATCACCAGATCGAATTCATGCGAGGCCAGGGCGGCATCGGCCTCGGTGCCGGAACTGACCTGGTCCACGGCATAGCCGGAGGCGCGCAGGGCGCGCAGCAGTCCATCGGCCAGCACTTGGTCGTCTTCCGCGATCAGGATGCGCATGCTTGTCCCCAGTTCTATTCCGCCTATGGACCGACATTCTAGGGAGGCCGGGACTGCTGACATTGAATGGCAGCAGGGTCTGTCTAAACTACTGTACGCATATACAGATTGCGCCATAATGCGCACAGCCGAAACAGGAGATAGCCCATGGACGCCCCCGTCAAGAACGCCAATACCGAGAAAGCCAAGGCCCTGCAGGCCGCACTTGCCCAGATCGAGAAGCAATTCGGCAAGGGTTCCATCATGCGCCTGGGTGAGGGCGAGGTGATCGAGGACATCCAGGTGGTCTCCACCGGCTCCCTGGGGCTGGACATTGCCCTGGGTGTGGGTGGCCTGCCGCGCGGCCGCGTGATCGAGATCTATGGCCCGGAATCCTCGGGCAAGACCACCCTGACCCTGCAGGTCATCGCCCAGATGCAGAAGCTGCAAGGCGTCTGCGCCTTCATCGACGCCGAGCATGCGCTGGACGTTCAGTACGCCCAGAAGCTGGGCGTGAACCTGCAAGACCTGCTGATCAGCCAGCCCGACACCGGCGAGCAGGCGCTCGAAATCGTCGATGCCCTGGTGCGCTCCGGTTCGGTGGACCTGATCATCATCGACTCGGTGGCCGCCCTGACCCCCAAGGCCGAACTGGAGGGCGAGATGGGCGACGCCCTGCCCGGCCTGCAGGCTCGTCTGATGAGCCAGGCCCTGCGCAAGCTGACCGCCACCATCAAGAAGACCAATTGCACCGTGGTCTTCATCAACCAGATCCGCATGAAGATCGGTGTGATGTTCGGCTCGCCCGAAACCACCACCGGCGGCAATGCCCTCAAGTTCTATGCCTCGGTGCGCCTGGATATCCGCCGCATCGGCTCGATCAAGAAGGGTGAGGAGGTGATCGGCTCCGAGACCAAGGTCAAGGTCGTCAAGAACAAGGTCTCGCCTCCTTTCAAGACCGCCGAGTTCGACATCCTCTACGGCGAGGGCATCAGCCGTGAGGGCGAGATCATCGATATGGGCGTGGTCGCCAAGGTGGTGGACAAGTCCGGCGCCTGGTATGCCTACGGCGGCGAGAAGATTGGCCAGGGCAAGGACAACGCCCGCGAGTTCCTGCGCGAGAACCCCGACATCGCCCGCGAGATAGAAAACAAGATCCGCGAATCCCTGGGCGTGCCCCTGCTGGGCGGGGTGGACGCCGAGTAAGGCCGGCATCGTTCAGGCTGTGAGCTCGCCGCAGAACGTGCCAGCGCCTCTCACCGGGCCCGAGGCCGAGGAGCGTGCCCTGGTGCAGCGCTTCTGGGCCCTGTACCAGGCCCGACGCTGGGGCGAGGCGCGCGAGCTGCTGCATCCCGAGGCCTGCTGCCAGTGGTGGGCCACAGGCGAACGCTTTGTGGGCGCGGCCGCGGTGGTGCACGTCAACGAAATCTATCCCGAGGGCTGGCGCCTGCACCTGCTGGCCCTGCACAGCCTGGCGCCTGGCCAGGTGCTGAGCCTGTTGCGCGTGGACCAGGAGGGTCGCTCCTTTTACGCCAATAGCTACTTCCAGCTGAGGGGCGGCCGTATCACGGCGCTGGACGAGTACTGGAGCGATGTGCAGGCGCCGCCCACCTGGCGCCAGTCCGGTCTGCCGGGCCGGGAGCTGCTGCCGCCGGATCGCCGCGCCGGTCTGAGCCTGCGCTTGCCGGAGGACGGGTGAAGCCGCTGTCCCTCAAGATGCGAGCCATCGCTTTGCTGGCGCAGCGCGAGCACAGCCTGATGGAGCTGCGCGGCAAGCTGCTGCGTCTGGCCCGCGCTCGGGCGGCCGAGCGGGCGGCGCAGGCCGAGGCGGCCGCCGCGTTCGCTGAGGAAGGGGATGCGCAGCCGCGGGCGGTGTTCGAACCCGTGTCCGGCGCCGACTCGCCTGAGGTCGACGTTGACATCGAGGTCGAAGTCGACACCTTGCTGGTTTGGCTGCAGGCCCAAGGTTATCTGGACGAAAGCCGCTTCGTGGAATCGCGCGTGCATGCCCGTGCGGCCCGCTATGGCAACCGGCGCATTCAGCAGGAGTTGTCCCAGCATGGGCTGAGCCTGGATGCCGAGGCCCAGGCGCGGCTCAAGGACAGCGAGCTGGGGCGGGCCCGGGAGGTCTGGCAGCGCAAGTTCGGCGGCGTGACGCCCGAGGACGCGTCGGCGCGGGCCAAGCAGACCCGCTTCCTGGTCGGGCGCGGTTTTTCGCCGGAGGTGGTGCGTCGCGTGCTGCGCGGCGATCATGACTGAACCGGCGCACAGCTGGATGCTTGCGGGCCGCGAGCGGACGGGTGCAGAATCGACCGGTTGGTCGGTTTTGCGACCCCGCGGTGCGCGTTGACAGCCTGGCGAAAGGCTTGCGGCAGCGCAGCATGCTACATTGATGGTCTTTGGCAGTTGTGCCCGCCCCCCCTTGTTGGCGGTTTGGCGGGCTTGATTGCGCCTTAGTTTCAACGCTCCATGTCCTTGCTCAATCCTGTTGCCGAGCGCCGCTTGCTGCACCGTCGCGCGATCGATGTGCAGGTGTTTGCGCGCGAGGACGGTTTGTTCGACGTTGAAGCCACCTTGCAGGACATCAAGACCCGGGACATCGCCTTGGCCTCGGGTCTGCGCCGCGCCGGCGAGCCGGTGCACGACATGCTGCTGCGCCTGGTGGTGGACCGGGCCTTGAATGTGCTGGCCGCGACGTCGACCACCATGGGCATGCCCTATCCCGGCTACTGCGGTGAGCACGGTGATGCCTATGCCGGTCTGGCCGGACTCAATCTACTCAAAGGCTTCCGCGCCGGCGTGAAAGAGCGCCTGGCCGGTACCCGGGCCTGCACCCACCTCACCGAACTGAGCCAGGTTCTGCCGACGGCGGTGATCCAGGCTTTCGCTGGTGTCGTGCTCGATACCCAGGAGGGCGACACCGGCACCGGCCGTGCGCCCTTCCAGATCGACAAATGCCACGCCCTGCGCAGCGATGGCCCCGTGGTGCAAACCCATTACCCGCGTTGGTATCGCCCGGCTCCGGCCGCCGCGCTGACCACATCCCCTTCCTGACTTTTCCCTCTAAGCGAGACCCCTATGAAGATTCACGAGTACCAGGGCAAGGAAATCCTGCGCCAGTTCGGCGTGCCGGTGCCGCGCGGCATTCCCGCGTTCACCGTGCAAGAAGCGGTGGAAGCCGCGCAGAAGCTGGGCGGCCCGGTCTGGGTGGTCAAGGCACAGATCCACGCCGGTGGCCGTGGCAAGGGCGGCGGCGTCAAGCTGGCCCGCTCGATGGATGATGTGAAGACCCTGTCCGAGCAGATCCTGGGCATGCAGCTGGTCACGCACCAGACCGGCCCGGCCGGTCAGAAGGTCCGCCGCCTCTACATCGAAGAAGGCGCGGACATCAAGAACGAACTGTATGTCTCGCTGGTCACCGACCGCGGCACGCAGAAGGTGGCCTTCATCGCTTCCAGCGAAGGCGGCATGGACATCGAGGAGGTCGCGCACTCCACCCCCGAGAAGATCATCACCGAGATGATCGATCCGCTGGTGGGTCTCACCGCCGAGCAGAGCAAGAAGATCGCTGCGGCCATCGGCCTCACCGGCGCTTCGATCGACCAGGCCGTGGACCTGTTCGCCAAGCTCTACAAGTGCTACATGGACACCGACGCGTCGCTGGTGGAAATCAATCCGCTGAACTGCGACTCCAAGGGCAATCTGATCGCCCTGGACGCCAAGTTCAACTTCGACGCCAACGCCCTGTTCCGTCACCCCGAGATCGTGGCCTACCGCGATCTGGACGAAGAGGATCCGGCCGAAGTCGAGGCTTCCAAGTTCGATCTGGCCTATATCAGCCTGGACGGCAATATCGGCTGCCTGGTGAACGGCGCCGGTCTGGCCATGTCGACCATGGACACCATCAAGCTGTTCGGTGGCGAGCCGGCCAACTTCCTGGACGTGGGCGGTGGCGCCACGGCCGAGAAGGTGACCGAGGCCTTCAAGATCATGCTGAAGAACCCGGAAGTGAAGGGCATCCTGGTCAATATCTTCGGCGGCATCATGAAGTGCGACACCATTGCCGAAGGCGTGATCACCGCCTGCAAGGCCGTGAACCTGTCCGTGCCGCTGGTGGTTCGCATGAAGGGCACCAACGAAGAGCTGGGCAAGAAGATGCTGGCCGAGTCCGGTCTGCCCATCATCGCCGCCGACACCATGGCCGAAGCCGCGACCAAGATCGTCGCCGCCGTCAAGTAAGCCCTGCTGCAAGGAAAGAAATCATGTCGATCTACATCAACAAAGACACCAAGGTCATCACCCAGGGCATCACGGGCAAGACCGGTCAGTTCCACACCCTGGGCTGCCAGGCCTACGCGAACGGCAAGAACGCCTTCGTCGCCGGCGTGAACCCCAAGAAGGCGGGCGAGAAGTTCTCCGAGATTCCTATCTACGCCACGGTCAAGGAAGCCGCTGCCCAGACCGGTGCCACTGTTTCCGTGATCTATGTGCCGCCCGCCGGCGCTGCCGCCGCCATCTGGGAAGCCGTTGAGGCCGATCTGGATCTGGCCATCTGCATCACCGAAGGCATCCCCGTGCGCGACATGCTGGAAGTGCGCAACAAGATGAAGGCCAAGGAAGCCGCCGGCGGCAAGCGCACCCTGCTGCTGGGCCCCAACTGCCCCGGCCTGATCACGCCCGACGAGATCAAGATCGGCATCATGCCCGGCCACATCCACAAGAAGGGTCGCGTCGGCGTGGTGTCGCGTTCCGGCACCCTGACCTATGAAGCCGTGGCGCAGCTGTCCGAGCTGGGCATTGGTCAATCGTCGGCCGTCGGTATCGGTGGCGACCCGATCAACGGTCTGAAGCACATCGATGTGATGAAGGCCTTCAACGACGATCCGGATACCGATGCCGTGATCATGATCGGCGAGATCGGCGGCCCGGACGAGGCGGAAGCCGCCCGTTGGTGCAAGGCCAATATGAAGAAGCCCATTGTCGGCTTCATCGCTGGCGTGACCGCCCCTCCGGGCAAGCGCATGGGCCACGCCGGCGCGCTGATCTCCGGCGGTGCTGACACGGCCGACGCCAAGCTGGCCATCATGGAAGAGTGCGGCTTCACCGTGACCCGCAATCCGTCCGAGATGGGCCGCCTGCTCAAGGGCCTGCTGTAATCGACCTGCCGCGGGGCTCGGTCCCCGATGCGTAAATCCACGCATCGGCGCCCGGCCTACCGCAGCGCACAATTTGGTCGCATTCTTTGCGGCCAAGCAAAAAGGGGCTTTGGCCCCTTTTTGCATTGGCGCACCCCATGCGCAAGAGGCCCGGCTATAGTCCGGCACGGGTCGTGGTAACCCCTTATTACAAAGCTCCTCACATGGACATGTTCACCAGCCCCGAGTTCTGGCTTGCCGTCGGCCAGATCATCATGATCGACATTCTGCTGGGCGGCGACAACGCGGTCGTGATCGCACTGGCCTGCCGCAAGCTGCCCGAGGCCCAGCGGCGCATGGGCATCCTGTGGGGCACCGCAGGAGCCATCCTGCTGCGCGTCGTGCTCATCTTCTTCGCCCTCACCCTGCTCAAGCTGCCCTTCCTCAAGCTGGTGGGCGGTCTGCTGCTGCTGTGGATTGGCATGAAGCTGCTGGTCCCGGAAGACGAGGACGAGCACGGCAATATCCAGGCCAGCGACAAGCTCTGGGCCGCCGTCAAGACGGTGATCGTGGCGGACTTCGTGATGAGCCTGGACAATGTGATCGCCATTGCGGGCGCAGCCGAAGGCGCGGGCGGTGGTCATCAGATGCCGCTGGTGATCTTCGGTCTGCTGGTCTCCATCCCCATCATCGTTTGGGGCAGCCAGCTGGTGATCAAGCTGATGGACCGTTTCCCCATGGTCATCGTGTTGGGCGCCATGCTGCTGGGTTGGATTGCCGGCACCATGATGGTGGGTGATCCCGCGTTCTCGGCCTATGTGCCCATGGTCGAGGGCGACAAGCCGGGCAGCAGCCAGGTCTTGCCCGCCCTGTACTACGGATGCGGCGTTGCCGGGGCGCTGCTGGTCCTGGCCCTGGGCAAGCTTGTTGCTGCCCGCCAGGGTGGAGGCGGCGGTAGCGCCGCTGCCTGATCGCATCATGGCATCCGGCTTCTGGAAGCGCACCCTGGACCGCTTGAGCGGTGCCGGTCGCGCGCCGGAGGCCGAGCCGCTTGCACAAGGGCCCAGTGCCCCTGCCACAAGCTCGCCCCGCCAGCCCTCGGGCCAGGAGGGGGCGGGTGATCTCTCGGCCTATACCCTGGGTGCCGAGCTCGGGCGTGGGGCCATGGCCGTGGTCTGTCTGGCCACCGAGAAATCCAGCGGCCGCCAAGTGGCCATCAAGCGCCTGGCTCTGCAGCGCGAGTTCGCCGCCGAGGATCTGATCGATGTGCGCCAGCGCTTCATGCGCGAGGCGCGTGCGGCGCGTCAGCTGCGGCATCCCGACATACTCGGCGTTCTGGATGCTGGGCAGTCCGGCCAGGATGCCTGGATCGCCATGGAGTACGCCCCGGGCCGCGACCTCAGTTACTACGCGGTGGCGGACCGGCTGCTGCCGGTGCGTGAGGTCTTGGCCATGGGGGGGCGCCTGGCCCGGGCCCTGGCCTATGCCCATGCTCACGGCGTGGTGCACCGCGACATCAAGCCCAGCAATGTGATGTACGAGCCCGCTTCGGGCTCGCTCAAGATCATGGACTTTGGCGTGGCCCGTCTGGCCGACGGCAGCCGCACGCGTACCGGTCTGGTCCTGGGCACGCCGTCCTTCATGTCGCCCGAGCAGCTGGCAGGTCTGCACGTGGATGGGCGCAGTGATCTCTACTCACTGGGAGTGATGCTCTACCAGCTGCTCACGGGGCGCCTGCCGCATCAAGCCGACTCCATGGCGGCGCTGATGCAGCAGATTGCCAGACAGGCTCCGCCGGATGTGCGGCATTACCGCCCCGGCCTGCCCGAGTCCCTGGCCTTGGTGCTTGCTCTGGCCCTGGAGAAGCGACCCGAGCTGCGTTATGCCGGTGGCGAGGCCATGGCTGAGGATTTGGATGCCGTGCTGGCCCAGATGGGGGCTACGTGGCAAGACCCGGCACCAGCCGCTCAGGATTTCACGCCTGCAGCCCCCTTCGATCGGACCGCGCGACTTGATCGTGGTGAACCGGGGCACAATGCCTGAGCTCGTCGTTCCGACCAACTATCTCAGCCCATGACCGTGGAGATCTACAGCGCTACCGATGTTGGCCGCGCCCGCGACAACAATGAGGACTCGGTGGCCGTGGAGGCGGACGTGGGTCTGGCCGTGCTGGCCGATGGCATGGGCGGCTACAACGCCGGCGAGGTCGCCAGCCAGATGTTGACCAGCTTCATCAAGGCCGAGCTGGGCCGCTGGCTCAAGGAAACGGGCGGCAAGGCCGGACCGGCCGATGTGCGCCGGGCCATGGACATCTGCGTGGACAACGCCAACCGCGCCATCTTCAATGCCGCCAACACCAACCCGCGTTATGCGGGCATGGGTACCACCCTGGTGGTGGCCGTGTTTCGCGAGGATGGACTCCTGCTGGGACATGTGGGCGACTCACGCGCCTACCGCCTGCGTGGCGGCCAGTTCACCCAGCTTACCCGTGACCATTCCCTGCTTCAGGAGCAGCTGGATGCGGGCCTGCTGACGCCCGAAGAGGCGGCCTTTTCTGCCAATCGCAATCTGGTGACCCGCGCCGTGGGTGTGGAAGACACCGTCATGCTGGAGCTGCATCAGCATGAGGTGCAGCCGGGCGATCTCTTCCTGCTCTGCTCCGACGGCCTGTCCGACATGCTGGACGACGATGCCCTGGCACAGTTGTTGATAAACCACCCTTCGCTGTCCGAAGCGGCCCAGGCACTCATTGCCGCCGCAAATGACATGGGCGGCAAGGATAATATTGCGATCGTGCTGGCTCGCGCCGAGGGGCGCGTCAAGCCCGTCAGCCGGACCTGGTGGCCTTTCGGCCGGCGCTGAAGGCGCAGCCGGCGCCGTCCGTCCCGGGCGGCACAACAATGAGATAACAGGACTGAGGTCAAGCATGGGCAAACTGGTGGTTTCGCTCGACGGCGTGGTGATCAAGGAGGTGCAGATCACCAAGGACAAGACCACGCTCGGGCGGCGGCCTTACAACGACATCGTCATCGACAATCTGGCGGTCAGCGGCGAGCACGCCGTGCTCCAGATGGTGGGTAACGACGTCTTCATCGAAGACCTGAACTCCACCAACGGTACTTACATCAACGGCAAGGCCATCAAGAAGCAGCTGCTCAACAGCAACGATGTCGTCGAGGTCGGCAAGTACAAGATCAAGTTTCTGCTCGAGGACAGTGCCGACTACGAGAAGACCATGATTCTCAAGCCGGGCGGTACGCCCAGTGGCTTCGGCATGCCTTCGGCCTTCGGTCCCCTGGGCACCCCCGCGAGTTCAGCCAGCCCGGCCTCCATCCGGGTGCTGACGGGTGCAGCTGCCGGCCGCGAGGTCAGCCTCACCAAGGTGGTCACCACCGTGGGCAAGCCCGGCGTGCAGGTGGCCTCCATCACCAAGCGGCCCAGCGGCTATGTCTTCGCCCATGTGGAAGGCGGCGCCCGTCCCACGGTGAACGGCGCGCCCTTGACGGGCGAGTCCATCGCCCTCAAGAGCGGCGATGTGATCGAGCTGGCGGGCACGCAGATGCAGTTTGTTCAGCCGGGCTGAGCCTCAGCGGGGCGGCGCCCGCTGCCTGCTACGCCGCGTGCAGCAAGTCACGCTCCGACAGGCTTCTCCCATGAAGTCGGGACAATCTCACGGCATCAGGCTTCGCGCTGGCGGCAGGGCCGCGTAAATTGGGAGCCCTGCTGAACGAGCCCCGGGCTCAAGAAAACGCCGCGCATGAAGATCAGAGTCCTGGGGTGTTCCGGCGCCATCGCCGCCGGTTACAAGACCACCGCCTTTTTGCTGGACGACGATGTGCTCATCGACGCCGGCACCGGCGTGGGCGATCTGGACTTGTCCGCCCTGGCGCGGGTGGACCATGTGCTGTTGAGCCATTCCCATCTTGACCATGTGCTGGGCCTGCCCTTGCTGGCCGACTCGGTGCTGCGCCTGCGGGCCCAGGCCGGCCGCCCACCCATCCAGGTCCATGCCCTGGCGCCCACCCTGGAGGCTCTGCGTCAGCACCTCTTCAACGGCGTGATCTGGCCCGATTTCACCCGCCTGCCCAGCGCCGAGCGTCCCGTGCTGACCCTGCACCCCTTCGAGGTGGGGCAGCGCCTGAACCTGGGCGGCCGCATGATCGAAGTGCTCAGCGCCGCCCATACCGTGCCGGCCTGCGGCTTTGCGGTGGACGCGGGGGGCGGTCGGGATCACGCCCATTGGGTCTACACCGGGGATACCGGCCCCAACCCCCTGCTCTGGCAGCGCCTGGCCCAGCTGCGGGTCTCGCATCTGGTCATTGAGACGGCCTTCAGCGACGAGGAGCAGCAACTCGCCACCATCAGCCGCCACCTTTGCCCCGCGGCCCTGGGCCGTGAGCTGGCCCAGCTCCAGGGTGAGCCGCAGATCCACATCACCCATATCAAGCCGGGCGAGGTGGAGGCGGTGATGGCCGAGATTGGGGCTCTTGCCGGCGCGCGCCGCATCGCCGCCCTGCGAGCCGGCCAGCTCATCGAGCTGTAAGTCCTTGTTACGAAAGGATTTCGAAGGGGTTGACAAAATTTGTCAGCCTGAGCGCCGGGGCAACAAAACGCGCCCGTCGGGCTGACAAAAATGGTCAGCTGCGAGCCTCCGGATGCGGGGTGTCCGTGATCTTCATCACGCCGTGGAGCGCTTCACAAGCTGGCACGACCCCTGCATTCAGGGGGGATGTCTCTTCCCCAACCTCTCTTTCCGCAGGAGTCTGACATGAGCATGAAGCGCAAAGTCCAAAAGGGTTTCACCCTGATCGAACTGATGATCGTCGTGGCGATCATTGGCATCCTGGCTGCTGTGGCCATTCCTCAGTACAAGGATTACACCAGCAAGGCTCGTATCGCTAACGCCTTGGCCGTGGTGGATCCCTGGAAGAAGGCGATCGCCATCTGCGCCCAAACGAATTCGGGGGCGTTGACGACTTGCACGGCTGGTAGCGACGGCGTGCCCGCCAACACAACGACCGCTCCGGCGAAGGAGGTTTCCTCCATCACCACCACCTCTGCCTCGGCGATTGAGCTGACCTTCTCTTCTGCCGCAGGTACGGACCTGAGCGGCAAGAAGGTGACCTTTGCCCCTATCGTTGGTACGGACTCGGTCAAGTGGTCGATCTCGACCGATGTCCAGAATACCAACCTGAAGTCGGCTATCGAGAAGAACACCGGCTCCTGAGTTGGTGCCTGATTCGGTTAACGGGAAAGGGGCTTAGGCCCCTTTTTCGTTTGCACCCCAGCGTTGGTCTCAACACCTTGGACGCTCTACGTTTTGCCCTGTTGTTGTTGGCGGCTCTCGTGTTGCCTTTACTTCCATGGGGGCAAGGGCTTGCACATGATGTGCCACGCCTTGTGTTGTGTCTGCTGAGCACGGCTTGGGTCGGTGCGTGTTTGCTGTCCAGTGATGTGCCCGGACTGCATTTAGCTAGGGCACAGACATGGGCTTGGGGGTTGCTGTTGCTAGGCGGCGCCTCGGTCGCTTTCAGTGCCCGCCCGGACGTAGCGTTGCGAGAGTGTGGATTTGCAGTCGCTGTTGCTGTGATTCTCGGCTGCGCCGCCGGCATAAGGCCGCAGCGAAAAGAATCGCACGACATGGCGCTGACCCAGCTTCTTGTTGCCGGCGTGTTCGCTTACGCGATCCTGGAGCTTTTGCTCATCGTCTCTGGTCTGATTTTGGATCGGACCTTGGACTACTGGCGGGTATTCGCCGGCTACGTGAACCCCCGCTTCTTCAATCACGTGCAGACCCTGCTGATTCCCCTGCTGCTGGGGTTGCTGGGATGGTCGGCCGTGCGTGGGCTGTGGCGTGGGTTGGCTGCATTCGCCTTGGTGGCAAACGCCTTCTTTCTGCTTTTGCTGATGGGGCGTGCCACCTTGCTGGCTCTGGTCGTGGGTCTGTTGCTGGTGCTGCTCTGGTTTGGTCCGGCCGGACGCGCCTATGCGCGGCGATTTGTTCTGGCCTTCGCGGCCGGCGGTGCTCTATATCTGCTCATCATCGAGTTGCTGCCGTGGCTGTTGGGCATGGAGCCCGTTCCGGCTTTTCGCGAGCTGGGCGAGCGGGGCAGCATCGAGGCGCGCTTTTACCTCTGGCGCATTGCCCTGGACATGATTGCCGCCCATCCCTGGCTGGGCGTGGGGCCCATGCACTATGCGAACCAGTTCAACGGTGAGGCGGCCCACCCCCACAACATCTATCTGCAGATCGCGGCGGAGTACGGCCTGCCCTTTTTCCTGATCCTGATCTTCGTGCTGCTGCGCTGGTTCTGGCGCATGACGCAGCGACTGCGTCAGCACCTTTCGCAGACGCCCGATGCCCTGGCGCTGGGCTGTTGGGCCGGCTTGGTGGGCGCACTGGTGGATGGGGCTTTTTCGGGCAATTTTGTGATGCCCTTGTCCCAGCTCTGGATCCTGATCACGGTGATCCTGCTGCTGCAGCGCTTGCCGCAGGAGCCCCTGGCAGACTCGGGGACGACGCGACCCTCTCGGCTGCGTTTGGCCCTCTGGCGCGTGGGGCTGACGCTTTTGCTGCTGGCGCAGCTCTATGTGTTGGTGGGTGCGTGGCAGGAGTTCCGACAGACCCCGGTGCGCATTCAGGGTGCCCAGGAGCCCGTGGGCGCCACGCACTACAGCCCCCGTTTCTGGCAAGACGGCTGGTTCTAGGACGTCGATGACCGGAGCCGCGCGGTGAAGCTGCGGCGCCATGCCATCATTCGCCCCCATGCAATCCATGTCTCAAGGGCAGGGCCGCCCGGCCTGGGGGCCGCTGCTGGCCACCGCGCTGCCGCCCCTGCTGGCCTACAACCTGACACCCTCGGCCACGCTCTTCAATCAACTCCTGGCCCTGGGCGCCTGGGGTGCCGCGCTGCTGCTCTGGCCGGTGGCGTCTGGTGGTCCATCGCTGCGTGGCGGCGGCGCCGCGATGCGTGCCGCGGTGCTGGCGCTGCTGCTGCTCCTGGGCAGCGCCCTGCTGTCGCCCTGGCTCAATGATCTGCCCATGAGCCTGGCTTGGCAGGCCGGCGCCCTGTTGGTGGCGGCCTTGCTGGTGTTGCAGTACGGCGCGCGCGTCGGCCCGGGCTGGAGCGGCCCGGCACCGAGCCTGTGGGCGGGATTCTGCTGGGGCTTGCTGGCGGCGGGCCTGCTGTCCCTGCTCATCGGCGTGATCCAGGTTTTCGCGCCCCAGCTGGCCGACGGCAATCTCATTGCCCGCTCCGGCATCGCCGGTCGGGCCGTGGGCAATCTGCGCCAGCCCAATCATCTGGCCAGCCTGCTGATGTGGGCCTGCGTGGCCGCGGTCTGGTTGTCGGCCGCGGGGCAACTCGGCCGCCGCAGCCGGCCCTGGTTGCTGCCTGTGCTCTTGTTCGCCCTGGTGTTCGGTGTAGTGCTAAGTGCTTCGCGCACCGGCATGCTGGGCGTGGTGCTGCTAGCGCTGTGGGGCTTGCTCGACCGGCGTCTGCCGCGGGCCGAGCGCTGGGCGCTGATGGCCACGCCCCTGATGCTGGCCCTGAGCTGGGCGGTGCTTTCCGGCTGGTCGCATGCCAGCGGTCAGGCTTTCGGGGCCGAGTCCCGTCTGGCCGAGGGCGCGGGCTCGCCCTCGCGCCTGGCCATCCTGGCCAATGCCTGGACCCTGCTCAAGATGCATCCCTGGACCGGCGTGGGTTGGGGTGAATTCAATCTGGCCTGGACCATGACGCCCTTCCCGGATCGGCCCGTGGCCTTCTTCGATCACACGCACAACATCGTCATGCAGCTGCTGGTGGAGCTGGGCTGGCCCCTGGGGCTGCTGGTGCTGGGCTTGCTGACCTGGGTGCTGTTCGCGGCCTGGCTGGGCAGTCGTCGCGCCCCGGGCGGGGAGCTGGCGCTGATGAGGCGCTGCGCCTTCATGGTGGTGCTGATGATCGGCCTGCACAGCCTGCTCGAGTACCCGCTCTGGTATGCCTACTTCCTGCTGCCCACGCTGTTCGCGCTGGGTGTCTGCCTGGCTCCGGAGCGCGCGCCGGCTCCGCGCCCCGCCGTCGGCGCCGGCCTGCTAAGGATGGGCGGTGTGCTGATGCTGACCGGCAGCGCGCTGGCGGTCTGGGACTATCTGCGTGTGGTGGACATCTACATGCCGCCCGCCAAGGCAGCCTCGCTGGAGTCGCGTATAGAGCGAGGGCAGGGCAGTGTGTTCTTTGCGACCCAGGCCGACTATGCGGCAGCCACCACCTGGATCCCGGGCCCCCTGGCCCTGGAGGCCGCCCAGCGCACGGCCCATAACCTCATCGACGTACGCCTGATGATGGCCTGGGCCAAATCGCTGAACGCCAGCGGCGATGTGGAGCGAGCCCGGTACGTGGTGGCGCGCCTGCGCGAGTTCCGCAGCAAGCAGGGTGAGGAATGGCTGCTTGAGTGCGAGGCCCTGCGCGAGGCCGGCCTCCGCGACCTGCCCTTCCAGTGCGAGCCGGCGGCGCGCGACTTCGGCTATCGCGAGATGCGCTGAGGCGCGGCGCGCCGCGGCCTAGACCTCGGCGTGCCAGGCCCCGCTCTTGCCGCCCTGCTTCTCCAGCACGCGGATCTGTTCCATCACCATGCCGCGGTCGGCGGCCTTGCACATGTCATAGACGGTGAGCAGGCCGATCTGCACGGCGGTCAGGGCCTCCATCTCCACGCCGGTGCGGCCCAGGGTCTCGACCTGCGCGCTGCAGATCACGGCGCTGGCGGCCTCATCCAGCTCAAACTCCACCGCCACCCGGGTGATGGGCAGGGGGTGGCACAGCGGGATCAGATCCGATGTGCGCTTGGCACCCTGGATGGCGGCAATGCGGGCCACACCCAGCACATCGCCTTTCTTGGCCGAGCCCTGCGCGATCAGGGCCAGGGTGGCCGGCTGCATGCGGATGCGGCCAGCCGCGCGGGCCACGCGATGGGTCTCGGACTTGCCGGCCACGTCCACCATATGGGCCTGGCCCTGGGAGTCAAAATGCGTCAGCGGTGAGCTCATGATGATGGCGGCTGGAAACAATCGAGCAATCAAAGGTCTGTCATCATAGTGACCTTGTTTTCCGGCTCCGTGCCTCGGGAGTGACGCCCTTGACCCGCATGATGAATCGGCCGCGCCGTCTCGCGGTGGCCCTGGTGGCTGCCCTGAGCCTGTCGGCCACGCCCCTGACGCAGGCCCAAGTCAGTCTGCCGGCTCTGGGGGATTCGGTCTCGCAAGACCTGGATGTGAATGACGAGCGCCGCTTCGGCGATCAGATCATGCGGCAGATCCGTGTCGACCCGGACTATCTGGATGACCCCATGCTGCTCGAATACGTGCAGCGTCTGTGGGCGCCGCTGGTGGCCTCGGGGCGTCAGCTGGGTCATATCGGCGAGGACACCAGCACCCGCTTCGCCTGGGAAGTTTTTCTGGTGCGCGACCGCAGCGTCAATGCCTTTGCGCTGCCGGGCGGCTTTGTGGGCGTGCATCTGGGCCTGATCGCCATGACCGGCGCGCCGGACGAGCTGGCCTCGGTGCTGGCGCACGAACTCTCGCACGTCACCCAGCGCCATATCGCCCGCCGCATGGTGGGGGACTCTCGCAACAGCCTGCTGGCCACGGCCGGCATGATCGCCGCCATCCTCGCGGCCTCACGTTCAGGCAATGCCAATGCGGTGCAGGCGGCCATCGTGGGCAGCCAGGCCGCGGCGGCGGCGGCATCGCTGAGCTTCTCGCGCGATATGGAGCGCGAGGCCGACCGTGTGGGCTTCAATCTGATGGGCCATGCAGGCTATGCCCCGGCCGGCATGATGAGCATGTTCGAGCGCATGGAGCAGGCCTATCACCTGATGGATTCGGGGGCCTACCCCTATCTGCGCTCGCACCCCCTGACCAGCGAACGCATCGGTGAGGCGCGCTCGCGTCTGGGCGCGGTGGCCCCGGTTCGCCCCCAGGGGCTGGCCGAACATGCCCTGATGGCGGCACGTGCCCGCGTGCTGATGGACGGCCGCGCCGAAATCCTGGCCCAGCAGCAGGGCCTGGACGCGGGCACCCGCGGCAATGCCTATGAGCAGCTGGGCGCACGCTATGCCAGCGCCCTGGCCTCCATCAAGCTGCGCAACTGGCCGCGTGCCGAGACGGCCCTGCACAGCGCGGAGCAGCTGCTGGAGCTCATCGGCGACGAGGCCCGGGCCCGCCGCGCCTTGCGCCTGCTGCGTGCCGAACTGGCCCAGGCCCAGGAGCAGTCCGATCGTGGCTATGCCGCCCTGGCCCCGCTGGCCAAGGACCGCTCACGTCCGCTGATGATGCAGCGCGCCCAGCTCGCCATCTACGACGCCGATCCGCAAGCGGCGCGCGATGCCGCCGAGGCCTTGCAGACCCATGTGAGCCTCAATCCCCGCGACGCCTTGGCCTGGAATCTGCTGGCCCAGCTGTGGCAGAAGCTGGACCGCCCCCTGCGCTCGGTGCGCGCCCTGGGCGAGGCGAGGGCGGCTATGGGCGATCTCAACGGCGCCATCGACCGTCTGCGCTCCGGCCTCAACCAGTCGCGCGGACCCCAGGTCGACCAGATCGAGGCGGCCGTCATCGATGCCCGGCTGCGCAGCCTGATCTACGAGCGCCGCCAGCTGCTGGCCGAGCTCTACCCGCGCGGAGCGCCGCCCGGCGCCGAGCTGCCCCTGCGCAGCAGCGCCGCGCCCTGAGCAGGGCGGCGCTGCCGCCGCAACTCAGTCCACCTCGGGGAACAGGCGCTCGATGATCACATCGATGCCCATGCCGCACAGGCTGTAGATCAGGGATCCGATCAGGGCGGCGCCAAAGCTGGTGACCGCCAGCCCGTCCAGCACCGAGGCGGCGGCCCAGAACATCAGGGCATTGATCACGAAGAGGAAGAGGCCCAGGCTCAGCACCGTGACCGGCAGGGTCAGCAGCACCAGGATGGGGCGAAGCAAGGTGTTGAGCAGGCCCAGCACCAAGGCCGCGATCAGCGCGGCCCCGAAGCTCTTGACCTGTACACCGGGATAGAGACTGGCCACCAGCAGCAGGGCGCCCGCCAGCAGCAGCCAACGCGAGAGGGTCTTGATCATGCGGGAAGCATACAAGCGCTATGCGCACACCATGCCGCTGTTGCGCGCAGTGGACAAGAATCTGCGCCGCCGAGGGCCACTTATTGATTACTAATAAGAATAGTTCGCATTAATGTTACGATCTGGCTTGCTGTGAACCCGCAGGCGCCTCAGGCGCTCCAAGCCCGTGACCCAAGCCTCCTCGGCCCTCTTCCAGGCCACTGACGAACCGACCGAGCCCCGCTTCCCGACGCCACCATCGGGCGCAGGCTTTCGCTCGGCGCCGCCCGTGCATGCCGTGCCTCGGGATGAGCTGGGGGCCATCGCGCGGCGCCTGCTCACCGGCGGCGTGCTGTCGGCCCATGTGCTGGGTGTTTGGGCCTTGCTGCAGGTGGATGCGGTGCGCCAGGCCGTGGTGGAGGCCGCGCCCATCATGGTCAGCCTGATCCAGGCGCCCGAGCCGCCCAAGCCCGCCCCGCCGCCGCCGCCCGCGGCCCAGCCTGTCAAGCCACGCCCGGCGCCCACGCCCGTGATTGCCGCCGCCCCTTCGCCGGCGCCGGCGCCGCCGGCCTTCGTGGCTCCCGAGCCGGCACCGGTCCCGGCGCCCGTGGCCGCCGTGCCCGCGCCCCCGGCGCCACCCGCCCCGCCGGCACCCGCGGCCCCGGCTGCGCCCAAGCTGGTTCCGCCCAGCGCCGTGCGCTATCTGGTCGAGCCCAAGATGACCGTGCCCCTGCTCTCGCGCCGTCTGGGCGAGCAGGGCCTGGTGCATCTGCGCGTGGTGGTGGATGCCCGGGGCCTGCTCAAGGAGGCTTCCATCAAGAAGTCTTCCGGCTTTGCCCGCCTGGACCAGCAGGCCCTGCAGGACATCCGCAGCGCCCGCTTCGCCCCCTATACCGAGAACGGTCAGCCCATTGAATGGGAGACCACGGCCCTGCTGTCCTACGAGCTGGACCGCTGAGACCACCCCCGAATCCCAAGCAAGAAGTTCCCATGGACGCAAGCACCGCACTCACCACCGCCGCCACCGTGGCGCCCGTCAATCCCGGCTTCGGCCACTTCATCGCCCAGTCCGACGCCGTCGGCAAGTTTCTGCTGGGCGTGCTCGTTGTCATGTCCGTGGCCTCCTGGGCCCTGATCGCCGCCAAGGGTCTGACCCAGTACCTGCGCAACAAGCGCAGCGCGAGCTTTCTGGACTTCTTCTGGAATGCCCGCTCCCTGGACGCGGTGCAGGCCGAGATCAGCACCCACGGCGCGCGTGATCCCTTCTCGCACCTGAGCGCCCATGCCCTGCACGCCCAGGCTCACCATGCCCGCCACGGCGCGGCGCGCCTGGCCGAGGCCGGCAGCGCCAATGACTTCATCACCCGCACCATCAAGAAGGTGCTGGATGAGGAGACCACCCGCCTGGAGTCTGGCCTGACCACCTTGGCCACCATCGGCGCCACCGCGCCCTTCGTGGGCCTGTTCGGCACGGTCTGGGGCGTGTACCACGCCCTGCTGGCCATCGGCATGAGCGGCGCCGGCACCCTGGACAAGGTGGCTGGCCCGGTGGGCGAGGCCCTGATCATGACCGGCATCGGTCTGGCCGTGGCCATTCCCGCCGTGATTGCCTACAACGCCTTCAACCGCGGCAACCGCGTGTTCAGCGCCCGCCTGGACGCCTTTGCCTACGAGCTGCACAGCTTCCTGACCCTGGGCGAGGCGCCCGGCGCCGCCGCCCAGCAAGGCGCCAATGTGCGCCCGCTCAAGCCGGCCACCGCCTGAGCCGCAGGGGGAGTAGCAAGTCATGGCCTTCGCCTCCTTTGACAGCAAGCGCAGCAACGCGCCGGTGGCCGAGATCAATATGGTCCCGCTCATCGATGTGATGCTGGTGCTGCTGGTGATCTTCATCGTCACCGCGCCGCTGCTGACCCATGCCGTCAAGCTGGACCTGCCCAAGGTCAGTGCCGCCGCCAACGAGCTCAAGCCCGAGAAGGTGGAGTTCGCCATCGATGCCGCCGGCCAGCGCTTCTGGAACGGCGAGGCCGTCAGCCGCACCGAGGCCCAGTCCCGCTTTGCGGCCGAGGGCCAGAAGCCGAACCAGCCCGAGGTGCATCTGCGCGCCGACCAGAACGTGCCCTACCGCCTGGTGGCCGAGACCCTGGGGGATGCCTCCAAGGCCGGTCTCAGCAAGGTGGGCTTCGTCAGCGAGCCCGAGGTTCAGTAAACCCCGAATCGCCGCGCGGCCTGCGGGCCGCGCTCCACAGCGTCACTGCTTTCACACAACGCGGACGACCGCGTCTCGGCAGGCCAAGCCGGAAGCCAGGCCCGCCGAGGCGGCGTCACGCCCTCAAAACCCAACGGAGTACCTTTTCCATGTCCCGTCGCAAGCATCTCAAGACCTCAGGCAGCCTGTCGCGCCCGGCCGCGGCCCTGCTGCCCCTGGGCGCCCTGGCCGCCGGTTTCGGCCTGGCCTCGGCCGCCCTGGCCCAGACCGCCCCCGCCGAGCCGGCCAAGACCGAGAACGCCCTGCCCGTGGTGCGCGCCAAGGCCAGCACCGAGCGCGCCGGCAAGGAGGACTACCAGGCCACCGAAACCCGCATCGGCAAGGGCAAGCAGGAGCTGCGCGACATTCCGCAATCGGTGACCGTGGTGACCGAGCGTCTGATCGATGACCGCAATCTGGACACGCTCAAGGACGCGCTCAAGAACACGGCCGGCATCTCCTTCCTGGCGGCCGAGGGCGGCGAGGAAGACATCCGTCTGCGCGGCTTCTCCCTGCAGGCCACCGGCGACATCTTCCTGGACGGCATGCGCGACCCCGCCTTCTACGAGCGCGACACCTTCAACTACGAGCGCATGGAAGTGCTGCGTGGTTCGGCCTCCATGCTCTTCGGCCGTGGCTCCACCGGCGGCGCGGTCAACCAGGTCAGCAAGGAGCCGGTGCTGATCAACAAGGGCGAGGTGGCCAGCACCATCGGTTCGGGCGACTACTTCCGCCTCACGGCCGACCTGAACCTCAAGACCGGCGAGGACGCCGCCCTGCGGGTGAACGCCATGGTCACCGATGCCAACAACTACGGCAACAAGATCAACAAGCAGGGCGTGGCCGCGGCCTATCGCATGGGCGTGGGCACGGCCGATGAGTTCCTGGCCAGCTTCTACTTCCTGGACAACGACAACGGCATCAACTACGGCCTGCCCTGGGTGCGCAAGTCCCCCACGGACTCCACCCCGGTGATGCTGCCCATCGACGCGCGCAACTACTACGGCGCGGCCAGCGACTACAACGCCAGCACCGTCACTCTGGCCACCCTGGGCCATGTGCACCGCTTCAGCAGCGATCGCGAGCTGCGCACCACCCTGCGCGTGGGCAACTACGAGCGTGACCAGCGCGCCAGCGCCATCCGCTTTGCCACGCCGGTCTTTGCCTCGACCTTGACACCCGACACGCGACTCAACCGCTCCGGCGGCGGCGTGCACGCCAAGATCATGGACATGGAGACGGCCTATCTGCAGAGCGACTACAGCGGCAAGCACCGCTTCTTCGATCTGAACCACAGCATCCAGGCGGGCCTGGACCTGGCGCAGGAGAAGTTCAACAACTACGGCATCGCGCCCAACAGCCCCACGATGCTCAAGCCCTCGACGACCATTGGCACGCCCAATGACGGTGCCAGCGTCGACGAGTCGCGCCGCATCACCCGTCTGGTGAGCGACTTCGACGCCAAGGCCCTGGGCCTCTATGCCCAGGACCTGATCCAGCTGAGCTCGCAGTGGAAGTTGCTGGCCGGCCTGCGCTGGGACCGCTTTGATGGCCGCTACAGCCAGCCCGAGCTGCGCAGCGCCGCGGGTGCGGTCACACAGGTGGCGGCTGTTCGCTCCCGCGTGGACTCGCTGTGGAGCAAGCGCGCCGGCGTGATCTATCAGCCCTCGGCCACCCAGTCCTACCACTTCTCCTACGGCACCTCCTTCAACACCTCGGGCGATACCTACCGCTTCGACGCGCTGGGCAGCAACACCCCGCCCGAGGGCAGCCGCAATATCGAGCTGGGCGCCAAGCTGGACCTGTTTGAGGGCCGCCTGAGCACCCGCCTGGCCCTGTTCCACTCGGAGAAGTACAACGAGCGCAACCGCGACGAACTCACGGTCAATGCCACCAACTATGTGCTGTCCGGTGCTCGTCGTGCCGCCGGCTTCGAGCTGGACCTGGCCGGTCGCATCACGCCGCAGTGGGAGGTCTTCGGTTCCTACGCCTACATCCCGGATGCCAAGGTCACCAAGGGCTCGGCCGTCAACGGTGTGAGCCTGCAGGGCGAGGCCGTGGGTTCGCGCCCGGGCCTGACCCCGCGCCACAGCGGCACCATCTGGACCACCTACAAGCTGAACGAACACTGGCGTGTCGGCGGCGGCCTCAATGCCCGCAGCTCGGATACGCCCCAGCTGTCCACCACCATCATCGCGCCCAAGTTCATCACCGCCGATCTGATGGCCGAGTACGTGCAGGGCAATCTGTCCCTCAAGTTCAACGCCACCAACATCACGGACAAGCTGTATGCCGACGTGCTCTACCGCGGTCACTATGTGCCCGGCAAGCCGCGCAACTACCAGCTGACCCTGGCGCACAAGTTCTGATCCAGGACAGAGCCGGCCGGCGCCGGTTCGCTAAACTCCTCTCCATCAAGGCCTTTGTTGGCCCGGGGCCCGTCCTCGGGCCCTTTTTTTTGCGAAGGACCCACAGCCCATGCTCCTGAAGATCGAGCAAGTCCTGTCCCCCGAAGCCCTGAGCCAGGCCCAGGCCCTGCTGCGCAGCGCGGCCTGGGAAGATGGTCGCAACACCGCCGGCAGCCAGGCCGCCCTGGTCAAGAACAATGAGCAGCTCCCGGGTGCCAGCCGGGAGGCCCAGGCCCTGCAGCAGCTGGTGCTCCAGGCCCTGGAGCGGCACCCCATCTTTTTCTCGGCCGCCCTGCCCAAGCGGGTGCTGCCGCCCCTGTTCAACCGCTATGGCGGCGCCAGCAATTTCTATGGCCCCCATGTCGATCAGGCTGTGCGCTACCTGCCCGGTGGGCAGCAGCGCGTGCGCACCGATATCTCCTGCACCCTCTTCCTGGCCGATCCGCAGGACTACGACGGCGGCGAGCTGGTGGTGCAGGACACCTTCGGTGAGCAGCGCGTCAAGCTGGCCGCCGGCGATATGGTGCTCTACCCCGGCACCAGCGTGCACCATGTGAGCCCCGTCACGCGCGGCGCGCGCCTGGCCAGCTTCTTCTGGATCGAGAGCATGGTGCGCAGCGACGAGCAGCGCCGCCTGCTCTACGAGATGGACATGAGTCTGATGCGGCTGCGGGCCGAACACGGCGAGTCCGAGGCCACGGTGCAGCTCACCGGCACCTATCACAACCTCTTGCGCATGTGGGCCGACACATGAGCGAGTCCGGCGAGCGTCCCGCGCTGCAAAGCCTGCCCGAAGGCATCGTGAACCTGGCCGACTTCGAGGCTCATGCGCAGGCGTGCATGACGCCCTCGGCCTGGGCCTACCTCAATGGCGGTGCCGCCGATGAGCAGGTCATGCGGGCCAACCGCGCGGCCTGGGACGCCCTCAAGCTGTGGCCGCGCGTGCTGCGCGATCTCTGCGGCGGCCACACGCGCACGAGCATGTTCGGCAAGACCTGGCCGACGCCCCTGCTGCTGGCCCCGATTGCCTATCAGCGCCTGGCCCATCCCGACGGCGAGCTGGCCAGCGCCTATGCCGCGGCCGCCCAGGGCGCCGGCATGATTCTCAGCGCCCAGGCCAGCGTGCCCATGGAGGCCGTGGCGCGCGCCATGCGCCAGGAGCCGACGAGCGGCCCCCTGTGGTTCCAGCTCTACTGGCGCGATGACCGGGGCTTCATGGCCGAGCTGCTGCAGCGGGTTCAGTCCGCTGGCTTTGAAGCCCTGGTGCTGACCGTCGACGCGCCGGTGCAGGGGGCGCGCGACCGCGAGCGCCGCGCCGGCTTTCAGCTGCCTGACGATGTACGTGCCGTCAATCTGGGCGGGCGCAAGAAGCCGCTCGACCTGGCGCCGGGGCAGAGTGCCCTGTTTGATGGCCTGATGCCGCGCGCCGCCACCTGGTCCGAGATTGACTGGCTGCGTGAGCGCAGCCCGCTGCCCCTGCTGCTCAAGGGCCTGTGCCATCCCGAGGATGCGCGCGAGGCCATGCGACGCGGTGTGTCCGGTCTGGTGGTGAGCAACCATGGCGGGCGCACCCTGGACGCGCTGCCCAGCACCGCCGAGTTGCTGCCCCTGCTGCGCGAGGTCGTGGGACCGGACCTGCCGCTGCTGGTGGATGGCGGCATCCGGCGTGGCAGCGATGTGCTCAAGGCCCTGTGTCTGGGTGCCGACGCGGTGCTGCTGGGACGCCCCTATGTGCATGCCCTGGCCACGGCGGGTGCACTGGGCGTGGCCCAGGCGCTGCGTCTTCTGCGCGATGAATTCGAGATCGCCATGGCACTTGTCGGATGCCGTGATGTGGGCGAGGCGGGGGCACATTTGCTCTGGCCATCGCGCATCTGATGCGGGGCCGCGACAAAGAGCGCATTCCAGGCGGTCTTTTGGGGCATTCCTCCCCTTGCAGAGCCTTCTCAATGCGGTAGGCGCGCAGTACCATTGCCTGCGCTAGGTGCCAGAGAGATTGAAGGCTTGTACGCAGGTACGCGACCTTCGCCCGGACCCGGCACATCAACCAAACTTTGATGGAGAGAATCGACATGGCAACTGCGAAGAAGGCTGCTGCGCCCGCCAAGAAGGCGGCGCCGGCCAAGAAGGCCGCTCCGGCGAAGAAGGCGGCGGCACCGGCGAAGAAGGCCGCTCCGGCCAAGAAGGCAGCAGCACCGGCGAAGAAGGCGGCCCCGGCCAAGAAGGCCGCCGCGCCTGCCAAGAAGCGCACGCCCAACGCCGCCTTCATGAAGGCCCTGACTCCCAGCGCGGCTCTGGCCGCCATCGTGGGTGCCGCCCCTCTGCCGCGCACCGACGTGACCAAGAAGGTCTGGGAGTACATCAAGAAGAACAAGCTGCAGGATGAGGTGCAGAAGCGCATCATCAATGCCGACGCCAAGCTGAAGGAGATCTTCGGCAAGGCCAAGGCCGATATGTTCGAGATGACCAAGCTGATCAACAGCCACCTCAAGTGAGCTCGCTGTCCGGTCGCCTCCCGAGGCGGCCGCGATGCACGCAGAACCCGGCTCCGGCCGGGTTTTTTTTATGGCCGCTGGCTGCCGCCGCAGCCGGACAAGTCCAGCGCCTGCAGCGCCTCGGCCAACTGAAGCACGTCGATGGGCTTGATCCAATAGTCCGTGAAGCCGGCGGCGCGTGCGGCCTGCACCTGCTCGGGCAGGGCGTCCGCGGACAGGGCCACGCAGGGCAGGGCTGTCAGGCCCTGGTACTGCGCCCGCAGGCGCGTCAGCAGCTCCAGCCCGTTCATGTCCGGCAGATTCATGTCCACCAGCAGCAGGTCCGGCCGCAGCTCGCCGAGTACGCTGAGGGCCTGGGCGCCATCTTCCACGCAGTCCAGCGACCAGGCATCCGGCAGACGCCGAAACACCTCTTCCATCAGCACGATATTGATGCGGTCGTCCTCGACGTAGAGGACATGACGCCGGGACGCGTGGACGGACATGGAGCGCAGGGACGGTAGTCGGAGGTCAAGCGAAGCGCCAAAGGTGGCGCAGCCCGCACGATATCAGCCTCGGGGGCCTAAGCCGGCAATCTCTGGGTCCAGCAAGCGGGAATTCCGGTCTTGGCCGCAGGTGCCGGGGTCGTGACAGGGGTCTGGCCTGCATCGGAGGCCGCTAGCGTGACAAAAGTCCGCCGCGCCCTCCCGCGCCTGGGGGGGCTTGTCCGGCCCCATGCCCGGTCGGACTCTTACACTGCAGACCTCTAAAAACCAAGTCCCGATCCGCTGCCTCCACAGGCGGTTCACGAGGGTTCAGGTCCATGTCCATGCTTGCCGCCATCGCTCTGGCCGCCTCCGGCGCCACCTTGCCCCAGTGCTCCTGGGACCGCCCAGGGGTCAATCCCTTCATGGGCGATGTGGTCGCGGCCGTGGATCGCTACCAGGACATCCCGGCGGCGACTCGCGCCAAGCTCAAGCAGCGCATGCAGGCGCGGCAGTATGACGAGATGGTCACCATCACGCGTGATGCCATCCAGGGCCAGGCTCGCTACGGTGCACAGATTCGCGATATGCACTTCGGCAAGTCGAGTTTCTGCAATACCGTGATCCGTACCGGCTGGACCGAGAAGATGCAGGAGCGAGGCCTGGTCTATTGCGAGGACGGGCACTGCATCCTGGTGCCCACGGTCTGCCGCAATGTGAGCCGCATCACCCGCGAAGCGCCGGCCCGTGCCGCCGCGCCCGCTACGGCGAGCAATGTGGCGTCCTCCACACGTGCCGGTGAAGATCCCCAGGGCCTGCTTGAGATGGAGCCGACCGGCGCCGGTGTGGCCGGCGGTGGTGGCGAGCCCACCTTTGCCCAGATCTCCGGTGTACCCGTGACGGGTGCCAGCCTGCCCCCCACGGGCGCCGGCATCCCCGTGGGCGGTGGCAGCATCCTGCAGCCGCCGCCTTCCGCGGGCTTCGGGGGCATTCCGCCCCTGCCGCCGGGGGCCATCACCACCGTCACCCCGCCGCCGCCCGTGCCCGAGCCCGGTACCTGGGCCATGATGCTGGCGGGCTTGGTCGGGCTGGCTTTCTGGGCGCGTCGCCGCCAGTCCCAAGCCTGATGCCCGGACCGGCCGGCCTGTGCCGGCCCCGGTCTCGATCCCTGTTCCGATCCTTCCGTCAGCCCCGCGCCAGCAGGGGCTTCAGATACCGGCCCGTGTGGCTGGCCGCGCATTCGGCCAGAGCCTCCGGGGTGCCCGCCATCAGCAGCTGGCCGCCGCCGGAGCCGCCCTCGGGGCCCATATCGATCAGCCAGTCGGCGGTCTTGATCACGTCCAGGTTGTGCTCAATCACCACGATGGTGTTGCCCGCATCGCGCAGCTGGTGCAGCACCTTGAGCAGCAGGGCGATATCGCCGAAGTGCAGGCCCGTGGTGGGCTCGTCCAGGATGTAGAGGGTGCGGCCGGTGTCGCGCTTGCTCAGCTCCAGGGCCAGCTTCACGCGCTGGGCCTCACCGCCCGAGAGCGTGGTGGCGCTCTGGCCCAGCTTCACATAACCCAGGCCCACGTCCATCAAGGTCTGCAGCTTGCGTGAGATGCTGGGCACGGCGCTGAAGAAACCGGCCGCGTCCTCGATAGTCATGTCCAGCACCTGGGTGATGTTCTTACCCTTGTAGAGCACCTCAAGGGTCTCGCGGTTGTAGCGCTTGCCGTGGCAGACATCGCAGGGCACGTACACATCCGGCAGGAAGTGCATCTCCACCTTGAGCACGCCGTCGCCCTGGCAGGCCTCGCAGCGGCCGCCGGCCACATTGAAGCTGAAGCGGCCGGGGCCGTAGCCGCGCTCGCGCGCCGTGGGCATCTCGGCAAAGAGCTCGCGGATGGGCGTGAACAGGCCGGTGTAGGTGGCGGGGTTGGAGCGCGGCGTGCGGCCGATGGGGCTCTGGTCCACATTGATGACCTTGTCAAAGGCTTCCAGGCCCTCGATCTCGTCATGCGGCGCCGGGTCCTGGTGGGCCTGGTAGAGCTTCTTGGCCACGGCCGCGTAAAGCGTGTCATTGACCAGGGTGCTCTTGCCCGAACCCGAGACGCCGGTCACGCAGGTCAGCAGGCCCACGGGGACTTCGACCGTCACACCCTTGAGGTTGTTGCCGCGGGCATTGACGATCCGGAGCGTCTGCGGCTTGTCCTGGCGCGCCAGGCTGTGGCGCTCGCGCGGCACCTCGATGCGTGCGCGGCCGCTGAGGTAGGCGCCGGTGAGCGACTCCGGATGGGCGGCCACCTCGTCGGGCGTGCCCTGGGCGATGATGCGGCCGCCGTGCACACCGGCGCCGGGGCCCAGGTCCAGCACATAGTCGGCGGCGCGGATGGCGTCCTCGTCGTGCTCCACCACCAGCACCGAGTTGCCCAGATCGCGCAGGCGGCGCAGGGTGGCGATCAGGCGGTCGTTGTCGCGCTGGTGCAGGCCGATGCTGGGCTCGTCCAGCACATACATCACGCCGGTCAGACCCGAGCCGATCTGGGAGGCCAGGCGGATGCGCTGGGCCTCGCCGCCCGAGAGCGTGTCGGCGCTGCGGTCCAGGCTCAGGTAGTTGAGGCCCACATCGTTGAGGAAGCGCAGGCGCGCCGCGATCTCGCGCACCACCTTGGCGCCGATCTCGGCCTTGGCACCCTTGAGCTTGAGCCCTTCGAAATAGTCCAGGGCCTCGCGCAAGGTGGCGTGCTCCACCTCGTAGATGGGGCGGCCGATATGGCCCTCGGGCGCATCGGCGGGTTGCAGCACCACATGCCGGGCCTCGCGGCGCAGGCGCGAGCCCTCGCAATGCGGGCAGGGCTTGGCCGCCTGGTAGCGCGCCAGATCCTCGCGCACGGCCGAGGAGTCCGTCTCCTTGTAGCGGCGTTCCAGGCTGCGCAGAATGCCCTCGAAGGGATGGGATCGCTTGATGCTGCGCTTCTTGCCGCTGGCGGTTTCGCCCTGGTAGCTGAAGGCGATCTCTTCCTCGCCCGAGCCGTTGAGCAGCACCGTGCGGGCCTGCTCGGGCAGCTCCTCGAAGGGCAGCTCGATATCAAAGCCATAGTGCTTGGCCACGGTCTCCAGCAGGGAGAAGGTATAGGGGTTGCGGCGGTCCCAGCCCTTGACTGCGCCGCTGGCCAGGCTCAGCGAGGGGAAGGCCACCACGCGCTCGGGGTCGAAGACCGTGACCTGGCCCAGGCCCTCGCAGCTGGGGCAGGCGCCCACCGGCGAGTTGAAGGAGAACAGGCGCGGCTCCAGCTCGGGCAGGGAGTAGCTGCAGACGGGGCAGGCGAACTTGCTGGAGAACAGGGTCTCGGCGCCACTGTCCAGGTCCAGCACCAGGGCGCGGCCCTCGGCCAGGCGCAGCGCGGCCTCGAAGCTCTCGGCCAGGCGCTGGCGCAGCTGGTCGGCGCCCTCATGCCTGAGCTTGATGCGGTCCACCACCACGTCGATATCGTGCTTCTCGGCCTTCTTGAGCACCGGGATGTCGGGCGCCTCCACCGTGATGCCGTCCACCCGGAAGCGCACATAGCCCTGGGCCTGCAGGTCCTGGAACAGCTCCACGAACTCGCCCTTGCGGTCGCGCGCCACCGGGGCCAGCAGCATCAGGCGCGACTCGTCCTTCATGGCCAGCACCGCATCCACCATCTGGCTCACGCTCTGCGCCTCCAGGGGCAGGTGGTGGTCGGGGCAGAAGGGCGTGCCGGCGCGCGCGTAGAGCAGGCGCAGATAGTCGTGGATCTCGGTCACCGTGCCCACGGTGGAGCGGGGGTTGTGGCTGGTGGCCTTCTGCTCGATGGAGATGGCGGGCGAGAGGCCCTCGATCACGTCCACCTCGGGCTTGTCCATCAGCTGCAGGAACTGGCGGGCATAGGCCGAGAGGCTTTCCACGTAGCGGCGTTGACCCTCGGCGTAGAGCGTGTCGAAGGCCAGGCTGGACTTGCCCGAGCCCGACAAGCCCGTGATCACCACCAGCTGGTTGCGCGGCAGGTCCACATCGATGTTCTTCAGATTGTGGGTGCGCGCGCCCCGGACGCGGATTTGCTGCGCCTCGGGCACGGGGGTGAAGGGCTTGGAGTCGGGCATGGGAGAGGCGGCCAGCCGGCCGTGGCGACGCGGGAAAACCCGCCATCATAGGCCGCTGGGGCCAAGCGGTGCCAGCCTTGCTGACATGTGCTGTCAGCACGCTGCGGCTCTCCATCTTGAGGGGGAGAGCGCCGCGCCAGCGGCTGATGGATACTGCGCAACCATGAAGCCCCGCCTCCTGCTCCTCTTGCTTGGCCTGGTCCTGGTCGGGACGCTGCTGCTGGGCGCTTTTGATCTGGGTGATGCTGCCCAGCTGTCCGCAGCCCAGGACCTGAGCGCCGGCCGCATGCCCCTGCTGCTGCGCCTGATCGGGGGCACGGCCCACTGAGGGCCGGTTCATGCCCTTCACCGGTTCAAAGACTGTTGCTTTGAAGCCGATGTAAGGGGCAGGGCTGTCCCGTGCTGGGGGGCCACCCTTTTTTACGGCTTGTCGTATTGCGCAAGCGGGCGCAACAATGCCCTTGCATCTCGGAACGCAGCGGCGTCTCCCGCAGGAGACGCCGCTGTGTTGGTGTCATGCCAACAGGGAGCGATGACATGAGCGGCTTGCACACGCAAAGTCTGGAGCGCGCACTGCTGGAGAGCGAGCAGCGCTTTCGCGCTCTGCTCGAAGGGGTGGAGAAGGTCTCGGTGCAGGGTTACGACGCCGAGCGGCGAGTCATCTTCTGGAACGCCGCCAGCGAGCAGCTCTATGGCTACAGCAAGCAGGAGGCCCTGGGGCAAAAGCTGGAGGATCTGATCATCCCGCAGGAGATGCGGGAGCAGGTGATCGTGGGCACCCGCGAGTGGCTGGCCTCGGGCCGGGTGTCGATACCGGCCGAGGAGCTGGTGCTGCGCCGCAAGGATGGTCGCCCCGTCCACGTCTTCTCCAGCCACACGATGCAACGCAATTGCCGTGGTGAGGCCGAGCTCTACTGTGTGGACATCGACCTGAGCGAGCGGGTGCAGGCCGAGGCGCGGCGCCAGGAGCTGGAGGCCCAGCTGCGCGAGGCCCAGAAGCTGGAGGCCATAGGCCGTCTGGCCAGCGGCATCGCCCACGACTTCAACAACCTCCTGGGGGCGGTGCTGGGCAATGTGGCCCTGGCGCTGGAGCAGCTGCCACCCACCCACCCGGCGGCCGTGCATCTGGGCCTGATCCGCATTGGTGGCGAGCGCGCTCGCAGCCTGGTGCAGCAGATCCTGGCCTTCGGGCGACGTCAACCTCAGCAGCTCAAGGCGGTGCGTTTGCAGGATCTGATCCGAGAGAGCGTGGCCCTGTTGCGGGCCGCCGTGCCGCGCGATGTGCGGCTGGAACTGGACCTGCCCGAGCCAGCCCTTTATGTGCAGGCCGATGCCACCCAGATCCAACAGGTGCTGATGAATCTGTGCACCAATGCCTGGCATGCCCTCGAGGGCCAGGCTGGCACGGTGGAGCTGGGCCTTGATGTACAGCACGAGGGTGCGGCGCCGCGTGCCCATCTGTGGGTGCGTGACGACGGCAAGGGCATGGACCCCATCACCCGCAGCCATCTGTTCGAGCCCTTCTTCACCACCAAGCCCAAGGGCGAGGGCACGGGCCTGGGTCTGGCCGTGGCGCATGGCATCGTGCTGGCGCATGGGGGTGAGATCCAGGTGGACAGCACGCCCGGCCAGGGCAGCTGCTTTCATCTCTACCTGCCCCTGCTGGACTGGGAAGGCCCGGTGACCGAACCGGCACCCCTGCTGAGCCTGTCGGGCGAGGGGCAGGGGCAGCATGTCCTCTATGTGGATGATGACGAGGTGATGCGCCTGACCGTGCAAGGCCTGCTGCGGCGCCAGGGCTACCGGGTCAGCTTGGCCGGCGATGCCGCCGAGGCCCTGGATCGGGTGGCCGCCGGTGATGTGGATCTGCTGGTCAGCGATTTCAATATGCCCGGCGGCTCGGGCCTGCACTTGGCGGCCGAGCTGCAGCGAAAGAGGCCATGGCTGCCCGTGGTCATCAGCTCGGGGCATATCACCGAGTCCCTGCGCGAGCAGGCCCAGCGCCTGGGCGTGCGAGCCCTGCTGCGCAAGGAGAAGACCCTGGAAGACCTGGCCGGCGTGGTGCGTCGCGAGCTCGAACGCGCGCGCTGAGCGCCGACGCTGGTCGCCGTCAGCGACCATTCGGTCGCCCATGCTTGCAGTTCGTCGCAGCCCGCTCGCGGCGGCCGCGCAGGCTGCAGATACTGACTCCATCGATACAGCACGGTGCCGTGTCGAACACAGCAAGGAGTCAGAACATGAACCGCAAGCAAGCCCTCGTCCAAGTCCTGTTCACCCTGGCCGCCGGCCTGATGTTTGCCGGTGCCGCCTCGGCCCAGAAGATCGAGCAGCTGCCCCGCGTGGTCATCACCGGCAAGTCGGTGCCCGCCAGCCAGGCCCAGCAGGTGGTGCAGCTGCCGCGCGTGGTGATCGAGGGCCGCAGCCTGGGCAGCGCCGGCAACACCCAGCTGGCTGCCGCCAAGCCGCAGCGCCGCGTCTGATGTGCAGCCGTGCACCAGCATGAGTTGCCCTCGTCACCGCCGCCGGGGAGCCGAGCCAAGACCGCATCGCAGGTGCGGCCCTGACTCGGCTTCCCGCCCTTTTCGCGCCATCCCCACAGCCGTTCAGTCCCACGGGACCGCAGTTCGTCGCGCCGCAGTGGCAGGCCCGACGCCGAGGCCCGAGACTGCCGCCAGGATCTCGCCTGACAAGACCCCATGGAGTCACGCATGAGCGCCAGCACCAAGACCTTGTTGACCGCCATCGCAGCCGTGGCCAGCGCCGTCCTGACGGCCTTGCTGCTGGCCGAGGGCCTGCAAGCCCGCGAGCACCACAGCGTGGTGCGGCTTGAGGCCGCCCAGGCACCGGGTCAGAACCTGCCGCCCCTGCCGCAGCCCGAGCAGGCGGCGCTCTGAGCTCGGAGGCAGGCTGCGCCCTCGTTCTCACACCCTTTCAATCAAGCCCGGCTCAGGCCGGGCTTTTTGTTGGCTCTGACACTGGGCCCAGCCCCGTGTTGAGGGCGTTTGCCGCAGCGGCTTCATCGGCGCTGCCGGCAGTTGGGCGTGGCGCCGCTGCGCTTCGTCGCATCTGCCTGGTGATCGCGAGCCCGGGCGCCGACACTGATTTCATCGCAGGCGCCGGATGTCCCGGCCAGCAGTCAAGGAGCCTCACATGAAACTCGCTTTGCACGCCTTTGCACATTCCTGCGTGGCAGGCCTGGGTGCCGTGCTCGCCTGGGGCTCGGTGCTGGCCATGGCGGACTACATCTCCACCCCGCAGCATCCCGTCATGGTGCTGGAACGCGTGGTGATCGTGGGCAAGAGCCAGCGCCCCAGTGCGGAGCAGGCCGCGCCCGTGGTGACGGCCCGGCTTCCCCGGGTGTTGATCGAGGGGCGCAGCAGCGGCTGGTCCCAGCCTGCGAGCCTGCTGGCGCTGGATTGCGGCAAGTCGCTCAGGCCGCAGCAGGAGGCTGTGGCTCAGTGCTGAGCCTGCTCATGGCCCTGCGTGCGTTGGCGGTCATCGCCATCAAACTCAGCCGCCAAGCGCCATCGCTCAAGGGCTTGGCCAGGCACTGCTCGTCAGCTGGGGCTGCGGCGCAGGCCAGGGCCTGCAGCGACGGCCAGCGGGCAACAAGGGCCTGCCAGCCGCCGGGCAAGGCCTGCAGCATGGCGGGCTCATGCACCAGCAGGCAGGGCGTGGCACGACGTGCCAGGCCTTGCAAGGCGGGTTCCAGCTGCTCGACATGGCTGCAGCATTCCACCTCGAAGCCGGCCATCAGCAGGCGCTCGCACAGCGCCTCGGCGGCGCTCTCGCAGGGGTCCAGCACCAGAGCCGCCAGCCCCTCGCCCAGATCCGCAGGCAGCTCGGAGCTCGGCGTGGGCCACAGCACCTGAGACTCCAGCGCCAGCTGCAGGGGTAGACGCAGGATGAAGCGGCTGCCCCAGGCGGGCCGGCTCTCCAGGCTCAGGGTGCCGCCCATGTCCTGGGCCGTCTGCTGGGCAATGCTCAGGCCCAGGCCCAGGCCCGGCAGCCCGCGGCTGCTGGCACGGCGATGGAAAGGCTTGAAGATCTGGGCCTGCTCGGGCTCGGGAATGCCCGGGCCATGATCCCGGACGGCCAAGATGAGGCTGGCACCTTCCGACCAGGCCTGCAGCTGCACGGGTGCGCCGTCGCCGTACTTGGCCGCGTTGGACAGCAGATTGAAGAGCACCTGACGCAGTCGGCGCCCGTCCAGTTCCACCACGCCCGGCAAGTCCGGGGCCGGCAGCAGCTGCAGCGCTTGGCCCCGGCTGCGCATCAGGGCCTGGGCCTGGTCCCCGACTTCCCGCAACAGACCCGGCAGGTAGAGCGGTGCAGGCAGGGCTTCGCGCGGCAGCACGGCCTCCGGTTGGCGCGCAAATCCTTGCAGCTCGTCCAGGGTGTCCAGCAACATGCGGCCGCCCTGCTCGATGGCGCGGCGATTGCTCTCGAAGTCCGCACCGGGCTGCAGCTGCCGAGCCAGCTGCAGCACCGAGGCCAGTGGCGCGCGCAGATCATGGCCCAGATAGCCCAGCAGCCTGCCCTTGGCGGCGTCGCTGGCACGCAGCTCGGCATGGGCGCTGGCCAGCTCGGCCGTGCGCGCCTGCACGGCGGCTTCAAGTCCCTGGGCGTAACGCATACGCTCGTCCGCGACATGGCGGGCCATGCCGATCAGCACCGCCAGCCCGCCGGCCAGGGCCACGAGGGTGCCCAGATAGTCCAGCAGGGGCAGGTAGGGAATCGTGCCGCTCAGCACCAGATAGCGGGGCAGCAGACCCAGGAGCTGGGTGGCAATGACCACGGCCCAGATGCGGCCCATGAAGTGACCGTCCCGCGCCGCGCGCAGGCCGGCGATCAGGCCGCAGGCGGCCAGGGCGGTATTGCCCAGATTGGCGATCTGGGTGGCCAGATGGTAGTCACCCACGCAGGCGTACAGGATCAGCAGCAGGCTCAGAGCCATCAGCAGCTGGTGGATGCGAGCCAGGCGCGGCTGCAGGCGCGGAAGTGCCAGCAGCACGTGCAGGGCCATGGCCTGCAGCAGGGTGGCCAGCACGCCGCTCACGCCCAGGGCGCGCTGGGCCCAGTCGGTGGCCTGTGGCCAGAGCAGCATGAAGCTGGTGCCGCGCAGCGAGCCTTCATAGAGTGTGGCCGCGACGAGGAAGAGCCCCGTCAGCGCATAGCCGGGTGAGCGCTGGCTGAGGCTCAGCAGCAGGGCGATCAGTCCAACACCCAGGCTCAGGCTGTGCAGCATGCCGTCGAACCAGAGCAGCTGCTGCTGGCGCTGCAGCAGGGGGCCGAGCTGCCACAGGCTGGCGCGCAGGGCCAGGGCGCTGCGGCTGCTCACCCGCAGCAACAGCACCCGCTCCTCGCCAGGCGCCAGGTTCAGCACAAAGGCCTGGTCGCGCAGGGGCAGCTCGCGCAGATGAAAGGGCTGGTCCGTGCCGGCGCGGCTGCGTTGCCAGCCAGCGGCCGCTGCGCCATGCCAATACAGGGTCACAGACTCCAGCCGCGCGGGCTCCAGCAGCAGCACGCGCTGCTCGGGGCGCGGCTGCGGGTTGTGCAGCCGCAGGCGCAGCCAGTAGGTGTCGCGGGTGTAGCCCGGGTTCAGATCGGCGGTGCTGGCCGGCTTGAAGCCGCGGCCCTCACGCAGCTCTGGCGGCGCTTGATCGGGTGCCGGTCCGCTGGGGCCCGGCTCCACCCGCAGACTCATGCTGGATCGCAGATCCAGGCTGGGCGCCTGATCGGTGGTGGTGCTCAGCGTCAGCAGGGGCTGCGCCTGCAGCGCCGCCGACCCGAGCAGGCACAGCATCAGGAACAGCTGAGCCAGCAGCGCCTGTGCGAGCCGGCCTGCGGTCCGGCTCATGGACAGGCTTCGGCAGGCTCCGAGCCCTGGCGCAAGGACTGTCGGTAGGCCTGCGGGCTCAGGCCATGGCGCTCGCGGAAGGCGGTGGCGAAATTGGCCGGGTTGGCATAGCCCACCATCTGCGCGATCTGCTGCACCTCCAGCCGGGTCTGCTGCAGCAGGCGCTGGCCGGCGCGCATGCGCTCCTCGCTGATATAGCCCGACACCGTCTGTCCCAGCTGCTCGCGGAACAGGCTCAGCAGGCGTTTGTCGCTCAGCCCGAAGTGGCGAGCGATGGCGGCCACGCTCAGACCCTGGTCCAGATGGGCCTGGACATGGCTGCAGATGCTGCGCAGCAGGGTCTGGTCGGGCGTGCTGGTCGGCGCGTCGCGCGTCGGGCGCTCCGCGGCCCGCAGGCGACGTGACAGCGCCAGATGCAGGCGCAGCCGGGCCAGCACCTCCTCGGGGTGGGCATCCTTGCCGATGAAGTCCACGGCGCCCAGGCCCAGCCCTTCGATGCGGGCGGCGGGCTCGTTGTGGGCGCTCAGGAAGATCAGGGGCACCTCGGCGGTGCTGGGGCTGGCTTTGAGGCGGCGGCCCAGGGTCAGGCCGTCCAGATCCGGCAGATTGATGTCCAGCAGTACCAGTTCGGGCTGCAGGCTTTCGGCCTTGTGCAGGGCCGAGAGTCCGTCCGCCGCCAGGGCCAGGCGGAAATGGGGCTGCAGCAGCGGGATCAGCCAGCGCAGCTCCTCGGGTTTGTCATCCACCAGCAGCAGCAGGGGCAGGGGTGTCGATTCTGGAACTGCGCGATTCATCACGGCCGTGATTGTCGGGCATGTCGCGGCGTGCGTGAGGAATCCACGAAGTCCCGACGCTTGTATGCGCCCCTATCGGATTGGCAAAAGTCCCGGGCGGATTGGCAAAGCCCCGCCGGACGCGCCTGGCCGATAAACGTGGCCTTGATTGGAATTACCCCCGAGGACCAGGCCATGGGCAAGAACAAGAAGTCGTTGTCGCGTGCGGTTGGCGCACGCAAAAGGAATTGGGCGCCGGCCGTGCTGCCTGCCATGATGTGGGCGCTATCCGCACAAGCTGCGCCGGACGCCGGTCAGCTGCTCAACGAGCAGCAGCGCCTGGAACAGAGTGCGCCGCGCCTGCCGGCGCCCAGTGCTCCGGCCGTGCAGCTGCCCTCGCTGGACGCGGTGGCGGCCCAGCCGGGTCTGCGGGCCCGCATCGAGCGCGTGCGCTTCACGGGCGCGGATGGCCTGGTCGAGGAAGCCAGCCTGCAGGCCCTGGTGGCCGATGCGCGGGGCCGCACCCTCAGCCACGCCCAGCTGCTGCAGCTGGCTGGCCGTGTGAGCCAGGCCCTGCAGGCCGCGGGCTATCCGCTGGCCAGGGCCTATCTGCCGCGCCAGGATCTGAGTGAGGGCGAGTTGGAGATTGCGGTGCTGCCGGGCCGTCTGCAGTCGGGCGCCGAGCGCATCAAGGTGCTGAATGCCGAGCCCGCGCTGGCCGCCTGGTTGGCGGCCATTGCCGATGCCGCCCTGCCCCCCGGGCCGGTGCGCAGCGAGCAGCTGGAGCGCGCCCTGCTGCTGATCAACGATGTGCCGGGCGTACAGGCACGCGCCAGCCTGGAAAAGGGCAAGGAAGCCGGCAGCAGCCGCATGCTGGTGCGCGCCGACAGCAGCCGCCGCTGGGATGCCCAGCTGGGCCTGGACAGCTTTGGCAACCGCTACACCGGCGAATGGCGCAGCAGCGCCCAGGCCCAGCTGTACCGACCCCTCGCTGCCGACGATGTGCTGAGCGCCTCGCTCAGCCATGCCCGCGGCAATGATCAGCTGGCCCTGGGCTATGGCCTGGGCCTGAATCCGCAGGGCCTGCGCGCCCAGCTGAACACCAGCCTGCTGCGCTATGAGCTGGGCGGCGATTCGGCCCCCCTGGGGCTCAGTGGCACGGCCGGCAGCTTGAGCGCCGGCCTGAGCTACCCGCTGCTGCGCGCGCGTGGCGCCAACCTCTGGGGCTCGGTGGAGCTGGAGCGCAAGTCCATGAACGACAAGGCGCTGGGCCAGGAGATACGTGCCCGTCGCATCGTCAAGGCTTCGGCCACCCTGAGCGGCAATCTGGTCGCGCCCCAGCTGGGTCAGCTGGCCCAGCATGAAATGAGCCTGGGCCTGGCCGGCGGCCAGCTCAAGCTGAACAACGCGGCCGACAGCCTGGTCGACGCCCTGAGCGCCCGCACCGCCGGCGGCTTCAGCAAACTGTTCTGGCGTGCCTCCCGCGTCCAGTCCTTCGAAGCTGCGCCGGACTGGAGCCTCTTTCTGGGCGCCAGCGGCCAGCAGGGCGGGCGCAATCTGGACTCCTCCGAGAAGTTCATCCTGGGCGGCCCGGCCGGCGTGCGCGGCCAGGCCATGGGTGAGGCCAGCGGCGACAGCGGCTGGCTGATGAATCTGGAACTGCGCCGCGACTTCAGCCTGGCCCAGGGCCTGCGGGCCCAAGCCCTGGGCTTTGTGGACCACGGGCGCATCCAGCTCCACACCCGTCCCTGGACGGGCGCCCTGAGTGCGACGCAGAGCAACGGCTATGCGCTGTCCGGCGCCGGCCTGGGCCTGAATCTCTATGGCGAGCGCTGGACCCTGCGCTCGGCCTATGCCCGTGCTCTGGGCGACAACCCGGGCCTGAGCCCCAAGGGTCTGAACGCCGACGGCCGCAGCGGCCGCAACCATCTGTGGGTCCAGGCCGCCCTGCGCTTCTGAGCGCCGACGCCGCAGGCCTGAACCCAAGCACGCACGACTACGAGAGAACGCAAGATGACAAGCAAGGCTTCGATGAACCACGCTTTCCGCCTGGTCTGGAGTGATGAGAGCGCCAGCTATGTGCCGGTACCCGAGAACGCCAAGGCACGCGGCAAGCGCAGCGGCGGCCTCAGCCGCGGCCTGCTGGCCGGCGTGCTGCTGGGCCTGACGGGCCTGAGCAGCGCCCAGGTGCTGCCGGGCGGGGCGCAGATAGGCGCCGGTCAGGCCCAGATCAACAGCCAGGGTGGCCAGATGACGGTGCAGCAGGGCAGCGACAAGCTGATCCTGAACTGGAACAGCTTCAATATCGGCAGCGGCGCCAGCGTGCGCTTCGAACAGCCGCATGCCAGCGCCGTGGTCCTCAACCGCGTGCTCGGCGGCGGCGCCAGCCAGATCGACGGTCAGCTCACGGCCAATGGTCAGGTCTGGCTGATCAACCCCCAGGGCGTGGCCTTCGGCAAGGGCGCCCAGGTGCAGGTGGGGGCCCTGGTGGCTGCCAGCCTGGGCGTGAAGGACGAGGACTTCCTGGCTGGGCGCGCGCGCTTCGAGCGCCAGGGCCATGCCGGCGCCATTCGCAACGAAGGTCGGCTGCAAGGCGAGGTGGTGGCCCTGCTGGCGCCCAGCCTGGACAACAGCGGCACGGTGCAGGCCCGCCAGACGGCCCTGGTGGCGGCCGACAAGGTGGCCCTGGACTTTGGCGGTGATGGTCTGCTGCAGGTGCAGGTGGAGCGTGCCGCGCTGGACGCCGAGCTGCGCCACAGCGGTCGCATCGAGGGTGAGCGCGTGCTGCTCAGCGCTCAGGGCGCCAGCGCACTGCGCGCCAGCGTGCTGAACATGGACGGTGTGATCGAAGCCCGCGGCCTGAGCCTGCAGGGTGGTCGCATCATGCTGGACGGCGGCGAGCAGGGCAGCGTGCAGCTGCGTGGCACGCTGGACGCCGGCTCGACCCAGGGGCAGGGTGGGCGCATCGAGGTGCAGGGTCGTGACATCAGCCTGAACGGTGCAAACCTGGAGGCCAGCGGCGCCACCGGCGGCGGCCTGATCCATGTGGGCGGTGGCTGGCAGGGCCAGGACGCCAGCCTGCGCAATGCCCAGACCCTGAAGGTCGATGCCGCGAGCACGGCCCGCGCCGACGCGCGCGAGCAGGGCCACGGCGGCGAGGTGGTGTTCTGGTCCGACGGCCGCACCGAGTTCGCCGGCACGATTGGCGTGCGCGGCGGCGCCCAGGGCGGCGACGGCGGCCGCGCCGAGGTCTCGGGCAAGCAGGAGCTGGCCTACCGCGGCCACACCGATGCCCGCGCGGCCAAGGGACGCACCGGCGATCTGCTGCTGGATCCGGCCACCATCACGGTCAAGGGCGGCGCCGGCAGTGGCGACATCAGCGGCAGCGAGGTCTTCGAGAAGGATCTGGAGGCGCAGGCTGCCAACGTCTTGCTGCAGGCCAGCGGCAACATCAGCTTCACCGATCTCAGCCAGAACGGCGGTGACGGCAAGATCAGCATGCAGCCCGATGTCAGCTTGCGTGTGGAGACGGGCGGTGTTGGCGGCAACATCAGCTTTGCCAACAAGGACAACACCATCGAGGTCTTTGGGCGCGGCAGCATCATGATGGTGGCCGGCGGTACCGATACCGGCGAAATCATCAATGCGCCCAATCTGATTGCCCATGGCACGGGTGCCAATGTCGCCACCCTGCCGACCCACAACGTCAGCAGCGTCGGCAGTGGCACGCCTGCGGACGCGTCCATCACGCTGTTCGGGGCCGATGGCATCACGGTGGGTGGTTCCATCACCACCCATGGCGGCTATGTCCGCATGTGGGCCGACTCCGACAATATGAGTGGCGGCGGCTTGACGCTCAGCAAGCCTCTGAGCACGGGCGGCGGCCATCTGCACTTGTCCGCGGGTACGGGTGCGGTGGTGCTGAACTCCGATATGGATCTGGGCACTGGCCGCATCTTCTTCAAGGCTGATGGCAGCCACAGCTCGGGTGAGAAAGTCCTGGGCGGCTTCCTCAAGGCCAGCGGCGACGTGGACGTGAACACAGCCTTCACCTTCAAGGGCGGCTCCAAGATTTACACGGACGGCACCATCCGCTTCGGCAATGTGGGTGTGAAACTGGACACCGGCAGCGGCGTGCTCACCCTGCGCGCCGGCGCCATCGACTGGGGCAGCGCCACGCTGAACAACCTCAGCACAGCCTCTCTGCGCCTGGAGCCTTTTGATGCGGCCACCAATATGGTGCTGGGCGATGCCAGCGGCTTTGCCTCGGCCGCCACCCTGGCCAAGCTGCCCGGCATCAAGAACTTGACCATCGGCCGCGAGGACGGCACGGGCACGGTGAGCGTGGGCAGCGACTTCAGCTTCAATGCCAGCGGCTTCTTCGAGATGGTCAACAAGACCGTGGACATCACCGCGGGCACCCTGACCAACACCGCAGGCGGTCTGACCCTGACTGGCGACACCATCAACATCAGCAAGGCCGTCACCGCCAACAGCGGCGCCGGCAAGGTCACGCTGCGCCAGATGACGGCCGCCAACGAGCTGCATCTGGGCACGGGCCTGAACAATGCCACGATCGGCCAGGTCAATGCGGGCACGCTGGAGGTGGGCCGCAGCGACGGTGGCAATCTGGTGTTCGACAGCGACATCACGACCACGGCCAGCTCGGTGCATCTGAAGAGCGGCCAGCGCGTGCTGGGCGTGAACGGCGGTGTGGCGGCGGCCAATCTGGCCGTCACGGCCGGTGCAGGCGCCGAGATCAGCGACAGCACCTTCAACTTCAGCACCCTGGCGCTCAAGACCGGTGGGGACAGCAGCGTCACCAGCTCGCAGGCCAATTGGGGTCTGGGCACGGTGGACGGCCTGGCGGGCTTGAGCATCGACCGGGCCAGCAGCGTCACGCTGAAATCCAGCGGCAATGGCGTGCTGGGCCTGAAGGCGCCGATCAACTTCAACAGCACCGCGTCCACGCTGCGCCTGGAAGCCGACGAGTTTGTCGCGGCGAACGCTTCCGTGCCGGGCGACAAGGCCACGGTCAGCGGTCAATCGCTGGCCACCGTGGAGTTCGCGCGGCCGGGCGCCGGCACCGCATTCACGGTGGGCGGTGTGGCCAGCAAGCTCAGCGAGGCAAGCCTGCAGGCCTTTAACAACGTCAAGGTGATGCGCATCGATGCGCAGGACCACGACGTGACGCTGAATGCGCTGCAGGTCACGGTGGCTGACAAGCTGGATGTGCGAGCCCGCAATCTGACGCAAGCCGGCACACAGCGCGTTGTCACCGGTAGTCTGCACATCAGCAGCGAGCAGGGCGGCCTGATGCTGAATAACGCCGTGCAAGCCACGGGCACCTTGTCGCTGAACGACAAGGCGGGCGTCGGCATCAGCGGCAGCGGCCGCATCACGGCCGCCAAGCTGGCACTGCGCAGCACGGGCAATGCCGTGCTGAGCGCCAGCAACCACCAGGTCGGCGAGATCGCCGCCAGTGTGGCGCAGCTCAAGCTGAGCAACGAGACCAGCCTGACGGTGGGCACGGCCGATGGACTCAACGGTGTCAGCGCCAGTGACAGCGTGGACCTGCGGGCCCTGGGCGCGAACTCGGACCTCATCCTGAACCAGGCGGTGAGCGCCGGCAACAGCAGCGCGGCCGGCACGCCCCTGCTGCTGCAGGCCGGTCGCAATTTCGTCAACAACGCCGGGGCCTCGGCCCTGACGGCCGGCGGCGCGGGCCGCTGGCTGGTGTACTCCACCACGCCCACGGCGGACACCCGTGGCGGCCTGAGCAGCGCCTTCAAGCAGTACGACGCCACGCCGTCCAGCAGCGTGCTGGGCACGGGCCATGGCTTCCTCTACACCGTGGCGCCCACCATCACGGTGACGCTGATCGGCAGCATCAGCAAGGTCTACGACGGCCTGCGCGATGCGAGCTTGGGTGCGGGCAACTTCGCCAGCAGCGGCGCCATCGACGGCGACACGGTGAACTACACCGTGGGCGGTCCGGCCCGCTATGCCGACAAGAACGTGGGCAATGCCAAGCAGGTGTCGGTGGATGGCCTGGCCATTAGCGGCGCCAGCAAGGGCGCGGTGCAGGTCTATGGCTACCGCCTGGCCAGCACGACGGCCAGTGGCGCCATTGGCCGCATCACGGCTAAGCAGCTCTCGCTCGCGGCCGGCAGCGTGAGCGACAAGGTCTATGACGGCGGCACCCTTGCCCAGATCGGCGCTGCCCGGTTCATCGGCATGGTGGCCGGCGATGGCGTGAGCCTGGACCTCGCCTCGGGCACGGCCCGTTTTGCCGACAAGAACGTGGGTCAGGGCAAGAACGTCACGCTGGATGGCTTCACCCTCAGCGGTACCGACGCCGGCAACTACACGCTGGCCCAGCAGACCAGCGCCAGCATCACGCCGCGCGAGGTGACGCTGCGTGCCGACGTGGCCAGCAAGGTCTATGACGGCAGCACCGCGGCCGTGGGTGCCAAGCTGGAGGTGCTGGGTCTGGTGGCGGGCGACGCGATCAGCATGAAGGAACCCAGCGTTCGCTTTGCCGACAAGCATGTGGGCAGCAAGAAGCAGCTGGTGCTTGACGGCCAGCTCAGCGGTGCCGATGCCGGCAACTACCGCTTTGTCGGCGGTGTGGTGGCCAGCGAGGCCGCCATCACGCCCAAGACCGTGACGGTGGAGCAGCTGGCCGTGGCCAGCAAGGTCTACGACGGTCTGCGCGACGCAACGGTGAGCGGCAAGCTCTCCGGCACGGTGGCGGGTGATCAGCTGGGCCTGCTGACCCAGGGCCAGTTCGACACCAAGAACGCGGGTCAGGGCAAGGACGTGGCGGTGAAGCTGGCGCTCAGCGGCGCCGATGCCGGCAACTACCAGCTGGCCGACGCCGCCCCCAAGGCCAAGGGCGAGATCCGTGCCAAGACCCTGGAGCTGCCGGCCGTGGGGGTGAAGGACAAGATCTACGACGGCAAGCACGATGCCGAGCTGCTGCTGCCCGCCCTGCAGGGCCTGGTGGCGGGAGACCAGCTGGGTCTGCAGGGCGAAGGGCTGTTTGACACGCCTGCCGTTGCCCTGGGCAAGCCCGTGCAGATCAAGCTCAGCCTGAGCGGCGCGGACGCCGCCAACTACCGCCTGAGCCAGCCTCTGCTGCAGGCCCTGGCCAGCATCCTGCCGGCCAGCAGCGCACAGGCCACGACGGCCCTGCTGGTCAAGCCTCTGGGTGGCAATGGCACCCAGTCCGGCGCCGTGCCGGGCGCTGCGCCGGCCTCCGGCTCGGCGGCCACCGGCATCGCCGCGGCAGCGGCTCAGGCTGCGGGAGGCGCCGGCTTCATCGGCGGGCTGGTGGATGCCTCGGCCCTGGCGGGCGATGCCGCCCTGGCGGCCGGCTCGACCGGTGGGGGAGCTGCCGCCGGCGCCGCTCAAGGTGGCCCGGGCAACAGCCTGGCTGCGGCCAGCGCCTTCTCCATGGAGCAGGTGATCAGCCACCAGGGCCAGCTCAGCCTGGCCACCAGCGGTGAGGCCCTGAGCGAGCCGCGCCAGAGCCTGCTGCCGGTCTACCGCGAGCAGAGCGGGAATACCCAGCCCCAGGGTCTGGCCCAGCTGCGTGTGGATGATCTGGGCGACAGCCTGGCGGTGAATCCGGTGGCCTCCGCCGCGCCCCAGCGCGAGGCGGCGCGTGCCGCGGTCAGCCGTCGCGCCGAGACCTTGCTGGAGCTTGCCAATGGCGAAAGCGTCTGGCTGCGTCTGGAGTGGCTGGAGGACGGCACCCTGCGCACCCTGGCCCCGCGTCTGGCCGAGAGCCTGGGTCACGAGGCGCTCAGCACCTTCAGTCTCAGCACCCTCAAGCAGCAAGCCGGTGTCTCGCCCAACCAGGTGCGTGCCGTGCTGCTGAGCTTCGAGGGCTGATTCCCGCGCTCAGGGAGGAGCCGAGGGCGCTGATGTCGGCGCCCTCTGGTGGGCGGTGGGCGCGTCGATGCCGGCGCGTTCACCGCCCATTTCTTTTGCCGCCGTCCTAGAGGGTTTCCAGCACCCGCAGGATCTCGCGGCCATAGGCCTCGAGCTTCTTGGCGCCCACGCCGGAGATGCCGCCCAGCGCGTCCAGGCTGTGCGGATGCACCCGTGCCATCTCGGCCAGGGTGACGTTCTGGAAGATCACATAGGCCGGCAGACCATGCTCCTTGGCCACCTCGGCGCGCCAGGCCTTGAGCGCCTCGAAGCGCTGCTGGGCGCTGGCGTCCAGGTCCAGGGCCTCGGCCCTTGCGCGGCTCTTGCCGGCGCTGCCGCTGCGCGAGCTGCTGCCACCTCTGCCGCGGCGCGGCGCGGCGCTGGGCACGCGCAAGAGCAGTTGCACCCCGCCCTTGAGCACGGCGCGAGCCGATTCCGAGAGCGCCAGCGTGTGGTACTCGCCCTCGGTGAAGACATGGCCCAGGGCAATCAGCTGACGCAGCACGCCGCGCCACTGCTGCTCGCTCAGGTCCGCGCCTATGCCCCAGGTGGACAGGCTGTGGTGGCCGTACTGCGTCACCTTGTCGGTGCTCTTGCCGCGCAGCACATCGATCAGATGGCCGGCACCGAAGCGCTGGCCGCCGTTCTGGTGGAAGCGGTAGATGCAGGACAGCATCTTGCGCGCGGCCTCGGTGGCGTCCCAGGTGGCGGGCGGGCTGATGCAGTTGTCGCAGTTGCCGCAGGGCTGACTGTGCTCGCCGAAGTAGCCCAGCAGGCGCACACGCCGGCAGTCGGTGGCCTCGGCCAGGGCCAGCAGGGCATCGAGCTTGCCGCGCTGCACCTGCTTGAAGTCCTCGTCCGAGGGGCTTTCGTCGATCATGCGGCGCTGGTTCACCACATCGGCCAGGCCATAGGTCATCCAGGCGTCGGCGGCGGCGCCGTCGCGGCCGGCGCGGCCGGTCTCCTGGTAGTAGCTCTCGATGTTCTTGGGCAGGTCCAGATGAGCGACGAAGCGCACATCGGGCTTGTCGATGCCCATGCCGAAGGCCACGGTGGCCACCATCACGATGCCGTCCTCGCGCAGAAAGCGGTCCTGATGGCGCTGGCGCACCGCCGCGTCCAGGCCGGCGTGATAGGGCAGGGCCTTCAGGCCCGCAGCCTCCAGCCAGGCGGCGGTCTCCTCCACCTTGCGGCGGCTCTGGCAGTAGACGACGCCGGCCTCGTCCTCATGCTCCTCGCGGATGAAGCGCAGCAGCTGCTCGCGCGGGCTGGCGTCCTTCTCGACGATGGCGTAGCGGATATTGGGCCGGTCGAAGCTGCTGATGAAAACGCGCGCCTGCTCCAGCTGCAGGCGGGCAATGATGTCGGCCCGGGTGATGTCGTCGGCGGTGGCGGTGAGGGCCACGCGCGGCACATCGGGGTAGCGCTCATGCAGCAGCGACAGCGCCAGATACTCGCTGCGGAAGTCATGGCCCCACTGGCTGACGCAATGCGCCTCGTCAATGGCGAACAGCGAGAGCAGACCACGCTCATGCAGCGAGTCCAGCTGGGCCAGAAAGCGCGGGTTGGTGATGCGCTCGGGCGCGGCATAGAGCAGCACCAGGCGGCCGCTGAGCATCTCGCGCTCGATGCGGCTGGCGTCCTCGCTGCTGAGCGTGGAGTTCAGGAAGGCGGCATGCACGCCGGCTTCTTCCAGTGCGCCCACCTGGTCGTGCATCAGGGCGATCAGCGGGCTCACCACCAGGGTCAGGCCCTGGCCGCTGCGGTGCCGGGCGATGGCCGGCACCTGGTAGCACAGGCTCTTGCCCCCGCCGGTGGGCATCAGCACCAGGGCGTCGCCCCCCGCCGTCACATGCTGGACGATATCGGCCTGGGCGCCGCGAAAGGCGCTGTAGCCGAAGACTTCTTGCAGGATCTGCTGCGGGGCGTGGGGATCGGTCATGGAGCCCGCTATTGTCGCCCTAGCCGACCCTCGACCGCTCACGGCCCGGGCGGCGACTCTCCCAACGCATTGAGCTTGCCCACCCCCGAGATGGCGCGACTGATCTGGGGGCTGCCCCAGTACTCCACCGTGCCGGCGCCGATGATGTTTACGCTCAGCACCCGGGTGGCCCAGAGCTGCACATCGCCCACCCCGCTGATGGCCACCGCCGCGCGTTCGCTGCGCAGCTGCGCGGCCTCTAGCTTGCCCTTGCCGGAGATGGCCAGCGAGAGCGCGTTGGTCTGGCCTCGCATCTGGCCCTCGCCGGAGCCGGCAATGGCGAAGCTCAGGCGCTGCGCCTGCAGATCGTCAAAGCGCACCAGGCCCGAGCCCGAGATGCTCACATCCAGACGATCGGCCCGGAAGGTGGCCGGCGCATGCACCTCGCCATTGCCCGTGATCGCCAGCCTATCCAGCTGCCGCATCGTCACCTCCATCTGCAGGCGGCTGCTGCGCCAGAACTTCCAGCCGCCCGAGGGCTGGACCAGCAGCTCATTGCCGGTCAGCCGCAGCTCCACGCTGTTCTGTAGTGCCTCGTCGCCCCGTATGAAGACCGTGTCCCGCTCGCCTTGTTGCAGACGCACCTCGGCGGCGCCGCTGATCACCAGGCGCTGGAAGGGGCCTGGGGCGTAGGCCTTGCCAGGGCTCTGGGGCGCCTGTGGGCCCTGGGCAGCTTGCGGGGCTTGGACGGCTTGGGGAGGCTGTGGGGACTGCGGCGCTTGCGAGGGCTGCTGGGCCAGGGCCGGCAGGGCCAGCGCCAGCAGCGCCAGGGCGCGGCACAGGGGCCGCAGCGGCGGGGCAAGGGGATGGCTGCTCATATCGATTGCTCCCTCAACTTCTTGGAGACCTCGCGGCTGGCCGTGAAGCGCATGCCGTCCTGCATCTGCACCACCAGCTGCGAACTCTCGTCCGGCGTCATGGACTCCACGAAGTCCAGGTTCACGATGCAGCTGCGTTGCAGCTTGAGGAAGCGCGCCGGGTCCAGGCGCTGCTCGAAGCTGGTGATGGGCAGGCGCACCAGGAACTGGCGGCCACGGCTGGCGATCGCGGTGTACTTGGTGTCGGAGCGCAGGTACTCGATGGCCTCCACGGCCAGCGGAAAGATCTTGCCCTGGTCGCGCACCAGAATGCGGGTGAGCGGCGCCTCGGGCTGCTGCAGGCTGTGTTCCAGCGCCTGGGTGGGCAGGGGCGCACCGAGCTGGCCCAGCGCATGCTCCACCGCCTCGACAAAGCGCTCCTGCGCGAAGGGCTTGAGCAGATAGTCCACCGCATGCAGCTCGAAGGCGGTCAGCGCATGCTCGTCGTAGGCGGTGGTGAAGATCACGGCAGGGCGCTTCTCCAGCCCGGCCTCGCCCAGGGCGCGCAGCACCTGCAAGCCGGTCATGCCCGGCATCTGTATATCCATCAGCACCAGCTCGGGCTGCAGCGCGCGGATCTGCGCCAGCGCGCTCGCCCCGTCGGCGCAGCAGGCGACGAGCTCCAGCTGGGGCAGCTCGCGCACCCAGTCGGCCAGCGCCTCGCTGGCCAGGGGTTCGTCCTCGGCGATCAGGGTGCGGATCTTGTTCATGCTTGGGGTATCCAGAGGTCGACACGAAAGCCCGCGCCGGGGGCGGAGTGGATCTTCAGGCGGGCGCGGCCCTCGTAGTCCAGGGCGAAGCGGCGCCGCAGGGCGCTCAGGCCGATGCCGCGCCGAGCCCCGGGCGCGGGTGTTGCGTCCAGCAAGGCGGGGTCGCAGCCCGGGCCATCGTCCTGCACGGTCAGGGCCAGGCCCTCGTTGAGCGCGTCGCGACGTGCGGCAATGCGCACACTGCCGCCCTGGGCGCGCGGTGCCACGCCATGCTGGACGCAGTTCTCCACCAGGGGCTGCAGGCTCAGCGGCGGGATCTCGTCTTGCAGGGTTTCGGGCTCCACCTCCCAGCGCACCGTGAGCCGCTCGCCCAGGCGCAGCGACTCCAGGGCCAGGTAGTCGCGCACGAACTCCAGCTCCTCGGCCAGGCTGACCCGGGTGTCGGCACCGCGCTTGCTGTCCAGCACATAGCGCAACATGCCCGAGAAGCGCAGCAGGGCCGCCTCGGCCGCCTTGGCGTCCTTGCGGGTCAGGGCGATCAGGGAGTTCAGGGTGTTGAACAGAAAATGCGGATTGAGCTTGCCGCTGATGGCCGCCAGCTCCGCCCGCGCCAGGGCCGACTCGGCCTGCGCCGCCGCCAGCGCGCTGCGCCGCGCGCGCCGCGCATGCAGCACCGCCGTGAAACCGCAGGCCAGGGCGATGTAGACGAACACCCCCCAGATGGCCCGCCACAGCACCGTCTGCTCGAACATCGCGCCGGCATGCATGGCCCCGAACAGGCTCCGGGCCAGAGCGAACTCCAGCAGCTGCCAGGCCGCGGCAAAGCTCAGCGCACCCAGGCCGTGCAGCAGCAGCCACAGGGGCTGGGCGGTGGTGGCGCTGTGCTCGCCGCGGCGCTCCAGCCACGCCACCCAGGGCCAGACCAGGGGCCCCAGCAGCATGGCCGGACCCAGGCTCAGCGTGGCCTGGTAGGCGGCGGCCCAGAGCTGCCAGAGCCCGCGCTGCAGCTCGGCCCCGGCCATGGCGTAAAGCATCCAGCTCAGCAGGCACAAGCCGGCGTAGGCCAGCCAGAGTCGGCGGTTGCTGGTGTCGCTAGGGTCAGGAGGCTGGCGCATGGTGGCGGCATCTTAGGGGCGCCTCCCGGGTCTAGCGGTCCAGGGTGACCAAGTGCGGGATCCTGGGCATGGGGTGCGGCTGGACGGGGCGGCATAATCCCAGGCTTAGAAATCAGGAAACGCCAGCGGAGCGCATCTATGGCCTCGGTCAACAAAGTCATTCTCATCGGCAATCTGGGTCGCGACCCCGAGCTGCGCTACAACCCCAGCGGCGTGGCCTTCTGCACCATCAGCCTGGCCACCACCCGCAACTGGAAGAACCGCGAGAGCGGCGAGCGCCAGGAAGAGACCGAGTGGCACCGCGTGGTGTTCAACGACAAGCTGGCCGAGATCGTGGGCCAGTACTGCAAGAAGGGCCGCCCCCTCTACGTGGAAGGCCGCCTGCGCACCCGCAAGTGGCAGGACAAGGAAGGCCGCGACCAATACACCACCGAAATCATTGCCGACCAGATGCAGCTGCTGGGCAGCCGCGACGGCGGTGACGAGATGGGTGGTGGCGCTGGCGGCGGCGGTGGCTACAGCCGCGGCGGCGGTGCCAGCCGTGGCGGCGACCGCGGTGGCGATATGGGCGGTGGCGACTTCGACGCCCCGGCCCCGCGCGCAGCCGCACCGCGCGCCCCGGCCCCGCGTCCCGCACCGGCACCCCGCCCGGCCACGGGCTTTGACGATATGGACGACGATATCCCCTTCTGACCGCTTGATCGCGCCCATGGCCCCCAGACTCGCCCCAGCCGCGAGACGGGAGTCACGACGGCAGCGGTGATGGACAGATAGCAAGCCTCAGGCGCCCGGCGTCTGGGGCTTTTTGCTTATGGTGCGCCGCATCTCGGACGGCGGGGCCAAGGGTCAGGACTTGCTCTTGTTTTGACACGCGCTCGCGGATAAAGGCCCTTGCCGGGCTCGCACCCCTCCCAGGAGCGATTGACGAGACCGGCCGCCTTGCCTCCAATCCACCACGAGTTCTGGGAGCCCCCCCGCGACCTGGTCGGCAGTGGGCAGGGCCACCCGAAGTGTGAAACGCATCGTGAGGAAATCCCATGGGTTCCAAGACCTGCCTGCTGATCCAGTCTCAAGGTGATGCCCGCCAGGCGCTGGCGACCCTGCCCGCCCCCGATGAAGCCGCCACGGCAGGCTTTGTCGCTTCGCTGTTTCCCGACACGCCCTTTCTGCGCCCCGGCGAGGCCGATCTGTCCTGGACCTATGTGCGCGACGGTCTGGTGCTGGCGGGCTGTTCCGAGGGCTTGCGCATTCTGGTGGCGGCCGAGGTGGCGATCGACGAGCCCTCGCGCTTGCCACCGCGCTTCATCGCTGCCCAGGGCCGAACCATTCTGCACTCGATGAACAGTGTGGTGGACTGGCTGGCCTTTGCCGTCTGGGAGGACGGCGTCTTGAGGCGATCCCTCAGTGTTGCGCCGGATGGCGGGGTGATGGAGGACTTGGGCGAGCGTTTCGCGTTCGAGCTGCCCTACTGGCAGGGCGCTCATCCCGCAGGTGACCCCGAGGAAGAGGCCGAGGAAGGAGGCGAGCCCTATCCGCTGCCCTTTCACCCGCTGGAGCTCGGTGAGGTCGTGCTGCGCGAACTGCTGGGCTTTCAGCTGGAAGGCGCAGTAGACCCCGCGCTGCCGGTGCAACAGCCCGAGCGCATTCGCTTGCTCAGGTTTGAGCCCGCCCGTCCGCCCGCCATAGCCCTACCAGCCTCGGCGTCTGAGCCGACCAAGCCGAGCACGCCCAAGCCCTGGTGGAAGTTTTGGTGAAGTCTTGAGCAGAGGGGCTTGGCGCGAGGCGGCGTGATCGCTGTATGCTCAAGCCACCCATGGCCATACCGTTCAAAGCACGTTCTGTGTCGGTTCGGCGCCGGCTTTTGCTGGGCGGATGCTTGGCGCTTGGCGCGGGACTTGGGGCTTGCCGGGCGCCCATGGCGCCTTTCAGGGTGGGGGCCATCCCCTTTGCCGGATACAGCTTTCTGTTTCTGGCCGAGGATCTGGGCCTGCTGCAGCCCGGCGGCATTCGCTTGCAGGAGCTGCGCTCCAACACGGATGTGCTGCGCGCCCTGGCCTTGGGGCGGCTGGAGGCGGCGGCCTTGACGCTGGATGAGGTGCTCACGGGCCTGCACGACGGTCTGCCCCTCAAGGTGGTGGCGGTGCTTGATGTGTCCGCGGGTGCCGATGCCGTGATGGCGCGCGCCGGGCTGAGTCGTCCGGAGATGGCGCGTGGCAAGCGCGTGGCGGTGGAGGGCAGCGCGGTGGGGGCGCTGATGCTCTCGGCCTTTCTCGAATCGGCGGGACTCCGTCCCGATGATGTGCGTCTGGTGACCACACCGCTTCCCGAAACCGCCGCCGCATTGCGCAGCGGTGCGGCGGATCTGGCCGTGACCGCAGAACCCTGGGTCAGCCAGCTGGAGGCCGCAGGGGCGGTACGTCTGTTCGACAGCCAGGAAGCGCCCGGTCGCATCGTTGATGTGCTGGCCGTCCGTACCGACATGCTTGCGACGCGCCCCGATGCGATCCGCGGCCTGGTGGAGGCCCATTTCGGCGCCCTGGCCCGTTTTCAGAGCGATCCCCGCAGCGTGGTGGAGCAACTGGCGGCACATCTTCAAGTCGATGCGCAGGACGTTCCGGCCGCCTTCAGGGGTTTGGAGCTGCCCAATCGCGCGGCCAACCAGGCGCTGCTCGCGCCCGGCGGGCGGGTGGCGGAGGGTCTGCCCGAGCTCGCCGCCTTGCTGCACCGCAACGGGCTGATCGCCAGCCCTGTGGATGCTTCGGCGCTGATTGATGTCCGCTGGCTGCGGGGCGGCGCATGAGCCGTCGACCCATAAAGCTGCGGGTTTTCCTGCCTCTGGCTCTGTTGCTGATACTGCTGCTGGCCGTTGGAAGTTCCTTTGTGCATCAGTGGAACTCGCACCGCAGCGATGTGTGGAAAAACGCTGAGGGTGATTTGCTGGCGACGGCGGACAAGCTGTCGCGCTCGGCCCGTTACGAGCTCGGCAGCGCTCCTGAGCGCCTGTCTGCGGAGGTGGCTCTGGCCGCGACCGAGCCGCGTGCGCGCGAGCTGGCCATCATCAACCAGCAGGGGGTGGTGCTGGCCCACCCCGCCCGGCGTCTGGAAGGCAAGCCGGCCCAGGATGCCCTGGGCGACTTTGACGCACAGCGCTTTGCCAAGGCGCTGCAGACGCGCCTTCCCTTGCTGTGGACGGACCAGAGCACCGCCGGTATCGCGCTGTCCTTCGGTGTGCTGGACGGTCAGGCCGCATCGGGGCAGATCCGCAATCACGACCGCGGCGTGGTGTGGCTGGTGTTTGACCTCTCGTACGAGCTGCAGCGGGCGCGCTTCGATGCCCTCAAGGATGTGATGCCGGTGCTGTTGGCGGCCATGCTCGTCTGCGCGGGCTTTGCGATCTTTCTGCGGCGCCAGGTCACCACACCGCTGGCCATCATCGGCCATGCGAGCCAGGAACTGGCGATCTCGGGCCATCTCAGCGAGCCGGTGCCTGAGGTCGGCCCCGCGGAGGTGAAGGGGCTGGCCCAGCGCTTCAACACCATGGCGCAGCACATCCAGTCTGCGCGGCAGGACATCGAGACGGCGCATGCGCGCATTGCCGCGCTGGTTGACTCGGCCATGGACGCCATCATCACCGTGGATGGCGAGCGGCGCATCGTGATGGCCAACCGTGCCGCGACGGCGATGTTCGGCGTCGAGGAAGCGGTGCTGTTGGGTCAGCTGGTGGAAGTGCTGCTGCCCGAGCGCTACCGCGCCAGCCACCCGGAGCTGGTGCATCGCTTTGGCCGCAGCGGCGCGACGGGGCGACAGATGAGCGCCAACGCCGTGGTGCGCGGACGCCGCTGGAACGGCGAGGAGTTTCCCGCTGAGGCCTCCATTTCCCACGGCCGTGTGGGGGCTGAAGAGTTCTACACGGTGATCCTGCGCGATGTCACCGAGCGCCAGCGCGCCGAGGAGGCCATCCGTACGCTGAATGCCTCGCTGGAAGCCACGGTGGTGGAGCGCACGGCGGCTTTGCAGGCCACGGCCGAAGCCTTGGCGCAAGAGCGTGATCGCCTGGCCGATCTGACCCACGAGGTCTCCCTCATCGTGGACAGTGCGCCGGTCGGCATCCTGCTGATCAAGGACCGGCGGGTGCTGCGCGCCAACGCCAAGGCCGAGGAGTTGCTGGGCTACGAACCCGGGCAGGCCGTCGGTCGCAGTGCGCGCGACTGGTATGTGTGCCAGGAAGACTACGACAAGGTCGGCCGCGAGATGTATGCGGACTTGGCGGCTGGCAAGGTTCATCGCGGCGAGATGCAGGCTCGACGCCAGGACGGCAGCCAGTTCTGGGTTCGCTTTTCCGCGCGGCGCCTGGAGCGCGGCGGTGAGTCGCTGGCGCTCTCCATCATTGAAGACCTGAGCGCCGAACATGCCGCCGCCGAGGCGCTCGCGGCGGCCCAGGCCCAGGCCGTGAAGGCCAACGAAGCGAAAAGTCAGTTCCTGGCCAATATGAGCCATGAGATTCGCACCCCGATGAATGCCATCATCGGCATGACCCATCTGGCCCTGCGCACGGAGCTGAACGATGCGCAGCGGGACTACCTCCAGAAGATCAAGCTCTCGTCCGAGCATCTGCTCGGGGTGATCAATGACATTCTTGATTTCTCCAAGGTGGAGGCCGGCAAGCTGGCCCTGGAGCTGGTGGACTTCCAGCTCCTGCCGGTGCTGGACAATGTGTTCACCCTGGTGGGCGGCAAGGCCGCCGAGAAGGGGCTTGAACTGGTCCTGGATGTGGCGCCCGATGTGCCCAACTTCCTGATCGGCGACCCGTTGCGTCTGGGGCAGGTGCTCATCAATCTGTGCGGAAACGCCGTCAAATTCACCGAGCACGGGCAGGTGGTGATCCGGGTCAGCCGCGAGCGCGACGAGGCGGCGGGCCTGGGGCTGCACTTCGAGGTGCAGGACTCCGGCATCGGCCTGAGCGCGGAGCAGATGGCACAGCTGTTCCAGAGCTTCCAGCAGGCCGACAGTTCGACGACCCGCAAGCATGGGGGCACCGGTCTGGGGCTGGCCATTTCGCAGCGCCTGGTGCATCTGATGGGCGGTGAACTCGGTGTTCGCAGCGAACTGGGGGCAGGCTCCACCTTCTGGTTCAAGGTTCGCTTGCAAGCCGGCCAGCGCCCGGCTCAGGAACCGACTTCCAAGGGTGATCCGGCGCAACTCCTGGGGCGGCGTGCGCTGGTCGTGGATGACAACGCCGCGGCCCGTCAGGTGCTCGAAGGGCTGCTGCATCATCTGGGACTGAGCACCAGCGCCGTCCAGGATGGCGATGAGGCCGTGGCCGCCGTGCGGGCTGCCCACGAGGCGGGTGAGCCCTATGACCTCGTGTTGCTGGACTGGAGCATGCCGCATATGAATGGCATCGATGCCGGGCGTGCGATCCGTGCGTTGCCCATGGCGCACAAGCCTCGGCTGATGCTGGTGACCGGCCGCGGCCGCGAAGAGGTGCTCCGCGATGCGCTGGAGAGCGGCTTTTCCACCGTCATGGTCAAGCCCTTGAACGCCTCGGTACTGCTGGACAACCTGCTGCTGAGTCTGCTGCCGCAAGCGGCGCTGGCGCCTGCCGTGGATGTCGCCGCTCGCGCCCAGCCAGCGCCGGTGCAAGGGCGGGCGCTGGTGGTGGAGGACAACGCCATCAATCAGCAGATCGCGCGCGAGATGCTGCAGGATCTGGGCCTCACGGTTGAGATCTGCGCCAACGGGCAGGAGGCGCTGGCACGGCTGGAGCAGGCCGAGCCCTTCGATCTGGTGTTCATGGACATGCACATGCCTGTCATGGACGGCTTGGCCGCGACGCGGGCCCTGCGCCGAGATGCCCGCTGGGAACAGCTGCCCGTGATTGCCATGACCGCCAATGTCATGAGCGCAGACCGCGAGCGCTGTGCGGCGGCGGGCATGAACGACTTTGTGGCCAAGCCCGTGGATGCCGACGCCCTGGCCGCCGTCGTGCGTCGCTGCTTGCCCGGCCATCGCGGCAGCGCGGCGCCTGCGGGGCCGGCCCCTGTGGCCAACGACCCGCGCCTGGCCACCCTGCAAGGCATCCATGGGCTGGATCTTCGCGATGGTCTTCGCCGCTGCGGGCACAAGACCGAGCTGTACCTCGATCTGCTGCGCCGTTTCGTGGACAGCCAGGCGGTCACCCTGCCGGAGCTGGTGGCGCTCAGTGCCAGTCTGCGTTCAGGCGCTCGTCCACCGCTGAACATCGAGCCGCTGCGCCTGCATGTGCATACGCTCAAGGGCGTGGCCGGCAATCTGGGAGCGACCCTGCTCCACAACCGTTGCGAACTGGTGGAGCGCCGCCTGCTGGCCGAACCGCAGTCGGCCGTGGAAGCGCTCGCGGTCATGGAGGATGCGGCGCGCACCCTGGGCGATGCCCTTTCCAAGGCCCTGCGCATGCATCGCAGCGACCAAGCTGATGCGGGCAGCGCTGAGGCCGGTGCCAGGCCGGTGGCCGCCGCATCCGATCTGAGGGCCCTGGACGCGCTGCTGCGCGAAGGCGACTCGGAGGCCCTGGTCTGGGTCGACCAGCACGGCGCGGCGCTCCAGTCCCGTCTCGGCAGCGAGGCCGGGAGGCTGCTCTCGCTGGTCCACCAGTTCAAGTACGACGAGGCCTTGGCGCTCATCAGCCCCTACATCCAAGCGGAGCCTTCATGACTGAAGCAGAGCCCAGCGACCGCGCCACCGTGCTGGTGGTGGACGATGTGCCCGACAACCTGGCCTTGATGGTGGGACTGCTCAAGTTCCGCTACAGGGTCAAGGTGGCCAATGGCGGACTCAAGGCGCTGGAGTTGGCTGCCCAGTCGCCGCAGCCCGATCTGATACTGCTGGACATCATGATGCCGGGCACAGACGGCTATGAGGTGTGCCGACGCCTCAAGGCGGACCCACTCACGCAGGGCATCCCGGTGATCTTTCTCACCGCCAGGTCCGAAGTCGAGGACGAGACCTTCGGACTGTCACTGGGGGCGGTGGACTACATCACCAAGCCTATCAGCCCGCCCATTGTGGAAGCCCGCGTCCGTACCCAGCTGCAGCTCAAGGCGGCAGCGGACTTTCTGCGTGATCGCAGCGCCTACCTGGCGGCTGAAGTGGCGCGGCGTGCCCGGGAGAACGAGGTCCTGCAAGACGTGGTGGTGCTCGCCATGGCGTCTCTGGGGGAGACGCGCGACAACGAGACGGGCAACCACCTGCGCCGCACCCAGCACTATGTGAAGGCCTTGGCCGAACAGCTGCAGGCGCACCCTCGCTTCGCCGAGGTCTTGACGCCGGACGCCATCCGCCTGCTGTTCAAGTCCGCGCCCTTGCATGACATCGGCAAGGTCGGCATCCCCGACGCCATCCTGCTCAAGCCGGGACGGCTGACGCCGGAGGAGTTCGAGGTGATGAAGACGCACACCACACTGGGCTACGAGGCCATACGCCGCGCCGAGGAGAGCCTGGATGAGGAGCAGCCCTTTCTGCGCTTCGGCAAGGAGATCGCGCTTTCGCACCAGGAAAAGTGGGACGGCAGCGGCTACCCGCAGGGGCTGGCGGGTGAGGCCATCCCGGTGTCGGCGCGGCTGATGGCGCTCGCGGGTGTGTACGACGCCTTGATCAGCGCCAGGGTCTACAAGCCCGCCATGAGCCATGCGGACGCCCGCGCCATCATCCTCAAGGGACGGGGCCAGCATTTCGATCCCGATGTGGTCGATGCCTTTCTGCGCGTGGAATCCCAGTTCATCGCGATCGCGGCGCGCTTCCAGGATCGGGCGGGCTGAGCCAGCCCTCCCGCCGCTCGCCGAAGTTCCTGATTTGTGCGTTCTTCGCGCAAATCGCCGCTCGCCATGTCTCGCACTCCTGTCATCTAGGCGCCATACAGTTCGCTGTCCACCCGAAACAGGGGGGGCGCAAGTCCTGATTGCGGCTGGGGAATGAGCCGGGGATAGTCGCTTCCTTTCCGGGACCTGCTTCGTCTTCTTGTTGTCCACCCTGTCGCCCATGTCCGCCGCTGTATCCAAGCCCCTCCGTCGCGTCCGTGGCTTCACCCTGCTGGAACTGCTGGTGGTGATGGTCATCATCGGCCTGCTGGCCGGCTATGTGGGGCCCAAGTTCTTTGGCCAGATTGGCAAGTCCGAGGTCAAGGCGGCGCGCGCCCAGATGGACGCCCTGGGCAAGGCCCTGGACCAGTACCGTATCGATGTGGGTCGCTACCCCGGCACCGAGCAGGGCCTGGCCGTGCTGGTGGCCAAGCCGGCCGACGAGCCGCGCTGGGCCGGGCCCTATCTCTCCAAGGCCGTGCCCAAGGACCCCTGGGGCAAGGACTACCAGTACCGCTCGCCCGGCGAGCATGGCGACTACGACCTGATCTCCCTGGGCCGCGATGGCCGCCCCGGCGGCGAGGGCGAGGATGCCGATCTGACCAGCTGGTGAGCGGGCCGGCCGCTTCCGCGCACCCGCCCGCCTCGCGCTCCCCATGCCGCAGTACCTGATTCGTGTGTTCGACCCCGCGCGTGGGGCCGCCGCCTCGCGCCGGGTGGAGGCCAGCGACCGCCAGGCCGTGGCCGCCGCGGCCGGCGTCCTGCCCCAGCACCTGCTGGAGGTGCGCGAGCTGGATGCCGTCTCGGCCGCCGAACGCAGCCCGCGCTGGCGCCGTGGCAGCCGTGCCCGCTTTCCCCTGCAGCTCTTCAGCCAGGAGCTGGCCGTGCTGCTGGATGCCGGCATCGCCCTGCTGGAGGCCCTGAGCACCCTGCGCGAGAAGGAAACCCAGCCCGGCGTGCGCGCCGCCCTGGACGGTGTGGTGGACGCGGTGCAGCAGGGCCAGCCGCTCTCGGCCGCCATGCGCGCCCAGCCCCTGGCCTTTGACGAGCTGGTCTGCGCCATCGTGGCGGCCAATGAGCGCACCGGCCAGCTCAGCGTGGCCCTGGCCCAGCATGCGCGCTATCTGGCCTGGGTGGAGAGCCTGCGCTCGCGCCTGGTGGCAGCCTGCGTCTACCCGGCCATGCTGCTGCTGGTGGGCTCGGCCGTGATCCTCTTCCTGCTGCTCTTTGTGCTGCCGCGCTTTGCCGGCATCCTGGAGGCCACCAGCGCCGAGCTGCCCTGGGCTTCGCGCGTCCTCATCGGCTTCGGCCAGACGGCCGGCGCCCATCCCTGGCTGGTGCTGGGCGGTATCGCCGCCCTGGCGGGGGCAGGTCTTGCCCTGTGGCGCCATGCCGGCCTGCGCGCCCGCCTGCAGGCCCGGCTCTGGACCCTGCCGGGCCTGGGCCCGCGCCTGCGCGTGCTGGCCCTGGCGCGCCTGTACCGCAGCCTGGCCATGCTGCTGGGTGCCGGCGTGCCGGCCCTGCCGGCCCTGCGCATCGTGCAGGATGTGGTGGCCGCGCCCTGGCGCCCGGCCGTGGCCGCGGCCGCCGAGCAGGTGGCCCAGGGCGGCCGTTTCTCCGACGCGCTGGAAGCGCAGGACCTGGCCACGCCCGTGGCGCGCCGCATGGTGCGCGTGGGCGAGCGCAGCGGCGAGCTGCCCGCCATGCTGGAGCGGGCCGCGGCCTTTCACGACGAGGAGGCGGCCCGCCTGACCGAGCTGCTGACCCGGGCCATCAACCCCGCCCTGATGCTGATCATGGGCGTGCTGATCGGCGGCATCATCGTCCTGATGTACCTGCCCATCTTCCAACTGGTGGAGCAAGTGCAGTGACGCATTCCCTCTCCGACTGGCTGCCCGCCGAGCACGGCCCCTGGCATCTGGACTTCGAGCGCTGGCCCCAGGCCCAGGCGCAGCGCTGGCGCGCGGTGCTGGCCATGGGCCAGGGCGAGCGCCTGGTGCTGCTGGCCGAGCGCGAGCAGGACGCTCTGCTGCTGCAGAGCGTGGAGACCCGGCTGCAGGCCCCGGTGCGCTGGCTGCGCTGCGAGCCCGCGGCGGTGGAACACTGGCTGGGCGCGGGCGAGGCGGACTTCCGCGCGCTCTCCGATGTGGACGAGGGCCTGGACCCGGGTGCGGCGGCCGGCCAGCAGGCCGAGGAGCTCTCGGCCCTGCGCCTCTCGGAGCAGGCCTCGCCGGTGGTGCGCCTGCTCAATGCCACGCTCTACGACGCGCTGCAGGACGGGGCCAGCGATGTGCACATCGAGTGCACCGCGCGCGGCGCCAATATCCGTTTCCGCATCGATGGCGTGATGGCCCAGGTGCGCGCGGTGGACGGCGCGGCCGTGGCCGAGCAGCTGGTCTCGCGCCTCAAGGTCATGGCCGAGCTGGACATCGGCGAGCGCCGCCTGCCGCAGGACGGCCGCTTCAAGCTGCGCGTGCAGGGCCGCGAGATCGACTTCCGCCTCTCCATCATGCCCAGCGTCTTCGGGGAGGACGCGGTGGTGCGGGTGCTGGACCGCGCGCGCATCGAGCAGGACCAGGGCTCGCTCACGCTGGACGCCCTGGGCTTCGGCGCCGAGGAGCGCGCCGCCATCCGCGCCCAGGCGCGCCAGCCCCACGGCATGCTGCTGGTCACCGGCCCCACGGGCTCGGGCAAGACCACCACGCTCTACGCGACGCTGGCCGAGATCCACACCGGTCAGGACAAGATCATCACCATCGAAGACCCGGTGGAGTACCAGCTGCCCGGCGTGGTGCAGATCCCGGTGAACGAGAAAAAGGGCCTGACCTTTTCGCGCGGCCTGCGTTCCATCCTGCGCCACGACCCCGACCGCGTGATGGTGGGCGAAATCCGCGATGCCGAGACCGCCCAGATCGCGGTGCAGGCGGCGCTGACCGGCCACCTGGTCTTCAGCACCGTGCACGCCAACAATGCCTTCGACGTGATCGGGCGCTTCATGCACATGGGCCTGGACCTCTACAACGTGGTGTCGGCGCTCAACGCCGTGCTGGCCCAGCGCCTGGTGCGCCTGGTCTGCCCGCATTGCGCGCGCCCGCATGAGCCCGATGCCGCGCTGCTGGCCCGCCACGGCCTGCGCGCGGACCCGGGCCACCGCTTTCTGCGCGGCGAGGGCTGCGGCCACTGCCGCGGCAGCGGCTACCGCGGCCGCCGCGCCGTGGCCGAGCTGCTGCGCCTGGACGACGGCCTGCGCGACCTGATCGCGGCGCGGGCCCCCATGTCCCAGATCAAGGAGGCGGCGCGCAGCCGCGGCATGAAGCCGCTGCGCGCCATGGCCCTGGCCGCGGTCTGCCGCGGTGAAACCACTTTCGAGGAGCTCGAGCGTGTCACTCTCGACGAGTAGCCCGCCCGCCCCGGGGGGCCAGGTCTTGCGCTGGCGCCAGGCCTTCAGCGCCCGCCTGGCCAAGCCGCGCCTGGCCTGGCTGGACGGCCGCGGCCTGGAGGGTCTGGAGCCCTTGCGCGCGGGCCAGGCCCTGGACCTGGTGGTCTCGGAGCGCGCCCTGCAGCACTTGGTCTGCGAGCAGGGCCTGCCCCTGGAGGACGAGGCCGCGCTGCAGGCCTATGCGCGCCAGCTGCTCTCGCATTACTTCGGCGCCGCCGCCCAGCGCTGGGCCCTGGCGCCCTGGCGGGCCGGTGAAGCCGCCGGTGCCAGCGCCCTGCATGGCCTGGACCTCGCGGCCCTGCGCCAGGGCCTGGTGCAGCGAGGTGTGGCCCTGCGTGGCCTGCGCCCGGCCTGGGCAGCACTCTTGCAGCGCTGCCTGAGCCAGCAGCCCGACTGGGCCCGCGCCCCGCAGGCCGCCCTGGCCTGGGTGGAGGGCGATCTGCTGAGCTGGATGCGGCTTGAGGCCGGCCAGCTGCGCCTGCTGCAACACCGCCGCCTGGCCGGGCCGCGGGTCGAGGCCCTGATGGACCTGCTGGCCGAGCTGCGTGTGGACGCGCCCGAGCTGCCCGTGCTGCTGGCCGGCTACGGTCTGGACGCGCCGCGCATGCCGGCCCTGCCGGGCGTGCGCCAGCTGGGCGATCTGAACGCCGCGGCACCGCGTCCGGATGAGTTCGAGCGTGTGCCGCCCGCCGGTGAGGCGCCCATCCCGCGCCCGGACTTTGCCGCCCCGGCCGAGCCACCCCACCGCCTGGCCTGGGCCCTGCTGGCCTGCGGCCTGCTGGTGCTGGGCACGGCGGCCTGGAGCGCCTGGAGTGCCCATGCCGAGCTGCGCACGGCGCGCGAGCGCCAGGCCCATCTGCAGGCCCAGCTGCAACGCCGCCCGGTGGCGCCGCCGCCCGCCGCGGCCAAGGCCGCCGCACGCGCCCAGGCCACGCTGGAGCAGGAGCGCCTGCGCAGCAGCGTCGAGGTGCAGGCGCTCTTGCGCCAGCCTTGGGGCGCCCTGCTGGCCAATGTGGAGCAGGCCGGCCTGGTGGATCCCGCGGCCGGCCAGCACATCGCCTGGCTGGGCCTGGACTACAGTGCCGGCCGCCGCGAGCTGCGCCTGAACGGCCTGGCCAGCGACCAGGCCCAGGCCCTGCAGCTGGTGGAGCGGCTCTCGGCCGCGCCGGGCTGGGGCGAGGTGGTGCTGGCCCGCTTCCAGACCGCCACCGAGGGCGCGCCGGGCCAACGCTTCGACCTCAGCGCCCGCCTGCAGCCCGAGGCCTTGCGGCCCGAGCTGGCCCAGGTTTCCCGCAGCCGGGGAGGGCAGCCATGAAGCGCCTGAAGCTCTCATCCCTGCCTCTGCCCGTGCAAGCGCTGCTGGCCCGCATGCCGGTCTTGCGCCGGCTGGGTCGCCTGGGCTGGCCCGGCGCCCTGGGCCTGCTGGCCCTGCTCGTGGCCGGCGGCCTGGAGCTGGGTCTGGTCCAGCGCTGGCATCAGGAGCAGCAGACCCTGGAGGCCCAGGCCGAGCAGCTGCAGCGCCAGCTGCGCCTGCAGCGCGCCAGCGGCGCCGCGGCCGATCAGGGCACGCCCGAGCAGTGGCGGGCCGGCCTGCCCGGGCCCGAGCTGCGCCAGCAGCGCCTGGCCGATCTGCTGGAAGCGGCCCTGCGCGCCGGCGTGTCCACGCCGCGCACCGAGCACCGCCTCAGCGTCGATGCCAATACCGGCCTGGAGCGCCTGCGCGTGAGCATGCCGGTGCAGGGCAGCTACGCCACCGTGCGCGCCTATCTGGAGCAGGCGCTCAGGCAAGACCCGGCCCTGAGCCTGGACGGGCTCAAGCTGCGCCGCAGCCATCCGGCCAGTGCGGAGCTGGAAGCGGAGCTGCAATGGTCCTTGCATGGGCGCGCGGCACTCAGCGAAGGAGGCGCGCGATGAGCGAAGCTGCCGAGCCCAAGGCCCTGGGGCCGCGCCAGTACCTGCTCGCCGCCGGCCTGGCTGCGGCCGTGGCCGCCACCATGTGGGCGGCCCAGCTGGAGGACGAGGGCGCTGAGACCGCAGCGGGTCTGGCCGCGCCCACCCGTTCCGCCCCCCGGCCCGCTGCGCAGGCGGCCTCCGCCAGCGATGCGCCGGCCCCGGCCTGGAGCCTGGCCGAGCGTGCGCCCTGGCCCGAGGCCAGCGGCACACAGCTGGCGGCCTGGAGCCCGCCACCGCCGCCGCCGCCACCCGTGGCGGCCACCCCGGTGACGCCGGTGAATCCGGGCCCGCCGCCGGCCCCACCCTTTCCCTATCAGCTGATCGGTCGCATGGAAGAGGCCGGTGCGCCGGCCCAGGCCCTGCTGGCCAGTGGCAATCGCAGCCTGGCGGCCAAGGCCGGCGACGTGATCGACGGCCAGTGGCGCGTGGACAGCGTGGGCCCCAACGGCCTTGCCCTGACCTGGCTGCCCGGCCAGCAGACTCAGACCCTCACATTCAGACCCTCGTGAACACGATGAACAAGCCGACGACGGGGCGCCTGCTCCCCCTGATCCTGGCCCTGGCGCTGGCGGGCTGTGCCCATCCGGCCCTGCGCGAGGCCGAGGAGCTGTCGCGCAGCAACCAGCTGCGCGAGGCTCATGGCGTGCTGGCCCAGGCCCAGCGCCAGAACCCCGATGACAAGGCCTTGCGCGCGGCCGAGCGCCGCACACGCGAGCAGCTGGCCAACCGCCTAGTGATGCAGATCGAGACCCAGCGCAGCGCCGCCCGCTGGGACGAGGCGCGCGCCGGGATGGCGCAGCTGCGCGAGGTGGATGCGGCCCACCCGCGCCTGTCCAGCTTCGAGCTGGAGATCGAGCGCGGCCAGCGCCATGAAGCCCTGCTGACCCAGGCCCGCCAGGCTCAGCGCGAGGGCAAGCTGAGCCGGGCCGAGGCCCTGGCCCGTGAGATCCTGGCCGAGTCGCCCAACCATCCCGGCGCACGCGCCCTGCTGAGCCAGATGGCGCAGGCGCGGCCGCTGGAAGCCCTGGGCGGCGGCGAGCTGGGCGCGGCCTTCCAGAAGCCGGTGACCCTGGAGTTCCGCGATGCGCCGCTGCGCCAGATCTTCGAGGCCCTGGCCCGCTCCAGCAATGTGAACTTCGTGTTCGACAAGGATGTGCGCGGCGATGCCAAGGTCACGGTGTTTCTGCGCCAGGTCACGCTGGACGAGGCCATGCGCGTGATCCTCAGCACCCAGCAGCTGGACCGCAAGCTGCTCAATGAGAGCTCGGTGCTGATCTTCCCCAACACCCAGGCCAAGCAGCGCGAGCACCAGGAGCTGATCACGCGCACCCTGTATCTCTCCAATGCCGATGTGAAATCGGCCCAGGCCATGGTGCGCACCATCGCCAAGGTGCGCGATATCCATATCGATGAGCGCCTGAACCTGATGGTGGTGCGCGACACGCCCGAGGTGATGCGTCTGGTGGAGCGGCTCATTGCCTCCATCGATCTGGCCGAGCCCGAGGTGATGCTGGAGGTGGAGGTCATGGAGCTGGCCTCGGACCAGGTGGAGGCCATGGGCCTGAAGTGGCCGGAGGAAGTGCGCTACGGCATTCCGGGCGGGGATGGGCAGATCGACATCCGCAACCGCAACAACTTCCGCACCACGGTGGCCAACCCCGCGCTCACCGCCACCCTGCGCGGCACGGCGGGCAATAACAATCTGCTGGCCAATCCCAAGATCCGGGTGCGCAACCGCGACAAGGCCAAGGTGCATATCGGCGAGAAGGTGCCGGTCTTTACCACCACCACCAATTTCACCGGCAGCACCTCGGTGGCGGCCTCGGTCTCCTATCTGGATGTGGGCCTGAAGCTGGATGTGGAACCCACCATCCAGCTCGACAGCGAGGTGGTGATCAAGGTGGGCCTGGAGGTGAGCAATCTGATCGCCGAGGTCAAGGGCCCGGGCGGCACCACGGCCTACCAGATCGGCACCCGCCAGACCTCCACCTCGCTGCGCTTGGCCGATGGCGAGACCCAGGTGCTGGCCGGCCTGATCCGCGATGACGACCGCCGCAACTCGGTGGGCGTGCCCGGGCTCTCGCGCCTGCCGCTGATGGGCAAGCTCTTCGGTGTGCAGGAGGACAAGCGTAACAAGACCGAGGTGGTGCTGCTGATCACGCCGCGCATCGTGCGCAATGTCTCCCTGCCCGATGCGCATCTGACCCGCCTGCCCGGTGGCACCGACGCCTCGCCCGGCGCCTTCAGCAGCCGGCTGCGCGAGCAGGCCCGTGCCGGTGTGGGCCTGGCGGGCGCGGCCGCGCGCGCGCTGCCGGCGCCGGGTGCCAATCCCGCCGCGGCGGTGAATGCCGCCCCGGGCAATGAAGAGGCCGTGCTCAAGCTGGATGTGAGCCCGCAGATTGCCGCGGGCGGCACCGTCAGCGTGACCCTGCGCCAGGAGAGCGGCTTCTCGGTCAAGGGCGAGCTGGAGTTTGACGCCACGCGCCTGCAGCCCGCCCAGGCGGTGAGCAATGCGGCGCCCGGTCGCCTGCCCTTCGAGCTGACGCCGCGCGGCGAGCGCGTGCTGGTGCTGCGCGCCCTGCCAGCGGCGGCGGGCCAGGTGCTGAATGTGGGCGTGGGCAATCTCAGCGCCTCCGGCCTCAACGGCGAGACCCCGCCGGTGCGTCTGGAAGGCACGGGCCTGGTGACGGTCGACAAATGAGCCAGCCCCGGCCACTCGCGGCGCCCAGGCTCGCTGAGCCTGGGCGCCGCCGTGGCTTCACCCTGATCGAGATGCTGGTGGTGCTGGCCATGCTGGGCGTGCTGGCGGCCGCGGCGCGGCCCATGCTGCTGCTCTCGGTGCAGCGCAGCCAGGAGTTCCAGTTGCGCGAGGCCCTGCGCCAGATCCGCGGGGGCATCGATGCCTACAAGAGGGCGGCCGAGGCGGGGCAGATCGAGGTGGGAGCCCAGGAGAGCGGCTACCCGCGCAGCCTGGGCGATCTGGTGCGCGGCGTGCCGGATGTGAAGTCCGCCGAGGGCCGCAAGCTCTACTTTCTGCGTCGTCTGCCACGCGACCCCTTTGCCGACCCGGCCCTGGAGGCGGAGCAGAGCTGGGGCCTGCGCGCCTCGGACAGCCCGCCCAACGAGCCGCGCGAGGGCCGCGATGTGTTCGATGTCTATTCCCGCTCCGAGCGCCAGGCGCTGGACGGCAGCCGCTACCGGGACTGGTGATGAAGCGCAAGACCCCAAGAGCCGCCGCGGGCTTCACCCTGATCGAGCTGATCGTGGTGATGGCCATCGTGGCCCTGCTGGCCTCGATCGCGGCGCCGCGCTATTTCCAGAGCCTGGATCGATCCAAGGAGGTGGCGCTGCGCAGCTCGCTGGCCACCCTGCGCGATGCCATCGACCAGTTTGCCGCCGACCGCGGCCGCTATCCCGACAGCCTGGAGGAGTTGGCCAGCGCGCGCTATGTGCGCGAGGTGCCCGAAGATCCGGTGGCCGGGCGCCGCGATGCCTGGGTGGAGCTGCCCCCACCGCCCGACGCCCAGCTCAAGGGCCAGCTCTACGATGTGCGCAGCGGCGCCGCCGGCCGCGCCAGTGATGGCCGGCTCTACGCCGATTGGTGAGCGGGGCGCGCATGGCAGGGCGGCAGCGCGGCTTCACCTATCTGGGCCTGCTCTTCTTCGTGGCCATCACGGGCGCGGCCCTGGCGGGCCTGGGTCAGCTCTGGAGCACGGCGGCCCAGCGTGAGCGCGAGCGCGAGCTGGAATTCCGAGGCGGGGAGATCGCACGCGCGATCGCGCGCTATGCCAAGGCCACGCCTAGCGGCATGCCCCGCTACCCCCAGACCCTGGAGGACCTGCTGCTGGATGTGCGCGGCCCCAAGCCCTTGCACCATCTGCGCCGCGCCTATGTCGACCCCTTCAGCGGCAAGCCCGACTGGGTGCTGCTGCCCGAGGCCAGCCAGCCCGGCGGCTTCAGCGGCGTGCACAGCCGCGAGGAGCGTCTCTTGCTGCGCCAGACGGCGCCCGATGGCAGCGCCCTGGGCAAGGCCAGCGACTGGCGCTTCCTGAGCCTGCCCTATGAGCGTGGCCCGGGGGCGGACGCAGATGCGCCGGCGTTGCCCGTGCAACCCGTGGAGCCTGGGGCGCCGCCGCTCACGACGGGCTAGGGTCGGTGCCTAGGCTTGAACCGCCCCCAAGCCTAGAATGCCCAGACATGAAGCTCAGGATCGCCCATGCGCTTTTCAGTCTGTGTTCGCTGGCCCTTGGCGTGCTGCCCGGCATGACGGACGCGCAGTCCCTGCCGGCCGATGCCGCCGAGAACGCCGTGCCCGTCCAGCGCGGCGGGGGGCTGGTCCCGCCCGGACCGGATGGTCGTGCCAGTGTGGCGGCCATTGAGGCGGCCGTGCGCGCCGATGCGATGGCCCGCTGGCGTCTGCGCGCCGACGCGGCGCTGGATGTCCGCGTTGAGGCCGTGGTGTGGCCCGACGGCTCCCTGGGCTGCCCCCAGCCCGGCCTGTCCTACACCCAGGCCCTGGTGCCGGGCTGGCGCCTGCTGCTCAGGCATCAGGGCCGGGTGGCCGTCTATCACGCCAGTCAGCGGGGCCAATGGCTGCTGTGCCCCGGCGCGGACCCGACGCCCAGAGCCGGCAGCGGCGACAGCCGGATCTGACCGGCCTTGCGGCCGGCATTAAATAAGGGCCGCGTCTTGCGGCCCTTTGTCTTGGCTTGAGCGAGTCTCAGGAGGACTTGCGGCGCCGTGCGCCCAGACCCGCGCCCAGCAGGGCCAGGGCCACCAGGCCGTAGCTGGCGGGTTCGGGCACATAGCTCACGGTCAGCGTGCCGCGATCCCAGCGGCCATCGGCCTGGCCGGCGAAGTCGTCGAAGTACTCGAAGAACTCGAAATTGAGGCGGCCGTCCTGACCCAGGAAGAAGTCGACGCCCAGATCGATCAGGTTGGCGCTGCCGGTGAAGCGGCCCGAGCCGGGAACGTTGTTGCCCAGGCCGGCGAACAGGGAGAAGCCGTCGAGACCGCCATTGTTGAGGTCCACGCCGATGTCAGAGAGCCAGCTCGGCAAGTCGTTGACTTCGTTGGCCGTGAGATGCACATCCCAGGAGATGCCGGTGATGTGGGCGCCTCCCGTGAGGTTCAGGAAGCGGACCTCGTTCTCGGCGCTGCCCAGCTCGGCGTTGCTGAAGATGCCACCGATGTCCAGGGTGGTGGTCAGACCGGCCTGTGCGGCGCCGCTGGCGCCCAGTGCGGCAGCGGCCAGGGCCATGCTGATGGCGCTGCGCTTGAAAAGACTCATCTGCATTTCATCGCTCCAGAATTGTTGACGCTCGCGCTTGAGCGTTGCCGTGTTTGCGAGCACGTTGGGAGGCCCAATCTGCCACCACGCGCAGGTCGCCACAAGCGGTGATGCCTGAGGTTTTCGGCGCATCCCCCTCTTTTGGGGGGGGATCCCCCCCCTGGCCCCGGGTAAGCACCAGTTCGTTGTCGAGCCGGTCTGGCGAGTATTTGTGCTTTCGAAAACCGGAGAGCTCTATGTCTGCGTGGAAGTTCAGTGTCAAGCCGGTGGTGCTGGCCATCGGCATGATCGGTGCGATTTCATCGGCCAGCGTTTCCCTGGCCCAGTCCCTGCCGGCCGCGGCCGCGGAGAGCAGCCAGCTGTGGTTCGTCGAGTTGGCCGGCAGACCCGTGGCCGACGGCGCGAGTCTCGCGGCGGTGCAAGCGGAGCAGAACGCCTTTCGTGCCGCGGCCAGCCAGGCTCGGCTCCAGTACACCGAACGTCGGGCTTTCAACTCCCTGTTCAATGGCCTGGCCGTGTCGGTCAGCGCCGCCGAGCGCGCCAAGCTGGCACGCATGGCCGGTGTGAAGGCCTTGCATCCCATCGAGGTCGTGCACGCGCCCACGCCCGAGCAGGTGGCGGGTTCGGTGCAGGATCTGAACCGCGCCCTGGCCCTGAGCCGTGCTGATGTGGCCCAGAATTCCCTGGGTCTCACGGGGGCTGGCATCAAGGTCGGCATCATCGACAGCGGTATCGATATCGACCACCCGGCCTTTGGCGGCTCCGGCAGCAATGGCAGCACACCCTTCCCCAGTGCCCGCATCGTGGCCGGCTGGGACTTCGTGGGCGACAGCTTCAACGCCGATCCCACCAGCGCCAGCTACAACCCCACGCCCACGCCCGATGCCCGACCCGACGATTGCGGCGGCCATGGCACGCATGTGGCCGGCATCGTGGGTGCCAATGGCGGCGGACTCAAGGGTGTGGCTCCCGACGTCAAGCTGGGCGCCTACCGGGTCTTCGGCTGCAATGGCAGCACCACCTCGGACATCATCCTGGCGGCCCTGGAACAGGCTCTGGCCGATGGCATGCAGGTGATCAACCAGAGTCTGGGCGCCTCACGTCAGTGGCCGCAGTACCCTACGGCCCAGGCCTCGGCGCGACTGGCCCGCAAGGGCGTGGTGATGGTGGCCTCCATCGGCAATAGCGGTCCTGGCGGCAGCCAGCCCGATGGTCTGTATGCCGCCGGCGCCCCGGGTGTGGGCGATGGCGTGATTGGCGTGGCCTCCTTCGACAATGCCCAGACCTCCTTCAAGGTCGGCGGTACGCCGTATGGATACAACCCCGCCAGCGGTGTGCCGCTGCCGCCCCTGTCCGGCGGCGCGCTGATGGCCCGCACCGGCGCGGCCAACCAGCCGGACCTGGCCATCACCGCTCCCGATGCCTGCAGCCCCCTGCCCGAGGGCAGCCTGAGCGGCAGGATTGCCCTGATCCGGCGCGGGTCCTGCGGCTTCTACAACAAGGCCTTCAATGCCCAGGCGGCAGGTGCCGTGGCCGTGGTGCTCTACAACAACCAGCCCGGTGCGGTGAATGCCAATGCCGCCCCCAATCCGCCCAACGCGCCCGCGGTCACCATTCCCGTGGTCGGCATCACGGCCGCCCAGGGCAAGGTGCTGCATGACGCCATCGGCGCGGGTGACACCTTGCTGAGCTGGACGGGCGATTCCGTCGGCTACCCCTTCGGCACGGGCGGCCTGATCTCGGGCTTCAGCTCCTTCGGCTTGGCGGCCGATCTGAGCTTCAAGCCCGATATCGGCGGCCCGGGTGGCGGCATCTACTCGGCCTATCCGCTGGAGGCCGGCGGCTATGCCACGCTGAGCGGCACCTCCATGTCGGCCCCCCATGTGGCGGGTGTGGCGGCCCTGGTGCTGCAGGCCATTCCGACCTCAGCCACGGGCCGCGACAGCGTGATCGTGGGCCGCAATGCGCCGCCGGCCATCAATATGCACACCCGTCTGCTGAATACCGCCAAGCCCAAGGCCTGGTCGGGCAATCCGGCATCGGGCCTGCTGGATCACAGCTTCCGCCAGGGTGCGGGCATGGTCGACGTGGTGGCCGCGGTGCAGAGCCAGCAGTTCGTGCTGCCCGCCAAGATCTCCACCGGCGAAAGCCAGGCTGGCCCCACAGTGCAGCGCCTGACGATTCGCAATGATGCTGCCGTGCCGGTCACCTACCAGCTGGGCCATACCGCAGGTGTGGCTGCGCGCAAGAACAACGCCAATACGGGCGCCAGCTATGCGCCGACGGGCTATGACAATGCGCCCGCCACGGTGAGCTTCAGCAGCCCGACCGTGGTGGTGCCCGCCAAGGGCACGGCCAGCGTGACTGTGACGATTGCAGCCAACGCCGCGCTGCAGGACTCGTCGCTCTATGGTGGCTACATCACGCTGACGCCGCAGGGTGATGGCTCGCCCATCCAGGTGCCTTATGCCGGCTTCAAGGGTGACTACCAGGCCCTGCAGGTGCTGTCGCCCGGTACCAGCGGCTTCCCCTGGCTGGCGCGTCTGAACACCGCGACCAATCAGTTCCAAAGGCAGACGGAAGCCGCCAGCTTCACCATGGTGGGTAGCGATGTGCCTTATGTGCTGCTGCATCTGGATCATCAGCCGCGCACGCTGAAGGTCGAGGCGCTCGATGCTGCGACGCTGGCGCCGCGCGGCGTGATCAGCGAGGAGCACTTCCTGGGCCGCAGCGGCACGCCCAATGGCTTCCAGAGCAGCGCCTGGAACGGCACGACCAGCCAAGGCACGCTGCCCAACGGGAACTATCTGATCCGCGTCTCGGTGCTCAAGGCCCTGGGCAATGCGGCGGAACCCTCGCACTGGGAGACCTGGAACTCGGTGCCGGTGCAGATTGCGCGTCCCGCCGCGCTCTGATTCCCCAGCACTTCAAAAAATGAAACGGGCCTTCGGGCCCGTTTTTTTCTGCCCGCTTCTTGTGCCGGCGCCGTCCTCGATCGCTTTTCTATAACCCAAACGGACGATGCCATAGCCTCGGGTTTGGCTAGGAAAACCCTGTGCCCCCCTGCTTGAGCGTCGGGGAATTCGGGGTTCTTTCACGAAAGCTTGTCATGAGAATGGCCTCTCCAAGCTGGGGGCCTTATCCCGATCTGTCCGCAGCTTGAGCCCGCAACCCGCCCTGGCAAGCAACCCGCTAGTCAGTGAAGTGAGTTCGGGCCAATGGGTTGGTCCAAAAGACTTCGGGATAGCAAAAGGATTGAGATGATGAAGCTGATGAAAAAAGCCCTGGCCCTGGCGGCCCTGGCCGCTTGCGGTACGGCCTCGGCCGGTCTGCTGACTTTTGAAGACCTGACCCCCACCATCTATGCGGGTGGCGAGCTGGTCTCCCAGACCGATGTGCGCGCCACCGTCCTGGGTGACCCCTCGGGTCTCGCGGGTGCGCTGACCAATGGCGCCGATCCCCTCAGCTGCTTTGTGACCGCTTGCCCGGTCGGCAATGACAGCAACTACTTTGCCGGCCTCAATGATGGCGGTTTGAACCTGTCCGCCGGTGGCCGCTTTGTGAGCCTGAAGTCGCTGGACTTCAGCTTCGTCGGCCCCATGCCCATCACCGGCCTGGCGAACTTCGGCCGACTGGTGGTCGAGGGTCTGGGCTTGGATGGCGCCAGCGTGTTTGAAAGCCGCGAGTTCGGCGCTGCCGATGCCAACGGTAACTTCAGCTTCGCCTCCTGGGATCTGTCTGCCGGCTTTGCCAGCACCTGGTTCAGCGGCGTGAACGTCTACGCCTGCCTCTACACCGCCAATGGGGACTGTGAGAACCCCGCCGGCAACCAGGCCCAGTTTGCCGTCGACAACCTGGCCTATGCCGTGCCCGAGCCCAGCAGCATCGCCCTGGTGGGCCTTAGCCTGGCCGGTCTGGCCGCGCTGCGTCGCCGTCGCTCCTCCATCTGAGGCCGCGAGCACCAACCGGAACAAGGACAGACTATGAACAGCAAGAAACTGCGTCCCGCCTCGCTGGCGGTGGCCACCCTGCTGGCCGCCATGGCCATGAGTGCCCAGGCCCAGGAAACTCGTCGCTCCTACATCGTGCAACTGGCGAATGCGCCGGTCGCATCCTATGAGGGCGGCATCGCCGGCCTGCCGGCCACCAAGCCCGCACCGGGCTCGCGTCTGGATGTGAGCGCGGCCGATGTGAAGGCCTATATCGCCTATCTGGAGCAGAAGCAGAACGACGTCATCAGCACCATCAATCCGGCCCACATCACGCACCGCTACGACGTGGTGCTGAATGGCTTTGCCGCCATGCTGACCGACTCCGAGGTCCGCGCGCTGAAGAAGAACAGCGGCGTGGCCCGGATCGAGGCTGACGAGATGCTGCAGCCCTACACCAGCTACACCTCCAGCTTCCTGGGCCTGGACAAGGCTGCGGGCCTGTGGGAGCAGGCCGGTGGCAAGGACAAGGCCGGCGAGGACATGATCATCGCCATCGTGGACAGCGGTGTCTGGCCCGAGAACCTGAGCTTTGCCGACCGCGTGGACGCCAACGGCGTGCCCACCCATGACCCCAGCGGCACCCTGGCCTACGGCCCGCCGCCGGCCAAGTGGAAGGGCGCTGGGTGCGAAACCTCGCGCGGCAGCGACAGCGGCAGCGTCAAGGCCAGCAACTGCAACAACAAGCTGCTGGGGGTGCGCTCCTTTGTGGCCCTGAATGCGCCCATCGCTGCGACCGAGTTCCTGACCGGACGTGATGGTGGTGGCCACGGCACCCACGTGGCCAGCACGGCCGGTGGCAATGCCAATGTGCCGTCCACCATCAACGGCATCGACATGGGCTCCATGTCCGGTGTGGCGCCGCGTGCCCGTATTGCCTCCTACAAGACCTGCTTCACCGGAACCACGGCCACCAACGGCGGTTGCGCCACGGCCAGCAGCGTCTCGTCCATCAACCAAGCGGTGAAGGATGGCGCGGACGTTATCAACTACTCCATCGGCCCCACCGCCGGCGGCGGCACGCTGAATGACGCCATCCAGGCCGCCTTCCTGAATGCCTCGAATGCGGGTGTTTTCGTGGCGGCGGCCGGTGGCAACTCCGGCCCCAACACCAACCCGGTGTCTAATCTCGGCCCCTGGCATGCCACGGTGGCCGCATCCACGCATGACCGCACCGTGGGTGCAGAGGCAGTGGTGGAAGGCAGCGGCAGCTATGTGGGCGCCTCCGTCAACCAGACGCCGGTGGCCAGCAGCAATCTGATCCTGGCGACGGCCGCAGCCCTGTCCGGGGCCAATCCGACCCAGGCCGATCTCTGCTACGGCGCTGCCGACGGCGTGGTGACCCTGGACCCCGTCAAGGTGGCGGGCAAGATCGTGGTCTGCACCCGCGGCGCGACGGCTCGTGTCAACAAGAGCCTGGCCGTGCTGCAGGCGGGTGGTATCGGCATGATCCTGGCCGACAACGGCGCGGGTCTGGTGGCCGAGCCGCACTCGGTGCCCACCATCCACATCAATGCGGCAGATGGTGTCGCGGTGAAGAACTTCGTGGCCGCCAACCCGGCCGCCCAGGGCTCCATCGGCGTGGCCCAGGTGCGCTTTGGCGATGTGTTGGCGCCCCAGACGGCAGGCTTCTCCTCGCGCGGCCCCAACGTCGCCAACAACAACATCCTGAAGCCCGACTTCGCGGCGCCCGGTGTTGACATCGTGGCGGGCTATGTGCCCGGCCTGACGGCTGCCGAAGCCAGTGCCATCCGCGGCGGCGCCAGCACCAGCAAGACGGCCGAGGGCATGATCTCCGGCACCTCCATGGCCAGCCCGCATGTCGCCGGCCTGGCGGCCCTGATCAAGCAGCAGCGCCCGAGCTGGACGCCGGCCATGATCAAGTCGGCCCTGGCCACGACGGCGGGCGACACCTACAACGACGGTGTCAACCTGCCCCTGGCCTGGAGTGCCACCGCCAATGCCAATGGCCGTCTGCCCTGGGCTCAGGGTTCCGGTCAGGTACGCCCCAATCTGGCGACCGATCCGGGCCTGGTCTATGACGCCACGGCCATCGACTACGCGCGCTTCACCTGCGGCCTGAGTCTGAATATGTTCAGTGCCGCGACCTGCGCGGCCGTGGGCACCATCCAGCCGCACAACCTGAACCTGGCCTCCCTGACCGCGGCCAGCGTGATGGGCTCGCAGACCCTGACGCGTACCGTGACCAATGTCAGCGACAGCTCGGCCACCTACACCGCCAAGGTAGAGATGCCTGGCTTCAATGTGGAGGTGTCGCCGAGCAGCTTCACCATCGCACCGGGTGCCAAGCAGACCTACACGGTCAAGCTGACCCGCAGCACCGCGCCGCTGGATACCTGGGTCTATGGCTCGCTGACCTGGTCGGACGGCACGCGCAATGTGCGCAGCCCCCTGACGGCCCGCGCCACGGCCCTGGCCGCTCCGGCCTCGGTCTACAGCGAAGCCGCCTCCGGCAGCAAGCTCTTCACCATCGGCACCGGCTTTGCCGGCTCCATGGTGGTGGAGCGGGGTGGTCTGAAAGCGGCCACCCGCAGCGCCGCAACCCTGACCGGCACCAACACCGGCACGGCCACCACCATCTGCCGCGCGAACAATTCGCCCGCGGTGAAGGTGCATGACGTTGCCGTGCCGGCCGGCACGCTGGCGATGCGCTTCTCGCTGTTCAACGCGGACACCACGGGTGGTCAGCTCGCGGGCAAGGAAGACGATCTGGACATGCTGCTGCTGGACAACGCCGGCAACGCGCTGGCGGGCAGCCTGAACGACGGCTCCAACGAGAGCGTGCAGCTGACCTCGCCGGCCGCCGGCAACTACAAGGTCTGCGTGATCTCGTACAGCCTGCAGGGTCGTCCCTCCACCAACTACACCCTGTCGTCCTGGATCGTCGGTCCCAGCGATGTGGGAGGCAACTTCCGCGTGCTGGCGCCGGCCAATGCCGTCATCGGCGGCACAGCCACGGTGGGTATGAGCTGGTCGGGTCTGCCGCTGGGTCAGCGCTATCTGGGTGCCGCGGCCTACCGTGTGGGTGGCGTGCGTCAGGGCGTGACCCTGCTGGAGGTGCTGACCAATGATCCGGTGCCGCTGGCCAAGAGCGGTCGTCCTGTGAACGCGCAGGAGTAAGCCGGGATCATCCCCGCGGAGCTGCTGGCAGCTCCGCACAAGGGCCGCAGGCATTCAGGTGCTTGCGGCCCTTTGCATTGGCCCGTCCGGCCTTCAGCGTGTTGCCTGGCCGGCGTACAGCTGTTCCGCGCGCTGGTAGAGCACCCAGCTGGTGGCGATGTACTTGTCGCCACCCTCGGGACGGTTGCCGCGGTGGGTGTGGGTGAAAGCGGTCGGCGCGATCAGCAGGCTACCTCGGCGTGGCTTGATCTTGCGCTGCTGGTACAGGAACTCCGTCTCGCCGGCCTCGAAGTCATCGTTGAGGTAGAGCGTCCAGAGCACCGCGCGGTGCAGGGCCTCGCCCTGATCCTGCCTGGGGTATTGCTCGCAATGCCAGTGCGGGTAGCCGCCCTGGCCGGCCAGGTATTTCTGGATATTGATGCTGCCGGGGCGGAACACCTTGGCCACCAGACCGTTGAGCAAGTCATCGCTCAGGCCGGCAACGGCCTCGGCATCCAGTACCCGCAGCTCGCCGCTGCCCGGGTCCTGCATCTTGAGCTGCAGCGGCGCGAGGGCCACATGGGCGTAGCGGCGCAGATAGCGTCTGAGGCAGTGCAGCACCGCCTGGTTGAGCTGAGCCTGGACGTCGCCCCAGCCGGGCACGCGATCAAGCTGGATGTCCCAGCTGTCTTTCATGCTCAGGTCCACACCGCTGCCGGTGGCGCCGCGCTGGGCCTGGCCGCCTTCCTCAAAACGCTGCAGCCAGGCCTGGCAGGTGGCGGCATCGAGGACATCGTCGTAGACCTCGATGAAATCGGGAGCGGACATGGTGTGGCGGCGGAGTGCTGGGGCGGGCGGATTCTAGGCCGAGCGCCCGTGACCGGACTCAGCGCGCGCTGCCGCCGGGACTTCCGCCCTGCTGCGGTCCGCGCAGCACGCAGCGCCCGGCCTGGCAGCGGGCGCCCGGGTCCGTGAGCAGGGCGCAGTCGGATGCCATGCCGCTGCGTTGGTTCTCGGCCTGGCGCACCGCTGTGTGCTCCGCGGCCAGTGCCTGCAGGCGAGACTCCTGGCTTCGGCGTGTGGACCAGGCCAGATAGGCCTCAGGTCCGCCGCAAGCCTTGCTGCCCACGGCCAGGCTGCGGCATTGCTGGTCGGTATCGCAAGCCGCATCGCCGATCTGGGCCTGCATCTGGCTTAGCAGCTCGGGGGCGCTGCGGGCCGGCAGGCCGGCCGCCTTGGGTTCCACGGCGCAGGCCGGCAGCGCCAAGCTCAGCAGCAGCGCTGCGCCAAGATGCCAGGATGGGAGCTTTGGGGTGAGGCGGATAGGGGCTGTCATGCCGGATATGCTGAACCAGCTGGTAACTGTGTGCAATAGGGCGCAGCTCGGCGGGCTGGACCCTGCCGCTTTTGCGCCAGAATGCCCGCTCCTTGGAGCAGTAGGGAGCGGCAATGCGCTTGGGGTGGTGCTGGGTTTTGTGGCTGTGTCTGGGCATGCAGGCCCGGGCAGAGGGCCCCCTGCCTGGCGATTGCCGTCCCATGCCCGAGCAGGTGCTGGAGCAGATCAACCGTCTGCGCGCCCAGGCCCATCGCTGCGGCAGCCAGACCTTGCTGCCGGCCGGCCCTTTGCAATGGGACCCGAGCCTGGCGCGCTCGGCCTGGCGCTATGCCGAGGAGCTGGCGCGGCGTGATCTGCTGAGTCATCGCGGCGAGCAGGCCGCCACCCTGCGCGAGCGCCTGCGCTCCGCGGGCTATCTGCTGCGCACGGCTGGCGAGAACCTGGCCGCCGGTCCTGTGGATCTGGAGGAGACCCTGGCCCTCTGGCTGGACAGCCCCGAGCACTGTGACAACCTGATGCAGCCGGACTATGAGCATATGGGCCTGGCCTGTGTGGCCGCGCCGGGACGCTACGGCCGCTTCTGGGTGCTGCACATGGGCCGCGGCCTGCGCACCCAGGCCCAGCGCAGCGAGGCCCGGGGCTCCGACACCCTGCGCTAGTGGCGGCTCGCCGGGGCGGCCGCGGGACTCAGGGCAGGGCCTCGGCGATCACGCCGCCGCCCAGGCAGACCTCGCCGGCGTAAAGCACCGCGCTCTGGCCGGGCGTGACGGCCCATTGGGCTTGCGGGAAGTCCAGGCGGATGCTGCGCTCGCCGGGCTGCAGGGCGCAGGCGGCGTCGGCCTGGCGGTAACGGGTCTTGGCGCCGTAGCCACCGAACTCCGGCATGCGGCCGCTGGTCCAGCTCAGATCGTCGGCCAGCAGGGAATGGCTTTGCAGCAGGGGGTGGTCATGGCCCTGCACCACCACCAGGGTGTTGGTCTGCAGGTCCTTGCGGGCCACGAACCAGGGCGCGTGCTCGCCGCCGCCGCGCGGCGCGCCCTTGTCCTTGATGCCGCCTATGCCCAGGCCCTGGCGCTGGCCCAGGGTGTAGAAGGACAGGCCCACATGCTCGCCCAGCTTGCGACCACGCTCGTCCTTGATGGGGCCGGGCTGGTGGGCCAGATAGCGGTTGAGGAACTCGCGGAAGGGCCGCTCGCCGATGAAGCAGATGCCGGTGGAATCCTTCTTCTTGGCATTGGGCAAGCCGATCTCCTCGGCCATGCGCCGCACCTCGGTCTTGGGCAGCTCGCCCACCGGGAACAGGGTCTTGGCCAGCTGGGCCTGGTTGAGGCGGTGCAGGAAGTAGCTCTGGTCCTTGAGCGGGTCCAGGCCCTTGAGCAGCTGGAACTCGCCGCCCAGCTCGCGCACCCGGGCATAGTGGCCGGTGGCGATCTTCTCGGCGCCCAGGCGCATGGCGTGGTCCAGAAAGGCCTTGAACTTGATCTCGGCATTGCACAGCACGTCGGGGTTGGGCGTGCGGCCGGCCTGGTACTCCTGCAGGAAGGCGGCGAAGACGCGGTCCTTGTAGTCCGCGGCGAAATTCACATGCTCGATCTCGATGCCGATCACATCGGCCACCGCGGCGGCGTCCACGAAGTCGATATTGGACGAGCAGTACTCGCTGTCGTCATCGTCCTCCCAGTTCTTCATGAAGATACCGACCACCTCGTGGCCGGCTTGCTTCAGCAGATGGGCGCTGACAGCGGAATCGACGCCGCCGGACAGGCCGACGACGATGCGGTGCTTCTTCTCACTCATGCCCCGATTTTCCCCCAAGGGCGCAGCACATGCGCCCGGACGGGGCTTAAGCCGGCACTCATGCGATCTTCATCCGCTCCGGCCGACGGCTCGCTAGAGTGCGCCGGCTGAATGAACACGGCAGCGCTGCCGCCCGGCCGCGCTGCCGAGGGAGAGAGGAATGATGACGACCATAGGCCTGACCCTGCGCCAGATCCTGGCGGACACCCTGGGTGTGGAGGCGGCGCGGCTGGAGCCCGCCAGCCCCTTGCTGGGCGCCGTGCCGGCGCTGGACTCGCTGGGGCAGCTGGCCTTGCTGCAGGCCCTGGAGGATCGCTTCGGCCTGCTGATCGAACCGGGTGAGATGCCCGCTGGCAGCCTGGCCACCCTGGGCAGTCTGGAGAACTACCTCTGCGCGAGGCTGTGCGGCTGGGGCGGCACATGAAGATCAAGCATGCCGGACTGCGCCTGATGATGGGCGCCCTGCGCGGTCTGCCCATGCGCTGGCGCCAGCGCCTGGCCCATGGGCTGGGTCCCGTGCTGCTGCAGCTCGCCCCACGCACCCGTCGCCGTCTTGACGAGAACCTGGCCCTGGCCCTGCCGGGGCTGGCGCCGCCTTCTCGCCGGCGCATGGCGCGTCAGGTCAGCCAGCACATCTGCCAGGGCGTGCTGGACAGCTTCTGGCTGGAGCAGCTGGCGCTGGACATCGAGTTCGGTGATGAGCAGGCGCGCGCCATCTTGCAGTCCGGGGGCGGCGCCAGCGTGGCCACCCTGCACATGGGCTGCTACGAGGTGGTGGCCCTGGCCCTGCAGCGATTGACCGGGCGCTGCAGCACCCTGGCCAAGATTCCAGCCTGGCTCCAACAGGGTGAGATGCTGTACGGCCGGGTGGGCATCGATTGCCTGGACAAACGCCAGCCCGGCGCCTTTTTCCGGCTGCTGGACGCCGCGCGCGCCGGGCGCTACATCGCCCTGCATGCCGACCACCATGGGCAGGACCTGCCGGTGCGCTTCTTTGGCCGCAACACGCGGGCGCCGACCGGGGCCTTGCTGCTCTCGGCCCTGGCCCGCAAGCCGCTGCTGCTGGGCTATGCTTGGCAGGAGGGCGCGGGGCGCTATCGCGTGCGCTTCGAGACCCTGGAAGCCCAGCCGCCGGGGCGGCAGGGCGCCGCGCTGGCGGGGGCCTTGCAGCGCCTGTACCAGCGCCTGGAACAGGTGATCCGAGCCCACCCCTCGCACTGGGACTGGTCCTATCGGCGCTGGCGGCCAGAAGACCAGCCGTGCCCAGAGGCCCTTCGGGCTCGCTCAGGGTCGCAGCTCGGGCTGGAAGAGACTGTCGTCGGCCTGGATCAGATCCAGGGGCAGGCGGCGGCCGGCTCGATGATCTTCCAGGCAGCGCCAGACCAGCGGGCTGCGTAGGCGGCCGGCATCGCGCGCCTGCGCGATCTCCTCGGGGCTGGCCCAGAGCCAGCGCCGTATGCCCTGGTCCAGGGCCAGGCCCGGCACCGGCCCATCGCGCTCCAGGCCGCCGCAGTAGGCAATGCGCAGATAGGTCACGTCCTCGCCGCTGGCCTCGCGCCGGAAGCGCGAGAGATAGAGGCCCAGCAGCGCCTCGGGCCGGAAGCGGTGCGCGGTCTCCTCCAGCGCCTCGCGCACCGCGCCCTGCAGCGGCGTCTCGCCCTGTTCCAGATGGCCGGCCGGGTTGTTGAGCCGCAGGCCTTCGGGCGTTTCCTCTTCCACCAACAGATAGCGGCCCTCGCGCTCGATGATGGCGGCCACGGTGACGGAGGGCTTGAAGCGTTGCGGACTCATGAAAGGCTCGTTGGGGTGGGCGGTGCAGGCCGCGCATGCTGCCCCTGTTGCGGGCCTGTGGTCAAGTTCCCACGCTAGGACAAACCCTGTCGCGCCGGCGGCTAGGCGGCGGCAATCGGCCATGTAAGCTCCGTGCAAGCATGTCCGACCGGCCCTGCCCACAACAGGTGCCGGACAACAGGAGGGAGTCCCGATGTTGATTGGAGTTCCGCGCGAGTGCGCGGCCGGCGAGACGCGGGTGGCCGTCACCCCCGAGACCGTCAAGAAGCTCAAGGCCCAGGGCCACACGCTGTGCATCGCGCGCGGCGCCGGCCTGGCGGCCAGCATCACCGACGAGGCCTTTGCCGCCGCCGGCGCTGAGCTGGGCGAGCAGGCCCAGGCCCTGGCCGCGCCCCTGGTGCTCAAGGTGCGCGCGCCCGAGCCCGAGGAACTGCCCCTGATGCAGCGCGGCAGCGCCCTGGTGGGCATGCTCAATCCCTTTGACCGGCCGGGTTTGGAGCGCCTGGCCGCGGCCGGCCTCACGGCCTTTGCGCTGGAGGCGGCGCCGCGCACCACGCGGGCCCAGAGCATGGATGTGCTGTCCAGCCAGGCCAATATCGCCGGCTACAAGGCCGTGATGATCGCGGCGGACAAATACCAGCGCTTCTTCCCCATGCTGATGACGGCGGCCGGCACGGTGAAGGCCGCGCGGGTGGTGATTCTGGGCGTGGGCGTGGCGGGCCTGCAGGCCATTGCCACGGCCAAGCGCCTGGGCGCGGTGATCGAGGCCTCGGATGTGCGGCCCAGCGTCAAGGAGCAGGTGGAGAGCCTGGGCGCCAAGTTCATCGACGTGCCCTACGAGACGGCCGAGGAGCGCGAGGCCGCCGAGGGCGTGGGCGGCTATGCCCGCCCCATGCCGCCGAGCTGGCTGGAGCGCCAGAAGGTGGAGGTGGCCAAGCGCGTGGCCCAGGCCGATGTGGTGATCACCACCGCCCTGATTCCCGGCCGCGCGGCCCCGGTGCTGGTGAGCGAGGACATGGTGCGCAGCATGAAGCCGGGCTCGGTGATCGTGGACCTGGCGGCCCCGGCCGGTGGCAACTGCCCGCTGACCGAGCCGGGGCGCACCGTGCTCAAGCATGGCGTGACCCTGGTGGGCGAAACCAATCTGCCGGCCCTGGTGGCGGCGGACGCCTCGGCGCTGTATGCACGCAATGTGCTGGACTTCCTCAAGCTCGTGCTCCCCAAGGAGGGCGGGCTGCAGGTGCCCATGGATGACGACATCGTGGCGGCCGTGCTGGTCTGCCGCGAGGGCCAGGTCTTGCGGAGCTGATGAGCATGGAACTGATCTCACCCACCATCACCAATCTGATCATCTTCGTGCTGGCCATCTATGTGGGCTACCACGTGGTCTGGAACGTCACGCCCGCCCTGCACACGCCGCTGATGGCGGTGACCAATGCGGTCTCGGCCATCGTCATCGTCGGCGCCATGCTGGCGGCGGCCCTCACCGAGACCGAGGCCGGCAAGATCCTGGGCACCCTGGCCGTGGCCCTGGCCGCGGTGAATGTGTTCGGCGGCTTTCTCGTGACCCGGCGCATGCTGGAGATGTTCAAAAAGAAGGACAAGAAGTCCGGCACGGGGGTCAAGCCATGAGCCTGGACCTTGTCACCCTCCTGTATCTGCTGGCCAGCGTCTGCTTCATCCAGGCGCTCAAGGGCCTGTCCCATCCCACCACCTCCATCCGCGGCAATGTCTTCGGCATGGTGGGCATGACGATTGCCGTGCTCACCACGGCGGCCCTGATCCTCAAGCTGGCCGGCGGTCAGGGGCCGGGTCTGGCCTATGTGCTGGCTGGCCTGGTGATCGGCGGCGGCATCGGCGCCTATATGGCCAACAAGGTCGAGATGACCAAGATGCCCGAGCTGGTGGCATTCATGCACAGCATGATCGGCCTGGCGGCGGTCTTCATCGCGGCGGCCGCGGTGCTGGAGCCCTGGGCCTTCGGCATCACGGAGAAGGGCGGCCCCATACCCGGCGGCAACCGCATCGAGCTCGCTTTGGGCGCCTTCATCGGCGCCATCACCTTCAGCGGTTCGGTCATCGCCTTCGGCAAGCTCAGCGGCAAGTACAAGTTCCGCCTCTTCCAGGGCGCGCCGGTGGTCTTTGCCGGCCAGCACAAGCTCAACCTGGCCCTGGGCCTGGCGGCGGCCTTCTTCTGCTTCGGCTTCTGGCACTCGCAGAGCTGGACAGACTTTGCCCTGATCCTGGCCCTGGGCTTTGCCCTGGGCGTGCTGCTCATCATCCCCATCGGCGGGGCCGACATGCCGGTGGTGGTGTCCATGCTCAACAGCTACTCGGGCTGGGCAGCGGCGGGCATAGGCTTCTCGCTCAACAACAGCATGCTGATCATTGCCGGCTCCCTGGTGGGCAGCTCGGGGGCCATCCTGAGCTACATCATGTGCAAGGCCATGAACCGCAGCTTCTTCAACGTGATCCTGGGCGGGTTCGGTGGCGATGCCGCGGCCGGCGCCGCGGGGTCAGCGGTGCAGCGTACGGTCAAGAGCGGCAGCGCCGATGACGCCGCCTTCATCCTGGGCAATGCCGAGAGCGTGATCATCGTGCCGGGCTACGGCCTGGCGGTGGCGCGTGCCCAGCACGCGGTCAAGGAGCTGGCCCACAAGCTCAGCGAGAAGGGTATCAACGTCAAGTACGCCATCCACCCGGTGGCCGGTCGCATGCCCGGCCATATGAATGTGCTGCTGGCCGAGGCCGAGGTGCCCTACGACCAGGTCTTCGAGATGGAGGACATCAACGCCGAGTTCGGCCAGGCCGATGTGGCCGTGATCCTGGGTGCCAACGACGTGGTCAACCCCGCGGCGCACATCAAGGGCAGCCCCATCTATGGCATGCCCATCCTGGAGGCCTACAAGGCCAAGACCATCATCGTCAACAAACGCTCCATGGCCGCCGGCTATGCGGGCCTAGACAACGAGCTCTTCTACATGGACAAGACCCTGATGGTCTTCGGCGATGCCAAGAAGGTGGTGGAAGACATGCTGAAGGCGGTGGAGTAGGGGCTTGGTCGCCGCGGTCTCACGGGCTCCCTCATCAGTGCAAGGACGGCCGTCATGGCCAGGGACAAGCGGCCTGGCTGGTTGATGGCGGTCGTGTGAATGAATGCCTGTTGGCAACACCTGACCCCCAAAAGGTGGGAGGGCAGGTAACAGCGCTTCGCAGGCTTACGACTTGCCGTTAGTATGGTGCGACATTCGCACGGCCTGACTTGGTTGGGCCCCCACAAAAGCTCTGGTCCGAGGGATGACTCCGATGTCAATCCGCATCGTTGCTGCTTTGGGGCGGCGCGCTGTCTGCCTGGCCGCTCTCGCCGTCAGCGGCGTTGCGGCATGGGCAGCGCCGGTGTACCTGCGCTTCGAGCTGGAGTCGCTGGCCGAGCCGTCGCGCTACGAGTACCGCTACGAGCTTCAGAACGCGAGCATGCCAGTGGGCTCAATTTCACCTTTCCGCGCTTCTTTCTCCACGAAGGGGTCAATTTGCAGACCGCGGTGGCGACCGACGCCAAGGGGCGGGTTGGGTCGGCCGCGATCAGCGTGTCGGTTGACCAGACGGCACCAATCTTGAACGTCGAGTCGCCGCGCGGCGGCCAGATCACGCGCGCGGCGTGGGTCGATGTGCGCGGCATGGTCAATGACGCGGTCGAGGCCATGTTCGGTGCGCCCGAGCCGCAGGTCTACATTTCCGTGAACGACCAGGCCGAACGCGAGGCCGTTGTTGCCGACCGCTATTTCCTGCTCGGCCGGGTGGCGCTGAGCGAGGGCCTCAATCGCATCAAAGTGCGCGCGATCGACCACCTCGGCAACGAGCGCGCGCAGACGCTCGATGTGCACCGCGCCGATACCGGCCTGGCCGGGTTGCTGATCGTCGACGGGCATCACCAGACCGGTCCGGGCCGCAAGGAGCTGCCGAAGCCGCTGACGGTGCTGGCGCTCGACAAGGATGGCGAGCCGGTGAAGGACCAGCAGATCGAGTTCGTGGTCGAGCGTGGCACCGGATCGCTGAGCCCGAACACGGGTCAGTCGGCCAGCGGCGATGCGAACTACACGGCGCGTGCGATCTCCGTGCGCACCAACGCGCAAGGGCGTGCAGCAGCCTGGTTCACCGCCGGCAAGCAGAGCGGACCCGGCGCCAACCTCGTGCGTGCGATTGCGCCCATGCTTGGCGGCGAGGCGGTGCTGTTCATTGCTAACACGCAACGCGGCGTGCCAGCGCGGATCACCGCCGACCTTGGCTTGAACCAGATCGCCGAGACCGATGCGCAGGCGATGGAGATCCTCAGCGCCGTTGTCCGCGACGGCGGCAACAACTACCTCCCCAATGTCAAGGTCGAGTTCCGTGTCACCGAGGGCGCGGCCTTTTTTGCCGACACGCCGGGCGCTGCCGCTGCACCTGACGGGCAGAGCATCGTCGTGACGACCGACAAGAACGGCGTGGTCGGTGTGCGCCCGCATATCGGCAGCGAGCCCGGCATCGTGCGCATCAGCGCCCGAGCGGCCACGGGCGACGCCCCCAGCTTCGATGGTCCAGCCGCCAGTGTCGGGGGCGCGAGCTTCGTGATCCGCGCCAAGAAGGCCAGCGATGGACCAGCCACCTTCGGCGGCTTCATCTACAGCGACAAGGGAGCGCCGATCGAGGGCGTCAAGGTCAGCATCGGCCGCACGCCGCTGCTTGCGACCAGCGACGACAAGGGCTACTTCGAGATCGGCAATGTGCCGCCGGGGCGGATCGATCTGTTCATCGATGGCCGGGCGGTCAATCCGAGCAACGACCCGGCCAAGCCGCAGTGGCCCAGCCTGCACTTCGAGGCCTATGTGGTGCGGGGGCAGAAGAACGAGCTGGCCCATGCGATCTATCTGCCGGCGCTGCTGGTCAGCGAGGCCAAGGTGGTGGGCGGAGCCGAGGATGTGGTGCTGACGATTCCGGGCCTGGAAGGCTTCCAGATGAAGGTCAAGGCCAATAGCGTGACCTTCCCGGACGGCTCGCGCACCGGCACCCTGGTGGTGAGTCCGGTGACGGCCGACAAGCTGCCGATGGCACCTCCCGCCGGTGGGGCGCAGTTCGGCGTGCCGGCCTGGACCATCCAGCCGGCGGGCACGCGCTTCGATCCGCCGATCGAGGTGCAGATGCCCAACAGCACGCTTGAAGAGCCGGGCGACAACCTGCCGGTGGTGCAGTGGGATCACGACCTGGGGCAGTACGTGCCGATGGGGCGCGCGACCGTGTCGAGCGACGGAGCCTGGCTGCTCACCGATGCGGGATCCGGTGTGACCAAGGCCGGCTGGGGAGGCCTGTGTCGCTATGACGACTGCAAGACCGCCGCGACCAAATGTCCGGAATGCCAGAAGTTCGAGAACAGGGGCTCACCGCCTTGTCCGACCTGCGTGCCTGATCCTGCTCAGGAGAACAAGATGTGCCAGGACAGTCCGTGCAAGACCTGTCAAGGCGGCAACTGCAAGGCGGACAAAAGAAAGGACGGGCAACGTGACACGCGCTTCGATGTCAATGTCATCAATGTGTCGTTCGAGCCGAAGCTGAAGGAGCTTTACAAGGGTTCGATCGCAAGCTGGCTGGGCAAGATGGGTGGCGCCGAGTTGTCCGTCAAGGGCAAGATCGCGGGCTCCCTGCGCGAGAGCCATATCTGCTGCTCAAAGCGCGAAGGCGCCTTGTCGACCAACATCAACATCGGCGGCGACATCGAGATCGAGTTCAAGTGGAACTGGTTGAAGGCGCCGGGCCTGTCGCATCTCGCAAAGGCCGGCGGCGTCGATGAGCTCGGTGCCTTTACCAAGATCAAGGCGTACTTCGGTACAGCTGGGACGGGCGGCGAGCTCATCTGGGACGAGTGTGAGCGCAAGGGGGCGGGCAGCATCTCTTACGGAGGGGGGGTCACCGTGGCCCTGCTCGACGCGACCATCAAGGGAACGGCACCGATCAACGGCAAGGAGGTGCCCTTGGAGTTCACGGCCCTGTCGTTCGGTGGTGGAGGCGGATCCTCGACCACGGCTTCTCCGATCTCGAAACGCGCGCTCAGGGAGTTAGGTGACTGGTACTGGAACGCCTTCTTCAAGATCGGCGAATACAAGCTCGGCGACTTCAAGTTCACGCTCGTCAACGTCACGCTGTCAGACAAGGGGACCGTCAGTGGAATCTCGTCCCTCGGCAACCTGTGAGCGGAAGACCTGGAGGTTCTGGTCATGGCTGTTTGGCTATCGGGTCCTGTGGATTCTTGTCTTCGGGTTGCCGACCCTCGATCTGGGGGGTGCTTGGTTGACCGACATTCAGTTTTTCGTCGATGCCCGGCCGCTGCGGGGCCATGTTGCGACCTACGGTGTCGATACCGAAGATGTTGGGCTGTCTGGGCGATACGTTGGGCCTTGGAGTCAATCCAATCCTGTGCCGTGGGTCGACATCACGTTCAGCGAAGGCGATGGCGTGGCGATGCGGTGCCGCCTCAGGGGGCAGGCGGACGTCTTCGGCGACTGGATTTCTGAGGATCGCGAAACAGTGGAGCGTGAGTTGCGACGTCATATGGCTCGCTGGCAGCTTGAGATCGCGTTCCACCGCTCCGATCAACTGGACCGGTGCGCGGTAGGCAAGGACATCGATTGGGGGCGGCTGCTCGTCCTGCTTCCGTTTCTGCTGCTGACCATAGGTTTTTCGGTGGCGACCGTGAGGGCGCTACGCAATGGATGTTCTGGAAGGAGCTCTTCATGAAGTTGCAGGTGTTTCGGGCCACAGCATGGGTCATCGCAGGATTAGCGACCCATCCATGCCAGGCGCAGGAGCTGCAGCCGCCCAGAATGCAGCAGTTGATCGTCGAGACGCTGCACACCTACCAGGTTTCGGCCTACCGGACGCCTGTCGTTTTCGTGGCGGGAGAGGGTGGCGCGCCGCTCTCAGGCAGGACGCCTGCTGCGGTACTGGCGAGCTACCTCAACAAGCTCGCGGCTGGCGACATGGATGGCGCGCTGAAGTCCTGGACGGCGTCGTCCCAGCGGTTCATCGAGAAGCGCAACGCCAAATTCGCTACCGCAGACCTCGTGGCGGCGGCGAAAGCCCAGCATGCTGGCACTCGTTACGAGTTCAGCAAGCAGATCTCGTATGGTGACTACGTGATCATCGAACTGCAGTCCTCGCGCCTGGAATTGAGTAAGACGGTCGCAACCGATGCCTATGCGCTGACTCGAGAGGACGGCGAATGGCGTCTGACGCAAGCGCTTGCCGATGATCCCGTGATGTGTTGCCGCGCTGCGCCGAACTCCCGGATTCAGCGCATTGGCGTCCCTGGCGGCGACTTCAAGCAACTGCTCGAAGCGTTGCGATAGGGTGGGTTTGGAGCGCCTTGGGGCTTTGATTCAAAGAAGACGACCCGTCGGGATGCGCGGGAATGGTGGGAGGACGTATGACGACAACATCTGCTTCGAGGACGGTGCAGCGGCACTGGTGCACGGAAAGCAATGCGCTGGTCGATGTGATTCGCCGCGGCTTGGGCTTTCATACGGCGGGCTCGGCCTACCCCAAAACGAACTCACTAATCAACGATGCCTTTGCCCAGTTCTTCATCAAGTCGTCCATCAACTACGGCCTGCTGAGCTGGACCATCCTGGATATCCAGGTGCCGATCTGGCAGGGCAAGTCGATCTCGTTCTCGGTCGGTTTCTGAGCCATGGGCTCGCTGTTTGTTCGGTTCCTGCTGACCGCCTGCTGCTTCTGCGCAGCGGCGGTGGGGCTGACCTTCTTACTGCGTGACCAGCTTTTCCACCCAGTGCCTGCGCGCTGCCTGGAGGGCAAGTGGGTGGATGGTGCCGCGTCGCGGCGCGGCTTTGCTTTCCTGCGCATGCAGTACGAATGGCAAGGCCGGGTATATGAGGGCGATCGCATGTTCTTCCCGCTGGAGGACTCGCCCCGTAAGCGCGAGTGGCCCGAGGACATTGAGCGCGGTCGGGCCTGGATTGCCGACAACTGCCGTGATCAGCCCGCCCGGGTGATGCACGGGCTGCCCGGCATCGCCTGGTTTGGCGACCAGAGCGGCTGGAACTCCGTGATCGTCGCCGTCGCCTTGCGAGCCATCGCCCTGGCCGCTTTGGTTGTGGTGGCCTGGACATTCATACGGCGGGCCTGGCCCGCTACACAAGGAGAGCGTGAATCATGAAACCCATCGCCCTTCTGAGCCTGCTGCTCTCCCTCGCGCCCGCCTGCATGGCGCAGGGCTTTCCAACCAGCGGACCCAGCCACATCAACGTGATCGAGGAGCTGGTGCACCCCGTCAAGGTTTACCAGTACCAGCCGCCGGTGGACGTGGCCCGGGCGCAGCTGCCGGCAGCGCCTACGCCCGAGGCGGCGGTGATCCGCTACCTCAAGGCCATGGCGGCCGGCGACGAGGAGGCCGCGTTTGGCGGCTGGGACGCGGAGTCGGTGCGCATGATCGAAGAAAACGAGAAGCGAATGGGCCGGAACAAGGCCCAACGCCTTGCGCAGTGGGCCACGTTGTTCAAGGACCGCGCGATGCAGCTGCAACGCAAGGCCGAATACCGCGATCTGACTTTTGTCGAGTTCACACTGACCGCGAACGGCAAGGTCGCACTGACTGATTCCGTGGCGGTGACGAAGACGCCAAGCGGCTATCAACTCACCATGAAGCCTGTCGAATCGGCTGTGATGCAGGGCTGGCGCAACGAGACGAAGCGCGTGCAGAGGTTGGCCAAGTAGTTCGACCGAAGCTGATCGGCATCCAGACGCTCAGTCACCGATACGGATCGGGAGGAGAAAAATGAGAACGAGTTTGGTCCATTTGTTCGCACGGCTGTCCGGCAGCATGCGCCCTTGGAGCAAGTTGCTGCTGTGTGGCGTTGTGACTGCGATGCTGGTGCTGGCGGGGCCGGCAACAGCCGGGCAGGCGCCCGGCGTCAGTTGCATCGCCAGCGCCCAGAACCGAAGTACGCCGCTCACCGCCAGTGGCGACTACGTGCTTGAGAATCTGCCCGGCAGCGGGATCGCCCCTTTCGGTGTTGGCGCCAGTGGCCAGCCATTCCGCGTGCGCGTGACCTGCGATGACGGCACGGTCGGCGAAACCCCCTTGACCTTCCCGGCCTTCGAACAACAGCTGATCACCCCCGACCCCATCGTCTGGGGATTGAAGACGCCGGTTCCCAGCTCACTTCGTCTTGAATTCTCGAAAAGCGTGATCGGCCCGGATGCGCAGCTTCGCGGCTCGACCACGGCCCGCTACCCGGACGGCAGCGAGAAGAGCGTGACGGCGCGCGCCAGCGGCACGGGCTATCGTTCCTCGGCCCCCGGTTTCGTCGGCGTTGATGAAGAGGGCAAGGTCTTCCTGCAGGGCAACTCATTCCAGACCTTCGCTGCCATGATGCCCATTCCGGCATTCGTGACCATCACGGCCGAGAACGATGGCGTCAGCACCAGCCGCATGCTCAAGCTGGTCGGCCCGGCGCAGCTGAACGGCCGCGTGACTCAGGCCGATGGCAGCTCTGCGGGCAATCTTGAAGTTCGCCTGAGCATCCCGGGCCATGAAGACAAGCTGGTTCGAACCGAGGCTTCAGGAAACTATCGTTTCACCGATTTGCCTTTCCTCGCCTCCCGTTCGGGGCAGGTGACGGTGGTCGATCGGGTCAAGCGGCGCGCCGCCAGTTCGGCGTTCTATTTCGATCACCAGGGCGGCGTAGCGCCTGAGAAGCTCCAGTTGCAGCTCAATGGGGGGGGACTGGCTTGGTGCGCGTCCGGGTTGTGGATGCGGCCGGTGCTGCTCAACCCGGTGTCGAGGTCGGCGTCAGCGATGCCTATGCGCGCGCTGTAGAGGGCGGTTCACTGCCGTTGCAGCGCACCGATTCGAATGGCGACGCCTTCTTCGACCAGGTCAACGCCGGTCAGGTCTCGGTGCTGAGCGGTAGCGCAGGCTATGTCGCTGAGCCGGGCGTTGCTTATCTCAGCGCCGGCTCCGTCCTGCCCTTTGTTCTGCGTGGCGGTGGAGCCAGCCCGGCCCTGGCGGCAGCCCTGGTCGGCGACGTGCAGCAACGACCGAACCGCGCTCCCGCTGTTGGTGTCAGCGTGGAGCTGATGCGCGACGGCACGGGCGCGCCTTTGCGCCAAATTGTTGATGGAAGCGGCAGCTACGCCTTCCGCGGCCTGGCAGCCAACAGCTCATACCGGCTCCTGCTCAAGCTTGGGACCGAGCTCGTGCGCGAGACCTGGATCCAAACCGCGGGCCCTGGTGGCGAGCGCCGGCAGGACTTCCTGCTCGACCCGCAACTGGGCATGCTCGGACAGGTCTTCGCCAAGGACGGCGTGACGGCGGTCGCCGGCGCCACGCTGCAACTCAGCTGGTACAACGAGGGCTTGCGGACCTGGATCATTGCGGCCACGGGCAGCAGTCGCGCGGACGGCGCCTTCGGCTGGCGCTATCTGGGGGCACGAGCCTACCGTCTGGAGGCGGTGACCAGCGACGGCGCCAGCGGGCGGATCGATGTCGACCTGAGTGCTGCTGCACCTGGAACCCTGCAGAACGTCCGAATCCAGCTCAACGACAAGATCGTCCAAACCCGTCTCGGCCTGCGCGCCGCGGTGATGGGTGCAGCCAACTACGGCGCACTCGATGCCCAGCTCTTTGTCAAGAACTCGGTCTGCCCCTCGGCTTGTGCCGTCGGTCTGCTGCGTTCCACCGGCGACCGTTTCGAGACCGATTTGCTGCCGCAGGGAAGCAATGAATTCGAGCTGCGCTGGAAGGGACGCGTCCAAGCCTTCACCATTGAGGTGAACAGCGCGAGCGACGGTCAGACGCTGGAGCGGCTGGTCGACTTCCCCGCCGAAGCCAGCGGGACTCAGCGCATCACGCAGCAGCGCTCGCTGTTCTCCTTTGAGGCCACAGCCGGTGAAGCCATCGATGCGACCGTGCTGGGCTTGGCGGTCGACAGCTCGCCCGCTGCGCGCGCGGTCAAGCTGGAGCTGTACGGACCTGACGGTGCCAAGCTGGGTGAAGGCCGAGGCTTTGATCCAGCCCGCAACCCAGCGCCTGCGGCGCAAGCTTTGCGCGGTCTTTACGCGCAGTCCAGCGGTCGCCACACCTTGATCGTGTCGCCGTTGACGCCTGAGGCTGTCAATCTGGGAAGTTACGGCATGTTGGTCACCGTGGCGGGTCGCGCCACCCTGGCGCAAGCTTGGACGGCCGTAGCGCCGGCCCGTTTTGGGGCCCAGGCCGCCGGTCGTGTCTTCCAGCGCAATGGTGCGCCCGCAGCGGGCCGGCCCGTGTTGGTGCGCGCCGGCGTGGCAGACCAGATCCAGCTGGTCGAACAGATCGTGGCCGATGTGGACGGCAACTTTGAGCACCAGAACTTGCCGCTCGGACCTGTGCAGCTAAGCGTTCATGACGAAGCCGGGCTGACCCTGGTCAAAGCGCAAGGTAGTTTGGATGCCGACGGCGAGCGGTTGCTTCGTGATCTGCAGCTGTCTGCCCGCACGACGTTGGCCTTGAATCTGCGTCTGTCCGACGCCTTGCTGAGCGATGGACCCATCGGCACGGTGCCGCTGGAACTTGTTGACGAACTGAATCAGCGGCGTGTTGATCTTGTGTTCGAACCCGTAGCAGTGACTGCGGCCGTCGAGACGACAGTCATTGGCGACCGGGGCACGGTCAAGCTCGTCCACCCACGCAATGCCCGTATCGTGGCGGCACGTGAGATTGTCGGCGACGACGGCGCTCGCATCCAGCTGGACTTGGCACTGCCGACTAGCGGTGTTACCCGACATTGCAGCAGTACCAAACGACGGCCGCTCAATGGCGACACCTGGGATTGGGGTCCGTCCTGCCGCAGCTGTTCGGCTTTACTGACGGTGGCCGCTTGAAAGCCCATGCCATCGGGGCCAAGTCCAACCAGACCGGTTTGGCTCAGTTTCACAACAACTTGCGCAAAGAATCGGGAGTGCGTCCTTGATGAAGAGGTTGACGACAGTGCTGCTCGCAGCCTGGTTTGCCGGTGCGGCCCATGCGCAAAGCGCTGCGGAACAAGCCCGGGCTCGGCTGGCGCGGGCGGAGGTGCCCATTGCTGCGATGAGCCTGGTGCAGTACGCGGCGCAGGGTGAAGTCCGCACGGTCGGATCCCTTTTGGCGACCGGTCTCGCACCGTCGGCGCGAGAACCTCTGCGCAAGACCACGGCCCTGCACAGCGCCGCTGCCCTGGGTCAGCTGCAGATGGTCGATCTGCTCTTGAGTCATCAGGCCGAGGTCAATGCGCAGGACTGGCGCGGGCTGACGCCGCTCATCAACGCTGTTCATGGCGGGCAGAGCCGCCGACACTCGCCTGGACTCGCATCCAGCTTGACATGTTCGTCAAGCACAAGATGATGCCGACCCGAGGGGCACGTGGACTCGCGTTGATGCATGTGGCCATGCATGACGCTCAGGCACTGGCCTTGGCGCGCGGGCAGGACAGCCGGCTGGCGCTTTCGATGGCGGCGGCCCAGGTCTTGGGCTATCTGTTTGCGGCCGAAGAACGGGCTTTTGACCGGCTCGGCTTCGCAATCGCCGCAAAGTTGTCGGGTCAGGCCCTGGGCGAACTCAACGATGCCGACCGGCAAGCCATGCTGCTCGGTTATCAAGTCGGACGCACCGTGGTGCAATATGCCGAGCAGGACGGCGCCCAGCGTGGCTGGAATGGCTTGCGGCTCCAGTATTACGGGGAGCAGCGCTACTACGGCCCTGGCGCCTGGGAACCGACGCCGCCCTACTTTTACTACCCCCCCGATGAGCCGTTTGCGCCTGGCTGGACGCCCTGGATGCTCTCATCCAATGCCGAGTTTCGCCCGGTACCACCGGCCTATGGCTCGCCGCGCTATCTGCAGGATCTGAAAGAGGTCCAGGAGGTCGCGCGTAGCTTGTCACCCGCCCAGCTTGAGATTGCGAAGTTCTGGGTGGATGGGCATGGCTCCGTGACGCCGCCCGGGCACTGGAACCAGATCGCTCTGGAAGAGGTCAAACGGGTCGGCTTGGGTGCGGCCGCGACGGCGCGGCTGTTTGCTCAGCTCAACGTGGCCTTGGCCGACACTTTTCTGGCGGTCTGGGATTGCAAATACCACTACTGGACGGCGCGGCCGGTCACGGTGGCAGCCCCTTTGACCGGACAGCCGCTCAAACCTGCGCTGCTCACGCCGCCCTTTCCCTCGTATGTTTCCGGCCATGCCGCGTTCAGCGGCGCTGCGGCGCGCATCCTGGGACGGACCATCCCGGCACGAGCGGCGGCGCTCGATGCCATGGCCGAGGAGGCAGCGCTGTCGCGCCTGCTCGCGGGCATCCATTTCCGCCACGACAACGAAGATGGGCTGAAGCTCGGCCGCCAGGTCGCCGACAAGGTTCTCGCCTCGCCGGCCTGGGGCGCGTCGCCGTAAGCCCCACCTCAGGGTACTGCACGACGAGCACCACCAGGAAGACCAAAGCCGAATTCTTGAAATGGCTGGTCGGTCATCGCCTGATATGGATCCTGGTGTTCGAATTCCCGGCATGGCTCGCCTTGAGCACGCCCTGGGCCGCAGTCAGCTTCTACCTTGAGGCGGGGCCGCGCCATGGCCAGGCCCTTGCCCATGGCATAGCGTTGGAGCCGGTCCAACTGAGCGGGCGGTATATGGGGCCGTATGAGCAGCTCAATCCCGCACCTTGGATCGATCTGTCCTTCATCGATGAGTGCGGCCGGGAACGACGCTGCCGTGCGAGCGGGCAGTTGGTGGCGCTGGGCGGGTTTGTCTGCCCAGACATTGAACTGGTGCGCGCGGCGCTGCAGCAGCTGCTGCCCGCGATGCCGGCGCAGTTGTCGGTCTACCAGGCTGACGGTCCGCTGCGCTGCGCCAGCGTGGGGGTATGAGACGCCCGGATTGAGGGTTTTTCGCCACAGCCACCAGACCAGTCCCCATCCTGGTGCCCCGCGCACCCGAGAGCCCTCTCTACGCACCGCTATCGAATCCCCTGATGCTGGTGTTTACCAGCATCAGGGAGAATCCGGGCCGCAAATGGAGACCTATTGATGGAGAAGATCTGGCTGAAGAACTACCCCGCTGGCGTGCCGGCGGACATCAACGCGGAGTTGTACCCCTCGTTGGTGGCCCTGATGGAGGGGGCGTTCAAGAAGTACCCGCAGCAGCCCGCCTACAAGATGCTGGGCCGCTCCATCACGTTTGCGCAAATCGATGAAGCCTCCCGTGCCCTGGCCGCCTATTTCCAGAGCCTGGGCCTGGAGCGCGGTGACCGCGTAGCCATCATGATGCCCAATGTGATGCAGTACCCGGTGGCCGTGGCCGCCGTGCTGCGCGCCGGCCTGGTGGTGGTGAACGTCAACCCGCTCTACACCCCGCGCGAGCTTGAGCACCAGCTCAAGGACGCCGGCGCCAAGGCCATCGTCATCCTGGAGAACTTTGCCGCCACCCTGCAGCAGTGCATCGCCAACACCCCGGTCAAGCATGTGCTGCTGGCCTCTATGGGCGAGATGCTGGGCTTCCCCAAGGGCCTGATCGTCAACTATGTGGTGCGCAAGGTGAAGAAGCTGGTGCCGGCCTTCGAGCTGCCCGGCGCCGTGCGCTTCAACGAGGCCGTGGCCCGGGGCCGCGGCCTGAGCTACACCGCGCCCAAGGTGGGCCCGGGCGATGTGGCCGTGCTGCAGTACACCGGCGGCACCACCGGTGTGTCCAAGGGCGCCGTGCTGCTGCACCGCAATCTGGTGGCCAACACCCTGCAGGCCGAGGCCTGGTACCAGCCGGCCCTCAAGAAGGTGCCCCAGGGCGAGCAGCTGATGAGCGTCTGCGCCCTGCCGCTGTATCACATCTTCGGCTTCACCACGAACATGATGCTGTCCATGCATGTGGGCGGCTGCAATATCCTGATCCCCAATCCGCGTGATCTGCCCGCGGTGTTCAAGGAGCTGTCCAAGCACCGCTTCCACAGCCTGCCGGCGGTCAACACCCTGTTCCTGGCCATGGCCAACCATCCGCAGTTCAGCACGGTGGACTGGAGCGGCCTGGTGATCTCGGTGGGCGGCGGCATGGCGGTGCAGCAGGCCACGGCCAAGCTCTGGCTGGAGAAGACCGGCTGCCCCATCGTGGAAGGCTATGGCCTCTCCGAGACCTCGCCCGTGGCCAGCTGCAACCCCACCGACAGCACGGCCTACACCGGCTCCATCGGCCTGCCCATGCCCAGCACCGAGCTCTGCCTGCTGGACGACGAGGGCAAGGAAGTGGGCATTGGCGGCACCGGCGAGATCGCCATCCGTGGGCCCCAGGTCATGGCCGGCTACTGGCAGCGTCCGGACGAGACCGCCAAGGTCATGACGGCCGACGGCTACTTCCGCACCGGTGACATCGGCATGGTGGACGAGCGCGGCTTCTTCCGCATCGTGGACCGCAAGAAGGACATGATCCTGGTCAGCGGCTTCAATGTGTACCCCAACGAGGTCGAGGACGTGATCACCCAGATGCCCGGCGTGCTGGAAGCCGCGGCCGTGGGTGTGCCCGATGCCAAGGCGGGCGAAGCGGTCAAGCTGGTCATCGTCAAGAAGGATCCGGCGATCGACGAGGACCAGGTGCGGGCCTTCTGCGAGGCCAATCTGACCGGCTACAAGCGCCCCAAGATCGTCGAGTTCCGCACCGAGCTGCCCAAGACGCCCGTAGGCAAGATCCTGCGGCGTGAACTCCGCGACAAAAAATAAGACTCTGGCGCCGCGCGCTCGCCCCAGCGGAGACCGCGCGCGCTAGATTCCAGCCGGCAGCCACCCGGAGGAGACACAGGCATGCTGGATCAGAACTATTCCAAGACCGAGGCGGGACGCGAAGAAATCAAGTCGCGCAGCCTCCCGCTATCGCGCAGCGCGCGCAATCTGCTGCTGGTGATGGATGCCAGCAAGCCGGCCCGCCAGTGGCTGGCCCTGGTGCAGGGCGTGGGCGAGCAGGACCTTGCCCTGCTGCTCGAGAAGGGCCTGGTCGCCGCCCAGGCCGGCGGCGTGCGGGCCACCGCGCGCGCGCCCGAGCCCGCCGCCGAGCTTCCCGCTCCCAAGGCCGAGGCGCCCAACCCTCCCGCCGGGGCGGATGTGGCCCGGCTCTACAGCGAGCTCTATGCCTACCTCACCGCCCAGGCCCCGCGCCAGCTGGGCTTGATGAAGGGCTATGTGTTCACCCTGGAGCTGGAGCAGTGCCAGGACTTGCCGGCCTTGCGCAAGCTGGCCGCCGACCTGCTCGTGCGTGTGCAGCAGGCCAAGGGGCCTGCCGCTGCCCAGGAACTGCGGGAAGGGATGGTCGCCTGGCTGGACTGAGCCAGGGGCGCCGGCAGGGCGCACAATGCGCAGCTATCGCGCCTCGTGGCCGCCAGGCCCGGGCGCGGACCCCACCGTCCTGACCGCATCTTGTCCATGCCTGCGCGCCTTTTCGTCGATGAGCCGCTCGCCAGCGCGAGCCCCGAATTCACCCTGCCCGCCGCCGCCGCCCGCCATGTGCAGGTGCTGCGCCTGCAGCCGGGCAGCCCTTTGCTGCTGTTCGATGGCTCGGGGCTGCAGTGGCAGGCCGAGGTGCTGGCCATGCGCGGGCGCAGCGAGGTCCAGGTGCGTCTGCTGGGCAGCGAGCGCCCCGCGCGCGAGCTGGCCCAGGCCGTGACCCTGGCCGTGGTCATGCCCGCTAATGACCGCATGGACGGCCTGGTCGAGAAGGCCACCGAGCTGGGTGTCGCGCGCATCCAGCCCCTGATGAGCGAGCGCTCGGTGCTGCGCCTGGCCGGCGAACGCGCCGAGAAGAAGGTGGCGCATTGGCGCGGCGTGGCCATTGCGGCCTGTGAGCAGAGCGGGCGCTGCGTGCTGCCCGAGATTGCGCCGGTGCAGAGCCTGGGCGCCTGGCTGCAGGGCCTGGGCCCGCAAGAGGCACAGCCGCCGCAGCGCCGCTGGCTGCTCAGCCCGACGGCCGCGCGCCCGATTGCGGAGCGTGCCGGCGTGGCGGGGGGCGATGTCCTGGTGCTCAGCGGGCCCGAGGGCGGCCTGAGTCCGGCCGAGGAGGCCGCGGCCCGCGCCCAGGGCTTCGAGGCCCTGCTGCTGGGGCCGCGCATCCTGCGCGCCGATACCGCACCGCTGGCGGTGCTGGGCTGGCTGTCGCTGCAGGAGCTGAGCGCGCAGCCCTGAGCGGGTTCAGCGCTCCGTGGCGTCCTCGCCGCGCTGCTTGCGCGCGGAGCCGGCGACCAGGTCGAAGCGGAACATGCGGCATTCGATGGGGCCGTTCCACATCGGGATGCGGCGCGATTCCTTGAGCCGCATCTTGCTCGGCAGCTTCATGTCCGGGCACAGCAGCCAGGCGGTCCAGCCGGCGTTGTGCTGGGTGTAGGCGCGCTTCCAGTGCGCGGCCAGGCGCGGGAAGAAGTCGTCCCCGCCGTCGCGCGCCTCGGAGCCGCCGGCATCGCGCACCGCCGCAGCCTTGCCGCGCACCTCGATGCGCTCGCCATAGGGCGGGTTCATCAGGATGCTGCCGGGCATGCCCTCGGGCAGTTTGGGCGCGGGGCGCTCCAGGGCGTCACCACCGTTGAACTGGATGTACTGGGCCACGCCGGCCCGCTCGGCATTGCGGCGCGCGAAGTCCACCATGCGGAAGGCCACGTCGCTGGCGTAGATGGGCACGGCCGGGGCGTGGATGCGGGCCCGCGCCTCCTGCTTGATCTGGGCCCAGCGCTCTCGCAGGGGCTGGAAGGGCAGTTGGCGCTCGAAGGCAAAGCGGCGCGAGAGCCCGGGCGCGATGCCGCAGGCGATCTGCGCGGCTTCCACCGCGATGGTGCCGGAGCCGCAGCAGGGGTCCTGCAGGGCGCCGCCGGTCTCGGGCGTGCCCTTCCAGCCGGCGGCGGCCAGCATGGCGGCGGCCAGGGTTTCCTTGAGCGGGGCGTCGCCCTTGTCCTCGCGCCAGCCGCGCTTGAACAGGGGCTCGCCCGAGGTGTCGATATACAGGGCCGCGCGCTCGGCGCCCAGGTGCAGCACCACGGGCAGGTCAGGGGCGCGGGTGTCCACGCTGGGGCGCTCGCCCTGGGACTCACGCAGCTGGTCGCAGATGGCGTCCTTGATGCGCAGGGTGGCGAAGTTCAGGCTCTTGAGCGGCGAGCGATGGGCCGTGGTGTCCACGCGCAGGGTGTGCTGGGGCGTGATCCAGCGCTCCCAGTCTACGCGGCGGGCCAGGGCGTAGAGATCGTCCTCGTGGCGGTAGCCGCCCTCGATCACCTCAACCAGCACGCGCTGGGCCAGGCGGCTTTCGAGATTGAGCTTCATCACGCCCTCGGCATCGCTGTGCACCGAGACCCCGCCACGCAGCGCCTCCACGCCGGCGCGCGGCAGGATGGACTTGATCTCGGCCTCCAGCCAGGGCTCGACACCGGCGGGGCAGGAGGCAAAGAGATACAGGGTTTCGGGGCGGGCCATGGGCGGGAGGGGGACAGCGGGAAAGCCGCTATTGTCCCCGACGCGCGCCGGCTGCGGTTTCAGAGGCTCTTGCGCAGATTGGCCGGCGCGATCTTGAGCGCCTCGCGGTACTTGGCCACGGTGCGGCGCGCCACCTGGATGCCCTGCTCCTCCAGCATGCTGGCCAGGGCATTGTCCGAGAGCGGTTTGGCCGGGTCTTCGGCGGCCACGAACTGCTTGATCAGTGCGCGCACCGCGGTGCTGGAGGCATTGCCGCCGGCCTCGGTGGACAGGCCCGAGCCGAAGAAGTACTTGAGCTCGAAGGTGCCGAAGCGCGTGGCCATGTATTTGGCATTGGTCACGCGCGAGATGGTGGACTCGTGCAGGCCCAGCTCGTCGGCTATTTCTCGGAGCACCAGGGGCTTCATGGCCAGCTCGCCGTGGGTGAAGAAGCCTTTTTGCCGCTCCACGATGGCCTGCGACACGCGCAGTATGGTGTCGAAGCGCTGCTGGATGTTCTTGATGAACCAGCGCGCCTCCTGCAGCTGGGCACCCAGGGGCGTGTTGCTCACGCCGCCGCGCTGGGCTCGCAGGGCCTGGGCATAGAGCTCGTTGATGCGCAGCTTGGGCGCCACCTCGGGGTTGAGCATGACGCGAAACTCGCGCCCCACCTTCTGCACGATCACGTCCGGCACCACGGCCTGGGCCTGGCTGCGCGCAAAGGGGCGGCCGGGCTTGGGTTCCAGGCCCGTGATCAGGGCCTGGGCCTCGCGCAGCAGGGGCTCGTCGGCCCCGGTGAGCGACATCAGGCGCCGTGCATCGCGTTTGGCCAGCAGCTCCAGATGCTGCTTGCAGATCAGGATGGCCACCGCCTGGGCGGTGCTGCGCGGCTTGGTACGCAGCTGCAGCACCAGGCATTCGGCCAGATCGCGTGCGCCCACGCCGGCGGGCTCCATGCTCTGCAGCCATTTGAGGGCACAGCGCAGGCGGTCCTGCAGCTCTTCCAGGTCCTCGGCCGCGGCATCTTCGCCGGCCAGGGACTGGGCGATCTCGTCCAGGCTGTCTTCCAGGTAGCCGTCCTCGTTGAGCGACTCGATCAGCACCTGCAGCGCGGCCCTATCCTCGGGGCCCAGCATCATGCCGGCCATCTGCTGGTAGAGATGCTCCTGCAGGCTGATGCCGGACGCCTCCTGTTCGGGGCGCTCGCCATCCTCATCGCCCGCGCTGCCGCTGCCGGCACTGCTGCCGGGCAGCTCGCGAATGCCGTCGAAGTCGTCGCCCTCGGTGCCGTTCTCCCAGTCTTCGCGCTCGGTGGTGCCGAAGTCTTCCGCGCGCATTTCCTCGGCCGGGGCTTCGGCCTCGCCGCCGCCGCTTTCCGACGCGGCGGCCTCCGCCTCCTGGCTGCGGCTGGGGTTCAGCTCGGGGGCGCTCACTTCCATGGCGCTGCTGTGGCCGAACTCCTCCTCGGTTTCGAGCAGGGGATTGCTGGCCAGCATCTGCTCGACCTCCTGGTTCAGCTCCAGGGTCGAGAGCTGCAGCAGGCGTATGGATTGCTGCAGCTGGGGCGTGAGCGCCAGATGCTGGCTGAGGCGAACCTGCAGGGAGGGCTTCATGCGGCTCGCCGTCCCTTACATCCGGAAGTGTTCGCCCAGATAGACCTTGCGCACGTCGGCGTTCTCAACGATTTCCTGCGGTGTGCCTTCGGCCAGCACCGTGCCCTCGCTGATGATGTAGGCGCGGTCGCAGATGCCCAGGGTCTCGCGCACATTGTGGTCGGTGATCAGCACGCCGATGCCACGCTGCTTGAGGAAACGGATGATGCGCTGGATCTCCAGCACGGCGATGGGATCCACGCCGGCGAAGGGCTCGTCCAGCAGGATGAAGCGCGGCTGGGTGGCCAGGGCGCGCGCGATCTCCACGCGACGGCGCTCACCGCCGGACAGGGCCGGCGCGGGGCTGTCGCGCAGCTTCTCGATGGAGAGCTCGGCCAGCAGGCTGTTGAGCGCCTCATCGATGCGGGTCTTGGGCCAGGGGCGGCCGCGTTCGTCCAGCTGCAGCTCCAGCACGGCGCGGATGTTTTCCTCCACGCTGAGCTTGCGGAAGATGGAGGCCTCCTGCGGCAGGTAGGACAGGCCCAGACGCGAGCGCTGGTGGATGGGCAGGCGCTGCACCGGCTGACCGTCGATGCGGATCTCGCCGGCATCGGCGCGCACCAGACCCACGATCATATAGAAGCTGGTGGTCTTGCCCGCGCCATTGGGGCCCAGCAGGCCCACGACCTCGCCGCTATGCACATCAAGGTGGACGTTTTTCACCACCTTGCGCACGCCATAGGTCTTCTGCAGGCCCTCGGCCTCCAGTCGGCTGGGCGCTGCCTGGGCTTCGACGGAACTCATGAGGGCTGGCGCGGGCGCAGATTGAGGCTGGGCTGCAGGGGGAGGGCCGGCTCGGAAGCGGTCGGGCCGGGCGCCGAGGCCGCGCGCGGCATCATCACCACACGGCCGCGACCGGCGGGATGTGGCGAGGCCTGACCGCCCTCGATGCTGAAGACCTCGGAGCGGTTGTCGTAATGGATGATCGCCCCTGCCACCTCGTCGGCCACGGTGCTGCCGCGCAGACGGCGCAGCACCGCATTGCCGATGAAGCGCATGGTGTCGGAGCGGGTGTCGTACTCGACCTGGTCGGCCCAGCCTTCGATGAACTCGCCGGGCACGTCGCGCGCCTGGCGGAAGCGTACCGGCTTGCCCGTGGCGCCGTTGGCATAGGCCTGCTTGTAGCCATCGGCGGTCTCGCGCACGTCCATATGTTCGGCGCGCAGCTGCATGCTGCCCTTGGTCAAGACCACATTGCCGCTGAACTCGGTGCGCTGCTTGACCAGATCGACGCCGCCGCGGTCGTAGTCGATATTGATGGGCTTGTCGCGATCGGCCCGTTCGGCCATCGCCGCCCCGACGCTGAGCAGCAGGGCCAGCGCGGGCAGCAGGAGATGGCGGCGGAGCAAGGGGGGCGAGAATGGCGACAAGGTCATAAAGGCATGTTTCTTGCAGACCATTCTAGCCCCGGCGGGGGAGTGTGCGATCCCCGGGGTCAGGCCTTGCCGCTACGCAGGCGTTCGATCAGGAAATTGGTCGTCTGCAGGGCACGCTGGCCCGACTCCAGCTCGCTCATGCGCTGGCCACCCGTGGCCATGGCGGGCGAGGTCAGGAAGCGGCCACCGATGCCGATGGCGGGCACGCCGTCGATGCGGTAGGCCTCGCTGAGCTTCTCGGCCTGCTGGCACTTGGTCTGCACACCGAAGGAGTTGTAGGCCTGCTCGAACTTGGCGGCCTCGATGCCGAAGGGCGCCACCAGCTCGGCCATGGCCTTGACGCTGTCCAGGGGCTTGCCTTCCAGGTGCAGGGCCGCGAACACGCGGGCGCGGGCTTCCTTCTCCTTGCCCAGGGCCTCCAGGGCGTAGAACAGGCGCTGGTGCTGGCGCACACGGGCGTTGAAGGCCACATGCACATGGCGGAAGCTTACATCGGCGGGCAGCTTGGCCGCCCAGTCGGCCAGGGCCGGCTCGAAGGTGTTGCAGTGCGGGCAGCCGTACCAGAAGAACTCCACCACCTCGATCTTGCCCGGCGTGCCCGGCAGGGGCTGGGCCAGGCGCTGGTAGTGGCGGCCCTCGACCGGACCGCCCTGTGCCAGGCTCAGGCCGGGCAGGCTCAGGGCCAGGGTACCGAGGCCCAGCTGGGCCGAAAACTCACGACGCTTCATTCCGAATTCCTCTGCGCGTTGAAAACTGCGGCTGCATCCTAAGGCCTTCGCCTTAGCGTTGCACGCGCACCAGATTGGCTTCCATGCCGCCGGATTCGAGCTTGCGCTGCAGGCCCTCGGCCTCATCGCGGCTGTCCAACGGCCCCAGACGCACGCGATAGACGGTACGGCCGGATTGCTCGCGCTCGTAAATCTTGGCGCTGAAGCCTTGCATGGCCAGCTTGGCACGCTGTCCCTCGGCGTCTTCGCTGCGGGTGTAGGCGCCCGCTTGGACGAAGTAGACATAGGGGTCGCCGCCTGCTGCGGCCGTGCCTGTGGGCGCAGGGGCGCTGGCGGCCGGCTTGGCGGCCGGCACGTTGGCGCTTGGCGCAGAGGCCGGCTTGGCAGCAGGTGCCGAGGCCGCAGCCGGTGCTTGTGCGGTGGCCGCGGGCACCGGCTCGGGGCTGGCGCCGCCCACCACGCCGCTGGCGGCCTTGGCGCTGGCCCGACCGCCCAAGGCCGCATTGGGATCCCAGTTGCGGTTGCGGGCGGCTTCCTCGGCGTCCTGCTCGGCGGTGCGCTGGGGCACCTTGTTCACAAAGGGAATGGGTACCTTGGTGACGTAGAGCGCCACGCCCAGGGCCAGGCCCAGACCCAGCAACAGGCCGACGATCAAACCGAGGACAAAGCCGCCCCGCTGGCTGGCCTGGGCCTTAGACATGCACGCTCCTCAAGCGGAAGGTTGGTCTTGCGTGGCGATGTCACGCGACATCGCCTCCGGCGCGCTCACGCCCAGCACGCCCAGCGCATTGCGCAGCACCTGGCGGGTGGCCGCCAGCAGCGCGATACGCGCCTGGGTCAGTGCGGGTGCCTGATCCAGCACGCGCTCGGCTGCATAGTAGCTGTGGAATGCCGCGGCCAGGTCACGCAGGTAGAAGGCGATGTCGTGCGGGGCCAGGCCTTCGGCCGCGGCGCTGAGCACGCGCGGGTAGTCGGCCAGCTTGAGCATCAGCGCGGCCTCGGTGGGCGCGCTCAGCAGGGACAGATCGGCGGCGGTCAGCGTGGCCTCGTCCCCGCCCCAGTTGCGGATGATGGAGCTGATGCGGGCGTGCGCATACTGCACATAGAACACCGGGTTCTCGTCGTTCTGCTTCAGGGCCAGGTCCACATCGAAGGTGAATTCGGTGTCGGCCTTGCGGCTGATCAGGAAGAAGCGCACCGCGTCACGGCTGGTCCAGTCGATCAGATCGCGCAGGGTCACATAGCTGCCGGCGCGCTTGGAGATCTTGACCTCCTCGCCGCCCTTCATCACCGTGACCATCTTGTGCAGCACATAGTCCGGGAAACCCTGCGGGATGCCCAGGTTCTGCGCCTGCAGGCCGCCGCGCACGCGGGCAATGGTGCCGTGGTGGTCGGTGCCCTGGATGTTGATGCACTTGGTGTAGCCGCGCTCGAACTTGTTGACGTGATAGGCCACGTCCGGCACGAAGTAGGTGTAGCCGCCGTCGGACTTGCGCATCACGCGGTCCTTGTCGTCCCCGTAGTCGGTGGACTTGAACCACAGCGCGCCGCCATCCTCATAGGTCTTGCCGCTGGCCACGATGCGCTCGACCGCCTTCTCCAGCTGGCCACCGGCGTAGACGCTGCTCTCGAGGAAGTAGTTGTCGAACTTGAGGCCGAAGGCCTGCAGGTCCAGGTCTTGCTCGTGGCGCAGATAGGCCACGGCGAACTGGCGGATGCCCTCCAGATCCTCGACGTCGCCGCTGGCGGTGAACTCTCGGTCATCGGCCTTGACGGTCTCCTTGCGCAGGAAGGCGTCGGCGATGTCCTGGATGTAGTCGCCGTTGTAGGCGGCCTCGGGCCAGTCGGCGTCGCCGGGCTTGACGCCCTTCAGACGCATCTGCGTGGAGTTGGCCAACGTGGCGATCTGCACGCCGGCGTCGTTGTAATAGAACTCGCGCGTGACCTGGGCGCCCTGGGTCTGGAACAGGCTGCAGATCGCGTCGCCCAGCGCTGCCTGGCGGGCATGGCCCACATGCAGGGGGCCGGTCGGGTTGGCCGAGACGAACTCCACCATCACATGGCGGCCATTGGCCGGCTGGTCGCCGAAGGCGGGGCCCGCGCTCAGCACCTCGGCCACCACGGCCTGCTTGGCGGCGGGCTTGAGGCGCAGATTGATGAAGCCGGGGCCGGCGATCTCCAGGGCCTCGACCCAGGTCTGGAAGGCGGGGCGGCGCTGCAGGGCCGCCACCAGGGCTTCGGCCAGCTCGCGCGGGTTCTTCTTCAGCGGGCGGGCCAGCTGCATGGCCACCGTGATGGCGTAGTCGCCATGGCTGGCCTGCTTGGGCGACTCGAAGGCGGGCGCCAGCGCGGCGCCGGGGCTGAGTTCTTGGATGGCCTCGCCCAGGGCGGCGAGCAAATCCTGCTTGGCTTGAATCATGGTTCGAATTCTACGGGCGGCGCATATGATGGCGCCCATGGTCATGGACAGCAGCAGCACGCTGAGCACAAGCGGCCCCGGCGGGGGAGACCTGCCCGCCTACATCGGCAAGTACCGCGTGGTACGCCGCCTGGGCGAGGGCGCGACCAGCGATGTCTTCCTGGCGCGCGACGACTTCCAGGGGCTGGAGGTGGCGGTCAAGCGCGTGCGGGCCTGGGCCCTGAGCGAGCATGGCGGCTCCGAGGGGCAGATCAGCCACCGCTTTTTCGCCGCCGAGGCCTCGCTGGCGGGGCGGCTCCAGCATCCAAACGTGGTGCAAATCCTGGACGCCGTGCCCGACCCGGACGCGCCCTACCTGGTCATGGAGTATGTGCAGGGGGTCACGCTCAAGAGCTTCTGCCGCAGCGACCGCCTCCTGCCCCTCGATCAGATCGTGGAGCTGGGCTTCAAGTGCGCCATGGCCCTGTCCTATGTCTACCGGCAGGGCCTGATCCACCGCGATGTGAAGCCGGCCAATCTGCTGGCGGTGCTGGATGCGCAGGGCCAGCTCACCGATGTGAAGGTCAGCGATTTCGGCAGTGCCCTGAATCTGCGCTCCGACGCCACCCAGGTGCATCGCGTGGGCTCCCTGTCCTATATGCCGCCCGAGCAGATCGAAGGCGGGGATGTGGACTGCCGCGCCGACATCTACTCCCTGGGCGCCGTGCTCTACCACCTGATAGCCGGCCGGCCGCCCTTTGATGCGCCCACCCAGATGGCGCTGATGCACCAGATCTACCACCAGGCGCCGGCATCCCTGATCGGGCAGCGGGGTGGCGTGACGCCGGAGCTGGATGCCGTGGTGCTCAAGGCCCTGGCCAAGCATCCGGGCGAGCGCTATCAGAACTGGGAGGACTTCGGCCGCGCCCTGTCCGAGCTGGTGGCGCGCCAGCTGGTCCCCCTGGCCCGGCTTTACGAGGTCAAGGACTCCGAGCGTTTCAATCTGCTGCGCGAGCTGGAGTTCTTCCATGACTTTGGCGATGTGGAGCTGTGGGAGGTGGTGCATCGCGCGCGCTGGCGCCGCTACCCCGTGGACCATGCGCTCTACAAAAAGGGCCAGGAGGGCAATAGCTTCCACATCATTGCCCAGGGCGAGGTGCAGGTCTTCCGCGACGGCACCTTGGTGGTGACCCTGGGCAAGGGCACCTCGGTGGGTGAGATGGCCTATCTGGCGCCCAATCCCGCCCTGCGTCGCCACAGCACCGACATCAAGGTGAGCGAGGTCTGCACCACCATCTCCTTCACGCCCGAGTCCCTGGGCCAGCTCAGCCCCGAGTGCCAGCACCGCTTCGACCGGGCCTTCATCCAGGTGCTGGTGCGGCGCCTGCATGCCGCCCACGAGGCCTTGGCGCATCCCCGGCGCATCATGTGATCGTTCGCCCGGGTCAACCGGCTTGAGCCCTGGGCGTTGCTGTGTTGGAATTCATGCGGCACCGTGCTGCATGGTGCCCACACTCATCAGGAAGGAACCTCACCATGAAGCTTCATATCGCGCTGCTGACCCTGGCTTTTGCCGCTGCGACCGGTGCGCAGGCCGAGGAGAAGAAAGCGCCCACGCCCCAGCAGGCCAAGATGGCGGCCTGCAACAAGGACGCGGGCGAGAAGAAGGGCGATGAGCGCAAGGCCTTCATGAAGGAATGCCTCTCCGCCAAGCCCGCCGCAGCCGCCAGCACGCCCCAGCAGGAAAAGATGAAGACCTGCAATGCCGACGCCAAGGGCAAGACCGGCGATGAGCGCAAGGCCTTCATGAAGGAATGCCTCAGCAACAAGAGCTGAGCTCCGGCCAGCAACGAAACGGCCCCGCTCGCGGGGCCGTTTTGCATGGGGCGCCGTTCTCAGCGGGTGCCCACACCGCGCGCCAGCATCACCGCGGCGATGGGGATCAGGATCAGCAGATGAGCCTGCAGCATGATGCGAGCGCGGGTGCTGCGGATCTCCGCCTCGGCGGGCAGGGTGCCGTCGGCCTCCAGCGTGCGCAGCCAGCGCCGAAAGCGCAGGGTGGGCTGGATGGAGAGCAGGCCGATCACCACGAACAGGCCCAGCTTGGCGTGCAGCAGGGGCTGGCTCCAGTACCAGCTGCCGCCCTTCATGCCCCAGTAGGCGCGGGCCAGGCCCGTGAGCAGCACGGCCACGGCCGTGATGCCGTAGATGGCATCCAGCCGCGCCAGCCGCCGCACCACGGCGGCATTCATCCACTCGACACGGCAGAGCGCCGCCTCGCTGCTGAGAAAGACCACCAGGCTGAGGATGGCCACGAGGTGCAGGCCGGCGAGCAGGGCTTCCAGGGTCATGTCAGGGTCCGTTGGCGGCGGCGGCGGCCTGCTGCCAGTAGGCCGGGCTGCCGTAATGCTGTTTGAGAAAGTCTATCCACAGCCGGACCCGCAAGGGCAGATGCTTGCGCTGGGGCACCAGGGCGTAGATGCCATTGGGTGGGGCGGCGAAGGCATCCAGCACCGACTGCAGGCGCCCGGCCTTGATATCGGCTTCGACCTCCCAGAGGCTGCGCCAGGCCAGGCCCAGGCCGGCCAGGCACCATTGATGCAGGACCTGGCCATCGCTGCAGTCCAGCCGGCCCTGCGGGCGCCAGTGATAGAGCTGGCCGTCGACCCAGAAGGCCCAGCCCCGGGCCTGGCTGGCCTCCGAGGACAGGCTCAGCGTCTGATGCCGCGCCAGCTCGCTGGGGTGCTGGGGCACGCCGGCGCGCTTGAGATAGGCCGGTGTGGCCACGCACAGGCGCCGGTTGTCCGCCAGGCGCATGCTCACCAGGCTGGAATCCGCCAGATCCCCCACGCGCACCGCGCAGTCGAAACCCTCGTTGACGATGTCCACCACCCGGTCCGAGAGATTGAGCGAGAGGCTCAGCTCCTGATGCCGGGCCAGAAACTCGGGCACCAGGGGCGCCACATGGCGGCGTCCGAAGCCCGCCGGCGCCGTGATGCGCAGGTGTCCGCTGGCCTTGATGCCCCCGGCGCTCACGCCGGCCTCGGCATCGGCAAACTCCACCAGCAGGCGCTGGCAGTCCTCCAGAAAGCTGCTGCCCTCGTGGGTGAGGGTGATGCGCCGCGTGGTGCGCACCAGCAGCTTCACGCCCAGGCGCTCTTCCAGGGCATCTATGCGCCGTCCCATCACGGCGGGGGCCACGCCCTCGGTCTGGGCGGCCGCCGTGAGGCTGCCCTTGGTGGCGACCAGCACAAAGGATTCGATCTGCTTCAAGCGGTCCATGCCCGTGATTGTGCATGGCCGTCGCGCTTATTTTTGCGTTTTTGAGCATCATTACATGCGTTGGACGCGATGAATCCGGCCTGCCGCCTCGCATAAATTGCATCGCAATGTCTTTTCTCTTCATCAGCTCAGTCAGGAGTTCCGCCATGACCGCTTCCCGCACCCCCGCCCATCGCCTGCAGGTCGATTCCGCGCTCTACCGCTTCATCGAGGAGCAGGTGCTGCCGGGCACCGGCGTGAGCAGCGCCGCCTTCTGGGCCGGTTTTGATGCCATTGCCCACGATCTGGCGCCCAAGAACGCGGCCCTGCTGGCCGAGCGCGATCGCCTGCAAAGCGAGCTGGATGCCTGGCACCGCGCCCATCCGGGCCCCATTGCCGACATGCCGGCCTACCGCGCTTTCCTGGAGCAGATCGGCTATCTGGTGCCCGTCCCGGCCCAGGTGAAGGCCACGACCGCGAATGTGGATGCCGAGCTGGCCCTGCAGGCCGGCCCGCAGTTGGTGGTGCCCATCCTGAACGCCCGCTACGCGCTGAATGCGGCCAATGCGCGCTGGGGCTCGCTCTATGACGCGCTCTACGGCACCGATGCCATTCCCGAGACCGACGGCGCGGAACGCGCCGGCGCCTACAACCCGGTGCGCGGCGCCAAGGTCATCGCCTTTGCCCGCCAGGTGCTGGACCAGGCAGCGCCCCTGGCCGGCGGCGCCTCGCACAAGGACGCCACGGCCTATACCGTGCAGGATGGCCGCCTGCAGGTGAGCCTGGCTGGCGGTGCCAGCACGGGCCTGCTTGATCCGGCCCAGTTCGTGGGCTACCAGGGCGAGGCCGCGGCGCCGCGCTCGGTGCTGCTGGTGCACAACGGCTTGCATCTGGATATCCAGATCGACCGCAGCACGCCCATTGGCCGCAGCGACGCCGCCGGCGTGGCCGATGTGGTGCTGGAAGCCGCCCTGTCCACCATCCTGGACCTAGAGGATTCGGTGGCGGCCGTGGATGCCGAGGACAAGCTGCTGGCCTACAGCAACTGGCTGGGCATCCAGCTGGGCACCCTGACCGAGGAAGTCAGCAAGGGCGGCAAGACCTTCACCCGGCGCCTGAACGCCGACCGCGTCTACCAGCGGCCCGCCGGTGGCGAGCTCAGCCTGCATGGCCGTTCGCTGATGTTCGTGCGCAATGTCGGCCACTTGATGAGCAATCCCGCCATCCTGCTGCAGGGCGGCCGCGAGATTCCCGAGGGCATCATGGATGCGGTCATCACCACGACCATCGCCCTGCATGACCTGAAGCGCCGCGGGAATTCGCGCACCGGCTCCATCTACATCGTGAAGCCCAAGATGCATGGCCCGGCCGAGGTGGCCTTCGCGGCCGAGCTCTTCGGGCGCGTGGAGCAGCTCTTGGGCCTGCCGGACAGCACGGTCAAGCTGGGCATCATGGACGAGGAGCGCCGCACCAGCGTCAACCTCAAGGCCTGCATCGCCGCCGCGGCCAGCCGCGTGGCCTTCATCAACACCGGCTTCCTGGACCGCACCGGCGACGAGATGCACACCGCCATGCTGGCCGGCCCCATGCTGCGCAAGGGCGATATGAAGAGCAGCGCCTGGATCCAGGCCTATGAGCGCAGCAATGTGCTGGTGGGCCTGCAGTGCGGCCTGCGCGGCCGTGCCCAGATCGGCAAGGGCATGTGGGCCATGCCCGATCTGATGGCCGCCATGCTGGAGCAGAAGATTGGCCACCCCAAGGCCGGCGCCAACACCGCCTGGGTGCCCAGCCCCACGGCCGCCACCCTGCATGCCCTGCATTACCACCAGGTCCATGTGGCCGCGGTGCAGCAGGAGCTGGAGAAGATTGACCTGGACGCCGAACGCGAGGACATCCTCCACAAGCTGCTGAGCGTGCCCGTGGCCGCCAAGCCCAGCTGGAGCGCGCAGGAGCGCCAGCAGGAGCTGGACAACAACGTCCAGGGCATCCTGGGCTATGTGGTGCGCTGGATCGACCAGGGCGTGGGCTGCTCCAAGGTGCCCGACATCAACGGCGTGGGCCTGATGGAAGACCGCGCCACCCTGCGCATCTCCAGCCAGCACATCGCCAACTGGCTGGAGCACGGCATCGTGACCGAAGCCCAGGTGCGCGAGACCTTCGCCCGCATGGCCGCCGTGGTGGACCAGCAAAACGCCGGCGACCCGGCTTACAAGAGCCTGTCGCAAAACCCCCAGGGTGCCGCCTTCCAGGCCGCACTGGACCTGGTCTTCAAGGGCAAGGTCCAGCCCAGCGGCTACACGGAGCCGCTGCTGCATGCGTGGCGGCTGAAGGTGAAGCAGGGCTGAGATTGATCAAGGCGCGGTGGGGGGGGACTGTTGCGGCAGAGCTACGAAGTTGCGGAAATCGCGGCGCAAAGACATCGCATTCAGGCTCGCCCGCAACAGATGAGTGTGCAGTGGCGCAATGAGTTTTCTGGTGCTAAGTGATTGATGTGAAAGAAGTATTTATGCACTCCGAAATGCTTGCTGCGGTGCTCAAGTCGCACTTCCGCCTGGCGGGCTAGGGGAATCACGCCCTCGCTGCCCAAGAACGGATTCGGAGAATCAGGGTGGCAAATTTTTCAGTTCGCCCGTGTCGCCCACAAAGCGCCCGCGCGCTCACAAGGGTCAAAACCCTCAACTTTCAGGAGTCTGCATGTTTAAGAAAACGAAAGTCAGCGCCGCCGCGCTGCTTGTCTTGAGTGGTGGTTTTTCGCTGACCAGTGCTCCGGCTCTGGCTCAGGAGAAGCTGGAGCGCATCGAGATCACCGGCTCGGCCATTCGTCGCATTGAGGCCGATTCGGCCCTGCCGGTGCAAGTGATGACCAAGCAGGACATCGCTCGCACGGGTGTCACCAGTGTGGAAGGGCTGCTGCAGACGATTTCGTCCATGTCCTCCGCAGGTGGCACGTCTGCCGCCGAGGGCGCCGGCTCCTCGACCTATGGCAACTCCACCATCTCCCTGCGCGGTCTGAGCGACGCCCGCACGCTGGTGCTGGTCAATGGCCGTCGCATGGCCTCCTTTGCCGATGGCAGCTCCGCTGTCAACGTGGCGACCATTCCTCTGGCGGCCATCGAGCGCGTTGAAATCCTCAAGGACGGCGCCTCCAGCGTTTACGGTTCGGACGCCATGGCCGGCGTGGTCAACTTCATCCTGACCAAGTCCATGAGCGGTGTCGAGCTGGCCGCCTACACCAGCGCCCCGACCACCTCGGGCGGCGGCAAGACCCAGCGCGCCAGCATCACGGCCGGCTTCGGCGAGAACTCGCCTTTCCGCGCCGTTGTTTCGGGGACCTTCGAGAAGGAAACCGCCCTGTTCGGCAAGGACCGTGACTTCTCTAAGACCGCCACGGTGCTGCCCTACTACTCTTCGGGCGCGACCGGTCAGGGCAATATCGAGGGTGCGGTGTTCCCGGGGCAGTACCCCAATGATCGCCAGCCCAATTTCGGCACATCGCCCGGCACCGGCTACGGCAACCCGCTGGCCGATCAGGGCAAGTGCGGCGACATCAATATGGCGCTGAACCCGACCCGCACCAACAAGATCTCCCCGACCTTGAATGTCGGCGCACCTTTCTGCGCGTTCGATACGGGTTCCTTCGTGGGGCTGACGCCCAAGCGTGAACTGGCTGCGCTGACCGGCAACTTCGGTTTCCGGATCAATGACAACCACGAACTGTTCGCCGATCTGCTCTTTGCGCAAAGCGAAGTGCAGATGACCTACCAGACGCCGCCGCTGCGCCGCGGCTTCGCGGCAGGTTCGAATGCGCGGCTGGAGAAGGAGAAGGTTGATCCTTCCCTGATCATTTACCCCAGCAACCCCAACTACAAGATCGCAGCGGACTACCTTACCAAGTACGGCTACACCGCTTTGGTGGGCCAGCCGCTGGCCATCACGGCGCGGGTGTTTGACTACGGCGGCCGCCAGACCACCGACACCGCCAAGCAAAGCCGTCTGGTCCTGGGTTCCAAGGGCGTGATCGCCAACCAGGACTACGAGGTCGGCTTCTTCACCAACAAGAGCCAGCTCGAAGGCAAGTGGACGGGCGGCGTTTTCTCGGTGACGGACTACAACCGCATCATCAATGACCCGGCCAACAACTGGAACCCGTGGATTGCCGGCGGCGTGCAGACCGGCGCCCTGGCCGACAAGCTCAAGGCAGCCGCCTACGTGGGCCCCTCGCTGGACGCCGTGTCCAAGAACCAGGGTATGGATGCCCGCCTGTCGGGTGAGTTGTTCGCACTGCCCGCCGGTGCCGTGCAGTACGCGGCTGGCCTGCAGTCGCGCAAGGACAGCCTGCAGCGCACTCCCGCGCCCATTCCGGGCAGCGGCGACATCGCTGGTGCGGGCGGCGCAGCCTTCGCGATCGACAAGAGCCGCACCATCCGCGCCGCATTCGGCGAAGTGGTGGCCCCGGTGCTGAAGAATCTGGAGGCGACGGCGTCCGTGCGTACCGACCGTTACAACGACTTCGGTACCGCCAACACCTACAAGCTGGGTGCGACCTACCGTCCCGTGCCACAGGTGCTGGTCCGGGCGTCCTACAACACCGGCTTCCGCGCGCCGTCCCTGCCCGAGCTGTGGCAGCCTCAAGTCATCGGCACTACCGAGCAGTTCGATGATCCGGCGACCGGCCAGACCGATCTGCAGGTCAAGGGCGTGACTGGCGGCAACCCCAAGCTGAAGCCCGAGGAGTCCAAGGCCCACACCATCGGTGTGGTGTTCAACCCGACGCGTGACTTCTCGATCGGCCTGGACATCTTCAACATCCAGATCGATAACATCATCGATACGCCCAGCGCCCAGGAAGTGGTTTCCCGCTTCCGCGCTGGCGATCCGGCCTACCAGGGCCTGGTGACTCTGGCCGGCAACGACATCGATCAGGTGCTGACCGTCACCTCCAACCTGGGCAAGGCCAAGGTGCAGGGCGTTGATCTGTTCTCGAATTTCAAGACCCAACTGGGTGCAGGTCGACTGGATGTGCTGCTCAACGGCACCTACATGATCAAGTTTGATCAAACCAGCGCCGGTGGCAATCTGTCTCGCAAGGTCGGTACCCTGGTGGAGGCTAACGGTGCTCCCGTGCTGGGTGCCAACAATGGCGGTGTTATCCTGCGCTGGAAGCACTCGCTCACGGCGGCCTACACGCAAGGCGCTTGGACGGGGGCGCTCACCCAGAACTACACCTCGCGCTACCGCGCCGGTAACGATCTGAATGGTGACGCAACCTATGTGGGCGACTACTCGATCTTCGATGCCGCAGTGTTCTATCGCGGCGTGAAGAATCTGACCCTGGGCCTGGGCGTGAAGAACCTGTTCAACAAGGTGCCTGACATCTTTGTCCCGGTGAGCAACCAGTTCCAGAGCGGCTACGACGTCACTCAGTACGACCCCCGCGGCCGTACGGTGTATCTGAACGCGTCCTACAAGTTCTGAGCGATTAAGCGCAGCAACTGAAAAGCGGGCCGAGGCCCGCTTTTCTTTTGTTGGTCAGCCTTGTTGCCTTGCCAGTGCGGCCTGATCGGCAACGAGAGGCTTACTCGCCGGGGCGTCGCGGTGTGGCGGCTCGCAGCGTGGAGTCCATCTTCTGGGCTTCCATGCGATCTCGCTCCATCTGCTCAGCAGTGCGGCAGCGCACCGTGGGGATGCTGGAGCCAATAGGCGTTTCACTGGTGCAACGGGCCGGGGCACTCATCGCTTGCTGCGGCGATTGATCCGAGTTTGACGCGCACGCCGTGAATAAGACCGCCACACCTGCTAGCAAGAGATGAATGTTCATTGGGAGATCGATGAGTAAAGGGTTGTTGAAGGTGCGCTGCGTTGCCTTGTAAGCCCCGCGCTGCTCGTCAGACCTATCCCGAAGCTTGGATCGCCACGGATGCCTAGCGTTGCGATTCAACACGATCAATGGTCCTTGGGTCTATCACGCCGATTGGGGGGGCGCAGGCCACACGCCAAGACGGGACCATGCGCCGGCGTAGCTTGACGAGTCGGATAGTGATAAACCCGTATTCGCACATCGGCGTTGTCTGACAACAACTCTTGCCTTTCTTGGGGTCCTGTCGATCTAGGGGTTTTCTCTAGAAAGCTGGTGTTTGGAGCTTCCTAGGGATGCGCGGGGCGCCTCAATTGGGGCAACCCCCGAGAGGGTGCGGTTAACGATTCGTTAACAGTGTGGTCCGGCGTGCGAAGGGCGGACGGGCCCTCGGCACCTCAATGCAGATGATGCCGCTCACGAAGAGGCCATCAATCAAGTGATTTTTCGGAGTGTTCAATGAACTACAAACGTAAAGCAGTCAGCACCGCGGTGCTGATCGCCCTGGGTGCAGCAGCAGCCCTGCCTTCTTTCGCTCAAGAAACGCTTGAGCGTGTGACCATCACCGGCTCCAGCATCAAGCGCATTGCGGCTGAGGGTGCTGTGCCCATTCAAGTCCTGACCTCTGCTGACATCGCTCGCAGCGGCGCGACGACCGTGACGGATCTGATCCAAAAGCTGCCCGCCATGCAGGGCTTCTCTGTCACGACTACCGCTGTCGGTACCAATTCGGGCGGTCGCACGACGGCCTCGATCCATGACCTGGGCGAAGAGTACACGCTGACCCTGCTGAATGGCCGTCGCGTGGCTCCTTCGGGCTCCGGCAGCGCGGTGAACCTGAACGCCATCCCCATGAGCGCGATTGAGCGCGTCGAAGTGGTGACCGACGGTGCCTCGGCGCTGTACGGCTCGGACGCGATTGCCGGCGTGGTCAACTTCATCCTGAAGCGCAACTACCAGGGCGGCGATCTGGATTTCCGTATGGATCGTCCCAGCGGCGGTGGTGAAAGCTGGAATGCCAGCGGCACCTGGGGTTTTGGTGATCTGGAGAAGGATCGCTTCAACGTTCTGCTGTCGTATCGCCACGATGAGCAACGTCAGCTGTTGGCCACGGATCGCGATTTCGCCAAGAGCGCGTTCATCAATTTCGAGAACAACGGCAAGCAATACTTCTACAACCGTGGCGCGCCCCACGCCATTCCGGGCAACGTCTCGGTGGCCCTGACGGGTGGCATCTACGCCGGTCAGTACACCGCATTCAACCCCGAGTACGAGAAGACCGGTAAGTGCGCTCCGGCACACGAGCTGTTTGTGCAGGCCAACCCCCTCGCCCAAGGCAAGGATGCGCAGTGCTACTTTGACTTTGCATCCACGCTGGAGATCTTCCCCGAGTCCAGCCGCGACAGCTTCTTTGGCACCGCCAATTTCATGCTGACGCCTAACACGCGTCTGTTCACGGACCTGTCTCTTTCGCGTCATGACCTGACCGCCAAGATTGCGGCCAACGCCGTCAATATCCCGATCGCGAAGGGTTCGGCTCAGTACAACACCTACGTGCGCCCCTACCTGGGCAGCATCCCCGATGCGAACGTCTCCTCGGTGACGGCGACCTATCGCAACCTGGACTTCGGCGGGCGCACCTCCCAGACGGTGACCGACTCCACCCACTTTGTGGTTGGCGGTGAGTCGGAGATCGCCGGATGGAACGTGTCGGGTGGTCTGACTTACTCGAAGAATGACATCAACGAGAAGTATGTCGACGGCTACTCCCTGCGCACGCCCACCAATGCCCTGATTTCCAGTGGCGAGCTGAATCCCTTTGCGCTGGCTGGTCAGCAGACCCCTCAGACCCTTGAGAAGATCCGCGCCACCATCTTCAATGGCTCGGTGCGTACCGAGCAGACCGAGCTGACCGGCGCCGATGTGCGTGCGTCGGGCTCGGTGTTCAAGCTGCCTGGCGGCGACGCCATGCTGGGCGTCGGCGGTGATGTGCGCAACTATCACTTCAGCCAGATCCCCACCGAGGCGGCCCGCACCTCGACCGTGCTCTTCAACTTTTCTGCCATTCCGCGGTTCAATCTGGAGCGCAAGACGGCCGGTGCTTTCGCCGAACTGCTGATGCCTGTGAGCAAGCAGCTTGAGCTGACGGCGGCCATGCGCTACGACACCATCGATGGCGTGACCGACAAGGACACGGGTGCGACGGCCAGCAAGGACATGAGCGCCTCGACCTACAAGATTTCGGCGCGCTATCAGCCCAGCCGTGAGCTGATGTTCCGTACCTCTTACGGTACCGGCTTCAAGGCACCGAGCATGCTGGATGTGGCCCGTCCCCGCACCCCGTCCGGCGTGACGAGCAACCCCTACGCCTGCCCCTTCCCGGGCACCGAGTTCTGCCGTCCGGGCCGTGCCCAGTACCAGCGTCTGAGCGAGGGCAATTCGGAGCTGAAGCCCGAGCGTTCCAAGCAGTTCCTGTTGGGTATGCGTTTCGAGCCGACCAACGCGGTCTCGATGGGCATGGACTACTGGAACGTCGAGATGCGTGACCAGGTGTCGTCGGTTTCCGAAGCCCTGGCTTTCGGCAATCCGGCCACTTACAAGGATCTGTTCACCACCTTCACCGATCCGGGTGACGGCAAGAACTACTACGCCTTCAAGCTGGCTTCGGTGAACATCGGCCGTGCCAAGAACAGCGGCATTGACTGGGACATCACCGGTCGCGTGGACACCGGCTTGGGTCGCCTGACGACCACGGTCTCGGGCACCTACCTGATCGAATCCAGCTATACCCGGCCGGGTACCAGCGATGTCTGGGAATCCAGCCTGGGCAAGTTCGGCATCAACAATGCCGTGTCCTTCCGCAACATCCTGCGCGCTTCCGCCAGCCTGCAGAGCGGCAAGTTCACGAACACCCTGTCCTTCAACTACCGTTCTGGCTACTCCGACATGGAGCGTACGGACGTGATCGATGTGGCTGCAAGCGCCGCGGCCAAGCGCCCGGTCCTCGCGCCCGCCATGCGTCTGCAGGTGCCCGAGTACTACACCTTCGATTGGCTGACCCAGTACAAGCACAACAAGGCTCTGGACTTCCAGTTCGGTATCAAGAACCTGTTCGACCAGGCGCCCCCGCTGTCGCTGCGTACCGGTGGCTCCCACCATGTGGGCTACGATCCGCGTTACACGGACTCGTTCCTGCGCACCTTCTACGGTCGCGTGGCCTACAAGTTCTGATGTGACCGCAGTCGGGTCGGAGCAAGTCCGGCCCATTTTGAAAGGCCCCTCGGGGCCTTTCTTCGTTTTTGACGGGCAGACTGTTCCTTCGGCAGACCCATCGCTGGGCCGAAACGGTCACCAAGTACCTATGCAGGCGTGATGAGCAACTGCGGTGTCGGCATCGCTGGCACAGCCCCACAGTCTTTCTAGAATGTCAGCCCACACAAGGAGGGGAATATGTCGGAATCGCCGGATCAGCTCATGCCCATGCCGCAGCGCTGCGAGTTGCTGATCATCGGCGCCGGCCCGGCCGGCAGCGCCGCCGCCCGCCAGCTGGCGCGTGGGGGTGTTGAGGTGCTGCTGGTGGACCAGCATGCACCCGGGCGTGACAAGATCTGTGGCGATGGCCTCATTCCCGATGCCCACCAGGCCCTGGCCAAGCTAGGGCTGCTGGAGGCCGTGATGGCACGCGCCCAGCCCGTGGCGCACGTGGGCTGCATCGGCCCGCGCGGCGGTCGCATCGATGTGCCGGGAACCCTGGCCGTGCTGCCGCGCCGCGAGCTGGACCGTCTGCTGCTGGAGGCCGCCCAGGAGGCGGGGGCGCAGTTTCGGCAGGCCCGCTTCGAGGCGCCGCTGGAGGATGCCTCGGGCCGCGTGATCGGGGCCCGCCTGCGCCTGCCCGACGGCCACCTGCATGAGATTCAAGCGCGCTGCGTGCTGCTGGCCACCGGCGCCGTGCCCAAGGCCCTGACGGCCGCCGGCATGTGCGAGCGCCACACCCCCAGCGGCGTCGCCCTGCGCGGCTATGTGAAGGCGCCGCAGATGGTGGGGCGCATCAAGGCCCTGGAGGTGGTCTGGGACAAGTCGGTGCGCCCCGGCTACGGCTGGATCTTTCCCGCGCCGGACGGCCACTTCAATATCGGCGTGGGTGTGACTGACAGCCACCGCGATCTGGCCGGCAAGGGGCAGAAGAAGGACGTGAACCTGCGAGCCATCTTCGATGCCTTCGTCGAGCACTATGCACCGGCCGCCGAGCTGATGCGCGTGGGCGAGCTGGTGGGCGAGCTCAAGGGTGCCCCCCTGCGCTGCACCCTGACCGGCGCGCGCTGGAGCCGCCCCGGCCTGATGGTCATCGGCGAGGCCGCCGGCTCCACCTACTCCTTCACCGGCGAGGGCATTGGCAAGGCCATGGAAACCGGCATGCTGGCCGCCGAAGCCCTGCTGGCGCATGGCAGTGACGATGACGCCGCCGTGCGAGCGCAGTACGAAGCGGGGCTGCGCGCCCTCAAGCCCAAGTACGAGCTCTACGAGCGGGCCAACCGCATCAACGCCTATCCCTGGCTCACCGATCTGCTGATCTGGCGCGCCCACAAGAGCGAGCGCCTGCTGCGTCGTATGAGCGGCGTACTCAACGAGACCAGCAACCCCGGCAATCTGGTGAGCTGGCGCGGGCTGACGCGAATCATCTGGGAGTAGTGTGAGCCCCTCGTCCAAGGCCTATCTTGGCCGGCCCCCCGAGGGGGCGGCGATGCTTGCCGGATTGACCGGCAAGCATCGCCATGGCGGGCCGGCTTGGGAGCGGCCCGGCGCTCGGCCCGCGAGTTTCATACGCTGCAGTTGCCGGCTCTAGCCACCATGGATAACTGATATGTGCCAGTTGCTGGGCATGAATGCCAACACGCCGACCGATGTGATGTTCAGCTTCACCGGCCTGGCCACGCGGGCCGATGAGCACAAGGACGGCTTCGGCATCGCCTTCTTCGAAGGCCGGGGCCTGCGCCACTTCGTGGACCACCACAGTGCCCGCGTCTCGCCCCTGGCCGAGCTGGTCAAGCGCTACCCCATCAAGAGCGACAACGTCATCGCCCATATCCGCAAGGCCACCCAGGGCCGCGTGGCGCTGGAGAACACCCATCCCTTCCAGCGCGAGCTCTGGGGGCGCTACTGGGTGTTTGCCCACAACGGCAATCTGGTGGACTTTCACCCCCAGCTGCACGCCGCCTTCAAGCCCGTGGGCGATACCGACAGCGAGCGGGCCTTCTGCTGGCTGATGCAGGAGCTGGCCAAGGCCCATTGCGCCGTGCCCACCATTGAGGAGCTCAGCCGCACCCTGGCCGAGCTCACGCCCCGGCTCAACCGCCATGGCACCTTCAATATGCTGCTGTCCAACGGCGAGGCCCTGTGGGCGCATGGCAGCACCAAGCTGCACTATCTGCTGCGCCGCCATCCCTTCGGCCAGGCCCAGCTGGCGGACGAGGACCTGAGCATAGACTTTGCCCAGCACACCACCCATCAAGACCGTGTGGCCGTGATCGCCACCGAGCCCCTGACCTCCAATGAGGACTGGGTTGCCTTCCAGCCCGGGGAGCTCAAGGTTTTTGTGGGCGGGGCGCTGTTCGCCGCCTGATTCACGGGGTTCGCCGGCTGCCAGGGCCAGTCATCCCATCGTGGATCTGGTCCTGTGCAGCGTGACTAGACTGCGCGTCATGCATCCCAGCTCCGACACCGGCAAGGCGATCCTGCACTGGTCCCAGTGGTTGTGGCCTGGGCCCAGGCGTGTCTTCAGCGCGCAAGAGATGGCCCGTGCCGGCGCACAGCCCTGGCCCAAGGCTATCAATCACTATGTCCTGGCCAATGTGATCACGCTGCTGGCTATCAACTACGCGGAGATCCCCTCCGGTCTGGCTCCGGGGCTGGCTGCCGGGGCCCTGCTGCTGACCCTGCTGTCGCTCTGGGTAGCCCAGCAGCTCTGGGCTCAGCCTACCCGGCTCAGACTCAATCTCTACACCCTTGCTGCGGGCTTGGGCCTGGTCGGATGCGCCCTGGGGCTTCGCTGGCTGCTCGGTCGCGAAGCGGCGCAAGTCCATCTGCTGAGCTATGCCGCCATTGTGCTGGTGTCCTGCAGCGCCTGGTGGATGCTGAGCCTGATGCGGGTGCAGCAGATCGAAGCTCGCCTGCGGGAGCTGGATGATCAAGCCCAGCAAGCGCGGCTTGCTCGCCGCCTGGCCACGGCACAGATACAGCCGCACTTTCTCTTCAACACCCTGGCCTCGCTCCAGCACTGGGTCGACACCCGGGACCCGCGTGCCGGCAGCACCCTGCGCGCATTCACCCAGTACTTGCGTGCCACCCTGCCGATGTTTGAGCGGGAGAGTCATTCGCTGGCTCAGGAGTTGCAGATCGTCCGAAGCTATCTCGAGATCATGCAGGCTCGGTTGGGGGGCGCTTGGTGTGGTCCGTGTCGGCGGCGCCAGCGCTGAGTGAGCTGGCCCTGCCCCCTGGTGCCCTGCTGACCTTGGTAGAGAACGCCATCGTGCACGGCATCGAGCCGGCATTGCGCGGCGGGGCGGTCGATGTAAGGGCGACCCTGAATGAGGCTCAGGGGTGGGCGACTCTGGAGGTGCAGGACAGCGGCCAGGGCATGACCGCGGAACGGGTCAATGAAGGACTGGGCCTGTCCAATACGCGCAATCGCCTGCGCCAGCTCCATGGCGAGGCGGCCCGCCTTGAACTCCAGCCGCAGGACCCGGGATGCCTGGCCCGGATCATGATCCCTTCAAGCCGGGAGCAAGCCGCATGAAAGTACTGATCGCCGACGATGAAGAAGGCCCGCGCGAGCAACTGCGCACTGCGCTCCAGAGGCTGGCCCCAGACGTTCAGTTGGTAGCACAGAGCTGCAATGGTGTGGACGCCTGGGATGAGGCCCTGCAACATGAACCCGATGTCTGCCTCCTGGATATCCGCATGCCCGGTCTGAATGGTCTGGAGGTCGCCAGACGCCTGTCGCAGCTCGAGGCACCGCCCCAGATCGTGTTCGTGAGCGCCCATGGCGACCATGCGCTCAGCGCATTCGAGGCGGGCGCGGTGGACTATGTGCTCAAGCCCGTGGATGATGCTCGCCTGCTGCAGACCCTCGGCAGGGTGCGTGAGCGGGCCTCGCGCATGTCCCTGACTCCGGATTCGGGCGCCCTGCGGGATCTTCTGCAGCGACTGCTGCCAGGGGCGCCGAGGCCAGGTCAGCGGCCGATACAGGCCAGCCTGGGTCGCGAGATCAAGCTCATTGCCCCGGACGAGATCATCTACTTCGAGAGCGACAGCCGCTATACCCGCGTGGTCCACCAGGGCGGCGAGGCCCTGATCCGCACGCCGCTGAAAGAGCTGCTGACCCAGCTGGACGTTGAGCAGTTCTGGCAGGTGCACCGCTCGGTCATCGTCAACTGCCGCTGTGTGGCCAGCGCCATTCGCGTGGACGAAAGCACCATGCAGCTCACGCTCAAGGGTCGCGAGGAGAAGCTGCCGGTGTCGCGCCAGTTCCAGGGCCTGTTCAAGGGCCAGTAGGGTGAGGGCTCAGCCTGCGCCCGCGCGCTCGTTCGCACGCCGCGCGGCCCAGGTCATCCCCAGGGGCGCGGGCGGGGCGCTTTCGGCACAATCGGCGCGCAAGACCATCTGAAGAACCGCCTGGCCGGTTCAGCGCATCATGACCCTGCCCTTGCCCACACCGCGCTTCGATCAGTTTCCGCGCTACGAGGAGCTGACCCAGCTGCTGTTCGCCTATGCCGAGGCGCGGCCCAATCTGGTCTCCGTGCGCTCCATCGGCCAGAGCTACGAGGGCCGCGATATCTGGGTGCTGGTGCTGACCAACACCGCCACCGGTGCCGATGTGGACAAGCCCGCCTTCTGGCTGGACGGCAATATCCACGCCGCCGAGCTCACCGCCTGCACCACCTGTCTGTACTACCTGCACCATCTGGTCCTGCTCTACGGCGCTGATGAACAGGTCACCCAGCTGCTGGACAGCCGCACCATCTACATGGTGCCGCGCCTCAACCCCGACGGCGCCGAACTGGCCCTGGCCGACCGGCCGCGCCACATCCGCTCCTCCACCCGCCGCTACCCCTTCGACGAGGAGCCGGTGGACGGTCTCACCATGGAAGACGTGGATGGCGACGGCCGCATCCTCACCATGCGTGTGCCAGACCCCCACGGCGGCTACAAGAAGCATGCCGGCGACCCGCGCCTGATGGTGGCGCGCGAGCCCGGCGAGTTTGGCGGCGAGTACTACCGCCTGATGCCCGAGGGCTTCATCAAGAACCACGACGGCCTGACCGTCACGGTGAACAAGGACCGCGAGGGCCTGGACCTGAACCGCAACTTCCCCAGCGAGTGGCGCCAGGAGTTCAAGCAGGTCGGCGCCGGCCCCTACCCGACCAGCGAGCCCGAGGTGCGGGCCATGGTGGACTTCATCACCACCCACCCGAACATCGGCGCCGCCATCAGCTACCACACGCACAGCGGCGTGATCCTGCGCCCCATGGGCACTTGCAGCGACGACGACATGATCCCGGAGGACCTCTGGGCCTACAAGCAGTTCTCCAAGCTGGGCGAGCAGCACAGCGGCTACCCCGCCATCAGCATCTGGCACGAGTTCAAGTACCACCCCAAGGAAGTCATCACCGGCACCCAGGACTGGGTCTACGAGCATCTGGGCGCCTTGTTCTGGGTGGTGGAGCTCTGGTCGCCCAACAAGGAAGCCGGCATCGAGGGCTACAAGTGGATCGACTGGTTCCGCGAGCACCCGGTGGAAGACGATCTCAAGCTGCTCAAGTGGAGCGATGAGCAGTGCGGCGGCCAGGCCCATGTGGACTGGCGCCCCTTCCTCCACCCGCAGCTGGGCCCGGTGGAGATCGGCGGCTGGGACAAGATGAACTTCTGGCGCAACCCGCCGCCGCATCTGCGCGAGCGCGAGGCCGCACGCTTCCCGCGCTGGATGAACCAGATCGCGCTCTCCCTGCCCAAGCTGGAGCTGCTGCGCACCGAGGTGCGCGCCCTGGGCCCCGACACCTGGCGCGTGCGCCTGGCCGTGGCCAATAGCGGCTATCTGCCCGCCTATGTGACCAAGCGCGCCCTGGAGCGCAAGGTGGTGCGCGGCCTGATGTTCGAGATCCATCTGCCCGCCGGCACCCCCGAGGTCAGCCTGGTCAGCGGCAAGGAGCGCATGGAAGGCCCGCAGCTGGAAGGCCACGCGCCCAAGCAGAGCCAGCAGGCCTTTCTGCCCAGCCGCGAGATCACGGCCGACCGCGCCGTGGGCGAATGGGTGGTGCGCGCGCCCAAGGGCACGCGCCTGGCGCTCAGCGCCAGCGCCGATCGTGCCGGCACGGTGCGCACCGAGGTGGTGCTGGACTGATTTCAGTCCGGTGTGGCTCGCTGGCTGCGTGACCCTCGCCGCTCCGGCATCACGGCGGTGGCGTCGGCCAGTACCCAACGATCCCGGCCCTGTTGCTTGGCTTGGTAGAGCGCCGCATCCGCCCTGCGTATCAGCTGGGCTTCTGACTCGCCCGGCAGCGCCTGCGCGACGCCTGCTGAGCAGGTGTAGCGCAAGACCCCGCCCTGGTAGGCGGGGCTGGACTGACGTACGCGTTCCAGCAAGCGGTCCATGCGCGCCCGCAGCAGCGAGGTGTCGCCAATATCCCACACCAGCAGGAATTCCTCGCCGCCCAGACGACCCGCCAGTTCCTGTCGTCCGACCTCCGCCTGTAGCAGGCCTGCGAAGTGCTTGAGCACGACATCGCCGACTTCGTGCCCATGAACATCATTGACCTGCTTGAAGTGATCGAGGTCCAGAAGCACCACCGCCGCCGCGCTTGCCTTGTGCGGGCCGAGTTTGCGCCGCAGGTTCTCCAGAAGGTAGCGTCGGTTGCTCAGGCCGGTCAGCTCGTCACTGAACGCGGCTTTTCGCGCTTGGTCCCGCTCCTGGCGCAGTACGCGCCAGTCGCGCCCGAGTTCGCTGATGTCGCTGATCACACAGAGCATCCAGCCATTGGGTGCCGTGGTCTCTGTGGTCATGACCCAGCGCCCGTCCATCAGGCTGGTCTCTATGGTGCGGAAGGGCAGCTTGCCACGTCGCAGCTGGGCGGACCGAAGCCAGTGCTCGAAGTCGTCGGTGACCACCTGGGTGCCCTTCTCACGCATCCATCCCAGGCGCATCAGATCGGGCCAGCTCGGAAACTCGTCGGGCCGCAGCCCCAGGATTTCGCGGAAGACGGGATTGGCCCACTGCAGCCGGTCGTGCTCGTCAAACAGGGCGAAACCCTGCTGAGACTGGCTCATCAAGGCCAGCAAAGGTGCCAGCAAGCGAGCCTCGGCGGCGTCAGGGGCGGCACCGCCAGCCGCCTCGTGGTTGAGAGAGACCTGCATATCTACCGGCGCGGCGACCGTTTGTTTGGCCCATTGTGGGCAGGCCGGCGTCGCCAGGTCAAGGTGCTCGCCCGCGCAGGATGAGCCAGGTCGCGTTATCCCAGCCCGAGCTCAAGCGGCTGTGCACCGAGGTGGTGCTGGACTGAGATCGCCCCTCTGCAAGCAGGCGGGCGGGTCGGGGCGTGGAGGCGAATCAGTGGCTCGGGTTATCGGGAGCCAGAGCCGCATCCAGCACCGTCTCGAAGCCGCCCTGATTGCCGAAGCGATCGGTGGCGGCCAGCTCAAGCTGCGCTTTGCCCGCCGGACGCCGGGTTGCGAAGCTCAGTGTCAGCCGCAGGCTCAGCCCATCCCCCTGGCCCTGCACCCGGCTGAGAGCGGGATGCAGTCGCGCCTCGCCCAGAGCCAGCACCTCCTCGGGGCCTGCGTGCCGGCACTGCGCGTTCAGCCGTGAGCGCGGTCCGTCCGATTGGCTGGGTTGGCAGATGCTGAACTGGCCGCTGTGCCGCTCCCAGCGCCACCACCCGTCCCCTGCGGCGGACTCTCTTGGGCGCAGATCCAGATGCTCGACAGCGTTCCAGCCCTGAGCGTCTGGCGCCCGCCAGCCGATAGACAGAACGAAGGGGCGACCGCTGAGCAGCCGTTCGGCTGGCACCATCGCACGGCTGCGCCCTAGGGGAGCGGCGCTGGTCGTGACGCCTGTCAGTGGCGCCGCCGGCTCGATGTTGGCGATGCTGCTCCAGGCATTGGCTGGTCCAAGCTGGGCATTCACGGGCTGGCCAAGCCGCACCCCGAACCAGCTGCTTTGCTGGCTGCTGCTGCCCAGCACCTGGATGCTGAAGCTGCCTTGTGTGGCGCCCGCCGGCAGGCGCAGCACATCCCGCCGTGCCTCATAGTCGCCCGTGCAGACCATCACGAAGCCGACCTGGCTCAGGGGCGGGGGCAAAGGTTCAGACCGACGCTCAAAACGGCAGGCACCGGGCACGGCCGTGCCGTTCTCGGTGAAGTAGGGAATCTGCACCTCGGCGTCGTTGGGGGCCGGATGGCTAAGTCGCAGCTCAAAGGTGGCTGGCGTGCGGATGAAGGGGATCGCGCTGCGTTGCACCCGAACCCGCGAAAGCGAGATCACGCGCGGCGGCCCGTCCTCGTCAACGATCAGCACTTGGCCCTCGCCGGTGCGGGTGCCATGCGCGACCTGCACCCGGACGTACTTGTTGCCATCGGCCACGGTATCGCCGCAGATCGTCACTGGCACGAAGGGGTAGCTGGGATTGACCCGGAAGGGCTTGTCCACCACGGTGATGAAGTCCACGCCCGGCGTGCAGCTGCTGCCGCCGACGGCCATTGGTGAAGGTCCCGGGAGGGTACTCAGCCGCAGCTGGGACTGTGGGTGGATATCGGCCGGCAAGCTGATCGGCAGCCAGACCTCGCGCTGTCCGCTTTGCCCCTCGGGCTCGCTGATGCTGACGATCTGGATAGCGCCCTGGGCCGAGGCGGAGCCCGGTCCGACTAGGCATACGGCGATACCGGCTGCGATCAGCGCCAGCCCAGTGCCAAGGCCTTGGACACGGCGGTAGGGGGTCTTGTGCAGCGCCATGATGAGAGCTCCCTGAGTTGTGAGACAGAAGAAGTTGCGCGAGGCAAGGGCGTGCAGCTCATACGGCTCAGGCCGGACGCTGCGGGTTCCGGCGCCAGGCTAGAAGACCCAGACCTGCAGCCATCAGCGCCCAGCTGCCGGGCTCGGGCACGGGGGCTGTCATGCCGGTCACGGAGCTGATCCAGTCAACATGGCTGTAGACCGCCGTGCTGCCCATCAGATCGCCGAAGCCGCTTTCGTTGGCTCTGCTGAAGTCGCAACTCGGATTCGTGATCCGGCCACTGCAGAAACCCCAGCTCCAGCTGTGGACACCCGTCAGCAACCAGGCTTTGCCGTCCCACACAAAGTCGCCGCCTCCGGAATCGCCACCGGAAATCAAGGCCTCGTTGGCAATGCCCAAGCCACTGCTGAGGCCATTGAGGCGGCCCAGGGTGTTGTAGCGGCTGTCCCCGTTGTCGAAGTCGGCGACATAGATCTCGCCATGGGCGTTCGACCAGGTACCCAGATCGGGCAAGCCCTGTGCTTGGGCGGCGTCGATGAACTGAATGGCCGTGGCGTCGAAGGTGTTCATGCCCCAGTGGCCATAGGCCCGATCGGAAAAACTGGGAGGGCTGTTGCTGCCACCCAAGCCCGTGGTGCCGTAGCCGGTCATCAGGACGGACTGGCCGAGGGCGCTGCTGCGGTGGATCTGAAAGCCCTGTGCGCCGGTGAGGGGTGTGCTCAGCTTCAGGAGGGCCAGGTCGGCCTGAGTGGTCACATCTCCGGCCCAGCTGGGGTGCATGATCACCTGACTGACGCTGCTGTTGGCCTTGGCTACGTCGTTGACCACGCCGAACTCCAAGCGGAAATTGGATTTTCCGTTGTCCACGCAGTGCGCAGCCGTCAGCACATAGAGACCGCCGTCCAGCAAGCTGCCCGAACACATCGAGCCCGAGCCACTGGGCAAGGTGTAGCTCAGCCGCGCCAGGCCGTCGAGGCTGACCTCGTTGAAGCGGGTTGAGGCTTCGATGCGCCAGTTGACGGGATTGCTGGTGTTGGACATGGCCGATGCCGAGGGGGCGCTGACGGCGCTACACAGCACGGCCAGCAGCGCCAGCGTGAGGCGGGCCGTCGTGGCGGGCTGCGGTTGATCGGGGCATGTGATGGGGCGGAGGCTGTGTGGCATGGTCGTGGCACCTCAGGCTTCTGGGCGGGACGGGATACGACGGCGGCGCTGCAGCGCGCCCAGACCTGCTAGGCCGACGGCCATCAGCACCCAGCTACCCGGCTCGGGCACGGGCGCGGTCATCACGCGCAGCGTCAGGCTGTTGTCGCCGTAGTCGGCCGCAAAGGTGTAGCCCGCGGCATGCGAGAGGTCCAGGCTGGCGAATTGGCTGTTGTTCAGGCGCTGGCCCCAGGTCATCACGGTGAAGCTGTCGCCCACGTTGAATTGCGCGCCGCTCAGCAGGTTCACGGCCAGGGTGCCGCCTAGCGTGGCAGCCCCGCTGATGGCCAGCAGGTCGAAGCTGCCGGCCGCCGTGCCGCCCAGGTCCACCAGGAAGATGCCGCTGGCTTGCTGCGTCAGGCCGCCGATGAGGCTCAGCGTGCCGGCGTCGCTCAGGCCGCCGGCGGCCAGCGTGCCGGTGTTGGTGAGTTGGTCGGCCACGCGCACCGTGCCGTCGCCCGCCAGCGTGCCGGCATTGGCAAAGCCGGTGAAGTTGCCCTGCAGCTCAGCGCCGGCGGCGATGTTCACCCGGCCGGTGTTGTTGAAGCCCGTGAATACCTGCAGCGTGCCGGCCTGCACGTCCACCGTGCCGGTGTTGTTGAACGCGGTGCCGGAGCTGCCGATGCTGGTGGTGAAGGCGCTGGTCTTGAGGTAGTGGCCGGTGTTGTCGAAGCGCGTGCCGCCGCTGCCGCCGATGCTGATGTTGCCGGCGGCCTGGTCCAGCCAGCGGCCTTCGTTGACGAGGCGGGTGTTGCTGGCATTGGTGTTGATGCTGGCGCTGCCGGTGTGGGTGGAGGTGCCGGCCAGCACCAGCGTGCCGCCGCTGACGGTGTTGGTGGCGGCACCCGCCAGGCTGACCGCGCCTTCCAGCCGCGTGCTGCCCGGGCCCGCGAAGGTGCCGCCGCCCCAGGTGGTGGGCCCGGTGACGACGAGGTTGCCGCTGTTGGCGAGCGTACCGCTGCCGACAAAGTCGAGGCGCTCGAACTGGCTGTTGCCGCCCAGGTTGAGCCGGCCGGCGCTGACGACGGTGTTGCCGCCGAGCTCAAGACCTGGTGCGGCGTTGACGATGGCGGCGCCCCCCACGCGGAAGCTGCCCAGGTTGCTGACTGACCGCCCCAAGGTCATGGTGCCGGCGCTGAACTGCAGCGTGGCGCCAGCCGCCACGGTGAACTGGCCGGGGCTGTTGCCGCCGCCCAAGACGTTCAGCGTGCCGGCCTCAACCTGCACCGTGCCGGTGTTGTTGAACGCCGCCCCAGAGGTGCCGATGCTGGTGGTGAAGGCGCCGGTCTTGAGGTAGCGGCCGGTGTTGTCGAACACGGCGGCCCCGCTCCCGCCTATGCCCACGTTGCCGCCGGCCTGGTCCAGCCAGCTGCCTTCGTTGAGGAGGCGGGTGTTGCTGGCGTTGATGTTGATGCCGCCGCTGCCCGTGTGCGTGGTGGTGCCGGCCATCACCAGCGTGCCACCGCTGATCGTGCTGGACGAGGTACCTACCAGGCTCACCGGGCCTTCGAGCCGCGTGGTGCCCGTGCCCGCGAAGGTGCCGCCGCCCCAGGTGGTGGGCCCGGTAACGAGGAGGTCGGCGTTGTTGTTCAGCCGGCCGGCGCCGACGAAGTTGAAGGTATCGAACTGGCTGTCGCCGCCCAGGTTCAGCGCGCCGTTGGTGAAGACGGTCTGGCTGCCCAGCGCCAAGCCCTGTGCCGCGTTGACGACGCCAGCACGGATTTGGAAGCTCCCGGAGTTGCTCACGTCGCGGTTCAAGTCAAAGTTGGCGCCATGGCCAACAAAGTCCAGCGTGGCGCCGCTGGCCACGCGGATCTGCCCGGTGCTGGCGCCGCTGCCGATCAGGCTCAGCGTGCCCGCCTCGACATTGACGCTGCCGCTGTTGTTGAAGCTCAGGCCAAAGCCGCCCACGGTCGTGGTGGTGTTGGCACTGGCTTTGCTGAAGCTACCTTGGTTGTCAAAGACGCTGGTGCCGCCGTTGCCGCTCAGGCTGGTGTTGACGCTGGTGGTGTCCAGCCAGCTGCCCTGGTTGACGATGCGCGCGCCGGACCCGACCGACAGGCCGGTGGCGATGTTCGCCAGCATGGTGGTGCTGCCTGTCAGTTCGAGCGTCTGCCCGCCGGTGAGCGCGCTGCGGTTGCCTTGAATGGTGAGCGCACCCTCGTAGCGCGTGGTGCCCGCGCCGCTGAGGATGGCACCGCTTAGGGTGCTGGCCCCCGTCACGAGCACCCGGCCGGTGTTGTTCAGCGTGCCGCTGTGGTTCAGGCCGCCCAGGCTGGCACTGTCGCTCAGCGTGAGGGCGGCACCGCTGTGGATGGTCAGCGTGCCGGTGCCGGTGATGGTGGCTGCCGCCGGCATGGGCAAGACGGCTCGGATCACGGTGTTGGCGTTGCCCAGCAGCACGGTGTCGCCGGCCCGCGGCAGGCCGGCACTGCCGCTGTTCCAGTTGTTGACCACATCCCAGAAACTGCCGCCCTGCGGTCCGGTCCAGGTCAGGGTGGCGCTGTGAGCGTGGCCGATGAACAGCAAGGGCAGCCAGGCAATGGCGATGTGCGTCAGCTTGGGCTTCGCCGCCTTCGCGCGCTGCGCTTGCCGTTGTTTCGAAGCCAGTCCAGTGAGTGTGCAATGCCGAGAAGGAGAGACTCCGCCCAATTCCAAGTTAGGGGGGCGAAGGGCCCGAACTTCGTGCTGCGCTCCCACACAATCTCTCGGCTCGCTGCCTTGATCTTGTGTGCGACTCCGAAACTCTGGCTGAGGCTGCTTGTTGCTCATCGGGGCTCCCTGACTTGATGTCAATTTGTCGCCATGGTCGGCGGCCACGCCCCGGTAAGTCCTGATGGAACTCTTGCGTTTCTCTCAAGGTTTTATTCTTTCAATGAAATCAATGGCTTACCGGCACTTCTCATGAGCAGGCCCGAGTCTCTGGGTCCGGGTGGAGGCGTCGATTCCTCGGCCGAGCGGACCCTGCAGATCGGCGAATGGCAGGCCGATCCGGTCTTGGACGAGCTGCGACGGGGTGAGCAGGTGCTCAAGCTGGAGCCCCGCAAGATGCGCTTGCTGATGGCCCTGGCGCGCCGGCCGCAGCAACTGGTGACCCTGGATCAGCTGCTCGACGAGGTCTGGGGGGACCTGGTGGTCACCCCGAGTTCGGTGTACCAGTCGATCTCGCAGCTGCGCAGCGTGCTTGGCGATGAGGCCAGTCAGCCGAGGTACATCGTCACCGTGCCGCGCAAGGGCTATCGCCTGGTGGCCGCGGTCAGCGAGGTGGGGGGCCCAGCCACTCCGGCCCCGGCTGCGGGGGCGACACTGCAGCCGCTGCAGTCTGAACCTGAGCTTGAACCACGGCGGCGCGCGACCGATCAACGCGAGGCCCCGCCGGTGCCGCCCACCCTTCCTGCCTCCGCCGCACCATCCTTGCCATCTGTCCCGAGCCGGCGCCTTCTGCTCGGCGGCTCGGCGGCTGCGGCGGCCTTGCTCGGCGCAGGCGGATGGTGGGCTTGGCAGCGCGCTACGCGCACACCGGCCGCTGACATCACTTTGGCCGTCCTTCCTTTTGATGACGCCTCGCCCAAAGAGCTGGAGCAGCCCCTGGCTGAGGGCCTTGCCGAAAGTGTGATCGGCGCCCTGTCTCGCCATCAGCAGATTCGGGTGGCGGCTCGTGCTACGTCCTTCCAGTTCCGCAGTGCCCAGGATCTGGCGCCGCAGGCCACGCAACTGGCGGTGACCCATGTGCTCTGGGGTGAGCTGCGGCGCTGGCAGCAGGGCCTTTCACTCAAGCTCAGCCTGCACCGTGCTGCGGACAGCGAAGTGCTTTGGCAGCAGGTGCTGGAGTCGCCCGCTGCCGCCCTGGGCAGCCTGGCCGAAAGCGTGGCCAATGCGGCGCTTCGGGCCCTGGGCGTGGCGCCCTTGCCAGCCCATGCGAAGCCGGTGCCTTTGGCCGATGCCTATGAGTTCTACCTGCTGGGTCTGCACCACCAGCGCGGGGGGCAGATCGAGGGCATCTTGAAGGCGCGCGATTACTTCCAGCGCGCTGTCGATGCCGACCCAGGTTTTGCCTTGGCCTATGTGGGCCTGGCCGTGACCTGGACGGGCGAGTACTTCTACGGCACGGGCTTGAGCTTCAGGGCCATGGACGCACGCACCCAGCCCTTGATCGATCGGGCTTTGAAGCTGGATCCGGAGCTGCCCTTGGCCCTGGGCGCGCAAGGCAGTCAGCTGTCCCATCGCGGCCAGCATGACGAAGCCCGGCTCTGGCATGAACGGGCCTTGGCCAAGGCGCCGCACGACGCCACCTTGCTGTATTGGGCAGGAAGCACCGAGAACAGCGCCGGCTGGCCGGCCCGCGCGCTCAGCTACTACAGCCGCGCCGCCGAGCTGAGCCCCTTGGCGCCGCAAATCCAGCATCTGAGGGGTGTGGCGGCAACCAACGCGGGCCGCTATGAGCTGGCCGAGCAAGCCTATCGGCGCGCCATCACCCTGGCGCCCCAGCATCCCAACGGTCAGTGGGGTCTGGGCATCATCGGCTTCGCCAGGGGGCAGCTCGATGAGGCGGTGCAAGGCTATCGCAAAGCCCTCTTGATCAACCCGAACCGCGCTTACTTGTGGGAGCAGCTGGCATGGGTCTACCTCGATCTGGGCATGGTCGACGAAGCCGGTCGGGCCTTTGCACAGTTCCAGGCGCAGAGCGCGCAGCCGGCCTGGGCGCGCGTGACCGCGCTGCGCACATGGGTCTGTGCGCAGGATCAGGCGGCCCTGCGCAAGGCGGTGGACGCTCTGCCCGCGCAGAGCAAGGAGCGCGACGCGGTCATCGAGCTCGCCCTGCTGCGCCTGCTGCTGGGGCAGCCCGAGCAGGCGCACAAGATCCTGGCGTCTGTCGTGGGCCTGGTTCTGGCCGACCCCGTGCCGCTGTACAACGAATGGGGAACTTTTCTGGGCCAGCATGCCTGGCTTGATGTGGCCGCCGTCTACCACGCCACCGGGCGCCGCGAAGAGGCGGAACCCTTCATCGAGCAAGCGTCCAGCTTTGTCGAGCGTTATGCCAAACAGGGCAATGTCTGGCATGCCATCGGCTACCACCGCGCCCGCATGGCCGCGATGCGAGGCCAGCCCGAGGCGGCATTGGCGGCCTTGGAGGATGCGGTTCGCCTGGGCTGGCGACGGGGCTGGTGGTTGGCGCAAGACCCGGCACTGCAAAGCCTACGAGAGCTGCCGAGGTTCAAGGCGGTGCTGGCCCGCATCGAGGACTCGAATCGCCAGCAGCGCCAAAGACTGCTGGCCTGAGTGAGCGCCGCCCAGCGGCGGGGGAGGGGCTGCGCTCAGCTCTGTTGCTGGCGCTCCTGCTCGGCCGCAGCCAGCATGGCCTCGCGCCACAGCCGCGCTGGCACAAAGGTGCGCAGCTGCTCCATGGCCTTGTCGATCAGGACCGGATGCAGCTCGTGGCCGATGCCGGGGCGCACATCGGCCGTGACATCGCCGCCCAGCCGCACCAGGGTCTGGGCCGACTCCACAGCGTACTGGTAGGGCAGCACCGTGTCCGCCATGCCGTGCAGCAGATGCACCGAGACCTGCTCGGGCGCATGCGCGGGCAGCTGCGCATGCCGGCCGCCGAAGGCCAGCACCCGGCCGGCCAGCTGGGGCTCGGCCTGCACCGCCTCCAGCGCCATGATGGCGCCCTGGGAGAAGCCGCCCAGCGCCACACGCTCCCAGGCCAGGCCATGCTGGGCGGCGCAGGCCCTCACCAGGGCGATGAAGCCCGGCAGCGCTGCGGCGACGCGCGCCGGGTGATTCTCATCATCCAGGCCCTGTGCCGAGAACCATTGGTAGCCACTGCCGCCGCCCGGCACGCCATCAAAGGGCTCGGGCGCATCGAAACTTAGCACCGCAGCCTGCGGATACTGCGTGCGCAGGGCCTCGGCCAGCGGTCGCATCTGCTGGGCATCGGCACCCAGGCCGTGAAACAGCAGGAACAGCAACTCGGGCGCTGCGCCGCCGGCGGGCAGCAGGGCAAGAGCAGGGGCGGAATAGGCATTCATGCCGCAATTGTCGCGCCTTCCCGCTATGCTGCGCGGCGGCCTTATCAGGCGCTCAAGGACATCATGGAACTCAAAGTCAACGGGCAGCTCCAGCGTCTGCCCGAACATGCCAGCGATCCCGCCATGCCCCTGCTTTGGGCCCTGCGCGACGGGCTGGATCTCACCGGCACCAAGTTCGGCTGCGGTGTGGCGGCCTGCGGCGCCTGCACCGTGCAGGTGGACGGCGAAGCCCGGCGCAGCTGCGTCACGCCCCTGTCCAGCGTGGTCGGGCGCACCATCACCACCATCGAGGGCCTGGGCCCCGACCATGTGCTACAGCAGGCCTGGGTGGCGCATCAGGTGCCGCAGTGTGGCTACTGCCAGAGCGGCATGCTGATGGCCGCCGCCGCCCTGCTGCGCAAGAACCGCCAGCCCAGCGATGCCGAGATCGATGCGGCCATCACCAATCTCTGCCGCTGCGGCACCTATCCGCGCGTGCGCGCCGCCATCCATGCCGCGGCCGCCCAGCTGGCGGGGGCCAAGGCATGAGGCGTCGCACCCTGCTGCTCTCGGGGCTGACCGCCGCCGGGGCCCTGCTGGTGGGCGTGGCAGCCCTGCCGCCGCGCAGCCGCCTGGGCCGCGCCGACACCTTGCCGCGGGTCGAAGGCGAGCTGGGCCTGAACGCCTGGATCAAGATCGAGGCCGAGAGCGGCGATGTGCTGCTGGCCATGCCGCGCAGCGAGATGGGGCAGGGCGTGCACACGGCCCTGGCCCAGCTGGTGGCCGAGGAGCTGCGCCTCCCGCTGGCGCGGGTGCGCCTGATTCCGGCCGGCAATGAGAGCCTCTACGGCAATGTGGCCATGTTCGTGGGCCAGCTGCCCCTGGCGCCCCAGCACACCGAGCCGGGGCATGAAAGCATACTGGCCCGCCTGGGCCAGTGGAGCGTGACCAAGCTGGCGCGCGAGCTGGGCGTCAACGCCACCGGCGGCAGCTCCAGCGTGGCCGATGCCTGGGAGTCGCTGCGCTGGGCTGCGGCCACGGCGCGTCAGCAGCTTCTGGGCGCGGCCTCCCTGCAATGGGGCCAGGCTCTGGCCGAGCTGCAGCTGGAGCAGGGCTGGGTCAGCCATGCCATCGGCAAACGTGCCCACTACGGCGAGCTGGCCCGCGCGGCGGCCGCCACCCCGCCCGGCGAGGTGAGCCTGACCCCGCCCGAGGCCTGGCGCCTGATCGGCCGCCCCGCACCGCGCCGCGATGTGCCGGCCAAGGTGGATGGCTCGGCGCGCTTCGGCATCGACCAGCGCCCGCCGGGCCTGCTCTACGCCGCCATCCGCCAGGCGCCCATGCTGGGCGGCTCGCCCGGCGCGGTGGATGCCAGCGCGGCCCTGCGCCTGCCCGATGTGCTGCGCCTGGTGCGCCTGCCGCCTTATGCCGGCAGTGCGCCGGCCCTGGCCGTGGTGGCGCGCAACAGCTGGCGCGCCCAGCAGGCAGCCCAGGCCCTGGACGTGCAGTGGCAGGGCCGCCCGGCCGGCGCGCTGGACGGCGAGCGCATCGCCGAGCAGCTGCGCGAGGCCGCGCGCCGCGCCGCGGCGGGCGAGGGGACGGCCTTTCGCCGCAGCGGCGATGCGGCCGCCCAGCTGGACCAGCCCCTGGCCGAGGGCGAGCGCCTGGTGGAGGCGCTCTACGAAGCACCCTATCTGGCCCACGCCACCCTGGAGCCCATGAACTGCACGGCGCAGGTGAAGGATGGCCGGGTGACGCTCTGGCTGCCCACCCAGGTGCCGGGTCTGGCGCGCGCCCTGGCGGCGCGGGTGGCGGGGGTGGACGAGTCGGCGGTGGAGGTGCATGTGACGTATCTGGGCGGCGGCTTCGGCCGGCGCCTGGAGGTGGACCTGGTGGGTCAGGCCGTGCGCGTGGCCCTGGAGACCGGCGGCGCGCCGGTGCAGCTGCTGTGGTCGCGCGAGGAAGACTTTCGCCACGACTTCTACCGCCCCGCAGGCGCCGCCTTCTGCCGCGCCCGGCTGGACGCCCAGGGCCGGCCCCAGGCCCTGCTTGTCGGTAGCGCGGGCGACGCCATCTCGCCGCGCTGGATGGAGCGCGTGCTGCCGGCCCTGAGCAGCCGCTTCGAGGCGCCCGACAAGACCACGGCCGAGGGCCTGCTGGACCATCCCTATGCCCTGGCCCACCAGCGCATTGCCCATCTGGCCACGCACAGCGGCGTGCCCGTGGGCTTTTGGCGCTCGGTGGGGCATTCGCAGAACGCCTTCTTCATCGAGAGCTTTGTGGACGAGCTGGCCCATGCGGCGGGCCGCGATCCGCTGGACTTCCGCCTGCAGTGGCTGGATGCGGCCCTGCCGCGTCATGCGGCGGTGCTGCGCCTGGCGGCCGAGAAGGCCGGCTGGGGTCAGGCCTTGCCCCAAGGCGTGGCGCGCGGCCTGGCCCTGCACGAGAGCTTTGGCAGCATCGTCGCCCAGGTGCTGGAGCTGCGCCTGGAGCCCGATGCTCAGCCGCGCGTGCTGCGCGTGGTCTGCGCCCTGGACTGCGGCCAGGTGGTGAACCCGGCCATCGTCGAGCGGCAGATGGAGAGCGCCATCATCTTCGGCCTCACGGCCGCGCTGTGGGGGCGCATCGATATCGGCTCCGATGGTGCGGTGCGCCAGAGCGGCTTTGCCGACCATCCCCTGCTCAGCCTGGCCCAGACGCCGCGCATCGAAACCCATCGGGTCGCCAGCACGAATCCGCCGGGCGGCGTGGGTGAGCCGGGCGTGCCGCCGGTGGCGCCGGCCCTGGCGAATGCGCTGTTCGCGCTCACGGGTGAGCGGCGGCGGCGTCTGCCGCTGTGGGGCTGAGGCCGTCTCACGGCGCCGCGCAGGCGCTCTAGGACCGCCGCTGGTCGTTGTCGTGGTGCCCGATCAGGCGCACCAGCGTCGCGCGCAAGCGCAGGGCGTCGATGGGCTTGGTCAGGAAGTCGTTCATGCCGGCCGCCTGAGCCTCCTCGCGCTCGGAGAGGAGGGCGGCGGCCGTCAGGGCCACGATGGGCAGGGCCTCGGCGCTGAAGCGCCGCCGGATCTGGCGCGTGGCTTCATGGCCACTCATCACGGGCATCTGCACATCCATCAGTACCGCATCAAAGGGCTTGCCCATGCTGGCCTGGGCGTTGATGGCTTCCACGGCCTGGGCGCCGTCGCTGGCCTGGGAGACTTCCAGGCCCCACTGCTCCAGCAGGGCCACGGCGATCATCATGTTCACCGGGTTGTCCTCCACCATCAGCACGCGCAGGCCCTGCAGGTCCTGGTTGTCGCGGGCCTCGCGCAGCTGGGTGCTGATGGGGGTGGCCGTGCCGGGCAGGGGCAGCTCGGCCCAGAAGGTGGAGCCCTGGCCGGGTGTGCTCTCCACGCCCACCGTGCCGCCCATCAGGCCGGCCAGTTCGCGGCAGATGGACAGGCCCAGGCCCGTGCCGCCGTAGCGGCGTGTGGTGGATTCATCAGCCTGGGTGAAGGGCTGGAACAGGCGTGCCTGCATGGCCGGCGCGATGCCGGGCCCGGTGTCGCTGACCTCGATGCGCAGGCGTTCCTCGTCGAGCTGGCGCACCCGCACCGCCACCGAGCCGCTCTCGGTGAACTTGAGGGCATTGGTGAGGTAGTTGGAGAGAATCTGCCGCGTGCGCACCGGGTCGCCCACCACCCAGGCGGGCACGGCCTCGTCCACATCGATGCGGAAGCCCAGACCGCGTGCCTGGGCCAGGGTGAGATAGGCCATGCGCATGGTGGCCAGCATGTCGCGCAGGGCAAAGGGCACGGACTCCAGGGTCAGGCGGCCGGCCTCGATCTTGGAGAGGTCCAGGATGTCCGAGATCAGGCCCGAGAGGCTCTCGGCGCTGTCCAGCATCTGGTCCAGATATTGGCGGCGGGTGCCATCGTCCAGATCGGGCTGCTGCAGCATGCGGGCCAGACCCAGCAGGCCGTTGAGCGGGGTGCGAATCTCGTGGCTGGTATTGGCCAGGAAGGCGCTCTTGGCCCGGTTGGCGGCCTGGGCCTCGTCCTTGGCCTGGGCCAGGGCGGCTTCGACGCGGCGCTTCTCGGTCACGTCCTCCATGATCCAGATGGTGCCGCCGCGACTGGGGTGGTCTGGATCCACGGCCTTGGCCAGAATGCGGCACAGAAAGGTGGAACCATCGCGCCGGCGCATGGGGCGCTCCACCTCGACCTGCTCGCCAAAGGCCAGGCGCTGGCCGATTTCCTCGCCGGCCGCGGCATAGGCCTCGGGACCTGGCCAGACCACGGAGCCGTGCTGGCCGATCAGGCCGCCCGGCGGCCAGCCGAACATCTGCTCCACCAGGGGGTTGGCCTGCACGAAGTGCTGGTCGCGGGTGAGCGCGATGCCGATGGAGGCGTTCTGCAGAATGGCCGCGTGCACGAGGCGGGTGCGCTCGCTCTCGGTCACATCGCGGGCATTGATGACCAGATAGGCCTGGCCATCCATATTGAAGGGGGCGGCTGAGAGCACCATGGAGACCACGTCGCCGCTCTTGGTCACGAAATTGGCTGGAACCTCGGTGACGCGGCCCATCTCCCGCACGCCCTGGATCACGCGCTCGCGCTCGCCGGCCCGCTGCCACAGCCCCAGATCTTCGGAGCTGCGCCCCAGCACCTCCTCGGTGCTGTAGCCCGAGAGCCGCTCGAAGGTCTTGTTGACCATGGCAAAGCGGCCGGACTCCATCTCGGTGAGGGTGATCACATCGGGGCTGGTGGCCACCAGATGCGAGAGCAGGCCCTCGCTGCGGCGCAGGGCCTCCTGGGCGCGGCTTTGCTCGGTCTGGTCAATGAAGAAGGACAGGGTGGCCGGGCCGGCCGTGGCATCCACGCGCACGCTGGTGGCCTGTACCAGCCGGCGGCGGCGTGAGAGCGTGCGCAGGCGGAACTCGGCCATGGGCAGCATGCCGCCCACGGGCAGGCTCTCCAGCTTGGCGGCGCGCTGGCGGGCGCGTTCGTCGTCGCCGGGCTCGTAGTGCGAGAACAGGTCCTGACCGATCATGCTGGAGCGCTGGGTGTAGCCGAACATGGCCATGGCGGCCGGGTTGGCGTCCAGCACACGGCCCCAGCGGTGCAGCACCAAGGGGCTGGGCGAGCGACGGAAGAGTTCGCGGTAGCGGGTCTCGGTGGCGGTCACGGCCTGCTCGGCCTGGACCTCGTGCGTCACGTCGCGACCTACGCCCCAGTAGCCGCGAAAGCTGCCTTGGCTGTCGAAGCGCGGCTCCCCGCTGATGGAGACGAAGCGCAGGCTGCCATCCGGCGCGCGGCGCCGGGCCACCAGGCCGTGGAAGGCGCGACGGGCCTCCAGGTCCGCACGGTGTGCGTCCATCTCCTCGTCGCTCAGACCCATATCGGCAATTTCCCAGGGGGTCTTGCCCAGACGCTTGTCCAGCTCCAGACCGGAGCGCTTGTCCGCGGCCTCGGCCAGGTGGGTGAAGCGGAACTCGCGGTCCATTTCCCAGTACCAGTCGGCGGCCATGGACAGCAGGTGGCGGAAGCGCGCATTGCGCTCACCGGCCTCGCGCAGGGAGTGACCCAGCATGCGGGTGGCGGCAAGACCTGTTACCAGGCCACCGAACAGCATCATCAGGTGGGCGGCCAGCCGTGAACCCAGCTGGGGGGCGCCGGGCGGGCCCCAGCCATCGAGCTCGGCCCAGCTCAGGCCGCCCAGGCCCAGCAGGGCCAGACCGAAGATGGGCAGGCCGCCACGCGGGCCCTGCAGCAGCGTGGCCAGGGCCACCATGAGGCCCAGCAAGCCCAGACCGATGCTGGACAGGCCCTGCTGCCGCGACAGGGCGATGCACACCGGCAAGAGCGTGATCAGCGCCATCAGCAGCAGGGCGAAGCTGTCGGTCACGAGAGCGCGCAGCCGCCACAGCCCCAGGGCCGACAGCAGGGCAATGCCCCAGGCCAGCAGGGGCGGCAGCAGGCCGTGCAGCGGCTCGCCGGGGGCGCGCCCCAGCCAGAGCAGAATGCCGGTCAGGGTGCACAGCAGGCTGCCGCTGCCCAGCAGCAGGGGGCGCGCATGCTGCTGCACGCGCAGTACCAGACGGCCCTGGGGGCCGTTGGGCTCCAGATCCTGCCCAACCAGGCTGCTCAGATCGTCGGGTATGTCCTTGCTCACGGGGCTGGCGCGCACAAAGGGCCTTGGCTCATGAAAGGTCCGCAGTCTCCGCCAGAAACCGACCGGCTGAACATCCGTTCAGCCCCTCAAAGCCGGGGTTGTTCGCAGCCGATGCGACCAACTGAGGAATAGTTCTCGCCAGCAATCTTTAGCCACGGGCGGTCTGTAGCTGCTCTCGGGTGGCCTGAGCAGCACGCCGGGCTGCGCTGGCAAAGTCTTCCAAGCTCGCTCCCGCGTAGAGCACGGCGCGCGAGCTGTTGACGATGATGGGGCCGCCGGCACGCCAGCCGGCCTTGACGGTGGCCGCGGCGTCGCCACCCTGGGCGCCCACGCCCGGGATCAGCAGGGGCAGGCTGGGCGCCAGCTCGCGCACCCGGGCGATCTCCTCGGGGTAGGTCGCGCCCACCACCAGGCCCAGCTGGCCGTTCTTGTTCCACTGGGTCTGGGCCAGATGGGCCAGGTGCTCGAACAGGCGGGGCTGGCCCGGCACATCGGCCAGGCGCTGCATCTGCCAGTCATTGCCGCCGGCGTTCGAGGTGCGGCACAGCAGGATCACGCCCTTGTCGGGGTAGCGCAGATAGGGTTCGACGGAGTCGAAGCCCATAAAGGGCGAGACGGTCACGGCATCGGCCTGGTAGCGCTCGAAGGCTTCCTTGGCGTACTGCTCGGCGGTGGAGCCGATATCGCCGCGCTTGGCGTCCAGGATCACCGGCACGCCGGGCGCCACGCGCTTGATGTGGGCCATCAGGCGCTCGAGCTGGTCCTCGGCGCGGTGGGCGGCGAAGTAGGCGATCTGGGGTTTGAAGGCGCTGACCAGGTCCTTGGTCGCGTCCACGATGGCGGCGCAGAAGTCGTAGATGCGGCCCGCATCGCCCTTCCAGGCGCCGGGAAACTTGCCCGGCTCCGGATCCAGCCCCACGCAAAGCATCGAGTCGTTGAGCTGTTCGGCCTTGGAGAGCTGCTGGATGAAATTCATGGGCGGGTTGCGACCGAGGTCAGGGCGGGTTGAGGTGGCGTATTGTCCTGCTTTTACCCGGATTTGATGAGTCTTGGGCCTCAGGCAGGGGAGGGGACACCATGCAGGTCATGGAGAGCGAGCGTCTGCGGCTGCGCTGGTTTGAGCCCGCGGATGCCGCGTTCGCGCTGGAGCTGATCAATGAGCCGGCCTGGAAGGCCAATATCTCGGATGCCGGGGTGCGTGACGAGGCCGGAGCCCGGGCCTGGATCGAGGACAAGCTGCTGCCCGTCTACTGGCGGCAGGGGCAGGGCTTCTGGCTCGTGGAGCGTCGCGGGGACGGGGTGCCGCTGGGCCTGTGCGGTCTGATCCACCGCCCCGGCCTCCCCCTGCCGGACCTGGGCTATGCCTTGCTGCGCCGGTACTGGGGTCAAGGCTATGCCCGCGAGGCGGCCCGTGCCTGCCTGGACTACGCCCGTCGAGTCCTGGATCTGGATGAGTTGCTGGCCACCACGGCGCCCCACAACCAGGACTCGGGGCGGCTCTTGCTGGACATCGGCTTTGTTGACGAGGGCTTGCAGTCCACCGAGGCCTACGACGAGCCCTCGCGTCTGTATCGCTGGCGCCGGCCTGAGCCCTCGCCCTGGCCCGCGGGCCTGGAGGGGCTGCTGGCGCGCTTCTGGGCCGCCTTTGACAACCGCGGCGGGGCCCTGCCGCCCCTGGCCGCCTTGCCGGCCCTGTTTGCCGAGGATGCGCGCATCCATGTGTTGAACGGCGGCTTGTCCCAGCACATGGATCTGCGCCAGTTCCTGCCGCCTCGCGCCACCCTGCTGATGCCGGGCGGGCGGCTGCGTGAGTTTCATGAGCAGATGAGCCAGCCCCCCGAGGTGCGCCAGGCCGGGGGGCTGGCCCAGGTCTGGATGCGCTATCGCAAACAGGGCCTGCTGGATGGTCAGCCCTATGGTGGCGAGGGCCGCAAGGGCCTGCAGCTGCTGTGTGAGCAGGGGCGCTGGCGCATTGCCTCCCTGGTCTGGGAGGACGATGCCGCACCCGTTCAGCCGGTGCGCTGAGCCGCCAGCAGGGCGGCGAAGTCGGGGGCGCGCAGCGGGCGGCCGAAGAGCCAGCCCTGGGCTTCGCGGCAGCCCTGCTGGCGCAGGATGTCCAGCTGGCCCTGGGTCTCGACGCCCTCGGCCAGGGTCTGCAGGCCCAGGCTGGTGGCCATGCTGATGATGGCGGCGACGATGGCCCGGTCCTCCGGGTCCTCGGTAAGGTCGCGCACAAAGCTCTGATCGATCTTGAGCTTGTAGACCGGGAACTTCTTCAGATAGCTCAGCGAGGAGTAGCCGGTACCGAAGTCGTCCATGGCCAGCTGTAGGCCGCGCCGGTGCAACTCGCGCATGGTCTCGATGGCGCGCTGCGGCTCCAGCATGGCCATGCCCTCGGTCAGTTCCAGCTCCAGCAGGGCCGGATCAATGCCGGCCTGCTTGACGATCTGATCGATCAGCTGGGGCAGCTCCAGATGGCGGAACTGCACCGAGGACAGGTTCACCGCCACCTTCACCGGCCCCAGTCCCTGCGCCATCCATTGCCGGATCTGTCGCGTGGCCTCGCGGATCACCCATTCGCCCATGGGCAGGATCAGGCCGCAGCTCTCCGCCACCGGGATGAACTCGGTGGGCGAGACCGATCCCAGCTCGGGGTGTTCCCAGCGCAGCAGGGCTTCGGCGCCCGTGATCAGCCCCCGCTCCAGCTCCACCTGCGGCTGGTAGCACAGATGCAGCTGCTCGCGCTCCAGGGCGCGGCGCAGGGCGTTCTCCAGCGTCAGGGCGCGCAGGGTCTGCGCCTGCATCTCGGCGGTGAAGAAGCGGGCGGCGTTGCGGCCATCGCGCTTGGCGCGGTACATGGCCACATCGGCGCTGGCGCACAGGGTGTCGAAGTCCTGACCGTCCTCGGGAAAGATGGCAATGCCGATGGACGGTGAGGTGCTCAGCTCATGCTGCTCCACCACAAAGGGTTCGGCGCACAGGCCCAGCAGCTTGCGCGCCACATGGGCGGCGCCCTGTGCATCGGTGTCGGGCAGCACCATCACGAACTCGTCGCCGCCAAGCCGTGCCACGGTATCGGGCTCGCGCAAGGCGCTGCGCAGGCGCTGGGCCAGCTGGCGCAGCAGCACATCCCCGACCCGATGCCCCAGCGAGTCATTGACCCGCTTGAAGTGGTCCAGGTCCAGGAACATCAGGGCCAGCTGATGCCCCTGCCGGCGGGCGATCTCCAGGGCCTGCTCGGCGCGTTCCTTGAGCAGCAGGCGGTTGGGCAGGCCGGTGAGCGAGTCGAAATGGGCCAGGCTCTGGATGCGGGCCTCGGCCGCATGCTGCTCGCGGATCTTGTCCTCCAGGGCCTGCACGGTCTGGCTGAGCTGCTGTGTGCGTTCCTGCACCAGGGCCTCCAGCTCGGCCTTGGCCTGCAGCACGGCTGCCTCGGCCTGCTTGCGGGCGCTGATGTCCATGGTGATCCAGATTGAGCCCTGGGACAGGTCCGAGGGCTCGATGGCCTTGCTGCGCACCTCGCAATGGACGGGGCTGCCGTCCTTACGGGCCAGCATCATCTCGCCCTGGAAGGCGCGCCCCTCGCTGAAGGGCGCATAGCAGTCCCGGCCGGCCTGCTCCCAACCCTCGTCGTCCAGATACCAGCTGCGCGAGCTCAGGCCGTTGAGCTCGCCGGGCGCGTAGCCGAAGAGCTGCTCGAAAGCCCGGTTGCAGCGCGTCACCCGCCGGTCCTTGAGGAAGACGATGCCCACCATGGCGTGGTCGAAGATCAGCTGCTGCTCCAGCATCAGCTGGGCCAGGCCCGCTTCGGCACGCTTGCGGTCGTCGATATCGTCCACGATCCAGATCGAGCCGGCCTCCGGATGGGCGGGATCAATCAGGCGGCCGGTGAGGCTGCACCAGAAGAGCTGGCCGCCGCGCCGCCTCATCAGGCGCTCAGACTTGTAGCTGCCCCCCCTCGGCCAGGCGTGGGTAGGCCTCGGCACCCAGCTGCTTGTAGTCGGCCTCGCTGGGGTAGATCTCCAGCGCGCTGCAGCCCTCGATGTGCTGGGGGTTGGGGTAGCCGAAGATTTCGGCATAGCGCTCGTTGCAGCGCAGCAGCATGCGCTGGCGCACATAGACGATGCCTACGCCGGCGAACTGCAGCAGCAGATCGCGCTCGCGTTCCGCCTGCATGCTTGTACTCATGCCGGGCTGTGCGGGGGGCGTGGCAACGTGGCTGTGCATCCGGTGGCGTCAGGCTGGGATGCAGCGATTGTGGGCGATTCCGGCCCGTCCTGCCCGGAGCTGGGGCACGCTGCGGCCTCGCCGCCACGTGCCCCGTGGTCGGGCGCTCAGACCCGGCGAGCCAGCTCGGCAGCCTTGCCGGTGTAGTCCCCCGGGCTCATGGCCAGCAGGCGTTGCTTCTCGGCCTCGGGCAGTTCCAGGGTCTGGATGAAGGCCTGGATGGACTCGCGGGTGATGGCCTTGCCGCGGGTCAGCTCCTTCAGGCGCTCATAGGGGTTGGGCAGGGCGTAGCGGCGCATCACGGTCTGGATGGGCTCGGCCAGCACTTCCCAGGCGCTGTCCAGGTCGGCGGCCAGGGCAGCCTCGTTGACCTCCAGCTTGTCCAGACCCTTGAGCAGGGATTCATAGCCCAAGAGGGCATAGCCCAGGGCCACGCCCATATTGCGCAGCACCGTGGAGTCGGTCAGGTCGCGCTGCCAGCGGCTGATGGGCAGCTTCTGGCTCAGATGGCTCAGCAGGGCATTGGCCAGGCCGAAGTTGCCCTCGGCGTTCTCGAAGTCGATGGGGTTGACCTTGTGCGGCATGGTGGAGCTGCCGATCTCGCCAGCCACCGTGCGCTGCTTGAAGTAGCCCAGGGAGATATAGCCCCAGACATCGCGCGACCAGTCGATCAGGATGGTGTTGGCGCGGGTGAAGGCGTCGAACAGCTCGGCCATGTAGTCATGCGGCTCGATCTGGATGGTGTAGGGGTTGAACGTCAGGCCCAGCTGCTGCTCGATCACCCGGCGGCTGAAGGTCTCCCAGTCATGCTCGGGCCAGGCGCTGAGGTGGGCGTTGTAGTTGCCCACGGCGCCGTTCATCTTGGCCAGCAGCTTGACGTCGGCGATGCGGGCGCGCGCATGCGCCAGGCGCGCCACCACATTGGCGATCTCCTTGCCCACGGTGCTGGGGCTGGCGGTCTGGCCATGGGTGCGGCTGAGCATGGGCACGGCGGCCAGGGCGTGGGCCATGCCGGACAGCTTGTCCACGATGCGGTCCAGGGTGGGCAGCATCACCTGCTCGCGCGCGGCCTTGAGCATCAGGCCGTGGCTGGTGTTGTTGATGTCCTCGCTGGTGCAGGCGAAGTGCACGAACTCGCCGGCGGCCTTGAGCTCCGCATTGCCTTCGAAACGCGACTTGAGCCAGTACTCCACGGCCTTGACGTCGTGGTTGGTGGTCTTCTCGATGTCCTTGATGGCCTGGGCATCGGCTTCGGAGAAGCGTGTCACCAGGCCGCGCAGCAGGCCGCGGGCGGCCTCGCTCAGGGGCTTGAACTCGGCAAAACCGGCGTCCGAGAGGGCGATGAACCACTCCACCTCGACCTGCACGCGGCGGTGCATCAGGCCGAACTCGGAGAGCAGCGGACGCAGCGCGGCCACGCGCGACGCGTAGCGGCCATCCAGGGGCGAGAGGGCACTGATGCTGGAGAAGGCGGAAGAGGTCATGATGGCTTGGGCGCGGAGCGAGGGCCGCACAGGCTTGGGGCAAACCCGCGGATTTTATCCGGCCCGGCCCGCCCTGCGTACCATGGCTGGCAGCGGGCGCCGTGCCCGCGCTCCTGCCTGTCCCATGCTGATCCGCAATATCTGTCTGCCCGATGGCCGCCGCGGCCAGGACCTTCTGGTGCAAGAGGGCCGCATCGCCGCGCTGGGCCCCCAGCTGAGCGCACCCGAGGGGGTGGACATCATCGACGGCCAGGGCTGGCTGCTGAGCCCGCCCTTTGTGGACGCCCATTTCCATATGGACGCCACGCTCAGCTACGGCCTGCCCCGGGTCAACCAGAGCGGCACCCTGCTGGAGGGCATCGCGCTGTGGGGCGAGCTCAAGCTCCTGCTGACGCAGGAAGCCCTGGTCGAGCGTGCCCTGGCCTATTGCGACTGGGCGGTGGCCAAGGGCCTGCTGGCCATCCGCTCCCATGTGGACATCTGCGACCCGCGCCTGCTGGCCGTGGAGGCCCTCTTGCATGTGCGCGAGCGCGTGAAGCCCTATCTGGACCTGCAGCTGGTGGCCTTCCCGCAGGACGGCGTGCTGCGCGCGCCGGGCGCGCTGGAGAACCTCAAGCGCGCCCTGGACCTGGGCGTGGACGTGGTGGGTGGTATTCCGCATTTCGAGCGAACGATGGCGGATGGCACCGCCAGCGTGACCCTGCTGTGCGAGCTGGCCGCCGAGCGCGGCCTGAGGGTGGACATGCACTGCGACGAGAGCGATGACCCCCTGTCCCGCCATGTCGAGACCCTGGCCTATGAGACCCGGCGCCTGGGCCTGCAGGGCCGGGTCACCGGCTCCCATCTCACGTCCATGCATTCCATGGACAACTACTACGTCTCCAAGCTGATCCCGCTGATGGCGGAAAGCCAGCTGCATGCGGTGGCCAACCCGCTCATCAACATCACCCTGCAGGGCCGGCACGACAGCTATCCCAAGCGCCGCGGCATGACCCGCGTGCCCGAGCTGCTGGCCGCGGGCGTGAACGTGGGCTTCGGCCACGACTGCGTGATGGACCCCTGGTACTCGCTGGGCAGCGGCGACATGCTGGAGGTGGCGGCCATGGGCCTGCATGTGGCGCAGATGACATCGCAAGCTGGCATGCGGGCCTGCTTCGAGGCGGTCACGGTCAACAACGCGCGCATCCTGGGCCTGGAGGGTTATGGCCTAGCGCCCGGCTGCAAGGCCGACTTCGTGCTGCTGCAGGCGCGCGATCCGGTGGAGGCCGTGCGCCTGCGCGCCCAGCGCCTGCTGGTGGTGCGCGGGGGCCGGGTCTTGAGCCGCTGCGCGCCCGCCACGGCCCAGCTCAGCCTGCCCGGCCGCCCGGCCACGGTGGACTGGACCCTGGCGCGCTGAGCCGGGCTCGGCGCCTCACTCGCCGCCGAAGAAGCGCCGCCGCTGCTCACCGCTGGGGTGGCTGGCAATCGCCGTGGCCCAGACCGATGAACGCTGCTCGGGGTGCTGCCGCTCGATGCGATCAAAGAAGACCAGCATGACGCGTGGGTCGCGGCCATCGCCCCGCAGCAGCTGCAGGGCGGCCGCATCGGCCTCCTGTTCCAGCTCGCGCGAATAGGCCTGGCTGCGCAGCAGGGCCGGGGCCGAGGCCAGCACACCCGAGAAGTCGCCCAGCATCAGGGCGCCCAAGGCGCTGGCCAGACCGGCCTGCACCGTCATCCGCAGACCGTGGCGGCCCCGCACATGCCCGAGTTCATGGGCCAGCACGCCGGCCAGGGCGTCGGGCTGGTCGGCCAGCAAATGGACCAGGGCATCCGTGAGCACGATTTGCCCGCCCGGCAGGGCTAGGGCATTGGGCCCCAGGCTCGGGCTAGCGGCGCGAAAGAGCAGCTGGTACTCCGGCCAGGATTCGCCACGCTCACGCGCGCGCGTCAGCCGGGCGGCAAAGTCCGCGGCGATGGCGGCCTGCTGCGAGGCAGGCAGGGCGCTGGGCATGAGCAGCAGGCCATCCAGGCCGTCCAGCGTGCGTTCACCCAGCTGAGCTTCCAGCCTCGCCGGCACGGCCTCGCTCAGGCTGCGAGCCGCCAGGGGCAGACCTTGCCACCACAGCAGGGCCAGCAGTGCGACCAGAAGCAGCCCCGCGGTCAGCGTGAGGCGCCAGCTTTGTGCCCAATGCACGGCCATGGACTCCCGCAGGCCGGAGGCGCGGGCCCAGCGGTCCCAGTCGGCGGCCTGGGTGCAGCTGAGCACGCCGCCGTCGGGTAGCAAGACCTGGCGCTGGCCGTGGCGCTGGCGCTCGGGCCACTGCACCCGGCGCAGGGCATGGCGCTGGAGCGCCCCGAGCTCGGGCTGCAGCAGCAGCTCCTGGCCCTCGCGCCAGATCTCGGCGCGCTGCACCCGGGCATGGCGCCCGTCAAAGTACTGCAGGCACAGCCTGGGGCTAGGGCCCGCCCGGGACTGCGGCATCACAGGCCCATATCGATGCCGAAGAAGTCCCCCGCGGCCTCGCCGGCGGCGTCGGGCTGTTGCAGGCTCTGCTCCGCCACCCAGGCGTCCAGCTCGCCCTGCACGCGCACACGCACGGCCTCCAGGCGCAGGCGGGCGGTGTGGACGGCGGCGAAGGGACGGTACAGGCCCAGGGTGATCAGGGTCAGCAGCCAGTTCTTCAGACTCAGCTTGATCAGGGCCCGGGCGCTGAGATCGCTGTCAAAGCGCAGCTCCTCGCTGCGCGTGCGGTTCCAGACCAGGTTCTGCAGGCGCGCCCCCAGATAGGGGCCGATCAGCAGGCCCAGGCCAAGGTAGAAGGCCAGGGCCAGCAGCACAAAGAGCAAGATGCTGCGCAGGCCCATGCTCAGCGTCACCAGGCCGGCGAACAGGGCCAGGCAGAGCAGTAGCAGGCCCAGAGCCTTCAGCGCCAGCCGATAGAAGTCGCCGGGGCCGGCCTTCAGATAGCTGCGCTGGGCCGCCATGGCGTAGTGGCCATGCTGGTAGCGCTTGATCAGGTAGAGGCTCAGGGGCAGGAGCACAACGCCCAGGCCCAGGGCCACGAGCATCAGGGCCTGCGGGGCGGCGAACTCGGCCGGGCCTTCCTGCAGGGCAGGTGCCCAGATCGTGCCGACCAGCAGCATCAGCAGCGCCGGCAGGTAGAGCGGGGCAAAGGCCAGATAGGCGCCGGCCAGATTGCCCTCGAAGCGCATGCGCAGACCGCGCCAGCTGGTATGGGCCAGGCGGAACTGCAGCCCGGCGCGCCACAGGGCCGGCCAGATCGCGCACAGGATCAGAAAGGCCAGCGCGCCGGCCAGGGCCGAGAGCTGACCGGCCAGGGCGTAGCTGCCCATCAGCAGGGCCAGCAGCACAAAGCCGCGAAACATCTTCCAGGGATCGCCGTGGAAGCTCAGGGCCTGGCCATTGATCAGGGTGTTGCTGTAGAAGTAGCGCAGGCGGCGCGCCTTGGCGAAGGGCAGGTACAGGCCCAGGGTGAGGATGATCAGCAGCAGATTGACGATCCAGATGCGGAAGTACTCGCTGCCCGAACCTGTGAATTCGACGCGGAAATAGCGGGCCGGGTTCTGGCTGCTGGGGCCGAACAGGGAGGTGTCATGCATGGGTGAGTGGTCCAGAGCTTGTGCGATGTGGCCGTGGGGAAGCCACGAGGGCGATGACCTGGGCCGGAGCGCCAGTCTCGTTGGCGCGAGCGCGCCTCACAAGACCCCCTTGGAGGGATATGTGCATGCCCCAGCCGCGCCGCTTTGTCCAGCCCGCGGCGCAACAGGTGCTTGGCTAGAATCCGCGACAACAAGGCGCCATGCCCGCAATATCACCCCATGAAGCTCATCGGTTCACTCTCCAGCCCCTATGTCCGCAAGGTCCGCATCGTGATGGCGGAGAAAAAGCTCGACTACCAGTTCGTGCTGGAAGACGTCTGGGGCAATGACAACATCCTCAAGATGAACCCCCTGGGCAAGGTGCCCTGCCTGGTCATGGAAGGCCAGGACTCGATCAGCGGCGCCGTCTTCGACTCGCGCGTGATCTGCGAGTACGTGGACACGCTCTCGCCCGTGGGCAAGCTCATTCCCGAGCGTGGCCGCGAGCGCACCGAGGTGCGCACCTGGGAAGCCCTGGCCGATGGCCTGATGGACGCGGCGATTGCCGCTCGGCTGGAGCAGACCTGGGCCGGTCGCACGGCCGAGCAGCGCTGCGAGGCCTGGGTGGAGCGTCAGATGGGCAAGCTGCAGGCGGCCCTCAAGGCCATGAGCATGGGCCTGGGCGAAAAGGCCTGGTGTTCGGGCAATCACTTCACCCTCGCCGATATCGCCGTGGGCTGCGCCCTGGCCTATCTGGACTTCCGCTTCCCAGCCGTGGACTGGCGCACGCCCTATCCCAACCTGGCGCGCATGCTGGACAAGCTGTCCACCCGTCAGAGCTTCATCGATACCGCGCCGCCCGCCGCCTGAGGCCGGCGCAGCGCGAGCCGGCGCTGCAGCAGGGTGTAGATGTCGGCCAGGCGCCGCGCAATCTCGCTGACTTGCAGCTGCCAGCGCTGGGCGATTTCCTCGATCAGCAGCCCCTGGGCGACCAGGGTCAGCAGATGTTGCTCGCAGCGCGCCAGGCCCTTGATGTCGCCCGGCACTGCGGGGGCCAGGTCTTGCGAGGCGGCCACATTGTGGGCCAGCAGCAGCTCGCTGCGCGGCAGCCCCAGGGTCTCAAGCGTCTGACGGGCCAGGGCCGGCGACATGGGAGCCTGGCCGCCCTGGCAGGCCGTCAGGGCCTCCACCAGTCCGGCGCTGGCGCCCGCATCCACCCAGTAGCCCTGGGCTCCGGCGGCCAGGGCCTCGAAGAGCAGGGGGTCGTCGACCAGACTGCTGAGCAGCAGCAGGCGGGGCCGGGGCCGCGTCGACAGGCGCTGCAGCAGGGCCAGCACATGACCATCGGCCAGACGCAGATCGCAGGCCAGCACATCGGGGGCCAGCTCCGCGATACGGGGCAGTGCCTCGTAGAGCCGGTCGCTGGCGCCCACGCAAGTCCAGCGCATCGCCCGATCCTGCTCTGGTGCTCCGAAGAGCGCGCGTTGGGCACTCAGCAGCGCGGGACGGTTGCGACGGAGCAGAAAGACGGAAGGCATGCGGACGGGATTCGGATGGCGTACTGATTGTCCCGACTTCATGTGACGAGACAATCCCGCGACCGGGTGTGTCACGCTGCGCGCTCTGCGCACGGATCCGTTCGCGTCTCAGCGCTTGTTCACCAGCACGATGCCCGCGGCCAGGGCCAGCAGGGCGAGGCCCAGCCGCGCGCTGATGGGCTCGCCCAGCAGCAGGGCGCCGGCCAGCAGGCCGAACAGCGGAGTGGCGAGCGTGAAGCTGGCCAGGCGGGTGGCCGGGTAGTGACGCACCAGCCAGAACCACAGCAGATAGCTGGCAAAGCTGATGATCACCGTCTGGAAGCCCAGCAGACCCGCTAGGCGTGCGCTCCAGGCCGTCGGCCAGGGCTCGCCCAGGGCCCAGGCCGCCAGCATCAGGGCCAGGCCCGAGACGCCCAGCTGGTAGAACAAGGTCTTCTCGGCGCTGGCGCTGGACAGGCGCGTGGCGCGGATTGCCAGGGTGGTGCCGCCCCAGAGCAGGGCGGCCAGCAGGCCCAGGCTGTCGCCCAGCCACTGCAGCTCGGAGCCGCTCTTGGTGCCGAAGCCCTCGGCAAAGGCCCAGGCCACGGCGCCAAAGGCGAGCAGCAGGCCGCCGGCCTGGCGCAGCGAGAGCCGCTCGCTGCGCGCGATGAAGGGCATGCCCAGGGCCACCACAAAGGGGCTGAGGTAGATGAAGACCACCATGCGCGAGGCGGTGGTGTACTGCAGGCCCGCAAAAATGCAGGCGAACTCGGCCGCGAAGAGGGCGCCGGCCAGCAAACCGCCGGGCAGGGTGCCGTCGCGCTGGAAGAGGGCGATGCCGCGCCAGCGCGCCCAGAGCCAGACCAGCACGGCCGCGCCGGCCGAGCGCAGCCCGGCCTGCCACAGCGGCGTGATCTCGCTGAGCGCGGCCTTGGCCGCCACCTGGTTCAGGCCCCAGAGCACGCAGCAGCCCAGCAGCAGGGTGATGGCGCGGGTGTCGAGATGGCTGTGGCGCTGGTCGCGGTTCATCTGCGCATCATGCCGGGCGCGCGGGCGACCGCTGCAGCAGCAGCGCGCAGATCGCACCGGCGAGCGCACCGCTCAGATGGGCGGCGGGCGCGATGGCGATGTCCCAGCCCTCCACCTGGCGCAGCGGCGTGCCCAGGGGTTGCTCCAGCGCCAGCTTGAGGGCCAGACCCAGCAGCAGGGCGAGCCCGATATGACGCTCGCGCGCCGGGCGGCCGGCGGCCGTCAGGGCCAGGCCCAGCACGGCGGCGCCGGCATGCAGCACGCCCGAGAGCCCGCCGTAGTGTGGCAGGGAAGGGGCCAGCAGCAGCAGGCCCAGCTGGGTGAGCGGCCAGGCCAGCAGCCAGGCCAGGGCGGCGCGCGGCGGCAGCGCGGCGCGCCAGCCCACCCAGGCCAGCACGGCACAGCCGGCCAGATTGGCCAGCAGATGCTGCAGGCTCAGATGCACGGCGGCGGCGCTCCAGGCGCGCCAGGGCTCTTGCCAGGCCAGGCCGGGCTGCCAGTCCAGGCCGCTGCGGGGCAGGGGCCAGACCAGCAGGGCCAGCAGGGCCAGGGCTGCGGCCAGGGCCGGCCAGGCGCCCGACGCTCGCCGCGCGCTCAGCCCGGGAAGACGCTGTGCCACAGGGCCAGCACCGCATCGCGGTGGCGCGCCAGATCCAGGGCTTCCAGGCGGTCCTCGGGCAGGGAGGTGGGCTGCTCATCCAGGCGCGCCCGGTGCTGGGCACGGCGCAGCTCGCGGTAGGCCGCGGCCGCGGCCTGGCCCACGCCCATGGGCAGCAGACCGGCGGCCTCGGCCCGCTGCAGCAGGGCAATGGTGCCGGCGTTGTCCTGCAGCTCCGGGTGTGCGGCGGCCTGGGTCAGCACCAGGTACTGCAGGGCGAACTCGGCATCCATCATGCCGCCGGGGCTGTGCTTGAGCTCGAACTCGCCCGCACGCACCGGCCGCGCGCCCCGCACCTTCTCGCGCATGGCCTGCACCTCGGCACGCAGGGCCGCGGCGTCGCGCGGTGCGGTCAGCACGGCCCGGCGCACGCCTTCGAAGCGTGCGGCCAGGGCGGGGTCGCCGGCGCAGAAGCGCGCCCGCGTGATGGCCTGGTGCTCCCAGGTCCAGGCGGTGTTGCTGCCGCGGCCGGTCTGGTAGTTCTCGAAGGACTGCAGCGAGGTGACCAGCAGACCCGAGTTGCCATTGGGGCGCAGGGCGGTGTCGATGTCGAAGAGCTCGCCGGCCGCGGTGCGCAGGGTCAGCCAGGTGATGAGCTTGCGCACAAAGGCGGCGTAGATCTCGTGGGCGTTTTCGTCCTCGTCGTCAAAGAGGAAGACCACGTCCAGGTCGCTGCCATAGCCCAGCTCCTTGCCGCCCAGCTTGCCGTAGGCCACCACGGCAAAGCGCGGTGCCGGCCGGTGGGCCTGCTTGAGGCGTGCCCAGGCCCAGTCGATGGCGCATTGCAGGGTGGCGTCGGCCAGGGCGGAGAGTTCGTCGGCCACCTGCTCCACGGTGATGCGTCGCTCCACATCACGCACCAGGGTGCGGAAGACTTCCGCATGATGGGCGCGGCGCAGGGTGTCGAGCAGGGCTTCCTCGTCGGCCTCGCCGCTGCGCTCCCAGGCCGCGTGGCGGGCGTGCAGATCGGCAATGAACTCCGCGCCCTCGAAGCGCTGGCTCAGCAGCCGGGTGTCGGCCAGCTCATCGATCACGCCGGGGTGCAGCATCAGATAGCGCATGGGCCAGCGGGCCAGGCCCAGCAGGCGCAGCAGGCGCGTCTGCACGGCAGGCCGCTCCACCAGCAGGGCCAGATAGCTCTCGCGGCGCAGCAGGGGTTCGATCCAGTCCACAAAGCGCAGGGCCCCCGCCAGCTCGCACTCCTGCTCCTGCACGGCCTGGGCGGCGCGGCCCACCAGCTTGGCCAGGCGCAAACGCGATTCCTCGCGCAGGGCCTGCACCCGGGGGCTCAGGGCCCAGCGACGCACCGCCTCACCCAGCTCGGGCGGCAGTTTTTCCAGAAATTCCTCGGCATCCACCGGCAGGGCCGGTCCGCCGCAGTTGCCGCCCTTGCAGGCCCCGGGCTTGGGGGACTGGCCGTCGTGCAGCAGGGCATCGAACTCGGTGGCCACCAGCTCGCGCACCTCGCACAGCCGGTCCAGCAGCTCGCAGACCCCGGGCGCACAGCCGCTGCGGCTGGAGCCTGGCTTGAGGTCCAGGCTGTGCGCGATCCAGGAGAGGTCGCGATCCTCGCAGGGCAGGCAATGCGTCTGCTGATCGTCCAGATACTGGATGCGGTGCTCCACCCGGCGCAGGAATTCATAAGCCTGGATCAGCTGCTCGGCCATGTCCGGCTTCATCAGGCCGCGGGCGGCCAGGCGGCGCAGGGCCTTGACCGTGGAGCGGGTGCGGATCTCGGGGAACTGGCCGCCGCGCACCACCTGCAGCAGCTGCACGGTGAATTCGATCTCGCGGATGCCGCCGCGCGAGAGCTTCACATCATTGGCGCGCTCGGGCCGCCCGGCGGCGCGGCGGCCGGCCTCGTCGCGGATCTTGCGGTGCAGCTGGCGCAGGCCCTCCAGCACGCCGTAGTCCAGATAGCGGCGGTAGACGAAGGGCGTCACCAGGCTGCGCAGGGCCAGGGCGCGCTGCTTGGCGGCCGGGTCCAGCGGCGCCACCACCCGGCTCTTGAGCCAGGCGAAGCGTTCCCACTCGCGGCCCTGCACCAGAAAGTATTCCTCCAGCATGGCCAGGCTTACCACCGGCGGGCCGGAGTTGCCGTTCGGCCGCAGGGCCAGGTCCACGCGGAAGACCTGGCCGTCCTCGGTCACCTCGCCGATCAGGGCATAGAGGCGCCTGGCCACCAGGGCGAAGTACTCGTGGGCGGTGATGGGTTTGGCGCCGTCGGTCTGCCCCTCGTCGTCATAGACATAGATCAGGTCGATGTCCGAAGACACATTGAGCTCGCGTGCACCGAGCTTGCCCATGCCCACGACCCAGAAGTCGATCACCTCGCCCGCCGCATTGCGCGGCTGGCCGTTGATCTCGTCCTGGGCCTTGCGGGCCTCGGCCAGGGCCAGATCCAGGGTGGCCTCGGCCAGATGGGTCATGGCCAGGGTGATGTCGGCCATGGAGCAGCCCTGCTCCACGTCCAGCACCGCCAGGCGTTCCAGCACCAGCTGGCGTGCCACGCGCAAGGCCGCGGCGAGCGCCCGACCGCCCGCCTGCAGCTCAGCCACCAGGGCCTGGATGCCGGCCAGGTCCGGCAGGCCGGGCGGCAGCAGGGTCAGCTCTTGAGCGTAGCGGCGGCGTATGCGCTGCACAAAGCGGCTGTGCTCGGCCTGGGCTGCCGTGGCGGGCGGATGGGACTGCAAGGGATGCTGGGTCGAACTCATGTGAGGGGGCACGCTGTGCCAGAATCTCGGCCAACCTGGGAGTGCCGGGCTGCGTCAAGACCGAGAACATCGAGGCAAGCGGCACCGGCGGTGATGCCATCTTCCCCTGTCGATCTCTGCTCCACGGCGCGCTCCCAATTTCATGTCGTTCACTGCAACTGTCACGGCCGCCTTCGATCATGCCGCCGGGCGAGCGACCAGGCGGGCGCTGCGGTGGCTGCTGCGCGGCATGCGCTGGGCGCTGGCCCTGCTCCTGCTGCTATGGGGCCTGTTGCTGGCGGCCTGGCTGCTGTTGCACTGGGCGATTCTGCCCCACATCAATGATTGGCGCCCCGAGCTGGAACGCTTGGCCTCGCGCAGCCTGGGGCTTCAGGCCGAGATCGGCGAGATCGCGGCGCGCTCGGGCAGCTGGGTGCCGGCGGTGGAGCTGCGGGATGTGCGATTGCGCGATGCGAGCGGCCGCGAGGCCTTGCGGCTGCCGCGGGTGGCGGCGGCCCTGTCGGCCCGCTCGATCTGGGCCCTGGAGCTGCGCTTCGAGCAACTGCTGATCGATGCGCCCGAGCTGGAGGTGCGTCGCGATGCCCAGGGTCGGGTCTTTGTGGCGGGTCTGGCCCAGGACGGCAGCAGCGGGGGCGAGGCCCTGGCCGACTGGTTCTTCTCCCAGCATGAGTTCGTGATCCAGCGCGGTCGGGTGCGCTGGCGGGACGAGAAGCGTGGCGCCGCCCCCCTGGAGCTGGTGGACCTGGACCTGGTGATGCGCAACGGCCTGCGCCGGCACGAGCTGCGCCTGGATGCCACGCCGCCGGCCGACTGGGGGCAGCGCTTCAGCCTGCGCGGTCGCTTCAACCAGTCCCTGCTCAAGCGGCCGGGCGAGCTGCGTTTCTGGAGCGGCCAGCTCTATGCCGAGCTGCCGCGCGCCGATGTGCGGCAGCTGCGCCGCCATGTGGATCTGCCCTTCGAGCTCAGCGAGGGCGATGGTGCCCTGCGTGCCTGGGCCGAGATCAAGAACGGCCAGGCCCAGGGCCTGACCCTGGACATGGGCCTGCGTGCCGTGCGCCTGCGTCTGGGCGCCGAGATGGAGCCGCTGGCGCTGTCGCGCATCGAGGGCCGGCTGGCCTTGCAGAACACCAGCCAGGGGACGGTGCTCAGCGCCCGCCAGCTGGGCTTCGAACTGGAGGACAGTGCGGACGGCGAGCTGGTGTGGCCGCGTTCCGACTGGTCCCTCAGCCTGCGCCGGGCCCCGGCCGGGCCCGAGGGCCTGCCCGGCGCGGTGCGGGCTGGTGAACTCAGCGCGCAGCGTCTGGACCTGGCCCTGATGAACCGCATTGCCAGCCGCCTGCCCCTGAGCGCGGCGCAGCGCCAGTGGCTGGCCGAGCTGGCCCCCCAGGGCCTGGTGAGCGAGCTCAAGGCCAGCTGGGAAGGGGCCTTGCAGAACCCGACGAGCTACCGGCTCAAGGCCGGCCTCAGCGATCTGCGCCTGGCGGCCCGCCCGGCGCCGGACCAGGCGGTCGGGCGGCCCGGCTTCGCGGGCGCCAGCCTGCAGCTGGAGGCCAGCGAGCGTGGCGGCCAGGCCCGGCTGCAGATCCGGGACGGGCAGCTGGAGTTTCCGGGCGTGTTCGAGGAGCCCGTCCTGCCCATGCAGCGACTGTCCGCCCAGCTCAGCTGGCGCATCGAGCCCGCAGCCGGTGGCAAGCCCCCGGCCATCGAGCTCAAGCTCACGGACGTGCGGCTGGCCAATGAGGATGTGCGCGGCGAGCTGGAGGCGCTGTGGAAGACCGGCCCCGGTGGCGCCAGCGGGCTGGAGCGCGGGCGTGCCGGGCGTTTCCCGGGGCATCTGGAGCTCAAGGGGCGGCTGGACCGCGCCCAGGCTGCGCGCGTGGCCCGCTATCTGCCCCTGGGCGTGGGGCCGGTGGCGCGCAGCTATGTGCGCGACGCCATCCGCAGCGGCGAGGCCCGCAACACCCAGTTCAAGCTGAGCGGCGACCTCTGGGACTTCCCCTATGACGTGGCGCAGCAGGGCCAGTTCCGCATCAGCACCCAGGCCCAGGACCTGAGCCTGGCCTATGTGCCGGGCGTGGCCGGGGCCGAGCCGGCCTGGCCGCCCATGGAGAAGCTGCAGGCCGAGCTGGTCTTCGAGCGCGGCAGCATGCGCATCCGCAATGCCCGCGCCCGCGTGCTGGGCTATGAGCTGCATAGCGTCAATGGCGGCATCAAGGACCTGATGCACGAGCAGGTGCTGGAGCTCGAAGGTCAGGGGCGTGGTCCGCTGCCCGAGCTGCTGCGCTATCTCAAGCTCTCGCCGGTGGGGGAGTGGATAGGCGGCGGCCTGCGCGAGGCCAGCGGCAACGGCCCCGCCCAGCTGCGCCTGGGCCTGCGGATGCCTTTGAATGAGACCGACAAGACCCAGGTCAAGGGTCAGGTCGTGCTGGGCGGCAACGAGCTGCGCATACGGCCCGATGTGCCCCTGCTGGCCAATGCGCGGGCGCGCATCGACTTTGACCGGCGCAGCGTCAGCATCCAGGGCGGCCAGGCCCGCGTGCTGGGGGGTGACGCCAGCTTCGAGGGCAGCACCCAGCGCGACGGCAGCCTGCGCATCAGCGGCCAGGGCTTGCTCACGGCCGAGGGGCTGCGGCGGGCCACGGAACTGGGGCCGGTCTCGCGCCTGGCTCAGTCCCTGAGCGGGCAGACCAGCTACCGCCTGCAGCTGGGTCTGCGCGAGGGCGGCACCGAGCTGAGCCTGAGCAGCAGCCTGCAGGGCCTGGCCTCGGAGCTGCCCGCGCCCCTGGGCAAGACGGCCGAGTCCAGCCTGCCCCTGCGCTACCAGAACAGCCTGCTGCCCCAGGGGCGCGACGAGCTGAAGCTGGAGCTGGGCACGGCCCTGCAGCTGCACTATCAGCGCGATCTGAGCGGGGCCAGCCCGCGGGTGCTGGCCGGGGCGCTGGCCCTGCAAGACCGGCTGCCGGCCCTGCCGGCCCAGGGCGTGGTGATGCAGGCCAGCCCGCCCCAGCTCGATCTGGATGCCTGGCAGCTCGTGGCTCAGCGTCTGCTGGGCGCGGGCGCCAGCGGGGCCGAGGCCCTGGAGGGCGGCTACGCGCCCGGCCAGATCGCGCTGCGGGCCCCGTCCCTGCGCGTGGCCGGCCGGCCCCTGAGCAAGGTGGTGGCGGGCATCAGCCGGGGCAGCGAGCCCGGCATCTGGCGCGCCACCCTGGAGGCCGAACAGCTGAGCGGTTATCTCGAGATGCGCCAGGCCCGCGGCAGCCAGGCCCCGCGCATCCATGCACGCCTGGCCCGCCTGTCCCTGCCCAAGAGCGAGGCCGAGGGCGTGAGCGCCCTGCTGGAGCAGGGGCCGCCGGCCGCCAGCAGCCAGGCCCAGGTGCCGGCCCTGGACATCGTGGTGGAAGACTTCGAGCTGCGCGGCAAGCGCCTGGGCCGGCTGGAGGTGGAGGCCCAGGCCCAGGGGCCACAGCGTGACTGGCGCCTGACCCGCCTGCAGCTGCGCCACCCCGACGCCGTGCTCAATGCCACGGGCCAATGGCTGCCCGAGCCGGGGCGCGGCCAGCGCCGCACCGTGCTGGACTGGAAGCTGGATGTGGCGGACGCGGGCAATCTGCTGGAACGCCTGGGCCAGGGCCGCATCCTGCGTGGCGGCAAGGGCCAGGCCGCGGGCCAGCTCAGCTGGCAGGGCTCGCCCCTGGCGCCGGACTATCCCAGCATGGCCGGCCAGCTCAATCTGGCCCTGGACGCCGGCCAGTTTCTGCAGGCCGAGCCGGGGGTGGGGCGGCTGCTGGGCATTCTGAGCCTGCAGTCCCTGCCGCGCCGCCTGGCGCTGGACTTCCGCGATGTGTTCAGCGAGGGCTTTGCCTTCGACGGGTTTGGCGGTGACATCAAGATTGCCCAGGGCGTGGCCAGCAGCCAGAACCTGCGCATGAGCGGGGTGCAGGCCGTGGTGCTGATGGAGGGCCAGGCCGATCTGGCGCGCGAAACCCAGGACCTGCGCGTGCTGGTGGTGCCCGAGATCAATGCCGGCGGCGCGGCCCTGGCCTATGCCGCCATCAACCCCGCCGTGGGGCTGGGCACGTTCCTCGCCCAGCTGGTGCTGCGCCGGCCCATGATGGCGGCCAATACCCGCGAGTTCCGCGTCAGCGGCAGCTGGGACGACCCCAAGGTCGAGCGCGTGTCGCGCGCCAAGGCCGCGGCCGAACCGTCCGCCGCAGCCGCTTCCGCCCCCTAGCCGCCCCACAGCCTTCCCTGAGCGAGGACCGTGTCCATGAAGCTTGCCGCGATCCAGATGGTGTCCAGCCCCGATGTGGCTCACAACCTGGCGCGGGCGCGCCACTGGCTGGAGCAGGCCGCCGCCCAGGGGGCGGAGCTGGCGGCCCTGCCGGAGTACTTCTGCCTGATGGGCCTGCGCGACGACGCCAAGCTGGCGATCGCGGAAGCCCTGGGCCAGGGCCCCATCCAGCAGATGCTGAGCCAGGCGGCGCGCGAGCTGGGCCTGTGGATCATCGGCGGCACCCTGCCCCTGGCCACGCCCGACCCGGCCCGGGTGCGCAACAGCTGCCTGGTGTTTGCGCCCGATGGCAGTCGCGTGGCGCGCTACGACAAGCTGCATCTCTTCTGCTTTGACAACGGCCGCGAGCGCTATGACGAGGCCCGTGTGCTGGAGCCCGGCGAGGCTCCGGTGGTGGCCCAGGCCGCGGGCCTGCGCGTGGGGCTTTCGGTCTGCTACGACCTGCGCTTTCCCGAGCTCTACCGCGCCATGGGCCAGGCGGCGCCGCTGGACCTGATCAGCGTGCCCGCCGCCTTCACCCACACCACCGGCCAGGCGCACTGGGAGCTGCTGCTGCGCGCACGTGCGGTCGAAAACATCGCCTATCTCATCGCACCGGCCCAGGGCGGGCTCCATGAAAATGGGCGCCGGACCTGGGGGCACAGCATGATCGTGGACCCCTGGGGCGAGGTACTCGCCTGCCTGCCGGAGGGCGAGGGCCTGGCCATCGCCGAGCTGGACCTGGAGCGTCTGGCCCGGGTGCGCCAGCAGTTGCCGGCCCTGCAACACCGACGTCTATGAAGGTACACGCAACCGTTTTGCCCTGGTTGGCATCCCTGGCGCTGTTGGGGGGCTGCGGCACGCCCAGTCAGTCGCTGCAGATGGGGGTGCCGGCGGGCACGGCCTTGCAGCTGCGCAGCTTCATGCCGGTCGCCCTGCGCGGCCAGGTGGCACTGGAGGCGGTGGCGGGCGGTGCCGAGACCGGCCGCTTCTGGGGCTCCAAGGTCAGCAATCCGGCCCTGGGCCATGCCCTGGAAGACTCGCTGCGCGCCGTGGGCCTGTGGGCCGACAAGCCCGAGGTCTCGCGCTACCAGCTCAAGGTCCAGCTGCTCAGCCTGGTCCAGCCCATGGTGTCGCTGGACACCACGGTGGGCGCCAATGTGCATTACAGCCTGGTGGAGCGGGCCAGCGGCACCGTGCTCTACCAGCGCAGCGTGCGCGCCGCCTACAAGGCCGAGTTCAGCGAGGCCATGCTCTCCCAGCCCGAGCGCATCAAGCTGGCCAACGAGGGCGCCATCCGCGCCACCCTGGAGATCATGCTGCGCGATCTGCCGAATCTGGCGCTGTAATTTGCTAATTACTAATCCGTTCTTCTGTTGATCTAGGGTTTTCACTAGCATCCGGGCCCTGTGTTCTTCGCAAGGCCCCGGTGACCCGGGTTGGCAGTCCCGGTGATCTCTCTCGAACAAATTCACAAGTCCTATGCCCTGGGTGAGCGGCGCGTCACGGCGCTGCGCGGGGTTGATCTGCAGATTGCGGCCGGCGAGGTCTTCGGCATCATCGGCGCCTCGGGCGCCGGCAAGAGCACCCTGCTGCGCCTGATCAATCTGCTGGAGCGGCCCGACAGCGGTCGCGTGCAGGTGGCGGGTGAGGACCTGCTGGCCCTGGATGAGGCGGGGCTGCGCGGCGCGCGTCAGCGCATCGGCATGATCTTCCAGCACTTCAATCTGCTGGCCAGCAAGACCGTGGCCGAGAACGTGGCCTGGCCGCTGAAGATCGCCGGCCTGCTCTCACCCGAGCAGCGCGAGGCCCGCGTGGCCGCCCTGCTGCAGCGCGTGGGCCTGGCCGACCAGGCCCACAAATACCCCGCCCAGCTCTCCGGTGGGCAGAAGCAGCGGGTGGGCATTGCCCGCGCCCTGGCCACCGAGCCGCGCGTGCTGCTGTGCGACGAGGCCACCAGCGCGCTGGACCCCGAGACCACCCGCTCCATCCTGGCCCTGCTGGCCGAGATCAACCGCGAGCTGGGCCTGACCATCGTGCTGATCACGCATGAGATGGAGGTGGTGCGCCGCGTCTGCGACCGCGTGGCCGTGCTGGACGGCGGCCTGATCGTGGAGCAGGGCCCGGTGGCCGAGGTCTTTCTGCACCCCCAGCACGCCACCACGCGGCGCTTTGTGCAGGAGGCCGAGCAGGTGGACGAGGGTCAGCTCAGCGATGACTACGCCCATGTGCCCGGCCGCATCCTGCAGCTCACCTTCCGTGGCGAGCGCACCTACGAGCCCCTGCTGGGCGAGGTGGCGCGGCGCTCGGGCCTGGACTTCGGCATCCTCTCGGGCCGCATTGATCGCATCAAGGACGAGCCCTATGGGCAGCTGGTGATCTCGGTGTCCGGCGGCGATCTGGCCGCGGCCACGGCCCTGCTGCAAGAGCGCGGCGTGCGCGTGGAGGTGCAACGCTGATGGACGCCCTGCTCAACGCCATTGACTGGGCCGAGATCGTCCTGGCCTCCTGGGACACGCTCTTGATGCTTGGCGGCTCCCTGCTCTTCACCGTGCTGCTGGGTCTGCCCCTGGGTGTGGCGCTCTTTTTGTTTGACCGCGGCCAGCTGCTGGCGGCGCCGCGCCTGTATGCGCTGCTGTCCCTGGTGGTGAACGTGCTGCGCTCCCTGCCCTTTGTGATCCTGCTGATCGTGCTGATCCCCTTCACCCTGCTGGTGGCGGGCACGTCTCTCGGCGTGGCGGGCGCCATTCCGCCCCTGGTGGTGGGGGCCACGCCCTTCTTTGCCCGCCTGGTGGAAGGCGCGCTGCGCGGTGTGGACCGCGGCATCGTCGAGGCCGGCCTGGCCATGGGGGCCAGCACGCGCCAGATCGTCTGGCAGGCCCTGCTGCCCGAGGCGCGGCCGGCGATTCTCTCGGCCATCACCGTGACCGCCATCACCCTAGTGGGCTACACGGCCATGTCGGGCGTGATCGGCGGCGGCGGCCTGGGCGACCTGGCCATCCGCTTCGGCTACCAGCGCTTCCAGACCGAGGTGATGGTGGTGACCGTGGCCCTGCTGCTGCTGCTGGTGCAGTTGCTGCAGATGCTGGGTGACTGGCTGGTGCGCCGCTACACCCGTCGTTGAATTTTTTCCCGTAGTACCTAGAGGAGTTGTACCCATGAAAAAGATCGCTATCGCCCTGGCCGCCCTGGCCCTCAGCGGCCTGGCCGCTGCCCAGAAGCTCAGCGTGGCCGCCACGGCCGTGCCGCATGCCGAGATCCTGGAATTCGTGAAGCCCCAGCTGGCCAAGCAGGGTGTGGAGCTGGAGGTGAAGGTGTTCACCGACTACGTGCAGCCCAATGTGCAGGTGGCCGAGAAGCGCCTGGACGCCAACTTCTTCCAGCACAAGCCCTATCTGGAGCAGTTCAACAAGGGCAAGGGCACGAATCTGGTCGCCGTGGCCGCCGTGCATGTGGAGCCCTTCGGCGCCTACTCCAGCAAGCACAAGGCTCTGAGCGAGCTGCCCGCCGGCGGCACCGTGGCCATCCCGAACGACCCCAGCAATGCCGGCCGCGCCCTGCTGCTGCTGGACCGCGCCGGTGTGATCAAGCTCAAGAGCACCGACAACATCCTGGCCACGCCGCGCGACATTGCCGAGAACCCCAAGAAGCTGAAGTTCCGCGAGATCGAGGCCGCCACCCTGCCGCGCATCCTGCCCCAGGTGGACCTGGCCCTGATCAACACCAACTACGCGCTGGAGGCCAAGCTCAACCCGGTGAAGAACGCCCTGGCCATCGAGGACGCCCGCTCGCCCTACGCCAACTGGCTGGTCGCCCGTCCCGACAACAAGGACAGCGAAGCCCTGAAGAAGCTGGCCGCCGCGCTCAACAGCGCCGAGGTCAAGAAGTTCATCGAGGGCAAGTACAGCGGCGCCGTGGTGCCGGCCTTCTGATTGCCGTCGCCCCCTGAGCACCTGCGCAACGCCCGGCCTGGCCGGGCGTTTTTCATCTCAGCGCCCCTCTGCCGGACCGGGACTGTGGCGCCAGGCCGGCCAGCGGCCCAGCGTGATCGCACGCAGCAGCCATTCCAGCCAGCCGTAGGCAAAGCGGCCCATCCACCAGCGGCTCAGCAGCAGCTGCAGCGCGAACAGCGCCAGTGCGATGCCCAGCACCGGCAGCGGCGCCAGCTGGCCGATCAGGCCCAGTCCGTAGGCGTGGAAGATCAGCGCGCAGGCCAAGGACTGAAGCAGGTAGTTGGACAGCGCCATGCGCCCGGCCGGCGCGAGTAGGCGGCGCAGCGCCGGGCTGCGCTCTAAGCTCTGCATTGCCAGCGCGATATAGGCGCCGGTCAGCAGCGGCGCGCTGGCCAGGCTGATGGCGAAGCCGGCCAGGGCGAGGGCGGGTGAGTCGGCTGCATAGACCGCGCTATAGGCATAGCAGGCCGCACCCGGCAGGCCTATGCCCAGCCCCAGGCCCAGCAGCCGCCGCATCACGTCGCGATGCGCTTGCAGCTGCGCCAAGAACTCGCGCCGGCCCGCCACCAAGCCCAGCAGAAACATGGCCAGCGCGCAGGGCGCCTGCACGAACAGCAGCAGCGCGGCGACCCCGGGCAGCTCGCGCAGGTGCTGGGCCACGACGCCGGCCGCGCTGTCGCGATAGGCGTGGGTGGCGGCCTGCGCCTCGGCCAAGATTGCAGCGCGGTCCGGCGGCAGGGGCTCCAGCAGGCTGAGCAGTCCGGCGAGCAGGCCCCAGGCCAGGGCGGTCAGGCCGATCAGCCAGGCTGCCAGGCGCAGCAGCTGCGGGTCCGGCCTGTGCCGCAGCGCCAGCAGCGCCAAGCCCAGCACGGCGTAGCTGGTCAGGATGTCGCCGTGGAAGAGCAAGACGGCATGCAGGGCACCAAAAAGCCCCAAGCCGGCCAGGCGCCGCCGCATGCGCTGCGCCAGCGAGGCCCCGGCCTTGTCCGCCGAGCGCATCTGCAGCGTGAAGCTGTAGCCGAACAGAAAGGAGAACAGCAGGTAGAACTTGGTCTCGAACAGCAGCGCAATCACAAAGCGCAGGCTACGGTCCAGCGGCGCGTCAAAAGCCGGGTCGGGGATGTCCTTGCCGTAGAAGGCCGAGGCAAAGGCCCCGATATTGACCAGCAAGATGCCCAGCAGGGCGAAGCCGCGCAGCGCGTCGACACTGTCGATCCGGTCCGGCTCAGCGGCCCTCATGGCGATGCTCCCGACGGCTGCAGCATGCCGGCCAGCATCTGCTGAAAGACGGGCCGAAGCTTGCTCGGGCGGAACTGAGGGTCCATCGCAACGCGGCTGAAGATGCCGTCGATCAGCGCCGCGATGCCCTGGGCCACGGCGGCCGGCGTGCTGGTCGGCGCAATCTGGCCGCGTGCCCTGGCCTCGCCGACCAAGAGGGCCAGCCGGCGGCGCAACTCCGCGTCGTTGCGCGCGACCAGGGCGCCGATCTCGGCATCCCGCGCCGCCTCGGCCGCAATCTCCAGCGCCAGTCGGCCAAAGCTCGCATCGCTGGCTAGGCTGATGACCAGATCGACAAAGTCGCGCAGTGCCGCCGCCAGGTCCGGCTGTGCCTGCAGTCCATCCAGGTACTGCGCCGTCTCCAGGCCTTCCTGCTCGACGATGGCGCTGATGAGGGCCTTCTTGTTCGGAAAGTAGTGGAACAGGCTGCCCGAGCTGACGCCCAGCTCGGCGCAGATTTCCGCGGTGCTGGTGCGGTGGAAGCCCTTGCGCGCGAAACAGACCTTGGCCGCCTCCAGCAGCGCGCGGTAGCGGGCGTCGTATTCGTCGGGATTGATGGTGCGAGCCACGTGACGTAATTAATTAACAGAGTGATCGGTATGTTAATTTAAATCGCCGCGCGTAACGCGCCTGTCGGTGCTTGCACGTCTGCCTTGCACCGGTTCATCGGCACCGACGCCCGCAGGTACTGCTGCGCCGGGCTGCCGGTTCCAGCCCTGCCTCAGGCCCGCAGCCGCGATGCCATCCAGGCTATCGCGGGCCAGGCGATGCGGCGGACGATGAAGGAAGCCAGCGCGACCACCGCGCCCACCAGGATGGGCAGGATGGGGCCGAAGACCCAGCTCATCGCGAGGACGAAGCCCAGCAGGTACTCGGCGCGGTAGACCGGCCATGCAACGCCGGCGAGCAGGATCGCGAGCAGCACGAGCGTCGCGTGATCGGTGGACCCGAGGCTGAAGGCCAGGGACAGGGCCGTGCCGGCTGCGGCCCCGGCAAAGGCGGCGACGAGGATGGCACGTGCGGCCGGGCGGGATGTTGCGCGGCGCAGGAAACTGCCGGACAGGGCCCAGGCCAGGGCCGGCAGGGCGATGATGCCCCAGCCGTTGGACACGGCCGGCAGCGCCGGATTGGCGAGCAGGTGATGGCTGACGATGCCGCCGTGGGTCCACTGCCAGCCGAGATGCAGCAGCGCGAGCACGGCCACCAGCAGGATGATCATGGCGCGAAGGCGGCGGGTGTTTGGGGCGGGAGCGAGGGTGTTCGGCATTGTGAGCTCGGCTTGGTGTGTCGGACGAACGCCTACCCTATGGACGGGGGGCGCTCCTGTCACCCGGCGCACGACCAGATGCAGCATCGGCAGGATGAGCTGCAGCATGGCTGCCGACGCCGCGGGCAGGACCGCCGCATCACTCCCGGTTATCACGCCAGCGTCAACCGGCATGGATAGGCCCTGCACAGCCGGAATAATGGGCACCTTTCCCGGCCAACCCTGTTCTCCCCGCCCATGGTGCTCAACTACATCTGGATCGCCTTTTTCCTGATCGGCTTTGGCGTGGCCCTGGCGCGCCTGCTGCTGAACGGGGATATGGCCATCTTTACCCAGGTGCTGACCGGCATCTTCGACATGGCCAAGACGGGCTTTGACATCTCGCTGGGCTTGGTGGGCGTGATGAGCCTGTGGCTGGGCATCATGAAGATCGGCGAGCACGCGGGCGTGATCCAGATCTTTGCGCGCCTGATGGCGCCCTTCTTTGCCAAGGTCTTCCCCGAGGTGCCCAAGGGCCACCCGGCCGGTGGCTCCATGGTGATGAACTTCAGCGCCAATATGCTGGGCCTGGACAATGCCGCCACGCCGCTGGGGCTCAAGGCCATGAAGGAGCTGCAGGAGCTCAACCCGCAGAAGGACACGGCCAGCAACGCCATGATCATGTTCCTGGTGCTGAACACCGCGGGCATCACCCTGATCCCCACCTCGGTGATCGCCATCCGCCAGGCCCTGGCGGTGGATCAGGGCCTGGTGGGTTTCAATGCGGCGGACATCTTTCTGCCCACCCTGATCGGCACCTTTATCTCCTTCATGGCGGGCCTGGTGGCGGTGGCGGTGTACCAGCGCATCAATCTCTTCAGCGCGCCGGTCGTGGCCTTCTTCGGCGGCTTCGTCGCCCTGATGGCCGGCCTCTTCGGCTGGCTGCACCAGTACCCGCCCGAGGTGATGGCCAAGTACATCGGCCTGCTGGGCAGCCTGGTGATCCTGTCCATCATCGTGCTCTTCATCGCGGTGGGCGCCTGGCGCCGCATCAATGTCTACGAGAGCTTTGTCGAGGGCGCCAAGGAAGGCTTTGGCGTGGCCATCGGCATCATTCCCTATCTGGTGGCCATCCTGGTGGCGATCTCGGTGTTCCGCAGCACCGGCTGCATGGACTATGTGGTGGGCGGCATCGCCTGGGTGGTGGGCGCCCTGGGCCTGCCCACCGACTTCGTGCCGGCCCTGCCGGTAGGCCTGATGAAGACGCTCTCGGGCAGCGGTGCGCGCGGCCTGATGGTGGATGTGATGAAGACCTATGGCGTGGACAGCTTCGAGGGCAAGCTCGCCGCCATCATCCAGGGCTCCACCGAGACCACCTTCTATGTGCTGGCCGTCTACTTCGGCAGCGTCAAGATCGCCAAGACCCGCTACGCCCTGACCTGCGGGCTGATTGCCGATGTGGTGGGCGTGATCGGTGCGATCTGCGTGGGCTACTGGTTCTTCAAGTAAAGCGCGGGCTGCGGCGGTTGCCGCCGCAGCCCGCTCTCATCAGGCCGCTGCCGCAGCCGCTGGGTGGGCCGTGCGGCGACGGCGCTGCAGCCAGCCCAGCAGGCCCAGGCCAAGCGCCATCATGCCGTAGGTGCCGGGCTCGGGAATGGGCGCCAGGGCCACATCGACCAGGCGGCCGGCGGCGTCCAAGGGGTTGGCCGTGCCATAGCGTTCCGCGGTGATCAGGCCGCCCAGGCCGCCTTGTGCCAGGGGGCTGCTGATGAAGCGCTCCAGCGCCTCCTGGTAGGTGATGGTGTCCACGGCGTTCTCGAACAACACGCCCGCGGCGGCGAAGGGGTAGCCGTCACCGCCGGCGGCCGTGAAGTCGATGGTGGAGAGCGAGAAGCGGCGCAGTCCGTTCACCACCACGCCGTTGTCGATCAGCACCGTGCCATCGTCCAGCGTCACCTTGAGCACCCGGCTGCCGGCATTGCGCTGGGTGTCATAGATCACGCGCAGGCCCGAAACCTGGGCAAAGCGGCCATTCACATCGCCTGCCGCCGAGGCCGTGGCGACCGAGTGCTCCAGGATCTGCTTGAGCTGGCCGGCGTCCACGCTGGGTGCCCGGCGGACCAGATTGGTGAAGGGCAGCACATTGAAGGTGTCGCCCACGGTCACATCGCCGGCCGCGATGCCGGCGCGTATGCCGCCGCCGTTCTGGATGGCCACATCCGCCTTGCCCGCAAAGCGCATGGCATCAGCGACCAGATTGCCCAGATTGGTCTCGCTATTGCGCACGCCGGCCTCGAAGCTGCCGGGCAGGCCCTTGCTGCCACGCACGCCGTTCAGGCTCACCTGGGAGCTGCCGATGCGGGTGCTGTTGAGCACGTCCACATAGCCCTTGACCGGATCGATCACGGACGTCTTGAGGAAGCTGTCGCCCTGTACCCGGTCGGCATCGGCGGCATTGCCGCTCACGCGCAGCAGACGCGAGCCCTCGATGGCACGGATGGCGCCCGTGCTGTCGTCCACCTCGATATTGAGCTCGCCCACATAGCGATTGCCGAAGGAGGATGTCACCACCGCCACATCACGGCCGGTGCGATCCTTGACCAGCTGGGGGTGGCCCGTGAGGGCGCGAGCGTCTCCCGGCAGCAGGCGGTCGTCGGCATCGGCCATCAATTCATGGCCGCCGCCGGACACCACCACATCCACGCCCTGCAGGCGCGGAATCACGATCTGGCGCTCGTTGTTCCAGTTCTGCAGATGGCTCATCAGCACCACGGTCTTGGCGCCAGCGGCGCGCGCGGCATCAACGTTCTGCTGCACCAGCTCGGTCATGCGGATCAGGTTCTGCTGTTCGCTCTGAAGCGGATCGTGGTTGAGCAGGGACACCGGACCCGGCGAAGAGATGCGCGGCAGCAAGGGCGTGGTGGCGCCCACCAGGGCGATCTGGTGGCCCTTGCTGGTGCTGACCATGGTGTACGGTGCCACGCGGCCCGCATTGGCCAGGCTGGCGAAGGCGGGCGTGGACTGGAAATTCAGGTTGGACGAGAGATAGGTCGTGCCCGAGACGGCGGCGAAGCGTGCGGCCGTGGCGGCGCCTTCGTCGAATTCATGGTTGCCGAACACGGCCGCATGGAAGCCGATGTGTCGCATCGCGATGGCATCGAAGAAATCCTGACCGCCATCAGCGTGGGCCGTGCCCAGCAAGGCCTTGCTCGCATTCCAGCGCGGGCCGGGCAGGAAGGCGTCACCGGCATTGAGCTTGAGCACAGTGCGGCCGGCCGCTTCGGCCTGTGCCTGGGCATTGGCCATCACCGAAGCCAGACGGTCCACGCCGCCGTAGAAGGAAATGGCCTGGGAAGCGTTGTCGCGCAGATTGCCCTGGGCCGACAGCAGCCAGGACTCCTGGTCGCCGACATGCAGCAGGGTGAGCTTTTCGGCCTGCGCCGGCGCGAAGGCAATGAACAGCGCCAGGCTCAGGGCACTCATGCCCAGGGGCCGGCGCGCGGCGAGTTTGGAGGTTTGCGGGGAGAACATGGTGCGAGAGTGCCCGGAGGAGAGAGTGGAAGACTGGCCGCGCCATGCGCCATTACTTCCACCGCCTCCGCGCCCCGCGACCTGCCAGGGGGCGAGGTGCCAGCAGTTCGCCGCGCCTTGCTCAGCCTCGAGCCTTCAGCTTAGGCAGCCCCCGCAACCCCTGCGTGACAGGCTTGCTAGCCCATGCGGAGCAGTCCGGCCCCTACCAGCGCGAGGGTTGAGCGCGTCACTCAGCCGCCCAGTCGGGCGCGCGCCAGCTCCAGGGGGCGGGTCTTGCCCGTGGCGTCCTGCAGGGCCTGGGCGGCCTGCAGGGCGGCGGCATGCAGGCTGGCCCGTCCGGCCTCAGCCGCGCCGCAGAGCAGGGCGGCCGCCATGGCCTCGCCATAGCGCTGGGCCAGGGTCTGGGCGGCCTCATCCAGCCCGCCCAGCATGGCGCCGGCCCGGGCGGCAGCCCCGCCCATGGGCCGGGCGCGGGCCGAAGCCTTGGCCTCGGCGCGGCCCATGTCCGTGCATTCCAGCTCGCAGCATTGGGTGATGGCATCGGCCACATGCTGCAGCACCGCCAGGTCGTTGCAGTGCACCAGCAGCTTGAAGGCGCCGCTGGTCAGATAGTCGCCGGCCAGCACATTGCCCGCCGTGCCCAGCAGGGCGGCCGCGCCAGCGGTCTCGGGTGCGGCGTCCACGCGCGCATGCAGGCGCTGCAGGCCGATATGCACCAGGTCCAGGGCCGCACCCACATGCAGGGTCGGATCACCCTCATCAAGGCTGCAGGCGATCAGGGCGTGTACCGGCTCCTGCTGGGCCGAGAGCAGCGCCCCCAGGGCCAGTTGCACCGGCGCGGCCTGGCAGGGCAGGGAGGCCTGCACGGCGTGGCGCAGACGGTCTTGGATGGAGTCCTGGAACTGGGTCGTCATCATGGCAGCCCATTGTCCTTGATGCGGCAAGACCCGGCTCGCACAATGCGCACATGAATGCCCATGTCCCGCCAGAAGGCCCGTCTGCACCGGCCCTGATCGCCGTCTTCACCACCCTGCCCGAGCGGGCCGCGGCCCAGGCCCTGGCGCGCCAGATGGTGGAGCGAGGGCTGGCGGCCTGCGCGCAGATCTCTGAGGTGGAGAGCTTCTACCGCTGGGACGGCCGTTTGCAGCAAGAGGGCGAATTCCGCCTGCTGCTCAAGACCCGGGCCGAGCTGTATGCAGCGCTGGAGCAGGCCCTGCGCGAGCTGCATCCCTACGAGCTGCCCGCCATCCATGCTCAGGCCCTGGGGCCGGTCTATGAGCCCTATGCCCGGTGGGTGGCGGCGCAAACCGCCCCGGCCGCTCCGCGCTTTCAGCGCGAGGGCTGACCCGGCCCCTGGGCGCCGCTGGAGCGGGCGCTGAGATAGGCATAAAGGTCCGTGATGTGCGCCTGCACACTGGGCTCACCCTGCCAGGCCGGCATGCTCAGCGCACCTTGCTGGCGCTGTATCACGCCCTCGATCTGCGCCTCGCTGCCGCGGGCCTGGTCGGGCGGCAAGCCCCAGTCATAGCGGCTCAGCACCAGGCCCACAAAGCGGCGCTGGCCCATATCGCCCACACGCGGCAGGAGATCGGGGGCCTGGGCGCTGCCGCGCGCGTCACTGCCATGGCAGCGCGCGCATTTGTCCTGGAACACCCGCCAGCCGCTGTACACCGAGGCGGAGGGCTGGGCCTCGCGCGTCTCGCGCGCCAGCTGCTCGGCCGGCTTGCGGTTGGCCAGCTCCACCTGCCCATGGCCGGCGCAGCCCGCCAGGCCCGTCAACAGAACGGCGCCGCTGCCCAACAGGGCCAGGCCAGGAATCCGGGAACGCTGGCTGCTGATCGCACGTGCATTCATCGCTGCCTCCTTGGGAGCCGGCCACCGCGAAGGCGCAGCGGCCTGAGTCGATTGTGCACCGGGGTCGGGTCTTGCGGGAGCGGTGTCTGGCAGCGCTGCGTCAAATGTGGCAGCGCAATTGCAAGAGCCACCGACGCATCGTGCTGTACTTCATCCGTACTTGCCGTTGCTCGCGGGAGATGCCCCGTGGCCTGACCATTTCCCAGCTGCCGGAAACTTTTCAATCCGCGCCCGCCATCACTGACGGGCGACGCGACCAAGCGTGGCGCGGCACCTACCAGCCGAGTGGTTTCAATCCACGCCCGCCATCACTGACGGGCGACGCCGGCGCGCAGCAGCGCCTGATCACGGCCTATGCCGTGTTTCAATCCACGCCCGCCATCACTGACGGGCGACGCCGGTGCCATGAGGTGGCACTGTGGCGATTGGGGCGGTTTCAATCCACGCCCGCCATCACTGACGGGCGACGCGTGCTGGCTATTCGCTGCAGCAAAGTCTCTGCAATGTTTCAATCCACGCCCGCCATCACTGACGGGCGACGCCTTGGCGGGCCGGGAAGAGCAGTTCGTTGCGAGCGTTTCAATCCACGCCCGCCATCACTGACGGGCGACGCGCCAATCGTGTGGCCCGAGTACACCCACGCTAAGTTTCAATCCACGCCCGCCATCACTGACGGGCGACGCACCGCGTTGGCCTGGTTCGATTTGAAGGCACCGTCAGTTTCAATCCACGCCCGCCATCACTGACGGGCGACGCGCGCGGATCACGCATGCGCATGGTGTCCGCCAAAGTTTCAATCCACGCCCGCCATCACTGACGGGCGACGCCTCACCGCGCGCCGCCAGCCCCTGCAGGACCAGGAGTTTCAATCCACGCCCGCCATCACTGACGGGCGACGCCGTGAGCCGCCAGGTCGTCATCTGACACTGAGGACGTTTCAATCCACGCCCGCCATCACTGACGGGCGACGCCTCCCAGGTATTGGTCTGCGGCGGCGATGGCGACTAGTTTCAATCCACGCCCGCCATCACTGACGGGCGACGCACCAGCCCGCCAGCATGTTCCCGCAGGTCGATCAGTTTCAATCCACGCCCGCCATCACTGACGGGCGACGCCCATGCCCTCTCCTAGCGCGGCGGCTGCTCGGACGTTTCAATCCACGCCCGCCATCACTGACGGGCGACGCCTGATTGCGTGTTGATTGGTTCGCCTGTGGACAAGTTTCAATCCACGCCCGCCATCACTGACGGGCGACGCGCTCCTTGACTTGCTTGGCTTGGACCGAATACAGGTTTCAATCCACGCCCGCCATCACTGACGGGCGACGCATCAGTTCGATGGTCTCGGTCATGGTCAGTCCTTAGTTTCAATCCACGCCCGCCATCACTGACGGGCGACGCCGTCGGCCTCAGTCGGCATGAGACCGTGCTCGGCAATGTTTCAATCCACGCCCGCCATCACTGACGGGCGACGCGCAGCTTCATCGCCGCGTCGGAGACGTCATCGTTGTTTCAATCCACGCCCGCCATCACTGACGGGCGACGCCCCAGGTATTGGTCTGCGGCGGCGATGGCGACTAGTTTCAATCCACGCCCGCCATCACTGACGGGCGACGCCGACCTGACCGTTCAGGGTGAAGGCGCTGTCGGTGTTTCAATCCACGCCCGCCATCACTGACGGGCGACGCCACCGTAGGCGCGCATGGAAATTTCCATCGTCTGGCTGTTTCAATCCACGCCCGCCATCACTGACGGGCGACGCTCAAGGCCGACGAGGATGCCGCCGAGGCTGTCAAGTTTCAATCCACGCCCGCCATCACTGACGGGCGACGCGTCCCCGCGCTCTGAATGGTTGCACCAGCACCAGCCGTTTCAATCCACGCCCGCCATCACTGACGGGCGACGCTAGGTGGGTGTGACGTGGAAACAGCCCCAGACGTGTTTCAATCCACGCCCGCCATCACTGACGGGCGACGCGGCATACCTGCCATGTACGAGGCCCTAGCCCAGATCCTGTTTCAATCCACGCCCGCCATCACTGACGGGCGACGCATCAGCGGCACCGCGCAGAGCAGGGCCAGAACCAGTTTCAATCCACGCCCGCCATCACTGACGGGCGACGCGCAGCAGAGCCTGGCCGCGCAAGAGGGCCGCCAGGTTTCAATCCACGCCCGCCATCACTGACGGGCGACGCCTGGCTGGTACATCATCGAGGACTCCGCCGCCTGGTTTCAATCCACGCCCGCCATCACTGACGGGCGACGCATGAGGTGGCGGCATGAGTGCGCTCTACTCGCTCGTTTCAATCCACGCCCGCCATCACTGACGGGCGACGCCTGGCTGGTACATCATCGAGGACTCCGCCGCCTGGTTTCAATCCACGCCCGCCATCACTGACGGGCGACGCTCCGGCGCCAGTGCCGCGACATCATGGCGATGGGGTTTCAATCCACGCCCGCCATCACTGACGGGCGACGCCGGCTGTAAAGCGGATGCTCGCCGGCCTTGATGGACTGTTTCAATCCACGCCCGCCATCACTGACGGGCGACGCGTGCGGTGGTCATCGTCAGCACGTTGCCGCTGACGGTGTTTCAATCCACGCCCGCCATCACTGACGGGCGACGCATTGTGGCGGCGCAGGTAGCTGCTAAAGATACGGGCTGTTTCAATCCACGCCCGCCATCACTGACGGGCGACGCGTGGTCAGCCCCTGCGCGTCGGTGACGGTCAGGGTGTTTCAATCCACGCCCGCCATCACTGACGGGCGACGCCTTGCGCACGTCACGCACGTGCTGCTCCATGTGGCTGTTTCAATCCACGCCCGCCATCACTGACGGGCGACGCGATCGCACGCTCGTTGCGGCGGTGGATTAGGTTTGTTTCAATCCACGCCCGCCATCACTGACGGGCGACGCCGAGCGCGTCGGGTATTTGGCCGGGTCGTTCAGGGTTTCAATCCACGCCCGCCATCACTGACGGGCGACGCGGAGAGTGCCGGGCCCACAGCATCAACCACATCGGTTTCAATCCACGCCCGCCATCACTGACGGGCGACGCACCGGGCTGGCGATCTTCTGCCAGAGGTGAACAGGGTTTCAATCCACGCCCGCCATCACTGACGGGCGACGCGCCGCACGACGACGATTTGCGCGCTCAGGGATGGTTTCAATCCACGCCCGCCATCACTGACGGGCGACGCTTGGTCTCGCAGATTCAGCATGGCCGCCAGCGTGGTTTCAATCCACGCCCGCCATCACTGACGGGCGACGCTTGATCGATGCAGTTCATGCGGCGTCCTTGAATAGTTTCAATCCACGCCCGCCATCACTGACGGGCGACGCCTGAAGCGGGCTTCGCTCAGTTTGATACCGCGTGGTTTCAATCCACGCCCGCCATCACTGACGGGCGACGCCAAGGGCAAGGATGATTCGCATGGGTGGCTTTCTGTTTCAATCCACGCCCGCCATCACTGACGGGCGACGCCGGCTGGCCAGACCAGTCTGCCCGTCGCAGCAGCCGTTTCAATCCACGCCCGCCATCACTGACGGGCGACGCGTGCGTTGGTTCGCCGCCTGGGCATGCTCGGTGATGTTTCAATCCACGCCCGCCATCACTGACGGGCGACGCGGCACAAGGCCATCCATGCTGGCTCGCTGCTGAGGGGTGTTTCAATCCACGCCCGCCATCACTGACGGGCGACGCAGTTCTGAGGGGCTGGCTCCGGCTCGGGCTTCGGTGTTTCAATCCACGCCCGCCATCACTGACGGGCGACGCCCAGCGCACCAGCGCATCCTGATGCGGGAAAAGTGTTTCAATCCACGCCCGCCATCACTGACGGGCGACGCTCCCTGGCGTGTAAAACCAGCCCAATCTGGCGTTGTTTCAATCCACGCCCGCCATCACTGACGGGCGACGCGCACTGGCCCCATACAAGCAGGCCGATGCCGCGCTGTTTCAATCCACGCCCGCCATCACTGACGGGCGACGCGCCAGCTTCTCGGCGGTCGTGGGGCTGATGAGCTTGTTTCAATCCACGCCCGCCATCACTGACGGGCGACGCCGGTGGCCAGCCTATCGGTGCTGCAGGCGCTGATGTTTCAATCCACGCCCGCCATCACTGACGGGCGACGCCGGCTCGGCCTCCGGCGTGATCGCCAGCCGTCCCCTGTTTCAATCCACGCCCGCCATCACTGACGGGCGACGCGCTTCGCGCGCAAGTTCTTGCAGCATCAGCGAAAACCATGCGGTTTGCGCGAACCCGGTGGGGCAGAGGACAACTCTGGAATAGAGCCGATCGGACAACATCGGAAAGTTCTGCAAAAACAAGTGCTTGAGACGCGCGCGAACCCCAGGGGCTGGCGGCCAGCACATGGGGTTCGCGCCGCCATCCTACGCGATCAGAAGGTGCTTCACAGCACCAGCGGGCCCTCGAAGTCCACGGCCTTGAAGTGCCCGTACTCGCGCACCTCCGCGCCGCGCGTGTCGGGCACGCGGTACAGCCGCAGGCAATCTTGCTGCTCGTTGATCTCGGCCAGCAGCCGCCTCTCTAGCGTCTCCAGCTCTGCCAACGTGACTTGGCACTCGAACACCGACTTCTGTACCCGCTGCCCGGTGCCTTCGCAGACTTTGGCGACGCGGCGCAGGCGACGCCGGCCCTCCTTGGTTTCGGTGTTTACGTCGTAGCAGACGATCACGAGCATCGCAGCCTCCCGTCGTGTTCACTTCGCCAGGAAGGGCAGATAGCCGGCGCGTGAGCCATCTGCTTCAAGCTCGCCGCGGATGGCTCGGGCCAGCAGTCTTGCCTGCACCAGCGGCACCATGCCCAGCGGTACCGGCTGGGCCAGCAGCGGGTGCAGGATCTCCTCCTGCTTGCGCTGCTGATAGGCCACCAGAACGGCCTTGCGCGCATCCGGCTGCAGCGATACCGCACCGCCCTCGCGCAGCACGAAGTCGCCGGCCCCAAGCTGCTGACGGTTCACCAGGGTCAGCGCCAGCCGGTCCGCGAAGGGTCGGAACTCTTCCATCAGATCCAGCGCCAGCGCCGCACGCCCGGGCCGCAGGGCATGCAGAAATCCCACCTGCGGATCCAGCCCGGCTGCCTCCAGCGCGCTGCGGCAGTCATTCATCCACAAGGCATACAGAAACGAGATCAGCGCATTGAAGCGGTCGCGGGGCGGTCGCCGGCTGCGGCCCTGCATCGCGAAGTCCGCACGCAGATCGGTCTTCACCAACCAGGGCAGGCCGGCAAAGTACTGGCGCGCCGCCTCGCCTTCCAGGCCTCGCACGGTGTTCAGGTCGGGCGCGGCGGGTAGGGCACGCAGGCCTGCCGCCAGGTCATCAGCCAGTCGCGTCAACTGCGCGGCCTCGGCGGCCAGCTTGGCCTCCCGCGCACCGCGCTGCAGCACCGAGCGGGCATTGCGGATCTTGCCGGCCACAAAGCTGCGCGCCAGCTCCAGCGACAAATCGGCATCGAGGCTGGCCAGGTGCTGGGCGCGGCGCAGCAGCACATTGCCGGCCTGCGCGCCTTCAAGCCGGGCCTTGAAGCGACCATGCTCGTCCAGCAGCACCAGCGCGATGCTGTCCTCGGCCAGCCGGTGCATCAGCGGCGCCGACAAGGCGATATGCCCGAAGCACACCACCGCCTGCAGATGATGCAGCGGCACGCGCAGCCGCACCTCGCGCTCCAACTCCACCCGCAAGGTGTCGTTGTCCAGCCGCAGATAGCTCTCGGGCGTGGTGATGTAGAGCGTGTTGAGCAGTTGCATGGATCAATCCGCATCGGGGTCGAACAGGCGGCGCCGCGCCTCGATCAGCGCGCTGGCTGCGCCGCCCGCCATGGCCTCCGGCTGGCAGCGTTCGCGCAGCGAGCAGGCCTTGCAGCGTCGCGCCGCAGCCTCGCCGCTCAGTGGCGCGGGCAGGCGTTCGGACGCCAGCATCGCGCGCACCGCTTGGGCCACCGACGCCACCTGCGCGCGCAGCGCCGGCGTGATGGGCACGACGCGGCGCCGCTTGGAACTGGCGTAATACAGCGCGCCCTCGGGCACCGCCCGGCCCGTCATGGATTCCAGGCACAGTGCCTGCGCCGCCAGCTGCAAGTCATCGCAGGCCGCGATATCGGCGGCCTTGTTGCGCGAGCCTTGCTTGTATTCCACCGGGTAGGGCGTGCCCGCCGCGTCGAACTCCACCACATCCGACTTGCCGATCAGCCCCAGCTCGTCATGCCACAGTGGCAGCGCCCGTTCGATGCGCAGGCCCTGCGCCGACTCCACGCCGGGCTGGTCGGTGCGAGCGTGCACCGCATTGCCGCGCAAGGTGTGGAGGTTGTCGTCAAAGGCCTGCTCCAGATGGATCAGCCCGCACTGCCGCGGGCAGTAGGCCCAGTGCTGCAGGGCCGAGAGCGGGATGGGGTCGGGCTCGTCCATGGTGCGGCCTTGGCTTCTCAGCGAATGACTACACTGATGGCCTGTAGCAAGCCACGGCGCACGGAGATTGTCATGAGCAGCACTTCCCTGGACGAGGTGACCGCGCAAGCCTTGAAGCTCACGGCCGAAGAGCGGGCCGAGCTGATCGAGCGATTGGTAGACACCGTGACGCCTGCGCCGCCGCTGCACCCGATCTGGGAGGCCGAGATCGCACGGCGCGTCGCCGAGATGGACGCAGGCCTTGTCGAGTCCATCCCCGCGGAGCAGGTGTACGCCGAGATGCGCGACATGATTGATGGCAAGGTGGCCGAGCGCCGCCCGTGATCCTTGAGTTTCGCCCTGCCGCTCACAGGGAACTTGTGGCGGCGCTGCAGTGGTATCTGTCTGATGGCGGGCCTGCGGTGGCAGCGCGTTTCGGCCAGGCCGTCGAACAGGCCACTCAGCTGCTGGCCTCCATGCCGCAGCTCGGCACCCCGAGCCATGCCAGCCCCACCCGCGGCTGGCCGCTCAAGCGGTTCCCGTTCACCCTGGTGTATCGCGTACAGGGTGAGCGCCTGACGGTGATTGCGGTCGCGCATCAGAGCCGGGAGCCGGGGTATTGGGTGGGGCGGGGCTGAAGTGTCAGAAGCCGTCTATGACTTGCGCCTGCAAGTCGGGGAGGGCATCAATGGTGATCGATCCGTCAAGATCGACCTTGACCGAACGGTGAACCTTAGCCGATGAGTATTGCCCCGACTTGCAGTTGTGCTCCCACCAAATCACCTTTACTACTTCCATGCTGCCATCAGGGCGGGCCGATGAGGCGTCGTTCTCGAAGAGCTTGGGCAGCAGGGCCTTCAGTGTTTCTGCGTCGGCATTACTGAATCCTGTGCGTTCGGCAAGTTGCGGATTGATGCTGCCGTAGGTGACATAGATTCCGTGATCAACCCGGTGCTTCATGCCCATCGTGTCCGAACTGCGTTTGCTCCCATCACCTTCGCCGCTGACACTTTTGGTGATCTGGGTACTGGTGATGGAAACTGGCTCCAGACTGAATGCCGACTGTATGGTGACGGGGCCGCGTATCGGAATCGAAACGCCGCCAGCATCCGAGCCGCTTGCGAAGGCGAAAACTTGTCCGAAGGCGCGGACATCGAACCACTTCTCGCAAGCAAGCTTAGCTGTGGCGTCCTTGTTGGCGCCTTTCTTGAATGCGTCCTTGCCGAGGCCGTTCACGGCTGACTCGGCGCGATTGCGAAGACTGGTTTCGCCGTCAGTCTTGCGGTCATCTGACTGGACGAAGATTGCCTGTCCGCTTTCCTGCAGGCGGTCGCGCAGCTTGCGCTTCAAGCAAACATCGGTGATCTCCCCGAGTCCGCCATAGTCGGTGCGAGGCCGGTTGCCGTTGAGTGGATCACCGTTCGGGTTGGCATGCTTGACGCGCAGCACGAGGGCGAAATCGATCTTGTTCTGCAAAGTGCTCATCTTGTAGTCCCTGGTCTTTCAGTTGGGGGTGTCGGTCGGAGACTCTTCCTTGTCCGCCTCGTCCTCTGGCGGTCGTAGCGCTTGACGCTGGCAGTGATAGCCAAGCAGGAACTCGCCGCTGAGGGCGGCGTCTTTCGTAAAGTCGTCGACAGAAAATGCCGCAATCACATCGTCCATTTGTCTGCTCACGGCATACAGGAAGGCAGGGCGCGTGTTCCGCAAGCGGGTCATGTAGGGCTGCAGACTGAGCTCTATCGTCTTCCAAGTAGAGGATGGCCGATCGGCGAATCGCTGCATCAAACGTGCTGCTGTCGTGTCGCGCTTCTCGCCCGCGACGAAGAGCGCGCGGCTTTCAATGTGCTCGGCAAACGCCAGCAAGCGACCAAACAGGTAGTCGCGGCTGGTTCGTTCTGGTTCCAATGCCATGAAGTAGCTCCTTTGTTTGTAGAACCCTTTGAACAATGCGCAGGCGACGCCCAGGCACTTCTCCCACTCCCAACGCTCGAGGCCGATTCGGTTGGACGCGCGGCGTACGGTTGATGTGAGTAGGTCGAATGGCAGTGGCATGCCATCGACAATGCAAGGCAGCAAGCGCTCGATGGTTGCGACGCGCAAGTTGTCATCCAAGCGACTGCCGTAAGCCATTTCGGCAATGTCACGTGGCGCTGGTGTTCCAACAAACTTGCGATCCTTGCCAAAGTTCTGTGGCCAGGCGAACTGCAGATGCCAAGCTTCTATGCGGTCGAGAAACTCAGAACCTTGCAGCTCGCGGTAGTAGGTGATTGCCATGCGACCTGGCGTTGCTGAGTCGAGTCCGATCACGACCACATCGTCACTTGGATCCAGCACTGCGCGATAGCCTGCGATGGAACTCTTGAGCTTTAGTGCGAAGGCCTGCCCCACACCGACCGCTTCAGGCCTTGGGATATGGTCAGAAGCCGCCCCGTCAAATAGTTCAAATGTGCTTGCAAACGGGTCCGGCACGGGCTTTCCTGAAATCTCCCAAGCTACAAACACCTGATCACCGTTGCGATAGCCTTGGCGGGCCACCAGCCATCTCAAAGCGTTGTGGGCTTTCTGCGTCACCATGAACCCGATACCCAAGGCTTCATCCGCGTCAATGAATCGGCCCCGATAGGTGTAACCCGTGCTGTCATTCGACGAGATCAACTTGGCCTTGTCGCCGCCATGTCTGAGTTTGGCTGGGTGTTGCACAGCCAAGGCGGTTTGTGCACCAGTTGCCATGCAATAGCCGCGTTTTGTCTGGGTGGTCTGGTAATAAGCGATCCAGGCGCTTGTCAAAGATTCGTCTGTCCATGTCGCCGAGTTCGGCTCGTCGCCGATTTCAACGCGCCATCGGATGAAGGCATCCTCCTGCTGCTGGCCGGCAGACATCACTTTGAAGATTGCGGGGGCCTGCGCCTTATCGCCTGACCAACCTTTCAAGAGTTTGCCGGTCTCCGAATCAAGGTGAAGAACGCCAGCTCCGACCAAATCGGCGACCATGCAGCCTTTCTTGATGTAGCCGAGGATGGCGTCAATCTTTGGATGCCCATGAACCGACTTCGCCCAACCCGACAGGGATGCAAGATAGTCTCGATGCGGCTGCTGGACATCCTTTGAATAGCCGGAGGTGACTTCGCCGCCATAGGCCGAATAGTCGCCAGCCAAGTACTGCAGCTTGTCCGCCAGTGGATGGTTGACCGGCTTGCTGCCCGCCCTTCCTCCGGACTCTTCCGTGCAGGGAATCAAGGTTGTGGCCAGCGCCCTTTCGAGCACTGCCGCTCGCTTGAACTGGCCGGTGGCGTCCACCACGATCTCGACTTGGGCGAGTTGAGTCGTGTGGCTGATGGGCATCAACGGGGGTGAGCCTTCCGACTCGCGGCCCTTGCAGTGCTCGTAGGTCGCGTGGAGCATTTGGATCCAGCTCATTCGGCAGCCCCCATCGCGATTGCCTCAGCCTCAGCATCCAACTGCGACTGACCCAGCCCAAACGGCTTCACGCGCATGTCGCGCACAAATTTACGATCCGTGCAGTCTTGCGGATGTTGGAAGCGGATCACGCCATCGACCATGGTGGGACGCCAGAACCGGGCATGGAGTTTGCCGTCACCGCTCTCGTCCGGATAGTCGAATCCGTGAAACATGAGCCCGAATGCCAGTTCACCAGCACCGTCGAGTTCTCCGGAACCTTCGCCAAATGAGCAGGGCTCCACATAGCCCTGACAATCGCGGGTGCCGAGAAAAACGTCTTGTCGTCCACCGCGCTCCACCATGCGTCGCGCAATAGACAGGTGTTTTCCGTGGATGCGATCAGTGCTAAGTTCAGGGCGGTGTTCGTTCCACTCGAAATGCGCGCTGACCTGGTACTCGACATCGGCCAAGAATGTGTAGATAGCCAAGCTGTTGCCGCCACTGAATTCCATCGGCTTGGCCCCCTTGGTCTGCGTTCGTATTCGCTTCATCACCCGAACCGCGTCAATCACCCAGATCAGCGTTGGTTTCCAGTAGATTGATTTGGCGATGCCCTTCAAGGCTTCATAGGTAGGAACGTGATACGAGCACTTCTCGCCACCGACCTTGGTCAATGGATCTGTGAAAAGGGCATAGCGGCCAGACACTTTGAACTCGATGCTGTTGCGATGTTTGTGGTCAGTCATGCAGCGGCTCCATCGGGGATACAGGTTCTGCGCTCAGGCCGAACACGGCGCTGTAATAGCGCTCGTCGAGGCAGAGAATTCGGGTGTCTGGCTTTACTTCATGCAGCGCGCCAGCGTCACTGAGCTTGCGCAGCACGTGCGGGAAGACGTTGACGGTGAACTGCTGCGCGGCGCGCAGCAGCGTGAACTCCAGTTCCACGTCATACGCGGCACAGAGATCCGCAACCAAGGCTCGGCCGGCCTCGCCATACGGCACGATGACGCCCTGGGTCGGCGCATCGATGGCTTTGAATGCCCTGGCAGCAGTCATGAACGCTTGGCGGAAAAACAAATTCGGTGCGGAGTCGTGCCGCGAACTGAACTCATCGACGGCAGCATGATTGCGCGACAGCAAATTGAGCAGCGTGTCTGACTGGGCGATATCGCCCGCAGCCACTGGATAAGTCATGTCGGCTTGTCGCTCAAAGAAGTAGTAGCGGTAGTACGCCGTCAGTGCGGTGGGGCCGATGACGTCGTACTGAAAGCTCGCAGGATCCTGCTGGAAGTCGTCCAGCACCCGCAGCGCCGCATCACGTCCCTTCTGGATGTCGACCAGCTTGTCCAGGCTTTCGTCTTGCGGGTTGACGACATGAACCGTGCCGCGCTCGGCGCGCCCGTTGCGATTGCAGCGTCCGGCCGCTTGCGCGATCGAGTCGAGACCCGCCATGAAACGGATGACAGTTCCGAAGTCCACATCGACGCCGGCTTCGATCAACTGTGTACTCACACACAGCACCGGCTTGTGCGACGCCAATCGCGTCCTCAGTTTGGCAAGCTCGTGCTTGCGGTGCGCCGGACACATATCCGTGCTGAGATGGCACAGAGCGGCATCCTGAATATCCACCAACTGGGCGCACAGTTCGAAGACACGTCGAGCTGCCGCCTTGGTGTTGACGATCACTAGGCAACTGCCGCTACGCCGCATCTCTGAGGCCGCCAAGTCAGCGACTTCCTGATCGGACCATCCGCCGGGCTTGCGCGCGTCATTGACCGTCACGCGCTTGAGTTGCTCGAACAAGCGATGCTTGTCCGGCATCAGTTCATGGTCGGGTGCTAGCCGCACGGCACCTTTGTCCTGGGCCACCTGGTGCAGCAGTGGCTGGGTCGCCGTGCAAAGAACAACGGTGCTGTCTCCCTGCGCGGTCAGAAAGTTGATGGCGTTGTTGAATAGATGCGCGCACTTGATCGGCAGTGTCTGGACCTCGTCGAAGATCAGCACAGCGCGAGAAAGTTGGTGCATGCGGCGGGCACCACGGGTGCCCGCACCAAACAGGGCTTCGAGTAACTGAACCATGGTGGTGTAGACCACCGGGGCATCCCAGTTCTCGCACAGAACCTTCTCACGCCAGGTCTGCTGTTCCGGGGTCACGCTGCCGTGGTGTTCCAGGACGATGCGGCCCCGATCAGAAGGGGCATCGTGTGGTTCGAGAATCTGGCGAACCACCTGGGCGTTCTGGTCAATGATGGACGTGAAAGGGATTACGTAAATGATCCTGTCGAGTCCTCGCAGCTGGGCATGATGAAGCGCGAAACGGAGGCTGGCGAGGGTCTTGCCTCCTCCAGTGGGAACGGTCAATGTGTAAGCGCCTGCGGGTCGAGTTGCTGCCTGTCGACAGTGCTCGGATATGTCTTGACGTAGATGGTCGATAGGGCTGCTCGGCGTCAACTCGCGCAGGTGGTGCTCCAGTCGATCAATAAGGATGGGCCAGCCTGCGTAGTCGCCAATCGGCCGAAACGCGCGAGTGCGCCGATGCTCGAAGTCCGCCGTATCGATGCGATCTGCGTCGAGCAAGCAGCTGAAGATGAATCTGACCAACAGACCGACCTGCTGGAGCCCCGCTTGTGGGCCTGCGCTTTGCCGACCGATAGATTGAAGACGGTTGTTTAGCAGTGCGACCACTTCGCCGCGGGCGAGCAGCTGCTCACAGGGGTCCAGGATCGCTCGGTCGCAAGCTTGCTCCACCTCGCTGAGATGCGTCTGCTGTTGCGCCTTGCTCATGCGTCGGCTGAACAGGTCTTCGCCAAAGTTGGATTTGCTGGCGCCGATGCAGTCAACGAGGCCGGAGTGGTGAGACGCGATGCAGAGTGACAGCATCTGTGCGGCGATGCGCTCTTGAGGTCCCTTGCCACTTAGCCGGTGCCAAATCAGCTGTGCACCTGCTGTGGAGTGGTCAACCTTGCCCTTCAAGCTGGCAGCGTCTACCCAATCCTCGTCTTCATCTTGGTTGAGTTCGCCGATTGCCGACTTCAGGTAGGCCTGAAACGCTTGGCTGTACTTTCCCAGATCATGAAGTAGACCCAGCAGCAGCCCTGCGTCTTGAAGTCCTAGTTTGGCGGCAAACCCGCTCGCCAACTGCCCAACCCCTTTCAGATGCTCTTCGAGAGGCTGCCAGCTTCCATCGGCTTGCCTGTGGTGAGCGACGAATCTCGGCTGGTTCATCAGTGCTTCTCCCTCTTCATCGAAGAAGCATCGTCCCAGCCGGCTGGCTCACCAGGTGAGCTAGCGCAGCAAGGTATTTGTCCTGAAGTTGTCAACCGTGCGCAAAGCGCCCGGCCTGACGTTGGCCAGCCCATTTGCAAATCCTCCCTCTTGGTCTTTGCCAAGTGGCCGCAGCTTGCCAGCGGTTGTATGACTTGTCCTCAGGGTTTGTTCGCTGGAGGGCATCCAACGCGCGAACGGCGCGCAAATCGCCCCCGCCTCAGTCTTGCAGACCGCGCTTGTCGCGCGCGACGCGCCAAGCTCTTCGCCGGGCGTCGTTTCAGCCCCCGGCTGAACCTCTGTCCCGGCTCAGCGCCGCCCGAACATCATCTGCCGAGCCAGAGCGTTCTTCAGCGGGGGCAGGGCTTGCAGGGCGGCCAGGCCCAGGCCGCGGGCGATGGGCAGGCCGGGCCAGCGCCAGGCAAAGCTGCGGGCCAGGAAGTCGGTGGTGGCGATCATGCTCCAGCGGTCGGGTGCGCGCTGCCATTCCACGCTGTTCAGGGCGCGGTCCAGATCGGCCTGGTCGCGCAGGGCCTGGACCAGGGCATAGGCGTCGCGCAGGCCCAGGTTCAGGCCTTGGCCGGCCACCGGGTGCAGGGTCTGGGCGGCATTGCCGATGCGCACGGTGCGGCCGCTCACCAGGCTGCGCTCGGCGTTCAGGCCCAGCGGGAAGCATTTGAGCGGCGAGATGCCCTGCAGGCGCCCCACGCGCTCGGGCAGCAGGCTCTGGATCACGGTGAGGCGCTGCGCGTCGCTGAGGGTGGCGATCTCGTCTTCTTCCTGCGGCATGCACCAGACCAGGGCCGCGCGGCGCTGGCCCTCGCGGGGTGTCAGGGGCAGCAGGGCCAGGGGGCCGTTGCGGGTGAAGCGCTCGTAGGCCAGGCCGGCCGGGCTGTCGGGGGCCAGGGTCAGGGTGCCCACCCAGGCGTTCTGCTGGTAGTCATGGCTCAGGCTCTTGCGCGACTGCTCGGCAAACACGCCGCCCTCGGCCACCACGGCCAGGTCATAGGCCTCGACGATGCCGGCATCGATCTCAAGGCCGCGCTCCATGGGCTTGATGGCGGCCACGGCCTGGCCGAAGCGGCTGATCAGGCGCTGCGGCTCGCGGGCCACGGCGGCCTGCCAGGCGGCTTGCAGGGGGGCGACCAGCTGACCGTAGCTGAGCACGGCGCCCAGCTGGGGCTGGCCCAGCTCACGCGCGCTCAGGCGCACCACGGGCTCACCCTCGGCGCCGAAGAGCGGGTGTCGCAGCGCGGGCGCGGCCTGGCTGACATGCACCTCCTGGATGGGCTGGGCGACGTCGCCGGGCCAGGCGCCCAGGCGCTGCAGCAGCTGCACGCTGCCCAGGGCCAGGGCCAGGGTGCGCGGATCGCCGCTGACATCGCGTTCCAGCGGCCGGGCATCGAAGAGCGTGATCTGGGCCTGGGGCAGGCTGCGTGCGGCCAGCAGGGCCAGGGTCAGGCCGGCCGGTCCGGCGCCGACCACGGCCAGGCGCAGCGGGGCGCGGCTGGCAAGAGGGGCGGCTGGGTCGGAGGCGGTGGGCATGGGTCTTGAGCGTGTTGCGGGGCGAGATGGCGGGACTATAGCCAGCCCGCGCCGGGCGAAAAAAAGCCCCGCCGCGGGCGGGGCTCCTTGAGTGCACATTGAAGGCTTGTGCCGCGCCCTCGCTCAGCTGGCGCAGGCGCCCCAGGTCTTGCCCTGGTCCGTGCTGCAGTCCTTGCGGCTGGTGCCGTCGGCCTGGACGCTGCTGCGGGTCCAAGGGCCGGTGTTGCTCTTCTCGATCGTGATGCGCAGCTGGCTGTCGTCGGTGGAGCGCTTGAGCCAGCTGTACACGGGGAGCTTGACCTCGTCCTCGAAGCGGTAGCCGCTGGCGGCCATGCGCTGGACCACGCTGGCGAAGTCCAGCTGGGCGCTCTTGCCCTGCAGCCGCTCCCAGTCCTTGAGCAAGGCGTGCTCGGGCTGCTCGGCGTAGAAGCGCAGATTGCTCAGATAGGACACCCGGCCCACCTGGTAGTCGGTGTAGTACTCGCGCAGGCCCACGGGGCCGGGGCTGGCCGCATGGGCCGCGTTGAAGCAGGCTTGCGGGTCGGCCTCGCGCTTGGGGTCCTCGTAGTGCACCACCAGCTCGTAACGCACGCCGTCCTTGCTTTGCTCCACAGCTTCGTTGAGCTTGCACAGGTAGTCGCTGCCGTCGTTCTGGAAGTTGTAGGCGGTGCGGGTGGTCTTGAGCGTGGCGCTGCCCCAGGGCTGGTTGTCCTGGCGACGCAGATTGAGCACGCGCTGGATCTTGCTCAGGCTCTCGTCCAGCACCACCCATTCATTGAGGTAGCCGCTGGGGAGCCAGACCGAGGCGTTGCGATACCAGACACCGGCCTGGTCGTCGAACTGCCGCGTGCCGCGGCCGCGGTAGACCTCGGCGCGGATGAAGGTGGCGTCGGGGTACTGGGTGTGCAGCTGGCGCTTGTAGGCGTAGCCGGCCTTCAGACCCTTGACGATGTCCTGGGCCAGCTTGTAGCTCTGCTCGTCCTTGGACTTGATGAAGTCGTCGTGGATGCGTGCCTCGGAGAGGTTGTGGCGGCTCACCAGCTCGCCCATCACGGTGCGGATTTCGTTGACCAGCTTTTCGCGCAGCTGCTGGTCTGCACGCAGCTGCTCACAGCTGCTGAGATTGGGCGTGCTGGCGCTGAGGCGGGTGCGTACCTGGTCCCAGATCGCCGAGGTCAGCGGCGAGATGTGCAGCACCTGGTCCACGCTGATGGGCTGCAGGCGCGGGGCGATGGCCATCTGATAGGCCTCCTTCACCGGGCCGCTGTCCTCGTCGGTGGCGCCCACGGGCACGTCGACGTAGAGCGTGGCGTAGGGCAGGCATGCGCGCTGGGCCTCGCTCAGCTCCAGCTGGTAGGCGCCGGCGGCCTGGGAGACGGTGGAGGGCTCGTCGGCGTCCTTCACGTGGTTGCCGTTGACGTCCAGCCAGACGGTGGCACCGCTCACATAGCCATCGATCACCTTGCCGCCCACCGCGGCCATGGGGCTGGGCTTGCTGGGCGTCGGCGTGGCGGGTGTGCTGCTTGCGCCCTCGCTGCCACCACCGCCCCCACCGCCGCAGCCCGTGCCCATCAGGGCGATCAGACCTGCGGCGCCCAGCGCGCTCCAGCGCTGGCTGTACCGGCTCATGACCATCTGTTCCTCAATTCACTTTGAACGAAAGTGCGGGAGTCTAGGCAGATGAGCCGGCGCCCCTCACAGGGTAGACCCTCGGCCACCCATGGGGGGGGCGCGCGTTCCTCGCCCCGCCGTGCGGCGACTCAGGCCGCGACCAGCTTGCGCTGACCGGCGCCCGGCAGCACCTTGAGGCTCTTGCCCAGGCTAGCGCTGAACTCGCGGCTGGTGACGGTGTTGACGAAGATCCAGTCGCTGCGGCACTCGGCGGGCGTGGCCGTCACGACCATGTAGCCGCGGCGCGAGGTGTCGCAGTACTCCAGCGGGCCGATCAGCTGGGTGAGCGCGGCGGCCAGGGTCTGGGGGTTCTCCTTGGGCAGATAGGTCTCGAAGCCCGGCGAGCTGACGGAGGAAGTGGCGAACTCCACGCCGATCTGCTTGCCGCTGCGGTCCTTGAGATCGCTGGCCCAGGCGTTGTGCGTATCGCCGGCCAGCACCACCAGGTTCTTGTCCAGCTGGCTGGCCGTGGCCAGCAGGGTCTCGCGGGCCACGGCATAGCCGTCCCAGGCATCGAGGTTGTAGGGGATGCTGGGCTGGGCCAGGATGGCGCGCTCCTGGGCCGTGAGGCTGGCCGGATTGCTCTGGGCCTTGGCGGCGATGGCGGCGTACACACCCACCGAGACGCCCGTGCCGGGATTGTTGGCCTCGAAGAGGATGGGGGCCGGGATGTCCATGCGGCCCATCAGCACCTGCTGGCCCAGCACCTGCCAGGTGGCGCGCGAGCCGGCCAGCTGCTGCTGCAGCCACTGCGTCTGGGCGGCGCCCAGCAGCTGGCGGTCGCTGCGTGCCATATCGGCCTGGAAGGCCGTGGCGTTGAAGCTGCCCTTGGCGTCGATATAGCGGGCGTAGTCCAGCTGCTCGTCACGGCCAATCACGCGGGTGTCCAGCATATGCAGGGCCAGCAGATCGCCGAAGGCGAAGCTGCGGTAGATCTGCTCGCGGTTGCTGGCGCTGCGGATGGGCAGCCACTCGTGGAAGGCCTGGATGGCGGCGGCCTTGCGGGCGGCGAAGTCGCCCTCGGTGGCCGGCTGGTGGTTCTCGGCGCCGTTCTTCCAGGTGTCGTTGGTGATCTCGTGGTCATCCCAGACGGCGATCATGGGCAGGGCGGCGTGCAGGGCCTGCAGATCGGCATCGCTGCGGTACTGGGCGTAGCGGCGGCGGTAGTCGTCCAGGCTGGTGATCTCCTTGGCCGGCTCCACCTCGCGGCCCATGGCCTTGGCCTTGTCGCTGGCATAGCCGTCGCGGCCGTATTCATAGATGTAGTCGCCCAGATGCAGGGCCACATCCACGGCCTCGGCCTCGGCGCGGCGGGCCAGATCGGCATAGACATTGAAGTAGCCGGCCGGGTAGTTGGAGCAGGAGAACACGGCCAGCTTGACCTGGTTCACCGCGCCCTGGGGCAGGGTGCGGGTGCGGCCCACGGGCGAGGTCTGGCCATAGGCGGCAAAGCGGTACCAGTAGCGCTGGCCGGGCTTCAGGCCGGTGGCGTCCACCTTGACGCAGAAGTCGCTGGCGGCGCTGGCCAGGGTGTTGCCGCTGGCGACCAGGGTGGCGAAGTTGGCATCGCTGGCCACTTCCCAGCGCAGGGGGATGTCGCGCAGATCGGCGCTGTCCTGAGCGCGCACGCGGGTCCAGAGGATCACGCGGTCGGCCAGGGGGTCGCCGCTGGCCACGCCATGGGCGAAGCTCACCGCAATATCGCTGTCGCCGCCACCGCAGCCGGGCAGGCCGACCAGGGCGCCAGCGGCCAGGGCCAGACCACCGCGCACAAAGTCGCGGCGGCGGGGTTCTTGGGCTTGAAGAAGATTGTGCAAGGGCTTGCTCATGGCGGGGCTCCCGGGGTGGACTGCAAAGGCGCGGATTCTTCGTGCGTCCCGTGACAGTTGCGCGACAAGGCTGCGACGGTCCCGCCGCTGTTGCGCTACCCTCACGCCCATCGTTTTTGGAGTGAGTTCCCTAGCATGCAATACCGTCGTCTGGGCCGCAGCGGCCTGCAGGTGTCCGAGCTCTCCCTGGGCTCCTGGGTCACGTACCACAAGCAGGTGGACACCGCGGCGGCGGTGGAGATGCTGGCGGCCGCCTTCGACGCCGGGGTCAACTTCTTCGACAACGCCGAGGTCTACGCCCTGGGCAAGAGCGAGGAGATCATGGGCGCGGCCTTCAAGCGCCTGGGCTGGGGCCGGCATCGCTATGTGGTGTCCACCAAGTTCTTCTGGGGCCTGGACCGCGAGGCCGAGCCCAGCGTGAACTTCCGCGATACGCTCAACCGCAAATACCTGATGCAGGCCATGGATGCCTCGCTCAAGCGCCTGCAGCTGGACTTTGTGGACCTGATCTACTGCCACCGCCCCGACCCTCACACCCCCATCGAGGAAACCGTGTGGGCCATGAGCGACCTGATCCGCCAGGGCAAGGCGCTCTACTGGGGCACCAGCGAGTGGAGCGCGGCCGATATCCGCGCCGCCTGGGAGATTGCCGAGCGCCACCATCTGCACAAGCCGGTGATGGAGCAGCCCCAGTACAACCTCTTTCACCGCAAGCGGGTGGAGCAGGAGTACGCCCGGCTGTACGAGGACATGGGCCTGGGCCTGACCACCTGGAGCCCGCTGGCCTCGGGCCTGCTCACCGGCAAGTACCGCAGCGGCATTCCGGAGGGCACACGCGGCGCCATGGAAAACATGGCCTGGCTGCGCGAGCAGCTGCAGGACCCCGCCAAGAACGCCGCCGTGGCGCAGCTGGAGGCCCTGGCCGCCGAGCTGGGCGGCAACGTGGCCCAGCTGGCCATCGCCTGGGTGAACCGCAACCCGCGCGTCTCCACCGTCATCCTGGGCGCCAGCAAGCTGTCTCAGCTTCAGGACAATCTGGGCGCCCTGGCCCTGACCCCCAAGCTCACGCCCGAGCTGCTGGCTCGCATGGACGAGATCTGCCTGCCGCTGGCGCAGTGAGGCGCCGCAGGCCTTCGGCCCTCGCCAGCCGCAGCTCGGACCGCGACTAGGATTGGGCATGTCTTTGCTCCTGAGCGTCAGCCGGCAGCTTGTGCTGGGCCATTGCACGCTGCTGCTGGCCAGCATGCTGTTGCTGTGTGCGGGGCCGGCGCCAGCGGAACCGGAGCCGGTCACCCCACGGTTTGTCACCGTGGGCGATGCGAGCACCGTGCCGCAGAGCGTGGTCTCGGCCCTGGCCGAGGATCAGCAGGGCCTGTTGTGGATCGGCACGGGCGCGGGCCTGGTGCGCTATGACGGGCATGGCTTCCGGCAGCTGCGGATCCAGAGCCAGCTGCAGAAGACCGGAGCCCTGGGCTTTGTCCGGGTGCTGCACCTGGCGCGAGACGGTCGGCTCTGGGTGGGCACCGAGTCGAACGGTCTGGTGGTCGTGGAGCCGCACAGCGAGAGCCTGCAGGTCTACCGGCATGACCCGGCCCTGCCCGAAGGCATGCCCGCGGGCACGGTGCGCAGCCTGGCGGAGGATGCCCAGGGCGGCATCTGGATCGGCACCATAGGCCATGGCCTGGCCCGCCTGGACCCGGCCAGCGGCCGCTTCAGCCATATCCAGCGCGCACAGGCCGCCTCGGGGCTGAAGGACGATCGCATACCGGCCCTGCTGATCGACAAGGCGGGCACGCTCTGGGTGGGCACCTGGTCGGGCTTGCAGCGACGCGAAGTGGGTGCCGAGCGCTTCGAGCCCATGGCGCCCGAGCTGGCGGGGCAGATGGTGGCCAGCCTGTTCCAGACCATGGAAGGCCGCATCTGGGCGGGTACACAGCAGGGCGGGCTGCTGCTGCTGGATGCCCAGGGCCGCAGCCTGCGTCTGCTTTCGCGCCCCGAGGAGGGGGGTGGCCCAGTGCATGGCCTGATGGAGCTGGAGGACGGCCGGGTCTGGGTGGCGCGCGGCAGCGGCATCGAGCTGCGTGATCGCGACGGGGCGCTGCTGCGCCGCATCGTCCATGCCCGCCTCGATCCACTGGGCCTGGGCAGCAACGAGGTGCGCGCCCTGCTGCTCGACCGTGCCGGCTGGGTCTGGGTGGGCAGCTATGGCGGTGGCTTGCAGCGCCACAACCCGCAGGACACGGGCATCCGGGTCCGCGGTCCCGAGGGCCGGCCGGGCAGCGCGTTCGAGGATGCCAATGCGCGCAGCCTGCTGCAGCTGGACACGGGGCAGATCTGGGTGGGCACGGGCGAGCGGGGGCTGGCCGTGCTGGACGAGCGTCTGCGCCTGATCGGCGAGCTGCAGCCGGGGCAGGGCGGCTTCGCAGGGCGGCGCATCGGCGGCATGGCCCAGACCCGTGACGGCCGCATCTGGCTGGGCGCCGATACCGAGCTCTATGAGCTGGACCGCCAGCGGCGCGTGCTGCAGCGCCAGAGCCTGGGTTCGGGGCGGGTGCGTCGCATGCTGGCCGGTGCGGATGGCGAGCTCTGGGTGGCAACCCAGGATGGCTTGCTGCGCCTGCAGCAGGGACAGCTGCGGCGCCTGGAGCTGGAGGGGGGAGACCGCCTGAGCGGCGACGTCAATGCCCTGGTCCAGGACGCCGAGGGCGGCCTCTGGGTGGGCACCGAGCAGGGGCTGCTGCGGCTGCCGCCCGGCGGCGCTGCGCTGCAGCGCGTGCCCGCCCGCCCGGGCGCGGCGCTGGCACCCGGCGCGGTGCTGGGCCTGCTGCTGGATCGCAGCGGCCGACTCTGGGTGGACACGGCCGAGGGCCTGCACCGCATGCGCAGCTGGGACGGGCGCGAGGCCAGTTTCGAGGCCGTGGAAACGGGCTTTGTCGGGCGATCCTTCGGCGCCAATCTGCTGGAGGATGGCCAGGGCCGCATCTGGTCCCAGCAGTTCGTGCACGACCCGGCCTCCGGCAGCACGCATGAACTGACCCCCGCCGACGGCGCGGACATTGGAACGGGCTGGTTCCGTGCCTATGTGCAGCTGCGCGATGGGCGCATGCTCTTTGGCGGCAGCAAGGGGCTGCTGGTGGTGGAGCCCCAGCGCTATGCGCCCTGGAGCTATGAGCCGCCGCTGGTGGTGTCCGAGCTGTTGGTGGATGGGCAGCCCCGGGGCCTGGGCGAGCTGCGCCAAGGCCTGGTGCTGCGCCCCGGTGAGCGGCGTTTTGCCATCGAGTTCGCGGCCCTGGACTACAGCGCGCCGCAGCGCAGCAGCTATGCCTACCGCTTGCAGGGCTATGAGAGCGACTGGATCAGCAGCCAGGCCAATGTGCGCGTGGCGGCTTACGGCAATCTGCCGCCAGGGCAGTACACCCTGCAGGTGCGCGCCACCAACCGCAGCGGCCTGTGGAGCCGGCATGAGCTGGCCATTCCGGTGCGGGTGGAGCCCGCCTGGTGGCAGCAGTGGTGGCTGCGCGCCCTGGGCCTGCTGCTCGCCCTGGCGGCCATGGTGGGCGTGGTGCAGCTGCGTACCCTGGTGCTGCGCCGCCGTCAGGCCCAGCTGGAGGCGCGGGTGCGCGAGCGCACGGCGGAGTTGGAGGCCGCCACGCGGGCGCTGCAGGAGGCCAGCCTCACCGATCCGCTCACCGGCCTGCGCAATCGCCGCTTTCTGGATCGGCATATCGAGCAGGACATCGCCCTGGCCCTGCGCCGGTATGAGACCGCGCGCCGCCAGGGCGAGAGTCCGGTCGAGGGGGGAGATCTGCTTTTCTTCCTGGTCGATCTGGACCGCTTCAAGGACTTGAACGACAGCCGCGGTCATGCCGCGGGGGATGCGGTGCTGCAGCAGATGCGCGGCCGGCTCAGCCAGGTGTTTCGCGACAGCGACTACCTGCTGCGCTGGGGCGGGGAGGAGTTTCTCATCGTGGCGCGCGAGACCTCGCGCCGGCATGCGGTGGAGCTGGCTGAGCGTGCTCGCGCCGCCGTCTCGGATCAGCCCTTTGAGCTGGGCGGCGGGGCCCGTGTGTCCATGAGCTGCTCGATTGGCTTTGTGGCCTTCCCGCTGCTGTCCGAGCTGCCGCGCGCCCTGGACTGGCCCCTGACCCTGGGTCTGGCGGATGCGGCGCTCTACCAAGCCAAGAGGGATGGGCGCAATACCTGGGTGGGCCTGACCGAGCTGCCCTGGCGCGATGAGTACAGCCTGCGCCCCTGGTTGCGACGTGCGCCCAGCGAATGGCTGGACAGCGGGGAGCTGCGCCTGCTCAGGCCGGCCCCGCACTGAGCCCGCTCAAGGCCTGGTGCCGGCGTTGAGCGCGGCCAGGCGCTGCGGCGTGCCCACATCGGTCCAGGGGCCGCGGTAGTGGCGGGCGCCCAGGCGGCCCTGCGCGATGGCGGCCTCCAGATAGGGGCGCAGACGGGCGGCCTGGCCCGGGGGCACGTTGGCGAAAAACTCGCGCCGGTACAGGCCCACACAGGACCAGGTGTAGCGCCGCGGCGCGTTCAGCAGGGCCAGGCCCTCGGGGCTGATGCCGAAGTCGCCATGCGGATGGTGTTCGGGGTTGTCCACCATCCAGAGCTCGGCCAGGCGCGGGCCCTGCACGAATTGCCGGGCGGCCTCGGTGTCGAATTCAAAGTCGGGCAGAAAGACATCGCCCGAGACCACCCAGAAGCTCTCGTCGCCATCGGCGGTGAGCTGGGGCAGGGCGCGGGCGATGCCTCCGGCCGTTTCCAGCGCGCCGCCGCAGTCGCGGCCCTCAAAGCTGTAGTGCAGGCGCAGGCCCCAGCGGCTGCCATCGCCCAGGGCAGCGGGGAACTGTTCTTCCAGCCAGGCGCAGTTGATGACGATGTCGCGCACGCCGGCGCGGGCCAGGGCCTCGAGATGCCAGACGATGAGCGGCTTGCCCTGCACCGGGATCAGGGGCTTGGGGCAGTGGTCGGTCAGCGGCCGCAGGCGCTCCCCGCGCCCGGCCGCGAGGATGATGGCTCGCATGGGCGGCGAGTGTAGCGAGGCCGGCGCGGCGGCCAGATCGGGCGGCTTACTTGCTCTTGGGCCCGGCCACCGGGACCCAGACCTTGAAGCAGGTGCCCTGGCCCGGTGTTGAAACGACCTCGATCACCCCGCTGTGCTTCTGCACGATGGAGAAAGCCAGGGACAGACCCAGCCCCGTGCCCTGACCGACAGGCTTGGTCGTGAAGAAGGGTTCGAAGATGCGCCGCTGCACCTCAGGGGGCATGCCCTTGCCGTTGTCGGCCACCTCGATCCACACGCCCTGTCGCCCATCGCGAGCCTCGCAGCCGCTGCGCAGCGAGATGAGGCCGCGCTTGCCTTCCATGGCATGTGCCGCATTGACGATCAAGTTCATGAACACCTGGTTGAGCTGCCCAGCCAGACAGCGCACGGGAGGCAGCTGACCGTAGTGCCGTTCCACATCGGCGCGGTACTTGACCTCGTTCATCACCACATTCAGCGTGGACTCGATGCCGGCGTTGATGTCCGCATCCTGCCAGTCCGCCGAATCCACCCGCGAGAAGTCTTTCAGGTCCTGCACGATCTTCTTGACCCGGCTCAGGCCATCCTCGCTCTCGCGCAGCAGCTCCGGCAGGTCTTCGGCGATGTAGTCAAGATCGGCAGCCTGCTCAAGCGCGCCGATCTCGGGGTCCGCCAACAGCTCGTCGCGATGGCGACCATAGGCAGAGACCAGCTTGAGCAAGGCTTCGACATAGCGCCGCAGCGATCCCAGGTTGGAGCTCACAAAGCCGATCGGATTGTTGATCTCGTGCGCTACGCCAGCGGCCAACTGACCGATGGAGGCCATCTTCTCGGACTGGAGCAGCTGGTTCTGGGCCTCTTCCAGGCGGCGGTTGGTTTCCTTGATGTTGCGGTAATTGAGCACCAGCTGCTCCTGGGCGCGCATGACCTCGGTGCGGTCTTGCAGCAGCCACCAGACCGAGGCCTGGGGGTCTTCCGCATTGGTGGTGTAGGCGATCATCTGCACCCAGATGGGCGTACCGTGCTCGGTCTTGAGGCGCATCTCGTGGCTGAGTGAGCGGCCTTGCGCCAAGGTGTCCCGCATCAGTCGGCTGAGTTCCTTGAAGCCGTCCTCGTCAAGGAAGAAGCGCTTGGCATCCAGCTCTCCGCAGACGGATTCTTCCAGCTCAAAGATCTCGACAAACTTGCGGTTGCAGCGCGTGATGTGGGTGCCGCGGGTGGCGATGATACCCACGGAGGCGTTTTCCAGGAAGGCATCGAGCTCGTGATTGCTCAGCAGCAGCTCGGCGGTGCGCTGGGCCACCATGGACTCCAGCTCGGCCTGGTGCCGGCGCAGCTGCTCTTCGGCCGTGCGTCGCGCGGTCACATCCAGCAGCGTTTCAATGGCGCCCACCACCCGGCCCTCGATGTCTCGCAGTGGCGTGGCCGTGAAGGAAACCCAGCGGTCCTTGCCGCCCAGGTTCTCGAAAAATCCCTCGCATTCCCAGGTGTCGGGCAGGGTCGCATGGGCATGCAGCTGGGGGCCGTACTGGGCGGGGCCGTCACGCTCCACGGTGCCGTCCACCACCATATCGGCCAGCACCGGCCTTGGGCTGGTCGAGAAGGCGCGCCAGGCCTCCTTGCGTCCGATGAGCTCGTGAGCCGCTACACCCACTAGGCGCGCTGCGGCTGCATTCCAATGCGTGACGCGATGGTTGGCATCGATCACGAAGGTGGGCACCGGATCGCTTTCAATGATCTGCTGCATGGCGCGCCCCATTTCCAGCAGGCTGTTCTGCACATGGCGAATGTCGCTGAGGTCCTGGCAGGTCAGCACAACCAGGCCCGGCCCGACGCCCTCGCTGCGCAGGTATTGGGCCGTCACCTCGAGATAGCGCCGCGTTCCGCCCGCGCTCAGGGCCTCGATTTCCAAGGCAGGCATGGCCTCGGCACTGGCCAGGCAGCGCAGCCCGTAGTCGCGCAGCATGGCTTGCTGCTGCGGTTCTGCCCAATGTTCGGGGGCGAGCAGCTCAAGCTCCGCGCCGCTGCGACCGATCAATCGCTGCATCGCGCTGTTGGCATAGCTGATGCGCTGCCCATCGTGGACCAGCACCGGAGCGGCCACAGCCTCCAGGGCGGCCGCCAGTCCAAACGCAACTGGGCCGCCCCTGGGAAGCTCGTGAGCCGCATTCATGGCCACACGCTGTCCTGCCCCATGGGGTCGAGGACATAAGCGCCGTCGTCGCTCCACTGGACCTTGGTGATCCCTGGTTCCAGGCGTTCCAGCCGGCGACGCTCTGCCTCCTGGGGGCTGATATCACCCTGGGCCAGGCGCTGCTGCTCGGCGAGGATTTCGGTCTCGCGCGCCGACTTTTGCTCCTGGAGCAGGGCGCGAACCCCGTACAGCAGCTCGCGCTCGTTCCAGGGCTTGGTGAAGAAGCGCGTGATCTGCGCTTCGTTGATGGCGGCCAGCAGGCCCTCGCTGTCGGTGTAGCCGGACAGAATCACGCGGCGGCAGTGGGGCTGCAGTTCGCGCAGCTGGGCCAACAAGCGCGCGCCGCTCATGCCGGGCATGCGGTAGTCGCTGATGACCAAGTCAAAGTGCTGCTCACAGCTGCGTGCCAGCGCGGCTTCGGGATCGGTGAAGGTCTCGACCTGCAATGCCGGCCATAAACCTTCTGCCGTGCCTTGTCGCAGTGAGCGGAACAAGGCCTTGACGATGCTGGGCTCATCATCGACAAGCAAGATTCGGTGCGGCACCTGACTCATGACGGCATACCTCCTGGGGCTGGGGTTTGTTGGCGGATCTCAGGCGTGCTGCGGCCGCGGCGCGCGCCCATCGGCGGCCGGCGCGCTGCCGGGCTTCTTGGTGGGCTTGTCCATCTTGACGAAGTAGCGCAGCGCAACCCGGTCTCGGGCTTCCAGCTTCTGGACCTGAGCCAGCAGTTGGGCCGTGAACCTGAACCCTGCCGGCAGCAAGGTGCTGCCCTGGGGGCTGAGCAGGGGGCGCGCCAGGACCATGCCTGGCTTCAGGCTCTGGCTGTCCAGCTCGATCACGGCATCGTTCTCCGCGATCAGATCGGGCAGGATGGCATTGAATGCTTCGATAAGCTCGGGCGCGTAGTGCTGTTGGGCCGTCTCGGCAATCAGGGCGCCGGCCTCCTGCACCGAATACTCCTTTTCGGCCAGCCGTCCGGCTAGCAGCGATTCAAAGGTGCTAGCCAAATTGATGATCTGCGACCCGAGCGGCACCTCATAGCCCGAAAGCCCATCGGGGAAGCCGTGTCCATCCACGCGCTCGTGCTGCGATCGGATGATCAGGGCCGTCTGGTGCAGACGCCCCAACGGCATCAAGGCGGCCTGGGCTTGCAGCGGGTGGCGTTTGTAGCGCTCGAACTCTGCGCCCGTCATCAGCGAAACCGTCTTGTTCATCAGGCCGTCGGGCAGCCCGATCTTGCCGATCTCGTGCAGCAGGCCGGCGTTGTAGATGTCGACCTTCTCAATGGCGCCGAGCTTCAACTGCTCGGCAAGGCGCTGCGCCAGGGCGGCCACTTTGTGGCCGTGCCCGGAAACACTGCCATCGCGCAGCTCCAGCAGGGCCGAGAACACGCTGATCGACATGGCGAAGTTTTCTTCCAGCAGCGCATTGGCCTGTTGCAGCTTCTCGTTTGTTTGCTCCATCTGCAGGTTTGCAGCGGCCAGGCTGGCGTTGCTTTGCTCCAGCTCGGCGGTGCGCTCCTTGACGCGGCGCTCCAGCTCCAGATTGCTATTGGAGAGCTGGATATTGCTGGACTCCAGCTGTTCGTTGAGATCTTCCAGCAGTGTGTTGGCCGCCTGCAGCTGTTCGTTCTGATCTTGGGTCAGGGCCAGCAGGCGCTGATTCTCCTGGCGCAGCCGGCGGCGCTCCAGGCCTTCTCGCACGGCGAGCAGCAGCTCCTGATCGTCCCAGGGCTTGGCGATATAGCGCTGGATCTCGCCCTGGTTGATGGCGGCGATGGTGGAGCCGATGTCGGCATAGCCAGTGAGCAGCAGGCGGGCCACCTCGGGCCAACGCTCGCGCACGGCCTGCAGCAGCTGGGCGCCGTCCATGCCGGGCATGCGCATGTCCGACAGCACCAGGTCTACCGACTCCTGCTCCAGGATCTGCAAGGCGGCCGCACCGCTTTCGGCCAGCAGTATCTTGTGGCCTAGCGGGCGGAAGAGGCGCCGCAGCGCGCTGAGGATGGAGGGCTCATCGTCCACAAACAACAGTACTGCCTGCGGTGTAGCTTGCTGGGCGCTACTCTCGGAGGCCGTGGGCGTAAGGCGGCCGGGTTCGCTGTGAGCAAGGGGCGCTTCCATGATGGGCTCCTGTAGGCCGGAAAGCTGCCCGGCGGGGTGCTTCAGGCCTGGCCCCTATTGTGCTCGCAACTGATAAAAATGCTAGTCGTGTCGATTCAAGCCCTGTCACCGCACGCGAACTAGTTCACGCTCATGCGGGCCCCAGGCCCAGCGGGGGCGGTACCAGGCGCAGGATGCGCTGGAACAAGCGCTCGTACGCCGCATCCGCCCGCCCTCCCGTCAGCGGATCCCGCTCTTTGGCGAAGGTTTCATCGAGCTCGGCCCAGTCCTGCGGCCTGAGCACACGCTCGGCCAGGGGCAGGATCTCGCGTTCCTCCATGGCCATATGCTGCAGATAGCCGTCCACATAGCGCTGCACCGCGCGCTCGAAGCCCGGCCGCCGGGCTTCGCCCAGCAGCTCATAGGCCAGCAGTTCGTGCTGCAGGGCGCGCACCGCGCGCTCGCCGCGGCCGTGGTCGGCGTCCAGCTTGTCCAGCAACTCCCGGGATTGCGGGGCCAGGGCCCGCAGCTTGGGGAAGAGCAGCTCGCTCTCATGCGGGTGGTGGCGCCGCTCGGGGAACTCGTCCACATAGAACAGCATGGCGCGCAGGGCGTCGAAGTCCGGCCGCGGCTGCCGGGCCAGCAGCCGCACGGTTTGCAGCACGGCGCTCAGGGCATCGTGCTCGGCTCGGATGATGTGCAGGGTTTCCGCTTCCATGAGGGCCTCCGGAGTGCAGGCTGTCACGATGGCAGCAGGGGCGCCGGCACACCTTGGCCTATGTCAATCCGGAATCAGGTCGGCGGCCAAGTAAAATTCTGGGTTTACCCCTAACTCCTGCCCTCAACACCATGGCCGACCTCGCCGCCGCACCCAATACCACCCAGATGGCCAACGCGATCCGAGCGCTGGCCATGGACGCCGTGCAGGCGGCCAATTCCGGACATCCGGGCGCGCCCATGGGCATGGCCGAGATCGCCGTGGCCCTGTGGAAGCGCCATCTGCGCCACAACCCCAGCAACCCGCTGTGGGCCGACCGTGACCGCTTCGTGCTGTCCAACGGCCATGGCTCCATGCTGATCTACGCCCTGCTGCATCTGAGCGGCTATGCGCTGAGCATCGAGGACCTGAAGGCCTTCCGCCAGATGCACAGCAAGACCCCGGGCCACCCCGAGGTGGGCATCACCCCCGGCGTCGAGACGACCACCGGCCCCCTGGGTCAGGGCATCACCAACGGCGTGGGCCTGGCCCTGGCCGAGAAGCTGCTGGCCAAGGAGTTCAACCGCGACGGTCATGCCATCGTGGACCACCACACCTATGTCTTCCTGGGCGACGGCTGCCTGATGGAAGGCATCAGCCACGAGGCCTGCTCGCTGGCCGGCGCCTGGAAGCTGAACAAGCTGATCGCCATCTACGACGACAACGGCATCTCCATCGACGGCCAGGTCGCGCCCTGGTTCGTGGACAACACCGCCCAGCGTTTCGAGGCCTATGGCTGGAACGTGATCGGTCCGGTGGACGGCCATGATGTGGACGCCGTGGATGCCGCCATTGCCGCCGCCAAGCAGAGCAGCGACAAGCCCAGCCTGATCATCGCCAAGACCACCATCGGCAAGGGCAGCCCCAACCGCGCCGGCACCGCCAAGGCCCACGGCGAGGCCCTGGGTGGCGAGGAAATCAAGCTGACCCGCGAAGCCATCGGCTGGGCCCATGAGCCCTTCGTCGTGCCCGCCGAGGTCTATGCCGACTGGGACGCCAAGACCAGCGGTGCCGCGGCCGAGCAGGCCTGGGACGAGCGTTTCGACGCCTATGCCGCTGCCCACCCCGAGCTGGCCGCCGAGTTCCAGCGCCGCATGGCCGGCGTGCTGCCCGAGAACTTCGCCCAGACCGCCGTGGACGCCGTGCTGGCCGCGCATGAGAAGGCCGAGACCGTGGCCAGCCGCAAGGCCAGCCAGCTGGCCCTGGAGCATTTCACCGCGGCCCTGCCCGAGCTGCTGGGCGGCTCGGCCGACCTGACCGGCTCCAATCTGACCAACACCAAGAGCACGCCCGCCCTGCGCTTTGACGGCGGCGAGTCCAACGGCGGCCGCCACATCAACTACGGTGTGCGCGAGTTCGGCATGGCCGCCATCATGAACGGCGTGGCCCTGCACGGCGGCTACATCCCCTACGGCGGCACCTTCTTGACCTTCAGCGACTACAGCCGCAACGCCATCCGCATGGCCGCGCTGATGAAGCAGCGCGTGATCCATGTCTTCACCCACGACTCCATCGGTCTGGGCGAGGACGGCCCCACCCACCAGTCCATCGAGCATGTCTCCAGCCTGCGCCTGATCCCGGGCCTGGATGTCTGGCGCCCGGCCGACACCACCGAGACCGTGGTGGCCTGGACTATGGCCCTGGCCAATGCCCAGCGTCCCAGCGTGCTGGCCCTGAGCCGCCAGAACCTGGCCTATGCGCCCAAGACCGCGGTGGACGATATCGCCAAGGGCGGCTATGTGCTGGCCGAGCCCAAGAAGGGCAAGGCCCGCGCCGTGATCATGGCCACCGGCTCCGAGGTGCAGCTGGCCCTGGCCGCCCAAGCCCAGCTGGCCGAGGCCGGCATCCCGGTGCGCGTGGTCTCCATGCCCAGCACCAATGTCTTTGACCGCCAGGACGCCAAGTACAAGTCCAGCGTGCTGCCCGAGAAGCTGCCGCGCATCGCGGTGGAAGCGGGCGTCAGCGACTTCTGGTGGAAGTACCGCTGCGCTGCCGTGGTGGGCATCGACAGCTACGGCGAGTCGGCCCCGGCCCCGGTGCTGTTCAAGCACTTCGGCTTCACCGCCGAGAACGTGGCCGACACGGTCAAGGTCGCCGTCGGTGCAGCCCGGCTGAAGGCCCCCAAGAAGAAGTGATGCGAGAGGGGTGCGCGAGCGCCCCTTTTCTTTTTTGATTTCGGCTTTGTTTTTATCTCTAGGAGACTGACGTGACGATCAAGATCGGTATCAACGGCTTCGGCCGCATCGGCCGCATGGTGTTCCGCGCTGCCATCGCCAACTTCAAGGACATCGAAGTGGTGGGCATCAACGACCTGCTGGAGCCCGACTACCTGGCCTATATGCTCAAGTACGACAGCGTGCATGGCCGCTTCAAGGGCGATGTGGCCGTGGACGGCAACACCCTGATCGTCAACGGCAAGAAGATCCGCCTGACCGCCGTCAAGAACCCGGCCGAGCTGAAGTGGGATGAAGTCGGCGCCGACATCGTGGTCGAGTCCACCGGCCTGTTCCTGACCAAGGAAACCGCCGAGGCCCATATCAAGGCCGGCGCCAAGAAGGTCATCATGTCGGCCCCGTCCAAGGACGACACCCCGATGTTCGTCTACGGCGTGAACGACAAGAGCTACGCCGGTGAAGCCATCATCTCCAACGCCAGCTGCACCACCAACTGCCTGGCCCCCGTGGCCAAGGTGCTGAACGACAAGTGGGGCATCAAGCGCGGCCTGATGACCACCGTGCACGCCGCCACCGCCACCCAGAAGACCGTGGACGGCCCTTCCAACAAGGACTGGCGCGGTGGCCGCGGCATCCTGGAGAACATCATCCCCAGCAGCACCGGCGCCGCCAAGGCTGTGGGCGTGGTGATCCCCGAGCTGAACAAGAAGCTGACCGGCATGTCCTTCCGCGTGCCGACCTCGGACGTGTCCGTGGTTGACCTGACCGTGGAGCTGAACAACGCCGCCAGCTACGCCGAGATCTGCGCCGAGATGAAGGCCCAGGCCGAGGGTGCGCTCAAGGGCGTGCTGGGCTATACCGAGGACAAGGTGGTGGCCACCGACTTCCGCGGTGAGAGCTGCACCTCGGTCTTCGACGCCGAAGCCGGCATCGCCCTGGACGGCACCTTCGTCAAGGTCGTGGCCTGGTACGACAACGAGTGGGGCTACTCCAACAAGGTGCTGGAGATGGCTCGCGTGGTGGCCAAGTAAGGCCCACGCTGCGTCCGCACTCAAAGGCCCCGCAAGGGGCCTTTTTTTATGGATTTGCGCTGCGCCAGCAAACCTTTTTCACACAGGGGCCTAGTGCTGTCGACCTACACTGGCACGCAGTTCTGCAGGAGCCCTGTCATGATGTGCCCGTCCAGCCCCACCCGCCTGGCCTTGTCCTTGTCCCTGTCCCTGTCCCTGAGTCTGCTGTGCGGCACGACAGTCCAGGCTCAGTCTGCGGCGAATGGCGAGGAGGCGCGCGTGATCGTGCGTTTCAAGCCCCTGGCGCAGAGCGTCAATGCCAAGCCCCTGAGCGCCCAGACCCGGCCGCATGAGGCCCGTGAGATCGTCCAGAACCGCGCCTATGCCCTGGGCCTGCGCACAGGGCGCGAGCTGCGCGCCCGGCTCAGCCTGGATGAGCGCACCCATGTGTTCACCGCCAGCGGTCTGAGCTCCGAGGCCCTGGTGCGCCAGCTGGCACGCGATGGCGAGGTCGAGCTGGCCGTGGTGGACCAGCGCCGCCGCATCATGGCCGTGCCCAACGACCCCTTCTATGCCGTGGGGCCCAGCAACAACCCGGCCGTGGGCCAGTGGTATCTGAAGCCGCCCACGGCCGAGGTGGTGTCCAGCATCAACGCGGCCGGGGCCTGGGACCGCCAGACCGGCAGCGCCGCTATCGTGGTGGCCGTGCTGGACACGGGCATCCGCTCCGACCACCCTGATCTGGCGGGCCAGGTCCTGCCCGGCTACGACCTGGTGGGCTATTCCAGCAACAGTGCCACGGCCCTGGCCATAGGCAATGACGGCAACGGCGCCGATGCCGACCCTTCCGACCCCGGCGACTGGGTGACCCTGAGCGAGGCCAATGCCGGCACCCTGGGCAGCACCTGCGACAGCAGCGATGTGCGCAACAGCAGCTGGCATGGCACCCGGGTGGCCGGCCTGATTGCCGCGGCCAGCAACAACGGCCAGGGCATGGCCGGCGTGGCCTGGGGCAGCAAGATCCTGCCAGTGCGGGTGCTGGGCAAATGCGGCGGTTTCGACTCCGACATCATTGCCGGCATGCGCTGGGCCGGCGGGCTCAGCGTGAGCGGCCTGCCCAGCAACCCGAATCCGGCCCGCGTGCTCAATCTCAGCCTGGGCGGCACGGGCGACTGCAGCACGGGCAGCGGTGCCTTCTACCGCGACGCGGTCACGGCCCTGGCGGCCCGCAATGTGGTGGTGGTGGCCGCGGCCGGCAATAGCGTGGGCCAGGCCGTGAGCGTGCCGGGCAACTGCCCCGGCGTGGTCACGGTGGCGGGCCTGCGGCATCTGGGCTCCAAGGTGGGTTTCTCCAGCCTGGGCCCCGAGGTCACGCTGGCGGCACCCGGCGGCAATTGCGTCAATATCGATGCCAATGGCAACGCCACCGGCCCCTGCCTCTATCCCATTCTGAGCACCAGCAACAGCGGCACACGGGGGCCGGTGCCCAATGAGGCCTACTACAACAGCAGCTTCGGCACCAGCTTTGCCACGCCCCTGGTCAGCGGCACCGTGGCCCTGATGCTGGCCCAGCAGCCCGGTCTGACGCCCAGCCAGGTGAGCAGCCTGCTGCGCAGCAGTGCGCGGCCTTTCGTGAGCAGCGGGGCCACGGCCGGCATTCCCCAGTGTCAGGCGCCGGGACCGGGCACCCAGGACGAGTGCTATTGCACCAGCAGCACCTGTGGCGCTGGCATGCTGGACGCCGCGGCGGCTGTGGTGGCGGCCACGCCGGCACCCGCCCCAGCTCCAGCTCCAGCTCCAGCTCCAGCCCCATCGCCGGCTCCCGCGCCGGCGGCGGCGCCAGCAGCGGAGACGGGGGGGGGCGGTGGGGGCGGCGGTGCCAGCAGCCTGGCATGGTTGTTCGCCCTGCTGGCCGCGGGAGCGGCCTTGGGGCGCCGCCGCGAGCACGGCGCCGGCTGAGCGCCGCGGCCTGTCAGCGCGAGGCGGCCGAGGCTGGTGCGCTGGCCGCAGCCTCCGGCGCGCAGGGCTTGAGCGCGGCGCCCGCCAGCGCGGGTTCGCGGCCGGCGGCCAGCAGGGCCTGGAGCTGGGCCTGCAGGGCCGCATCGGCCTTGGGTAAGCTGAGCTGATGGCGCGTCTGGCTGGGGCGCAGTTGCAGCACCCGCAGGCCCTTGAGGGCACGCTGTTCCAGGGCGGCCAGAGCGGTCGCGGCAGCTTTTTCGCTGGCATGCTGGCTCAGCACCAGGCTGGGCTGCTCCTCGGGCAGACCTTGCAGGGGCTCGTAGGCCAGCTTCATGCGCTTGTAGGTTTCTTCCTTGCGGGCTCGGAAGTCCGCCGAGCCCAGCTTGATGGTGGCCACGGCCCAGAGTCCGGGCTGGACGCTGCTTTGCAGCCGCCAGTCGGCCTCTGACACGCCTAGCTGGCCCAGGGCGGTCTGGGCAGCGCGCAAGGCCTCGTCACCGTTCAAGGGGCCCAGATCCAGGCAGGCCCGGGTCTGCAGGGCCGTGACCGCCTGCGGGCTCAGCAGGCGCAGGCGCTCGGGATGAGTTTCGAGCTGCAGGCGCTCGGGTTCGCGATCGGGGTGCTGGCGGGCCAGCAGGCCGTCCAGCCAGCCCTGGGACCAGCCATAGAAGAGGGTATTGGCCAGCAGCAGAATCAGGAAGAGGGCGCGCAGCAGCATGGGTTCAGCGACCCCCTGCCGCCGGGCCGGTGTCGCCCGTCAGGCGGACGCTGACCTCGCCGCTGCTCACCGGCAGCAGACCGTCGGCGGTCTGCAGCAGCAACTCGCCCTGGGCGTTCACGCCACGGGCCTCGCCGCTGTGCGTGCCGGCCGTGAGGGCGCGCCCCACCAGGCAGTCGCGCCGGGCGTAAATCGACTGCCAGGCCGCAAAGCCCTGCTGCGGAAAGGCCAGCAAAGCCTCGATCAGGGGCCGGGCGATGCGCGCCAGGGCCAGTGGGGCGGTCCAGGCTGCATCAAGCTCGCTGAGGCTGGCAAAGCCCGTGCTGTAGCTGGGGAGTTCGCCGTCCCGGGCTTCGGCGGCGAGGATGTTCAGGCCCACGCCCACCACGGCCACGCGCTGACCGCCGGCCTGCACGGTCTCGATCAGCACGCCGCCGAGCTTGCGGCCATCCAGCCACAGATCATTGGGCCACTTCAGCTGCAGGCGCGGCGCTTGCTCGGGCTGCAGGGGCTCCAGGGCATCGGCCACGGCGCAGCCCACGACCAGGGACAGGCCCGACCAGTCGCTAAGGGCCAGGGGCAGAGACAGGGAGAAGGTCAGGGAGGCGCCGGGTGTGGCATGCCAGCTGCGTCCCATGCGGCCGCGGCCATGGGTCTGGTGTTCGGCCACCAGCAGGCAGGGCTGCAGATCGTGGGCGCGACGCCCATAGGGGTTGCGCTCTAGGCTGCTGCGCTGGTGATGCTCGCTGCGCACCCGCTCCAGCAGGGTGGTGTTGGTGGATTCGGTGCGGGCCAGGACCTCGATGCTCAGACCCGGCAGCAGGGGTTCCAGGTCTTGCCAGAGGGCTTCGGCGCCCCATTGCTGATGATGTTCCGCCATGTCTTCCTATCGCTTGGGCGCCAGCATGGTGCCACGGCAGTTGTCGCTGCCGCAATAACAGGCGAACTGCTTCTTGAGCTTGGGCGTGTAGCGCTCGTCGATGACCAGCCCGTAGTCGTAGAACAGCTCCTCCCCCGGCAGCAGGTCGCGCAGGGCCTTGATGAAGACCCGACCCTCGGGGGTTTCCTCGGCCTCGCAGTTGGGATCGCAGCTGTGGTTGATCCAGCGCGAGCTGTTGCCGCCGTACAGCGCGTCGATGACCTCGCCTCCCTCGATGTGGAAGTAGAAGGTGTGGTGGGGCTGCTTGGGGTCGTGCGGATGGCGGCGCAGGGCCTCGTCCCAGCTGATGCGCTCGCCCGTGTACTCGATCAGGACCTCGCCGGCCTCGATGTGGCGGGCGGCGTAGACGCCCCGGCCATGGACGCCGGAGCGCTTGACCTGGAGGCGTCGGGTGGGCGTCTTGGCGGCGGCTTGCGTCATCGTCCGAGTTCGGTACATTGAAATCATGGGTGCGCGCGTACGTGTGTGCGTACGTGCGCGCGAGGCCGGATTGTAGGCAGGTCGCGTCGCCATGCTGGCGCACCTGATAGAAATAGAGACCATGAGCAAGTCCCTGATCATTGCCGAGAAGCCATCCGTGGCGCAGGACATCGTGCGCGCACTCACCCCGCAGTCGGGCAAGTTCGAGAAGCACGACGAGTATTTCGAGAACGATGAATACGTCGTGTCCTCCGCTGTCGGCCATCTGGTCGAGATCAAGGCGCCCGAGGAGTTCGACGTCAAGCGCGGCAAGTGGAGCTTTGCCCACCTGCCCGTGATTCCGCCGCACTTCGATCTCAACCCCATCGACAAGAGCAAGGGTCGGCTCAATGCCCTGGTCAAGCTGATCAAGCGCAAGGACGTCACGTCCCTGATCAACGCCTGTGACGCGGGCCGCGAGGGTGAGCTGATCTTCCGCCTGATCGTGCAGTACGCCGGCACGGCCAAGACGCCCGTCAACAAGCCGGTCAGCCGGCTGTGGCTGCAGAGCATGACGCCGCAAGCCATCCGCGAGGGCTTCGAGAAGCTGCGCAGCGACCAGCAGATGCTGCCCCTGGCCGACGCCGCGCGCTGCCGCTCCGAGGCCGACTGGCTGGTGGGCATCAACGGCACCCGCGCCATGACGGCCTTCAACTCGCGCGACGGCGGCTTCTTCCTCACCACCGTGGGCCGGGTGCAGACGCCCACGCTCTCCATCGTGGTGGAGCGCGAAGAGAAGATCCGCAAGCATGTCTACCGCGACTACTGGGAGGTGCGCGGCAGCTTCGATGCTGTGGCCGGCCAGTACGAGGGCAAGTGGTTCGACCCGAAGTGGAAGAAAGACGAGCAGGACCCCGAGAAGCGCGCCGACCGCCTCTGGACCCTGGCCGAGGCCCAGGCGATTGCCGAGGCCGTCAAGGGCCAGCCCGCCACCGTCACCGAGGAAAGCAAGCCCAGCACCCAGGCCAGCCCCGGCCTCTATGACCTGACCACCCTGCAACGCGAGGCCAACTCGCGCTTCGGCTTCTCGGCCAAGACCACGCTGTCCCTGGCCCAGGCCCTGTACGAGAAGCACAAGGTGCTGACCTACCCGCGTACCGACTCGCGCTACCTGCCCGAGGACTATCTGGGCGTGGCCAAGCAGACCGCCGAGATGCTGGCCAGCGAGGAGCTGCCCATCGCCCTGATGCCCCTGGCCACGCATGCGGCCACGGCGCTGAAGAACGGCTATATCAAGCCCACCAAAAAGGTCTTCGACAACAGCAAGGTCTCGGACCACTTCGCCATCATCCCCACGCTGCAGGCGCCTAAGAGCCTGACTGAGGCCGAGGCCAAGCTCTACGACATGGTGGTCAAGCGCTTCCTGGCGGTGTTCTTCCCGCCGGCCGAGTTCCAGGTCACCACCCGCATCTCCACCGTCAAGGCGGCGGGCAAGGACTACGCCTTCCAGACCAATGGCAAGGTGCTGGTCAAGCCGGGCTGGCAGGCCGTCTACGGCAAGGAAGCCGCCGACGAAAACGCCGAGCCCGGCACCAGCGGTGCCATGCTGGTGCCGGTGGCGCCCGGCGAGGTGGTGCGCACCGAGAGCAGCGATCTCAAGGCCTTGCAGACCAAGCCGCCGGCCCGCTACACCGAAGCCACCCTGCTCTCCGCCATGGAGGGCGCGGGCAAGCTGGTGGAGGACGACGAGCTGCGCGAGGCCATGGCCGAGAAGGGTCTGGGCACGCCGGCCACGCGCGCGGCCATCATCGAAGGCCTGCTGGCCGAGAAGTACATGCTGCGCGAGGGCCGCGAGCTCATCCCGACCGCCAAGGCCTTCCAGCTCATGACCCTGCTGCGCGGCCTGGGCGTGGACGAGCTGACCAAGCCCGAGCTCACCGGCAACTGGGAGCACCAGCTCTCCGAGATGGAGAAGGGCCGCCTCAAGCGCGAGGCCTTCATGGCCGAGATCGCCGCCATGACCGAGAAGGTGGTGAAGAAGGCCAAGGAGTACGACCGCGACACCATCCCCGGCGACTACGCCACCCTGAAGGCGCCTTGCCCCAAGTGCGGCGGCGTGGTCAAGGAAAACTACCGCCGCTTCACCTGCACCGGCAGGGACGGGGCCTCCGAGGGCTGCGGCTTCTCCATCGGCAAGATCCCGGGCGGTCGCAGCTTCGAACTGCACGAGGTGGAACAGTTCCTGGCCGACAAGAAGATCGGCCCGCTGGAAGGCTTCCGCTCCAAGGCAGGCTGGCCCTTCACGGCCGAGCTGGCCTTGGTCTTTGACGCCGAGATCGACAACTGGAAGCTGGAGTTCGACTTCGGCGAGGACGCCAAGAAGGCCGAGGAAAGCGGCGAGCCCGTGGACTTCGGCGGCCAGCCCTCGCTGGGCGCCTGCCCCAAGTGCCAGGGTCGAGTCTTCGAGCACGGCAGCAACTATGTCTGCGAGCACGCGGTCGGCGCCAACATCACCTGCGACTTCAAGAGCGGCAAGATCATCCTGCAGCAGCCCATCGAGGCGGCCCAGGTCGAGAAGCTGCTGACCCTGGGCAAGACCGATCTGCTGGACGGCTTCGTCTCCAACAAGACCCGCCGCAAGTTCAAGGCCTTCCTGACCTATGACAAGAAGGAAGGCAAGGTGATCTTCGAGTTCGAGCCGCGCGCCGGCGGGCGGCCTGCGGCCAAGGCCCCGGCCAAGAGGGCGGCCGCCCGCAAGACGGCCAAGTCCTGAAACCGCGCTCAGGAGGGGCAGATCTTGCGCGACACTCCCCACGCAGCCCGTCCGCCGGACGGGCTCTGACGGAGACCATGGCCTTGCTGCCCCGCACACTGAGCATCCAGACGCGCCTGATCGCCGGCATGGCCCTGGCCGCCTCGGCCCTGGTGGTGCTGGTGGGGTGGTTCTGGATGGCGCGCGAGGCACGCGGCCTGGAGTCGGCCTTGCAGGCCCGCGCCGAGCGCAGCGCCCAGATGGTGGTGCGCAGCGTAGCCGGCCCGCTGTGGAATCTGGACTACGCCACCCTGGGGCATCTGATGGATGCGGCCATGGCCGAGCCGGAGCTGCACACCCTCGAAATTCGTGTGCGAGGCGTAGCGGGTGAGCCGATACGCCGACAGCGCGATGTTGATCTGAGCCCGCAGCAGAGCCTGGAGCTGTTGGTCGACATCCCGCATCAGAGTCCTCCCATGATGCGGGCCGAGTCCCTGGGCCAGGCGCGTTTGCTGTTCAGCCGCGAGCCCCTGCACAAAGCCCTGGCCCAGACCCGGCTGATGGTGGTGAGCCTGCTGGCGGCCGTGATCATCAGCAGCTACTGGTTGGTGACCCGGCTGGTGGCTCGCCCCGTGGCGGCACTGGGTGGGTTGGCGCAGAGAGTGGCCGGCGGAGAGCTGGGGGCCACCCTGCCCGTGGTGCGGGAGGACGAGGTGGGGCAGCTGACCCGCCGCCTCAATGCCATGAGCCAGCAGCTGCTGAGCTCGGCCGAGGGTTTGCGGCTCTCGGAGGCGCGCTACCGTGGCCTGTTCGAGAACGCGACCGAGGGCATCTTTCAGGCCGATGCGCGTGGCCGCCTGCTGGACCTCAACCGCGCCCTGGCCCATATGCTGGGCTATCCCCAGCCCCAGCAGGCCCTGCAGGGGCGACCCAGCCTGAGCCGCCTGGTGCGCGTGGAGGCGGCCGAGTACCGCCGCATTGCCCGGGCGCTGCTGCGTCACCGTGTGCTGCAGCAGCTGCCCTTGCTGGTGGGCACGCATGACGGGCGCGAACTCTGGCTGGAGCTGAGCGTGCATGTGGTGGCCGCCGCCGAGGGCGGTCCGCGCATCGAGGGCATGGTCAGCGACATCACGCAGCGCCGCCTGGCCGAGCAGGAGCTGACCCGCCACCGCGATCATCTGGAGGAGCTAGTGGCTGAGCGCACCGCCGAGCTGAATCTGGCGCGCCTGCGAGCGGAGAGTGCCAGCCAGAGCAAGAGCCGCTTTCTGGCCACCATGAGCCATGAATTCCGCACGCCCCTGAACGCCATCCTGGGCTTCTCTCAGCTGCTGCAGATGGACACCAGCCTGGGCCCGGCCCAGCAGGCCAAGATCAAGCTGATGCGCGAGTCCGGTGAGCATTTGCTGAGCCTGGTGACTGACCTGCTGGACATGGCCAGCATCGAGGCCGGCAAGCTCAGGCTCATGCCGGCCGTGGTGGACCTGCGCGCCCTGCTGGAGGTGGTGGGCGACTCCATGCGCCTGCGCGCCGAGCAGAAGGGGCTGCTCTTCAAGCAGGAGCTGGACCCCGCGCTGCCCCTGCGCGCCCGGGTGGACGGTCAGCGCCTGCGCCAGGTCTTGCTGAACCTGCTGTCCAATGCCATCAAGTTCACCGACAGCGGCTGGGTTTCCTTGGAGGCGCGCGTGATCCAGCGTGGCCCGGCCAGCGTGCGTCTGCGGGTGGAAGTGGCCGACAGCGGCATCGGCATTGCGCCCGACCAACTGGAGCGGCTGTTCCAGCCCTTCGAGCAGGTCTCGGATCTCAGCCGCCGTGACGGCGGAACGGGTCTGGGCCTGTCCATCAGCCAGCAGCTGATGCAGCTGATGGACAGTCGCATCCAGGTCAGCAGCATGCCCGGTCAGGGCAGCGTGTTCGGCTTCGAGCTGGAGCTGCCCCTGTCGGCCTGAGGCGGCGTGCGCATACCGAGCCGGCCGTGCCCCGCGGGCCGCAGGGCGGCGGGATACTTCGGCCATGACCTGGGTGGTGTTCTACAAGCTGCTGGCCATCTTCATCACGGTGGCCATAGGCTGGTTCGTCGGCCATATGCGCTGGCTGGGCGGGCGCGATGCGGGCGGGCAGGGCGGTGACCCGGCGCGTGTGCTCTCGGCCGCGGCCTTCTATATCTTTGTGCCGGCCCTGCTGTTCCGCACCACGGCGCGGGTGGACTTTGCCAGCCTGCCCTGGCTGATGCTGGGGGCCTTCTTCCTGCCCCTGGCCCTGCTCTTGCTGCTGGTCTATGGCGTGCAGCGCCGCCGCGGCGCCGGCCGGGTGGCGCCGGCCCTGCCCAGCGTGCAGGCCATCACCGTGTGTTTCGGCAATACCTTGCAGGTGGGCGTGCCCTTGGCGGCCGGCGTGTTTGGCGAGGCGGGCCTGGCCCTGCACATCACCGTGGTCAGCCTGCATGCCCTGGTGATTTTGAGCCTGCTGACCGTGCTGGTGGAGCATGATCTGGCCCGCGCCCAGCCGGGGCAGAGTCTGGCCGCGACGCTCAAGGCCACGGTGCGCAACACCGTGATCCATCCGGTGGTGCTGCCCGTGGTGGCGGGTTTGGCGTTCAACGGTCTGGGCCTCACCCTGCCGGCGGTGCTGGACGAGGTGCTGCAGCTGCTGGGCACGGCCGTGGTGCCGCTGTGCCTGACCCTGATCGGCATGTCCCTGGCTTACTACGGCTGGCCGCGCCAGTGGCGCGGGGCCCTGGGCCTGGCCCTGCTCAAGCTCTTTGCCCTGCCGGCCCTGGTGCTGCTGGTGGCGCACTGGGTGTTTGGCCTGAGCGGGCTGCCCCTGTCGGTGATCGTGATGATTGCGGCCCTGCCCGTGGGCTCGAATGCGCTGATCTTTGCGCAGCGCTATCGCTGCCACGAGACCGAGGTGACGGCCGCCACCGTGATCTCCACCCTGGCCTTTGTGCTCAGCGCGCCGCTATGGCTGAGCCTGCTGACCCGGTTTTCTTGAAAGCCCGCCGACCATGAGCAAGACCTGGCCCGATACCCGCCTGCTGGAACTCTTGGGCATCGAGCTGCCCATCGTGCAGGCGCCCATGGCCGGTCCGACGCTTCACGAGATGGTGATCGCGGTGAGCGAGGCCGGCGGCCTGGGCTCTCTGCCTTGCGCCCTGCTCACGCCCCAGGCCCAGCGCCGCGAGCTGGACCTGATCCGCGCCGCCACCGCCCGGCCCATCAACCTCAACTTCTTCTGCCATCAGAACCCCGCGCCCGACGCGGCGCGCGAGGCGGCATGGCGCGAGCGCCTGCGTCCCTACTATCTGGAACTGGGCCTGGACCCCGCCATGCCCCTGCCCGCCACGGGCCGCAATCCCTTTGATGCCGCAGCCTGCGAGCTGGTGGAGCAGTACCGGCCCGCGGTGGTGAGCTTCCACTTCGGCCTGCCGGCGCCCGAGCTGCTGGCGCGGGTACGGGCCAGCGGCGCGCGCGTGATTGCCAGCGCCACCACGGTGGCCGAGGCGCGCTGGCTGCGCGAGCGCGGGGTGGATGCCATCATTGCTCAGGGGGCGGAGGCGGGCGGCCACCGCGGCGTCTTTCTGCACAGCGAGGTCTACAGCCAGCCGGGGCTGTTTGCCCTGCTGCCCCAGGTGGTGGATGTGGCGGGGGACATCCCCGTGATCGCCAGCGGCGGCATCGCGGACGCGCGCGGCATCGCCGCCGCCTTCGCCCTGGGCGCGGCCGGGGTGCAGATCGGCACAGCCTATCTCCACACGCCCGAGGCTCACCTGCCCGCGCCGCATCGCGCGGCCCTGCACAGCGATGCGGCCGAGACCACGGCCCTGACCAATCTCTTCACCGGCCGCCCGGCGCGCGGCATCGTCAACCGCTTGATGCGCGAAGTGGGGCCGCTGTCCGAGCTCGCGCCGGCCTTTCCCCTGGCCGGCGGGGCGCTGGCGCCGCTGCGTGCAGCCAGCGAACCTGGGGGCTCGGGCGATTTCATGCCGCTGTGGGCCGGCCAGGCGGCACCGCTCTCGCCGCGCGGCCTGGGCGCGGGCGAGCTGACCCGGCAGCTGGCGGCCCAGGCCTTGCAGCGCCTGCAGACCCTGGCTTGACGGCCCTCGGCGACAATCTCCCCACCATGAGCGAGCACAGCAAAGAACTTAGCGCCTATATGCAGACCCTGGGCCGGCAGGCCCGCTTGGCCGCCACGGCCATGGCGGCCGCGCCCACCCTGGCCAAGAACCAGGCCTTGCTGGCCCTGGCACGCCGCCTGCGCGAGGCGGGGCCTGAGCTGCAGGACGCCAACCAGCGGGATCTGCAGGCCGGGCGTGCCGCCGGTCTGGACGCGCCCATGCTGGACCGCCTGAGCCTCAGCGACAAGGTGCTCGCCACGGTGGCCGAGGGCTGCGAGCAGCTGGCGGCCATGCCCGATCCCATCGGTGAGATCACGGGCGTGAAGCGCCGGCCCACCGGCATCAGCGTGGGGCAGATGCGTGTGCCCCTGGGGGTGTTCGGCATGATTTACGAGAGCCGGCCCAATGTGACCATCGAGGCCGCCTCGCTGGCCATCAAGAGCGGCAATGCCTGCATCCTGCGCGGCGGCTCGGAAGCCATCCACTCCAATCTGGCCCTGGCCCGTCTGGTGGGCGATGCGCTGGAGGAGGCCGGCCTGCCGCGCGCGGCGGTGCAGCTCATCAACACCACGGACCGTGCCGCGGTGGGGCAGCTGATCGCCATGCCGGAATTCGTGGACGTGATCATCCCGCGCGGCGGCAAGGGTCTGATCGAGCGCATCAGCCGCGAGGCGCGCGTGCCCGTGATCAAGCACCTGGACGGCAACTGCCACAGCTATGTGGACGCCGAGGTGGATCTGGCCCTGGCGCTCAAGGTGGTGGACAACGCCAAGACCCAGAAGTACAGCCCCTGCAATGCCACCGAATCCCTGCTGGTGCATGCGGCGAGGGCGGCGGACTTCCTGCCCGAGATTGGCGCCCTGTTCGCGCTCAAGGGCGTGGAGATGCGGGCCTGCCCGCGTGCCCTGGCCCTGCTGGGCCCCTTGCCGGGCGCCAAGCTGGCGGCGGCCACGGAAGAGGACTGGTCCACCGAGTACCTGGCGCCCATCATCAGCATCAAGGTGGTGGACAGCCTGGATGAGGCCATCGCCCATATCAACCGCTACGGCTCGCACCACACCGATGCGATCCTGACGACGAATCATCCGAATGCCATGCGCTTTCTGCGCGAGGTGGACTCGGCCAGCGTGATGGTCAATGCCAGCACCCGTTTTGCCGATGGCTTCGAGTACGGCCTGGGCGCCGAGATCGGCATCAGCACCGACAAGTTCCACGCCCGCGGGCCCGTGGGCCTGGAGGGCCTGACCTCGATGAAATGGGTGGTGCTGGGCCAGGGGGAGATTCGCCAATGAGCACGACTGCCGCCGCCCCCCTGCCGCCGCAGGCCAACCGCCAGCGCAAGGCCCTGGTGCTCTTCTCGGGCGGCCAGGACTCCACCGCCTGCCTGGCCTGGGCCCTGGACCGCTATGCCGAGGTCGAAACCCTGGGCTTCGACTACGGCCAGCGCCACCGCATCGAGCTGGACTGCCGCCAGACCGTGCGCCGCGAGATCGCCGCGCAGTTCCCGGCCTGGGGTGCCAAGCTGGGCGAAGACCATGTGCTGGACCTGAGCCTGCTGGGCCAGATCTCGGACACGGCGCTCACCAGCGAGCGCGCCATCGAGCTGCAGGCCAATGGCCTGCCCAACACCTTTGTGCCCGGCCGCAATCTGCTCTTCCTGACCTTCGCTGCCACCCTGGCCTACCGCCGCGGCGCCTCGGTGCTGGTGGGCGGCATGTGCGAGACCGATTTCTCCGGCTACCCCGACTGCCGCGACAACACGCTCAAGGCCCTGCAAGTGGCCCTGAGCCTGGGCCTGGACACGCCCATGACGCTGGAGACCCCGCTGATGTTCATCACCAAGGCCGAGACCTGGGCGCTGACGCAGCGCCTGGGCGGCCCGGCGCTGAACGCCCTGATCGCCGAGCACACCCACACCTGCTATCTGGGTGAGCGCGGTCAGCGGCACGACTGGGGCTATGGCTGCGGCCACTGCCCGGCCTGCGAGCTGCGGGCGCGCGGCTACCAGGAATTCGTCGCAGCATGAGCGGCGGCGGCTGGAGCTGGCTGGGCTGGGCGCTGGCAGCCATCCTGTTCTTCTGGGGCATAGGGGCCTACAACCGCCTGATGCGCCTGCGCAATGCGATTGGCGAGGCGTTCCGGCAGCTAGACCAGGCCCTGACGGCCCGGGCCGAGGCCTGCAGCAAGCTGCTGACCCTGCTGCGCCCTCTGCTGGCCAATGAGCAGGCCACCTTCGATGCGCTGGAGACGGCCCAGCTCGAGGCCTCAAGCGCGGCCCAGGCCGCACGCGCCAAGCCCTACGCGGGCGATCCCCTGGCCGCGTTGGCTGTGGCCACGGCGGTTCACGGTGCGGCGCTGACGCGGCTGAACTCCCTGGTCGAGCACCATGGCGAGCTCAGCGGCATGTCCGAGCTCAATGCCCTGCTGGACGAGCTCAAGCTGATCGAGCGCCAGCGGGCCTTTGCACGCCAGGTCTTCAATCAGGCGGTCTCGCAGTACAACGAGGCGCTGCAGCAGTTCCCCACGCGCATCCTTGCCGGCCTTTACGGCTTTGCCGAGGCGCGCTCGCTCTGACGCGGCCCATCCCGCGGCGCGGGCATATGCTTATCGGGATTGGTTCTTGGAAATTCCGCGAGCCTGTGCCTAAACTGCGACTCCCCCCTGCGAGGAGACTCCATCATGATGCTGCGAGCACTGTTTAGCGCCGCGTTGCTGGCCCTGGGGGCCGGTACGGTCCAGGCTCAGGAAGCCGGCAAGATTCTGCATCTCAAGGCCCTGGCGGCGACCTGCGCCAACTGCCACGGCACGGGTGGCCGCGCCATTGAGGGTTCGGCCGTGCCAGGTCTTGCTGGCATGCCCGCCACCTACTTCACCGAGCAGATGAAGGCTTTCAAGAGCGGTGCCCGCCAGGCCACCGTGATGCACCAGCTGGCCAAGGGCTATAGCGATGCCCAGATCGAGCAGATGGCCGCCTACTTCTCGGCCCTGCCGCGCCACTGAACCCCGGGGAGATCGACATGAGCAAGCTGCAACGACGCAATCTCCTGCAGGGCGCCGCCGCCCTGGCCGCCCTGGGTCTGGTGGGTTGCGCCAGCACCTCGGTGCCGTCCAAGGCCCGTTTGCTGGTGGTGGGTGGGGGCTACGGTGGCGCGACGGCCGCCAAGTACATCCGCCTGTTCTCGGACTACAAGATCGAGGTGGTCCTGGTCGAGCCTAACGAGGCCTTTGTGTCCTGCCCCATCTCCAATCTGGTAGTGGGCGGCGCACGCCAGATCCAGGAGCTGACCGTGCCCTACACCGCGCTGCGCGCCAAGCATGGCGTGACCGTGGTGCGTGACTATGTGGCCGGCATCGATGCCGCCAAGCGCGTGGCCACCCTGGCCTCGGGCGCCAGCATCGCCTACGACAAGCTGGTGCTCAGCCCCGGCATCGACCTGATGTGGGACTCGGTGGCCGGGCTCAAGGAAGCCCACGCCGCCGGCCAGATCCTGCAGGCCTGGAAGGCCGGCCCCGAAACCGTGGCCCTGCGCCGCCAGCTCGAGGCCATGCCCGATGGCGGCGTCTATGCCATCACCATTCCCGAGGCGCCTTATCGCTGCCCGCCCGGCCCCTATGAGCGGGCCAGCGTGATCGCCAGCTATTTCAAGCAGGCCAAGCCCCGCTCCAAGGTCCTGATCCTGGATGCCAACCAGGACGTCATCTCCAAGGGTCCGCTGTTCAAGAAGATCTGGGCCGAACAGTACAAGGGCATCATCGAATACCGTCCGCAGCACAAGGCGGTGGCGGTGGACGCCAAGGCCAGCACCGTCAAGTTCGAGGTGCAGGACGATGTGAAGGCCGATGTGCTGAACGTGCTGCCCAGCATGCGGGCCGGCGCCATCGCGGTGCAGACCGGCCTGGCCAATAGCAATGGCCGCTGGGTGGGGGTGAACTATCTGAACTTCGAGTCCACCGCGGCCAAGGACATCCATGTGCTGGGCGATGCCATCCAGATCGCCCCCCTGATGCCCAAGAGCGGCCATATGGCCAACAGCCATGCCAAGGTGGCGGCGGCCGCCATCGTGGCCGAGCTCAATGGCTGGGAGATCAACCCCGCGCCCATGCTCACCAACACCTGCTACAGCTATGTGGACACGGGCAAGAAAGTGATCCACGTGGCCAGCGTGCACGAGTATGTGGCGGCGGAGAAGACCTTCAAGACCGTGGCCGGCTCGGGTGGCGTGTCCGCCGCGCCCAATGAGCTGGAAGCCACCTACGCCTGGAACTGGGCCCGCACCATCTGGTCCGACGCCCTGGCCTGATCTCCCGCAAGCGCGGGTCCGGCTAAGCGAGCGCCGCTGAACCGGCTTTGCCGGGCAGTCGGCGCTGCCCCCTTGAGGGGGCGCGCGCAGCGCGTAGGGGGTGGGCTATGAGCAGACGATGGCGCCCGTGTTGACCAGTTCCTGGAACAGCGCCATCAGGGCGTGGCCGGACATGGCGTAGGGGTCCAGCTTGGTCGTGGCCGAGTACTTGAGCACCAGGGCCGGGTTGAGGCGGTGCAGATTGACCTGGCCCATGCTCCAGCCGGCGAAGTGGCGCTCGCCGATCTCTTCATAGGACAGGATGATCACGTCGCGGTGACGCTGATCGTCCACGATGGCCTTGTAGCGTGCGTTCACCGCGTCGCGGCCACCTTCCAGCACCTGGATGAAGATGCCGTCGCTGTAGCAGAGCAGGCCGGTCAGGCCGGTGGCGGGGTTGTGCTCCCGGGACGACTTCAGAATGGCTTGCAGCTCAGCCTCGCTCATGGCGTGAGTGGCGCGGCTGGCGTAAAGCAGGCGGACGAGCATGGGACGGACCTCTTGATGGTGGTCTGGAGCGCAGGGCTCAGTTCTTCCTGGACAGCAGGGAGAGGAATTCGCGACGCAGGTTCGGATCCTTGAGGAAGGCGCCACGCATCACGCTGTTCGTCATTTTGGAGTCCATGTCCTTCACGCCGCGCCAGTGCATGCAGAAGTGATCGGCTTCCATCACGATGGCCAAGCCGTCCGGCTGCACACGCTCCTGCAGCTCGTTGGCCAGCATGGTCACAGCTTCTTCCTGGATCTGGGGCCGGTTCATGATCCACTCGGTCAGACGGGCGTATTTGGACAGCCCGATCAGATTGGAGTGCTCATTGGGCAGCAGGCCCACCCAGACCTTGCCCATGATGGGGCAGAGGTGGTGGGAGCAGGCGCTGCGCACCGTGATCGGGCCCACGATCATCAGCTCGTTCAGACGCTCGGCATTGGGGAACTCGGTCACCGCCGGGGCCTCGCTGTAGCGGCCCTTGAAGATCTCGCGCAGGTACATCTTGGCCACGCGCTTGGCGGTTTCCTGGGTGTTGTGGTCGCTGTCGGTGTCGATCACCAGGGCGCGCAGCACCTCCTGCATCTTGGCGGCGACTTCGTTCTGCAACTGCTCCAACTCACCGTCCTGGATGAAGGCGGCGATATTGTCATTGGCGTGATGTCGACAGCCGGCACTGATCAGGCGATACCGGATGCGCTCGGACACCGGTGCGTCGTCGGCGGGTGGTGTCACTGAGGGGGGCGTGCTGCCCAAGCGAGGTTTGGATGCCATGGGGGCATTGTGTCTGCTTTGCCAATCCCTGGCGAGACGCAGGCTTGCTCGGGATGCAGCGCCTACACTGGCGCCGTGTCTTCTTCCGCCCCCACCCCCTCATCCCCGCCGCTGAGCCGCCTGCTGCTGCAGCTGGCCGATGCCCTGCAAGCCGTGCGCGACGGGCGCTCGCTCACCGATGTGCTGGCCCGCTGCCCGGCCGAGCTGCGCCCGGCCACCCAGGCCCTGAGTTTCCATGTGCTGCGCCTGTGGGGCAGTGCCCAGGCCGCCCGTGCGGTGCTGGCGCCCAAGAACCCGCCGCCGCGGGTGGACAGCCTGCTCACGGGCGCCCTGGCCCTGCTCTGGCCCACGGGCGAGGCGCCGCTCTACGCCGAACACACGGTGGTGGACCAGGCCGTGGAGGCCGCGCGCCAGCGCGCCCCGGCCAGCGCCGGCTTTGTGAATGCGGTGCTGCGCCGCTTCCTGCGCGAGCGCGAGGCCACGGTGCGCGCCGCCGAACGCGACCCCCAGGGCGCCTACAACCACCCGCCCTGGTGGATAGAGCGGGTGCGCCAGGACTGGCCCACCCAGTGGCAGGCCGTGCTGCGCGCCAACAATCAGCACCCGCCCATGACCCTGCGCGTTAACAGCCGCCAGGGCAGCGTGCAGGCCTACCAGGAGCGCCTGGCCGCCCTGGGCATGGCGGCCCGCCCCGTGGGGGCGCTGGCGCCCCAGGCCCTGGTGCTGGACAAGCCCCAGCCCGTGAGCGCGCTGCCCGGCTTTGCCCAGGGCGCCGTCTCGGTGCAGGACGCCGCCGCCCAGCTGGCCGCCCCCCTGCTGCTGGACCCGCGCCCGGCCCAGCAAGACCTGCCCCCGCTGGAGGTCCTGCCGCCCGGCGCCCGGGTGCTGGATGCCTGCTCCGCCCCCGGGGGCAAGACCGCGCACCTGCTGGAATTGCGCCCCGACCTGGAGCTGCTGGCCCTGGACGCCGACGCGGGCCGCCTGGCCCGGGTGCAGGACAACCTCCAGCGCCTGCAGCTGCAGGCCCCGGGCCGGGTCGCGCTCAAGGCGGCCGATGCCCGCGATACCGCCGCCTGGTGGGACGGCCGGCCCTTCGACGCCATCCTGCTGGACGCGCCCTGCAGCGCGGCCGGCATCGTGCGCCGTCATCCCGATGTGCGCTGGCTGCGCCGCCCGGGCGATATCGGCGCCCTGGCCCAGATCCAGGCCCAGCTGCTGGACGCGCTCTGGGCCCTGCTCAAGCCGGGCGGGCGTCTGGTCTATGCCACCTGCTCCATCTTCAAGACCGAGGGGCAGGCGCAGGTCGATGCATTTTTGCAACGCCATGCCGACGCGCGCTCGCAGATGGTGCAAGGCGTCACGGGGCATCTGCTGACCCTGGCTGACAATGCACTCCCACAGGGCGAGGGGGCCGCGATGGTCGACGGTTTCTTCTACGCCTTGCTGCGGAAGAACTAAGCCCTTGCTCCCGGTTTCACGCCTGTTTGCTGTTTTTCTGCTGCTCCTGGCCTTGCTGCCCGGAGGGGCGGCCCGTGCCGATGGCGTGGAGCTGAGCCAGCTGGTCGTGGAACGTCGGGAGGAGGCGCTGGTGCTGAGCTTCAGCACCCGCTTCGAGCTGCCCCGCGCGGTGGAAGACGCGCTGATGAAGGGCGTGCCCATCTACTTTGTGGCCGAGGCCTCGCTGCTGCGCTCGCGCTGGTACTGGCGCGATGCCCGGGTGGCCCAGGTTTCGCGCAGCTGGCGCCTGGCGTGGCAGCCGCTGACCCGGCAGTACCGCGTCTCCACCGGGGGCCTGAATCAGAGCTTTACCAGCCTGGCCGAGGCCCTGGCCTCGATGCGCGGCGTGGCGGCCTGGCGGCTGGCGGATCTCAAGGAGCTGGACGAAGAGTCCCGCCACTATCTGGAGTTCAGCTACCGGCTGGACACCAGCCAGCTGCCCCGGCCCATGCAGATCGGGCTGGGTTCACCCCAGGGTTGGGCCTTGAGCGTTGAACGCAGCCTGACCCTCTCGCCCGAGTTGCTGAGTCCGAGCAAGCCATGACGCGTGCGGCGCGCTGGGCCTGGCTGCTGTCCCTGGTGGTGGTGACCGGGGCCTGCGGCGTGCTGGCCTTCTTGTTGTCCATCGGTGCGACCACTCCTCGCGGCTTCTTTGAGCGGCACTACGTCTGGCTGTTCTGGCTCAATGCGGTGGTCGCGGGGGTTTTGATCCTGGTGATTGGGACGGCCTCGGTGCGACTGCTGCTGCGGGTGCGCCGGGCTCAGTTCGGCAGCCGTCTGCTGCTCAAGCTGGCGGGCATTTTTGCCCTGGTGGGCCTGGTGCCCGGTCTGCTGATCTACACGGTGTCCTACCAGTTCGTGAATCGCAGCATCGAGAGCTGGTTCGATGTACGCCTGGCCGGCGCCCTGGAGGCCGGCCTGAATCTGGGGCGCAGCACCCTGGACGGTCTGGTCAACGACACGGCCGGCAAGACCCTGGATGCGGCCGAGCGCTTGGCCGAGGCGGCGGCGAGCGGCCAGCCGGTGCAGCTCTTGGGGCTGGAACGCCTGCGCGAGCAGCTGGGTGCGCGCATCGTGGCCCTGGTGGGCGGCAATGGCCAGATCCTGATGGCTGTGGGGGGCGATGCCAGCACGCTCACGCCCGACCGCCCGGCGCCCGCCCTGCTGCGGCAGGCTCGATCGGCCGGTAGCGCCAGTCAGCTGGAGGGGCTGGAGGATGAGGTGCAGGCCTTGGCCTCGCAAAGTCCGGTCCGGATCCGCGCCCTGGCACGCCTGCCCAGCAGCGAGTTCAGCCTGGGAAGCAGCGACCGCTACCTGATGGTGGTGCAGCGCGTGCCGTCCCAGGTGGTGGGCAATGCCCTGGCGGTGCAGACGGCCAGCAGCGAGTACCAGCAGCGTGCCCTGGAGCGCGACGGCCTGCGCCGCATGTACCTGGGCACCTTGACCCTGGTGCTGATCCTGGCCGTGTTCGCCGCCATGCTGCTGGCCATCACCCTGGGCAATCAGCTGGCCCGCCCCCTGCTGCTGCTGGCCGATGGCATGCGCCAGGTGGCTACCGGCGACCTCTCGGCCAAGCCCGTGCTCACCTCGCGCGACGAGCTGGGCGGCCTGACCCGCAGCTTCGCCGACATGACCGACCAGCTCGCCGAGGCGCGCGCCCAGGTCGAGCGCAGCGTGCTGCAGCTGGAGGCGGCGCGCAGCAATCTGCAGACCATCCTGGACAATCTGACCGCCGGCGTGATCGTCTTCGACGCCCAGGGCCAGATCGAGACCGTCAACCCCGGCGCCACCCGCATCCTGCGTCTGCCGCTCTCGGCCTACCAGGGTCGGCGCCTGGAGGAGCTGGCCCCGCTGCAGGGCTTTGCCCAGAGCGTCTGGCATCGCTTCGAGCAGCTGGGCGACAGCCCCGAGGCCGGCGAGCGCGGCACCTGGCAAGACGCTTTCGAGCTGCAGCCGGATCCGAGTCAGGACACCCTGACCCTGCTGGTGCGTGGCGCCCAGCTGCCGCCGCACGGCCGCCTGCTGGTCTTTGACGATATCTCCGAGGTGGTCTCGGCCCAGCGCTCCGCGGCCTGGAGCGAGGTGGCCCGCCGCCTGGCCCACGAGATCAAGAACCCGCTCACGCCCATCCAGCTCTCGGCCGAACGCCTGCAGCACAAGCTGGAAGCCAAGCTCGAAGGCAATGACCAGGCGATGCTGGTGCGCTCGGTCGCGACCATCGTCAACCAGGTGCAGGCCATGAAGCAGCTGGTCAACGAGTTCCGCGACTACGCCCGCCTGCCCTCGGCCCAGCTCAAGCCCCTGGACCTCAACGCCCTGGCCAGCGAGGTGCTGATGCTCTACGCCGAGGCCCAGGAGAGCGGCCGCCTGCAGGCGGATTTGTGCAGCGAGCCGCCGGCCATCCTGGGCGATGCCACCCAGCTGCGTCAGGTCATACACAATCTGGTCCAGAACGCGCTGGATGCGGTGGCGGACCGTCGCGATGGCCATGTGATCTTGCGCACCCAGAAGACCAACAATGAAGCTGGCGAGCTGCGTTCGCTGCGACTGCAAGTCCTGGACAATGGCCCGGGCTTCGCCGACAAGGTGCTGAAAAGGGCTTTTGAACCCTATGTCACGACCAAGAGCAAGGGCACGGGACTGGGCCTGGCCGTGGTGAAGAAGATCGCCGACGAGCATGGCGCGAGGGTCCGCCTGGCCAACACCTATCCACAGGCGGACGAGACGCAGCCGCCGGTGGGGGCTCAAGTTTCGTTATCATTTTCAAAATTCGCGACTGCACCGGGCCCGGCCGACGCCGGCATCGCGCACAGGGCCGCGTGAACAGCAGGCATACATGGCAACCATTCTTGTAGTTGACGACGAGCTGGGCATTCGTGCCCTGTTGTCCGAGATCCTTACCGACGAAGGTCACACCATCGAGCTGGCCGAGAACGCCGCCCAGGCTCGCGCCTCGCGCGAGCGCATGCGGCCGGATCTGGTGCTCCTCGATATCTGGATGCCCGACGTTGACGGCGTCACCCTGCTCAAGGAGTGGGGCAGCACGGGTCAGCTGACCATGCCCGTCATCATGATGAGCGGTCACGGCACCATCGACACGGCGGTTGAAGCCACCAAATTCGGCGCCATCGCTTTCCTGGAGAAGCCCATCACCTTGCAGAAGCTGCTGCGTGCGGTGGAGCAGGCCCTGGTCAAGACAGCGCCCAGAACCGTGGCGCCGGCGGGCGCCCTGGGCGCCGCACCTGGCTTGTCCGTGGGCGCCGCTGTCATGAGCTACGGGCGCGGCGTCGAGGCCTCGTCGGCCATGGCCGGCGCCGCGGTCGGCGTGGGCGCGCATGGGGCAGCGAGCCTGGGCATGGTCGGGGGCGGCATGCAGGCTGCAGCCATGGGCGGCTCCAATGTGCTCAACGGCAGCCTGCCGGCCTCCGGCTTGGCATCCGAGCAGCTTTTCGAGCTGGATCGCCCCCTGCGCGAGGCCCGCGACGCCTTCGAGAAGAGCTATTTCGAGTTCCACCTCGCCAAGGAATGCGGCTCCATGACCCGCGTGGCTGAGAAGACCGGTCTGGAGCGCACCCACCTCTACCGCAAGCTCAAACAGCTGGGTGTGGATCTTTCTCGAAATAAAAGAGGTGGCGGACTCTGAAAGCTGTGTTATAGTCTTGGTCTTCGCTGATCAAGACAGATTGATCAGCAAAAAGAACAAAGGCCAAGTAGCTCAGTTGGTAGAGCAGCGGATTGAAAATCCGCGTGTCGGTGGTTCGATTCCGCCCTTGGCCACCAGAATTCATGAGTGCTGACAAGCACTTACAGAGAGCCTCGCACAGTTTTACTGTCCGGGGCTTTTCTACAACTAGTACCGCGCATCTACAAAAAAAATTCTCCCGGAGCATTCAAGGATGTTTAGCAATTGCTAAACTCCGCAGCATCCCGCCCTAGGCAGTACGCCGTCCACTTCATCGAGGACGCGCCGAACCCTAGGGCGTTTTTGTTTGTGGTTCCGCATTTGGAGAGACCATGCCTACCGCCATCCTCATTGATGGGGCGTACTTCATTAAGCGATTTAGGAGTCTTGAGCCTCACAACGCTTACGACGCCAACAGGGCCGCAGATTGCGCTTTCAGGTGGGCTGTGGCTCATCTTCGCGAGCCTGGTGGGCAGGCAAACGGTAGGCGACGCGATCTCTACCGGATCTTCTTCTACGACTGTGCTCCGCTTGAGAAGAAGCTACACAACCCGGTCTCCAAGAAGAGCATCGACTTTTCAAAGTCCCAAGAGGCGACGTTTCGGAAGGAATTGCATCAACTCTTGCGGGAGAAGCGCAAGGTGGCACTGCGACTCGGCCACCTTGCCAGCGACACGCCGTGGACGATCAAGCCCGCGGTTATCGACGACCTGCTTAAGGGGCGAATGAAGTTCGAGCACCTTGGTGAAGAGCACGTGGTGCCCAATGCCAGGCAGAAGGGCGTCGACATGCGTATCGGCATTGATATCGCGTCACTGTCCTTGAAACGCCAAGTAGATCAGATCGTACTTGTGGCTGGCGATGCGGACTTTGTCCCCGCGGCGAAGTTGGCTCGGCGCGAAGGTGTCGATTTCGTTCTCGATCCCATGTGGCAAACGGTATCTGGAAGCCTTAACGAACACATCGACGGGTTGCGCTCAACGTGCCCTCGTCGAGCAAGACCGGATGGGGCAGCACCGGCACCAGCACCAGCACCAGCACCAGCACCAGCACCAGCACTAACGCCTAACGGAGCGGACTGACTCGCTCGCCGACCCTTGCTCGAACATATTGCTCAGTCATCTCACGATTGCGGTGACCCAGCAGCTTCTGCGAGTGCGCCAGGTCGCCTGTGTCAGTCGCAGCCTTCGCCCTGATGTCTCGAAACTGAAACTCCACGCCGGCCGCGCGCCTCGCTTTGTCGAAGCGTGAGCGCAGGCCGAAGGTGCCCAGCGGCTTGCCGTCATCGTCCTGAATCAGCCAGGCGCTCAGGCGCTCGCGCGGCCTGGCACCGATGCGCTCGATCAACGCGGCTAGCTCGCCCGTGATCTCGATGGCGCGCTTGGCCTTGGTCTTGTTCTGCACGATCCACAGCGCGCCGTCGCGCAAGTCCTCGCGCTTGATCTTCAGCACATCGGCCGGTCGCTGGCCGGTCAACAGGGCCAGGTCCATCGCATCGCGCAGGGTCTGGTCGGCCTTCTCCCACACGGCCCGGAATTCGTAGTCGCTCACATAGCGGTCGCGCCCGGCTTCCTTGAAGCCCTTCACGCCCTGGCAGGGGTTGGTGGCGTCGGTGTAGCTCCACTCCCGGGCCTTGTTGAACACATGGCTCAAGAGGGCCTTCTCCCGGTTGGCGCGTGCCTTGGCCTGCTCGCCGCGCTTGTCCATGTAGCCGCGCACGTGGTGCGGCTTGATGCCGTCGATCTGCATGCGGCCGAAGACGGCGCGCTGGCGCTCCAGCTCCTTCAGGTTGTCGGTCTGGGTGCGGCGGGCCTTGGTGGCATCACTGCCAGCTCGAAGCGCCCAACGTCGCGTGTTCCTGGGCCTTTATCTGCCGGAATCTTCTTGTCATCCCCACACCTTGCGGGGCGGCAAGGTGCTGCATTCCAAACTTGTGGCCGCCCGCCTTTCTATTGCTCTTGCTGCGGACTCTTCATACATTTGTGAGTGCGAATAGCGCATGGAATCGCAGGTGAATGAATGTCTTTGAAGAGGTCATTTGGTTCTCTGATCCTTGCGACGCTTGCAGGTGCCGCAGGTGCCGCAGGTGCACAGATAGATTGTCACCCGCACAATCCAGAAGACACACAGATTGTGGAGCGTGGCCCTGTCAAATCTGTTATCGGTCCGCTCGCAAAGTTCAACCCTTGCCACGCCTCAGTGCAGCTCGATATGCCGACGCTTTTCGCGAAGAAGCGTGGTGACAAACATCCGCTGGTGATAATTTCTCATGGCGGTGGGGGGGTGTCTGGTTATGAGCGTGACTTCGCGAAGCTGTTGAATCAACAAGGCTATGCAACCTTGATTTTCGACGCGTTTGAGATGAATGGGATCGCATCAAGGTCAGAGCTTATTTTGTATGTGATGACTAACGGTGCTCGACAAAGGATGATCTATAAAGCCACGTGGGGCGCGTACCGTTGGGCCATAAACAACGACAAAGTTGATGCCACCAGAATTTTCATCCAGGGCCTATCAAACGGAGCGTCCGTAGCTATCAATATGGCTGCTTCAGTTGATGCGACCCATGTTCGCGGAGTCATTGCAGAAGGTGGGCCGTCAGCTGGTATCGGATTCCCGGATGAAATCAAGGTCCCATTGCTGCTGATCTATGGACTGTCAGATAACTATGGCGGCACGCGGCAAGACGATTGGATGCACCTGAGGGCAATGCCCTGTGGCATCAACGACCACTATCCATTTGCACCTGATGGATTTGCGAAATCCTGTAGTCGTGCGTCAAACCCAACTGAAGCTATGCCATCGCCCAAGAGCTGGTACGAAGAAATCAAGGCCAAGGGTCAAGATATTCGCTTGGAGCTCATCGAGGGTGGAGGGCACGGAATGATGTTTGGTGACTTTTCATCAAGCTCCAAGCGGCTTCCTGGAAGGGGCGCTTGGTATATTTCTCGCGGAGCTGATGCAGACACAAGAAAAAAAGCCCAGCAAATCGTTCTTGATTTCATCGAATCTAAGCTCTGATTCCAGCTGGACTGGACGAAGTTGACAGGACTGTCCCATCTACCATGCGCGAATCCGATCGTGCCTCATTCATTGCTCAGCATCAAGGACACTGTATGAAACTAGCTCGTTGGTCTCTTCTAGTTGCTTTGCTGTTTGGAGCGACTGTGTCGGCTTCTGAAGTTGCTGAAGTCAATCCTCGAAGACATTCTGGAGGATTTGCAAAACTCGAAAATAACCGAATTTTCGAGGCGTCCAAGACTCCTCTGGCACTTCCCCACAAAGACTTGTCTTGGAGTGATAGGCGCATTGCCGCCAGGGCCGAGCAGATTATCGATGCCAATAAAACAACGGCAATTTTGCTTGTTGAAAAAGGGCAGATCGTCTTTGAAAAATACAAAGAGCCAGCGACAGATAAGTCGGCCATGTATTCGCAGAGCATGAGCAAGAGCTTGGCTGCATACACACTGGGAAACATGCTTTGTAACGGGAGCATCAAGTCCTTGGATGACCCAGCAAGCAAGTACTTGCCTGAGCTGGCAGGAGTGGCCTCAGGTGATGCTCCACTCAGGCATGTTCTTTCTATGAGTAGCGGTGTCGCAGACGCAAAGATGGCTGGAGAGCACGAGGATAACCAAACGCAGAGGATTCTCAAGAAGGAGTATTCGACCCTCGATGTGGTCAAGAGGTTCGGAGCGAAAACCATTGAATCTGGCAAAGAGCTTCGATACACAGCCACCGATACGTTCACCCTATCGTTGGTCGGCGATGCTGCTGGTGGTTTTTTTGATGCCTTTGAGAAGTATTTTTGGAAACCGGCAGAAACTGAGTCTCAGGGTTTCTGGCTTTATGACAAGGATGGGAAGCCAATGTCGGCATCTGGCGTTAGTGCAACCATCAGAGACTGGGCAAGGCTTGCTGTTTTTTCTATCAAACAACTAAAATCTGATGGATGTATTGGCAGCTACATGAAGGCAGCTACAAGTGCCCAAGTCCCTAATAAATCTAAGCGAGTTGGCGCCGCTTTTAAGTCTTACGGATATCAGACTTGGATTGCCGACTTCGGGGGTGTTGCAAGCTATTGGTGGGTTGGCTACGGTGGGCAGAGAGTGGGGATTGATCCCGTTAGCGAGAAGATTATTGTTCTTACCAGCTACCGCGAAGACTATATGGATGATGTCTACAAGCTTTTCCGTGACTGGACCAGATAGCACTGCTCATTCAGCTTGAGTCGCATCAAATGCTTATCGCCCACTTCTCCCACCGAGGCGGGATTGCTCCATGCGAGCCTGCGCGCCATGCTTGGCGCATGGATGTTTCTTGTGTTTCCTTGCCGCAAGATGGGCTTGCGCAGCACGACGCGCCCGAGAGCGGGTCCAAGGTGGCGGGGCCGGCCACATGCACGGCCGCGGGCTGTCCGATGGAGGCTGCGCTGCAGCCCGCGGGGCAGGTCTTGCCCCTGCGTGCGCGTCGAGGCGTGGGCATTCCGGGCGGGCGCCACCAAGCCAAGCCCAGCTCGGCCGAGGTGCTGGAGAACTTCAAGCGCGCGACGGCCCTGTTTTTCCGTCGCCGACTGTCCGAACCGCGGCCGCCGGCGCCGGAAGGCCAGGGGGGCAATGCCGGTCCCTGGGTGAGCAGCTGCACCATGCAGGCCTGGGAGGCGGCGCTGGGCAAAAAGCCGCTGACACCGCCCTGGCGCTAGGGCCAGGCCCTCGACGGTCTTCTTACCAGCTGCCGGTATTGGGCATGGAGGCCCAGGGCTCGGCCGGGGCGAGGGCGGGGCCGTCCTGCAGCAGCTCGACGGAGATCTGGTCGGGCGAGCGCACAAAGGCCATGCGGCCGTCGCGCGGAGGGCGCAGGATGGTCACGCCGTGGTCGGCCAGACGCTGGCAGGCGGCATAGATATCGGGCACGGCAAAGGCGATGTGGCCGAAGTTGCGGCCGCCGGTGTAGGCCTCGGCCTTGCCGTCCGCATCGGGCCAGTTGTAGGTCAGCTCGACCTGGGGCTGGTACTTGCCGGCCTCGTCGCCGGGGGCGGCCAGATAGACCAGGGTGAAGCGGCCGGCCTCGTGCTCGGTGCGGCGCATCTCGACCATGCCCAGAGCGTCGCGGTAGAACTTGAGCGAAGCGTCGAGGTTCTCGACGCGGACCATCGTGTGCAGGTATTTCATGGCTGGAACTCGGGAGTGACGCCGGATCTGGCGGGTTCAGCCTTCTATTGTCCCCGCTGAGTCCAGGGCGCGTGCCGGTGAGGGCTTGGCGCCGGGCTCAGTGGCCGGGCGTGAGCAGGCTGCGGCGGGCGCTGCTGACGCGGTTGCGACCGTTCTCCTTGGCGGCGTAGAGGGCTTCATCGGCCCGGGCCAGCAGCGCATCCACGCTGCCCATCTCGGCAGAGAGCTCGGCGCAGCCTATGCTGACCGTCACGGCCGCCGGCAGCTGCAGCGCGGCAATTTCCTGCCGCAGCCGCTCCGCCAGCTGCTGGGCCTGGGCCAGATCGGTGGCCGGCAGGAGCAGGGCAAACTCCTCGCCACCGATGCGAGCCGCCAGGTCCGTGTTGCGCAGACTGGCGCGGCAGCACTGGGCCACCTCACGCAGCACGGTATCGCCCAGCTGGTGACCGCCCTGATCGTTAATGCGCTTGAAGTGATCCACGTCCAGCGCCAGCAGGGACAGGGGCTGGCCGCTGCTGCGGCTCTCGGCCAGGGCGGCTTCGCCGCTGCGGAAGAACTGCCGGCGATTGGGCAGGGCGGTCAGCGGATCGGTGCGCGCCAGCTTCTCGGTCTCGGCCAGCAGATGCTGGTTGGCGGCCAGCGTTTGGCGCAGCTCGCGCTCTGCGAGGTAGAGCTGGCGGTTCAGCCGCTGCACCACCCAGGCCGCCGTGCCCACCACGCCGGCCCACAGGCCGTGGAAGAAGACCACCCGGCGTATGGCGGTGGCGTCCAGGCCCAGCCAGCTCAGCATGGTGGCGCAGACCAGCACGGTGATGCCGCCGCAGGCCAGATTGAGCCAGAGCGGGGCCTTGGCAATGAGCAGGCCCATCAGATAGAGCAGGGAGGTGGCCAGCACAAACTCGGGGCGGCCCAGCAGCTTGCCGTCGATCACGCAGGCAAAGCCCACACCCACCAGGGTGTAGAGCGGGTAGGACAGGGCCAGGGGCAGCTTGCGCCCCGGCCTGAACGTCAGCCAGCTCAGCAGGGCCCAGAAGCCCAGATAGACAAAGCGCAGGGTCCGCACCTCGGCCGCGGCCGGCTCGATCAACCAGTCGCCCAGCAGGTAGAGCAGGGGGATGAGGCCGCCAATGCCGTAGACAAAGCGCAGTACCGGCCAGGCGCGCTCCGCCTGCCACTGGGCATAGGGCGGCAGGGCGGTGCTGGGTGCGGGTGTGGCTGGGGACAAGGCGGTGGGTGAGGGCGCGAATTGGCCAGCATTGTCCGCCCAGCCGGGGCCTTGTGCTCAGAGCACCACGCCCTCGGCCCGCAGGGCTGCGACTTCTTGCTCGCCATAGCCCAGCGCGGCCAACAGCGCCGCGTTGTCCGCCCCCAGCTGGGGCGCGGGCCGGCGCAGGGGCAGGCGCTGGCCATCCAGGCTCAGGGGCAGCAAGGGCAGCCGGGTCTCGCGGCCATCGGGCAGGGTGCTGGGGGCCAGGCCGCCGGTGGCCTGCAGATGCGGGTCGTCAAAGAGCTGCTCGGGCCGGGTGATGGGTGCGAAGGGCAGGCCCTGGGCCTCGAACACCGTGGCGATCTCGGCCGCGGTGCGCGCGGCCAGGCGTGTGCGCAGCGTGGGGATCAGGTGGGGCCGGGCCTGGACGCGCAGGTTGTTGCTGGCCAGCGCGGCGTCTGCCGCCAGATCCTCAAAGCCGAAGGCCTGGCAGAACAGGGCCCACTGCGTGTCGCTCACCACGGCCAGGAAGATCTGTTCGCCGCCCGCCACGGTGAAGACGTCGTAGATGCCCCAGGCCGAGATGCGCTCGGGCATGGGCGCGGCCGGCTTGCCGGTGATGGCGTACTGCATCATGTGCTGAGCCACCAGCAGCACATTGTTCTCGAACAGGGCCGATTGCACCTGCTGGCCGCGGCCGCTGGCGTGACGCTGCTGCAGGGCGGCCAGCACGCCGATGGCGCCGAACATGCCGCCCATGATGTCGTTCACCGAACTGCCGGCACGCAGCGGGTCGCCCGGCCGCCCGGTCATATAGGCCAGGCCGCCCATCATCTGCACCACCTCGTCCAGCGCGGTGCGGTGCTCGTAGGGGCCGGGCAGAAAGCCCTTGTGCGAGACATAGATCAGGCGCGGGTTCAGGGCCGAGAGCGCCGCATAGCCCAGGCCCAGGCGCTCCATGGTGCCGCTCTTGAAGTTCTCGCTGAAGACATCGGCGCCGGCCAGCAGCTTGAGCACGATCTCCAGGCCGCGCGGCTGCTTGATGTCCAGGGCCAGGCTCTTCTTGTTGCGGTTGAAGAGCGGGTAGAAGCCCGCGCCCGAGCCCAGCAGCTGGCGGGTGTTGTCGCCCGTGAGCGGTTCCACCTTGATGACCTCGGCACCCAGATCGGCCAGCACCATGCCGCAGGTCGGCCCCATCACCATATGGGTGAACTCGATCACCCGGATGCCGGCCAGGGGCAGGTCTTGCGTGTGCTTGGCTTCGCTCATGCTTGGAATCCTTTGGGCAGGCCGGCCTCGGCCAGCATGCCGTACAGCGCCTCCTGGGGCAGGCCCTCGCGCAGCGGCGCGCGGGCGGCCAGCAGGCGCTCGAGGTTGATACCGGTGCGCACGCCCATGGCCTCGAACATGAAGACCAGGTCCTCGGTCACCACATTGCCCGAGGCGCCGGGCGCATAGGGGCAGCCGCCCAGGCCGGCCAGGGAGGCGTCGAAGGTGCGCACGCCGGCCTCGTAGGCGGCCAGGCAGTTGGCCAGGCCCAGGCCGCGGGTGTTGTGCAGGTGCGCGGCCCCGGCACGCTCGCCCAGCTCTTGGCGCAGGCGCGTGAAGAGCCGCCGCACCTGGGCCGGGTTGGCCATGCCGGCGGTGTCCGAGAGGCCCACATCGTCCGCCCCCGCCTCGGCGCAGGCCAGGGCCAGGCGGATCACGGCGTCTTCATCCACCGCCCCCTGCAGGGTGCAGCCGAAGGCGGTGGACAGGCCCACCTCCACGCCCATATCGGGCGCCTGCTCGCGGCGCAGGGCCAGCACGCTGCGTAGCTCCTCCAGCATGGCCTGCGGGGTCTTGCGCACATTGGCCAGGGAGTGGGCCTCGCTCACCGAGATGGGCAGACTGATCTTGTGTGCACCCGCCGCGATGGCGGCCTCGGCCCCGCGCCGGTTGGGTACCAGGGCCAGGGTGGCGAGGCCGGGCAGGCCGCGCGCAAAGGCGATCAGCTCACCGGTGTCGGCCAGCTGGGGCAGCAGGCGGGCCGGCACAAAGGAACCCAGCTCGATTTCGCGCAGGCCGGCGGCATGCAGGGCGGCCACCCAGCGCTGCTTGGCGGCCGTGGGCATGGTGGTGGCCACGCTCTGCAGGCCGTCGCGCGGGCCCACCTCGCTGATCAGGACCTCGGGTGCCTGGGTGCTGCTTGACATGTTCTATCTGATGGAACAAAGTTCTAAAAAGTATCGCCTTCAGGCCCGCCCGCGTCAACCATGCCCCGCAAAGCCGCCACGCCCTCCCTGGCCGACACCGAAGCCGCCCCCGGTGGCGTGGCCGCGGCCGACAAGGCCCTGAGCCTGCTCAATGCCTTTCGCGCCGGCGACAGCACGCTGAGCCTGAGCGAGCTGGCCGAGCGCACCCAGCTCTACAAGAGCACGGCCCTGCGCCTGCTGGCCTCGCTGGAGCATGCGCAGCTGCTGCAGCGTCGGGCCGACGGGCGCTATGCCCTGGGGCCGGGCCTGGCGCGGCTGCACGGCCTTTACGCCGCCTCCTTTTCGCTGGAAGCCGAGGTGATGCCGGTGCTGCAGGCTCTGGTGGCACGCACACGCGAGAGCGCGGCCCTGCATGTGCGCCAGGGCGAGCAGCGCCTGTGCCTGTACCGTGTGGACTCGCCCCAGCCCCTGCGCGACCATCTGCGCGCGGGTGATCTGCTGCCTCTGGAGCGCGGCGCGGGCGGGCGCCTGCTGCTGGCCTATGGCGGCGCGCGCGGCAAGCTCTATGAGCGCATCCGCGCCGAGGGCCTGGCCGAGCTGGATGGCGACCGCGTGGAGGGCCTGGCCGGCCTGGCCGCGCCGGTGTTCCGCGCCGGCGGCGAGCTGGTGGGCGCCCTGACCCTGAGCCTGCCCAGCAGCCGGCTCAAGCCCGGCCTGGGCGAGACGCTGCGCAAAGCCGCGAGTCAGCTCAGCCGTCGCTTGGGGGCGGAGCAGAACTGACGTAGATTCGCGGGCGCAAGCCGGCACAGCGCCGGTGCGAACAAGTCAAGCGAGGGAAAGCAGCATGAGTTTCAAGGTGTGCATCGTGGGGGCGGGCGCCATTGGCGGCTGGTTCGGCGCCTATCTGGGCCACAAGCTGGGCGCCGAGGTGCAGCTCAGTGCCCTGGCGCGCGGCGCCACGCTGGCGGCATTGCGCGCGCAGGGCCTGCGGCTGGACACGCCGACCGGTGAGAGCCTGAGCGTGCCGCTCATGGCCAGCGACAGCACCCAGGCCCTGGGTCCGCAGGACCTGGTGGTGGTGGCCGTCAAGGGCCCGGCCCTGGCCGCGGTGGCGCCCGCCGTGCGCGCCCTGATGGGGCCCGAGACCCGGGTGCTGGTGGCCATGAACGGCGTGCCCTGGTGGTTCTTCCGCGGCCTGGGCGGCCCGCTGGAGGGGCAGGCCCTGGAGACGGTGGACCCGGGCGGCCTGATCGCTGCGCAGATCCCGGCCGAGCGCGTGATCGGCTCGGTGGTGCACGCCAGCTGCGCCACGCCCGAGCCGGGCCGGGTGCGGCATGTGATGGGCATGGGCCTGATCCTGGGCGATCCGGCCGGCGGCCGGCCCGCGCATGTGGAGCAGCTCGCGGCCCTGCTGCAGCGCGCCGGCTTCAATGCCACGGTGTCGGAGCGCATCCAGCGCGACATCTGGTTCAAGCTCTGGGGCAATATGACCATGAACCCGATCTCGGCCCTGACCGGCGCCACGGCCGATCGCATCCTGGACGACGAGCTGGTGCGCGGCTTCGTGACGAACGTGATGCGCGAGGCCGCCGAGATCGGTGCGCGCATCGGCTGCGGCGTGGACCAGACGCCCGAGCAGCGCCACGAGGTGACGCGCAAGCTGGGCGCCTTCAAGACCTCCATGCTGCAGGACACCGAGGCCGGCCGCCCGCTGGAGCTGGACGCCCTGGTGGCCGTGGTGCGCGAGATTGCGCAGAAGCTCGGCCTGGCCACGCCGCACACCGATGCCATGCTGGGCCTGACCCGGCTGATGGCGCGCACGCGCGGCTTGTACTGAGTCTGCGGCATGCGCAGAGCGCCCAGACCTTGCGCGGCCGGTGCCGCTCTGTCACGGCGCGCTGGCAGCATGGCCGGCGTGTACCCCATAAGGAGAGCGCCATGCCGATCAAGACCCCTGCTGTTCGATCCTGGGCCGCCGCCCTGCTGCTGACCCTGTCCGGCGGCTGGGCGCTGGCCCAGCCTCTGCTGATCGCCCACCGCGGTGCCAGCGGCCACCGGCCCGAGCACACGCTCGCGGCTTACGAACTGGCGATCGAGCAGGGCGCGGACTACATCGAGCCCGATCTGGTGATGAGCAAGGACGGGGTGCTGCTGGCCCGCCACGAGCCGCTGCTGGCGCGCGTCGAGCTGGAGGCCGATGGCCGCACGATCAAGCGTGGCGCGGATGGCAAGCCGGTGCTGCATCGCACCGACACCAGCAGCAATGTCTGGCAGCTGGACAAGTACGCGGATCGCCTGACGGTGAAGCTGGTCGATGGCCGGCCGATGGCGGGCTGGTTTGCCGAGGACTTCACGGCTGCCGAGATCCGCGCCGACATTCGCGCGCAGGAGCGCCTGCGCGACCTGCGTCTGGCCAACAAGGCCTTTGATGACCGCCTGCCCATTCCCACGCTGGACGAGGTGATCGCCCTGGCCCAGGCGCGCGGCGTGGGCATCTACCCCGAGACCAAGCACCCCAGCTACTTCAAGGCCTTCACGGATGCGGCTGGCCTGCCGCGCATGGAAGACACCCTGCTCAAGGCCTTGCACGCGGCCTGGGGCAACCGCGCCGAGGCGCCGGTCTTCATCCAGTCCTTCGAGGTGGCCAATCTGCAGTACCTGCGCGGCAAGACGAAGCTGCGCCTGGTGCAGCTGCTCAGCGCCAATGGCAAGCCCTACGACTTCAACGTGGCGGGCGATGCGCGCGGCTATGCCGAGCTGGCCCAGCCCGCGGGGCTGGACTTCATCAAGCGCTACGCGGATGGCGTGGGCCCCCATCTCAACCTGATGATCCCGCCCAGCGGCGCGGCGACGCCGCTGATTGCCGAGGCCCACAAGCGCGGCCTGAAGGTGCATGGCTGGACCTTCCGCGCCGAGAACAGCTTCCTGCCGGCCGAGTTCCGGCGCGAGGGCCAGGCCCTGGGCGATATGGCCGGTCAGCTTAAGCGCTTTCTCGATCTGGGCATGGACGGCTTCTTTACCGACCAGCCCGACGTCGCGGCTGAGGCGCTGAAGAAGCGCTGAGTCATCAGGGCGGCGGGGCGGCCCAGTCGGCTCCGCTCAACTCAGCATCTGGCCCAGACCCCAGAGCAGGGCCGGATAGGCAATGCCCCAGATGGCGAGCACCAGCGTGACCACCTTCAGCGCGGTCACGGCCCGGTGGGCGCGACTTGCGTGCAGGACTTGCGACAGAGACTTGGCAGACATATCGATGCACTCCGGAGGGGAAGGACTGGGGCACTCTGTGCAATACCCGTGCCTAAGCCTCGGAGCCTGTGCCGGCCGAGCATCGGGCATCAAGCGCTGCGATCCACCCGCAGCGCCAGCACCACCGAGCTGGTGGTCTTGATCACGCCCTCGATCTCGCCGATCTCGTCGAGCAGCGCATCCAGGCGCATGGTGGACTCGGCGCGCAGCACGGCCATGTAGTCGAACTCGCCGCTCACCGAGGCCAGCTGGCGCAGCTCGGGAAAGCTCGTCAGCTTCTTGACCACCTCGCGGCCCGCGCGCGGCTGCACCGTGACGCCCACAAAGGCCTGCACGCCGCGGTCCTGGGCCTCGCTGCCCAGCTTGGCGGTGTAGCCCACGATCACGCCGGCCGCCTCCAGCCGGGCCAGGCGGGCCACCACCGTGGTGCGCGCAATGCCCAGTTTGCGTGCCAGCTCGGCCGTGCTGGCGCGGGCATTGGCCTGCAGCAGGGTGATGAGCTGGCGATCGGTCTGGTCCTTGGCGGCGGCCTCGTTCATGGATAACCCTTGTTTCTGACGATGTGTAGCGCAAGTTTGTCATAACGTCAGATTGAGCTCTTGTTTCGACGAAACATCGCTTTCTTTCGTCCGCACTCATTCCTAGACTGCGCCCCATTCCGGACCGCATTTCTTTGGATACGAGGAGACACCCCATGAAGATCGCCCTGCTCGGCGCCGGCCACATCGGCCAGACCATCGCCCGCCTGCTGCACGCCACCGGCGACTACCAGGTCACCGTGATCGACAAGAACGCCAAGTACCTGGCCGTGCTGGCGGCCGAGGGCATTGCCACCGCCGAGGTGGACACCGCCCACCACGGCGCCCTCGCCGCCCAGCTGCGCGGCAAGGACGCGGTGGTCAATGCGCTGCCCTACCACCTGGCCATCACCGCCGCCACCCTGGCACGCGAATGCGGCTGCCACTACTTCGACCTGACCGAGGACGTGGCCGCCACCAAGGCCATCAAGGAGCTGGCCCAGGGCAGCAAGACCGCCTTCATGCCGCAGTGCGGCCTGGCGCCGGGCTTCATCGGCATCGTGGCCCATCATCTGGCCAAGCAGTTCGACGAGGTGCGCGATGTACAGATGCGCGTGGGCGCGCTGCCGGCCTTCCCCACCAACAAGCTCAAGTACAACCTGACCTGGTCGGTGGACGGCCTGATCAACGAGTACTGCCATCCCTGCGAGGCCATCCATGGCGGCGAGTTCATCTCGGCCCTGCCGCTGGAAGGTTTGGAGCATTTCTCGCTGGACGGCGTGGAGTACGAGGCCTTCAACACCTCGGGCGGCCTGGGCACCCTGTGCGAGACCTGGTCCGGCAAGGTCAAGAACCTGGACTACAAGACCGTGCGCTACCCCGGCCACCGCGATCTGATGAAGTTCCTGCTGGAAGACCTGGGCTTGGCCGCCGACCAGGAGAAGCTCAAGGACATCATGCGCAAGAGCATGCCCGCCACCATGCAGGACGTGGTGCTGGTCTTCGTCACCGTCTCGGGCATGAAGAACGGCACCCTGTTGCAGGAGGTGTTCGCCCGCAAGATCTTCGCCGAGCGCGATGCCAAGTCGCCGCTCTCCGCCATCCAGATCACCACGGCCGCCGGCATCTGCGCCGCCGTGGACCTGTTCCGCGAGGGCAAGCTGCCCCAGCAGGGCTTCATCCGTCAGGAAGAGGTACAGCTGCCGGAGTTCCTGGCCAACCGCTTCGGCAAGGCCTATCAGCAGTCGCGCCAGGTCGAGAGCATCGGCTGAAGGAAAATCGATTCATGAGCAAGCAAACCCAAGACCTCCTGAGCGCCCTGGGCGTTCCCAGCAGCGCCTACACCGGCGGCAGCCTGATCGTGCGCAGCCCCATCGACGGCGCGCAGATCGGTGCCGTGCCCGAGGCCAGCGCTGCCGACATGACCGCGGCCATCGCCCGCGCCCAGGCCGCCTTCCTGCAATGGCGCACCGTGCCCGCGCCCAAGCGCGGCGAGCTGGTGCGCCTCTTTGGCGAGGAGCTGCGCGCCCACAAGATGGACCTGGCCCGCCTGGTCTCGCTGGAGGCCGGCAAGGTCACGAGCGAGGGCGAGGGCGAGGTGCAGGAGATGATCGACATCTGCGACTTCGCCGTCGGCCTCTCGCGCCAGCTGCATGGCCTGACCATCGCCAGCGAGCGCCCCGGCCACCGCATGATGGAGCAGTACCTGCCCCTGGGCGTGGTGGGCATCATCTCGGCCTTCAACTTCCCGGTGGCGGTCTGGGCCTGGAACTCGGCCCTGGCCCTGGTCTGCGGCGATCCCTGCGTCTGGAAGCCCAGCGAGAAGACGCCGCTCACCGCCCTGGCCACCCAGGCCCTGTTCGACAAGGCCCTGGCCCGCTACCAGGCGGCCGGCCATGCCGCGCCTGATCACCTGTCCCAGCTGCTGATCGGCGGCGCCGCCGTGGGTGAGGCCCTGGTGGACGATGCCCGCGTGGCCCTGGTTTCGGCCACCGGCTCCACCCGCATGGGCCGCGCCGTGGGCCCGCGCGTGGCGGCGCGCTTCGGCCGCTGCCTGCTGGAACTGGGCGGCAACAACGCCATCATCGTGACGCCCAGCGCCGACCTGGACTTGGCCGTGCGCGGCATCCTCTTTGGCGCCTATGGCACCGCCGGCCAGCGCTGCACCACCACGCGCCGCCTGATCGCGCACGAGACCATCCATGACGAGCTGGTGGCCCGCCTGGACCGCGCCCGCGCCCAGCTCAAGATCGGCTCGCCCATCGAGGCCGGCAATCTGATCGGCCCGCTGATCGACCAGGGCGCCTTCGATGCCATGCAGAAGGCCCTGGCCGCCGCGCGCGAGCAGGGCGGCGAGGTGAGCGGCGGCGGCCGTGCCCTGGCCGAGCAGTACCCCGAGGCCTGGTACGCCGTGCCGGCCCTGGTGCGCATGCCGGCCCAGACCGAGATCGTCAAGCACGAGACCTTCGCGCCCATCCTGTACACGCTGAAGTACAAGAGCCTGGGCGAGGCCATCGCGCTGCAGAACGAGGTGCCGCAAGGCCTGTCCTCGGCCATCTTCACCAATGACATCCGCGAGGCCGAGCTCTTTGTCTCGGCCAGCGGCTCGGACTGCGGCATCGCCAATGTGAACATCGGCACCTCCGGCGCCGAGATCGGTGGCGCCTTCGGCGGCGAGAAGGAAACCGGCGGCGGCCGCGAGTCCGGCTCCGACGCCTGGAAGGCCTATATGCGCCGTACCACCAACACGGTGAACTACTCGCGTGAGCTGCCGCTCGCACAGGGCGTCAAGTTCGACGTCTGATTGCTTCTATCCTTGACACGCCCCGCCCCTGCGGGGCGTTCTTCCATCTGGAGTTCCTGAGATGACGACGAATCCCCTGGAGACGGGCCTCTTCCGCCTCCTGTCTTCCCTGCTCGGCGAGGCCGAGGCCCAGACCGCTTTCGCGCAGCTGCAGCTGCTGCCGGCCCTGCTGCAGCCGGTGGGCGAGCGCGTGACGCGCGCCGAGCTGGCCCAGGCCCTGAACATGGCCCTGTTCGTGGACGTGACCCGCCGCGTGCCGGCCGGCGCGGCCTATGTGGCCGACTGCCAGCGCGCCGGCCAGCGCCTGGTCTTTGACCATGGCGCCCTGCGCACCGTGGCCTGGCCCAGCGGCGCCCTGCCGCCCGGCGAGGCCGCCATCACCCGCGTGCTGCGCCCTCTGGGCTTTGCTCATGCCGAGACCTATCCGCTGACCCGGCTCAAGATGACGGGCCGCAGCTGGCGCCACCAGGACTTCCCGGAGGACATCGCCCAGTTCTTCGTCTCCGAGCTGCACCCCGAGCAGTTCAGCGGCGAGTTCCAGGCCGCGGTGAGCCGTGTGATCGGCGCCTCGCGCGACCCGCTGGGGCCCGAGGATCTGGCCGCGCTGGAGCGTCTGGCGCGCGACAAGCAGCTGCCCTGGGGCGAGGCTCTGCGCCTGCTGCCGCGCCTGCGCGCCTGCTTTGAGCGCCAGCATGGCGTGTTCGAGCTGGCCGACTACGAGCGCCTGCTGGCCGAGTCCGCCGAGATGGCCTGGATCGCCACCGAGGGCAATGCCTTCAACCACGCCACCGACCGCGTTGCCAATATCGAAGCCGTGGCCGATCTGCAGCGCGCCCTGGATCGTCCCATCAAGGACACGATCGAGACCTCCAAGAGCGGCCGCGTGCGCCAGACCGCCTTCCGCGCGGCGACGGTGCAGCGCCAGTTCCTGCATGAGGGCCAGCTGCTCAGCCGCAGCGTGCCGGGCAGCTTCCACGAGTTCATCCAGCGCGAGCGCGACGAGCAGGGCCTGGACCTGCGCTTCGACGCGGGCAATGCCACCGGCATCTTCAAGATGACGGCCGGCGCCGCGCCGGCCGAGGCCTGCTGAGATGAGCCCGGCCTTTCTCGAGGCGGCCCGCGCCATCGTCGGGCCGGAGTTCGCGCTGGCGGGCTCGGACATCGAGCCGCGCTATCTGGAGCCGGCGCGTTATGCGCCGGGCCAGGCCGCGGCCCTGCTGCGTCCGGCCACCGCGACCCAGGTGGCCGAGCTGGTGGCCCTGGCCGCCGCGCATGACCTGACCCTGGTGCCCCAGGGCGCACACACCGGCCTGGTGCGCGCCGCCACGCCCACCGATGCCGGCCGCCATGTGCTGCTGGCCACCGACCGGCTGCGCGAGCACTTCGATTTCGACCCGCTGGACCGCACGCTGCGCGTCTCCGCCGGCTACAAGCTCAGCGAGATCAATGAAAGGCTGGAGCCCGAAGGCCTGTTCTTTCCCATCGACCTGAGCGCTGACCCCAGCGTGGGCGGCATGCTGGCCCACAACACCGGCGGCACTCGCATGCTGCGCTATGGCGATGTGCGGGCCAACACCCTGGGCCTCGCCGTGGTCCTGCCCCAGGGCCAGGTCTTGCAAGCCGGCCGCGGCCTGCAGAAGGACAACACCGGTCTGGCCCTGCAGCAGCTCTTTGTGGGCAGCTCGGGCTCGCTGGGCCTGATCACCGAGGCCACGCTCAAGCTGCACCCGCTGCCGCGCCAGCGTGCCGCGGCCCTGGTGGCGCCGGCCGATGTGGAGTCCGTTCTGCCGCTGTATCAGGCCCTGATGGCCAGCGAGCTGGCCGGCCTGGTCAGCGCCTTCGAGGGCATCTCCAGGCCCGCGCTGCAGGCGGCGCTGGAACATCTGGGCGATGCAGGAAAGCTCTTCGATGGCCAACTGCCCGAGTACGCCCTGCTGATTGAGCTGGCCAGCGAGCTGCCGGCCGCGCGGCTGGACCTGAATGCGTTGCTGCAGGAGGTGCTGGAGCGCGAGTTCGAGAGTGGCCGCGTGGTCGATGCCGTGATAGGCGCCGACGAGGAGATCTGGGCCCTGCGCCACAGCATCAGCGAGGGCCTGCGCGACTGGGGCAAGGTGATCGGCTTCGACATCTCCCTGCCGCGCCGCCACTTCATGCGCTTTCGCGCCGAGGGTGCGGTCTGGCTGGCCAAGCATTTCCCGCCGGCGCGCCTGGCGGACTTTGGCCATCTGGGCGATGGCGGCCTGCACTTCAACCTGGCCTGGCCGCATGAGGCGCCGCCGCTGGACGCCGAGGCCATGGCGCGTCTGCGCGCCGGCATCAATGACATCGTGCTGCGCCTGGGCGGCAGCTTCAGCGCCGAGCATGGTGTCGGGCCGCAGATCCAGCAGGCCTACTGGCAGCTGAGCGATCCGGTGGGCCTGCGCCTGGCGGGCGAGATCCAGGTCTTGCTAAACCCCAAGCAGACCCTGGGCCTGACGCGATTTGGGCCCGCCGAATGAATATGCTTGCGCATCCAGAAAAATGCGTGCTATAGTTCGGCCTCTTCGCTGATGACGCAAGACGGAAGCGAAGACAAATCCTGAAAGCCAGAGCTGAAAAGTTCTGGGACTAGCCCAGGTGGCGGAATTGGTAGACGCACTAGTTTCAGGTACTAGCGGGTAACTCCGTGGAGGTTCGAGTCCTCTCCTGGGCACCAAATACGAAGGCCAGCACGCAAGTGCTGGCCTTTTCGTTTTGGCCGTTCGGTGCTGTCGCGCCGCATGCAAGCGTCGAGCACGTGCTCACTGCCGCACCCCGATCACCGTTTTGATGGAACGATGATCACAGTCGCTGGCAGTGATCCTCGTTTTATCGAAACTCCGACCTGCGCTTGCAGCAACGATCATCGTTTTCCCTCGTCGCCATCGGGTGTGGCGTGGATTCTGGGTGAGAATGGCGCCGCCCGAGATGGTCGGGCGACATCACTTTGAACTGAGACTCAGGAATGAACAAGACCGAACTGATCGAGCACCTGGCTGGCAAGCATGAGCTGACGAAGGCCGAGGCCGGCCGCATCATCGAAACCCTGCTTGACGCCGTGGTCACCACCGTCAAGAAGGGTGGCACGGTTTCCATCCCCGGCTTTGGCTCCTTCAAGCAGCACGCCCGCGCTGCACGCACCGGCGTGAACCCCAGCACCGGCGAGAAGATCAAGATCGCCGCCGCCAAGCTGCCGAAGTTCACTCCGGGTGCTGGCTTCAAGGCCGCCGTGGATCCCAAGGCTGCTGCCCGCAAGGCCGAGAAGGCCGGCAAGGCCGCTCCCAAGGCCGCTGCCAAGCCGCCCGCCAAGAAGGCCAAGGCCAAGAAGTAAATTCTTGCCTCAGCAAGCCGCCTAGGTTTGCGCCCCAGCAGGCCGGCACACCTTGTACGAGGTGGCCGGCCTTTTTGTTTGTGCTGGCTGCCCCATTGCCTCCTGCCCCAGCGAATTCCCATTCCCGTCCCGGCAAATCCCAAAAGGGCGCACAAAGCAAGAGTGCTGCTCCTACCCGCAGTCGCGGGTAGTCCGTCGCAAGCACCCTGGATAAGCTGGCAGCTCATCCAACCCAAGCCCACAGACATCCATGCACAAGAAGCAAGCCCTCATCGCGCTGTCCCTCCTCGCCCTGGCTGGAGGGGCTGCGGCCCAGAGCACGCCCGAGAGCCTGCGCGCCGAATGCGCCGCCAAGCACCAGCCTGCACTCAGCGCCAAGCCCGCAGCCAACGAGCATCGCTTTGTCTACTACAAGGGCCAGTACCGTGGTGAGCAGCAGGCGGGCAAGCCTCTGGCCTGCGCCGAGGCGCAGTACGCGGCCTTTCTGGATACCCTGGATCCGGTGCGCGTGATGTCCGCCTATCCCACGGCCGCGGGCCGTCCCTCCACCAAGCCCTGACGCAGGCCGCTGCGCTTGAGTGCCTGCAGGCGCTGCGCGCCTGCACGATGACGGCCAGGTCCGTGGCGCGCACGGTGGGCCAACGCGGGCTGCGATACTTCCTGCCATCAACAAGAAGTAGCAGGAGTTCTGCGGTGGAGACTTTGCATATCGCGGTGGATCAGCGCGGCGTGGCGCGCCTGACCATGACCCGTCCGGAGGTGTTCAACGCCTTCAACGAAGCCATGATCGACGAGATGGCCCAGGCCGTGGCGCGCCTGTCGGCCGACCCGCATGTGCGCATCGTCGTGCTGGCAGGAGCCGGCAAGGCCTTCAGCGCCGGCGCGGATCTGCAATGGATGCAGCGTGCCGCCCAGGCCACGCAGGACGTCAATCTGGAAGATGCACGGCGCTTTGCCGGCATGCTGCAGGCCCTGGCGGACTGCCCCAAGCCCACGCTGGCGCGGGTGCATGGCCTGGCCCTGGGGGGCGGGGTGGGGCTGGCGGCGGCCTGCGATATCGCCCTGGCCACGCCGGACGCCAAGTTCGCCGTCAGCGAGGCGCGCTTCGGCATCCTGCCCGCCGTGATCGGCCCCTATGTGATCAATGCCGTGGGGCCGCGCCAGGCACGCCGCCTGGCCCTCACCGCCAGCCGCATTCCGGCCTCCGAGGCCCTGGCCCTGGGCCTGGTGCAGGAGGTGGCGGAGGACATCGACGCCGCGCTGGAGCGCTGGATTGCCGAGCTGCTGCTCAATGGCCCCGGCGCCTTGGGCGAGATCAAGGCCCTGTTTGCCCAGCTTGAGGTGGGGCCCGTCACGCCCGCAGTGCGCGAGCTGACGGCCCAGACCATCGCCCGCGTGCGCATGGGCCAGGAGGCCCGCGAGGGCTTTGCGGCCTTTCTGGCCAAGCGGCCCGCCGCCTGGGTGCCCCACAAGGATTGAGGACGGATAGCTTGATGAGCGATTGGATTGTTGCGAAGCGCCCCGCGGCCGAGGCCGCCGTGGGCGTGATCGGGGCCGGCGTCATGGGCGCCGGCATTGCCCAGGTGGCGGCCCAGGCCGGCCACCCGGTGTTGCTGCTGGATGTGCGCGAGGGCGCGGCCGCCGCCGCCATTGCGCAGATCGCCAAGGGCATGGACGGCCTGGTGGCCAAGGGCCGCATGGCGGCCGAGGAGCGCGAGGCCGTGATGGCCCGCATCCGCCCCGCCAGTGCCACCGCCGAGCTGCGCGAGACCGCCCTGGTGGTGGAGGTGATCGTGGAGAAGCTGGAGCCCAAGCAGGCCCTGCTGCGCGAGCTCGATGCCCTGCTGCCGCCGGGCGCCATCATCGCGTCCAACACCTCCTCCATCAGCATCACCGCCCTGGCCAATGGCATGGCCGATCCCGGCCGCCTGGTGGGCATGCACTTCTTCAACCCCGTGCCGTTGATGAAGCTGGTGGAAGTGGTCTCCGGGGCCGAGACCGCACCCTCGGTGGCCGAGGTCATCTTTGAGCTGGCGCGCCGCTGGGGCAAGACACCCGTGCATGCCAAGAGCACGCCCGGCTTCATCGTCAACCGCATCGCCCGGCCCTATTACGCCGAGACCCTGGCCCTGTTGCTGGAGCAGGCCGGCACGCCGGCTCAAGCGGATCGCGCACTGCGTGGCGCGGGTTTCCGCATGGGGCCTTGCGAGCTGATGGACCTGATAGGGCATGACACCAACTTCCTGGTCACGCAGTCGGTGTTCGAGGCCAATTTTGGCGATAAGCGCTATATGCCCTCCCTGGTGCAGCGCGCCCTGGTGGACGGTGGGCGTCTGGGCCGCAAGGTGGGCAAGGGCTTCTACGAGGGCCTGCCTGCCGCGGCGGTGCCGGTGGCCGCGCCTACGGGCCCAGCGCCCCAGCCCACGCTCTGCGGCCGCGGCGGTCTGGTCGATGTGCTGGCCGGCTGGCTCACGCACAAGGGCATTGCCTTCGCGCGCGGCGAGTCGGCCGACTGGTGCGGTCTGCAGCTGGGCGAGCTTCAGCTGCATCTGAGCAGCGGCCGCAGCGCGGCTCAGCTGGCGCATGAGCGCCAGCATCCGGCCCTGGCCGTGATCGACTGGGTGCTGGCCCCCGACCGCTGCGACGCCCTGGCCCTGGCCTATGCGCCTCAGGTCAGCGCCGAACAGCGCGCCGAGGCCGAGGACCTGCTGCGTCATCTGGGCTGGGAGCCCCTGGTGCTGCGCGATGTGCCGGGCCTGGCCGTGGCGCGCACCCTGGCCATGCTGGTGAACGAGGGCGCCGATGCCGTCTGGCAGGGCGTCTGCGACGAGGCCGGTGCCGACACCGCGATGAAGCTGGGTGTGAACTACCCGGCCGGCCCCTTCGAGTGGCTGGCCCAGCTGGGCGCGCCCGTGGTGGTGGAGCTGCTGGACGGCTTGTTCGCCGCCTACCGCAGCGAGCGCTACCGCGTCAGCCCCTTGCTGCAGCAGCGACGCTGGTCCTGAGCTAGTGGGGGCGGGGATGGCCCAGGCCGAAGAGCTCGGCCAGGGCCCGCCGATAGTGCCCCTGGCCCACCGCATTGGTGTTGTGGTGTGAGCCGCCCTCCACCAGCACAAAGCGCTTGGGTTCGGGCGCGCGCTCAAACAGGGCGCGACCCAGCTCGGGCTTGATCACGCGGTCCTCGCTGCCATGCACGACGAGCACGGGCATCTGCACCCGCGCGATGCGTTCGGCCGATTCAAAGCGCTGCGTGATCAACGGGGCGACCGGCAGCCAGCCCCAGCGGTAGCTGCCCACCACATCGGCGATGGAGGTGAAGCTGCCCTCCACAATCAGGCCGGCGGCCTGCTGCTGCACCTGCTGGGCCAGCTCGGTGGCGATGGCGCCGCCCAGGGAGTGGCCGAAGATGAAGCGCTGCCGGTTCGGGTGCTGGCGCGCCAGCCAGTCCCAGGCGGCGCGGGCGTCCTCATAGGCCATGGCCTCGGAGGGCAGCTCCTGCCCATAGCCGCTTTTGCCAAAGCCGCGGTAGTCAATGCCCAGCACCGCAAAGCCCAGCTCCTGCATGCGGCGCATGCGGTTGGCGCTGCCGCGCACATCCCAGCGCGCGCCATGCAGATAGAGCAGCACGGGCGCGTCGGCGCGCTCGGCCGGCAGCCACAGGCCATGCAGCCGCACCTCGCGCTCGCTCAGGGCCGAGCGGAAGGTGATCCACACATCCTCCATGCCCTGGGCGGCGGCCAGACCGCCGCTCCAGGTCCGGTCGCTGGGCTGGAAGATCCACTCGCGCTGCTTTTCGTCCAGGGTGGCGCAGCCGCTCACGCTCAGCACGAGAGCCAGGGCGAGGCTGGCGAGCAGACGACGGGGACGGCGTGAGAGCAGATGTTGAAGCGGAAGCGGCTTGAGCATGGCGTGAGCGTAGATCATGCCGCGAATCCTGGCCCGCCCCGGGCTTTGCGGCAGGCCCTGCCTAGAATCACCGAGCAGCGGGCCAAGCCTGGTGCCAACCCGATGCCAACAAGGAGGATCCTTACATGATGTCTGCCATTCGCGCCTGCGGGCGGGGTGTTGCCAAGGTCTGGGCCTGGGTGGATGCGCTGCGCCGCGGCCTGTTCAATCTGCTGATGCTGGGCCTGATCCTGGTGCTGATCGTGGCCCTGGTGCGGAGCGGGCCGGAGCCGCTGGCGGACAAGACGGCGCTGGTGCTGAATCTGCAGGGCGCGCTGGTGGAGCAAGCGTCGGGATCCCTGCGTTCGCAGGCCTTGGCTCAGGCGCGAGGGGAGTCCCCACAGGCGCAGACCCGGCTGCGCGATGTGCTGGCGGCGCTGGATGCCGCCGCCCGCGACCCCCAGATCAGCCATGTGCTGCTGCAGCTGGACCAGTTCGGCGGCGCCGGCATGGCCGGGCTGCACGAGGTGGCGGCCGCCATCGAGCGCTTCAAGAAGGACTCGGGCGGCAAGAAGGTGCTGGCCTATGGTGACGAGTTCAATCAGCGTGCCTACTTTCTGGCCGCGCGTGCGGACGAGGTCTATCTGCACCCCATGGGTGGCGTGCTGATCGATGGCTTCGGCCGCTATCGCAACTACTACAAGGACGCGCTGGACCGTGTGGGCATCGACGCCAATGTGATCCGGGTCGGCAAGTTCAAGAACTTTGGCGAGCCCTTCTTTGCCAATGCCCCGTCGCCGGCGACGCTGGAGTCCGAGTCCTATCTCTACGGTGATCTGTGGACGCGCTACACCGCCTCCGTCGAGGCGGCGCGCAAGCTGGAGAAGGGCGCCATCGCACGCGCCATCGACGAGCTGCCGCAGCGCATGCAGGCCGTCAAGGGCGATACCGCCCAGCTGGCCTTGAAGGAAAAGCTGGTCGATGCGCTGAAGACCCGTGACGAGATGCGCGCGCTGCTGATCGAGCGCGGCGCCAAGGACGAGAAGAGCAAGAGTTTCCGCCAGATCGATCTGCTGGCCTATCTGGCTCATGTGAAGCCCAAGTGGGATGACAAGGCCGCGGCCATCGGCGTGGTGGTCGCGGAGGGCGAGATCGTCGACGGCCAGGCCGGCCCCGGCAAGGTGGGGGGTGATTCCACCGCCCAGCTGATCCGTCAGGCGCGTGAGGACGACAAGATCAAGGCCCTGGTCTTGCGCGTCAATTCGCCCGGCGGCAGTGCCTTTGCGTCCGAGATCGTGCGCCGCGAGCTGGAGATCACCCGCGCCGCCGGCAAGCCGGTGGTGGTGTCCATGGGCGATGTGGCGGCTTCGGGTGGCTACTGGATCTCGATGGCGGCGGATCAGGTGCTGGCCGATCCGTCGACCATCACCGGCTCGATCGGCGTGTTCGGCATGCTGCCCACGGCCGACAAGCTCATGGGCAAGCTCTCGGTGCATACCGGCGGCTACACCACCACCTGGCTGACCGGTGGCTTCGACCCCCGCCGTCCGCTGGACGAGCGCCTGCGCAGCACGGTGCAATCGGCCGTTCAGTTCATCTACGACGACTTCACCGGTCGGGCTGCCAAGGCGCGCAAGAAGACCGTGGAGCAGATCGACGAGGTGGCGCAGGGCCGGGTCTGGACCGGCTCCCAGGCGCTGGACCGCGGTCTGGTGGACAAGCTGGGCAGCCTGGGTGATGCGCTGCAGGCCGCTGCCACGCTGGCCAAGATCGAGGGTGAGCCGCGCATTGCCTATGTCGAGCGCGAGCCGGGCAAGCTAGACCGACTGCTGAAGTCCATGGACGCGGTGCTGGCGCCCACGCTGGTGGAATGGGTGCGTGCGGCGATGCCGCTGCAGCTGCCCGCGGCCGTGCAGCAGGCCCAGCATGAGCTGGCCTCGCTGACCGAGCTGAGTGCGGGCCGCAAGCCCTATGCGGCCCTGGTGCATTGCCTGTGTACGGCACCCTGAGTCACCGTTCTTGAGCACGGGGCCGATATACTCCGTGCCATAGCGCCGATTTGTTCCGGATTGCGGGCGCTCTACAAATGCCGCTAAAGAGGGACGCCCGATGCACCGGTGTCCGCTCCGTCAGCGACACCGGTGTTTTTGTTTTTGGGCCTTATGAAAATCAGAGGTGAATGCATGGGATCCGTAGGCCATGTCACGCCGCAACGCATGAAGTTCAGCCGGCCGCTGCCGCTGCGCAGCGGCGCCCAGCTGAGCGACTACGAGCTGGTCTACGAGACCTATGGCCAGCTCAATGCCGACAAGAGCAATGCCGTGCTCGTCTGCCATGCCTTGAATGCCAGCCACCATGTGGCCGGCAGCTACGCCGGCCAGGAGCGCAGCGAGGGCTGGTGGGACAACCTGATCGGGCCGGGCAAGCCCCTGGACACGGAGCGCTTTTTCGTCATCGGCATCAACAACCCGGGGTCCTGCTTCGGCTCCACCGGGCCCATGCACATCAACCCGGCCACGGGCCGCGTCTACGGCGCGGACTTCCCCGTGGTCACGGTGCATGACTGGGTGGATGCCCAGGCCCGCGTGCTGGACGAGCTGGGCATCACGCAGCTGGCCGCCGTGCTGGGCGGCTCCCTGGGGGGCATGCAGGCCTTGGACTGGTCGCTGCGCTACCCGGATCGCATGCGGCACTGCATCGCCATCGCCACCGCCCCCAGCCTCTCGGCACAGAACATCGCCTTCAACGAGGTGGCGCGCCGCGCCATCATCACCGACCCCGATTTTCATGGCGGCCACTTCTATGAGCATGGCGTGGTGCCCAAGCGCGGCCTGCGCGTGGCGCGCATGATCGGTCACATCACCTACCTCAGCGACGATGTGATGGAGCAGAAGTTCGGCCGCCAGATGCGTGCCGCCGAGCTGGGCTACAGCACGCAGGACATCGAGTTCCAGATCGAGAGCTATCTGCGCCACCAGGGCGACAAGTTCAGCGAGTACTTCGACGCCAACACCTATCTGCTGATCACGCGCGCCCTGGACTACTTCGATCCGGCCCGCGAGCATGGCGGCGATCTGAGCCGCACCTTTGCCGCGGCACGGTGCAAGTTCCTGCTGGCCAGCTTCACGACGGACTGGCGCTTCTCGCCGGCGCGCTCGCGCGAGATCGTCAAGGCCCTGCTCGACAACAAGCGCGATGTCTCTTATGCCGAGATCGACGCGCCGCACGGCCACGACGCCTTCCTGCTGGAGGACCCGCGCTACCACGGCGTGCTGCGCGCCTATTTCGAACGCATTGCCAAGGAGTTCGCAGCATGAGCGACCGCAGTGTGATGGAAGCGATCGCCGCGCTGGTGCCGGCGGGCTCGCGCGTGCTGGACCTGGGCTGCGGCACCGGTGAGTTGCTGCACCATCTGCAGACCACCAAGGGCTGCACCGGCTACGGCGTGGAACTGGACGACGCCAATGTGCTGGCCTGTGCCAAGCGCGGCGTCAATGTGATCCAGCTGAATCTGGAAGAGGGCCTGGCCATCTTCGAGGACCAGAGCTTCGACGTGGTGCTGCAGCTGGAGACCCTGCAGCATCTGCGCAATACCGAGGCCATGCTCAGGGAAACGGCACGCGTGGGCCGCATGGGCATCGTCAGCTTTCCCAACTTCGCGCATTGGCCCAACCGCCTGCAGGTGCTGCTGGGCCGCATGCCGGTCACCAAGGTGCTGCCCTACGAGTGGTACGACACGCCCAATATCCGCGTCGGCACCTATGCCGACTTCGAGGTGCTGGCGCGCAAGAACCGCCTGCGCGTGCTGGACAGCTTTGGCATCCAGCAGGGGCAGGTCGTGAGGGCTATGCCCAATCTGCTGGCCAGCATGGCGGTGTTCAAGTTCGACCGCGGTTGAGCGGCTGCTGACAGATTCCGGACGCAGCCCCGGGCATCATGGCGGCCGCTTCAACGCTTTGGAGGCGCGAATCATGATTGGCTACACCACCCTGGGCACGCGGGATCTGCCGCGTGCCGCGGCGTTCTACGACGCGCTGTTCGAGACCCTGGGCATCAAGCGCACCATGGACTTTGAGCGCGGCATCGCCTGGGGCCGCGACATGAACTCCCCCGGCTTTGCCGTGATGCTGCCCTTTGACGGCCAGCCGGCCACGGTGGGCAATGGCGTGATGATCGCCCTGGCCGCCGACAGCCCCGCCACCGTGCAGGCCCTGCATGCCAAGGCTCTGGCCCTGGGCGGCTCGGACGAGGGCGCCCCGGGGCCGCGCGGCGGCGGCTTCTATGCCGCCTATTTTCGCGACCTGGATGGCAACAAGCTCAATGCCTTTTGCATGAGCGCCGAGTAAACACCCTGCGGGCTCAGCGCGGTGCCGGGCTCATCGCCTCGCCGCGCTCATAGACCACGCTGGCCCGGCCCACCAGCAGGGGGTCGAGCTGGCCGATCTTGTCCAGGTCCTTGTTGGCATAGGGCAGCTGGTGCAGCACATGGCGCAGCGCGTTCAGGCGCGCGCGCTTCTTGCAGTCCGACTTCACCACGGTCCAGGGCGCTTCGGCGATATCGGTGTTGAAGAACATCGCTTCCTTGGCCTTGGTGTAGTCGCCCCATTTGTCCAGCGAGGCCTTGTCGATGGGCGAGAGCTTCCACTGCTTGAGCGGATGCGCCTCGCGCTCCTTGAAGCGGCGGCGCTGCTCCTCGCGGCTGACCGAGAACCAGAACTTGATCACATGCACGCCCGAGCGCACCAGATTGCGTTCGAACTCGGGGGCCTGGCGCATGAACTCGTTGTACTCGTCATTGCTGCAGAAGCCCATCACCCGTTCCACGCCGGCGCGGTTGTACCAGCTGCGGTCGAAGAGCACGATCTCGCCCGCCGTGGGCAGGTGCTGCACATAGCGCTGGAAGTACCACTGGCCGCGCTCCACCTCGCTGGGTTTTTCCAGCGCCACCACGCGCGCGCCGCGCGGGTTCAGATGTTCCATGAAGCGCTTGATGGTGCCGCCCTTGCCGGCGGCGTCGCGGCCCTCGAAGAGGATCACCACCTTCTGCCCGGTCTGCTTGACCCAGGCCTGCAGCTTGAGCAGCTCCACCTGCAGGCGGTACTTCTGCTTCTCGTACGCCTTGCGGGACATCAGGTTCTTGTAGGGATAGCCACCGCGGCGCCAGTCGGGGGCCAGCTCCTCGTCGGCATCGACCCCCAGGGCCTTGGCCGGCGCTTCCAGCTCCTTCAGCAGGGCACGGCGCAGGGCGGCGGCATCGTCCGGCGAGGCCCCGCGCACGATTTCGCGCACGGAACTGGCCAGGCTGCTGGCACCCCGCTGGCTCACGATGTCCTGCAGTGCTTCCAACTCGCGTGCCCGCGCTTTCTCTACGGCCTCATCCACGCTGTGGCGGGCAATGCGCTCGGGCTGGACGCTGCCTGCGGTGTCGCCGCTGCGCACGCGGCGTACCCGTGGCGTGCGCGGGAGGGCGGTGCTGCGAGCGGGCTTGGGAGGAGAGGCGGAGTTGGGCTTGCTGCTCATGGTTCTGGAATGTGACGAATCCGTGACATTCAAGGTTCGCATCGCTTGCCTGGCCGGGCCTTGAGCTTGATCAAGCGGCGCTTGGCGCTGTACGCCCCGCTGCGTCCCTTCATCACGGTCTCGTCATCTGCGCTGCCTAGGCTGCCGGACTTGCTTCCATTGAGCGAGTCCAAACATCATGACAACGAAATCTGCACTGATGGCCGCAGCCGTGCTGGCCCTGTGTTCATTGGGGGCCGCGGCCCAGACCGGCGCCGCCCCGGCCCTGCCCGCCGAGCTGGCCGGCCACGCCCTGCTGCCCGCGCGCAGCTTCGTGCCCGCACCCAAGGATGCGCCGGCCTATCTGCAGACCAGCGGCAAGTTCACCGCCGCCGATGGCCGCCGCGTGGATGCGCTGGAATCCATCATGGGCACGTCCTTCCTCTCGGACAAGGCCGCGCCGCGCGAGACCGGCGTCAAGCTGCCCTTCAAGGGCCAGCCGGTGCAGGGCTTCTCGGGCATCAAGACCATGAAGGACGGCAGCTTCTGGGTGCTGACCGACAACGGCTTCGGTGCCAAGAACAATAGCGCGGACGCGATGCTGATGTTCCACAAGCTGCGCATCGACTGGAAGCAGGGCAGCGTGCAGCGCAGCCAGACCCTGTTCCTGCACGACCCGGACCGCAAGATCCCCTTCCTGATCGTCAACGAGGGCACGAGCAAGCGCTACCTCACCGGCGCCGATCTGGACATCGAGTCCATGCAGCCCATCGGCAATGAGCTCTGGTTCGGCGATGAGCTGGGCCCCTATCTGATCCGCACCGATCTGCAGGGCAAGGTGTTGGGCCTGTACGAGACCCGGCTGGACGGCAAGCTCCTGCGTTCGCCCGACCACTACACGGTGACGACGCCGGCCGTACCCGGCACGCCGGTGACGACGCCCGTGCGCCGCTCGCGTGGCTATGAGGGCATGGCCGCCAGCCCGGATGGCCGCTTCCTCTACCCCTTGCTGGAAGGCCCGCTGTGGCTGGAGGGCGAGAAGAAGTGGGAGACCTCGGCCGATGGCCGCGAAGTGCTGCGCGTGCTGGAGTTCGATGTGGCCCAGCGCGCCTGGACCGGCCGCAGCTGGAAGTACCCGCTGGAGCTCAAGGGCAACAATATCGGCGACTTCAACATGATCGACGCCGACACCGCCCTGGTGATCGAGCGCGACAACGGCGAGGGCTCGGTGGACGAGGCCTGCAACGGACCCGCCCGCCCCGACTGCCAGAACGTGCCGGCCCGCTTCAAGCGCGTCTACAAGATCAGCCTCAAGGACGCAGACGCTGAAGGCCTGGTGCGCAAGATCGGCTATGTGGACCTGATGGACATCGCCGACCCCAAGAGCCTGGGCCGCAACGGTGCCACCCGCCAGGGCCGCTTCAGCTTCCCCTTCGTGACCATAGAGAACGTGGACGTGGTGGACGCCGAGCACATCGTGGTGGCCAATGACAACAACCTGCCTTACTCCAGCGGCCGCAAGCTGGGCGTGCAGGACGACAACGAGTTCATCCTGCTCAAGGTCCCCGAGCTGCTGAAGGCGCGCTGAGCGACGCAACTGTCGCCAAATGTAGGGACGGCTTGCGTACTTTCACCGACCGGGGAAGTCCTGGGCCGTTGGGTGTCGGCCGCTCCCTACACTGGCCGGCATGCGTACTTTGAGAACCGATGACGGGCTGCCCCTGCACTGGCGGCAATGGAGCCGCCCCGGTCCGGGGCCGGCACGCGGCACGGTGCTCATCGTGCACGGCCTGGGTGAACATATCGGGCGCTACGAGGCGCTGGCTGGCCGCCTGAATGATTGGGGCTGGCATGTGGTGGGCCATGACCAGCGAGGGCACGGCGCCTCCGGTGGCCCGCGTGGGGACATCCCCGAGGCGGATCGTCTTCAGCGCGATTTGGCCCTGGTCATCGATGAGCTTCGGGCCGATCCCCAGCTGGGCTTCGGTCCCCTGGTGATGTTGGGCCACAGCATGGGCGGCCTCGTGGCGGCGCGTTTCGTCGCGGGTGGGCTCGCCCTGGGGCAGGGCGGCGTTCTGCCAGCATGGTTTCGCCCGGTCGATGGGCTGGTGCTGAGCTCGCCGGCCTTGGACCCCGGGCTCTCGGGCGTGCAGCGCATGCTGCTCGGGGCGGCCCGGCCCCTGCTCCCGCATCTGGCGGTGGGCAATGGCCTGAAGACCAGTTGGATCTCGCGCGATCCCGCGGTCGTGGCCGCCTATGAGAACGATCCTCTGGTGCATGACCGCGTCAGCGCCACCCTGGCCGCCATGATTGCGGACGGCGGCGCCGAGCTTCAACACCAGGCCCCCCTGTGGGTGGTGCCCACCCTGCTGATGTGGGCCGGGGCAGACCAGTGCGTGGACCCCGAGGGCAGCGCTCGCTTCGCGGCCGAGGCGCCGCGTGCCGTGGTACAGACGCAGTGCTTCGAGCGGCTCTATCACGAGCTCTTCAACGAGCCCGAGCGCGAGCAGGTCTATGCGCGGCTGCAGGCCTGGCTGGAGCAGCGCTTCCCGCCTGCGCGCTGAGGGCCTGGGAACTAGAATTCCGACTCCCCGCCACAAGCCGGAACACCACCATGAATGCACGCGACGCCGCGCTGCCGCTGCAGCCCGATGAAGCCTCGGCCCTGGGCCGTTTTGCCGAACGCGTCTGGGACGAGGAAATCGTTCCGGCGCTGAGCGACTACATCGCCATCCCCGCCAAGAGCCCCATGTTCGATGCCGACTGGGCCAAGAACGGGCATATCGAGAAGGTGCTGCGCGACGCGGCCACCTGGGTGGAGAGCAAGAAGGTGGCCGGCCTCAAGCTGGAGGTGGTGCGCCTGGAGGGCCGCACGCCGGTGATCTTCTTCGAGGTGCCGTCCACCAAGCCGGGCAGCGATGACACCATCGTGCTCTACGGCCATCTGGACAAGCAGCCCGAGTTCAACGGCTGGCGCTCCGACCTGGGGCCCTGGACGCCCAAGTACGAGAACGGCCTGCTCTATGGCCGCGGCGGCGCCGACGACGGCTACGCCATCTACGCCTCGCTGACCGCCATCATGGCCCTGGACCAGCAGGGCATTCCCCGGCCGCGCTGCGTGGGCATCATCGAAACCTGCGAGGAGAGCGGCTCCTACGATCTGCCGGCCTATATCGATGTGCTTAAAGAACGCCTGGGCAATGTCTCCCTGGTGGTATGCCTGGACTCGGGTGCGGGCAATTACGAGCAGCTCTGGCTCACCACCTCGCTGCGCGGCATGGTTTCGGGCGTGCTCAAGGTGGAGGTGCTGACCGAGGGCATCCACAGCGGCGACGCCTCGGGCCTGGTGCCCTCGAGCTTCCGCATCCTGCGCCAGGTGCTGGACCGTCTGGAGGATTCCAAGACCGGCCGCCTGCTGCCCGACAGCTTCCACTGCGAGATCCCGGGCGATCGGGTGGACCAGGCTCGCGCCACCGCCGAGATCCTCAAGGACGAGGTCTGGAAGCGCTACCCCTGGGCCTGCGGCGCCGATGGCGGCAGCGTGCTGCCCGTGACCCAGGACCCGGTGGAGGTGCTGCTCAACCGCACCTGGCGCCCCACCCTGAGCGTGACCGGCGTGGACGGCTTCCCCGAGCTGAAGAACGCCGGCAATGTGCTGCGCCCCTACACCGCCTTCAAGCTCTCGCTGCGCCTGCCGCCCCTGGTGGACGGCAACGAGGCTGCGCTCAAGCTCAAGGCCCTGCTGGAAGACAACGCGCCCTACAACGCCCGCGTCACCTTCGTGCCCGATGGCCGCGCCGGGGCCTATGGCGCCACCGGCTGGAACACGCCCGAGCTCAGCCCCTGGCTCTCGGGCGCGCTCAACGAGGCCAGCCTGGCGCATTTCGGCCGCCCGGTGGGCTTCATCGGCCAGGGCGGCACCATCCCGCTGATGAGCATGCTGCAAAAGGGCTTCCCCAAGGCGCAGATGATGGTCTGCGGCGTGCTGGGCCCCAAGAGCAATGCCCACGGCCCCAACGAGTTCCTGCACGTGCCCTATGGCAAGCGCCTGACGGCTGCCGTGGCCCAGGTGATGGCGGCCCACCCCTGAGGTCGTCGCGCCCGCTGAAATGCAAACGGGATCCCAGCGGGATCCCGTTTTGGTTTCCAGAGGGCAGAGCCTCAGAGCAGCATGCGCAGATGGGCCTGGGCCTGCAGCAGCGGCGGCAGGCAGTGCTCGACCAGCTGGTCCATGCTCATGCGCGAGGCATGCACGCTGATGTTCATGGCGGCGACCACATCGCCCCGGTAGTTCTTCAGCGGCACGGCCACGGTGCGCAGACCCAGCTCCAGCTCCTGGTCGATGCAGGCGTAGCCCAGGGCGCGTGCACGGGCGATCTCGATGCGCAGCCGCTCGGGGTGGGTGATGGTGTGCGGGGTCAGGGGGCTGAGCTCCTGACGGGCGATCCAGGCATCGACCTCGGCCTGGGGCAGGGCGGCCAACAGCACGCGGCCATTGCCGGCACAGTAGGCCGGCACCCGGGTGCCGGGCTGCAGCGTGGGAGAGACGACGCGGCCGGCGCTGGTGGCGGCGATGCAGATCACATCATTGCCATCCAGCACGCCGGCGGAGCTGGCCTCCTTGAGGGCGTAGGCCAGCTTGTGCAACTCGGGCTCCACGATGCGCGGCAGGCGGGCCGAGTGCATATAGCTTTGTCCCAGGCGCAGCACCTTGGGGGTCAGGGCAAACATCTTGCGATCCTGCGAGACAAAGCCCAGATGGGTCAGGGTCAGCAGGTAGCGGCGGGCCGCGGCGCGGGTCAGGCCGGTGCGCGCCGCAACCTCGGAGATGGTCAGTCGGGGACGTTCCTGATCGAAGGCTTCGATCACGGCCAGACCCTTTTCAAGGCCAGCCACCAGATCGCGCTTGAGTGGGCCGCTGGGAGCGTCGGCCGGCGCTGTGGCCGGAATTTCGAGGGCGGTCAGATCATCAAGTGCGCGGGCAGCAGACATGGCATTGGGTGCGTTAATCGCCCAAATATGCTGGGCGCAAGCCGGGGAAACGCTGACTATAGGAAGCCCCAAACACGCAGCGCAAGCAAAACTGCCGCAAAAGGGGCGATATTCGCACCTTTATGCACCAATAAGGTGCTTTCGCATAGGACTCCTCCCACGGCCGTTTCGGGCGGGTGTGGGCGGGATGCGGGGCGGTAAGGGAAGCCCGAAGCTTGACTCAGTACGACGCCAACGGGCTACGTACTACCACTTACGCGGTCCACAAACTGGATTTGAGTCGTATATGTGCGCTCTGCGTTTGGTTTCTGGATCCAGTATCCCACGCAGCATCCCGCCACGTGGCGGCGCCGTCCCGGCTTTACGATGACAAAAACGCAGCACCCCTTGAGCTGAGCTCATGCCTTGCACCACCGTGGTGCAAGGCCTGGGGTTTGCTGTCAGACGCGTTCCACAATCAGGGCGATGCCCTGCCCGACGCCGATACACATGGTGCACAGGGCATAGCGGCCGCCGCTGCGCTGCAGCTGGTTGACGGCCGTGGTCACCAGGCGGGCGCCGCTTGCCCCCAGGGGGTGGCCCAGGGCGATGGCGCCGCCATTGGGGTTCACGCGGGCGTCGTCGTCGGCCAGTCCCAGATCGCGCAGCACGGCCAGGCCCTGGGCGGCGAAGGCTTCGTTCAGCTCGATCACATCCATCTGGGCCAGGCTCAGGCCGGTCTGGGCCAACACCTTGCGGGCCGCGGGGGCCGGGCCCATGCCCATGATGCGCGGCGCCACGCCGGCCGTGGCCATGCCCACCACGCGGGCGCGCGGGGTCAGGCCGTGCCGGGCCGCGGCGGCTTCGCTGGCCAGTAGCAGGGCGCAGGCGCCATCGTTCACGCCCGAGGCATTGCCGGCCGTCACGCTGCCATCGGGGCGCACCACGCCCTTGAGCCTGGCCAGGGCTTCGAGGCTGGTTTCGCGCGGGTGTTCGTCCTTGGAGACGATGATCGGATCGCTCTTCTTCTGCGCAATCGTCACGGGCGTGATCTCGGCGTCGAAGAAGCCGCTCTGTTGGGCGGCCACGGCCTTGAGCTGGCTGGCCAGGGCCATGCGGTCCTGCGCCTCGCGCTCAATGCCGAAATCGTTGGCCACGTTCTCGGCCGTTTCCGGCATGGAATCCACGCCGTACTGTTCCTTCATCAGCTTGTTGATGAAGCGCCAGCCTATGGTGGTGTCGTAGACGGCGTTGGCGCGCGAGAAGGCGCTCTCGGCCTTGGGCATCACGAAGGGCGCGCGGCTCATGCTCTCCACGCCGCCGGCAATCATCAGCTCGGCCTCGCCGGCGCGGATGGCGCGCGCGGCGCTGCCGACGGCGTCCATGCCCGAGCCGCAAAGGCGGTTGATGGTCATGCCCGGTACGGCGATGGGCAGTCCGGCCAGCAGGGCCGCCATGCGGGCCACATTGCGGTTGTCCTCGCCGGCCTGGTTGGCGCAGCCGTAAAGCACATCGTCCACGGCCTCCCAGTCCACGCGGGCATTGCGCGCCATGAGGGCGCGCAGGGGCACCGCACCGAGGTCATCGGCGCGCACCGAGGACAGGGCGCCGCCGTAGCGGCCGAAGGGGGTCCGCAAGGCATCACAGATGAAGGCGTGTCGGGAATTCATGGCAGAAGGGCTCCGGGTTCGTGTGTGGCGTGGTGCGCCATGCGTGAGCTCTTGAGGGCTGCGACGCATGGGCGCTGCGGGGCTGTGGCTGCAGCCACCCTTGGCGGCTCCCAGCGCGAGGCATAAATGTTCTTTATTGGAACTTTGGTTCTGAAAATGAACATGCTAGGCCGGAGCTTCATTTCCGGTCAAGAATTTCCCGTGACAATTCGCACGGTAGGCGTTTGTAATCAGGTGCAAGGGCCGCACGGGGCTGGTTTACTGCTCAAGTGGTGCAGACATCGTGCCGATGCAGCTGCCGAGGGCGCCTAGAAAAGGCGTAGGAAGAAGATGAAGGACAACACTTCGGATCCTTTGATCGACGTTGCGCAGCTCAAGGTGGGTATGTTCATTCACCTGGATCTGGGCTGGATGGCGCATCCGTTCCCGCTGAGCAGCTTCAAGCTGAGTTCGGAGGATCAACTCCTGGTGTTGCGTCGCCTGGGACTCAAACAAGTGCGTTGGAGCCCCAGCCGCAGTGATTTGCAGACCGAGGCCGCGGCGCTGAATGAGGCGCAGCCGGGGGGTGAGAGCCCCGACCAAGCTCAGCAACAGGCCAAACCCAGTCCCGAGCAACTCGCCCGCGAGGCTCACAAGCGTGCCCTGGCCGCTCAGCGTGAGGCGCTGTCCCTGTGCGAGCGTCAGTACGGTGAGGCGGCGACAGCCTTCCGCGACATCATGGAAGTGCTGCCGCGGGAGCCGCGAGGCTCTCGGGACCAGGCCATCGCCCTGTCCGGCGCCCTGTTGGACAAGATGCTGGTCGAAGGCGACCTCAATATCCGCCTGCTCAATGAAGGGGCGGGGGATCGCGGCACGGCTCACGCCCTGAATGTGGCCATCATCTCCATGCTGCTGGGACGTGCCTTTGGGCTGGGCCGCGAGGAGATGATGGACCTCGGTGTCGGCGCGCTCTTGCATGACCTCGGCAAGACCGAGCTGCCTGCACGGGTTCGCAATCGCGATGACAGCTTCACCCTGGCCGAGACTCAGGCCTACCAGCAGCATGTCCAGAAGGGCGTGGCCTTGGCTCAGGCCATGGGGCTGAGTCCCGGCCCCCTGTTGGTCATTGCCCAGCATCATGAAAATGCCGACGGCAGCGGTTTTCCGCAGCGCATCAATGTGGATCGCATGAGTGCCGCCGCCCGCATCGTGGCCCTGGTCAATCGCTTTGACGGTCTTTGCAATCCCCTGCTGGCGTCCAAGTCCATGACGCCGCACGAGGCCTTGTCCCTCATGTTCGCCCAGGGGCGCAATCGCTTCGACGCCACCATGCTCAATGCCTTCATCCGGATGATGGGCGTGTATCCGCCAGGCTCGGCGGTGCAGCTCACCGATGATCGCTACGCCCTGGTGGTGGCCGTGAACTCATCGCGGCCGCTCAAGCCGCGTGTGATGGTGCATGACCCCAAGGTGCCCAGGGAGGAAGCCTTGATCCTGAACCTGGAAGAACACCCGGATCTGGGCATACGCCGCAGCCTCAAGCCCAGTCTGCTGCCTCGGGCGGCACTGGACTATCTGAGCCCGCGTACACGAGTGGCCTACTTCTTTGAGAGCACCACCATGCCCCTCGGGGAGTTGGCGGCGTGACCCCCGCAACGCTCGGCAGTACCGCGATTCACCCGCGCCCGCACCACGACCAAGCCCTGATCGACGGGCTTCAAGAGGCGGTGTGGCTGGTGGATGCGCGTACGCTGTGCGTGATGGCCGTCAATCAGGCGGCTACCCAGCTATTGGGGCTTGAACCTGCGCGCCTGATCGGTGCCAGCATGGAGTCGCTGGCCTGCACGGCGGAGGATGCGCTGTTCTGGATGGAGGCTGCTGCAGGTTCCCGCGAGGGCTTGCACACCGACACCATGCTGCGGCGCGCCGACGGGCAGATGATCTGGGCCGCGCGACGCATCAGCCATATGGCGCTGGCCGATGGTGATGGGGTCTGGCTGGTCTCGATGCGTGATCTCAGCCGGCAGCGGCAGCATGATGAGGAGCGCGAGACCCTGCTCGCCGAGCTGAAAGCGACCCTGGAGTCCACGGCCGACGGCATCCTGGTTTCGGATCTGGCAGGTCGCATGCGCAGCTTCAATCAGCGCTTTGCCTCGCTATGGGGCTTGCCCGAGGATCTGCTGCTTGAGCGCAATGATGAGGCGGTGCAGGCCTGGATGCGGCGCAGCGTGGTCGATGGCGTGGCCTACGCGACCCGTCTGGCCGCCATTCAGGAAGCCCCGCTGCTGCAGACCAGCGACATCATCAAGCTGCTGGATGGCCGGGTGCTGGAGCGCGTCTCGCTGCCGCAGTGGAGCCGGGGGCGCCCCATCGGCCGGGTGTATTCCTTCCGCGACCTCAGCGAGAAGCTCGCCGCCAGCCAGCGCATCGATGAGCTGTCGCACACCGATATGCTGACCGGCCTGCCCAACCGCCGGGCCCTGGCCGAGCGCATTGACTACGCCCAAGCCATGGCGCGCCGCGACGCCTCGGGCTTTGCCCTGCTCAATGTCGACCTGGATCGCTTCAAGCAGATCAATGACACCCTGGGGCATTCCTACGGGGATCGCGTGCTCAAGGAAGTGGCCCAGCGTCTGCGGGAGTGCCTGCGTGAGGTGGACACCGTGGCGCGCCTGGGCGGCGATGAGTTCTCTTTGCTGGTCCACCAGGCTGATGCGCGCGGGGCGGAGCATGCGGCGCGCCGGGTGCAGGAGGCCATGGCCCGGCCCTTCAGCTTCGACACGCTGAGTTTCACCGTCACCTGCTCGGTGGGCATTGCCCTCTTCCCTAGCGACGGGGGGGGCGCAGATGAGCTCATGGCGAGTGCCGAGCGCGCCATGCACTGGGTCAAGGAGAGTGGGCGGGGTGCTTTCCGCTTCCACCAGCCGCGCAAGCATGTGGATCTGCTCTCGCGCATGCGACTGGATCACGCCATGCGTCAGGCCCTGCTGGAGGGGCAGTTCCGGCTGCACTACCAGCCTCAGGTGGACCTGGGCAGTGGCCGCGTGATTGGCGCCGAAGCCCTGCTGCGCTGGCGCGACCCGCTGCGCGGCGACATTCCGCCCTCCGAGTTTGTGCCGGTGGCCGAGGAGAGTGGTTTTATCGTCGCCATCGGCGATTGGGTGCTGCGCCAGGCGGTGCAGCAGGCCGCCGACTGGCTGCGCCAGGGGCGGCGCATCCAGGTGGCCGTGAACGTCTCGGCCCTGCAATTCCAGCAAAGCCAGTTCGTGGAGACGGTGGCGCAAGCCCTCAAGGCCGCCGGTCTGCCACCCTCGCTGCTGGAGCTTGAGCTCACCGAGTCCATTCTGCTGCGCGATGCCGAGGAGGCGCTGCTGCGCTTGCAGGCTCTGGCCGAGCTGGGCGTGTGCATGTCCATCGACGACTTTGGCACCGGCTATTCCAGCCTGGGCTATCTGAAGCGCTTCCCCATCCAGCGACTCAAGATTGATCGCAGCTTCATCCAGGGCCTGCCCTCGGACGAGAGCGATGCCGGCATTGTGAACGCCGTGATCCAGATGGGGCGCGCCCTGCGCCTGCTGGTGATCGCCGAAGGGGTGGAGACCGAGGCCCAGCGCGACTTTCTGGCGTGCGCGGGCTGCCATGAGTACCAAGGCTATCTCTTTGCCCCGGCGCTGGAGACGCGAGCCTTTGAGGACAAGGTCTGGCAGCCCCAGCTCCCGCCTCCGCGTCCGGCTCTATCGCCCATGCGCCTGGTACGAGGTCGGGCCGCCTGAGTCTGCCGGGCTGGCCGCCCCACGGGCACAATGCCCGGGTGGCCGCGCAGCGGCCAGGAGACCCTATGTACCGATTCAAGTCCAAGGACAGCGCCGATGTGATCATGCTCGCCACTCATGGCGAGCAGATCCTGAAGCTGATGGGGCGCGAGTCCACCCCGGAAGGCATCATCACGAGCCGCCAACTGGTCGAGGCGATCGAGCAGCTGGAGCGGGCGGTGGCCGAGGACGAGGCCGCGTTTGCCCGCCAACAGGCGGATGCCGAGGCGGCGGGCGAGCCCATCCCGCGCCGAACCGGCGTGACGCTACGTCAGCGCGCCTGGCCGCTGCTGGGCGCCATGCGCCTGGCGCTGCGCGGCGGGCATGATCTCATCTGGCAGTCCTGATGGGCCTGGACACGGTCACCACCCTGTTGGCAGTGCGCCATGGTGAGACGGCCTGGAATCGCGAGCGCCGCATCCAGGGCCATATGGATGTGCCCTTAAGCCCTCTGGGCGAGGCCCAGGCCCAGCGTCTGGCCGAGGTCTTGGCCGGCGAGCCGATTGACGCCATTTATGCCAGCGATCTCATGCGTGCCCGCCAGACGGCGGCTGCCTTCGCTGCGCGCAGCGGACTCCCGGTGGGCGAGGACGTCGGCTTACGTGAGCGTGGCTTCGGCTGTTTCGAGGGCCTGAGCTGGACGGAGATCGAGGCGCGCTGGCCCGAACAGGTGTTGCGCTGGAAGCGGCGCGACCCCGACTTCGGGGCCGAGGGTGGGGAGCGCTTGCGCGACTTCTATCAAAGAGCCGTCGGTGCCGTGGAGCGTCTGGCCCAGGCCCACCCCGGCCAGACCTTGTTGCTCGTTGCCCACGGCGGGGTGATGGATTGCCTGTACCGGGCCGGCCGAAGACTGCCGCTTGAGGCGCCCCGGAGCTGGGCCCTGGGCAATGCCACGATCAATCGCCTGCTCTACACGCCGGCGGGCCTGAGCGTGGTGGGCTGGAACGACGATCTGCATCTGGATGGCCTGGGCCTGGACGAGGCTGCGGCCTGAGCGCTGTGGCGCGCTCGCCAGCCCAACCCGATCTGTATCACAGCACTGTTGCGAATTCGCGTCGGTCGGCATTCGGTCTTACCCTAGCCCTCCTATACTGCGGCCACATCACCGAAAAAGATCGGGCGACAGCCCGGCTTCCCTTCAACTCTCAAAGGCAGATGATGAAAAAGATCGCTCTCGTGGCCGCCCTGGCCGCTATCTCCGCTTCGGCTTTCGCCCAAAGCTCCGTGACCCTGTACGGTCGCATCAACACCACCGTGGAAAGCCAGAAGGAAGGCACCGCTGACCGCAAGGTGGTCGTGGCCAACAACAGCTCGCGTTTCGGCTTCAAGGGCACGGAAGACCTGGGTGGCGGCCTGAAGGCCTCGTTCAAGCTGGAAAGCGGCCTGAACTCCGACGACGGCCGTGCCGCCTCGACCTTCTGGGGTCGTGACGCCTATGTGGAGCTGGGTGGTTCCTTCGGCGCCGTGCGTCTGGGCAACTTCACGCCCGAGTCCTACTTCGCCACCGCTGACTACGTCAGCATGCACAACCACGACACCGGCTCGTCCAGCGACGCTCTGTACGGCGGCCCGTTCCGTTCGTCCAACAAGATCGGCTACTTCACCCCGACCTACAACGGTTTCAGCGCCAGCGCTTCCGTGTCGGCCGGCGAAGGCCAAGCTGGTCAAGAGAAACTGTTCGACCTGGCTGCCAACTACGTGGGCGGCCCTCTGCACCTGGGCGCCGGCTACAGCAAGGAAGGCGACCGCTCGCAGATCGCCGTCCGCGGTCTGTATGAGCTGGGCGCTTTCACCTTCGGTGGCTACTACCAGCGTGCCGACGACGGCGCTCAGAACCGCAATGTGTATCGCGCTTCGGGCATGTACACCCTGGGTCAGTCCGAGTTCCACGTGAACTACGGCGCTACCCAAGGCAAGGGTGCCTTCGCCGCTCAAGGCAAGACCAACCAGTTCACCCTGGGCTACAACTACAACCTGAGCAAGCGCACCAAGGTGTACGCGTACTACACCGACGTGGACGCCAAGCTGAACAGCAAGGATTTCAGCTCCCTGGCTGCTGGCATCCGCCACAACTTCTGATCTCCGGCTCAGCTGTGAGAAAGGCGCCCCTCGGGGCGCCTTTTCTTTTGGCCGCTAGATTCTTGGTGCTGAGCCGCCGAGTGTGATGGATCTTGGCGGTCGGCCTACTCGTCGAAGAGCTGTCCGGCCGATTTGGGCGGGGCCACGCCCAGGTGGCGGAAGGCCGCCAGGGTGGCAATGCGGCCGCGCGGGGTGCGCTGCAGATAACCCTGCTGGATGAGATAGGGCTCGATCACGTCCTCGATGGTGCCGCTCTCCTCGCCGATGGCGGCCGCCACATTGTCCAGGCCGACCGGGCCGCCGTCGAAGCGGTGCACCACGGCCTCCAGCAGCTTGCGGTCCATCAGGTCGAAGCCCTGCGGGTCCACATCCAGCATGGCCAGGGCCTTGTCGGCGATGGGTTTGGTGATGCGCCCATCTCCCTTGACCTCGGCATAGTCACGCACCCGACGCAGCAGGCGGTTGGCGATGCGGGGCGTGCCGCGTGAGCGGCGCGCCACTTCCAGCGCGCCCTCGGGGTCGATGGGCGCGTTGAGCAGGCCGGCCGAGCGTGTCACGATGCGCTGCAGCTCCTCAGCCGTGTAGAACTCCAGGCGTGCCACGATGCCGAAGCGGTCGCGCAGCGGATTGGTCAGCATGCCGGCGCGGGTGGTGGCGCCCACCAGGGTGAAGGGCTGCAGGTCCAGCTTGATGGAGCGGGCGGCCGGCCCCTCGCCGATCATGATGTCGATCTGGTAGTCCTCCAGCGCGGGGTAGAGGATTTCCTCGACCACGGGCGAGAGCCGGTGGATCTCGTCGATGAAGAGCACATCGTTGCGCTCCAAGTTGGTCAGGATGGCGGCCAGGTCCTTGGGTTTCTCCAGCACCGGGCCCGAGGTCTGGCGCAGGTTCACGCCCAGCTCGGCCGCGATGATGTGGGACAGGGTGGTCTTGCCCAGGCCCGGCGGGCCGAAAAGCAACACATGGTCCAGGGCTTCGGCGCGCTTGCGGGCCGCGCCGATGAAGATCTCCAGCTGCTCGCGCGCCTTGCTCTGGCCCACATACTCGTCCAGCAGCTTGGGCCGCAGGGCGCGCTCGATGGCGTCCTCGTTGGGCGAGCTGGAGGCGGCGCTGATCAGGCGCTGCTGCTGCGGTGCGGGCGCGAAATCGTCGGTCTGTATGCTCATGACAGCTTCTTCATGGCCAGCTTGATGCCCTCGCTGACGCCGACATCGGGCGGCAGGGCCTTGAGCGCCGCGCCGGCCTCCTTCTCGCTATAGCCCAGGGCGATCAGGGCTTGAAGGATGTCGGCCTGAGCATCGTTGGCCACGCTGACCGGCTGGCTCAGATCCGGCCCCAGCTTGCCCTTGAGCTCCAGCAGCAAGCGCTCGGCCGTTTTCTTGCCGATGCCCGGCACCTTGACCAGGCGGCCGCTCTCCTGCTTGGACACGGCCTGGGCCAGCTCGGCCACCGAGAGGCCGGAGAGCAGGGACAGGGCCATCTTGGGGCCCACGCCGCTGATCTTGATCAGCTGGCGGAAGGTGTTGCGCTCTTCGGCGGTGAGGAAGCCGAAGAGCACATGGGCATCCTCGCGGATGCTCAGATGCGTCAGCAGGCTGGTGCGCTCGCCCAGGGCGGGCAGGTTGTAGAAGGTGCTCATGGGCACGTCGAGCTCGTAGCCGACGCCTTGCACATCGATGAGAACCTGCGGGGGCGACTTTTCCGCGATGACGCCGCTGAGCTTGCCGATCATGAGCGCGGATTATCCGCGTTTGGCGCGGGTCGGCTGGATATTCGTCCAGTGTTTTTGCGGTGGCGCGTGTTGAACGCGCCACCGCGCCGGGCGGGCCCGGCTCAGTTCCTGCCGAAGAGGCCCAGGCGCTGTGCTTCCAGCGCGGCCTCGGCGCGCGAGCTCACATTGAGCTTGCGGTAGATCTGCTTCACATAGTCGGCAATGGTGTGGCGCGACAGGCCCAGCTGCACGCCGATCTCGGGCAGTGTGAAGCCCTTGGCCACGCGCAGCAGAACCTCGGTCTCGCGGTCGGTGAGCGAGACCTCGTGCAGCAGGGCATTGGCCTGGGGGCGGCTCTGGGCCGCGAAGTAGGAAATCACCTTGCGTGCAATCGAGGGGGACAGCGGCGGCTCGCCCTGGCTGATGCGTTGCAGCTGCTCCACCAGCAGCTCGCGCGACTGTTCCTTGAGCAGATAGCCGAAGGCGCCGGCCTGGAGCGCGGGGAACAGGTGCTCGTCATCGTCGTGGATGGTCACGATGACGGACTGCACCTCGGGTTGATGTTCCCGCAGCGCCGTCACCACCTCCACCCCCGAGCCGTCCGGCAGGCCCAGATCCAACAAAGCCAGGGTGAAGCGCTGGGTCTGCACCTGCTTGAGCGCATCCTGCACCCGCGAGCACTCGGTGATCTGGGCGTTGGCGAAGATCTGTTTCACCAAGGCCTTGAGCCACGCGCGGATCTCGGGGATGTCTTCGAGCAGGAGGATGTGGTTCATGTCTGAGGTTTCTTTCTTTGCCCGCGTGGGTCGCGAGGCCCGGAGGTGGCAACTTAGCGCTTATCGGCAGGCTTGCCAATGTCTGCAGCCCGCCATCGACTCATTCACAGGGGGATCGTGAGACGGATCACGGTTCCCCAGCCTGGCCCCGATTCCACCAGGCACTGGCCATGCATCTGCTTGGCGCGGGACTTCATGCTGGCCATGCCGTGGCCGCGATCCAGGCGGCCATCCAGCTCGGTGGAGATGCCCTGCCCGTTGTCCTGGATCACGACCTGGAAGTCGCCGTCTTTGACCGCGCAGCTGACGATGCAGTGGGTGGCGCCGCTGTGCTTGATGATGTTGCTGACCGATTCGCGCAGGATGCGCGTGGTCTGCACATAGGCGCGTGCGGGCAGGGTGTGGACCACATCCTCGGCCGGGGCCTTCCACTCGGCCAGGATATTGGCCTGGCCCAGGCGCGAAACCACCTCGGCCCGCCAGTCGCCCAGGGCGTCCAGCAAGTGCACCGGCTTGCCGGTCAGGCCGCGCACCGACAGGCGCATCTCCTCCAGGGCCTCGCGCGCCAGGGTGGAGATGCGGTCGGATTCGCTGGTGTGCACGATGGTCAAGAGCTTCGCGCCCAGATCGTCGTGCAGATCCGCGGCGATGCGTTTGCGCTCGCGCTCGGTCACCTGCTCCAGCTTCTGTTCGGCCAGCTCGCTGTAATTGCGCTCGATCTCGCTGACCTTGGATTGCACATGCTGCTCCAGCTCCAGCTGGCGCCGCTCGGCCTCGTCGCGAGCCTGGGCAAAGCTCAAGACCAGCTGCATGCCCAGGGCCAAGCCCAACACGGGCAGCACATAGGGCAGCACTGGCCAGGGGCCCAGCTCGGCCGCCAGGGCCACCACGGCCCCAACCAGCAGTGCCGGGGCGGGGCCCTCGCCGAGCAGCAGGCCGGGATTGCGCAGGCGCAGCAGCAGGGCTGCCGCCGTTTCCAGTATCAAGAGCACGGACCAGCCGCGGCTCAGCCAGGGTGCATGCTCGGGCAGCAGCAGCAGACTGGTCGGCAGGGCTAGTCCTTGTGCGACCAAGGCCGCCAGCAGCCAGCTCGGCTTGCTCCCCATGCTGCGCAACAGATAGATGATCAGGCAGGCCACCGCCCAGGCCATCAGAGCAAGGGAGAGATGCAGGGCCTGGCCCGGAGGCCAGGCGGCTGCTGCGCTGGCGAGGGACCACAGCCCCATGGATGCCGCCAGCCAGGACCAGTGGCGCTCGCGCGCATGGCGGGCGGCCAGCAGACCCAGCAGCACGGCCATGGGCAGCAGCATGAGGCCCAGCAGCAGGGAGAGGCTTGTGCTTTGCATGGGGGGCGATTGTGCAGTAAGCCTGTGACGGCAGCGTAGCCCTCCAAGGGGCGACAATCGGAGCCCGATGCCGCAGCCCGCGCGAGATTCCGCCTTGATACTCAGACCGCAATTCACCCCCATAGACAACACCCGCCTGTCCCACCTCTGTGGCACGCTGGACGAGCATCTGCGCCAGATCGAGGCCGCACTGGGGCTGCGCATTACAAGAAGGCAGGAGCAGTTCCGCATCGAGGGCCCCAAGGCCGCAGCTCAGCGGGCGCAGACCCTGCTGCAGGCGCTGTACGAGCGTGCGCGTCGCGCCATTCCGGCCGAGACCCTGCAGCTGGCCATTGCCGAGGCCCTGGCCGACCTGGGTGCAGCCCCGGCACGCGAGCGGGCGGTGGCCGGTGCGCCGGCGGCGGGCGAGGATGTCGTGCTGCGCACCCGTCGCGCCGACCTGGCGGGCCGCACGCCCAACCAGCACCAGTACCTGCGCCAAATCCTGGCCAGCGACATCAGCTTCGGCATCGGCCCCGCCGGCACCGGCAAGACCTTTCTGGCCGTGGCCTGCGCGGTGGATGCGCTGGAGCGCTCCTCGGTGCAGCGAATCATCCTGACCCGTCCCGCGGTGGAGGCCGGCGAGCGCCTGGGCTTTCTGCCCGGCGACCTGACGCAGAAGGTGGACCCCTATCTGCGCCCGCTCTACGACGCGCTCTATGACCTGATGGGCTTCGACCGCGTGAACAAGGCCTTCGAGAAGGGCCAGCTGGAGATCGCACCCCTGGCCTTCATGCGCGGCCGCACGCTGAACCACGCCTTCGTGATCCTGGACGAGGCGCAGAACACCACGCCCGAGCAGATGAAGATGTTCCTCACCCGCATCGGCTTTGGCAGCAAATGCGTGGTGACGGGCGACACCAGCCAGATCGACCTGCCCAAGGGCGTGCCCAGCGGGCTGGTCGATGCCGAGCAGGTGCTGGCCCGGGTCAAGGGCATTGCCATGACCCGCTTCACCAGTGCCGATGTGGTGCGCCACCCCCTGGTGGCGCGCATCGTCGAGGCCTATGAGCGCCGGCAGAAGAAGCGCGATGCCGGCCGCCAGGAGGGTGCCGCATGAGCCGCCCCGAACTGAGCCTGTCCCTGCAGTTTGCCGACCCGCGCCACAAGGCCCAGCTGCCGCGCCACAAGGTGGCGCGCTGGATACGCGCGGCCTTGGAGCTGCCGGGCGAGATCGCGGTGCGCATCGTCGATGCCGAGGAAGGGCGCCTGCTCAACCACGAGTTTCGCGGCAAGGACTACGCCACCAATGTGCTTACCTTCGACTACAGCCACGAGCCCGTGGTGGGTGCCGATCTGGTGATCTGTGCCGAGGTGGTGGAGCGCGAGGCGCGCGAGATGGGCATCGCCCTGGTGGATCACTACGCCCATATGCTGGTGCACGGCACCCTGCATGCCCAGGGCTATGACCACGAGGAAGACGACGAGGCCGAGTGCATGGAGGCGCGCGAGAGCGAGATCCTGCAGGCTCTGGGCTTCGCCGACCCCTACGCCCGTTGAAGGCCCGCGCGGCTCACTGCCGGCTGCTCAGATAGCGTTTGCGCCAGAAGAAGGCCGCCAGGCCCAGGCCCACGGCCAGCATCAGGCCGAAGGCCACCCAGAAGCCGGTGGCGCTGTGGATCAGGGGCAGGGCATCGAAGTTCATGCCGAAGATGCCGGTGATCAGGTTCAGCGGCAGGAAGATGGCGGTCAGCACCGTCAGCGTGCGCATGATGTTGTTGGTGCGGTGACCCAGGGCCGAGAAGTGCATTTGCACCGCCGACTCGGCCGAGGACTCCAGGCGCCGCACATGCGAGAGCACGCGCTCCACATGCTCCAGCACATCGCGTGAGCGCACCCGCAGCAGCTCGCGCTCGCGCTGCTGCGGTGCCGATTCGGCCGGCGGCCATTCCTCCAGCGCGTCCAGCCACTCCTGCACGGCGCTGCGCTGGTCTTCGCAGACATCCTCCAGCAGGGTCAGCAGATTGCGGGCCTCCAGCAGCTGGGGCCAGTCGGCAAAGCGGCTGCGCGGGTCCAGCAGCTGCTGCTGCAGCGCGCCCAGCTCGCGGCTGAGCAGGCGGCGCAGCTCCAGATAGCTGTCCACCATATGGTTGACCATGCGCAGCATCAGGTCCGCCGGGCTCTGCGGCAGCCGGGCATTGCCGCGGTAGTCGGCCGCGCCCTGGGCCAGGCGGCCCAGACGCTCGGCGAAGAAGTCGCGCACCTGGCAGTCACCGGGGTGCACGCTCAGGAGCACCCGGTCGAAGATCACAAAGCCCACCGGGCTGGTGGCCACCGTCGCGAGCGCGCGCTGCGGCGGGCGTGGCGCGGCGCTCTCGTCCGGCGCCGCCTCCAGCAGCGCCGAGCCCAGGCGGCGAAAGACCAGCAGGTCGTACCAGGAGGTGTAGTCGAAATGCGAGGGCAGCTGCGGGTTCAGCAGGTCGGAGATGTGCAGATCCACCAGCTGGCCGCCGGCCCAGGCCTGCAGCTTTTCCTGCACCGCGGCCACGCGCTGGCCGAACTCGGTCTGCGTGCAGCTGATCCACACAAAGCCCTGGGCAGGCAACTCGGCCGGCAGGGCCTCGAGCTCGAGAAAGCGATCGTTCTGGACGTGGAAGAGACGCATCAGCCGCGCATCAGCCCCGCTTGAGCAGGCGTGCCGCTTCCAGCGCGAAATAGCTCAGCACCCCGTCGGCGCCCGCGCGCTTGAAGGCCAGCAGCGATTCCATCATCACCGCATCATGGTCCAGCCAGCCATTGGCGGCGGCCGCCTTGACCATGGCGTACTCGCCGCTCACCTGGTAGGCGAAGGTGGGCACGCGGAATTCCTCCTTGACGCGGCGCACGATGTCCAGATACGGCATGCCGGGCTTGACCATCACCATGTCCGCGCCTTCGGCCAGGTCCAGCGCCACTTCGCGCAGGGCCTCGTTGCTGTTGCCGGGGTCCATCTGGTAGGTCTTCTTGTCGGCCTTGCCCAGATTGGCCTTGGAGCCCACCGCGTCGCGGAAGGGGCCGTAGAAGGCGCTGGCGTACTTGGCGCTGTAGGCCATGATGCGGGTGTGCACATGGCCTGCGCCCTCGAGCGCCTGGCGGATGGCGCCCACGCGGCCATCCATCATGTCGCTGGGCGCCACGATGTCCACCCCGGCCTGCGCCTGCATGCAGGCTTGGCGCGCCAGGATGTCCACCGTCGTGTCATTGATGATGTAGCCCGTCTCATCGACCACGCCATCCTGGCCATGGCTGGTGTAGGGGTCCAGCGCCACATCGGTGAGCAGGCCCAGCTGGGGCAGTTCGGCCTTGAGTGCACGCACCACGCGCGGCACCAGGCCGTCAGGGTTGGTGGCTTCGCGGCCGTCGGGCGTCTTCAGCGCGGGGTCGATCACGGGGAACAGGGCCATCACCGGAATGCCCAGGGCCACGCACTCGTGGCCCAGTTCCAGCAGCTTGTCCAGGCTCAGGCGCGAGACCCCGGGCATGGAGGGCACGGCCTCGACACGGTTCTCGCCCTCATGCACAAAGACCGGCAGGATCAGGTCACTGGCTTGCAGCACATGCTCGCGCACCAGGGCGCGGGTGAAGGCATCGCGGCGCAGGCGGCGCGGACGGCTGGCAGGGTAGGCGGCGGGGATGGCGGCTGCGGCGCGGCGAAAGGCGGACAAGGGCGGGACTCCGTGAGCAAAGGTGGGACGCAGGGCGGAGTGTGCCAATGTGCTCACTCTACGCAACATCCCGTAGAGACGCGGCCGGACGTCCTCTGATAAACTTGTCACCGAATGATAGCCGCAAGGTGGTCGTTCCCTGCTTTTCCTCCCTGAGCAGGAGCCTTAACGTGATGACAGCGAAAAGGCTTTCTAACCCCGGCTGATGGCCGGGGTTTTTTTTCGCCCAGCGCGCGCGCTCGTGCCACCACGGGCCGTGCTCGGCCGCCGCTTATGATGGCCCGATGCTCTGGATCAAAGCTTTCCACATCGTCTTCGTGGCCGCCTGGTTTGCCGGCCTGTTCTATCTGCCCCGCATCTTCGTGAACCTGGCCATGGTGCCGACGGACAGCCATGCCGAGCGCGAGCGTCTGCTGCTGATGGGGCTCAAGCTCTACCGCTTCACGAGCTTACTGATGATTCCGGCCCTGCTGCTGGGCCTGGTTTTGTGGCTGTACTACGGCATCGGCCACGGCCCGGGCAATGGCTGGATGCATGCCAAGCTCGCGCTGGTGCTGCTGGCCATCGGCTATCACCACTACTGCCGCGCCCTGCTGCGCCGCTTTGAGCAGCTGGCCAACAAGCGCAGCCATCGCTGGTTCCGCGTCTTCAACGAGGTGTCAGTGCTGGGCTTCGCCGCCATCGTGATCCTGGTGGTGGTCAAGCCCTTCTGAGCATGGCCTGGCTGCCCCCCCGCCTGCCGCGGCGCCCCAGCTCGGCAAGCCTGCTGGCCCTGGCCTATGCCGTGCTGGTGATTTATGCCAGCCTCTATCCCTTCGGGCCCTGGGCCTGGCCGCCCGGCCTGAAGGCCGGCGATCTGATCGGTCTGCCCTGGCCCAAGTACTGGGGCGGCTTTGATGTGGAGGCCAATCTGGCCGGCTATCTGCCCCTGGGCCTGCTGGTCTATGCGGCGGTGGTGCGCAGCGGTGGGTCCCTGCTGCTGGCCCTGGGCCTGGGCCTGGGACTGGCGCCTCTGTTGTCTTTCGGCATGGAGACCTTGCAATACTTCCTGCCGCGCCGCGTTCCCTCCCTGGTGGACTGGTGGCTCAATACCGCCGGCGCCGCCGCCGGCGTGCTGCTGGGCTTGCTGCTGCACCTGATCGGCGGGCTCACGCGCTGGCAGGCGCGGCGCGAGCACTGGTTCGTGCCGCACAGCGCCGGGGCCCTGGCCCTGCTGGCGCTCTGGCCCATGGGTCTGCTCTTCCCCGCGCCCGTGCCCCTGGGCCTGGGCCAGGTGCTGCCGCGCCTGCGCGAGCTGGCGGCCAGCGCGTTGGAGGACACGCCCTGGGACCTGCAGTGGGATCAGGCCGCGAGCCTGGCCGACAGCCCGCCGCTGCCGCCTGGTCTGGAGGGCCTGACCATCGCCCTGGGCCTGCTGGCGCCCTGCGTGCTGGCGCTCTCGGTGGCGCGGCCGGGCTGGCAGCGCCTGCTCCTGGTCTTTGGTGCAGCGGGTCTGGGCGTGCTGGGCACGGCCCTGTCCACCGCGCTGAACTTTGGCCCTCAACATGCCTGGGCCTGGCTCACGCCCAGCAGCTGGCCGGGCCTGGCCCTGGGTCTGGGCCTGGCGTGCATGCTCTGCGCCTGCTCGCGCCGCGCTTGCGCGGCCTGGGGTCTGGTGGCGGTGTGCGCCCTGATCGGGCTGGTGAGCGAGGCGCCGGGTGATCCCTATCTGGCCCAGAGCCTGCAGGGCTGGGAGCAGGGGCGCTTCATCAGCTTCTATGGCCTGGCGCAATGGGTGGGCTGGCTCTGGCCCTTTGGCGTGCTGGCCTGGCTGCTGCGCCTGCTGGTGCGGCGGGAGTCCTGAGCCGGCCCGTGCCGAGCCGGGGAAAACCCGGCCTGCCTACAATCGGGCCATGAGCTATTTCCAGCGCCACATCTTCTTCTGCCTCAACCAGCGCGAGAACGGCGAGGCCTCCTGCGCCCAGCACGATGCGCAAGCGGGCTTCGAGCACTGCAAGTCGCGCGTCAAGCAGCTGGGCCTGGCCGGCAAGGACGGCGTGCGGGTCAACAAGGCCGGCTGCCTCGACCGCTGCGCTGGCGGGCCGGTGGCCGTGGTCTATCCCGATGCGGTCTGGTACACCTATGTGGACCAGAGCGATATCGACGAGATTGTCGAGAGCCATCTGAAAAACGGTCAGGTCGTCGAGCGCTTGGTGCTGCCCGACAACGTCGGGCGCTGAGGTCCGGGCCCATGAATTCCCAGACCGAGAAGCGTCTGATCGAGGGGCCGGTCGGCGCCATCGAATGCGCCATCGACCAGCCCGCCGCCGAGCGCGCGCTGCGTGGCGTGGCCGTGATCTGCCACCCGAATCCCACCCAGGGTGGGACCATGGACAACAAGGTGGTGCAGACCCTGGCGCGCGCCTTTCTGCAGCTGGGCTACCGCACGGTGCGCTTCAACTTCCGCGGCATCGGCCGCTCGCAGGGCGGCTGGGATGAGGGTCGTGGCGAGGTGGACGATGCCCTGGCCGTGATCGCCGCGCACCGCGAGGCGGGCCTGCCCCTGGCCCTGGCCGGTTTTTCCTTCGGCGGCTATGTGGCCTCGCGGGCCCACCAGGCCCTGCCGGAGGACCAGCGCCCCGAGCGCCTGGCCCTGGTGGGGCCTGCCGCCAGCCGCTTCGACATGGCGCCCGTGCCCGCCGACACCCTGGTGGTGCATGGCGAGGTGGACGATGTGGTGCCGCTCGCCGCCGTTCTGGACTGGGCGCGCCCGCAGGCGCTGCCGGTGACCGTGGTGCCCGATGTGGGCCATTTCTTTCACGGGCAGCTGCCGCTGCTGCGTGACATCGTGGTGCGTGGCTGGCATTGAGCCGGTTCATGTGCCGTCTTCTCGCTCGTTTCCCCTTGCTGCCTCTGTTCCGATGAAGCGTTTGTTTGCCTTTGCGCTGGCCGCTGCCGCGGCCTTCAACACCCTGGCCCAGGCTCCGCAGCCGCCCGAGATCGCGGCGCGCAACTACCTGCTGCTTGATGTCACCGCCAACAAGGTGCTGGCCGAGCGCGAGGCCGATGTGGCCCAGGATCCGGCCTCGCTGACCAAGCTGATGACGGCCTACATCGTCTTCAATGCACTCAAGGAGAAGCGCCTCACGCTGGACCAGCCCCTGACCGTGTCCAAGCGTGCCTGGGACGAGCGCAAGGGCGATCCCTCCTTGATGTTCATCGACACCACGATGACGCCCAAGGTGGATGAGCTGCTCAAGGGCATGATCATCCAGAGTGGCAACGACGCCTCGGTGGCCCTGGCCGAGGGCGTGGGCGGCACGGTGGAGCAGTTCGTCGCCATGATGAACCGCCAGGCTCAGGCCTGGGGCCTGAAGAACACCCAGTTCAAGAATGTGACCGGCATCACCGAGCCCGGCCACAAGAGCTCGGCCCGCGATATGGCCGTGATCGCCTCGCGCATCATCCAGGACTTCCCCGAGTACTACACCTACTACTCGCAGCGCGACTTCACCTTCAACAAGATCAAGCAGCACAACCGCAATCTGCTGCTGGGCCGGGATCCCAGCGTCGATGGCATGAAGACCGGCTACACCGATGCCGCCGGTTATTGCCTGGTGTCCAGCGCCCAGCGCGACTTCCCCAATGGCAAGCGTCGCCTGCTGAGCGTGGTGATGGGCACGGCCTCCAAGGAGGCCCGCGCCGCCGAGAGCCAGAAACTGCTGAACTGGGGCTATGCGGCCTTTGACGCGGTGCGCCTGTTCGACAAGGATCAGGCCGTTTCCACCGTGCCGGTCTGGAAGGGCGCTGCGCCCGAGGCCAAGCTGGGCGCCCTGGGCCCGGTCTTCGTGGCCGTGCCGCGCGGCGAAGGTGGCAAGCTGCAGACCAAGGTCGAGCGTACCGACCCCCTGGTGGCCCCGCTCACCAAGGGTCAGCGCGTGGGCACGCTCAAGGTCACCACGACCGGCGGCGTGGCCGTGGCCGAGGTGCCCCTGGTGGTTCAGCAGGACGTGCCCCTGGCCGGCATCTTCGGCCGCGCCTGGGACTCCATCCGCCTGTGGATCAAGTAAGGCTTTGAGCCTATGCTGAGCACTCTGTCCAGGAGGTGCGCATGACCGAGCTGCCCGAGCTTCAGTGCTATCTGAACGGCGAGTATGCCCCCCTGGCCGAGGCCAAAGTCTCGGTCATGGATCGCGGCTTCATCTTCGGCGACGGTGTCTACGAGATGATCCCGGTCTATGCGCGGCGCCTGTTCCGCTTTGCCCAGCATATGGACCGGCTGGATCGCAGCCTGTCCAAGCTCCGCATCTCCAACCCCCTGAGCCGTGATCAGTGGCTGGCCGTGTGCCGCCGGCTGATTGCAGACTTGGGGGTCGAGGACCAGTGGGTGTATCTGCAGATCACGCGCGGTCCCGCGCCCCGCAACCATGTGATGCCCGAGGACTGCGAGCCCACGGCCTTTGCCTATGCCCAGCCGGCGCGCCTGCCCACGGCCGAGCAGCGCCATCACGGTGTGGCCTGCGTCAGCGCGCGTGACTTCCGCTGGGAGCGTGGCGATATCAAGAGCACCTCCTTGCTGGGCAATGTGCTGGCCCGCCAGATCTCGGCCGATGCCGGTGCGCTCGAAACCCTTTTGTTCCGCGACGGCCATCTGACCGAGGCCTCGGCCTCCAATGTGTGGATCGTCAAGGAAGGCGCCCTGCTGGGCGTGCCCAAGAGCGAGCAGGTGCTGGAGGGCATCCGCGTGGAGTTGCTGCGCGAGCTCTGCGAGGACTGCGGTATCGCCTTCAATCTGCGCCCCATCGCCGAGAGCGAGGTCTTCACGGCGGACGAAATCCTGATCAGCTCGGCCACCAAGGAGATCCTGCCCGTCACCACGCTGGACCATGAGCCCGTGGGCCATGGCGCCCTGCGTGGCAAGCCGGGGCCGGTCTATGCGCGCCTGTACGAGGCCTACCAGCGGGCCAAGCCCCTGCAATCGATCTGAAAGACCGAAACACCATGCGTGACATACCCCCTGAAGAGTCGCTGATCGAGTACCCCTCGCGCTTTCCCATCAAGGTGATGGGCGCGCATGTGGAGGGTTTTATCGAGGCCATCACCCGTGTGGCGCTGCAGTTCGACCCCGAGTTTGACGCCGCCACCATCGAGCAGCGGCCCAGCAAGGGTGGCAACTACCTGGGTCTGACCCTCACCATCACGGCCACCAGCCGCGAGCAGCTCGATGAGCTCTACCGCACCCTGACCACCCATCCCATGGTCAAGGTTGTGCTCTGAGCGAGCCGTGCTGAGCGCAATGCGCTAGATCCATGGACGTCTGGGGACTGCGTGCCTGCACCGGGTTTGTGCCAGCACAAACTGGCCAGTGCGACACAGGCGTTGAATAGAGGCATCGCAATCGATGGAGTGTTTCGATGCAAGCGTTGCAAGTCCTGTTCGGCACCGACGTCGGCCTGATGAGCGTGGCGGTGATCGCCATCACCTTGGGCATGGGCGGCTTCTATCTGCACTTCTTTCTGAAGCACATGCATGAGGACGAGGCCCGCCAGCAGCGCGGCCAGCGCTGAGCTCTCACGGCGCTGCGGCTCGGCCGACATGCCAATTCATGAGGCCGCATGAATCCCAGCGCGCCAAACGCCGCACAGATTGACGAGCTGATGGCGCGGTATCCGGCCGTAGCCAACCTGCCCGCTGCACTGCGCAATACGGTACTGACCCGGCACGCGCTCGCACTGCAGGTGCCAGCTGGAAGCTTGCTGTTCGGGGAGGGGCAGCCCTGCCAAGGGTTCCCCATGGTGCTCCGGGGCGAGGTGCGTGTGGCCCGCGGCGCGCCCAACGGGCGTTCGCTGGAGCTCTACCGGGTGCAGCATGGCGAGCTCTGCGTGGCGTCGACCTCTTGTCTCTTCGGTCATGCGGTGTTGGCGGCCCACGGGGTGAGCACGGAAGCCTGCGAGTTGATCGTGCTGGATCCTCAAGGCTTCGCCTTGTGGACCGCCGATGAAGGTTTTCGCCGCTACGTGTTCGGCATCTTCGCCGAGCGTATTGCCGAGCTCATGGCCCTGGCCGAGGCCGTGGCCTTCCAGCGCCTTGATCAGCGCTTGGCCGGGGCCTTGCTGGGGCATGGCGCCGTGCTCCAGACCACGCACCAGCAGCTTGCTGATGAGTTGGGCACGGTCCGCGAAATCGTCACCCGCCTGCTCAAGCGCTTCGAGCGGGAGGCTTGGTTGAGTTTGGGGCGCGAGCGTATCGAGATCCTGGACCCCGCGGCCTTGCGGAGGCTGGCATCGGGACAGGCTTAAGTGACCCCGGTCACAGACCGGCGTCGCTGCCGCTGCCACAGTGTCGGCGCGGAGTGTGAATTCCGCAGTTTCCTGAACTACTCAACAGCGAGGGCTTGAATCATGAAGAGCAATGTCGGCGGTATCGACCGCATCCTGCGCATCGTCGTGGGTGTCGCCCTGATCGCGGCGGCAGCTACCGGCACCCTGGGCCCATGGGCTTACCTGGGCGTGGTGCCGCTGCTGACGGGCGTCTTGCGTTTTTGCCCCGCCTACCCCCTGCTGGGAATGAACACCTGCCCAGCCAAGCAGAACTGAGGCCGGCGGAGCCGACCCGCGTTCAGCACAGCGCCCGCGCGATCGCCGCAAACAGCGGCCGATCCGCGGGCGTTTCCACGAGGCAGGCCTGCATCAGCGCCATCCAGGCGGCCGGTGGCTCGCCCTCGCAGCGCGCCAGCAACTCCTCCAGCAGATAGCCAAAGGCCCGCACCTCCAGGCGCTGCAGGGCCAGGGCCTGGGCCGTGCCCGGCTCGAACAGGCTGGCCGCACCGAAATCGCCCAGATAGGCCTGGCCGCCGGGGCCGTGCAGCAGATTGTGGGCATAGAGATCGCCGTGGCTGATGCCGCGCTCGTGCAGCTGGGCCAGGGCCGCCGCTACCGTGCCGGCCAGGCGCTGCAGGGCGGCCGGGCTCAGGCGCAGGGCCTCGGGATAGATGTCGCGGGTGCAGGAGTCCAGGCTGGGCGGGCCGGCCAGGGCGCGGAAGCTGGGCGGGATCAGGGGCATGAAGAGGCCGGCGCGGCCCTCGGGGTGCGCCTGCAGCCGGCCCGTCACCGGGATCAGGCCCGGGTGGCTGCCGGCGGCCAGCCAGGCCGCCATCTCGCTGTGTGGCCAGCCATCGCTGGTGACCTCGCCCTTGAAGAGCTTGAGTGCCAGGGCCTGGTCCTCGCACTCCACACGGTGGATCACCCCCGAGGCGCCCTCGCCCAGGCGCTCGTGCAGGCGCAGAGCCGTCCAGGGCCGATGGGGCACGGGCGTGTGGGCCAGGGCGGCCTGCTCGCGCGCCTCGCTGAAGGGGTTGCCGCCACAGGCCAGCCAGGCCAGGCGCGGCAGCCGCAGCAGGCCCTCGGGCAGGGCCTCCAGCCGGTTGGCGGAGATGCGCAGCAGCTCCAGCTGCCGGGCCTGGGCCAGGCTCTGCGGCAGGGCGCGCAGACGGTTGCCGGCCAGGGCCAGCTTCTGCAGGCGGGGTCGCTCGCCCAGGGCCTCTGGCAGTTGCTCGAGCGCGTTGTCGGTAAGGATGAGCCAGCGCAGTCGCGGCGGCAGGGCGGCGGCGCTCACCTGCTCGATGCGGTTGCTCTTGAAGCCCACCATCTCCAGCTGCGCGCAGCGGCCCAGCACCTCGGGCAGGACGGTGAAGCGGTTGGCCGAGGCGAAGACGATGCGCAGTCGCGGCAGCGTTGCCAGGGCCTCGGGCAGGGTCTCCAGGGCATTGCCCGAGACATCCAGGACTTCCAGGGTCTGGGCAATGGCCGGCTCGAAGAGCTCGGGCGGCAGGGCCGTGAGCCCGGCGCCGTTCAGGCTGATGCGCGCGCTGCCGGCCAGGGCGCCGGCGCGCAGTTGTTCAAGGGTGTGGGACACGCGGTGTAGCCAAGAAGAATCAGGGAGCCCCGGGCCTGAGCGCCCGGCGGGCCCCGATTGTCGCTGCGGGCTCCGGGGTGGCCATGATCCATTCGGGCCATGCTTGCCGCGCGGCGCGTGGCACGGTTACGCTCATGGCGCAATGTCATCATTTCGCCATATTTTTTCGCTAGGCCCCGCCGCGGCGGACGCGCGGGTGTTGCTGTGGTGGCGCTTGCTCTGCGCCCTGGCCCTGCTGAATGTGGGCCTGTGGTTCGCCATGCTGCATCTGGGGCCGGTGGGCAGCCCCTATGGCGAGGCGCATCTAGCCTTGTCGGGCGTCTATGTGCTGGTCTGCGCCTACCGCTCGGTGCTGCCGCGGGTGGACCTGGAGCGTCTGGTGGTGGTGGACAGCCATCTCTCCAGCATCTTTCTGGGCCGTGCCGCGGCCACCGTGGCCGAGATCTGCTTTGCCCTGCAGCTGGGCCTGCTGGTGCATCAGCTGGCCGGCCATGCGGACCTGCCCGGCGTGCAGCGCGCGGCCTGGGCCATTCCGGTCTTCATGACCCTGGCCCAGGGCTTTTGCTGGCACAGCGTGCTCACGCTCAACCACATCACCCAGGCCGTGGAGTCCCTGCTCTGGGCCGCGGGCTTCACGCTGATGGCTGCGCTGCTGGGCCTGATCGCGGTCAATAGCGATGGCTGGGTGCCTGCCCTGGCCGGCTTCGGCATCGTGGGCGCCCTGGCCTTTGTGAGCTATGTGCTGATGGTGGATGCGCCCATGTACTGGCGCCGCTACCAGCAGGGCCGCGCCCGCGGCCAGGCCTATATGCCGCTGGACCAGGGCGCGCGCGACGCCTGGCGCCGCCGCGTGCCCAGCGGCAGCTGGGCGGCCTGGAAGGCCGATGCCCTCTGGCTCACGCCCTACTTCAGCGTGGGCGTCTGGGTGAGTCTGGCCATGGTCTGGGTGCCCGGCGCCTGAGGCGGGCCGGCGGCGCCGGACTCAGGCGCCCTGCAGCCGGGCGTCCAGCTCCTTGAGCTTGGCGGGCGCGGCCTCGTCGCCATTGCGGGCGGCGATGTCGTACCAGTAGCGCGCCAGGCGCAGATCCCGGTCCACGCCCAGGCCGCTCTCGTACATGGAGGCGATCAGGTACTGCGCGCCCACATCGCCGTTCTTGGCCGCCTCGCGGTACCAGTGCGCGGCCTGGCCCATGTCTTGCGGCAGGCCGCGACCCAGGTAGTAGGCCGTGGCCAGCTGCACCTGACCGTCCACGCTGCCCTGGGCGGCGGCCAGGCCCCACCAATGGACGGCGCGACGCAGGTCCGGTTTGCCGGCAAGGCCCTGCTCATGCCACTGGCCCAGAGCCAGCTGGGCGCGCACCAGCTTGTGGGCGGCGGCCCGCTCCAGCAGGCGGCGCGCCTCGGCCAGATCGGGCTTGGGCAACTCGCCGCGGATATGCATCATGGCCAGGTTGTAGTCGGCCAGGGGCAGGCCCTGGCGCGAGAGCTGGGTAAAGCCGCGCGCGGCCTGCTCCAACCGGCCGGCCGCGTAGGCCTCCAGGGCCTGCTCCAGCGGCGTGCTGGCCGCGGCGCCCGCGCTCAAGGCCAGGCCCAGCAGCAGGGCCAGCAGGGTCTTGCCGGGTTGCAGCGTGTTCAGGGTTCGCATGGGCGGTCTCGTGTGAGTGAACTGCGCTTGATCATCCTGCAGGCTCAGTCGCCCTGACAGGGGCAGGCCTTACGGGCTGCGGCTAACATCTTGCCCATGATTGTGAAAACCCTGGGGCGGGTTGAGTACGCGCCCACCGAGGCCGCCATGCGCGCCTTCACCGAGGCGCGCGGCCCGGACACCGAGGACGAGCTCTGGCTCTGCGAGCATCCCCCCACCTACACCCAGGGCCTGGCCGGTCAGGCCGGCCATGTGCTGAACCCCCAGGGCATCCCAGTGGTGCAGACCAACCGCGGCGGCCAGGTGACCTACCACGGCCCCGGTCAGGTGGTGGCCTATCCCCTGGTGGACCTCAAGCGCCTGGGAATCTTCGTCAAGGAATATGTGTTCCGCCTGGAAGCCGCAGTGATCCAGACCCTGGAGCAGTTCGGCGTCACCGGGCACCGTGTGGCGGGCGCGCCGGGCATCTATGTGCGCCTGGACGATCCCGGCGCCCATGGCGCGCTGAGCGGCCCGGCCGATCCCAGCGACCCCTTCAAGGGCCTGGGCAAGATCGCGGCGCTGGGCATCAAGGTCAGCCGTCACTGCACTTATCACGGCGCGGCGCTGAACGTGGCCATGGACCTGGCGCCCTTTCGCGGCATCAACCCCTGTGGCTATGCCGGGCTGGAGACGGTGGACCTCGCTAGAATCGGGGTTTCCACGGACTGGCCCGAGGTGGCCCGGCGATTCGGCGAGCGGCTTGCGGCCCAGCTGAGCCGCTGATTCTTCCGCATCCACAAGAAGCGAGCAGCCGCCATGGCAACCGAGAACGTGATCCACCAGGCGCAGAGCGCCGCTGACTACGATGCGTCAGCCAAGCAGAAGGCCCAGGCCAAGACCGCGCGCATCCCCATCAAGATCGTGCCGGCCGAGACCCTGAAGAAGCCGGACTGGATCCGCGTCAAGGCCGGCTCGCCCAGCACCCGCTTCTACGAGATCAAGCAGATCCTGCGCGAGCACAAGCTGCACACGGTCTGCGAGGAAGCCTCCTGCCCGAACATCGGCGAGTGCTTCGGCAAGGGCACGGCCACCTTCATGATCATGGGTGACAAGTGCACCCGCCGCTGCCCCTTCTGCGATGTGGGCCATGGCCGCCCCGATCCGCTGGACGTGAACGAGCCCGAGAACCTGGCCAAGACCATTGCCGCGCTCAAGCTCAAGTACGTGGTCATCACCAGCGTGGACCGCGACGATCTGCGCGACGGCGGCGCCGGCCACTTTGCCGAGTGCATCCGCAAGGTGCGCGAGCTCAGCCCCCAGACCCAGATCGAGGTGCTGGTGCCCGACTTCCGCGGCCGCATGGACCGTGCGCTGGACATCCTCAAGGCCGCGCCGCCGGACGTGATGAACCACAACCTCGAGACCGCGCCGCGCCTGTACAAGGAAGCGCGCCCGGGCTCGGACTACCAGTTCAGCCTGAACCTGCTCAAGCGCTTCAAGGAAGAAGTGCCGGGCGTGCCCACCAAGAGCGGCATCATGGTGGGCCTGGGCGAGACCGACGAGGAAATCCTCCAGGTCATGCGCGATATGCGTGCCCACAACATCGACATGCTGACCATCGGCCAGTACCTCGCTCCTTCCGGCCACCACCTGCCGGTGCGCCGCTATGTGCACCCGGACACCTTCAAGATGTTCGAGGAAGAGGCCTACAAGATGGGCTTCACCCATGCAGCCGTGGGCGCCATGGTGCGCAGCAGCTACCACGCCGACCAGCAGGCTCACGAGGTGCTGAACGTCGGTGCTCGCGAAGTGCCTTGAAGCCGATTTGGCGAATCAGCGGTAGCCGACGCGGCTCCTGAATTCGTCGAGCATGCGCTGATAGCTGCCATCCCTGCGCATCTGGTTCAGGCCTTGACCGAACTGCAGGGCCAGGCGCTCGCCCTGCGGATGCTGCTTAGAGAAGGCCAGCCAGAAGCCGTCCATAGAGACGATGCCTGTGCGCCTGACCCGGCCACGGAATTCGGGCGTTTTGTCGATTCGCATGGAGCCCGGCGTTCGATTGAGCAAGATGTAGTCGACACGCCGGCTCAACAGCATGCGGATGAGTGCCGTGTCCGAGACCGCGCTGAACTTCTGGATACGGCCGTCATGCATGAACTCGCTGGGGTAGGTGTAGCCGTTCGTATAGGCCACGCGCTTGCCGCGCAGATCGGACAAGCGCATCTCCGACGCGGCGTCCTCCACGCGTCCGTAGATGGACAACTCCTCTTCGAACATCGCCGGCTGATGCCAGACATAGTCGCTCCGGTTGTCGTCGGTGATCGTGGCGTTGAAGCAGCCCGCCACCTGTCCGGTCTTGGCATACAGCATGCAGCGAGCGAAGGGCACGGAGATGATCTTGACAGTCAGGCCCTGAGAGGCAAAGACGGCGCGCACCAAGTCGACGGCGAAGCCCACAGGCGCGGCCTGAGGCTCGGCAGTCGATGCCGCGCTGTAAGGGGGCCAGTCGTCCTCCCCCGCCAACACGATTTCGGCGGCCTGCTGCGCAGGGGGCGCTGATTGCGCGCATGCTGACGAATATCCGCCAAGCATCAGTGCCAGAGTCAGGGTGGCCCTGGCCACCAAGTCCCCGAGATGAAGTGCCTGCCGCAGAATGCAAGAGGCCGGCATGCGAGGCTCCGATGCTCAGCCGGCTTCTGCCAGCAGCTTTTCGACCAGACCGTGCAGCGCGGCGAAGTCCGGCGTACCCACATAGCGCTTGACGATCTCGCCGCGCTTGTTGATCAGTAGGGTGGTGGGGGTCAGCTGGATATCGCCGAACTTCTGGGCGATTGCCCCGGTGTTGTCGATGGCCACGCCGAAGGGCAGCTTGCGGCTGGCGGCGAAGTTGGCCACATAGGCCGGCGGGTCGTAGCTCATGGCCACGGCCAAGGTGTCGAAGCCGCGGGCCTTGAACTTCTCGTGGGTGGCGACGATCTCGGGCATTTCGGCTACACAGGTGGTGCAACTGGTGGCCCAGAAGTTCACCAGCATGACCTTGCCCTGCCACTGGGCGGAGTCGAATTTGCTGCCATCCAGCAGCACATAGCTGATGGCGGGGGCTTTGTCCCGCTGACCCAGGCTTTGGTAGGTCAGCAGGCCTGCGCCGGCCAGCAGCGCCACGGCCAGCAGGGGCCCGAGAAGTCGGCTTGCTTTCATGGCTGGCAGTGTAGATCAGGGGGGCAGCGCCCGCAGCGCAGCGTGTCTACTGCGGCTTGGACAGCTCGAATCGCAACACCGACGGCAGGGCGTCGTCGACGTGGCTCCGCGAGATGCGCGCAATGCCCTCAGGCGTGGCGGTGGAGAGTTGCGTCAGTTGCTCGCCGTCCAGGACTTCGATGAAGCAAAGCCCCGGCGCATCCAGGCTCAGGTCCTGACGCAGGCGCTCCAGTTCGGGGCTGCGCAGGGCGCTTTCAAAAAGAATGACGTGAGGCAGGCCTTCGGCGCAGAAGTCCGCGGCCTGCGCGACGGAGTCGACCGCGTCTGTCAGCAGGCCCATATGCTGCACGGCGGACTGCAGCTGGCTGCGCAGTTCCTGGCGTGGCGAGACGATGAGCAAATGGCTGCCCGTCAGCGGCTTGGCGGCTGCAGCGGGTTCGATCACGGGCGGCGCTGGCGGCGCGGGCGCGTCGTCCTCACCCATGGTCTGGGGGAACTCCAGGGTGAGCACGGTGATGCCGGCCTGGTCTTCGCGCAGCGGCAGCACACCCATGGTGAGTGCGGTCTGTTCAACCAGCCGCCAAGCCAGGGAGTTGAGCGTGGCGGGGGGCTCGGCGGTGTTCAGGGCGGCCTGCGTCAGGTCCTGGGAGCGGTGGGCGAAGCGGCACACCAGCCTCGCCTTGTGAGGCCAGGGCGTCAGATCCAGGCGCAGGTCGATGGAGGAATGGGTGCTGTTCAGCGCCCAGTCCATCAGGGCATTGAGCAGGGAATGCATCAGCGCACCGTCGGCCATGACCTCGATGGGCTTGAGCATCTGGCGTATCTGAATGCCGCGGGCCTGGGTGTCCCGGCTGCGCTGGGCCAGCACGCCGCGCAGCAGCTGGGCCAGGTGCAGGCGCTCGCGGGCCAGGCGCAGCCTGCCCGAAGCCAGGCGGGCCAGTTGCTGACCCAGCATGCCGGCCTCGCGGGCATGTCCCACGGATTCGCGCAAGGTTCGCAGGCTCTGGCGATCGATCTGACCGGTGACGGTCAGGTTGTGGATGCGTTCCAGGGCCGCGGACAAGGGGCCTGCAATTTCGGCGCCCAGCTGCTGCATGATCTGAGCCCATTGCGCCGCGGTCAGCTCCTGCGCCACATCATTGGCTGCGCCCGTGATGGGCGCGGCTGTGGGGGCGGGTTTGGGGCTTTCCATGGGCGAGGCTGGCTGCGCTGTTGGCGATGGCTGTCTGAATGGGGTGGGGCGGTGGGAGCGGTCGCCATGGTCTGGGCGGGCCTCTGACCCGTCCATCCCCCGTCCCGGGGGAAACCCCCGTGGCGGGGTGGTGCGCGACGCCCCGTCCGGCACTATCTCACGCCGCGAGGCGCGTCAGCCACGGCCAGCAGGTGGCGCACAAGGGCCTGGGGGGCGCTGATCATCGCATCGTGGCCCGTGGGAATCTCCAGCACCTGCCAGCCCGGCTGCTCACGGACACGGCGCCGTGCCCGGTCTATGGTGGGCAGGGCCGGATCGGTGCAATCGATGAAGCTGCGCGGCAGGGCCGCGATGCGGTTCGCATCGAAATGCAGGGGCTCGTCATAGCAGCCCCCAGGCTGGGGTGTCAGGTGCCGGCTGACCCATTCAGCATCCTCGGCCTGCAGCCCGAAGACATCGGGTGGCGAGGGCGGCAGATGCCCCAGGGCGGCGATGGTGGCGCGGCGCTGCGCCTGGGTCTCGGGCGCGTGGGCGCTGCTCCAGGCCTCGCCGGGCAGGGGAACGCTGGCATCCACATAGACGAGTTGGCCGATGCGCGCGGCCAGTCGCTGGGCCGCGCCGGTGATGACCATGCCGGCATAGCTGTGGCCCACCAGGATGCAGTGCTGCAGCTCTTCCGCCTCGATCACAGCGACCACATCCTCGATATGGGTGGACAGGCCAACGCCCGGGCCCGCCAGATGGGCGCGCTCGCCCACGCCTGTCAGGCTGACGGTGAAAGCCCTGTGACCCGCAGCCCACAGGCCCGGCAGAACCCGCTTCCAGCACCAGGCGCCATGCCAGGCGCCGTGCACCAGGACGAAGTCACTCATTGCACGACCCCTTGCGCCTTGAGTTGCGCGATCTCGTCTGCACTCAGACCGGCTTCCCTGAGCAGTTCTTCGCTGTGCTGGCCCAGCAAGGGGGGCGCGCGGCGGTAGCTGACCGGCGTGGCCGAGAGCTTGATGGGATTGGCGACCAGGCGCAGCGAATCGCTGAGCGGGTGCTCCATCGCCACCTGCAAGTCACGGGCCTGGACTTGCGGGTCGGCAAACACCTCGGCCAAGTTGTTGATGGCGCCACAGGGCACCTTGGCGGCTTCAAGCGCTTCGAGCCAGCTTTGTCGGGGACGGGTCTTGAGGGCGGCTGCGATCTCGGGCACCAGCAGTTCGCGATGACGGACCCGGTCGGCATTGCGGGCAAAGCGCGCATCGGTCGCCCAGTCCGGGCGGCCGGCGATCTCGGCGAACTTGGCGAACTGCTTGTCATTGCCCACAGCCAGAATCAGGTGGCCATCGCTGGCCTCAAAAGCTTGGTAGGGCACGATATTGGCATGGGCATTGCCCATGCGCCGCGGCGCAACGCCCGTGCACAGGTAGTTGGCACCCAGATTGGCGAGCATGGCGACCTGGGTGTCCAGCAGGGCCATGTCGATGACCTGGCCCTGGCCCGTGGCGTCGCGGTGGCGCAGGGCGGCCAGGATGGCCACGGTGCTGTACAGGCCGGTGAATAGGTCGGCCACGGCCACGCCCACCTTCTGCGGGCCGCCGCCGGGCAGGTCGTCGCGCTCGCCGGTGACGCTCATCAAGCCGCCCAGGCCCTGCACGGCGTAGTCGTAACCGGCGCGGTCCTTGTAGGGGCCGGTCTGGCCGAAGCCGGTGATGGAGCAGATCACCAGGCCCGGGTACTCCGCCAGCAGGCTCTGGGCGTCCAGGCCGTAACGGGCCAGATCGCCCACCTTGAAGTTCTCCACCAGCACGTCCACCTGGCCCGCCAGCTTGCGGATCAGGGCCTGGCCCGCGGGGCTGGCGATGTCCACCGCCAGGGAGCGCTTGTTGCGATTGGCGCCCAGGTAGTAGGCGGCCTCGGAGCTGTCCTGACCCTCGCGGTCCTTCAGATAGGGCGGCCCCCAGGCGCGGGTGTCGTCGCCACTGCCGGGGCGCTCGATCTTGATCACGTCGGCACCCAGGTCGGCCAGGGTCTGGGTGCACCAGGGGCCGGCCAGCACGCGCGAGAGATCCAGCACCCGGACCCCGCTGAGGGCTCCGGGAGTTTGGGCTTGCGTGTCGTGGTCGGCTTGCTTGTTCATGCGGGCATTGTGCTGCAGCGCTGCGGCCTGCCGCGGCGCCCGTCGGGCAGGGCTGCCCATAATGGGCGCATGATGAACAAACCGCTCGCAGTCCGCCCCGCGCCCCGGTTTCCGGGGGGCGTTCGGCGCGGCGTCTTCCTGTTGGTGGGGCTGGCGACCTTGTTGGCGTGCTCACCCCAGCTTGATTGGCGAGAGCTGCGCCCCGATGGCAGCGGTGCGCAAGTGCTGTTCCCCTGCAAGCCCGATATCGATGTGCGCCCGGCGCCCAGCCCCAGGGGCCTGGTGGTCTGCAAGGCGGCGGCACAGAGTTTCTCGCTGTCTTGGGCCGAGGTGGCCGAGCCCGCCCAGGTCGGCGCGGCCTTGCGCGCCATGCGCGAGGCTTTGGCGGCGAAGCTGGGCGCCCCGCTGCCAGAGGCCCAGACGCTGGTCGTGCCCGGCATGACGCCCCAGCTGGAGGCTGTTCAGCTGCGACTGCAGGGACGGGATCAGGCTGCGAGGGTGGCGGTCTTCGCGCGGGGTCTGCGGGTCTATCAGCTGACGCAGCTGGGAGCCGGCCTTGACGAGCAAGCCTGGGAGACCTTTCTCACGGGATTGAAGTTGCTGCCCTGAAGTGTGGGGTCTGCCGGGGATAATGGGGGCATGTCCGGCTTGCTGCTGATCGCCCATGCTCCTCTGGCTTCCGCCCTGAAGGCGGTGGCCGAGCATACGTTTCCCAACTGCGCCCCGCAGCTGACCGTTCTGGATGTGACGCCGGAGATGTCGGTGGAGGCCGTGGAACGCGAAGCTCGGGCCCTGCTCGCGGCGGCCGGCCATGCTGAGTTTCTGGTGCTGACCGATGTGTTCGGTGCGACGCCCTGCAATGCCGCCCAGCGTTTGCTGGACGATGCCGGTCATGTTCGCGTGATTGCCGGGGTCAATGTGCCCATGCTCTGGCGGTCCTTGTGTTACGCCGCGGAACCGGTGGCCCAGCTGGTGCAGCGTGCCAGCGACGGCGGCGCCCGCGGCATCGTGCTCGGCGGCGCGCCCGAACTCGCCTCCCCCACCATTCCCTGTTCCCCCACAACCTGAACGGCCGATGCTCAAGACCACTCTCACCATCAGCAACAAACTGGGGCTGCATGCCCGCGCTTCGGCCAAGCTGACCAAGCTGGCCGGCAGTTTTCAGTGTGAGGTATTCATGAGCCGCAATGGCCGCCGCGTCAATGCCAAGAGCATCATGGGGGTGATGATGCTGGCGGCGGGTCTGGGCTCCCAGGTGGAACTGGAAACCGATGGCACGGATGAGCAGGCGGCGCTGGACGCCATTACCGCCCTGGTGAACGACAAGTTCGGCGAGGGCCAGTGAGGCGGGTGAGGGCGCTGCCGGCCCTCAGCGCTCAGCTCGGGTCGATGAAATGGCGGCGATAGCGCTCGGGTAGATCGGCGATGCGCATCAGCAGGGGCAGGTCGGCCGTGTTGAAGTCTGGATCCCAGGCCGGGGCGCCGAGCACCTTGGCGCCACAGCGCAGATAGCCCTTGATCAGGGGCGGCGGTTCGGCTGCAAGGTCTTGCCGCAGTTCGTCGACGGGCAGCGGGAGGCGCGGGCGGACCTGATGCTCGATGCCAGCCATATGGGTCTGTGACAGCTGTTGCCACAGGCTGGCCGCGTAGTGGCCGCCGTCACGCATGCTGATGCTGGCGCAGCCCACCATGGTGTCCAGCCGATTGCGATGCATGAACTCCGCCAGCGCGCCCCAGAGCAGCATGATGGCGCCGCCACTGCGGTGCGCCGGGTGCACGCAGGAACGACCCAGCTCGACCATCTGCTCGCGCAGGCCGCGAAGCCGGGTCAGATCAAACTCGGTCTCGCTGTACAAGCCGCCCGCCCGCCTCGCGGCTGTGGGTGTCAGTACCCGGTAGGTGCCAATCACGGGGCCGCTGCGCTCGCCCGGCTCGATGGCGCGTACCAGCAAGTGTTCGCAGAAGGGGTCAAAGGCATCGATGTCATGCGCTGCCGGCGCGCCCTGGGGCGGGTTGAGCCGAGCCCCCATTTCGTTGACGAAGACCTCATAGCGCAGGCGCTGGGCTTCGCGCACCTCGTCTTCGTGGCGGGCCCATTGCACAAGCAGTCGGGCGCGGGGGGGGGCAGTCTGGCGATTGGCCTGAGTCGCCGCGTGGCTCAGTTCGGCAATCGGGAGTGTGGGCGAAGGAATGTCCCGCATGGGCAACCTCGTCATGATTGGGTTGCTGGGCATGCTCGGGCGGGAGGGTGACGCAGGCATGACCATGGAGTGACCGATACGTGAAGCCGGGCGCTGCTACAGTCGGCCAATCATGAGTTTCCAGGTCTTCGGCATTCCGGTTTCCCGCGGCGTGGCCATCGGCCGCGCCGTGCTTGTGGCCTCCAGCCGTGTGGATGTGGCCCACTACTTCATTGCGCCCGATCAGGTAGAGGCCGAGATTCAGCGCGCCGTCCGCGCTCGAGACGAGGTCGCCCATGAGCTCACGGCCTTGCGGGACGATCTGCCGGAGGATGCGCCGCATGAACTCGCGGCACTGCTGGATGTGCACCTGATGCTGCTGCACGACGAGGCCCTGACCGGGGCCACCAAGCAGTGGATCGTCGATAGGCACTACAACGCCGAGTGGGCCCTGTCTGCCCAGCTCGAAGTGCTGGCCCGTCAGTTCGACGAGATGGAGGATGAGTATCTGCGCGAGCGCAAGGCGGACCTTGAGCAGGTGGTGGAGCGCATCCTGGGCGCTCTCGCCCGCGAGCAAGGCAAGGCGCCGGTGGATGCGTCCAGCGTGGTGCAACGTGACTTCGCAGGCGAGGATCCGCTATTGCTGGTCGCCGCGGACATTGCGCCGGCCGACATGATGCAGTTCAAGCGCAGCGTGTTTCACGGTTTCATCACGGACATTGGCGGCAAGACCTCGCACACGGCCATCGTTGCGCGCAGCATGGACATCCCTGCGGTGGTGGGCACACGCGAGGCGTCACGCCTGATCCGCCAGGACGACTGGGTCATCATTGATGGTGACCTCGGGGCGGTGATCGTGAATCCCTCGCCCATCGTGCTGGAGGAATACCGCTTCCGCCAGCGTCAGAGCGAGCTGGAGCGAGCGCGCCTGGCTCGGCTGCGGCACACGCCCGCCGTGACTCTGGATGGCGAGCGGGTCGAACTGCAGGCCAATATCGAATTGCCGGCCGATGCCGCGGCCGCCGTTGACGCTGGCGCGACTGGGGTCGGACTGTTTCGCAGCGAGTTTCTCTTCATGAACCGCAATGGCGAATTGCCCAGCGAGGACGAGCAGTTCGAGGCCTACAGGGCGGCGGTTGAGGCGATGAAGGGCATGCCCGTGACCATACGCACGGTCGACATCGGTGCGGACAAGCCCCTTGATCGCATGAGCGCCAGCGAGTTGCGTCATGAGCATGTACTCAACCCGGCCATGGGCTTGCGGGCGATTCGCTGGAGCCTAGCGGAACCGAGCATGTTTCGGCAGCAACTGCGAGCCATCTACCGCGCCAGCGCCTACGGCAAGCTGCGTCTTCTGATCCCCATGGTGGCCCACCTGTCCGAGATTCGCCAGGTGAGCGAGACGCTCAAGCGAGTGCAGCAGCAACTGACCGACGCGGGCCAGGCTTTTACGCCGGTCGAGTTGGGAGTGATGATTGAAATCCCGGCCGCCGCGGTCATGCTGCCGCTTTTGCTGCCGCATGTGGACTTCATTTCCATAGGCACGAACGACCTGATCCAGTACACGCTGGCCATAGACCGCGCGGATGAGGCGGTCGCGCATCTTTACGACCCCTGGCATCCTGCCGTGCTGCAATTGATCGCCAGCTCAATTGGCCAAGCGCGCGCGGCGGGCAAGTCCGTGAGTGTTTGCGGCGAGATGGCGGGCGACCCCGCCTTCACCGATCTGCTGCTCGCTATGGGCCTGCGCAATTTCTCGATGCACCCCTCGCAGATTCCCTCGGTCAAGCAGCGAGTGCTGAGGGCAGACGCCAGCCGATTGGCTGAAGCGCTACCCCAATTGCTGGAGAGTCCGGACCCGCAGCGCACGGCAGCGCTGCTCTTGACCTCGAAGCGCGGCAACACCCCGATGCAGTAACTGCGCGCGGCGCTGTGTGCCCTGGGTGGCGCTGGCCATGGGGCTCGACGCGTTTCTCTTGAGCATGAAGTGTCGATAGTTGCTTGCGCGCCAGAAATCCTGTGCTACAGTTGCGGGCTTCGCTGATCACAGCGGCTCGCAAGAGCGGTGGTGGTGAGTGAAGGGAAGCGAAAAGCGCGGCGAACAGTA
>NZ_SNXE01000002.1:0-364094 GCF_004362405.1 Roseateles asaccharophilus
GTTTGTCGGCACGATGGCCGTGACGGGGAACTGGCTATGAGTTTTAACCTGTCATTGGAGCGGACCGCCTTCGGCGTCCGCTCACTTTCACGTTATACGTCTCACGGAAGGTTCGCGGCATGAGCACGAAGTTCCTCTTACGGGCGGACGAGATTCGAGAAATCGCTCCCGGACACGGCGCATGCTATGCGTCCGATCACATCACGGTCGACGGGCAGAAGGTTGGTTTCATGTACCGTGAAGAGCCGGACAACGACGTTGACAGTGGCTGGCGTTTCTTGTCTGGTAATGAGAGCCAGGAGTACTTGGACGATTCCAAGAACTTGCAGATCTACGACGTCAACACTATCGCGAACTATGACCAGGGCATCGTTGCCCTTTTGTCTGCGCCTTGTGGATCGGCCTTTGCAAGAACGGCCTCTGGCGAGTTTGTCGTGGATGACCAGCCGCATGACGATGACGTATAACCTTTTGGTCAAGCGGACCTGCGCCAGCTACGCTGGCTGGTCCGCTTACCGCAAACGTTATGCCGCATGAGAGAGGTTTCCGCCGGGCGTTGCGTCCTTGAACCCCAAGTCGCTGCGCACGCACAGGAGATGTTCTGCGTCCTCAGCGACCCGGCCATCTACGAGTTCGAGAACGTGCCACCGGAATCGGAGGCATGGCTGCATCGCCGATTCAAGCTTCTGGAAAGCCGAGGACCCGCGGATGGATCCGAAGACTGGCTGAACTGGGTTGTCAGGCTGCCCAGCGGCCAGCTTGCTGGTTATGTTCAAGCAACTGTCTCGCGTGAGGGTTGGGCGTACGTGGCGTATGAGCTGAACAGCCAGTACTGGCGGCAAGGCATTGGCAAGGCATCGGTGAAGGCCATGCTGCAAGAACTCAGTCTGGCCTACGGAGTGCGTGAGTTCGTCGCGGTACTCAAGGCCAGAAACTTTCGCTCACGAGCGCTGCTGCTTAGTTTGGGCTTTCGGGATGGTTCAGCCGAACAAGTTGAGAGGCATCGCGACGAGCAGGACGAGATCGTCATGGTGTTGGCGTAGCGGAGGGTGGACCATGCGGCATAACCCCTCGCTCGAGAGCGGACTGTCCACGGCAGGCCGTCTTGCCCGCGCTATGCGCCGCGAGCATCATGCATGTCGCGGGCAAGCCGTCCTGCCGCGGCCAGCTGGAACAATCCTTGCCGGCTTCCTGTACGTGTCAGTCCGCAAGAGCCTCGAGCGCAAGAACATGGAATGATCACAGTGGCAACTGTTCTGCCTGGTGCACAACATCGAGAAACTGGCGCACAGCGGCTGGAGGCCGTGAGGGCCAAGGCCAGGGCCCTGATATCCCCCATCAGCAGGCCTTGGTCGCGCTCACGGGCGCCCGCAGTTGGCGCCACAATCACCCGCAATGAAAACCCTGCTGTACCAGCGCCTGTTCCGCCCGCTAACGTCCGTGACGCGTCGGCCATGGGTTATTGGACAGCCTCGTTAGGCGGCTAAGGAGGCAACCAGTGGGCTTCGATGTTGAAAGGTTCAAAGATCAACCCGATGTCTTTCTTGCCGAACACAGCCGCGCTATTCGCGAGATCGAAGCCGGCGGACTCAAATGCACGAGGTTCATTGACCGGGAAAGGTCCTCGGTACTCTATGTATTGAGAATTGACGGGGTGCTGAAGAACCTGGACGAACTCGAAGGCCTGCTGTTTGTTGAATCCATCCCCATCTCATTCAAGGCGAGCCGCTACGGTGGCCATGCCGCCAACAAGATTGAGATAACAAGCGTAGAAGTGCCAACAGGCCTAAAGATCAAACAAGCTGAGGTTGTTAGCCTTCTCGCAGAAGGGCTGGAAACATATAGGCTCTGGTTCGCAGGTGCCTTCTGGGAAGAGTGGTCGTGCTAGGTCCGCGTATCGCGCAACTGTTCTGCCTGGTGCACATCATCGAGAAACTGGCGCACAGCGGCTGGAGGCCGTGAGGGCCACGGCCAGGGCCCTGATATCCCCCATCAGCAGGCCTTGGTCGCGCTCACGGGCGCCCGCAGTTGGCGCCACAATCACCCGCAATGAAAACCCTGCTGTACCAGCGCCTGTTCCGCCCGCGAACGTCCGTGACGCGTCGGCAATGGGTTACTGGACAGCCTTGTTAGGCCGCTCAGGAGGGATTGCGCATGCTGTTCCGCTCGAAGATCGACGCTTGGCTGCTCATTGTCCTTTTGGGCGCCGCGATCCTCACTGTTGTCGCAGCAGGTGCGGCCGTGCGGCAGGCTTCCGGCATGGCTGTGCTGGTACCTGTTCTGGTCATCGCCATCGGCGCGGCACTTCCGATCTGGATCCTCGCGTCCACAAGCTACACGGTCGACGGCGGAACACTGAACGTACGCAGCGGCCCGTTCACCTGGCGCATCCCCGTCTCGTCCATTACAAGCATCAAGCCAAGCAACTCGCCCATTTCAGGGCCCGCCCTCTCTCTTTCCCGTCTTCGCGTGGAGTACGGGAGAGGAAAATCCATCCTCATATCGCCCGCAGACCAGCAAGCCTTCCTGCGGGCGATCGAGAGTGCCAAGAGTGCGGCCTCTCAAGTCGCTGGTGCTGAGCCATTGATTTGAAGAGATTTTTTCGTGCGACTTTCGGGCGATTTGCGGCCTTGGCCCGATTGTTTCGCAAACTAGTCGCTCGAGCCGCCTCGCATCGGCAACCCGTCCATCGAGCGGAGGCGTTGACCTGAGCATTGCATCGTCGAACGCAGGTCTGCGAGGAAGAGCCTGGTCCCCCGCGGATGGCGTTCAGGACGACCAGGCGGCCCCGACGAGCCAAGCCCTCAATGCCTCGACTCTGGCAACAACATCTCATGCTGCAGTCCCCATTGCTCGACCGCGGCGACGAGTACGGCCGATTCGCCGTCATCGACTTTTGCGTCGATCTCGGCGAGGTCCACGCACAGCCGCAGCAACTTGCGCTGAAGCTCAGGATCCTGGATTTCGCCCAGCAGCTTCGTCAGGGTGTAGTCATCGACTGGGCAGGTGTCTGCCCACCGCAGCTGACCGCTAGACAGCAGGTCTTCCAAGAAGATGTCCAGCTGTGCATACAACTCATGCTGGGGCAGGCCCAGCCGGTCGTGTACGGCCAATCGGTCCAGCCACAAGGCCTCTGCATGGCCGATGTCGCCGTCCGCGATCACGATCAGTGCCACGATGCGGGCGACGGCCTCCGGACTGTTGGTGGGATAGCTGCGCATAGTGAGTGCTCCTCGCGAGACGGACTCGCATCGAGTTCAGTGGAGGTTGCGTAGGGGGCGGCGGCGTGGGGATGCCTGCAAGCTCGGTGTGCTCACGAGGTGGCTCCATGAAGCGGTTCTGATCCAGCCATCCGGCGTTCATGGGCGATGAATTGCCGATTCACGCGGCGGGCATCATGGCCGCGGCGCCACAGGCGCATCAAGAGCCGTGCCGCGCGCTCCAGGGCGTTGTCCAGCGCGCTTCGCCAGTCAGCGGCGACGGCGGTGACAAACACCGAGCCCGCGCCATCGGTGCGCAGTTCGACTTGGCAGCGCTTGTCGAGCCCCCCGCGCGGGCCGTTCAGGTCTGACATCTGGACCTCGGCCCGAGGGATGAGCCAGCCCAGACGTCGCAGCACAAAGCGCACGCGGCGCTCGGTCTGCTCTTGCATCTGAGCGGCATGCGGATGGCGGGACTTGAACAGCACTTGCATCATGGGTCTCCAAGGGACGTCGGCAGTGAACTGTTGGATGTTTGAGAACTTCGGAAAAGCAGAGCGCGGAGAAGTCGGGGATCGGTAAAAACTGAGCTTCTCGCGGCGGCGTGGCCTCACACTGTGAGGCTGCGCTTCAGTGCCCCTGGCCCCCACACAGGCCTCTGGTAGATTTCACGCCCCGCTTCGATTTCAGGTAAGCAAGCATGGAAAAAATGCTGTCGAAGGTTGGATCGCTGCTCTACGGCATGCGGTTCACGATGTTGTTCTTCTATGTCGGCCTCGTCACGATCATTCTGGGGATCCTCGGGAAGTTCCTGCTGGAGACCTTCCGGTTGATGAACACCTTGCTCTTTGGCGAGCTGGAGAAGATCGACCTGATCATCAAGGTGCTGGAGCTGGTCGACATGACGATGGTGGCGCAGCTGGTCTGGGTGGTGGCGCTGGCCGGTGTGTCGCTTTTCGTGACCACGGGCCACTTCGATACCAAGGACATGAAAAAGCCCGACTGGCTGGATCACGTCAACACCTACAACCTCAAGTTGAAGCTCGCGTTTGCGATCATCTCGATCTCGGGCGTGCACGCCTTGAAAACCTATCTGGGGGGCGACCTCAGCCTGGAGAACATCCAGATCGTGACCATGGTGGCCATCATCCACTTCACCTTCGTGCTCTCCGCCATCGGGATTTCCTTCGCAGAGCGGCTGACCCGGGAGAAGCCCTGAGGATCTGCCAGCCCATGAGCGCTCCTGGAGATCGGCCTCTCGGCGGCTGGGCTCAGAGCGCGCCGCGATGGCCGGGCCATCGATTCAAGGTTTTCATGGATGGCGCGCAGCTCAGCGTGGGGTGAGTTCGCTTTTCTCTGATTCGGCGTCCATTCAGCCTCGCTTTTTCCGAGATCCTGCTGCGTGCATATTGCGGGCTGTCCTTACGCTTGGAACTCGTCACCATGAAGCTCTCGAAACACCTGGGCCGCCTCCTGCAGCGCTGGCTGGGCCAAGGTCTGTACACGCTGCAGCAAGCTCGCGCTGCCTTGAGCCTGCAGCCGGAACCCAGACTCGTGCCGATTCCGATCGAGCGTGGCCGTGGGACCCGGCGGTGCCAAGGCCAGCTTCCGGGCCGCGGCCGCTGAGTCCGGAACGCCAGCCTGATCCTCAGTCTGAATGTCGGCAACGGAGACTCAATTTGCGCCGCTACCCCCATAACAGTCCGGAGGCCGCTGCTCGCATCGTCGCCCTGGTCCTGCTCTCGGATGGAAAGGTCTGCAGTTCCGAGTTCGAAACCCTGCGCAAGCTGGGCGCGGAGCGGGAGCTCGGCTTGGAGCCTCAGATCCTGCCCCATATCGTTCATACCCTGCGCGAGGAACTGGGCGTGGGCGCCAGCGAGATGGCGTCCCGGATTCAAAGCTTGGATGCGAGCGCATTGGCGGCGCTGATGGCGGAGATCTCGGACCCGGCGCTGCAGAGAATTGTGCTGCGCCTGTGCCTGGCCGCCGCGCGCGCCGATGGTCAGGTGGCGCAGGGCGAGGCCCAGCTTGTCGATGCTGCGCGGCGACACTGGCAGCTGGTCGATGGGGAAGAGCCCATCGGCCGCAAGTCCATCCATCGCCGCGCCACCGTCTGACCGGCTTCGATCAAGATGCGAGCGCGTGCGAGTTCCGCAGGCGCGCGGTCGGTGTGTCAGGAACAGGGCCCTAAGGCACGACGCTATGCTGGCCTGGATTCGGGCCCCTACAGGAAATGACGATGCTTTACGCGACGCTCAAGACGATTCATCTGCTGTCCATCATCGTGTGGATCGGCGGCATGGTGTTTGCCCACTTCTTTCTGCGTCCGGCTGTCGCGCAGCTGGAGCCACCCTTGCGACTGCGCCTGATGCATGAGGTGCTCGGACGCTTCTTCAATGCCGTGCTGGCGGCCTCGCTGCTGACCCTGGGCACCGGTGTGTGGATGCTGGGGCGCGTGGCCAAGCAGGTGGTGCAGTCGGTTGGGAGCTTCGAAATGCCCCTGGCCTGGACCCTCATGGCAACGCTGGGCGTGGTGATGGTGGCGATCTTCATGCACATCCGTTTTGCACTCTTCAAGCGGCTGGGACGCGCCGTGGCCGCGTCCGAGTGGGAGGCCGGTGGGCGTGCGCTGGCGCAGATCCGCACCTGGGTCTCGGTCAATCTGGGTTTGGGTGTCTTGGTCTTGCTGGTGACCTTGATGCCCTGGCGGTCCTGAACTGCTGCTGCAGCTGCTGGGCCCTGGCCCCCACGCAAGCTCAGTAACCCAGGGCCAGGCCGCTGTTGCGGCGCGGGTCATTGGCGCCGTAGAAGCGGTTCTTGCCCACGGGCTTGCCGCCCAGGCTGGGCGCGCCGATCAGGATGGCGGCCATGTGGTTGGGGGGCTGCGGCGCGCCGAATTTGTGGCCCATGGCTTCCAGCAGGCGGGTGGTGTCGGGCGAGAGCGCGAAGCGCTCCAGATTCGTGGCCTCGGGCAGCCACTGCTGGTGAAAGCGCGGCGCGTCCACCGCCTCCTGCACATTCATGCCGTAGTCCACCACGTTCAGGATGCTGTGCAGCACCGCGGTGATGATGCGGCTGCCGCCGGGCGTGCCCACCACCATCACCGGCTGGCCGTCCTTGCTGAGGATGGTGGGGCTCATGGACGAGAGCGGGCGCTTGCCCGGGGCGATGACATTGGCCTCGCCCTGCACCAGGCCGTAGATATTGGGCACGCCGATCTTGACGGTGAAGTCGTCCATCTCGTTGTTGAGCAGCACGCCGGTCTCGGCGGCCGTGACCTTGGCGCCGAACCAGTCGTTCAGCGTGTAGGTCACCGCAACGGCATTGCCCCAACGGTCGGCAATCGAGTAGTGCGTGGTGTTGCTGCCCTCATGCGGGGCCACGCCGGGCTTGATGGCCTGGGAGACGCCGGCCTTGTCCGGCGCGATCACGGCACGGATCTGGGCGGCATAGGCCTTGTCGGTCAGGCGGGCGATGGGGTTCTTGACGAAGTCGGGGTCGCCCAGATAGCTGTTGCGGTCCACATAGGCGTGGCGCATGGCCTCGATCTGGTGGTGCACGGCCTGGGCCGAGCGAAAGCCCCAGTCCTTGAGCGGGTAGCCCTCCAGGATGTTGAGCATCTCGCAGATGATCACGCCGCCGGAGCTGGGCGGCGGGGCTGAGACCATGCGGTAGCCGCGGTAGTCGCATTCCACCGGCGCCATCTCGCGTGTGCTGTATTGGTCCAGATCGGCCTGGGTGATGATGCCGCCGCCCTGCTGGCTGCTCTTGACCAGGGCCGCGGCCACGCGGCCCTTGTAGAAGCCGGCCGTGCCCTGCTCGCTGATGGCCTTGAGCGTGCGTGCCAGGTCTTTCTGCACCAGGGTGTCGCCCACCTCGAAGGGCGCACCGTCCTTCTTCAGGAAGATGGCGGCCGAGGCGGGGTCCTTGCGGAAGTCCTCGGTGGCAGTGCGCAGCATGTCGATATCGCCCTGGTCCAGGGCGAAGCCCTTGTCGGCCAGCGCGATGGCCGGGGCCAGCAGGGTGGCGCGCTTCATCGTGCCGTACTTCTCGCGCGCCAGCTCCAGGCCCGAGACGCTGCCCGGCACGCCCACGGCCAGATGGCCGCGCGTGCTCAGGCCCTTGATCACATGGCCCTCCTTGTCGAGGTACATGTTCGCGGTGGCGGCCAGGGGCGCCTTCTCCCGGAAGTCGAGAAAGGTCTTGCGGCCATCGGCCAGCTGCACGGTCATGAAGCCGCCGCCGCCCAGATTGCCGGCGGCCGGGTAGACCACGGCCAGGGCGTAGCCCACGGCCACCGCGGCGTCCACGGCATTGCCGCCGTCCTTGAGCACCTGCACGCCGACCTTGGTTGCCAGATGCTGGGCCGTGACCACCATGCCGTTCTCGGCCGCCACCGGCGCCACCGAGGCGGCCTGGGCCGCGGGCAGGAAGGCGGCCGGGCTGCAGGCCAGCAGCGCCGCGCTCAGCAAGAGGGTGGGGCGCAGGCGCGCGGAACACAGGAACTTCATCGCTTGTCTCCGAGGTGGGCGCGGGTCGCGGGCGGCGAGCCGTCAAGAGGGTCGGTCGAGTTTAGGCTTGCGTCGGTGCTCGATGCGGCCCGCGCCGGCCCCTAGTCTGTCGTGCGCAGAGCGTTCAATGCGGCGGCTGCAGGCGCCACCAAGCGGGCAGCAGGGCCTGCACCTCGCGCCTGGCATAGCGGTCGTCCATGAGATGCACCACGCCCTGGTCGCTGACGGTGCGGATCACGCGGCCGGCGGCCTGCACCACCTTCTGCAGGCCCGGGTAGAGATAGGTGTAGTCGTAGCCGGCGCCGAAGCGCTGCTGCATGCGGGTGCGGATCTGCTCGTTGATCGGGTTGATCTGGGGCAGGCCCAGGGTGGCGACAAAGGCGCCGATCAGACGCCGGCCCGGCAGGTCTATGCCCTCAGAAAAGGCGCCGCCCAGCACCGCGAAGCCTATGCCCTGGCTGCTGTCCGAGAAGCGGGCCAGGAACTCGCGCTGCTCGGCCTCGCCCATGCGGCGCGACTGGGCCCAGCAGGGCAGGGTCGGGTGTTGCGCCTGCAGCCGGGCGAGGGCCTGCTGTAGGTAGTCGTAGCTGCTGAAGAAGGCCAGGTAGTTGCCGGGCTGCTCGGCGTACTGCCGGGCCATCAGGGCCACGATGGCGTCCAGCGAGGCCTCGCGGTGGGCGTAGCGCGTGGAGATGTGGCCGGCCACATGCACCTGGAGCTGGCGGGCTTCAAAGGGCGAGTCCACCTCCAGGCGCAGGCCGTCCTCGGGCAGGCCCAGCAGATGGGCGTAGTAGTCCATGGGCTGCAGGGTGGCCGAGAAGAGCGTGGCGCTGTGGGCGGTGGCCAGGCGCTGCTTCAGAAAGGGCGCGGGCACGATATTGCGCAGGTTCAGCGTGGACTGCGGCCCGCCCGATTTGGGCCGGGCCCGCCCGGCGTCCAGGCGGCGCTCGCGCGTGCAGTCCACGATGGAGTGGCTGTCCAGCAGCTCGGCCAGGCGCAGCAGCTGCAGCAGCTCGAAGTAAAAGCTCTGCAGCGCGGGATCGGGCTCGGCCGGGTGCTCGCTGAAATGCTCGTTGAGCGTGGCGCTGCATTGCTGCAGGCTTTTGAGCAGGGCCTCGGGCAGGGCGTCCAGCACGCGGTACTCGCTGCTGGAGCCCTCGGGGGCTTCCTGATCGAGCTGGGCCCAGGCGCGGCGCAGCTTGTCCAGCGCGCGCTTGAGCGGCGCATGGGCCTGGGCGCTGGGGCTGCGGCGCGCGCCCTCCAGGCTCAGGGGCTCCAGCGCGGCGCTGTACATCTTGCGGGCGCGCTCCACCAGGTTGTGCGCCTCGTCCACCAGCAGGCCCACCTTCCACTGATTGGCCTGGCTCAGGCCCTGCAGCAGGGCGCCCAGGTCGAAGAAGTAGTTGTAGTCGCCCACCAGCACGTCGGCCCAGCGCGCCAGCTCCTGGCTCAGGTAGTAGGGGCAGACCTGGTGCTCCAGCGCCAGGGTGCGCAGCGCGGCCTGGGTCCAGTCGGCACGGGGGAGGGCGCAGGCCGCGGCGCGCGCGGCGGGCAGGCGGTCGTAGAAGCCGCGCGCCAGCGGGCAGGACTCGCCGTGGCAGGCGCGGTCCGGGTACTCGCAGGCCTTGTCGCGCGCCACCAGCTCCAGCACGCGCAGCGGGCTCGCCGGCAGGCGCTGCAGCGCGTCCAGGGCCAGTTGTCGGCCCGAGGTCTTGGCGGCCAGGAAGAAAAGCTTGTCGAGCTGGGCCACCGGCGCGGCCTTGAGCAGGGGAAAGAGCGTGCCCAGGGTCTTGCCGATGCCCGTGGGCGCCTGGGCCAGCAGGCAGCGGCCGGCGCGCGCGCTCTTGTACACGCCCTCGGCCAGCACGCGCTGGCCGCTGCGGAACTCGCCGAATGGGAAGCGCAGGGCCTGCAGCGCCGCGTCGCGCGCCGCGCGCTGCGCCAGCTGCGCTTGGGCCCAGTGCACAAAGCGCTCGCACTGCGCCTCGAAGAAGGCCTGCAGCTCGGCCGCGCTATGGGCTTCGGTGAACACCGTTTCGCGCTGGCTGCCGATGTCGTAATAGACCAGGGCCAGCTCCAGCCGCGGCAGGGATTGCTGGGCGCAGAGCAGCCAGCCGTAGATGCGGGCCTGGGCCCAGTGCAGCGCGCGGTGCGAGGCGGGTTGGCGTTCGAGATGGCCCTTGTGGGTCTTGATCTCCTCCAGCCGGCCGCGGCGCGGGTCGTAGCCATCGGCGCGGCCGCGCACGCGCAGCAGGCCGCGGTACTCGCCGCTCAGGCTCAGCTCGCTCTGGTAGCCGCTGCCGCGCAGGGCGGCCACGGCGGCGTGGCCCTGCATGCCTTCCTGGGCCGTGGGCGCGGGGGTGAAGCGCAGGTCCAGATCGCCCTGCTTGGCGGTGAACTCGCACAGCTCGCGCACCGCGACGGTGTACATGGCGCCCGGACCCGTGGACGGTTCAGCTCAGCTGCGCCGGCGGCTGGTCCACATCGGCCAGCGCACCCTGGCCGGGCTCGGCCTCGCGCTGCAGCGGCGTGGCCTTGGCCAGGGCCAGCCAGACGGCGAAGGGCAGCTTGCAGGGCTGGTGGCGCGCCGGGCGCAGCAGCTCGAACTGGCCCTCATCCAGATCGCCATGCATGACCCAGACGCCGAATTGCGTGGGGATCTCGTTGGGCTTGGCCACGCCGGCCGGGAAGACGTAATAGACCTCGCTGCACAGCCATTGGTAGGCCTGGCGCTTGGCCGCATGGCGCAGGTCCGAGAGCAGATCGGCCCGGCTGAACTTGATCTCATGCACCATGGGCTGCAGATAGCGCTCCACCGAGGTCTGGCGCACCGAGAAGAGATCGGGCCGGGCCATGCGCCAGACGCGCTTGATGGCGGCGGGCGCGGGTGTCTCGTCCTCGGACCACAGGCCGTGGGCGGTGGGGGCGGGCGCGTCCGGTACGGCGGTTTCGGTCGTGGCCGTGGCAGCGGGTGGCGCGTCCTCATCGTCCACCTGGGCGCGCAGCGAGAGCTCGCGCCAGACGATGCGGCCCATGTCCATCAGGTGCAGGGCAAAGCGCTGGGCCAGGCGGTCGTGGGCGCTGGCCGAGCGCAGGCCGCGCTGGCGCGACTCGGCCAGCAGCTCGATGCCGGCCTCGGTGAGCTTGAGGGTCTCGCGGCCGGCGCCGTCATCCTGCTGGCGCAGCAGGCCGGCGGCCAGCAGATCGATCTCCAGTCCGTCCTTGCAGGGCCAGCCGGCGGAACGCCAGATCTGCAAGAGACGGCTGCGGTGGGAGCGGGTCAGGGTGGGGGCTGACATCGGTCTTGGGTGGCAAATGAACACTGATTATAAATACAGTGTTTCACCTGTTGGCCCGCTGCGACGGTGCTTGCCAGCGCGGCGGCTTCGCGGATATGCTGTATGCACATACAGTGTTTGCATATCCAGTGTTTCGGCGCAGGGCTCAGAGAGCCGGCGCCATCAGCGAGGACCCATCATGCACCAGCCTTCCGCCTACCGCCAGACCTACCAACCCGCTCCCGCCCTGCGCCTGCCGCGCTGGCTGCTGAGCCTCTGGTACTGGTTCTGAGCCGCAGCGGCGCTGCACCGGTCGTGGCACTCAGAGCAGGTCCAGCGCCCGCTCCGGCGGCCGGGCGATCACCGCGCGCCCGCCCCGCACCAGGATGGGCCGCTGCAGCAGGCGCGGATGCTCGGCAATCGCCTGCAGCAGGGCGTCTTCGCTCAGCGCGGGGCGGGCGAGATCCAGCTGGGCATATTCCTCTTCGCCGCTGCGCAGCAACTCGCGCGCCGGCAGGCCCAGCCGGGCCCGCAGCTGGTGCAGCTCGGCCAGGCTGAGCGGCGTTTTCAGATATTCGCGTACCGCCGGTGTCACACCACGTTCCTGCAGAAGCGCCAGGGCCTCGCGGGACTTGGAGCAGCGCGGGTTGTGAAAAAGACAGAAATCCTTATCGCTCATGGCGCTAGGGTAAGCGATAGCGCAAGCCTGGCCGGCCGCTCGCTACCCTCGGCAGCTTCGTCGGGAGCGTTGAGGAGGCCTTGTGGCCGCAAAACAAGAGAGTGACGCTTATCGGTCCCTGCATGCGGCATTCCGCTGGCAGGTGCCGGAATACTTCAGCTGGGCCGAGGCCTGCTGCGGGCGCTGGGCCCGCGAGACGCCGGAAGCTCCGGCCATTCTGTTCGAGAGCGATAGCGGCTGCCGGGCGCAGTACAGCTACGGCCAGCTGCAGCGCGCGGCCAACCGGCTCTCCAATGCCCTGCGCCGTCTGGGCGTGAAGCGCGGCGACCGGGTGGCCCTGATCCTGCCCCAGCGCTTCGAGACCGCGGTGGCCCATATCGCCATCAGCCAGCTGGGCGGTGTGGCCGTGCCCCTGTCCATGCTCTTCGGCCCCGAGGCCCTGGAGTACCGCTTGCAGGACAGCGGCGCGGTGCTGGCCCTGGCCGAGTGCGCTGCCCTGCCGGCCCTGCGCAGCGTGCGCGCGCAGTGCCCCGCGCTGGCGCATGTGCTGGTCGTGGGCGAATGCTCGCCCGGGACGGATGAGATCGCCTGGATGAGCGCCCTGCAGGCCGAGGATGCCCGCTTCACCGCCGAGCGCATGAAGGCCGAGGAGGCCGCGGTGCTGATCTACACCAGCGGCACCACCGGGCCACCCAAGGGTGCCCTGGTGCCCCAGCGGGCCCTGATCGGCAACCTCAGCGGCTTTGTGGCCAGCCAGAACTGGTTTGGCTTCGATCCCGCCGATCCCACCCGGCCCTCCCAGGCCCTGTTCTGGAGCCCGGCCGACTGGGCCTGGACCGGCGGCCTGATGGATGCCCTGCTGCCCACGCTCTACTTTGGCCGCCCCATCCTGGCCTACCAGGGCCGCTTCGATCCGCTCAAGGCCTTTGAGCTGATGGCGGCCTATGGCGTGAGCCACACCTTCCTGTTCCCGACCGCGCTCAAGGCCATGATGAAGGCCGTGCCGCGGCCGCGCGAGCGCTATGCCGGCCTGCGGCTGGAGGCCATCATGAGCGCGGGTGAGGCGGTGGGCGACGCGGTCTTTGCCTATTGCCAGCAGGAGCTGGGCGTCACGGTCAACGAGATGTTTGGCCAGACCGAGATCAACTATGTGGTGGGCAATTGCGCCCGCTTCTGGCCCGCGCGGCCCGGCAGCATGGGCCGCGCCTACCCCGGCCACCGCGTGGCGGTCATCGACGAAGACGGCCAGCCCTGCCCCCCGGGCGTGGTGGGCGATGTGGCCGTGCACCGGCGCGATGTGCATGGCGATCCGGACCCCGTCTTCTTCCTGGGCTACTGGCACAACGAGGGCGCCACCCGCGCCAAGTACAGCGGCGACCCCTCGGACAGCTGGTGCCGCACCGGCGATATGGCGGTTCAGGACGAGGATGGCTACCTCTGGTATCAAGGGCGCAGCGACGATGTGTTCAAGGCCGCCGGCTACCGCATCGGCCCCAGCGAGATCGAGAACTGCCTGGTCAAGCATCCGGCGGTGGCCAATGCGGCCGTGGTGCCCAAGCCCGACCCCGAGCGCGGCGCTCTGGTCAAGGCCTTTGTGGTGCTGGCGCCGGGGCATGCGGGTAACGCCGCCCTGGTGGCCGAGTTGCAGCGGCATGTGAAGGGACGCTTGGCGCCCTATGAATATCCCAAGGAGATCGAGTTCATCGAGACCCTGCCCATGACCACCACGGGCAAGCTGCAGCGACGCGTGCTGCGGGAGCTGGAGCGGGAACGCGCCCTCCAGCGCTAATATGCAAGCGCCAGGGGGCAGCCCGGCCGGGCACAAGACGGTGTTTCAAGCCGTTCCGGCCACGCTTGATCCGGAGGCGTGCCATGCGCGTCCTGAATGCATTGCTGAGGCAGGGCCTGCCCTTGGTGCTGGCGCTGCTTGCCGCTGGCAGCGGAGCCCAGACTCAGGAGCTGCGGCTCTACACCGAGGAGTACGCGCCCTATAACTACACGGTCAAGGGTCGGCCCGCGGGCTTGTCGGTGGAAGTGGTGACCGAGATCAAGCGCCGTCTGGGCCTGTCCGTGCCCATCGAGGTCGTGCCCTGGGCCCGTGGCTACCGAGCAGCTCAAACCGAACCCATGGTGGGGCTGTTTGTCACGGCGCGCACCGCCGAGCGCGAGTCCCTGTTCCAGTGGGTCGGCCCCGTCAGCGCCACGCGTGCCCATCTCTATGCGCGCCGGGGTGAACAGACGGGCATACGCAGCCTGGACGATGCCCGCAAGGTCCAGGGCATTCTGGTGCCGCGCGAGTGGTACATCCACCAGGATCTGCGCGGGCGTGGTTTTACCAATCTGGTGCCGGTGGCCGCGCCGGTGGATGCCATGCGCATGCTGCTGGCCAATCGCAGCGTGGTGATCGCCATGGACGAGAGCACGGTGGCGGAGACCATGCGTCTGGCGGGCATGGTCTCGGACCCGCCGGAGCCCATCGTCAAGATCTCCGAGGCCTTGCTCTACATCGCCTTCTCCCAGGGCACGCCCGCGGCCCTGGTGCAGCGCTGGCAGCAGACCCTGGACGAGATGAAGCGTGATGGCAGCTTTGCCATGATCCACCAGCGCTGGTTGCCCGGCGTCCCGCTGCCGCCGAGCAGCCACAAGCCCTGAGCTCAGCGAGCGTTGAGCAGGCGCACGCTCAGCGTGGTGTCGGCGGGCGCCTCCAGCCTGGCCGCATCCGGCCAGGGCTCATCCCCTCGCAGCACCGTGCAAGGCCTCAGCTCGGCCGCGGGCGTGCTCTTGGCTTGCTCGGGGTCGCGCTCCTTGGACTCGGCGCTCAAGGGCAGTGCCAGCAGGCCGCGGCCGGCCTCGCGCCACTGCAGCTCCCAGGCCGGCTGGCTACTGCACACGCGCACGCCCTCAATCTGCGGGAACATCCAGCGCAGGTACCAGGGCAGCATCTCGCTGCGCAAGCGCCGGCCAAGATCGACGATGCGGCGCACCTCAGCCAGCGTCAGCCGCTCCGGCGGGGTGGTCAGGTAGATGCGCCCCTCCAGGGCCACCTGGCCCTTGGGCATATTGCTCGCCAGCTCGGCCGTCTTGGCCTGCTCTGGCGGCAAGGTGGGTAGCGTGAACCAGCCCTGGGCGTCGCGCACGATGGGCCGGTAGTCCTCGTCCTGCACCAGGGCCAGCTTGGTCTTTTCCATGGACTTGCCGTCCTTGCGGGAGACCTTGAAGCGCATCGCGAACAGGCCCTGGCCATGGGCTTCCAACTGCCGCAGCAACTCGTTCATGCGGGCATAGGGCATGGCAGCCGGGTCCTTGACCATCTCGACCTGCACGCTCTCGAGTTGCTGCACCGCGTCGTCGGCGGCATGGGCGCCGTTCAGGGCGAGTGCCATCAGCAGGGCAAGCAGGGGAGGCAGGGTGTGGGGATGTCGTTTCATGAAGGGTTTTGACGTCTGGGTGGGATGAGGGGATGGCCTGGCATGAGCCTAGCGGCCGCATTTGCCGCGGGCTTCGGCCAGCAGCCAGAAGGGGGCGCTGAGCAGGCCCATGCCGCCGCCCATGAACTCGCCTTTGAGGCAGTCGCCATGCGCGCTGCCTTTCATGCCGCGCTCCAGGCGTTGCTGTGAGCTCTCGGCCTGAGCCTGCAAGGGGCCGGGAGGCGCCTCAAGGGCGGCTTGGCGCACGGCGCGGCGCGTGGCCTCGCTGTCCAGCAGGCGGGGCAGGGGGGCGCTGGCAGGCATGGGGGGCAGCTCGGGGGGCACTTCGGTCTGTGGCGCCATGGCCTGGGCCCTCGGCTCGGCCGGCCTGACGTGGCTTGGGGCTTGATCGTGTCGGGCGCTTGCGGACGAAGGGGCGGCGGGGCGCGCGGGGCCCGGCGGCCGCGCGGCGAGCGGTGTGGCCAGCGGCTTTGGCTTGCTGGGCAGGGGCAATAGATTCAGGGTGATGCTCAGCGGCTCGCGCGCCTGCAGGTGCCGAGGCGGGGATGCCTGCGTCGGTCGGCGGCTCTCGTGCAGCAGCCAGCCCAGCAGCCACAGGTGCAGGCCCAGCACCGCCAGCATCAGCAGGGCCCGGGGCCCAAGTGCGGAGGCTGGCGAGACGCGCATCAGGCTTCGTCCGCGCCGTCGGGCAATTCCGGGCCGGCTTCGTAGCTCAGCAGATCGCCGGGCTGACAGTCCAGCACCTCGCAGATCCGGGCCAGGGTCTCGAAGCGCACGCCGCGCACCTTGCCGGATTTGAGCAGGGAGAGATTGGCCTCGGTGATGCCGATGCGCTCGGCCAGCTCGCGCGAGCGCATCTTGCGCCGCGCCAGCATCAGGTCCAGGGTGACGATGATGGGCATGCGGGGCTGCGGCTCAGACGAAGGACGCGTTCTCGTCCGCCACCCGCGCCGCCTCGTGCATCACCCGTGCCAGCGCCAGCAGGACCAGGCCCGCGAGCAGGCAGGCGAGCTGGTTGAAGTCCAGATTGAGGACCAGCATGCGCTTGCCCGCGGGATTGCCCAAGGTGAGGGCGAGCACGGCCAGGGTGCGGCTGAGCGGCAAGGCCAGCACCAGCAGTAGCAGGGCCGCCCCGCTCTTTTGCAGATACTGGGCCGTGCGTTGACTGAACAACTCGCCCCGGCCCAGGCAGCCGAAGAGCTGCCAGACCTGCCACAGGGCCCAGAGGGCGACGGCGCTGGACAGCAGGCTGGCGGCCAGCCCGCCCAGGCGGGCCAGCCCGTCCAGCTGCAGCGCGGACAGGCCCCATTCGGAACGTGCCACGGACTCCACCCATCCAGGCTGCGCCCAGAACAGGGCGGGCACGCCCAGCATCAGCAAGCCCAGCAGGGCGCAGATCAGGCGCACCCAGCGAGCGAGCCGGGCGATACGGCGCTGAGCGTCCAGGGCTTGGGGCGTGTTCTTCATTTGTTTACTGTAAAACAATAAAAAATAACTGTAAATCAGCAAGCGCTTGTGGGCCCAGCAGCCCGGCCGTGCTTGCGGCACACTGCCGGGCTTGAATGACTTGGGCCGCTCGAGCCCTGCAGCCATGGAATCCACACGCTTGGGACGCTCGTCCCTGAACGTCAGTCGCATCTGCCTGGGCACCATGACCTTTGGCGAGCAGGTGGACGAGGCCGGCAGCCACGCCATCCTGGACCATGCGGTCGCCCGCGGCCTCAACTTCATCGACACCGCCGAGATGTATCCGGTGCCGGCCCGGGCGGACAGCTTTGCCGAGACCGAGCGCCTGATCGGCCGCTGGTTGAAGGGCAGGCCCGGTATGCGCGAGCGCCTGGTGATCGCCACCAAGGTCAGCGGCCCCTCGCGCGGCTATGGCTGGATCCGCAACGGCGCCCAGAACCTGAGTGCTGCCGATATCGTGGCCGCCTGCGAGGACAGCTTGCGGCGCCTGCAGATCGAGACCATCGACCTCTACCAGATCCACTGGCCGCTGCGCCATGTGCCCATGTTCGGTGGACTCTTCTACGAGCCCGAGAAGAATCGTGAGGTGAGCGCCATCGCCGTCCAGCTGGAGGCCCTGGATCGCCTGGTGCGGGCTGGCAAGGTGCGCGAGATCGGCCTGTCCAACGAGACGGCCTATGGGGTGTGCGAGTTCGTGCACCAGGCCGAGCGCCTGGGCCTGCCGCGCATCGTCAGCGTGCAGAACCCCTATGCCCTGGTTAACCGGGTGCTGGAGAACGGCCTGGACGAGGCCATGCATCGCCACGATGTCAGCCTGCTGGCCTACTCGCCTCTGGGCTTTGGAAGCCTGACGGGCAAGTACGACGCGCGAGGCCTGGACGATCCGGCCAAGCCGGGACGGCTGGCGATTTTCGAGGGCATGCGCAAGCAGCGCTGGGCCCGGCCCGAGACCCTTGCGGCCGCACGTCGCTACAACGCCCTGGCCCGGGCGCATGGCATGAGCGCCAGCCGCATGGCGCTGGCCTGGTGCTACGGTCGCTGGCAGACCGCCAGCACCATCATCGGTGTGACCAGCATCGCTCAGCTGGATGAAAACCTCGACGCCTGGGGCACCCGGCTGGCGCCCGAGCTGCTGGCCGAGATCGACCGCATTCGCTGGGAAATTCGCGATCCGGCCCAGTGAGATCGGCCCTGGCTCTTGCAATCGCGGCACTCACCCCCTGATGAGCCAGAGCCCCAAGCGTTCCGGAGTCTTGCCACCATGCACATCGCCTGTCCTCATTGCCTGGCCACCAACCGCGTGCCCGAGTCGCGTCTGCAGGAGCAGCCGGTGTGCGGGCGCTGCGGCAAGGAACTCATGCCCGCCGCGCCGGTCGACCTCGGCGATGCCAGCTTCCAGACCTACATCAGCCGCACCGAGCTGCCGGTGCTGGTGGATTTCTGGGCCGACTGGTGCGGGCCTTGCAAGATGATGGCGCCGCAGTTCGCCCAGGCCGCGGCGCAGCAGCCCCTGATCCGCTTTGCCAAGCTGGATACCGAGGCCCATCGCGCCACGGCCGCGGCCCACCAGATCCGCAGCATTCCCACCCTGATCCTCTTTCTGGGCGGGCGCGAGATCGCCCGGCTGTCCGGTGCCCTGAGCAGCGCCGAGCTGCAACGCTGGTTGCAGCAGCAGCTGGCGGGGCAGCGCTGAAAGCGCGAGGGCCGAGCGCGATCATGGTGCGCGCTCTACAATGAGGCCGTGTTTGCTTGGCTGCGCCTCCTTCTGCTGGCTCTGCTGATTCCCGCCTACGGCTGGGCGGCAGCGCCCTGGGTGGCGGGCACCAGCCCGCAGGCTGTGGCATCGCCCTCGACGCATTGCGCCGCCACGCCGTCGCCGCTGTCGGCAGCGTCCGATAGCGCCGACAACACAAGCCTGCTGGACGTGCAGGACGTCGCTGACACCTCCAGCGAACTGCCCGAGCATGGCCTTCCCGCGGCTGGCGAGCAGACCACCCAGCCCGGCACCCACAAGCCCTCGGCCCCGACCTGGCCCGAGGCACCCGAGGCGCCGCCGCAGCGCCTGCTGCGGCCGCCCATGTACCAGGCCTGATCCGGCCCGATGGGCGTTTGCGCCCTCGACGCCGGCCGCCGACTTCCGGCAGGGCGAGCCCGTCCTGCGCACTGATTCCCCTCGCGGCCCTGTGCCGCTCAACCGCCCTCAGGGCTTATTCATCATGATGAACACTCACGACACCTCCTATGGCGCCATGAGCTATGGCACCACCGTGCTGCCTTCGGTGCAGGAACGCAACCGCGTGCTGCGCAATACCTACTGGCTGCTGGCGCTGTCCATGCTGCCCACCGTGGCCGGCGCCTGGCTGGGCCTGGCCACCGGCATTTCGCGCGCCATGTCGCCCGGCGTGGGCCTGGTGGTCTTCCTGGTCGGCAGCTTCGGCTTCATGTTCCTGATCGAGAAGACCAAGAACTCGGCGGCCGGTGTGCCGGCCCTGCTGGCCTTCACCTTCTTCATGGGCGTGATGCTCTCGCGCATGCTGGCGGTGGTGCTGGGCACGGCCAATGGCGCCGGTCTGATCATGACCGCCTTCAGCGGCACGGCCCTGATCTTCCTGGGCATGGCCACGCTGAGCAGCGTGATCAAGCGCGACCTCAGCGCCATGGGCAAGTGGCTCTTCATCGGCGCCATGATGCTGCTGGTGGCCGGCATCGCCAATATCTTCCTGAAGTCCAGCGCCCTGATGCTGACCCTGGCCGTGTTGGCCATCGGCATCTTCTCGGCCTTCATCCTCTACGACCTGAAGCGCGTGCGTGATGGCGAAGAGACCAACTACATCACCGCCACCCTGGGCGTGTACCTGAGCCTGTACAACGTGTTCCAGGCCCTGCTGGCCCTGTTCGGTTTGGGCGGCAACAACGAGGACTGAAGCCGCGGCGCCAGCCTGAGTCGCCCAGGGCCGATCGCGGGAGCGGCCGGCCCTGGGCGAGAATCGCGGGCATGTCCAAAAAGCATGTCAGCGAAACCCCAGCCACCCAGCTGCTGCGCCGCCAGGGCGTGGCCTTTGGCGAACATGTCTATGACTATGTGGACCATGGCGGCACGGCCGAGAGCTCGCGCCAGCTGGGGGTGCCCGAGCATGAGGTGGTCAAGACCCTGGTGATGCAGGACGAGCGGGCCCAGCCCCTGATCGTGCTGATGCATGGCGACTGCCAGGTCAGCCTCAAGGAGCTGGCGCGCCAGATTCCCTGCAAGAAGGTGGAGCCCTGCAAGCCCGAGGTGGCCCAGCGCCATAGCGGCTATATGGTGGGCGGCACCTCACCCTTCGGCACCCGCAAGACCATGCCGGTCTTTGTGGAGCGCAGCATCCTGGCCCTGCCACGCATCCTGATCAACGGCGGACGGCGCGGCTATCTGCTCAGCCTGGACCCGGCTTGCCTGGAGGGCTTGCTGCAGGCCCGGGCCGTGGATTGCGCCCTGCGCGAGGTCTGAGCCCCACGATACGCGGGTGCGTCCCGAGCCGGGGCGGCCCGCAATGCCGCCACAATAGCGCCCCATGCAAGACACCCTCTATCCCCTGCTGGCCATGCTGGCCGGCTACCTGATCGGATCTCTGTCCTTTGCGGTCATCATCAGCCGCGTGATGGGTCTGTCCGACCCTCGCAGCTACGGTTCGGGCAATCCCGGTGCCACCAATGTGCTGCGCTCGGGCAATAAGGCCGCCGCCATCTTGACCCTGGTGTTCGACGCACTCAAGGGCTATGTGCCGGTGCTGCTGGTGCTGCTCTTCGGTCCCGACGTCGGCCTGGGCGAAGGCACCGCCGCCCTGGTGGGCCTGGCCGCCTTTCTGGGGCATCTGTGGCCGGTGTTCTTCGGCTTCAAGGGCGGCAAGGGCGTGGCCACGGCCGCGGGCGTGCTGCTGGCCGTCAACCCCCTGCTGGGCGCCGCCACCCTGGCCACCTGGCTGATCGTGGCCTTCTTCACCCGCTACTCATCCCTGGCCGCCCTGGTGGCCTCGGTCTTCGCGCCCTTCTACCAGATGCTGATCTGGGGCATGGGTCCGGTGGTACTGACCGCCGGCCTGATGGGCCTGCTGCTGATCTGGCGCCACGAGGCCAATATCCGCAAGCTGCTCAATGGCACCGAAAGCCGCATCGGCCAGAAGGCTGCCGCAGCTGCCACGCCCGCCTCAGCGTCGACCTCCCGCAAGCATTCCAAGCACCGTCACAAGGAACACTGAGATCATGACCCTGCAACGATTCGACGTTGGCGCCCGCCTGTCCGAGATGGCCGTCTACAACGGCGTGGCCTATCTGGCCGGCCAGGTGCCCGAGGACGCCACCCAGGACATCACGGGCCAGACGGCCCAGGTCCTGGCGGCCATCGACAAGCTGCTGGCCCGCGCTGGCAGCGACAAGAGCAAGATCCTGATGGCCCAGATCTTCATCAAGGACTTGGCCGAATTCCCCGGCATGAACGCCGCCTGGGACGCCTGGGTGGCCGAGGGGAATGCGCCCCCGCGTGCCACCGTGCAGGCACAGCTGGCCCGCCCCGAGTGGAAGGTGGAGATCGTCGTCACCGCGGCGGTCTGAGCCTGATGCGCTGAGCGGCCGCGGTCGCCGCCATCTTGAAACGGGTCGCTTCGGCGACCCGTTTGTCTTGGTTGTCTTGGTCTCAGCCCAGGCGCCGCCTCTTGCCGCCGCCAGCCGCCGCCTGAACTTGACAAAAAGCAAGCCGCCTCGGCCCCGCTATCCCTACATTGGCGCCTCCAGTCAACCAGGGAGCGTCAGGAGCCATGTCCATCGAGCTGTTTCGCCAAGGCCGCCATCTATGCCTGATGTTCTCGGATCTGCACGAGGAGGAGGGCGGTGAGGCGGTGCAGAGCAACCAGTTCCTGCTGGTGCACGGCGAGAGCGGCGCCATCCTCGATCCGGGCGGCAATCTGGCCTACAACGAGCTGTATCTGGGCCTGAACCAGCATCTGGCCCCGAGCAAGCTGGCGGCCATCCTGGCCTCGCATGCCGACCCCGACATCATCGCCTCCCTGGATCGCTGGATGACCAGCACCAGCACGGCCAAGGTCTATATCTCCCGGGTCTGGGAACGCTTTGTGCCGCACTTCTGCAAGCCGGGCAAGACGGTGGGACGCATCCACGGTCTGCCGGATGCGGGAGGGCGCTTGCGTCTGGGCGAGGGGGCCGACGAGTTTGAGTTGCTGGCCCTGCCTGCGCACTTCATGCATGCCGAGGGGAACTTCCAGTTCTACGACCCGATCAGCAAGATCCTGTTCTCGGGCGATCTGGGGGCCTCCATGGGAGCGGGTCTGAACCCCGCCAAGCCGGTGAGCAGCCTTCGCGAGCACATCCGGCATATGGAGGGCTTCCACCGCCGCTACATGGTCAGCAACAAGGTGCTGCGCCTGTGGGCGGCCATGGTGCGGGATCTGGAGATCTCCATGATCGTGCCTCAGCACGGCGTGCCGCTCCAGGGCAAGGCCGTGGCTGAGTTCATCGACTGGGTTGAGGGCCTGGCCTGCGGCATTGACCTCATGGGCCCGGATAACTACCGCGTGCCCGACTGAGCGGCACCGGGCTCAGCCCAGATCCGGAGGGGCCAGCCCGAAGGGATCGTCCAGGCTGCGCGAGGGCGGGGTGAACCAGCGCGGCCCGTGCTCCGTCATGTAGAAGTGATCCTCCAGCCGGATGCCGAACTCGCCGGGCAGCACGATCATGGGTTCGTTGCTGAAGCACATGCCGGGCGCCAGCGGGGTGTGGTCGCTGGCCACCAGATAGGGACGCTCGTGGATGCTCAGGCCGATGCCATGGCCGGTGCGGTGCGGCAGGCCGGGCAGGCTGTAGCCCGGTCCCAGGCCGGCTGATTCCAGGCAGGCCCGCGCCGCGGCATCGACCGCGCTGCAGGGCGCTCCCAAGCGCGCGGCCTGGAAGGCGGCGGCCTGGGCCCGCTTCTCCAAACTCCAGATTTCGCGCACGCGTGCACTGGGCGTGCCATAGACATAGCTGCGTGTGAGGTCGGAGGTATAGCCATGCACATAGCAGCCGGTGTCGATCAGCACCACATCGCCTGTGCGCAGGTGCTGGACATGCTTGACGCCATGTGGGTAGGAGCTCGCCTCACCAAAGAGCACGATCACGAAGCTGGAACCCTTGGCCCCCACGCGCCTGTGGGCGGCGTCGATGAACTCGGCCACTTCCTGCGTGCTGATGTCCTCGCGCAGCATGGAGGCCGTGGCGCGCTGAACGGCCAGGGTCATGTCGAAGGCCCGCTGCATCAGCGCGAGCTCATGCTCGGACTTGTGCATGCGGCAGGCGGCCGTCAGCTCGGCCGCACTGAACAGCTGCATCTGCGCGGGCGCGCTGCGCTGCAGCCCGTCCACCATGAAGTAGGGCAGGTTCTCGTCTAGCGCGACCCGGCCCTGCTCGACGCCGGCCGCCGCCAGGGCCGCGTGCACACAGGCATAGGCGTTTTCATGCTCGTGCCAGCTGTGAACAGGGCCGGCGATTTGGAGCAGATCGTTCACCGTGCCCAGCTCGAACCAGGGCGCCACGTAGCGCAGCGCGCCCTCGGCCGGCAGCACGGCGCCCACAAAGCGCTCGCTGGCCGACCAGACCAGGCCGCTGAAATAGCGCAGATTCGCGCCCGCATGCAGCACCAGGGCCGATACGCCCTGCGCCCGCATCAGGGCCTGGACCCGCGCCTGCCGCGCCAGGTACTCGGCCGGCTGGATATCGGGCAGTTCGCCCAGCATGGGGCTCAGACCGTCCAAGGCCTCCTGCGCCGTGCACCGCCCCACTCCCAGGGCCATCTCTATTTCCTGCATCCTGCTCGCTCCATTGGGCTCATCCACAAGCTGATTGTTGCAGGTATTCTATAAATATATTTACATCCTTGAGCCGCTTGCTCGGCTGGGCGGCGGCGGGCCGGGGCGGCCGCGAGGCCGGGGCCTAAGATGGGGGCGTGAACATCCCGATTCCCTCTTGGCTGCGCCGGCATGACCTGTGGGTCTTGCTGCTCCTGATCCTGGTTTTTGCGGGTCTGGCCCGCTGGGCGGGCTCGCGGCAGGCGGCCGATGAGGCCCAGCGCCTGCGCGAGCTGGCGCGGCCCGGCGACATCCTGATGATCTCCTCCGAGACCTGCGTGTTCTGCAAGCGGGCGCGCCTGTGGCTGGATGAGGCGGCCGTGCCCTACCGCGAGTGCCTGATCGAGCGTGACGCGGCCTGCCTGGCCGAGTACCAGGCCCGCGGCGGGCGGGGCACGCCCACCTTTGTGGTGCGCGGTCACACGCTGCTGGGTTTTGACCGCCAGCGCATGCTGACCCTGCTGGGCACGCGCTAAGCCCGGGTTTGGCTCAGAGGCCCAGTTGCTGCGGGTCGCCGCGGCCCAGGCGCACGATTTCGGGCTCGTCCTGGCTCATGTCCACCACGGTGGTGGGCTGCATGGGGCAGGCGCCCGCATCGATGATCAGCTGCAGCAGCTTGTCGTAGCGCTGCGAGATGTCCTGCGCATCATTGAGCGGCTCGCTGTCTTCGGGCGGGATCAGGGTGGTGGCCAGCAGGGGCTGGCCGAAGATGGCCAGCAAGTCCTGAGTGACCCGATGATCCGGCACGCGCAGGCCTATGGTGCGGCGCGAGGGATGCGACACCCGTCGCGGCACCTCCTTGGTGGCCTGCAGGATGAAGGTGAAGGGTCCGGGCGTGGCGTTCTTGATCAGGCGGTACTGGCGGTTGTCCACGCGGGCATAGTTGGCGAGCTCGCTGAGGTCGCGGCACAGCAGGGTCAGGTGATGCCTGTCGTCCACCCCGCGGATGCGGCGCAGGTTTTCCGCGGCGGCCTTGTCGTCCAGATGGCAGACCAGGGCGTAGCTGGAGTCGGTGGGAATGGCCGCGATGCCGCCCTGGTGCAGGATCTGGGCGGCCTGGCGCAGAAAGCGCGCCTGGGGGTTGTCGGGGTGAACTTCAAAGAGTTGGGCCATGGTGGCCCGATTCTGGCCGATTCAATCGGCCACGGTATCGCTGCAGACCCGGGAGGGTGGCGCGCGACGCACATTCAGCCAGGCCGAGGCCGCGCCGCAGGCCGAGAGCACGCCCATGCCCAGCCAGGCATAGCCATCGGGCGCATGGTCGAAGGCCAGATAGCCGATGGCCGCGGCCACCGCGATCTGCACATAGACAAAGGGCATCAGGGAGCCGGTGGGCGCCAGGCCCAGGGCCAGGATCAGCAGCAGATGGCCTACCGTGCCCAGCAGACCGATCAGGGCCAGCATGGCCAGCTGTGCAGAGCTGGCCGCGGCGAGGCTGGCCGCCACATCCAGACCGGGCCAGGCGGCCAGCAGGGGCGTGAGCACCAGGGTGCCGGTGAGGCCGGTGTAGAAATGGGTGGTGTAGGGACTCTCCAGGGCCGAGAGCTTGGCGGTGAGCACCTGGAAGCTGGCGTAGCTCAGCGCGCCGGCCAGCGGAAAGAGCACGGCCCAGCCAAAGAGGCCGCTGCCGGGGCGGATCACGATCAGGGCGCCGGCAAAGCCACCGATCACCAGGGCCCAGCGCAGGCGCGAGACCGGTTCGTGCAGCACGGTGGCCGCCAGCAGGGTCACCACCACCGGGGTCAGCATATTGATGGCGGTGAACTCGGCCACCGGCATGTGCTGCACGCCGTAGAAGCTCATCGCGCTGGTGAAGAGCAGCAGCAGGCCGCGCAAGGCCTGGAAGCGCGGATGCGCGGCGCGAAAGGGCTGGCGCTGCCGGCCGCTGAAGGCCGCCCAGCCCAGCCACAGCGTCATGCTCAGGGCCTGGAAGCTGTAGCGCGCCCAGAGGATCAGCAGCACCGGCAGGAAGCCGCCCAGGTAGCGGATGCTGCTGTCCATGCTGGCAAAGCAGCTGGCCATCAGCACGATCAGCGCAATGCCCAGCAAGGGGCGCTGGCTGCGCGGGTCGGCGGCGCTCACGCGGCGGCGGCCGCGGTGGGACGGTGGATGCGCGGGGCCAGCAGCTCCCAGATGGGGCGCAGGCGGCCCGAGAGCCCGGCGTCCAGCCGGCCCAGATCGGTACGGCTTTCCTCGGGGCTGTGGAAGTCGGAGCCGCGCGAGGCGTAGAGCCCGAACTCCAGCGCGGTCTCGGTGTACTTGGCGGCATCGGCCGCGGTATGGCTGCCGGTCACCACCTCCACGCCACGGCCGCCATGGGCGATGAACTCGGTGAAGAGCGCGTACTCCTCGGTGGGCGTGAAGGGGTAGCGGCCCGGGTGGGCGATCACGGCCTCGCCGCCGGCCTCGCGCACCCAGCGCACAGCGTCACCCAGGCTGGCCCATTTGTGCTCGACATAGCCGGGCTTGCCTTCGGTGAGGAAGCGGCGGAAGACCTCGGGGATGTCGCTGCAGTGACCCGCCTCGACCAGGAAGCGGGCGAAGTGGGTGCGCGAGATCAGCTCGGGGTTGCCCACATACTGCAGCGCGCCCTCGTAGGCGCCCTTGATGCCCACCTGGGCCAGGCTGGCCGCCATTTCGCGGGCGCGCTCGCCGCGCCCGCCGCGGGTGGCGCGCAGGCCGGCGGTGAGCGCCTCGTCGCGGTGCTCGAAGCCCAGGCCCACGATATGCACCACACGGCCGGCGAAGCTCACCGAGATCTCGGTGCCTGTGAGGTAGGGCAGGCCCAGGGCCAGGGCGGCGTCCAGCGCGCGCTGCTGGCCGCTGATCTCGTCATGGTCGGTCAGGGCCCAGAGGTCCACCCCGTTGGCCTTGGCGCGGGCGGCCAGCGCCTCGGGCGCCAGCGTGCCGTCGGAGACCGTGGAGTGGCAATGCAGATCGGCATTGCTGCAGATGTCCAAGGTGGCGCTGGAAGGGGTGGTCGGGTTCACGGCACCATTTTACGGGTGGGGGGCGGCGCGTCCCCGGGCCGGGGGCATTCTGTGCCTTGGGCTGGCCCTGGCCGGGCGCTTGTGTTGCGCTCCTTTTGTGTCCCACAATCATTGAAACAGGCCGGCCTGCGGCGCATGAGGGTTGTGCAATGCACCAGGATGTCGTGTTGTGGAGGGTGGTTTACACCCACCGCGCCAATCTGACCAGCGGTCCCTTTGCCGCAGGCCCCTGGCATCCGGACAAGGGCTATATCGAGCACTGCGCCGCGCAGCTGCGCAACTATGACCTGCAGGTGGGAGTGCAGAGCAACCAGCAGGCCACCAAGGCGGTGTCCACCTGGATCAAGGCGGACTGAGGGCGCTGCGGGCTTGATTGCAGGTTCAGGCCTGGGTCTCTGAGGGCTCTAGCACCGCCAGCAGGGCTGCCAGCCGTGCGTCCAGGCCATCCATGTCGCGCGGCGTCAGCGCTGCCAGGATTCGGGTCTCGTTGGCCACATGGGCACTCAGGGCGCGTTCGATCAACGCGAAGCCCGCCGGGCTCAGCTGGACCAGCATGCTGCGGGCATCCGCTGGATTGGGTAGGCGCTGTACCCAGCCCGCGGCTTCCAGGCGCTGCAGGCGGTTGGTCATGGTGCCCGAGGCCACCATCAGGCTGTTGAATAGGGCCGTTGGCGCCAGGCAATAGGGTTCGCCGCTGCGCCGCAGCGTGGCCAGCACATCGAACTCCCCGCCGTTGAGGCCGAACTCGGCAAAACAGCTGTCCAAGCGTCGCTGCATCAGCTCGCTGCAGCGCTTGAGCCGCCCGATCAGGCCCATGGCCCGCAGATCCAGGTCCGGGCGTTCCTGCCGCCACTGATCGAGGATGCGCTCGACCGCGTCCTGCGGCGCAGCGCCGGCATCCGGGGACTGAGCGAGGTGGCTCTTGGGCATGTTGGGCGTAAGTGATATCTCGACATCGAGATTATCTGCTACATTGATTTATCTCGACATCAAGATAAATGGCCATGTCCAACCCTGCAGTGCACCAGCGCGCCCTCGATATCGGCCTGACCGCCCTGGCGCCTCTGCTTTGGGGCTCCACCTACATCGTCACCACCGAACTGCTGCCGCCCGACCGTCCCTTGGTTGCAGCCTGTCTGCGCACCCTGCCGGCGGGTTTGCTGCTTCTCCTCTGGGTGCGGCAGTGGCCGGCACCCGGGGAATGGCTGCGCTTGCTCGTGCTGGCGGGCCTGAACCTGGCCCTGTTCCAGGCGCTGCTCTTCGTCGCGGCCTACCGGCTGCCCGGCGGGGTGGCGGCGGTGGTGGGTGCCATCCAGCCCCTGCTGGTCATGGGCCTGGCCTGGGCCTGGGACGTACGCCGGCCCAACCCTGTGGCGGTGCTGGCCTCGGTGGTGGGCATCGTCGGCATGGCCTTGCTGCTGCTATCGCCGCAAAGCCGGTGGGATGTGGCGGGTGTGCTGGCGGCCTTGATCGGAGCGGCCAGCATGGCCACGGGCACCTATCTCTCGCGGCGCTGGAAGTCCTCTCTGTCCTTGCTGGGCTTTACCGCTTGGCAGCTCATGTTGGCCGGCCTGATGCTGCTGCCCGCGGCCTGGTGGCTGGACCCGCCGCTGCAGGCCCTGAGCCTGGGCGCTGGGCTGGGCTATGCCTATCTGAGCCTGGCAGGCGCCCTGCTGGCCTATGTGCTGTGGTTCCGAGGCCTGGCCCGGCTCTCGCCGGTGGCCGTCTCGGCGCTTGGCCTGCTCAGCCCCGTCACCGCCGTGCTCCTGGGCTGGGCCCTGTTGGGCCAGGCCCTGCACGGCGCCGCGCTCTGGGGCCTGATGCTGGTGCTGGGCAGCGTGCTGGTGGTGCAGAAGGCCCCGAGCCCGCCGCGCCCCGTGGCCTGAAGCCGCCCCGATCTTGTCCCTATTTCACAACCTGAGCCCGAGAAGGCCCGCATGACCATGTCCCGTCCCGCCATGATCGATCTGATCGAAGCCCGCAAGTCAGTGACCCGCTACCAGGCGGGGGCTGAGATCGATGAGGCCACCGTGGCCGAACTGGTGCGCCTGGCCACCCTGGCCCCATCGGCCTATCACCTGCAGAACTGGCGCTTCATTGCGGTGCGCAGCGCTGCCGCGAAGCAGCGCCTACAGGCCCAGGCCTACGGGCAGGCCCAGGTGGGCGAGGCGGCGGTGACCTTCATCGTCTGCGGTCAGTTGGCGGCGCACCATGGCCTGGCCGCGGCCTTGGCCCCCAGCGTCGAGGCCGGCACCATGGCAGCAGATATCGCCGCGAACTGGGTGGCGCAGGCCAGCCAGGCGCATGAGGCCGATCCGCAGCTGCAGCGCGATGAGGCGCTGCGCTCGGCCTCTCTGGCCGGCATGACCTTGATGTTGGCTGCCCAGGGCATGGGTCTGGCCAGTGGGCCACTGGGCGGCTTCGACGCGGCCGGTGTGGCGCGCGAATTCGACCTGGCACCGCAGGAACTGCCGGTGATGCTGATCACCGTGGGCCATGCGCGCGCGGACAACTGGCCTCAAAAGCCCCGCAAGCCCCTGGCCCAGGTGCTGAGCTACGCCTGAAGCAGATTCGCCGGCCGGGCTGCCTGCTCGCTCATGGCCTCCACAATCATCTGCACCCGCTGCTGGCCCTGGTATTCGTCCAGGGCCAGGCGGTAGGCCAGATGGCCGCGCTCGGGCACCGACTCGATATGGCCGAACCAGATGGCGTCGCGCAGCGGCCCGCTCGGGCCGCCCTGGCGCACCCGCAGCTTGAGATGGCGCTCGCCCACGATGCGCTGCGACACCACCTGCACCGGATCGCAGAACAGCGGCGCCTCGAAGGCTTGGCCCCAGACCTGGGCCTCGAGTTGCTGCACCACTTCGGCGCTGAAGGCCTCGGGCGGCAGGGGGCCGTCGGTGCGCAGTGTGCGGGTCAGGGCCGCGGCGTCCAGCCATTCGCGCGCCACCCGCTCCAGGGCGGCGCCGAAGACCTGTACGCGGTCCTCAGCCTCTTCCGGTGACTCGGCCTGCAGGGTGCAGCCAGCCGCCATGGCGTGGCCGCCGAACTTCTTGAGCAGCTCGGGCTCGCGCTTGGACACCAGGTCCAGCGCGTCGCGCAGATGAAAGCCCGGGATGGAGCGCCCCGAGCCCTTGAGCTGCCCGTCCGCGCCCAGGGCAAAGACAAAGGTGGGGCGGTGCAGCCGGTCCTTGACCCGGCCGGCCACGATGCCCACCACGCCCTCGTGAAACTCGGGTTCGTACAGGCACAGGGCCGCGGGCGGCTCGCCCTGAAGGGCGGGCTCGGCCAGCAGCTGTTCCAGCCGCGCCTCGGCCAGATCGCGCATGCCGGCCTCGATCTCGCGGCGCTCGCGGTTGATGGCGTCCAGCTGGCGGGCCAGTTCCAGGGCGCGGGTAGCATCGTCGGTGGTCAGGCACTCGATGCCCAGGGTCATGTCCGATAGCCGGCCGGCCGCATTGATGCGCGGGCCCAGGGCAAAGCCCAGATCCGTGCTGCTGGCGCGACCGGCATCGCGGCCGGCGGCGCTGAACAGGGCGGCCACGCCGGGCTGCATGCGGCCGGCGCGCATGCGGCGCAGGCCTTGCGCCACCAGGCGGCGGTTGTTGGCGTCCAGACGCACCACATCGGCCACCGTGCCCAGGGCCACCAGGTCCAGCAGGCTGTCCAGGCGGGGTTGCTCGCGCCCCTCGAAGGCGCCGCGCCGGCGCAGCTCGGCACGCAGGGCCAGCAGGGTGTAGAAGGCCACGCCCACGCCGGCCAGATGCTTGCTGGCGAAGCCGCAGCCGGGCTGGTTGGGGTTGACCACGGCATCGGCCTCGGGCACGGCGGTCTCACCCTCCACCAGGGCCGGCAGATGGTGGTCGGTGACCAGCACCTTGAGCCCGCGCTCGCGCGCATGGGCCACACCGGTGAAGCTGGCAATGCCGTTGTCCACCGTCATCAGCAGCTGGGGCTGGAGCGGCAGGGCCAGCTCCACGATGGCGGGCGTGAGGCCATAGCCATGCACCGCGCGGTCGGGCACCACATAGACCACGCTGCCAGGGCGTGCGCCCAGCAGATAGAGGCCGCGCAGGGCCACGCTGCAGGCGGTGGCACCGTCGCAGTCATAGTCGGCCACGATGCAGATGCGCTCGCCCGCCTGCAGGGTATCGGCCAGCAGGACCGCGGCCTCGCTCATGCCCTTGAGGCCTTCGGGCGGCAGCAGCTGGGCCAGACCCTCGTCCAGCTCCTCGGGGCGGGCCACGCCGCGGGCGGCAAAAAGCCGGGCCAGCAGGGGCGGCACCCCGGCCTGCTCCAGGGCCCAGCTGGCACGCGGCGGCACATCGCGCAGGATCAGGCGCGGCGCGTTCACAGGGCCTCCAAGAGCGGCAGTACGGCGGCGGGGCGCGGCCCGGCCAGGCGCTGCCACAGCCCGCCCAGGCCTGTCGCCGGTGCCCGCGGCGCGAACTCGCGCGCCAGGCGCTCGCCCGCCAGGGTCAGGCGCAGGGGCTGGCCGGCGCGCACCCGCTCCAGGGCCTCCGCCACCGGGCCGGCGTCCAGCGCTACCCAGGCCTCGGCCCAGGCAGCCCAGTCCTGGGCCAGCAGGGGCTCGCGCAGGCGCTCGTCCAGGCGCAGCTCGGGCTGGGGTGTCTGGGGCAGGGCCAGCCCGCAGCCGCTGATCCAGACCGAATTGAGCGGCAGCGCACCGCGGGCCTCGCGCGCGTCGTTCAGCGCATGGCCGTGCAGGGCCATCTGCAGCTCGTTTTGCAGGGTGCGCAGGCGCCGGGCTTCGGGCATCCAGGGGTCGACATTGCGGTTGATCACGCGGTCCAGACTGGCCGAGACCAGCCCCGCCAGATCGGCGTGGGCCACATACCAGCGGCCGGGCGCGCCCCAGGCGCGCTGCCAGCCTTCCTCGGCCGGGAAGAGCCAGGCCAGGGCCTCGAAGAAGGCGCGCGATTCGGCCTCGTTCAGGGCCAGGGCGGCGGGATCCAGGGCCGTGACCTGGTCGCTGCCCACCGAGAGGTGCAGGGGGGTGAGCAGGGCCCAGGCCCACTCGCCCACCGCGATGCCATCGGCGCGGGCCTGGGCGACGGCCAGGGCCGGCGGTGTTTCGGTAGGCCAGCCCCAGAGCCGGGCCAGGGCCAGCTCGTGCGGCAACTGCAAGGCGTATTCATCGCTGCCCAGTTGGGCCACGGGCTCCAGCCGGCCCAGCAGCTCGGCCAGGCGCGGCAAGTTCAGGGTCTGCAGGGCCTGGGTGGCGGCCTCGCCCAGGGCGCTGGCATGGGGAATCATCAGATGCATGCTGTGATTATCCCGGGGCCCGCGAATGGTCGCGCCCGAGTCGGGCGCGGCGCTTTGGGGCGTCACCCAATCTTCATTCGGCTGCCATGGGCCGGACATGGCCCGGCCCCATGCTGGCGGCTCATGAAGCCCTCTGCCTACCTTCCGCGCGCCGCCCCCGAGCCCAGCCCGCCCGATGCGGCGGAGGAGGGGGGCTCGCTGCGCGTGCGCACGGTCTGGATCTCGGATCTGCATCTGGGCACGCCGGGCTGCCAGGCCCAGGCCCTGCTGGAGTTTCTGCGCCAGGTGGACTGCGAGCAGCTCTTCCTGGTGGGTGACATCATCGATGGCTGGCAGCTGCGCCGCAGCTGGTACTGGCCGCAGGCCCACAACGATGTGATCCAGAAGATCCTGCGCAAGGCGCGCAAGGGCTGCCGCGTGATCTTCATTCCCGGCAACCACGACGAGTTCGCGCGCCGCTACCTGGACCACAGCTTCGGCGGCGTGGAGGTGGCCGAGGAGTGGATGCACCAGACCGCCGATGGCCGCCGCCTCTGGGTCACCCATGGCGATCTGTATGACGGCGTGATCCAGTGCGCGCGCTGGCTGGCCCTGCTGGGCGACCATCTGTATGAGTTCGCGCTCAAGCTCAACCGCTGGCTGAACTCGGCGCGCGCGCGCCTGGGTCTGCCCTACTGGAGCCTCTCGCGCTATCTCAAGCTCAAGGTCAAGCGTGCGGTCAGCTATGTGTCGGATTTCGAGACCGCCCTGGCCCGTGAAGCCAGGAAACGTGGCGCCGACGGCGTGGTCTGCGGCCATATCCACCACGCCGAGCTGCGCGAGATCGAGGGTGTGCTCTATGCCAATGACGGGGATTGGGTGGAGAGCCTGACGGCTCTGGTGGAGCATGCCGACGGGCGACTGGAAATCCTGGACTGGAGCGCCCTGGCCGCCACGCCCCAGCAGGTCTTGGCGCCGACCCTCTCGGGTCATGGAGTTGTCACCCAATCTTCATAGAATGAAGCGATGACGCAGTTGCCCGCGGTTCCTCCTTCACTGACCCTGCTCAACCGCGAGCAGGCCATTCTTGAGTTCAACCGGCGTGTGCTGGCCCAGGCGCAGCGCGATGATGTTCCATTGCTGGAGCGCCTGCGATACATCTGTATCGTTTCCTCGAATCTGGACGAGTTCTTCGAGGTTCGCTTTGCCGATATGCTGGACGCAGCCCGTGACCCCGGGTCTGGCATCACAGCCCGAGATGTTGAGCGGGTGGGGGCGGCGGCCCATGAGCTGATCGACCAGCAGTACAGCATCTTCAATGAGCAGGTGATGCCGGCGCTCAAGGCCCGGCACATCCTCATCCTTAATCATGCCGACCGCAACGAGGTCCAGCGCGCCTGGGTGGCCCGCTTCTTCGAGCGCGAGGTTCGACCCCTGCTGGTGCCGGTGGGCCTGGATCCGGCCCACCCCTTCCCGCAGGTGGCCAACAAGTCCCTGCATTTCATTGCCCGCATCTCGGGCAAGGACGCGCTGGGCCGCGACACCCGCATTGCCATCGTCAAGGTGCCGCGCGTGCTGCCACGCGTCATCAAGCTGCCGGCCGCGATCGGCGACGGTCGTCAGGCCTATGTGCTCTTGACCAGTGTGATTCGTGCGCACCTGGAAGAGCTGTTCCCGGGGCGTCAGGTGGAGGCCTTCTCGCAGTTTCGCGTCACCCGGGATTCCGACCTGGAGGTCGACGAGGAGGAAGTGGCCAATCTGCGCCACGCCCTGCGCTCGGGCCTGACTACCCGCCATTTCGGCCGCGCGGTGCGACTGGAGGTGGTCAACACCTGCCCGGAAGAGCTGTCCGGTTTTCTGCTGGAACAGTTCCAGCTACCGGCCGCGGCCCTGTACCGGGTGAATGGTCCGGTCAATCTGGTGCGCCTGAACGAACTGATCGACATGACCGAGGCTGATGAGCTGCGCTTCCAGCCTTATGAGCCAGCCTGGCCTCAGCGCCGCCTGCCGCGCGGAAAGAGCATGTTCGAGCAGCTCAAGAAGCACGATGTGCTGCTGCACCACCCCTTCGAGAGTTTTGAGCCGGTGGTGCAGCTCTTGCGCGAGGCAGTCGCCGACCCCGATGTGCTGGCCATCAAGCAGACGGTCTATCGCACCGGCAGCAAATCCGAGTTGATGGACTTGCTGATCGAGGCGGCGCGGCGTGGCAAGGAGGTGATGGTCGTCGTCGAGCTGAAGGCACGCTTCGATGAGGAGGCCAATATCAACTGGGCCGAGCGCCTGGAGGCGGTCGGTGCGCAGGTGGTCTACGGCATCGTCGGGCTCAAGACCCACGCCAAGCTCCTGCTGGTGACGCGTCGCGAGGGCAACAAGTTGCGTCGCTACGTTCACCTCTCGACCGGCAACTACAACCCCAAAACCGCGCGCTTCTACACCGATTTGGGCTATCTGAGTGCCGACCCGGACCTGACTGCAGATGCCGACACGGTGTTCCGGCAGCTGGCATCGCTGTCCAAGTTCAAGGCACCCAAGCGCCTGCTGCTGGCGCCCTTCAATCTGCACAGCCGGATGCTGGAGTTCCTGGGGCGTGTCACAGAGGCGGCACGAGCCGGTTACAAGTCGCGCGTGGTGCTGAAGATCAATGCGCTCACCGATGCCGAGCTGATCCAGGGCCTGATCGTTGCGGCCCAGGCCGGTGCGCGCGTCGACCTGATTGTCCGTGGCGCCTGCATGCTGCCGCCGGGTCTGCCCGGTGTCAGCGACAACATCCTGGTGCGCTCGGTGGTGGGGCGCTTTCTGGAGCATTCACGCATCAGCTACTTCCGCTGGGGTGATGCCGAGGATCAGGAGGTCTTGTACCTCTCCAGCGCCGATTGGATGAGCCGCAATATGCTGCGCCGCATTGAAGTGGCTTGGCCTGTGCTGGACGCCAAGCTGCGTCAGCGCGTGATTGACGAAGCCTTGCAGCCCTATCTGCATGACAGTCTGGATGCCTGGCAGCTGAGCCCGGATGGGCGCTCGCACCGCGTGTCATCCCAGGGGCTCAGTGCCCAGCAGGCTCTGATGGCCCGCTTCGGCGGCGAGTCCTCCGCCTGAGTCTGCCGGGCGGGGTTCAGCTGTCGAGCAGAACGCGCAGCTGCTCGCTCTTGGACCAGGCCTCCGCCTCTTCGCGCAGCAGGTAGACGGCGCGCGGATGGGTGGCCGCCCAGCGCTTGGCGGGTTTGAGCAGCACCTGCTGACGCTCCCGGCTCAGGCTCAGGGCTCGCCCACTGACGGGCTCACGGGCATGGCAGGTCAGCACGGCCAGTCGCAGGGCCAGGACTTGCCACACCAGATGCGGGTCGCTGGCGAACTGGGTGTCCAGCTTGCGCAGGCCACCCCGCTGGCCGAGCACCAGATCGGCCAGGCGGCGTAGCTGGCTCTGCGAGAAGCCCGGCGCATCGACATGGGCCAGCAGATAGGCGCTGTGGCGGTGGTGGTCGTGATGCGAGACCATCATGCCGATTTCGTGCAGATCGGCCGCCCAGCCCAGCTCGCGCCACTGCTCGCGGGTGGCATCCGGCTGTAGCTGCTTGTAGAGGCTCTGCGCCAGCCGGCCGACGCGCCTTGCCTGCTCCACATCCACACCGAAGCGTTGCTGCAACGCCGCTACGGAATGCTCGCGCATATCGCCCTGCCGTCCGGAGCGCTGCACCATCAGACGGGCATCCAGATCGAAGATCACCCCCTGACGCAAGGCGCCCTTGGTGGGCTGCAGGCGTTCGATGCCGAACTGGGTCAGCAAGGTGTAGAGAATACACAGGCCTCCCCCGACCACGGCACGGCGGTCATCCTTGAGGCCGGGCAGATCCAGCTGGTCGATATGGCCGGCGCGCAGGCATTGCTCGATGCACCAGCGCAAGGCCTCGGGCGTGATGCTGCCGTCGGTGATGCCGCTGCCGGCCAGTAGCTGCGCCACCGCACCCACCGTGCCCGACGAGCCCAGGGCCTCCTGCCAGCGACTGCGCTCGAACAAGGCCAGCGCTTCCTCCAGCTCGGCGCCCGCGGCGATCTGGGCGGCCCTGAAGGCCTCGGGCGTGAAGCGACCGTCGGGGAAGAAGCGCAGGGACAGGCTGACACTGCCCACTTGGAAGCTTTCGGCCAGCTCGGGGGTGGTGCCCTGGCCCAGAATCATCTCCGTGGAGCGGCCACCGATGTCGATCACCAGGCGGGGCTGCTCCGAGCGCTGCAGCCTCGCCACCCCGGCGTAGATGAGTCGCGCCTCCTCACGGCCGGAGATCACTTCGATGGGAAAGCCCAGGGCCAGCTCGGCGCGGCGCAGGAAGGCGTCGCGGTTGCGGGCTTCGCGCAGGGTCTGGGTGGCCACGGCGCGTACGCGTTCGGGGGCGTAGCCGCGCAGCTCCACGGCAAAGCGTGCCAGGCAGTTCAGGCCGCGCTCCATGGCGGCCTCGGTGAGCATGCCCTGCTCGTCCAGCCCGGCGCCCAGGCGCACGGTTTCCTTCAGATAGAGCTGACGCCGATACCGGCCTTGCTGCAGCTGGGCGATCTCAAGGCGAAAGCTGTTGGAGCCCATGTCGATGGCGGCAAGGGCGGTGGAGGTGCTGTTCGGCAGGGTCATGGTGGCGGCGATTGTCGCGGCAAACCCATGACGCTTTCCGCACACTGTGGCGCAGCTGCCTAGAATGCTTGCTTTCACGCAAGAATCCTCCCCCAACACAGGAGTCGCTCGCATGCTGAAGAACGATGTGGACAGTCTGGCGCCGGGTCGTGACTTCAATCGGCGCGATTTCGTGCGCACCGCCGTGGGTAGCGGCTTTGCCGCGGCGGTGCTGCCGGTGACGGCCCAAACCATCAAGACCGATGCCCAGGGCCTGGAGCTGGGCGAGGTTGTGATACCCGTCGGCGATTTCAAGCTGCCGGCCTACCGCGCGCAGCCGGCCGGGGCGAGGAACCCACCCGTGGTCCTGGTGATCAGCGAGATCTTTGGCGTGCATGAGCACATTGCCGATGTGGCCCGGCGCTTTGCCAAGCAGGGCTACCTGGCCATTGCGCCCGAGCTCTTCGTGCGTCAGGGTGACGCCGGCAGCTACGGAGAGATCGCGAAGCTGCAGGCCGAAGTCATCATGAAGGTGCCGGATGAGCAGGTCATGCGCGATCTGGACGCCTGCGTGGCCTGGGCTGGCACCCAGGGTGGCGATGTGGCGCGCCTGGGGGTGACCGGCTTTTGCTGGGGTGGGCGCATCACCTGGCTGTACGCCGCGCACAGTCCGGCCGTGAAGGCCGGCGTGGCCTGGTATGGCCGCCTGGTCGGCAACAGCACGGCCTTGCAGCCGCGCCATCCGCTGGAGGTCGCCGATCAGCTGCAGGCCCCGGTCTTGGGCCTCTATGGCGGGCAGGATCAGGGCATCCCGCTTGACACGGTTGATAAGATGAAGGCAGCCCTGGCTCAAGGCTCGGCGGCCGCCCGGCGTAGTGGCTTTCACATCTACCCGGAGGCGCCGCATGCCTTTCATGCCGACTATCGGCCCAGCTACCGCAAGGAAGCTGCCGAGGATGGCTGGAAGCGTTGCCTGGCCTGGTTCAAGGCCCAGGGCGTGGCCTGATTCACCAGGCCTGCCTCGCGAGCAAACCGCGCCGCGTCCCTTGGGGGCGCGGTTTGTTTTTTGTGCCCGACCTTATGTCCATGACCCTTCTCTACATCGTGCTGGCCACCTTGATCGGTGGCCTGCTGTCCGTGGTGATTGCCGCCAGTCTGACCGTGAGCCTGCTCGGGCGCGTGGTCAAGCATCTGGTGAGCCTGTCGACCGGGGTGCTGCTCGGCACGGCGCTGCTGCATGTGCTGCCCGAGGCCTTCGAGGCACAGGCGGGGGCCCACGAGCTCTTCCTGACCCTGCTGGGGGGGCTGATGTTCTTCTTCCTGCTGGAGAAGGCGGAGCTCTACCGGCACACCCATCATCACGAGGGTGATGGTCACCACCACCACCACCACTTCGACCATGAGCAGGCGGGCCGCGGCGGGCTGGCGGTGCTGGTGGGCGACTCCATCCACAACTTCTGCGATGGGGTGATCATTGCCGCCGCCTTTCTGGCGGACACGCATCTGGGCATGGCCACGGCCATGGCCATCATTGCGCACGAGATTCCGCAGGAGGTGGGCGACTACATCGTGCTGCTGAATGCCGGCTTCAGCCGTGCCCGGGCCCTGGTCTACAACGCCATTTCCGGGCTCTCGGCGGTACTGGGCGGCGTGCTCGGCTACTTCGTGGTGGGCGCTTGGGAATCGCTATTCCCCTATCTGCTGGTCGTGGCCTCCAGCAGCTTCATCTATGTGGCCGTGGCGGATCTCATCCCCCAGCTGCAACGCCGTCTGCCCTGGCGTGAAACAGCGGCCCAGCTGGCCTGGCTTGCGGCCGGGCTGGGCCTGGTGCTGGTGGTGTCGGGCGGCGCACACGCCCACTGATACGGTGACGACCCCGGGAGCGCGGCCTGGCCGGGGCTCCCGGGGCGTGCGGCGCGGTCAGCGCACGACCAGCACGGGAATGGTGCAATGGGTCAGCAGCTTCTGGGTCTCGCTGCCCAGCAGCAGGGCCTGGACGCCGCGGCGACCATGCGAGGCCATGACCACCAGATCGGCCTGGCAGTGGCTCACATGCTCGATGATGGCCTCCCAGGCATGCAGGGCTTCCACGGTATGGCCTTCGCAGGGCACATCGGCGGCCTTGGCAGCGTCCATGACCGTCTTGACGCGCGCGCTGGCGATGCGTTCCTGGGCATCGAAGAACTCCTGCGGCGGGGTGGGCTGCATCTCGGACACCGCGCTGTAGGGGAAGGGCTCCTTGACGCTCACCGCGTAGAGCTTGGCGCCATGAGCCTTGGCCATGCCGATGGCGGTCTCGACCGCCTTGGCGGTGATCTCGGAGCCGTCGGTGGGAATCACGATGCGCTTGAACATGGCAGATCTCCTTCTCTTTGTGGCAAGTCCGGGATCGGACGGTGCAGCCATCTTGCCGCAGCGCCCGGGGGCTGTCTTGCTCTAAGTCAAGCCTTGGCCACCGGTCGGCGCGGGTCGGCCGACCACTCGCTCCATGAGCCCGGGTAGAGCCTGGAGCCGCTGAGACCGGCATGCTCCATGGCCAGCAGGTTGTGGCAGGCGGTGACGCCGGAGCCGCATTGGTGAACCACCTCGTGCGGCTCATAGGGCGCGAGCAAGGCCTGGAACTCCTGTCGCAGTTGGTCGGCTGGCTTGAAGCGTCCGTCCTCCTGGAGATTGAGCTTGAACAGCCGATTGCTGGCGCCGGGGATGTGGCCCGCCTGGCGGTCCAGGGGCTCGATCTCGCCGCGAAAGCGCTCCGGCGCACGGGCATCGATCAGGCGCAGACATCCCAGTCCGTCCTGCAGGGCCTGGGCGTCCACGGACGGGGCCAGGCTGTCACGGGGCTGGAAGGGAGCGGCAGGCGCCGGAGCCGGCTGGCCGCGCTCCAGCGCGCCGCCCTGAGCCTGCCAGGCTTGCAGTCCGCCATCGAGCACCGCCACGGCGCCGTGGCCCAGCCAGCGCAGCAGCCACCAGGCGCGCGCCGCATACATGCCGCCCTGGGCGTCGTAGCAGACCACCTGCCGGTCCGGGCTCAGTCCCAGATTGGCCAGGCGTGCGGCCAGGGCTTCGCGCTCTGGCAAAGGGTGGCGACCGCGGAAGCTGCCGTCCGCGGCCGTCTTGCTGCCACTCAGATCGCGGTCCAGATGCAGATAGTGGGCACCGGGCAGGTGGTTCGCGGCATAGCTGCGCTCGCCGGCCTCGGTGTCGGCCAAGTCGGAGCTCAGATCCAGCAACAGCGGCGGATGTGGACCGTCCAGCAGTGCTTGCAGTTGGGTGACGGAGATCAGGGTCTGTTCCATGATGCCTTTCATGATTCGCGCAGGGATTGTTGACTGTCTTTGGGGGTGCTGCGGTTGCGCAGCGCCGTGGCGGCGAGTCCGGCGCCAACGATCATGCCCATGCCCAGCAAGGCGCTCCAGCTGAGCCGGTCCTGGAACACGGCGACACCGTAGATGAAGGAAAACACAATGCCCAGATACTGAAGGCTGGCGTTCACCAGGGTGGAGCCGGTGCCGTAGGCCCGCGTCATCATGAGCTGGGCGGTGCTGGCCAGCAGGCCCACCGCCAGCAGCAGGCCCATGCCACCAAGGCTGTGGTGGGTATGCCAGCTGCTGCCGAGGCTGCTGATCAGCGCACCCGCCAGCACGCCGCCCAGCGAGAAGTAGAAGACGATGCGAATCTCGGGCTCGCCCGCCCGGCCCAGCGCCGTGACCTGCAGATAGGCCATGGCGGCCAGCATGCCCGAAAGCAGCCCGGCCAAGCCATGCCAGAGTTGCTGCTGCTCCAGGGTGGGGCGCAGGATGAAGATGACGCCCAGGAAGCCCAGCAGCACGGCCGCCACAAGCCGGCCGTCCACGCGCGCGCTGCCCAGCATGATGGCGCCCCCGATCAGGAACAGGGCCATCCAGACGGAGGACATGTAGTTCAGCGTCATGGCCGTCGCCAGAGGCAGTCCTCCGATTGCATAGAACCAGAGCGACAGCGCCAGCACGCCCGAGGCGCTGCGCCAGAAGTGCATGGCGGGCACGGGGGTGGCCAGGCTCAGCCCCTGGTGGCGGGCCAGCAAGGCCATCAGCACCACGCCCACCAAGCCGCGGTACATGACGATTTCACTGGCGCTGTAGAACTCGGTCGCCAGCTTCACGCAGACCCCCATGCTGGCAAAGAGGAAGCTGGCGGCAATCATCAGAAGCGGAGCGGGCATGGCCCGATTGTGGCGCCAGCGTCAACAAAAACGCCCCGGCAGCGGGCTGCACGGGGCGTGGGATGTGCGAGTCGCGGCACATGCCGCGGCTGCAGGGGGAGGGCTTAGCCGCCGAAGCGCATCTCGCGGCGGTACCACTCGTGGAAGTGCTGCATGCCATCTTCCATGGGGCTCTGGTAGGGGCCGACCTCGTTGTCCCCGCGCTCCATCAGGGCCTTGCGGCCGGCATCCATGCGCAGGGCGATCTCGTCGTCCTCGATGCAGGTTTCCATATAGGCGGCCTGGTTGGCCTCCACGAAGTCGCGCTCGAAGGCAGCGATCTCCTCAGGATAGTAGAACTCCACGATATTGGTGGTCTTCTGCGGGCCCTTGGGGTGCAGGGTCGAGACCACCAGCACATGGGGGTACCACTCCACCATGATGTGCGGGTAGTAGGTCAGCCAGATCGCGCCCTGCTTGGGCGGCTGGCCATTGCCGAACTGCAGCACCTGCTCGTGCCACTTGGCATAGGTGTTCGAGCCGGGCTTGGACAGACCTTTGTGGATGCCCACGGTCTGCACCGAGTGGTGGTTGCCGAACTCCCAGGCCAGGTCCTCGCAGGTGACGAAATGGCCCAGTCCCGGGTGGAAGGGGCCGACGTGGTAGTCCTCCAGATAGACCTCGATGAAGGTCTTCCAGTTGTAGTCGCACTCATGCACCTGGACCTTGTCCAGCACATAGCCGCTGAAGTCCAGCTCGGCGCCCGGACCCAGCTTGGCCAGCTGGGCGGCTACGTCGTGGCCGTTGTCCTCGAAGAGCAGGCCGTTCCACTCGCGGATCTTGTAGCGGTTCAGGTTCAGGCAGGGGTCCTGCTCGAAATGCGGCGCGCCGATCAGCTGACCCTTGAGGTCGTAGGTCCAGCGATGCAGGGGGCAGACCACGTTCTTGCCGGTATTGCCCCGGCCCTTGAGCATCACGGCCTGGCGGTGACGGCAGACATTGGACAGCAGCTCAATGCCCTGGGCCGTGCGCACCAGGGCGCGGCCTTCGCCCTCCTGGGGCAGGGCGTAGTGATCCCCTACCTCGGGCACGCTCAGGGCGTGACCGAGGTAGCGGGGGCCATGCTGGAAGATCAGTTCCTGCTCCCTGCGGAACAGGTCCTCATCGAAATAGGATGTAACGGGCAGCTGCGTCTTGCTGCGTTCAAGCGCCGAGAGAGTGAAGCTCAGGTCGGACATGATCCAAGAGGTTCTCCAAGAAACCAATGTCAACCCCCCGGCGGCCCTGGTTGTGGCCAGGGAGCCGGGTTTGTGTCAGGAAAGGAAGGAAGCACTGCAGCCACAGGCAGGGCTGCGCAGTGGCGAGGCCGGGATTGTACCCGGGTCGGTTTGCCGCACATTGAGCGAGGGCAAGCTGTCAAGGCTGGGGTGCAGGCGCGGCTGTGGCGCCGGTTTGACAAGCCCCCATGGGGGCGACAGGGTTGGGCAAGACGCCCCGTCTACAATCGACGGTTTCGTGTGACGAGATGAGCAGAGCCACCACCAAGAAGGCGTCCCCGGACGCGATTTCGCCCAGTTACGAGCAAGCGCTCGAGGAACTGGAGCGCTTGGTCGCCTCCATGGAAGGCGGCCAGCTGCCGCTGGACCAGTTGCTGGACAGCTACCGGCGAGGCGCTGAGCTCCTGGGCTTCTGCCGCGAGCGGCTGCAGGCCGTAGAAGAACAGGTGAAGGTGCTGGAGGGTGGGGAGATGAAGTCTTGGGAGGACTCTTAAGCCGTGGACGCAGGTGTGTTTGATCAATGGGTGCAGCGTTCGCTGCATGCCTTCGAGCAGGCGTTGGACGCCTGGGTTCCTGCCGATGCGCCTGCCGGGCTGGGCGACGCCATGCGCTATGCCGTCCTGGGCGGTGGAAAGCGTCTGAGGCCGCTGCTGGTCCTGGCGGGCTGCGATGCGGTGCAGGGGGATGCACAGGCGGCGCTGCGTGCGGCCTGTGCGGTGGAGCTGATCCATGCCTACTCCCTGGTGCACGACGATATGCCTTGCATGGACAACGATGTGCTGCGCCGCGGCAAGCCCACCGTGCACGTGGCATACGGCGAGGCCCAAGCCATGCTGGCGGGTGACGCCATGCAGGCCCTGGCATTTGAGGTCTTGACGCCGGACGAGGGTGTGTCGCCGGCCTTGCAGGCGAGGCTCTGTGCCCTGCTGGCGCGCGCCTCGGGGCATGCAGGCATGGCTGGCGGTCAGGCCATTGACCTGGCCAGCGTGGGCAAATGCCTGGACGAGCAGGCTTTGCGCGATATGCATCGGCGCAAGACCGGTGTGCTGTTGCAGGCCAGCGTGCTGATGGGCGCGGCCTGCGGGCAGACCAGTCCCCAGGCCTGGCAGGCCCTGTCCGATTACGGGGCCGCGATTGGCTTGGCTTTCCAGGTCGTGGACGATATTCTGGATGTGACGCAGGACTCTGCCGTGCTGGGCAAGACCGCCGGCAAGGATCAGGATGCCAACAAGCCGACCTATGTGTCCGTGCTGGGCCTGGAGCAGGCCCATGCTTATGCGTGCCGCTTGCGTGGTCAGGCCCACGAGGCCCTGGCCCGCAGCGGTCTGGCGAGCACCGCCTGGCTGAGCGTGCTGGCCGACAAAGTGGTGGACCGGGATAACTGAGTCCCCCCATCTCTCCCGAACAACTCAAGCAAGCTGGGAATAAGAGCATGAACTATGCCCTGCTGAAGACCGTCAACAGCCCGTCCGATCTGCGTCGCCTGCCGCGCGCCGATCTCAACAAGCTGGCCGACGAATTGCGCGCCTATGTGCTGGAGTCAGTCTCGAAGACCGGTGGTCATCTGGGCTCCAATCTGGGCACGGTGGAACTGACCATCGCGCTGCACTATGTGTTCAACACGCCGCATGACCGCCTGGTCTGGGATGTGGGTCACCAGACCTATCCGCACAAGGTGCTGACCGGCCGCCGCGAGGCCATGGCCAGCCTGCGCCAGCTCGGTGGCATCAGCGGCTTCCCGCGCCGCGACGAGAGCGAGTACGACACCTTCGGCACGGGGCACTCCAGCACCTCGATCTCCGCCGCCCATGGCATGGCCATGGCTGCCAAGCTCAAGGGCGAGGACCGCAAGGCCGTGGCCATCATCGGCGACGGCTCCATGACGGCCGGCATGGCCTTTGAGGCGCTGAACAACGCCGGCGTGGCCCATGGTGGCCTGCTGGGGGATGTGCTGGTGGTGCTGAACGACAACGATATGTCAATCAGCCCGCCGGTGGGCGCCCTCAACAAGTATCTGGCCCGCTTGATGAGCGGCAAGTTTTACGCCGCGGCCCGCGAGGGCGCCAAGTCGGTGCTGAAGAACACGCCGCTCTACGAGTTTGCGCGTCGCTTCGAGGAGCACACCAAGGGCATGGTCGTGCCCGGCACCATCTTCGAGGAATTTGGCTTCAACTATGTAGGCCCCATCGACGGCCACGATCTGGACGCCCTGATCCCCACGCTGGAGAACCTGCGCGACAAGAAGGGCCCGCAGTTCCTGCATGTGGTGACCAAGAAGGGCGCCGGCTACAAGCTGGCCGAGGCCGATCCGGTCAAGTACCACGCGGCTTCGGGCAAGTTCGATCCGGCCGTGGGTTTTGTCAAGCCGGCCACGCCGCCCAAGCCCACCTTCACCCAGATCTTCGGCGAGTGGCTGTGCGATATGGCCGAGCAAGACCAGCGCCTGGTGGGCATCACGCCCGCCATGCGCGAGGGCTCGGGCATGGTGGACTTCCACAAGCGCTTCCCGACCCGTTATCACGATGTGGGCATCGCCGAGCAGCACTCGGTCACCTTCGCCGCCGGCCTGGCCTGCGAAGGGCTCAAGCCGGTGGTGGCGATCTACTCCACCTTCCTGCAGCGCGCCTACGACCAACTGGTCCATGATGTGGCCATCCAGAATCTGCCGGTGCTGTTTGCCCTGGACCGCGCCGGTCTGGTGGGCGCCGACGGCGCCACGCATGCCGGCAACTACGACATCGCCTACACCCGCTGCATTCCCAATATGGCGGTGCTGACCCCGGCCGACGAGAACGAGTGCCGTCAGGCCCTGTTCACCGGCTTCCAGCACAACGGGCCCGTCACGGTGCGTTACCCGCGCGGCAGCGGCGTGGGCAGCGTGGTGCAAAAAGAGATGCAGGCCCTGCCCTGGGGCAAGGGCGAGGTGCGCCGTCCAGGCTCACGCATTGCCATCCTGGCCTTCGGCACCCTGCTGTACCCGGCACTCAAGGCCGCCGAGGCCCTGGACGCGACGGTGGCGAATATGCGCTTCGTCAAGCCGCTGGACACGGCCCTGGTGGCCGAACTGGCGCGCACGCACGAGGCCATCGTCACGGTGGAAGACAGCTGCCTGATGGGCGGTGCGGGTTCTGCCGTGCTGGAAGCCCTGCAGGCCGCCGGCCTGAATGTGCCGGTGCTGCAGCTGGGCCTGCCCGACGAGTTCATCGAGCATGGCGACCCGGCCAAGCTGATGAGCCAGTGCGGCCTGGACGCTGCCGGCATCGAGCAGAGCATCCTCAAGCGCTTTGGCGCTCGCCCGGCCCTGGTGCGCGCGGCGAATCAGTAAGCGACGGGCCCCTCCAGGGCCTGATCCAGCTGGGCGGCCAGCGTCTGCGCCGTGAGGCGCAGGCTGGCCAGCAAGGCCAGCGCCAGGGGCTGGGCCGGCCGGAACTCCGGCAGCAAGGCCTGCACCCGAAAAGGCACCGAGACCCCGAAGCGCCGCAGGCGCAGACCCGGCCCCGCGCAGGCCAGGGCCGTGAGCGGGTTCACCACCGTCAGGCCCAGGCCCTGCTGCACCAATGCGCAGACGGCCACGGCGCTGTGCGTTTCCAGCCGCAGCCGCCGCGCCACCCCGGCCGCGCCGAAGATCGCATCCAGCTGCTGCCGGTAGGGATCTTCCGGCGAGAGGCTGACGAAGTCCTCCCCCGCAAAATCCGCCGGCGTCAGGCAGGGCTTGGCCAGCAGGCGGTGGCCGGCGGGCAGCACGCAGACCTCGTCCAGGGCCAGCAGCGCCTCGCTGCGCGTGCCCGGGGCCGAGAGGCCCGATTCCGACAGGCCCAGATCGAAGCGCTGCGCCCCCATCCATTCCTCCAGCAGGGGCGATTCCTGGGGTGTGATCGCCAGCTCGGCCGCCGGGTGCTGGCGCAGAAAGTCCGCGCACGCGGCGGGTAGCAAGGCATGGCTCAGGGCTGGCAGGCAGAGTACCGACAGCCGCGAGGCCGCCTCCGCGCGCCCCAGCTGCGAGGCCCGCTCCAGCACCCGACCCAGCCCCTGGAAGCTGCGCTGCACCTCGTCGAACAGGGCCAGGGCGCGGGTATTGGGCCGCAGCCGCCCGGCCTGGCGCTCGAAAAGCGCATAGCCCAGCAGCTGCTCCAGCCGCGCCAGCTCGCGGCTCACCGTGGGCTGGCTGCTGTGCAGCAGGGCGGCGGCGCCGGTGACGCTGCCGGCCGTCATCACGGCACGGAAGACCTCGATATGGCGGTGGCTGATGCTCATGGGCTAAACCATATCAGGATTGAATTGATTGAAGAAATCAAAGCATTTGATTGAATGGTTGGGTGCGGGCATGCTGGCGCTCATCAAAAATCCTGCCCGGTCTGCACCATGCCCCGTCCCGTCTCCGCCCCCCTGCTCTGGAATCTGGCCGAACGCTTCGGCACCCCGCTATGGGTTTATGACGCGGCCCTCATCCGCAGCCGCATCGCGGCGCTCCAGGCCTTCGACACTATCCGCTTCGCGCAGAAGGCCTGCTCCAACACCCATATCCTCAAGCTGATGCGCGAGCAGGGTGTGAAGGTGGATGCCGTCTCGCGCGGCGAGATCCTGCGCGCCCTGGCCGCCGGCTACCGCGCCGGGGCGGATGGCGAGATCGTCTTCACCGCCGATCTGCTGGACCGCGAGACCCTGGCCACCGTGGCCGAGCACCGCGTGCCGGTGAATGCCGGCTCCATCGATATGCTGGGCCAGCTGGCCGCTGTCTCGCCCGGCCATCCGGTCTGGCTGCGCATCAACCCGGGCTTCGGCCATGGCCACAGCAACAAGACCAATACCGGCGGCGAGCACAGCAAGCACGGCATCTGGCACAGCGAGCTGGGCGCCGCGCTGGACGTGATCCGCGCCCAGGGCCTGAAGCTGGTCGGCCTGCACATGCACATCGGCTCGGGCGTGGACTACGGCCATCTGGCCCAGGTCTGCGGTGCCATGGTGGATCTGGTGCGCCAAGCCCAGGAGGCCGGCCACGATCTGCAGGCCATCTCGGCCGGCGGCGGGCTCTCCATTCCCTACCGTGAGGGTGGGGCGGTGATCGACACGGCGCATTACTTCGGCCTCTGGGATGCGGCCCGCAAGCAGGCCGAGGCCCTGCTGGGCCATGGCCTGCATCTGGAGATCGAGCCAGGCCGCTTCCTGGTGGCCGAGGCCGGTCTGCTGCTGGCCGAGGTGCGCGCCACCAAGAACGCGGGCGCCAACCATTTCGTGCTGGTGGATGCCGGCTTCAACGAGCTGATGCGCCCCGCCATGTACGGCGCCTTCCACGCCATGGAGATCCTGCCGCGCGACGGCGTGGCGCGCGCCAGTCGGCCCAGCGTGGTGGCCGGGCCGCTGTGCGAGTCGGGCGATGTTTTCACCCAGGAGGACGGCGGCGTGGTGGTGCCGCGCGCGCTGGCCGAGGCCCGGGTGGGTGATCTGCTGCTGATCCATGACACCGGGGCCTATGGCGCCTCCATGTCCAGCAACTACAACAGCCGGCCCCTGATCGCCGAGGTGCTGGTGGAGGGCGATGACCCGGCCACCGCCCGGCTGATCCGTCGCCGTCAGACCGTGGAAGAGCTGCTGGCGCTGGAGGCCGGGCTCTGAGGCTGTGCCTGCCGCGGCGCTTGATTGAGGGAATTCGCAGGGTGGTGCGCGCCCAATAGGCGCAGGCAATCGGGGTGATTTGATTAAACAACCCTGTGGGGGATGGGCCATCGATATGATTCAGCCCATTCTTTCAACCCACAGCGGAGTGCATACATGTCCCTGATCAACACCCAAGTCCAGCCCTTCAAGGCCCAAGCTTTCCACAACGGCAAGTTCATCGAGGTGACCGAGCAGTCCCTGAAGGGCAAGTGGTCCGTGCTGATCTTCATGCCGGCCGCCTTCACCTTCAACTGCCCCACCGAAGTGGAAGACGCTGCCGAGCACTACGCCGAGTTCCAGAAGGCCGACACCGAGGTCTACATCGTCACCACCGACACGCACTTCTCGCACAAGGTGTGGCACGAGACCAGCCCGGCCGTGGGCAAGGCCAAGTTCCCCCTGGTTGGTGACCCGACCCACGCTCTGACCAACGCCTTCGGCGTGCACATTCCGGAAGAAGGCCTGGCCCTGCGTGGCACCTTCGTGATCAACCCGGAAGGCGTGATCAAGACCGCCGAGATCCATTCCAACGAGATCGCCCGCGACGTCAAGGAAACCCTGCGCAAGCTCAAGGCTGCCCAGTACACCGCCAAGAACCCCGGCCAGGTCTGCCCGGCCAAGTGGAACGAAGGCGCCAAGACCATTGCGCCGTCGCTGGACCTGGTCGGCAAGATCTAAGCCTCTTCCAGCCCACCCCGTGTTGAGGCCCGTCCTCATCACCGCCTGCAGCATTTCCGGCGGCCAGCGTGCCGCCGGGATGCCCCTGGCCGCCTGTTCGCAAAGGAGGCCAGCTCTCAAAGTCGCTTGATACAAGAAGGAAGCATCACCATGTTGGACGACACCCTGAAGACTCAGCTCAAGGCCTATCTGGAGCGCGTCACCCTGCCGTTCGAGATCGAGGCTTCCCTGAGCGACTCTGAGAGCTCCCGCGAGTTGCAGCAACTGCTGCAGGACATCGCCGCGATGTCCGACAAGATCACGCTGAAGCTGGACGGTCAGGACGCCCGTCGCCCTTCCTTCAGCCTCATGCGCACCGGTACCGAACAAAGCCTGCGCTTTGCCGCCATCCCCCTGGGCCATGAGTTCACCTCCCTGGTGCTGGCCCTGCTGTGGACCGGTGGCCACCCGCCCAAGGTCGAGCCCGAGCTCATCGAGCAGATCAAGAGCCTGGACGGCGACTACGCCTTCGAGGTGTATATGAGCCTGTCCTGCCACAACTGCCCGGACGTGGTGCAGGCCTTGTCCCTGATGTCGGTGCTCAACCCCAAGGTCAAGACCGTGGTGATCGACGGCGCCCTGTTCCAGGACGAGGTCAATGCCCGCGAGATCATGGCCGTGCCCTCGGTCTACCTGAACGGCCAGGTTTTCGGCTCCGGCCGCATGAGCGTGGAAGAGATCGTGGCCAAGCTGGATACCGGCGCGGCGGCCCGCGACGCCGCCAAGCTCTCCGCCAAGGAGGCCTTCGATGTGCTGATCGTTGGCGGCGGCCCGGCCGGCGCGGCCGCGGCGGTCTATGCCGCCCGCAAGGGCATCCGCACCGGCGTGGCGGCCGAGCGCTTCGGCGGCCAGGTCAACGACACCCTGGCCATCGAGAACTACATCTCGGTGCTGGAGACCGATGGCCCCAAGTTCGCCATGGCCCTGGAGTCCCACGTCAAGCACTATGGCGTGGACATCATGAACCTGCAGCGCGCAGACAAGCTCATCCCTGCCAGCGAGCCCGGCGGCCTCATCGAGGTGCAGCTGGCCAATGGCGGCGTGCTCAAGAGCAAGACCGTGATCCTCTCCACCGGTGCGCGCTGGCGCAATGTCAATGTGCCCGGCGAGCAGGAGTACAAGAACAAGGGCGTGGCCTACTGCCCGCACTGCGACGGTCCGTTGTTCAAGGGCAAGCGCGTGGCGGTGATTGGTGGCGGCAACTCCGGCGTGGAAGCGGCCATCGACCTGGCCGGCATCGTGGCCCATGTCACCCTGCTGGAATTCGGCGAGCAGCTGCGTGCCGACGCGGTGCTGGTGAAGAAGCTTGAAAGCCTGCCCAATGTCACCATCCACACCAATGCCCAGACCACCGAGTTCACCGGAGAGGGCGGCAAGCTTAATGGTCTGAACTACACCGACCGCGCCACCGGTGAAGCCAAGCGCCTCGAACTGGAGGGCGTGTTCGTGCAGATCGGCCTGGTGCCCAACACCGAATGGCTCAAGGGCACGGTGGAGCTGTCCAAGTTCGGCGAGATCATCGTCAACGCCAAGGGTGAAACCTCGGTGCCGGGCGTGTTTGCGGCCGGTGATGCGACGACCGTGCCTTACAAGCAGATCGTGATCGCGGCGGGCGACGGTGCTAAGGCGGCGCTTTCGGCCTTCGATCATCTGATCCGCCACTGATTAGCCGTTGTCGCGGGGGGGCGTACGCTTCCCGCAGCCAGAAGCCAAAAAGCGCCCCGCGGGGCGCTTTTGCATGCGTGCTCAGCCTCGGTATCCCAATGCCTGCGAGATCTGCGAGGCGGTCTCCTTGAGCCGGGCCAGCCAGCCTTCTTCCAGGCGGTCGGCCGGGGCCGAGATGGAGAGGCCGGCCACCAGCTTGCCCTGGTCGTCGTAAATGCCGGCAGCCATGCAGCGCACGCCCAGCTCCAGCTCCTCGTCGTCCCGCGAGAGGCCGCGCTGGCGGATCAGGGCCAGCTCGCGCTCCAGGGCGCCGATCTCGGTGAGGCTGTTCTTGGTGTGGCCGGCCAGGCCGGTGCGGGTGGCGTAGGCACGCACCCGCTGCGGGTCGTCGCTGGCCAGAAAGAGCTTGCCCACCGAAGTCAGGTGCAGGGGGGCGCGGCCGCCCACGGCGCGCACGACCTGCATGCCCGAGCGCTCGCTGTAGGTGCGCTCGATATAGACGATCTCGTCGCCCTGGCGCACCGAGAGATTGACCGGCTGGTGGGTGAATTTGTGCAGCTCGCGCATGGGCGAGAGCGCCGCGTCGCGCACATCCAGGCGGGCCTTCACCAGATTGCCCAGCTCCAGCAGGCGCATGCCCAGGCGGTAGCTGCCGGCCTCCGGCCGGTCGACGAAGCGACCTATGGCCAGGTCGTTGAGAATGCGGTGCGCGGTGGAGGGGTGCAGGCCGGTGGCCTCGCTGATCTGCTTGAGTGACACGGGATCCTGATGGCTGGCCAAGACGTCCAGCAGCGCGAAGCTGCGTTCCAGCACCTGGATGGCGGGCGTTTGCCCCTCTTTGCTCTTCATGGCCCTGCTTGTGTGTTGTTTTCTTCTGCTGTCATGGCCCGGCCGTATCCTGGGACAGGCGGGCTTTCCATGGATGTTTGATTGTGCGGGATTCTGAGTCGATTTTGCATGGCGAAATGCTGCGCCGCATCATTGTGTTGTTTGCAGGTGCCGCCCTGTTCCTGCTGATGGGGCCCGCGCGGGCTCAGCAGGAACCGAGCTGGCTGCGCCTGCCCCAGCCCCAAGGCCGTCTGGTGGCGGCCGATATCGCCGTGGTGATCAATCGCCAGGACCCCTATTCGGTGGCGGTGGGTGCGGAGTATGCGAAGAAGCGCGGCCTCGCGCCCCAGCAGCTGATCACGCTTGATCTGCCGCGCCAGGCGGTGCTGAGCCCGGCCGAGTTCGAGGCCTTCAAGACCCAGCTGGACGAGCGCCTGGGCCCCCAGGTGCAGGCCCTGGTGCTGGCCTGGAGCCAGCCCTATGCCGTGGCCTGCAACTCGATCACCGGCGCCCTGGCTCTGGGCTTCCAGCCCGAGCTGTGCAAGAACAGCTGCGCGGCCTCCAAGCCCTCACCCTATCCGGCCTACACGGGGCACAAGCCCTTCAGCGATCTGGGCCTGCGCCCGGCCATGCTGCTGGCGGCGCGTTCGGTGGAGAGCGCCAAGGCCCTGATCGAGCGCGGCCTGGCGGCCGACCGCTCCCTGCTGGAGCGCGGCACGCCGCCGGTGCAGGCCGTGTTTGCCGCCACCGAGGACAAGGCCCGCAATGTGCGCGAGCCCCTGTTTCCACCCGAGAGCCGGCTCTGGGCCCATGGCCTGCAGACCCGGCGCGTGGCCCAGGCGGCCCTGCCCGAGCTCAGCGAGGTGCTGCTCTTCCAGACCGGTCTGGCGCGGGTGGAGGGGCTGGAGCGCATCCCCTTCATCCCCGGCGCCCTGGCCGACCACCTGACCTCGCTGGGCGGCCAGCTGGAGCGCAGCAGCGGCCCGCAGATGAGCGCGCTGGACTGGATCGAGGCGGGTGCCACGGCCAGCCACGGCGCCGTGAGCGAGCCCTGCAACCATCTGCAGAAGTTCCCGCATCCGCAGCTGCTGCTGTTGAACTATCTGCAGGGCCAGAGCGCCCTCGAAGCCTATTGGCGCAGCGTGCTGTGGCCGGGGCAGAGCGTGTTCGTGGGCGAACCCCTGGCGGCGCCCTACGGCCGCGCCCCGCGCTGAAGAAGCGCAGCTCGGCCTCAGCCTGCCAGCACGGCCTGCGCGGCCGCGCGGCCCGAGCGCACCGCGCCCTCCAGCGTGGCCGGGTAGGGGCCGTCCACATAGTCGCCCGCGGCCCAGAGGCCCGGGGCCACGGCCGCGGCCGGGCGTTGCAGGCCCGGGGTGCAGGCAAAGGTGGCGCGCTTCTCGGCCAGGCAGCGCAGCAGGGTGGGTGGGCTGCGCCAGGCCAGCGCCGCCTGGGCCTGGGCCAGCACGGCCGCGCCGGTGGCCTCCAGGCCGCGCGCCACCCAGGGCGCGGCGCCGCTGATCACAAAGGCAAAGCGCCCCGGTGCATGGCCCAGCTGACCCAGGTCGAAGGCGAACTGGGCGGGCTGCTCCGCGCTCTCATGCAGGGCGACCATGGGCGCGGGCAGGGCGCTGCCGGGGCTCTCCAGATAGACGGTGACGATGGGCTCGAAGCGCAGGGCCGCAGCACGCGCCGCCCAGTCCGGCGCCAGCGGTGCGGCCAGGCGCGCCGCCTCGCCGGCGCTGCAGGCCAGGATCACGGCATCAAAAGCTTCGCCGTCCAGGCGCGGGCCAGCCTCCAGCCGGCTGATGCGGCGCTGCCAGTGCAGCGTGGCATCGCGGGCCTCCAGCCAGGCGGCGGCCGGCTCGGCCAGCAGCTCGCTCAAGGGCCGGCGCGGCAGCAGCAGATCGGCCGAGCCAGGGCCGCTGAAGAGGGCGTCGCGCAGCACGCGCAGAAAGACCTGGGCGCTGGCCTCGCGGGCCGGGGTGTTGAGCGCGGCCACGCACAGGGGATCGATCAGCTCCTGGCGCACGGCGGCGGGCAGGGCCTGGCACAGCGCGTCCACGCTCAGGCGCGGGTCGCAATCAAAGCCGTTCAGGGTCCAGCCCAGGCTGGCGCGCAGCAGGGCCAGGCGGGCGCGCCAGGGCCAGGCGCCATAGCCCAGCACCGCGCGCGCAAAGGCCGGTAGGGGCGGGCCGGGCGGCAGGCGCAGGCCCTCGTGCTGCGGGTAGCGCAGGCGCAGGGGCTTGCGCAGCAGCAGCTCGTCGGGCCGGGCGCCCACCTGGCGCATCAGGTCCAGGCTCTCGCGGTAGGCGCCGATCAGGATGTGCTGGCCATTGTCCAGGCGCGGTTCCTCGCCCCCCAGGCTGCGGGCGCGACCGCCGGGCTGACCCGCCATCTCGAAGAGGCTGACCTGCTGCCCGGCCTGGCTGAGGGTGACGGCCGCGGCCAGACCGGCCCAGCCCCCACCAACAACAGCAATCTTCATGACCGAGCGGCCGCCGCAGCCGGCAAGGGGAGGGGCATCACCGGCCTCGCCAATTGGTCTTCATCGCGATCCAGAGCTTGCGCAGCGGGGTCAGCGAGATGCGCTGCTGCAGCACCTGGAAGTTCTCGGCCTCGATCTCGCGCAGCAGGGCGCGGTAGATATTGGCCATCATCAGCCCGGGCTTCTGGGCGCGGCGATCGGCCTCGGGCAGCAGGGCCAGGGCCTCGTCGTAGAGGGCGTGGGCGCGCGCGGCCTGGAACTGCATCAGGGCTGTGAAGCGCTCGCTATAGCCCCAGGGCTTGTCGCGCTTGAGGATCTCGTGGGCCTTGACGTCGAACTGCTGCAGTTCGGAGACCGGCAGATAGATGCGGCCGCGCCGGGCGTCGTCGCCCACGTCGCGGATGATGTTGGTGAGCTGCATGGCCAGGCCCAGCTTGTGGGCATAGGCCACGGTCTGGGTGTCCGTGCGGCCGAAGATGCCCGAGGCCACCTCGCCCACCACGCCCGCCACCAGATGGCAGTAGCGCTGCAGGCCGGGATAGTCCAGGTAGCGGGTCTGGTCCAGGTCCATCTGGCAGCCCTCGATCACCGCATTCAGGTGCTCGGCGCGGATGTCATAGTCCGCCACATGGGGCATCAGGGCCTTCATCACCGGGTGCTGGGGCTGGCCGGCAAAGGCATTGGCCACCTCCTTGCGCCACCAGGCCAGCTTGGTGGCGGCCACGCCGGGGTCCTGGATCTCGTCCACCACATCGTCAACCTCGCGGCAGAAGGCGTAGAAGGCGGTGATGGCCGCGCGCCGGGGCGGCGGCAGGAAGAGAAAGGCGTAGTAAAAGCTCGAACCGCTCTTGGCCGCCTTGTCCTGGACGTATTGCTCGGGCGTCACGCCTGGCCCTCCGCAGCGCGCATGCGCAGGCTGCCCAGCAGCAGAAATGGCAGGTCCAGGGCGGTGATGCGGGGGCGGTGAATGAGGCTGGCGTGATCCATCCGACGGATTTTCTCAAGAATGCGCAGGCCGCCTTGTACCACCAGACGCAGCTCCCAGCCCGCACGCCCCGGGATGCGGTGCACCAGGGGTGCGCCTTCCAGCATCAGGGCGCGGGCCCAGTCACAGAGCTCGCGGATCAGCGCCCGTGCGGCCGGGCTGTCGCGCCCGGCCAGCAGGTCCTCGGCGCTCAGTCCGTGGCGGGCCAGATCGCCGGCCGGGGCATAGACGCGGCCGCGCGGTAGGTCGCGGCTGAAGTCCTGCCAGAAATTGATCAGCTGCAGGCTGCTGCAGATGGCATCGGAGCGGCGCAGCGAGTCGGCGTCCTGGATGCCGTAGAGGTGCAGCAGCAGGCGGCCTACCGGATCGGCCGAGCGGCGGCAGTAGTCCAGCAGTTCGGCGCGGTCGGCATAGCGGCTCTTGACCAGATCCTGCTCGAAGGCGTCCAGCAGGGCCTCCAGCAGCGGCAGGGGCAGGCGGTGGCGTGCGATCACCGGCCCCAGGGCGGCGAAGACCGGTCGCAGCCAGCGCGGGGAGGGCGCCTTTGCGGCGGCTACGGCATGAAGGTCGGCGCGATAGGCGCGCAGCGCGGCCAGGCGCTGCTCGGGGCTGTCATCGCCCTCGTCGGCCAGGTCGTCGGCACAGCGGGCGAAGTGGTAGATCGCCACCACAGCGGGGCGTAGCGCTGGCGGACACAGCCAGGACGCTACCGGGAAGTTCTCGTAGTGCTCTATGCTCACGCGGAGCATTGTCCCCGGCTTTGCCGGGCCCAAGGCAGTGAGTTCAGCTGTTTGACAGCAGCATGCTCGGCCCATACATTACTGACCGGTTAGTCAGTTGCAGAGTCCAGGCTCGGCTGGGCTCAGCCCTTTATTGAGGTTGTCCATGCCCCATGTTCTGAGGTCGGCCCGTGCCGGCGCTTGCCAGGCTTTGAGCGTCGCGCTGCTCCTGATGTTGCTTGGCTGCGGCAGGCAGTCCGCCCCCCCCGAGCCCGTGCGGGCGGTGCGCACCCAGGTGGTGACGCAAGAGAGCTCCGGACCGGTGCTCGAATACGCGGCTGAACTGAGGGCTCGTACCGAGTCGCGGCTGGCCTTTCGCGTGGGCGGCAAGCTGCAGGAGCGCCGTGTCAGTCTGGGTGATGTGGTGAAGCCCGGGCAGGTGCTGGCGCGTCTTGATGCGCAGGACCTGATGTTGGCCCAGGAGGCCGCCCGTGCCGCCATGAATGCCGCGCGGGTCAATCGCGATCAGGCCGGGGCCGATTACAAGCGCTTCATCGATCTGCATCAGCAGGGCTTCATCAGTGCCGCCGAACTTGAGCGCCGTGATGCGGTCTTCAAGGCTGCGCAGGCGCAGTTGGACCAGGCCAAAGCTCAGGCCACCGTGCAGAGCAATCAGTCGGACTACGCTCAGCTGCGCGCGGATGCTGCGGGTGTGATCACCGGTGTTCTGGCTGAACCCGGCATGGTGATCGGGGCGGGGGCGCCCGTCTTGCAGCTGGCGCATGATGGCCCGCGGGATGTCGTGTTCTCGGTGCCCGAACAGATGGTCAGTCGGCTGCGCGAGGCGGCCGGCCGGCCCGGCGCGCTGAGTGTGCGCCTGTGGGGTGGTGAGCAGGGGGCGCAAGCCATTCAGCTGCGCGAGGTTTCGGCCGCGGCCGATCCTGCGACGCGCACCTTTCTCGTGAAAGCCGATGCCGGCAAGCTCGACGCCCGCCTGGGGCAGACGGCCACGGTGCGACTGGAACTGCCCAAGCAGCACAACTTCATCAAGCTGCCCCTCAGTGCGGTGCTGGAGCAGCAGGGCAAGACCTCGGTCTGGGTGCTCGATGCCAAGAGCATGACGGTCAGGCTGCAAGCCATACGGCTGCAAGGGGCTGAGGGGAACGAGGTGCTGGTGGCCGAGGGCTTGAGTCCGGGCCAGGAGGTCGTGACGGCCGGTGTGCACGTGCTGACACCGGGGCAGAAGGTCTCGCGCTATGCCGCACCCGCGGCGGCACCGGCGGCTTCGCGCTAACTGGGGACGTCTCGCATGAACGCTTCCCCCAACACACCCTTGGCCTCGCGCTTCAATATCTCGCGCTGGGCGCTGGAGCATCCGGCCCTGACGCGCTACCTGATGGTGGTGCTGATGGTGATGGGCTTTGCCGCCTACTTTCAGCTGGGCCAGGACGAGGATCCGCCGTTTACCTTCCGGGTGATGGTCATTCAGGCTTTTTGGCCCGGGGCGACTTCGCAGCAGGTGGCGGAGCAGGTCACCGACAAAATTGAGCGCGTTCTGCAGGAGGTGCCGCATGCCGACAAGGTGCGCAGCTTCGCCAAGCCGGGCGAGTCCCTGACGGTGTTCATTCTCAAGGAGACGACTCCGCCGAGTGAGGTGGCCGGTACTTGGTACCTGGTTCGCAAGAAGATTGGCGATATGCGCCATCGCCTCCCTCAGGGGGTCATCGGCCCCATCTTCAATGACGAATTCGGTGACGTTTACGGCTCCATCCTGGCCTTGTCCGCCGATGGATTCAGCCCCGAGGAGTTGAGGGAGCATGCGGAGCGGGTGCGCTCGCGCCTGCTCAAGGTCCAGGATGTGGCCAAGGTGGAGCTGTTCGGCGTTCAGGCCGAAAAGCTCTATGTGGAGGTTTCACAGAAGCGGCTGGCCGAACTGGGCTTGGACTTCGGCCAGATCATTGCCCAGCTCTCGGCGCAGAACGCTGTGGAAGGCGCCGGCGTGCTGAATGCGGGTAGCGGCAATATCCAGCTGCGCGTCGCTGGTCAGTTCGACTCCGTGGCGGCCCTCAAGGAATTGCCCATACGTGCGGTCAACCCGGCGACGGGGCAGGCCAGCAGTCTGCGGCTGGCGGATATCGCCGAGGTGCAGCGGGGTTATGCCGATCCGCCCGGCGTGATGGTGCGTCACCAGGGTAAGGATGTGGTGGCTCTGGGCATCTCCATGGCCAAGGGCGGCGACATCATCGCCTTGGGCAAGTCGCTGCAACAGGCGGCCGAGGAGGTGAGGCGCGGTCTGCCCGCCGGCATAGAGCTGGCGCAGATTCAGGATCAACCCCAGGCGGTCACGCGCTCGGTCAACGAGTTCGTGAAGGTGCTGATCGAGGCCGTGGTGATCGTGCTGGCGGTCAGCTTCATCTCGCTGGGCCTGCACACCCGCCCTCTGCGCATTGATATCTGGCCGGGCCTGGTGGTCGCCATCACGATTCCCCTGGTGCTGGCCATCACCTTCGTGACCATGTTCTATTGGGGCGTGGGCCTGCACAAGATCTCCCTGGGCTCACTCATCATCGCCCTCGGTCTGCTGGTGGACGACGCCATCATTGCGGTGGAGATGATGGTGCGCAAGCTGGAGGAGGGCTACGACAAGATGCATGCGGCCACCTTTGCCTATGACGCAACGGCCATGCCCATGCTGACCGGCACCCTGATCACGGCCGTCGGTTTCCTGCCCATCGGCCTGGCCCAGTCGGCCACCGGTGAATACACCTTTGCCATCTTTGCGGTCACGGCGGCGGCCTTGCTGATCTCATGGATCGTGTCGGTGTATTTCGTGCCCTATCTGGGAGCGCTGCTGCTGCGCACGCATCCTGCCAAGGAGGGCGAGGCTCATGAGCTCTTCGATACGCCTTTCTACAACCGCTTCCGTGCCATGGTGCGCTGGTGCGTGGAGCATCGCTGGAAGACCATCACCGCAACCCTGCTGATCTTCGGCCTGGGTCTGTTTGGGATGAGCCGGGTCCAGCAGCAGTTCTTCCCGGACTCCAGTCGGCCCGAGATTCTGGTGGACCTGGCGCTGCCGGAAGGCAGCACCATCGAACAGACGCGCAGCGTGGCCAAGCGCTTCGAAGCACGCATGATGGCCGAGCCCGGTGTGGCCACGGTCAGCAGCTGGATTGGCAGCGGCGTGCCGCGCTTCTATCTGCCCCTGGATCAAGTCTTCCCCGCGTCGAACGTGAGCCAGGCCATCATCCTGCCCAAGGGGATGGCGGAACGCGAGGAGCTGCGCAAGCGCCTGCCGGCCCTGGTGGCGGCCGAATTTCCTGAGGCGCGCGCGCGCGTCAAGCTGCTTCCCAACGGACCGCCGGTGTCCTATCCGGTGCAGTTCCGTGTCATGGGTGACAACGTCAAGGAAGTGCGACGCTGGGCCGATCAGGCCAAGGATGTGTTGCGGGCCAATCCCAATATGCGCGGCGTGAACGACAACTGGAACGAGTCGGTCAAGGCTTTGCGCCTGGAGATTGATCAGGACAAGGCGCGGGCGCTGGGGGTGAGCAGCCAGAGCATTGCCCAATCCACCCGGACCCTGCTGTCGGGCACGCCGGTGGGCCAGTACCGCGAGGGCGACAAGCTGATCGACATCGTGCTGCGCCAGCCGCTGGCGGAGCGTGAGGCCATCACCGATCTCAGCAGCGCCTATGTGCCCACGGCCAGCGGCAAGAGCATTCCGCTCACGCAAATTGCCAAGATCGACTTTGTGTGGGAGCCCGGTGTGCTGCAGCGCGAGGGGCGCAGCTACGCTGTCACCGTGCAGGGGGATGTGGTCGATGGCATGCAGGGCGCGACCGTGAGCGCCCAGATCTGGCCCGCACTGGATGAGCTGCGGCAGAAGATGCCGCCGGGCTACACCATCGAGGTGGCGGGGGCCGTGGAAGAAAGCAGCAAGGGCCAGGGCTCGATTGCAGCCGGCGTGCCCATCATGCTGTTCATCACCTTCACCTTGCTGATGCTGCAAATGCAGAGCTTCTCGCGGGCGATGCTGGTCTTCCTGACCGGGCCTTTGGGTATTGCGGGTGTGGCGGCGGCCCTGCTGCTGCTGGACCGCCCCTTCGGCTTCGTGGCCCTGCTGGGCGTGATCGCCCTGATGGGCATGATCCAGCGCAACTCGGTGATCTTGATCGACCAGATCGAGCAGGACCGTTCCCGCGGTGTGCCGGCCTGGAGTGCCATTGTGGAGGCCGCGGTGCGGCGTTTCCGCCCTATCGTGCTGACGGCGGCGGCGGCGGTGCTGGCCATGATCCCGCTGTCGCGCTCCGTGTTCTGGGGGCCTATGGCCGTGGCCATCATGGGCGGCCTGATCGTGGCCACCGCCTTGACCTTGCTGGCCCTGCCGGCCATGTACGCCGCCTGGTTCCGGGTTGAGCGGCCAGCCGAAGCCTCGCGCTTCTGAAATTCTGAAGGATGGGGGCGGGGCAACCCTCCCCCCGGATCGGGCATTCCGGTTTGCCGCTGGGCGAAATTTCCAGCCTCCGAGCGGCTACAATCTCCGGTTTGCCGAAATGCCACAGGGCTGAGCTGGGGTTGAAAAGTCCCAGGGCAGTTCTGACACCACTCGCGCGGGTGGCGAAATTGGTAGACGCACCAGGTTTAGGTCCTGACGCCTTCACGGGCGTGCCGGTTCGAGTCCGGCCCCGCGCACCATCACTTTGATTGTCTGAGTCAACTATGGCCGTTACCGTCGAAACCCTCGAAAAGCTCGAACGCCGCATCACGCTCACGCTGGCGGCCGCTGACATCAACAGCGAAGTCGAGACCCGTCTGAAGAAGCTGGCCCGCACCGTCAAGGCCGACGGCTTCCGTCCCGGCAAGGTGCCCATGAGCGTCGTGGCCCAGCGCTACGGCTACTCGGTCCAGTACGAAGTCATGAACGACAAGCTGGGCCAGGCCTTCCAGAACGCCGCCAACGAAGCCCAGCTGCGCGTGGCCGGCATGCCCCGCATCGCCCAGAAGGACAATGCCGCCGAAGGCGAAATGGCCTTCGACGCCACCTTCGAGGTCTATCCGGAAGTCAAGATCGGCGATCTGGCCGCGGCCGAGGTCGAGCGCGTCTCCAGCGATGTGACCGAAGAGGCCATCGACAAGACCGTCGAGATCCTGCGCAAGCAGCGTCGCACCTTCGCCCAGCGCGCCGCTGCCGATGCGGCTGTTGATGGCGACCGCGTCAGCATCGACTTCGAAGGCAAGATCGATGGCGAGCCCTTCGCCGGCGGCAAGGCCGACGGTTTCCAGTTCATCCTGGGCGAAGGCCAGATGCTGGAAGCCTTTGAGAAGGCCGTGCGCGGCATGAAGGCCGGCGAGAGCAAGACCTTCCCCCTGGCCTTCCCCGAGGATTACCACGGCAAGGACGTGGCCGGCAAGGAAGCCGACTTCCTGGTGACCCTCAAGAAGATCGAGGCCCAGCACCTGCCCGAAGTCAATGAAGCCTTCGCCAAGAGCCTGGGCATCAAGGACGGCACCGTCGAGGCCCTGCGCGCCGACATCAAGAAGAACCTGGAGCGCGAGGTCAAGTTCCGCGTGCTGGCCCGCAACAAGGCTGCCGTGATGGACGCCCTGGTGGCCGCTGCCGAGCTGGACATCCCCAACGCCCTGGTCGCCGGTGAAACCGAGCGCATGGTCGCCGCTGCCCGCGAAGACCTGAAGAAGCGTGGCATCAAGGACGCCGACAAGGCCCCGATCCCTGAGGAACTGTTCAAGCCCCAGGCCGAGAAGCGCGTGCGCCTGGGTCTGGTCGTCGCCGAGCTGGTGCGTGCCAACAATCTGCAAGCCAAGCCCGAGCAGCTGCAGGCCCATATCGAAGAGCTGTCGCAGAGCTACGAGAAGCCGGCCGAGGTGGTGCGCTGGTACCTGAGCGACCGTGAGCGTCTGGCCGAGGTCGAGGCCGTGGTGATCGAGAACAACGTCACCGAGTTCGTGCTGGGCAAGGCCAAGATCAGCGACAAGGCGCTGCCCTTCGACGAGCTGATGGCCACGGCCGGCTGATCCTGCGGATCCTGCTGCCGGACAGAAGGCGCCGCGCCGCGAGGCCGGCGCCTTTTTCCTTGGCGTCGAGGGGCACCGCCAAGACGACATAATCGAGCTTCACAAGTGCATTGAGGAACTCATGAGCGCGCTGGAAACAAGCAATCTGGGCATGGTGCCCATCGTCATTGAACAGTCGGGCCGCGGCGAGCGCGCCTACGACATCTACAGCCGCCTGCTGCGCGAGCGCATCATCTTCCTCGTCGGCCCGGTCAACGATGCCGTGGCCAATCTGGTGGTCGCGCAGATGCTGTTCCTGGAGAGCGAGAACCCCGACAAGGACATCTCGCTCTACATCAACTCGCCGGGTGGCAGCGTCTCGGCCGGCATGTCGATCTTCGACACCATGAACTTCATCAAGCCGGATGTGTCCACCCTGTGCATGGGCATGGCGGCCAGCATGGGCGCCTTCCTGCTGTCGGCCGGCACCAAGGGCAAGCGTTTTGCCCTGCCCAATAGCAAGATCATGATCCACCAGCCCCTGGGCGGTGCCCAGGGTCAGGCCACGGACATCGAGATCCATGCCCGCGAGATCCTCAAGACCCGCGATCAGCTCAACCGCATCCTGGCCGAGCGCACCGGCCAGAGTCTGGAGAAGATCCAGGCGGACACCGAGCGCGACTACTTTATGTCGGCCGACGAGGCACAGAGCTACGGGCTGGTGGACCAGGTGGTCACCCAGCGCGGCTGAAGCCATTTCTCGCCGTTAAAGAACGCCGAACCCGGGCCTTTTTGCGCCAAGGCCCCGGGCGGCGTTTGAACTATCATCATCCTCAGGCATACGCCCGAACCCTTTAAGCAGATCCATGGCCGAGAAAAAAGGCAACTCCAGCGAAAAAGTCCTGTACTGCTCCTTCTGCGGCAAGAGCCAGCATGAGGTGAAGAAGCTCATTGCCGGCCCGTCCGTGTTCATCTGCGATGAGTGCATCGAGCTGTGCAACGACATCATTCGCGATGAGGTGCCGGCCGACGCGCCGGCCGCGCGCGCCAGCAAGTCCGATCTGCCCGTGCCCAGCGAGATCAAGAGCAGTCTGGACAACTATGTGATCGGCCAGGACGTGGCCAAGCGCACGCTCTCGGTGGCGGTCTACAACCACTACAAGCGTCTGCGCCACATGTCCGCGGGTGGCAACAAGGAGGGCGTTGAGCTCTCCAAGAGCAATATCCTGCTGATCGGCCCCACGGGCTCCGGCAAGACCTTGCTGGCCCAGACCCTGGCCCGCCTGCTGAACGTGCCCTTCGTGATCGCCGACGCGACCACGCTGACCGAGGCAGGCTATGTGGGCGAGGATGTCGAGAACATCATCCAGAAGTTGCTGCAGAACTGCAATTACGACGTGGAGCGTGCCCAGCGCGGCATCGTCTACATCGACGAAATCGACAAGATCAGCCGAAAGGCCGACAACCCCTCCATCACCCGCGATGTGTCGGGCGAGGGCGTGCAGCAGGCCCTGCTGAAGCTGGTGGAAGGCACCATGGCCAGCGTGCCCCCGCAAGGCGGCCGCAAGCATCCCAACCAGGACTTCCTGCAGATCGACACGACCAATATCCTGTTCATCTGCGGCGGCGCCTTCGACGGCCTGGAGAAGGTGATCCAGAACCGCTCCGAGAAGTCCGGCATCGGCTTCGGCGCCACGGTCAAGAGCAAGAGCGAGCGTCGCGTCTCCGAGGTCTTCCGCGAGGTGGAGCCCGAGGATCTGATCAAGTTCGGCCTGATCCCCGAGCTGGTGGGCCGTCTGCCCGTGGTCGCCACCCTGGGTGAGCTGACCGAGGACGCCCTGGTGCAGATCCTGACCGAGCCCAAGAACGCCCTGGTCAAGCAGTATCAGCAGCTCTTCGATATGGACGGCGTGGAGCTGGAAGTGCGCCCCTCTGCCCTGGGCGCCATCGCCCGCAAGGCCCTGGCGCGCAAGACCGGTGCCCGCGGTCTGCGCTCCATCATGGAGCATGCGCTGATCGACACCATGTTCGAACTGCCCGCCCTCGACGGCGTGGCCAAGGTGGTGCTGGACGAGCACAACATCGAAGAAGACGCCAAGCCCCTGCTGGTTTACCGCGAACAGGCCAAGGCCAGCGCCTAAGCTGTATCCATCCGACCGATCCCATCCATTCGGCGTCTTGTAATCGCCCGCTCAGGCTCCATGTGGGCCTGAGAAAGAGAGGTTTTCATGTCCGGTCATCCCGTTCTGCCTGCCGAACCCATCACCCTGCCGCTGCTGCCGCTGCGCGATGTGGTGGTGTTCCCGCATATGGTGATTCCGCTCTTCGTGGGGCGCCCCAAGTCCATCAAGGCGCTGGAGGCGGCCATGGAGGCCGGTCGCCAGATCATGCTGGTGGCCCAGAAGGCCGCCGGCAAGGATGAGCCCAAGGCCGACGATATGTTCGAGGTCGGCTGCGTCTCCAGCATCCTGCAGATGCTCAAGCTGCCCGACGGCACCGTGAAGGTGCTGGTCGAGGGCCTGCAGCGCGCCACCACCCAGACCATCACCGACGGCGAAGAACACTTCACCGCCGAGGTGCTGCCCATCCCGCCGGAGAGCGAGACCCGTTCCGAGGTCGAGGCCCTGCGTCGTGCGGTGACCCAGCAGTTCGACCAGTACGTCAAGCTCAACAAGAAGATCCCGCCCGAGATCCTCACCAGCATCGCCGGCATCGACGATGCGGGTCGCCTGGCCGACACCATTGCCGCCCACCTGCCGCTCAAGCTCGACGCCAAGCAGTCGGTGCTGGACCTCTCCGATGTGGCCAAGCGCCTGGAGAAGCTGCTGGACCTGCTGGAGCATGAGGTCGACATCCTGCAGGTGGAAAAGCGCATCCGCGGTCGCGTCAAGCGCCAGATGGAGAAGAGCCAGCGCGAGTACTACCTGAACGAGCAGGTCAAGGCCATCCAGAAGGAGCTCGGCGACGGCGAAGAAGGCGCCGATATGGAGGAGCTGGACAAGAAGATCCAGGCCGCCCGCATGCCCAAGGAAGCGCGCAAGAAGGCCGACAGCGAGCTCAAGAAGCTCAAGCTGATGTCGCCCATGTCCGCCGAAGCCACGGTGGTGCGCAACTACATCGAGACCCTGGTCAACCTGCCCTGGAGCAAGAAGACCAAGATCAAGCACGACCTGGCCAATGCCGAGGCCGTGCTCAACGAGGACCACTACGGCCTGGACAAGGTCAAGGAACGCATCCTCGAGTACCTCGCGGTGCAGCAGCGCGTGGACAAGGTCAAGGCCCCCATCCTCTGCCTGGTGGGCCCCCCGGGCGTGGGCAAGACCTCGCTGGGTCAGAGCGTGGCGCGCGCCACCGGCCGCAAGTTCGTGCGCATGGCCCTGGGCGGCGTGCGTGACGAGGCCGAGATCCGTGGTCACCGCCGCACCTATATCGGCTCCATGCCGGGCAAGGTGCTGCAGAGCCTGACCAAGGTGGGCACCCGCAATCCGCTGTTCCTGCTCGACGAGATCGACAAGCTGGGCATGGACTTCCGCGGCGATCCGTCCTCGGCCCTGCTGGAGGTGCTGGACCCTGAGCAGAACCACACCTTTGCCGATCATTACATCGAGGTGGACTTCGACCTCAGCGATGTGATGTTCGTGGCCACCTCGAACTCGCTGAACATTCCGCCGGCCCTGCTGGACCGCATGGAAGTGATTCGCCTCTCGGGCTATACCGAGGACGAGAAGGTCAATATCGCCCAGCGCTATCTGTTGCCCAAGCAGCGCAAGAACAACGGCGTGCTGGACGAGGAGATGGAAGTCACCGAGTCCGCCATCCGCGGCATGATCCGCTACTACACGCGGGAAGCCGGCGTTCGCTCGCTGGAGCGCGAGGTCTCCAAGATCTGCCGCAAGGTGGTCAAGGGCCTGCAGCTCAAGACCTACGAGGGCAAGGTCCAGGTCACCGAGGACAACCTCAACGAGTTCCTGGGCGTGCGCAAGTACGACTTCGGCCGCGCCGAGAAGAAGAACCAGGTGGGCCAGGTGGTTGGTCTGGCCTGGACCGAGGTGGGCGGCGATCTGCTGACCATCGAGGCCACGGCCATGCCGGGCAAGGGCAACATCATCCGCACCGGCTCGCTGGGCGATGTGATGAAGGAGTCCGTCGAGGCGGCGCGCACCGTGGTGCGCTCGCGGGCCCGCCTGCTGGGCATCAAGGACGAGCTCTTCGAGAAGCGCGACATCCATATCCACGTGCCCGATGGCGCCACGCCCAAGGATGGCCCCAGCGCCGGCGCGGCCATGACCACCGCCTTCGTCTCCACCTTGACGGGCATCCCGGTGCGCGCCGATGTGGCCATGACCGGCGAGATCACCCTGCGCGGCGAGGTGACGGCCATCGGTGGCCTCAAGGAGAAGCTGCTGGCGGCCCACCGTGGCGGCATCAAGACCGTGCTGATCCCGGAAGAGAACGTCAAGGACCTCCAGGACATTCCCGAGAACGTCAAGAACCAGCTCGAAATCGTGCCGGTGCGCTGGATCGATCGGGTGCTGGAAGTGGCCCTGGAGGCGGCACCCCAGCCCCTGCCGGAAGAGGAGGCCACAGCCGCCGCTGCGGTGGCCGAGGCCAAGCCGGCCGAAGCCGCCAAGACCGGCGATTCGCTCAAGCACTGAGCCCACAGAGCGCGAGACTCTTGCTGAAAATGAGCGAAAGTCTTGCGCGGCTCCAAAAAATTGGTATAGAATCTCGGCTTCAGCGCAAACGGCGCAGTAAACAAAGCGGCGACGCAAGTCAAAGCAGAGTTTTCAGCGAGCAGTGCGTTGATTGCTGAAAAGCAATGCGGGTGTAGCTCAGTTGGTAGAGCGCAACCTTGCCAAGGTTGAGGTCACGAGTTCGAGCCTCGTTACCCGCTCCAGGCATATCAATGGGAAGCCCCGGCTTCCCATTTTCATCAGACCCACCAAAGCTGATGAAGAAAACACAATTTGAGTTCTAAGGCGCGGTAGCAAAGCGGTTATGCCCCGGATTGCAAATCCGGTTAGTCCGGTTCGACTCCGGACCGCGCCTCCAAGAAATCAATGCGGGTGTAGCTCAGTTGGTAGAGCGCAACCTTGCCAAGGTTGAGGTCACGAGTTCGAGCCTCGTTACCCGCTCCATAAACACCGGTTCGCGCCGGGTTGACGCACCAAACGTCGACGAAATGCGGGTGTAGCTCAGTTGGTAGAGCGCAACCTTGCCAAGGTTGAGGTCACGAGTTCGAGCCTCGTTACCCGCTCCAAAATCAAAGGGAAGTCTTAGGACTTCCCTTTTTCTTTGGGCGCCTCCCTGCGCAGAGATAATGCGCACGCTTCAGCGCCGCCCGGGTGGTGAAACTGGTAGACGCAGCGGACTTAAAATCCGCGGCCCTGAAAGGGGCGTAGGGGTTCGATTCCCCTCCCGGGCACCATATCTCGCGCTGGCTTGGTCGTCCTAGAGGGGTCGCGTGAGAACCAGCAGCCAGAACTTGCTCAACGATGGCGTCAAAAGGCGCGAGGTCTTTGGCTGGTCCATGTACGACTTCGCCAACTCGGGCTACACCACGGTGGTGCTCACCGCGGTCTACAACGCCTATTTCGTGGGCGTGGTGGCCGAAGGCCAGCCCCATGCCACCTTGCTGTGGACCGTGCTGATCGCGCTGTCCAGCCTGATCGTGATGCTCAGCATGCCGGCCCTGGGCGCCTATGCCGATGCCCACGCGGCCAAGAAGCGCCTGCTGGCGGTGAGTACCGCGGGCTGTGTGATCTCCACCATCGGCCTGGCCCTGGCCGGCCGCGGTGAGATCTGGCCGGCCGCCATCGCGGTGGTGCTGTCCAACACCTTCTACTCCTACGGCGAATCGCTGATTGCCGCCTTCCTGCCCGAGCTGGCGCGGCGCGAGGCCCTGGGGCGCGTGTCCGGCTGGGGCTGGGCCTTTGGTTACTGCGGTGGCATGCTGGCTCTCGGCTTGTCCCTGGCCTATGTGCTGCATGCCCAGGCCCAGGGCATCCCGGCTACCGAGTTCGTGCCCGTCACCATGCTGATCACGGCCGTCCTCTACGCCCTGGCGGCGCTGCCCACCTTTTTGCTGCTGCGCGAGCGCGCACGGGCCCAGGCGCCGCGGCCGGCCGGCTCGGAGGAAACCGGCGGTCTGCGCCAGCTCTGGCGCAGCTGGCAGCGTGCCCAGGCCTATCCGGACTTTCTGCGCCTGCTGGCCTGCGGCACCAGCTACCAGGCGGGCATTGCGGTGGTGATCGCGCTGGCCGCGGTCTATGCGGAGCAGACCCTGGGCTTCCAGCAGGCTCAGACCATGGCCCTGGTGTTTCTGGTGAATATTGCCTCGGCCCTGGGGGCCTTTGCCTTCGGCTATTTCGAGGACCGGGTGGGCCACCAGCGCGCTCTGGCCTGCACCCTGCTGGGTTGGATGCTGATGGTGCTGCTGGCCTATCTGGCCAGCACGGCCACGCTGTTCTGGGTGGCGGCGGTGATTGCCGGCCTGTGCATGGGCTCCAGCCAGAGTTGCGGCCGGGCCCTGGCGGGCAGTTTTGCGCCGCCGGCCCGCCTGGCGGAGTTCTTCGGCCTGTGGACTTTTGCCACCCGCCTGGCCGCCATCATTGGCCCGCTGACCTATGGACTGGTGACCTGGCTGACTACGGGCAACCACCGCCTGGCCATTCTGAGTACCGGCGTCTTCTTCCTGCTGGGCTGGATCATCCTGCGCGGAATCGATATGCAGCGCGGCGTGGCGGCGGCGGCCCGCGTGGCCGACTGAGCCGACAGGAAGAAGCGCAGCTCAGAGCCCGGGCAGGGACTCCACCTTCAGCTCCGACCAGCCCAGGGCTTCGCGCACCAGGGTCTGCAGCGCGGCGGTCTCGCCGGTGCTGGCCAGCCGCAGGATGCCCTCCTTGCCTTGTGCAGGTGCCGGCAGGCCCAGGCCGGCCCAGAGTCGTGCGGCCTGCTGGGCCACCGCGGTCTCGATATTGAGCAGGCGCACCGCCGGGCCCAGCGCGGCCTGCAGTCGGTCCTGGATCAGGGGGTAGTGGGTGCAGCCCATCAGCACCGTGTCCACCTCCGCCGCGCGCAGCGGGGCGCAGAGCTCGTCCACCAGGGCCCGCAGTTGGGGGCTGTCCAGTTCGCCGCGCTCGATCAGGTCTGCCAGACCCGGGCAGGGCTGGCTGATCACGCGGGCTTCGCCAGCGTGCCGCTGCAGCAGGTCCTGGTAGCGCGCGCTGGCAATGGTGGCGGGCGTGGCCAGTACACCGATACGCCGCGTGGTGCTGGCCGCCACCGCCGGCTTGATGCCGGGCTCGGTGCCCACGATGGGCAGCGCGGGCCAGCGCTGGCGCATCGCCGCGATCGCATGGGCCGTGGCGGTGTTGCAGGCCACCACCAGCAGGTGAGCCCCCTGGACCTGCAGATGCTCGGCCAGGCGCAGGCTGCGCGCGGCGATGTAGTCGGGGCTGCGCTCGCCATAGGGCGCATGCGCCGCATCGGCCAGGTAGTACAGGGGCACGCCGGGCAGTTGGCGCCGCAGCTCGCGCAGCACGGTGAGACCGCCCACGCCGGAGTCGAATACACCGATACAGGCCGGGCCGGCGACGGGGGAGGGGGGGATGAGGTCTGTGCTGTTCATCGCTTCTGAGCGCGGCAGTCTAGCTTTCGCACCGCCGGATGCCCGGGGTCGTGGCTAGAATAGAACGATCGTGCTATTTTTCAGCCCCTGTGCCACCCAGGTGACTCAAGGGCCGTCGTCGGCACCCGTAGAATCTGATTAACGTTAACGTCAATTGCTCCTGGAGACTTCGATGAAGGTTTTGGTCCCTGTCAAACGCGTGGTCGACTACAACGTCAAGGTGCGCGTCAAGAGCGACGGCACCGGCGTGGACATCGCCAATGTGAAGATGTCGATGAACCCCTTTGACGAGATCGCCGTCGAAGAGGCTGTGCGCCTGAAGGAGAAGGGCGTGGTCACCGAGGTGATCGCCGTGTCCTGCGGTGTGACCCAGTGCCAGGAAACCCTGCGCACCGCCATGGCCATCGGCGCCGACCGTGCCATCCTGGTGGAAACCGATGCCGAGCTGCAGCCCCTGGCCGTGGCCAAGATCCTCAAGGCCCTGGTGGACAAGGAACAGCCCCAGCTGGTGATCCTGGGCAAGCAGGCCATCGACGACGATTGCAACCAGACCGGCCAGATGCTGGCCGCCCTGGCCGGCCTGCCGCAAGGCACCTTCGCCTCCAAGGTCGAGATCGTGGACGGCAAGGCGAACGTCACCCGTGAGGTGGACGGTGGCCTGGAAACCGTGGCCCTGAGCCTGCCGGCCGTGGTCACCACCGACCTGCGCCTGAACGAGCCGCGCTACGTGACCCTGCCCAACATCATGAAGGCCAAGAAAAAGCCGCTGGACACCGTCAAGCCGGCCGATCTGGGTGTGGACGTGACGCCGCGCATCAAGACCCTCAAGGTCGAGGAGCCGCCCAAGCGCAGCGCCGGCATCAAGGTGCCCGATGTGGCGACCCTGGTGAGCAAGCTGAAGAACGACGCCAAGGTGATTTGACCCACCCCCTACGCGCTGCGCGCGCCCCCTCAAGGGGGCGAGCCCGGCGGCCCGGCAAAGCCGGATCCGCGGGCTCCACTCGATGAATACGCTGCACGCGGCGACCGGCCGCGGCATCAAGGAGATTGATAAATGACCGCTCTCGTCATTGCTGAACACGACAACGCGTCCATCAAGGGCGCCACGCTGAACACCGTCACCGCCGCCGTCGCGGCCGGTGGCGAGGTGCATGTGCTGGTGGCCGGCCACAACGCCGCCGCCGCCGCCGCGGCCGCCGCCCAGATCGCCGGCGTGAGCAAGGTGCTGCACGCCGACGCCGCCGGCCTGGCCGATGGCCTGGCCGAGAACCTGGCCGCCCAGGTGCTGGCCCTGGCCTCGGGCTACAGCCATCTGTTCTTCCCGGCCACCGCCTCCGGCAAGAACGTCGCGCCGCGCGTGGCCGCCCTGCTGGATGTGGCCCAGGTGAGCGACATCACCAAGGTCATCAGCGCCGACACCTTCGAGCGCCCGATCTACGCCGGCAACGCCATCGCCACCGTGCAGAGCGCCGACGCCGTCAAGGTCGTCACCGTGCGCAGCACCGGCTTCGACGCCGCCGCCGCCACCGGTGGCAGCGCCGCCGTGGAAAGCGTGGCCGCCGCCGCCGACAGCGGCAAGAGCGCCTTCGTGGGCCGCGAGGTCACCAAGAGCGACCGCCCCGAGCTGACCGCCGCCAAGATCATCGTCTCCGGTGGCCGCGCTCTGGGCAGCAGCGACAAGTTCAATGAAGTGCTGACCCCGCTGGCCGACAAGCTGGGCGCCGCCCTGGGTGCTTCGCGCGCCGCGGTGGACGCCGGCTACGCGCCCAACGACTGGCAGGTGGGCCAGACCGGCAAGATCGTCGCGCCCCAGCTCTACATCGCCGCCGGCATCTCCGGTGCCATCCAGCATCTGGCCGGCATGAAGGACTCCAAGGTGATCGTGGCCATCAACAAGGACCCGGAAGCCCCGATCTTCTCGGTGGCCGACTACGGCCTGGAAGCCGATCTGTTCACTGCCGTGCCGGAACTGGTCAACGCCCTCTGAGCACCGCCTGACCGAGCTCAACAGGGCGCCCGACTAGCTGGTCGCGGCGCCCTTTTTGTATCTGGAGACAAGCCATGACATACCGCGCCCCCGTCAAAGACATGCTGTTCAATATGCAGGAGCTCGCCGGCCTGCAGACCCTGGCCGAGCAGATTCCGGCCTTTGCCGACTACGGTCCCGAGACCGCCCAGGCCGTGCTGGAGGAGTGCGCCAAGCTCAACGAGGACGTGATCGCCCCGCTGAATGTGGAAGGCGACCGCAACCCCTCCTACTGGAAGGACGGTCAGGTCTTCGCTACGCCCGGCTTCAAGGAGGCCTTCCGCCAGTTCGCCGAAGGCGGCTGGCAGGGCCTGCAGCACCCGGCCGACTTCGGCGGCCAGGGCCTGCCCAAGACCATCGGCGCGGCCTGCGGCGAGATGATCAACAGCGCCAACCTCAGCTTCGCCCTGTGCCCGCTGCTGACCGATGGCGCCATCGAGGCCCTGCTGACCGCGGGCAGCGAGGAGCAGAAGGCCACCTTCATCCCCAAGCTGATCGACGGCAGCTGGACCGGCACCATGAACCTGACCGAGCCCCAGGCCGGTTCGGACCTGGCCCTGGTGCGCACCCGCGCCGAGCCGCAGGGTGATGGGACCTACAAGATCTTCGGCACCAAGATCTTCATCACCTGGGGTGAGCACGATATGGCCGAGAACATCGTCCACCTCGTGCTGGCCCGCGTGGCCGGCGCGCCGGAAGGCGTCAAGGGCATCAGCCTCTTCATCGTGCCCAAGTTCCTGCTCAACGCCGACGGCACGCCGGGCGCGCGCAACGATGTGCACTGCGTCTCCATCGAGCACAAGATGGGCATCAAGGCCAGCCCCACGGCCGTGCTGCAGTTCGGCGACCATGGCGGCGCCATCGGCACCCTGATCGGCGAGGAGAACCGCGGCCTGGAGTACATGTTCATCATGATGAACGCCGCCCGCTTCGGCGTGGGCGTGCAGGGCATCGCGGTGGCCGACCGGGCCTACCAGAAGGCCACGCAATACGCCCGCGACCGCGTGCAGTCGCGTCCGGTGGACGGCTCCATCAAGGCCAGCGCGCCCATCATCCACCACCCGGATGTGCGCCGCATGCTGATGACCATGCGCGCCCTCACCGAGGGCAGCCGCGCCATGGCCATCACCGCCGCCGCGGCCTATGACGCGGCCCACCACCACCCGGACCCCGAGACCCGCCAGCAGAACCAGGCTTTCTACGAGTTCATGGTGCCCCTGGTGAAGGGCTACAGCACCGAGATGAGCCTGGAGGTCACGGACCTGGGCGTGCAGATCCACGGCGGCATGGGCTTCATCGAGGAAACCGGCGCGGCCCAGTACTACCGCGATGCCAAGATCCTGACCATCTATGAGGGCACGACCGCCATCCAGGCCAATGACCTGGTCGGTCGCAAGACCGTGCGCGATGGCGGCCAGCTGGCGCGCGCCATCGCCGGCCAGATCGAGGCCACCGAGGGCCTGCTGGCCGCGCGCGACAGCGCCGCCGCCAAGTCGGTGCTCAAGCGCCTGCGCGCCGCGCGCGAGGCCTACCTCGAGGTGGTGGACTTCATCGTGCGCGAGGCCAAGAGCAACCCCAACGCTGCCTTTGCCGGCTCGGTGCCCTATCTGATGCTGGCCGGCAATCTGGTGGCCGGCTGGCAGCTGGCGCGCGCCCTGATCGTGGCCGAGGACAAGCTGGCCGCGGGCGAGGACGCGGACTTCATGGCCGCCAAGATCGCCACCGCACGCTTTTACGCCGAGCACATCCTTAGCCGTGCCGGCGCCGCGCGCGAGGCCATCGTGGAGGGCGCCGAGAGCGTCACCGCCCTGGCCCTGGACGCCTTCTGACCCCCGCACATTTCAATACCGAGAACGGAGACCCGCGTGGCCCTGCCTCCCATCCTGCAGAACCTGCCCCTGCCCATCATCGGCTCGCCCCTGTTCATCATCAGCAATCCCAAGCTGGTGATCGAGCAGTGCAAGGCCGGCGTGGTGGGCTCCATGCCCGCGCTCAACGCCCGTCCGGCCGAACAGCTGGACGAGTGGCTGGCCGAGATCACCGAGACCCTGGCGGCCTATAACAAGGCCAATCCCGACAAGCCGGCCGCGCCCTTCGCGATCAACCAGATCGTGCACAAGAGCAATGACCGGCTCGAGCACGACATGGCCCTGTGTGCCAAGTACAAGGTGCCCATCATCATCACCTCGCTGGGCGCGCGCGAGGATGTGAACGCGGCCGTGCACGGCTGGGGCGGCGTGGTGCTGCACGACATCATCAACAACAAGTTCGCCAAGAAGGCCATCGAGAAGGGCGCCGACGGCCTGATCGCCGTGGCCGCGGGTGCGGGCGGCCACGCGGGTGTGAAGAGCCCGTTTGCGCTGATCCAGGAGATCCGCGAATGGTTCGACGGCCCCCTGGCGCTCTCGGGCTCCATCGCCAGCGGCGACGCGGTGCTGGCCGCCCAGGCCATGGGCGCGGACTTTGCCTATATCGGCTCCGCCTTCATCGCCACCGAGGAGGCGCGCGCCGCCGAGGCCTACAAGCAGATGATCGTGGCCAGCGATAGCGACGACATCGTCTACAGCAATCTCTTCACTGGCGTGCACGGCAACTATCTGCGCGGCTCCATCGAGGCCGCCGGCATGGACCCGGACAATCTGCCCGAGGGTGATGTGAAGACCATGAACTTCGGCGGCGGCTCGGCCAAGGCCTGGAAGGACATCTGGGGCAGCGGCCAGGGCATTGGCGCCATCCGCGAGGTGGTGCCGGCCCGGGTGCTGGTGGAACGTCTGGCGCGCGAGTACCAGGCCGCACGCCGCAGGCTGGCCCTGGGCTGAGGCAAAGCGCGCAGCGCATCAAAATGAACAAGCCGCCCCTCGGGGCGGCTTGTTGCTTTGGGCTGCGGCTCGCGGATGCGAGCCGACGCGGCCTTACTTCACATTGGTGAAGCGGGCCTCGGGACGGTCATCGGAGCGATGGACCGTGGACACATTCTTCTTCATGGCCCAGGGACGAACCTGGTGGTGGACGGGGATGAAGAAGTGCTCGTCGCGGATGCGCAGCAGGGCCTCGCGCAGCAGGGCGTTGCGCTTGTTGACGTCGCCCTCCACCTTGATCGCATCGGTCAGCTGGTCCAGCTTGGCATCGCTGATGCGGAAGTAGTTCCAGTTGCCATCAGGTCCCGTGGTCTTGGTGCGAGCCAGGGACTGGATGGTGTAGAGCGCGTCATAGGTGGGCACACCCCAGCCGAACAGGAAGAGCTGGTGCTCGAAGCCCTGGACCTTGGGGCTGAAGGTGGTCATGGGCTCGGTCTGGAGCTTGGCCTTCACGCCGATACGGGCCCACATGGCCACCACGGCCTGGCAGATTTCCTCGTCGTTGACGTAGCGGTTGTTGGGGCAGTTCAGCGGCACCTCGAAGCCGTCCGCGTAGCCCGCTTCGGCCAGCAGCTTCTTGGCCTTTTCGGGATCGGCCTTGGCGGGGGTGTCGATATCGGCCGTGTGGCCGTTGACGCCGGGAGCCACCATGAGGGCGGCCGGTGCCGAGAGGCCGCGCATGATGGCGCGCTTGATGGCTTCGCGATCAATGGCCACCGACAGGGCTTCACGCACGCGCTTGTCCTTGAAGGGGTTCTTGCCCTTGATATTGGAGCCGCGGATCTCATCGCTGCCCTGATCCATGGCGAAGAAGATGGTGCGAACCTCATTGCCTTCCATGATGGCAATCTTGGGGTCGGCCCTGAGCTTGGCCACGTCCTGCGTAGGCAGGTCGGTCAGCAGATCCACCTCACCCGACAGCAGGGCGGCCACGCGGGTCGCGTCCGACTTGATGGGCGAGTAGGTCACGCTGTCCACATTGCTGGCATTGGCGGCATCCCACCAGTCCTTGTTGGCCACCATGCTGATCTTCTGATCGGGCTGCCAGCCAGTGATCTTGTAGGGGCCCGTGCCATTGGTGTTGCGGGTGGCAAAGGTCTCTTCCTTGACCTTCACGTCCGGCAGGTTCACCGACTTGTTCTTTTCCGCCCAGCTCTTGCTGACCATGCGGAAGTCGATGATGTTGCGCAGCAGGATGGGGTTGGGGGCCGACAGGATGAAGTCCACCGTGTGGCTGTCGATCTTCTTGATCTCGCTGATGCCGTTCACATAGGCCTGCATGGTGCCCTGGGGCTGCTTGATGCGGGCGAAGGAGAACAGCACATCGTCGGCCGTGAACGGCGAGCCATCATGGAACTTGACGCCACGGCGCAGCTCGAAGCGCACCTGCGTGGGGCTGATCTGGGTCCACTTGGTGGCCAGGGCCGGCTCAATCTGGTATGTCTTGCCGTAGCGGGTCAGGCCTTCATAGGCGTGGGCCAGGATGGCGCTGGTGGTGCCGTGGTTCTGCGAGTGGGGGTCCAGGGTCAGGACGTCGTTCTGGGCGGCCCAGTGCAGGGGGGCGGCCTGGACGGCGGCTGCGGTCAGCAGACCCAGGACGAGAGACAGCGCGCTGCGCTTGAACTTGTGGTTCATGAGTTACCTCCGTGAAATGCCTAGCCGGACATGGTAGCCCGAGCCCGTGGGAGGTTTTCTCATGGCTTGCCCGGGGCGATAGCCCCGGGCTTCAGAAGGCCATTCGCACAGCGTCGCGCATGGCCTTCCGACGTGCCTTAACGGATATTGGTGAAACGAGCCTCCGGGCGATCATCCGAGCGATGTTCGGTGCTCACGTTGACGCGCATGGCCCAGGGGCGCATCTGGTGGTGCAGGGGCACGAACAGATGCTCGTCCCGGGTGCGGACCAGGGCTTCACGGATCATGGCATTGCGCTTGGCCATATCGGTCTCGGTCTTCATGGCATCGACCAGCTGGTCGATGCGCGCATCGCTGACCTTGGAGAAGTTGAAGTTGCCGTCCGCGCCGGTGGTCTTGGTGCGCACCAGGGACTGCAGGGCATATTGCGCGTCGTAGGTGGCGACGCCCCAGCCCAGCATGTACAACGAGGTGTCGAACTTCTGGAACACCAGGCTGTGCTGGGCCATGGGCTGTGCGACCAGGCGCGCCTTGATGCCAATCCTGGCCCACATGGCCACCACCGCCTGGCAAACCTCTTCGTCGTTGACGTAGCGGTTGTTGGGGCAGTTCATCTGGATTTCAAAGCCATCGGGGTAGCCCGCCTCGGCCATCAGCTTCTTGGCCTTGTCCACATCGACCTTGAGGGGCTGGTCGATGTCGGGCGAATGGCCGTTGACGCCCGGCGCCACCATGATGGCCGCGGGCACGGACAGGCCGCGCATGATGGTGCGCTTGATCGCCTCTCGATCCACCGAGATGTTCAGTGCCTCGCGCACGCGCTTGTCCTTGAAGGGGTTCTTGCCCTTGACGCTGGAGCCCTTGAGCTCGTCGCTCCCCTGGTCCAGCGCCAGGAAGATGGTGCGAACCTCGGGGCCTTCGACCACCTTGAGCTTGGGGTCGTTCTTGAGCTTGGCCACGTCCTGGGTCGGCAGGTCGGTCAGCAGGTCCACATCGCCCGAGAGCAGGGCGGCCACGCGGGTCGGGTCGGACTTGATGGGGAGATAGCTCACCTCGCTGATATTGCTGGCGCGGGCCTTGTCCCACCATTCGGGGTTCTGGACCATGGAGATCTTCTGGTCAGGCTGCCAGCCCGTGATCCTGTAGGGACCCGTGCCCATCACATTGCGCGAGGCGAAGTTGTCTTCCTTGGCCTTGTAGTCCTGCGTGCTGGTGGTCTTGTTCTTTTCCGCCCAGGCCTTGCTCATGATGCGGAAGTCGATGATGTTGCGCAGCAGGATGGGGTTGGGCGCTTCCAGGATCAGGTCGACGGTGTGGTCGTCGATCTTCTTGATCTCCTTGATGCCGGTCACATAGATCTGCATCGTGCCCTGGGGCTGCTTGATGCGCCCGAAGGAGAAGACCACGTCGTCGGCGGTGAAGGGGGTGCCGTCGTGAAACTTCACGCCTTTGCGCAGTTCGAACCGGACCTGGGTCGGGCTGATGTAGGTCCACTTGGTGGCCAGGGCCGGCTCGACCTCGTACTTGTTGTTGTAGCGGGTCAGGCCCTCGTAGGCATGCATCAGGATCGCATTCGTGGTCGCGTGATTCTGCGAATGCGGGTCCATGGTCAGGATGTCGTTCTGGGCGGCCCAGCGCAGCGGCACGGCCTGGGCACCGGTGGCGGCCAGCAGGCCCAGGGACAGCGACAGTGCGGCCAGTTTGAACTTGTGAATCATCTTCAGCTCACTCCATGCAGAGGCAAAGGGGTAGGGAAAATTGATCCTAGTCCCGCCTCTGCCCCATGCCTCTAGTGGCTTGCCCGGGGCTCGCTGGTGCGCCTGTCGCTCAGTCTGGCATTGACACGGCTTCAAGGCTGGCGTCGCAGCCCGATCCGGCCGAGATCCAGCGCCGTGCCAGGCCTTGCAGCAGGGGGGCGAGTGCGCGGCCCGTGGCACCTTGCCAGCCCAGCACCTGCTGCGGCTCGCTGAGCATGCCGCAGACATAGCGCCCCGCACGCCAGCGCAGGGCCGTGCACGCGCCGCGGCGGCGCCGGCTGATCAGCATGCCCAGCGGGCAGGGCTCCGCCAGGCAGCAGATGCCGCAACCATTGCAGGGCGCGCCCCAGTCAGGCTTGGGCGGCGCCTCGGGATGGATTTCGATGCGGATCTGGCGCGGCGAGGGCATGGCCCTACTCTAGGGCGAGACGCCGGCGTGCGGGCGCAAAAAAGCCGGCCCTTGGGCCGGCTTCTGATGCTGGGGAGGGGCGCTTACTTCTTGACGCCCAGCTCGCGCAGCCGCTCTTCCAGATAGCTGTGTGCGGTGTAGCGCTCCGACAGCACCACGTCCTCGCGCGGGTGCAGGAACAGGGGCAGGGACACGCGGCTGCGCTTGGCGCCCTCGCCCGTGGGGTTGACCACGCGGTGCTGGGTCGAGGGGTAGTAGCCGCGCGAAGCTTCCTGCAGCATGTCGCCGATATTGATGATCAGCATGCCGAAGTCGCTGGGCACATCCAGCCACTGACCGTCCTTGGACAGCACCTGCAGGCCCGGCTCGTTGGCGGCCGGCAGGATGGTCAGCAGATTGATGTCGCCGTGCGCTGCCGCGCGCAGCGAGCCCGCGGGCTCCTGGCCGGTGAGCGGGGGGTAGCGCAGCACACGCAGCAGGGTCAGGCGGCTGCCATCAATCATCTGCGACAGCGGCTCGCTGTAGCCGGCGGCAATGTCGGCCGGCGTGTGTTGCTGGACCCAGGACAAGAGCTGCTGCGCCAGGCGATTGGCCTGGGTGTAGTAGTCCATGGCATCCGCCTTGAGCTGCGCCGGGATGCGGCCCCAGGGGTAGACATGGAAATACTCCTTGATGTCCTTCTGGGTGTGACCCTTGGCGGTCTCGGAGATCTCGGTGGAGAAGTAACCGTCCTGGGTCTCGGTGGAGAAGGCGTACTGCTGCTTGTCCGTCCCATTGAAGAAGTCCAGCCAGTCGGCATAGATCTTCTCAACCAAGGCCTGCTGCAGGGGGTGGTTGATCAGCACCCCGAAGCCGGTTTCGTGCAGGGAACGGGTGAACTGCTCGGCCGCATCGGCGGCGCGGTAGTCAACGACTTTGACTTGCATGGGAACTCTCCTGAACGTCCCGACGCCGGGCCATTCAATCGCGGGGCCCTGGCGCGTGCAGGCGGCAGTCTAGGGGAGGGGACGGGAATTCGCAAACGTTTGCAGATCAAGGCGGTGCCTTGGGGTTTCCTGCGGTTTCATGACAGGGTGCGATGTTCGTGCGAAATTCGCACCAAAATGAAGGCGGCAAGACGGGCTTGCTGGGCCGCCATGTGCATGGGGGCGCTGCGGTGTGGGAGGCCTATGTGGCATATGCACGCCGCGCCCTGATACAGCTCAAAGCGCGGCGTCGTTTCGGCCGGCAGTGCTAAAGTCCGGGCCCGAGAGATATTTTTGGTCCTTCCCGTCCCCTTTTCTGGCAACAGTCAAGGCGGGTCGCAATCCGCCAACCGGTCGAGCCGTGTCGCGGAAGGTTTTGTAACCAGCCAACAGCCTTGGAAACCGGGGCAGAAGGTGAGCGAGAGATGATGCAGCAATACAGGGGTAATTCGTACCTGTTCGGGGGCAACGCGCCCTATGTCGAAGAGATGTACGAGGCCTACCTCGACAACCCGGGGTCCGTGCCTGACAACTGGCGCGCCTATTTCGACGCACTCCAGCATGTGCCGGCCACCGACGGCAGCGAGGCCCGCGATGTGGCCCATGCGCCGGTGATCGAGTCCTTCGCGCAGCGCGCCAAGGCCAATGCCTTTGCCAACAAGGCTTCCAGTGCCGATCTTGCCGTGGCCCGCAAGCAGGTCCATGTGCAGTCGCTGATCGCGGCCTACCGCTTCCTGGGCAATCGCTGGGCGGAGCTGGACCCCCTCAAGCGCGCCGAGCGCCCCAAGATTCCCGAACTCGATCCCGCCTTCTACGACCTGACCGAGTCCGATATGGACATCTCGTTCAGCGCCGTGAACAGCTACTTCGGCGGCGAGACCATGACGCTGCGCCAGATCGTTCAGGCGCTGCGCGAGACCTACTGCGGCTCCATCGGCGCCGAGTACATGCACGGTTCCGACCCGGCCGAGAAGCGCTGGTGGCAGGAACGCCTGGAGAAGAGCCGCAGCAAGCCGGCCTTCAGCGCCGAGAAGAAGACGGCCATCCTGGAGCGCCTGACGGCCGCCGAGGGCCTGGAGCGCTATCTGCACACCAAGTACGTCGGCCAGAAGCGTTTCTCGCTGGAAGGTGGCGAAAGCTTCATCGCCGCGATGGACGAGATGATCAAGCGTGCCGGTGAGCGCGGCGTGCAAGAGATCGTCATCGGCATGGCCCACCGCGGCCGTCTGAACGTGCTGGTCAACACCCTGGGCAAGATGCCCAAGGACCTGTTCGCCGAGTTCGAGCACAAGGCCGCCGAGGATCTGCCCGCCGGTGATGTGAAGTACCACCAGGGCTTCAGCTCCGACGTCTCCACGCCTGGCGGCCCGGTGCATCTGTCGCTGGCCTTCAACCCCTCGCACCTGGAAATCGTCAACCCGGTGGTGGAGGGCAGCGTGCGCGCCCGTCAGGACCGCCGCGGTGACACCGCCGGCGCCCAGGTGCTGCCCGTGCTGGTGCACGGTGACGCGGCCTTTGGCGGCCAGGGCGTCGTGCAAGAGACGCTGGCCATGGCCCAGACCCGTGGCTATCGCACGGGCGGCACCATCCACATCGTCATCAACAACCAGATCGGCTTCACCACCAGCGACCCGCGCGACCTGCGCTCGACCTGGTACTGCTCCGACGTCGTCAAGATGGTCGAGGCGCCCGTGCTGCACGTGAACGGGGACGATCCCGAGGCCGTGGTCTACGCCATGCAGCTGTGCATGGACTATCGCGCTGAGTTCAAGAAGGACGTCGTCCTGGACATCGTCTGCTTCCGCAAGCTGGGCCACAACGAGCAGGACACGCCGTCCCTGACCCAGCCCCTGATGTACAAGAAGATCGGCCAGCACCCCGGCACCCGCAAGGTGTACGCCGACAAGCTGGTGGCCCAGGGCGTGCTGCCGGCCGACGGCCCGGACGCCATGGTCAAGGCCTATCGCGCCGCGATGGACGAGGGCCGCCACACCGTGGACCCGGTGCTGACCAACTTCAAGAGCAAGTTCGCCACCGACTGGTCGCCCTTCCTGGGCAAGAAGTGGACGGACAGCTGCGACACCGCCATTCCCGCCACCGAATGGAAGCGTCTGGCCGAGAAGCTGACGACGCTGCCCCAGGATTTCACGGCCCACAACCTGGTGCAGAAGCTTTATGCCGACCGCGCCGCCATGGGCCGTGGTGAGATCAATGTGGACTGGGGCATGGGCGAGTCCATGGCCTTTGCCTCGCTGGTCGCCTCGGGCTATCCGGTGCGCCTGTCCGGCGAAGACAGCGGCCGCGGTACCTTCACCCACCGCCATGCGGTCGTGCATGACCAGAACCGCACCAACTGGGATGAGGGCACCTACATCCCGCTGCAGAACGTCGCTGCGGGGCAGGCTCCGTTCACCGTCATCGACTCCATCCTGTCCGAAGAGGCGGTGTTGGGCTTCGAGTACGGCTACGCGGCTGCCGAACCGAACACGCTGACCATCTGGGAAGCCCAGTTCGGCGACTTCGTCAACGGCGCTCAGGTCGTGATCGACCAGTTCATCGCTTCCGGTGAAGTGAAGTGGGGTCGCGCCAACGGTCTGGTCATGATGCTGCCGCACGGCTATGAGGGACAGGGCCCCGAGCACAGCTCGGCCCGCCTGGAGCGTTTCATGCAGCTGGCCGCGGACAACAATATGCAGATCGTGCAGCCCACCACGGCTTCGCAGATCTTCCATGTGCTGCGCCGCCAGATGCTGCGCATGTTCCGCAAGCCCTTGGTCATCATGACGCCCAAGAGCCTGCTGCGCGCCAAGGAAGCCACCTCGCCCCTGAATGAGTTCATCAAGGGTGAGTTCCAGACCGTGATTCGCGAGCAGGATGAAACCATCGACGCCGCCAAGGTCAAGCGCGTCATCGCCTGCTCGGGCAAGGTGTATTACGACCTGGTCAAGAAGCGCGCCGAGAAGAAGGCCTCCGATGTGGCCATCATTCGCGTCGAGCAGCTCTACCCCTTCCCGCACAAGGCCTTCGCGACGGAGCTGAAGAAGTACCCGAACGCGACCGACATCGTCTGGTGCCAGGATGAGCCGCAAAACCAGGGCGCCTGGTTCTTCGTGCAGCACTATGTGCACGAGAACATGCTCGACGGTCAGAAGCTGGGCTATGCCGGCCGTGCCGCCAGCGCCAGCCCCGCCTGCGGCTATGCCCACCTGCACCAGGAGCAGCAGAAGGCCCTGCTGGAGCAGGCCTTCGCCAAGCTCAAGGGTTTCATCCTGACCAAGTAAGCGAACTCAGCGCCCCGAGCCGCCTGGAGCAGGCCCGGGGCTTGCGCGCAAAGAACAGAAAGAATTCACATCATGGCAATCGTAGAAGTCAAGGTTCCCCAGTTTTCCGAGTCGGTGTCCGAAGGCACCCTGATCACCTGGAAGAAGAAGCCCGGTGAGGCCGTCGCCATCGACGAGACCCTGATCGAGATCGAGACCGACAAGGTGGTGCTCGAAGTGCCGGCTCCGGCCGCTGGCGTGATGGCCCAGATCCTCAAGGGTGACGGCGAGACCGTGGTCAGCGAGGAACTCATCGCCAAGATCGACACCGACGCCTCGGCCCAGGTCAGCCCCCTGCAAGTGACCGCCGTGCCCGCTGCCCCGGCCCCGGCCGCTGTGGCAGCGGCCCCCGCCGCCGGTGGCAACAAGGGTGATGTGGCCATGCCGGCCGCCGCCAAGATCCTGGCCGAGAAGGGCCTGTCCGCCACCGACGTCGCCGGCTCCGGCAAGGACGGCCGCGTGACCAAGGGCGACGCCCTGGCCGCCGCCGCCAAGCCCGCCGTGGCTGCTGCCCCCATTGCCGTGCCGGCTGCCCCGGCCGTGGCCAAGCCCCTGCCGGCCGTGGCCGCGCCCGTCACGCAGAGCCTGGGCGAGCGCCCCGAGCAGCGCGTGCCCATGACCCGTCTGCGCGCCCGCGTGGCCGAGCGTCTGCTGCAGTCCCAGTCCACCAACGCCATCCTGACCACCTTCAACGAGGTGAACATGGCCCCGGTGATGGAGATGCGCAAGAAGTTTCAGGAGAAGTTCGAGAAGGAACACGGCGTCAAGCTGGGCTTCATGAGCTTCTTCGTCAAGGCCGCCGTGGCCGCCCTGAAGAAGTACCCGGTGCTGAACGCCTCGGTGGACGGCAATGACATCGTCTACCACGGCTACTTCGACATCGGCATCGCCGTCGGCTCGCCGCGCGGTCTGGTGGTGCCCATCATCCGCAATGCCGACCAGCTGAGCTTCGCCGACATCGAGAAGACCATCGCCCAGTTCGGCGCCAAGGCCAAGGAAGGCAAGCTCTCTATCGAAGAGCTGACCGGCGGCACCTTCTCCATCTCCAATGGCGGCACCTTCGGCTCCATGCTGTCGACCCCCATCATCAACCCGCCGCAGTCGGCCATCCTGGGCGTTCACGCCACCAAGGACCGCGCCGTGGTCGAGAACGGCCAGGTCGTTGTGCGCCCGATCAACTATCTGGCCATGTCCTATGACCACCGCATCATCGACGGTCGCGAAGCCGTGCTGGGCTTGGTGACCATGAAGGAAGCGCTGGAAGATCCGGCCCGCCTGCTGTTCGACATCTGAGACTAGGGCTACTGCGCGGGCGCATGGCGTCGTTGCGGGGCCCGATCGGGGAACCCTCACGTAGCGCTGCCACGTTTCGGCTCCCCGACACCCGCGCCTAGCCCTGCATCCCGCTCGCTACGCCCCGCATCGTTGGGGCACGCGCAAGAAGGAATATTCATGAGTACCAAGAACTTTGACGTCGTCGTGATCGGCGGCGGCCCCGGCGGCTATATCGCGGCCATCCGCGCGGCCCAGCTGGGCTATAACGTTGCCTGCGTCGACGAGTGGAAGAACGAGAAGGGCGGCCCCGCTCCCGGCGGCACCTGCACCAATGTCGGCTGCATTCCCTCCAAGGCCCTGCTGCAGTCCAGCGAGCACTTCGAGCACGCCGGCCACCACTTTGCCGACCACGGCATCAGCCTGGACAACCTGAAGATCGACATCGCCAAGATGGTCGGCCGCAAGGACCAGGTGGTGAAGCAGAACAACGACGGCATCCTCTACCTGTTCAAGAAGAACAAGGTCACTTTCTTCCACGGCCGTGGCAGCTTTGTCGGCGCCAAGGACGGCGTCTATGAGCTCAAGGCCGGCGACGAGACCGTCACCGCCAAGCACGTGATCCTGGCCACCGGCTCCAATGCCCGCCAACTGCCCGGCGCGGAGTTCGACGAGGAGCTGATCCTCTCCAACGACGGCGCGCTGCGCATCCCGGCCGTGCCCAAGAAGCTGGGCGTGATCGGTTCCGGCGTGATCGGTCTGGAAATGGGCTCGGTCTGGCGTCGCCTGGGCTCGGAAGTCACCATCCTCGAAGCCATGCCCGCCTTCCTGGGCGCGGCCGATGAGGGCGTGGCCAAGGAAGCCGCCAAGATCTTCAAGAAGCAGGGCCTGGACATCCAGCTCAGCGTCAAGATCTCCAAAGTCACCAAGGGCAAGAGCGATGTGACCATCACCTACACCGACGCCAAGGGCGCCGAGCAGACCCTGGTGGTGGACAAGCTGATCGTTTCCATCGGTCGCGTGCCCAACACCATCGGCCTGAACCCCGAGGCCGTGGGCCTGACGCTGGACGAGCGCGGCGCCATCGTGGTGGACGAGGAGTGCAAGACCAATCTGCCCAATGTCTGGGCGGTGGGCGATGTGGTGCGCGGCCCCATGCTGGCCCACAAGGCCGAGGAAGAAGGCGTGGCCGTGGCCGAGCGCATTGCCGGCCAGCACGGTCATGTGAACTTCAACACCATCCCCTGGGTCATCTACACCAGCCCCGAGATCGCCTGGGTCGGCAAGACCGAACAGCAGCTCAAGGCAGAGGGCGTGGCCTACAAAGCCGGCCAGTTCCCCTTCCTGGCCAACGGCCGTGCCCGTGCCCTGGGTGACACCACCGGCTTCGTCAAGTTCCTGGCCGACGCCAAGACCGACGAGATCCTGGGCGTGCACATCATCGGCCCCTTCGCCTCCGAGCTGATCTCGGAAGCCGTGGTGGCCATGGAGTTCAAGGCCTCGGCCGAGGACATCGCGCGCATCTGCCACGCCCACCCCTCGCTGTCGGAAGCCACCAAGGAAGCGGCCCTGGCCGTGGACAAGCGCACGCTGAACTTCTGATCAGCCGTAGCGCACAGCAGCATGTAGAAGGGGCGGCCAAGGTCGCCCCTTTGTCTTGAGAAGCATCTATGGTCTCCGTTACCGAGCTCTATCGACAAACCCTGGCCGAACGCGGCTACACGGCCGACCCGGCGCAGCTGCGGGCCGTGGCGGCCCTGCAGCGCTGCCAGGATGAATGGGCCGACTACAAGGCCCGCCGCTCCAATGCGGTGACCAAGCTCTTGCGCCACCCGCCGCTGCCGCGCGGCGTCTATATGTTTGGCGGGGTGGGGCGGGGCAAGAGCTTTCTGATGGACTGCTTTTTCCAGGCCGTGCCGCTGACGCGCAAGACCCGCCTGCACTTCCACGAGTTCATGCGTGAAGTGCACCGCGAGCTGCAGGAGCTCAAGGGCATCGCCGATCCACTGGAGGAGCTGGGCCGCCGCATCGCCAAGCGTTTTCGCCTGATCTGCTTTGACGAATTCCATGTGGCGGACGTGACCGACGCGATGATCCTGCACCGCCTGCTTGAGTCCATGTTCAAGCACCGCGTGTCCATCGTCACCACCTCCAACTTCCATCCCGACGGGCTCTATCCCAACGGCCTGCATCGTGACCGCATCCTGCCGGCCATCGCGCTGCTCAAGGACAAGATGGAAGTCATGAATGTGGACAACGGCACCGACTACCGGCGCCGCACCCTGTCCCATGTGGCGCTCTACCACTGCCCGCTGGACGAGCGCGCCGACGCGGCGCTGAGCGAGGCCTTTGAATCCCTGGCCGAGGCCCGTGACGAGAGTCCCCTGCTGCATATCGAGCACCGGGAGCTGCGTGCGCGCCGTCGCGCCGGCGGGGTGGTCTGGTTCGACTTCCAGACCCTGTGCGGCGGACCTCGCTCGCAGAACGACTATCTGGAGCTGGCTAGCCAGTTCCACACCCTGATCCTGTCCAATGTGCCCGAGATGCCCGTGCGCCTGGCCAGCGAGGCCCGGCGCTTCACCTGGCTGGTGGATGTGCTCTACGATCGCCGGGTCAAGCTCATCATCTCGGCCGCCGTTGAGCCGGAGCAGCTCTACACCGAAGGCCCGCTGGCGCATGAGTTCCCGCGCACCGTGTCGCGTCTGCGCGAGATGCAGAGCGAGGAATACCTCGCGCTGGAGCGTCGCGACGTGGATACCGCACTGACCTGAGTCCGGCGGCTGCAACAACGCGCTTGTCCTCACTTCACTGCTAGGGAAACCGTTTCATGCCCGCGAAGCCGACGCTGTCCATGCTGAGCCTGCTGCTTGCCGCGCTGCCGTTGTGGGCTCAGGAGGCCGAGGGCCTGGACCGCGCAGGTCTGGCCGCCGAGCGTGCGCGGGTGGAGGCCCGCTATCAAGCGGCTATGCAGGCCTGCCTGTCACGATTCGCGGTCACCGCCTGTCAGCAGGCCGCACGGCGTGATCGCAGCGACGCCCTGGCGCCGCTGACGGCCAGGGAGCAGGCTCTCGACGCGCGGGACCGGATGGAGCGGGCCGAGGCGCAGCGCCGGCGCGCACAGGAGAAGGATGCCGCGGCGGCGGCCGATGAGGTGCGCCAGCGCCAGCGCCAGTTGCTTCAGCCCTCGCCACTTGCCACCGCGGCCTCGGCGGCTGCGCCCGCGGCCGCGGCCTCCCGCCCGTCGGCAAACCGCCCCGACCCTGCGGCCCATGCGCGTCAGGTGCAGCGTGATATCGCACAGGGTGAGCAGCAGGCGCAGCGGCAGCGCGAGCGAGCCCTTCAGCGCCAGCGCGATGCCCAGGCGCACCGGGAGGCCTTGGCCCGCCGTGACAAGGAGCGTGAGGCGCAGGGCAAGGCTGCTGCCGCCCCCCTGCCTCTGCCTACGGCCTCCGACATCGAGGCGTTGCCGACGCCGCGCCGTTGATCAGGCCAGTGCGTCCAGACGCACCACAGCGAGCGAGAGATTGTCGCCACCGCCATGGGCGCGTTGGCGTGCCTTGTCGATCAGGAGTTCCGCGGCCTCGCGCGGTGCCAAGCTGTGAAGCACCGTGCCCAGCTCGCGCGGGCTGAAGTAGTGCCACAGGCCATCGCTGCAGGCGATCAGGCTGTCGCCTACCTCCAGACGCTCGATCTGTGTGACCGTGGGCGTCGGCTCCTGCACCGTGCCCAGGCAGCCGGTCAGCAGATTCGACTGCGGATGCACCGCCGCCTCGGCCTCGGTGATCTGGCCTTCATCCACCAAGCGCTGCACAAAGGAATGATCCATGGTGCGCTTGACCAGGCTGGGGCCGCGGAAGTGGTAGATGCGCGAGTCGCCCGTGTGGACCCAGTAGCACTGCCGGTCCGGCATCACCAGAAAGGCCGCCAGGGTGCTGTGCGGTTCTTCCTCGGTCGTGATGGCGGTGAGCTTGATCATCAGATGGGCTTCGGTCGCCACTTGATGGAGGAAGGTCGCGGGCTCCTCCTCGCCGGGCGTGAAGCGCTCGAAGAGCTGCCGAGCCGTCAGCACCACCTGATCGGCGGCCTTGCGTCCCCCGCTCTTGCCGCCCATGCCATCGGCCACCACGGCCAGCAGGCAGCCAGCCTGGCGCGGGTGACCGATGATCTCGACCTGGTCCTGTTGGTATAGGCGATCGCCGCGGTGGGTACCGGTGGCGGCGTTGACTCGAAAACCGGGCGTGCTGTTGCGGCTCATGCTGGGCTCTTGGTTGCCCGCAAAACTATAATCGGCAAATGCCGGCGCCCGCGTGTTGCGAGCCCGTAAATGAGCTGCATGGACGAACAACTTCACTCCCTGTCGCGTCGCTTGATCGAGTTGCGCATCGAGCATGCCGATCTGGACGTGATGATCGACCGCCTGGTGCTTCAGCAGCCCATCGATGAGCTGGCCTTGCTGCGGCTCAAGAAGCGGCGTCTGGTGCTGCGCGACCTGATCGTGCGCCTGGAGCAGGCCACCGACCCGGCTGAACCCGCCTGATGGCGAGCGAGGGGGATCCGGGCCAGCCCTTGCCCGCTGAGCTGGAGCAATGGGTGCTGGCGGCCTTCGAGGTGGGCGGGCCGCTGTCGCGTGCCGACGCGCACTATGCGCCGCGCGAGCCTCAGCTGAATATGAGTCGGGCCGTGGCGCGTGCCATTGCCGAACGCGAGACCTTGGTGGTGGAGGCCGGCACCGGCGTGGGCAAGACCTTTGCCTATCTGGTGCCCGCCTTGCTCTCGGGGGGGCGGGCCCTGATCAGTACCGCGACCAAGAGCCTGCAAGACCAGCTGTTTCTGCGCGACCTGCCGCGCCTGATCAATGCCTTGCAGATGCCGCTGCGCAGCGCCCTGCTCAAGGGGCGAGGCAGCTATCTGTGCCTGCATCGCATGAAGTACGCGCGCCACAGCGCGGAGCTGCCCGATCGCCGTTCGGTCTTTCTGCTGGCCCGGGTGGAGCAGTGGGCGCAGGCCACGGTGAGCGGCGACCTGTCCGAGATGGATGGGCTGGACGAGCGTTCGCCCCTGATTCCCCTGATCAGTTCCACCCGTGACAACTGCCTGGGTACGGAGTGTCCCGACTATCGGGCCTGTCATGTGGTCAAGGCCAGGCGCGAAGCCCTGGAGGCGGATGTGGTGGTGGTCAATCACCACCTCTTCTTTGCCGATCTGAGCTTGCGAGACAGTGGTGTGGCGGAATTGCTGCCCACGGTTGATCTGGCCGTGTTCGATGAGGCCCATCAGCTGCCCGAGGCCGGCCTGCAGTTTCTGGGCACCATGCTGGGCACGGGCCAGCTGATCGACTTCTCCCGCGACCTGCTGGCCCAGGGCCTGGCCCAGGCGCGCGGCTTGCAGGATTGGCAGGCTGTGGCGGCGGCGGTGGAGCGAGCCGCCCGCGAGCTGCGTCTGGCCTGCGCCGGTGGCATGAAGGAGTTGCGCGGCCTGATCAAGCTGCGCTGGCAGGAGCGGGCGGAGCAGCCGGGATTCTCGGCGGCCTTGGATCAGGTGGCGGGCGCTGTGCGGCTGGCGGAGGCGGCGCTGGCCACGGTCGCGCCCACGGCGCCGGACTTTGTGCGCCTGCATGAGCGTGCGGGCCAGTTGCGCGATCTGGCGGCGCACTTCGCCTCATCGGCCGAGCCCGGAGCGGTGCGTTGGATCGATCTGGGCACGCACCAGGCGCGCTTGGTGGAGTCGCCGCTGGACATCCGCAAGGCCATGCAGGAGCAGCTCAACGGCCCACCCAAGGCCTGGATCTTCACCTCCGCCACCCTGGGCGATGACGAGCGTCTGCGCTGGTTCACCGAGCCGGCGGGCCTGGACGATGCCAAGGTGCTGCGTGTGGGCAGTCCTTTTGACTACGCCAACCATGCGCGGCTTTACGTGCCGCGAGGCTTTCCCAAGCCCAGCGACCCCAGCCATGGCCCCTCGGTCGCCATCATGGCGGCGCGCTGTGCGCGTGCCCTGGGTGGGCGGACCTTTGTGCTGACCACCACCTTGCGTGCCTTGCAGACGATTGGGGAGGCGCTGCGCAGCGAGTTCGAGCTCGACGCCGAGCCCATCCAGGTGCTGATCCAGGGGGCTGCGCCCAAGCGCCTGCTGCTGCAGCAGTTTCTGGAAGAGCCGCGCTCGGTGCTGGTCGGTTCGGCCAGCTTCTGGGAAGGCATTGATGTGCCCGGCGACGCCTTGCAGTGCGTGCTCATCGACAAGCTGCCCTTTCCGCCGCCCAACGACCCCCTGGTCGAGGCCCGCGTGCAAAAGCTGGAGTCCGAGGGGCGCAATGCCTTTGCCGAGTTCTTCATTGCCGAGGCGGCCATCGCGCTCAAGCAGGGCGGCGGCCGCCTGATCCGCAGCGAGGCCGACAGGGGCTTGCTGGTGGTTTGCGATCCCCGCATGGCGGGCATGAACTACGGCCGCCGTCTGCGCGCGGCCCTGCCGCCCATGACCCAGGTTGCCAACGAGGGCGAGGCCCTGGACTGGCTGCGCCGCTTGGCGGCTGAGCGCGAGGGCGGGGACGATTGGGCTGAGGGTGATCCGCCGTTTTGAGCCCTGCTGATCGCTGGACCCAATGAAAAACGCGTGCCTCAGGCACGCGTTTCATCGAGGAGCCAGGCTCAGGGAAGGCTCACCAAAGGCGCCACCACGCGCGCTTCTTGCTCGCATTCCCGGCCAGATGGGCGCTGTCGGGGAAGTTCTTGCGGAGCACGCGCTCGGCGTCATCACGCAGGGGCTTGAGCCCCATCTTCTCGTAGCTCAGCATCATCAGATAGAGCGCCTCTTCCACGGCCGGGGCGCGCTGAAACTCCTGAATCGCCTGCTGGGCCCGGTTGGCCGCGGCCACGTAGGCGCCGCGGTTGTAGTAATAGCGGGCCACATGCACTTCGTAGGCCGCCAGCGTGTTGGTGATGTAGTCGATGCGCAGGCGGGCGTCACCGCTGTACTTCGACTCGGGGTACTGCTCCACCAGCTGCTGGAAGGAGAGCAGGGCGTCGCGGGAGGCCTGCTGGTCACGCTCCGAGATGTCCTGATCGGCCAGGCGGCCGAACAGGCCCAGGTCCTCGTTGAAATTGGACAGGCCCTTCAGATAGAGGGCGTAGTCCATGGCGGCGCTGGTGGGGTTGAGCTTGATGAAGCGGTCCAGGGTGGTGACGGCCGCGGTGCGTTCACCGCTGCGGTACTGGGCCCAGGCCATGTCCAGTGCCGCCTGCTGGCCCATCAGCGTGCCGGCGGCGCGGCCCTCGATGCGCTCCAGGGTCTTGATGGCCCGGTCGTAGCTGCCGGCCTCGATGTCAGCCTTGGCGTCTGCATACAATTTGTCCAGGGCGGCCTGGGAATTCTGGTCCTCGGGTGTCGAGGAGCAGGCCGCCAGTAGGGCCAGAATGCCGGCCGAGAAGCCGGTTACTACAAGGCCGCGCAACCGCGAGCGGTGTTCAGTCATGGTCCAGGCCGGCTGCGGATGCCGACAATCAACAAAGGTGGAGTCTGATTATATGGTTGAGGCCTTGCCTGCCCCTCTGGGCGAGGGCGCGGACGAACCCGAGTTCGAGTCGGCGGAGGAGACGATCGAGGAGCGCAGTGCCGCCGTGCCTGCCGAGGGCCATGGTCAGCGCCTTGATCGCTGGCTTGTCGGCTTGGCGCCGGAGTTCTCGCGCAATCATCTGCAGGGCTTGATTGAGCGCGGCTGCGTCTGGGTCAATGGCCAGCCGGCGCGCAGCGCCTCGCAGCGCTTGCAGGCGGGTCAACTGCTGCGGGTGCAGCTGCAGCCCACGGCCGAGAGCCAGGCCTTTCGTGCCGAGGCGCTGCCCTTGCAGATCGTGTTTGAGGACGCCCACCTGCTGGTGCTCGACAAGGCGGCCGGCATGGTGGTGCACCCCGCGGCCGGCAACTGGTCCGGCACCCTGATGAACGGCCTGCTGGCTCACCACGCCGGCGCGGCGGCCCTGCCGCGCGCCGGCATCGTGCACCGGCTGGACAAGGACACCTCGGGCCTGATGGTGGTGGGCAAGACGCTGGAGGCCGTGACCGCGCTGAGCCGCATGATTGCGGCGCGCGAGGTGCATCGCGAGTATCTGGCCCTGGCCCAGGGGCATGTGGCCGACGAGCTCTTCATCGACGCGCCGCTGCGCCGCGATCCGGTCTCGCGAGTCAAGATGGCGGTGCTGGCCGGCGGCAAGCCGGCGCGCACCGATGTCTACTGCCTGGGCCGGGTTGATGTGCAAGGCCGGCGCTACAGCGCCTTGCACTGCGTCTTGCACAGCGGCCGCACCCACCAGATTCGTGTGCATCTGGCCAGTCGCGGCCATCCGCTCGTGGCTGACGGGCTTTATGGAGGAGCGTCTGCCCTGGGTTTGCAGCGCCAGGCCTTGCACGCCGCGCGCCTGAGCCTGCGCCATCCCATCACGGGGGCGGACTTGCGCTTTGATGCGCGCCCGCCACAGGATTTGTCCGATGCCTGGGTCGCTGCGGGCCTGCCGCCGCCGGTGCTTGAGGAGCGCTGTGGCTGAGGGCGCTACAATCGGCGCAGCTGGCCTGATCAGAGACCGGGGCGAATGGCTTCCTCCCCTCGGATCCGAACCGCCAGCCCCCGGGGCCACGCCGGCCCGCCGCAGTCCGTGAGGGCGCGCGGCGGCCCGCCCAGTATTTGAGCCCCGAGATGCTCCCGAGCCCGAAGCCCGATCAATGACCCGCTGCCCGTATGGCGGCCCGCTGACAGAAGTCCATGAACACCCAGGATGCAAAGCGCGTCCTCGAGACCGCGCTGATCTGCGCCCAGCAGCCGCTCACGCTGCGGGAGCTGCGGACCCTGTTCGCCGATGAGGTCGGTGCGGACACCCTGCGTGCGCTGCTCGACGAGCTCAGCCGCGACTGGGAGCATCGCGGTGTGGAGCTGGTGGCGGTGTCCTCGGGTTGGCGCTTCCAGAGCCGCCCCGAGCTGCGTGAATTCCTGGATCGGCTGCATCCCGAGAAACCGCAGCGTTACTCGCGGGCCGTGATGGAAACCCTGGCCATCATTGCCTACCGTCAGCCGGTGACCCGGGGCGATATCGAGGACATCCGCGGCGTGGTCGTGACCAGCCAGATCGTCAAGCAGCTGGAGGAGCGCGGCTGGATCGAGGTGATCGGTCACCGCGAAGCCCCCGGCCGCCCGGCGCTCTATGCCACCACGCGCCAGTTCCTGGATGATCTGGGCCTGGCGAGTCTTGAACAGCTGCCGGCCCTAGAGGCCGGCGGCGAGACGCCGACCGCTCTGGGCGAGCTGCTGGGCCGCGAGGCCCAGGAGTCGCAAGACCCACCGGCCGACCCCACGGATACCGCCCTGGATCTGGCGGCCGAACCCACTCCCATCGAGGCAGGCGTCGACGCGCCGACCTCTCCCCAAGAACCCCCAACCCCCAACCCGGCGCCCGAGAGTTCTCCTGCGGGCGCATCCGCTGCGGTGTTTCCGACCGGTGAACCCGGTGCCGACCCCGCATCCGACGCTAGCGAGAAGGTGCAAGCCGACGCATGAATTCCAACGACAACGAGATGAACCCGCCGGCCCCCGAGGCTGATGCCGCTGCGGCGGCGCCCAAGCGCCGCCGCAGCCCCCGTGCGGCCGCGCCGGCCGAGGCTGCTGCACCCGAGGCCTCGGCCCCGGCGGCAGCGGATGAGGCCGCCAAGCCGGTGAAGCCGCGCGCGCCGCGCAAGACTGCGGCCAAGAAGGTTGCAGAGGCGAGCGGCGAGGCTCAGGCCGAGTTGGCGCTGGCGCCAGCAGAGTCTGCCGAGCCGGCAACGGCGGACGCCGCCCCCGCGCCCAAGCGACGCAGCCCGCGCAAGAGCGCGGCCGTTGCCGAGGCAGCAGCCGAAGCGGCTGCTGTGGTGGCCGTGGAGGCGCCGGCCGCGCCGGCCTCCGAGGCCGCACAGGCCGCACCGTCGGCGGCAGCCGGCGGCGAGGGTGGCGAGGCTTCGGATGGGGAGGGCGGTGATCGCGAAGGTCGCCGTGGCCGCAACCGCCGTCGCGGCCGTCGCCGTGGTGAGGGCGGGGAGGGCGCCGAGGCTGGCGAAGGCGAGGTGATGGACGCTCGCGAGGGTGGCGAAGGCCAGGAGGCCGGCGCCCCGCGTCGCGCCGAGTCCGCGCCCGAGGAGCTGCTGGCCGCCGTGGGCGAGCGTTTCGCCCAGGTGCTGGCCGGCGAGTTCGACGGCAGCGAAGCCGAAGAGGCCGCCGCCAGCGAGCCCGCCGCCGAGGCCGAGAGCAAGCGCGTGCTGGCCCCCGAGCCCGATGCGCCCAAGCTGCAGAAGGTGCTGGCCCAGGCCGGCGTCGGCTCGCGCCGCGATATCGAGGACATGATTGCCGAGGGCAAGATCGAGGTGAATGGCGAGGTGGCCCATATCGGCCAGCGCATCTCCTTCGGTGACCGCGTGGCCGTCAACGGCAAGCAGATCCGCGTGCGCATCTCGCCGCCGGCGCCCCGCATCCTGGCCTATCACAAGCCCACCGGCGAGGTCGTGACCTTCAACGACCCGGAGGGGCGCCCCACCGTGTTCCGCAGCCTGCCCAGACTGCACCAGGGCAAGTGGCAGTCGGTCGGCCGTCTGGACCTGAACACCGAAGGCCTGCTGCTTTTCACCAACTCGGGTGAGCTGGCCAATCAGCTGATGCACCCGCGCTTCGGCGTGGAGCGCGAGTACGCGGTGCGCGTGCTGGGTTCGCTCAATGAAGACCAGCGCGCCCGCCTGCTGGAAGGTGTGCAGATCGAGGGCCAGTCCGCGGGCTTCAAGAGCATCGTGGACGGTGGTGGCGAAGGCGCCAACCGCTGGTATCGCGTGGTCATCACCGAAGGCCGCAATCGCGAAGTGCGCAAGCTCTTCGAGGCCGTGGGTCTGGTGGTGAGCCGCCTGATCCGTATCCGCTACGGCACCGTGGTGCTGCCGCGCGGTCTCAAGCGCGGCGTCTGGGTGGAGCTGGGCGAGGACGATGTGCGCATCATCCGCCGCCTGGCCGGTGGTCCGCAGCAGGCTCGCGGCGAGCGCCAGCAGCAGGCGCGCGACGAGCAGGCCCAGCAGCGTGGCAAGCGCAACCGTGGCGGCAAGGGGCCGCGTCCCAGCCGTCCGGAGGCGCCGCCCCAGCCGCGTCAGCAGGTCGAACGTGGCCAGGATCGCAGCCATGAGCGCCAGGAGCGCTCGCGCGACAGTGACTACGAGGATGACGATTTCATCCCCCACAACGTCAATCCGCTGGAGCAGACCTTTGACCGCCGCTTTGCTTCCAGTGGCAAGCGCGGCTTCCCGGCCGGCTTTGGCGCGGGTGGCAGTGGTGCCCAGGGCACCGGTGCGCCGGGTCGGGGTGGTCGCGGCGGCAAGGGTGGTGGTGGCAACGGTCCGCGTGAGCCCGATCCCATGCAGACCTCGGTGGGCTATATCGGCGCCGACGCCTTCACCCGCCGCGGCGGTCGTGGCGGCGGCGGTGGTGGTGGCAATCGCGGCGGCGGTGGCAACCGCGGCGGCGGCGGCGGTCGCGGTCGCCGCTAAGCGCGTGCTCGCGCCGGGCCCTTGAGCGGGCCCGGATCGAATTTACACAGTCACACAGTACAATCCCGGGTTTTGCCAAGCCCCAGATTTCAGGAGAAAAACATGGCGATCGAACGCACCCTTTCCATCATCAAGCCCGATGCCGTCGCCAAGAACGTGATCGGCCAGATCTACAGCCGCTTCGAAGGCGCCGGCCTGAAGGTCATCGCAGCCAAGATGGCTCACCTGTCGCGCGGCGAGGCCGAGGCTTTCTACGCCGTGCACAAGGCGCGTCCCTTCTTCAACGACCTGGTGAACTTCATGATCTCCGGCCCGGTGATGATCCAGGTGCTGGAAGGCGAAGGCGCCATCCTGAAGAACCGCGACCTGATGGGCGCCACCGACCCCAAGAAGGCCGAGAAGGGCACCATCCGCGCCGACTTCGCCGACAGCATCGACGCCAACGCCGTGCACGGCTCGGACGCTCCCGAGACCGCCGCCCAGGAAGTGGCGTTCTTCTTCCCCGGCATGAATGTCTACAGCCGTTAATTCGGCACCAAGCCTCTTGCGCTGCTCAGGCCTGGAGGCCTGAGCAACACAGCGAGAAGCAACACCCATGAACGCGGTCAACCTGCTTGGATTCGATCTGGAAGGACTGGCTGCGTTCTGCGAGCAGCTGGGGGAAAAGCGCTTCCGCGCCACCCAGCTGTTCCGCTGGATTCATCAAAAGGGCGCCTCTGACTTCGAGCAGATGAGCGACCTGGCCAAGTCGCTGCGCGAAAAGCTGCGCGGCAAGGCGCATATCACGGCCCTGCCCGTGATCTCCGAACATGTCTCCGCCGACGGCACGATCAAGTGGCTGTTCGACGTGGGCGGCGGCAATGCCGTCGAATCGGTCTTCATCCCCGAAGACGACCGCGGCACCCTGTGCGTGTCCAGCCAGGCCGGCTGCGCGGTGGGCTGCCGTTTCTGCTCCACCGGCCACCAGGGCTTCAGCCGCAATCTGGACACGGCCGAGATCATCGCCCAGCTCTGGTATGCCGAGCACAGCCTGCGCCAGCGCTTCAAGAGCAGTGAGCGCGTGATCACCAATGTGGTGATGATGGGCATGGGCGAGCCCCTGCAAAACTACAGCGCCCTGGTCCCGGCCCTGCGCATGATGCTGGACGACCATGGCTATGGCCTCTCGCGCCGCCGCGTGACGGTCTCGACCTCGGGCGTGGTGCCCATGATCGACCGCCTGCGCGAGGACGTGCCGGTGGCCCTGGCCGTGTCCCTGCACGCGCCCACCGACCCGCTGCGCGACCAGCTGGTGCCGCTGAATAAGAAGTACCCGATTGCCGAGCTGCTGGAGGCCTGCAATCGCTATCTCGAGAAGGCGCCGCGCGACTTCATCACCTTCGAGTACTGCATGCTGGACGGCGTCAACGACACGCCGGAGCAAGCCGAACAGCTGGTCAAGCTGCTGCGCGGCAAGGTATCGTGCAAGCTCAACCTGATTCCCTTCAACCCCTTCCCGGCCTCGGGTCTGAAGCGCAGCTCGAACGCGCGCGTGCAGGCCTTTGCCGAGGTGTTGATCAAGTCCGGTATCGTCACCACGGTGCGCAAGACCCGTGGCGATGACATCGATGCCGCCTGCGGCCAACTGGCCGGCGAAGTGCAGGACCGTACCCGTGTTGAACAGCGCATGGTGCGGGCGCCGGTGGTGGTTCATGGTCTCGGGGGGCGCAATCCGCAGTGATGCACTGATGAATGGGCGCTCATGAAGACAAGACTCCTGCAGATTCCGCTTGCACTGGCCCTGGCGCTGGGCTTGCTAGGCTGCGCTGGCACCAATACCGGCTCGACCGAGCCGCGCACGGCTTCTGATCAAACCGATTTGGATCGTCGCGCCGCCGTTCGCGTCGAGCTGGCCTACGGCTATTTCGCCCGTGGGCAGTTGCCGACCGCCCTGGACGAGCTCAAACAGGCCCTGATGGTGAAGCCTGACATGGTCGAGGCGCTGGGTCTGCGTGGGCTGGTCTACGCGGCCATGGGGGAAATGACGCTGGCGGAGGAGAGCTTCCGTCGCGCGCTGGCGCTGAAGCCGAGCGATCCCGATACGCTTCACAACTACGGCTGGTTCCTCTGCCAGCAAGGGCGCTTCCCGGACGCAGGCCTGCAGTTTGAGCGCGCACTGGCCCAGCCGCAGTACCGTGGCGTGGCGCGAACCTTGTTGGCCCAGGGCGTCTGCGAAGCCACGGCGGGACGGCTGGGGGCGGCCGAGCGCACCCTGGCGCGCGCCTTCGAGCAGGATCCGTCCAATCCGGCCATCGCGATGAATCTGGCCGATGTGCTGTATCGCAATGGTCAGCATGAGCGCGCGCGCTTCTATGTCAAGCGAGTGAATGAGCAGCCCGAGCAGGTGAATGCGCAGAGCCTGTGGCTGGCCCTGCGCATCGAGCGGCGCTTGGGAAACACCATTTCGGTGGGCGAATACGGCCAACAACTGCGCAGGCGCTTTCCGCAAGCGCCCGAGACGCAGGCATTGAACAGCGGTCGATTCGATGAGTGAGGGGGAACGCATGTCCACGATCGTCAGCGAGGCGCCCGGCCAAGTGGCGCCGGATGCGATGCAGCCGTCGCAGACGGCGGGGGGGCGGCTGCGTGCCGCCCGTCAGGCACAGGGTTTGAGCATCGCCACGCTGGCCGCTCGACTCAAGGTACCGCAAGCCAAGCTTGAGGCCATGGAGGCCGACCGCCATCAGGATCTGCCGGACGCCACCTTTACCCGGGCTCTGGCCAAGGCCATGTGCCGTGCCCTGCAGCTGGATGCGGCACCGGTGCTTGAATTGCTGCCGCGTGGCAGCGAACCCGGGCTGGATCGCGTCAGCAAGGGGCTGAACACGCCTTTTCGTGAGCGCATGGCGGGGGACGGCAGTCCTTCCCTCGAATGGCTCAAGCGACCCATGATCTGGGGCCCAGGTCTTTTGCTGGCTGGGGCCCTGGCGGTTTACCTCTTGCCCAATGAGTGGCTGCAGCCCCCGGCGGCCAGCGAGATCGAGTCGCCCAAGTCGATGGTCGAGCCGCAGGCTTTCCCGACTGCATCGCCGACTTCATCCCCGGCCCCCGCGGCCAGCGCTGATGCGTCCTTGCAGTCGCAGGCACCCGTGCCGGCGGCCAATGTGTCGCCCGCTCCCACGACGGCCGCGTCTGCGGCGGCAGCGGTGTCCGCCGCCGTGCCCGCTCCGACGGCCAGTGCGCCCCTGCCGGGGCAGGTGCCGATGCAGATCAAGGCCCGCGAGGACTCCTGGGTCGAGGTCAGCGATGCGCAGGGGCAGGTCTTGTTCTCCCGGCTGCTGCGTGGCGGTGAGCAGGCCGCGTTGAATGTGCAGCCGCCGCTGCGCCTGCGCGTGGGCAATGTGGCGGGCACCGATATCGTGCTGCGTGGCAGTCCGGTTGACCTCTCGGCTCAAGCCCGCGACAACGTCCTGCGCATGGAACTCAAGTAGGCATCATTTCCGAAGTACCCATCATGATCGATACCGAAAGCAGCATTGCCGAGGCCATCGCGGCCGCCCGTCCCGCGCCTCGACGTAGCCGTCAGGCCACCGTTCGCTGGGGCTCGCGCGTCGTCACCATCGGGGGTGATGCGCCTGTTCGCGTGCAGTCCATGACCAACACGGACACGGTGGATGTCATCGAGACGGCCATCCAGGTCAAGGAGTTGGCCGTCGCGGGTTCCGAGATGGTGCGCATCACGGTCAACACGCCCGAGGCCGCCGAGGCGGTGCCGCATCTGCGTGAGCAGCTCGATCGCATGGGCATCGATGTGCCTCTGGTGGGCGACTTCCACTACAACGGCCATCGCCTGCTCACCGAGTACCCGGCCATGGCCCAGGCCCTGTCCAAGTACCGCATCAACCCCGGCAATGTGGGCAAGGGCGACAAGAAGGACCGCCAGTTCGCCATGATGGTTGAAGCGGCGATGCAGTACGACAAGGTCGTGCGCATCGGTGTGAACTGGGGCAGCCTGGATCAGGAGCTGCTCGCGTCCATGATGGACGAGAACGCCAAGCGGGCCCAGCCCTGGGACGCGCAGCAGGTCATGTATCAGGCCCTGGTCCAGTCGGCGCTGAGCTCGGCCGAGTACGCCCGCGAGCTGGGCATGAACCCGGACAACATCATCATCAGCTGCAAGGTCAGCGGCGTGCAGGACCTGATCTCGGTCTACCGCGCCCTGGCCCAGCGCTGCGACTACGCCCTGCACCTGGGTCTGACCGAGGCCGGCATGGGCACCAAGGGCACGGTGGCCTCGGCCACGGCCCTGTCCATCCTGCTGCAGGAAGGCATTGGCGACACCATCCGTGTCTCGCTCACGCCCCAGCCCGGCGAGGCGCGCACCCAGGAGGTGGCCGTTGCGCTGGAGATTCTGCAGTCCCTGGGCCTGCGTGCCTTCAATCCCAGCGTGACCGCCTGTCCCGGCTGCGGCCGCACCACCAGCACCACCTTCCAGGAGCTGGCCAAGCAGATCGACGACTTCCTGCGCGCGCAGATGCCGGTCTGGCGCAGCAAGTATCCCGGCGTGGAGACCATGAAGGTGGCCGTGATGGGTTGCATCGTGAACGGCCCGGGCGAGAGCAAGCATGCCGATATCGGCATCAGCCTGCCCGGCACCGGCGAGGCGCCGGCCGCCCCCGTCTTCATTGACGGCCAGAAGGCCCTGACCCTGCGTGGCGACAACATTGCCGCCGAATTCCACGCCCTGGTCGAGAACTACATCGAGAAGCGCTTCGGCGCCGCCGCCTGAACCCCATGACTGAGCAGAAGAAGGTGCAGCCCCTGCAGGCTGTGAAGGGCATGAACGACATCCTGCCGCCGGACTCGGCGCGCTGGGAGTGGTTGGAGGGCAAGATGCGCAGCGTGTTGCAGCGCTACGGCTACCAGAATGTGCGCACGCCCATCGTCGAGCCCACGGCCCTGTTCGTGCGCGGCATCGGCGAGGTCACCGACATCGTCGAGAAGGAGATGTACGCCTTCGAGGACCGCGCCGACAAGCACGGCCAGGCCGAGCATCTGGCCCTGCGTCCCGAGATGACCGCGGGCGTGGTGCGCGCCATGATCGAGCACAGCTTTCTGCGCGACTCGGGCCGCCGCCTCTATTACTTCGGCCCCATGTTCCGCCGCGAGAAGCCGCAGAAGGGCCGCTACCGCCAGTTCCACCAGATGGGCGTGGAGGCCCTGGGCTTCAACGGCCCGGACGTGGACGCCGAGGTCATCCTGCTGGGCAGCCGTCTGCTGCGCGAGCTGGGCCTGAAGGACGGCGAGCATGTGCGCCTGGAGCTGAACTGCCTGGGCGCGCCCGAGGAGCGCCGCGCCCACCGCGAGGCTCTGATCGCCCATCTGGAGGCGCACAAGGACCTGCTGGACGAGGACAGCCAGCGCCGCATGTACAGCAACCCCCTGCGTGTGCTGGACACCAAGAACCCGGCCCTGCAGGACATGGCCAATGCGGCGCCGAAGCTGCTGGACTTTCTGGGCGAGGCGTCTCTCGCGCACTTCAACGGCGTGCGTGCCATCCTGGATGCGGCCGGCATCGCCTACACCATCAATCCGCGCCTGGTGCGTGGCCTGGACTACTACAACCTCACCGTGTTCGAGTGGGTGACCGACAAGCTCGGCTCGCAGGGCACGGTCTGTGGCGGCGGTCGCTACGACGGTCTGATCGAGCAGCTGGGCGGCAAGCCCACGCCGGCCGTGGGCTTTGGCATGGGCATGGAGCGCATGCTGCTGCTGCTGGAAGAGGTGGGTGTGGCCCCGGCCGCACCGGTGCCTGACGCCTATGCGGTCGTGCCCTCGGCCCAGGGTCTGCCCCAGGTCATGGTGGCGCTCGAAGCCCTGCGCGCCGCCGGCGTGAGCGTGGTGCTGCACCCAGGCCAGTCCAGCATGAAGTCGCAGTTCAAGAAGGCCGACGCCAGCGGCGCCGCCTATGCCCTGGTCTTTGGTGAGGACGAGCTGGCGCGCGGCGAGGTGGCCATCAAGCCGCTGCGCGACGCCAGCGCCTCCCAGATCAGCCGCAGCCTGGCCCTGGTGTCCGAATGGGCGGCCGAGCTGCTGCCGCGCAACGCATAATCGCGCATCTTCTCTTCAGCCCCTCAATCGAACAGTTCCGCAATGGCGTCTCATCTCGATCTCGAAGAACAGGAACAGCTGGACCAGCTGAAGGCCTTCTGGAAAAGCTACGGCAATCTCATCACCACCGTCATCACCCTGGGCCTGCTGGCATTCGCGGGCTGGAATGGCTGGAACTGGTGGCAGCGCGAGCAGGCCGTCAAGGCTGGCGCGATGTTCGAGGAGCTTGATCGCGCCGCCCAGGCCGGTGATGTCGACAAGGTCGGCCGTGCCTTCAGCGACCTGAAGGAACGTCATCCCGGGACCAGCTACGCGGCCCAGGGCGCCCTGCTGACGGCCAAGCTGCAGCAGGACAAGGGGCAGTCGGAGCCGGCACGTGCTGCCTTGAGCTGGGCGGTGGAAAAGGCCAGCGAAGCCGAATACCGGGACATCGCTCGTTTGCGTCTGGCGGCCCTGCAGATGGATGCCAAGCAGTACGACGAGGCCGCCAAGACCCTGGACGGGGTCAAGGGTGCCGACTTTGCGGCCCTGGTCGCTGATCGCCGTGGTGATCTGGCCCTGCTGCAGGGCAAGCCGGATGCAGCCAAGGCTGAATTCCTCAAGGCTTACAAGGGCCTGGACAAGGGCTTGGACTATCGGCGCCTGGTCGAGGCCAAGCTTGCCACCCTGGGCGTTGCGGCCCCTGAGGATGCCGCATCGGGAGTCGCACGATGAAGGCGCGTCTGAACACCCTGTTGCGGCCTGCTGCCGCCGCGCTCGTGCTGGCGGTGCTGAGCGGCTGCTCCCTGTTCAATTCCAGCAGTGGGCCCAAGCCGGCTGCTCTGGAGGCCCAGGTCAGTAGTGCGGGCCTGCGCCAGGTCTGGCAGGCGCGCGTGGACGGCGTGCAATTCCCCTTGTCGGTGGCGGCAACGGCTTCGCGCAGCTTTGTGGTGGCAGGCAGCGATGGCGCCGTGCAGGCCCTGGCGGCCGATACCGGCGCCCTGCTGTGGCGCGGTGAGGTGGGCGCCAAGCTGGCCGCCGGCGTGGGCAGTGATGGCCGTTTCGCGGCGGTGGTGACGCGCAACAACGAACTGGTCGTGCTGGACGCGGGCAAGCCCCTGTGGCGCAAGGCCCTGAACTCCACCGTGAGCACGGCTCCGCTGGTGGCCGGTGAGCGCGTCTTCGTGCTGACCGTGGACCGTCAGGTGCAGGCCTTCGACGCCGCCGATGGTCGCCGTTTGTGGGATCTGCGCCGCCCGGGTGATCCCTTGACGCTGTCGCAGCCCGGCGTGATCGCGGCCTACAAGGACACGCTGGTGGTGGGGCAGGGTGCGCGTCTGGCCGGCGTGGACCCTTTGCGCGGCACCCTGCGCTGGGAAGCCAATGTGGCCACGCCCCGCGGCACCAACGAGGTGGAGCGCCTGGCCGATCTGGTCGGCCCGCTGGCCCGCGTGGGTGACACCCTGTGCGCCCGCGCCTTCCAGTCTGCCGTGGGCTGCGTCAACGCCGAGCGTGGCGCCGCCCAGTGGAGTCGCAATACCGGCGGCACCCGCGGCGTTGCCGCCGATGTGCGGCAGGTCTACGGTGTTGACGCGTCGGACCGGATCACGGCTTGGAAGATCGCCAATGGCGATATCGTCTGGAGTGCCGAGCAGCTGACCAACCGTCGCCTCAGTGCGCCCCTGGCCACGGCCCGTGGCCTGCTGGTCGGCGACCTGGAGGGTTATGTGCATCTGCTCGCTGCCGACAGCGGCAAGACCCTGGCCCGTCTGCCCACCGACGGCTCGCCTGTGGCGGCCGCACCGGTGCAGCTGGACGGCGTGGTGCTGGTGGCCACCCGCAACGGCGGCCTCTTCGCGCTGCGCACCGACTGACCCCTTTTCTGTCCTTCAACGACAAGAACAATAAGATCTCGCCATGAAACCCGTCATCGCCCTGGTCGGCCGCCCCAACGTCGGCAAATCCACGCTTTTCAATCGGATGACCAAGAGCCGCGATGCGATCGTGGCGGATTTTGCTGGCCTGACCCGCGACCGCCACTACGGTGATGGCCGCCTGGGCAACCGCGAGTTCATCGTCATCGATACCGGTGGCTTCGAGCCCGACAGCAGCACCGGCATCGTCAAGGAGATGGCCAAGCAGACCCGCCAGGCCGTGGCCGAGGCGGATGCGGTCGTCTTCGTCGTCGATGTGCGCACCGGGCTTTCGGGCCAGGATCAGGACATCGCGCGCTATCTGCGCCAGGCCAACAAGCGCACCTTCCTGGCGGTCAACAAGGCCGAGGGCATGAGCGACTCGCCCCTGCTGGCCGAGTTCCATGAGCTGGGCATGGGCGAGCCCCACCCCATCTCGGCCGCACATGGCCAGGGTATCCGCAGCCTGCTGGAGGCGGTGCTGGAGCCCTTCGGCCCGGAAAGCGACGAGGAGCCGCCGCCGGAAGAGGAGGGCGTGATCCGCATCGCGGTGGCGGGCCGCCCCAATGTGGGCAAGAGCACCCTGATCAATACCTGGCTGGGTGAGGAGCGCCTGGTGGCCTTCGACATGCCGGGCACCACGCGCGATGCCATCAGCGTGGACTTCGAACGCCATGGCCAGAAGTTCAAGCTCATCGACACCGCTGGCCTGCGCCGCAAGGGCAAGGTCTTCGAGGCGATCGAGAAGTTCTCGGTGGTCAAGACTCTGCAAGCGATTGCCGACGCCCATGTGGTGCTGCTGCTGATCGACGCGACCCAGGGCGTGTCCGACCAGGATGCCCACATTGCCGGCTATGTGCTGGACAGCGGCCGCGCCGTGGTGGTGGCCATCAACAAATGGGACGCGATCGACAGCTATCAGCGCGAGCAGCTGGAACGCTCCATCGAGCACCGTCTGGCCTTCCTGAAGTTCGCGCCCCTGCACCGCATCTCGGCGCTCAAGCGCCAGGGCCTGGGTCCTCTGTGGAATGCCATGGCCGATGCCTATGCATCCGCCTTCAAGAAGATGACCACACCGGTGCTCACTCGACTGATCCAGGAAGCGGTGGACCACCAGCAGCCTAAGAAGCACGGGCTGTCGCGACCCAAGCTGCGCTATGCCCACCAGGGCGGCATGAATCCGCCCATCGTGGTCATCCACGGCACGGCGCTGGACGGCGTCACCGATGTCTACAAGCGCTATCTGGAGGGACGCATCCGCGCCCACTACAAGCTGGTGGGGACACCGTTGCGTATCGAATTGCGCTCCGCCAAGAATCCCTTCGCGGACAAGGACGCCTGAGCGCTGCCGTCATCGGGGCTTTCCCTGTGTTAAGGTGCAAGCCTTCCAACCTTTTACCCAAGCCCTCTCTCTAACACGGAGCATATCGTGAGCAACAAAGGACAACTCCTGCAAGACCCTTTCCTGAACCTGCTGCGCAAGGAGCATGTGCCGGTGTCGATCTACCTGGTCAATGGCATCAAGCTGCAAGGGCATATCGAGTCCTTCGATCAGTACGTCGTCTTGTTGCGCAATACCGTGACCCAGATGGTCTACAAGCACGCCATCTCGACGGTGGTGCCTGGTCGCGCCGTGAACTTCCATCCGGCTGACGGTAATAGCGGCGGCGACAGCGCCTGAACCCGCGTCAGCGTCAGCGCCATGGGGGCTATGGGCCCCCTCTGAACCCTTGAGTTCTACCTCCTCCCACCTCTCTAAGACGTCCGCGACGTCGCCAGACTCGGCGGCGCGCGCCATTCTTGTCGGTGTCGAGATCGGCCGCAGCGGCCATTTCGACCGCACGCTCGATGAATTGGCCTTGTTGGCCGAGTCTGCCGGCGACACGCCGGTGGCCCGCGTGATCGCGCGCCGCCAGGCCCCCGATGCCGCTCTGTTCGTCGGCTCGGGCAAGGCCGACGAGATCAAGCTGCTGGTGCAGGCGCACCAGGCCCACACTGTGCTTTTCGACCAGGCCATCTCCCCGGCTCAGCAGCGCAATCTTGAGCGCGTGCTGGGGGTGCCCGTGGCCGACCGCACCGCGCTCATCCTCGAGATCTTTGCCGCACGCGCCAAGAGCCATGAGGGCAAGCTGCAGGTGGAGCTGGCGCGGCTGCAGTATCTCGCCACGCGCCTAGTGCGGCGCTGGAGCCATCTGGAGCGTCAGAGCGGCGGTATCGGCATGCGTGGCGGCCCCGGCGAAGCCCAGATCGAGCTGGACCGCCGCATGATCGACGAGCGCATCAAGGCTACCAAGGAGCGGCTGAAGAAGGTGCAGCGTCAGCGCGGCACCCAGCGCCGCGCGCGCGAGCGCAACGAGGTCTTCAAGGTCTCCCTGGTGGGCTACACCAATGCCGGCAAGTCCACGCTCTTCAATGCCTTGGTGAAGGCCCGCAGTTACGCGGCCAACCAGCTCTTCGCCACCCTGGATACCACCACCCGTTCCATGTATCTGGAGGCGGCGGGCACCAGCATCTCCCTGTCCGACACCGTGGGTTTCATCCGCGATCTGCCGCACAAGCTGGTGGAGGCCTTTCGCGCCACCTTGCAGGAGGCGGCCGAGGCCGATCTGCTGCTGCATGTGGTGGATGCGGCCAGCCCGGTGCTGGACGAACAGATGATCGAGGTGGAGCGGGTGCTGGAGGAGATCGGCGCCGCCGGCATTCCCCAGATCCTGGTCTACAACAAGCTGGACGCACTGGAAGACAGTCAGCGTCCGCGCGGCTTGGTGGACAGCTTGGAGCGCCCCGGAGCAGGTCCGCGGGTTCCGCGCGTCTTTGTCAGTGCCCTCACGGGGGAGGGCCTGGATCTTTTGCGTGAACAGATTGTCCAGGCGATGCAGGCCCATGGCTTGAACGATCTGGAGTCGGCCCCATTTGCCCACAACTTGAATGACAGGCATGAGCATGAACAACACTGAGTCCGCTGCACGGCCCTGGCGACGTCTGGCCGGCCGCCTGCTAATGAGCAATGGCCGCAACGACGGTCCGCCCGATCTGGACGAGCTCTGGCGCGATTTCAACCGCAAGCTCTCCGGCCTGTTTGGTGGCAAGGATGGTGGCGGTCAGCCTCCGCAGGGTGGCAATGGCCACAACGGCGGGGGGAACAATAATTTTCAGCCCGATATGAAGAGCGCCGGCATCGGCGCCGGCCTGATCGCCGGCGTCGTGGTGCTGGGCTGGCTGGGAAGCGGCTTCTACATCGTGCAGGAAGGCCACCAAGCCGTGGTGACCTCCTTCGGCAAGTACAGCAAGACCGTGGATGCCGGCTTCCAGTGGCGCCTGCCGTATCCCTTCCAGGCCAATGAAATCGTTCCCTTCACTCAGCTGCGCTCGGTGGAAGTGGGGCGCAACTCGGTCGTCGCTGCCACGGGCCTGCGAGACTCTTCCATGCTCACGCTGGATGAGAACATCGTGGACATCCGTTTCACGGTGCAGTACCGGCTCAAGGATGCGCGGGAGTACCTCTTCGAGAACCGCAGTCCCGACGAGGCCGTGATCCAGGCTGCCGAGTCGGCCGTGCGCGAGATCGTGGGCAAGAGCAAGATGGACTCGGTGCTGTATGAGCAGCGCGATGCCATCGCTGCCGATCTGGTGAAGTCGGTGCAGGTGCAGTTGGACCGCCTGAAGGCTGGCATCGTCATTGCCAATGTCAATGTGCAGAACGTGCAGGCACCGGAACAGGTGCAGGCGGCGTTTGACGACGCGTTCAAGGCGGGCGCCGACCGGGAGCGACTCAAGAACGAGGGTCAGGCCTATGCCAACGAGGTGATCCCCAAGGCGCAGGGCACGTCCGCGCGCCTGCGTGAGGAGGCCGAGGGCTACAAGTCCCGCGTAGTGGCGCAGGCCGAGGGTGATGCGCAGCGCTTCAAGAGCGTGCTGGCCGAGTACCAGAAGGCGCCGGGCGTCACGCGCGACCGCCTCTATATCGAGACCATGCAGCAGGTCTACAGCAATGTCAGCAAGGTCATGGTCGAGAGCCGCAGCGGTTCCAATCTGCTTTATCTGCCGCTGGACAAGCTGCTGCAGCAGTCGGGCAGCAGCGTGACCGCCAGTCCGCCGGTGCCTGCGGCCCTGCCTGAGGCGGCCGCCGCACCCGGCAGCAATCTGGATGTGCGTTCGCGCGATGGTTTGCGCGGACGTGATCGCGACGGTCGTTGATGGCGAGCTGAGGAGAACTACAAGATGAATCGCATTGCATCCATCGCTGTCGGCGCTCTGATCGCCTTCATGGCGGCCAGTTCCACGCTCTTTATCGTGGACCAGCGGCAGTTCGCCGTGATCTACGCCCTGGGCGAGATCAAGGAAGTGGTGACCGAGCCCGGCCTGAAATTCAAGCTGCCGCCGCCGTTCCAGAACGTCGTGTTCCTGGATCGCCGCATGCAGACCCTGGACAGCCCGGAGTCCCGTGCCATCTTCACCGCCGAGAAGAAGAGCCTCGTGATCGACTGGCTCGTTAAATGGCGTGTTACCGATCCGCGCCAGTTCATCCGCAACAGCGGTACCGATATGCGCAATGTCGAGAACCGGCTGAGCCCCATCGTGCAAGCGGCCTTCAATGAGGAGGTGACCAAGCGCACCGTGACCTCGGTGCTGGCCACCGAGCGCGACAAGGTGATGAACGATGTGCGCAAGCGCCTTGAGGACGAGGCCAAGCAGTTCGGTATCGAGGTGGTGGACGTGCGTATCAAGCGCGTCGACTTCTCGGCCAACATCACCGACTCGGTCTACCGCCGCATGGAATCCGAGCGCAAGCGCGTGGCGGCCGAGGCTCGCTCCACCGGTTCGGCCGAGAGCGAGAAGATCCGTGCCGATGCCGATCGCCAGCGGGAGGTGATCGTGGCCGAGGCCTATCGTGATGCGCAGAAGATCAAGGGTGAGGGCGACGCCAAGGCTTCGGCCCTGTATGCCGAGGCTTTCGGCCGCGATCCTCAGTTCGCACAGTTCTACCGTTCGCTGGAGGCCTATCGCGCCACGTGGCGGAACAAGTCGGATGTGATGGTCGTCGACCCCAGCAGTGACTTCTTCAAGGCCATGCGCGGCGGCGGACCGGCCGCTCCGGCCAAGAGCGGCAAGTAAGCGGGCGCCCAGCCTCCGGCCATGGGTGACACCCTGCTGGCGGCGCTGGCCCTGATGCTGGTGGTGGAAGGGCTGATGCCCTTTCTCAATCCGCAGGGCTGGCGCCAGGTCTTCAGCCGCCTGCTGGCCATGAGTGATGGCCAGATTCGCTTTATCGGTCTGGCCAGCCTGCTGGCGGGTCTGGCCTTGCTGGCTGCCCTCTGGGGTTGAGCATCCCGCAGCCCGCTCAGAGGGCGGGGCACCGGCTTTAAGCGGCCGATGCGCTCGGGCATTGGCGCGCCGTTGCGCGAGCCCGGTACAATGCCGTTTTTAACTGCGCCCCTCAAGCCCATGTCCTCTGCTTGGCTCCTGCCAGAGCACATTGCTGACGTCCTGCCGTCCCAGGCGCGCCGCATCGAAGAGTTGCGCCGCGACATGCTAGACATGGCGCGCAGCTACGGTTGCGAGCTGGTGATGCCGCCGCTGCTGGAGCATCTGGACTCCCTGCTGTCGGGCACTGGCCGCGAACTCGATCTCAAGACTTTCAAGCTGGTGGATCAGCTCTCAGGCCGCTCTCTGGGCCTGCGCGCCGACACCACGCCACAGGTCGCGCGCATCGATGCACACCTGCTGAACCGTGCCGGCGTGACCCGTCTGTGCTATTGCGGCCCGGTGCTGCATACCCGACCGGATGGCCTGCACGCGACCCGCGAGCCTCTGCAGTTCGGCGTGGAGATCTACGGTCATGCAGGGCTGGAAGCCGATCTGGAGGTGCAGGAGCTGGCGCTGGACGCGCTGCGTCGTGCGGGTCTGAGCGATGTCGCGATCGACCTGGGCGATGCCCGTCTGGTGCAGGGTGTGCTGGGCGAGCTCCGTCCTCCCGCCGAAACGCTGGCCGCGATCGTCAGTGCCTTGGCGGCCAAGGACCCGGTGGCTCTCACCGCGGCCAGCAATGGCCTGCCTGCCGAAGCGATGGCGGGCCTGCATGCCCTGCTGGGGCTTTATGGTGGCACCGAGGTGCTGGCCCAGGCGCGCGAGCGCCTGCCGCGCAATGCGGTGGTGACCGCGGCCCTGGACGATCTGCAGTGGCTGGCCAGCCATCTGCAGCAGGTCCACCCCGAGGTGGCTCTGGGTTTTGATTTGGCCGATCTGCGCGGCTATGCCTATTACAGCGGCGTGCGCTTCGCGATCTATGCCGCCGGCTCCAGTGATGCCGTGCTGCGTGGCGGCCGCTATGACGAGGTGGGGGCGGTGTTCGGCCGTCGTCGCCCCGCCGTGGGCTTCAGTCTGGACCTCAAGGCCTTGGTGCAGCTGAGTCCGGCCACGCCCCTGCGTGCCGCGGTGCGCGCCCCCTGGGGCGAGGATGCGGGACTGCGGGCGGCGATCCGCCGCCTGCGCGAGCAGGGTGAGACCGTGGTGTGCGTGCTGCCCGGGCACGAGCACGAGGGCGATGAGTTCGACTGCGACCGCGAGCTGGTTCGCATCGAGTCCCAATGGGTGCTGCGCGCGCTCTGAGTGCGCCGCGTCGCCAAACATACTTTTAACGAATCGAGCAAATTCATCATGCATAGCGAAATTGCGCGCGGCCGGAATGTGGTGGTTGTCGGCACCCAGTGGGGTGACGAGGGCAAGGGCAAGGTGGTGGACTGGATGACGCCCCACGCGCAGGGCGTGGTGCGTTTCCAGGGCGGTCACAATGCCGGCCACACCCTGGTGATCAAGGGCGTGAAAACCGCGCTGCAGCTGATTCCCTCGGGCATCATGCGCGACGGCGTGGCCTGCTATATCGGCAACGGCGTGGTGCTGGACCCCACCCATCTGCTGGGCGAGATTGAGCGCCTGGAGAAGGCCGGCGTGGAAGTGCGCTCGCGCCTCTTCATCTCCGAGTCCTGCCCGCTGATCCTGCCCTTCCATGTGGCCGTGGACAAGGCGCGTGAGGCCCTGCGCGAGACCAGCGGCAACGGCAAGATCGGCACCACCGGCAAGGGCATCGGCCCGGCCTATGAAGACAAGGTGGCCCGCCGTGCCCTGCGCGTTCAGGATCTGAAGCATCCCGAGCGCTTCGCCAAGAAGCTCAAGGAACTGCTGGAGCTGCACAACTTTGCGCTGTGCGGCTATCTGAAGTGCGGCGCCCTGGAGTTCCAGCCCATCTTCGACCAGGCCATGAAGCTGGCTGAGGCCATCAAGCCCATGATGGCGGACGTGGGCTATATGCTGCACAAGGCCCATCTGGCCGGCCAGAACATCCTGTTCGAGGGTGCTCAGGGCACCCTGCTGGACATCGATCACGGCACCTACCCCTACGTTACATCCAGCAACTGCGTGGCAGGCAATGCTGCCGCCGGCGCTGGTGTTGGCCCGCAGATGCTGCACTACATGCTGGGCATCACCAAGGCCTACACTACCCGCGTGGGCTCCGGTCCCTTCCCGACCGAGCTGGAGTGGGAGAAGGAAGGCACGGTGGGTTACCACCTGTCCACCGTGGGCCAGGAGAAGGGCACCGTGACCGGCCGCGCCCGCCGCTGCGGCTGGCTGGATGCCGCCGCGCTCAAGCGCTCCATCATCATCAACGGCATCACCGGCCTGTGCATGACCAAGCTGGACGTGCTGGACGGCCTGGCTGAGGTGCAGATGTGCGTGGGCTACGAGCTCAATGGCAAGACCATCGACATCCTGCCGCTGGATGCCGACGAGATCAGTGCCTGCAAGCCCATCTACGAAACGTTCCCGGGCTGGACCGAGACCACGGCCGGCATCACCGAGTGGGACAAGCTGCCCCTGAATGCCCGCCGCTATCTGGAACGCGTGCAGGAGGTGGCGGGGACGCCCATCGCCATGGTCTCCACCGGCCCCGACCGCGACCACACCATTCTGCTCAAGCATCCCTTCCAGGCCTGAGGGCCTGAAGGTATAGACGCTCGAGCCCCATCACCTATTCCAACGAGGAGCCCCACCCATGTTGACCGACGACGGCAAGCATCTGTACGTGTCCTGGGACGAGTACCACCTGCTGACCGAGCGCCTGGCGCTCAAGGTCTACAACTCCGGCTGGGAGTTTGACCAGATCCTGTGCCTGGCCCGCGGCGGCATGCGCCCGGGCGATGTGCTCTCGCGTGTGTTCGACAAGCCGCTGGGCATCATGTCCACCAGCTCTTACCGCGCCGAGGCCGGCACCATCCAGGGCCGTCTGGACATCGCCAAGTACATCACCATGCCCAAGGGCGAGCTGGCCGGCCGCGTGCTGCTGGTCGATGACCTGGCCGATTCGGGCGTGACGCTCAAGGCCGTGGTGGAGCGCCTGCGCGGCATGCCTGCCATCAGCGAGCTGCGCTCGGCCGTGATCTGGACCAAGGGCGTGTCGACGTACACGCCGGACTACTACGTCGAGATGCTGGAGACCAGTCCCTGGATCCACCAGCCTTTCGAGGAGTACGACAGCCTGCGGCCCGACGCCCTAGCCAAGAAGTTCGCGGTCTGATCGCGACGCAGGCCGCTAGCGCGATGCCTTTTTGCAAAGCCGGTTCAGCCTCGCGCCGAGCCGGCTTTGTTGTATCTGGCGCAGCAGGTGCCCGCAATGCGTTTGGAGAAATGAAAAAGGCCAGCACAATGTGCTGGCCTTCGGCATTTGGTGCCCAGGAGAGGACTCGAACCTCCACGGAGTTACCCGCTAGTACCTGAAACTAGTGCGTCTACCAATTCCGCCACCTGGGCAAGTGACCAAAGACTTGAAAAGTCGTTGGCGTTTCAGGAAAGCTAGGATTCTATCATCAAAAAATTCAAATCCGCAAGTGAGGCGGCCCAGGGGGCTGCGACGGTCTTGAGTGAAGTCGAGGGCCGGGTGCAAGGGCACCGTGACGGCCACGGTTTCCTCACGCCCGATGACGGGCAGTTGGACATCTACCTCTCCGCGCAGGAGATGCAGGCGGTCATGCACGGGGACCGTCTGCGTGTGCGCGTGCTGCGCTTCGACAAGCGCGGCCGCCCCGAGGGCAAGGTGCTGGAGATTCTCGAGCGCAAGAAGCGGCCCATCATCGGCCGCCTGCTGCTGGAGTCCGGTGTCTGGCTGGTGGCACCCGAGGACAAGCGCATGGGTCAGGACATCCTGATCCCCAAGAACGGCATCGCCAATGCCACGGCCGGCCAGGTGGTGGCTGTGGAGCTGACCGAGCCGCCCTCGCTGTACTCTCAGCCTGTGGGGCGTGTGGTTGAGGTGTTGGGCGAGATCGACGACCCCGGCATGGAGATCGAGATCGCGGTGCGCAAGTACGAGGTGCCGCACCGCTTCAGCGCCGAGACCCTGGCCCAGGCCGCCAAGCTGCCCGACAAGCTGCGCGCCGCCGACCTCAAGCAGCGCATCGATCTGCGCGATGTGGCCCTGGTCACCATCGACGGCGAGGATGCGCGCGACTTCGACGATGCGGTCTACTGCGAGCCCCACAAGCAGGGCCGTGGCAAGAACGCCTTCAGCGGCTGGCGTCTGCTGGTGGCCATTGCCGATGTGAGCCACTACGTGAAGCCCGGCGAGCCTCTCGATGCCGATGCCTATGAGCGGGCCACCTCGGTCTACTTCCCGCGCCGCGTGATCCCCATGCTGCCGGAGAAGCTCTCCAACGGCCTGTGCTCGCTGAACCCGGAGCAGGACCGCCTGGCCATGGTCTGCGACATGCTGATCGACGCCGAGGGCGAGACCCGTGCCTACCAGTTCTACCCGGCCGTGATCTGCTCGCATGCGCGCCTGACCTATACCGAGGTGGCCGCCGTGCTGGGCAATACCCATGGTCCCGAGGCCGCCAAGCGCCGCGAGTTGGTGCCGCATCTGCTGCATCTGCACGAGGTCTACCGTGCCCTACTGGCACAGCGCGCCAAGCGCGGCGCGGTGGACTTTGAAACCACCGAGACCCAGATCATCTGCGACGACAACGGCAAGATCGAGAAGATCGTGCCGCGCACCCGCAACGAGGCCCACCGCCTGATTGAGGAGGCCATGCTGGCCGCCAATGTCTGCGCGGCCGACTTCATTGCCGGGGCCAAGCAGTCCTCGCTGTTCCGCGTGCACGAAGGCCCCACGCCCGAGAAGCGCGCGGCCCTGCAGGCCTATCTGCGCGCCCTGGGCCTGGGGCTGGGCATCAGCGACGATCCCTCTCCTGGCGAGTTCCAGGCCATTGCCGCGGCCACCAAGGACCGGCCGGATGCGCAGCAGATCCACCAGATGCTGCTGCGCTCCATGCAGCAGGCCATCTACACCGGCGCTAACTCCGGCCACTTCGGTCTGGCCTACCCGGCCTACACCCACTTCACCAGCCCCATACGCCGCTATCCGGACCTGCTGGTGCATCGGGTCATCAAGGCCATGCTGGGCGGCAAGCGCTATCTGCTGGATGCCGCCAAGATGGAGGTGCCCGAGCCGCCACGCCGACCCGGCCGCGCCAAGCCCATCAACCCCGCCCAGGCCAGCACCGAGCCCGAGCGCTGGGAGGTGGTGGGTGCGCATTGCAGCGCCAACGAGCGCCGGGCCGACGAGGCCTCGCGCGATGTGGAAGCCTGGCTCAAGTGCCGCTATATGCGCGAGCACCTGGGCGAGGAGTTCAGTGGCGTTGTCAGCGCGGTGACGAGTTTCGGCCTCTTCGTGCAGCTGGATGCGCTCTACGTCGAGGGCCTGGTTCACATCACCGAGCTGGGTGGCGAGTACTTCCGTTTCGACGAGGTGCGCCAGGAATTGCGCGGCGAGCGCACCGGCATCCGTTATGCCACGGGCGCGCGAGTGCATGTGCAGGTCAGCCGGGTGGACCTGGATGGCCGCCGCATCGACTTCCGTCTGGTGCCTGAGAGTGGCGAGGCTCGCCTGTTGTCACGCGCTCTGCGGGACAAGCAGGGCGGGGGTGAATCGCCGCGCAGCCGGCCTGCACCGCCGGCGAGCGCTGTAGAGGCGCTGGCTCAGGTGCAGCGCCAGGATCGTGAGCTCAAGGCCGGGCGTCGCAAGGCTGCCAGTCCCAAGAGCCGGCCGTCGAAGACCGGCCCATCGGCGGGGCAAGGCAAGGCGCTCGGGGCGGCGGGCAAGCGAGGCGGGCCCAAGACCGAGGCGCCGCGCGGCAAGCGGCGCTGAGTCCGGCAGTCTCCTCGGGAGAGGGGGCTCAGTCCGGCACCTGCGGGTGCAGGCGGAGCATGCGTTCAATGAGCTCCGCCGCCCGCAGCGGCCCGCCTTCGGCACCCGAAGCTGCAGCCCCATGCCAGTAGACCGCCGCGCAGGCCAGGGTGTGGAGGGCCTCGTGCTGGGGGTGTTTGTGCGGCAACTGGGGCGGTAGCTGGGCCCAGAGTCCTCCGAGCCAGCCGGCCAGGACATCCCCGGTGCCTGCGCTGGCCAGGCGGCCGTTGCCACTGCTGTTGATGGCGCAGACGCTGCCGGGGCTGGCGATCACGCTCCCCGAGCCCTTGAGCACCACGCAGCAAGCCAAGTCCATAGCCAGCGCCTGGGCGGCGCCCAGACGATCTGCCTGCACTTCCTGGCTGCAGGATCCCAGCAGGCGTGCTGCTTCCAGGGGATGTGGTGTCAGCACAGTCGCCAGTCCCTGGGCGGCGCGGGCGCGCAACAGGCTGCGCAAGTCGGCCTCGGCTGCCAATGCGTTGAGGGCGTCGGCATCCAGAACCAGACGGCTTGCGTGTGCCAGCAGCTGGGGCAGGACCCGGGCCATCAGCAATGCGCCGCCGCAGCCCGCCACCACGGTGTGCTGGGCCCAGCTCGCGGGCTCGGCGAGTTGGGCCTCGTGCCAGTGCATCAGTTCCGGGCGCCCGAGGGGTGAGTCCGTCTTGGCCTCCAGCAGGCCGACGTAGACCCGGCCCGCACCGGCCGCCAGGGCGGCTTGCGAGGCGAGCTGCGCCGCACCGCGCATCCCTGGCGCGCCGCCGATCACGAGCACATCACCCCAGGAACCCTTGTGGCTGGCGTGCCCGCGCGGCCCCAGCAGGGCTTGCCACTCGCGCAAGGCCTGGGCGCCCAGCAGCCAGGCGCTGGGCGCGTGCGGGCTGGGGTGTGCCAGATCATCCCACCAGATGTCGCCTGACAGCGCACGCCCCTGGGCCGTGAACAGGCCGGGCTTCAGGGTCAGGAGGGACAGGCAATGCTGGGCCTTCACCGCGGCACCGGCACAGCTGCCGTGCTGGCCATCAAGGCCGCTGGGCAGGTCGATGGCAAGCACCGGTGCACGCTGCCGGTTGATCAGGGCGATGGCCTCGGCCAGCCAGCCGGTGGGCGCACGCGCGGCGCCCAGTCCGAGCAGGCCGTCGATGACCAGGTCGGCATCCAGGGTCTGTGGCAGGCTGTGCTGCGGGCTCAGGCCGGCCTGCCGGGCTTCTTCCAGCGCCCAGGCGGCATCGGCCGGGCGTGAGTGCCCGGCGTCTGCGGCCTGCGGCGCCATCCAGAGCTGCACCAAGCGCCCCTGCCTGGCGAGATGCTGGGCGGCAAGCAGGGCATCTCCCCCGTTATTGCCCGGGCCGCAGAACAGTGCGATGCGCCTGGCGGCGGGATACAGGGCCAGTGCCAGCTTGGCCACGGCCAAGCCCGCGCGCGCCATCAGGGCGTGTGGCGGCGTGAGCGCCAGGGCCTCGGACTCCCAGGCCCGGCTGGCAGCCAGGCCGTGCAGGGGCAGATGGATCGACGAGGGCAGGATGCGGCGCATGGCCGCAGATTAGCGCAAGCGCGCGACGCTCAGGGCCCCGAGATCGAGCTCGGGTGCGCGTCCGGACAGCTCTTGGGCCAGCAGTCGGGCACAGGCGCTGGCCAGGCTCCAGCCCTGGCCGCCGTGTCCCAGATTCAGCCACAGACCGGGCAAGCCGCTGCGCCCCAAGACCGGCAGGCCGTCGGGCAGGCTGGGGCGTGCGCCCTTCCAGCGCTGCAGCTGGCTGGCCTGGATGGCACCGGGGAAGCAGTCATTGAGCAGGCGGTGCAGGGGGGCGAGCGAGGTGTCTGCAAAGCTGTCGGCCGAACCTCGCAGTTCGTGGCCGCCCGCAACCCGCAGGCGCTGGCCGATGCGGGCAATGCTGAGTCCGCTGCGCAGATCGCTCAGGACGCCGCGCGGGCCGAGGTCGGGATAGGCCTCCAGCTGGCGCAGCGGAGCGGTCAAGGAGTAGCCCCAGACCGCGCGCAGCGGCAAATTCAGCCCCGCTGGCTTGAGCAGGCCGCCGGCGCCCAAGGCGGCGCACAGCACAACGGCATCAAAAGACTCGCGCTGGAGCTCGGGGCTTTGCGGCCGGGTGTTTGGGGCCTCGCTGCTGCCGGCATCGGCGAATCGGGTGCTTGGGCCTGCTGACTCGTCGGGCGGGGTGTGCTCGTGCACCAGGGTCGGGCCTTGCCCCGGTTCGATGTGACGGACCGTGGTGTGAAAGCGCAGCTTGACGCCCAGCCGCTGGGCCTCGACGCGCAGCGCCTGGGCAAACTGGCGGCCGTTGCCGGCCTCGTCTCCGGGCAGGTAGAGCCCGCCTTCCAGCGGCAAGTCGGGGTTGAGGCCGGGCTCCAGTCGCAGGCAGGCTGCCGTATCCAGCAGACGATGGGCGAGGCCGGCTTCGGCCAACTGATCGGTCATGGCCTCGGCCAGTGCCCGCTCCCGCGCACCGCGCAGCAGCAGCAGATGGCCTTCGGCGCGCTCGTAGTCCAGATGCAGTTCTTGCCGCAGCGTGCTCAGGCGCCGCTGGCTGAAGATGGCCAGCTGCCGCAAGGTCTGCTGACGTGCTGCGCGCAGCCGGGGCTGGCTCTGCCGCCAGGCGCGCCAGATCCAGCCCAGCTGGGTCGGCTGTCGCAGTCCCCCCAGCAGCAGGCTGCGCGCAAGCGCCGGTGCAGGCCAGGGGCTCAAGGTGGCCGGCGATATCAGCCCGCCTTGGGCGAAGCTGTTCTCGGCGGCCACACCGCCGCTGCGTTCGAAGACGGTGACCTCGTGGCCCTCCAGGGCCAGCTCGTAGGCGCTGCTGACGCCGACGATGCCGGCACCGACGATGGCGATGCGCATGACTCAGGCCTCCCGCTCGGATTGGAGCAGGGCTTCCGTCTGCAAGGCCAGACTGAGCAGCGCGTCATCGCGCAGGGCAGTGGCCCAGAGCATCAGGCCCGTGGGCAGGCTGCCCGGCGCATGGCAGGGCAGGGTAAGGGCGCAGCCGTCCAGCAGATTGACGACCGAGGTGTTGCGCAGCATCAGCAAATTGGTGGCAAAAAAGAGTTCATCGTCGGCCCGCAGGGGCGCCAGTTCGGGCGCGACGCGGGCGACGGTCGGGCTGAGCAGGGCATCAAAGCCCTGCAGGGCCTGCTCCATGGCGGCGATCCAGTCGCGGCGCGCGCTAAGCAGGTCCAGGTAGTCGGCGGCGGTGAAGCCGGCGCCGCGCTTGATGCGCAACGCGACCCGCGCATCGTAGTCGCTCTCGCGCTCGGCCAAGCGGGCGCGGTGCCAGGCCCAGCTCTCGCAGGCGGCTAGGCCGCCCTGGATTTGCAGGGCGCTGAAGTCGCGCAGCGGCGCGGGATCAATGTGCTCGATCTGCGCTCCCGCGGCCGACAGCTGGGCCAGGCTGCGCTCGAAGTCCTGCGCCACCTGGGTGTCCAAGCCCTCCAGCATGGCGCGGGGCACCCCCAGACGCAGACCTGACCAGGGCCGGGTCTGCAGCCTCACCTGGCGGGCTGCCAGGATTTCGTGCAGCAGCACCGCGTCGCGCACCGAGTGGGTGATGGCGCAGCTGGTGTCCAGGCTGGGAGCCAGCGGAATGCAGCCCGCGGCGGGTGTGAGGCGCGCCGTGTTCTTGAAGCCGACCAGACCCGTGAGTGCGGCGGGAATGCGGATGGAGCCGCCGGTGTCCGTGCCCAGGGCAGCCCAGGCTGCGCCGCTGGCCACGCTGACCGCTGCGCCCGAACTGGAGCCGCCGGGAATGCGGGCCAGGCCGTCCAGGGCCTGGGTCACCGGATTGAGGGGCGTGCCATGGTGGGGATTGAGGCCCAGGCCGGAGAAGGCGAATTCGCTGAGATTGGTGTGGCCGATCAGGGCCGCGCCCGCTGTGCGCAAGCGCGCCACGGCCGGGCTGTCGACCGAGGCCGGCGGCGCATCGGACAGGGCGCGCGAGCCGCCGGTGCTGGGCTGGCCGGCCACGTCGAATAGGTCCTTGATGCTGATGGCCAGGCCGCCCAGGGGGCTGTGCGGTGCCTCGATGGGGCGGGGTTCAAATAGGCGCACGAAGGCATGCTTGCAGGCCTCGCTGCGGGCAGCGGCCTGGCTCATTCGTAGCAGTTCCGCGGCCTGCAGGCGGCCTTCTCGCAGTCCGCTCAGGGCGCTGCTCAGATCGTGGGGCATGAATCGTGTATACTCTTTGGGTTTTGCTGCTGACGGCCCTGTGTCGAGCGCCTTGCGCGAGATGCTGTGCGAGATGCATTGGGCGCCCCGCATGCGGGGAGGGCGGTGAAATTAATCGCAAACCCGGCCACTTCAAGGTGTCGCGGCTGTGTTGATCAAATGAGGTCAGCCAGCGCGATTCGGGCCGGATTTTAGACACAACCTTCGGAGTTATTACATGTCCGTCACGATGCGCGAGATGCTGGAAGCCGGCGTCCACTTTGGTCACCAAACCCGCTTCTGGAATCCCAAGATGGCCCCGTTCATTTACGGCCATCGCAACAAGATCCACATCATCAACCTCGAAAAGACGCTGCCGAAGTTCGAGGAAGCGATGAAGTTCGTGCGTCAGCTGGCTGCCAAGCGCGGCACCATCCTGATGATCGGCACCAAGCGTCAGGCCCGTGAAGTGATCGCCCTGGAAGCTCAGCGCGCCGGCATGCCTTATGTCGACAACCGCTGGCTCGGCGGCATGCTGACCAACTTCAAGACGGTCAAGGGTTCGCTGAAGAACCTGAAGGACATGCAGGCTCAGGTCGAGGCTGGCACCCAGCCCGCCATCAAGAAGGAAGCCCTGATGTTCCAGCGCGACATCGCCAAGCTGGAAAAGAACATCGGCGGCATCCAGGACATGACCGCTCTGCCGGACGCCATGTTCGTGATCGATGTGGGTTACCACAAGATTGCCGTGGCCGAAGCCAAGAAGCTGGGCATTCCCGTGATCGGTATCGTCGATACCAACCACTCGCCCGAAGGCATTGACTACGTGATCCCCGGCAACGACGACTCCGCCAAGGCTGTGGCCCTGTACGCCAAGGCTGTGGCTGACGCCGTGCTGGAAGGCCGTGCCAACGCCACCAACGAGCTGGTGCAGGCCGTGGCCGCCGACGGCGACGAGTTCGTGGAAGTCAACGAAGGCGCCTGAGCCCTCGCTGCAACCGGAACATCCGGAACGAAAGGGGGCTGATTCAGCCCCTTTTTTTCAAACAGTATTCCCGAGGTCGGCCGCTGCCGGCCTTGCTGCAAAACGGAGATTGAAATGGCTGCAATTACCGCAAGCATGGTGGCTGAGCTGCGTGCCCGCACCGACGCCCCGATGATGGAGTGCAAGAAGGCTCTGACCGAGGCCGATGGCGACCTGGCGCGTGCCGAAGAAATCCTGCGTGTCAAGCTGGGCAACAAGGCCGGCAAGGCCGCTTCGCGCATCACCGCCGAAGGCGTGGTGGCCGCGGCTGTGGTCGGCTCGGCCGGTGCCCTGGTCGAAGTCAACTGCGAGACCGACTTTGTCTCCAAGAATGATGCCTTCCTGGCTTTCGTGAATGCCGTGGCTGGCCTGGTGGCCGAAAAGAACCCCGCCGACATCGAGGCCCTGTCGGCCCTGCCGCTGTCGCAGGAGGGCTTTGGCCCGACCGTGGAGGATGTGCGCAAGGGTCTGATCGGCAAGATCGGCGAGAACATGACCATCCGCCGCTTCAAGCGCTACGAAGGTGGCAAGCTGGCTTCCTATCTGCACGGCACCCGCATCGGCGTGATGGTCGAGTTCGACGGTGAAGACGTTGCCGCCAAGGACGTGGCCATGCACGTGGCCGCCATGAAGCCGGCCGCCCTGTCTTCCGCTGAAGTGCCGGCCGAGCTGGTCGCCAAGGAGCGCAAGATCGCCGAAGAGAAGGCTGCCGAGTCCGGCAAGCCCGCCGACATCGTCGCCAAGATGGTGGACGGCTCGGTGCAGAAGTACCTCAAGGAAGTCTCGCTGCTGGACCAGGTCTTCGTGAAGGCCGCCGACGGCAAGCAGACCGTGGCCGCCTACCTGAAGAGCGCCAACACCACGGTGAAGAGCTTCACCCTGTATGTGGTGGGCGAGGGCATCGAGAAGAAGGTTGACGACTTCGCGGCCGAAGTGGCTGCCCAGAAGGCCGCTGCCGAGGCGGCTGCCGCCGCCAAGAGCGCCTAAAGCGTTCAACGCAAACAAAGGGCGCCTCTGGCGCCCTTTACACTTGTGCCTGCGGCTTCGGTTCATAAGGGCTGGAGCGACCGCGGCACGCCAAGCACAGCATTGAAGAGGTACGAATGCCCGCTCACAAACGCATCCTGCTCAAACTCTCTGGCGAAGCCCTGATGGGCGATGACGCCTATGGCATCAATCGCGCGACCATCGTGCGCATGGTGCGCGAAATCCAGGAGGTCACGCAGCTGGGATGTGAGGTGGCGGTCGTGATCGGTGGCGGCAACATCTTCCGCGGCGTGGCCGGCGGCTCGGTGGGCATGGACCGCGCCACCGCCGACTACATGGGCATGCTGGCCACGGTGATGAACTCCCTGGCCCTGGCGGACACCATGCGCCAGGAAGGCATGACGGCCCGCGTGATGTCCGCCATCGCCATCGAGCAGGTGGTGGAGCCCTATGTGCGCCCCAAGGCCCTGCAGTACCTGGAAGAGGGTAAGGTGGTGGTCTTTGCCGCGGGCACCGGCAACCCCTTCTTCACCACCGATACCGCCGCCGCCCTGCGCGGCGCCGAGATCGGTGCCGAGATCATGCTCAAGGCCACCAAGGTGGACGGCGTCTACACCGCCGATCCCAAGAAGGACCCCACGGCCACCCGCTACGCCCGCATTAGCTTCGACGAGGCGATCACCAAGAACCTGCAGGTGCTGGATGCCACGGCCTTTGCGCTGTGCCGCGACCAGAAGCTGCCGATCAAGGTGTTCTCCATCTTCAAGCCGGGCGCGCTCAAGCGCGTGGTGATGGGCGAGGACGAAGGCACTCTGGTGCACGTCTGAGCGCCTTGCTGCGTTAGAAGCCTTTCTCAAGAGACATCAGGTTCAAGAATCATGAGCACTGCCGACATCAAGAAGACGGCCGAGGCCAAGATGGCCAAGTCGGTCGAAGCCTTCAAGAACGAACTCCAGAAGATCCGCACCGGTCGCGCCCACCCCGGCATCCTGGACCAGGTCAGCGTTGACTACTACGGCTCGCTGGTGCCCATCTCGCAGGTGGCCAATGTCAGCCTGCTCGATGCCCGCACCATCTCGGTCCAGCCCTGGGAGAAGGGCATGGGCGCCAAGATCGAGAAGGCCATCCGCGAGTCGGATCTGGGCCTGAACCCCTCTACCCAGGGCGACCTGATCCGCGTGCCGATGCCGCCGCTGTCGGAAGAGCGCCGTCGCGACCTGACCAAGGTCGCCCGCAATGCCGGCGAGGACGCCAAGGTGGCCGTGCGCAATGTGCGCCGCGAGGCCAATGAGCAGGCCAAGAAGCTGCTCAAGGACAAGGCCATCACCGAGGACGACGAGCGCCGCAGCGGCGATGAGGTGCAGAAACTCACCGACCGCATCATTGCCGAGATCGACAAGCTGGTCTCGAGCAAGGAACAAGAGATCCTGGCGATCTGAGTTCAGGTGGTGAGCGAGAACGGCAAGGCGGTTGTGCCCCGCCATGTGGCCATCGTGATGGATGGCAACGGTCGCTGGGCCAAGAAGCGCTTTCTGCCGCGCTTCTTTGGCCACAAGCAGGGGGTGGATGCCCTGGTGCGAGTGGTCCAGGCCTGTATTGACCGTGAGATCGAGTACCTGACGGTCTTCGCCTTCTCCAGCGAAAACTGGAAGCGCCCCAGCGACGAGGTGTCGGGCCTGATGGGCCTGGTGCTGGCGGCGGTCTCGCGCTATCTGGCTCGCATGGGCGATATGGGTGTGCGCATCCGCATCGTGGGCGACCGTGATGCGGTCTCGGACAAGCTGCGCAATGCCTGGAACGAGGCCGAGGCGGCCACGGCCCACAACAGCAAGCTCACGCTCAATGTGGCCTTCAACTACGGCGGCCGCTGGGACATCGTTCAGGCCGCCAAGGCCGCGATCAAGGCCGGTGTGCCGGCCGAGGAACTGAGCGAGGCCCGCCTGGGCGAGTTCATGGCCATGAGCTATGCGCCCGATCCGGATCTCTTCATCCGCACCGGCGGTGAGGTCCGCATCAGTAACTTCATGCTCTGGCAGGTGGCCTACACCGAGTTCGTGTTCTCCGACTGCCTCTGGCCGGAGTTCGGCGAGGCGCAGCTGGACGCCGCCATCGAGGCCTTCCGCGAGCGTGACCGGCGCTTCGGTGGCGTCAAGGAAGCGGCGCCTGCCTTGGCCGGTGCCTGAGCGCGCCATGCTCAAGCAACGCATCCTCACGGCCCTGGTGTTGCTGGCGGTTCTGCTGCCGGCTCTGTTTGCGGCCTCAGCCTGGCCTTTTGCGGTGCTGACCATCGTCATGATCGGCGCAGCCGCCTGGGAATGGGCCCGTCTGAATGCAGTGCCGGGGCGCTCGGCCTGGTTGTTCGGCGGCGCTTTGTCCCTGCTGTGCCTGGGCACCCTGCTCTTGCTCGGGCGCGATGGGCAGCTGTGGCCGGCTTCGCCCCTGGCTTGGTGGCTGGCTGGGGGGCTGTGGGTGCTGGGTGGGGGCTACGCCCTGAGCCAGGGACCGCAGGGCTGGCCGCGTCTGCCGCGCCTGCCCCGCCTTCTGCTGGGAGGCCTCGCCCTGTGGGCGGCCTGGCTGGCCATGGTGCAGGCCCGGGCTCTGGGTCTCAACTTCCTGCTTTCCATCTTCTGCCTGGTCTGGGCGGCGGACGTCTTCGCCTATTTCGGCGGCAAGGCCATGGGGCGGCGCAAGCTGGCACCTGCCATCAGTCCTGGCAAGAGCTGGGAGGGCGTCTGGACCGGCATGGCCGGGGTTCTGATCATGGCCCTGGTCTGGGCCTATGTGGTGGATGCGCGCTTCAGCGTCGACTCTCTGAGCGTCTACAGCCTGCTGCTGCGCAAGCTGGGCTGGTGGGTGGGCGGATTGGGCCTGCTGCTGCTGGTGGCCATGAGTGTGGTGGGCGATCTGTTCGAATCCCTGATCAAGCGGGCCACCGGCGCCAAGGACAGCAGCCAACTGCTGCCCGGCCATGGTGGCGTGCTTGATCGCATTGATGCGCTGTTGCCGGTGTTTCCGCTGGCCCTGGCCCTGAGTTCCCTGGTGGCAAAACAATGAGTCTTGAAGCTATGTCCAGCCGCGATCTGCAAAAGGTCTGCGTGCTGGGGTCCACCGGTTCCATAGGCACCAGCACCCTGGATGTGCTGGCCCGGCATCCCGATCGCTACGAGGTTTTCGCGCTCAGCGCCATGAGCCGCGTCGAGGAACTGGCGGCCCAGTGCCTGCAATACCGTCCGCGCTATGCCGTGCTGCCGGAAGCCTCCCTGGCTGCGCGACTGCGCGAGCTGCTGCGTGCACAGGGCTGCGCCACCGAGGTGTTGGCGGGGGAGCGCGCCTTGAGCGAGATTGCCGCGCACCCCGAGGTGGATGCCGTGATGGCGGCCATCGTCGGTGCTGCGGGCCTGGCGCCCTGCCTGGCGGCTGCGCGCGCCGGCAAGAAGCTGATGCTGGCCAACAAGGAGGCCATCGTCGTGGGGGGCGCGCTCTTCATGCAGGCGGTGGAGCAGGGTGGGGCCACCTTGCTGCCGGTGGATTCCGAGCACTCGGCCATCTTCCAATGCCTGCCCGAGGATCGCGGCACCTGGCACGATCGCATCGACCACATCGTGCTCACCGCCTCCGGTGGTCCCTTCCGCCAGCGCGACCCAGCCAGCCTGGCCGATGTCACGCCCGAGCAGGCGGTGGCACACCCGAACTGGGTGATGGGGCGCAAGATCTCGGTGGACTCCGCCACCATGATGAACAAGGCGCTGGAGGTGATCGAGGCGCGCTGGCTCTTCAATCTGACGCCCGAGCAGATCAAGGTGGTCATCCACCCGCAGAGCATCATCCACTCCATGGTGGTGTGCCGTGACCGTTCGGTGCTGGCCCAGCTGGGCACGCCCGATATGCGGGTGCCCATCGCCTATGCCCTGTCCTTCCCCGAGCGCATCGCCTCGGGGGCCGAGCCCCTGGACTTCCTGGCCAAGCCCAATCTGACTTTCGAAGAGGCCGATGAGCGTCGCTTCCCGGGCCTCTACCTGTCCTGGCAGGCCTTGCGGGCCGGGGAGGGCGCCACCGCGGTGCTCAATGCCGCCAACGAGGAGGCGGTGGCCGCCTTCCTGGCGCGCGGCCTGCGCTTTGATCAGATCTGCCGCGTCAATCGCCAGACGCTGGAGGAGTTGCACCCCGAGGCTGGCGAATGCGCCAGCGTCGAGGGTCTGCTGAACCTTGATGCCCGGGCACGCCGCCATGCCCAGGCCCTGATTGCCGCGCTGTCCGCCTGATGCTCACCACCCTGCTTGCCTTTGTTGTCACTCTCGGTGTGCTGATCGTGGTGCACGAGTGGGGGCATTACCGCGTGGCCAAGGCCTGCGGTGTGAAGGTGCTGCGGTTCTCGGTGGGTTTTGGGCGCGTGCTGCTGCGTCGCCAGCGTGGCGAGACCGAGTTCACCCTCTCGGCCTTGCCGCTGGGGGGCTATGTGCGCATGCTTGATGAGCGCGAGGGGCCGGTGTCCCCGGCCGAGCGTGAGCGCGCCTTCAACAACCGCCCGCTGTGGCAGCGCGCCGCCATCGTGGCCGCCGGCCCGGCGGCCAACTTCGTGCTGGCCATCCTGCTCTTTGCGGCGGTGGGTCTGCTGGGCGTGGAAGAACCCAAGCCCGTACTCGGCTCGCCCCTGGCCGGCAGCCTGGCCGACAAGGCCGGCCTGCGCGCCGGAGACTGGGTGCGCGCCGTCTCGGCCGATGGCGAGGACTGGCAAGAGCTGCAGTCGCTGCCGCAGCTGCGCTGGCAGCTGACTCAGGCGGTGTCCGAAGGGCGCAAGCTGCATCTCTCGGTGAGCGATGCGCAGGGCCATGGCCAGCGCCAGCTGGTGCTGGCCACCGACAGTCTGGAGAAGCGCGAGCTCGACGCCCAGCTGCTGCGTCGTATCGGTCTGGGCGGTGCCTTCATGGCGCCGGTGCTGGGCGAGCTGAGTCCCGGCGGTGCCGGAGCCGAGGCGGGCCTGCAGCGCGGTGACCGGGTGCTGAGCGTGGACGGTCAGCCGGTGGTGGACGCCGCGGCCCTGCGCGAGCGCATCCGTGCCAGCGGTCAGGGCGGTGTGGAGGGCGAGCGTGTCGCACCCATGCTGTGGCGGGTGGAGCGGGCGGGTCAGGTCTTGAGCCTGGAGCTGCGGCCCAAGGTCGTGCGCGATGGCGGCCAGTTGCTGGGCCGCATCGAGGCCCAGATCGGTGCGCCCCCCGAGCTGCTCACCGTGAGTCATGGACCGTTGGAGTCGCTGTGGCTGGGCGCGCGCCGGACCTGGGAGGTCTCGGTCCTGACCCTGAACACCTTTGGCCGCATGCTGACCGGCGAGGCCTCGCTGAAAAACCTCAGCGGCCCGATCACGATTGCCGATTACGCCGGCCAGTCCGCGCGGATGGGGCCCGCCCAGTACCTGAGCTTTCTGGCCCTGGTCAGCGTGAGCCTGGCGGTGCTGAACCTGCTCCCGCTGCCCATGCTCGATGGTGGGCACCTGATGTATTATCTTTTCGAGGGTCTGAGCGGCCGCCCCGTCTCGGAATGGTGGCAACAGCAGTTGCAGCGCGCTGGTGTGCTGATCATGCTGCTGATGATGACCTTGGCCCTTTCCAACGACATGGCCCGCTTGCTGGGCCTGCACTGACCTCACCCGCATGTCCGTATCCCGCCTTACGTCCGCGCGCCTGCGCCCGTCCGTCCTGAGTCTGGCGCTGGCCGCCGCCCTACAGGCCGGCTCTGCCTGGGCCGTCGATCCCTTCGTACTCAAGGACATCCGTGTCGAGGGCCTGCAGCGCACCGACCCCGGTACCGTCTTCGCCTCGCTGCCTTTCCGCATCGGGGAGACCTACAACGAGGAGAAGGGGGCGGCCGCGATCCGCGCCCTGTTCGCCACCGGCCTGTTCAAGGATGTGCGCATCCAGATCGATGGCGACTCGGCCGTCATCGTTATCGAGGAGCGCCCCATCATTGCGGCGGTGAGCTTTGTCGGTCTCAAGGAGTTCGACACCGAGGCACTGACCAAGTCGCTCAAGGATGTGGGTATCGGCGAGGGCAAGCCCTTCGACAAGGCGCTGGCTGACCGTGCCGAGCAGGAGCTCAAGCGCCAGTATCTGACCCGCAGCCTTTACGGCGCCGAGGTCACCACCACCATCACCCCGCTGGAACGCAATCGCGTCAACGTCAGCTTCCAGGTGACCGAGGGTGAGCCGGCCAAGATCGGTGAGATCCGCATTTTGGGTAACAAGGTCTTTTCCGAGAGCACGCTGGCCGGCTTGTTCGAGCAAACCACCAGCGGCTGGCTGACCTGGTACACCAAGACCGATCGCTACTCGCGCGCCAAGCTCAATGCCGACTTGGAGACCCTGCGCTCCTACTACCTGAACCGCGGCTATCTGGAGTTTGCCGTCACCTCCACGCAGGTGACCATCTCGCCGGACAAGCAGAGCATCAGCATCGCCATCACGGTCAACGAGGGGCAGCCCTACACCGTCACCGCCGTCAAGCTCGAGGGGGACTTCCTGGGGCGTGAGGAGGACTTCAAGAGCCTGATCGCCCTCAAGCCCGGCGAAGCGTATCGGGGTGAGGCTGTGGCTGCCACCACGCGTGCCTTCTCCGATCTCTACGGCACCTTCGGCTACGCGTTTGCGCGCGTCGACAGCCGTCCCGAGATCGACAGGGCAACCGGGCAGGTGGTGGTGACTTTCTCGGCCGAGCCTCAGCGCCGCGTCTATGTGCGCCGCGTCATCGTCTCGGGCAACACCCGCACCCGCGACGAAGTGATCCGTCGCGAGTTCCGCCAGTTCGAATCCGCCTGGTACGACGGCGCCAAGATCAAGGCCTCGCGCGATCGCGTGGAGCGCCTGGGCTATTTCAAGGACGTCAATATCGATACCGCCGAGGTGCCTGGTGCGCCCGATCAGGTCGATGTGACCCTGACCGTGACCGAGCGCCCGACCGGCAACATCATGGTCGGTGCCGGCTACTCCAGCCAGCAGCGGCTTTCGCTGTCGGGCTCGATCAAGCAGGACAACGTCTTCGGCTCGGGCAACTACCTGGGCATCGAGCTCAATACCGCCAAGACCGGTCGTGCCCTGGTGCTGTCCACGGTGGATCCGTACTTCACGGTGGACGGTGTCTCGCGCGCCGTGGACCTGTTCTACCGCACGACCAAGCCGCTCAACACCCTGGGTGAGGAGTACGAACTGGTCAGCCACGGTGCGGCGATCCGCTTCGGTGTGCCCTTCTCCGAAGTGGACACGGTGTTCTTCGGCATCGGTTACGAGAAGACGCGCATCTCCACCTCGGTGGGACTGCCCAACAGCTACTTCCTGTTCCGTCAGCAGTTCGGCCCCTCGAGCACGGCCTTCCCGCTGACCATTGGCTGGCAGCGTGATGAGCGGGACAGCATCATCTCGCCCACGCGCGGCAAGTACCAGCGCGTGAACCTTGAGCTGAGCCCGACCGGCGATTCGCGCTATATGCGCGCCAATGTGCAGTACCAGCAGTACTTCCCGCTGTGGAGCAGCAAGTTCACGCTGGGCGTCAATGGTGAGCTGGGTTGGGGCAAGGGCATCTCGGGCCGTCCCTATCCGATCTTCAAGAACTTCTACGCCGGTGGCCTGGGTTCGGTGCGCGTGTTCGAGGGCAACTCGCTGGGCCCCGTGGACGTGACCGGCTCCTACTCGGGCGGCAACCGTCGCATGAATGGCAATGTGGAGCTGTATGTGCCAGTGCCGGGCGCCGGCAATGACAAGACCTTCCGACTCTTCGGCTTCTTCGATGCCGGCAATGTCTGGGGCTCGCATGAGAAAATCGAGGCCGGCGATATCCGCGCCTCGGCCGGTATCGGCCTGTCCTGGCTTTCCCCGATGGGTCCCCTCAAGATGAGCTACGGCACGCCGGTGCGCAAGAAGCCTACGGATAGAATAGAACGTTTCCAATTCCAGATCGGGACTGCATTCTGATGATGAGCAAGCTGTTGAAATCGGCGGCCATGGCCGCCATGCTGTGCGCTTCGGCCACGGGCCTGCAGGCGCAGGACCTGAAGATTGGCTATGTCAACAGTGAGCGCGTGATGCGAGAGGCCAATTTGGCCAAGGTTGCGCAGGCCAAGCTTGAAACCGAATTCAGCAAGCGCGAGAAGGAATTGAAGGATCTGGAAACCAGGCTTCGCGGTGCCGCCGAGAAGCTTGAAAAGGACAGCCCGACCCTCAGCGAGAACGAGCGCGGACGCCGTCAGCGCGATCTGGTCGAGGCCGATCGTGACCTGCAGCGCAAGCGCCGTGAGTTCCAGGAAGATCTGGCTCAGCGCAAGAACGAGGAGCTGGGCATGCTGGTTGATCGCGCCAATCGCGTGATCAAGCAGATCTTCGATGCCGAGAAGTACGACCTGATCCTGCAAGACGCTGTGCACGCCAGCGCCCGTGTCGACATCACCAAGAAGGTGATCGACGCGCTGAACGCGCAGAAGTAAACCGCGTCGGTCCGATCTTGCCCAAGATCACTGTTGCCGAACTGATCGCCGCCTTGGGCGGCGATCTTCTTGGTGCCCCCGATCCGGTGATCGAGCGTATCGGCCCGCTGGACGGCGCCGATGCCACCACCATCGCCTTCCTGGCCAATCCGCGCTACCAGCAGCAGCTGGCGGGCAGCGCGGCGGGCTGCGTGATCCTGGCGCCCGCCCTGCGCGAGCTCGCCGAGGCCCGCGGCGGCAGCTACATCCTCACGCCCGATCCCTACCTCTACTTCGCCCGGCTCACCCAGTGGTGGGCCGCGCAGGTGCGCCCGCTGGGCGCGCCGCGCGTGCACCCCAGCGCGGTGATCGATCCCACGGCCGAGCTGGGGCTTGATGTGGATGTGGGGCCGCAGGCGGTGATCGAGGCCGGTGCCCGCATCGGCGCCGGCGCGCGCATCGGCGCGCACTGCGTGATCGGCGAGCGCGCCGTGGTGGGCGAGGGCAGCCGGCTGGCCCCGCGCGTCACCCTGGGCTTTGACTGCCGCATCGGCGCGCGCTGCCTTCTGCACAGCGGCGTGGTGATAGGCGCCGACGGTTTTGGCTTCGCGCCCACGGCGGGGCGCTGGGAAAAGATCGAGCAGCTCGGCGCGGTGCGCATCGGTGACGATGTGGAGATCGGCGCCAACAGCTGCATAGACCGCGGCGCCCTGGACGATACGGTGCTGGAGGACGGCGTCAAGCTGGACAATCTGGTGCAGATCGGCCACAACGTGAAGGTGGGCGCCCATACCGCGATGGCGGGTTGCGCCGGCGTGGCCGGCAGCGCGGTGATCGGCCGCGGCTGCACCATCGGCGGCGGCGCCATCGTGCTGGGTCACCTGAGCCTGGCCGACGGCGTGCACGTCTCGGCCGCCACGGTGGTGACGCGCAGCATTGCCAAGCCGGGCCAGTACAGCGGCGTGTTTCCGTTCGACGAGAACGCCAGTTGGGAAAAGAACGCGGCGACGCTGCGACAGCTGCACGCCTTGCGAGAGCGCCTCAGAGCGCTGGAGAAGAAAGCATGACGACGACCACCCTGGACATCCACCAGATCCTCAAGAAGATCCCGCACCGCTACCCGATCCTGCTGATCGATCGCGTGCTGGAGCTGGACAAGGGCAAGCGCATCCGCGCGCTGAAGAACGTCAGCATCAACGAGCCGCATTTCCTGGGCCACTTCCCGCACCGCCCGGTGATGCCGGGCGTGCTGATGCTGGAAGCCATGGCACAGGCCGCCACGGTGCTGACCCTGATCAGCCTGGACACCGAGCTGGACGACAGCACCGTGTGCTACTTCGCCGGCATCGACGGCGCGCGCTTCAAGCGCCCGGTGGAGCCGGGCGATCAGCTGGTGCTGGAGGTGACCCTGGACCGTGCCAAGGCCGGCATCTTCAAGTACACCGGCAAGGCTTATGTGGGCGAGGACATCGCCTGCGAGGCCGAGCTGATGTGCACCATGCGTCGCATCGAAGCCGCCTGAGCGGGGAAGGGCCCTGGTCATGATCCATGCCACCGCCATCGTTGATCCCAAGGCCGAGCTGGACAGCTCGGTCACGGTCGGCCCCTACACGGTGATCGGCGCCGGTGTGCGCATCGGCGCCGGCACCAGCGTGGGCCCGCACTGCGTGATCGAGGGGCCAACCACCGTCGGCCGCGACAACAAGATCTTCCAGTTCGCCTCCCTGGGCGCCGCACCGCAGGACAAGAAGTACGCCGGCGAGCCCACCCAGCTGATCGTGGGCGACCGCAACACCATCCGCGAGTTCTGCACCATGAACCGCGGCACTGTGCAGGACGACGGCATCACGGCGCTGGGCGATGACAACTGGATCATGGCCTATGTGCACCTGGCGCATGACTGCAAGGTGGGGAACCGGGTCATCATGGCCAATAACGCGCAGCTGGCCGGCCACGTGCATGTGGGCGACTGGGCCATCCTGGGCGGCTTCACGGCCGTGCACCAGTTCGTGCACATCGGCGCCCACAGCATGACGGGCCTGGGCTCCATCCTGTTCCAGGATCTGCCGCCCTTCATCATGGCCGCCGGCAACACCGCCGAGGCCCGCAGCTTCAACCTCGAAGGCCTCAAGCGCCGTGGCTTCACGCCCGAGCAGCTCAACGCGGTCAAGCAGATGTATCGCCTGCTGTACCGCCGTGGCCTGACCGTGGACCAGGCCCAGATCGAGATGGCCGGCCTGCAGGCCTCGCACCCCGAGGCGCGCGACACCATCCAGCTGATGCTGGACTTCCTCAAGACCGCCACGCGCGGCATCATCCGCTGAGGCCATGAGCGACACCGCGCCCCGCTTCGGCATGGTGGCCGGCGAGGCCTCCGGTGATCTGCTCGGCGGCCTGCTGCTGGCCGGCCTGCGCCAGCGCTGGCCCGGGTTGCAGGCCCAGGGCATTGGCGGGCCGCGCATGGAGCAGGGCGGCTTCGAGTCCTGGTGGCCGCACCACAAGCTCTCGGTCTTCGGCTATGTGGACGCGCTGATGCATCTGCGCGAGATCCTGGCCATCCGCAAGCAGCTGATGGGCCGTCTGCTGGCGGACAAGCCGCGCGCCTTTATCGGCATCGACGCGCCGGACTTCAACTTCGTGGTCGAGGCCCGTCTCAAGGCCGAGGGCGTCAAGGCCATCCACTTCGTCTGCCCCTCCATCTGGGCCTGGCGCGGGGAGCGGGTGCAGAAGATCCGCGACTCGGTGGATCATGTGCTCTGCCTCTTCCCCTTCGAGCCGGCCCTGCTGCACGAGGCCGGCATTGCCGCCACCTATGTGGGCCATCCGCTGGCCGATGCGATTCCGCTGGAGCCGCCGCGTGCGGCCAGCCGTGCGGCCCTGGGCCTGGGTGAGGGCGATACCGTGGTGGCCCTGCTGCCGGGCAGCCGCAAGAGCGAGGTTCGCTATATCGCCGCGCCCCTGCTGCAGGCCGCGGCCCTGATGCAGAAGGCGCGGCCCGCGCTGCGCTTCGTGCTGCCGGTGGCGCCGGGCCTGCGCGCACTGATCGAACCCCTTGTGCCCGCGGGCCTGGAGATCCAGCTGCTGGATGGCCGCTCGCACGAGGCCCTGGCCGCCTGCGACGTGACCCTGGTGGCCAGCGGCACCGCCACCCTGGAGGCCGCGCTCTTCAAGCGCCCCATGGTGATTGCCTACCGCATGCACTGGCTGAACTGGCGCCGCATCAGCGGCCAGCGCTACCAGCCTTGGGTGGGCCTGCCCAATGTGCTGGCGCGCGAGTTCCTGGTGCCCGAGCTGCTGCAGGACGAGTGCACGCCCGAAGCCCTTGCCGCCGAAGGTCTGGCCTGGCTGGACGAGCCTGAGCGCTACGCCCGGGTGCAGGCGCGCTTTGTCGAGCAACACGAACTCCTGCGTCGCAACACGGCCCAGGTGGCCACGGATGCCATTGCGCAAGTCATCGGCCTCTGAGCCGCCGCAGCAGCTGGGTCTGGCCTGGGACGCTCCCGGTCTGATCGCCGGCGTGGACGAGGCCGGCCGCGGCCCCCTGGCCGGTCCGGTGGTGGCGGCCGCGGTGATCCTGGACGAGCTCAATCCGATTGCCGGTCTGGGTGACTCCAAGACGTTGAGCGAGAAGAAGCGCGAGCGCCTGTTCGACGAGATCCGCGCCAAGGCCCTGTGCTGCTGCATCGCCGAGGCCAGCGTGGAGGAGATTGACCAGCTCAACATCCTGCAGGCCACCCTGCTGGCCATGCGCCGCGCGGTGGAGGGCCTGCGCCTCAAGCCTGCCAAGGTGCTGGTGGACGGCAACCGCCTGCCCGTGCTCAAGGTGCCGGCCGAGGCCATCGTCAAGGGCGACGCTCTGGTGCAGGCCATCTCGGCCGCTTCCATCCTGGCCAAGGTCACGCGCGACCGCCAGTGCCTGGCCATGCACGAGACCCATCCCGAGTACGGCTTCGCCACCCACAAGGGCTATCCCACCGCCGATCATCTGGCCGCCCTGCGGGCCCATGGTGTGAGCGCCTGGCACCGGCGCAGCTTCGCCCCGGTGCGCCAGATCCTGGAGACTTCCGCCCCATGAGCACGCCCAAGGTCCTGCACATCACCGCCCGGGACAACCCCAGCCTGCAGCGCCTGCGCAAGCTGAGCCAGGACGCCGCGGCCTACCGCAAGCTGGGCTCCGTCTGGCTGGAGGGAGACCATCTGGCCCGCGCCCTGCTGCAGCGCGGCCAGCAGCCCACGCTGGCCGTGGTCAGCGAGGCCGCCTATGCCGAACCCGCGCTGCGCGAGCTGGCGGATGCCGCGCCGCGCGTGCTGGTCCTGCCCCTGGCCCTGTTCAAGAGCATCAGCGGCCTGGAGTCACCGGCCCAGATCGGCTTCGAGGTGGCGCATGTCGCGGGTCTGAGCCCGCTCAAGGGCGTGGACAGCGTGGTGCTGGACCGCCTACAGGACGCCGGCAATGTGGGCACCATCCTGCGCAGTGCCGCGGCTTTCGGCTTTCGCCAGGTGCTGGCGCTCAAGGGCACGGCGGCGCTGTGGAGTGCCAAGGTGCTGCGTGCCGGCATGGGCGCGCATTTCGGCCTGCGCCTGGTCGAAGGCCTGGCGCCCGAAGACCTGGACGGCCTGGACCTGCCCCTGATCGCCACCAGCTCCCACGCCCAGTCCCAGCTGCACCAGACCCGCCTGCCCAGCCCCTGTGCCTGGGTCATGGGCCACGAAGGGCAGGGCGTGCAGCCGGCCCTGATGCAGCGCTGCGGGCTGACCGTGGGCATTCCGCAGCCGGGCGGCGAGGAATCGTTGAATGTGGGCAGTGCGGCCGCGATCTGCCTCTATGAGAGTGCACGTCAGCGCCTGGCCTGATCAGTAGATCAGGCGGTCCGGCCGGATGTCGCGCAGGATGGTGGTGGCGATTTCCTCGATGGACTTGTGGGTCGAGGAGAGCCAGGAGATGCCCTCGCGCTTCATCATCTTCTCGGCCTCGTTGACCTCGTAGCGGCAGTTCATCATGTCCGCATACTTGCTGCCGGGGCGGCGCTCGTTGCGCACCTGGGCCAGGCGGTCGGGGTCTATGGTCAGGCCGAAGCACTTGGCCTTGTGCGGCAACAGGCTGGCGGGCAGCTTGCCGCGCTCGAAGTCCTCGGGGATCAGGGGGTAGTTGGCGGCCTTGATGCCGTGCTGCATGGCCAGGTAGAGCGAGGTGGGCGTCTTGCCGCAGCGGCTCACGCCCACCAGGATCACATCGGCCGAGACTAGGTTCTTGGCCGACTGGCCGTCGTCATGGGCCAGGGAAAAGTTGATGGCCTCGATGCGGTCGTGATACTCCTGGCTGCGCGCCACATCCGAGAAGCGGCCCACCCGGTGGTTGCTCTTGACGCCGAACTCCTCCTCCAGCGGCTCGATGAAGGTGGCGAACATATCGATCACCCGGCCCTGGCAGTGATCGCGCACGATCTTGAGCACATCGCGGTCCACCAGGGTGGCGAAAACGATGGCACGCTGACCCTCGCGCTCGCCGGTCTCATTGATCTCGCGCACCACGGCATAGGCCTTCTCGGCGCTGTCCACGAAGGGGCGGCGCACGTGCCGTGGCTTCATGGGGAACTGGGCCAGGATGGAGTTGCCGAAGGTTTCTGCCGTGATGCCGGTGCCGTCGGAGACAAAGTACACGGTGCGCTGGGTGTTCATGGTCGGGACGCTCTAGAGTGTCTTGTCATCATAAGTGGGCTTGCCCGTAGAATCGGTGCAAAGCCTCCCCCGACGCGCATCACCATGCAGCCCGACCGCCTCCTACAAGAATCCAGAAATGCTGGTTCTGCGGCTGCTCGCGTCCCCACCGCGCAAGCCTTGCCGATTGCGCCGGGAGCCCCGAGTTTTCAACATCACGGAGCTTTCCCATGTCCTCTCGCTACGAGCCGACCGCCCTGGTCGTTCCCTTTGAGAATCTGAGAATGACGGACGTCGAGGTGGTTGGTGGCAAGAATGCCAGCCTCGGCGAAATGATCTCCCAGCTCGCGGCCTCCGGCGTGCGTGTTCCGGGTGGCTTCGCCACCACGGCCCATGCCTTCCGCGAGTTTCTGAAGTTCGAGGGTCTTGATCAGCGCATTCAGGCACGCCTGTCCACCCTGGACACCGACGACGTCAAGGCCCTGGCCGAAGTTGGCGCCGAGATTCGTGGCTGGGTGGAGGCGCAGCCTTTCCCGGCCGATCTGGAAGCCCAGATCCGCAGCGCCTTTGCCGAGCTGACCGCCGGCAACCCGGATGCCTCCTTTGCCGTGCGCTCCTCCGCCACCGCGGAAGACCTGCCCGACGCCTCGTTCGCCGGCCAGCAGGAGACCTTCCTGAACGTGGTGGGCATCGAGGAAGTGCTGCACAAGATGAAGGAGGTCTTTGCCTCCCTCTACAACGACCGCGCCATCAGCTACCGCGTGCACAAGGGCTTTGCCCATGCCGATGTGGCCCTGTCGGCCGGCGTGCAGCGCATGGTGCGCTCGGATCTGGGTTCCGCCGGTGTGATGTTCACCATCGACACCGAGAGCGGGTTCAAGGACGTGGTCTTCATCACCTCCAGCTACGGCCTGGGCGAGACGGTGGTGCAGGGCGCCGTGAACCCGGATGAGTTCTATGTGCACAAGCCGGCGCTCAAGAGCGGCAAGTTCCCGGTCATCCGCCGCAATCTGGGCTCCAAGCTGATCCGCATGGAGTTCGCCAGCCCCGAGGAAAAGGCGGCCAGCGGCAAGCTGGTCAAGACGGTGGATACGGCGCCGGAAGCGCGCAACCGCTATTCGCTGTCCGATGCCGAGGTGATCGAGCTGTCCCAGTACGCCCTGGTCATCGAGCAGCACTATGGCCGTCCCATGGACGTGGAATGGGGCCGCGACGGCATTGACGGCAAGCTCTACATCCTGCAGGCCCGCCCCGAGACGGTGAAGAGCCAGGCCGAAGGCCAGGTGGAGCATCGCTACAAGCTCAAGGGCCACAGCACCGTGCTGGCCGAGGGCCGCGCCATCGGCCAGAAGATCGGCACCGGCCCGGTGCGCCTGGTCCACAGCGTGGCCGAGATGGAGCGCGTGCAGCCCGGTGATGTGCTGGTCACCGACATGACCGACCCGAACTGGGAGCCGGTGATGAAGCGCGCCAGCGCCATCGTCACCAACCGCGGCGGCCGCACCTGCCACGCGGCCATCATCGCGCGCGAGCTGGGCATCCCGGCCGTGGTGGGCTGCGGTGACGCCACCGAGAAGCTCAAGGACGGCCAGTTGGTCACCGTGGCCTGCTCCGAGGGCGATACGGGCCATATCTACGACGGCCTGCTGGAGACCGAGGTCAGCGAGGTGCACCGCGGCGAGCTGCCGTACTGCCCCATCAAGATCATGATGAATGTGGGCAACCCGCAGCTGGCCTTCAATTTCGCCCAGATGCCCAGCGCCGGCGTGGGCCTGGCCCGCCTCGAGTTCATCATCAACAACAATATCGGTGTCCACCCCAAGGCCATCCTGGACTATCCGAACATCGACGCCGACCTGAAGAAGGCCGTCGAGTCCGTGGCCCGTGGTCACGCCTCGCCGCGTGCCTTCTATGTGGACAAGCTCACCGAAGGCGTGGCCACCATTGCCGCCGCCTTCTATCCGCGGCCGGTGATCGTGCGGCTCTCTGACTTCAAGAGCAACGAGTACAAGAAGCTGATCGGCGGCTCGCGCTACGAGCCCGATGAAGAGAACCCCATGCTGGGCTTCCGCGGCGCCTCGCGCTATATCAGCGGCGAGTTCTCGGATGCTTTTGCCATGGAGTGCGAGGCGCTCAAGCGCGTGCGCAACGATATGGGCCTGAGCAATGTCGAGATCATGGTGCCCTTTGTTCGCACCGTGAAGCAGGCCGAGCGTGTGGTGGCCATGCTGGCCGAGCGCGGCCTCAAGCGCGGCCAGGATGGGCTGCGCGTGATCATGATGTGCGAGGTGCCGTCCAACGCCATCCTGGCCGAGCAGTTCCTGGAGCATTTCGATGGCATGTCCATCGGTTCCAACGATCTGACCCAGCTGACCCTGGGTCTGGATCGCGATTCGGGCCTGGAACTGCTGGCCGGCGACTTCGACGAGCGCGATCCCGCCGTCAAGGCCCTGATCTCGCGCGCCATCACCGCCTGCCGTGCCACCGGCAAGTACATCGGCATCTGCGGCCAGGGCCCCAGCGACCATGCTGACTTTGCCGACTGGCTGGCGCAGGAGGGTATCGTGTCCATCTCCCTGAATCCCGACACGGTGATCGAGACCTGGCAGCGTCTGGCCAAGCGCTGAGTCCCGACTAGAAAAAACAAAGCCCGCTTGTCGCGGGCTTTTTTTCTTGGTGGGATCTCAGTGATCGGGTGACCCATGCACCGCCATGGTCTGGGTGCCGGTGATGATCATGCGCACCATCACGATCAGCTGCTCGGTCAGCTCGGGCAGCTTGTCGTGGGGCAGGTCCATGGCCGTTGCGCCCATGGCAAAGACCAGGCGGGTGATGGCCTTGGCCACGAGTGCCGGCTCATAGAGCCCGGTCTGGTTGATTTCGGCCAGGCGGATCAGGTCCACGCGCAGCTCTTCCTCGAAGAAGAGCAACTGGCGGTCCACCGCGTGCTTGAACGCGTCCGAGCCCACCGTGCCTTCGCGCAGCAGGATGTGCAGCAGGCGGTCGTCCGAGCGCAGCTGTTCGATGAAGGCCTGTACCGCGCTGCGCACCACACTATTGCCGTGGCTGGCGCGCAGCCGAGCTTCGCCGATGATCTCCCGCAGCGACTTGCCCGCCATATCGATCAGGGTGACGGCCAGCTCGTCCATATCGCGGAACTGGCGATAGAAGCTGTTGGGTGCGATACCGGCTTCACGAGCCACCTCACGCAGGCTCAGCGTCGAGACACTGCGGTGCGGCCCCACCAGCTTGAGGGCGGCCTGCACGATGTCTTCGCGGGAAATCACCGCCTTGCGACCCGGTTGGGACGAGGACAGCGTGGGGGCGGTTTGTTCCGCCTCGAGCATGAGAAGGCTTGTCATGGCTTTGTGCGAGAGTGCGCATCATACCGAAGCGGATTTGATATACATCTGTATAGACGGGTGTATGTGTGGCCGTATACTGCGCGCCGACCCGATCCGGATTCCTGCTGATTGGCGTCGAACGGAGTATTTGTGTCCTCTTTTGCACCTGCGCGCGGCGGCTTGCTGCGCCGTCTGCTGGGTCCCGTGGTGGATCCGGCCGTGTTTGACTTCTGGCTGGGTCTGCTCAATCGCAGCTGGACCTGGGATCGCCCGCTGGCGCGGGTGCTGGAGCGGCGGGTCGAGTCCGCCGACGCCGTGACCCTGGTGCTCAAGCCCAATCGTCACTGGCGGGGCTTTCGCGCTGGCCAGCATCTGAATGTCGGTGCCGAGATCGATGGCCGCCGCGTCACCCGCAGCTACAGCCTGAGCGATAGGCCGCGCGCGGATGGCCGCATTGCCATCACCGTCAAGCGGGTGGAGGGCGGCAAGCTGTCCAACCACCTGTGCGATCGGGTCCGTGAGGGCGAGATGCTCTCCATCGATGCGGCCTATGGCGATCTGCACTGGCCCGTTGCGGGTGAAGCTGCGGGCCTCTTTCTGGCCGCTGGCAGCGGCATCACGCCGCTGATGAGCCTGACCCGTGCCTGGGCGGCGGCTGGCGCGCCGGGTGCCCTGACCCTGGTCTACTGGGCCCGCAGCGCCGAGCAGCTCTGCTTTGCGCAGGAACTGCAAGCCCTGGCCCAGGCTCAGCCGCGCTTCCGTCTGCACCTGATGCTGACCCAGGATGCCCAGGCGCCGGCGGCCCGCATCAACGCAGACCAGCTGGTTTCGCTGCTGGGCCCCAGCGAAGGCTGGCAGCACCTGCAGGTGCTGGCCTGTGGTCCGGGTGGCTTTGTGGACACGGCCCGTCAGCTGTTGGCGCCGCGCGTACAGCGCTTCCAGGCCGAGGCCTTTTCGCCCGCGGCGCCCATCGCATTGGATGAAGTGCGCCCCGTCACCGTAGAGCTGCGCCGCAGTGGCCGCAGCCTGACCCTGAGCAGCGGCGAGAGCCTGCTCAGCGCGCTGGAGGCTCAGGGCCTGCGGCCGCCCTCGGGCTGCCGCATGGGCATCTGCCACAGCTGCGTCTGCACCAAGCACGAAGGCCAGGTACAGAACCTTCATACCGGCGAGCGCGAGGCCGAGCCCGGCAGCCAGCTGCGTCTGTGCGTGAGCCGTGCCTGCGGCGATCTCAGTCTGGATCTTTGAGAACAAGCATGAACAAGTCCCTGACCCGTCAACTCTCCAACGAGGAGCTGGAGAAGTTCGGCGCCGAGATCGAGGCCCTGCGTGCCCGAACCGTGGCCGATCTGGGCGAGCGCGATGCGCGCTACATCCGCAATATCTACAAGCTGGTGCGCTGGAGCGAGCTGCTCGGCCGCGCCCTCTTGATGATTGGCGCCTTCCTGCCCACGCCCTGGCTGATCGGCTTCTGGATCCTGGGCACGTTGAGCCTGGCCCTGTCCAAGATCGTGGACAACATGGAGCTGGGGCACAACGTCATCCACGGCCAGTACGACTGGATGGGTGACCCGCACTTCAAGGGCAAGCAGTTCGAGTGGGACATCGTGGCCACCAGCGAGAACTGGCGCAAGACCCATAACTTCCGCCACCACACCTACACGAATATCCACGGCCTGGATGACGATATCGGCTATGGCGTGCTGCGCCTCTTTCCCGAGCAGCGCTGGACGCCTGCGGCCCTGTTGCAGCCGCTCTATGCCCTGATCTTCGCCCTGATGTTCCAGTGGGGCGTGGCCATCCAGGACCTGCGTCTGGGCCAGCTCTTCGGCAAGCGCCGCAAGGCCGCCCGTGCCGAACTGCGCCGTGCCGGTGTGCCGGTGCTGAAGAAGGTGAGCCGCCAGCTGATCAAGGACTATCTGCTCTTCCCCTTGCTGGCCGGTCCGGGCTTCTTGGTGGTGTTCACCGGCAATCTGGTGGCCAACGGCCTTCGCAATCTCTGGACCTACACCATCATCTTCTGCGGCCACTTCACCACCGAGGTGGAAACCTTCCCCAAGGGCGTGCTGAAGAACGAGACCCGGGCCCACTGGTACTGGCGCCAGATCCGCGGCTCCTCCAATATCTCGGGCGGCTTTGTGCTCAATACCTTGTCGGGCAATCTGAGCCATCAGATCGAGCACCATCTCTTCCCCGATGTGCCGGCCAACCGCTATGTGGAGATGGCCCCCGTGGTGAGGGACATCTGCAAGCGCTACGGCGTGAACTACAACACGGGCTCCCTGCCGGTGCAGTTCGCTCAGGTGGTCTGGCGCATCCTGCGCCATGCGCTGCCCAGCCGCCCGCGCGCCAGCCAGTTGGCCGGTGCCCGCGGCTGAGACTTCGCTGAGGCCGCGCTGATACCGCGCTGAGTCGGGCAGGGCGTGCAGCGCCCAGCGCCGTGGAGTCTCCGGGTTCCCGCTAGGGTCTTGGCGCCAGCTCTCCCCGCATGATGGCGGTCTGCCCACAAAAGCCAGCCGCGCGTGTCATCCCCTCCGGTCCGTGCGGGGTCTAGCGCGACCCCGGCACTCAAGCGTCGCCTCAACCGCATTTACCTCGGGTACAGCCTCGGGTTTGCGGGCTTTGCGCTGCTGCTTGCCGTGGCCGAGCGCCTGGGCCTGTCCAAGAGTTGGATAGGCTTTTGCTTCCTCTTTGCCACGGTGGTGGTCTACGCCGGCATCGGTGTGCTGAGCCGCACGACCGACCCCGACGAGTACTACGTGGCGGGCCGGCGCGTGCCGGCCCTCTACAACGGCATGGCCACCAGCGCCGACTGGATGAGCGCGGCCAGCTTCATCGGCATGGCCGGCACGCTCTACCTCTCCGGCTATGGCGGTCTGGCCTTTGTGCTGGGTTGGACGGGGGGCTTCTGCTTGGTGGCGCTGTGCCTGGCGCCCTACCTCAGGCGCTTCGGCAAGTACACGGTGCCCGACTTTCTCGGCGATCGCTACGCCAGCAATGCCGTGCGCCTGATCGCCGCCATGGCCGCCATTGCCGTGTCCTTCATCTATGTGGTGGCCCAGATCTATGGCGTCGGGCTGATCACGGCGCGTCTCTCGGGGCTGACCTTCGAGATCGGGGTCTTCGTGGGCCTGGGTGGGGTGCTGGTCTGCTCCTTTCTGGGGGGCATGCGGGCGGTGACCTGGACCCAGGTGGGGCAGTACATCATTCTGATCGTGGCCTATCTGGTGCCGGTGGTCTGGCTATCGGTCAAGCAGACGGGCTCGCCCCTGCCTCAGGCGGTCTACGGCTACCAGTTGCAGCAGATCAGTGAGCGCGAGCAGCAGCTGCGAGAGGATCCGGCCGAGCTGCAGGTGATTGCTGTGCTGGAGCAGCGCATTCAGCGCTTGCGGCAGCAGCTGCAGGATGTGCCCGCGGCACTGGCCAGCGAGCGCCAGCAGAGCCTGGCCCGGGTCGCCCGGCTCAAGGCCGAGGATGCACCGCTGGCGGAGATCCAGGCCGCGGAGAAGCGGTTGAGCGCGCTGCCACGCACCCCGGCCGAGGCGCGTGAACTGTGGCAGCGTCAGTTGCTCGCCTATGAGGCGCGCGCCAAGCCGCTCGGGGGGATGGCCCCGCACGCCCAGGCCTTCGCGGGTGATCCCCAGGGCGACGCGGCCGCACAGCAAGCCTTTGAAGAGTCCCGCCGCAACTTCCTGGCCTTGGTCTTCTGCCTTGTGGTGGGCACGGCCGGTCTGCCGCATATCCTGAATCGCAGCTTCACCACGCCAACGGTACGCGAGGCGCGGGAGTCGGTGGGTTGGTCCCTGCTCTTCATTGGCTTGCTCTACATCACCGCGCCGGCCCTGGCTGTCATGGTCAAGTTCGAGGTCTTCGATGGGCTGGTGGGCACGCCGTTTGACCAGTTGCCGACCTGGATCGCCCAGTGGGCCAAGGTCGACCCGGCCCTGCTCTCCGTGAGCGACCTCAACCGCGACGGCATTCTGCAGCTCGGTGAGATGCAGATCGGAGGCGATATCGTCATGCTGGTCACGCCCGAGCTGGCGGGGCTGCCCTATGTGGTGTCCGCCATGGTGGCCGCGGGTGGCTTGGCGGCGGCCTTGTCCACCGCCGACGGGCTGCTGCTGACCATCTCCAGCGCCCTGGCGCATGATGTCTATCACCGTGTGATCAATCCTCGGGCCAGTGCACCCAAGCGTGTCATGGCCTCCAAGGCCATCCTGCTGCTGACGGCTTTGGCCGCGGCCGCGGTGGCGGCGCAGAAGCCAGCCGACATCCTGTTGCTGGTGGCGGCCGCCTTCTCCCTGGCGGGGTCTGCCTTTGTGCCGGTGCTGCTGCTGGGTGTGTTCTGGCGGCGGGCCAATGCCTGGGGGGCCATTGCCGGCATGTTGCTGGGCCTGGGGGTGACGGCCTACTACATGGTCGGGGCCCATCCCGGCCTTCGAGCAAGCCTGGGGCTGCAAGGTCCGGCGCAACTCTGGTGGGGGATTCAGCCCATCTCGGCCGGCGTGTTTGGCGTGCCGGCCGGGTTGCTGGCCGCCGTCCTGGTCAGCCTGCTGACGCCCAGGCAGCCCGCCAGCGAAGCTCAGGCGCTGGATCTGCGGCGACCGCCGCGGCTCTAGGCGGCAAACCGGGCTTGCTTGCCCCAAGCCAGGGGTGTGCGCTACAATCGCGGGCTTTCCCTTGCCGTACCCATGTCTTTGACGCCTTGGGGCGGCTTCCTCGGGGCCTGGGCCTGCGGACGATGCTGTCAAGCGTCGCCCGGTGGGTCGAGGAACCGGAATCCACAAGGAGTGTCTATGCGTCACTACGAGATCGTTCTGCTGATCCATCCGGATCAAAGCGAACAAGTTCCGGCCATGCTGGAGCGTTACAAGGGCCTGATCACCGCCGGCGGTGGTGCTGTGCACCGCGTCGAGGACTGGGGTCGCCGTCAACTGGCCTACCTGATCCAGAAGCTGGCCAAGGCCCACTACCTGTGCCTGAACATCGAGTGCAGCAAGGAAGTGCTGGCTGAGCTCGAAACCGGCTTCCGCTTCAACGACGCCGTCCTGCGCCACCTGACCGTGGTCAAGGACAAGGCCGAAACCACGCCTTCCGTGATGATGAAGGCTGTGGAGCGCGAAGAGGCCCGCAAGGCGCCTCAGGAAGCCTGATAAAGAGCTGGTGTTGTTGTCATTGCCCAAGCGGTGAATCAGCTTGTATTGCAAGCACAGCTGCTTGAGCTGGGACTGATCAGATACACGCCGGCCGGCCAGGCGGCCCTGGACTTCAGCTTGAAGCATGAGTCCCAGGTCACCGAAGCCGGACGTCCTCGCCGGGTCTCCCTGGAGATCAAGAGCGTGGCCATAGGCAGTGAACTCTGCAAGCGCGTTCAGGCGCTGGGGGTCGGTGGACATGCCCTGTTCGAGGGCTTCATCGCCGCCATGCGCAACGGTCGTGGAACCATCTTCCATGTCACCGAACTGACGCCCGGTTCCGCAGCAACATCGTCCGTCGCTAATCCGGATTGAATTAAAGAGGTCTACTATGCCCCCCGCACGTGGTAAGGGTCGCTTCTCCAAAGACAAGAAGCCCAAGCGCAACCAACAATCGCTGCTGTTCCGCCGCAAGCGTTTCTGCCGTTTCACCGTCGCTGGTGTTGAATCCATCGACTACAAGGACGTGGACACCCTGCGCGACTTCGTCGGCGAAAACGGCAAGATCACGCCCGCTCGTCTGACCGGCACCCGCGCCTTCTACCAGCGCCAGCTGACCGTGGCCATCAAGCGTGCTCGCTTCCTGGCCATGCTGCCCTACAGCGATCAGCACAAGGTCTGAGGAGTAAGCCAACATGCAAATCATCCTCCTCGAAAAAGTTGCCAACCTGGGCAACCTGGGTGACGTCGTCAAGGTCAAGGACGGCTACGCACGCAACTTCCTGATCCCGACCAAGCAGGCGCGTCGCGCCACCGAAGCCGCGATCAAGGAATTCGAAGCCAAGCGCGCCGAACTGGAAAAGATCGCCGCCGAGAAGCTGGCCGCCGCACAGGCTCTGGGTGAAGGCCTGGCCGGCAAGACCGTGCGCATCAGCCAGAAGGCTGGCGTGGACGGCCGCCTGTTCGGTTCGGTGACCAACGCCGACATCGCCGAAGCCATCAGCAAGCTGGGCTTCGCCGTGGCCAAGTCGCAGATCCGTCTGCCCCTGGGCCCGCTGAAGGCCGTGGGCGAGTTCTCCGTGAACGTCGCTCCGCACACCGATGTGGTGGTTGAAGTGACGGTGCAAGTCGTCGGCGACGCCGAGTAAGCACATCCCCTATGGCGTTGTGGCCACCGTGCTGCAACGATCAGAGAAGCCGATGACTGATCCAGTCGTCGGCTTTTTGTCTTCTGGGGCGACAGTTATCCCGCTGTAACCCCAGGTCGTGAACATCTTCTCCACAGTCTTGTTCACAGGGCTGTGGATATCGTGCCCGCCATGTCCGCGATCTTTTCTGCCCCCGGTTCCTCTCCCAACCCCGGCTCGGACGACGAAGTCGCCCGTCTGCGTGTACCGCCACATTCGGTCGAAGCCGAGCAAAGCGTGCTGGGCGGCCTGCTGATCGACAACAGCGCCTGGGACCGGGCGGGCGATTTGCTGCAGGAGTCAGACTTCTACCGCTTCGAGCACAAGCAGATCTTTGCCGCCATCGGCAAGCTGATCAACGGTGGCAAGCCGGCCGATGTGGTGACGGTCTTCGAGGAGCTGAGCTCGCTGGGCAAGGCGGCCGATTGCGGCGGCCTGGCCTATCTGAATGCCCTGGCCCAGAGCGTGCCCAGCGCGGCCAATCTGCGCCGCTACGCGGAAATCGTGCGCGAGCGCGCCGTGCTGCGCAAGCTGGTCACCGCCAGTGACGAGATCGCCAGCGCGGCGATGAACCCGCAGGGTCGGCCGGTGAAGGACATCGTTGATGAGGCCGAGGGCAAGATCTTCCGCATCAATGAGGAAGGCAGCAAGGGCGGGCAGGGCTTTCACAGCATGGACAAGCTGGTGGTTGATCTGATCGACCGGGTCAACGAACTGGCGGAGAACGGTGCCGAGGACGTCACCGGCGTGCGCACCGGCTTCTACGATCTGGACAAGCAGACCGCGGGTCTGCAGCCGGGCGACCTGATCATCCTGGCTGCCCGTCCCTCCATGGGCAAGACCGCCTTCGTGGTCAATATCGGCGAGAACGTGGCCATCAACGAGGGGCTGCCGGTCGTCATCTACTCGATGGAAATGGGCGCCTCCCAGCTGGCATTGCGTATGGTCGGTTCGGTCGGCCGCATTGACCAGAGCCGGCTGCGCCTGGGGCGTCTGGAAAACGATGAATGGGGCCGGCTGACCGAGGCCGTCGACAAGCTGGGCAAGGCGCCGATCTACATCGACGAGAGCCCGGGCCTGAGTCCCTCGGAGGTGCGCTCGCGTGCACGCCGCCAGGCTCGCATCAGCGGCCAGCTCGGTCTGATCATCATCGACTACCTGCAGCTGATGAGCGGCAACGGCGGCAGCAGCGAGGAGAACCGCGCGACCGTCGTGGGCGAGATCTCGCGGGGTCTGAAGGCCCTGGCCAAGGAGCTCAAGTGCCCCGTGATCGCGCTCTCCCAGCTCAACCGCTCGGTGGAGACGCGCCCTGACAAGCGCCCCATGATGTCCGACCTGCGTGAATCCGGCGCCATTGAGCAGGATGCGGACATCATCATGTTCATCTACCGCGACGAGTACTACACCAAGGACCAGTGCCAGGAGCCGGGCGTGGCCGAGATCATCATCGCCAAGCAGCGTAACGGCCCGGTGGGTACGGTGAAGCTGGCCTTCCAGCGTATGCACACCAAGTTCGAGAACCTCGCCCCCGGCTACACCGGCCCGGCCGGCGCCGATTACTGAGTCGGCGGTGTCCGAGCCGATCTTCACGCCGGCCGGCATCACGCCCAGCGCCGAGCAACTGGCCATCCAGACCGCGCGGGCGCGCCATCTGCTGATCGAGGCCAATGCCGGCGCGGCCAAGACCACCACCCTGGCCCTGCGCATGGCCCAGGCCCTGCAGCGTGGCGCCGCGCCGCGCATGCTGCTGGCGCTCACCTACACCGAGCCCGCGGTGCAGGCCCTGCAGGCCCAGCTGCGCCTGATCGGCGTGCCGGAGCCGCTGCTGCGCGAGCTGCGCATCCAGACCTTCGAGCAATTCGCCGGCGACTGCCTGGCCGAGCTCGAAGGCCCCGGCATGCTGCAGCTGCGCCAGGAGGAGGAACTGCGGCCCTATGTGCTGGAGGCCATCGCCCAGGCCCAGCTGCGGCCCCAGGAGCGCCACCGCGAGGAGCTGGCCGTGGGCGGCGCCTCCGAGGCCCTGATCGAGGGCCTGCTCAAGTCCTTCGCCGTGCTCAAGGGGCGGCTGCTGCTGGAGCGCGAGCCCCTGGAGCAGGCGCTCAGCCCGGCCCTGGCCGAGGAACTGGGCAGCGACTACTTCACCCTGCGCGTCTTTAGCGCCTACGAGATGCTGCGCCGGGGCGAGGAGACGGAGCGCCCCCTGTTCCGCTTCACGGGTGACGCGGTCTACGACCTGGCCCGCCTGCTGCTGGATCAGGATCTGGCGGAGGAGGGCGGTGTGCTCGCGCAAGGCCTGGCCCTGATCGTGGTGGACGAGATGCACGACACCCACCGCGCCATGTTCACCGTGCTCCAGGGCCTGCTGGCGCGCAACCGCCGTGCCGCCTTTGTGGGCGTGGGCGACCGCGACCAGGTCATCCACGGCCAGGCCGGCGCCGAGGCTGGCTTCATGGGCGCGATCTTCGAGCAGGAGATCGGCCCGGCCCTGCGCCTGCCGCTGAGCGCCAGCCACCGCTTCGGCGTGGACCTGGCCCAGGCCGCCGGCCGCCTGGCGCGCAAGCCCTATGCGGCTGTGCCCGGCCGCAAGACCGAGATCCGCTGCCTGCCGGCCGAGAATGCGCGTGTGCAGGCCCGGCTGCTGGCCGTGGCGGCGCGCGAGCATCTGCAGCAGCAGGCGCATCAGGAGCTGCGCATCCTGCTGCGCCGGCCGGCCCAGTCCCTGCTGATCGAGCGCGAGCTGCTCAAGCTGGGCGTGCCCTACCAGCTGCAGGGGCTGCCGCCTTTTCTGCGCCGCCGCGAGATCCTGCTGATGCGCGGCCTGCACGCCTCTGCGCGCGGCGTCTACGCCGGCTTCGAGCGGGACGCCGGCCTGCGCCGCGACACCCTGGCGGCCCTGCTGCTCTTTGCTGGCGCCCAGGTGCAGAGCGATGCGCTGCGGGGTCTGGACGCGCACCGCGCCCAGCGTCAGGCCCTGGAGGCCGCCGCGGCCCATCCCGGCGGCATGCAGGAGTTCATCGAGGGTCAGGTCTTGCGCAATGCCTCGGGCCTGGCGCGGCCGCGCCTGGAGGCCTGTCTGGCCCTGCTGCGCGGCGGGGATCTGCGGGCCTGGGCCCAGGGCCTGATGGCCGGCCTGGAGCCCGAGCGCCTGGCCGGTGCCGTGCTCGTGCGCCGCGAAGACATCCGCCAGGTGCGCGATCACCTGGAACAGCTGCTGCAGCTGGCCCTGGGCGAGGAGCAGGACCTGGACGGCTTCTTTGCCCTGTTGCACAGCCTGGAGCGGGCCCAGACACCGCGGGCCGTGGGGGGGGGCGGCGCTGCGACCCGCGTGAGCCTGTCCACCATCGAAGCGGCCAAGGGCCTGGAGTTCGACCATGTGCTGCTGCCCCATCTCTCGCGCGGCGAGTTCGTGGGTGAGGGCTCGGCGGACGAAAACCGCAATCTGCTCTATGTGGCCCTGACCCGCGCGCGCCAGCGCCTGAGCCTGGCCTTCAACCCCCAGGCGCCTTCGCGCTACCTGATCGATGCGGGCTTGATCCAAGGCTAGGGTGGGTGATGGCCCAAGGGGCGACGAGCGTCCCCTTGGAATGGTTGGAAAATACTGTATAAACAAACAGTATGCTCAAGCCGCCTGTTCGCATCCATCCGCTGATCGTCCGCCCCTCGCCGTCTGCCGAGGCACATGAGGCACATGAGGCGGACGGCTGTGCGCCGGAGCCTCTGGGCCGCCTGCCGCATCCCGAGGCGCTCAAGGGCCGGGGCAGCGCCTGGCAGCTGGCACATCGCTTCGAGCATCGCGAACGTGAGCATTTCGACGATGGCTGGGGCTCGCTGGATCAGGCCGCCCAGCAAGAGACCCTGCCGCCCGAGACCCAGATCATCGAGGAAGAGGCGCGCAGCATCCTTTCCAGCAACCAGTCGCCCGACATCAGCTTTGACCGCTCCATCAATCCCTACCGGGGCTGCGAGCACGGCTGCATCTACTGCTTTGCCCGCCCCACCCACAGCTATCTGAACCTCTCGCCGGGCCTGGACTTCGAGACCCGCATCATCGCCAAGATGAACGCCGCCGACCGCCTGCGCGCCGAGCTGGCACGGCCCGGCTACCAGCCCCGTTCCCTGGTGATCGGCACGGCCACCGATGCCTACCAGCCGGTGGAGCGCCGCTTGGGCCTGACGCGCGCCGTGATCGAGGTGCTGGCCGAGTGCCGGCATCCCTTCTCGGTGGTCACCAAGTCGGCCGGCATCGAGCGCGATCTGGACCTGATCGCGCCCATGGCGGCGCAAGGCCTGGTTTCGGTCTATCTCTCCATCACCACGCTGGACCCGCAGCTGGCCCGTCTTCTGGAGCCGCGGGCCGCGGCGCCGCACCGACGCCTGCGTGCCCTGCGCAGTCTGGCCGAGGCGGGCGTGCCCGTGGGCGTGAGCGTCTCGCCCCTGATTCCCTTTCTGAACGAGCCGGAGCTGGAACGGGTGCTGGAGGCCGCGGCCGAGGCGGGCGCGCGCAGCGCCTTCAGCATCCCCCTGCGCCTGCCCTGGGAGGTGAACCCGCTGTTCCAGGACTGGCTGCAGCAGCACTACCCCGAGCGGGCGGCGCGGGTGATGGCGCGGCTGCGCGAGATGCGCGGCGGCCGCGACAACGACGCCCGCTTCGGCAGCCGCATGAGGGGCGAGGGCCTGTGGGCCGAGCTGATGCAACAGCGCTTGCGCAAGGCTTGCGCCCGCCTGGGTCTGTCGCAGCAGCGGCGTGTGCAGCAGCTGGGCCTGTTCCGGCCGCCGGCGCGACCGTTGGCGGCAGCCAAGCCGGCGCCGCCCGCGGCCCAGGGCGAGCTGTTCTAGACCTGGGCCGCTCAGCTCAAGCGCGGCAGGGCTGGAGCAGGTCCCAGTCGGGGCGGTAGAGCTTGCTGCTTACGCGGCTGTAGCCCATCACGGTGTGTGAGAGCACATCGTGCGAGACCGGCAGGTCCAACCGGGCCTTCAGGCAATCTGCTCTCAGGCCCTGGGCGCGCTGGGTGCTGTCGGGCATCCAGAGAATCAGCGGGACATGGGTCTGCTCGCGTGGTGCCACGGCATAGGGCATGCCATGCAGATAGAGATTGTTCTCGCCCAGTGACTCGCCGTGGTCCGAGACATAGAGCAGGGCGGGTTGGTATTGCTTCTCCTGGGTGCGCAGCCAGCCGATGGCACCGGCCAGCACGCGGTCGGTGTAGGCGATGGAGTTGTCGTAGCTGTTGCGCAGCGCCTCCCGCTCGCATTGCTGCAGGGCGCTGTTTTCGCACTCGGGCAGGAAGGGCTTGGCGTTCTTGGGCGAGCGCTTGTAGTAGGCCGGGCCGTGGCTGCCCATCTGGTGCAGCACCAGGACCACGCCGCGTGCGCGCCGTGCGGGGTCCAGGGCGGCCAGGCGCTCGTCCAGACCGGCCAGCAGGGCCTCGTCCAGGCATTCGCCGTCGCTGCCGCACAGCCCGGCGGGCAGCCTGGGGTTATCACCGGCCTGAGCATGGGGGATGCGCTCGCACAGGCCCTTGCAGCCGGACTGGTTGTCCAGCCAGAGCACGGCCAGGCCGGCTCGCTGCAGCATGTCCAGCAGGTTTTCCTGAGGCTGCTTGCCGCTTTCCAGATGGGCCTCGCGCCCCAGCGGGGAGAACATGCAGGGCAGGGAGGCTGCGGTGCTGCTGCCGCAGGCGCTGACCTGCCTGAAACTCAGCACCGCCTCCTGGGCCAGGCGCGGCGTGGTTTCGCGCTCATAGCCATTGACCGAGAAATTGGCCGCCCTGGCGGTTTCGCCCACCACCAGCAAGAGCAGGCGCGGCCTGTCCGATCCCGGCGCCGGAGCCTGCGCATCCTCACCCAGGGGACGCAAGACCGCCAGGGACGCCGCCGCGCTGCTGCCATGCAGGCCCTGGACCATGGCGTACACCGCATTCAGCGGATTGATCATGTAGCGCAAGCTCTTGTGGTTGCGCATGGTGGAGGCGAAGTCGGCAAAGCTGCCCAGCGTGGCGCCCAGCGCCAGCACCAGACCCAGCCCGAAGCTCAGGAGGTTCCAGCCGCCCCGGCGCCACCAGCGCTCGGCCTGATGGAGGGGCTGGCGCAGCAGATAGAGCAGGGGCAGCAGGCCCAGCCCGAGCAGGCTGAACAGCAGGCCCGGCGTCAGCAGGTCACGCACCTCACGGGCATCGGTCTGCAGCACATTGCGCAGCATCTCGGCGTCCATCACGATGCCGTAGCTGCCGCTGAAGTAGGCCAGGGCTGCTGCCGTGGGCATGAGCAGCAGCAAAGCGGGCTTGAGCAGGCGCCGCCAGGCCAGCAGGCTGAGCAAAGCTCCCAAGGAACTGACCACGATGACCATGAAGGCCAGCAGGAACAGCCGCCCTCGCGCCGTGGCCAGTTCGGGCAGGGCGTAGAGCCGCTGCCACAGGGGCCAGTTGCACAGCAGACCCATCCATAGGGCCGCCCACCAGGCAAGCAGCAGGGGCGAGCGCGTGATGGGCTGGGTGATGCGAGAGGGGGGCTGGGCAGGCATGAGGGATCAGAAGCAACAAAGGCCAGGGATTCTTGATCCCCGGCCTTTGTGTTTTCTTAAGCCATGGCGAGGCGCGGCTCGCCTGCTTGCCCCGCCGCCTTACTTGAACAGGTCCTTGACCCGGTCGGTCCAGCTCTTGGCATTGGGCGAGTGCTTGTCGCCACCGTCCCGGAAGCTCTTGTCCAGCTCCTTAAGCAGCTTGCGCTGGTGCTCGGTGAGCTTGACCGGCGTCTCCACGCTGATGTGGCAGTACAGGTCACCGGGGTAGCTGGAACGCACGCCCTTGATGCCCTTGCCACGCAGGCGGAAGGTCTTGCCGTGCTGGGTGCCCTCGGGCAGCTCGATCTCGGCCTTGCCGCCCAGGGTGGGCACCTCGATCGTGCCGCCCAGGGCGGCCGTGGTCATGCCCACCGGCATGGTGCAGTGCAGATCGTCGCCATCGCGCTCGAAGATCTCGTGCTGCTTGAGGCGGATCTCGATGTAGAGGTCGCCCGGCGGGCCGCCATTGACACCCGGCTCACCATTGCCGGCCGAGCGGATGCGCATGCCCTCGTTGATGCCGGCGGGGATCTTGACCTCCAGGGTCTTGGTCTTCTTCACCTTGCCCTGGCCGTTGCAGGCGGTGCAGGGGTCGGGAATGATCTTGCCGCTGCCATGGCAGTGCGGGCAGGTCTGCTGCACGGAGAAGAAGCCCTGGCGCATATGCACCGTGCCCGAGCCGCCGCAGGAGCCGCAGGTCTTGGCGCTGGTGCCCGGCTTGGCGCCGCTGCCCTTGCAGGTGTCGCAGCCCTCCCAGCTGGGAATGCGGATCTGGGTTTCCTTGCCGCGCGCGGCCTCTTCCAGCGTGATCTCCATCGCGTAGCTGAGGTCGCTGCCGCGGTAGACCTGCTGGCCGCCGCCGCGCCGGCCGCCGCCGCCCTGGCCACCGAAGATGTCGCCAAAGATGTCGCCAAAGGCCTCGGCGAAGCCGCCAAAGCCCTCGGGACCGCCGCGGAAGCCGCCGCCACCACCCATATTCGGGTCCACGCCGGCATGGCCGTACTGATCGTAGGCCGCGCGCTTTTGCGCGTCGGTGAGCATCTCGTAGGCCTCTTTGGCCTCCTTGAACTTCTCTTCAGCCGCCTGCGCCCCCTCGCCCTGGTTGCGGTCGGGGTGGTACTTCATGGCCAGCTTGCGGTAGGCCTTCTTGATCTCGTCCTCGGAGGCCGTCTTGGCGACGCCGAGAACCTCGTAGTAGTCACGCTTTGCCATGGATATTCCTGGACAGAAGAAGCAATGAAGCCGCGCGGCCTGGTGGGGGCTCGGCGCGGCTCGGGGCGGTGAGCCCGGGAAGGATTACTTGCTGTCCTTCACTTCCTTGAATTCGGCGTCCACCACATTGTCGTCGGCCGGCTTGGCGCTGCCGGCGGCAGCCTGGGGCTGCTCGGCGGCACCCGCACCGGCGGCGGCACCGGCCGCAGCCTGGGCAGCCTGGCTCTCGGCGTACATCTTCTCGCCGAGCTTCTGGCTGGCGGTCATCAGGGCTTCGGTCTTGGCCTCGATCGTGGCCTTGTCCTCACCCTTGATGGCCTCTTCCAGGTCCTTGATCGCGGCTTCGATCTTGTCCTTCTCGCCAGCGTCCAGCTTGTCGCCGTGCTCGCTCAGGGACTTGCGCACCGAGTGCACCATGCCATCGGCCTGGTTCTTGGCCTGCACCAGCTCGACCTTCTTCTTGTCCTCGGCGGCGTTGGCTTCGGCGTCCTTCACCATCTTCTCGATCTCGGCCTCGGACAGGCCCGAGTTCGCCTTGATGGTGATCTTGTTTTCCTTGCCCGTGCCCTTGTCCTTGGCGCTGACATGCAGGATGCCGTTGGCGTCGATGTCGAAGGTCACCTCGATCTGGGGCAGGCCGCGCGGTGCCGGCGGGATGCCTTCCAGATTGAACTCGCCCAGGCTCTTGTTGGCCTGCGCCATCTCGCGCTCACCCTGGTAGACCTTGATGGTCACGGCCGGCTGGTTGTCGTCGGCGGTGGAGAAGGTCTGGCTGAACTTGGTCGGGATGGTCGTGTTCTTCTTGATCATCTTCGTCATCACGCCGCCCAGGGTCTCGATGCCCAGGGACAGCGGGGTGACGTCCAGCAGCAGCACGTCCTTGCGCTCGCCGCCCAGGACCTGGCCCTGGATAGCGGCGCCGACGGCCACGGCCTCGTCGGGGTTCACGTCCTTGCGCGGATCCTTGCCGAAGAACTCCTTGACCTTGTCCTGCACCTTGGGCATGCGGGTCATGCCGCCGACCAGGATCACGTCATCGATCTCGCTGACCTTGACACCGGCGTCCTTGATGGCGGTGCGGCAGGGCTCGATGGTGCGCTCGATCAGCTCCTCCACCAGCGACTCCAGCTTGGCTCGGGTCAGCTTGATGTTCAGGTGCTTGGGCCCCGAGGCGTCGGCCGTGATGTAGGGCAGGTTGACGTCGGTCTGCGAGCTGTTGGACAGCTCGATCTTGGCCTTCTCGGCGGCTTCCTTCAGACGCTGCAGGGCCAGCACGTCCTTGGTCAGATCAACGCCTTGTTCCTTCTTGAACTCGGCAATGATGTAGTCAATGATGCGCTGGTCGAAGTCTTCGCCGCCCAGGAAGGTGTCGCCGTTGGTGGACAGCACCTCGAACTGCATCTCGCCATCGACATCGGCGATCTCGATGATGGAGATGTCGAAGGTGCCGCCGCCCAGGTCATACACGGCGATCTTGCGGTCGCCCTTGCCATGCTTGTCCAGGCCGAAGGCCAGGGCCGCGGCGGTGGGCTCGTTGATGATGCGCTTGACGTCCAGACCGGCGATGCGGCCGGCGTCCTTGGTGGCCTGACGCTGGGCGTCGTTGAAGTAGGCCGGCACCGTGATCACGGCTTCGGTCACTTCCTCGCCGAGGTAGTCCTCGGCGGTCTTCTTCATCTTGCGCAGCACCTCGGCGCTGACCTGCGGGGGCGCCAGCTTCTTGCCGCGCACCTCGATCCAGGCGTCACCGTTGTCGGCGGCGGCGATGGTGTAGGGCATCAGGTCGATGTCCTTCTGCACTTCCTTCTCGGAGAACTTGCGGCCGATCAGGCGCTTGGAGGCGTAGACCGTGTTCTTGGGGTTGGTGACGGCCTGGCGCTTGGCCGAGGCGCCCACCAGGATCTCGCCGTCTTCCTGATACGCAATGATGGACGGCGTGGTGCGTGCACCTTCCGCGTTCTCGATGACGCGGGTGGTGTTGCCTTCCATCACGGCCACGCACGAGTTCGTGGTGCCCAGGTCAATACCGATGATCTTTCCCATGTGTGACTCCTGAAATTCCGAAGCTTGTTGCTTGTTTTCGATGTGTGGATAAGTCGCCGCGTTTCAAGGGGCGGCGAGCTGTGAATTACTTGGGCGCGGCGACCGTCACCAGGGCGGGGCGCAGCACGCGCTCGGCGATCAGATAGCCTTTTTGCAGCACCGCGACCACGGTGTTGGCTTCTTGGTCGGCGGGCACCATGGAGATGGCCTGGTGCTGGTGCGGGTCGAACTTGGTGCCGGCGGCCGGATTGATCTGGACCACCTTGTTGCGCTCCAGGGCGGCGGCCAGCTGGCGGTGGGTGGCGTGCACGCCTTCCAGCACGGTCTCTACCTTGGCGTCCGGCGTGGCGATGGCGGCTTCCATGCTGTCCATCACCGGCAGCATGGCCTCGGCAAAGCCCTCCACGGCGAACTTGCGGGCCTTGGCCACGTCCTCGTCGGCGCGACGGCGGATGTTCTCGGACTCCGCCTTGGCGCGCAGATAGGCATCGGACATCTCGGCCAGACGCGACTCCAGTTCGGCGATCTTGGCCTCGGGAGCCAGGGTTTCGGCCGGCGACGCCTCGGCCGCGGCGGCTTCTTGCGGGGTGGGGGTGTGGTCTGTTGTCATGATGCTTAGAAAGGCAATCGCGCCCAGATGGGCGCGATATCCTGGAATTCAAGAGGGGGATTTTCGCCGCTTTCTGCGGAAAAACCCCAAGCCCTTGACGGGCAGGGCTGGGCACGGCTCAGGCTTCATCCGCGCTGACGGTCCAGCGCTGCCACTCGGCCAGCCGCCTGCGGTCCTGCTTGGTCGGGCGGCCCTGGCGGTTCTCGGCAATGCCCAGGGCCGGCTCGGGCGCCAGGCGGCGGGCCTCGGCCGCACGCTCGCGCGCGGCCAGGCTCTCGGCCGTCTCCTGGTAGAGGGTCTGGGCGACGGGCGCCGGGCCGCGCACCTGGGACAGGCCCAGCACCAGCACCTCGCGCTCCACCACGCCCTGACGCAGGCGCAGCCGGTCGCCGGCGCGCACATCGCGTGAGGGCTTGGCCGCCTGCTCGTTCACCAGCACCCGGCCGCGGCCAATTTCCTCCACCGCCAGGGCCCGGGTCTTGTAGAAGCGCGCGGCCCAGAGCCATTTGTCCAGGCGCATGCCGCCGGTGCTCTTGTCCTGGGCCGTCGCCGTCTTGGGGGGCTGCTGCTTGCTGCTCATCGGGGGCGAATTCTAGGCCGCGTGGCGCGCCAGGGGCAGGCGCACCCGCGCGTCCAGCCCCGGGCCCTCGCCATGGTTGTCCAGCTCGATGCTGCCCCCCAGGGACGCCACGATGCCGTGGCAGATGGCCAGGCCCAGGCCCGAGCCACCGCCCGGCTGGCCCGCGGCAAAGGGCAGGAAGAGGCGATCGCGCTGTTCGGGCGTGAGCCCGGGGCCGGAGTCGCGCACGGTGAGCACAGCCATCTGGGTGTCGGCCCGCAGCCAGATGCGCAGGCGCTGGTCGGTGTGCTGGATGGCGTTGTGGATGAGGTTGCGGGTCAGCTCGCGCAGAGCCCATTCGTGGCTGCGTATGGGCGCACTCTGGGTCTCGATGTCGAAGTCCAGTTGGGCCTCGGCGATCAGGGGGGCCAGATCCAGGGCCACGGCGCGGGTGATCTCGGCCCAGTCCTGCACGGGCAGGACCTGCGCCGCACTGACATCGGCCTGCTGGCGCAGCTGTTCCACCTTGGCCAGGGCCAGCATCTGGTTGGCCACCTGGGTGGCGCGGGACACCGTCACCTCAATTTCGGCCAGGGCCTGCATAGGGTCCACATCGCCCTGGCGGGCGCCCTGCACCTGGACCTTGAGAACCGCCAGCGGCGTCTTGAGCTGGTGCGAGGCATCGCGCACAAAGCGCTTCTGATGCTCGAGCAGCTCGGACAACCGGCCCACCATCTGATTGGTCGCCTCGACCAGGGGCTGCCATTCCCTGGGGGCGTCCGGCGCCACCACGGGCGACAGATCGCCCTCGGCGCGCTCGCGCAGCTGGGCCGAGAGCCGCCGCACCGGCCCGGTGGCGCGCTGCACCACCACCACCACCACGATCACGATCACGATCACCAGGCCGACCTGGCGCCACAGCGTTTCGACCAGGATCTGGCGTGCCAGGGTGTGGCGCAGCTCCAGGGTCTCGGCCACCTGGATGGTGGCCATGCCCTGGCCGGCCTCGTCGGCCACGGGTTGCAGCAGTACGGCCATGCGCACGGGCTCGCCCTTGTACACCTCGTCGTAGAAGGTCACCAGGGCCGCATAGGGATTCTTGACCGGCAGCTGGCCCTGCCAGCCGGGCAGGTCGGCGAAACCCGACACCATCTCGCCCTCGAAGCCGCTGACCTTGTAGAAGATGCGGCTGCGGTTGTCGGCCTCGAAGGGCTCCAGGGCCGAGTACAGCACCGTGGAGTACAGGACCGCACGACCGCCTTCATTGCGAACATCGAGCTGCTCGCCGATGGACTTGGCCGAGGCCAGCAGGGTGCGGTCGTAGGCGGTGTCTGCAGCTTTGAGGGCCTGCTGGTAAAGACTCCAGGTGTTGAAGGCGATCAGCAAGGTCACGGGCAGCAGGATGCCCAGGGTCAGCTGCCAGCGCAGCGAGCCGGAGCGCCGCTTCACCCCTGGGCCTTCAGCAGATAGCCCAGGCCGCGCAGCGTCACCAGCTGGGCTCCGGTGTGGGCGATGCGCTTGCGCAGGCGGTAGGCCACCACCTCGATGGCCTCCAACTGCACGTCCAGCTCGCCGGCAAAGACGAGCTCGAACAGGCGCTCCTTGGCGATGGCATGGCCGGGGCGGGCCAGCAGGGCGCGCAGCAGGGCGGCTTCGCGCGGCGTCAACTCCAGCACCTCGTCTTCGTGGTAGACCGCGCCGCTGTCGGGGTCGTGGCGCATGCCGCAGAAGCTCGGTGCGGGCGTTGCGGGCGCCGCGGAAGGGGGCTTGGTTCCGGCGCGCCGGCCCAGGGCCTGGATGCGCGCAAACAGCTCGTCCAAATCGAAGGGCTTCGGCAGATAGTCGTCGGCACCCACATTCAGGCCCAGGATGCGGTCGCCCACGGTACCCCGTGCCGTCAGGATCAGCACCGGCGTGCGCAGGCCGGCGGCGCGGCCGCGCGCCAGCACATCCAGGCCATCCATGCCGGGCAGGGAGAGGTCCAGCAGCACCACGTCCGCCTGACTCTTGGGCCACAGGTCCAGGGCGGCCGGCCCGTCGGCCACGGCCTGCACCCGCAGGCCGCGACGCTCCAGGCTGCGCGTGAGGCTCAGCCGCATTGCGGGGTCGTCTTCCACCAGAAGCAGATTCATGGGGCGGGAGCCTAGCATTTTCCCTAGGCCCGCCGGACAGCCGACTGACAGCCTGCTGCGCGAGGATGCCGGCTGTTCCCATTACTACAACGGAGACATCTGCCATGCGTCGTGACGAATTCCTGAAATCCCTGGCCGCCTTGGCCGCGGTTGGTGCTCTGCCCCTGAGCGCCCAGGCTGCGGCCAATCTGAAGATGATGATTCCGGCCAACCCCGGCGGTGGCTGGGACACCACGGGCCGTGCCCTGGGCAAGGCCCTGCAGGACGCCGGTCTGGCCGCCTCCGTCACCTACGAAAACAAGGGCGGTGCGGCCGGCGCCATCGGCCTGGCCCAATTCGTCAACGCCAGCAAGGGCGACCCGAATGCCCTGATGGTGATGGGCGCCGTGATGCTGGGCGGCATCATCACCGGCAAGCCGCCGGTGGACCTGAAGACCGCCACCCCGATTGCGCGCCTGACCAGCGAATACAACGTCTTCGTGCTGCCGGCCAGTTCGCCGCTCAAGACCATGAAGGACGTGATCGAGCAGATGAAGAAGGACCCGGCCAGCGTCAAGTGGGGCGGCGGCTCGCGCGGCTCCACCGAGCACATTGCCGCGGCCATGCTGGCGCGCGAAGCGGGCCTGGATGCGTCCAAGATCAACTACGTGCCCTTCCGCGGGGGTGGCGAGGCGACCGCGGCCATTCTGGGCGGCAATGTGACCGTGGGCGGCAGCGGCTACAGCGAGTTCCAGCAGTACATCGAGAGCGGCAAGATGCGTCCCATCGCCGTGACCTCGCCCACGCGTCTGAAGGGCCTGAACATCCCCACGCTCAAGGAGCTGGGCTACAACGTGGAGATCGGCAACTGGCGCGGTGTCTACGCCGCCCCCGGCATTGCCCCGGAGGCCCAGAAGGCCCTGGTGGACATGATCACCGCCGTGTTCCGCAACAAGAGCTGGGTGGATGCGCTGGAGAAGAACGGCTGGACCCCGGCCCTGCTGACGGGCAAGGCCTTCCACGACTTCGTGGATCAGGAATTTGCCATGCTGCGTGCCGTGATGGTCAAGGCCGGCATGATCTGAGCGTCATCGGGTGGGGGCTCGCTCCGCCGCCCGACTTGTGCCTGAGACCCCGAGGCCCGCCCGCGTGGCGGGCCTCTGAGTTTGGGCAGCTTCCTCACACAGATACACATCGAATCCGGAGACGCCCATGAGCGAGTCCTCCCGTCCTGCCCCGCAGCTCTACCAAGGCCTGGTGGGCGCGGGCACCCTGCTGATCGGCTTTGTGATGGCACTGGGTGCCATGGCCATTCCTGCGGAAGTGGGCTATGCGGGCGTGGGTCCCAATGCCTTGCCCTGGCTGGTGGCGGCGGCCCTGATGGCCTGCGGCATCTGGCTGGTGCGCGAGGCCCTGTCCGGCGGTTTCCGGAACATGGAAACGCCGTCTGGCGCCGAGGGCGCCGACTGGCGCTCTGCCGCCTGGGTGGTGGCCGGTGTGGTGGCCAATGCGGCCCTGATCACGCAGATTGGCTTCGTGCTGTCCTGCACGCTGTGCTACGTGCTGGCGGTGCGCGGGCTGCGCCTGTCCGAGGGGCGTGCGGGTGGCGGTGCGCGTCAGCTGGCGCTGGACGCGGCCACCGGCACCTTGATCGCGGCGCCGGTCTTCTGGCTGTTCAGCAAGCTGCTGGCCATCAATCTGCCCGCTCTGGTACCGGGGGGCTGGATCTGATTCCGGCCCGATTCGACCCAGCCTTGCCCCCAGCCCGCCGCGATCGCGGCACGGAGCCCTCTCATGACTGAACTCTGGACACAGCTGCTCGGCGGATTCGCCACCGCCGGCACGCCCATCAACCTGCTTTGGGCCTTTGTCGGCTGCGCGCTGGGCACGGCCATCGGCGTGCTGCCGGGCCTGGGCCCGGCCGTGACGGTGGCCATGTTGCTGCCCATCACCTCCCAGGTGGAGCCCACGGCCTCCATGATCTTTTTCGCCGGCATCTACTACGGCGCGATGTATGGGGGCTCCACCACCTCCATCCTGCTCAACACCCCCGGTGAGACCGGCACCATGGTGACGGCGCTGGAGGGCTTCAAGATGGCCAAGAGCGGCCGTGCCGGCGCAGCCCTGGCCACGGCCGCCATCGGCTCCTTTGTCGCGGGCTCCATCGCCACCGTGCTGGTGACCCTGTTTGCGCCCGTGCTGGCCGACTTTGCCGTGACCCTGGGCCCGCCGGAGTATTTCTGCCTGATGCTGCTGGCCTTCACCACGGTCAGCGCCGTGCTGGGGCAGAGCACGCTGCGCGGCATGACCTCGCTCTTCGTGGGCCTGGCCATGGGCCTAGTGGGCATGGACCAGATCACGGCCACGGTGCGCTATACCGCCGGCATCCCGGAGTTCATGGATGGCATCGAGGTGGTGCTGGTGGCCGTGGGTCTGTTCGCGGTGGGCGAGGTGCTTTACAACGCGCTGTACGAGGGGCGCAGCCGGCAGGATCTCAACAAGATGTCGCGGGTGCACATGAACCGCGTCGAGTGGCGCCGCTCGGTGCCAGCCTGGCTGCGTGGCACGGTCATCGGTTTTCCCTTCGGCACCATTCCCGCCGGCGGCTCGGAGATCCCGACCTTTCTGAGCTATGCCACGGAGCGCAAGCTCTCCAAGCACAAGGAGGAGTTCGGCACCACCGGCGCCATCGAGGGCGTGGCCGGCCCCGAGGCCGCCAACAACTCCGCGGTCACCGCGACCCTTGTGCCCCTGCTGACCCTGGGCATTCCCACCTCGGTCACGGCCGCCATCCTGCTCTCGGCCCTGCAGAACTACGGCATCCAGGCCGGTCCCCAGCTGTTCCAGACCTCGTCGACCCTGGTCTGGGCCCTGATTGCCTCGCTCTATATCGGCAATGTGATGCTGCTGGTGCTGAACCTGCCTCTGGTGGGCCTGTGGGTCAAGCTGCTCAAGATCCCCAAGGCGCCGCTGTATGCGGGCATCCTGATCTTCGCCACCGTCGGCGTGTACGGCATGCGTCAAAGCGCCTTCGATCTCTACCTGATGCTGGCCATCGGTCTGCTGGGGGTGGTGATGCGGCGCTTCGACTTCCCCACCGCGCCCGTGGTGGTGGGCATGATCCTGGGCCCCCTGGCCGAGGCCCATATGCGCAATGCGGTGGCCATCGGCGGCGGTCAGTGGAGCGTGTTCTGGGAGCGTCCCATCTCCCTGGGCTTGCTCGTGGTGGTGGCCCTGATTCTGGTGCTGCCCCGCGTGCTGAAGTGGCGCCGCCGGGCCTGAGCACCGGAGCAGACCGCCCTCTCCCACAAGGCCGCCCTCGGGCGGCCTTGTTGCTTTGGCGGCGGGCGGCCCGCTTGGGGGTCGGGTCTTGATGCAGATTTGCACCACGAAGGCGCGCGCCTGAGGCATGCTAGGGGCTGGTTCACCGAGCCCAGGAGCGCGCGATGCCCATCACGAGTGCCAGCCCCGCAGTGTCCGAATCCTTGGAACCCATTCTGGCCTTGCTGCGATCCCGCTTGCCCAGCGAGCAGCACGAGACCATGAGTGCGTTTGTGGCGCGCTACTTTGCCCAGGTCGATCCCGACGATCTGGCGGCGCGCCAAGCCAGCGATCTCTATGGCGCGGCTCTGGCGCACTGGCAGTTTGCGCGCCGGCGCGAGCCCGGTCAGATCAAGCTGCGGGTCTTCAATCCCAGCCTGGCCGAACATGGCTGGCAGACCACGCATACCGTGATCGAGATCGTCAACGACGATATGCCGTTTCTGGTCGACTCGGTCTCCATGGAGGTCAACCGTCACGGCCTGACCCTGCACCTGCTGGTTCATCCCTTGGTGGGTGTGCGGCGCGGCCCCGATGGCACGCTGGACTCGCTGGACGAGGCCGATGGCCGGCGCGAGTCTTTCATCCATGTGGAGGTCGATCGCGTGCCCGAGCCCGCTCAGCAGGAAGCCCTGGCGGCCGATCTGCTGCGGGTGCTGGGCGATGTGCGTTCGGCGGTGGGCGACTGGCAGGCCATGCAGCAGCGCATGCTGGCGCTCACCCAGCAGCTGCCGGCCGTGAAAGCCCCCGTGCCGCCGGCCGAACTGGAAGAGGCGTCAGCCTTTCTGCGCTGGCTCAGCGACAACCACTTCACCTTCCTGGGCTACCGCGCCCACCGCATCGTGCAGGAATCTGGCGAGGACCGCCTGGAGGTGGAGGCGGGCTCGGGCCTGGGGATTCTGCGCGACCCGCAGGCCTTGGATGCGGTGGCCAGTTTTGCCGCCATGACGCCGCAGCTGCGCGCCCAGGCGCGCCGTCCCCAACCGCTGGAGGTGACCAAGTCCACGGCCCGCAGCACGGTCCACCGGCCCGGCTATCTGGACTATGTGGCGATCAAGCAGTACGACGCCGACGGGCAGGTTTGCGGTGAGCACCGGTTTCTGGGCCTGTTCACCTCCACGGCTTACAACACCAGCCCGTCCGAGATCCCCTTGCTGCGCCATCGGGTGGCCGAGGTGGTACGCCGCGCGGGGCTGGCCTCCGGCAGCCACGCGGGCAAGGCCCTGATCAATATCCTCGACACCTATCCGCGCGACGAGCTGTTCCAGATCGAGGCTCCCGAACTGCTGCAAATCGCCATGGGCATCCTGCAGCTGGGCGAGCGGCAGCGCTTTCGCCTCTTCCTGCGGCAGGACCCCTTCGAGCGCTTTGTCTCCTGCCTGATCTACGCGCCGCGGGAGAACTACACGACCGAGCTGCGGCAGCGCTGGCAGGCCATCCTGATGCAGGTGCTGCAGGGCAGCGCGAGCGAGTTCAACGTCAGCCTCTCCGATTCGGTGCTGGCCCGCATCCACATCACGGTGCGCACCACGCCGGGCGGCATCCCGCCTTTCGATGTGCGAGAACTGGAGGCCCGGCTGATCGCCGCCGCCAGACGCTGGGTGGATGCGCTCAAGACGGCGCTGATCGACGCCGTGGGCGAGGCCCGCGGCATCGCCTTGCTGCGGCGCTTCAGCGAGGCCTTCCCGGCCGGTTACCGCGAGGAGTTCGAGGCCCGTGCCGCTGTACCCGATATCGAAGCCATGGCGGCCCTGGATCAGCAGCGGCCCTATGCGCTCTCGCTCTATCGCCCGCTGGAGGCGGCGCCGGGGCAGCTGCGCTTCAAGCTGATACGACGCGGCGAGCCGCTGGCGCTGTCGGACAGCCTGCCGATGCTGGAGTGCCTGGGCGTGCGTCTGCTGGACGAGCACCCCTATCGCATCACGCCGGCGGGTGAGCCGCCGCTGTGGATCCACGATTTCGGCTTGGTGCTGGCGGCGTCGCCCGACGAGGTGGATGTGGAAGCGCTCAAGCCCGTCTTCGAGGAGGCCGTGGCCGCCTTGCTGGATGGCGCGGTGGAGGTGGACAACTTCAATCGCCTGACCGTGGCGGCCCTGCTGCCGGCACGCGATATCGTGCTGCTGCGGGCTTATGCGCGCTATCTGCGCCAGATCGGCTTTGCCCTGTCCCAGCCTTTTGTGGAGGCGACCCTGGTCCAGCACGCCGGCATTGCCCGCCAGCTGGTGGCCCTGTTCAAGCTGCGTTTTGCACCCGGGGGGGGCGCCGCCGAGGATGCCCAGGCCCAGCAGCTCATCGAAGGCATCGAGCGTGCGCTGGATGAGGTGTCCAATCTCTCCGAAGATCGCGTGTTGCGGCAATACCTGGCCCTGATCCAGGCCACGCTGCGAACCAATTTCTTCCGCCGCGGCCCCGACGGCGCGCCGCGCGAATTCCTGTCCTTCAAGTTCGCCTGCGCCCGGGTGCCGGGTCTGCCGGCTCCCCGGCCCTGGGCCGAGATCTTTGTCTACGCCCCGCGGTTTGAGGGCGTGCATCTGCGCGGCGGCCCGGTGGCCCGCGGCGGCCTGCGCTGGAGCGACCGGCCCGAGGACTTCCGCACCGAGGTGCTGGGCCTGGTCAAGGCGCAGATGGTCAAGAACACGGTCATCGTGCCGGTGGGCAGCAAGGGCGGCTTTGTGCTCAAGCGGGCACCGTCGCCCGCGGACCGTGAGGCCTATCTGGCCGAGGGCGTGGCCTGCTACCAGAATTATCTGCGCGGCCTGCTGGATCTGACCGACAACCGCCAGGGCGATGTGATCGTGCCGCCGCCCCAGCTGCGCCGCCACGATGGCGACGACCCCTATCTGGTGGTGGCGGCCGACAAGGGCACGGCCAGCTTCAGCGACTATGCGAATGCCATCAGCGCCGAGTACGGCTTCTGGCTGGGTGACGCCTTTGCCAGCGGGGGCTCGCGCGGCTACGACCACAAGCTCATGGGCATCACCGCGCGCGGCGCCTGGGAGTCGGTCAAGCGGCACTTCCGCGAGATGGGCCATGACACGCAGACGCAGGACTTCAGCGTGGTCGGCATCGGCGATATGTCCGGTGATGTGTTTGGCAACGGCATGCTGCTGTCGCGCCATATCCGCCTGGTGGCGGCCTTTGATCACCGCCATATCTTCATCGACCCCAGTCCCGATGCCGAGCGCAGCTACCAGGAGCGCGAGCGCTTGTTCAAGCTGCCGCGCAGCAGCTGGGCCGATTACGACGGCAGCCTGATCTCCAGCGGCGGCGGCGTCTGGCCGCGCAGCGCCAAGTCCATCCCCATCTCGGCCGAGCTGCGCCTGCTGGCGGGTCTGGCGCCCGAGGTGGAGGCCCTGCCGCCCACCGAGCTGATCCACGCCCTGCTCAAGGCGCCGGTCGACCTGATCTACAACGGCGGCATCGGCACCTATATCAAGGCCAGCAGCGAGAGCCATGCCCAGGTTGGGGACCGGGCCAACGATGGCCTGCGGGTGGACGGCCGCGATCTGCGCTGCAAGGTCTTCGCCGAGGGGGGCAATCTGGGCAGCACCCAGCGCGGCCGCATCGAATACGCCATGCAAGGTGGGCGCATCAATACCGATGCCATCGACAACTCCGCCGGCGTGGACACCTCGGACCATGAGGTCAATATCAAGATCTTGCTGGGCCTGCCCCTGGGCGAGGGTGAGCTGACCGAGAAACAGCGCAACGCCTTGCTGCCGCTGATGACGGACGAGGTGGCGGCCCTGGTGCTGCGCGACAACGTCTTCCAGACCCAGATCCTTTCCCTGTGCCGGCGCATCGCGCCGCAGCTGCTGGATGCGCAGACCCGCTTCATGCAGTTTCTGGAGAAGGCCGCACGCTTGGACAGGCCCTTGGAGTATCTGCCGTCCGACCAGGAGCTGGCCGAGCGCCGCGCGGCCGGGCAGGGGCTGTGCAGCCCCGAACTGGCGGTGCTGCTGGCCTACAGCAAGATGTGGCTGTACGACGAGTTGCTGGCCTCGCCCCTGCCGGATGACCCTTGGGTGGCGACTGCCCTGACACGCTACTTCCCGCAAACGCTGGCAGAGCGCTTCAGCAGCTATATGCCCAGGCATCCGCTGCGCCGCGAGATCATCGCCACCCATGTGATCAACAGCATGCTCAACCGGGTGGGCCCCAGCTTCGTCTACCGGGTGTGCGAGTCCATTGGCGCGCGGCCTCACGAGGTGGTGCGGGCCTATCTGCTGGCACGTGAGGTCTTCGGGCTCGTCCAACTCTGGGTGGATATTGAAGCCCTGGAGGGCCAAATCGAGGATGAGGTGCAGGGCGCCATGCTGATCGAACTCAGTCATCATCTGGAGCGGGGCACCACCTGGTTCCTGCGCTCGGCCCGCCTGTCCGACGAGATGGGGCACACCATCGAACGCTTCCGTGCCTGTGTCGGTGACCTGGCCGGGCAGCTGCCCCAGCTGCTGGAGCAGCAGGAAGGCGCCGCCCTGGCCCAGGCCGCCGCGCGCTACGTCGAGCAAGGCGTGCCGCAGGCGCTGGCGGCGCGGGTGGTCAGCCTCAGTGCGCTGACGGCCACGCTGGACATCGCCGAGGTGGCCGACAGCGCGGGGCAGCCCGTGGCCCAGGTGGCGGCGCTCTACTTCGATCTGGGCGCGCGATTGGGCCTGCCCTTGGTGCGGGAGCATGTGCAGGCCTTGCCCGCCGCGCAGCATTGGCAGATGTTGGCCAAGGGGGCCATGCTCGACGAGCTCTCGGCCGTCCAGCGGGCCGTGACCGGACGTGTGCTCGGCAGCACTGCCGGCGCTGCGGCGGCCGGCGTGGAGGCCAGGCTGTCGGCCTGGCAGCAGTCTCAGGCGCGCGTGCTGGAGCGCTGCGCGCAGCTGCAGGCCGAGCTGCGCACGGCCCGCAGCATCGATCTGGCCATGCTCTCGGTGTTGCTGCGGGAAATGCGTGCCCTGGCCTGAGGCCAGGGCCGAATCGCTGGCTTAGCGCGTGGCGCCCGCCGCCAGGGCGGCTTGGCGCTGGGCGCTGGCCTGCGCGGCATCGGGCAGCTCGCGCGTGGGCCAGCCCTGCAGATGGCGTTCGGCCAGATCGGCCAGCATGCGCATGCCGGCCGGGCTGTCGTTCAGGCAGGGGATGTAGCCGAACTCTTTGCCGCCTTCGTGCAGAAAGGCCTCGCGCGCCTCCTGGGCGATTTCCTCAAGCGTCTCCAGGCAATCGGCCGCAAAACCGGGGCAGATCAGGTCCACCTTCCTCAGGCCCGCCTTGGCGCGCGCGCGCAGGGTGGGTTCGGTATAGGGCTCCAGCCACTTGGCCTTGCCGAAGCGGCTCTGGAAGGTGACCAGCCACTGCTCGCGGCGCAGGCCCAGGGCCTCGGCCAGCAGGCGCCCGGTCTTCAGGCACTCGCAGTGATAGGGGTCACCGAGGTGCAGGGTGCGCTCTGGCATGCCGTGGAAGCTCATCACCAGCAGCTCAGGCTGGCCGTTGCGGGCCCAATGAGCGCGCACACTGTCGGCCAGAGCGGCGATATAGCCCGGGTCGTCGTGGTAACGGTTGATGAAGCGCAGCTCGGGCAGGTGCCGGGTCTTGAGGGCCCAGCGCGCCACCTCGTCCACCACGCTGGCCGTGGTGGCGCCGGAGTACTGCGGGTAGGCCGGCAGCACCAGCACACGGGTCACGCCCTCGGCGCGCAGGGCCTTGAGCTGCTCGGCAATGGCGGGCCGGCCGTAGCGCATGGCGTGGCGCACGATCAGATGGTGGCCGCGCTCGCCCAGATAGCCTTGCAGCAGCTTGGCCTGTTTGTCGGTCCAGACTTGCAAGGGTGATCCCTCGGGCAGCCAGACGCTGGCGTACTTGGCGGCCGACTTGGCGGGGCGCACGCGCAGGATGATGCCGTGCAGGATCAGCTGCCAGACCAGCTTGGGAATCTCCACCACGCGCGGGTCGCTCAGGAACTGGGCGAGATAGCGCCGCAGGGCGGGCGCCGTGGGGGCTTCGGGGGTACCTAAATTGCACAGCAGCACGGCGCTGCGGGCAGGGCTGCCGTGGGAGTAGGGCGCTTCGGCTTGGTAGGACATGGGCAGGAGAGAGGGAAGGGGCCGTTCAGCCGCGTCGGGTCAGACCACTGTCCACGCCGACCAGCGGTTCGGTATCTGCAAAGTGCAGGACTTCGAAGCGCACGGCGGGCGCCAGCGCATCGGTCGGCGGGCCGCCCAGGCCGATGACGCCGCTGCCGTGCAGGGTGCAGCTGCCGCGGCGCAGGCTCAGGATCTCGCCCGCGGCGCCGAAGCGAACGAAGGTCCCGTTGTAGCTGAGGTCGGTCAGGGAGAAGGTGCCGCCATGCCAGTCAATGCGCGCATGGGAGCGGGAGACACGGCCGTCGGTGATGCAGTAGGTGGCCTGCACGCTGCGTCCCAGCACGATGGGCATATGACCGACGTCGAAGACCCGGTCCAGATCCATCCAGATCAGCCGTATGCCATCGGGCTCGCTGGTCGCGTGGCGCACCTCCCCGAACTGCGTGGCGGCCACATCACCCTGGCTGGGCTTGTCCAGCACATGAACATGAACGGGCTCGGCCCGACCGCGCACCGCAATCAGGTCCAGGCTGCGAAAGCGCGCCTTGAGATTGCTGGGCAGACCAGCCAGGACCTCGGCGGTAATCAGGGTTTCGTTGTCGCCGGCATGGTCCAGCAGGCGGGCGGCCACATTGACGGCGTCGCCAAAGCAGTCGCCACCCATCTCGACCACCTCGCCGCGCGCCAGGGCGACCTGCATGCGCAGCGCACGCAGACCCGGCGAGGCGCCATGCTGCTTGCCGCGGGCTGCCACGCGCTCCAGCAGTTCGTGCATGCGGGTCGCGGACTTGATGCCGTCCCGTGGGCCCTCGAAGACGGCCATCAGGCCATCGCCCAAGGTCTTGACCAGCTTGCCTCCACATTCATCGACGGCCTTGCTGATCAAGCCTACCGTGTGGGTGACCACCGAGGTGGCTTCGGCGTTGCCCAGGGTTTCGAACAGTCCCGTGCTGCCGCGCAGATCGGCAAAGAGCACGGTGCGTTCGCGGATGTCTGTCATGAGCGCTTGCGGAGGCTGGAAATCGTGATGGAAGTCTCAGTGTAGCCCGGCCTTGTGTCAGCTGACGGCATGCCGGCGCAACGGCCCCACGGAACAGGCATGAAAAAGGCCGGCGCATGGCCGGCCTGTGTCGTTTGAGCGCCTGTGCTGCGCTTGCGGGTGCGGTTTAGAGGTTGTCCAAATACGTGCGCAGCTTGTCCGAGCGGCTCGGGTGCTTGAGCTTGCGGATGGCCTTGGCCTCGATCTGGCGGATGCGCTCGCGGGTGACGTCGAACTGCTTGCCGACTTCCTCCAGCGTGTGGTCCGTGCTCATCTCGATGCCGAAGCGCATGCGCAGCACCTTGGCCTCGCGCGGGGTCAGCGAGTCGAGGATGTCCTTCACCACATCGCGCAGGCCGGCCTGCATGGCGGCCTCGATCGGCGCGGTGTTGTTGGTGTCCTCGATGAAGTCGCCCAGGTGGCTGTCGTCGTCGTCACCGATCGGCGTTTCCATGGAGATCGGCTCCTTGGCGATCTTCATGATCTTGCGGATCTTGTCCTCGGGGATCTCCATCTTCTCGGCCAGGGTCGGCGCATCCGGCTCATAGCCGAACTCCTGCAGATGCTGGCGCGAGATGCGGTTCATCTTGTTGATCGTCTCGATCATATGAACCGGGATGCGGATGGTGCGGGCCTGATCCGCGATCGAGCGCGTGATGGCCTGACGGATCCACCAGGTGGCGTAGGTCGAGAACTTGTAGCCGCGGCGGTACTCGAACTTGTCCACCGCCTTCATCAGGCCGATATTGCCTTCCTGGATCAGGTCCAGGAACTGCAGGCCGCGGTTGGTGTATTTCTTCGCGATCGAGATCACCAGACGCAGATTGGCCTCGATCATCTCCTTCTTGGCGTCGCGCGAGGCCTTCTCGCCTTCGTTCATGCGCTTGTTGATCTCCTTGAGGTCATCAAGCGGCACGACGGCGCGGGCCTGGATGTCGATCAGCTTTTGCTGCAGCTCCTGCACGGCCGGCAGATTGCGGCCCAGCACGGCGCTGTAGTTCTTGCCGGCAGCCACTTCCTTCTCGGCCCACTGCAGGTTCAGCGCATTGGGCGGGAAGGTCTTGATGAAGTGCTCCTGCTGCATGCCGCACTTGTCCACCACGATCTTGCGCAGCTCGCGCTCATAGCGGCGCACATCGTCCACCTGCGAGCGCAGGATGTCGCACAGCTTCTCGATGGTCTTGACGGTGAAGCGGATCGTCATCAGCTCGGCGCTGATGGCGTGCTGCGCCTTGTCGTAGGCGGCCGAGCGATAGCCTTCCTTCTCAAAGGCCTTGCGCATCTTGTCGAAGTTGGTGGCCAGGGAGTCGAACTTGGCCAGGGCGGCGTTCTTCAGCTCTTCCAGCTTCTTGGTCAGGGCCTTGGAGCCGCCATTGCCGTCGTCGTCGTCCTCTTCGTCGAACTCGTCGAAGTCTTCTTCGGCCACATAGTCGTCGGCCTCGTCCTCGGCCACGAAGCCGTCCACGACCTCGGAGATCTGCGACTCGCCGGCGCGGATCTTCTCGGCCATCTCCAGGATGTGGGCGATGGTGGTGGGCGAGGCCGAGATGGCCAGCATCATGGCCTGCAGGCCACCTTCGATGCGCTTGGCAATCTCGATTTCGCCTTCACGGGTCAGCAGTTCCACCGTGCCCATCTCGCGCATATACATGCGCACCGGGTCCGTGGTGCGGCCGAACTCGGAGTCCACCGTGGACAGCGCGGCTTCGGCGGCTTCTTCGGCTTCCTCTTCGGTGGCGGTGCTGGTGGTGTTGCCCGAGATCAGCAGGGTGGCCGCGTCAGGCGCCTGCTCGTAGACCGCGATCCCCATGTCATTGAGCATGGAGATGATGGCCTCGAGGATTTCATCGCTGACCAGCTTTTCGGGCAGGTGGTCGTTGATTTCCTGATGCGTCAGGAAACCACGGGTCTTGCCCATCTTGATCAGGGTCTTGAGCTCCTGACGGCGCTTGGCGACTTCCTCTTCGGTCAGGGCGGTCTCGTCCAGGCCGAATTCACGCATCAGCGCGCGCTCCTTGGCGCGGCTGACCTTCATGCGCAGGGGCTTGGCCTTGGGCTTGTCTTCGCCCACTTCCTCGGTGCTGGTTTCGACCTCGGCCTCAACCTCGCCCTCCAGATCGGCTTCGAGGTCGGAAAAGTCTTCCTCTTCCTCTTCCACCTTGGCCTTGGCGGTCTTCTTGCTGGTGGTCTCGGCCTTGGGCTTGCGGCCGCGCTTGGGCTTGTCCTCGGTGCCGGCAGCGGCGGCGGCCTTGGGCGCCTTGGTGGCCTTGGCTGCCTTGGCGGCGGGCTTCTTGGTCTCTTCAGCCTCGGCGGGGGCAGCCTTCGCGGTCTTCTTGGCAGTCATGCAGGTCCTTGCGGTGGAGATTCGATCTGAGCTTGGCAATGCGGCAGCCACCCGGGGCCCCGTACATCGCATTCAAGCGAAGCGTGGCCCAGGTGGCTCGGTCCCGTCCGGCACCGCTTTCGCGGTGGATCGGACGTGGCGCGTGCCAAGCTGGCGTGAACGTTTGAGATTGCAGCTCTCGCGGAAAATTTGGCCTCAATACCCGCTATATGGGTGCCCAGTGTCGCTGGGTGGCCGGGACCGGAAGAACACTGCCGTCACTCTTGACGCGCGCGAAAACCCTTAATTATCGACATTTTGCAGGAAAAGGTCAAAAGTGTCGTGGCGGCGCTAGCTGCCCGTGGCTTCCAGCTCGCGGATGCGGGCCAGGATCTCCCTGAAGCGCTCCAAGTCCGGGCCTTGAGGGTTGCTGGCCGCCAGGGCCTGGGACTGGCTCTTGAGCTGGGCGATGCGCAGACCCCGCACCACATGTTGCAGTTCTTCCAGCAGGGCCTCCTCGGGGCCGTGCGCGCTGCTGACGAGGGGGCGGGCGCTGTCCAGCAGGCCTTCTTCGGCCAGGGCGGCTTCCAGCACCGACCAGGGGCTGGGGCCGTGGTTGACGAGGTGGCGCTCCAGCCACGCGATGAGCTCGCCATGGGGCGGCGGCAGCTCATGCAGCAGTTGATGGTCCTGGTCGGAGAGCCGCTCCCACCAGGCGCTGTTGAGCAGCAGCATGCGCAGGGCATGGTCGGCCGGGCTCAGGGGCTGGCGGCGCGGCAGGCCCAGGGTTTCGTCCTCGGGCTCGCCGCGGCGCTTCCAGCCGCCCTTGCCGCCCGCGCCACCCTTCCATTCCCCTTTGGGTTTCCACTCGCCCTTGGGCTTCCAGGGCTTGCGCGCGGCGGGCTCGGTGGCGGGCGCGCCCTCGCCGACGGCCGCGGCGTAGTCCTCCTCGTAGGCGGGGATGTCGCCGTGCGGGATGTCGTAGTCCGGCGGGCCATCGAAGCCGCCATCACCGGCGGGGGCGGCGGCGCGGCGGGCGCCACCCGCGCGGGCGGCGGGGGCGGCGGCGCTGCCGGTCTGCCACAAATCCATCAGCTCCTGGTCCGGCAACTGGGCGCGGCGCGCCAGCTCGCCCAGCAACTGGCGCTTGAGCAGGCCCGCGGGCAGGGCGTTCCACAGCGGCTTGGCATTGGCCAGAAAACGGGCACGGCCCTCGGCACTGCTCAGATCACAGCCCTCCGACGAGACCTCCACCAACTGCCGCGAGAGCGGCACGGCCTGCTCCACGCAGCGCTCGAAGGCCTCGGCGCCCAGCTCGCGCACATAGGAGTCGGGATCGTGCTCTGCCGGCAGGAAGAGGAACTTGATGCTGCGCGTGTCGCTGGCGTGGGGCAGGGCGGCTTCCAGGGCCCGGCCGGCGGCGCGGCGGCCGGCGGCGTCGCCGTCGAAGCTGAAGACCACCGACTCGGTGAAGCGAAAGAGCTTTTGCACATGCTCGGCCGTGCAGGCCGTGCCCAGGGTGGCCACGGCATTGCCGAAGCCATGCTGGGCCAGGGCCACCACGTCCATATAGCCCTCGACCACCAGGGCGTAGCCGCGCTGGCGCAGGCCGGTACGGCCCTCGTAGAGGCCGTAGAGCTCGCGGCCCTTGTGGAAGACCGGGGTCTCGGGCGAGTTCAGGTATTTGGGCTCGCCCTTGTCCAGCACCCGGCCGCCGAAGCCGATCACCTCGCCCTGCACATTGCGGATGGGGAACATCACCCGGTCGCGGAAGCGGTCGTAGCGTTTTTGCTCGGCGCCGTCCTCGCCCTGGGTGATGACCAGGCCCGATTCGGCCAGCAGGGGATCGTCATAGCTGGGGAAGGCGCTGGCCAGGCCGCGCCAACCCTCGGGCGCATAACCCAGGGCGAAGCGCGCGGCGATCTGGCCGGTCAGACCGCGGCGTTTGAGGTAGTCGATGGCCCGCGGGCTCTTCTTGAGCTGCTGGCGGTAATGCTCGCTGGCACGGGCCAGGGTCTCGGTGAGCGTGGCCTCGCGCGCCTTCTGGGCCTTGGCGCGTTCGCGCTCGGCGGGGGAACGCTCGTCCTGCGGCACCTGCATGCCCACCTGCTGGGCCAGATCCTCCACGGCCTCGATGAAGCCGGCGCCGGTGTGCTCCATCAGGAAGCCGATGGCATTGCCATGCACGCCACAGCCGAAGCAGTGGTAGGTCTGGCGCGTGGGGCTGACGATGAAGCTGGGCGTCTTCTCGCCGTGGAAGGGGCACAGGCCCTTGTGGTTGATGCCGGCTTTCTTGAGCTCGACATGGCGACCGACCACGTCGACGATGTCGACGCGGGCCAGCAGGTCTTGGATAAAGCCAGGAGGGATCACCGGCCGCAGTCTAGTGGATGGCGAGGCCCGTCTCGGCTTCCTGCCGCCCAGCCAGCACGGGATGGGCCTGGAAGCGGGCGACCCAGTCGGCCAGCTCGGCCGCAGGCATGGCGGGTGCGATGCCATTGCCCTGGCCCAACTCACAGCCCAGCGCCATCAGGGCGCGGGCGTGGGCGGCGCTTTCCACGCCTTCGGCCACCACGCTGCAATCAAAGGTCCTGGCCAGGCTGATCACGCCCTTGACCAAGGCGTGGTCCTGTTCGTCGATCAGCATGTTCTGGATAAAGGATCGGTCGATCTTGAGTGCGTCCACCGGCAGTCGCTTGAGGTAGGTCAGGGTGGAGTAGCCGGTGCCGAAATCGTCCAGCGCGAAACTCACGCCCAGGGCGCGGCAACGGCGTATCAGCACCTGGGTGGCCTCGATATCGGCCAGTGCGGCCGATTCCAGCACTTCCAGCATCAGATGCCGGGCCAGGGGTACGCCAGGATGGCGGGCGAGCAACTCTTGCAGGCGCTGGGTGAAGTCGTCCGCCTGCAGATGCCGGGCGGCCACATTGACGCTGACCCGCAGTGCCAGGCCTTGACTCAGCCACAAGCTGGATTGCTTGAGTGCCTGCTCGATCACCCAGTCACCCACCCTCACGCCCAGGCCGGTGCGCTCCAGCACCGGCAGGAAGTGGGCCGGGCCGAGCAGACCCTTTTCCGGGTGCTGCCAGCGCAGCAAGGCCTCAACGCCCAACACAAGCCCCCTTCGCATGTCTACCTTGGGCTGGTAGTACAGGCAGAGCTCGCCGGCGTCCAGGGCTTCCTGCATACGGCCCAGTGCCAGGGCCTGGGCGTCGCTGCGAGCATGTTTCTCGGTGTCGAAAAGCTGGTAGGCATTGCGGCCCGAGCGCTTGACGCGGTAGAGCGCGTGGGCGGCGTGGCGCAGCAGGGTCTCGGCGTCCGACTGGTCGCGCGGATGCAGGGTGGCGCCCAGGCTGGCCGTGATGTCCATAGGCTCCGGCAACTCGGCGAGCGGGAAGGGGGCGCGCAAGACGTTCAGCAGGCGCTGCAGGGCCAACTCGGCCTCCGCGGCGTCTTTGCAGCGCAGCAGCAGGCCGAACTCGTCGCCACCCAGATGGGCCAGCTCATCGGCCCATTCTCGGCCGCTGCGCAGCGCACCGTCCAGACGCCGCCCGACCTGCAGCAGCAGGCGGTCTCCCAGTAGGCGCCCGTACTGCTCATTGATCTGTCGGAATCGATCCAGGTCCAGCCAGACCACGCACAGCGCAAAGCCTTCCCGGCGGCTGGCGTCCAGTGCCAGCGCAAGGCGGCGCCGGAACTCGGCCAGATTGGGCAGGCCGGTCAGGGCATCGCGGCTCTGCTGCGCGTCCAGCAAGCGCTGCTGCTGAACCTGCAGCGTCTGGTCTTGCAGGGTCAGCACCTGGTAGCGCGGCGGCCCCTCGGGCTCGGGGATGCCCGCCAGGCTGAGTGCCAGGCTGATCTGCTCGCCGTCCTCGCGCTGCAGGCTGATATGCCCTTGCCAGCTCTGGCCCTGAGCCAAGCCCTCGCGGATCTGGAGCGGGTCGTGCCCCGCGCGGCGCAGAACCCCCGGTTGCAGCGGCTGTGCCATGGCGCCCAGCAAGGCTTCGCGATCCGCTCGCATCAGGCTGCAGTAGGCGGGGTTGGCATCGAGCACGTTCTGCTCCATATCGAGCACGGCCAGACCTTGCCCCACATGTTCGAACAGGGTGATGCTCATGCGCTCCCGTTCTTGGGCCACCCGCCGCCAGCTGATGTCCTTGAGCAGGGCCAGCAGATGGCGGGGGCGACCGGCGGAGCCCCGTCGCCACAGACGCAGCTTCAGCGAGAACCAGCGCCATTCCTGGGTGCCCGGGGCTTGCAGCCGCAGGGATTCATGCCAGTCCTCGACACCTGCCCGACCGGGCTGCCCGCTCAGGAGGTGGTCCAGGGCCGGCCGCAAGCGCGCGCGGTCCAGCGGATGGGCCAGCCGCTCAAGCCAGTCCTGGGGCGACTCGAAGGGCTCTGGCGCTCCGCACAGACTTCGCCACAGCGGCGTGGCCTGAACCTGGCCCCACCGCAGGTCCCAGCGTGCGGCGCCCAGCTCGGCCAGCTCCAGCTCGTCCGGCCAGCGGACGCCGCGGCCCAGCAGACGGCGCAGCCCCCAGCGCAGGCGCGTCAGCCTGTGTGGGGGGGCGTAGTGGGCGCGTGCTGAGGAGAAGAAGGACATGGGGCGGGTTCAAGAGCGCGCATTATTGGCGGCGGCCGCCGCCAGCGCGCGCTGTGACCGGCCCGGGTCCCGCAGATGAGCGGCTCCCAAACCCGCGCAGACATTTGTCGGGGGGCAAATCAGGCAAGGTGTTTGAGCATAAAAAAACCGCCGCGGGCCGGGCCCGGGCGGTTTTTGCGAACTCACAGGCCACCGGGATTGGGTGGCTTGGCGGGCTCAGACGTGGAAATCTTCCAGTTTGGCGCCGTTGGCAATGGCGGCCTTCAGCCACTTGGGCTGCAGGCCGCGACCGCTCCAGGTTTCACCGGTGGCCTGGTTGCGATACTTGGCTGCCACCTTGGAGGTCTTGCCGGCCTTGGCGGGCCGGCTGCTCAGATCGGCGGCAGTCAGGCCATATTCCGACATCAGGCTCTTGACCTTGGCAATGGCGTCCGCGTGTTCGCGTTCCTTGGTTTGAGCGATTTGCTCGTCCAGAGCTGCCCGTTGGGCCAAAAGGTCTTTGAGAGTTGCTGCCATCTTTGCAATTCCTCACTGGTTCAGGTTCATGCCTGGTCGCTGGCAAGCAATTATGACAGCGACCTCGAAAACTCCCTGGCGAGGATTATGCGCATGGCCGGGGCGATGACGCAATATATCAAACGATGTGCTGCTCACGCTCCCTTGCCATATTGATGCGAGTCCGCCACAAAAGCGGGCTCGCAGCACGGGGAGGGATTACTTGAATCCGACCCGATCGAGCAACTGCTGCACCTTGGGCAGATTGGCGCCCACGGCGGAAACCGGGATGGTTTCGCTCTTGAAGCTGCCCATGGATTCCAGGGCTGGATTGGGGGCCCGCACACCCGCCACCACCGGCCATTCGTTATTGCCGTTGGCAAAATAGATTTGCGCCTCGGGCGAGCTCAGGTACTCCAGAAACTTGATCGCGTTGTCGCGGTTCTTCGCGTGCTTGGCCACAGCGCCGCCAGCGATATTCATATGCGTGCCCCAGCTCTGCTGGTTGGGGAACACCACGCCCAGGCGCTCGATCACGGCCCGGTCTTCCGGCTTTTCCGAGCGCATCATGCGCGCCAGGTAGTAGCTGTTGGTGACGGCGATCTGGCATTCGCCGCTGGCCGCGGCCCTGATCTGGTCGGTGTCGCCACCCTTGGGGGCGCGTGCCATATTGGCCACGACACCCTTGAGCCAGGCTTCGGTGCGTTCAGCGCCCAGATGCTCGTACATGGCGCCAAACAGCGAGAGGTTGTAGGGATGGGAGCCGCTGCGCAGGCAGACCTTGCCCTTGTTCTTGGGGTCGGCCAGCTCTTCGTAGGTGTCCACGTCCTCCTTCTTCACGCTCAGCTTGTTGTAGACCACGACGCGCGCGCGGGTCGAGAAGCCGAACCACTCGGAGCCCTTGCCCTCATCGCTGGCGCGCAGATGGGCGGGGATGCGCTGTTCCAGCAGGGCGGATTTCACCGGTGCGAACAGCCCGTCGCGCTCTGCCTGCCAGAGGCGGGCGGCATCCACCAGCAGCACCACGTCGGCCGGGCTGGAGGCACCCTCGCTCTTGAGGCGGGCGATCAGGCCGGCATCATCGGTGTCCACGCGATTGATGCGGATGCCGGTGGCCTTGGTGAAATTGCTGTAGAGCGCTTCATCGGTCTGGTAGTGGCGGGCCGAGTACAGGTTGAGCACCTGTTCCTGGGCCTGGACGCCGTGGCCCAGGCCGGCCAGCAGGCCCAGTGCGCACAGGGATTTGACGAGACGGGAAATTCGCATAGGGTCTCCAAAGCCATCAATCAATGAGGTGGCTTAAGTGTAGAGCAAACAAGAACGATTCCTGTTCGCGGCTGTGATTCGACCCTGGCAATTGGCTGTGTTTTTGACGGGCAGCAAAAAGGGCGGGGACCTGAGGCCTGATTGGCCGGTCCCCGCCCCGTGGGCGAGCGGTGTGCGCTGTTGTCTGGGTGTTCAGGCGCTGGGCGGCACGTAGCCCGCCGGTTGCTCCGCACCGTCGCCAAAGAAAAACTGCTCCATCTGGCGAGCCAGATATTGCCGGGCGCGCAGGTCGGCCAGATTCAGACGGTTTTCATTGACCAGCATGGTCTGGTGCTTGAGCCACAGGGCCCAGGCTTCCTTGCTGACATTGTCGAAAATGCGTTTGCCCAGATCGCCGGGGTAGACGGGAAAGTCCAGGCCTTCGCCTTCCTTCTTGAGATAAGCGCATTGCACGGTGCGTGCCATATCAACCTCTGTATGTTGGGGGGTGGGGAGTGTGGCGAGCGCCGCAATCGGCCTTGTGTCGTTCGCCGCGATGTTCAATCAGCTCAGTTTCTTCACCAGCACCTGGGAGCGCCGGTCCCAGTTGTATTTGCGCTTGCGCTCCTCCGGCAGCCATTCCGGCTCGACCGGGCGGAAGCCGCGTTTGATGAACCAGTGCATGGTGCGGGTGGTGAGCACGAAGATGGTGCTCAGCCCCATGGATTTGGCGCGTTGCTCGATGCGCTTGAGGATACGGTCGCCGTCGCCCTGGCCTTGCACCTCGGCCGAGACGGTGAGGGCGGCCATTTCGGCGGTGCGGGCCTCGGTATAGGGATAGAGCGCGGCGCAGCCGAAAATCACGCCGTCGTGCTCGATCACGGTATAGGCCTCGATATCGCGTTCGATTTCGTTGCGGTCGCGCTTGACCAGGGTGCCGTCGCGCTCGAAGGGCTCGATCAGGGCCACGATGCCGCCCACATCGTCGGGCGTGGCCTCGCGCAGGCTCTCCAGCTTCTCGTCCACCACCATGGTGCCGATGCCGTCGTGGGTGTAGACCTCTTGCAGCAGGGCGCCGTCCACCGCCAGGGGCAGGATGTGGGAGCGCTCCACGCCGGCCAGGCAGGCCTTGACGCAGTGCTGCAGGTAAAAGGCCACATCGGTGGGCTGGGTGGGCTTGGGCAGGCCGGCCAGCAGGCGCTGGGCGTCGGCCAGGGCCAGCTCGGTGTCGATGGGGCTCTCCGGGTCCTCGGGCTTCTCGCGCACGCCAGGCACCTCGGTCATGAAGAGCAGCTTGTCCGCCTGCAGCGCGATGGCCGCGCTGGTGGCCACCTCTTCCATGGTCAGATTGAAGGCCTCGCCGGTGGGCGAGAAGCCGAAGGGCGAGAGCAGCACGATGGCGCCGGAGTCGATGGCGCGCTGGATGGCGCCCGCGTCCACCTTGCGTACCAGGCCGCTGTGCTGGTAGTCCACCCCGTCCACGATGCCCACCGGGCGCGCGGTCAGGAAATTGCCCGAGACCACGCGCACCGTGGCGTTCGCCATGGGGGTGTTGGGCAGACCCTGGGAGAAGGCGGCCTCGATCTCGAAGCGCAGCTGGCCGGCGGCCTCCTGGGCGCAGTCCAGGGCCACGGCATCGGTGATGCGCACGCCCTGGTGAAAGCGCGGCTGCTGGCCCTTGGCCATCAGCTGCTCGTTCACCTGGGGACGGAAGCCGTGGACCAGCACGATCTTGATGCCCATGGCGTGCAGGATGGCCAGATCCTGCACAAAGGCATTGAGCTTGCCCGCGGCCACCAGCTCACCCGGCATGCCCACCACAAAGGTCTCGCCGCGGTAGGCATGGATGTAAGGCGCCACCGAGCGAAACCAGGGCACAAAGGTGTGGGGAAAGACAAGACTCATCGCGGTGCTGGAGCGGGGCGGGGCAGGGATTGAAGGTCAGGGCGGGATTGTGCCGCAGTGCTCGCGGATAATCCCGCCCCAGTGAATTCCAAGCCTGCCTCTCCTCCCGCGGCTGCGGCCGGGTCATCGGCCCGCGCCCCTCGCCCCCCCCGATCCGACGCTGCCACCGGCCCCCGCGCGCCGCGGCCACCGCGGACCGAGCGCGCGCCGGTGCCCGCCAATCCGGTGCCGCCCATCAGCTTTCCCGAGGGCCTGCCCGTTTCGGGCCGGCGCGAGGAGATTGAGCGCGCACTGGCCGAGCACCAGGTCGTCATCGTCTGTGGCGAAACCGGCTCGGGCAAGACCACCCAGCTGCCCAAGATCGCGCTGGCCATGGGGCGTGGCCGCGCGAATTATCCCAATGGGGGTGGCGGTCTGATCGGTCACACCCAGCCGCGGCGCATCGCGGCCTCCAGCGTGGCCAAGCGCATTGCCGAGGAGCTGAACACCCCGCTGGGCGAGGTGGTGGGCTACAAGGTGCGCTTCCAGGACCGGCTGCAGCCCGGGGCCAGCGTCAAGCTGATGACGGACGGCATCCTGCTGGCCGAGACCCAGACCGATCCGCTGCTCAAGGCCTATGACACCCTGATCATCGACGAGGCCCACGAGCGCTCGCTGAACATCGACTTCCTGCTGGGCTATCTGCGCGAGCTGCTGCCGCGCCGGCCGGATCTCAAGGTGGTCGTGACCTCGGCGACCATCGACGCCGACCGCTTCGCCCAGCATTTCGCCTCCGCCAAGGGACCAGCGCCGGTGCTGATGGTCTCGGGCCGCACCTTCCCGGTGGAGCAGCGCTACCGCCCCTTCGAGGAGTCGCGCGAGTACGACCTCAACGACGCCATCTGCGATGCGGTGGACGAGCTCTGGCGCGAGGGCTCGGGCGATGTGCTGGTGTTCCTGCCCGGCGAGCGCGAGATCCGCGAGGCGGCCGAGGCGCTGCGCAAGCACCATCCGCCCGGCGTCGAGGTGCTGCCGCTGTTTGCGCGGCTCTCGGAAGCCGAGCAGAACCGCATCTTCCAGCCGCATGGGGCGCCGCGCATCGTGCTGGCCACCAATGTGGCCGAAACCTCGCTGACCGTGCCCGGCATCCGCTACGTGATCGACCCGGGCCTGGCGCGGGTCAAGCGCTACAGCTACCGCAACAAGGTGGAGCAGCTGCAGGTTGAGCCCATCAGCCAGGCGGCGGCCAACCAGCGCGCCGGTCGCTGCGGCCGGGTGTCCAATGGCATCTGCATCCGGCTCTACGACGAGAAGGATTTCCACGAGCGCCCGCGCTTCACCGACCCGGAGATCCTGCGTTCATCGCTCGCCGGCGTGATCCTGCGCATGAAGGCCCTGCACCTGGGTCAGGTCGAGGCCTTCCCCTTCATCGAGCCGCCGCCGCGCAAGGCGATTGCCGACGGCTACCAGCTGCTGCAGGAGCTCGGCGCGGTGGACGAGATGAACGAGCTGACGCCCCTGGGCAAGGAGCTTTCCAGGCTGCCCCTGGACCCGCGCGTCGGCCGCATGATCCTGGAGGCGCGCACGCGTGACGCGCTCTCCGAGGTGCTGATCATCGCCAGCGCGCTCTCCGGCCAGGACGTGCGCGACCGGCCCATGGAGCAGCAACAGGCCGCCGACGAGAAGCACAAAAAGTTCGACGACGAGAAGTCGGAGTTCATGGGCTATCTCAAGCTGTGGAAATGGCTGGGCGAATCGCGTGGCGGGGAAGGGGAGCACAAACTCTCCAGCCGCAAGCACGAGCAGCTGCTGCGCGAGAACTTCATCAGCCCGCGCCGCGTGCGCGAGTGGCGCGACATCTACTCCCAGCTGCACACCGTGGTGGCCGAACATGGCTGGCGCCTCAACGGCGCGCCGGCCACCTATGAGCAGGTGCATCTGTCCATGCTGTCGGGCCTTCTGGGCAATATCGGCTTCAAGAGCGAGGACGAGGACTGGTACCTGGGTGCGCGCGGCATCAAGTTCTACCGCCACCCGGGCGCCCATCTGAGCAAGAAGCCGGGCCGCTGGATCGTGGCGGCGGAGCTGGTGGACACGACCCGCCTCTTCGGCCGCGGCATCGCCAATATCGAGCCGCAATGGCTGCCGGGCATCGCCGGGCATCTGCTCAAGATCCAGCGGGCCGAGCCGCACTGGGAGAAGAAGGCGGCCGAGGTGATCGCGCTGGAGCGCGCCACGCTCTACGGCATCGTGGTCTACAGCAACCGCCGTGTGAACTTCGGCAAGGTGGATCCGGTGGCGGCGCGCGAGATCTTCATCCGCGAGGCCCTGGTCAATGGCGAGTGGGACACGCGCCTGCCCTTCCTGGCCCACAACCGCAAGCAGATTGCCAAGGTCGAGGAGCTGGAGCACAAGTCGCGCCGCCAGGACGTGCTGGTGGACGATGAGCTGATCTACGCCTTCTACGACAGCCAGCTGCCGGCCGAGGTCTGCTCCGGCCACACGCTGGAGAAGTGGTACCGCGAGGCCAGCCGGGGCAACCCCAAGCTGCTGCACATCAGCCGCGAGGAACTGATGCGGCACGAGGCTGCTGGCGTCACCAGCAATGCCTTCCCCAAGACCATCCGCCTGGGCGGCGTGGACTGCAGGGCCGACTATCTGCACGAGCCCGGCGACGCGCGCGACGGCCTGACGGTCACCGTGCCCATCTATGCGCTGAACCAGGTCAGCGAGGAGCGCTGCGAATGGCTGGTGCCCGGCATGCTGGCGGCCAAGGTGCTGGCCCTGGTCAAGAGCCTGCACCAGAAGCCACGCGCGCGCCTGGTGCCGCTGCCGGACTATGTGGCCGAGTTCTGCGAGCTGACGCCCTTTGCCCAGGGCGGCCTGGTCGAGGCGCTGCTGAAGTCGGTCAAGGAGTGCACCCAGCTGGCCATCCAGAAGAATGACTTCAAGCTGGAGCAGCTGCCCGCCCATCTGTTCATGAACTACCGGGTGGTGGACGAGCATGGCCGCCAGCTGGGGCTCTCCCGCAACCTGGCGGCCCTGAAGGCCGAGCTGGGTGGCCAGGCGCGCTCGGCCTTCCAGGCCCTGGCGGCGCTGAAGCTGCCGGCGGCCGCCAGCCCGGCACCAGCAAGCCCGGCGGCGGCCCTGCCGGCCGGCCGTGGCGGCAAGGCCGCGCCGGCGCCGACACCGGCTCCCGCGGCCCATGACAGCGCCAGCCGCTACACCGCCTGGACCTTTGGCACCCTGCCGGAGCTGATGGAGGTGAGCAAGGGCGCCAAGACCCTGATCGGCTTCCCCGCCCTGATCGACCGCGGCACGCATGTGGAGATCGAGGTCTTCGACGAGCCCGAGGTGGCCGCGGCCAAGCACCGCCTGGGCCTGCGCCGCCTGGTGGCGCTGCAGCTCAAGGAGCCGCTGAAGTACCTGGAGAAAAACATCCCGGACCTGCAGGCCATGTCGGTGGCCTATATGAGCCTGGGCACGGCCGAGGAGCTGCGCGAGCAGATCATCGGCGTGGCGGTGGACCGGGCCTTCCTGGCCGAACCGCTACCCACCCATGAGTTCGAGTTCAAGACCCGGCTGGAGGAGGGGCGCGCGCGCCTGAACCTGATCGCCCAGGAGGTGGCCCGCCTGACGTATCAGATCCTGCTGGACTTCCAGACCGCCAGCCGCAAGCTCAAGGACAGCCGGGCGCCCAAGGAGGTGGCCGAGGACATCACGGCCCAGCTGCAGCGCCTTTGCCCCAAGCAGTTTGTCACCCAGACGCCCTGGAGCCAGGCCCAGCACCTGCCGCGCTACCTCAAGGCCATCACCGCGCGGCTGGACAAGTGGCGCATCGATGCCGCGCGCGATGCCAAGCTGCTGGCCGAGCTGCGCCCGCTGGAGCAGCGCTATCTGCGCCGACTGGCCGAGCTCAAGGGCACGCGCGACGCGCGCCTGGAAGACTTCCGCTGGCAGCTGGAGGAGCTGCGGGTCAGCCTCTTCGCCCAGGAGCTGCGCACGCCGCAGCCGGTCAGTGTCAAGCGCCTGGAGAAGGTCTGGGCCCAGTTCAACCATTGAGTGTTCCCCGGTTTGCGCTGGTATTCGGAGTTTGTTCCCGGTATCGACAGGCGCACAATCCGGTTGAAATTGCCAACGTGCCCCAGGTCCAACTCTTCTAGTGCGTCCCGTGTCGAACGCCGATTCCAATGCCGGTTCCAGCGCGCCCGCGCCCTTGCGCCGCTTCGGGCGCTTCGAGTTGCGCGCCCTCCTGAGCAAGAGCAGCCGCAGCATGCTGTGGCTGGTGCTGGATCCGCGCAGCAGTCAGGAGCTGATGCTGTGCATGCCGCGCCAGGCGCCCAACAGTCCGGCGGCGCTGGCGCATTGGCTCAAGATGGCCGATACGGCCGCGCGCGTCCAGCACCCCAATCTCGCCCATGTGGTCGAAGTGGGGCAGGTGGAGCACTGGCCCTTTCTGGCCTATGACCGGGCCCTGGGCGAGACCCTGGATGAACGTCTGTCCCGGCAAGGGCTGCCCCAGCCTGTGGAGGCTGCGCAGTGGTTGTGCCAAGCGCTGGAGGGCCTGGCCTTTGCCCATGAGGCCGGCCACGCGCATCGCGATGTGCAGTCGGGCAGCTGGGTCGTGGACGCCGCCGGCCATGTGCGTCTTCTGGGGCTGGAAGTCGCCCAGGATGTGTTTCCCGCCAATACCGACTTCAACACCCTGACGCGCCGAGCCCTGCGCGAGGCGGCCGAGGAGGATGTGCTGCGGACGGGTCTGGTCTTGCATCGGGTGCTCACGGGCCGTGCCGTGCTGGATGAGGCCGATCTCAATCTGGTGCTCCAGCGCATGCAACCGCAGGGCTCCGAGTTGGTGCGGCTGTCCTTCGAGACACCGCAGCCCATTGCGGAACCCTTGCGCGCCATCGCCAATCGCGCGGTAGACCGCCAGGCCCGCCAGCGCTACCACAGCGCGCGCAGCTTCTTACGGGCGCTCGAGGGCTGGCGTGGCAGCGTCAGCGAGCAAGGCGGCATGGTGGCCCAGCTGATGGACCGGCTGCAGCGCGTGGGCCATCTGCCCATCGCCTCGCTGCGCCTGCAGCGCATCGCCCAGTCCTCGGCCATGGAGTCCACGCACGCCAGCGAGCTCTCCACCCTGGTGCTGCAGGACATGGCCCTGAGCCTGGAGATGCTGCGCCGGGTGAACAACGCGCTCAAGTCGCACGGCCAGTCCGTCAGCGGCGGCGCCATTCTGAATATGCAGCGGGCCATCGCCATGCTGGGCCTCAACGGCGTGCAGCAGGCGGCCCGCGGGCTCAAGCCCTGGCCGGGCCCGCTCAACGAGGCCCATGCGGCGCGCCTGCAAAGCCTGATGCGGCGTGTGCAGCGCGCCGGCCAGGTGGCTCAGGTGCTGCGCCCGGCCGGCTACGACGCCGAGGTGGTCTACCTGATCACGGTGATGCAGAACCTGGGGCGTTTGCTGCTGCAGTACCACTTTCCCGAGGATGCCCTGCAGATCCGGCAGCTGATGCAGGCCCCCGAGCCCACGGCCGAGCAGCCCAATCCCAGCGGCATGAGCGAGCAGTCCGCGGCCTTTGCTGTGCTGGGCTGCGATCTGGAGACGCTCGGCACGGCCGTGGCCCGCTACTGGAGTCTGGGCGATGAGCTGCTGCACATGATGCGGCGCTACCCGCCGGACGCACCGGTGCGTGCCGGCGCGCATCCGGGCGATGTCGAGCTGTTGCGACTGACCTGCAGCCTGGCCAATGAGCTGATCGAGGCGCTGGATCTTCCGGAACACAAGCGCCAGATCGGCGTGGAGCTGGCCACGCGCCGCTACGCGCGGATTCTGGGGCTGGGCCTGCGCGATGTGCTGCTGGCCTTGAACCCGGAGACGTCGGCCGAGGACTCGGTCCAGGCTCAGCCCGCCGAAACCACCGCTGCCACCGTGACGCCTGCTGTCACGTCGGGGGCTCCGCAGCCCTCGGCCTTGCGCAACCGCTTGCGTGGACGTACCGACGGCAGCGAGCCGCCCTTGCCCCCACCGGCCTCGGCGGCGCTTGCCGCGGCGCCCGTGTCCCCGGGAGAGGGGAGCGGCTCGACCAGCCCCATGCCGCCGGTGGCTTCACCGGGTTTGTGAGCGCCTGAAACCGCTCGCATACGGCCGACGCCATGTCCTCTACCCCGCCCGTCGCGCCCACGCTACCGCCAGCGCTGGGCCGCTTTCGCTTGCTGCGAGAGTTGGGCAAGGGCGCGCAGGCGACGGTCTGGCTGGCGCATGACCCGCATCTGGACCGCGAGGTGGCGCTCAAGGTCCTGAACCTGGGGGGGCGCAAGGACGAGCTTGAGGACGGTCTGCACGAGGCGCGTGCCGTCAGCCGGCTGCAGCATCCCAATATCGTCCAGGTCTTCGAGGCCGATGTGCAGGTGGGTCAGGCCTATCTGGTGTTTGAGTACGTGCCGGGGCCGACCTTGGCGCAGCGCTTGCGCTCCGGGTCGCGCTTGGGTGTGCGTGAGTCGGTGGAGCTGATGCTGGGCGTCCTGGACGGCCTGGCGGCCGCCCATGCCGCGGGCGTGGTGCATCGAGATCTCAAGCCCTCCAATATCCTGTTGGATGCACGCGCTCGCCCGCGGGTGATGGATTTCGGGATCGCGGCCCGCGCAGACCGGCCCGGCAGCGGCGCCCAGGGGATTGTGGGCACGCCGGGCTACATCTCGCCCGAGGCTGCCCGTGGTGAGGCGCCCAGCGCTTCCATGGACATCTTCGCGGCCGCCGTGGTGCTGGCAGAGATGCTGGCGGGACAGCGCTTGGTGCAGGAGACCGAGCCCTGGCGAGCGGTCCGTCTGGCGATCGAGCAGGACCTGCACTTGCCCTCCGGACTCGAGGCCGCCGTGGACGACAAGCTGCGTGCCATCGTCCAACGCGGGCTGGCGCGTGACCCGGCGCAGCGCTGGAGCAGCGCGCGGGACATGCACGACGCCTTGCAGGATTGGCTGCACCCGGCCGCCGCCACCACCGTGGAGTCGGGGGCCGCTGCCACCCTGGAGTTCCTGCTTCGGCGCATGCGGCACAAGAGCGACTTTCCCGCCATGTCCGATGCGGTGCAGCGCATACAACGCCTCACCCATTCCGAGAACGAGAACCTCCACAGCCTGGCCAACGAGATCCTCAAGGATGTGGCGCTGACGCACAAGCTGCTGCGTCTGGTCAATAGCGCGCAGTTCAGCCACGCGGGGGGCGGCAGCATTTCCACGGTGTCGCGTGCGGCGGCCCTGATTGGCTTCTCCGGCATACGTAATCTGGCGCTGTCCCTCATCCTGCTGGAGCGCATGGAAAACAAGACCCATGCCCAGCAGCTGCGTGAGGAGTTTCTGCGGGCCTTGATGGCGGGCGCCCTGGCGCGCGAGCTGTGCGTCCTGCCGCAGGAGAAGGAGGAAGTGTTTCTGATGGCCTTGCTGCAGGGCTTGGGTCGGCTCTTGTGCGAGTTCTACTTCCCGGAAGAAGCACAGCAGATTCGCCAGCTGCAGGGTGGCACTCCGCCCATCACGGAAGTCCAAGCCGCCATGCAGGTCCTGGGGCTGAGCTACGAGCAGCTGGGGCAGGGCGTGGCGCGGCAATGGGGCTTGCCGGACAAGCTGCTGCGCGGCATGGATCGGCCTTCAGGGGAGCCGCCCATGCGTCTGCTGGAGAGCCCGATCGAGCGTCAGCGCTGGCTGGTCCGCGCCGCCAACGATGTGTCGGACCTGATCCTGAGGACGGAACCCGAGCAGGCGCACGCCAGGCTCAAGGCCCTGGCGCAGCGATACTCGCGGGCCTTGGGCAGCCCGGCCGAGTCCTTTGAGCTGGCGGCCGACGAGGCGCGTCAGCGTCTGGCTCAGCTGGCCCAGGCCATGAACATCCGACCGGCCCAGCGCTCGGCGGCGCAGCGTTTGCTGGCGCCGATCAGGCCGACCTTGGACGACAGTCTCTCGCCGCATGAGCTGCATGCCACCATGACCCTGGTGCAGGGTTCCGCCGCAGAGCGCGCGTCCGAGGCGGCCTCCGACATCCTGGCGGCCGGCATTCAGGACATCACGAATGCCATGGTGGAGAACTTCCGTCTCAACGAAGTGCTGCGCATGATTCTGGAGACCATCTATCGCAGCCTCGGCTTCAGGCGGGTGGTCTTTTGTCTGCGTGACCCGCGCAATGACACCCTGACCGGTCGCTTCGGTCTGGGTGAAGGCGTGGAGACGGTGGCGCCGCTGTTTCGCGTGCCCCTGCGCCCGGGTCCGGATCAGGCCAACGATCTCTTTGCGGCGGTGTGCCAGAAGGGGGTGGACACGCTGATCACGGATGCCTCGGTGCCCAAGATTGCCCAGCGTCTGCCGGCTTGGTTCCTGGGCGCGCCCAAGGCGGCCAGCTTTCTGATCCTGCCCATGAGCATGAAGGGTGCGCCCTTCGCCATGATCTATGCGGACAAGGCCGAGACGGGCGGCATCGCGCTGGGCGACAAGGAGTTGTCGCTGCTGCGCACCTTGCGCAACCAGGCGGTGATGGCATTCAAGCAGGCTGCCTGAGCGGCAGCTGGCGCTTGGAGGTGGCGGCGGGCGCTGTCGGCCCGGGCTGGCGTGGGCTCAGAAAGGGCCGCGACGCTCGAGGTGACGGAAGGTGATGCGACCCTTGGAGAGGTCGTAGGCCGAAAGTTCCAGGGTCACGGCATCGCCCGCCAGGATGCGGATGTGGTGCTTGCGCATCTTGCCGCCGGTGTAGGCGATGACCTCATGGCCATTCTCGAGCTTGACGCGAAAGCGGGAATCGGGAAGCACCTCGTTGACGGTGCCGCGCATTTCGATGAGCTCTTCCTTGGCCATGTATGTCCTTGTTGTGCGCTGTCGGCGCAGGCCGAGCAGGGCGGTTTGTCTAGGTTAGCGGAGAGAAACACCGCGGGGTGCGATGCATGCTCCCCGCGATGAGGTCAGTCCCTGAGGGACTTAGACGGCGCGGATGTTCGCGGCTTGCAGGCCCTTGGGGCCCTGCTTGACCTCGAACTCCACCTGGGCGCCTTCGGCCAGGGTGCGGAAGCCGCCGTTGTTGCGGATTTCGCTGTGGTGAGCGAACAGGTCCTTGGAGCCGTCGCTCGGGGTGATGAAGCCGAAGCCCTTGCCGTCGTCAAACCACTTCACGATGCCGGTTTGCAGGTTCATGGTGTTTCCTTGATGAGATGAAAATGAAACGAGAACACTCCGGGCGCCACCATGGCGAGCCGGAGACAGAAACACTCAAGAGCAATCAGCAGGGGTGAAGCTGTAGCGAGCCGCTCGCTTTGAGAGTCTGCATGATGCGGACCGGCGGGGCTGCAGATAAGACCGTTGGAGAAGGGCCTTGCGCGAATCTATGCGCCGAAGTTTAGCATGCCGCCACGGCGATCGCCGAGCGTGCGTAGGGGCTTGCTCAGGTATTGGGGTTGACGAGCCTTACCCCCGGCACTGGTCACAACGGTTAGGGCTGCTTGGTTCCCCACCTGACCCGGTTGGCCGCGCTTCCATGCGAGGAGGCCCGTCAAGCGCCATTGTATGCGATGCCCGACGGCCCTCGGGCGAACTGCGCGCCTGTCGCTTCCCGAACTCTCAGCCCAGCAGACCCAGCCAGGGGTCTCGGATGAAGGACAGGGACACGATATAGCCCAGCAGCAGCAGGGTGAGGAAGTACAAGGGCAGGCTGAAGTCTTCATCCTGCATGGCGAAGTGCGCGCAGGCGCCATAGCCCGTGACGGCCAGCAGCTTGGCCATGAGCCAGCCATCGCGCAAGGGATTGAAGCTGAGCAGGCCCCAGAGACTGAGCCCGCTGACCACCAGCAGCATGTTCACGCCAAAGGCGATGACACCGCCACGGCTGTCCACTGCCCAGCGACCGCCCAGGTGGTAGATCAGTCCGCGGCCGGCGAACAGCAGGATGCTGCACCAGCCCAGTATGCGGTGCATCTCCAGCATCTGCGTGTAGAACCAGTCCACGTGGCGCCTATCCTTGAGGGTTCTGGCGCGGCCTTGGTGGCCGCGCTCGCAGTCGGTCGCCGTATCAGCGCAGTTGCAGATCGTCGTCGCTGAAGCGGATGTTCAGCGGTTCGATCAGCAGCTGCTTGGGGCCCTCTTCAAGGCTGCCCGCGACCCAGGCCTCGATGCCGCAGGCCTTGGCCACTTCCACCGTGCGTTCGGCATCTGCAGCCGGCACGAAGAGCGCAAAGCCCGCGCCCATGTTCAGCGTCGAATAGGCCTCGCGGTCGTCCTGCTTGGCCTGTTCCTGGATGAACTTGAGCACCGGGGTGACCGGGGGCACGGTGTGGATGCGGTAGGTGAACTGGCCCGGGTGGCGCAGCAGCTTGCGCCAGCCGTGACCGGTGATGTTGGCGCAGTAGTGCGGCTGGATACCGGCCTTGAACAGGGCCTCGGTCACCGGCGAGTAGAGCACGGTGGGTGCCAGCAGGGCCTCGCCATAGCTCAGGCCAGGCGCGATCTCGGTCAGGTAACCCTGGGGCAGGCGCTCGACCAGCTTGCGGGCCAGGGACAGGCCGTTGGCATGGATGCCGCTGGAGGCCAGCAGCACGATGGCATCGCCCGCACCCAGCTTGTCACCCACCGACAGGCGGGTCTTGGGATTGATCAGGCCGGTGCAGGAGGCGGCCAGGTCGATGCGGCCTTCTTCCACGATGCCGGCCAGGGCCGGCGTCTCGCCGCCGCCCCAGGCCACCTGGCAGGTGTCGCAGGCCTTTTTCCAGCCCTCGACCAGGGCCTGGGCGCGCAGCTTGTCGCCAAACCAGTCGGAACCACCCGCAGCCCAGTAGGCCTGCACGACCAGGGGTGTGGCGCCGACCGTGATCAGGTCATTGATCGCCATGGCGATGGTGTCCTGGGCGATGCCGGCATAGAAGCTCTTGCCGGTGAGCTTGCTCATCTCATCGGCCACCAGGGTCTTGGTGCCCAGGCACTCCACGATGGAGGCCAGATAGAAGGGGCCCACATCCACCACATAGGCCGACTCGCCGCGCGAGGCCGGAACTTCGGCAAAGCCGTGGCCGCCCAGATGGGCGCCGGTGGCGGCAGCGGCGCGCTGCGCGGCAATCTTCAGCGGGTCGATCAGGTCGTAGTTGACACCGGCTTGCTCGTAGCTGAGGGTGTCGGGCGAGGAGGGGGCGTGGGTGCTCATGGGGCGATTATCGGCCATGCGCGAGGGGCGAGTTGCGCCCGTATGCGCCGCCGCCGCCGCTGCAGCGGCGCCAGAATGCGATGTTCCCGGCCCGGCCAGCGTGGCGCCCGGGAGGACCATTCCGTGGAGATCAAGCAATGACGATGAGCAGTGCCCTTGCCCGACCCGTGCTCGCCATTCACGGCGGGGCCGGTACCCTGCGGCGCGGCAGCATGAGCGCCGGGGCCGAACAGGGCTACCGGCAAGCCTTGCATGAGATTCTGGAGCAGGGGCAGGCGCAGCTTGCTGCAGGCGCCCCCGCGCTGGATGTGGTGGTCGAGGCCGTGCGGCAGCTGGAGGAATGCGAGCTCTTCAACGCGGGCAAGGGGGCGGTGTTCACCGCTGCGGCCCAACATGAGCTCGATGCCTGCGTGATGGATGGCCGCAGCCTGAACGCCGGCGCGGTGGCCGGCCTGCGCCGCACCCGCAACCCCGTGCTGCTGGCCCGCGCGGTGATGGAGCGCAGCCCGCACCTGCTGTTCATTGGCGAGGCGGCCGACGAGCTGGCTCGGCGCTACGGGCTGGAGTGGGTAGAGCCGGACTGGTTCTCGGTGCCCCAGCGGCTGGAGCAGCTGCGGCGGGTGCAGGCCAGCCAGGCCGGACAGGTGCTGGACCATGACGGGCAGGCCCTGAGCCTGGGCGAGGGGCCGCTGGACGAGCGGCACAAGTTTGGCACCGTGGGCGCGGTGGCCCTGGACGCTCAGGGGCATTTGGCCGCGGCCACGTCCACGGGCGGCATGACCAACAAGCAGCCGGGCCGGGTGGGCGACTCTCCCATCGTCGGGGCGGGCTGCTACGCCAATGACGCGACGGTGGCTATCTCATCCACCGGCACCGGCGAGGCCTTCATCCGCGCCTGCGCGGCCCACGATGTGTCGGCCCTGATGGCCTATGCGGGCCTGGACCTGCGCTCGGCCTGCGAGCGTGTGGTCATGGACAAGCTGCCGCAGCTGGGCGGCGAGGGCGGGATGGTCGCGGTGTCGGCCCGGGGTGAGGTCTGTCTGCCCTTCAACACCGAGGGCATGTACCGCGGCTATGTCCGTGCCGGCGAGAAACCCTGGGTGGGCATCTACCGCGACGCCCCATGAGGCGGCAGGCGCGCCGCCCCGCGCGGGACGCCTGCCCGGCTTGCGCCCGACTTCTCACTAGAATCGCGGCCCATGAGCTACCAGGTCCTCGCGCGCAAGTACCGCCCCCACAGTTTTGAAGAGCTGCGGGGCCAAGAGCATGTGGTGCAGGCCCTGGCCAATGCGCTGACGCAGCAGCGCCTGCACCATGCCTATCTCTTCACCGGCACCCGGGGGGTGGGCAAGACCACGGTCTCGCGCATCCTGGCCAAGAGCCTGAACTGCACCGGGGCGGACGGCCAGGGCACGATCACGGCCCAGCCCTGCGGCGTCTGCGAGGCCTGCCGCGACATCGATGCCGGCCGCTTCGTGGACTATGTGGAGCTGGACGCGGCGTCCAACCGCGGCGTGGAGGAGATCTCCCAGCTGCTGGACCAGGCCATCTACAAGCCGGTGGTGGGGCGCTTCAAGGTCTACATGATCGACGAAGTGCATATGCTCTCCAACACCGCCTTCAACGCCATGTTGAAGACGCTGGAGGAGCCGCCCGAGTACCTGAAGTTCGTGCTGGCCACCACCGATCCGCAGAAGGTGCCGGTCACCGTGCTCTCGCGCTGCCTGCAGTTCAATCTGCGCCCCATGGCGCCGCAGACGGTGTTGGAGCACCTGACCGCCGTGCTGGCCACCGAGAGCGTGCCGGCCGAGCCCGGCGCGCTGCGCCTGCTGGCGCGTGCCGCCCGCGGCTCCATGCGCGACGCGCTCTCGCTCACCGATCAGGCCATCGCCTTTGGCGCGGGCCAGCTTTCCGAGCCGGGCGTGCGCCAGATGCTGGGCACGGTGGACCGTGGCCATGTGACGGCCATCGTCGATGCCCTGGCCGCGGCCGATGGCCCGGCCCTGGTGGCCCAGGCCGATGCCCTGCGCGGCCTCGGCCTCTCGCCCGCCGGCACCCTGGAAGACCTGGCCCATCTGCTGCAGCAGATGGCCGTGGCCCAGGCGGCGCCCAAGGCTCTGGATGAGCAGGATCCCGACACGGCTGAGGCCAAGCGCCTGGCGGCCCTGCTGCCGGCCGACGAGATCCAGCTGATGTACAGCATGGCCCTGCATGGCCGGCAGGAGCTGGCTCTGGCGCCGGATGACTATGCAGGCCTGACCATGGTGCTGCTGCGCATGCTGGCCTTTCGCCCCGGTGCGAGCGGTGGCTCCGGTGGTGGTGGCGGGCTGAGCGCGCCGCGACGCGCCGAGGCGCCGGTCAGCGCGGCGCCGGCCCCTGTGACTGTGGCGCCCACGCCGGCCAGTGCCCCCTTGTTGCGTCCGGCGGCACCCACGCTGAGCGTGAAGCCGCCCGAGGTGGTGGCGCCCGTGGTGGCGGCTCCCGCACCGGCCCCCGCGCCAGCGCCTGCCCACGTACCCGCACCCGCACCCGCACCCGCACCCGCACCCGCACCCGCACCCGCACCCGCACCTGCACCTGCTGTGGTGGCGCGTCCGCCGGTGGACCCCGAGTCGCCCAGTGCCCGCCTGCGTCCCCGCCCAGTGGCGGCCGCACCGGCTCCGGCCGAGGACGCCAGCGCCGGGGGCAATGAGCCGCCGCCCTGGCTGGATGCGGCCCCGCCCATGGACGAGGACGGCGGTGGCGCCGGCCCCTCGGACACAGACCTGGGCGAGCTGGAAGAACTGGACCTGCCCGGCGCCGCTGCGGCCGGTGGCGGATCGTATGCATCGACTGCGGGTGCCGATGTGCCCCTGGTGGCCACACCCCTGGGCGAGCGCTGGGCCGCTCTGGTCAAGCGCTTGTCCCTGGTGGCCATGGCGCGCGAGCTGGCCCTGCAGGCCGAGTGCATCGCCTTGGACGAGTCGGCCGAGCTCAGCAGCTTCACCCTGCGTGTGGAGCGCGACTCGCTGCGCCAGCCGGGCCTGCAGGACAAGCTGCAAGCGGCCCTGTCCACCTTGCTGGAGCGTCAGGTGCGCGTGGAGATGGTGCCCGGCCTGGCCCAGGACTCGCCGGCCCTGCGCGATGCGGCCGAGACCCAGGCACGCCAGCGCCAGACCGAACAAATCGTGTTTGACGACCCCCTGGTCCAGCAGCTGCTGAGCCAGTTCAAGACGGCGCGTATCGTGCCGGGATCGATCAAGCCGCACTGATTTTTTTTCCGTACCCCGGGCCCAGCGGATTCCCCGCGGCCCATCCCCCGTTTCCCAAGGAGATCGCACCATGATGAAGGGTCAACTCGCCGGCCTGATGAAGCAGGCCCAGGCCATGCAGGACAACCTCAAGAAGGCCCAGGACGAGCTGGGCAATATCGAGGTCGAGGGCCAGTCCGGCGCCGGTCTGGTCAAGGTCGTGATGACCTGCAAGCACGATGTGAAGCGCGTCACCATCGACCCCAGCCTGCTGGCCGATGACAAGGACATGCTGGAAGACCTGGTGGCAGCCGCCTTCAACGACGGCGTGCGCCGTGCCGAGGCCGTGAGCCAGGAGAAGATGAGCAAGCTGACCGCCGGCATGCCCCTGCCGCCCGGCATGAAGTTCCCCTTCTGACCCGCTCATCTTGACGGCGCTTGAACAACTGATCGAGGCGCTCAAGCGCCTGCCTGGCGTGGGCCAGAAGTCGGCGCAGCGCATGGCCTATCACCTGCTGCAGCACGACCGCGATGGCGCGCGCGCCATCGCCCAGGCCCTGGCTGCGGCGGCCAGCCAGGTGCGCTTGTGCGAGCGCTGTCACACCTTCAGCGAGGCGCCGGTCTGCGAGATTTGCAGCGACACGCGGCGCGACGCCAGCCTGCTGTGCGTGGTGGAGACGCCTGCGGACCAGGCGGCCCTGGAGCGCAGCGGCTCCTTCCAGGGCTATTACTTCGTGCTGCAGGGGCGGCTGAGCCCGCTGGACGGACAATCCACCCAGGCCATAGGCGCGCAGCAGCTGCTGGCACGCGCGGCCGAGCCGGCGGTGCAGGAGGTGATCCTGGCCACCAGCTTCACGGCCGAGGGCGAGGCCACGGCCCATGTGCTGGGCGAAGCCTTGCGCGCGCGCGGCATCAAGGCCACGCGCCTGGCCCGCGGCGTGCCGGTGGGCAGCGAGCTGGAGTATGTGGACCTGGGCACCATTGCCCATGCCCTGGTGGACCGTCGCTGAGAAGCACAAACAAGGAGCCGACACGCCATGAGCGTTGCCAACTACTGCATTCTGGTGGCCTGCGTGCTGCCCATCGTCTGTGCCGGTCTGGCCAAGTCCAAGGGCTTTGGCAAGCGCCGCCGCGAAGGCGGCTATGACAACAACAACCCGCGTGAGTGGATGGCGCGACTGAGCGGCTGGCAGGCGCGCGCCAATGCGGCCCAGGCCAATAGCTTCGAGGCCCTGCCGCTGTTCATCGCCGGTGTGCTGGCGGCCCAGCAACTGGGGGCCGAGCAGGCGCGGGTGGACATGCTGGCCCTGTCCTTCATCACCTTCCGCCTGATCTACATCGGCCTGTACCTGGCGGACCAGGCGCCCTTGCGCTCACTCGCCTGGGCGGCCGGCTTCTTCAGCGCCGGCGCGCTCTTCTTCGTCTGAGCTGCGCCAGCTGCTGGCGCCTTTCTTTTGCGGCGGGTCGCCGCTGCCGCTGCAGCTTCAGCGCTTGCTGGGCTTCTGAACTCCGGCCACGCTGCGTGCGGTCTTGACGCTGGCGCGGGCGCCGTTCGGCGTGCTGCGCGCAATCTTGGCGCCGGCCCCGCGGCTGACGCGGCCCTTCTCGACGCGCGGCTTGGCGGCCAGATAGACCACCAGGGTCTGGCCGGTCTTGAAGCTGGCCTGAGGTGAGACCTTGTTCCACTGCGCCACCTGGCTGGTGCTCAGCTTGTAGCGCCTGGCCACGGACGCGACCGTCTCGCCCTTGCCCGCTTTGAGGCTGACCCGGCGCAGCGGCGGGGCATCGGGCGCCAGGCTGATGCTGGCGTTGTCGGCCAGATGCTCGGAGACATCCTGGTCGCGCTTGCCGCTGCGCGGCACCAGCAGGGTGGAGCCGGCCTTGACCAGCATGCGCGGCGGGATGCGGTTGAGCTCGCGCAGAGCCTCCTCGCTCATGCCCACCTCGCGGGCGGCCTCGCCGGGCTTCATGGTGCGCGGCAGCACCCAGGCGGTCCAACTGGCCAGGGGGCCGCGATGCGCCGCCAGATTGCGGGCAAAGGCCTCGGCGTTGTCATAGGGCAGCAGCACCTTGCTGCCGGCCGCCGCCAGCAGCACCGGCTTGTTGGCCTGGGGGTTGAACTGCTTGAAGCGGTCCAGGGGCATGTCGGCCAGGCGCGCGGCGACCTCGACGTCGATGTCGCGGTCGATGGCCACGCTCAGGAAGTAGGGGTGGTTGGCCACCGGCGGCAGCGTCAGCGCAAAGGCCTGGGGCCGCAGCACGATGTTCTTGACCGCCTGCAGCTTGGGCACATAAAAGCGCGTCTCGTCCGGCATGCGCAGGCTCTCATAGTCCGTCGGCCGGCCGGCCTTCTGGTTGCGCGCGATGGCCCGCTGCACATTGCCTTGCCCCCAGTTGTAGGCGGCCAAGGCCAGATGCCAGTCGCCGAACATGGCATGCAGACGCCCCAGATAGTCCAGGGCGGCGCGGGTGGAGGCCAGCACATCACGCCGGTCGTCGCGGAAGATGTTCTGCTTGAGGTCGAAGTCGCGGCCCGTGGCGGGCATGAACTGCCACATGCCGGTGGCCTTGGCGCTGGAGACCGCATGCGGGTTGAAGGCGCTTTCGATGAAGGGCAGCAGGGCCAGCTCCATGGGCATGCCGCGTTTTTCGACCTCGACCACGATGTGGTAGAGGTAGCGGCTGCCGCGCTCGGTCATGCGGGCCACATAGTCGGGGCGATCGCGGTACCAGGCCTCGGCCCGGCTCACGCCCTCGTTGTCCAGGTCGGGCATGGCGAAGCCACGGCGTATGCGTTCCCACAGGTCGTCGCGGGCGGCGCTGTCATCCAGATTGACCTGGCTGCCGGGCTGCACATCGTCTTCCACCTGGGGCATCGCGGCACGCGCGCTGGCCACGGGGGGCGGGTCCAGCGGCGCGATGCTGGGCTTGATGCCCAGACTCTGGGGGGGCTGCTGGGCGTTCGCGCTGGCGGGCGGTGGCGGGGGCAGGCTGGCGCAGGCGCTGAGCAGCAGGGCCAGGCCGCTCAGGGCCAGCGTGTGCGGGCGCAGGGGCATGCGTGAGGAGGATGGCAGAAGAGAGGAATGGGCTGGGGGGCGCTGCTTGTTCATCGGAACTCGTTCTTCCATTGCCGCAGGAGGGCGAATACCGCGGCGGGCTCTGCTTGCTGCGCGGTCAGGGATTCGGGACTACGCGCCAGAACGGCGGCGCGCACGGCTGCCTGGTCGCAGCGCAGAAAGGGGTTGATGTCCAGTTCCTGCCCGATGCTGGAGGGCAGGGTCGGCAGTTCTTGCTCACGTCTGGCTTCGCACCAGGCTTGGTAGGCGGCCAGGGCTTGGTTGCCGGGCTCAATGGTCCGCGCAAAGCGCAGATTCGACAAGGTGTATTCGTGGGCGCAGCATACCCGGGTATTCCCTGGCAGGGCGGCCAGACGCTGTAGTGAGGTCCACATCTGAACAGCCGTGCCCTCGAAGAGGCGGCCGCAGCCGCCCGAGAACAAGGTGTCCCCGCAGAACAGTAGCGGAGCCTGGTCCGGCGGGCTGGCATAGAACGCCAGATGACCCGCGGTGTGGCCCGGAACCTCGATGACTTGCAGGGTCTGCCCAAGCAGGGTCAGTGTCTCACCCTCGTGCAGCGCCCGGTAGCGATCCGGCGGCGCCGGAATGGATTCGCGAGCCGGGCCCCAGACCTGGCCTTGCAGCAGCTCCATCAGCGGCGCCAATCCCCCCACATGATCGCCATGATGATGGGTCACTAGAATGCCTGCCAAGCCGAGCTTGAGGCGCTTGAGGGCGGCCAGCACCGGGACGGACTCGCCAGGGTCCACCACCAGGGCCTCGCTGCCGTCGTGCAGCATCCAGATGTAGTTGTCGGTGAAGGCGGGCAGCGCGAGCAGTTCCAGGCCCATGCAGCGGATTCCATGACGCATGAAGCATCAATTGTAGAGTTGGCCGCCTGGTTGCAGACACCGGCCGGACGCTATCTGCTGGCCTGGGAACAGGCGCAGCTGGACGCGGCGGTGGCGGATGTCTTCGGCTTCCACGCGCTGCAGCTGGGGCTGCCCGAGTTGCAGGGCCTGCGCGCCAATCGCATGCCGCAGCGCTGGTTGGCGTTGGACGAGGGCAGGGCGCTGGGCGCGCCGCAGCTTCGGCATGAGGGTGCCGCCCTGGTGTGCGAGTTCGAGGCCTTGCCCTTCGACGGTGCCAGTCTTGACCTGGTGCTGCTACCGCACACCCTGGAATTTGCCGCCGACCCGCACCAATGCCTGCGGGAGGTGGAGCGTGTGCTGCGGCCGGAAGGGCGGCTGGTAATCCTGGGCATCAATCCCGCCAGCAGCTGGGGCCTGAGGCAGAATCTGGGCCGGCTGGTGGCGCGCCTGCCGGGTGTCGGGCCCGATCTCTATCTGCCGCGCGCCGGCGATTTTCTGGGCTATTGGCGGCTGCGGGACTGGTTGCGCCTGCTGAATCTCGAGGTCGAGACGGCCCGCTTCGGCGCCTATGCGCCCCCCTTGCGCAGCGACAAATGGCTGCAGCGCTGGCACTGGCTGGAAGGCCTGGGGCAGCGCTGGTGGCCGGTGCTGGGGGCCAGCTATTTTCTGGTGGCCGTCAAGCGCGTGCATGGCATGCGGCTGGTCGGTCTGTCTCGGCAGCGCGCACGCATTCGGCAGGCCCGCGCCGCGGTGGCCTTGCACCAACATCACAAGCAGTAAGCAAATACAGAGTCAAGACGCATGAACAGCGAAACCCGGCCCGCAGCGGCCAGCTTCCCCAAGCCCCAGGTGATCATCTACACGGATGGCGCCTGCAAGGGCAATCCCGGCCCCGGCGGCTGGGGTGCCTGGCTGCGCAGCGGGGACCATGAGAAGGATCTGTTCGGCGGCGAGCGCAACACCACCAACAACCGCATGGAGCTGACCGCGGTGATCGAGGCCCTGGCCTCGCTCAAGCGCAGCTGCCGCGTCACCGTCTTCACCGACAGCGAGTACGTGCGCAAGGGGATGACCGAGTGGATTGCCAACTGGCAGCGGCGCGGCTGGAAGACGGCCGATGGCAAGCCGGTGAAGAACGCGGAGCTCTGGCAGCGCTTGGACGCGCTGCGCAAGCTGCACGAGGTGGACTGGCGCTGGGTCAAGGGCCATGCCGGCGACCCCGGCAACGAGCGGGCTGACGCCCTGGCCAACAAGGGCGCCGCCTCGCTTTGAGTCCCGGGCTGGCGCGCGAGGCACGGGGGGCTCCATTCGTGCGCTCTGCGCCCTTGTTCGCCATTCATCCCCAGCCTTCCCGGTTTGGGGCCAAAAGCCCCGCGATAGCGCTGCAGGCGAGGGGGTTCGCCGCTACAGTGCGCGCTCGGAGAAAAAACGATGGGCATCAAAAAACTACATAGCGTGGTTGCCGTGCTGGCGATCGCCGGGCTGAGCGTCTTCGCATGGTGGTGGCAAAAGCAACCGGTGTCGACGCCGGCGGCCTCGGCCAAGGCCGGCGGCGCGCCAAGCGGCGGGCCAGGCGCCGGAGGACCTGTCAGCGTGGAGGCCGGGCGTGTGCAGACCATGAGCATGGCGGACGAGGCCCAGGCCGTGGGGACGCTGCGTGCACGGCAGTCCGTGACGCTCAAGCCCGAGATCAGCGGGCGGGTCGTCAAGCTGGGCTTCGGTGACGGGCAAGGCGTGCGCCGCGGCCAGCTGCTGGTGCAGCTGGATGATGCCCTGCAGGCGGCCCAGCTGCAGCAGGCCGAGGCTCAGGCGGCCATTGCCCGCACCCAGCTGGCGCGCAATCGTGAGCTGCTGGCGCAGAGCTTTGTCTCGCCCAGCGTGGTGGATCAGGCCGAGGCCACGCTCAAGGTGGCCGAGGCCCAGGTGGCCCTGGCCAAGGCCCAGCTGGAGCGCCTGCAGGTGCGTGCGCCCTTTGATGGCGTGGCCGGCATACGTCAGGTGAATCTGGGTGACTATGTCAAGGACGGCAGCGAGCTGGTGAGCCTGGAGGATGCCTCGTCCATGTGGGTGGATTTCCGTCTGCCCGAGCGCTTCGTGCCGCGCCTGCGCCTCGGGCAGGCCGTCGCCGTGACCCTGGATGCCCTGCCTGGCCGCGAGTTCGAGGCGCAGATCGAGGCCCTGGATGCCCAACTCGACACGAATGGGCGGTCCATGCTGGTGCGTGCCCGCCTCAAGGGCGACACCGCCGCGCTGCGCACGGGGCTGTTTGCGCGGGTCAAGGTGGTGTTCGCCTTGCGCGAGCAGGCCCTGGTGGTGCCCGAGGAGGCGCTGGTGCCCCAAGGCGGCAAGCAGTTCGTGATCAAGCTGGTGCCGGCCGGCGAAGGCAAGCCGGGGCTGATGTCCGAGCGCATCGAGGCCCGCCTGGGCGTTCGTGTGCCGGGCAAGGTGGAGTTGCTGGAGGGGGTCAAGGCCGGTGATCTGGTGGTCACGGCGGGGCAGGCGCGTCTGATGCGCGGTGGGCCTCAAGCGGTCAAGCTGGTGGACCTGGACAAGCCGGCCGCACCGAAGGCGGCAGCCTCGGCGGCCAGCCGCTGAGCAGGGGCGCGCCATGCGTATCTCCGAGACCTCCATCCGTCGCCCGGTCTTCGCGACCGTGATGTCCCTGCTCTTGGTGTTGGTGGGCCTGGTGTCCTTCGGCAAGCTCTCGCTGCGCGAGTATCCGCGCATTGATGAGCCGGTGGTGACGGTGAGCACCCGTCTGGTGGGCGCCTCTTCCGAGGTGATCGAGACCCAGGTCACCAAGCCGCTGGAGGATTCCATTGCCGGTATCGATGGCGTGGACATTCTGACCTCGATCTCCCGCTCCGAGCAGAGCCAGATCACGGTGCGCTTCAAGCTGGAGAAGAACCCCGACGATGCGGCCGCCGATGTGCGCGACCGTGTCTCGCGCGTGCGCGGCCGCCTGCCCGCTGCGGTGGATGAGCCGGTGGTGGCCAAGGTGGAGGCGGACGCCACCCCCACCATCTGGCTGGCCTTCACCAGCGATACCCTGGATCCCTTGCAGATCACCGATCTGGTCAATCGCGTGGTCAAGCCGCGCCTGCAGACCGTGCCCGGCGTGGCCGATGTGCAGATTGGCGGCGACCGCAAGTACTCCATGCGCGTGTGGCTGGATGCGGATCGGCTGGCGGCCTACAAGCTGACGGTGCAGGATGTGGAAGACGCGCTGCGCCGCCAGAACCTGGAGGTGCCGGCCGGTCGCATCGAGAGCCAGCAGCGCGAGTTCAACGTGACCGCGCGTACCGATCTCAACACCGTGCCGCAATTCGGCGAGGTGGCGCTCAAGCAGGTCAATGGCTTCACGGTGCGGCTCAAGGATGTGGCCCGCATCGAGGAGGCCGCGGCCAGCGAGCGTTCGCGCGTGCGTCTCAATGGCGTGCCCTCGGTGAGTCTGGGGGTGATCCGGCAGGCCACGGCCAATCCGCTGGAGGTCTCGGCCGGGGTTCGCGCGATGCTGCCGCGTCTGCAGCAGGATCTGCCGGATGCGATCCGGGTGATGCCGGCGAATGACAACTCCATCTTCATCGATCGCTCGATCAAGTCGGTCTACACGACCATTGCCGAGGCGGTGGTGCTGGTGGCTCTGGTGGTCTTCGTCTTCCTGCGCACCCTGCGGGCCTCCGTCATTCCGCTGGTCACCATTCCGGTCAGCCTGATCGGTGCCTTTGCCCTGATGGCGGCGGCGGGTTTCACCGTCAACACCCTGACCCTGCTGGCCTTGGTGCTGGCCATCGGTCTGGTGGTGGACGACGCCATTGTGGTGCTGGAGAACATCTTCCGCCATATCGAGGAGGGGCTGGAGCCCTTCCAGGCCGCGCTCAAGGGTGCCAAGGAAATCGGCTTCGCCGTGGTGGCGATGACGCTCACGCTGGCCGCGGTGTTTGCGCCCCTGGCCTTCACGCCGGGCCGCACCGGTCGGCTCTTCACGGAGTTCGCCCTGACCCTTGCGGGCGCCGTGATCGTCTCGGGCTTTGTGGCCCTGACGCTTACGCCCATGATGTGCAGCAAGCTGCTGCGCCACAACCCCAAGCCCACACGCTTTGACCAGGGCATGGAGCGGGTGCTGGTCTGGATCAGTGATCGCTATGCCTCCGTCTTGCGCTTCGTGCTGCGGCAGCGCTGGCTGGTGGTGCTGGTGATGCTGGCCTCGGGTGGCTACAGTTGGTGGCTGTTCAGCCATGCCAAGAGCGAGCTGGCGCCGCTGGAGGATCGTGGTGTGATCTTCATGCCCGTGAGCGCACCCGATGGCGCGACGCTGGAATTCACCGCCCGCTATCTCGATGCGATCGAACGCATCACCTCGGGCTATCCTGAGTTTGACCGCCGCTTCCTGTTTGCGGGCGGCTCCACCGTGTCGCAGGCCACGGCCATCATGCGCACCGTGGACTGGGCCGATCGCAGCATCAGCACCCAGGAGCTGGCTCGCAAGCTGCAGCCGCAGCTGGCGGGCTTGCCTGGCGTCAGCGTCTTCCCGGTCACACCACCCAGCCTGGGTCAGGGTTTTCGCGAGCGGCCGATCAACTACGTGATCGTCACCAGCGACAGCTATGCCAATCTGGCCCGGGTGACTCAGGAGTTCATGGCCGCCCTGGCCAAGAACCCGGGCTTTGTGCAGCCCGATAACGATCTGCGCCTGAACAAGCCCGAGGTCTTTCTGGAGGTGGATCGCGAGCGCGCCGCCGATCTGGGTGTGAGCGTCGATCAGGTGGCCCGCACCGTGGAGACCATGCTGGGCGGCCGCAACGTCACCCGCTACAAGCGTGATGCGGAGCAGTACGACGTGATCGTGCAGACCGACGTTGCCGGCCGTACCACGCCGGAGCACATAGAGAAGTTGTTCGTGCGCGGCCGCAACGACACGATGATTCCGCTGTCCAGCCTGGTCAAGGTGCGTGAGGCCGTGAGCCCCCGCGAGCTCAATCACTTCAATCAGCGTCGCTCCGTGTCGATCACGGCCAATCTCGCGCCCGGCTATGCCCTGGGTGAGGCACTGGCCTTTATGGACAAGACCGCCAGCGAGGTCCTGCCCATGGGCTACGCGACCGAACTCAACGGCGTGTCGCGCGAGTACAAGAGCAGCAGCGGCGCCCTGGGGGTTGTGTTCGTGCTGGCCCTGCTCTTCATCTTCCTGGTGCTGGCCGCGCAGTTCGAGAGCTTTGTGGATCCGCTGGTCATCATGCTGGCCGTGCCCCTGTCCATGGTGGGGGCGCTCGCGGCCCTGCAATGGAGTGGCGGCACGCTGAATGTGTACTCGCAGATCGGCCTGATCACCCTGGTGGGCCTGATCACCAAGCACGGCATTCTGATCGTGGAGTTCAGCAACCAGCTGCGCCAGCAGGGCAAGGAGATGATGGAGGCGGTGGTGGAAGCCTCGGCCCTGCGTCTGCGGCCCATCCTGATGACCACCGGCGCCATGGTGCTGGGCGCCGTGCCCCTGGCCCTGGCCACGGGTGCGGGCGCGGAAAGCCGTCAGCAGATCGGCTGGGTGATCGTGGGCGGCATGAGCTTTGGCACCCTGCTGACCATCTTCGTGGTGCCGACCATGTACACCCTGTTCGCGCGCAAGCGCGTGCCGGGCGAGATCACGACACCGTCTCTGGTGGGCTGATCGGGCGCCTGGCGCGCCCTCAGCCCGGGCTTGCGTAGTCGCGCAGGCCCTGCAGGCTCAGCACCTCGATACCGCGTCGGCCCACCTGGAGCAGGCCGGCGTCCTCCAGCACCTGCAGTGCCGCGTTGGCGCGCTGACGCGAGACGCCGGCCAGCTGGGCCACCTCGGCCTGGCGCAGGTCCAGGAAGAGCCCCGGTTCGGGGTAGAGCTCCGGGTTGTAGAGGCCGGCCAGGCTGCGGGCCACACGCGCCGTGGAGTCCAGCAGGCGGTCATTGCAGAGCTGGGCGATGAAGAAGCCCATGCGCGCGCTCATCAGCTGCTGCAGATAGTGGTTGAAGGGCAGGCTGTTCGCGCGCAGCCACTCGAAGGTCTCGCGCGGGATCAGGGCCAGGCGGGTGTCGCGCAGGGCCACGGCGTCATACTGCCAGCGCCCGCGCTTGATCAAGGTGCCCTCGCCGAACCAGCCGCCTGGCGCTGTGCCGATCAAGGCCGTCTCGCGTCCGTCGGCGCTCCAGATGCTCATCTTGCCGAAGCCGCTGATCAGGCCGATCCAGTGCTCGGCCAGCTCGCCGTTGCGCACCATGGGCTGGCCGGCCGCCACCGGGCGCTCGCGTGCTTGTTGGATCACATGCTGGAGTTGGGCGGCGCCGAGCTGGCGGCCCCAGACGGACTTCTCAAGCATCTCCTGCAGGGTCATGAAAGGCATTTCCTTTTCGAGGCGGCATGGGGCTGGGCTAGACTGCGCCGCAGAGCTTATCCCGGCCAGCGCCATGCAAGACCACGACGCCGCTTTGCAGCACAACCATTCGCTGATTCCCTGGCATTCCATGTTCATGGGCGTGGCCCTGCTGGCGGCGTCGCGCTCCAAGGATCATCGCAAGCGCAACGGGGCCTGCATTGCCAGCGTGGACAACAAGATCGTGGGCGTGGGCTACAACGGCCTGCCGCGGGGCTGCAACGATCAGGATCCGGCCTATTGGGCAGACAATGACGCCGACCCCTTCCAGTCGCGCCACAGCTATATCGTGCACGCGGAGGTCAATGCCATCCTCAACTGCGTGGTCCTGCCTCTGACCGGCAGCACCATCTACACCACACAGTTCCCTTGTCCCCGCTGCGCCCAGTCCATCATTCAGGTGGGCATTGCCCAGGTGGTCTATCTGGAGAAGAAGTCGCACCAGGTGGCGCTCAACAGCGCCTCGGACAAGATGCTGGCCGATGCCGGGGTGCGCGTGCTCTCGCTGGAGCAGCTGGAGTCACCCTCGGCGCAATGGTGCGGCAAGCTGGATGAATTCATACGCGCCACCGGCCCCGTGATGCATCGGGGCGGAACTTGAGCGCAAGCAGGGGGTGAAAGCCGGGCTTTTTCCGGCTTAAGTTCGGGGCGCGGGCGGCATCATGAGCGCATTCGGATTGCGCAGAGAGCCACCATGATCGTTCCCAAGCACCTTGTTCCCGTCCAAGCCCGCCAGGGTTTGGCCTGGTCTGAGTATGCCGAGTTGGGCGGTGTGGAGCTGCCGGAACTGGGCCTGCCCATGCTGGCGCCGGTCAATGCGGCCGAGCTGGAGCAGCTGCAAGCGCTGATGCATCGCCAGCGTCTGGGCCTGCAGACCACGCGCATGCTGTATGACCGGCTGTATGCCTTCGAGCGCTTGGCCGCGGCCTATGCCAGCAGCGATGAAGCGCTGCGGGAATTGGCTCTGGAGCTGTTCCAGCGCTATCAAAGCACGGGCGAGTGGATCGGCCTGGCGGTGCACTGAACGGCAGCTCATCGGCAGGTGCTGGCTCACGCCGCCCGGGATCCTGAACCCAAGGCCCTCGTTCGGAGGGCCTTGCTGCTTTCTGAGGCGGGCGCGCCAAGTGCCTATAGCGCGGTCAGCCAGTCGCAGCGCAGCTTGCCGCAGCGGTGCAGGTGCAGGCGCATTTGGGTGTAGGCCGTGGGCAGCATATAGCCCAGCAGGCACAAGGGCAGGGCAACCCAGAGGTCGCTCAGCAGCAGACCGGGCACGCCGGCCCAGCCCAAGACCCAGAGTATGAGCACCAGGTCCCAGACCTGGAGCTCAACCGGGTGGCGACCGCCATGCAACTGCATCCATCGGCGCACCTGGCAGGCTTGCTTCAAGGTCATGGCGGGCTCCTTGATGTTGGCGAGAGTCAGTTTGGCGTCAGGATTCTAGATCTGATTCCTAGGGAAAACACCGAATCGCTTGCCGAACGAGGCATCCGCCTGGCTGCTCGTCGCCCCACGATAATTCGGCAGCCCAGATTCGCGGCTGAGCCCAATGCTTGTTGTTTTTTGGCGCTGCCTGCGGACGAAGCAAGGCCTGTCACGAGGACTACATAGTCCGTCGCGAAACTGAAACAGTCGGCCAAGAGTGTGTCGGGCCTGATGGGCCTGATGGGCGCGGATTGGCGGGATCAGGTTTTACCCGCTCTGGCACGTAGCTTGCGTCTGCGGTTTGGCCTGAAGCGCTGCCCACGTCGGTCCGGGTGTCTGAGTTCTTGGATTCCCGGCTGCAGGCTCTGGGAGCCACAAACGTTTGCGTTTTACAAGCGGTACTTCCTCGGTGTGTGGAAACCGCGAACTCAAACGTTTGCGGCCTGAGGCGGCAGTACAGTTTTTTAACGTCAGGGCATGGCAGGCGCGAGTCTGCGTTCATCTCGAGGAGTGAAAAGTGAATAGCAACCGTTGGAGTTTCACAAGGACCGCGCTCAGCGCGGCTGCGGCCATCGTCGTCGCGGCCCCGGTCATGGCACAGAACACCACGGCCGCCATCGGCGGTCGTGTGATCGGCGCAGATGGCAAAGCTATTGCGGGCGCAAACGTTAGCGTCCAGCACCGCGAGTCGGGCTCGGTCAACAATCTGGTGAGCGACGCCGAAGGTCGCTATTCGCTGCGCGGCCTGCGCGTGGGCGGTCCCTATGTGATCACCGTGAGCAAGGGCTCTGACAAGGAAGTCCGCGACGGCATCTATCTGGCACTGGCCGAGACCCTGAATCTGGATGTGACCTTGGGCGGCAACAAGCTGGACACCGTGGTGCTGTCCGGCTCCCGCGCTCAGGTCGGCGCCTACAACGCCGGGGCCACCGGCGCCGGCACCAGCCTGAGCCGTCAGGAGCTGGATGCCTATGCCTCAATCTCGCGCAGCCTGCAGGACTATGCCCGTATCGATCCGCGTCTGGCACAGACCGACAAGGAGCGTGGCGAGATCTCGGCCCTGGGTCAGAACTCGCGCTTCAACTCCATCACCGTGGACGGTGTCAACATCAGTGACACCTTCGGTCTGGAGTCCAACAACCTGCCGACCGCCAAGCAGCCGATCTCGATCGACGCCATCCAGTCGGTCCAGGTGAACCTGTCCAACTATGACGTAACCCAGAAGGGCTACACCGGCGCCAATATCAACGCCGTGACCAAGTCGGGCACCAATGAGCTCAAGGGCAGCGTCTACTACGTCTACCGTGATGACGGCCTGTCCGGGCAGCGCTACAACCGCAGCAACGACAGCTACTTCTATCCGCTGGCGTTCACCGAAGAGACCAAGGGTGCCACCCTGGGCGGCCCCATCATCAAGGACAAGCTCTTCTTCTTTGCCAGCATTGAAGAACTCAAGAGCGACCGTGCCCAGCCGGAATTCGGCCCCGTCGGCTCCTCGCTGACCAATGTGGCCATTTCCGCAGACACCATCACCAAGCTGCAGCAGCTGGCCAAGACGCGCTATGGCATGGATGTGGGCTCGCTGAACGAGAAGACCAAGCTGAACGTCCGTGACGCCCTGCTCAAGCTGGACTGGAACATCAGCGAGCAGCATCGCGCGAACATGCGTTTCTCTCGCACCGAGCAGTCCGAGACCAATAACGGCAGCTTTACCGGCTACAGCGCCACCTCGCTGCAACTGACTTCCGCCTGGTTTACCCAGCAGAAGACCGTGGACACCGTGGTGGCCCAACTCTTCTCGGACTGGACCCAGAACTTCTCCACCGAGCTCAAGGTCTCCAGCCGCGACTACAACAGCGTGCCGGAGAACTACAGCAACCTGCCGTCCATGGCGCTGCGCTTCAGCGGTGCCGCGCCGGCTGGCACCCCGGCCGGTGTGTCCGCGAGCAGCAACCGCTTCCTGAACTTCGGCACCGAGCGCAGCCGCCACTTCAATGTCCTGGACACCAAGACGCTGGACGCCTACCTGGGCGCCAACCTGGTGCTGGGTGATCACGAGATCAAGTTCGGTGGTGATCTGCAGCGCAACAAGGTGTTCAACGCCTTCTTCCAGGACACCAAGGGCAACTACACCTTCGCCTGCGGCAGCAATCTGACGTTTGCGCAGTGCGAGGCTCAGGTGCTGGACAACTTCAGCCGCGGCAACGCGCTGACCTACTCCTACCAAGTGCCGGTCGCTGGCGCCACGCTGGATCAAGGGGCCGCCCGCTTCACGCACACCAGCACCGGCCTGTTCCTGCAGGACACCTGGGCCGTCAATGACAAGCTGACCCTGGGCTTCGGTCTGCGCTATGACCGCCTGTCCACCGATGACAAGCCCACCTTCAACCCCACGGCGGCGGCGGCCACGGTGGCCGGTAGCGTCACGGGCTCCAACACGGTCAACCGCGCCACAGGCGGCTTCGGTCTGGATAACAGCCAGACCGCCGATGGCACCGACCTTCTGCAGCCGCGCCTGAGCTTCAACTACGCCCTGGATGCGGCCAACAAGCGCAAGTCCCAGGTGCGTGGCGGTCTGGGTCTGTTCCAGGGCGCGGCCGCCAATGTCTGGCTGGCCAACCCCTACTCGAACACCGGCATGGCCACCCGCATCATCACCTGCGGCACGTCCTGCCCGACCAACAACACCCTGTTCAACCCGGACCCCAACAATCAGCCCACCACGGTGGCCGGCGTGCCGCCGGCGGCCAATGTGGACTACATCGCCAAGGGCCTGGGCCAGCCGTCCGTCTGGAAGTTCAACCTGGCTTATGACGCCGAGCTGCCCTGGTTCGGTCTGGTGGCGGGTGCTGAATGGGTGCACACCAAGACCCACTCCGGCCTGTACTACCAGCACCTGAACCTGGGTGACCCGACCCTTACCAGCAAGGTCGATGGCCGCCAGATGTTCTGGATGCCGCAGTCCTACACCGCCAACTGCTTCAGCAGCAACGGTAACTTCTCGACCAACGGCGCCTGTGCTCCGGGCACCGGTCGCAGCTCTCAGCGCGCGCTGAGCAATGCCAACTTCAACAACGTGCTGCTGGCCACCGAGACGAAGAAGGGCGGCGGCGATGCCGTGACCCTGTCGCTGTCCAAGGCCATGCCCCAGTACGGTCTGAACTGGCAGGTGGCCTACACCCGCATGAGCGCGACCGAGGTGAGCCCGCTGACCTCGTCGGTGGCCAACTCCAACTTCAACTCGCGCGCCATCTACAACCCCAATGAGGATGTGGCGGCGAACTCGGCCTATCTGGTGCGTGATCGTGTGAGCGCAGCCGTCAACTGGTCGCGTGCCTTCGTGGGCAAGTACAAGACCACCGTGGGTCTGTTCTACGAAGGTCGCAAGGGCAAGCCTTACAGCTGGACCTATGCCAACGACATGAATGGTGACAACGTCACCAATGACCTGATGTACATCCCGAGCGCGCCCGGCGCCGCGGGCGTGGTCTTCCGTCCGGCACAGAACAGCGGTTTGGCCGACAACGCCGCCGCCGAGAAGCGTTTCTGGGAAATCGTCAACGGCAGCTCGGCCCTGTCCGCCGCCAAGGGTTCCGTGGTGTCGCGCAATTCCAGCTTTGCCGCCTTCGTCAACAGCTTTGACCTGCGTCTGAGCCAGGAAGTTCCCGGCTTCACTAGCCGTCACAAGGGCGTGATCAGCCTGGACATCCTGAACGTCGGCAATCTGCTGAACAAGCGTTGGGGCCGTATCGACGAGCTGCGCTTCGAGTCGCAAGGCGGTCAGCGCCGCAGCTTCGTCAACTACGGTGGCATGGACGCCAATGGCAACTACGTCTACTACGTGGATGGCAAGGTGACCGACTACACCACCCGTCAGGCCAAGGGTGAGTCCCAGTGGGCCGCCCAGATCACGGCTCGCTACGAGTTCTGATCTCAGGCCGGACGGCGCCCGCCTCTTGAGGGGCGGGCCTCAACTGCCAATTCAACGCCTGTCGCGCATGCGGCAGGCGTTTTTTCTTGGCCGCCGCGCGATACCTGTTGTCTCAGCGCTGGCTCAGAGCGCCTTGAAGAGATGGGCGTAGAGCCGGCTCACGCCCAGGCGTTCCGGACGCTCATGCAGCACCAGACTCAGGCGCGAAGCCTCGTCGCGCTCGGCGCGGGCGATCGCATCGCTGCGCACCACCAGGCTGCGGTGCACCTGCCAGAAGCGCTGTGCATCAAGCTGGGGCAGCAGTTCGCGCAGGGAGATGCGCACCAGATACTCGCGCTGCGCCGTCAGCACCCGCACATACTTGTCCGCTGCCTCGAAATAGATCACCTCGTCCACCGGCAGCATCACGATGCTGTTGCCCACGGCCACCTGCAGCAGGCGCAGCGGGGCGGTGCTGGAGGCCGTGCCGGCCGGGCTGCCGGGGTTGAGGCTCTGAAGCAGCTGGGTGCTGTTCAGGAGCTCGCGCAGTTGCTGGACGGCATCGTGGGCCGGCTGCTGGGGCTGCGCGCGCGCGCTCAGCGCGGACTGCAGCCGGGCACAGCACTGGCTCAGGCGTTCTCGCTGCACCGGCTTGAGCACATAGTCGGCCGCGGCATGCTCGAAGGCTTGCAGCGCATACTGGTCGTAGGCGGTCACGAAGACCAGCAGTGGCAAGGGCTGGCCCTGTGGCCAGTCTTCCGTCAGGGCGGCCGCGGCCTCTAGCCCGCTCATGCCGGGCATGCGGATATCCAGAAAGCAGATGTCGGGCTGCTTGGCCAGAGCGGCCTCCACGGCAGCCTGGCCGTGGGGCGCCATGGCGACGATGTCCAGGTCCGGCCACAAGGCGGCCAGCTCGCTGCGCAGATGCTCGGCGAGCAGGGATTCGTCTTCGGCAATCAGGGCGGTGGGGCGCGGGTTCATGGCGTCGGAGGGGTTTGTGTCTCGCTGAGGGGAATGTGCACGGTAGCCAGGCAGCCGCTGCCATCGGGGCCGGGGGCCAGGACTAGACGAGCGCTGCTGCCGTAGCGGGTCTGGAGGCGATCACGCACCTGCGTCAGGCCGAAGCGCGTGCCTTCGGCGCCGGCCCCGCTCGCGGCGGCCGCCAGTCCGATACCGGTGTCGATGACCTGCAGCAGCAGCTGCTCGCCCTCGATGCTGGCCCTCAGCGTCAGGCGTCCGCCCTCGATCTTGGGCTCGAGTCCGTGCTTGATGGCGTTCTCCACCAGGGGTTGCAGCAGCAGCGGCGGGACTTGCAGGGCCTGCAGCGCAGGCGCCAGATCCAGCTCGGTCTGCAGCCGCTGACCCATGCGGACCTGCATCAGCTGCAAATAGTCGGAGATGCGTGCGAACTCGTCCTGCAGGCTGTGGCTGCCCTGGCGCGAGGCGTTCAGGGTGGCGCGCAGGAAGGAGATCAGCTGGTCCAGCATGGTCTGGGCTCGGGCCGGATCGATGCCGATGAGCACCCGCAGATTGGCCAGGGTATTGAACAGCATGTGCGGCTCAAGCTGCGCCTCCAGCAGCCGGAGTTGGGTCTGGGCCGCCACACGAGCGGCCTGCTCGGCCTCGGCCTGTGCCGCATGCATGCGGCCGCGGATGTAGAAGTAGCCGGTGGTCAGGCTGGCCACGACCAGGGTCAGCAAGGCCGTGCCGGCTGCTGCCCCCCAACTGGCTTCCCACCAATAGACCGAGCGTCGGCCCGTCAGCAGATCTCCCAGGGGCAGACCCAGGCTGAAGCCCAGGATGGAGCCCAGCAGCACGCAAACCGCCATCCAGGGCGTGCCCGGCCAGCCGCCGGCGTAGCGCGGATCGTCGGGCCGACGGCGCTGCAGCAGCTTGGCGACGAGGGCGCGGCCCCCATCGATGAAGATCCAGCATTGCATGCCGATGGCGAAGGAGTAGCTCAGCTCCAGTCCCAGATTCCGCCATTGCCGGGGCGCCGCGAGGAGGATGCCGACCGCCAGGCAGAGGAGGGCGGCGTGCAGGGCATTGCGCAGCAGCTCACGCCACAGAGGCTGGGGCTGGGACCCGCCGCTCTTGCAGTGCGGCGGCTTGGCGGCTTGTGTCATGGGGCGTAGCGGGTTGACGAGGGGTAGGACCACAATGTGTCCGAGCGGTCGCGGGCGCGCCAGCGGCACGCGACGGGAGGCGTCCGCAGGGCGCGAAGTGCAATGCCTGGTCGCCAAGCGGCGACCCAGCGTTCAGCGCCGACGCTTGCTGCTGCCCGCACCACCGCCCAGCAGGCTGCCCAGCACGCCGCGAATGATCTCGCGGCCCACGGTCGTGCCCATGGAGCGCAGGGCCGACTTGGCCGCTGCCTCGGCCAGACCCTCGCGGCGGCCGCCGCGCGGGCCGGTGGAGCCGAAGAGCACATCCTTGAGCCCGTCCAGCATGCCGCCGCCGGCTTCGGTCTGGCCGGCAGGGCCGCCGCTGCTGGCGCTTGCGGTAGCAGGCGCGCCGGCCGCGCGGCCGCGCAGCTGCTCGTAGGCCGACTCGCGGTCCACCGCCTGGTCGTAGACCCCGGCCACCAGGGAGTTCTTCAGCAAGGCGGCGCGCTGCTCGGGCGTGATGGGGCCGATCTGGCTGCCCGGCGGCAGCACAAAGACCCGTTCGGTCACGCTGGGGCGGCCTTTCTCGTCCAGCAGGCTCACCAGGGCCTCGCCCACCGCCAGCTCGGTGATGGCGCTGGCGATGTCCAGCCCGGGCTTGGCGCGCATGGTCTCGGCCGCGGCCTTGACGGCCTTCTGGTCGCGCGGGGTGAAGGCGCGCAGCGCATGCTGCACCCGGTTGCCCAGCTGGCCCAGTACCGCGTCCGGAATGTCCAGCGGGTTCTGGGTCACGAAGTACACGCCCACGCCCTTGGAGCGCACCAGGCGCACGACCAGCTCGATGCGCTCCACCAGGGCGGCCGGGGCGTCCTTGAAGAGCAGGTGGGCCTCGTCGAAGAAGAAGACCAGCTTTGGGGCGTCCAGGTCGCCCACCTCGGGCAGGGTCTCGAAGAGCTCGGACAGCATCCACAGCAGGAAGGTGGCGTACAGGCGCGGCGCCGCCAGCAGCTTGTCGGCCGCCAGGATGTTCACCACGCCCAGGCCGCCCTCGGTCTGCATGAAGTCGGCGATATTGAGCATGGGCTCGCCGAAGAACTTGTCGCCGCCTTGCTCTTCCACCTGCAGCAGGCCGCGCTGAATGGCGCCGATGCTGGCGGCGCTGACATTGCCGTACTCGGTGGTGTATTGGCTCGCGTTGTCGCCCACATGCTGGAGCATGGCGCGCAGGTCCTTGAGGTCCAGCAGCAGCATGCCGCTGTCGTCGGCAATCTTGAACACCAGCTGCAGCACGCCGGCCTGGGTCTCGTTGAGCGCCAGCATGCGTGCCAGCAGCAGGGGGCCCATGTCCGAGACCGTGGCGCGCACCGGGTGGCCCTGCTCGCCGAACACGTCCCACAAGGTGGTGGGGCAGGCCAGGGGCTGGGGCGGCGCTATGCCGCGCTCCTTCAGCACCGCCAGCAGCTTGGCGCTGGAGGCGCCGGCCTGGCTGATGCCGGTCAGGTCGCCTTTCACATCGGCCATGAAGACCGGCACGCCGATTTTGCTTAGGCTCTCCGCCAGGGTCTGCAGGCTGATGGTCTTGCCGGTTCCGGTGGCCCCGGTGATCAGGCCGTGGCGGTTGGCCAGGGCGGGCAAGAGGTGGCACTCGGTCTGAGCGTGACGGGCCAGCAGGATGGGGTCGGACATGGGGTTTCCAGGGCTGACGGTTAAAGCGCCTTGCGCTTCAGAGGAGACTCGGATCGCGGAGGGATCTGATGTCGGAACTAAAATCGCAGTCTATCCAACAAATTTGAGCCGCCCGGACACCGGATGCATGGGCTGTGCTCGCCAGGAGAACGAGTCAATGGCTGGTCATTCCAAATGGGCCAATATTCAGCACCGCAAGGGGCGTCAGGATGAGAAGCGCGGCAAGATCTGGACGCGTCTGACGCGCGAAATCATCGTCGCAGCCCGTCAGGGCGGGGGCGATATCGCGATGAACCCGCGTCTGCGCCTGGCCATCGAGAAGGCCAAGGCCGCCAATATGCCGGCCGACAATATCAAGCGCAATGTGGACAAGGCCACGGGCAATCTCGACGGCGTGAGCTACGAGGAAATCCGCTACGAAGGCTATGGCATTGGCGGCGCGGCCATCATGATCGACACCATGACCGACAACCGTGTGCGCACGGTGGCCGAGGTGCGCCACGCCTTCAGCAAGTACGGCGGCAATATGGGCACCGACGGCTCGGTGGCCTTTCAGTTCAAGCATTGCGGCCAGCTGGTCTTCGCGCCGGGCACCTCCGAGGACAAGGTCATGGAAGTGGCCCTGGAAGCCGGTGCCGAGGACGTGGTCACCGACGACGAGGGCGCCATCGAGGTGCTGACCGCGCCGGGCGACTTCGAAGCCGTTAAGAACGCGCTGGAGGCCGCCGGCCTCAAGCCCGAGGTGGCCGAGGTCACCATGCGCGCCGAGAACACGGTGAGCCTCTCGGGTGAGGACGCTGTCCGCATGCAGAAGCTGCTGGACGTGCTGGAGGACCTGGACGACACCCAGGAGATTTATCACAACGCGGAAATCCAGGAATGAAAGTTCTTGTTCTTGGCAATGGTGGCCGCGAGCACGCGCTGGCCTGGAAGCTCTCTCAGGCCGAGCGTGTCAGCCAGGTCTTTGTGGCGCCGGGCAATGGCGGCACGGCCCGCAACCCGCATCTGAAGAATATTGCCCTGAGCGATGTGAAGGCCCTGGCCGACTTCGCCGAGGCCGAGAAGATCGCCCTCACCGTGGTGGGCCCCGAGGCCTTTCTGGCGGCCGGGGTGGTGGACGAGTTTCGGGCCCGCGGCCTGCGCATCTTCGGCCCCACCAAGGCGGCGGCCCAGCTGGAGTCCAGCAAGGCCTTCGCCAAGGACTTCATGAAGCGCCACGCCATTCCCACGGCGGCCTACGAGACCTTCTCGGATGCGGCCCAGGCCCATGCCTATGTGCAAGCGCAGGGCGCGCCCATCGTGATCAAGGCCGACGGCCTGGCCGCGGGCAAGGGCGTGGTCGTGGCCATGACGCTGGCCGAGGCCCATGAGGCCATCGACTGGATCCTGGAAGACAACAAGCTGGGTGTGGTGCACAACCAGGGCGGCGCCCGGGTGGTGATCGAGGAGTTCATGAGCGGCGAGGAAGCGAGCTTCATCGTCGTGTGTGACGGCAAGAACGTGGTGTCCCTGGCCACCAGCCAGGACCACAAGCGCCTGCAGGATGGTGACACCGGCCCCAATACCGGCGGCATGGGGGCCTACTCGCCGGCTCCGGTGGTCACACCCAATGTGCACGCCAAGGCCATGCACGAGATCATCATGCCCACCATCCAGGGCATGGCCAAGGACGGCATTCCCTTCACCGGCTTCCTCTATGCCGGCCTGATGATCGACGAGAAGGGTCAGCCGCGCACGGTGGAGTTCAACACCCGCATGGGCGACCCCGAGACCCAGCCCATCATGATGCGCCTGAAGAGCGATCTCTTCGAGCTGCTGATGCATGCCACCGACGGCACGCTGGATCAGGTGGAGCTGCAATGGGACCGCCGCGTGGCCCTGGGCGTGGTGATGGCGGCCGAGGGCTATCCGCTGCAGCCGCGCAAGGGCGACGCCATCAGCGGTCTGCCCGCCGACGCGGCCGATGTGATGATCTTCCATGCCGGCACCACCGAGCAGGACGGCAAGCTGCTCACCTCGGGCGGCCGCGTGCTCTGCGTGACGGCCCTGGGCGAGTCGGTGCGCACCGCGCAGCAGCTGGCCTATGACACCCTGACGCCGATCCATTTCGAAGGCAAGCAGTTCCGCCGCGATATCGGCCACCGGGCGGTGAGCCGGCGTTGAGCGCGTCCCGGCCTAGCGCGCCCCAGCTGCTGGAGGCAGCGTCGCTCTCCTTGCATCCGCGCGGCAGCCTGCTGGCTCGGGCGCTGTTCCGCCTGGCGGGCTGGCGCCTGGACTGCCAGGGTCTGCCCGGCCGCCAGGGCGTGATGCTGGTCTATCCGCACACCTCCAACTGGGACTTCCCGGTGGGCCTGTTTGCCAAATGGACGCTGGGCCTGCCTCTGCGTTTCTGGGCCAAGGACAGCCTGTTTCGCGTGCCGCTCTTCGGCGCCTGGCTGCGCTGGCTGGGCGGGGTGGCGGTGCGGCGCGACAGCGCCCATGGTCTGGTGAGCGAGACCGCGGCGCAGCTGCGTGCCGCGCAGCAGCGCGACGAGATCTTCTGGCTGGTGGCGGCGCCCGAGGGCACGCGCTCGCTCAAGGGCGGCTGGCGCTCCGGCGCCTACCAGCTGGCCCTGCAGGCCGGGGTCCCGGTGGGCCTGGCCTCCTTTGACTTTCCGAGCAAGACCGTCACCCTGAGGCAGTTTGTTCAACTCAGTGGCGACAAGGCCGCCGACTTCGCCCTGATGGCCGAGCTCTACGCCGGCAAGCAGGGCAAGCGGCCCGAGCTGGCCAGCCCCGTGCGACTCCTGGAGAAGCCATGACGATTCATACCCTGGCGGTGCGCGAGTATCTGCTGGGTCTGCAACAGCGCATCGTGTCGGCGCTGGAGCAGGCCGATGGCCAGCCCTTCATCAGCGATGGCTGGGAGCGCGAGCCCGGTGGCCGCCTGGAAGGCGATGGCCTGACCCGCCTGATCGAGAACGGCGCGCTCTTCGAGCGCGGTGGCTGCAATTTCTCGCATGTGCGCGGCCGGGTGCTGCCGCCCTCGGCCACCCAGCACCGGCCCGAGCTGGCCGGCGCGCCCTTCGAGGCCATGGGCGTGTCGCTGGTGCTGCACCCGCACAACCCCTTTGTGCCCACGGTGCACATGAATGTGCGCATGTTCGCGGCCCTGCCGGCCGATGCCGCGCCCGTGGTCTGGTTCGGCGGCGGCATGGATCTCACGCCCTACTACGGCTACGAGCGCGATGCCCAGCATTTCCACCGGACCTGCAAGGCGGCGCTGGACCCGCATGGCGAGGCGCTGTATCCGCGCTTCAAGACCTGGTGCGACGAGTACTTCTTCCTGAAGCACCGCAACGAGCCGCGCGGCATCGGCGGCGTGTTCTTCGATGACCACGCCGAGGGCGGCTTTGACGCCTCCTTTGCCATGCTGCGCTCCGTGGGCGACGCCTTCGTGCCGGCCTATCTGCCTATCGTGGAGCGCCGCCAGGGCTATGCCTATGGCGAGCGCGAGCGCGATTTCCAGGCCTACCGGCGCGGTCGCTATGTGGAGTTCAACCTGGTCTTCGACCGCGGCACGCTCTTCGGCCTGCAGTCGGGCGGGCGCACGGAATCCATCTTGATGTCCATGCCGCCCCTGGTGAAATGGCGCTACGACTGGCAGCCCGAGGTCGGCACGCCCGAGGCACGTCTGTACACCGACTTTCTGCGCCCGCGTGACTGGGCGCATGAGGCGCCCAGCGCGCTGTGGCTTTGAGCCAGGTCTTGAGCTCGGCGCCAAGCGGCGCGCGGATCGGCCTCTTCGGCGGCAGCTTCGATCCGGTGCATCTGGCCCATCTCTCGCTGGCGCGCAGCGCGCTGGCCCAGCTGGGCCTGGACCAGCTGCTGTGGCTGCCCGCCGGGCGGCCCTGGCAGAAGCTGCAGGCCGGCGGCGGCCGGGGCCTGGCCTCGCCCGCGCACCGGCGCGCCATGGTCGAGCTGATGATTGCCGGCGAGCCGCGCTTTGCGGTAGACGATAGCGAGCTGGAGCGCGACGGCGCCAGCTACACCATAGACACCGTGCGGGCCCGTCTGGCGGCTCACCCGGGCGAGCAGCTCTTCCTGCTGATCGGCCAGGACCAGTACGCCCGCCTGCACACCTGGCGCGAGTGGCCGGCCCTGCTGGACCGGGTCACGCTGGCCGTGGCGGCGCGGGCCGGCACCCCGGTGCAGGCGCCGCCCGAGCTTGCCGGCATGCTGCACCGGGTTCAGATCATCGAGATGCCGGCATCGGCGATCTCTTCCACCGAGGTGCGCGACCGGGCGTCGCGTGGCGAGGACATCCGCCCCATGGTGGGCGATGCGGTAGCGGGGTATATTGCCCAACACCGCCTTTACGGGGCCCTTTGAGGCCCAGCGAGAACACAAGAATGGACATTCGTAAACTGCAGCGCGCCATCGTCGATGGCCTGGAAGACGTGAAGGCCCAGAACATCCAGGTCTTCAACACCGAGCACCTCTCGCCGCTGTTCGAGCGCGTGATCATCGCCTCGGGCACCAGCAACCGTCAGACCAAGGCGCTGGCCTCCAGCGTGCGCGAGACGGTTAAGGGGCGCGGCATGCAGGTGATGCGCACCGAGGGCGAGGACAACGGCGAATGGATCATCGTGGACTGCGGCGCCGCCGTGGTGCATGTGATGCAGCCGGCCATCCGCGAGTACTACCACCTGGAAGAGATCTGGGGCGGCAAGCCCGTCAAGCTCAAGCTGGGTGACGGCGAGGTCAAGCTGGTCAAGGCCTCCGAGCCCATGGGCGATGAGCCCAAGGCCGCCAAGAAGGCCAAGGCCCCGGCGGCCAAGAAGGCGGCTGCACCCGCCAAGAAGGCCGCCGCCAAGAGCGCCGCCCCGGCCGCCAAGAAGGCGCCGGCCAAGAAGGGCACCGTGAGCAAGACCACGGGTGTGAAGAAGGCCGCTCCGGCCAAGACGGCCGCGCCGGTCAAGACTCTCAAGGTGGGCGCTGCCAAGCCGGCCGCCAAGAAGACCGTAGCCAAGAAGGCGGCACCCGCGGCCAAGCCGGTGGCCCGCAAGAGCGTGGCGGCCAAGCCTACAGCCAAGCCGGCCGCCAAGAAGGCCGCGCCGGCCCGCGCCAAGAAGGCCTGATGCGCCTGCTGCTGATCGCGGTCGGTCAGCGCATGCCTGGCTGGGCGGATACCGCTTACGAAGACTTTGCCAAGCGCTTTCCGCCCGAGCTGCGCCTGGAGCTCAAGGCCGTCAAGGCCGAGCCTCGCACCACCGGCAAGACCGTGGAGCAGATGATGGCGGCCGAGGCCCAGCGCCTGGAAGCCGCCTGCCCCAAGGGCGCGCGCCGCGTGATCCTGGACGAGCGCGGCGAACGTGTCACCACGGTTCAGCTGGCCAAGACCCTGACGCGCTGGAAGGACGATGGTCGCGACGTGGCCATCTTCATCGGCGGCCCCGATGGCCTGGATCCCGCGCTCAAGGCCACGGCCGACGAGATGCTGCGCCTTTCCGATCTGACCCTGCCGCACGCCTTTGTGCGCGTGCTGCTGGCCGAAGGCCTCTACCGTGCCTGGTCGGTGCAGGCCGGCCATCCCTACCACCGGGAGTGACATCGTGAGACATCTCCTGGCGTGGTGTTCATGGGCAAGGACGGCCGGCATGCTGGTGCTGCTGTCCCTGTTCGGGCTGGCACATGCCCAAACCCGGCTCAGTGTCGCGGGCGACGTGGCTTTCCCACCCTATTCCTATCTGGTGGAGGGGCAGCCCGCCGGCATCGATGTGGACATCTTGTTGGAGCTCTCGCGGCGCACGGGCATCGAGTTCGATATCCAGCTGATGCCGTTCAAGCGCGTCATCGAGACCCTCCGCGATGGGCGTGTCGATGCCGCCATGGCCGTGCTGCGCAGCGCCGAGCGCGAGGGCTTCGCCATTTTCACGGGGGTTCTGCACAACAGCACTTATGCGCTGTTCGTGGCCCAGGGCAGCAGCCTGAGCTTCGAGGGGCTGGAGAGCCTGCGCGGGCGGCAGATCGGCAAGGTGCGGGGCTTTCTCATGGGGGAGGCCTTTGATGCCGAGGTGGCTGCGGGCCAGATCAAGCTCAGCGAGACAGCCACCGCGGAGCAGAGCCTTCGCATGCTGCTGGCGGGCCGGGTGGATGCGATCTCGGGACAGGTCGTGGTGACCCGCTACATCGCACGTGAGCTGGGGCTGGCCGATCGCATCAGCGCCTTGCCCCGCCCCTTGCTGCCGGACCGCCCCAGCTTTCTGGTGCTGTCACGACAGGCGCCGGTGCCCGACAAGGAGGCGCTGGCGCAGCGCCTGAAGCAGGCTCTGGACGCCATGCACAAGGACGGATCGGTGCAGCGCATCGAAGCCCGCTACGCACGTTGAGCCGCACGCGATAGGGGCTTGCATGCCCCTGTTAGCATGAAGATATGAGCTTGATTTACCTCGCCTCGCAGAGTCCCCGCCGTCGTCAGTTGCTGGATCAGCTCGGTGTGGCGCATGAGCTGCTGCTGCCCGGCGCGGATGAGGATGCCGAGGCCCTGGAGACGGTGCAGGCGGGCGAACTGCCCGATCCCTATGTGCGCCGCGCCACGCTCAACAAGCTGGCGGCGGCCGTGGCGCGACGCGCTGCGCGGGGCCTGGTGCCACGCCCCATACTCTGCTCCGACACCACGGTGGCCCTGGGGACTTCCATTCTGGGCAAGCCTGCCGACGCCGAGGAGGCCCTGCTCATGCTGCGACGTCTGTCGGGCCATACGCACCGGGTGCTCACGGCCGTAGCCCTGGCCTGGGGGGAAGGGCAGCAGGCACTGGCCCTGAGCGTGTCCCATGTGCGATTTGCCGCCATGCCTGAGGCCGCGCTGCGTCGCTATGTGGACAGCGGCGAGCCCATGGGCAAGGCCGGCGCTTATGCCATCCAGAGCCAGATCGCGGGCTGGATCGAGCACATCGAAGGTTCGTATTCGGGCATCATGGGTCTGCCTCTTTTTGAGACGGCCGGCTTGCTGCGCCAGGCGGGTCTTGATCTCTGAAGCCCCGGGGCGCGAGCCCTCCCGCCAGGCCTGCGCCTGACGAGAGTGCTTGGTCGGTTGGGCCCAGGCTCCACCCGGAGCCGCCCGTACCGGCGAGGAGACACAAGCTATGGAAGACATACTGATCAACTGGTCTCCGCAGGAGACCCGCGTGGCCGTGGTTGAGAACGGCGCGGTGCAGGAGCTGCACATCGAACGCACCCTGGAGCGCGGCCTGGTGGGCAATATCTACTCGGGCAAAGTGGCGCGGGTGCTGCCGGGCATGCAGTCGGCCTTCATCGACATCGGCCTGGAGCGCGCCGCCTTTCTGCATGTGGCGGATCTGCATGTGAATGGCGCCACCCCGCGTGCTCATCATGCCGAGAGTGGCACGCCCGTGCCCATCGAACGCCTGGTCTTCGAGGGCCAGACCTTGACCGTGCAGGTGATCAAGGACCCCATCGGCAGCAAGGGCGCACGCCTGTCCACCCAGATCAGCATTGCCGGACGCATGCTGGTCTTCCTGCCTCAGGACGACCATATCGGTATCTCCCAGAAGATCGGCTCGCCCGAAACCCGCGAGCAGCTGCGCGCGCGCATGCAGGCCCTGGTGGGCAAGCCGGAAGAGGGCGGCGGGGGCGGGTTCATCCTGCGGACCAATGCCGAGGATGCCAGCGACGAGGAGCTCGGCAATGATGTCGCCTATCTGCGCAAGACCTGGGGCCAGATTCGGGAACGCGCGCACCGTTCGCCCCCCGGCACGCTGCTGCATCAGGATCTGAGTCTGGTGGAGCGCGTGCTGCGCGATCTGACCACCGAGCGCACCGGATCCATTCGCATCGATTCACGCATGCAGTACGAGGTGCTGCATGCCTTTGGCGAGATGTACATGCCCGCGGCCACGGCCAAGCTGGAGCACTACCGGGGTGAGCGCCCCATCTTCGATCTGAACAATATCGATGCCGAGCTTGATCGTGCCCTGGCGCGCCGCGTCGAGCTCAAGTCCGGCGGCTACCTGATCGTGGACCAGACCGAGGCCATGACGACCATCGATGTGAACACCGGTGGCTTTGTGGGTGCGCGCAATTTCGACGACACCATCTTCAAGACCAATCTGGAGGCCGCGGGCGCCATCGCGCGGCAGCTGCGCCTGCGCAATCTGGGCGGCATCATCATCGTCGACTTCATCGATATGACGCGCGAGGAGCACCGCAGCGCCGTGCTCAGCGAGTTCCGCAAGCAGCTCAGCAAGGACCGCACCAAGGTCACGGTGGGCGGCTTCACCCAGCTGGGCCTGGTGGAGATGACGCGCAAGCGCACCCGGGAGTCCCTGGCGCGCATGCTCTGCGAGCCCTGCCCGACCTGCGATGGCCGCGGCCAGATCAAGACCGCACGCACCGTCTGCTACGACATCATGCGCGAGATCTTGCGAGAGGCGCGACAGTTCTCGCCCAAGGAGTTCCGCGTGGTGGCGGCCGCCAATGTGGTGGAGATGCTGCTGGACGAGGAAAGCCAACATCTGGCGGGCTTGTCGGACTTCATTGGCAAGCCCATTTCCTTGACCGCCGAGCCGACCAACCAGACCGAGCACTACGACATCGTGCTCATGTAGTCGGCTTCGGTGCGCGAGCCTGGCGACCCATCAGATAGAACTCGGGATTGGGCCGCAGCGAAATGGCGTTGGCCAGGCGGTTGGACAGGCCGAAGAGGGCGGTGATGGAGGCGATGTCCCACGCGGCCTCCGCGTCGAAGCCGTGCGCGGCGAGGGTCGCGTAGTCAGCCTCGTCCACCTCGTCGGCGCGCAGGCAGACCTTGAGCGCGAAGTCCAGCATGGCCTTCTGGCGCGGCGTGATATCGGCCTTGCGATGGTTCACCGCGATCTGGTCGGCCAGCAGGGGCGCTTTCTCGTAGACCCGCAGGATGGCGCCGTGCGCCACCACGCAGTAGAGGCAACGATTGACCCCGCTGGTGGCCACGATGATCATTTCCTTCTCGCCCTTGCTCAGGCCCTGCGGCCCGCCATCGCGCAGCAGCAGGGCGTCGTGATAGGCCAGGAAGGCGCGGAACTCGGCCGGGCGGCGCGCCAGGGCCAGGAAGACATTGGGCACGAAGCCGGCCTTGTCCTGCACGTCCAAGATGCGTTGGCGCACATCCTCGGGCAGGTCCTCCAGCTTGTGCGGCGTCGGGTAGCGGCACAGCGCGTTGCTGTCGAGGTTCTCGCTCATGGTCCCTCCTGTGACGGTTTGCGGCCATGATAGGGGGGTCGGAACTAGGGGCTCTTGGCCGCTCAGGCAAAATACGGCCCCACGCAATGTCCGTGGGGGCATTGACGCAAGCAATGCCCATGTTTAGCGAGCGCATGACCGATCACAAGACTTTCCCTGCCGCCGCGCAAGCCCTTCCCTCGATGAATCGGCGTCACCTGATGGGCGCTGCAGCCGCCCTGTGCACCGCACCGGCGCTGGCGCAATTCCGTGTTGAGATTTCGGGCGTGGGGGGCACCCAGCTGCCCATCGCCATCGGCGAGTTCCGCAGCGAGGCCAGCGCTGGCCAGCCCGTGGCCGCCATCATCCGTGCCGACCTGGAGCGTAGCGGCCAGTTTCGCGTGATCGATGCCGCCGCCGGCCTGAATGAGACGAGTCAGCCCGTCTGGACCGATTGGCGCGCTCGCCAGGCCGATGCGTTGGCGGCCGGCTCGGCGACCCGCCTGGCCGACGGTCGCGTGGATCTGCGCTACAAGCTCTGGGACGTGGTCAAGGGCCAGGACCTGGGCGGCGAGGCCCATGCCGTGGCGCCCGATGATGTGCGTCTGGCCGCGCACCGCATTGCCGACACCATCTACCAGAAGCTCACCGGCGAGCGCGGCGTCTTTGCCACCCGCATGGCTTATGTGACCAAGGCGGGCGGGCGCTACAGCCTGCGCGTCACCGATGCCGATGGCGAGGGTGGCCAGATCGCCTTGGGCAGCCCCGATCCCATCATCTCGCCGGCTTGGTCGCCCGATGGCAAGGAGCTGGCCTATGTGTCCTTCGAGACGCGCAAGGCCGTGGTCTGGCTGCAGAGCCTCGCGACCGGACAGCGGCGTGCGCTGGCCGACTTCCGCGGCAGCAACAGCGCCCCGTCCTTCTCTCCCGACGGGCAGAGCCTGGTCATGACGCTGTCACGCGAGGGGGGCTCGCAGCTCTTCCTGATCCGCCGCGACGGCTCTGGCCTGCGTCGATTGACCCAGAGCTCGGCCATTGATACCGAGGCCGTGTTCTCGCCCGACGGGCAGCAGATTTTCTTCGTCAGCGATCGCGGCGGCGGTCCGCAGGTCTATCGCATGCCGGCCGCCGGCGGCGCGGCCGAGCGCGTGTCCTTCAGCGGCAGCTACAACATCAGCCCGGCGATCAGCCCGGACGGCAAGACCCTGGCCTTCGTGACCCGCCAGGGCGGCGCGTTCAAGGTCTGCGTGCAGGATCTGGGCAGTGGCGCGGTACAGCAGATCAGCGACACCAGCGAGGACGAGAGCCCCAGCTTTGCACCCAATGGCCGCCTGCTGGTCTATGCCACCCGCGTGGGCGGCCGCGATGTGTTGATGACCAGCACCCTGGATGGCCGGATCAAGGCCAAGCTGGTGTCCACCACGGCCGATGTGCGTGAGCCCACCTGGGGACCTTTCGGTCGCTGAGCGCTCGCCCCCCGTTTCAAGTCTGTTTCGTGTCGCCCCGCACTTTCGGGGCATTTCCTGAGGAGTGATTGAGATGAAGATGCACAAGCTGGCGCTTTCCGTCCTGGCCGCTGCCGCCCTGGTGGGTTGCAGCTCCACCAAGCTGGACGAGCCGGCACCGGTCGAGACCCGTCCGACTGCCCCTGCAAGCAACGCCAATGCCGGCAGCGGCGCACCCGTGGCCGAGTCGCGTGTCCAGACGGTGGATCTGGCAGCCCAGGCCGCCCAGGCCGTGTCCGACAAGCGCGTCGTGTACTTCGACTTCGACAGCTATGTGGTCAAGTCCGACTTCCAGAACGTGATCGATGCACATGCCAAGCGCATGAGCGTGGACAACAAGGTCGCCCTGCGCCTGGAAGGCCACACCGACGAGCGCGGTGGCAGCGAGTACAACCTGGCCCTGGGCCAGAAGCGTGCCGAGGCCGTGGCCAAGTCCCTGAGCCTGCTGGGTGTGCCCGCCGCGCGCGTGGAGCCGGTGAGCTTCGGCAAGGAGCGTCCGGCTGCGCAAGGCAGCGACGAGGCCGCCTGGGCCAAGAACCGTCGCGTCGAGCTGAAGGACAAGTGAGATGAGCATGGGCTTGAGATCCGCTCTGAGCAGCCTGGTGCTTTTGGGGGCGACCCTGTCCAGCCAGCCGGCTCAGGCATTGTTCTCGGATGACGAGGCACGCAAGGCCATCCTGGACTTGCGCGCGCGCCAGACGCAAAGCGAGGAGGCGCGCCGCAAGGAGCTGGAGCAGTTGCAGGAGCAGCTGACTCCGCTGCGCCGCAGCGTGCTGGATCTCAACGCCCAGATCGAGGCGCTGCGCGGTGAGGTGGCGCGTCTGCGCGGCCAGAACGAGCAGTTGGCGCGTGATCTCTCCGAGACCCAGCGCCGTCAGGCTGACCAGTCTCAGGCGCTGGAAACACGCCTGCGTCCGCTGGAACCACAGAAGGTGGTGGTGGACGGCCGCGAGTTCCACGCCGCTCCAGAGGAGAAGGCGCAGTACGACGCGGCCATGGCCGCCGTGCGGCGCGGCGAGTTCTCCGAGGCTGCCACGGCACTCACAGCCTTCCAGAAGCGCTACCCGACCAGCGGCTATGCCGACTCGGTGCGCTTCTGGCTGGGCAACGCCCTGTATGGCAAGCGCGACTACAAGGATGCGATCGCCACCTTCAAGGCCTTTGTGTCTGGCAACCCCGCGCATCCGCGCGCGGCCGAGGCCCTGCTGGCCCAGGCCAATTGCCAGATCGAGCTCAAGGAAGTGAAGGGCGCCCGCCGCACCCTGGAAGACCTGATCAAGGCCTATCCGGGCACCGAGGCGGCTCAGGCCGCCAAGGAACGGCTGAGCACGCTGCGCTGAGTTCCCAGTCTCAAAAGATCCAGGCCCCGGTGCCGCGTTCGCGCGGCCCGGGGCTTTTTGCTGCACGCGCGCTGGGCCGCGGGGGGGGCCGCCTAGAATCCTGCCCCATGCAAGAGATCGATATCAACAGCCTGACCCAGCAGGTGCTGTGGTCCGGCTTCGCCCTGGCCTTTGTCTTTGGAGCCCTGGCCCAGCGCACGCATTTCTGCACCATGGGTGCGATTGCCGACATCGTGAACATGGGTGACTGGGCACGCATGCGCATGTGGGTGCTGGCCATTGCCGTCGCCATCCTGGGCTTCAACACCATGGTCTATCTGGGCTGGGTGGAGGCGGGCAAAAGCATCTATGCCGCGCCGCGCCTGCTGTGGCTGTCCTATATCGTGGGCGGTCTGATGTTCGGCTTCGGCATGGTGCTGGCCTCGGGCTGTGGCAACAAGACCCTGGTGCGCATCGGTGCGGGCAATCTCAAGTCCCTGGTGGTTTTTGTGGTGATGGGCGTGGCCGCCTTCGCCACCCTGCGCGGCATCACGGCCGTGGCCCGGGTCAACACGGTGGATACCGTGGCCCTCGCGCTGCCAAGCGGCCAGGATCTGCCCTCCCTGCTGGCCGGGGCCCTGGGCCAGAGCCCGCGTCAGGCGGCCTTGGTGCTGGGCCTGCTGCTGGGCGGTGCTTTGCTGGCCTGGGTGCTGGCGCGAGCCGAGGGCCGCCGCGGCGAGGTGCTGGTCGGCGGCCTGGGCAGCGGCCTGGTGATCGTGGGCATCTGGTGGGTGTCGGGTGTGCTGGGCCATGTGGCCGAGCATCCCGAGACCCTGGAAGAAACCTTTCTGGGTGGCAGCGCGCCGCAGCGCATGGAGGCCCTGAGCTTTGTGGCCCCCTTTGCCGGCACCCTGGACTGGCTGATGTTCTTCAGCGACAAGAGCAAGGTGCTGACCCTGGGCGTGGTGGCAGTGCTGGGGGTGATCGCGGGCTCGGCCGTCTGTGCCCTGGCCACGCGCAGCTTCCGCTGGGAGGCCTTCCGCGGCGTGGAAGACACGGCCAACCATCTGGTGGGCGCGGTGCTGATGGGCGTGGGCGGCGTGGTGGCCATGGGCTGCACCGTGGGCCAGGGCCTCTCGGGCGTATCCACCCTGAGCCTGGGCAGTTTCATCGCTCTGGCCGCCATCGTGGCCGGCGCGGTGCTGGCCCTGCGCTACCAAGTGTGGCGCCTGGAGCGCATGGTCTGATGAGCGCGACCCTTGAGCTGAACGAAGGCGATCTGGAGCGGCGCTTCGGCGGCCTGCGCCGGCTTTATGGCGATGCCGATTACGCGCGTCTGCGCGGCGCGCGCTTCGCGGTGGTGGGCCTGGGGGGCGTGGGCTCCTGGGCCGTGGAGGCCCTGGCCCGCTCGGGCGTGGCCTCACTCACCCTGATCGATCTGGACCATGTGGCCGAGTCCAATATCAACCGCCAGGTGCAGGCCCTGGGCGCCACGGTGGGCATGGCCAAGGCCGAAGCCCTGCGCCAGCGCATTGCGGACATCCACCCGGGCTGCGTGGTGCGCAGCATCGAGGACTTCGTGGACGAGCAGAACTGGCCGGCCTTGCTGGGCCCGGGCGAGCCTGCCCTTGACGGCCTGATCGATGCCTGCGACCAGGTGCGCGCCAAGGCGGCTCTGGCCGCCTGGGCGCGCGAGCGCGGTCTGCCCTTTGTGACGGTGGGCGCGGCCGGCGGCAAGCGCGCACCGCATCTGCTGGAGGTGGAGGACCTGGGCCGGGTCACGCATGACCCGCTGCTGGCCTCGCTGCGCCAGCGCCTGCGCAAGTTCCACGCCGCACCGCGCGGCACGGGCGAGAAGATGGGCGTGTCCTGCGTGTTCTCGCGCGAGCCGGTGTTGCGTCCGAGCGAGGCCGGCTGCGATCTTGGCGAGGCGGGGGAGAGCGCTGGCGTGGACGGCAGCCTCAATTGCCACGGCTATGGTTCCAGCGTCACCGTGACGGCCAGCTTCGGCATGGCCGCCGCCGCAGAACTTTTGAAAAAATTTCTTCACAAGTCCTTGCGCTGACGGTTTTTTCACTCCTATAATGTGAGGCTCTGCTGAAGGGCAAGAAAACAAACAAGGGTTGTTAGCTCAGTCGGTAGAGCAGCGGACTTTTAATCCGTTGGTCGCAGGTTCGAATCCTGCACAACCCACCAGTTTTGCTGGTACTGTTTTCGATGCTTCGCTGTCGGTTTAGGCCGGCAGATGTTGTCAGGTTCGGGGGCTCTTAGCTCAGTTGGTAGAGCAGCGGACTCTTAATCCGTTGGTCGTAGGTTCGAATCCTACAGGGCCCACCAAATTCCCCTCATCGGGAAGACAACGCAAGGCAGCACAGATTTCAGGGCTCTTAGCTCAGTTGGTAGAGCAGCGGACTCTTAATCCGTTGGTCGTAGGTTCGAATCCTACAGGGCCCACCAAGTTTTCTTGGATATCGAAAAGGACCTGGCGAAAGCCCGGTCCTTTTTGCATTTTGGCGCTCCAACCGCGACACCTTCCCGCGGTGAAGGCTGTTTCCGGCAACCTGCCTGAGCCTATTTCCAGGGGCCGCCGCGCAGCTTGCTGCCGGCCTTGATGGCGCGCTTGGCAAACCAGCCCTGATTCATCTCCAAGGCATAGCGCACCGGCTTGGTTGAGCAATGGGATGCCTCGGACATGGGCTGCATGTCCGCAATGTTCACGATGCTGCCGTCATCGGCCACAAAGGCAATCGACAGCGGGAGCAGGGTGTTCTTCATCCAGAAACACTGCACGCCCGCCTGCTCGAACACAAAGAGCATGCCGGCGTTGGTGGGCATGCTGGACCTGTGCATCAGACCGATGGCACGCTGCTCCTGGGTTTCGGCCACTTCGGCCTGGATCAGGTGCATGCCGGCGCTGAGCTGGATGGCGGGGAGTTGCTGTGCTGCGCTTTGGGCCCAAGTGCTTGCGCCGAACAGGGAGGCCAGAAGGGCCAAGGTCAGTGTCTTGATATAGATCATGTCTCGAAAGGGGGATGATCTCTAGATTATGGGCCGAGCGACAGGCCCATGATGATCAGTGCTTCCCTTTCACCCGACGACTTGCCCGCCCTGGATGAGCCCGAGGCCCAGAGTGGCTTCACCGAATGGCGCGGCGAGGGCGAGGCCCTGTCCCGGCTGCGGCTTTCGGGGCTGCACTGCGCGGCCTGTGCCGGCATCATCGAGCGTGCCCTTGAAGGGCAGCCCGGGGTGCTTTCGGCCCGGGTCAATGCGGCGGCAGAGCGCCTGCAACTGCGCTGGGACCCTCGGCGCGCTCGGCTGAGCGAGTTGCTGGCGCGTGTGCGCGGTGCCGGCTATGGGGCCGAGCCCGATCTGGCCGCCAGTGCGCGGGAGCTGCGCGAGCGCGAGCAGCGTCGAGCGGTCTGGCGCCTCTTCGTGGCCGCTTTCATGATGATGCAGGTCATGATGCTGGCCTGGCCCTCCTATGTGGCGGGTCCGGGTGAACTCAGCGATGACCTGCGCCGCCTGCTGAACTGGGGCTCCTGGGTGCTGTCCCTGCCGGTGCTGCTGTTCTCGGCCGGCCCCTTCTTCACCAATGCCTGGTCCCAGCTGAGACAGGGGCGCCTGGGCATGGATGTGCCGGTGGCCCTGGGCATTGCCGTGGCCTTCATCGCCAGTAGTGGCGCGACCTTCGATCCGGCGGGGCCTTTCGGCCATGAGGTCTATTTCGACTCGCTGACCATGTTCGTCAGCTTTCTGCTGGCCGGACGCTGGCTGGAGTTGCGGGCCCGCCACCGTGTGGCCCAGGAACTGGAGAGCGCCGTCTCTCGCCTGCCCGATCTGGTGGAGCGTGTTCTCGACTCCGGTGATGGGCGCAGTGAGCGGGTGCTGCCCAGCCGTTTGCGTCCCGGAGACTTGATCCGTGTTCCGCTGGGCGCGGCCTTCGCGGCCGATGGCCGCGTGGCGCAGGGCAGCACGGCGGCCGATGAGGCCTTGCTCTCCGGGGAATCGGCGCCGGTGCCCAAGCAGCTGGGTGATGCGGTCGTTGCAGGCAGCCTGAACCTGGGGGCGCCCGTGACGGTCCGCGTGGAGCGTGTGGGCGCGGACACTCGCTACGAGGCCATCGTGCGCCTGATGCGCGAGGCCCTGGATCGCCGGCCCGCTGCGGCCTTGCTCGCCGAGCGTGTGGCCGGCCCCTTTTTATGGGGTGTCTTGCTGCTGGCGGCCGGCTCGGCGCTGGTGTGGTGGCACATCGATCCGGCGCGTGCGGTCTGGGTGGCGGTCGCCGTGCTGATCGTGACTTGCCCCTGCGCGCTGTCGCTGGCCACGCCCTCGGCCTGGCTGGCCGCCGCCGGTCATCTGGCGCGGCGCGGTGTGCTGCTGGCCAGGTTGGAGCTGCTTGAGAACGTGGCCCGGGTGGATACCGTGGTGCTGGACAAGACCGGCACACTCAGCGAGGAGGGCATGAGCCTGCAGCAGACGGGTGGCGAGTCGGCCTGGCTGGCGCGTGCCGCATCGCTTGCTGCGCATTCCCAGCATGTGTTTGCGCGTGCGCTGGTGCTGGCCGTGCCGGCCGATGAGCGCGTCGCCGCTGATCCGGGCTGGCAGGGCGTTGAGGAACTGCCGGGGCGAGGCCTGGAGGCCCGAGATGATGCGGGGCGCCTGTGGCGTCTGGGCTCTCAGGGCTGGCTGGGTGGTGTGGCGCCCGAGGAGCCGGCCCAGCTGGTCTTCGGTCCGGTCGATGGCCCGCAACGCCTGACCCTGGTGTTTGGCGAGCGTCTGCGCGCCGATGCTGCCGAGGCCGTGGCGCGACTGCATGCGCTGGGTCTGGCTACGCTGCTGCTCTCGGGTGATGCGCCACAGCGGGTTCATGCCCTGGCCGCGCGCGCCGGCGTGCAGCGGGCCATTGGTGGGGCCAGTCCCGAGGACAAGCTGGCCGAGGTGGCGCGCCTGCAAGCCGCCGGTCACAGGGTGCTGATGCTGGGCGACGGTGTGAATGACGCTCCGGTGCTGGCGCGTGCCGATGCCAGCCTGGCCATGGGGCAGGGGGCACTGCTGGCGCGCAGCCAGGCCGATGGTGTGCTGCTGTCCGGGCGCCTGGGCGATCTGGCGCATCTGCGCGAGCTGGCTGTGCGTACCCGGCGCGTGATCCGCCAGAACCTGGGTTGGGCAGCGGCCTACAACGCCGCATGCATCCCCCTGGCCCTGGTCGGCCTCATGCCTCCCTGGGCGGCGGGGCTGGGCATGGCCCTGAGTTCATTGTTCGTGGTGCTGAACGCACTGCGTCTGCAGAAGGCTTGAGAGAAGACCTGGCACATGGAAATCCTGTACCTGTTGGTGCCTTTGTCGGTTGTCCTGATCCTGGCCATTGTGGGCCTGTTCGGCTGGGCGTTGCACAGCGGTCAGTTGGAGGATCTGGAACGCGAAGGCGAACGCATATTCGAAGAGGAATCACCCCCGGTTGACGGCGATCAAGCCCTGCCGGTGGGGCGCCCCTGAGAATTTTCCCCGAGCATCACCAAAGGAGCGTCAAGATGACGAGTGGGGCAAGCGGGCGTCTAGGGCCCGTATACGAGGATGGAGTGGTCCGCGCATTTGCGCTGGCCTCCGTTTTGTGGGGAGTTGTGGGCATGTTGGTCGGGGTGGTCATTGCCGCCCAGCTGACATGGCCGGAACTGAATCTGGGCATTTCCTGGCTGAGCTACGGGCGTCTGCGCCCGCTGCACACCAACGCCGTGATCTTCGCGTTTGGCGGCTGTGCCCTGTTCGCGACGTCGTATCACGTGGTTCAGCGCACCGGCCAGACCCGGCTGTTCGCGCCTGGCCTGGCCTGGCTCACCTTCTGGGGTTGGCAACTGGTCATCCTGGCTGCGGCCATCACCTTGCCCCTGGGCATCACCAGCGGCAAGGAATATGCCGAGTTGGAATGGCCCATCGACATCCTGATCACCCTGGTGTGGGTGAGCTATGCCGTGGTGTTCTTCGGCACGGTGGGCATTCGCAAGGTGCGTCACATCTATGTGGCCAACTGGTTCTTCGGCGCCTTCATCATCGCCGTGGCCCTGCTGCATCTGGTCAACAGCGCCGCGATTCCCGTGAGCCTGTTCAAGAGCTACTCGGCCTATGCCGGCGTGCAGGACGCCATGGTGCAGTGGTGGTACGGCCATAACGCGGTGGGCTTCTTCCTGACCGCGGGCTTCCTGGGCATGATGTACTACTACATCCCCAAGCAGGCCGGCCGTCCGGTGTACAGCTATCGCCTGTCCATCGTGCACTTCTGGGCCCTGATCTTCACGTATATGTGGGCGGGCCCGCACCACCTGCACTACACCGCGCTGCCCGACTGGGCGCAGAGCGTGGGCATGGTCTTCTCCCTGGTGCTGCTGGCGCCCAGCTGGGGCGGCATGATCAACGGCATCATGACCCTGAGCGGTGCCTGGCACAAGCTGCGTGACGATCCCATCCTGAAGTTCCTGATCGTCTCGCTGAGCTTCTACGGCATGTCGACCTTCGAGGGTCCGATGATGTCGATCAAGACGGTCAACGCCCTGAGCCACTACACGGACTGGACCGTGGGCCATGTGCACTCCGGTGCCCTGGGCTGGGTGGGCCTGATCTCGATGGGCGCGCTGTACCACCTGATCCCGCGCATGTATGGCCGCACTGAGATGTATTCCAAGCGCGCCATCGAGCTGCACTTCTGGATTGCGACCCTGGGCATCGTGCTCTACATCGCCGCGATGTGGATCGCCGGTGTGATGCAGGGCCTGATGTGGCGCGCCACGAATCCGGATGGCACCCTGGTCTACACCTTTGTCGAGAGCGTCAAGGCGACCTATCCGTTCTACGTGATCCGTCTGTGCGGTGGTCTGCTCTACCTGGGTGGCATGTGTGTGATGGCCTGGAACGTGGTGATGACGGCCCGCGTGGGTCGCTATGAGCCGGTGCCCGTGCCTGCGGTCGCTGCCGCTCACGCCTGAGGAGGACAAGAGAAATGGCATCGACAAACAAGCCCGTGGGCGGCCACGAGAAGATCGAAACCAGCAACTTCCTGATGATCGTGCTGGTGCTGCTGACCGTGCTGGTCGGCGGTGTGGTCGAAATCGTGCCGCTGTTCTTCCAGCGCTCCACCACCCAGCCGGCACCGGGGCTCAAGCCCTACACGCCGCTGCAGCTGGCCGGACGCGACGTCTACATCCGCGAGGGCTGCTACAACTGCCACTCGCAGATGATCCGCCCCTTCCGCGCCGAGACCCTGCGCTATGGCCACTACTCGACGGCCGGTGAGTTCGTCTACGACCACCCCTTCCAGTGGGGCTCCAAGCGCACCGGCCCCGACCTGCACCGCGTGGGCGGCAAGTACAGCGACGAATGGCACCGCATCCACCTGATCAATCCGCGCGATCTGGTGCCCGAGTCCAATATGCCCGCCTATCCCTGGCTGGCCACGGCCGCCCTGAAGCCCGAGGACCTGGCACCCAAGATGCAGGCCCTGCGCAAGGTGGGTGTGCCTTACAGCGACGCTGAGGTGGCTGGTGCCGCTGAAGCGGTCAAGGGCAAGACCGAGATGGATGCGGTGATCGCCTATCTGCAGGTCATGGGCACGGCGCTCAAGTAAGCGAGGAGCTTGCAATGGACATCAATGATCTGAGGAGTGCCGTCACGTTGCTGCTGCTGCTGATGTTCCTGGGCATCGTGGCCTGGGTCTACAGCAGCCGGCGCGACAAGCGCGCCTACGACGAACTGGCGGCCTTGCCTCTGCGTGAGGAGCAAGGCGGGAGCGAACAATGAGCAGTGATTTCATTTCCAACGGCTGGTCCGTGTTCGTGGCGGCCGCCACGATCCTGGGCCTGGTCTTCTGCGTGGTGCTGCTGGTCATCGCCTCGCGTCGCAAGGTGATGGCCAATGACAACACCACCGGCCACACCTGGGACGAGGATCTGCGTGAGCTGAACAACCCCCTGCCGCGCTGGTGGATGGGTCTGTTCGTGATCACCGTGGTCTTCGCGGGCGCCTACCTGGCCCTGTATCCGGGTCTGGGCAGCGCCGAGGGCACGCTCAAGTGGAGCAGCACCGGCCAGTACCAGGCCGAACAGGAAAAGGCCCGCGCCGCGTTGAACGAGGTCTATGCCAAGTTCGCCGGCATGCCGGCGGAGCAACTGGCTGGCAATACCCAGGCCATGGGCATTGGCGAGCGCCTGTTTGCCAACAACTGCGCCACCTGCCACGGCTCGGACGCCAAGGGCAGCAAGGGCTTCCCCAATCTGACCGACGCTGACTGGCTCTATGGCGGTGCGCACGAGACCATTGTCGAGACCATTGCCAAGGGCCGCATCGGTCAGATGCCACCCATGGGCGCTGCCGTCGGTAGTGCCGATGATGTGCGCAACCTGGCCCACTATGTGCTGAGCCTCTCGGGAAGCCCGCACAACTCCGTCTCCGCTCAGCTGGGCAAGGCGAAGTTCGGGGCCTGCGCCGCCTGCCACGGTGCCGACGGCAAGGGCAACCAGGCGCTGGGTGCGCCCAATCTGACCGACAAGATCTGGCTGCACGGCTGGGGTGAGGAGGCCGTGGTCTCCATCATCAACAACGGCAAGACCAACCAGATGCCGGCCCATGCCGAGCGCCTGAGCCCGGAGCAGGTCCGTGTTCTGGGTGCCTATGTCTGGAGCCTGTCCAACGGTGCCGGCAAGTCGGTGACCCGGTAATCGCAGGGCCGCATGGCCCTGTTTTCCCATGGACTGCCCGCACGACAAGGCGGGCAGTCCCGCTAGGTACCTATGAGCAGTAGCAGCAGCAAGTCCGCCAAGGTGGTTCCCATCGTCCCTGCGGAGGGGGCGGGGGAGATGGTGTCCTTGTACGAAGCCCAGAAGAAGATTTACCCGCGCTCCGTGCGAGGCTGGTTTGCGGCCTGGCGCTGGGTGCTGGTCTGGGCCACGCAGCTGCTGTTCTACGGTCTGCCCTGGCTGGAGTGGAATGCCCGCCAAGCCGTGCTCTTCGACCTGGGGGCGCGGCGCTTCTACATCTTCGGCATGGTCCTGTACCCGCAGGACTTCATCTACCTGACAGCGCTGCTGATGCTCTCGGCTTATGCGCTGTTCTTCTTCACCGCGGTGGCGGGGCGCTTGTGGTGCGGCTATGCCTGCCCGCAGACGGTCTACACCGAGATCTTCATGTGGGTGGAGCAGAAGTTCGAGGGCGACCGCATGGCGCGCATGAAGCTCGACGCCGGCCCCTGGAACTTCAACAAGCTCTGGCGCAAGAGCGGCAAGCAACTCAGCTGGATCGCCATCGGTCTGTGGACCGGCATCACCTTCGTCGGCTACTTCACGCCCATCAAGGTCTTGATCCGCGATCTCGCATCCCTGGGCCTGGGGCCCTGGGAGTGGTTCTGGGTGCTGTTCTACGGTTTTGCCACCTATGGCAACGCCGGCTATATGCGCGAGCAGGTCTGCAAATACATGTGTCCCTACGCGCGTTTCCAGAGCGCGATGTTTGACCGCGACACCCTGATCATCAGCTACGACGCGGAGCGCGGTGAGCCGCGCGGCTCGCGCTCCAAGAAGGCCGATCCCAAGACCCTGGGCCTGGGCTCCTGCATCGACTGCACCCTGTGCGTGCAGGTCTGCCCCACGGGCATCGATATCCGCAAGGGCCTGCAGTACGAGTGCATAGGCTGCGCCGCCTGCATCGACGTCTGCGACGAGGTGATGGACAAGATGAGCTATCCCCGTGGCCTGATCCGCTATGACACCGAGAACGGCCTGGAGCAGCACCTCAGCGGCGTGCAGCGCTGGCGGCGTGTGCTGAGACCGCGCGTGCTGATCTACGGCGGCATCCTGCTGCTGCTGTCGGCCGCCATGCTGGTGAGCCTGGCCATGCGCAGCCCCTTCAAGGTCGATGTGGTGCGCGACCGCGCCTCGCTGGCCCGCCAGATCGAGGACGGTGTCATCGAGAACGTCTACCGGCTCCAGCTGATGAACGCCACGGAAATGCCCCAGCGCTACGAGGTGACGGCCGACGGGCTGCCGGGCATGAGCCTGAGCCGTCCGGTGGATGTGACCCTGGGCCCCGCCGAAGCGCGCTGGGTGTCCGTGGCCCTGCGTCTGCCGCCCGAGAATGCGGCGCGCAGCGGTGCTGGGGCGCATCCCATACATTTCCAGATCCGACGCCTCGCCAGCAGCGAGGAGGGCGAACGCTCGCTGAGCGAAAAGTCGACCTTTGTGGTGCCGCGCTGAGGCGCCACAACTCCCAGATATCTCAACAAGGAGAACCCGCATGAACAAGCCCGCCGATCCCGTGAAGCCCGAGGAGCCCAAAGGTCCCTGGTGGCGTGTGGGCATGATGTGGCTGGTCGTCGGTGGTCCCCTGATCGTGGTGCTGGCCTGCGCGGCGACCCTCACGCTGGCGCTCAAGTTCCCCGACCCGGTGCTCGACGTGCGCAAAGATGCCTCGGCCGATGTGCGCCAGAGCCCCTCCGACGTGCCGGCCCTCAAGGCTCGCAATCACGCGGCGACCGGCGGGCAGTAAATCATGGACGCCGCGAGTTCCCAGCCGGTGACGCGGCGCTCGCGCCGTCTGATGGCCGCGCTCTGGCCCTCTTTTCTGATGGCAGCGGTGCTGGAGGGGCTGGTGTTCAGCCTGCTGGACCCGGAGCTGCTGGACGCCCGGCTCAGCCATATGGGTCTGTCCCCGCTGGCGCTGTACAGCCTGGCCTTTCTGTGCTTCTGGGCGGTGACCAGTCTGGCTTCCGGGCTCAGCCTCCTGCTGGCCGAGGATTGAGCTGCGGCCCAGGCGCCCGGCCCGCGCTGAAAGCAAAACCCCGCGTCCGTATCCGGTCGGCTTCCGGATGCGGGGCGGGGGTTGTCTTGGCTCCAGAGGCCTCGGTGCCGAGGCCGTCGAGCATCAGCAGCTGCTGCTGTTGACCAGGGCTTGAAGTCCGGCCTGGTCCACGATGCGGATCTGGCGTTGCTTCACTTCCAGCAGCCCCTCTTCCTGGAACTTGGAGAAGGTGCGGCTGACGGTTTCGAGCTTGAGGCCCAGGTAGCTGCCGATCTCCTCGCGCGTCATGCGCAGCACCAGGCTGGAGGCCGAGAAGCCGCGTGCCTGCAGGCGCTGGGTCAGATTCAGCAGAAAGGCCGCCAGGCGCTCCTCGGCGCGCATGCTGCCCAGCAGCAGCATCACGCCATGGTCGCGCACGATCTCGCGGCTCATGATCTTGTGGAACTGGTGCTGCAGGTCGGTGAATTCGCGCGACAGCTCTTCGAGCTGGCTGTAGGGAATCACGCAGACCTGGGAGTCTTCCAAGGCCACGGCATCGCAGCTGTGGCGGTCGTTGCTGATGCCATCCAAGCCCAGCAACTCACCCGCCATCTGAAAGCCCGTGACCTGGTCGCGACCATCCTCGGCCGAGACACAGGTCTTGAAGAAGCCTGTGCGCACCGCGTACAGCGACTGGAAGGCATCGCCAGTGCGGAACAGGGTGTCACCGCGGGAGACGGTGCGGCGGGTGGCCACCAGGCTGTCGAGCTGTTCAAGATCGTTTCTGGACAAGCCCACCGGCAGGCACAGCTCGCGCAGATTGCAGCTGGAACAGGCCACCTTGAAGGGTTCGGCCTTGACGGCGCCCCCCGCATCGCGGGCGAGCGGCAGGGCCCGGCCCGGACACTCGCCATGGGTGGCGGTCTGGCCGGAACAGGACGGTGCTTGCGTGGTGGTGGACATGATGCTCCTCAAGATGTCGCGCATTGTTGACCTGTCGGCGTGCATGAAGCTTGATGTGAATCAAGGGCTCGCTTGCAGGGATTGGCACAGTTTGTCCATGTCTGCCTGCCTTACTCCGCCCGCCATCAGCGAGGACCTGCTGCGTCGTTACGACATCGCCGGACCGCGCTACACCTCGTACCCCACGGCCGACCGCTTTGTCGAGGCATTCACCGTTCAGCAGTATGAGCAGGCCTTGGCCCAGCGTGCCAGTGGCGCCCTGGTCGGCGGCAGCGCACCATTGTCGCTTTATGTGCACATCCCCTTCTGTGAATCGGTGTGTTACTACTGCGCCTGCAACAAGGTCATCACCCGCCACCATGAGCGGGCGGGTGAATATCTGCAGGCGCTGCGCACCGAGATGGATCTCACCCTCGGGCACTTGGGACGCATGCCCAGCGTGTCTCAGCTGCATCTGGGCGGGGGCTCGCCCACCTTCCTGAGTGACGAGGAACTGGGCCAGCTGATGCAGGACATCCAGCAGCGCTTCCGTGTGGCGCCCGGGGCCGAGATCTCCATCGAGGTGGATCCCCGCACCGTGAGCGCCGAGCGCCTGCGCCATCTGCGCGGCCTGGGGTTCAACCGCCTGTCCTTTGGCGTTCAGGACTTCGATCCGGCGGTTCAGAAGGCCGTGCACCGCCTGCAGAGCTTTGAGGATGTGCAGGCCCTGATGCAGGGGGCCCGCGAGCTGGGCTTTGAGTCCATCAATGTGGATCTGATCTACGGCCTGCCTTTGCAGACGGCGGCCTCGTTCCAGCGCACCATTGCCCAGGTCTGTGAGTTGCGCCCCGATCGGATCGCGCTCTATGGCTACGCCCATCTGCCCCAGCGCTTCAAGCCTCAGCGTCGCATCGACATCGCCCAGCTGCCCGCGGCCGGGGACAAGCTGGCCATGCTCTCGGCCGCGATCGGTGGCTTCCTGGCCCAGGGCTACACCTATATCGGCATGGACCATTTCGCCCTGCCCAATGACGCGCTGTCCGTGGCCAAGCGCCAGGGCCGTCTGCATCGCAATTTCCAGGGCTACAGCACCCAGGCGGACTGCGACATGATCGGCCTGGGCGTGTCCTCCATCGGCCGGGTCGGCGTGACCTACAGCCAGAATGCCAAGACGCTGTACGAGTACTACGATTTGCTGCGCCAGGGGCAGCTGCCGGTGAACCGCGGCCTGGCGCTCAACCGCGATGATCTGGTGCGGCGCGCCATGATCATGGCCCTGATGTGCCAGGGCCGCGTGGCCTTCGAGTCCATCGAGCTGGCGCATCTGATCAAGGTGCCGGACTACTTCCGCGCCGAGCTGGAACAGCTGCGCCCTCTGGAGGAGGCCGGCATGGTGCAGCTTAGCGCCGATGCCATCGAGGTCACCGCCCTGGGCTGGTACTTCGTGCGCGCGGTGGCCATGGTGTTCGACCGCTACCTGCAGGCCGATCGCACCCGGGCCCAGTTCTCCAAGATCATCTAAGGCCTAGGCCGCTCACCAGCGCATGGATGCCGCCCTGGTCTCTTCGGCCCTGCTGATGGGGCTTGCCGGCGCGCCGCACTGCACCGCCATGTGTGGCGCGGCCTGCGCCGGCCTGAGCCGGGGCGGGGCGGGGCCGGCCTGGAGCTTCCATCTGGCCCGGGTTCTGAGTTATGCTGTGGGCGGCGCCCTGGCGGCGGCCAGCGTGGGCTGGGCCGCCCAGCTGGGCCAGGCCAGTGCTTTGCTGCGGCCGCTGTGGGTCATGTTGCACATGGCGGCCCTGGGCCTGGGCCTGTACCTGCTGTGGCGCGGGCGTCAGCCAGCCTGGATCGAGAACCTGGGCTCACGCGGCGAGCGCGTGGCGCGGGTTTCCGTGGCCGGCCTCGGCCCGGGCCAGGCGGTCATGGCGCCGGCCTCGCCCGCATCTGCCCGCGCGCGGGCCGGTCTGGCGGGCCTGGCCTGGCTGGCCTGGCCCTGCGGCCTGTTGCAATCGGCCCTGGTGGTGGCGGCCCTGGCCTCCGGCCCGCTGCAGGGCGCCGCCGTGATGACGGCCTTTGCCGCCGCCTCGGGCCTGGGCCTGGTGCTGGGGCCGGTGCTGCTGACCCGGCTCTTTGGCCAGGGGGGCAGTGCCTGGGCGGTTCGCCTCGCGGGGCTGAGCCTGGCTGCCGCATCGATCTGGGCCCTGGGTCACGGGGTTTGGGCCCAGGTGGCCGACTGGTGCCGCTGAGTCTCGCGGTGCATGCCGCGTGCCGATGAACAGGGCGCGCGTCCCCAAGACTTATATAAGACTCGGGCCCTGGCATAGAATCGCCGCGACCTTGTTCCACAGCACGCCCCGCGCGTCAGAAGCCTACCCATGTACCAACATATCCAGGTGCCCGAAGGCGGGCAGAAGATCACCGTCAACGCCGACTTCTCGCTGAACGTGCCTGACCAGCCCATCATCCCTTTCATCGAAGGCGATGGCACCGGCCTGGACATCACGCCGGTGATGATCAAGGTGGTGGATGCGGCCGTGGCCAAGGCCTATGGCGGCGCCAAGAAGATCCACTGGATGGAGATCTACGCGGGCGAGAAGTCCACCAAGGTCTACGGTCCGGACGTCTGGCTGCCCGAGGAAACCCTGCAGGTGCTGCGGGACTATGTGGTCTCGATCAAGGGCCCGCTGACCACGCCGGTGGGCGGCGGCATCCGCTCGCTCAATGTGGCCCTGCGCCAGGAGCTGGACCTCTATGTCTGCCTGCGCCCGGTGCGCTACTTCAAGGGCGTGCCCTCGCCGCTGAAGCAGCCCGAGAAGACCGATATGGTGATCTTCCGCGAGAACTCGGAAGACATCTATGCCGGCATCGAGTTCGAGGCCGAGAGCGACAAGGCCAAGAAGCTGATCGCCTTCCTGCAGACCGAATTCGGCGTCAAGAAGATCCGCTTCCCCGAGACCTCGGGCCTGGGTGTGAAGCCGGTCTCGCGCGAGGGCACCGAGCGCCTGGTGCGAAAGGCCATCCAGTACGCCATCGACAATGACAAGCCCAGCGTGACCCTGGTCCACAAGGGCAACATCATGAAGTACACCGAGGGCGCCTTCCGCGACTGGGGCTATGCCCTGGCCCAGAAGGAGTTCGGTGCCGAGCTGATCGACGGTGGCCCCTGGGTCAAGCTCAAGAACCCGCGCACGGGCCGTGACATCGTGGTCAAGGACAGCATCGCCGATGCCTTCCTGCAGCAGATCCTGATGCGTCCGGCCGAGTACTCGGTGATCGCCACCCTGAACCTCAACGGCGACTACATCTCCGACGCGCTGGCGGCCCAGGTGGGCGGCATCGGCATCGCCCCCGGCGCCAATCTGAGCGACTCGGTGGCCATGTTCGAGGCCACGCACGGCACCGCGCCCAAGTACGCCGGCAAGGACTATGTGAACCCCGGCAGCGAGATTCTTTCGGCCGAGATGATGCTGCGTCATATGGGCTGGACGGCCGCCGCCGACCTCATCATCAGCGCCATGGAAAAGGCCATCCTGTCCAAGAAGGTGACCTACGACTTCGCCCGTCTGCTGGACGGCGCCACCCAGGTCTCCTGCTCGGGCTTCGGTCAGGTCATGATCTCCTGCATGGAAGACTGAGTCCGATGCCGGGCCCGGCAAGGCGGCCCGGCCGCAGCGGCCTCATCCCAAAAGAAAACCCGCGTGGCCGCCCGGCCCGCGGGTTTTGTCTTTGGAGGGGCGAGGGCTCAGGCTCGCTTGCCGCGGAACCATTCGCTGCCGCGTATCAGGGCAGCCTGCTGGGCTTCGCGCTGGCGCCGCTCGCTCTCGCGGGCCAAGCTATCCCATTCCTCCCAGCAGGAGTCGCTGACCTCCAGACCCTCGATGCCGCAGCTGCCTTGGCGCAGGGCCTGGCTGGCCGCACGCAGCCGTTCACTGAGGCTGCTGGTCAAGGTGCTGGGGCGGGTCGGGGCGGCGTTGCTCATGGCGGTACTCCTGGCTCAGCCCCACTGTAGGCAGGCCTTGGCGGCCGCGCCACCCGCGAACGCAGGGCAATCACCCCCCGCGCTTGCGGGGGATGCCCATGTCGGTTCAGCGCGCGGCCAGGTGTTCGCGCAGGCGACGCAGCAGTCCGCCCAGCAGCGGGACGCCCTCGTAGAGCTGGCGTGCCGGGTCCCAGTGGTCCTGATGCAGCAGCACGCGCCCCTGCTCGTCGAAGCGCAGATGGCTGGTGCCCTGGATGCAGCGCGGCGTGCGCTGCTTGTCGCGCGACTGGAAGTGGAAGTTCCACAGCAAGAAGGCGCCGCCGCCCGCTCCGATGGCGGCGTCCAGCACCTCGAAGCGGGGGGCGTCCACGGTCTCGAACATATGCTCGAAGACCCGGCGGATCGCCGCGGGCCCGCTCACATCGTTGAAGGGGTCCACAAAGCGAGCCTGGGGCGCGAACAAGGCCTCCAACGCGCCCAGGGTGGCGGGTGCCAGGGTCTCGTAGATGGCGATCAGGCGCGTCAGTCGCGGGTCGCTGCAGGCAAGGCGGGGCAGTCTGTCCATGCGGGAGCTCTTTCTTGGTGTTGAGGCGCTGGGGCTCAGAGCCCCGTGGTGCGGCGCACCGCACCCACATAGAGGCGGTGCGGCAGCAACTGCAGCAGCTTGAGCCAGTTGGTGAAGCGGCGCGGGAAGTGGATGTCGAAGCGCCCCTGGCGCCAGCCGCGCAGAATGTGCTCGGCCGCCTCCTCGGGCGAGATCAGGGCCGGCATGTGGAAGCGGTTCTGAGCCGTCAGCGGGGTCTCCACAAAGCCCGGGTTGATCACCGACACACCGATGCCGCGCGGCTGCAGTTCTAGGAAAAGGATCTCGGCCAGATGCTGCATGGCGGCCTTGCTGGGCCCATAGGCTAGGGCCTGAGGCAGTCCGCGATAGCCGGCCACGCTGGCCACCAGGCTGAGATGGCCCGAACCCTGCCGGATCAGCTGCGGCAGCAGCGGCTCCAGCACGCGCAGCGCGCCGATGTAATTGATCTCCAGATGGCGCAGCATGGGCTCCAGCCGGTAGTGGTCCACATCCAGAGCCTCGTAATGACCGGCGCAGTACATCACCAGGTCCACACGGCCGGCACGGGCCATCAGCCGGGTCCATGCGCTTTGCAGGCTCTGGGCATCGCCGACATCCAGGGGCAGAGCCTCGGCGCCGGGATGCTCGCGGCAGAACTGATCGAGGGCCGCGGCCGAGCGGGCCGAGACCATGAGATGCGCGCCCTGCTCATGAAGCTTGGCGGCCGTGGCGCGGCCTATGCCCGAGGAGGCACCGACGATCCAGACCACGCGGCCGCGCCAGTCCTGCAGCCTTGGATTCGCAGACATGATGGGCTCCCGTCTCAGGCCTTGCGCAGCGAAATCAGCACCTCGCCCACCTGCACGCCGAACTTGCTCATGCTGGCGCGGTTGAGCACCGTGCTCTCGTCGATCAGGTACATCCAGTCATCGAAGTCGATGTCGTAGACGCTGCCTCGCACCGGCACCTGCAAGGTGTAGCGCCAGTTGAAGGCAGGCCCCACCGATTCGCCCAGGGCCTCGCCCACCACATCGTCGGCGCGGCCGCTGTAGCGATGCTCGCCCAGGCGCTGCAGGCGCCAGACGCGGCGCTGTCGCTCGCCGTCATCGAAGAGGAAGTTCTCGTCCAGGATGCCGCGCTCGCCCTGCCAGCTGCAGTCCAGCGTGGCATAGAGGCGGCGCGCGATCTTGCCGCCGCGCTCGCTGACGATGCCATGGGCCAGCACCCGGCCGTCGAAGAAGCGGCGCAGGTCGAAGACCGGGGTCTGGCCGCGGTGGTCGGCGAGGCTGGGGCCGCTGGAGCAGCCGCCGAGCAGGGCGCCGGCGGTGGCGCCGCCGCCGAGCAGCAGAAGTTGGCGTCGGGTGGTGGGTGACATGAGAGTTCTCGTGGGGCAGCAGGGGGTCAGGGTTCGGCGCCGGGGCTGCGTGCCCAGCGCCAGAGCAGGGCGGCGGCCAAGAGCTTGAGCGCGCAGGGCAGGGCCACATAGGCCAGTCCCAGGGCCTGCAGCGCCTCGGGCGCGCGAGCGCCGGGTGTGTAGCCCGCCAGGGCCAGCAGGGGCAGGGCCGCGCCCGCGGCCAGGCCGAGATTGAGTTTGCTGGCGGCCGTCCACCAGCCGGCGTAGGCGCCCGATAGCGCGCCATGACCGGCCCGCTGGACCAGGCCGGTCAGCAGGGCGCCCGGCAGGGCAAGATCGGCCCCCAGGGCCACGCCGCTGGCCAGGCAGACTGCCAGAAAGCCGCCGCGCGCGCCTGCCGGCAGGGCCAGGGCGCCCGCGAAGGCCAGCACCGCCAGGCCCATGCCCAGCAGCCAGGCATGGCTCAGGCCCAGGCGGCCGACCAGACGCAGCCACAGCGGTACCGAGAGGGCGGCGGCCAAAAAATAGGCAAACAGATAGAGCGGCAAGCCGGCCGCGTCCTGCAGCCGGTCCTGCACAAAGAACACCAGCAGCGTTGCCGGCACGGCGCTGGCGATGCCATTGGCCATGAAGACGGCCAGCAAGCCGCGAAACGGCTTGTTGCCCAGCGGTGCGCGCCAGGCACCGGCCCGGGCGTCGTCCGATCCGGCGATTCGGGCCGGCCGTGGGGCCGCGCGCAGCAGCATGGCCAGGCCCAGCGCCAGCGTGAGCAGCAAGACGCCGGTGCTCCAGGGCAGCCCCACCAGGGTCGGCAGCACGCTGGCCAGCAAGACGCCCACGAGGCCGAAGCCCTCGCGCCAGGCCACCACCCGAGCCCGCTGCGGCGCGTCACCGCCCAGGCGGGTGCCCCAGGCCTGGTGCAGCACGCTCAGGGCGCTGAAGGCTAGGTAGGTGAACACCAGACTCAGCACCAGCCAGGCCAGCAGGGGCGCGGGCGAGCTCGCGTAGTCGGTCCAGGGCGGGAAGAAGAGGGCGGCAAAGCCCAGGCCCAGCACCAGGCCGGCCAGCAAGGCCAGGCCGCGCACGGCGCCGAGGGAGCGGCCGAAGAGCCGGTCCACGCCCTGGCCGATCAAGGGGTCGAGCAGGGCGTCGGCCGAACGGGTGAGCAGCAGCACCAGGCCCAGCAGGGCCAGGGGCACGCCGTGGTTCTGGGCGTAGTGCTGGGGCAGGCTGACATAGAGCGGCAGGGCCAGGAAGGCCAGGGGCAGGCCCAGGGCCCCATAGGCCAGACCGGCACGCGGGGGCAGGGCCGCGGCCGCGGCGTTCACGTGCGCAACTCCGGGCCCAGCAGCTGGCGGCGCAGGGCCGGAGCGCTGGTGGAGGGGGCCAGCCAGATGCCGAAGAAGCGGCGCGCGAACTCGGCGTCCTGCGTCTCGGCGGTGGGCCGGCCGTTGTGCAGAAAGCGCACGCGGCCCGAGGGCTCGGACAGGCCGGTGAGGCGCTCCCCCGCGCTCACATCCGGAAAGGCGCGACGCATCAGGGCCAGCCATTCGCTCGCGCGGCCTTCGTCCAGCGGGCCTGCACGGCGCATCTCTTCGACGGATCGCTCCGCGATCGACTCGCCTTTGAGCGTGCGCGCATAGCGCAGTTCCAGGGCCAGGGGCTGGCGCAGATAGTCCGGATCCAGGGGCCCAGGCGGCGCCCAGAGCCGCGCCTCGTACACCGAGAGGCCGAAGAAGCGAAACTCGCCCGCCCCCACCAGACGCACGTCGGGCAGCGCCTCGCGTACTTCGGGCGGCGGCGCAGGCCGCATCTGGGCCTGAGCGTGGACGGCCAGGGGCAGAGCCGGCATGCCGGCGGCCAGCAGCAGGAGGGCGCGGCGCTTCATGGTCTATTGCCTCGTCTGCGGCGGCCTCAGGCCGCTTCCTGAGGTCGGCGCAGCGTGAACTGCACCACATCGGTATCACCCTGGGCGAAGCCAGCCTCGCAATAGGCCAGATAGAAGCGCCAGGTGCGCATGAAGCGGCGATCGAAGCCCTGTTCGCGCAGCACGGCCTCGCGCTCGTTGAATCGCACGTGCCAGCGCCTGAGGGTCTCGGCATAGTCGCGGCCGAAGGCCAGCTGGCGCTCCAGGACCAGGCCGTGACGCTGGGCCAGTTCCTCGAAGGCCGAGATGCTGGGCAGCAGCCCGCCGGGGAAGATGTACTGCTGAATGAAGTCGGTCGAGCGCACATAGCGCTCGAACAGCGCATCGCGGATCGTGATGGTCTGGATGCAGGCGCGCCCGCCGGGCTTGAGGCAATGCCACAGGGTGCGGAAGTAGCTGTCCCAGTACTCGCGGCCCACGGCTTCGAACATCTCGATGGAGACGATGGCGTCGTACTGACCGGCAGGCTGGGATTCGCTCAGCTCGCGGTAGTCCTGCAGGCGCAGATCGATCTGGGTTTCAAGACCCGCTTGGGCCACTCGCTGGCGGCCCCAGGCCAGCTGCTCGTGCGAGAGGGTGATGCCGGTGACCTGGGCACCCCGATCCTGTGCCGCCGCCATGGCCAAGCTGCCCCAGCCGCAGCCCAGCTCCAGCACGCGGCTGCCGGCCTGCACGCCCGCCTCGTCAAGCGCGCGGCGGATCTTGGCCTGCTGGGCCTGCTGCAAGTCAGCTTCGGGCCGGCCTTCGAACCAGGCGCTGGAGTAGCTCATGCTGGGGTCCAGCCACTCGGCGTAGAAGGCATTGCCCAGGTCGTAATGGGCGTGGATGTTGCGGGCGCTGCCGCTGCGCGTGTTGCGGTTCAGGGCGTGACGCAGCAGGTAGACCAGGCGCCCCCACCAGGCGCCGTAGACCACGCGCTCCAGGGCCTCGCGCTCGGCCAGCAGCAGCTTGAGCAGGGCGGCCAGATCTGGGCTGTCCCACAGGCCCTGGATATAGGCCTCGGCAAATCCGATGTCGCCGCTCTTCAGCGCCAGGGAAAAGACCCGCCAGTCGTGCAGATGCAGGCTGGCGTGCAAAGGTCCTTGCCCCAGGCTGAGCTGCTGGCCGTCGGGCAGCTTCAGGTCGAGCTGCCCGTGGCTCATGCCGGCGAGCAGGCTCAGCACGCGCCGGGCGGTGCCTGGCAGCGCCGAGGGGAGGGAGAGGGTGCTGGCAGTGGTGGTGTTCATCGGCTCAGGAAGTTTTCTGGGGCCGCGGGGCGGCGATGGAAGGGCACGCGCTTGAGCCACAAGCGCAGCGCGTGCCAGTGAATGCGCAGCACAACGCCCAGGGTGAGCAGGGGCATGCCGAAGAAGGCCCGCAGCACGCTGCCGGCCTTCAAGGTTTGCAGGGCGCCGCCCAGGCTGGTTTGCAGCAGCGCGCCCTGGGCATCGTCATGGTCGACACGGACCAGGGCGTGGCGCGGTGATCCCGTGTCGTCGTGCGCGAGATGGAAGCGGAAACGGTAGCGACCTTCCAGGGCGCAGAAGGGCGAGACATGCAGCAGCTTGGCCGCGCTCAGCTCAGCACCCAGGCGCAGGTCCGGGCCGCTGAGCAGGTAGCAGTGGCGGTCACCAAAGGTGTTGTTCACCTCGGCCAGCAGGGCCGCGGGCGAGCCGTCGGCCCGCATCGCCCACCAGAAGCTGACCGGCTTGAAGGTGTGGCCCAGAATGCGCGGATAGGTCTGCAGCCAGATCTCGCCATCGGCGTCGTGGATGTTCTCGCGGGCGAGCAGCTGCTCGAACCAGGCCAGCGCGTCGGGCCCGCCCTCGCCATGATCAAGGTCGTGAAAGCTGAGCAGGCCCCAGCGATTGCGCCGCAGCCAGGGCTCGGGTGCGCGCCGCAGGCTGCGAAGCGGCAGCATGAGGAAGTAGCTGTCATGCCGAAACTCGTGGCTCGCGGGGCGCAGCCGCTTGTGCCAGACCTGGCCGAAACCCAGCAGGGCGCGCTCGGACCGCCCAGCGGATGCGGGCGCTGAGGCGGCTGCTGCCGTCGCGGGCGGCGCGCTCGGATTCATGCCGCCAGTTCCTTGGCCCTGAGGCTTTGCAGCAGGGACTGGGCCGCATCCTGACCCGAGGCCAGGCCGTCCTCATGGAAGCCATAGCCGGCCCAGGCGCCGCAGAACCAGGTGTGGCGCTTGCCCTGGATGTGGGCCAGCTGCCCCTGGGCCTGGATCGCCGCCAGATCGAAGATGGGATGGGCGTACTCGAACTCGCGCAGCACCTTGGCACCATCGGGCTCGCGCAGGGGGTTGAGCGAGACGATGACGGGCTGGCTCCAGGGCAGCACCTGCAGGCGGTTGAGCAGATAGTGCAGGCAGACCGAGCCATCCTCGCGCGGGCCCTTGCCGCCGCTGCCGGGCGGCAGCGAGGACTCGTAGTTCCAGGCTGCCCAGGCCAGACGTCGGCGCGGCAGCAGCTCGGCATCGGTATGCAGCACGGCGCGGTTGGGCTGGTAGCGGATGGCGCCTAGCAGACGACGTTCCTCGGCCGTGGCATCGTCGCCCAGCAGACGCAGGGCCTGGTCGCTGTGGCAGGCCATCACCACCCGTGAGAAATGCTCCACGCCGCGACCGGTGAGTACGGTGGCGCCTGCGCCGTCGCGTCGCACGCCATGCACGGCCTGACCCAGCCGAACATCGCCCAGTCCGGCCACGATGCGCCGCACATACTCGCGCGAGCCGCCGCGCAGACTGCGCCACTGGGGGCGATCGTTGATGCTCAGCAGACCATGGTTGTGGCAGAAGCGGATCAGCGTGGCGATGGGGAACTGCAGCATCTGGCCCGTGGGGCAGGACCAGATGCAGGCGACCATGGGCAGCAGATAGCCCTCGCGAAAGCGCGTGCCGAACCCGTTACGGTCCAGAAAGTGCTCCACGGACTCGGACAAGGCGGCCTCTTCACCGCGCTGGGCCAGCTCGGTGCACAGCCGGTTGAAGCGAAGAATCTCGCTGAGCATGCGCCAGAAGCCGGGGCGCAGCAGATTGCTGCGCTGGGCGAAGACGCTGTTGAGATCGCTGCCGCACCACTCCAGACCGGGGGCCTGGACCGAGAAGGACATGTCGGCATCGGAGGGCTCCACGCCCAGCTCCTTGAAGAGTTGGATCAGGCGCGGGTAGGTGCGGTCATTGAAGACCAGAAAGCCCGTGTCCACGCCGTGGGTGATGCCCTCGAGTTCGATGTCGACGGTATGGGCGTGGCCGCCTGGGCGCCCCTCGGCCTCGAACAGGCTGACCGAGCCGGGGCCCAGGGCCTGACTCAGGCTGCGGGCGGCGGCCAGGCCGGTGATGCCCGAGCCGATGACGGCAATGCGTTCCACGTGCTGACTCCTAATGAACTGCTTTGTTTGTGCAAATACTAGTCAGTTCACAATTGATCAGTCAAGTACAAAGTTTGAACTTTGACGTCTGGATTGCTAGAATCTGGTGCATGACTCGCCTCTCCTTTAAAGAACAGGTCCATCGTGTCCGCGAGGACGCCATCGTCGGCGCCGTGAATCGTCTGCTGGCCGCCAAGGGCTATGAGCTGATGACGGTGGATGAAGTGGCGGCCGAGGCCGGTCTGTCCAAGGCCAGTCTATACAAGCACTTCACGTCCAAGGAGGAGTTGGCGGCGGCGGCCATGGTTCGTGCGCTAGATAGAGCCCTGCATCAGGTGCAGGAGCAGGCGCGCCGCGTGCCCGAGCCGGGCCCCTTGGCCCAGTTGCAGGACCTGGTGCGCTGGACCTTGCGCACCCAGCTGGAGGGGGAAATGCCCAGCCTGCCGGCGCAGAACTCGCGGCTGGTGGCAGCGCTCAAGGAGCACAAGGACTATATGAACCGGCTGCTGGAACTCAGCGACCGGATGGGGGAGTGGATCCTGGCGGCTCAGGCCAGCGCGGAGATCGATCCCGAACTGCCGCCTGAGTTGGCGCTGTACACGCTCTTTGCTCGAGCCTGCGATCCCGTGGTGGGGCTACTCAAGGCCGGAGGCCAGCACAGCGACGAGCAGATCGTGGAGTGGGTGACGGCCACAACGTTCCGCGGCCTGGCGGGGGCGCCAGCACCTGCAAAGCGAAAGACCCGCTGAGGGCGGGTCTTGAAGGGGCGCGCGCCTGCTGGCGCGACTTGCCAGACAGGCTCAGGCGGCGCTGCGCTCCAGCACGATGCTGTCTTCGATCGGGGTGATGTTCTGCGCCAGCTGGCCCTTGGGGCCCTGGACCAGATCAAAACTCACGCGGCCGCCTTGGCGAAGCGTGCGAAAACCCTCCATCTGGATGGCCGAGAAATGTGCGAACACGTCTTCCCCGCCCATTTCTGGTTCAATAAAGCCGAAGCCCTTGGCATCGTTGAACCATTTCACTGTACCCACAGCCATAGCCGTCTCCGTCCCGGTGTTTTTTACTCCGGCGTGGATTCTCAAATCCGGCTGTCGGCACTGTCAATTCAGGGGCTCCCCGGAGAGTAGTAGTACGGGGGTGCGGCGACTCGGGCCTTCTGGCGCTCTTGCAGTCCCGCCCCGGCACCCCATCTATAGAATCGAAACATGCCTGATTTCCCCGAACAGCCGCCGTCCAAGCCCCCAGAGACTCCGCCCGCCCAGCCGGCGCGCGAGGGTGGGGACGGCACGACCGTTCTGGAGCGGGTGCCGCAGAAGACGGAACCCCCTCGCCTGTACCAGGTGCTGATGCTTAACGACGATTTCACCCCGATGGAATTCGTCGTGATGGTGCTCCAAGAATATTTTCGACATGACCTGGATACAGCTACCCAAATCATGCTGAAAATCCATCACGAGGGTCGAGGCGTCTGCGGTGTCTTCACCAAGGATGTAGCGGCCACCAAGGTCGAACTGGTGTTGGCGGCCGCGCGGCGAGCCGGGCACCCCCTGCAGTGCATTATGGAGGCCGCATGATCGCGCAAGAGCTTGAAGTCAGCCTGCACATGGCGTTTGTCGAGGCGCGCCAGCAGCGCCACGAATTCATCACCGTGGAGCACCTGCTGATGGCGCTGCTGGACAACCCCTCGGCGGCCGAGGTGTTGAGGGCCTGCTCCGCCAATATCGACGATCTGCGCAAGAGCCTGGCGCAGTTCATCAAGGAAAACACGCCCACGGTGGGCGGCACCGAAGAGGTGGATACCCAGCCCACTCTGGGTTTCCAGCGCGTGATCCAGCGCGCCATCATGCATGTGCAGTCCACCGGCTCGGGCAAGAAGGAAGTGACCGGCGCGAACGTGCTGGTCGCCATCTTCGGCGAGAAGGACTCGCACGCCGTCTACTACCTGCATCAGCAGGGTGTGACGCGCCTGGACGTGGTGAACTACATCGCCCACGGCATCAAGAAGAGCGAGCCGCCCGAACCCCAGGGCTCCGGCAAGGGCCAGGAAGGCAATGGTGGCAACGAGGCCGAGCGTGAAGAGGGCGAGGGCCAGGGCGGCGGCAAGGGTTCGCCCCTGGAGCAGTTCACCCAGAACCTCAACCAGCAGGCCAAGGACGGCAAGATCGATCCCCTGATCGGTCGCGAGGGCGAGGTGGAGCGCGTGGTGCAGGTGCTGTGCCGCCGCCGCAAGAACAACCCGCTGCTGGTGGGTGAGGCCGGTGTGGGCAAGACCGCCATCGCCGAGGGCCTGGCTTGGCGCATCACCGAGGGTCAGGTGCCCGATGTGCTGGCCGACAGCGTGGTGTATTCCCTGGACATGGGCGCGCTGCTGGCGGGCACCAAGTACCGTGGCGACTTCGAGCAGCGCCTCAAGGCCGTGCTCAAGCAGCTCAAGGAGCAGCCGCACGCGATTCTCTTCATCGACGAGATCCACACCCTGATCGGCGCCGGTGCGGCCTCGGGCGGCACGCTGGATGCGAGCAATCTGCTCAAGCCCGCGCTGAGTTCGGGCGCGATGAAGTGCATCGGTGCCACCACCTTCAGCGAGTACCGCGGCATCTTCGAGAAGGATGCAGCCCTGTCCCGTCGCTTCCAGAAGGTGGATGTGGTGGAACCCTCCGTCGAGCAGACGGTGGAGATCCTCAAGGGCCTGAAGTCTCGCTTCGAGGAGCACCACAGCGTCAAGTACGCCCTGGGCGCCCTGCAGGCCGCAGCCGAGCTCTCGGCCAAGTACATCAATGACCGCCATCTGCCGGACAAGGCCATCGACGTGATCGACGAGGCTGGTGCCGCACAGCGCATCCTGCCCAAGAGCAAGCAGAAGAAGACCATCACGCGCAACGAGGTCGAGGACATCGTGGCCAAGATCGCGCGCATCCCGCCGGCCAGCGTCTCCAGCGACGACCGCGGCAAGCTCAAGAGCCTGGACCGCGATCTCAAGAGCGTGGTCTTTGGTCAGGATCCGGCCATTGATGCCCTGGCCGCTGCCATCAAGATGGCGCGCTCGGGCCTGGGCAAGCCGGACAAGCCCATCGGCAGCTTCCTCTTCAGCGGCCCCACCGGTGTGGGCAAGACCGAGGTGGCCAAGCAACTGGCCTATATCCTGGGCATCGAGCTGATCCGCTTCGACATGTCGGAGTACATGGAGCGCCATGCGGTGAGCCGCCTGATTGGCGCGCCCCCGGGCTATGTGGGCTTTGACCAGGGCGGTCTGCTGACCGAGGCCGTGACCAAGAAGCCGCATTCGGTGCTGCTGCTCGACGAGATCGAGAAGGCCCATCCGGATGTCTTCAATGTGCTGCTGCAGGTCATGGACCATGGCGCGCTGACCGACAACAACGGGCGCAAGGCCGACTTCCGCAACGTGATCATCATCATGACCACGAACGCGGGTGCCGAGACCATGAACAAGAGCACCATCGGCTTCACCAACAAGCGCGAGCAGGGTGACGAGATGGGCGACATCAAGCGCCTGTTCACGCCCGAGTTCCGCAACCGCCTGGACGCCATCGTGTCCTTCCGCGCGCTGGACGAGGAGATCATCCTGCGTGTGGTCGACAAGTTCCTGCTGCAACTGGAAAGCCAGCTGGCGGAGAAGAAGGTGGAGGTTTCCTTCACCGACGCGCTGCGCAAGCACTTGGCCAAGAAGGGCTTCGACCCGCTGATGGGCGCACGCCCCATGCAGCGCCTGATCCAGGACACCATCCGCCGCGCCCTGGCGGACGAACTGCTCTTCGGCCGCCTGGTCGACGGTGGCCGCCTGACGGTGGACGTGGACGAGGCCGGCGAGGTGCAGCTGGACATCCAGCCCGCCCCGGGCAAGAAGGACAACAAGCCCAAGGCGGAGCCGGCGACGGCAGGCTGACCGACGTCGCGGGCGCGAGCCGACAAAAAGAAGAGGCCCCGCGGGGCCTCTTTGTGTTATTGCTTCAGTCCTGAGCCGGGTCCTGCCGGAAGAACTCGGCCAGCAGCGCGTAGAGCGGGGGCTGTTCCAGGCGTAGCTCGGCCGGTGCCACGAAGAAGGCCTCCACCGCCACTGCGAAGAACTCCTCCAGGGCCTCGGCGCCGTAGGGATCGATCAGGGTGGCATAGCCCGCATCCACCTGGTCGCAGAACCAGGCCCACTCATCCTCCAGCAACGCCAGCCAGCGCTCGCGGGCGGCGAGATTGGGCAGCAGGGGCACGCCGTCGGCCGCACCATCGGCCATGTCCAGCACATGGGCGAACTCGTGGATCACCACGTTGTAGATGCTGTCCAGTCCCTGCGTGGGATCCACACCCGCCTGCATGGGGCCCCAGGCCAGCATCAGGGGACCGCCTTCCATGGCCTCACCGGCGAGCTGCTCCTCGTAGTGATGCACTACGCCATCTTCGTCCATGAACTCGCGCTGGGCCAGCACCTCGTCGGCATGCATCACGATGCCCACAAAGCCGGCGTAGGCGGCCAGGCCCAGGCGCAGTACCGGCAGGCAGGCCTGGGCGGCCACGGCCAGGGCCACCTCGTCCGTGACCTCGAAACCGCCCACGCCATGGAACTCCTTCTCGGCCAGGAAGAGCGAGCACAGGCGGCGCAGCTCGGCCAGATCGGCGGCGCTGCGCCGGGCAATGAAGGGGTAGCGGGCCAGCGTCAGCTGCCACAGCGGCTCGGGAATGGCGCGCTCGCGCAAGGCCTTGGCCTCGCGCTGGCGTTGCCAGGCTTGCAGCAGGCGGCCCAGCATCAGTCGGGCTGCCCAGCAGCGGCCAGGACCAGGCGCCTCAGGCCCTGGGCGTCCAGCCGAATCACGTCGGCGCGAGGCTGCCCATGGTCCAGCTCCCAGTCGGACAGCACCCAGCGCTGCAGCCCGTCACCGAGCTCATGCACCGCCGGCCGGTGGGTGTGGCCATGCAGCAAGACCTGGCACCGGTGGTGCTGCAGGGCATCGCGAGCGGCGTCGGGGGCCACATCGGCCCAGTCCTCTTGCGCCATCTCGCGCTGGGCGGCCTGGCTGGCGTCACGCAGGCCGCGCGCGATGGCGCGGCGCTCCGCCAGGGGCTTGGCCAGAAAGTCCTGCTGCCAGGCGGCACTGCGCACCTGGGCGCGAAAGCGCTGGTAGCCGGTGTCGGCCAGGCACAGGGCGTCGCCATGGCTGAGCAGCAGGCGGTGGCCAAAGGCTTCAAGCACGCAGGGGTCGGGCAGCAGGGTCAGGCCGGCGTCCCGCGCCATGGCGGGACCCAGCAGGAAGTCGCGGTTGCCGGCCATGAAGAACAGCGGTTTCCCGACCGACTTCAGCAAGGTCAGGCACTCAGCCTCGAAGGCATCGAAGCGGGCATCGTCGCCGATCCAGACTTCGAAGATATCGCCCAGCAGGAAGAAGGCATCTGCCGGGCTCTGGCGCAAGTGCTGGCGCAGCGCGTCCAGCGTCGCCGGCAGCTCCGGCGCCAGATGGAGGTCGGAGAGGAAGTCAATGGCGCGCCAGGACGGCGGCGCCTTCAGTTCCTCAGACTTCAACCGCCTTCTCGATCACGACGTCGTCCAGCGGCACGTCGTCATGGAAGCCCTTGCGGCCGGTCTTGACCTTCTCGATCGCGTCCACCACCTCGGTGCCGGCCACGACCTTGCCGAACACGGCATAACCCCAGCCCGAGGGGCTTTCGCTCTTGAAGTTCAGGAAGCCGTTGTCCACGGTGTTGATGAAGAACTGGGCCGAGGCGGAGTGGGGCGCATTGGTGCGCGCCATGGCCAGGGTGTACTTGTCGTTCTTCAGGCCGTTGTTGGCCTCGTTCTGGATGGGGGCGTCGGTGGGCTTCTGGTTCATGCCCGCTTCGAAGCCGCCGCCCTGGACCATGAAGCCCTTGATCACGCGATGGAACACGGTGCCGTTGTAGTGGCCCTTGCGCACATAGGCGAGGAAGTTCTCCACAGTCACGGGGGCCTTCGCCGCGTCGAGTTCGACACGGATCAGGCCGTGGTTGGTATGCAGTTCAACAGTCTTGGTCGTCATTTCTTGGGCTCCACGATGGCCTTGTTGATGGTCACGGGTTCCAGCGGGATGTTCTGATGCATCCCGGCGTTGCCCGTGGGCTTGTTACGGATCTTGTCGACCACCTCCATGCCCTCGACCACACGGCCGAAGACGGCGTAGCCGCGGCCATCGCGCGCATTGGCGGCGTCCAGGAAGGGGTTGTCGACCACATTGATGAAGAACTGGGCGGTGGCCGAGTTGGGGTCGCCGGTGCGCGCCATGGCGATGCTGCCGCGCACATTGTTCAGGCCGTTGCCCGCCTCCAGCGGAATGGGCGCGCGGGTGGGCTTTTGCTCCATCTTGGGCGTGAAGCCGCCGCCCTGGATCATGAAGTTCTCGATCACGCGGTGGAAGATGGTGCCGTTGTAGTGGCCGGCCTTCACGTACTTGATGAAGTTGTCCACGCTCTTGGGAGCCTTCTCGGCATCCAGCTCGATGCGGATGTCGCCCTCGCTGGTGCTGAGCTTCACGGTCTGGGCCAGGGCGGGAGCCGCGGCCAGGGACAGGACGAGGGCGAGGGCGAGACTGGTCAGGTTTCTCATGGGCACTTGAACGGATACAGGGCGGGATGAGCGGCCAGACGGCGCCTTGGGCGCCGCTGGCTGCGGGATTGTCGCTCAGCGGCGTGAGTTGGGCTGGCCCCGGGCAATCAGTTCCTGGGTGCTGCGCAGCTTGAGCTGCAGCGCCGCGGTGTCACCGCTGGACTGCTTCAGGGCCAGTCCATAGGCCCGGGCCGCCAAGCGCAGCAGCACATCCCCCAGGTTTTCCTGGGCCTGGGCATGTTCCGGCTGCAGGCGCACCGCCTGCTCCAGCGCGCGCTGGGCGGCCTCGAGCTCACCCCGGGCGGCATGGATCACCGCCAGATTGTTGAAGGGGTCAGCGAGGTCTGGGAAGTCCTGGGTCAGGCTGCGAAGGCCGGCCTCGGCGGCTTGTGTCTGTCCCAGCTCCATCTGCATGACCGCCAAGCTGAAACGCAGGCGGGCATCGTTGAGGTTTTGGCGCAGGGCTTGTTCCAGGCGCTTAACCGCATCGCTGCGCTTGCCCTGCAACCACAGGGCTTGTGCCTGGTCCAGATCGCTGGCGCTGGCCGGGGCGGTGAGCGCGGCTGCGAGCAGCAGGGGGAGGAGTCGGGGCATTGACATAGGGCGGTTGGGGCGGGCGCGGTGGCGCAGGGGGAGCCGGTATACTGGCGGGCTGATTCTACGGGGCCGCAGCCCGGCCTACCTGCCTGCCCGTATCCACTGCCCGACCGGGCCCGCATGCTGTGCCCTCGGGCCCGTCTGCGGGTTCAGCCGCCTGACCCGGCGGGGCAGAAGCTGGCATCATCACCTCATGTCCTCCACCCTGCGCATCTACAACACGCTGACCCGAGCGGTCGAGCCTTTTGCCCCCATCGAGCCTGGCCATGTCCGCATGTATGTCTGCGGCATGACGATCTACGACCTGTGCCATGTGGGGCATGCGCGGATGATGATGGCCTTCGACGTGGTGCAGCGCTGGCTCAAGGCCTCGGGCTACCGCGTCACCTATGTCCGCAATATCACGGACATCGACGACAAGATCATCAAGCGTGCCGTGGAGCGCGGTATCAGTATCCGTGAGCTCACCGACGAGATGATCGCCGCCATGCACCGCGACATCGGCGCCCTGGGCGTGGAGCGCCCCACGCACGAGCCGCGCGCCACCGAGTACGTGCCCCAGATGCTGCAGATGATCGGCACGCTGGAAGGCAAGGGCCTGGCCTACCGCGCCAGCAATGGCGATGTGAACTACGCGGTGCGCAAGTTCCCCGGCTACGGCAAGCTCTCCGGCAAGTCGCTGGACGATCTGCGCGCCGGCGAGCGCGTGGCCGTGGACGACGGTAAGCTCGATCCCCTGGACTTCGTGCTCTGGAAGGCAGCCAAGCCTAGCGAGCCCGAGGACGCCAAGTACGCCAGCGAATTCGGCCCCGGCCGGCCGGGCTGGCATATCGAGTGCTCGGCCATGAGTTGCGCCCTGCTGGGCGAGCGCTTCGACATCCATGGCGGCGGCATGGATCTGCAGTTCCCGCACCATGAGAACGAGATCGCGCAGAGCGAAGGCGCGCTGGGCCAGCCCTTTGTCAACTTCTGGGTGCACAACGGCTTCCTGAACGTCGACAACGAGAAGATGTCCAAGAGCCTGGGCAATTTCTTCACCATCCAGGATGTGCTGAAGAAGTTTGACGGCGAGACCCTTCGCTACTTTATGCTGCGCACGCATTACCGCAGCCCCTTCAATTTCAGCGACGCCCATCTGGAGGACGCCCGTGGCGCCCTGCGCCGTCTCTACACCGCGCTGGACGCGGTGGGCGAAGTGGAGGTGGGTGACATCGACTGGGCCCATCCCCAGGCCGCGGCATTCAAGGCCGCGATGGACGACGACTTCAATGTGCCGGCCGCTCTGGCCTCGCTCTTTGAGCTGGCCAGCGAGATCAACCGCAGCCGCTCCCTGGTCGAGGCCCGCCTGCTCAAGAGCCTGGGCGCCTGCCTGGGTGTCCTGCAGCTGGCGCCGCGTCAGTACCTGCAGGGGGGCAGCGGGGCGGATGAGGACAGCATCCAGGTCCGTATCGAGGCGCGCGCCGCGGCCAAGGCTGCGCGCGACTTTGCCGAGGCCGACCGCATCCGCCAGGAACTGCTGGCCGAGGGCATCGTGCTGAAGGATACGGCGCAGGGCACGACCTGGGTGAAGGCCTGAGGTGGGACGCGCTGCAGCGGGGGTGACCCCGGACTACTGGGACGAGGCTTGCCGCCATCTGGCCAAGCGCGACCGCGTCATGAAGAAGCTGATCCCCCAGTTCGGCGAGGCTCGGCTGCAGGCACGTGGCGATGCCTTCACCACCCTGGCGCGCTCCATCGTGGGTCAGCAGATTTCGGTCAAGTCTGCCCAATCGATCTGGGCGAAGTTCGTGGCCCTGCTGCCTGGCCCGTCCACCCGGGTTCAGCCCGCGGCCCTGCTGGCCTGTGCGCCCGAGGCCTTGCGTGCCGTGGGGCTGCCGCTGCGCAAGGTGGACTACCTGCGTGACTTGGCACAGCACTTCGAAGATGGGCAGGTTCATGTGCGCCAATGGACGCAGATGGACGACGAAGCCATCATTGACGAGCTGGTTGCCATCCGCGGCATCGGTCGCTGGACGGCCGAGATGTTCCTGATCTTCCATCTGATGCGACCCAATGTGCTGCCGCTGGATGATGTGGGCCTGATCAAGGGCATCAGCGATCAGTATTTCTCCGGCGAGCCGGTTTCGCGGGCCGAGGCCCGGGAGCTGGGCGAGGCCTGGGCCCCCTATCGCTCGGTAGCCACGTGGTACATTTGGCGCAGCCTCGATCCGCTGCCCGTGGAGTATTAGCCTATCCCTACCGGCTGCGCCGGCCTCCTACAAGGGGGCGGGCTTGCAGGACCGGCGGAGCCGGACCCCCCGGGCCCCGCGCGGTAAGACCCTCTGTCAGGACGACTGATGAGCAAGAAACATTTCCTCGAATTCGAGCAGCCCATTGCCGAGCTCGAAACCAAGATCGAAGAGCTGCGCTATGTGCAGAGCGAGTCGGCCGTGGACATCTCGGAAGAGATCGACCGCCTCTCCAAGAAGAGCCAGCAGCTCACCAAGGACATCTACGCCAATGTGGCGCCCTGGCAGGTCTATCAGATCGCCCGCCACCCGCAGCGCCCGCAGACCCTGGACTACTGCGCCGAGGTCTTCACCGAGTTCCAGGAACTGCACGGTGACCGCCATTACGCCGATGACGCCGCCATCGTCGGCGGTCTGGCCCGTTTCAACGGCCAGGCTTGCATGGTGATCGGCCATCAGCGCGGTGCCGATGCCAAGGAGCGCACCCTGCGCAACTTCGGCATGCCGCGCCCCGAGGGCTATCGCAAGGCCCTGCGCCTGCTGAAGCTGGCCGAGAAGTTCGGACTGCCGGTCTTTACCTTCATCGACACCATGGGTGCCTATCCCGGCATCGGTGCCGAGGAGCGCGGCCAGTCCGAGGCCATCGGCCGCAATATCTTCGAGATGGCTCAGCTGGAAGTGCCCATCATCGCCACCGTCATCGGCGAGGGCGGCTCCGGCGGTGCCCTGGCCATCGGCGTGGCCGACCAGGTGCTGATGCTGCAGTTCTCGGCCTACTCGGTGATCTCGCCGGAAGGCTGCGCCTCCATCCTGTGGAAGACCAGCGAGCGCGCCGCCGAGGCCGCCGAGGCACTGGGCATCACCGCCCACCGCCTCAAGGCCATGGGCCTGGTGGACAAGATCGTCAACGAGCCGGTGGGCGGCGCCCACCGTGACCAGAAGGCCATGGCCTCCTATCTGAAGCGTGCGCTCAATGATGCGCTGCGTCAGGTCAGCGATCTCAAGCCCAAGGAACTGCTGGAGCGCCGCTACGAGCGCCTGCAGGCCTATGGCCGTTTCTCGGACACCAAGAGCCGCTGACACGCCGGTGTTGCCCGACGCGTCGGCGCCTCATGCCGGCGTCTTTGCCGTCGCCTACAGCGGCGGCCGCGATTCCACCGCCCTGCTGCACCTGAGCGCACGTCAGGCCCAAGCCCTGGGCCTGCGTGTGCTGGCCCTGCATGTGCACCATGGCCTGAGCGCCAATGCCGATGCCTGGCTGGCGCATTGCGAGTCGCAGTGCCAGACCTGGGCCGCCCAGGGCCTGCCGCTGAGCTTTCATTTCCGTCGTCTTGACGGGGCGCCTGCCGCCGGCCAGAGCATCGAGGCCTGGGCCCGCGAGGGGCGCTATCGCGCGCTGAGCGAGATGGCCGTGCAGGGCGGAGCCCTTCTGCTTCTGCTGGCCCAGCATCGCCGCGACCAGGCCGAAACCTGGCTGCTGCAGGCCCTGCGCGGCGCGGGCGCGGCGGGCCTGGCGGCCATGCCGGCCCATCAGACACGCGAGCAAGGCCTGGTCTGGGCTCGACCCTGGCTGGACCAACCGCGCGAGGCCGTCGAAGCCTATCTGGCCGAGCAGGGCCTGAGCTTCATCGACGATGACAGCAATACCGATGCGCGCTACGCTCGCAACCGCCTGCGTCTGCAGGTCTGGCCCCAGCTGAGTGCCGCGTTTCCCGGAGCCGAGGCGGCGTTGAGCCAGTCCGCCCAGTGGGCCCAGCAGGCGCTGGAACTGCAGCGCGAGCTGGCGGCGCAAGACCTGCCCCCGTTGTGCTCGGACCAGGGCCTGGATGTGGCGGTGCTGCTCGGGCTTTCACCCGCGCGAGCCAGCAATGCCCTGCGGGCCTGGTTGCAGCAGACCCTGGGTCAGGCCGCACCTGCCAGCCTGGTGCAACGCCTGCTGAGCGAGCTGCCTGGGCGTCGCGTCGGCACCTGGCCTTGCGGAGCGGGCGAGCTGCGGCTTTACCGGGGCAGGCTGAGCCTTGGGGCTGCAGCCGCGCACGATCTCCCGGCCGAGTACGGCCCGCTGGACCTCAGCCGGCCCGGCTTTCATGCCCTACCGCAGGCTGGTGGTGGATGGTGGGTGGAACCGGCCGGGGAGGGCGGGGCCGCCTTGCCCGCCTCGCTGCTGCAGTCCGTGCATGCACGGCCGCGGCAGGGCGGCGAGCAGTTCCAGTCGCAGCCGCGCGGCCTGCCCCGCAGCCTCAAGAAATGCTTTCAGGCGGCGGCCGTGCCGGCCTGGCAGCGCGGCGGACCGCTGCTCTTCGCGGGCGATCGCCTGCTCTGGGTGCCGGGGCTGGGGGCGGATGCGCGCGCCTGGGCCGAAGCCGGCACGCCGGGGCTGAAACTGCGCTGGCAGGCCGATTCTGTGCCCGCTCTGTAACGTCCATGTCAGTTTTGCTGCAGCGCGGCAGCTAGAATCTTGGGCTGCGAAAAGCGGCGCAAACTGCCCGATTCCGGGCCCCGACTCCCGCGTTGAAGATTCCCCATGGCCTTGATAGTTCACAAGTACGGCGGCACCTCGATGGGATCGACCGACCGTATCCGCAACGTCGCCAAGCGTGTCGCCAAATGGGCGCGTGCCGGGCATCAGATGGTGGTCGTGCCCTCGGCCATGAGCGGCGAGACCAACCGCCTGCTGGGCCTGGCCAAAGAGCTGTCGCCGGCCGGCGCGAGCACGCCCGAGCTGATGCGCGAACTCGACATGATCGCCGCCACCGGCGAGCAGGTCTCGGTGGGCCTGCTGGCCATCGCGCTGCAGGCCGAGGGTCTGGAGGCCGTCAGCTACACCGGCTGGCAGGTGCCGGTGCAGACTGACTCTTCCCACACCAAGGCCCGGATTGAAAGCATCGACGATGCCCGCGTGCGCGCCGATCTGGCCGCCGGCAAGGTCGTCGTGATCGCCGGCTTTCAGGGTGTCGATGAGGAGCAGAACATCACCACGCTGGGCCGTGGCGGCTCCGACACCTCGGCCGTGGCCATCGCCGCGGCGATGAAGGCCGACGAGTGCCTGATCTACACCGATGTGGATGGCGTCTACACCACGGACCCGCGCATCGTGCCCGAGGCACGCCGCCTGCACACCATCAGCTTCGAAGAGATGCTGGAGATGGCCTCGCTGGGCTCCAAGATCCTGCAGATCCGCTCGGTGGAGTTCGCGGGCAAGTACCGCGTGCCACTGCGCGTGCTGTCCAGCTTCACGCCCTGGGACATCGATATCAACGAGGAAGCCAAGTCCGGCACCCTGATCAGTTTTGAAGAGGACGAAAAAATGGAACAAGCCGTCGTGTCGGGCATCGCCTTCAACCGTGACGAAGCCAAGGTGACCCTGCTGGGCGTGCCGGACAAGCCGGGCATCGCGTTCCAGATTCTGGGCCCGGTGGCCGATGCCAATATCGATGTGGACGTGATCATCCAGAACGTCTCGCAGGACGGCAAGACCGACTTCAGCTTCACCGTGCATCGCAATGACTATGCTCGCGCCATTGAGCTGCTGGAGAAGACCGTGGGCCCGGCCGTGCAGGCCGCCAAGGTGCTGGGCGACCAGCGCATCTGCAAGGTGTCCATCGTGGGCATCGGCATGCGCTCCCACGTGGGCGTGGCCTCCAAGATGTTCCGCGCGCTGAGCGAAGAGGGCATCAATATCCAGATGATCTCCACCAGCGAGATCAAGACCTCGGTCGTGATCGACGAGAAGTACATGGAGCTGGCCGTGCGCGCCCTGCACAAGGCTTTCGATCTGGACCAGGATCAGGCCGCCTGAAAAAACTCAGCGAATTTTGCTTGGGGCCTCAAAATCTTGATATAGAATGCGAGGCTCTGCTGGAGACGTGACCGAGTGGCCGAAGGTGCTCCCCTGCTAAGGGAGTATGTGGGCAAAACCTGCATCGAGGGTTCGAATCCCTCCGTCTCCGCCAGCAAAACATGAGAACGCCGCGCAATGAAAATTGCGCGGCGTTTTTCATTTACGGGCCTGCGGGGCTGGCCTGCGATTCCAGACGCCTGCCAGAGTGGCTACGGCTGTCTCGATGGCGCTCGGCGTCACCGCCGCGAAGCCCAGCAAGAGGCCCGATCGTGAGCAGGCCCCCGGCACCTGGCCGACCTGACGCAGTCGACCCACTTCGATGCCGGCGGCTTCGGCTCGCTGGGCCAGGTCTTGCTCGTGGGCTGGCTCTTCAAGGGGCAGCAGGGCGTGCAGACCGGCCTGGGGCGTGCTCAGGGCCAGTTCTCCCGCGCTGCCGAAATGCCGCTGCCAGGCCTGCAGCAGGGCCTCGCGGCGCTGGGCCGCGGCGCGCCGCACCCGGCGCACATGGCGCAGGAACTCACCCTGCTCGATGAAGTCGGCCAGCACCGCCTGGTCTGCCACCGAGGCATGCCGGTCCAGGGCCCAGCGCAGGCGCGCAAAGGCCTGGGCCAGGGCCGGCGGCAGCACCAGATAGCCCAGGCGCAGACCCGGGAAGAGCAGCTTGGAGAAGGTTCCGGCGTAGAGCGTGCGGCCCTCGGTGTCCAGCGCCGCCAGCGGGGCCAGGGGCACGCCGCTGTAGCGGTACTCGCCGTCGTAGTCGTCCTCCAGCAGCCAGGCCTGCTGGCGCCGCGCCCAGGCCAGCAGCTCCAGGCGGCGGCGGGCCTCCATCACCGCCCCGGTGGGGAACTGGTGCGAGGGCGTGAGGTGCAGCAGGCGGCAGGGCCCCAGGGCCTCCAGCGCCGCCACCTGCAGGCCCTGCTCATCCACCGGCACGCGCAGCACCGGCGTGCCCGCCAGGGCCAGGGCTGCGGCGGCGGCGCGATAGCCGGGCATCTCCATGGCTGCACGCTCGCCCGGCCCCAGCAGGGCCAGGGCGCTCATGGCAATCGCCTGCTGCGAGCCGCTGGTCACCACCACCTGTTCGGCCATGCAGGGCAGGCCGCGCGCGTGGCGCAGATAAGCGGCAATGGCCTCGCGCAGACGTGGCAGGCCAGCGGCATCGCTATAGCCCAGGGGCTGCTGGCGGGACCGGCGCCAGAAGCGCGCCTGCAGTCGCGCCCAGACCGCGTGCGGGAACACGTCCAGGGCCGGCACGCCGTGGCGGAAGGCGCGTGGCGGGCCTGGCAGCACCCGGGCCGGCCTGAAGTCCTGGTCCAGGCGCTGCCACAGCGGCGAGGCGGGCAGGGCGCATGTGTCAGCGGGGCCTATGCGTGAGGGGGCTGCACTCGGGCTCGGGGGCAGCGGCGCCACATAGCTGCCGTCGCCCACCCGGGCCTGCAGAAATCCCTCGGCCAGCAGCTGCTCATAGGCGCGCAGCACCGTGTTGCGCGAGACGCCCAGCTGCCGCGCCAGCTCGCGCGTGGTGGGCAGTCTCAGGGCCGCCGGCAACTCGCCGGCCAGGATGCGGGCCTTGAGCTGGGCGTGGATCTGCACGGCCAGACCGGGGCCTTCGGCCTGCAGTCGCATGCCGGTCGGATCCAGCGCGAGCATGGGTTCCATGGAATTGGCTCTCTAAAGATTTCCAGAATTGGAACTTTCATCGTACCAAGTACAGCCCTAGAGTTCGAAGCGAACACCACAGCCGAGGACAGCTGCCGTCATCATGTACCTGCCGAATCACTTCAAGCTCGAGGATCTGGCCCACGCGCGCCGCCTGATCGAAGAGCAGCCCCTGGGCCTGCTGCTGGGCCGCGACCCGCAGGGCGCCAGCTTCGCCAGCCATCTGCCCCTGTGCTGGGGCGACGAGGGCGAGCACTGGTGGCTGGACGGCCATCTGGCGCGGGCCAATCCGCAGTCGGCCTGGCTGGCCGATCAGCCCGAGCAGCTGCTGGTCTTCAGCGGCCCCGATGCCTATGTCTCGCCGCGCCACTACGAGCATGAGCGCAATGTGCCCACCTGGAACTACCTGGCCCTGCACCTGCGCGTGCGCGCCGAGCTGATCGACGAGCCCGCGGCCAAGGATGCGCTTCTCAAGCGTCTGATCGCCCGCCACGAGCCGGGCTATGCCGCGCAGTGGCGAGGTCTGCCCGAGGACTTTCAGCACAAGCTGCTGGCGGCCATCGTGGGCCTGCGCCTGCATGTGCTGGGCTGGGAATTCAAGGCCAAGCTCAGCCAGAACCGCAGCGCGCCGGAACGCCAGCGCCTGCGCGAGCAGTTGGAGGCCGGCACGCCGCGCGAACGCGATCTGGCGGGCTGGATGCGGAACCTGGGGCTGTGAACATGAAATCGACGAACCCCATCCTGATCCGTCCCCTGCAGCCCGAGGACCGTGCGGCCTGGGAGCGCTTGGCGCGTGGCTACAAGGCCTTTTACCGCACCGAGCATGAGCCGCAGGTCTATGAGGCCAGCTGGCAGCGTCTGCTGGCGGGCCAGGAGGTGACAGGTCTTGCCGCCTGCCTGGAGGGCGAGGTGCTGGGCATCGCCCACTACCTCTTCCACACCAGCATCTGGACCGGCGAGGCCTGCTATCTGCAGGATCTCTTCGTGGACGAGGCCCAGCGCGGCCGCGGCCTGGCGCGCGCTCTGATCCAGGCGGTGGCCCTGGCCGCCCGTGAGCGCGGCTGCTCGCGCTACTACTGGACCACCCATGTGGAAAACCAGCGCGCCCGGGCCCTCTACGACCAGGTGGCCGAGCACCGCGGCATGATCCGCTACGACCTGAGCCTCTAGCGCGGGAGGGGCCGGATGTGAAAAAGCCCGCCGAGTTGGCGGGCTTGCAGCGGGGAAGGGCGGGCTGGATTACATGCCGGCGTAGTTGGGACCACCGCCGCCCTCGGGCGTGACCCAGACGATGTTCTGCGTCGGGTCCTTGATGTCGCAGGTCTTGCAGTGCACGCAGTTCTGGGCATTGATCTGCAGGCGGTCGCTGCCATCGTCGTTCTTGACGAACTCATACACGCCGGCCGGACAATAGCGGCCCTCGGGGCCGGCAAAGCGCGCCAGATTGGTGGCCACGGGCACGCTGGCGTTCTTCAGCGTCAGATGGGCCGGCTGGTTTTCCTCGTGGTTGGTGTTGGAGATGAACACCGAGGAAAGGCGGTCGAAGGTCAGCTTGCCATCGGGCTTGGGATAGTCGATGGGCTGGCACTCGGCGGCCGGCTTGAGGCAGACATGGTCCGGGTGCGTGGCGTGCAGGGTCCAGGGCGGGCTTTGCACGCCCAGCTTGGGCAGCAGCCATTGCTCGATGCCCGTCATCAGCTGGCCCACCAGCTTGCCCTTCTTGAACCAGAGCTTGAAGTTGCGGGTCTGCTGCAGCTCTTCGTTCAGCCAGCTGGCTTCAAAGGCGGCCGGGTAGGCGGCCAGCTCGTCCTGGGCACGGCCTTCGACCAGGGCCGGCACGATGGCTTCGGCGCAGAGCATGCCGCTCTTGATGGCGGCATGGCTGCCCTTGATGCGCGCAGCGTTCAGGTAGCCGGCATCGCAGCCGATCAGCGCACCGCCCGGGAACACCGTCTTGGGCAGGGCCTGGGGCGTGCCGTTGTTGATGGCGCGCGCACCGTAGCCGATGCGCTTGCCGCCTTCGATATGGGCGCGGATGGACGGATGCGTCTTCCAGCGCTGCATTTCCTCGAAGGGGCTCATATAGGGGTTCTGGTAGTCCAGACCGATCACAAAGCCCAGCGTGACCTTGTTGCCCTCCAAGTGGTAGAGGAAGCCGCCGCCGAAGGTGTCGTCCGTCATGGGCCAGCCGGCGGTGTGCACCACCAGGCCGGGCTTGGCCTTCTCGGCCGGGATCTCCCACAGTTCCTTGATGCCGATGGCATAGCTCTGCGGGTCCTTGCCGGCGCTCAGGTTGTACTTGGCGATCAGCTGCTTGCCCAGATGGCCGCGCGCGCCCTCGGCGAACACGGTGTATTTGCCCAGCAGCTCCATGCCCAGCTGGAAGCCCTCGTGCGGCTGGCCGTCCTTGCCTATGCCCATATTGCCCGTGGCCACGCCCTTGACGCGGCCCTCTTCGTCATAGAGCACCTCGGCCGCGGCAAAGCCCGGGAAGATTTCCACGCCCAGGTTCTCGGCCTGCTGGGCCAGCCACTTCACCACATTGGACAGCGAGATGACGTAGCAGCCCTCGTTGTGCAGATTGCGCGGCACCAGGGCGTCCGGGGTGCGGGTGGCGCCGGTCTCGGAGAGAAAGAGGATGTCGTCGCCGGTGACGGCCTGGTGCAGGGGCGCGCCCAGCTCCTTCCAGTTGGGGAAGAGCTCGCTCAGGGCGCGCGGGTCCATCACCGCGCCGGAGAGGATGTGGGCGCCGGGCTCGGAGCCCTTTTCCAGCACCACCACCGAGATCTCCTGGCCCTTCTCGGCGGCCAGCTGCTTGATGCGGATGGCGGTGGCCAGGCCGGCGGGACCGCCGCCCACGACCACCACGTCGTATTCCATGCTTTCGCGCGGGCCGTACTGGGCCACCAGGTCTTCGGAGCTCATGTGTTTCCTTGTGTCTCAACGATTGTGTGGGCGCCCAGCTGGGCCGCGATTTGGCGCCGCATTCTACCGATGCGTGCAGAAAAATAGCACGATCGTTCGATTTTGATTTGGGTGCTGGCCTCTAGCGGGGAAGGCGGGGCTTGGCCGAGCCGACCCAGCGAAGCGCCGTGGTGGCCCATGCTATCGTTTCCGTCCAGCAGTCTGAGTGATGGAAAGAGACAGATCATGAGCTATAGCATCGACCTCTCGGGCCGCGTGGCCCTGGTGACCGGAGCTTCCAGCGGACTGGGTGCGCAGTTCGCGCGCACCCTGGCCCAGGCCGGCGCTTGTGTGGTGCTGGCGGGTCGCCGCACTGAACGGCTCAAGACCCTGCGCGCCGAGATCGAGGCCCAGGGGGGCGACGCCCATGTGGTGCATCTGGACGTCACCGATCTGGACAGCATCAAGTCCGCCGTCGCTCATGCCGAGACCGAGGTCGGCACCCTGGACATCCTGATCAACAACTCCGGCGTCAGCACCACGCAGAAGCTCACCGAGGTCAGCGGCGATGACTACGACTTCGTGATGGACACCAATGTGCGTGGCGCCTTCTTTGTCGCGCAGGAGGTGGGCAAGCGCATGCTGGCGCGCGCGCGCGGTGCGGCGCCGGGCACCTTCATCGGCGGGCGCATCGTCAACATTGCCTCGATGGCCGGCCTGCGTGTGCTCAGCCAGATCGGGGTCTACTCGATGAGCAAGGCCGCGGTGATCCACATGACCCGCGCGATGGCGCTGGAATGGGGCAAATACGGCATCAACGTCAACGCCATTTGCCCCGGCTATATCGACACCGAGATCAACCACCATCACTGGAGCACCGAAGGTGGCAAGAAGCTGGTCGAGCTGCTGCCGCGCAAGCGTGTCGGTCATCCGCGCGACCTGGACACCGCCTTGCTGATGCTCTGTGCCAATGAAAGCCACTTCATCAACGGTGCGGTGATCCAGGCCGACGACGGCTTCGGAGTCTGAGCACCATGTCGCTTCGTGTATTGACGGCGCTGGAAGCGCGCGTGCTGGCCGTGCTGGTCGAGAAGCAGTTCACCGTGCCCGACAGCTACCCGCTCTCGGTCAACGCCCTGACCCTGGGCTGCAACCAGAAGACCGCGCGCGATCCGGTGATGAATGCCAGTGAGAGCAAGGTGCTGCGCGCGCTGGACGAGTTGCGCGGCATGAGCCTGGTGAACCGCGTCAGCGGCAGCCGGGTGGACCGCTATGAGCACAACTTCCGCCGCGGCATCAATGTGCCGGGGCAGGCCGAGGCCCTGCTGGCCACCCTGATGCTGCGCGGCCCGCAGACGGCGGCCGAGCTGCGCGCCAACAGCGAACGCCTGCACCGCTTTGCCGACATTTCCTCGGTCGAGGCCTTTCTGACCGAGCTGGCCGAGCGCGAGCCGCCCCTGGCCCTGAAGCTGGCCCGTGCGCCCGGTGCGCGCGAGAGCCGTTGGGCGCATCTGTTGTGTGGCGAGCCGGCCGAGGGGCTGTCGGCCGCAGCGGCGGGCGAAGCACCCGCGCGCGACGATGAGATCCTGCAGCTGCGCGCCGAGCAGGCCCGGCTGGCGGCCGAGCTGGAAACGGTCAAGGCGCAGCTGGCGCAGATCCGCAGCGAGCTGGGGCTGGCATGAGGATAGAGATTCCTGCGGACAAGAAGCTGGTCCACGAGACCCTCATCCCGATCCGCTGGGGCGATATGGACGCGATGGGCCATGTCAACAACACGGTCTACTTCCGCTACATGGAGATCGCGCGCGTGGACTGGCTGGACAGCCTCAAGGCGGCGCCCAACCCCCAGGGGGAGGGCCCGGTGATCGTCAACGCCTTCTGCAATTTCTACAAGCAGCTTGAGTACCCCGGCGAGGTGCTGACCCGCCACTACGTCTCCAATGCGGGCCGCAGCAGCTTCGACACCTGGATCACCATGGCCCGCGCCGATGATCCGCAGACCCTCTACGCCGCGGGGGGCGCCACCACGGTGTGGATGGACTTCCCGTCCCAGCGCTCAGCGCCCCTGCCGGACTGGCTGCGCCGCATCGTGGAGGGCTGAACGCGGTCGGTGCCCCGCGACGACCGCCCGTGAAAACGAGAAAGGCCGGGCCCAGAGGCCCGGCCTTGCCTTCAGGCGCCGCGCTTAGCGGAACGAGTAGCTGATGCTGGCGTAGAAGGTACGGCCACGCGGGTCGGTGTAGGTGGGGTCGTAGGTGGCCAGGAAGTACTGGTCCTGGTTGGAGAACGGCGGCTGGGTATCCAGCAGGTTCTGGATGCCCACGCGCACGCGCATGGACTTGTCCACCTTCCACGAGCCGCTCAAGTCAAACAGCGAGTAGGCCTTGACGGTGCGGGGCTCGGCCTGCTTGTTCGTCACCGGGTTGAAGATGGTGCTCTGGTCAGCGTAGCTGGAGTAGAAGGTGTTGCCCAGCGTCAGACCGAAGGGGCCCATATCCCAGTCGATGCTGGCGCGATGACGCCAGCGCTGGATGACCTGGTCATTCAGGAAGCGACCGACATTGCTGACGAAGGGCTCACCCGCACCGAACTGACGCTTGTACTCCAGCACATAGGTGCCGCTGAGATTCAGGCCGAAGCGTCCAAACTCCGTGCTGTCACTACGCCAGTTGGCTTCCAGGTCCAGACCCGAGGTCTTGAGCTCGCCTTGGTTCTCCTTGCGCAGGTCGATGTTGGTGATGACCTCGCCAAACTCGTCACGCGTCACCAGCTTGCCGTACTTGGCCTGGTTGTTGATGATGGTCTGGATGCCGATATCGCTGATCACATCGGTCTTGCGGATGTTCCAGTAGTCGATGCTGAATGTGGTCGACCTGGTGGGCTCGAACACGATGCCGAAGGAGGCCTGCTTGGAACGCTCCGGCTTCAGGTTCGGGTTGCTGTAGCGAGTCACGGGCGGCTGGCCCGAGCAGTCCGCCGGCGACAGGCCGGCCTTCACGCAGACCGGATCGGTCGGCGAGGCCGAGGCGGAACCGTAGCTGATCGGACGGTACAGCTCGCTGATGGTCGGGGCGCGGAAGCCCGTACCGGCGGAGCCGCGCAGCATCACTTGCTTGCTGGGCTGGTAACGCACGCCCAGCTTGGGATTGGTCGTGCTGCCCACACCGCCGTAGTCGTCGTAGCGCAGCGCGACCTGGACTTCCAGCTCCTTGGTGAACGGTGCATTCAGTTCGCCGTAGACGCTGCCGATCTTGCGGCTGTTGCTGGTGGCCACCACACGGTCGCGCACGGGGTCACCGCCAAAATTGCCGGTGGCGTCGCCCGAGGTGCCGCGGTCGCCAGCGATCAGATTGCTGTTCAGCAGCGCCGAGGGCGTGAAGGAGGTCTCTTCCTGACGCAGCTCCGCGCCGACGGCCACGCCCAGCGCGCCGCCCGCCAGTTCGGTCAGCGTGCTGCTGGCCTTGAAGTCCACCGTGGTCGTGATGCCCTTGGCCTTGCGGGCGTCGTCACGGACGCGGATGCTGTCCCAGAGCGCCTTGCCAGCGGCCGGCGAGGCACCGAAGGGATTGATCGAGCCGTTCATGACGCCTGCGACCATCTTGTCGAACAGGAAGTAGCCATCAACGTAGGCGTCGTTGGTCTTGTTCACGGCACGATTCAGCGCCGTTGTGTAATCCCAGTCGCCCAGCACACCGCTGACGCCCACGACGACGCGCTCTGCGTCGCTGGTGACCGTGTTGCTGCGATTGCCGGCCTCATCGGCGCGCAGGCGCAGGGTCATGAGCTGGGTATCGGGCAGCGGCAGCTTGTTGCTCAGATAGCCGTTGATGACCTTGACCGGCACATCCAGCAACTGCACCGGCACCGGGCTGTTGATGTATTTGGTGGTGGCGCGGGACTTGAGCAGCTCGGCGAACAGCTCGGTGTCGGCATTGAGCTTGAGGACCCCGCGGCTCAGTAAGGACAGCTTCTCGCTCTCGGGATAGATCTCGGTGTCCTGCAGATAGTCGAAGCTGCAGGCCTGGCTCAGGTTCAGCGGCGCGAACACGGTGCCGGGCGGGTTGCAGGCGGGCACGGCGGGATTGAAGGTGCGCTCCGTCACATCCTGGCCGTTGACCTTGTAGCCGGCGGCCTTCAGGGCGGCCAACTGGGCGCGGCGCGAGCTGCTGCTGCCCTGCAGCCGGATATTGGCCGGGAAGGTGCGCGAGGACAGGTACAGGGGCAGGTTGTCGGCCAGCGGACGCTGCTTGATGAAGTCACGCTCCTGCGAATTCAGCGCACCGAGCTTCTGAACATCGAGCACGCCGAACAGATTGAAGCCGTCATCACGCACATTGCCGACGCCGCCTCCCACCGAGGCGGTGGTCTTCTCGGCGCCGCCCTCTTGGGTGCGTGCAGCGTAGACATTGATGTCCGCACCGCGATAGTCCTTGCGTGTGATGAAGTTGATCACGCCGCCGATGGCGTCGGTGCCATAGATGGCGGAGGCGCCGTCCTTGAGGATTTCGACGCGCTCGATCGCACCCGCGGGGATGTTGTTCAGGTCCACGCCGGAGCTGTCGCCGGGCGAGGCGAAGTTGGCCATGCGGCGGCCGTTCAGCAGGATCAGGGTCGAGGAGACACCGATGCCGCGCAGGTTGGCGCCGTTGAAGCCACGCTGACCGCCCTGGTTGTCGGTGATGCTGGCGCCATCGGTCAGACCGGCCGTGTTGCCGCTGATGTTCTTCAGCAGCTCGGCCGCCGTGGTGACACCGGACTTGGCAATCTCTTCGCGCTTGAGCGTCTGTACCGGCAGGGCGGTCTCGCCCTCCAAGCGCTTGATGCTGGAGCCGGTCACCTCAATGCGTTCCAGCTTGTTGTCCTGCGCCAGCGCGGCGCCGCCCGCGAGCAGTGCGGCGGCCTGGGCCAGGGCTTGCAGTTTCAGGAACCGGGCGGGCGAGGCGCGGCGCGGCATGCGGGGCAGTGACATGGTGAGTGGGCCTTGTTGACGGGGTTGCGGATGCGGCTGTGCAGCGGGGCTCTGCGTCAGGGCAGGGCGGGTAGGGGCTGGCGACAGGCCTGGCACGCACTCTAGAAAGCGGGCGGGCTCGGCCGTGAGGGGGTTTTGGCGGGGCGGTCGCTTTGGCGCAAGTGCGGGTCGCTTGCATGCAAGCCTTGTGACGGTCGCGCTTCGGGGCTTGCATGCAAGCGACATGCATTTGCCGGCATTGCGCGCTGCGGCACACTCCGGGGCCAAACCCGCTGGTGGGTAGGCAGGGGCGTCGGCAAGATCGCGCCACTTTTCAACCCGCCTGATCCCATGCCTGCCCTCGCACGACTCCGATTTGTTGCCGCTTGCGCCGCCTTGCTGGCCGGTGCTGCCGGCGCCCAGACCGCCATTCCCATCGGCGGCGCCCTCAAGTACGACAACCATGCGGTGTGGAAGCGCATCGTCGACGAGGCCGGCGGTCCCGGTGCCCGATTCGTGGTGTTCAGCACCGCCGCCGCCAATCCCGAGCGCAGCGCGCGCCAGATCGTGGAGGCGCTCAATCGCCAGGGCGCACAGGCGCAGTGGGTGCCCGTGGCGCCGCGTTTGAAAGACCGCGATCTGAAGACCGAGCTGGAGAACCCCGCCAATCTGGAGCTGGTGCGCCATGCCCGCGGCGTCTATTTCTCCGGCGGCGCCCAGGAGCTGATCGTGGACACCTTGCAGCCCGCTGGCCAGCCCACGGCGCTGTTGCAGGCGATCTGGGAGGTCTATCGCGGCGGCGGCGTGGTGGCCGGCAGCAGCGCCGGCGCCGCCATCATGAGCACCGTGATGTTCCGGGACGCCCAGGACACCCTGCGCGTGCTCAAGGGCCAGCTGCGCGAGGGCCGGGAGATCGACCGCGGCCTGGGCTTTGTGGGGCCCGAGCTTTTCATCGACCAGCACTTTCTCAAGCGTGGCCGCTTTGGTCGCATGCTGCCCCTGATGCAGGCCAAGGGCTACCGCCTGGGCCTGGGCGTGGACGAGGACAGCGCCGCCATCATCAAGAACGGTCAGATTGAGGTGATTGGCGCCAAGGGTGCCTTGCTGGTGGATCTGTCCCAGGCCCGTCACGAGCCGCAGCTCGGCGCCTTCAATGTGCGCGGAGCCCAGCTGAGCTATCTGGACCGCGGCGATCGCCATGATCTGAAGACCGGCGTGACCACCCCCTCGCCGCAGAAGGCCGCCGACCTGGCCATCGATCCCAAGGCCCCGAACTTCAAACCCTACTTCAAGAGCGTGCCCTTCTATGCGGACATGCTGGGCGACACCACGGTGGTGAACGCCATGGGCACCCTGCTGGACAGCCCGGCCGGCGAGACCCTGGGTCTGGCCTTCGCCGGCACCCCGGCGGCCGATGACAGTCAGCCGGACCTGGGCTTCGAGTTCCGGCTCTACAAGACGCCCGCCACGCGTGGCTGGTTCACCGGCGCTTTCGGGGGCGAGGACTACACCGTGGTCCGCATGGGCCTGGACGTGATGCCGGTCCAGATACAGCGTCCCCTCTACCGTCTGATGCCTGTTCAGACCTCGCGCTGAAAGCCCCCCATGAGAAGCGAGATTCACGCGCTGCCGGCGGCGAGCGCCGGCACGACACGCCTGTTGCGCAGCCTGCATTTCGGCACGGGCCAGAGCGGGCGCAAGGCCTATATCCATGCGGCCCTGCACGCCGACGAGGTGCCGGCCATGCTGGTGGCCCAGCATTTGCGTCAGCGCCTGCTGGCGCTGGAGGCCCAGGGCTTGATCACGGGCGAGGTCGTGCTCCTGCCCCTGGCCAATCCCGTGGGCCTGTCCCAGGATCTGCAAGGGGCGCATTTCGGCCGCTTCGATGCGGCCACGGGCCTGAACTTCAACCGCGCCTATCGCCACCTGACCCAGGCCCTGATTCCCCGCCTGGAGCCGCTGCTGGGCCAGGACGGCGAGATCAACAAGCAGCTGGTGCGTCGCGAGGCCCTGGCCTTGCTCGCGGATTGGCAGCCCCAGACCGAGACCGAGGCGCTCAAGCAGCTGCTGCAGCGTCTGGCCATGGACGCCGATGTGGTGCTGGACCTGCACTGCGATCACCAGGCGGTGATGCATCTCTATGCCGGCACGCCGCTGGAGGCCCCGGCGCGTGAGCTGGGCGCCTTGCTGGGGGCTCAGGCCCTGCTGCTGGCCCGGGCTTCGGGCGACGACCCCTTTGACGAGACCATCTCTCGCATCTGGTGGGAGCTGGCCGAGCATTTCGCGGGCCGCTTCCCCATTCCCCAGGCCTGCTTTGCCGCCACGGTGGAGCTGCGTGGCGAGACCGAGACCGACCACGGCCTGGCGGCCGGTGATGCGCTGGCCTTGCTGGCCTTTTTGCAGCGCCAGGGCCTGATCGAAGGTCCGCCCCTGCTGCCCCTGCCCGCCGAGCGCTGCGAGCCCACGCCGCTGGAGGGGGTGGAGCCGCTGACGGCCCCGCATGCCGGTCTGCTGGTCTTTGCCAAGGCACCGGGCGACTGGGTCGAGGCCGGAGATCTGGTGGCCGAGCTCATCGATCCGCTCAATGACACCGTCACCCCCTTGCGCGCCAGCGTCTCAGGTCGGCTGTTCGCCCGCGTCTCGCGACGCTGGGCCGGGCGTGGCATGCGCGTGGCCAAGGTGGCCGGCGCCCAGGCCTATCGCAGCGGCAAGCTGCTCTCCATGTGAGATCCTTTCGATGAAACTGCGTCTACCCAATACCTTCGTCCTGCTCTTCGCCCTGCTGGCCGTGATCGCCCTGGCCACCTGGGTGGTGCCCGGCGGCCAGTACGACACCCTCATGCTCAATGGCAAGAAGGTGGTCAACCCCGACTCCTTCCGCTGGGTGGAGAGCCGCCCCCAGGGCCTGGTGGCCCTGATGATGTCGCCCATCAAGGGCTTTGTGGAGGCGGGGCTCATCATCGGCTTCGTGCTCATCGTGGGTGGCACCTTTGCCGTGCTGCAGCAGAGCGAGGCCATCGATGCGCTGATCAAGTCGGTGGCGCGCGCCCACAGCCGCTCGGCCTTTGTGCGCGTGGCCCTGATTCCCATCTTCGTCACGCTCTTCTCCATTGGCGGCGCCACCTTCGGCATGGCCGAGGAGGCCATTCCCTTCGTGCTGATCTTCATTCCCCTGGCCCTGGCCCTGCGCTATGACAGCGTGGTGGGCGCGGCCATCCCCTTCGTGGGCTCGCAGATCGGCTTTGCCACCGCCTTCCTCAATCCCTTCAATGTGGGCGTGGCCCAAGGCATCGCGCAGGTGCCCATGTTCTCGGGCCTGGGCTATCGTTTTCTGTGCTGGGCGGTGTTCACGACCCTGACCATCGCCTTTCTGATGTGGTACGCCGCCCGCATCAAGCGCGACCCGCGCCTGAGCCCGACCTTCGAGCTCGACGAGGAGAAGCGCCGCAATCTGGACTTGGCCGCCTTTGAGCAGTTCAGCGGCATGACCCGCACCCACAAGGCGGTGCTGGCCCTGTTCGTGGGCACCCTGGGCGCCATGATCGTGGGCGTGGTGAAGTTCGGCTGGTACATCGAGGAGATTGCCGCGCTCTTCCTGTCCATGGCCATCCTGGTGGGCGTGGTGGCGCGGCTCGGCCAGGAGCGCTGGGTGGCCGCCTTTGTGGGCGGCGCCAAGGACCTGGTGGGCACGGCCCTGGTGATTGCCCTGGCCAAGGCCACCGTGATCCTGATGCGCGATGGCCACATCATCGACACCCTGCTGCATGCTCTGGTGCCCTATGTGGAGTCCGCCAGCCCGGTGTTCGCCGCGCAGAAGATGTTCGTCATCCAGTCGGTGATCAACTTCTTCATCCACAGCGGCACCGGTCAGGCCGCGCTGACCATGCCCATCATGGCGCCCTTGGCCGATCTGGTGGGTGTCACGCGCCAGACCGCCATCCTGGCCTTCCAGTTCGGCGAGCTGAGCACGCCCATCATCCCCACCTCGGGCATCACCGTGGGCGTGCTGGCCCTGGCCGGCATTCCCTTCGGCCGCTGGGTGCGCTGGATGCTGCCGCTGCAGGTGGTGTATTTCCTCGTGGCCCTGGCCCTGCTCGTGCCGCCCGCGCTCACGCAGTGGCAGTAAAGTGCTCGCGTGAACCCCGCCGCCCCGCTGCCTACCCGTCGCTGCGCGCTGCTCTTGCTGCCCGGCGGCACGGCGCTGGCCGCGGCGGGCCTGCTCGAAGCGCTGGGGCGGCTCAATGAGCTGCAGGACGAGGTTCGCTACGAGCCCGTCTGTCTGAGCCTGGGGGAGGGCGCCGGTGCCCTGCGCAGCCGCCCGATGCGCTCGGAGGAGCGCGACTGGTTTGCCTTCTTCGTGATCGGCGGCGACGACAGCCTCGCCGCCTCGCCCGGCCTGCAGCTGCTGCTGCGCGACCTGGTCGCCGCCGGCGTGGCGCACCTGGGGGCCGTGGGCAGTGGCAGCCTCTGCCTGGCCCGGGCCGGCCTGCCGGCGGGGCGCCGCATGACGGCCGACTGGTCCCTGATCGATGCGCTGCGCAGCGACCATCCCGAGGTGGTCTGGTGCAACCAGGTCTGGGAGATGGACCTGGCCCGCGCGCCCGCCCTGCTGAGCTGTGCCGGCGGCGCCTCCAGCCTGGACCTGGCCTGCGCCTGGGCGGCCAGTCTTCATGGCGAGCGTGCGGGTCAGCAGCTGGCCGTGCTGCTCGGGCTGGAGCAGGTGCGCGGCCGCGAGGTGCGGCCCCGGGTGCCGGAGCAGGGCGGGCGCACCAGCGCCAAGCTGGCCGAGGCCTTGGCCCTGATGGAAGCCAATCTGGCCGAGCCCCTGCCCACCGAGGAGGTGGCGCGCCTGGTGGGCGTGTCGCGCCGCCAGCTGGAGCGCTTGTTCAAGCAGCACCTGGATTCTCTGCCTTCGCGTCACTATCTGGAGCTGCGGCTGCAGCGGGCGCGCCGCCTGCTGCAGCACAGCGGGCAATCCATACTCCAGATCGGTCTGTCCTGCGGCTTCTCCTCGGGGCCGCATTTTTCCAATGCCTACAAGGCCGCCTTTGGCCGTACCCCGCGGGAGGAGCGCAGCGCCGGCGCGCGCGCCGCCCTGCCGTGGCGCGCCAGCGGAGAATCCAGCGCATGAGCCCTGCCCACGACCTGCTGCTGCGCCCGGTGGCGCCCGAGGATCTGCCCGCCCTGGAGCGCATCGCCGCGGCCACGGCCGATGGCATCAGCTCCCTGCCCGAGGACCGCGAGCGCCTGCGCGAGCGCATCGAGCGTTCCTGCCAGGCCTTTGCCAGCGAGGACGCGGCCAGCGGCGAGGAGACCTATCTCTTCGTGCTGGAGGAGCGTGGCCGGGTGATAGGCAGCAGCGGCATCGCCGCCAGCGCCGGCTTTCACGATCGCTTCTACAGCTACCGCAATGAGTTCGTGGTCCATGCCTCGGCGGCCCTGGGGGTGAGCCAGCGTCTGCACACCCTGCATCTGTGCCACGACCTCACCGGTGTGACCCTGCTCACCAGCTTCTATATCGAGCCCGCCTACGAGGCCGGTCTGGCGCCGCAGCTGCTCTCGCGCGCGCGCCTGCTCTTCATCGCCCTCTTTGCCGAACGCTTCAACAGCCGCATTGCGGCCGAGCACCCGGGCCTGGTGGATGCGCAAGGCCACAGCCCCTTCTGGGATGCGGTGGGGCGGCGTTTTTTCAATATGGACTATGCCCAGGCCGAGAAGGTGGTGGGCGGGCGCAGCAAGGCCTTCATCGCCGATCTGATGCCGCATTCCCCGGTCTATGTGCCCCTGCTGCCCGAGGCGGCGCAGTTCGCCATCGGCCAGCTCCACCCCGTGGGCGAGCTGCCCTTCGGCATCCTGCAGGACGAGGGCTTTGATGCCGACACCTATATCGACATCTTCGACGGCGGCCCCACGGTGGAAGGGCGCTTGGAGCTGCTGCGCAGCGTGCGTCAGGCGCGACGCCTTGCCTTGCGGCCGGGCGCGCTGGGCCTGGGCCAAGAGCATTGGCATCTGGTCTGTACCGAGCGGCGCCGTGACTTCCGCGCCAGCCTGGCCCGGCTGCCGGCCGGCGTCCAGGAGCTCTCGCCCGAGCACCGGGTCTTCGAGCGCCTGGGCCCGCCGCCCGGCGCGAGCGTGATGGTCTCGCCGCTGGATGCGGTTCAGGAGGAGCTGCGATGAGCGACGTCCGGTACTCGCTGCGCGCCTGGACCTCGGCGGACGAGGCCGTGTGCGCCCAATGGCGCAACCAGGCCGGTCAGCCTCCCGCGGCGCCCGCGCCCGAAGAGCAGGCCCTGGTGCTGTGCGATGCCGACGGTCGCCCCCAGGCCTGCGCCCGGCTGCGCCCACACCTGGGCCTGGACATCCCCCGCTACAGCTTCCACATCGGGCGGGCGGTGCATGCGGCGGCCGAGCTGGGCCTCTACCACTGTCAGGACACGCTCTTGCTGGGCAATGACCACACGGGGGAGGCCGAGCTGGTGGACCTGGCTTGTGCGCCCGACTGCCCGCAGCCCCAGCAGGCCTTGAGCGCCTTGCTGGAGGCCCTGCTCAAGCCCTGGCTGGCCGACCCCGCCAACCGCGGGCGTCAGCTGGTGGTGGAGCTGGCCGGCTGGCGGCGGGCCGATGGCCGCTCGCCCTTCTGGGACGGGCTGGGACGCCTTTTCTACCCCGCAGACCCGACCCCGCAGCGCGCGCGCTGGGGCGAGGCCTGGCCCGCGCATCTTGCCGCCCTGATGCCGCGTCAGACCCTGTATCTCTCCTTTCTGGCCGAACCGGCGCGACAGGCCCTGGGCCGCGCGCACGAGGGCGCCGCTCCGGCCCTGCAAGCCCTGGCGACCCAGGGCTTTGCCTACAGCCGTCATGTGCGCATCGATGACGGCGGCCCCATCTGGGTCTTGCAGGCCAGCACGCGGCTGGGCTGAATCCCCGCTTGGCGGGTGGTCAACACTTCACAAGAAAACAATTTATAATTTCATAAATTGTTGTACCCGAGGCGAGCTTGAGCTTTGGCCGCGGGATGTTCGTGAGGTGTGATGTGAGTTCTGCCCTGGCGCTGGATGTCGAGCGGCTGCGTGAGGCGGCCGCGCAGGCCGTGTCCGCGCTCAAGTTGCTGGCCAACGAGGACCGCTTGTTGCTGCTGTGCCAGCTCTCGCAGGGTGAGGCCTGCGTGTCCGATCTGGAAGGCCGCCTGGGCATACGTCAGCCCACGCTCTCGCAGCAGCTGGGCGTGCTGCGCAACGAGGGCGTGGTCGAGACCCGGCGCGAGGGCAAGAACATCTACTACCGCGTGGCCAGCCCCGAGCTGCTGCAGCTGCTGGCCACGCTTTACCGGCTCTACTGTCCGCAAGGAGATGACTGAGATGAATATTGCCTGGTCTGCCTTTACCCCCTGGTCGGCCCTGGCCGGCGGCGCGCTGATCGGCCTGGCCGCTGCGCTCTTCGTGCTGCTCAATGGCCGCATCGCCGGCATCAGCGGCATCCTGGGCGGCCTGCTGCGCCCGGTGCGCGGCGATCTGGCCTGGCGCATTGCCTTTCTGGCCGGCCTGATCGGCGCGCCCCTGGTCTACGGCCTGTTCGCCCCCTTGCCGCAGCCCCAGATCGAGGCCGATACCGGCCTGCTGATTGCCGCGGGCCTGATCGTGGGCCTGGGCACGCGCTATGGCGCGGGCTGCACCAGCGGCCACGGGGTCTGCGGCCTCTCGCGCCTCTCGCCGCGCTCCCTGGTGGCCACGCTGGCCTTCATGGCGGCGGGCTTTGTCACCGTCTACCTGTTGCGTCACGTCTTCTGAAGCGGAGGGCCCATCATGTCTGTGAAGAATCTTCTGGCCGCCCTGCTGGCGGGTCTGGTGTTTGGTCTGGGCCTGCTGGTCTCGGGCATGGCCGATCCGGCCAAGGTGCTGGGTTTTCTGGATCTGGCCGGGGCCTGGGACCCCTCCCTGGCCCTGGTGATGGCGGGCGCCATCGGCGTGGGCCTGCTGGCCTTCCGCGCGGCCGGTGGACGTGCGCGCTCCCTGCTGGACGAGGAGATGCGCCTGCCCACCGCGCGCCAGATCGATCGCCGCCTGGTGCTGGGCAGCGTGGCTTTTGGCGTGGGCTGGGGCCTGGCGGGCTTTTGTCCCGGACCTGGCCTGGTGGCCCTGGGCCTGGGGCAGGGCAAGGCCCTGATCTTTGTGCTGGCCATGGTGGCCGGCATGCTGGTCTTCGAGTTGCTGGAGCGCGGCCGCCGGGCCTGATGACGGATCTCAGGCCAGCAGCTTGTTGATCAGCTCGGGCGTGCTCGCGGCCTCGTACTTCTTCATCAGCCGGGCACGGTAGACGTCCACCGTGCGCGGGCTGATGTTGAGCCGCCGCCCGATCAGCTTGCTGGTCAGACCCTCGATCAGCAGGGCGGCGATCTCGCGTTCGCGGGCGGTCAGCTCGGCCGTCAGGCGCCGGCGCTGCGACAGGTCTTCAAAGCTCCAGATGCCCTCGGCATGGGGATCCAGCGGGTCCAGGGCGCGTCCGGTGACATGGCACCAGAACAGCTCCTGGCTGCCCACTCTGCGCATCACGCGGTCATCGGCGTAATAGCCCTGGGCATCCAGCATGGCCACGATGCGCTGACCCGTGTGCTCGAACTCGGCCGGGCTGGGGTAGAGCATGGCAAAGCTCTGGCCGATGAGCTGCTCGCGCTGGGCGCCGAACATCTTCAGCAGCTGCTCGTTGCAGTCCACGATCAGGCGCTGGCGCGAGAGCACCAGGCCGATGGGCGCACGCTCGAAGGCGGTGCGGTAATCCAGCCCCATGCTCAGAGCAGGGCGTAGGTGGTGCTGGCCTGCACGGCCAGCCGCCCGTCGGGGTTGAGCAGATCGATGCTGCCGAAGGCCAGGCTCTTGCCGCTGCGCAGCACCCGGGCTTGCACGATGCAATGATCGGCGGACACTGGGCGCAGAAAGCTGGTGTTGAGCTGCACCGTGGTCATGGGCCGGAACTCACCCAGCTCGGCCATCATGGCCAGCACCATGGCCGTGTCGGCGGCGGCCATGGCGGCCTGGCCGCACATCACGCCGCCCACATGGACGTACTCGGGCTTGACCGGCAGGCGCAGCCGCACCTGCCCGCCGGGACCGCAGTCCAGCACTTCGAAACCCATGGCCGTGATCCAGGGCGCGAAGATGCGCGGGATGGCGGCTTGTAGATCGGTGGCACTGAGAGGCATGGCTGGGGGCTCTGGGGCTGTGCGGGGTGGCGCAATGGTAGCGGCAGGCGGGCGCTCCCCGGCTCGTGGGGGTGAACCCGGGCGGCGGCGGCTTCGGCTCGAAGGACAATGCCGGCCATGGAGTGGAGGCCGTGTCGGGCGCCTAGGCGTTCTGTGAAGCGTTCTGAGAAGCGTACTTTTCCCCGCTGCGTCGCAGCCGGGGCGCGCGCTGCTGCCTGGTCTAGGTCGGGCGCCAGGCTTGAGGCATGAGCAGCACGATCAGCTGGCCGCAATGGGCCCTGCATCAGGCCTTGCCGGCCGAGCAACTCCAGCGCCGCCGCGGCCGCTGGGCGCTGGGCCTGTCCCTCGTGGCCCATGGCCTGCTCTTGAGCCTCAGTCTTGCCGGGCAGGGGGGGCAGGGCTGGCCGGGCCTGGAGTTCTTCTGGCAGACACGCCGGGCCGAGGTGGGCGCTCATGCGGCGCCGCCCATGGCCGCCGCCGCGTCCGGCACGCCGGCACCTGAGAGCGCCGCTCATGCACCGGCACCGATATCCATGCCGATACCGATACCGATACCGATACCGACGTCGGACTTCACCCCGCTGCCGGCGGAGGGCTTGCCCGCGGTCTTGAGCATATGGCTGGAGACGCCGGGCGCCGAGGCGGTGTCGGCGCAGACGCCAGTCCCGCCGCCTGAGGCCTCGCGCCTGCCCGACTCGCCGCGACCAGCGGTGCCGAGCGCGCGCCCGGCGGCCGAGCCGCCGCCCCCGGTGCCGGCGCAGCGGCAGCCCGATTCGGCGCCGCGGCCCGAGCCGCAAGTGAACGCCTCGCCCGAGCTGCCGAGCACCGCCGCGGATGAGGCCGCGCCGGCCGCCACGGCCCGATTGCTGACCTTGAACGGCGCCGAGCGCGCGGCGTCCTGGCATGCGCCGGCTCCGGCCGTGGCGGCGCTGGCGGGCTTGAGCGCGCCGCCCACGCTGTCGGCTGTACCGGCCCTGCCCGCGGCCTCATCGGCCCAGGGCCTGGCGCAAGCCCTGGAGCGTGAGGCCCAGCTCGCCCAGCAGGCTCGCGAGGCCGCCCTGCGAGCCCAGGCCGCGCGCGACGCAGCGGCGGCCCAGGCCGCAGCGCTGGCCGCCGCCGCCGAGGCCGAGGCAGCCCGCCAGGCCCAGGCTGCAGCCGCCGCTGCTTCTGCCGCCGCAGCAGCAGCAGCGGATCGAGAGCAGGCGGAGCAGGCAGAGCGCTTGGCCCGTCAGCTGGCCCTGCAGCAAGCCCAGGAGCGGGCCCAGGAGCAGGAGCGGGCTCGCCAGGCCGCTCAGGCCGCTCAGGCCCGTGCCGAGGCTCAGCGGCAGGCGCAGGCCCTGCAGGAGCAGCTCCGATGGGAGCAGCAGCAGCGCCTTCAGCAGGCGGCGGCGGCCGCGGCCCGCGACGAGGCCGCGCGGCAGGCCCAAGCCCAAGCCCAAGCCCAAGCCCAAGCCCAGGCACAGGCACAGGCACAGGCACAGGCACAGGCACAGGCACAGGCACAGGCACAGGCACAGCGCGAGGCCGAGCGCCGGGAGGCCGAGGAAAGGCGTGAGGCGCGTCTGCGCGAGATCGGGCGGCAGCTGGATGCCGAGGCGGCGCAGCGCGAGGCCGCCGCACGCGCCGCCGCATCAAGCCGCAGCCTGCCGCCGGCCCATGGCGCGCAGCGGCGCGTCAAGCTCTTTGGCCGCAGCGACCCCAACCAGGAATTGCTCTTGTACGCCGAGGCCCTGGCGCGCAAGGTTCAGCTCAACACGCCCGTGGATCAGATCCGGGAGCTGTCGCGCCAGTTCCAGGGCACGGTGGTGCTGACCGTGGCCGTGCGCCGCGACGGCTCGGTGGAGTCGGTGGCTTTCGAGCGCTCCAGCGGCGTGGCGGCCGTGGACGAGGCATTGCGGCGCATCATCCTTGCCCAGGCCAACTATCCCGTCTTCCCACCGCTGCTGGCGCGGGACTATGACGTGATCGAGATCCGCCGCAGCGTGCAGCTGGACACGGCCATCCGGCTGCAATGAGCCGGTCCCGCTTCAGGGCATGTAGACCACGCGCAGGCTGGCGTCCACCAGGCTCAGGGGCAGATAGCCGATGGCATTGGCATTGCGCTGCAGATGGCTCTTGGTCGATTCGGCGTCGCGCAGTTCCAGCGGTGGGCTGCGGCGCCCGCCAAACTGCTGGGCGGCCCAGCTGCTGCGGTATTGACCGGCGCTGAGCTGCAGCACGCCCTGCAGGAATTGCAGGCGTTCCGGGCCGGCACTCATGAGCGGGGCGGTCACCGTACTGGCCTCCAGCTGCTGGCGCTGGCCGGTATAGAGCTCGCTGAGCTGCTGGCGGTTGATGCGTCGCACACTGCTCTGTGTGGACACGACCACGGCCAGGGCCGGCTTGGTGTGCCTGGTCAGCAGCTGCTCGATGCGACCACGCTGCTGCAACTGCTCCAGGGCCTCCAGCACCAGACGGGGCTCGATGCGCGAGCGCGGGGACACGGCACAGCGATAGGCCTGGCTGCCCACCGGCAGGCGCCACTGGTCCAGGCTGCTCATGGATTCGCTGCCCGCATGCCAGCTCAGGACCTGGCGGCTCAGCAGACCGTAGGGGTGGCGGTTGAGCGCCAGCTTGCGCAGCAGTCGGTCCTCGCTGAGGGCATCGTCGCGCTTCAGACGCCCGTCGCCGAACAGGGCTTCCAGCGGGGGATAGGGGTGGCCCTGCAAGGTGCCCAGCACCGTGCCGCTGGCCAGCTGGCCCAGAGCGTCCACCGGTGCGGCGCTGACATGGCCGACCAGCATCAGGTTCAGATCGAACAGCGGTGCACTCCAGCGCAGGCTGGTTTCATAGCGAGGGCTGGGCACGATATTGCAGGCCAGATCGGCCTCGCCCTGTTCCAGCGCGCTTTCCACGCGCGCGCGCGGCATGGGCTGCAGCTCAGCGCGGCTGTGCAAATGTTCGGCCACGGCCCGCACCAGATCCAGATCCAGCCCCTCCGCCGGGGTGTTGTCGCGCCAAAGGATGAAGGGCGCCGAAAGGGACTGTGGCAGCAGCACCCGCAGCGGCGGTGGCGTCTGCGCCAGCACCGGGGGCGATGTCTGGAGAGCAGCGCTCATGCAGACCATGGAAACCAAGCGCCAGCGGGGCAGACCCCAGCGCCGACCCAGTTTGTGGCGGGCGTGGTCGGGGTGGTGCAACGCAGTCATGGCCTTCAGAACACGAAGTCCAGGCTGGCGCTGAGCAGCTGCACACGCCCGTCCCAGTTCTGGCCGGGCGCTAGGCTGATGTCGCCGCCGCGGGGCGTGCTGCGGTCCCTCAGCGCGGACCAGCGCTCGGCCTGCAGCTTGAGGGCCATGCCCTCGGCAAAGTCCCAACGCAGCCCGGCCAGCAGGATGCGCCTGTCGAAAGGGGATTGAAGACTGCGATCGAGCAGGTCCAGGCTGTTCTGTACCGCCGGCGGTGTGCCGGGGCGGGCCTGCAGACCCAGGGCTCGCTCATGGAAGCGGGTCTCGCCCACGGCGCCATAGGGCGTCCAGTCGCCCTGTCGCCGTGCCAGCTGCACATACCAGCCGCTGGCTTCCGGCGAGAACACCGAGTTGCCGCCACGCCGCGTGAACTCGCCTGTGAACTCGTAAGGCCCCGGCGTCCAGACCAGGGCCAGGGTCAGCAGTGCTCCCTGGATGTCGCGGGCGGGCGCCCGATCACTCAGCTTAGCGGCACAGTTGCCGCAAACGCTGCCGGGTTGCGACAGCGCGTCCAGCTCACGAGCCAGCCCCGAGTCCTCGATGTTGAAGCGGAAATCCGCCACACCGAGGCGCAGGGCCAGGTGTTCGCGCTGCCAGCGCAGCGCGGCCATGTGGGAGGACTTCACGTCGATGCGGCCACGTGTGAGCGTGAGGGTGTTGCGCCCGGTTGCGAGGTCCAGCAGCAGATTCCCGCCCCAGGCCGGCGCCGTCCAGCTCAGGGTCAGCGCATCGGTGGGGTAGGCACCATTGAGGCTGTACACCGTGGGCATGGGTCGTACCGCCGTATGGGCATAGCCCACCTTGGCGTTCTCGGATGCCAACAGCAAGGGCAGGGGCTGGCGACCCAGCCGCAGGCGCCAGCTGGGGCTGAATTGCCAACCCAGGTAGAGCCATTGGGTGCTGGGCCGGAAGTTTCTGACCAGCTCGTCGCTGGCTTGCAGCTGCCAGACGGCTTCCAGGGTATCGCTGGCGGGCCAGCGCAGTTGCAGCCCCAGCACGGAGTCTCCGTCGGCGCGCCATTCGCCGTTCAGGGAGTGGCGCGGATTGCGTGTGCCCGGAGCGACGCCGACTACGGCGTCATCACCCCGATAGACGGCGACGCTGCCATAACCCGCCAGCTGCAAAGGGGGCAGGTCTTGCGCATGCACCGCGGCGCCAGCGCCGCATAGCATGGCCAGTGCCAGACCTAGTCGCGATCTGCTGCTCAAGCCCGTCCCCCGGTTTGCTCTGTTTGCCCCACCGCCAAGCGGCTTCGGCCTGCTTTCCATTCTAGGCACGCTCCCTCAGAGCACCAGGGTGGCCAGCACCTCCAGGCGCAGCATATTGCTGGCCTGCAATTTGTCCATCACGGCCTTCATGAAGGTGGTGTTGTGCTCGATATTGCGTACGGTCACATAGACCACGCGCACGACGTCATCGATGCCGAACTCATCGCCGCGCTGTGCTGCCAGTCCGAGTACCAGGAACTTGATCAGGGCAAAGCGCACGGCCAGGTCCATGAACTCGCGTTCCATCTCGGCCATGCCCCGGCGTGGGAACAGGGTCTTGTGGATGTCGTTGAGCAGATAGTTCTTCAGCATCATGGGGTGGGCCGCTTCCAGCGGTGCCCAGCGCTCGCGCAGGGCGGCCTCCAGGCGGGCCACGGCCACGTCGGCGCCCCGGTCCAGCTGCAGGCCTTGCTGCACCTCCTGGATCAGGGCGCGGAAGGAGGGGCGGCCCCGGTTGCTGCTGAGGTACTGCTGCATGGTCTCGAAGAGCAGGGCCAGCTGGGCCTCGCGCGGCACCTGCAGCTCCGCCAGCAGGCTGGGCAACTCGGCCAGATTCTGCGGGTTCAGATAGTGCTCCATGGCCTGGGCCAGTTCCAGATCGCCGGCAGGCCCCTGGGTCTGTATGCTGGCCATGCGGCGCAACATCAGTCCGGCCTGTACCAGGGACTGCGCCGCGTTGAGCAGGGGCAGCCGCACCAGGGCCTGGACCGCCTCCGAGATCAGCCGCGCATGGCGCCGTACCGGGTCGGCCTCGGTGGGCTCGGCAGCGTCGCGCCGGTAGGCCAGGGGCACCAGCTGGGCATTGGCGAAGGGCAGCTGCAGGCTCACCGGCTCCAGCGCGTCCTCAGCCCCCAGCGCCAGGCGAGCCGCCTCGGGGCAGCTCAGGCTGGCGTACATCAGATGATCCTGCCCATCCAGGCCGTAGGAGCGCGGGTACTGGGCGCAGGTGTCCGACAGGGCCTGCTCGCCCAGCTCCCCATGGATGCGGCACAGGCGGCTCTCGTCCAGAAAGGGGCAGCTGGCGTCGGGACGCAGCCGGATGCGGGCAAAAGCGGCATGGCTGCCCTTGTCCAGGCGCTCCAGGCTCTCGCGCATCAGGCCGGCCAGCGGTTCCTGGCGGACCTCGCGATACTTCTGGTAGCTGGCCTTGTCGATGGCCACGGTCCAGCCCGTGCAGCAGTTCTCGGGGCAACTGCCTCCGGCACAGCGAAACTGCTCCATATAGCGCGGGACGGTGGCGACGGGGCTGTGCTTTCCCATGGGCTTCCTTGCTCAGTGCTGGCTGCACGATACCCCAGGGCTGAGTCACAGCGATATCCGTGTTGCCCCCGCGTGCATGCCATGGCGGCATCGCTGGCTAGGGGCGGCCCCTAGTCAATACTACGTAAGCGCTTGGAGCCGGCTTCGGTAGTACGCTGTGGCCCGTCCGATTCGAACCAGACGGAGACCTTTGCATGAACAAGATCTACCCCAGCGCCGCCGAGGCGCTCAAGGGCGTGGTGGCCGATGGCCAGTTGCTGGCCGTGGGCGGCTTCGGCCTGTGCGGCATTCCCGAAGCCCTGATTGCCGCGCTGCGCGACAGCGGGGTCAAGAACCTGACCGTGATCTCCAACAACGCCGGCGTGGACGGCTTCGGCCTGGGCCAGCTGCTGGAGACCCGTCAGATCAAGAAGATGATCTCCAGCTATGTGGGCGAGAACAAGGAGTTCGAGCGCCAGTACCTGGCGGGCGAGCTGGAGCTGGAGTTTACGCCCCAGGGCACGCTTGCCGAGAAGCTGCGTGCCGGCGGCGCGGGCATCCCGGCCTTCTTCACCAAGACCGGCGTGGGCACCATCGTGGCCGAGGGCAAGGAGCTGCGCGAGTTCGACGGCGAGACCTATGTGATGGAGCGCGCCCTGGTGCCCGAGGTGGCTCTGATCAAGGCCGATATCGCGGACCGCTCCGGCAATCTGCGCTTCAACCTCACGGCGCGCAACTTCAACCCCGCGGCCGCCATGGCCGGCAAGATCTGCATCGTGGAGGTCGAGCGCATCGTGGCCACCGGCGAGATCGCGCCGGACGATGTGCATCTGCCCGGCATCTATGTGCACCGCATCGTGCACAACCCCACGCCCGAGAAGCGCATCGAGAAGCGCACCACCCGCGATCGCAAAGTCTGAGGAGAAGCAATATGGCCTGGACCCAAGACCAGATGGCCGCCCGTGCGGCCCAGGAGCTGCAGGACGGCTTCTACGTGAACCTCGGCATCGGCATCCCGACGCTGGTGGCCAACCATGTGCCCGACCATATCGAGGTCTGGCTGCAGAGCGAGAACGGCATGCTGGGCATCGGCCCTTTCCCCTATGAGGACGAGGTGGATGCCGACCTGATCAATGCCGGCAAGCAGACCGTCACCACCATCAAGGGCTCGTCCATCTTCGGCAGCCATGACAGCTTTGCCATGATCCGGGGCGGCAAGATCAATCTGTCCATCCTGGGCGCCATGCAGGTCACGGCCAAGGGTGATCTGGCCAACTGGATGATTCCCGGCAAGATGGTCAAGGGCATGGGCGGCGCCATGGACCTGGTGGCCGGCGTCAAGCGCGTGATCGTGCTGATGGAACACGTGGCCAAGAAGAAGGACGGCAGCGAAGACCTGAAGATCCTGCCCGAGTGCACCCTGCCGCTGACCGGCAAGGGCGTGGTGGACCGCATCATCACCGATCTGGGCGTGATGGACGTGACTCCCGAAGGGCTTAAGCTTGTGGAGCTGGCCGAAGGCGTGACGCGCGAGCACATCCAGAGTAAGACCGGCGTGCCCTTGATCTGAGCACCCGGCAAGCTCGCCCTGCCCGAAGGGCCCGTGGCAACACGGGCCCTTTTCTCATGGCGTCTCGCTCATGCGCCCTCGCCCCCGGCACTGCCGACCTGCTAAAGCCCGCAGCTCACGCCGCCTGTGCCACGCAGCCGCAGCCGCAGGCTGGAACCCGTCGCCAGCGCGGCCCATTCGGGCTGGGGCAGCTCGCAGCGCCACGCCTGTCCGTCCGGACCCTGCAGCTGCAGTTCATAGCGTTCCCGGCCCGTAGTCAGGCGCTGCTGGCCCAGCTGGGCTACGCTGCCGGGCTCCCAGCGCTGGCTCAGGCTGGGAGCGGGCCATTGCGGCTCTTGCTGGGGCAGCGTGCCACGCCATGTTTCGCTGCGAAGCGGCTGCCAGCGCTTGATGCGGTAGTCGCAGCGCGCTGCATAGACAGGCTCGCTGCGCCAGCGGGTCTGGCATTCCTCACGCTTGACGAAGCTGCCGTCCCCGCGGTCCTCGCGCACGGTGTGGCAGCTCTGCCCGTCCTCCACCTCGCGGCTGCCACGCTGGGCCTGGTAGCGCGAGACATGGTAGGCGTCGGCGGGCAGATCCTCGCACCAGTCGCTGGCCGATTGAGCCTGGTACTGCTCCACCACGACGCTGCGGCTCCAGCTCTGGCCCACCACCGTGGCCGAGACCTCGCGCTCGAACAGATAGAGCGCCAGCCAGCCCAGAAGCAGGGCCGCCATGCCCGCGAGCAGCCAGCGCCCCCAGGTGCGTCGTGTCGGGGGCGGGCTGGGCGCGGCCTGCGCCGTCGCCGCCGCCGCAGGCTGCTTGGCTTCGGGGGCGGGCGGGGGCGATGCGGTATCCGACACCCGCCTGACCTCGCCATGACCTTCACGCGGGGCGCCGCAGTGCGTGCAGAAGCTTGCGGCCGCGGAATTCGCCGCCTCGCAGTAGCCACAGGGCCAATCGGCGCCCACATAGCGGTGGCCTTGCACTTCCACCTCCTGGCCTTCGGGCGGGAAGTAGCGCTGCTCGGGGTCCTGGGCCGCACCGCAGTGGGGGCAAAAGCGCTGCGTGAGGGCCCGCAGGTCCCGGGTCTGGCACTTGGAACAGCGCCAGAGCATCTGGTAGGCGATGGGCTCGGACATGGGGCGTGATTGTGGCGCCCGCACATCCCACGCCCTGGCCCCCTTGCGGGGGAGGCATGGCTTCGGCCCCGCTGTGTCGGCATGCATCGGACGTAAGAGTCTGTCAGCTCGCGGGTTCAAGCCCGGTGAACTTGCCTACAGTCCAGGGCGCAATCTCAGCCGGCTAGCCAGGAGCCCTCACACCATGATCGAAGAAGCAGAGACCTTGCTTGTCCGTGCGGGCGATGCAGCACAAGATGAATCCACGCCCGGGGCGCTCCCGCGTGCCGGCCTGAGTGGCAGTCTGGGTAGTAGCCTGAGTACCAGCCTGGGTGCGGGCCTGCTCCTCAGCGCTTGTGGTGGTGGTGGCGGCGGTGACGAGACGACGCCCACGACCGCACCGTCTGCGCCGCCCAGCCCCAGTTCGCCCGCGCCGGCGCCACTGCCCGCTCCCAGCGATGCCCAGGCCGCCCGCTTTCTCGCCATGGCCGGCTTTGCGGCCAGCGCGAGCGAGGTGGCAAACGTCAAGGCCCAGGGTTATGCCGCCTGGCTGGAGGCTCAGTTCGCCCTGCCGCGCAGCCAGTCCCATTACGACTGGATGGTGGCCAGGGGCTATGCGGTGGACGCCAATCGCGACAGCTTCAATGGCACCGACAACAGCCTGTGGCGCAAGCTGATCGGCTCGCCGGACCAGCTGCGTCAGCGCGTTGCGCTGGCCTTGTCCGAGATCTTTGTGGTCTCCATGGCAGGCCTGCCCGTGATGTGGCGGGGCTTTGTGGCCGCGGCCTATATGGACTGGCTGGAAGAACATGCCTTTGGCAACTACCGCCAGCTCATCGAGGCGGTGAGCCTGTCGCCGGCCATGGGCGTCTACCTGAATATGCGCGGCAACCGCAGGGAGGACACGAGCACCGGCCGGGTCCCCGACGAGAACTACGCCCGGGAGCTGATGCAGCTCTTCACCATCGGACTGGTGCAGCTCAATCCCGATGGCAGCCCCAAGCTGGGTGCCGATGGCAAGCCGCTGGAAACCTATACCCAGGCCCAGATCAGCGAGCTGGCGCGCGTGCTGACGGGCTGGGAGTTTGACAACGCCCTGCGCGACGACCCCGGCTATGCCCGTCGCCCCATGATCCATGTGGCCAGCCGCTTCTCCGTCGGGGCCAAGAAGGTGCTGGATGTGGATATTCCCGCCAGCGCCGATGGACCCACCGCCCTGCGCACCGTGCTGGACACCCTGGCCAGCCATCCCAATGTCGGCCCCTTCATCGGGCGACAGCTAATCCAGCGCCTGGTCTGCTCCAACCCCAGTCCCGCCTATGTGCAGCGGGTCAGCGCCGCCTTCAACGACAATGGCAGCGGTCAGCGCGGCGATATGAAGGCGGTGCTGCGCGCCGTTCTGCTGGACCCGGAGGCGCTGAGCCCGGCCAGCAGCAATGCCGGCGGCAAGCTGCGCGAGCCGGTGCAGCGCTTTGTGCAATGGGCGCGCAGCGTGGGCCTGAGCTCGCCCACCGAGCTGTGGAATGTGGGCAATCTCTCCGACCCCGCCACACGCCTGGGGCAGAGCCCTCTGAGGGCGCCCTCGGTCTTCAACTTCTTCAGACCCGGCTATGTGCCGCCCAACTCGGCCCTGGGCGAGGCCGGCATCACCGCGCCGGAGTTCCAGCTCTGCAACGAGAGCACGGTGGCGGGCTACCTCAACTTCATGCAGACCGTGATCGTGAACGGTGTGGGCGAGCTCAAGCCCAGCTATGCCAGCGAGCTGAGCCTGGCCAACGACGTGCCTGCCCTGGTCGCCAAATGGGCGGAGCTGCTGGCCGGCGAGGGCCTGGGCGCCAGCACCCGGGCCGCCATTGCCAGCGCCGTGGGCAGCATCTCGGCCAGCACGGACAGCGGGCGGCTCAACCGGGTGCACGCCACCCTGCTGCTCATTCTGGCCAGCCCCGAGTACCAGATCCAGAAGTGAGGCCCAGACCATCATGAACAGCCTGAACAACAAGCGCATCGGGGTGGCGGCTCATGAGCGCCGCGAGTTTCTGCGGCGGGCCTCGGCCCTGGGCCTAGCCGGCGCGGCCGCGCCCTGGGCGCTGAATCTAGCCGCCCTGGGTGAGGCGGCGGCGCAGAGCGCGCCCCAGGACTACAAGGCCCTGGTCTGCGTCTTTCTGTATGGGGGGAATGACCATGGCAATACCCTGGTGCCCTATGACGCCGCCAGCCACGCGGCCTATGCCCAGATCCGCCAGACCCTGGCCACGCCGCGGGATGCGCTGACCGCCACTCTGCTCAATCCGGCCGCGCCCCTGCCCGACGGCCGCCAGATGGCGCTGGCCCCCCAGATGGGTCGGCTGCGTGCGGTCTTTGACGCCGGGCGGCTGGGCGTGCTGCTGAACGTGGGCACCCTGATCCAGCCCACCAGCCTGGCCCAGTACAAGGCGCAGAGCGTGCCACTGCCGCCCAAGCTCTTCTCCCACAATGACCAGCAAAGCGTCTGGCAGTCGGCCCGGCCTGAAGGTGCCACCAGCGGCTGGGGCGGGCGCATGGGCGACCTTTTTCTCAACAGCAACGCCACCAGCACCTTCACCTGCATCAATGCCTCGGGCAATGCGGTCTTCATGGCCGGTCAGCAGGCGGTGCAGTACCAGATCTCCAGCAGCGGTGCGGTGGCCATCAATGGCGTGACCAAGCCCTTGTTCGGCTCCCAGGCCTGTGCCGATGCGCTGCGCAGCCTGATCACGGCCCCGCGCACACACTGGATGGAGCAGGAGCTCAACCGTGTCACCAGCCGCTCGGTCACGGCCCAGGCCACGGTCAGTGCCGCCCTGGCCAGCCTGCCGGCCCTGCAGACCAGCTTCCCGACCGGCAACAGCCTGGCCGCCCAGCTGCAAATGGTGGCGCGCTTGATCGGCTCCCGCAGCACCCTGGGTGCGCGCCGCCAGGTCTTCTTCGTCTCCCTGGGGGGCTTCGATCTGCATGATTTCCTGGCCGACCAGCATCCTGGCCTGCTCAGCAATGTCAGCGAGGCGCTCGGCGCCTTCCATGACGCGCTGCTGGAACTCGGCGTGATCAACCAGGTCACCACCTTCACCGCCTCGGACTTCGGCCGCACCCTCAGCAGCAACGGCGACGGGTCCGACCATGGCTGGGGCAGCCACCATCTGCTGATGGGCGGCGCGCTCAAGCCCCGCAGCTTCTTTGGCCAGCTGCCCTCGGTGAGCGTGAACGGCCCCGATGATGTGGGGCAGGGGCGGCTCCTGCCCACCACCTCGGTGGATCAGCTGGGCGCCACATTGGCGAGCTGGATGGGGGTGGGCGACAGCGCACTTGCCAGCGTGCTGCCCAATATCGGCAATTACAGCCAGCGCAGCCTGCCCATCTTCGCCACGGCTTGAGGCGTTTTTCCGCTCAGGGCAGCGTGCGAAGGCCCACCCAGCTGGAGCCCTCATGCTGGCCGGCCCGCAGCCTGAGCTTGAAGCCGCCCAGATCGAGATCGCCGATCGCGTCCAGGCCGGCCACGAGGCTGTCGCGACTCAGGGGCGGCTTGGCGCGGCGCAGGCCCTCGACCAGCACCCGGGCCGCCATGTAGCCCTCCAGGCTGATGGAGTCAAACTGCCGATCGCCCGCCTCGCTCATGGCCTGCTGGTAGTCGGCGACCAGGGGCAGGCTGCGATCCAGGGCATTGGGAACGACCTGGGCAATAGTCAGTCGGCCACGGGGCAGCTTGGCGAGAGCCTTTTGCAAATGCTCCAAGCCGGCGAAGGACAGCGCATAGAAACGGCCTTCAAAGCCCGCGTCACGCGCGCTCTGCACGAAGGCGATCGTGCTCGCGTAGCTGCTGACGACGAAGATGGCATCGGCGGGCTGCTGCCGGACCAGGGTCTGGGTGGCTTGGGCCACTTCGGCGCTATTGCGTCGTATCGTGTCGCTGGCCAGCACCTGAATGCCCTGGGCCTGGGCGGCTTGGCGTATGGCCTCCAGGCCGGCACGTCCGAAAAGGTCGGCCTGATACACCACATTCAGGCTGCGCACGCCCTCGAGCTTCATGGCGGTGGCGAGCTGGCGAGCCTCCTCCACATAGCTGGCGCGGACATTGAAGACCAGGGGGTTGTGGGGCTCGCGCAGCACGCTCGCGCCTGTATAGGCCGCCACCAAGGGAATGCCATGGCGGCGCACATAGGGCAGGGCCATGCGGCTGGTGGGCGTGCCCACATAGCCGAACAGGGCCAGCACCGTGGGGTCTTCCGCCAGCTTGCGGGTATTGGCCTCGGCACGGTCCGCCTCGTAGGCATCGTCCAGCAGTTGCAACCGCAGCGGCCGACCAGCCAGGCCGCCCTGCGCATTGAACTGACGGAAATAGGCCTTGGCGCCGGCATGAAAGCGCTGGCCCAGCCCGGCCGCCGGGCCGCTGAGCGCGGCCGATGCGCCGATACGGATCTCGTCCAGGGCCAGCCCCAGCTGGGGGGCCAGCCCCAGCAGCAGGCAGGCTATCCATCGGGCGAGTGCAGTCATGAATCCGCTCAGGCGACCCCAGGGGCCGAGATATCCAGTCTAAGCCCTGGCGCTGTGCATGATCAGCGCATATTGCCGCTCCGGGACGTCAGCTGGGTGGCGATGGCCGCCTTCAGCGGCGGCAGGGCCTGGGCCAGTCGCAGCACGCCGTGGCGCAGCAGGCGGGCCGGCGCGCGCTCGTCGGTAAAGAGCTTCACCACCGCGTTGGTGCCCTGATAGAGGTGCCAGGTGTCGCGTCGATGGCCGGCGCCGTAGCGCAAGAGGGGCGCGGGCGCGCCGAGCGCTTCGCGCGAGGCCGCCAGCTCCCGTGCCAGGCGCTGCACGCCATAGAGACCGAAGTTGTAGCCATGCGCGGTGACCGGGTGCATGCCCACGGCGGCATCCCCGATCAGGGCCAGGCGCTGCGCGGCGAAGCGGTGGGCATAGGTGGCGACCAGCGGGTAGTGGTGGCGTGGCCCGGCCAGACGCAGCTGACCCAGCCGGCCCTGGCTGTGCCGCTGCACCCACGCCAGCCAGCGGGAATCGTCCCAGCCGCGCTGGAGCTCGGCCTGGTCGGTGGGCAGGGTCAGCACCAGGGAGCTCAGCCGGGGCGACAGGCCGCCCAGGGGCAGCCAGGCCATGGTGTGGCCGTGGTGGAAGCACTCCAGCGCCTGATCCCGGTGGGGCAGCTCATGCTCGATGCGGGCCAGCAGCACCGAGCGGCCGAAGTCCCGCATTTCCGCGCCTATGCCTGCCTGCCGGCGCAGGCTGGAAAAGCGGCTGTCGGCGGCAATGATCAGCGGGGCGTGCAGCGTCTCCCCGCTCTCCAGGCTGACGCGGGCTTGCGCGCCGTCCAGATGCAGGGCCTTGACCCGCACCCCGGCGCGCAACTGCGCCGGCGGCCGGCGCTGCAGACCCTGCCAGGCAATGCGGCGCAGCCAGTGATTGGGCACCAGGACCCCCAGGGGGCTGCGCGCATCGGCAAAGTGCAGGGACTGGTCGGCCCGACCATTGAAGACCCTGGCCTCGCGCAAGGGGGAGATGGCCTCGGGTGGCAGGTCTTGCCAGGCGCCAAGCTGCTGCAGGATTCCCATGCCGCGGTGGGTCAGTGCGATCTCGCGGCCATCCTCGGGGGGCTCGGACAGCTGGTCCACGGGCGCGGCCTCCAGCACGGTGCTGGCGATGCCTGCATCGGCCAGGGCACAGGCCATGGACAGGCCGGCGGGGCCACCGCCGACGATGATCACGCTGGAGCAGGAACTGGCAGATGAGGACATGAAACGGACGCGCCGCCCCGGGGGCGGCGCGGCAGGGCACACAGGGCTGCCCAGGCTAAGGGCAAAGCGTTGGGGCCGCCTTGACCCAGCGCAGAGCCCAGGCGCGTCGAGCGCCTCAGCGCCTCAGCGCCGCCGATCGCGGCTCAGCAGGCCCCAGAGGCTGGCCAGGCCCAGCAGCAGGAACAGGGCGGCGCTCCAGAGCTCGTAGGGCAGACCCAGCAGGCGGTAGGCGGCGGCCTCGGCGCAGTTGGCCGTGATCATGAAGACCGGGGGCCAGAGCTCCTCCAGATTGAGCCAGGTCACCATGCGGTCGGCCAGGGTCATGGCGCAGGAGGCCATCTTGGAGGCCACATCATGCTGGTAGTAGGCGGCAGCCAAGCCGGCGCCGGCCAGGGCGATGATGAGCACAAAGCTCAGCAGGCGCGCCGGGCGCCAGCGCTGGAGCAGCCAGCCCAGGGCGGCCACGGCGCCGATCAGCAGGAAGATGCCGCGCTGCATCACGCACCAGGCGCAGGGATTGACCTGGAACTGGTGCTGGGCGACCAGGGCAATGCCCACACCGCCGAAGGCGGCCAGGGCGATGCCCGCCAGCAGCCGGGCCGGCAGCTTGGAGGGACGGGCGTACATCAGGCCTCCGGCTGGACCTCGACCACCAGGTCGATCTCCACGCAGGCGCCCATGGGGATCTGGGCCACACCAAAGGCGCTGCGCGCATGGGCGCCCACCTCGGGGCCGAAGACCTCGGCCAAGAGCTCGGAGGCGCCATTGGTCACCAGATGCTGTTCGGTGAAGTCGGGCGTGCTGTTGACCAGGCTCATCAGCTTGACGATGCGCTTGATCTTGCCCAGATCGCCCACGGCGGCGTGCAGGGTGCCCATCAGATCGATGGCGATGGCGCGGGCCGCGGCCTTGCCCGTGGCCGTGTCCACATCACGACCCAGCTGGCCCACCCAGGGCTTGCCGTCCTTCTTGGCGATATGGCCGGAGATGAAGAGCAGATTGCCGCTGCGCACAAAGGGCACATAGGCGGCCACCGGCACGGCCAGCGGGGGCAGGGTGATGCCCAGCTGCTGCAGGCTTTCGTAGATGGGGGAGGTCTGGCTCATGATGCGTTGGTTGGGGGCGGGGCCCCGGGCTGACAGTGCTGGCGCGCATCCTACACCGCCCTCCCGCTCGGAACGAACCACTGGCATGGCCATGCCATTCGTGGGGCAGGGCTGGTTCCGGCGCGCATCTGGCGCTAGAAATGTGACTGCAGCAGGCTTGCAGGGGAGGGCCGCAGATGGCGGGCAGCACAAGGCCATGGCAGCTGGGCGCGGTCGCCTTGTGCGCGCTGGCCGGCATGGGCGGCGTGCACCTGCTGGCGCGGCTGCCGCAGCCCGCGCACTGGAGCGGCCTGGCCCTGCTCGGTGTGCTGCTCCTGGTCATGGGGCTGGCGCGCCGGGGCTCGCCGGGCGTGCGCTGGCTGCTGCTGTGCCTGGCGGCGGCGGCATTGGCGGCCAGCTGGGCCGGCCTGAGGGCACAAGCGCGCTGGGCGCAGCAGCTGCCTCCGGCCTGGGAGGGGCGCGATCTCTGGGTCACGGGCCGCATCGACAGCCTGCCCCAGAGCCAGCTGGGCCAGGGCGGTGCTGCGGGCTGGCGCTTTGTCCTGGCCGTCGAGGCGATCGCAGACCCCGAGGGCGCCGTCCTGCCCGCCGGGCTGCCGCAGCGCCTCATGCTCTCCGTCTATGCCCAGCCCGGGCAGCAGGCCCTGCCCACCTGGCGCCCGGGCGAGCGCTGGCGCCTGCTGCTGCGCCTGCGCCAGGTGCATGGCAGCATGAATCCGGCCGGTTTCGACTACGAACTCTGGCTCTTCGAGCAGGGCATACGCGCCACGGGACTGCTGCGGCGCTGGCAGCTGCTGGCCGAAGCCCAGGGGCCGGACGGCGCCCTGGATCGCTGGCGTCTGGGCCTGCGCGAGCGGCTGCAGACGCAGCTGGGTCCGCAGCCCGCCACCGGCGTGCTCATTGCCCTGAGCCTGGGCGAGCAGGCCGCCATCTCGCGCAGTGACTGGGCCCTGTTCCGCGACACCGGCACCAGCCATCTCATGGCCATCAGCGGCCTGCATGTGACCATGTTTGCCTGGGGGGCGGGTCTGCTGGCCGGCTGGGCCTGGCGCCGCAGCGGCCGGCTTTGCCTGGCCGTGCCGGCGCCGGTGCTGGCGCGCTGGGCCGGGGTGCTGGCGGCCTTGGCCTATGCCCTGTTCTCGGGCTGGGGCGTGCCGGCCCAGCGCACGGTCTGGATGCTGTTCGTGCTGGCCTTGCTGCGCCAGAGCGGGCTGGCCTGGCCCTGGCCCCTGTGCCTGCTGCTCAGTGCCCTGTGGGTGGCCTTGATCGATCCCTGGGCCCTGTGCCAGGCCGGCTTCTGGCTCTCGTTTGCGGCCGTGGGCCTGCTGATGGCGGGCGGTGTGGCCGAGCCCGGCTGGCGTGGATTGCTGCGCGGCGCCTGGCGCAATCAGTGCATCGCCACCCTGGGTCTGGCACCCCTGACCCTGCTGTTCTTCCAGCAGCTCTCCCTGGTGGGCTTGCTGGCTAATCTGCTGGCCATTCCCTGGATCAGCCTGCTGGTCACGCCCCTGGCCCTGGTGGGCGCCCTGATGCCCCCGCTATGGTCTCTGGCCGCCTGGCTGCTGCAGGGCCTGATGCTCTGGCTGGAGCTGCTGGCCCGGCTGCCCGGCGCGGTGTGGAGCGTGCCGGTGGCGCCGTTGTGGGCCCAGCTCAGCGGGCTGCTGGGCGCGGCCCTGCTGGTGCTGCCCCTGCCCTGGCGCTTGCGCCCGGCCGGCCTGGCCCTGATGCTGCCCCTGCTGTGGCCCGCCCTGCCGCGGCCGGCGCCGGGGCAGTTCGAGCTGCTGGCCGCCGATGTGGGGCAGGGCACGGCCGTGCTGCTGCGCACCCGCCACCATGCCCTGCTGTACGACACCGGGCCTCAGTACCACCCCCAGGCCGATGCCGGTCAGCGGGTGCTGCTGCCCCTGCTGCGGGCCCTGGGGCAGCGCGAGCTGGATCTGCTGCTGCTCAGCCACCGTGACCAGGACCATGTCGGGGGCGCCGCCAGCCTGATGGCCGGCTTGCCGGTGCGCGGCCTGCTGAGCTCGCTGGAGCCGACTCACCCCCTGCTGCAGGCCCCAGGCGCGCCCCGGGATGGCCAGCAGCGTTGTGAGCGCGGTCAGCGCTGGCGCTGGGACGGCGTGGACTTCGAGCTCTTGCATCCCAGCCCGGCCGACTATGAACACCCCGGACTCAAGCCGAATGCCCTGTCCTGCGTGCTCCTGGTCAGCGCGGCGGATGGGCGCCGAGCCCTGCTGACCGGCGATGTGGAGGCGGCCCAGGAGGGCGGCTTGCAGCCGCCCGGCGGCATTGACCTGCTGATGCTGCCGCATCACGGCAGCCAGACCTCGTCCAGCCCGGCGCTGCTGGCCGCGGCCCGTCCGCGCCTGGCCTTTGTGCAGGCGGGGTATCGCAACCGTTTCGGCCATCCCGCGCCCGCGGTGCTGGCGCGCTACCAGGCCGCCGGCGTGCCGGTGATCCAGAGTGCCGACTGCGGGGCGCTGTACTGGTCCAGCGCGGCGCCGGCCCAGGCGCATTGCGAGCGCGAGCTGCGCCGTCGCTACTGGCACCGGAGCGCGCCGGTGCATGCGGCGGCGGAGCTCGGTCCCCTGCCTCAGGGGGCGGAGGAGCCGGCCTTGCGGTAGCTTCGCAGGGTCTGGCCCATCTCGATCACGGCCATGGCGTAGTAGCTGGACCAGTTGTAGCGCGTGATGGCGTAGAAGTTGCTCGTGCCCGCCACATAGACCGGGGCCGCCTCGCCCATCTGCAGCTCCACCAGGGCCAGGGGGCCGGGGTGTTCGCGCGCGCCTTCGCTCAGGCGCGCGCCGGCTTCCTCGAACTGCGCCGCCGTGAAGCTGGGCAGGATGTCCGGTGCCAGCAGGCGGGCACGGTCGGCCGTCTCCACCGGCGCGGCCACCGTGTAATGCGTGGGCAGGCCCGGCTGCCAGCCGTGCTGGGCCAGGTAATGCGCCACCGAGCCAATGGCATCCACCGGGCTGCGTATCAGGTCCACCCGCCCGTCACCATCGAAATCGATGGCAAACCGGTTCCAGCTGCCCGGCATGAACTGCGGCCAGCCCATGGCGCCGGCGTAGGAACCCTTGAGCGCCAGCGGGTCCAGCCCCTCGCGACGGCACAGGCGCAGATACTCCACCAGCTGTTCGCGGAAGAAGGCGCTGCGGTCGCGTCGACCCGGCGGAAAGTCGAAGGCCAGGGTGCTGAGTGCGTCCAGCACCGAGAAGCCGCCGGTGATCTGGCCATAGAAGGTTTCCACCCCGATCAGCCCGGCAATCAGCTCGGCCGGCACGCCATAGCGCGACTCGGCCCGGGCCAGGGCCTCTTCATGCTCGGACCAGAAGGCCAGGCCGGCCTGGATGCGACGCGGCTCCACGAAGCGGGCGCGGTAGGCCCCCCAGTCCTTGGCCGTGCCCGCGGGCGGCGGCATGATCAGGCGCTGCACCGTGGGGTTGCGCCGTGCCTGGGCCAGCAGGGCGCGCAGCGGGGCCTCCTCCCAGCCCTCCTGGACGGCCAGCTCGCGGGCGAACTGCATCAGGTCCTCGCGCTCGCCATAGGGCTGGGCTGGCGCGGGCTTGGCCAGCTTGGCCGGCGGCTTCTTGCGGGGCTGCTTCTGGGTCTGGCTTGGCTTCTTGGGGGGCTCGGCCTGGGCCGTCGTGGTGCTCAGAAGGCCCAGGCTCAAGAGCAGCAGGGCGATGGGGCGTAGAGGGAGGGACGGCAAAGACGGCAAAGACATGGCGACGCGGCGCGTTACGGTGAGCTCGGGGTGCGCAGCATACGGCCTGCCGCGCGGAAGGCGCGCAAGCGACGCCGCCTCGCGGCCCAGCCCAGATCCGGCGCGGAGGCCGCTGGGGCATAGCGCGCGCGCTCCAGCTCCAGCAGCAACTGTTCCAGCGGCGCGGCCCGGGCGCCATGGCGCTGGCGCAGCAGCTCGGCCCACAGGCGCGGCCCCTGGTGAGCCTGGGCGGGCACATCCAGGCGGCGCAGCTCGCGCAGCAGGGCCGCGCGCAGCTGGCTCCAGCCGTCGTGGGCACGTGCCTGCCAGGCCACCCAGAGGGCGCCGGCCGCGGCGATCAGGCCGAGCAAGCCGGCCGCCAGCTGGCCCAGGGCGCTCCAGTCGGGGCTGCTCCAGCCCAGGCTCTTGAGCAGATCGAACTGATCCTGGCGCGAGTAGTTGAGCACGTACTGCTGCCAGCGGTTGTTCAGGGCCTCCCAGCCCGAGCGCAGGCCTTGCAGGCCGCGCCACAGGGCCGGGCTCAGGGCGTTGACGGTGCCCGCCAGGGCGCCGGGCGGGGCTTGCAGGGCCAGGCCGGCCAGCACGCGCTCGGGCGCCACGGCGGCCGTGGGGTCCACGCGCTGCCAGCCGCGCTCGGGCAGCCAGACCTCGGCCCATGCATGGGCCTGGGCGTTGCGCACCACCAGATAGCCGTCCTGCAGCTCGCGGTCGGCGCCCTGGAAGCCGGTGACGACCCGGGCCGGCAGGCCCAAGGCGCGCATCACCACCACAAAGGCGCCGGCAAAGTGCTCGCAAAAGCCCAGCCGCCGGTCCAGCCAGAACTCGTCCACCAGATGCGGGCTGTTATCGCCATAGCGCCCCGGGGTCAGGGTGTAGATGAACTCGGCCTCGCGCAGATGCTGCAGCACCGCGGCCACGGCGGCGGGGCCGTACTCGGCCGGGCTCAGGTCTTGCAGGCGCTCGCGGCGCAGATCCGCCGCCCAGCCCAGGGTGCGCGGGTTGAGCCCGGGCGGCAGCTCCTGATAGGCCAAGAGGCTGGCGCTCATGCGGCGCGGGCCGCTGCTGTAGTCCAGGTGGGCCTGGGCCTGCAGGCGCAGCCGCTCCGTGATGGGCCGGGGCGACAGCCACTGCAGCTCGCTGCCGCGCCACAGGCTCAAGCCCTGGGCCTCCAGCCGGGTGCCGGGGGCTTCGGGGCCGGATTCCAGCAGGGGCAGCACCGACAGGCGCAGCGGCTCCAGCGTGATCTCGTAGCGCAGGGCCGGGCCGCGCACCTCGGGCGCGCTTCCGCCGAGCATGGCGGCTTGCGGGCCTTGGCCGGGCAGGGCGCGCCAGCTGCGGCCGTCAAAGCGGCTGAGCACCGGGCCGCGGAAGTACAGCTTCTCGGGGGGCGGGGGTGGCCCCTCGAAGCGCAGGCGCATGGCGATGCTCTCGTCGTTGGCGATCTCGCTCATGGCGCCGAACTGCATTTCGTTGGACAGGCCGGTCTTGCCCACGGCGTCGCTGGGCACGCCCCACAGCGGCGCGATGCGGGGAAAGAGCATAAAGAGCAGCACCATCACCGGCAGGCCCAGGGCGGTGGTGCGCGCCGCCTGGGCGGCGGCCAGGCGCAGGCTGGGCTGGCCTACGGGCATCTGGGCCAGCACCAGGGCGCTCATCAGGGCCCAGACGCACAGCAGGGTCCACAGGCCGGTGAGCAGGGACTGGGAATAGAGAAACTGCGTGAGTACCAGGAAGAAGCCCAGGAAGAAGACCACGAAGGCGTCGCGCCGGGCGCGCAGCTCCAGGGTCTTCATGGCCATGAGCATGAGCAGCATGGTGATGCCGGGCTCGCGGCCCAGCAGGGTGCGGTGGGTGAGCAGGGTCAGGCCCGCGGTGAGCGCAATCAGCAGCAGCAGGGCCCAGCGCCCGGGCAGGGGCCGGCCCTGCCAGGCCAGCAGGCCGCGCCAGAGCAGCATCAGACCCGTCATCAGGCCGCACCACAGGGGCACATGGTCCAGATGCGGCAGCGCCGTGGCGGCAATGGTGGCCAGCAGAAAGAAGGTGTCGCGGGTGTCCCGCGGCAGATGGCTCAGGCGCTCGCGCCAGCCCATGCCGCTGCCTGCGACGCTCCGGGGGCTGATTGGGCTCATGGCTGTACCCCGCCCGGGGCGGCGGCCAGCATCTGCAGGGCGGCCTGCAGATGGGCCGGCCCCAGATCGGGCTCCAGGGTCTGGCTCTCGTCCAGGGCCAGACTCAGGCCCCAGGGCTCGCCACGCTGCTCGGCCTCCAGGGCCCAGGCCGTCAGGCGCGAGAGCCGGGCCTCCCAGTCCTGGAGCCCGGCGGTATCGGCCAGGCGCAGCCAGCGTCGCCGGCTGGCCGGGGCCAGGCTGTCGCGCACCAGCAGCTGCTCGCCCCCCTGCTGGGCGGCCTTCTTCCAGAGCACCTGCTTGGGCGAGTCGCCATGCTGATAGGGGCGCACGCTCTCGAAGTCGTCGCCCCGGCGCTGCAGGCCGGCGCTGGCGCTGCCGTCGCCGCTGCTGGCCGCGTGGGCCGGCAGTGGCGGGGCACCTTCCTCGGGGCGGGGGTAGATCCAGACCCGGGCCGCCGGCCGCCACACACTCCAGGCGCCGAACAGGCCCAGGGGAAAGCGCGTGGCGATGCGCAGCATGGGCAGGCTCATCAGCCCGCGCCGCTCCGCCGGACAAGCCAGGCTGAGCTGGGCGTGCCCACCGGCCGGCACATCCACCCAGGCCGGCTCACCCGCGGTCCCGACGCGCAGTCCGATGCCATAGCGCGCGCGGCCGCTGTTGTGCAGGCGCAGCTCCAGCTGCAGGTCCTGGCCGGCATGCACGCTGGCGGGCGGCTTGAGGTCCAGGCTCAGACCGCGCAGATTGCCGTGGGTGGCATGCATGGAGGCAAAGCCCGCCCCCGCCAGCAAAAAGGTCAGGGCATAGCCCAGGCTGAGCTGGTCATTGATGGAGGCCAGCAGCAGCACCAGCAGGGTGGCGCAGAAGAACAGGCCCGGGCGGCTGGGCAGGATGTAGATATTGCGCTGCACCAGCCGGTGGGTGTCGCTGGCCGGATGCCGGGCCTGCCACCAGGCCTGCCAGCGTTGACGCAGCTTCATGCTCAGGGCAAAGGGATGGCCTCGACCATGGCGCGCACCTGCTCGCGCGCACCGCGGCCGGCACCGGCCTTGGGGCGCAGGCGGTGGGCCATGGTCTGGGGCAGGATGGACTGCAGATCGTCGGGCGAGACATAGTCGCGCCCGTCCAGCAGGGCACGGGCGCGCGCAGCGCGCAGTACGCCCAGGCCGGCGCGCGGACTCAGGCCCTCGACGAACCACTGGCCCGAGCGGGTGGCAGCGAGCAGGGCCTGCAGATAGTCCAGCAGGGCCGGGGAGGCATGCACCTGACGCACGGCGGCCTGGGCCTGCAGCAGCTGCTCGGGTGTCATGACGGGCTGCAGGGCCTTGATCGCCTCGCGGCTGTCCTCGCCCATCAGCAGTTCGCGCTCGGACTGGGCATCGGGATAGCCCAGGGAGATGCGCATCAGGAAGCGGTCCAGCTGCGACTCGGGCAAGGGGTAGGTGCCCAGCTGCTCGCTGGGGTTCTGGGTGGCGATCACGAAGAAGGGGCGGGGCAGGGTATGGGTCTGGCCGTCCACGCTGACCTGCTGCTCCTCCATGGCCTCCAGCAGGGCGCTCTGCGTCTTGGGGCCGGCGCGGTTGATCTCGTCGGCCAGCAAGACCTGTGCGAATACCGGACCGGGGTGGAAGGTGAAGCGCGCACTGTCGCGTTCATAGACCGAGACGCCCAGCAGATCGGATGGCATGAGGTCCGAGGTGAACTGCACGCGCGAGAAGCGCAGGCCCAGGCAGACCGAGAGCGTGTGCGCCAGCGTGGTCTTGCCCACGCCGGGCAGATCCTCGATGAGCAGATGGCCGCCGGCGATCAGGCAGGCCACGCAGTCCCGGATCTGGGGCGACTTGCCCTTGATGATCGTGCTAATCTGGCGCTGCAGCGCCGCGAGGGGTCCGGCCAGCGCAGCGGCCGGAGCTGTTGCTTCCTTGAGCGTCATGCGAGAGAACATAACTCAAAACAAGGGACGACGAGTCTTTCACCAGCGCGATGTCTACTGCCTTCATCAGCCATGCCGACTGCCGGCGCCATGAGATGGGTGCGGGTCACCCCGAATGTCCTCAGCGCCTGGATGCGATCGAGGACTGGCTGATCGGCACGGGGCTGGATGTGGCGCTGCAGCGCTTCGATGCCAGCAACGCCAGCCCGCAGGCGCTTGAGCGTGCGCACAGCAGCGCCTATATCGCCCATATCCGCGATCTGCTCGAGGGCCTGGCGGCCAGCGGCGAGACCCGGGCCATCGACCCCGACACCATCGCCAATCCCTACACTTGGTCGGCCGCGCTCAAGGCCGCCGGTGCCGCGGTACAGGCCACCGACCTGGTGCTGGATGGCCAGGTGGAGAACGCCTTCTGCGCGGTGCGTCCGCCCGGCCATCACGCCACGCGCGACCAGGCCATGGGCTTTTGCTTCTTCAACAATGTGGCGGTAGCGGCGCGCCATGCCCTGGACGACCGCGGGCTCAAGCGCGTGGCGGTGGTGGACTTCGATGTGCACCACGGCAATGGCACCGAGGACATCCTGGCCGGCGACGACAGGGTGCTGATGGTCAGCATCTTCCAGCACCCGCTCTATCCCTTCAGCGGCGCCGTGCCCAAGGGCGAGAACATGGTCAACGTGCCGGTGCCGCCCTACACCAAGGGCGGTGAGGTGCGCGAGCTGATCGAGGCCATGTGGATGCCGGCCCTGGAGCGTTTCAGGCCCGAGATGATCTTCATCTCGGCCGGCTTCGACGCCCACCGCGAGGACGATCTGGGCCAGCTGGGCCTGACCGAGGCTGACTACGAGTGGATCACCCTGCGCCTGCAGGATGTGGCCCGGCGCCACGCCAAGGGGCGCATCGTGTCCTGCCTGGAGGGCGGCTACCACCTGGACGCCCTGGCGCGCAGCGTGGGCGCGCATCTGCGGGTGCTGGCGGGCGTCTGAGCCGCCTCAGGGCTTGCCGCCCTTGTCCTCGACGCTGGCCTTGTTCATGAGGGCGCGCACATGCCGCACCGGCATGGCGTAGCTGATGCCCGTGGGTGAGCTGAGGGCCGATTCCCGCGTGTTCTTGATCAGGGCCATGCTCAGCACGCCCACGACCTCGCCGCTGGCGATGTCCAGCACCGGGCCGCCGCTATTGCCCGGGTAGCTGATGATGTCCAGTTGCAGCACCTCGAAGGCCCCTTGGCGCAGCTGGGCCACATTGCGTGCATTGAGCGTCTGGGCATTGAGCGAGGGCAGGCTGATGGCCGTATGGGCCGCCACCACGCCCCGGTGCGTGACATGGGAGTAGCCCAGCAGCCCCCCGATGGGGAAGCCGATCAGGGCGATATCGCTACCCTCGGGCGGCGAGGCATCGCTGGCCAGACGCAGGGCCGGCGCGGGCGGGCCGTCAAAGCGCAGCAGGGCCACATCATGGGCCGGGTCATTCACCAGCACCGTGGCCATGCGCGGTGTCCATTGCCGATCGCTGCCCCAGACCTGCACGGCCAGGCGGCGCTCCTGGGTCTCCACCATCTGCAAGGGCGGCAGCACATGGGCGCCGGTGACGGCCAGATTGCCATCGCCCACGACAAAGCCGGTGCCTCGGAAGCCGAAACGGGGGCTGTCGAGGGCGCCAAACGTGCCCACCAGCAGCACCGAGGGCTTGGCCCGCGCGACCAGGCTGGGCAGGTCCTGGGCCAGCAGGGCGGCAGGGGCCAGCAGGCACAGGGCCAGGGCTTGCCGCAAGAGCGTGCGCCGACCCAGGCGGGCGCTGGGGAGCGGGGTGGGGGGCAGGGGCTTTTGCATGATGGGCGGACGATAGCAAAGCCCGACCCTTCGCGCAGCCGGGCTCGTCTGTCAAACGCCGGCCGTCGGGCAGCGGCGACAATGCGGGCATGAATCAGCCCGTGATGACAATCAATGAATTGCTGGCCCTGGGCCGCAACTTTTTCAAGCCGGCCGTCCTGACCGAGCTGGGTCTGCTTGTGGCCTGTCTGGGCCTGGCCTGGTTGCTGGTGCGCCTGATCCAGCCCCGCCTGGCCTCGCAGCAGCTCAAGCACTCGGTGCTCTTTGGTCACCATGTGGTGGACGGCGCCCTGTTCCCCGGACTGGCCCTGCTGCTGGCGCTGGGCGCCAAGCGCCTGCTGCCCTGGCTGGAGCTCTCACCCGCGCTGTTCAAGCTGGCCCTGCCGGTGCTGATGTCCCTGCTGGTCATCCGCCTGACGGCCCGCGTGCTGCGTGCCGCGCTGCCCGAGGCCAACTGGGTCAAGGTGGTGGAGCGCAGCGTGTCCTGGATGGCCTGGGGGGCGTCCGTGCTCTGGATCACCGGCCTGCTGCCCGAGATCCTGGACGAGATGGAAAGCATTCGCTGGAAGATCGGCGCCAGCCAAGTGTCCCTGCGGGCCCTGCTGGAAGGCGGGCTGACGGCGGTGCTGGTGATGATGCTGGCCTTGTGGCTCTCGGCCGTGATTGAGGCGCGCCTGCTGCGCGATGTGACCAGCGATCTCTCGCTGCGCAAGATCGGGGTGAACATCACGCGGGCCCTGCTGCTGTTCGCAGGCCTGCTGTTTGCCCTCTCGGCCGCGGGCATCGATCTGACCGCGCTGAGCGTGCTGGGCGGCGGCCTGGGCGTGGGCATCGGTCTGGGCATGCAGAAGCTGGCGGCCAACTACGTGTCGGGCTTCGTGATCCTGGCCGAGCGCTCCCTGCGCATCGGCGATATGGTGCGCGTGGACAACTTCGAGGGCCGCATCAGCGATATCAAGACGCGCTACACCGTCATCCGCGCCCTGGGCGGGCGTGAGGCCGTGGTGCCCAACGAGACCCTGATCACCACCCGGGTGGAGAACCTCTCGCTGACCGACCCGCGCGTGCTGCTCAGCACCGTGGTGCAGGTGGCCTATGGCAGCGATGTGGAAAGCCTGATGCCGCTGATGGTGGAGCGTGTGCTGCAGGTGCCGCGGGTGCTGGCCGATCCGGCACCTTCGGTGCAGCTGAGCAATTTCGCCGCCGATGGCCTGGAGCTGACGGTGCTGTTCTGGATTGCCGATCCCGAGAACGGTCAGGGCGGCCCGCGCTCGGATGTGAATCTGGCTCTGCTGCGCCTGCTGAACGAGCGTGGCGTCGAGATTCCCTTCCCGCAGCGGGTGGTGCGCAGCGTGCAAGGCTGAGCCCCGCGGCTCAGTGCAGGCGGCGGTATTCCGGCTCGATGCGGCGCAGCGACGGCCACAGCGGCATCTCGTTGTAGGGCATGGGGTGGGCAAAGAGATAGCCCTGCATCAGGTGGCAGCCCATCTCGCGCAGCAACTGGACTTGGGACTCTGTCTCCACCCCTTCGGCCACACATTCCAGGCCCAGGCTGGCGGCCATGGCGATGATGGCCCGGACCAGGGCGCGGTCTCCCGCGTTTCTGTCCAGGTCCTGGACAAAGGAGCGGTCGATCTTCACCGCATCGACCGGGAAGTGCTTGAGGTGGCTGAGGCTGGAGTAGCCGGTGCCAAAGTCGTCCACCGCCAAGCGTACCCCCAGGCTCTTGAGTTGCAGCAGTGCACGCCTTGATTCCTCGGGGCTGCCCATCAGGGCGGACTCGGTGATCTCCAGCTCCAGCCGTGGCGGGGGCAAGCCGGTTTCGCGCAGCAGGCGCTGAACGTCTTCGGGAAAGCGGGCGTCGACCAACTGCTGCGGCGACACATTGATGGCCAGGCGCAGCTCCGATTCCAGCAGATCGCGGCGCTCGGACAGCAGCCGGGCTACCAGCTGCAACACATGCCGGCCCAGACTCAGCATCAGGCCGCTCTCCTCCGCCACGGGAATGAACTCGGCCGGTCCGATCTCGGGGCCGCTCGCCGGTGCCCAGCGCAGCAAGGCCTCTGCAGCGACATGGCGACCGCCTTCGATGTCCACCTGGGCCTGCAGCATCAGGTACAGACGCTCGCCCTCCATGTCCTGCCGCAGCAGCTGGGCCATCTGCAGGCGTTGCACCGCCGTGGCAGCCATGGCCGGGTCGTAGAGGCAGTAGCGGTTGCGGCCCAGCTGCTTGGCGCGGTAGAGCGCCATATCGGCGTGCTTCATCAACTCCTCGGCGCTCTGCCCATCGTCGGGATAAAGGGCCAGGCCCATGCTGAGGCTTGCCGTGACCTGGCGTGCGCCAAGGGCGATCGGCTCGGCCACCTGACGCAGCAGCTTCTCGGCCACCCGCGCCGCATGTTCGGGCCCCTGGACTTCGCTGAGCAGGAGCACGAATTCGTCACCACCCAGGCGGCACACCGTATCGGTGCTGCGCAGCTCGCCGGAGAGGCGCTGCGCCACAAGCTGCAGCAGCTGATCGCCCATGGCATGGCCCAGGGTGTCGTTGATCAGCTTGAAGTGATCCAGGTCCACGAAGCCGATGGCAAAGCCCTGACCCTTGCGTGCCGCACTGGAGCAGGCCTGCTCGATACGATCCATCAGCAGCACCCGGTTGGGCAGGCCCGTGAGGGCATCATGGTGGGCCATGTGGTTGAGGCGCCGCGCATCTTCACGTGCGCGGCTCACATCCTGGAACACCATCACGACCCCGCGCAAATGGCCCGTGGCGTCGTGGATGGGCGAGGCGCTGCCGGTCATGGCATAGCTGTGACCATCGCGGGCCTGCAGCACGCAGTCCGGCGGCAAGGTTTCCATCCGCCCGGTGGCCAGGCAACTGCCCACGGGGTCCAGCGCCCTGGTTTTGTCGTGGGCGGCACGCAGGTTCAGCACCTCGGTCACCGCGTGCCCGGCCGCGGCGTTCATGTCCCAGCCGCTGAGTCGGGATGCACTGCGGTTGATGAAGATGATCCGCCCTTGCTCGTCGGTGCTGAGTACGCCGTCGGCAATCGAGGTCAGGGTGATCTGCAGCAACTGCCGTTCCTCGTCCAGTCGCTTGAGCAGGGCCTGCTCCTCGGTCACATCGCGCAATGAGGCCATGCTGCACAAGCCCTGCTCGCGCCCGGCATCTTCTTCCCAGACCATGGACAGGCGAACCCGCCGTAGCTTGCCATCGGCACGGCGTGCCAGCATGGGCAGATCTTCGACCGGCTCGCCCGCGGTAAGCACGGGCAGCAGTTCGGGCGAGGCCAGCCCCTGCGGGTCCAGGCTGATGAAGTCGGAGATCTTACGGCCCAGCACCTCGGACTCGCGATAGCCGAAGTGCTGCAGCCAGGCGCTGCTGACGCTGAGCAGGCGGCCCTCGACATCGGTGGAGTGCAGCAGGGTGGGGGCCCGGGTGTAGAGGCTGCGGTAGCGCGCCTCACGGCGCGCCAGCTGCTCCGCATTGCGCCGGCGGCTCTGTTCCAGGGCAGCCCCCAGCAGCAGCGGGCTTAGCACGGCCAGCAGCAAGGGCAGCAGGTGCAGGGCGTCGGCGCCTGGGCCGGTCTGGGGCGGCAGCACCATGAGGCCGCGCGAGATCAGCCCGAAGCAGGCGGCCACCGTGATGGGCGCGGCCAAGCTGGCCGAGGCAAAGCCCCCGCAGTAGGCGGCCAGCATGCCGATGGCCGCCACATAGACGTAGGGATAGGGCAGGCTGCTGAAGGCCAGCAGGGTGACGCCGGCCACCAGCAGGGCCAGGGGTAGCTGCAGCGTTTGCAGACAGGCCTGCAGCGCCTGACGCGGCCCCAGTGCCAGCGCCAGGACACCCAGCGGGAACACGCAGACCCAGCCCAGTGCGGAGCCCAGCCACCAGGTGGTGAAAATGCCGAGCAAGTCGCCTGCCGGAGCGAGCATGAAGAGCGTGATACTGCCGGCCAGGGCCCCGAGGCCCGCGGCCAGTGCCGGGCCTAACAGCAGGGCCTGGAGCAGGGCATTGGGCTCGTGGATGACGCTGCGCACATTGCCGTGACGCCGCAGCAGCCAGGCGCCCATCCAGGCCTCCAGCACATTGCCCGGCACGAAGGCGAGCGCCATGGTAGCGGTGCCACCGGTCAGCATATTGGCGCCCAGCACCGCCAGGCCATGCGCGACCAGGAGTGTCGGCCAGTGGCGCGGCGTGTAGGCCAGCATGGCGCAGACGATGAGGGTGTTGCTGAGCCACAGCGGGGCGATGCTGCCGGGCTGACGCATGAGCATGATGCAGCCCAGCGCCGCCAGCAGGCTCAGCAGACCCCAGAGCAGCAGGGACCAGAGGGCTGGCCGGCCCGGGGGTGTGGCGGCTGGCTGCTCGGGCATGAGGCGGGCGATCATGAGCCGGCCTTGCGTGCGCGGTGGCGCATCACGAAGAACAGACTGAGCAGGCCCGCGGCGATGCTGAGGCTGGCGATCAGGCGCAGATCGGCCTGGCGCGGGTCTTGGTAGGCGAAACGTCCTTCGGGTACCCAGCGCTGGGTGATCTGGCGACGCGTGGGCTGCGGCAGCTCACGCAGGGCTTTGCGCAGCAGCTCTCCGATGTCGGGCCGCCCTATGGGGTAGGCAAAGCTGAGGGAGTACTCGAAGCCGATGTGCTGGTGCACCTCGAAGCGCAGCATTGACGCATCGCGCTGGTTCAGAAAGTGCAAGGAGGCCAGGTCGGCCACGACGGCCTCCACCTCGCCGCGCAGCATGGCCTGCAGCGCCAGGCGGTCGTCATCAAAGCTTACCCAGCGCACACCGGGATAGCGCTCACGCACAAAGCCTTCCACCGCATAGCCGCGCCCGACGCCCACGGCATGCCCGTTCAGGGCGGCCAGCTCGCTCTGGCTGGCCTTGCCCGGCGGCAGGGCCAGCACGGCCGGCACGCTGACATAGGGTTCGGTGAAGGCGAGAAAGCGGCTGCGCTCTGCGGTGGGGCGCAGGGAGGAGATGAGGTCCACCTCGCCGCGCTGGGTGGCGCTCAGGATTTCATGCAGGCTGCGCGGGGGCAGGGTGCGGACCTGAAAGCCGCCCAGGGGCGCCAGGGCCTGGAGCAGCTCGACCGACAGGCCGCCAACCTGGCCCTGGGCATCGGCGTAAACGAAGGGACCGTAGTCGGCCTCGGGGGCGAAGCGCAGCTCCACGCCCCAGGTCAGTGCCGGCCAGGCCAGCAGCCATAGCAAGGAGCAGGAATGCGCAGCCTTTGTCATGGACCCTCCCCAGGGCAGCTACTACCGCCTTGCCAGGCTTGTGCAGCCAAGCAAGGGTAAGGCGCCGCGCCCAGGGGGTCAATGCGGGGCTTTGGGCCTCCCCCATTGGGGTGGCCCGTTTTGGCACAGGATCAGGCCACGGACACGGGGATCTTGCCGATCTTGCCCTGCCCGATCTTGTCGGCCCACTCGGCCGGACCGGTGATGTGGGCGCTGGTGCCGCCGGCGTCCACGGCCACGGTCACAGGCATGTCCACCACATCGAATTCGTAGATGGCTTCCATGCCCAGGTCCTCGAAGCCCACGACCTTGGCGGCCTTGATGGCCTTGGACACCAGATAGGCCGAGCCGCCCACGGCCATCAGATAGGCCGACTTGTGCTTCTTGATGGCCTCGATCGCGACCGGGCCGCGCTCGGCCTTGCCGATCATGGCGATCAGGCCGGTCTGGGCCAGCATCATCTCGGTGAACTTGTCCATGCGGGTCGCGGTCGTCGGGCCTGCGGGGCCGACCACCTCGTCGCGCACTGGGTCGACCGGGCCCACGTAGTAGATGACGCGGTTGGTGAAGTCCACCGGCAGCTGCTGCCCTGAAGCCAGCATGTCCTGGATGCGCTTGTGGGCGGCATCGCGGCCGGTCAGCATCTTGCCGTTGAGCAGAAGGGTCTGGCCCGGCTTCCAGCTGGCCACTTCCTCGGGCGTGAGCGCGTTCAGGTCCACGCGCTTGCTCTTGTTGTAGTCAGGGGCCCAGTGCACATCGGGCCACAGGTCCAGGCTGGGGGCTTCCAAATAGGAGGGGCCCGAGCCGTCCAGCACGAAGTGGGCGTGGCGGGTGGCCGCGCAGTTGGGGATCATCGCGATGGGCTTGCTGGCCGCATGCGTGGGATAGGTCTTGATCTTGACGTCCAGCACCGTGGTCAGGCCGCCCAGGCCCTGCGCGCCTATGCCCAGGGCATTGACCTTCTCGTAGAGCTCGATGCGCAGCTCTTCCAGCTTGTTGCTGGGGCCGCGCTCCAGCAGCTCGTACATATCGATGTCGTCCATCAGGGCTTCCTTGGCCAGCAAGGCAGCCTTCTCGGCCGTGCCGCCAACGCCAATGCCCAGCATGCCCGGCGGGCACCAGCCCGCGCCCATGGTGGGCACGGTCTTGAGCACCCAGTCGACGATGTTGTCGCTGGGGTTGAGCATATAGACCTTGCTCTTGTTCTCGGAGCCGCCGCCCTTGGCCGCGACGATCACGTCCACGGTATTGCCGGGCACGACTTCCATGAAGATCACCGCGGGCGTGTTGTCCTTGGTGTTCTTGCGCTCGAAGATGGGGTCGGCCAGCACCGAGGCGCGCAGCTTGTTGTCCGGGTGGTTGTAGGCGCGGCGCACGCCTTCGTTGACCGCATCCTGGATGGAGCCGGGGAAGTCCGCCCAGCGCACGTCCATGCCGATCTTCAGGAAGACGTTGACGATGCCGGTGTCCTGGCAGATGGGGCGGCGGCCTTCGGCGCACATGCGCGAGTTGGTCAGGATCTGGGCGATCGCATCCTTGGCCGCCGGGCTCTGCTCACGCTCGTAGGCGCGGGCCAGATGCTGGATGTAGTCGGCCGGGTGGTAGTAGCTGATGTACTGCAGGGCGGCAGCCACGCTTTCGACGAGGTCGCCGTACTTGATCGTGGTGGTGTTCATGAGGCTGAACCTAGGGGGAGTTGGATGAAGCTGCCCGCAGTTTATCGGAGCCGTCTGGCGCCTAGCTTGCAGCGCCGGCGCGCCGCAGCTCGGACTCCAGCCAGGGCAGCAGCTGATCCAGCCCCTGGCTCAGCGCCCGGGACAGGGCCTGGGCCGCACCGGCGGCGTCGGCACTGGTCGCTGCAGCCTGCAGGGAGAGGCGCAGCTGGGCCTGGCGCTGACGCTGGCGGCGGTCCAGCAGCTCGGCACGCAAGTTCAGCCGGCCCAGACCGGGCGGACTGGCGAAATCGTGATGCACATCTTCCAGGCTCAGGCTGAGCAGCCAGTCGGCTTGCAGGGGCTCGCCCAGCCGGCCCAGTGCGGCGGCCAGCCCCCTGGCCTCCAGCCGCCGGGTGAGCAGGCTTGCCACCATGCGCGAGGGCCGCTCCAGCCATTGCGACTGTTGATAGAAGGCAAACTGCTGCGGCGCCCGCGCATAGGCCATGGTGTGACTGTCGGCCAGTGCATCACCCGGCAGCACCTGGATCAGCAGGGCATTCACCAGCGGCTTGGGCAAGGCTTGGGGCGGTGGACCCACATCATGCAGGCGGTGGTGCACTTGCAGGCCGCTGCTGTGGCCCACGGACACGCAGCCTGACAGGCTGAGCCACAGGCCGCTCGCGCCCAGCAGGGCCAGACCGCGCCGGCGGTCGAGGTCGATCAGGACGTTCATGGTTGTTTCTCCCCGGGGCCCAGCTGCTGCTTGCCGGCCCCCAGCAGCGCGGCCTGCGGGTCACTCAGACGGTCGAAAACGCGGGTCGCCCCGTCGATGGCGACGCGCAGCTCGGTGACCGCGACGCTGAGCTGGTCATCCACATTCGCGGCCGTGGTCTCCAGGCGCTGGGCGGCGCGACCGCCTTTGACCTGCAGCGTCGTCATGGTCTGGCTGGCCTGCTGCAGCGCCAGCCTGGCCTCTGCGGCCAGGGCCGCGGTTTCCGCCAGGGTGGCGTCCAGCTGGCGCCCCGTGCTTTCCGCGACACCGGCCATGCGCTCCCCGGACGTGCCGATCTGGGTGGCCGCTGTGCCCATCTGCTCAAGGGTCCGGTCCAGCAGGCCCAGGCGAGCATTCAGACCGCGGGCCAGATCGCGCAGCGCGGTGACGGTGTTCATGACCTCGTCCCGGTTGCCGCTGGACAGCAGCTGGTTCAGCTGGGTGAGGGTGGTGGCGGCCATGTCGCCGACCTTGTGGACGCGCCCGGCAATCTCGTCCATGCCCGAGCGGCCTTCCTTGATCACCGGATAGCGCTCGCCCTCGGCCACGGCCACCAGGGGCTCTCCCGGCGGCTCGGGCGTCACCAGGGCGATGGCGGCGATGCCGGTGACGAAGTTGCGGCTCACCATGGCCACCGTGTTGCTGCGCACGGGCGTGCGCTTGTCCACGCGGATCTCCACGCGGACGCGGTTGAACTTGTCTGCGGCCAGCGCATAGTCCTGGACGCGGCCCACCTTGATGCCGCGCAGGCTGACATCGGCACCGACCTGGAGCCCGTCCAGGGCCTGCTGCTCAAAGTGGATGGTGTAGCGGCGAAAGTCGCTCTCGCTGCCCACATTCGCCAGCCACAGCACCGCGGCGACCAGTGCTGCCAGCAGGCCCAGCACGGCCAGCCCCACCTTGGTGTAGCGTGCTTCAGCTTCCATAAGAGGGCTCTCCCTTGGTCTGGGCGGCGGGCGGCGTGCGCCCCAAAAAATACTGGCTGAGCCACGGGTCCTGAGAACGCATCAAGTCCTGCACCCGCCCATCGGCCAGCACACGGCCCTCGGCCAGGGCAATCACGCGGTCGGTGGCGCCGATCAGGGTGTCCAGATCGTGAGTGACGAGGAAGACCGTGAGGCCCAGATCATCCACCAGGCTGCGCACCAGTCGGTCAAAGCCTCGCGCGGTGATGGGATCCAGCCCCGAGGTCGGCTCGTCCATGAAAAGCAGTTCCGGCTCCAGGGCGATGGCGCGGGCGATGGCCGCACGCTTGCGCATGCCGCCCGAGAGTTCGCTGGGCAGCTTGTGGGCGGCCTCGGCGGGCAAGCCGGCCTGGTGCAGCCGCAGCTGCACCAGCTCATCAATCAGCGCGTCGTCCAGGCTGGTGTGCTCCCGCAGGGCCACGGCCACGTTCTGCGCCACGGTCAGGGAAGAGAAGAGGGCGCCGTCCTGGAACATCATGCCGAAGCGGCGCCGCACCGCCGCCAGGCGCGCGGCGTGGGTCGGGCTCCCGGTTTCGTCCCACATCTCGCAGCCGAGCAGCTCGACCTGACCGCTGCTGGGTCGGTGCAGGCCGATGATCTCGCGCAGCAGCACGGACTTGCCGGTGCCGCTCGCGCCGATCATGCCGACCAGGCTGCCACGCTGCACGCTGAAGCTGATGCCCCGGTGGACGGCATGGGTGCCGAATCGCGTGACGATGTCGCGCACAAGCAGCACGGTGTTCTGGGGCGAATTCATGGTCCGGGCGCTACCAGCGAAGAGCCTGCAGGAGCACGGCGAAGCCTGCATCCAGCAGGATGACGGCGACGATGCCCTGCACCACCGTGGAGGTGGTCGCCGCGCCAACGGCGCGGGTGTCGCGGCCCACCGTCATGCCCATGCGCACGCCGATCACGGCAATGAAGAGCGCAAAGACCGGCGCCTTGATCAGCCCCACCCAGACATGACGCAGGTCCAGCGACTCGCGCAGACGCGCCAGATAGCCGGCCGGGGTGATGCCCAGCATGGGCTCGGCGATCAGCATGCCGCCCAGGATGCTCATGACATCGCCCACAAAGACCAGCAAGGGCAGGGTCAGCATCAGCGCCAGCACGCGCGGTAGCACCAGCACCTGCATGGGGTCCAGCCCCAGGGTCTTGATGGCATCGATCTCCTCGGTCAGGCGCATGGAGCCGAGCTGAGCCGTGAAGGCCGCGCCGGAGCGGCCGGCCACGATCACGGCCACGATGATGGGCGCGAACTCGCGGGTGGCGCCTATGGCCACCCCGTCGACCACGAAGATGCTGGCCCCGTATTGCTCGGCCTGCAGGCCCAGCAGATAGGCGATGACCACGCCGATCAGCAGGGTCACGAGCGCGACCACGGGGATGGCCATGAGGCCGGTCTGCTCGATCTGGACGGTGAGCTCACGCAGACGCAGCTTCTGTCGGCCGCGCAGCACGTCCAGACCGGCCAGCAGGCTGGCCCCCAGAAAATTCAGATGGCCCAGCAGGACTGCGGCCAGGGCACTGCTGCTGCGGCCGAGTTGGGCCAGGGCCGAGCTGGGCCCGGGTGGCGCCACGGGCTGTGCATGCGCCAGATGGCGACGCACGCCCTCGACAATTCGTGCCTGAGCGGGCGATAGCCCGTGCCAGGGCTTGCCCCCCAGGCCGGCCGCTCGCAGCCAGCGCAGCAGCAGCAAGGCGGATGCCGAGTCGATGTCCTGCAGTTCACGGGCGTCGACCTGCTCGGGAAGGCGGGTCGGCTCGATGGCAAAGCCTTCCAGCAGGGTCGCCAATTCGGCCAGATGGACCATGCGCCAGACCCCGTGCAGCTTCAGCGTGGATCGAGCGCCCTCGGCCTCGCTCAGACTGAGCGAGCCGGGGCAACGGTTTGCATCGACCGGGCTGGAGGTTGAGACGGCTTCCATGCTGGGGGCAAGCATACGTGAAGGGCGTTCCTCCAGCGAGCCAGGGCTGGGGCCCCTACAATGCGCCGCGTCGTCTGCCCAAGGGCCTGCTTGCAACAGCGCCGAGGCTTCCATTGAGACAAGTTGAGACAAGGATTCGATGGCCCAGCTTGCCGCGCTTGTTCTTCTCCCCCTGCTGCTTGGCTGCGGGTTATGTGCGTTTCTTGGACGCCGCCCGGCCGTCGGTCGGCACGCGCCGGCCCTGGTGGCGGGCGCCGTCACAGCCACGGTGCTGGGCTTGCTGCTGCATCTGGCGCCCCAGGTGTTTCAGGGTCAGGTCTTGCTGGCGCACGCCGATTGGGTGCCCGCCATCGGGCTGAACATCGGATTGCGCCTGGATGGCCTGGCCTGGCTGTTTGCCGCGCTGATCAGCGCCATCGGTCTGCTGGTCATTCTCTACGCCGCCTTCTATCTGCATGCCGACGATCCGCCGGGCAAGTTCTTCAGCCTGCTGATGCTCTTCATGGCGGCCATGCTGGGCATTGCCCTCTCGGACAACCTGCTGCTCTTGGTGGTGTTCTGGGAGCTGACCAGCATTTCCTCCTTCCTGCTGGTGGGCTACTGGAGCCACAAGGACGAGGCCCGGCGCGGTGCGCGCATGGCCCTGGCCGTTACCGGCGGCGGCGGTCTGGCCCTGCTGGCCGGCGTGATCGTGCTGGGCCAGATTGCCGGCAGCTACGAACTCTCCCAGATCCTGGACAAGGGCCCACTGGTCCAGGCCGACCCCCGCTACCCGCTGGCCCTGGGCCTGATTCTTTTGGGCTGCTTCACCAAGAGCGCCCAGCTGCCCTTCCATTTCTGGCTGCCGCAGGCCATGGCGGCACCCACGCCGGTGTCGGCCTATCTGCATTCCGCCACCATGGTCAAGGCCGGACTCTTCCTGCTGATGCGCCTGTACCCGGTGATTGGCGGGGCCGAGCTGTTCGAGACCGTGGTGGCCAGCATCGGCTTGCTGACCATGGTGTTCGCGGCCTTTGTGGCGATCTTCAAGCATGACCTCAAGGGCTTGCTGGCCTACTCGACCGTCAGCCATCTGGGCTTCATCACCTTCATGATCGGGCTGTCCACGCCCATGTCGGCGGTGGTGGCGGTGTTCCACATCCTCAACCACGCCAGCTTCAAGGCGGCGCTGTTCATGACGGCGGGCATCGTCGATCACGAGGTCGGCAGCCGCGATATGCGTCGCCTGGGCGGGCTGTTCGCGCTCATGCCCTGGGTCGGCAGCCTGGCTCTGGTGGCCTCGGCCGCCATGGCGGGTCTGCCGCCCTTCAATGGCTTCATCTCCAAGGAGATGATGCTGGAGCAGGCCCTGCAGGCGGACTTCTGGGGTGCGCAGTCCTGGTTGATTCCGGTGCTGGCCACCCTGGGCGGCCTGTGTTCCGCGGCCTACTCCCTGCGCCTGGTTCACGACAGCTTCTTCAACGGCCCGGCGCGGGACTGGCCCCAAGCCCATCCGCATGAGCCGCCCTGGGGCATGAAGGCGCCGGTTTTGCTGCTGGCAGGTATCTGCCTGGCCGTAGGCCTGGCGCCCATGCTGATCGCCGGCCCCCTGGTGCAGCTGGCGGCCTCGGCCATGCTGGGCGCGCCCGCACCGGCCTTCGGCCTGGCACTCTGGCATGGCCTGAATCTGCCCCTGCTGATGAGCGCCCTGGCCGTGCTGGGCGGCGCGCTGCTCTACGCGGGCCTGCAAAAGGGCGCCTGGCTGCATCGCTACCAGGCGCGCAGTTTCAGCGGCAAGCGGGTCTTTGAAGCTGGCGTGGATGGCCTCATCGCCCTGGCCGGGCGCTGGACCGCCTGGCTGGAAAACGGTTCGCTGCAGCGCTACATCGCCTGGATGCTGATGTTCGTGATTGCCCTGGCCGCCTGGCCGCTGCTGACGGCCGAGGGCTTGGCTGCCGGCGAGCGCAGCCTGATGCCTGCGCCGCCGCTGGCCCTGCTGCTGTGGCTCTTGCTGCTGGCCATGGGTCTGGGGCTGCTGCGCCTGCAGCGCCAGCGCTTTGTGGCGGTCATCCTGACCGGCGGCATCGGCCTGCTGTGCTCGCTGAGCTTTCTGGCGCTGTCGGCGCCCGATCTGGCGCTGACGCAGCTGGCGGTGGATGTGGTGTCCACGGCCCTGCTGCTCATGGGCCTGGCCCTGCTGCCTCAGAGCAGCCCGGTGGAAAGCTCCCGGGCACGCCGGGGCCGGGACGCCCTGATTGCCCTGGCGGGCGGGGCCGGCGTGGCCTGGCTGTGCTGGCTGGTGTTGACGCGGGATCATGCGTCGATTTCCTGGTACTTCCTGCAGAACGCCGTGTCGCTGGGGGGCGGGACCAACGCGGTGAACGTGATCCTGGTGGACTTCCGTGGTTACGACACCTTTGGCGAGATCACGGTGCTGGGCATTGCCGCCGTGGGCGTGCTGGCCCTGCTGGACGGCTTGCGGGTCAACAAGCCCGGCGCGGACGCGGCGGGACGCCCCTGGAGCTACGCCCGTGAGCCCCTGATGCTGAAGGTGGTGGCGCGTCTGGTGCTGCCGCTGGCCCTGCTGGTCTCGGTCTACATCTTCTGGCGCGGGCACAACCTGCCCGGTGGCGGCTTCATCGCCGGCCTGGTCACGGGGGTGGCCCTGGTGCTTCAGTACATGGCCAACGGGCAGCAGGCGGCCGAAGCGCTGATGCATGCGCGGGGAGGGCGTCGCTTCGTGCGTTGGATCGGTCTGGGTCTGGCCATTGCCTGGGCGACCGGGGTGGGCGCCTTCTTGTTTGGCAAGCCCTTCCTGACTAGCGCCTTCGGCCATCCGGTGCTGCCCCTGCTGGGCGAGTTGCCGCTGGCCACGGCCGCACTGTTTGATCTCGGTGTGTACATCACCGTGGTGGGCGCCACGATGCTGATGCTGTCGGTGCTGGGCTCGGCGAGCAAGGAAGGGGCGCGCGCATGATGATCTCGATGGAGTTTCTGCTGGCCACCGGCATCGGTTTTGTCACGGCCTGCGGTCTGTATCTGATGCTGCGGGGTCGCAGCTTTACCGTGGTGCTGGGTCTGTCCCTGTTGGGCTACGCGGTGAATGTGTTCATCTTCGCCATGGGGCGGCTCTGGCAGTCGGCGCCGCCCATACTCTCTCAGGGACCGGTGTTTGCCGACCCCCTGCCGCAGGCCCTGGTGCTGACGGCTATCGTGATCGGCTTTGCCACCACGGGCTTCGTCATCGAGCTGGCCCTGCGCAGCCGCGCGGACAATGGCAGCGACCATGTCGACGCCACCGAGACTGAGGGGTCGGCACGATGATGATGTGGCTCAAGGATCATCTGGCCGTGCTGCCGGTGCTGCTGCCGGCCATCACCGCGGCCTTGCTGCTCCTGATGGGGGATCATGGCGCCGGCAGCCGCAGCGGCCACGGGCATCGCAAGCTGCTGTGGGCGCGCCGTCTGTCTCTGGCTTCGGCCTTCTTGGGCCTGCTGCTGGCGGCCTGGCTGGTGCAGCGGGCGGGCTCGGGTGAGTTGATCACCTATCGAGCGGGCGACTGGCCGGCGCCCTTTGGCATCCTGCTTCTGGTGGACCGGCTCGGCGCCCTGATGCTGCTGCTGAGCGCCTGCGTGGCCCTGCCCGTGCTGTGGTACGCCTGCGGTGGCTGGGATGCGCACGGCCGCTACTTCCACGCCCTGTTCCAGTTCCAGCTCATGGGCCTGGCGGGCGCTTTCGTGACGGGCGATCTGTTCAACCTCTTCGTGTTCTTCGAGGTCTTGCTGATCGCCAGCTATGTGCTGATGGTGCACGGGCAGGGCGGGGCTCGCTTCAAGGCCGGCCTGCACTATGTGGTGCTGAATCTCCTGGCCTCGGCCCTGTTCCTGATCGGGGCGGCCCTGGTCTATGCCAAGACGGGCACGCTGAATTTTGCCGATCTGGCCCTGAGGGTGCCGCAGGTGAGCGGGCCGGATGCGGCCCTCTTGCAGGTGGCCGCCTGGGTGCTGTTCGTGGTCTTCGGCTTCAAGGCGGCGCTCATGCCCATGGCCATGTGGCTGCCCAATACCTATGCCTCGGCCTGCGCGCCGGTGGCAGCGCTGTTCGCCATCATGACCAAGGTGGGGGTGTATGCCATCCTGCGGGTGCATGGCGTGGTGTTCGGCGCCTCGGCCGGGGCCAGCGCGCTGACCGTGGAGCCGGTGCTGCTGCCGCTGGCGCTGGCGACCAGCCTTACCGGCGTGCTGGGTGCGCTGGCCGCCCGCACCCTGGCGCGCCTAGTGGCCTGGCTGACCGTGGCCTCGGTCGGAACCGTGCTGGCGGGCCTGGGCCTTTTCGGCACGGCCGCTTGGGGGGCAGCGCTCTACTACATGCTCAACAGCACCCTGGTCATCGCGGCGCTCTTCATGCTGGCCGAACTGGTGGCCGCGCAGCGGGGCGAGGCCCAGGGCCTGCTCGTGCCCGCCTCGCCCCTTGCTCAGCCTACCTTGCTGGGCCTGATGCTGCTGCTGGCCGCGGCATCCACGGCCGGGCTGCCGCCCTTGCCGGGCTTTATCGGCAAGCTGATGCTGCTGGAAGCGGCCAGCGGCCATGCCTGGGCCGTGAGCTTCTGGGCCGTGGTGCTGGGCGTTGGTTTCCTGACCCTGCTGGGCCTGGCGCGTGCCGGCAGCATTCTGTTCTGGCATGTGCGAGACGATGCGCCTGCGGCGGCCTCGGCGGGCGGCAGCGCCAAGCTGGTGACGGCCACCGCCAGCCTCTTGCTGGCCAGCGTGCTGATGAGCGTGGCGGCCGCCCCCGTGCAGCGCTACACGGAGGCTGCCGCGGTCCAGCTGATGGACTTGAGCACCTATGCCGAGGCGGCCTTGCCGGAGCAGGGGGGCGCCGCTGCCCGCAGCACCCGCCCCTATGACGGACGCATGCCGTCCCCGCCTGCTGGAGCCCAGTGACCATGGCCGCGAACAAGGAGAACAAGCCACAAGACCGCAGACGCGCCGGCTGGCTGTCGCATCCGGTGCTGTCCCTGCTGCTGGTGCTGGTGTGGCTGCTGCTGCAGGGCAGCCTGAGTCTGCCTTACTGGATCAGTGCGCTGCTGCTGGGGCTGCTGCTGCCTTGGCTGGTGCAGGGATTTCTGGGGCCGGCCATGCGTCCGCGCAAAACCCTGCTGATGCTTCGCTTTGCGGCCCTGGTGCTTTGGGACATCGTGGTCTCGAATCTGACCGTGGCGCGCCTGGTGCTCTCGCCTGGCGCCCGGCCCCAGCCCGCCTGGGTGCGCGTGCCCCTGGCCCTGCGGCAGCCCGGGCCCATCACCCTGCTGGCCACCATCATCACCACGACACCGGGCACGGTGTCCTGCGTGGTGGATGGGGAGCGTGCCGAGATTCTGGTGCACGCCCTGGACTGTGCCGACCCGCAGGCCATGGCAGAGGACATCAAGCGCCGCTACGAGCAGCCGCTGCTGGAGATCTTTGAATGAGTGCATCCCTCAATCTGCTGGGCTGGGCGCTTGATTTCGCCACCATCGCCGTGGGCCTGGCCTTGGTGCTTTGCGGCTGGCGTCTGCTGCGCGGGCCGGAGGCGCCGGACCGGGTGCTGGCCCTGGACACCATGTACATCAACGCGCTGGCCCTGGTCATCCTGCTGGGCATGCGCTGGCAGATGGACCTCTTGTTCGAGGCGGCGCTCATCATCGCCCTGCTGGGCTTTGCCTCGACCGTGGCGCTGGCGCGCTATCTCAGCCGTGGCGATGTGATGGAGTGAACGCAATGCAGGAATTGCACTGGGTGATACAGGCCCTGGTTTCGGCCCTGCTGGTGATCGGCGGGGTGTTTGCGCTGGTGGGTGCCGTGGGCATGCTGCGCTTTCCCGACTTCTTCATGCGGCTGCATGCGCCCACCAAGGCCAGCACGCTGGGGGTGGGCGGGGTCTTGCTCGCCAGTCTGGTGCTGCACTGGGCGCAGGGCGACCATGGGCTGCACGAGCTGCTGATCACGCTCTTTGTCTTTGTGACCGCGCCGGTCTCGGCCAATCTGCTGGCCAAGGCGGCCTTGCACCTGCGGGTGCCCTCCCGGGCCCCGGTGCCGCCCGACCAACCACAACCCTGATTTCATGCGCCGGGCGTGGCGCGGTGCGGCAGCTCAGGGCTGCCGCTGCCCTTTCATCAGTGAGGCGACCATGGCAATGATGGTGAGCGGGACCACGAAGCTCAACATGGCCGTGCTGTAGGCGCCCAAGGCATCGTGCTGCTGGGCGCGCAGGATCAGGAAAGCACAGTAGGCGACGTAGTAGCCGACAAAGACCGCCCCCTCCCAGCGCGCGATCTCGCGCGCACTGAGCATGACCGGCAGACAGGCCAGGGCCGTGGCCAGCATGACCCAGTAGTCGAAGTGCAGGGCGGCCGGGGCCACCGGCATGCCGCCTGGCGCCACCGCAGCCACCAGGCCCAGGCAGCCGAGGATGTTGAAGATATTGCTGCCCACCACATTGCCGATGGCGATGTCGCGTTGTCCGCGCAACGCCGCCATCACCGAGGTGGCGACTTCGGGCGCCGAGGTGCCTGCCGCGACGATGGTCAGGCCGATCACCAGCTCGCTCACACCCAGACTGCGAGCGATTTCCACGGCGGCATCAACCAGCCAGCGGGCGCCCAGGATGAGCAGTGCCAGACCGCCTGCGATCAGCAGCAACTGCACCGCCCAGTGGCGGTCCCAGGCGGAGTCCTTGGGGAGCTCATCCAGCAACTCGCGTTCGACCTCGGCGGATTCCTGCGACGGACTTCGCACCAAGTGGACGATGTAGGCCGCCATCAGGCCCAGCATGAGCAGGCCTTCCCAGCGGTTTACGACACCGTCGAGCATCAAAGGCAGCAGTAGCAGCGAGGCGCCGATCATGACCGGTATCTCCTGTCGCACGATCTGCGCATTCACGCTCAAGGGCAGGATCACGGCCGAGACGCCCAGGATGAAGAGCACGTTGAAGATATTGCTGCCCAGCACATTGCCCAGTGCCAGGTCTGCCTGACCTTGCAGGGCCGAACCCAGGGAGACGGCCACTTCCGGGGCACTGGTGCCGATGGACACAATGGTCAGCCCCACCACCAAGGGCGAGATGCCCAGGCTGAGGGCCAGCTTTCCCGCCCCGCGAACCAGCAGTTCTGCGCCGCCCACGAGAAGGAGCAGACCGATGATGAGTAGTGCGGTGCTGGCCATGGTGTCAGTGCTTTTCGGATACCGGGTGCATCAGGCGGTCGGCCGCGGCTATGGCCAGGGCCGAGAACAGGAAGGCCACATGGATCAGGGTCTGCCAGAGCAGAACCTTTTCGGTGTAGTTGTCGGCGTTGATGAAGGTCTTGAGCAGGTGGATGGAGGAGATGCCTATGATGGCCGTGGCCAGCTTGACCTTGAGCACCGAGGCGTTCACATGGCTGAGCCATTCGGGCTGGTCCGGATGACCTTCCAGATGCATGCGCGAGACAAAGGTCTCGTAGCCGCCCACGATCACCATGATCAGCAGATTGGAGATCATCACCACGTCGATCAGGCCCAGCACCACCAGCATCAGGATGGTTTCATTGAGCTTGGCAATCGGCTCGTAGCCGATCACGGCGCCCGCCGCGTCCTTGATGGGCGTGGCCTTGTAGCCAATGCTCTTGACCAGCATGCTCAGCGCATCCTGGTTGCCGAAGGCGGCTTCCACCAGGTGCACCAGCTCGGTCCAGAACTGGAAGACATAGACCGCCTGCGCCAGGATCAGGCCGAGGTAGAGCGGCAGCTGCAGCCAGCGGCTCATGAAGATTACATTGGGCAGGGGGCGCAAGGCTTTGTTGCTATTGTTCATCGGTGTGAGGCAAGAGGCTGTGGCCGCGGATTCTAGGGCCCGTGCGTGACGGAACCCCTAAGCGGTCACGCCGGGTTACGGCGCTAGAGTAAGCGCTTCGTCAGAGATGGCACGCACAGTGCTCGCAGTTTTTCAAAGCAAATCTACCAGGCACCGAGGAGACAGCCATGTCGCAGAGCAAGCAATACCTGCCCAGCGCCGAATGGAGCGCGAACGCCCACGTCAAGGGCATGGACGGCTACCGTGCCCTGGTGGCCGAGGCCGAGGCCGACTATGAGGGCTTCTGGGCCAGCCGTGCCCGTGAGCTGATCAGCTGGCAGACCCCTTTCACCAAGGTGCTCAACGACAGCGAGGCACCGTTCTTCAAGTGGTTTGAGGATGGCCGGCTGAACGTCTCCTACAACTGCCTGGACCGCAATGTGGAGCGCGGCCTGGGTGACAAGACGGCCCTGATCTTCGAAGCCGACAACGGCGATGTCACCCGCGTCAGCTACAGCGAACTGCTGGCCAAGGTGTCGCGCCTGGCCAATGCGCTGAAGGCGCGCGGCGTCAAGAAGGGCGACCGCGTCGTCATCTACATGCCCATGTCGGTGGAGGGCGTGGCCGCCATGCAGGCCTGCGCCCGCATCGGCGCCACCCACTCGGTGGTGTTCGGCGGCTTCTCGGCCCAGAGCCTGCGCGACCGTGTGCAGGACGCCGGCGCCGTGATGGTGATCACCGCCGACGAGCAGCTGCGCGGCGGCAAGCAGCTGCCGCTGAAGTCCATCGTGGACGAGGCCCTGGCCGACAACAGCTGCCCCACGCTCAAGGATGTGATCGTCTACCAGCGCACCGGCGGCAGCATCGCCTGGGTGGCCGGTCGCGACCTCTGGCTGCATGAGCTGCTGGAAGGCCAGAGCAGCGACTGCGCGCCGGAATGGGTGGAGTCCGAGCATCCGCTCTTCCTGCTCTACACCTCGGGCTCCACCGGCAAGCCCAAGGGCGTGCAGCACAGCACCGGCGGCTATCTGCTGCATGCGGCCCTGACCACCAAGTGGACCTTTGACCTCAAGCCCGATGATGTGTTCTGGTGCACGGCCGATATCGGCTGGGTCACGGGCCACACCTATATCACTTACGGCCCCCTGGCCCTGGGCGGCACCGAGATCGTGTTCGAGGGCGTGCCCACCTACCCGGACGCTGGCCGTTTCTGGCAGATGATCGCCAAGCACAAGGTCACGATCTTCTACACCGCGCCCACGGCCATCCGCTCGCTCATCAAGGCGGCCGAGACCAATGAGGCGGTGCATCCCAAGAACTATGACCTCAGCAGCCTGCGCCTGCTGGGCTCGGTGGGCGAGCCCATCAACCCCGCCGCCTGGGAGTGGTACCACCAGCATGTGGGCGGCGGCCGCTGCCCCATCGTGGACACCTTCTGGCAGACCGAGACCGGCGGCCACATGATCACGCCGCTGCCGGGCGCTACGCCCCTGGTGCCGGGCTCCTGCACCTTGCCCTTCCCGGGCATCACCACCGCCATCGTGGACGAGCTGGGCAACGATGTGCCCAACGGCCAGGGCGGCATTCTGGTGGTAAAAAAGCCCTGGCCTTCCATGATCCGCACCATCTGGGGCGACCCGGAGCGCTTCAAGAAGAGCTACTACCCCAGTGAGCTCAAGGGCTACTACCTGGCGGGCGACGGCGCCATCCGCGACGCCGAGACCGGCTACTTCACCATCACCGGCCGCATCGACGATGTGCTGAACGTCTCCGGCCACCGCATGGGCACCATGGAGATCGAGTCGGCCTTGGTGAGCTGCACCGAGCTGGTGGCCGAGGCCGCCGTGGTGGGCCGCCCGGACGACACCACGGGTGAGGCCATCTGCGCCTTCGTGGTGCTCAAGCGCCCCCGCCCCAGCGGCGACGAGGCCAAGGCCATTGCCAAGCAGCTGCGCGACCATGTGGCCAAGGAGATCGGCCCCATCGCCAAGCCCAAGGACATCCGCTTCGGCGACAACCTGCCCAAGACCCGCAGCGGCAAGATCATGCGCCGTCTGCTGCGCGCCGTGGCCAAGGGTGAGGCTGTCACCCAGGACACCAGCACCCTGGAGAACCCCGCCATCCTGGATCAGCTGGGGCAGGCGTACTGAGTCACGCAGGCTCCGGCCTTAGGCACCGCGCAGGCCGCGGAGCGAAAGCTCCACGGCCTGTTTTTCTTGATTGGGCCCGCCAATCAGCAGAGAGGGACGTGGTTTAGGGATTTTGTGCGTTAAGCGCGCAGAGGAGGATGGCGCCTCGAGCCTCGAGCCATGGTGGTTGCGGGGCATTCATCCCCATTCCGGAAGGGCTCCATCATGTTCAAGACAGTTCACGCTTCCGCCTTGACCCTGCTCGTGCTTGCGATGCAGTCCCCCACGGCCCAGGCCGTGCCCAACAGCTTCATACAGTTCACCGACAGCGGGGGGACACCCTTTAAGGGGGAGTCCCTGATGCTCGGTCACGAGGACTGGAGCGAGGTGGACGCCTGGTCCTGGCTGGTCAGTGCCGAGTCCAGCTTTATCAAGGGCGGTGGTGCTTCCGTCGGCAAGTCCCAGCCCGGGCCGTTCCGCTGGCAGCAAGACCTTGACCGGACCTATCCGAAGCTTTTCACCTTCCTGGTCCAAGGCAAGCACAGTGCCAAGGTCAAGTTCGATGTGACGACGAATACCGGCGGCTCCAAGCCCGAGGTCTTCTTCAATATGGAGTTCGGCGAAGTCCTCTACACCAGGCTGGCGACCTCCGGCAGCAGCGGTGGTCCGCTGCAGCTCAATGGCGAGTTCGTCTTCAAGGAAGTCAGCATGTCCTACAAGCCCATGGACAGCAAGGGCAAACTGGGCCCCGCCGTGACGGCCAAATGGAATGTGGCGACCAATGTGGCCGGCGGCCAGTCCTTCTATGAGTTCAGCGGCGACGCCATGGCCCTGGAAGGTCTGTCGCAGGCCATGGCCCTGTCCGTGCCGGAGCCGCAGACCTGGCTGATGATGCTGGGCGGCCTGGCCGCCTTGAGGGCACTGGCTCAGCGTCGCCGGGCCAGAATCTGCGCCTGAAAATGCCCAAAGCAAAAAGGTCGACCGAGGTCGACCTTTTTGTTGGGCTGTCGCGAGTCGGGCTTACTTGATGCTCATCACCCAGGTCGCCAGCTGCTTGGCCTCATCGGCCGAGACCTGGGCATTGGGCGGCATGGGCACCGGGCCCCAGACGCCTGAGCCGCCCTTGACGATCTTCTCGGACAGCTTCTTCACCGCATCCTTGTCCTTGGCGTACTTGGCGGCCACGTCCTTGTAGGAGGGGCCTACCAGCTTCTTGTCCACCGCATGGCAGGCCATGCAATTCTTCTTCTGGGCCAGGTCGGCACTGGCGAAGGCGGCCGGGGCGCTCAGGGAAGCGGCCAGGGTGGCCAGGGCGATCAGAGAGGGCTTCATGGCTTCCTTTCGATTTCTTGCTTCAGGTTTTTGCTGGGGCGTCGGGCAATCTGCACTACAGTCCTGGCAGGAAAGCCGAGCGGCCATTGTAGGCATGGTGTGGCAGTCGGCGGCAGGCAAATCGTGGAGTCGGACGCATGGGTTTTGTGCTGATCGGGGTCTTGTTGCTCTTGCTCAAGTGGCAGGAGGTGGCGCCGGTCGCGGGCTGGAGCTGGTGGCTGGTCTTGTCACCCTTTGCCGCGGCCGTGCTGTGGTGGGCCTGGGCGGATGCCAGCGGCTACACCCAGAAGCGCGCGATGCGCAGCTTGGATGAGAAGAAGGCTCAGCGCCGCGAGCGAACGCTGGAGGCCTTGGGGCAGGGCGAGAAACAGCGGCGGCGCTAAGCCGCCGGCCCGTCACCGGCTTAGAACCGCCGGCCCGTGTATGGCGGGACACAAAAAAAAGGGCGCCATCGGCGCCCTTTGTTTGTTGTTTGAGGTCGCAGCACGACCTCACTCGAACTTGTCGAGCACGGCGCCGGAGCTGGCGCTGGAGGCGTTCCTGGCGAACTTGGCCAGCACGCCGCGGGTGTAGCGCGGCGCCGGCTTCACCCAGGCGGCCTTGCGGCGGGTCAGCTCGGCCTCGTCCACATGCAGCTCCAGCAGCAGCTGGTGGGCGTCGATGGTGATGCGGTCGCCCTCGTGCACCAGGGCGATGGTGCCGCCCTCGTAGGCCTCGGGCGCCACATGGCCGACCACCATGCCCCAGGTGCCGCCGGAGAAGCGGCCGTCGGTGATCAGGCCCACGCTCTCGCCCAGGCCCTGGCCGATCAGGGCGCCGGTGGGGGCCAGCATCTCGGGCATGCCCGGACCGCCCTTGGGGCCCAGATAGCGCAGCACCATCACATCGCCGGCCTGGATCTTGCCGGCCATGATGGCCGCCAGGGCGCTCTGCTCGTCGTCAAAGACGCGGGCCGGACCGGTGATCACGGGGTTCTTCAGGCCGGTGATCTTGGCCACGCAGCCCTCGGGCGAGAGATTGCCGCGCAGGATGGCCAGATGGCCCTGCTCGTACATGGGATTGCCGACCTCGCGGATCACCTCCTGGTCGGGGCTGAGATCCGGCACCTCGGCCAGGTTCTCGGCCACGGTCTTGCCGGTGATGGTGATGCAGTCGCCATGCAGCAGGCCGGCCTTGAGCAGCACCTTCATCACGGCCGGGATGCCGCCGGCCTTGTGCAGGTCCACGGCCAGGAAGCGGCCGCTGGGCTTGAGGTCGCACAGCACCGGGATCTTCTTGCGCATGCGCTCGAAGTCATCGATGGTCCAGTCCACCTCGGCCGCGTGGGCGATGGCCAGGAAGTGCAGCACGGCATTGGTGGAGCCGCCGGTGGCCATGATCACGGCCACGGCGTTCTCGATGGCCTTCTTGGTGACGATGTCGCGCGGCTTGAGGTCGGCCTTGACGGCCTCGACCAGCACGGCCGCAGCCTTCCTGGTGTTCTCGACCACCTCGTCCTCGACGTTGGACATGGACGAGGAGTAGGGCAGGCTCATGCCCAGCGCCTCGAAGGCCGAGCTCATGGTGTTGGCCGTGTACATGCCGCCGCAGGAGCCGCTGCCGGGGATGGCGCGCTTCTCGATCTGGCAGAAGTCTTCCTCGCTCATCTTGCCGGCTGAAAACTGGCCCACGGCCTCGAAGACCGAGACGATGTTCAGATCCTGGCCCTTGTAGTGGCCCGGCTTGATGGTGCCGCCATAGATGTAGATGGCCGGCACATTGGCGCGCAGCATGCCCATCATGCCGCCGGGCATGTTTTTGTCGCAGCCACCGATCACCATCACGCCGTCCAGCCACTGGCCGCCCACGCAGGTTTCCACGCAGTCAGAGATCACCTCGCGCGAGACCAGGCTGTATTTCATGCCCTCGGTGCCCATGGCCATGCCATCCGAGATGGTGGGCGTGCCGAAGAGCTGGGCATTGGCGCCCGCAGCCTTGAGGCCGATCACGGCCGCATCGGCCAGCTTCTGCAGACCGGAGTTGCAGGGCGTGATGGTGGAGTGGCCGTTGGCCACGCCGATCATGGGCTTGCCGAAGTCCGTCTCCTGGTAGCCCATGCCGTAGTACATGGAGCGGTTGGGCGCGCGGGCCACGCCCTCGGTGATGTTCTTGGAGCGGCGGTTGTAGCTCATGGGCAAGGTCTCCTGGCGAGTCCGTTCATGCTGGGGAGACGCCAGTATCGGATGCGGTGACTTGGCTTTCAAATATATTATTCATTTCATATTGATACGGAAAACATTAATGATTGAGCCACGCAGCCTGCGCCAGTTCCTGGTCGTGGCCGAGGAACTGCACTTCGGCCGGGCGGCCGCACGCCTGCACATGACCCAGCCCCCGCTCACCCAGGCCATCCAGAAGCTGGAGGCCCAGCTGGGCGTGCGCCTGTTCGAGCGCAGCAGCCGCTCGGTGGCCCTGAGTCCCGCTGGCGCGGCCCTGCTGCCCGAGGCGCGGCGTATGCTGGCCGAGCTGGAGGCCCTGCCGGCCCTGGCCCGGGCCGCGGCCGAGGGGCGCCAGGGCCGGCTGCGCCTGGGCTTTGTCTCCACCGTGGGCTTTGGCGAGCTACCACGCTGGCTGCGGCGCTTTCGCGAGCAGCAGCCCGGCATCCAGCTCAGCCTGCGCGAGGCCACGCTGGATGTGCAGCTGCAGGACTTTGCGGCCGATGCCCTGGACGCCGGCTTCGTGATCCATGCCCCCGATGCCCTGCCCAGCGGCTTCGAGGCCCTGCCGATTGCCCGCGAGCCCCTGGTGCTGGCCCTGCCGGCCGAACTGCCCCAGGCCGGGCGAGCCCAGCTTGCCGCGCCGGACATCCTGGACCTGCCCCTGGTGATCTTCCCGCGCGAGATCGCCCCCTCGCTCTTCGACGCGGTGCTGGGCTTCTACCGCGCGCACGGCCGCGCCCCGCAGATCGCGCAGGAGGCCATCCAGATGCAAACCATCGTCAACCTGGTCTCGGCCGGCATGGGCGTGGCCTGGGTGCCGGAATCCGTGATGGGCCTGCAGCGCAGCGGCGTGGTCTACCGGCCGGTGGCTGGCCCCGTGCCGGTCAGCGCCACCAGCCTGATCTGGCGGCCTGGCGCGCCGCCCGCGGTACAGCGTTTCGTGACCCATGTGCGTGAGGGCCTGGGCATGGCCTGAACAAGGCCGTGGCTCAGGGGCCGGGCGGCCGGCCCCGTATGATGCGCGACCTGTATCCCTAGAGCGAGAGACGCTGCCGCCATGCTGGTCCATCCCCAGTTCGACCCCATCGCCATCAGCCTGGGCCCCCTGGCCGTGCACTGGTACGGCCTGACCTATCTGGCGGCCTTCGGTCTCTTTCTGTGGCTGGCCACGCGCAAGATCGCCCAGCCCCAGTTCGCCAGCCGCGGCTGGACCCGGCGCGATGTGGACGATCTGCTCTTCTTCGGCGTGCTGGGCGTGGTGCTGGGCGGGCGCCTGGGCTATGTGCTCTTTTACAAGCCGGCCTACTACCTGAGCCATCCGGCCGAGATCCTGGCGGTGTGGAAGGGCGGCATGGCTTTTCACGGCGGCCTGCTGGGCGTGATCGTGGCCATGTGGCTCTTCGCCAAGCTGCGCCAGCGCAGCTTCTTCGAGGTGACCGATCTGATCGCGCCCTGCGTGCCCACGGGTCTGGCCGCGGGCCGCTTGGGCAACTTCATCAACGGCGAACTCTGGGGCCGCGCCGCCGATCCCTCCCTGCCCTGGGCCATGGTGTTTCCGCAGGCCCACGACGGCGGCATTGCCCGCCACCCCTCCCAGCTCTACCAGTTCCTGGGCGAGGGCCTGCTGCTCTTTGTGCTGCTCTGGTTCTATGCCAAGAAGCCCCGCGCCACCGGCCAGGTCTCGGGCATGTTCCTGATCGGCTACGGCATCTTCCGTTTCCTGGCCGAGTTCTTCCGCGAGCCCGACGACTTCCTGGGCCTGCGGGCACTGAGCCTGAGTCAGGGACAATGGCTGTCCCTGCCCATGATTGCCGCCGGCATCGCCATCTGGCTCTGGGCCGGCCGTCGCGCCCGCGGCGCCAGCGCTGCCTGAATTCCCATGCGTCAAATCTTCTTCGATACCGAAACCACCGGCCTGTATGCCGAAGGCGGCGACCGCCTGGTCGAAATCGGCTGTGTGGAGATGGTCAACCGCCAGCTCACCGGCAACAACCTCCACATCTACATCAACCCCGAGCGCTCCAGCCATGAGGAAGCGCTCAAGGTGCACGGACTGACGGACGAGTTCCTGTCCACCAAGCCCAAGTTCGCCGAGATCGCCGATCAGTTCATCGAGTACGTGAGCGGCGCCGAGCTGGTCATCCACAACGCGCCCTTTGACCTGGGTTTCGTCAACGCCGAGATGAAGCGTCTGGGCCGCCCGCCCATCCACGATGTGGTGGCCGGCGTGCGCGACACCTTGCTGATGGCGCGCGACCTCTACCCGGGCAAGGCCAATTCGCTGGACGCCTTGTGCCGGCGCCTGGAGGTGGACAACTCCAACCGCACCTTCCACGGCGCCTTGCTGGACGCGGAACTGCTGGCCCAGGTCTATATCAATATGACCCGCGGCCAGGACTCCCTGGTCATCGACGAGTCCAGCGCCAGCGGGGGCGGCGGCCATGCCGCGGGCGAGACCCAGCTGGAGTCCGTGGACTTCAGCCGCTTTGCGCTGCCCGTGCTCGTGGCCAGCGAGGCCGAACTCCAGGCCCATGAGAAGGTGCTGGCCGAGCTGGACAAGGCCAGCGGGGGCAAAAGAATCTGGCAAGCTCACTGAGTCACTTGCAGGTATTCAAAAATTCATGGCATAATCATTGGCTTCCCGGTTGATGAATTTGTTTGGCAGCAATGCAAGGCAGATTTGTCGGGTGACCAGACCGGGCGGTTAGCTCAGCGGTAGAGCACTGCCTTCACACGGCAGGGGTCGCAGGTTCGAACCCTGCACCGCCCACCAAGCTTCAGGTCATCAAGATTGCAGCCGCAATCACCCGCCAGATACCGGGCGGTTAGCTCAGCGGTAGAGCACTGCCTTCACACGGCAGGGGTCGCAGGTTCGAACCCTGCACCGCCCACCAGGATCACCCCGCGCGTTCGCAAGAACCGCGGGGTTTTTCTTTGTGTGCTGCGGAGATCGGGGGGGTGGGGGCCTTGTTCATATGCTCTGGTCTTGAGCTCATCGGCCTTGTTGGAGAATGCCATCTATGACCAAGATGTGCTTCAAAAGGGTCTGCCGTCATGACTGATGCCTGGGCCGAACAAGGCTGGTCCAGGCTGTGCTTGGATGAGCTCGCCATAGGGTGGCTGGCGCCCGGCCATCGAGAAAGCCTGCAGCCCTTACTGGCGCCGTACGCAAACCTCCAGAACGGAGATCTACATTGGCGGCCGCCGGCGGCTGAGCGCTCGGCGCGTATCCAGGCGGCGGCCGAGGCCCTGCGCGAGCGCGGTCTGATTCGAGGCTGGCGCGGCGAGGCCTATGCCTGCGAGGCGCCGGTGCCCGAGCCCTGCCGCGAGCGCGGGGCCGAATTGTTCCGGCTTGAGCGCGCCGCTTTCCGCTACTTCGGTCTGATGAGCCGTGCCGTGCACATCAACGGCTGGTGGCCCGATGGGCGCATGCTCTGCGGCCGTCGCGCCCTGAACAAGGCCACCGATCCCGGCCGGCTGGACAATCTGGCGGCCGGCGGTCTGGGGGCCGGTGAATCCCTGCTCGATTGCGCCAGGCGCGAGCTCTGGGAAGAGGCTGGTGTGCCGTTTGCGCTGAGCCAGGCTCTGCGGGACGCGGGCGCGCTGCGCAGCTGCCGCGCCATTGCCGGCGAGGGCTTGCATGACGAGATCCTGCACCTCTATGAGCTGCAGCTGCCGGCCGATTTCATGCCCCGGAACCGGGACGGCGAGGTTCAGGAGTTCCTGTTCCTCGGGCCTCAGCAGCTGCGTGAGCGTCTGGCTGCGGGGGAGTTCAGCCCCGACGCCGCACAGGTGGTGCTGCAGGCCCTGAACTCGCCAGCCTAGCCCTGATCGGTGCTGGGTGGCGCCACTCCCGGCTTGGGGGCCGTGCCCCGCCTCAGGCTTCGACGGCTGCCGCGGCTTGCTCCAGGGCCTCGATGCGCCGCTGCAGATTGGCGGCGCGAATCTTTTCCCGGGTCAGCTCCTCGTCCAGGTTCAGCAATCGGTCCTCGACAAAGGAGCGCTCCACCTGCGCACGCTCCAGCTCGGCCTGCAATTCCGTCAGGCGCTGGCGTGCGCGTTGCAACTCCAGGCCCTCGCTGCGCGTGTTGCCAGCTGCCCCACGGCGCGAGGCGGCTGCGGCGCGGGCCTGGTCCAGGGCTTGCAGGAGCTTGCGGCGTTGCTGCAGCAAGCGGGCCAGCTCCACCTGCTGCAGGCGGCGCCACTCGGCATAGTCGCCGATGGTCGGGCATTGCTCCGGGGGGCTGAGCCGCGCAAAGTCCATCTGCTCCTCCTCGCTGGAGGGCAGGGCGCTGTCTTCTGGCTCCGCCTGCAGGCGTCCCCCCGCCTGGCTGCGCTCAAAAGCAGCGGCCTCGTTGCCGCCGCGCCCCAGGGCGGCGCGTTCAATGCGCTCCATCAGGCGTTGCAGATCACGCACGATGGACTTGAGGGCCTGGCCGGCCTCGCGGCTGTCGCCCAGCGCATGGCTCAGGAAGCGCTGTCGCCGGTCCTCCTCGCTGTTCATGCGCAGATAGGCGGCCACCGCCACGATCACGAAAACGCCGTTGGCCAGCAGCACGCCCAGCGCGGCAATCTGTTCCAGGCTCAGACTCAGAAAAAGACTCATACCAGCAGAAAACTCAGTCGCCCCTGGCCCAGGGATTTGATGCGCAGCGTGAATTCGCTGCGTCCCTGATGCTGTTGCAGCAGTTCCGGGAGTTTGTCAAAACGCTGTCGCACCAGCCTTGCCGCACTCAGGGCCACCTGATCGGTCGGGCTGCGCTTGCGCAGCAGCGGCGCGCAGGCCTGCAGCAGCCGCCCCGCCTGATCCACCACGCGAGCGCTGGGTTCGGTGCCCGCCGTGATGCCGGCCTGGATCTCGGCGCTGCTCAAACCGCTGGCGGCACCGCCAATGAGCCAGCAGGCCGCGGTGTCGAGCAGTCCCAGCGCATAAAGACCGCCGCGCTGGGTGCTGCCGTACAGGGCGACGAGTTGCTGCTCGCGTTCGGCCAGCCGCGCGTCCGGCTCGGCCCGCAGCAATTCGAAACCCCGTGTTCCGATATGCATATAGGTCTGCTGCTGCAGTTGGGCCAGGGACTCCAGGGCGGCGCCTCGGGGCAGGTCTGGTACCTGCATGATGTCCGCCGGCGCGGCCATGGGCCGGCTCAGCGCCTCGCCCACGGCCTGGCACAGGGACACATCGTCAAAAGGCTTGTTGAGCACGAAGCTCGCCCCCAGCTCGCGGGCCCGATCCAGCTGATCACTGCGTGTTTCGGTGGTGATCACGCCGATGGGCAGGCCGCCGTGCCCGTGCCGGCGCAGCCAGCGCAGCAGCGCGGCGCCGTCCATGCCCGGCATATGCCAGTCGGACAGCAGCAGATCGGGCGTCTCGTCCTCGACCAGGGCCTGCGCCTGCTCGGCGCTGCTGGCGGTGCGGATGTTCAACGGTGGCAGCGCATTGGATTGCTCCAGCGCACGGCGCATGATGGCCTGTATCGCCCGACTGTCGTCGACGATCAGGACGCTGCGCGGCCGCTCTCCGGATGGCGGCTGCATCGATTGGCTGTGCATGACGGATGATCCCTCGCTGGCCGCCCTCCGGTACGCGGCGTGATGGCGTCTTGTGCGCCTGTCGCCCTCATGGGGCGAACTCGGGCGCAAGTGTGCGCTGCCGACGCGCTCGGGCTTCTGGGGAAAAGCCCTTAGTACGACCTCGTAATCGGGCCCTCGTGAATTAGTGAACACCGAAACAGCGAGGGGCGCCGCCCTGGGCACAATCGCCCGCATGGACAAAGTCGATGCAGTCGTGGTGGGGGCGGGCGTGGTGGGTCTGGCCGTGGGACGGGCGCTGGCACGCAGCGGGCGCGAGACCCTGGTGCTGGAGCGCGAGACCGCCATCGGGCAGGGCGTGAGCTCGCGCAATAGCGAGGTCATCCACGCAGGTCTCTATTACCCGGCCGGCTCCCTCAAGGCGCGGCTGTGCGTGCGCGGCAAGGAGCTGCTCTACGCCTTCTGCGCCAGCCACGGCGTGGCCCACAGCCGCTGCGGCAAGCTGGTGGTGGCCACCGAAGCCTCTCAGCTACCGGGCTTGCAGGCCTTGCAGGCCAAGGCCGCTGCCAACGGTGTTCACGATCTGCGCTGGCTCAGCCGCGAGGAAGCCCAGGCCCTGGAGCCGGCTCTGCGCTGCGAGGCGGCGCTGCTCTCGCCCTCCACCGGCATTGTGGACAGCCATGGCCTGATGCTGGCCCTGCAGGGCGATCTGGAGGCGGCCGGCGGCGCCGTGGTTCTGGGATCCGAGGTGCTGGGCCTGCGGACCACGGCCGAGGGCCAGGTCTTGCGGGTGCGCGCCGGGGGCGAGGAGATGGAACTGCTGGCCGGCCTGGTGGTCAATGCCGCCGGCCTGTGGGCGCCCTGGCTGGCCGCACGCAGCGAGGGGCTGGATGCGGCCCATGTGCCGCGGGCGCATTACAGCAAGGGCAGCTACTTCTCGCTGGCGGGGCGCGCGCCTTTTGGCCGTCTCATCTATCCGCTGCCCCAGGAGGCCTCGCTGGGCGTGCATCTGACCCTGGACCTGGGGGGCCAAGCCCGCTTCGGCCCCGATGCCCAGTGGCTGGAAAACGTGGCCGACCCCGATGCCCTGGACTACCAGGTGGACCCGGCGCGGGCCGAAGGCTTCTATGCCGATGTGCGCCGTTACTGGCCGGCCTTGCCGGACGGCGCGCTGCAGCCGGCCTACAGCGGTGTGCGCCCCAAGATCCACGGCCCGGGCGAGCCGGCGCCGGACTTCCGCATCGAGGGTCCGGCCCAGCACGGCGTGCCGGGCCTGGTGAACCTGCTGGGCATCGAGTCGCCCGGCCTGACCAGCTGTCTGGCGATTGCGGACGAGGTGATGGCCCGGCTGGCGGCCTGAGACCGCGCGGCGGGCCAGGGCTTCAGTCGCGGCCGCTGTCGCGACGCTGCCACTGCCCGTCGATCAGCAGCTCATGCGGGCCGAAGCGGGCCTTGTAGGCCATCTTGTCGCTCTCGGCGATCCAGTAGCCCAGATAGAGGTGGCTCAGGCCCAGGCGCCGGGTCTGCTCGATCTGCCACAGCACGTTGTAGCTGCCGTAGCTGTTGCGACCCTCGGGCTCGTAGAAGGTGTAGACGGCGGAGAGCCCGTCGCTCAGCACATCCAGGATGGAGACCATGCGCAGCCGGCCTTCGCCTTCCTCGGCCTCGGGGCCGGCGGGTTCACGAAATTCCACCAGGCGCGAGTTGATGCGGCTTTGCAGCAGGAACTGGGTGTACTGGTCCACGCTGTCATGGTCCATGCCGCCACCGCTGTGGCGCCCGGCCTGGTAGCGCAGATAGAGCTGGTAATGCTCGTCGCTGTAGGTCAGGCGCATGACCCGGGTCTGTAGCGCCTCGTGCTGGCGCCAGGCGCGGCGCTGGCTGCGCGAGGGCTGGAAGTCCGCCACCGGGATGCGCATGGGCACGCAGGCCTTGCAGCCATCGCAATAGGGCCGGTAGGTGAAGAGGCCGCTGCGGCGAAAGCCCGCTTCCACCAGGCCCGAGTAGGCGTCGGCATGGATCAGATGGCTGGGCGTGGCCACCTGCGAGCGTGCCTGACGGTCCGGCAGGTAGCTGCAGGGGTAGGGCGCGGTCGCATAGAACTGCAGCTGGGACAGCGGTAGTTCCTTGGGATGGGTCACGGTGGGGGCTCCCTCAGGCTGGCAGCTGCGGATTCTGCGTCAAAGGCGCCCAGCTCGTCCCAGAGTGCCGGCTCGAAACGCCAGGCCGCGGCGGGCAGGGGGCCGTCCTCGCCAATCGCCGCCTGCAGATGGGCCTGGAAGGCGCTGCGGGGCACTTCGGCCGCGCCGAGCGACGCCAGGTGGCGGGTGTTCTGCTGGCAATCGATCCAGGGGATGCGGTGGCGCCGGCACAGGCAGACCAGGGCCGCCAGCGCGATCTTGGAGGCGTCGGTGCGGCGCATGAACATGGATTCGCCAAAGAACATATGGCCCAGGTTCACGCCATAGAGCCCGCCCGCCAGCTCGCCGTCCACCCAGGTCTCCACGCTGTGCACCGCGCCGCGCTCGCGCGCCCAGCGCTGGTAGGCGGCCTGCATCTCGGGCAGGATCCAGGTGCCGTTCTGGCCCTCGCGCGGGGTCTCGGCACAGGCCTGCAGCACCCGGGGCAGGGCGCTGTCCACCCGGATCTCGCAGCCGGGCGTGGCACGGAACTTCGCGATGGTCTTGCGCAGTGAGCGGCTGAGCTTGAAGTGCCGGGTCTGCAGCACCATGCGCGGCTCGGGCGACCACCACAGAATGGGCTGGCCGGGGCCGTACCAGGGAAAGATGCCGCGGCGGTAGGCGGCCTCCAGCCGGGCGGGGGCCAGGTCGCCGCCGGCGGCCAGCAGGCCCGGCGCCTCGGAGGCGGGCCCCAGGGCCTGCTCCGGCGGCGGGAACTCCAGCGAAGACTCTTGCAGCCAGTCGATCATCGGCTTCATGGTAGCGTGTCGCCCATGAAGAACAGCATCACCGTTTACGGGATTCCGAATTGCGACACGGTCAAGCGCGCCCGCGCCTGGCTGGATGAACAGGGGCTGGCCTACCAGTTCCACGACTACAAGAAGGCCGGCGTGCCCGCCGACCTGCTGCCGCGCTGGATGGCCGAGCTGGGCTGGGACAAGGTGATCAACCGCGCCGGCACCACCTGGCGCAAGCTGGACGAGGCCACCAAGGCCGGCGTGAGCGATGCCGCCAGCGCCGCCGCCCTGGCCCAGGCCCAGCCCAGCGTGATCAAGCGTCCCCTGGTGCAATGGGCGGACGGCCGCCTGAGCCTGGGCTTCACGCCGGAACTGTTCAAGGAGCATGCCTGATGTTCACCGGCATCGTCCAAGGGCTGGCCCAGGTGGCCGCCATCACCGAAAAGCCCGGCCTGACCAGCTTCACCCTGGCCTTCCCCGAGGGCTTCTGCGAGGGCCTGGAGATCGGCGCCAGCGTGGCCTGCGACGGCGTCTGCCTCACCGTCACCGCGCTCAAGGGCCCGAACGCGGCCGACTTCGATGTGATGCAGCAAAGCCTCAAGCTCACCACGCTGGCGGGGCTGAAGCAGGGCAGTGCGCTCAATGTGGAGCGGGCCGCCAAGGAAGGCGCCGAGATCGGCGGCCACCCGCTCTCGGGACATGTGGACTTCATGGCCACGCTGGAGAGCGTGCGCAAGCCCGAGAACAACCATGTGATGCGCATCCGCGTGCCCGCGCCCTGGATGCGCTACATCTTCGCCAAGGGCTATATCGCCATCAACGGCGCCAGCCTGACGGTGGCCGAGGCCGGCCGTGAGCCTGGCGGCGCCGGCTGGTTCGAGGTCTGGCTGATTCCCGAGACGCTGCGCATGACCACCTTCGGCGACAAGCAGCCGGGCGACGCGCTCAATATCGAGATCGAGCGCTCCACCCAGGTCTTTGTGGACACGGTGCGCGACGCCATCGACGAGCGCCTGGGCCCCCTGCTGCCGGCGCTGGAGAAGCTGCTGGCCGCCAGCGGCCAGAGCCTGGACGCCCTGGCCGAGCCGGTCAAGCTGCCCGGTCGGTCCTGATCAGGCCGCCAGCAGCTGGCGCAGCACGAAGGGGAGGATGCCGCCGTGGCGGTAGTACTCCACCTCGATGGGCGTGTCGATGCGCAGGATCAGCGCCCGCTCGAAGCGGCTGCCGTCGGCGCGGGTGACCACCAGGGTGGCTTCGCGCTGGGGCTTGAGCTCGCCCTCGAGGCGGATGTCGACCAGCTTGTCGCCCTGCAACGCCGGGTGCAGGTCTAGCATCTTTCAACTGCTCTTTCCCCTTGCGCCCCGCCCCCAGACTGACCGTCGGAACCGAAACTGCAAGTGCGACAGCGACCGGGGCCATGGTTTAACCAGAGTCACGGTAGTAGCGCGTAATGTCGGTATCCGCCGAGGCGCCGTCCGCGAGTCCTTTCAGCGGATCTTGCTCCTGTCTGCGAGTAGCGCGCTTGCGCTGGATGCCCGGAATCTCCTACGCTGCCAGATGCTGCGGATGAACTTGCTCCTGCATGCGCGCACGAAATCTTCACTGCCCAGCTAGCTCTGCTGCCGTAGGCCTTTATGCCAGAGCTTCAAGTCGATGGCGGAAGACACCCAGTCTGCTTAGCGCTTGACGGCTCGTTGAGTGTCGGCGGTGCTGCGAATTTGGTGGCCCAACATGTAGGCGCGTAAGCCCAAAGTGTCGAGCCAAGCCGGCGCCTGCACCCCACCCACATGGGCGAGGTAAGTCGGTCAGGTCCACGGCGACGCGTCCTCCACCATGCCGGCGCGCACCGGGTTGAATTTGACGTAGCGGCAAACTGTCAAGAGGTAGACCTCTCGATCCACCAGGATCGCCTTGAAGCGCCCCTGCAGCAGATGAACCACCACGCCATGCCGTCGGTTTTTGCTCTGGGTGTGCAGGCCGTTGAGATGGTGCATGAGGCGTGACAAGTTGGCGGCGCGGGCGTGCAGAACCAAGTGGTAATGGTTACCCATCCATCAAGCAATAGGCTGAGGCCTGAGCGTCGAAGCGCTACAGGGGCAGGGCCAACACGGCCAAGAATTGCTGCTGGTCATTGTCGTCATCAAAGATCGAATCCCGCCGATCACCCCGAGTCGTGACGTGATCAACGGCGGCGGGGAACGCGGTGCGCAGCGGGCGGGACATGGGGCAACTCTGCGCGCATTCGGCGAGCAATTCCAGTAGAAAGACCTGACCCCAATTCGCCCCTGAACCGAATGCGCCCCAAATGCCTCATGACCCCAATGCCTGCACCAATGCCCCCTTTGACCCCCGGGATAGGACGCCTTCAAGCGAGGAGCGAGTTCGGGCAAGTTCCTTTCACACGGAGTCCTGCCCCATAGTCGGCTGCATCAGGTGAAGCAGCACGGCCATGACCAACGTCGGTAAGGCACGCTTGATATCAGTCGGCAGGAGGTTCAGCATCGCTGGAACCGCCAGGTAGGGCTTCAACAACATCAACGCCATGGCCTTGACGCGACGCAGGTGCCAACGTTGGCTCCAGCCAGGCCTGTCGAGGCGTGTGTCACCCATCGGGTCGGCATCTGTGTGGTCGGAGATGCCGTACGGCCCCTGGTTCTGCTGCGACCACGAGTAGTCGGACGCATCCAGTATGTGGTGGAGTTTCTCGAACTTGCTGGCGCTTGGGTTGTACGAATTGCGCTCCGCCTGGATGTAGATGAATCGTTCCTTACTGCTGGTGTTCTCCATTAAGCCGAACAGCACTGTTGGGAAGAAGTCACCGTCGATCCCGTAGTGTTCGTCGGGCACCTGCGTCAGCTGCGTGGGGATGATGATGCCGCTGTAGTGTGAGGACTTCCGTGGTTCTGCTCTCATGCGTCGCAGACCTTCATAGAGATCGCGGCTGAAGGCCACGCGGATCTGGCCCCCCTTGCACATCTCCTGGAATTGACCCTTGTCGAGAATCTGGTGAAGCCAGTTGAGCGCGTCGTAGCCCTTGCTCGCCATGGTCTGGTGAAGCTCCTTGTCGAATCGTTCTCGATAGAGCTTGGCGTACGGCTTGATTGCCAGATTGAGTTCCTTGTCGGACATCGAGGAAGTACCCATCAGACCCACGCTGGCCCGGGCCCGCTGGTCCAGCGATTTCGGGTCGTGGACTCCGCCGGGGGGATGGTAGAAATGGTTGTGGGCGTGATGGACGATCAACGGTAGCCCGGTGCCGCCCGCGAAAGTCTCGTTCGCGAAAGCCGTGCCCAGCAGGTGGGTATAGGTGATCCTGATCGTTCGAGTGATGCCGGTGACTTGGCGAATGACGTTGATGGCCTGCGGCGTGGCCAGCAGCATGCCGCCGACCGGCTGACTGATCTGGGTTCGGATCTGGATGATCTGTTGCGCCGAAGGCTGCGGAATGCCGGCCGCGTCAGCGATGGCGACGATCAGGCAGTTGTTCCGGAAGAACCTTGGCTCGTCGTTGGAGAGCGCTTTGCCGAGGTCACGCTCCTTCTTGGTTCCGCTTTGCAACCACGCCGCGAGTTTTCCGATGGGCGCGGTGAGCGTCCGGACGATTCCAGGGGTCCAGCCCAGCGAGCCTTCTTTTTCACGCTGCTGGCCCGATTCGTCGTAATAGACCTTGTGGATGGCCTCGAGCTCGTCGTACTCCTCGGGGGTGACCCGCATCGCCATGGCGTCGATGGTGAAATTGTCGGGCTCCAGCTTGAGCCGGGCTAGAGCAGACAGCATGGCGCGCACCCGCCCGACCCCGTCGAGCGAAATTTTGCGGCCTTGAGGATCGATCGCGATCTTGATGTTGGCTTCTCCGAACACGGCCTTCTGGAAAGCGAAGCTGAAGACGTCGGAGGGAATCTTGTCCATCGAGATCCGCAGCGGTGGCGGTTGCTGTGATTGCAGCTTTGCCTGGCGCTTGCCTCTTCCTTTCTTCTTGGATTGGCCGGCCTGGCTCCGGGCCTTGCGACTGGGATAGGTTTGCGACAGCCGCTGAAGAATCACTAGCTCTCGCTGCTTCGATTTCTCGGCGGCCGGCCCGTCGATCTTGTGCAGCAGCAGAACCTCTCCCAGCGTCACACGTACTGCGGACCAGTCTTCTTTCTTGGCGGAACCACGGATGCGGCCTGAGGTCTGCTGCATCTTGACCCGATTGCCGTTGAACAGCCATGGAATCAGCTCGCTGCGCTTGTCGGTCAGGTATTTCAGCGGTCCAGCGTCGGAACCCGGAGCGTCGTAGTGTTCGTCGGCGATGAAGGTGATGCCTTGATCACTCTCTTCAGCCGGCTCGGACGCTTCACCTTCCGCAATGGCGTACAGCACCCCGTGCAGTTCACCCAACGCGTCGCGATTTTCGTTGAGCCAACCTAGCAGGCGGAAAGTCTTCACGCTGTCGCTCAGGTTCTTGAATTCCGGATACAGCGGGTGTCCTCTCAGGTACATCCCGATTGTCTTGAGCGTGTCGTCGTCAATGGGCGTTCGCCTCTTCTTGGACAGTACGAACCGTCCCTGGAGGATGTTCGAGCCGCCTAACCTGCGTTGGCGCTGAAGGTTTCGGCCAGGTGACAGGAAGGGGCCGAGGCCTTGGGCGCGAGCGCCCATTACGTCGGCCTCACGTTCGAGGGCGCTGTTGTCGTTGATCACCACGCCTGCCAATTGGGCCGTAGGCGTCACGCGTCCTTGCGCCTGCTGGGTTACATGCCAGGCTTCGTGCGGGAGATGCCGTTCCTGCCCTGGTGCCACGTGGATTTCCGTTCCTTGCGCATAAGCATGTGCATTCAACTGCGCTGGTTTCGAAGAGTTGTAGTGCACTCGCACGTTATCCATCGACATGCCAGACAAGGACTCAATGCCCGCTTTTAGCTGATCGGGCAGGCGAGTGTTGTTAAGCGGGGCAGATACGGCGCTAGCAGTGTTTTGTAGTTTCCCACCCTGCGTTTTGGCCTGCTGCCCGGTGTCGGCTACGTCCACACGGAGCCCGGCCCCTGCATGGTTTCGTCTCTGCGCCGAATTCATCATGGCCTGCACAGCCTCCGGCTTGCTGGCGTTGCGATGGACACGGACGCCAGACATGTCGATGCCGGAAAGGGATTCGATGCCGCTACGCAGCTTGGCAGGTAGGCTACCCTGAGATGCATCTCCCGCTGCAGACCGCAGGTGGGCCAAGTGCTCGCCCTGTTTGAGTTGGCGCGGGATGTTGGGCCCGGCGGGTATCGTGGTGGCGCCAGCAGGGCTCAGGGCGACAGCGCTGTTGGCGGCGGCGGCGGGTGTGCGCTGAGGCCCTGGCGAATCAGGGGCTTTTACCTTTGCTTGGCGAGTTCGGCTACTCATGGCCTGGCTCCTTCGGGTTCAAGGACGTACTGGCGGGGCAAGCCGACTTGGCGGATGGCTTAGCTTCGCTTCTCGTCGCTCACTTGGCTTGCGCACGCCCGTGGGTGGCGGCGTGCCTACTTGCCCGTTCCCTGGCTCTTGGCGATTGAGTTCGCCACATTGGTTTGCAGCATGCGGTCGCGCTTGCGGTTCTTGGCGGCGCTCTTGCTCGGCTTCTCGGTGCGCCCCTTGCCGGGCTGATGCGAGCTGGTCTTGCCGTTGGGCGCAGTGGTGGAGTGCGAGGTGCCGCGCGAGTGGCCCTTGGTCTTGCGCTCGCCTTCGACCCGCTGAATCGGCGCGGTGGCGGCTTGCAGCTGCGCGATGTGACTGCTCTGCGCGCTGAGTCTGGGGCTGTCGCTGCCGCCCGCTTGGCCGGCGTGCAGTGCGGCCGCGGGGGACTCGGTGCGGCGTTGGGGCTGGGTGTGCTTGGCCTTCATGGGAACTCCTTGCCCTGGCGGGCGCTTGAGCAGTTGCTTGGCAGGCGTGGCGTGGCAGTCAGCGTTCATGGCTTTTCCACCCTGGAGCGCAGCAGCACCCGCAGTGCCAGCAGCACAGGGATCGCGATCGCCAGGATCAGCTGCGCATTGCCATCACGCAGCGAGCGCAGTGCCGGATCGCAGTGCAGCAGGGCCGCGCCCAGCAGGAAGGGCGCCACGCCGGCCAGCAGGGCATAGCGACCCCAGCGCATGCGCCAGCCGCAATGCAAGGTGAGCGCCACGCCCACGAGCAGACCGACGAGCAGCAGCACATCAAAGGCCAGGCGCAAGGGCCAGCGGTTGGGGCAGACCCAGCCGCAGACGGCCGCGCTCAGGGCGTTGGGCGGGGAGCCCACCAGGGTCGTGCGAACAAGCCGCTGATCGCGGTCCGAGAAGTTCTCGCCTTGCAGGGGCGCGGGCCAGAAACCCACCCCCGCGAAGTTGTCCTGGAAATACACCAGGTCATCGCGAAACTGCTCCTCGCTGGCGCCTGGCAGCAGACGCACCGGCACGATGCTGCGCAGCATGGCGCGTCGGTTGCTGCCTTGCAGATGCGGCGAACGCTCGACCAGATCGCGCAAACGCTTCTTGCTCTCCCGGCTGGGCTCGGGCAGCAGCACCATGAAGCGCAGCTCTACGTTGGTGCGGCTGCGGTAGTCGCCGCCGCTGTCGGCGATGCGCCCCTCCCGCACTTCGGGCTTCTCCACCTCGAGCATCAGACGGAAGAGCTGGTCCACCGTGGCCGGTTGGCCGGCGCGCAGCTGGGCTTCGGTCAGCACCAGATTGAGCGCATAGCGGCGTCCCGGATTGCGGTAAAGGGATTCGGCCAGGGCCCGCACAAAACGGGGATAAAAGTCCGCGATGCGGCCGGCCAGCTCGGGGCGCGTGCCCTCGCCCTGGGGCAGCTCATCGAAGAAGACGCTCAGGCCATCGCCCAGGTGCTGGGTGTGGCCAAACAGGGGCAGGGCGGCTTTCAGCCGCGCCGGCAGGCCCGGCAGGGGGCGGTCTATCAATTCACGGGCCTGCTGGGGCACCTGCGTCAGCATCTGGGTCAGCAGGGCCTCGCGCTGGGCGCTGGCCTCGGTCAGCAGAAAGTCCCAGTGCCGCTGGTAGAGCATGAAGTCGACCTGGGTGCCGTAGTGCTTGGCCAAGCGTATGAACTCGCTCTCCTGAAGCAGATCGCGTCGCTGCGCGCTGCCCGAACCCGTGGGGTTGAGGTAGCGATAGTCCAGGCCTTGGGCGTTGAAGCTCAGGCCCATGAAGCTGAGCCGGTGCAGCAGGCTGAAGTCCAGGGTCTGGGGATCCGCGCCGACGGCGTTCCAGGCCGGGTAGACGGCATAGACCAGGCCCTGGCTGCGCTCGCTCAGGCAGTCGCAGCCGGGCACGGCCTGCCAGTTCAGCGGCTGGGCCGGCGTCAGGCTCACCGTGCGTCGGGCGGCCTGGGCCAGCCACTCCCGCAGCACGGGCGGCAACAGCCAGTCCGGCAGATCTTCCCAGGGGATCTGTCCGGGTTCCAGCGCCTTGGGCTTGGGCGCGCTGGTTTTGACGGTGGGCGTGGCTGCTCGGCCAGGGGCTTTGGGCGGGCCGCCCAGCTTGGCGGCCGATGCGGCCGCCCCCGCGGGGGGCGGCTGGCACAGGCGGGCCAGCGCTTCGGCCGGGGGCTCGCTCTCGCCGCGCTGCTGCGCGCTGGCCTTGATGAGGCTGCGGCTGTGCTCGCAGCGCTGCGCGTCCACGGCGGCGAGGAAGAGATCGCGGGTCGGGTACTCGCGCTCCAGCAGCGGCCCTAGCCATTGCAGCAGCTGTTTGTGCTGCGGCTCGCTCCAGACCAGGCCTGCGGGGCGCTCCGGCGTCGGCCCAGCGCTGGCCGCGGGGGGCGTGGGCGCAGCGGGGGCGGAGGCGGTCGGAGCCGGGGCGGAAGAAGCGGCCGCCGGCGGTGTGGCGCCGTCGACCGTTCCCGTGCTGCTGCTGCCGGTCTCCGAGCCACTCTTGTCGCCGCCGCTGTTGTCGTCCGCGGCCAGCAGCGCATCAAGCTGGGCGGCCTGGAGGCGGTAGACGATGGCGGTGCGCGCGTCCGCCGGCTCCGGCACCGTGGTCGTGGCGGGGTTGACGCCCACCAGGCCGGGCACGGTCGGTACCGCGGGTAGGGCTTGGGACGCTGCGCCCGCCGCGGGCTTTGCGTCCGTGACCCCCAGCACGCGCAGCACATAGCTCTGGCTGGCCTGGCGCCCATTGGCGTCGGTGAGCAGCACGCTGAATGCATAGCGGCCTTCGCGCTCAGGCAGGCCGCACAGGCGCCCGTCGCGGTCCATGCGTATGCCGGGCGGCAACTGGCCGTCGCTGAGGCCGAAGACATAGGGGCGGCTGCCACCCTGGGCGAAGAGCAAGGCCTTGTAGCTGCGTCCTGCCCGGGCGCTGGGCAGTGCCTGGTTCGGCGGTGCCAAGCTCAGGGGCAAGGGCGGTTCGCTGGGCGGGCTGGTGCGCGTGAGGGGGCCGCAGTCTTGCACCTGTCCGGGGGGCGTAGCAGCCGACGCCGCAGCGGATGTGGGTGCTGCAGGAGCCGAGTTGGGTGCGCTGGCTGCACTGGCTGCGCTGGCCGGGCGAGGCGCCAGCTCGGTGGGCGCGCTGGTCGCCGCCAGCAGCAAGAGGGACAGGCCCAGGGGCAGGGCCAGGCGCAGGCGGCGTGTGCGGCTCACAAGGTTCTCCCTTCCTTGCGCAGCTCTCGCGCCAGGCCCGCGCGCAGCTCCTGCATGCGCACCTGCTGCCGGCCGGCACGCACGGCCTTGAGCGCGGCATGGCGGATCACATTGGCGATGGCGCCGCCGGCCAGCTCGTGGCGCTGGGCCAGCAGCTCAAGGTCCACATCCGCATCCAGATGCTCCGGGGCCAGCATCTGCTGCCACAGGCGCAGGCGCTGCTCGGCGTCGGGCATGGGGAAATAGACCATGGACTGAAAGCGACGCGAGAAGGCCTCATCGATATTGCTGCGCAGATTGCTGGCCAGGATCACCATGCCCGGGAAGTCCTCCACCCGCTGCAGCAGGTAGGCAATTTCCTGGTTGGCATGGTGATCGTTGGCAGTGTTCGCGGCACCGCGCTTGCCGAACAGCGCATCCGCCTCGTCAAAGAACAGGATCCAGCGCCGCGACTGCGCCTGGTCAAAGACCCGCGCCAGATTCTTCTCGGTCTCGCCGATGTACTTGGAGACCACCATCGACAGGTCGATGCGGTACACATCCGCCTCCACCACCTGGCCGATCAGGGTGGCCGTGAGTGTTTTGCCCGTGCCCGGCGGGCCGTGGAAGAGGGCGCGGTAACCCGGCTTGAGAGCGCGCGCCAGCCCCCAGTCCTGCATCAGATGCGCGCCCTCGCGCATCCAGGCGCACAGCTGCTGCACCTCGTCCATCACCTCCGGCGCCAGCACCAGGTCCTCCCAGCCCAGGGGGCTGCTGATGCGCTTGGCGGGGAACTGCGCGCTGAAGTCGGGCTTGCGGGCCGTGCCGCTGCACAGACGCTGCAGGGCCTCGCTGCTGGCCAGCAGGGCGCCGCTGAGCTGGGGCTCACCGCTGGCGGGCGTCTCCAGGCTGAGCAGGGTTTCGCGCGCGAAGGCGTGGCCTGCATCAAAGCAGGCCAGCAGGGCCACGCGGGCCGCCAGATCCTCACCGGCCACCAGAAAAGCCGCGGTCTCCCCGGTGGGCAGAAAGCCCCCATGGCCTTGCGCCTTGAGCCCGCCAAACTCGGTGAAGCCGCGGTCCAGGTTCTGGTTGCGCATGAACAGCAGGTCCAGCATCGCAGGGCGCAGATGCGGCGCCAGGGCCAGGGCCAGCACCACGCGCTCGGCCGGGCTGAGCTGCAGGCGCACGATGAGCTCGCCCAGGGCGCTGCCGGGGGGCAGCTCGGGCAGGGGACCGGCCGCCGCCAGATCCAGGTCTTGCTGCTGGAAGTGCTGTTCCAGCCGGCGGTCCAGCACGCACTGCAGCCAGTCAAGCTCCAGCGTCAGGGCCAGGGTGTGGTCTTGCACGATGTGATCCTCAGCGCCAGTCCACGTGCAGAACGGCCGACATCCAGGGCAGGCGGATCAGGCCATAGCTCCAGGGCAGACGGTCCAGCAGCACATCGAAGGCGCGCCCCTCGACGCGCAGCCGCCAGCGAGCCGGCTCCTCGCGCCGGCCCTCCGGGCCTTCCACGCTCTCGGCCTGTGTTTCCTGCACCAGGCGGCCGCCGCGCTGCAGAAAGCTCTCACGCAGCGCCTGGGGGCTGGTCTGACCCAGGGCGGCCCAGTGAGCGATCAGCGCCTGCAGCAGACCCTCCAGCTCGGCTTGCCGGGCCGGCTCCGGTCCCGAGTCGGGGACGAGCAGTGTTTCGGGTGAGGCCCCGCACAAGAGCTTGCTCAAGGGCAGGCGATGCTCATCGGGCGTATCGAGGCCCTGGGCGCCACGCACCAGGTACTGCAGGCAGGCCACGGCGTGCGCGCGGGCGGTTTCGCTGCGCCACTGCCGGCCGCTCTCGTCCAGCAGTTCGAAGCGTGCGAAGAGGCACTGCGCATAGACCGCCAGCAGCACCTGGCCGGCGTCATCCACCCAGATGGGCTCGCCCAGGCGAGGCGCGGACAGCTCGGCGGTGGGGGCTGCGCGGCCCGGTGCCGTCGCGAGCAGCTCCGGCCCCAGGCGCAGTTGTTCCGGTGCTTCGCCCAGCACAAAAAGTCGTCGGCACAGGCCCAGCCACAGGCGTTCGCGCAAACGTGGCGCATCGGGTGGCGCGAACAGCGCCGTGCGGGTCAGGCCGGCCGGCGCCGGCTCGGCCGCCTGGGCCTCGGCCAATCCCAGCAGGCGCTGCAGACGCCGTTTCAGGCCGTCGACGGCCTGACCGAACTGCGCCTTCAGCAGCCGCCAGCGTTGCAGCTCGGGCGTGCGCCGCAGCCAGCGCAGGCAGGCCTGCGGCGTCTCCAGCATCTGGGCCAGGCGCAGGCGCTGGGCCCAGGACCAGCCACGTTCGGCTTGCGTGCTGGGCGGGTTCTGCAGCCGCCGGGCCTGGGCGGCCTCGGTTTTCCGGGGCGGCTGCCGGCCCGACCCCTCCGGGCTGGGCGATGGTCCGGCCGGGCGCTGCAGCTCCGGTTCGTCTCGCTGCCAGCGCGCCCAGGCGGCTGCCCAGAGTGCCTGCCAGCCGCTGTGGCTGTCGGGCAGACGCCGCCCCGCGCTCCAGGCGGCCAAGCTGGCTTCCATCAACAGGGCTTGCAGGCGGCCCAGCCGGGGCCGCTGCGTGGGCGCGCACTGGCTTTGCAAGCGCAGCGCGGTCTGGCGCAGCGAGTCGGCCCAGCCCGCCCCCACACTGCGGGCGGATACCCCCAGCAGGCCCATCAGGCTGCCCATGGCTTCGGGGTCCAGCAGCTCGCTGCAGCGCCGCCGGGCCCGGCGCTGGCGCAGCAGCCGCAGCAGGCGCTCACGCAGTTCGGCCGCGGCATGCCGGCTCAGTGTGGCCAGCAGCTGCCGAACACGCTCGCGCTGGCGGCGACCACTGCGCGCGCCGGCCTGCCCCATCAGTTGGCGCAGCCCCGCCCAGGCCAGACTGGCCGGGCTGGGCCGCTCTGCCTCAAGACGCCCTTCGATGCCCGAGGCCGGCTCGCCTGCCTGCCTGCGGGGGGCCAGCACGGCCGCCAGCAGCGCCTGATCGAGACCGCGCTGCGCCCGCCCGACATCCGCCGATCGCGGCCCGGGCAGGCGCTGCTGCCAGCCCTCGCCGAGCTGGGCCCGCAGGTCCTGGCGCAGCGCTGTGAAGAGTGCTTCGCGCCAAGCCTGGCTGGTGGCAGGGCCGCGCAGCCCCCAGAGTGCGCGCAGGGCCGTCACCCGCAGGCGTTGGCGCAGCTGGCCGGCCTGGTAGGCGCCGAGGCGGCCGCTGTGCTGCAGCGGAGCGAGCCAGGCCTCGTCCAAGTGCGTGAGGCCCTGGGCCAGGTCGGGCTGCCGGGCGGCGAGCAGGGCCTGCAGGCCCTGCGGGGGGCTGATGCGGCTCAGACGCTCCAGCACCTGGCCGGCGTCAGGCAAGGCCTGCAGCCGACGCCAGAGCAAGGCCCCCTGCCGTCGCGCCAGGCTCTCCAGCCACAGCGACAGCCGCAGGCTGCCGGGGCCCGAGGCCATGGACCAGGGCAGGCTGCCGTGCTGAAGAAAGTGCAGGAACTGCGTCAGCTCCAGCGCCGAGGTCTTGAGGGGGGGGGCGGACTGCGGCAGGGCCCGGGCCAAGGCCAAGGCCAGTGCCTGCTCGAGCCGGGTCCGCCAGCGCTCCGGTGCATCGTCCAGGCTCAGTCGCCCCAGGTGCAGCTCCAGGCGCTCCAGCCGCAAAACCTGCTGGGGCGGTGCCAGCCGGTCCAACAAGGGGCCGAGCAGGGGCAGGAGCAGCTCATGCAGGCAGCGGCCCTGCTGATCAGCACTCACGCACGTACCACCCCGGCTGCTCAGGCTGAGGCTCAGCGTTTCGATGCGATGAGCCTGGACGGCGGGCAGCAGTTTCATGCCGACTCCTTGGCGTGCTCTTGCCGCAGCCAGGTGCTCAGTGCGGCAGCGCGCTCATCGACCCGACGCTGCGCGCCCGCAGTGGCTTCGTCATCCAGCAAGGCCTGGCAATAGGCCCGCTTGGACAGCAACCAGGCCAGCCACAGGCTTTCGAAGCGCTGCATTCCGGCGGCATCCACCCAGAGCAGGCGGCAGCGCAGCTGGGCCGGAGCGGCCTCCTGGACACGCAGCCTGGCCAGGGCTCGCAGGCGAGGATCGGCGCAGCGTGCGGTCCAGCCGGGCAGGACGATGCTCAGCCGGTGCATGAAGAAGTCGTCCAGCGTCCCGGGCGAGTCCGCCCCGTCGGTGGGACGCAGCAGCAGATGCTCAACCAGGTGCAGGCCCTCGCTGTGCTGCTGCAGGCGGCACAGGCTCTGGTGAAGCGCCACGGCCCGGGTCCAGGCGCTGGCCTCGTCCGGAAACTCGCCCAGCGACCACAGCCGCCCTTCAGCGTCCGGCCCCAGCCTCAGGCGGCACAGGCCCTTGTGGCGCTGGCAGCGAAAGGCCTCGGGCCGAACGGCAGCCCGCCAGAGGGCCGCGTCATCGGCCGCCTCGCCCAGCCAAGCCTGCAGATCGGGCAGGGACGGAGGCTCCGCGGCATGTTCCGGGCTGGGAATGGCATGTGGCAGGGGATGCCAGTGGCCACTGGATTCAAGCGCCTGAGGGTTGGCGGTATGGGGCTGCTCCAGTGGCAAGCGGCCGCTGATCTGAAGCCATTGGCTCAGGCGTGGGCCGGCCAGCAGTTGCAGCTGCAAGGCCAGCCGCCGCTGCAAAGGTGGGCCCTGGGTCAAGGAACGTTCGGGGCCGGGCCGGCTGTAGTCAAAGCCGGCCTGTCGGTTCCCCGTGAACTCGGCGATCTGCTGGGCGTAGCGGCGCTTGCAGTCCAGCTGCTGCAAGGCCCAGGCCTGAGGGGAAAGGTAGCGTGGCACATCCTGCAGCGGTCCGAAGTCCAGGGCCTCGCCATGCAGGGCCAGCAGCTGGTCCAGAGCGCGGCCGCGTCGCTCGGCGGCCTCATCCTGGGCATCCAGCAGACCGGGCGAATCGACGTCGGTCTCGGCCAGCCAGCTCAAGCCCGGCAGCTGCGTCGCGTCCAGCGCTTCCTGCCAGTAGCTGCGGGCCGAGGCGTTATGCAAGTCGTACAGCTTGGCGAGGTGCCGACGCTGGGCCCGCAGCTGGGCCAGCGGCTGTTCGAGCAGGGCCAGGTAGCCGGCCCACTGCGTGGCCTGGCCGGGTGGTGTACGTCGCACCTGGTCATGGGTCCAGCGCAAGGCCTGGGGCTCGCGATAGAGATCGGGGAGATGCTGGCTGGCGGGCACATAGCGGGCAGGCCTGCCCTCGTCCGCGAGCCGCGGAGCGGGCGGAACCACGGTTGGGACGGTCGGCGCCGAGCGGCGCGCCAGATCGCTGCTGCGGGCGCCCGAGCGTTCGCGGCGCAGGTCTTGCAGCAGCAGGAGCAGCTCGGCATGGGCCAGGGGCAGTCGAGCTCCGCTGCGTTCCACGACCCAGTCGGCGAGGTCCTGCCGCTGCTCCGGCCAGTGCAGACGCAGGCCCCAGTCCTCGCCGCGCCAGGGCAGGCTGTCGCTCGGCGCTGTGGTCGACTCGGTCTCGTGAGCATGGGCTGGTCCGAATTCATGCAGGTGCAGCAACTCGATGCTGCGCAGGCCCGGCAGGCATCGCAGGCTGCGCATCAGATCGCTGAGGTACAGCTGATCGGCACGAACACGGAGCAGCTCATCCGCGTCCAGGGACAGCGGCAGGGCCGCGATGTAGCGTTCGCAGGCCAGCATCAAGGGAGCCAGGACCTCGCTGAGCTCGGCATCGTCCTGCAGCACCAGGTGCAGCTGCAGGCGCACCCAGCGGGGGCGCAGCAAGCGCGGCAGGCTCCACAGGTCCTCGCCCAGATTGCGCTGCTGCCAGTAACGTTGGGCCAGATTCGCGGCCAGCCGCCGCTGCGCAGCGTCATCGGCCTGGTCCGGGCCCAGTTGGCGCCAGGCCCACAAGCCCAGGGGCCGGCCTCGCACGTCCTTCAGGGCGGCCAGATCGGCGTGTCGTGGCGCGGGGCGCTGCTCGTGCAGCCAGGCCAGCTGGTCCAGCTCGCTGCAGGGGCGGCCGGTATGCACCTGTTCGGGGGGCAGCAGGGCGTAATGGTGAGCCGACTGCGCGCTGGCAAGCCCAGGGTCGTCCGGGTCCAGCCCAAGCAGGGCCGGCACACTGTCGCGCGCGGCATAGACCTCCTCGGTCAGGGCGTAGACCAGCGATTCCAGCAGGCTGACGCCGGGATCGTGCAGGTTGTAATCGGTCCAGAGCTCGCCGCTGGCCTCTTGTACCCAGTCCAGCGCCTGCTGGCGCAGGCTGGCAAAGCCCAGCGCATCCTCCTGGGCCTCGGGAGGCAGGCGCGGGATGCGCTGCAGGCTCGGGGCCGTCACGGCGTCGCCTCCTGTCGGGGTTGGCTGTCGGCCATGGTCGGGTCGGTCCAGAGCTGGGTCAGCTGAACCTGGATGCGCTGGCCAGGCCCGAAGTCGCAGCCGCTGCGGATCTGCAGCCGGTACTCGGCCTCGCGGCCGTGGCTGCCGCACCAACGCAGTTCCAAGCGGTCGCAGCGCCGGCCCCACCAGGAGCGGGTCTGGCGGATGCCGCGCCGTTGCTTGAACCAGGCCAGCAGGCCGCCCCCGGGGTTGTAGGTGTTGAGCGCCACGGCATGCAGCAGGCTGAAGTGACCACTGCCCTGGCGGCCTGCGCCGGCCATCACCTCGAAGCCCTGGCAGCCGTGCAGGTCCGGCGTGATGTCCTGCCATTCGCCATTGGCTAGCACGTCGGGGCGCTCTTCGTCCTTCCAGCGGCCGCGCCTGGCCTCGCAGGCCAAGGTTCCGCCCACATCCAGCAGATCGCGGGGTTTGGGCTGGCCGATGCCCACGCGCTGCTGCGCATCCAGGCTCAGCAGCGCGGGTGTGCTCTCGCCGCTGCCGATCTGCAACTGGTCCTCGGTGCGGCCGAGCTGCACGCGCCAGAGCACATCGCCGGGTTTCTGATCGCGGTAGAAGCTGATCAGGGCATCGTGCCCCATGGCCGCGTAGATCTCGTCTCCATGCTCGACGCTCTTGCAGAACCCTTCGTCGTGCATATTCAGCATGGAGTCGATCAGATCGACGAAATGACCTTCGGTGGGCATCTCGCCCGCCTTGAAGTAGTTGCGCAGGGTTTCCCGGTTGCGGCTGCTCATGGGCGTGCTCCCGGCGCTGGCGTGCAGCCCTGTCCGATGATGAAGCTGCCACCCAGCCTGAGCTGACCCAGCCCCGTAGGTCGGGCTCGGCCATCCTGGGTGGGATCCTGCAGCTCCAGCAGATGCCCGCGCATGGGCAGGGCCAAGCTGCAGGCCCGGGCGGGTCTTAGCTCATGCTGCCGGGTATGGAAGCTGTCCGCCAGCAGATAGCGCCCGGCATCGCTGTGGGTGATGTGCAGCAAGGAGAGTCCTTGCACCGCCTCGACGCCGTCCTGCGCCCGCAACAAGGCCTCGACATCGTCTACGCGCACCCGCCAGTCGAAGCGTGCCGTGATGCCCCCGGCTCGCCAGGGTGAGAGATAGTCGCGCAGACACTGATTGAGCTCGCGCAGGCGCTCGCCGGTCTGCAGCCCTGGGCTCAGGCGCAGACGGCAGCGCACCTGGATGCGCTCATAGGCCGGGTTGCGAACCCGAAGCAGCAGGCTGGGCGAGCAGCGCTGGCGCAGGAAGTCGCGGATGCGCTCCAGGGTGGCGGCATCCAGGCGAGGCGCTTCGGTGCCGTCTACCTCCTGACCGGGGGCGAGTGCCGGCACCACCACCACGGTGCACAGGCTCTCCCCCTTGTCCTCCGCGGGCAGGCAGATCAGCTTGAACACCTCCGGGAAGGCCTGCAGCACCAGACGTTCGAAATCCCAGGCGTTGAGCGCGCGGTCTCGGTGGCGCAGCAGCTCGCAGGCCCGCAGGCGCAGGGCGCGCTCGTCTTCGGCATCGCGGGCATCGAAACCGGGCTGCGTCTGCAGCACCTGGACCAGGCCGGGAATGGCCGGTGCCGCGGTCTGCACGCTGAGTGCCGGCAGCGGCAGGGCCTCGGCGCTGTCGGGGCTGCGGCGGGCGCTGATGGCCTGGGCCCAGACACCTTGCAAGGGGGCCAAGCGTGGCAGGCGGCCTCGGCCTGAGAGACAGAGCCAGAAGAGGGCCCCCGTGTCTTGGGCCCCAGGCGGCATGCGCCCTTCCAAGGCGGGACAGCCGCGACGCAAACCCGCGGGCAGGTCCAGCATGATGATGCCGGTGCGCAGCAGGCCCTCGGTCTGGTCCAGCAGCACGCGGTAGGGCTCCAGGGCCTGCCAGCCTTTGTGGGTCCAGGCCGCCCAGGCGAGCTGCGGCCGTTGATCGTCCAGTGCCTCTTCCGCCTGGCTGGGATCGAGCTGGAAGAGCAGGCTGAGCAGGCTGTCGGCCTCGCGCCCTTGCAGACCGATGTAGAGCTGGCCATCACCGGGCCACAGGGGCGCGAGCGCCGGACGTGCCTCGCCGGGCGCGGGTCGCAAGGCGCTGCGACCGAAGGGGCCGATTTCGATCAGCTGGGTTTGCTGGGCTTGCACAGCGGCGGCGTCAGCGCGGCCGCCGTCCGCGGAGCGCAGTTCGGCCGCGGCAGCGCCTCGGTCCAACACGCCCGGCACCGGGATGCGGGCGGCCGCCCTGTAGTGCAGGCTGATGCTGTCCAGCATGGGGGTGTAGGGCGCCTGGGGCAACTCACGCGGCCGCAGGCGCCAGCCGCGGCGGGCGTTGTGGCTCAGCACCTCGGTAAGCAGGGGCGGGTAGAGCGCATGCCCGAAGGCGGGTGCCGTGAGCTGCAAACGGAAGAAGCCCTGGCGGCTGCCGGGCCCGTAATCCGCCTGGGCGGCCAGCTGGGCGGCGCTGAGCACCTGGGGCCGGTGCAGGCGCAGCAGCTGGGCGTCACCCAGGTCCAGCTCGCAGTCGCCCACGCTGGCCTCGGCATCTCTTGCCCTGTCTCGGATCGGGAAGAGCGGTCGTTGGGAGGCTTCGCGCCAGCGGCCATCGCTGAGCACGGCCCGCCGCACCTGGAAACGCTGCGGCAGCCAGGGACCCTCGGGGTAGGCGCGGTAATGATGTGCCAGGCCGTCGGCCGGCAGCCCCGCCCAGTGCATCTGCAGGCTCAGGCTTTGCAGCGGTTTGCTCATCAGCTCAGGGCTGCTGAACATCAGGTAGGACGAGGCGTCGGGCAGGGGACCGAAGGGGGCGAAGGGTTTGCTCGCGTCCAGGCGCCCGAGCTGGTTGTAGAGCCGCAGCTCTCTCAGTCCCCGCACCTCGACGCGAAGCTGCAGGGCCTGCAGGCGCAGCTGCTGCAGCAGGCCCAGCCCGAAGATGCGGCTGCGCCGGCTCAGACACAGCTGGAGCACCGGCTGATCAGGCCAGGCGGGGCCGTGCAGGGCGGGGCTGCAGGCCTGGATGGCTGGGTGCTCCGGACGCAGGCGCAGGCTCAGCGTCAGACCGCCGCGGGCGCCGCGCCGCACATGAACCTCGTCCAGGGCCAGCCAGCCCTGGCTGCCGCTGAGCCGGGCCTGCCAGAGGCCGCGGAAGACGCGGTCGAACACCAGGTCACGCTCAGGCGGCCGATCGCCGGCCAGCAGGCTCAGCGGATCGTCCACATCCAGCCTGTATCCGGAGGGCATGAGTCGCCGGGTGCGGCGACGCAAGGCCGCCAGCAGTGCAGGGTCGGGCTCTTCCTGGTCGCTGGCGCAGAGCCAGCAGGCGAAGATCTGGCCCAGCAGCCCGGGCTGGCGGCTGCGGTCCCGGCAGCGCAGGGCTTGTTCCATCAGGGTGCTGAGTCCGGACGTTGGCACGCCCGGCATGCACAGGGCCATGTCCAGATCGATGCGACGCTCCCCCCCGGCCAGAGCCAGCAGGGGCGAGGCCAGGGCCAGACCGATCTCGGCATCGGGGGCGCTGCCGCCACCCAGCACCGGCCAGCTTGCGCAACGAGGCAGTGCGGCCAGCTCGGGGGTAGGCGGTTCGATGAGACTGGCGCGGGCGCGGCTGGGATAAGCCAGCTGATGCTCGGGCGAGATCATGGGATCGTGCTCTAGGCACAGGCTTGCCAGACGGGCCACCTGCATATGTCCCACATCCAGACCCTGCTCGGCCAGCATGCTGCGGCTGCGGCCATCGGGCGTTTGGCCGGCCTGGAAGCGACTGCCGGGCAGGATGCGCACGGGCCGGGCGTAGCGCGGATCCCGGCGCAGCAGCAGGTGCACGCGGTCGCAGCGCGCTGGCAGGCGCTGGAAATGCAGGCGATCGTGGTAGTAATGCTGGATCAGGCGTTCACCGAACTCGTTGAGCGGGGCGCGTGCCTGATCGATCAAGCGAAGCAGGCTCAACAGCAGGCCCATGGCGGGCTCGTGCATGCCGCCGCCCAAGCTGTGCGGCAGACGCTGGCGGGCCAGGGCCGAGGCCTCGTCGTGCAGGCGGCTCAGGCCGGTCCGGAGTTCGCGCAGGCGTCGCGGCAGGAGTTCGACACCGGGCCGCTCCAGTGCGGCCTCCGGCGCCACCCCCCAGGCCGGGTGGCGCAGTCTTTGCGCGCGCTCACCCTCCGGGAACAGAGGGTGGAGGGCTTCCAGCAGGGGGGCTAGGTGACGGGTGATGCGGGAACTCAGCAGGCTTTGCAGCGCCGGCTCTCCCTCCAGACCCATCAGAAAATCGTCCAGGCGGGTGGCCAGTGCCAGGCAGTGCCGCCACTGCTGTCGGTGACCGTTGCCGGCGCCGGTGTCCGGAGCCGCGTGTCGGGTGCTCAGCGCTGCGGCGGCCGCCAGTTCGGCCAGGAGCAGGCTGGGATCGCGCCGCAGAATGGGCGCCCAGCTGCCCCGGGTCTGGCCCGCCTCGTTCACAAAGGCCAGACGCTCGGCCAGATCCAGGCTCAGGGCCAGGCGTTGGGCCAGGGTCCACTCGTCGGGGCGCAGGCTCTGGCCGTCAGGGGCACTGGCCTGACGATCCAGCTGAGCGGTGCCGCTGCGGCTAAGGTTCTGCATCAGCGCGCCTCCACCGCCTGGCTGGCCTGGTCCAGGTAGAGGGGATAGACGAGGTTGTGCCGGGTGTTGGTGCTGCGGATGCGGTAGTACAGCCGCAGCTCCAGCCGGGCCAGCTCATCCTCGGCGATGCGGGCATCGATGTGTTCCAGCTCCACCCGCGGCTCATAGAAGAGCAGAGCCTTGGACAGCATGTCCTTGATGGCGGTGAGGGTCTGCTCGTCGGCGGTCTCAAACACCATGCGGTGCAGATGCGTGCCATAGCCTGCCTGCATCACGCGTTCGCCGCAACGGGTGGCCAGCAGGATGCGCAGACTCTCGGCGACATCGTCCTCGTTCTCCACCATCAGAACCCGGCCCTGCTCATCGAAACGGGGCGGAAAACTCCAGCCACGGCCCAGGAAGCTCATCATCAGCCTCCGATGAGGACGGTGAAGCAGCCCAGCACGATGCTGCCGCCATGGGCCGTGGGGTCGCCGATGCGTGCTGCGGGCTTGCTGCCGATCAGCACGGTGGTGGAGCCCATTGCGATGGTGTCCGGTGGACCGACGCACACAGCGTTGTCTCCCACCACGGCGGCGGGCAGCTTGCCGATCAGCACGCTGGGCACACCGGGGCCGATGACCGGCCCGCCTACATGTGGGATGGGCGGCAGGCCCGGCGTCTGCATGGGGCAGCTGTGCATATCGGTCAGGCGGGCGGCGGGCGGCATGTTGAGCACTCCGTTCAGTTGATCATCACCAGGGCGCCCTTGACCGTTGTTTGACCCGAGGCCGAGAGCTCGGCACTGGCCGAACCCTTGGCGCTCAGGGCCATCTGGGCCTCGCAGCTGATGTTGAGTGCATTGGCCTTGAAGTCGGCCTGCGACTTGAGCGTGATGGCATTGACCGCTTCGAGTGAAATGCCCCCTTTGGCGTTGAGCTTGATGTCCTTGGGGCTGTCGAGCGCAATGCCCTCGCTGCTGAGCTTGATGCTGTTGCCGTGCTGGTCCTTGATCAGGATGCTCTGATCCTTGTCGTCCAGCACCAGCTGGTTCTTGGCGGGCGTCGTCAGGGTGATGATCTTGTCGGCCTCGTTGAACTCGAAGCGATGCTGGCAGCGGGTCACCAGGGCTTTGGTGTCGTTCTCGGCGGCCAGGGCGTAGGGGGGCGTGCGGGCACTGCTGTAGAGGCTGCCCAGCACCACGGGGTGGCAGGGGTCATCGTTGAGATAGCCCAGCAGCACCTCGTCGCCCACCTCGGGCAGGAAGAAGGCGCCGAAGCCGCTGGAGGCGTGGAACTGCAGCAGGCGGGCCCAGACGCCTTCGGTCTCGCATTGCCAGGTGGGCAGGCTGACCTGGATCTTGTTCTGGCCCTCGGGATCACCATCGAGCTTGATCACCTTGCCAATCTGCAGGCCGCCGACGCCGGGCAGCAGACCTGCCCCCGGCGGGGCCTGCACATCGCCGCGCTGGGTGTGCAGCTCCGGGTCCAGACCGAACTCGGCCAGGCAGATCCAGTTGCCGTCGACCAGTTGGTGCTCGACCGCGCTCAGATAGACATCCCCCGAGAAGCGCGTGCCCACGCCGCTGAGCGCGACGACGACCCCTGGCTTGGCCAGCGCCGTGCCCTGGAAGCTCATGCGTCCCCGCACCCGGGCCAGGGCCGCGCGCAACTGGGTCGCCTTTGCCCAGGCCTCAAGCGCCGCCTGTTCCTGCGGCGCACTGCTTTGCAGTTGCAGGGTCGAGGGACCGGCCACCGCCGACAGGGTGGCGCCGTCGAGATCGCCCTGGCTGCCCACCGCCGTGCTGGCGCTGCTGGCACTTTGCAGCAGGGCCTGGCTGGACAGGCTCCATGAAGCGGCTTGCACCGCCTTCCACTGGCTGCGTGCATCGATGTCGGCCTGGAAATCCATCAGCTCATCGCCCCAGGCGACGCTCAGGGCTGCGCTGCCGGCCTCCGGCGCGGCGATATGCACCGCGCCGTCATCCACGCGCACCACCATGCCCAGGGCTTGTGCGCGGGACAGCATGAAGTCCCAGTCGCTGCAGTAGTACTGCACCAGTTCCTTGTGGCTGATGTCACTGGCCTGGACCGTGGCGCTGAGCCCGGCTCGCTCGATCAGCCCACTGATGATGTCGCTGTCCTTCTGGTCCACATAGTTGGCGCTGCGACGGCCCAGGGTCATCTTGCAGGCGGCATCGCGGCACTCCAGGACCAGACGGGCGTCGTTGCCGGCGCTGATCTTGAGGCCATGGCGTACCAGCAGGCCGGCGAAGATCTGCGTGTCCTGGTCGCCATAGCCCGCGCGGATGGCGAGCTTGGCACCCGGCTTGAACAACGCTGCGTCGCTTTGGGGCATCTTGCCCTCGGGCATGTCCCCGTCGGCCAGCACGATGCGGGCCCAGGGCACGCTGTTGAGCGCCTTGCGGATCGTGACACTGATCAGGGGCAGGCCCTCCTGATCCGCACCGTCGCAGCTGATCACGAGGCGCAGCGCGCCGTCGCTCTGATCACTGGGCTTGCTGGCCATGCGTATGCGTCCTCAGGCCAGGGGCGGAAAGTGCAGGCGCAGGCCCGGCTGAAGCCGTCGGAACTCGCGCAGGCCATTGAAGCGTGCCACCTGAGGGTAGTAGCGGCTGTCGCCATAGATGCGCAGGCACAGCAAGGGGAGGGTGTCACCGGCGCAGACCTCCACGGTGTGACTGAGGTCGGGGGAGCTGCGATTGGCCGAGAGCTGGGCGTACTTGGTGGTGGCAAAACCCAGGAAGCTCAGGTCCGACTTGGCCCGCAGCGGCGCGCCGCTGGGCTTGAACAGGGTGTAGCGTGTGCTGATGTTCTGCAGCCGGCCGTAGAACAGCAGGGTGCCCCAGAGGATCTGGACGTGATAGGGCTCGTGCTTCTCGCCGTTGTAGTCGTAAATGATGCGGCTCAGGGCTTCGAGTTGCCCGCTTACGTCGGCCGGCGCCTCATTGCCCGAGGGGACGGGAACCACGCCGGTGCCGTCGAAGGTCAGGCTGAAGCTGATCTTGTCCGGCTCCATGGCGGAGAAGCGCACCGGATTGCCGGTCTGTCCCAGGGTGGGGCGGCGGTTGTAGCAGATGCGTCGCTCGTGGTTGAACTCCGAGGGGTTGATGACCATCTTGTAGTTGCGCTTGTCTTCCACATAGACCTTGCCGTCGCTGCCGATGCTGCAGCGGGTGATGGTCATGGCCTGCTTGGTGCCGTTGGCAGTGGCCATCTCAGCGTTCCCTCATCTGCTGCAGCTGCTCCAGCATCCAGAGCTTGCATTCGGCCAGGATGTCCTGCTTGAGCCGCTCGCGCTCACCACCGGCCTCGCAGCCGTCGTCGTTCTCGTCGCTGTCCTGGTCTAACCCGTCGTCGGAGCGCCCTTGGGCGATCTCGGCATCCAGCAGCAGTTGTCGAATCTCGAGCGGCATGGCACATGCATCCTTCAGCTGGGACTGCCCAGGGTCTGGAAAGCCAGTTCGATGGTCTCGATGGCCGCCTCGTTCTTGGTCGATCCGAAGGCATCCACCTCCCAGCGCACCGGATAGGCATTGCGGCACCACCAGACCAGCAGGGGCTGGCCGGCGGCATTGATCAGCTGGACCTTGACGCTGGCGAGCTTGATCGGTTCGGCAAAGCCGCCCTCCAGCACCTTGGCACACCAGGCGAGCAGGGGGGAGTTGCGATTGACCAGGGCCCGCTTGAGACTGAGTCGCCGCGCCTGCGGCTGTGCCGGGAGCTGGTGACGAAAGCGGTTTTCACCGCCCTCCTGCAGCTCTTCGGTGTCCAGCTGGCTGCCCAGGCCCGATACCTCCTGAAAGGCCAGTTGCAGCGGACCGTTCTGCTCCGGCAGGCCCATGAACTCCACCTTGAAGGCGAAGGCCACTGGCAATTCGTCGCTGCTGCCGGCTGGGCTGGGGGTACGGGTAGCCATGCTGCACGTCCGCGGGAGCGCGCTGCCACCACTCAGGCGTTGGCGATGGTCAGGCCCTCATGGGCGATCTCGATGGTCTCGACCGCCACCTCATTGCCCTCGGCCTTCAGATCGGTGCCGGTGATCTTGGTGGGCCAGGCATTGCTGAGGGTCCAGACCATGGTGGGCTTGCCGGCCTCGTCCAGCAGGCTGATCGTTACGGGCACCCGCTTGATGGTGTTCATCTTGATCTTGTTGAACCAGTCCCAGAACTTGTTGTCCGACTTGAAGACGCCCTTCTTCATCGTGACATTGCCGTACTTCTTCAGCCCCGGCATCTTGGTGGGGGCGAAGATGGGGCTGTCGCCATGCCGGTACTCGATGGGTTGCGCCTCCACATCGAGGCCCGAAACCTCTTCGAAGGACAGTACGGCCGAGTCCCATTTCACCTGGAAATAGAACTTGGGCAGGGGCCAGACATTGGTCGATTGCTTGGAGCCGTCATCAGCCATGTGATTTCTCCAGTAGGTGGTTTTTGCTGTTCAGTGCCTCAGGACTTGGGCATCTGCTGCTGGAAGGTGATCTCGATGAATTCGGCCGGCCGCACCATGGCCACCAGGACCGTGACACGCAGAATGCCTTCGAGAATGTCGTCGGGCGTCATGGTCTCGCCCAGACCCACATGGACGCTGAAGGCGTCCTCGGGGACGGCGCCCATCAGGCCGCCGCGCTTCCACACACTGGTGAGGAAGTTGCTGATCATGCTCTTGATCGTCACCCAGGTATTGGCCACATTGGGCTCGAAGACCATGGCCTTGGCCGCCAGGCGGCAACTCTCCTCCAGCATGATCATGGTGCGGCGCACATTCACATAGCGCCAGTCCAGGCTGTTGCCGTCCAGGGTGCGAGCGCCCCAGACCAGCACGCCTTCGCCGATGAAGGCGCGGATGGCATTGATGCTCTTGCCCTGCGCCGTGACGTTGAGGTCTTCCTGCTGCTCGGCCGAGATGCTCACGGTGGGCGAGATCACGCCAGCCAGGCTGACATTGGCCGGTGCCTTCCACACGCCCCGGGTGTTGTCCACCATGGTGTAGACACCGGCCATGGCGGCGCTGGGCGGCAAGGTGTTGAGCTGGCGGCGAGCCTCGTTCAGCACGGTGTTGAAGACCGAGCTCAGTCGGGTCAGGGTCTTGTTGAGCAGACTCTTGCGGGCCAGCACGGCGGCATCCAGTTCATCCTTGCTCAAGGGCTTGTCCTCGGGCTTGAGTTCGGACTGCACCTGTTTGCTGAAGTCGGTGGCAATGCCGTCCACCGCGTCATACAGTGCCTTCAGCCCCGGCTTGGCGTCGGCTGGCGCCGCGGCTTCGAGCTTGAGTTCGGCGCGCAGCAGGGTCTGGAGCTGGGCGACGCTGCCGCTGTCGATGTTCTCGAAGCTGAGTTCCTTCTCGCCCACCACGGTGGTGTTGAGCCAGGGGTAGTAGGCGGCCGCGAAGTCCAGGAAGTTGATGCCCAGGCCATTGCGGAAGTCCGCAACCGGATCGCCCGCGGGAAAGGTGCGCGGCTTGTCGCCGTTCCAGACATCCAGAATCGCCACACGGTTGCGCATGGTGTAGCCGCAGTGGGACAGCATGGCCTCCTGAAGGTCATAGCAGACCTCCTTGCCCAGCCTCACCGCCTCCGGAATCAGCAGCATGGTGGGCTCTTGCTCCTTGAGCAGCTCCAGGATGCCGGCCTTGAAGGCGTCGGGGTCGAGGTCGCTGCCGTAGCCGCCCACCGAGACGATGTAGCAGGGGCCCCCGCCGTTCTGGAAGAAGTGGCGCAGGGCGTTGTAGAGGCCGTAGTTGCCGCCCGCACTTCCTGCGATCTGGGCGATGGTGAAGCCGGCCTCACTGTCGGGCTTGTCGGCCGTGGTCAGCGCGCGGAAGTGGCCGTCTTCCTTCTTGGCCGCCTGCGTGATCGAGAACAGAGGCTTGGGTGGACCGCCGAAGTACTGGTGATACTCGGCCATGGAGCTGATGCGCCAGGGTTTGAGATTCAGTGGTGTGTTGTGGTTGTCGGCTTTCTCGGTGTAGCCCACGAAGGCCGGTACCGCGGTGGCGACTTCGACCACCGAGTTGGGGAAGGCGTTCTTCTCGACGATGTAGACGCCCGGGGTTTTCATCACTCCCATCGGTTTCTCCTGCTTGGGTCAGCGACTGACGAAGATTTCCGAGACCGGCGTACCGTCGGGCTCGCGTTGCAGACCGCCAGGGGCGGCCACGGGGAGCCGTGCCATGAGCAGGCGCGGCGGGTGAGCGTTGGCATCCCGCAGCTGGAAGCGCGGGACGGCACGTTCGGCCAAGGGCAGGGCGCTGCCGCTGCGGATGGCCAGGGCGCTGCGACCATCCCCCAGTGCCAGGGGCGTGGCGGCTTCGAACTGCACCAGACCCAAGGGATCATGCAGCTCGGGCTGTTGGCCCGACCAGTCGCCCAGCAGCAGGTACTTCCAGATGGTGCGTCGGGCGGCCAGCTGCAGATGCTGCTGGCGCGACGGGCTGCGCAGCCAGGCCGTGAAGTCAGCATGCTCGCCCTCAAACAGCGCCAGACTCAACGCTGGCAAGGCGGCCGCCTCGCGATACAGCAGATGCGCCGGGTCATCGCAGCACAGACTGAAGTTCAGCGTGGCGGGCCGTCGGTCGGCCCAGAGTCTTTGCAGATCACGCTCTTCGCCCAGGACGGCGAGCTCGCTGCCATCGCTGCGGCATACCAGCCCGTAGGCATGCAGGACGAGCTGGCTCTGTGCATCGGGCAGGAAGCGCAGCAGGCGGGCTCGGCCGTCCGCGTGGTATTCGCTGCCAATCGTGGCGCGGGCCAGAAGGTGGTAGCGATCCAGGCGGCTCATGAGAGCCCCCGGGTGTCGATTTGCTGCACCCTTGGCAAGCGCACCTCGATGTGGCTGCCTTCCACGCTCACCATGCGCACCCGGTACAGCACGGAGGGCAGGTAGCGGCCGCTGTGTATGCCCCACAGGCTGTGCATCTCGGAGCTGCTCAGGTTCTCGATGTTCAGAATCAGCCGCTCCAGGCCTTCATGCATGCCGGGGCTGTTCTGGTGGTCCAGCACCGGATGGCTCTGGAAGAAGCTGATGGCGCCGGAGAGGAACTTGAGCGCCTCGGGGTAGTTGCTACCGCTGAAGTTGGCGGCGCACATGAGCAGCAGGTTCAGGTAAACCGGGGCCGGGCTCTGTAGCGCGGGTGTGGGGCTCAGACCGGGCGCGTTGCCGGCACGATGTGCCATGCTGTCGCGCTCGACGCCGGCCAGGAAGAGCACCAGCTTGTTGGCGACCAGGGGCACCAGGCTGCCGTTGAGCTCGTGCAGATTGGACAGCACGGCCAGATCCTCATCCACCTGGAAGCGGCGGCGCAGGTGTTCGTTGAGTTGCCCGGCCAGATGGCTCAAGGCGGCGTCGATCATGGTTCTGGCTCTCCCCGTGATGCTGGGTGAACCTTAGACCTCGCAGGCCCCAGCCGCCATCGGCCGGCGGCTGAATTCGCCTCAGCAATCTGCTGATGGGGAAAACCCGGGTCGGGTCTCTCGCTGAGGAGGCTCGGCCTCCAGGCTGCTGAGTCCGGCACGCAGCGCAAAGCGAGTCAGCTCCGCAATGCCCTGGATCTGCAGCTTGGCAAACACATGCTCGCGGTGCGTGGCCACGGTCTTGGCGCTCAGATGCAGCTGTTCGGCGATCTGACGGGCGCTGTAGCCCTCGGATAGCAGCCTCACCATCTGGCGCTCGCGCGCGGTGAGCCGCTCGAGCGGCGAGGCGGCTGGCAGGGGGGCGGCGCCCAGGCGCTGCTGCTGGTGTGCCAGCAAGTCCGAAGCCAGTTCGCTGCTGAGGAAGAGCTGGCGGGTCGCCACTCGACGCACGCCGCGAGCCAGATCCTCGAAGGAGTTGTCTTTCAACACAAAACCGCTGGCACCGGCCTCCAGGGCGGCCATGACCTGCTGCAGGTCGCGGTGGGCGGAAAGGCAGAGCAGGCGACAGTCTAGGTTTTCCGAGCGCAGCCGCCGTAGAGCCTCCAGCCCGCTCATGCGGGGCATGGCCATGTCCACGATCGCGACATCGGGTTCGAGCTGGCGCGCCAGGCGTACCAGTTCCATGCCGTCGCGAGCCTCGGCCAGCACGTCCAGATCGGGCTCCCGGCGCAGCAGGGCCAGCAAGCCCTCACGCACGAGATGGTGGTCATCGGCCACCAGCACGCGGATGCGCTGAGCCGGGCTCATGTGCGCAGCGCAGTGCCGGTGCGCCAGCGTATGCTGGCCTGCACGCCCAGACCGTCGGCCCGCCAGCGCAAGCGCGCCCCCACGGGGGCCAGACGGCTACCCAGGCTGGACAGACCGAGACCATGGCCCGAACGGGCTTGGCTCAGGGCCTTGGCCAGTCCTGGCCCGCGATCGGCCACCAGGATCTGGACTTGTTCGGGGTGCCCTCCATCACCCAGGCGCAGTTCGACCGGCGCGCCGGCTGCATGGCGGCAGGCGTTCAACAGCAATTCGCGGGTGGCGGCCAGCAGCACCTGGGCAATTTCCGGGCTGGGCTGGGCTGGGTTGCCGCAGCGGCTGAAGGCCAGGGGCGTGGCGCTGGCTCGGCCCAGCCGCTGGGCGCAGCGCTGCAGCGCCCTTGCCAGATCCTGGTCGCGTGGCCCGCGTCCAGCTTCCGGCACAGCCGCGTCTTGCAGCCGCGCCAGCAGGCCGCGGGTGCTGCTCAGGGCGCCTCCCACCAGACCGCGGGCCCGCTCCAGCGCCTGCGGGTCTGCGCTGTGGCGAGCGTGATCCAGCTGGATCATGGCCAGACTCAGCAGCTGGGCCAAATCGTCATGCAGGATCTCGATCAGGGGGCTGGCGTCCTGCTTGATGCTGCCGGACAAGCCTTGGTTCGCCATGGGTGGCTGGACCATTGTCTACTCCCTTCGCGGCTGCGCAGCCAATTGCTGCGGGCCGCAAAGGGTAGAAAGCCCGATCCGGGCTCGTCAAGCTGTCAGAAGCTACTAGTGCAGCCTTGGCGGTTCCCGGTCCGGAAATACGTTGAGACCAGCGGCCCTGAGCCTGGCGGTCTCTCAGGCCGCCAGCAACTGCCTCAGCACGAAGGGGAGGATGCCGCCGTGGCGGTAGTACTCCACCTCGATGGGCGTGTCGATGCGCAGGATCAGCGCCCGCTCGAAGCGGCTGCCGTCGGCGCGGGCGA
>NZ_SNXE01000002.1:364190-655598 GCF_004362405.1 Roseateles asaccharophilus
AGGGGAGGATGCCGCCGTGGCGGTAGTACTCCACCTCGATGGGCGTGTCGATGCGCAGGATCAGCGCCCGCTCGAAGCGGCTGCCGTCGGCGCGGGCGACCACCAGGGTGGCTTCGCGCTGGGGCTTGAGCTCGCCCTCGAGGCGGATGTCGATCAGCTCGTCGCCCTTCAGACCCAGGCTCTCCCAGCTGTCACCGGCCTTGAATTGCAGGGGCAGCACGCCCATGCCCACCAGATTGGAGCGGTGGATGCGCTCGAAGCTCTTGGCCACCACGGCCTTGATGCCCAGCAGCTGGGTGCCCTTGGCGGCCCAGTCGCGGCTGGAGCCGGTGCCGTATTCCTCGCCGCCGAAGATCACGGTGGGCACGCCCGCGGCGATGTAGTCCATGGCCGCGTCGTAGATGTAGCGCTTCTCGCCCGAGGGTTGATACAGCGTCCAGCCGCCTTCCTCGCGGCTGCCGTCGGCCTTGGGCGGGATCATCAGATTCTTGATGCGCACATTGGCAAAAGTGCCGCGCATCATCACCTCATGGTTGCCGCGGCGTGAGCCGTAACTGTTGAAGTCGGGCTTGCTCACGCCTTGGGCCAGCAGGTACTGGCCGGCGGGCGAGCTGTCCTTGATGGAACCGGCCGGCGAGATGTGGTCGGTGGTGATGGAGTCGCCAAACAGGGCCATGATGCGGGCGCCCTGCACGCCGGCAGCCGTGAACACTGGCTCCTGCGTGAAGCCCTGGAAGAAGGGCGGCTGCGCGATGTACGTGCTCTGGGGCCAGTTGTAGACCTGGCCCTCCACGCCCTTGATGGCCTGCCAGAGCTTGCCCGGCTTCTTGTCCACCTGCTCGTAGTTTTGCTTGAAGGCCTTGGGGTTCATCGCGTACTTCATCAGCGCGTAGACCTCCTCGCTGGTGGGCCAGATATCGCCCAGGTAGATGGGCCGGTCCTTCTTGCCCAGGCCCACCGGCTGCGTCATCAGGTCCACCGTCACATTGCCGGCGATGGCATAGGCCACCACCAGGGGCGGCGAGGCCAGGAAGTTGGCCTTCAGATTCGGGTGGATGCGGGCCTCGAAGTTGCGGTTGCCCGAGAGCACGGCGGCGCAGACCAGGTCGTTGGACGTGATCACCTCGTTGAGCTCGGGGGCCAGATCGCCGGCATTGCCGATGCAGGTGGTGCAGCCGTAGGCGGCGAGGTTGAAGCCCAGCTTCTCCAGATAGGGCAGCAGGCCGGCTTTCTCCAGGTACTCGGTCACGATGCGCGAGCCCGGGGCCAGCGAGGTCTTGATATGGGGCTGCACCTTGAGCCCGGCCTCCACCGCCTTCTTGGCCAGCAGGCCCGCGGCCAGCAGCACGCCGGGGTTGGAGGTGTTGGTGCAGGAGGTGATGGCGGCGATCAGCACATCGCCGTTGCGGATGTCCAGGCCGCCCGTGGTCTTGAAGACCTGGCCCAGCTTCTGGACGGGCTGGTTGAAGCCGTTCTCCGCCACCGGCTTGCTGAAGAGCTCGCTGAACTTGGTCGATAGATGGCCGATCTCGATGCGGTCCTGCGGGCGCTTGGGGCCGGCCAGGGAGGGCGCCACCGTGCCCAGGTCCAGCTTGATCACGGCGCTGTAGTCGATCTCGCCGGCCTTGGGAACGCCGAAGAGCTGCTGGGCCTTGAAGTAGGCCTCGAAGGCCTCGATCTCCTTGCCCGTGCGGCCGGTGCCGCGGAAGTAGTCCAGGGTCTTGTCGTCCACCGGGAAGAAGCCCATGGTGGCGCCGTACTCGGGGGCCATGTTCGCGATGGTGGCGCGGTCGGGCACCGAGAGGCTGGCCGTGCCCTCGCCGAAGAACTCCACGAACTTGCCCACCACCTTGGCCTGGCGCAGGATCTCGGTGACGGTGAGCACCAGGTCGGTGGCGGTGACGCCCTCGCGCAGGCGGCCGCTGAGTTCGAAGCCCACCACATCGGGCGTCAGGAAGTAGACCGGCTGGCCCAGCATGCCGGCCTCGGCCTCGATGCCGCCCACGCCCCAGCCCACCACGCCGATGCCGTTGATCATGGTGGTGTGGCTGTCCGTGCCCACCAGGCTGTCGGGGTAGTAGACCTGGCCGGCCTTCTTGCCCGTTTTGTGCACGCCGCGGGCCAGATACTCCAGATTTACCTGGTGCACGATGCCAAAGCCCGGGGGCACGACGGCGAAGGTGTCAAAGGCCTGCATGCCCCACTTCATGAACTCGTAGCGCTCACGGTTGCGCTCGAACTCCAGCTTCATGTTCAGGTCCAGGGCCTTCTTGCTCCCGTAGTGGTCGATCATGACCGAGTGGTCCACCACCAGGTCCACGGGCACCAGGGGTTCGATGGCCTTGGGGTTCTTGCCTTGGGCGGCCGCCACATTGCGCATGGCCGCCAGATCGGCCAAGAGGGGTACGCCGGTGAAGTCCTGCAGCACCACGCGGGCCACGACAAAGGGGATCTCCTCGTTGCGCGCCGCCTTGGGCGCCCAGTTGGCCAGCTGGGCCACATGCTCGGGCGCGACCTTCTGGCCGTCGCAGTTGCGCAGCACCGACTCCAGCACGATGCGCAGCGAGACGGGCAGGCGCGCGATGCCCGGGTAGCGCCGGCTCAAGAGGGGCAGGGAGTAGTAGTGCCCCGTTCTGCCCGAGGCCGTGTGGAACTCGGCGACGGTGTCCTGAAAGGGGTGCGGCTTGGCAAGATCCATGGCGTCCTCCTGTGCAAGGGAGTCTGCATTGTGCGGACCCTGCAGGCGCTTGGGAACCCAGGGGCCTTTCAAGCCGCCTGCGCAGCGCAGGCGGACGGCCTCGGCCCGGCGCGGCTCAGACCCTACCCGCCCGCTCCAGCATGGCATGCAGCAGCACATTGCAGCCGGCCGTGATGTGCTCGGGCTGGGCGTCTTCGATCTCGTTGTGGCTGATGCCGTCCTTGCAGGGGATGAAGATCATGCCAGCCGGTGCCAGGCGCGCCATATAGACCGCGTCATGCCCGGCGCCCGAGACCACGGGCATGCTGTCGTAGCCCAGGGCCTCGGCCGCCTTGGCCACGGCAGCCACGCAATCGGGGTGGAAGGGCTGGGCCGGGTAGGCGCTCACCGGCTGGATCGTGATGGCCAGGCCCGTCTCCACCGCCAGGCGGCTGGCCACGGCGCGGATATCGGCATCCATGGCCTCGCAGAGCGCATCGCTGGCATTGCGCAGATCGATGCTGAACTTGACCCGGCCCGGGATCACATTGCGGCTGTTGGGGTGGACCTGCACCATGCCCACGGTGCCGCGCCCATGGGGCGGGTGCCGGTGGGCGCAGGCCACTACCTCCTGCATCAGCCGCGAGGCGACCTGCAGTGCATCGCGGCGCAAGGCCATGGGCGTGGGGCCGGCATGGGCCTCCATGCCGGTGACGGTGCAGTCGTACCAGCGTATGCCCAGCACCCCGGTCACCACGCCTATGGTCTTGCCATGGTCCTCCAGCACCGGGCCCTGCTCGATATGGGTCTCGAAATAGCTGCCTATGGGGTGCTCTCCCGGCTCCTCCTCGCCGATATAGCCGATGCGCTCCAGTTCCTGCTGCACCGACTTGCCCTCCGTGTCGGTGGCGGCATAGGCATGCTCCAGCGTGAAGGCCTTGGCGAAAACGCCCGAGCCCATCATCACCGGCACGAAGCGCGAGCCCTCCTCATTGGTCCAGAAGGCCACCTCGATGGGCGCCTCGGTCTCTATGCCCTGATCGTTGAGCGTGCGCACCACCTCCAGGCCGGCAAGCACGCCGTAGTTGCCGTCGAACTTGCCGCCGGTGGGCTGGGTGTCGATATGGCTACCGGTCATCACCGGGGGCAGGGCGCTGTTGCGGCCCGCGCGGCGCATGAAGACATTGCCGATCTTGTCCACCGTAACCGTCATGCCGGCCTCGCGCGCCCAGCGGGTGACGAGGTCGCGGCCCTGCTGATCCAGGCTGGTGAGGGCCAGGCGGCAGACGCCGCCCTTGTCGGTGGCGCCGATGCGGGCCAGCTCCATCAGCGAGTCCCAGAGGCGCTGGCCATTGACGCGAAGTTCGGGGCGTGGGGTGTTCATGTCTGGGGCTCCTTAGCGGGCCACGGCCGTCGGGGCCAGGTCTTGAGCGCGGGCCTGGGCGGCCGCGAAATTGGGGCCGAAGGCCGGACGTTTGAGGTAGCGGCCCCGGCCGGGTTCGGCGCGCAGATCGCCCTGCACATAGACCAGGCGGCCCTGGCTCAGGGTGTGGCTGGGAATGCCGCGCACGGTGCGGCCCTCGAAGATATTGAAGTCACCCTTGCTGTGCTGGGTCTTGGCCGAGAGGGTCTTGCTGCCCTGCGGATCCCAGAGCACCAGGTCGGCATCCGAGCCCTCGGCGATCAGGCCCTTGCGCGGGTAGAGGTTAAAGAGCTTGGCCGCATTGGTCGAGGTGATGGCCACGAATTCGCTGGGCGTGAGCCGGCCGCTGTTGACGCCGGCGTCCCAGATCACGGCCATGCGCTCCTCGATGCCGCCGCAGCCGTTGGGGATCTTGGCGAAGCTCTCCAGGCCCGCGGCCTTCTGCTGGGCGCAGAAGGTGCAGTGGTCGGTGGCGGTGGTGTGCAGCTGGCCGCTTTGCAGGCCGCGCCACAGAAAGTCCTGGTGAATCTTGGGGCGGAAGGGCGGGCTCATCACATGGGCGGCGGCGGTGGCGAAATCGGGGTGGCGGTAGACGCTGTCGTCGATCAAGAGGTGCCCGGCCAGCACCTCGCCATAGACGCGCTGGCCGCGCGCGCGGGCGCGGGCAATGGCCTCGGCCGCCTCGATGCAGCTCACATGGACGATGTAGATGGGCACGCCCAGCACCTCGGCAATGGCGATGGCGCGGTTGGCCGCTTCGCCCTCCACCATGGGCGGGCGGGAGAGCGGATGCCCCTCGGGCCCGGTGATGCCCATCTTGGCCACCTCCTGCTGCAGCAGATAGACCAGCTCGCCGTTCTCGGCATGGACGGTGGGCATGGCGCCCAGATCCAGCGCGCGCTTGAAGCTGTTCACCAGGGTCTCGTCATCGCACATGATGGCGTTCTTGTAGGCCATGAAGTGCTTGAAGCTGTTGATGCCTTCCTCCTGCACCAAGCGGCCCATATCGGCATGAACCGACTCGCTCCACCAGGTCACAGCCACATGAAAGCCGTAGTCGGCCGCCGACTTCTCGGCCCAGCCGCGCCAGGTCTGGTAGGCCTCCATCAGCGGCTGCTGGGGGTTGGGGATGACGAAGTCGATGATGGAGGTCGTCCCCCCGGCCAGGCCCGCGGCCGTGCCGGTGAAGAAGTCGTCCATGGTCACCGTGCCCATGAAGGGCAGCTGCATATGGGTGTGCGGGTCGATGCCGCCGGGCAGCAGGTACTGGCCCGAGGCATCGAGGGTCTGGCAGCCCGCCGGCGCCTCGGCGGCCGCGCGCGCGCCGACGGCGGCGATCTTGCCGTCCAGGCACAGCACATCGGCGGCGAACTCGCGGTCGGCATTGACCACGGTGCCACCGCGGATCAGGAGGGCGGGGGAGCTGCTCATGGTGGGGGGTCTCCTATTGCTTCTTGGGGGCGGTCAGGTAGTAGTAGAGGCCGGCCACGGCCAGGCTGAAGAACCAGCCGAAGTCGTAGAGGCCCAGCAGCAGGGGCGGCACGGCGCTCTTGGCGATCAGGCCCGAGACGGCCAGATAGCCCGGCAGGCAGGGCAGCACGCCCAGCACGAAGGCGATCACGGCCTGCGGGTTCCAGCCGCCGCGGTACTCGTACTCGCCGCCGCGCCGGTAGAGGTCGTCCAGCTTGAGCTCGGTCTTGCGCACCAGGTAGTAGTCCACCAGCAGAATGCCGGCGATGGCGCCCAGAAGGGTGCCGTAGCCGCCCAGCCAGGTGAAGAGGTAGCCGCCCGAGGTGGCCAGCAGCTTCCAGGGCATGAAGACCAAGCCGATCAGCGCGGCGATCAGGCCGCCCATGCGGAAGCTGATCTTGCTGGGCGCGCACTGGCTGAAGTCGTAGGAGGGCGAGACCAGATTGGCCGCCACATTGGTGGTGAGGTTGGCCAGCAGGATCACCAGCAGGCCCAGGCCCGCGGCCACCGGGCCCATCTGGTTCAGCAGGCCGTCGGGGAAGAGCTGGGCCTTGCCGTAGAGGATGGCGGAGGCCGAGAAGCCGATGATGCCCACCATGGAGAACAGCGCCATGGGAATGGGTAGGCCCACGGCCTGGCCCAGCACCTGGTCCTTCTGGCTCTTGGCGAAGCGGGTGAAGTCCGGGATGTTCAGGGCCAGCGTGGCCCAGAAGCCCACCAGGCCGGTGAGCGCGGCCCAGGTCTTGGGTCCACCCTCCACCACCTTGGCCGGCAGATTGAAGAGCTGGCCCGCGGGCACCTGCATCACCAGCACCACCACCAGCAGCAGCGAGGCCGCGATCATCAGCGGCGCGGCAATCACCTCCAGCAAGCGGATCGATTCCAGGCCGCGCCAGATGAAGACGATGTGCAGGGCCCAGAAAGCCAGGAAGCAGAGGAACTGCGAGTTGCTGATGGTCTCGCCTTCGGCCGGACCGGCCAAGCCTAAGCCCAGCACATTCAGAAAGCCATGCAGGGCCAGGGCGCCGAAATAGCAGTTGATGGAGAACCAGCCGCAGGCCACCAGACCGCGCAGCACGGCCGGCAGATTCGCGCCCTTGACGCCGAAGGAGGCGCGGGCCAGCACCGGGAAGGGGATGCCGTGCTTGGGGCCCACCTTGCCGATCAGCAGCATGGGCACCAGCACGATCACATTGGCCAGAAAGACCAGCCAGACGGCCATCTGCCAGCTGAAGCCCTGGTCCAGCATGGAGCTGGCCATGGTGTAGGTCGGCACGCACACCACCATGCCCACCCAGAGGGCGGCATAGTCCTTCCAGCCCCAGTGGCGCTGCGCGGCCGTGGTGGGCAGCAGATCTTCATTGGCCAGCGGATTGCTGGCTGTGTGCTCGGGCTGCGCCTCGGTCTGGGCGCTCGCGCTGATGCTCATGTGCTTTCTCCTTGTTTGAAGGTGGGGATCACGTCAACAACAACAGCAGGCGAGCAAGCTTTGTGCCGGGTGGTCGCGCTCGCCACGCGGCCGCCTTGGGGGACTCAGGCCGTAACGGTCCGCATCGGGTTGTTGGGATGCGTGGTCCAGTTGGCGTACTCGGCGCTGACGGGCTGGCCGGTGCGCGCATCGATCTCGCCGGGCATCACGCGCCGCATGGTGATGGTGTCGGGCACGGGGCAGATGGAGACGCAGAGATTGCAGCCCACGCATTCGGCCTCATTGACCTCGAAGTGGCGCTTGCCGTTCTTGCTGGCGAAGATGGCCTGGTGCGAGGTGTCCTCGCAGACGATGTGGCAGCGCCCGCACTGGATGCAGGAGTCCTGATGGATGACCGCCTTCTCCACATAGTTCAGGTTCAGCTGGTTCCAGTTCTTGACGGTGGGCACGGCCAGGCCGCGCATGGCGTCGAGATTGGCGTAGCCCTTCTCGTCCATGTAGTTGGACAGGCCGTTGCACAGGTCCTGCACGATCTTGAAGCCATAGACCATGGCCGCGGTGCAGACCTGCACCGTGCCGCAGCCCAGGGCGATGTACTCGGCCGCATCGCGCCAGGTCGTGACCCCGCCTATGCCCGAGATGGGCAGGCCGGCCGTCTGCGGGTCGCGGGCGATCTCGGCCACCATGTTCTGTGCAATGGGCTTGACCGCCGGGCCGCAGTAGCCGCCGTGCGAGCCCCAACCATCGGTGCTGGGGTGCATGACCATGCGGTCCAGGTCCACGCCCATGATGGAGTTGATGGTGTTGATCAGGCTCACCGCATCGGCCCCGCCGGCCTTGGCCGCGCGCGCCGGCTGGCGCACATCGGTGATATTGGGCGTGAGCTTCACGATCACCGGCAGGCGGCTGTACTGCTTGCACCAGGCCGTGACCATCTGGATGTACTCGGGCACCTGGCCCACGGCCGAGCCCATGCCGCGCTCGCTCATGCCATGCGGACAGCCGAAGTTCAGCTCGATGCCGTCGGCCCCCGTGTCCTCGACCATGGGCAGGATGGCCTTCCAGCTCTGCTCGGTGCAGGGCACCATCAGCGAGACGATCATGGCCCGGTCCGGCCAGGCGCGTTTGACGCGGCGGATCTCCTCCAGATTGGTGCGCAGCGGCCGGTCGGTGATGAGCTCGATATTGTTCAGGCCGATCACGCGCCGGTCCTGGCTCATCAGGGTGCTGTAGCGCGGGCCGCTGACGTTCACCACCGGCGGGTCCTCGCCCAGGGTCTTCCAGACCACGCCGCCCCAGCCCGCCTCGAAGGCGCGCACCACATTCACTTCCTTGTCGGTAGGCGGCGCCGAGGCCAGCCAGAAGGGATTTGGACTCTTGATGCCCAGGAAATTGCTGCTGATATCGGCCATGGTGTGTCTCAGCCCTTGGTCAGGAATGCATCGATGGAGAGCGCGGCCTGCTTGCCATGCTCGACCGCCTCGACCGTGAGGTCGCGTCCGCCGAAGCGGCAGTCCCCGCCGGCCCAGACCTTGGGGTGGCTGCTGCGCCCGGCGGCATCGGTGGCAATGCGCCCTTGCTTGAGCTCGATCTCGGGCACGGGCGCGGCGACAAAGCTCTGGCCAATGGCCTTGAGCACCAGATCGGCCTCGATCACGAAGCGCTCGCCGGTCTCCACCAACTGCCCGCCCTGCTCGCGGGTCACGGCGAACTCCACGCCCGTGACCCGGCCGCCCTCGGCCAGGATCTGCTTGGGCGCGGCCCAGGTGCGCAGGCTCACCCCGTTCCTCTGCGCCCAGTCCTGCTCATAGGGCGAGGCACTCATGGCCTCCAGACCGCGGCGGTAGACCATGGTGACCTCGCGCGCGCCCAGCTTCTTGCTCTGCACCGCGGCGTCCACCGCGGTCATGCCGCCGCCGATGACCAGCACGCGGCGGCCCACCGGCACGGCGGCCGGGGAGGGGGCCTGGCGCAGCTCGGCGATGAAGTCCACCGCGGCGCGAAGCCCCTCGCACTGCGGCTCGGCAAATCCCAGGGCATTCACGCCTGTCAGGCCCAGACCCAGAAAGACCGCGTCGTACTCGGCGGTGAGCTGATTCAGCGTGACATCGCGGCCCAGCTGCATGCCTGTCTTGGCCCTGATGCCGCCGATGGACAGCAGCCACTGCACCTCGCGCTGTGCGAAGCCGTCGGTGGTCTTGTAGCTGGCCAGACCGTACTCGTTGAGGCCGCCCAGCTTGGGCCGTGCCTCGAAGAGCAGGACCTCATGCCCGTGCCGCGCCAGGCCATGGGCCGCCGCCAGACCGGCCGGGCCCGCGCCCACCACGGCCACCTTCTTGCCGGTGGCCGGGGCGCGCGTGAACAGCGGCTGGGCGTCCGGCTTGGCGAAGAAGGCATCGGTCGCGTAGCGCTGCAGCAGGCCGATCTCCACCGGCTTGCTCTCGTTGGTGTTCCTGACGCAGCCCTGCTCGCACAGCATCTCGGTGGGGCAGACCCGCGCGCACATGCCACCCAGGGGATTGGCTTCCAGAATGGTCTGGGCCGCACCGCGCGTGTTGTCCTGCGCGATGCGCTGGATGAAGGTGGGGATGTCGATGCCTGTGGGGCAGGCCGTGGTGCAGGGCGCGTCGAAGCAGTAGTAGCAGCGCTCGGCCTCGATCAGGGCCTGGGCGCGGTTCAGCGGCGGATGCGCGTCGCTGAAGTTCTGCGCGTAGTCGGCGGCCGCAAGTCGGCCGGCCGCGATGCCTGGCGTGTGGATGTCCATCAAAGGGGCTCCGGTTCGCTGGGTAGCTGGTGTGCGGATAATTCACGTGTTGGTAAAAATTAACCAGCTGGTAAATTCCCGGGGCTGGTCAACCCGAGGCCGCCGGCATGGGCGGGATCGCGATAATTTCCCCATGTCCCCGACGAGCCAGAATCGAGGCGCACGCACCAGGGCGGCGCCTGTCAAGACCGCGGCGGTGCAGCCCGCACCGCCTGTGCCCGCCATGCCCCAGCCGCGTGCGGCCCGTTTGCGCAAGGAGGCCGCCATCTGTGCCGAAGCGGAACGCCAGTTCGCGCAGTACGGCTTTGAGGGCGCGTCGCTGGAAAACATCGCCGCGGCCTTGGGCCTCAGTCGCCACAACCTGCTGTACTACTACCCCAGCAAGGAGCTGCTGTACCGCACCGTGCTGGACGGGGTGCTGGCCGAATGGCTGGCGCGCATGGCGGGCATCGTCTCCGGCGCCGACCCCGAGGCCGCCATGCGTGAGTACATCGCTGCCAAGCTGCGCTTCTCGCGCGAGCGGCCGGCGGGCTCCCAGGTGTTTGCGCGCGAGGTCATGGCCGGTGCGCCGCGCTTTCGCGATGCCATCGAGGCCCAGGTCCTGCCGGCCCTGAATGCCGATGTGAAGACCTTCGAGCGCTGGGCGCGCGAGAAGCGCATTGCCCGCCTGGACTACCGCCACCTGATGTTCACCATCTGGGCCAGCACCCAGGCCTATGCCGACCTGGCGCCGCAGTTCGCTCTGCTGCTGGGCAAGCCGGCGCTGGAGGAGGGCGACTACGCGGCCGCCGAAGGTCTGATCTGCCAGCTGGTGCTGGGCGGTCTGCTCGCGGGCACGAAGGCCTGAGTCCGCAGGCCTGTGCCGGGCTGCGAGACAATCGCGCCATGCTAATTCCTGAAGAATCCAAGCACGTGGCGGAAGGCCCGGAGGCTCGCCCGCCGGGGTTTCAGCGCGTCAGCGCTGCCCTGCGGGCCCGCAAGCACCCCCATGAACCCGTCTGGCTGGAGGTGGCGGCGCGCACCTCGCAGGAGGCAGCCGATGCCTTGGGTGTCCGCTTGGGCCAGATCGCCAAGTCGGTGGTGTTCAAGCGCAAGGCCGACGAGCGCGCGGTGCTTGTGATCGCCTCCGGCGATCGGCGCATCGACGAAAAGCTGCTCAAGTTTCACACCGGCCCGCTGGGACGCGCTGACGCGGACTATGTCAAAGCGTGTACCGGTTTTTCCATCGGCGGTGTCTCGCCGCTGGGCTTTGCGCCCACCCAGGGTTTGGAGGATCCCTTGCTGTTTATCGATCGTGAGCTGTTTCGTTTTGAGCTGATTTGGGCCGCAGCCGGTCATCCCAACGGCGTGTTCCAGATGAGCCCGTCCGAGTTGGAGGCGCTGACCGGCGCGCTAGTGATCGATGTGGTGCAGGCCCAGTCTGCGGAGTTGTCGTCATGAGCGTGACCTGCCCCCCGCCGGCCCCCAGCCAGGTCAAGTCGCCCTGTATCAATATCTGCCGCATGCATGCGCCCACCGGCCTGTGCGAGGGCTGTGCCCGCACCATTGCCGAGATCACCGTCTGGTCCAAGGCCGATGATGCCACCCGGCTGGAGATCCTCGCTCGCCTGCCCGAGCGCCGTGCCTCGCTGGTGGAGCAGGGCGTGTTCACTGCCGCCGAACCTAGCTCGATCTGAGCTGCCCCCATCCTGAGCGAGTCGCCATGAAAACCCTGAGCTTCTACTTCGACCCCATCTCGCCCTACGCGGCCCTGGCCTTCGAGCGCCTGCCCGAAGCCCTGGCCGGCTGCAGCTACGAGGTGGAGTACCGCCCGGTGCTCTTTGCCGCCATCCTGCACGCCCTTGGCCAGAAGGGGCCGGCCGAGATCGAGAGCAAGCGCCACTGGACCTACCGCCAGGTGGCTTGGCTGGCGCACCAGCAGGGCCAGGTCCTGGATCTGCCGGCCCAGCACCCCTTCAATCCGCTGCCTCTGCTGCGCACGGCCTGGGCCTGCGCTTCGGGGCCTTCGGGCACGCCCAATCGTCTGGTGGTGGAGAAGATCTTTCACCATGTCTGGCGCGCTGCCGGTGCCGACGCCAACGACGCAGCCCGCCTGGAGGCCCTGAGGCAAGACCTGGCCCCAGCGCAGGCCCCCGAGAGCGAGCCGGTCAAGCAGCGCCTGCGAGATGCGACCGAGCAGGCCATACAGCGTGGCGTGTTCGGTGTGCCCACCTTCGAGGTGGATGGCCGCCTGTTCTGGGGGCAGGACGCCCTGCCCATGCTGGCGGCCTACCTGAAGGGGGACCCCTGGTTCGCAAGCGGGGCCTGGGAGGCTGCCGCGGGTGCGCGGCCCGGCGTGGCGCGCCGCCACTGAGCTTGCGTCGGCCCCTGGGGCTTTCCCGCAAGCCTCTCGCCATCTCACATCGAGGAATGTAGGCCTAGGGTTGCTACCGGTTTTGTCAGCCAGCGTTCAGTCTCGCGTCAGAGAGCGGTCAGAGCCGGCGCCCATAGTCTGTTGCAAGGATCACCGGGCGGTGTTCCCCTCACACAAGCAACGGAGACAACACCATGGCGACAGCTACCGCGGTGTCCACCAACACGCCGATGACGGCCGAGGAGAAGAAGGTCATCTTCGCCTCCTCGCTCGGCACCGTGTTCGAGTGGTACGACTTTTATCTCTACGGTTCCTTGGCGGCCATCATCGCCAAGCAGTTCTTCTCGGGACTGGATCCGCAGGCCGCCTTCATCTTTGCGCTGCTGGCCTTTGCCGCGGGCTTCATCGTGCGCCCCTTCGGCGCGCTGGTGTTCGGCCGCCTGGGCGACATGATCGGCCGCAAGTACACCTTCCTGGTCACCATCTTGCTGATGGGCCTGTCGACCTTCATCGTCGGCATCCTGCCCACCTATGCCTCCATCGGCGTGGCCGCTCCGGTCATCCTGATCGTGCTGCGCATGCTGCAGGGCCTGGCCCTGGGCGGTGAGTACGGCGGTGCTGCCACCTATGTGGCCGAGCATGCGCCGCATGGCCGCCGCGGGGCCTACACGGCCTGGATCCAGACCACCGCGACCCTGGGCCTGTTCCTGTCGCTGATGGTCATTCTGGGCACCCGCACCGCCATCGGCGAAGAAGCCTTTGCCGACTGGGGCTGGCGCGTTCCCTTCATCGTCTCCATCCTGCTGCTGGGCATCAGCGTCTGGATCCGCCTGTCGATGAACGAGTCGCCCGCCTTCAAGAAGATGAAGGCCGAGGGCAAGACCTCCAAGGCACCGCTGTCCGAGTCCTTCGGTCAGTGGAAGAACCTGAAGATCGTGATCCTGGCCCTGTTCGGTCTGGTGGCCGGTCAGGCCGTGGTCTGGTACTCGGGCCAGTTCTACGCGCTGTTCTTCCTGTCGAACGTGCTCAAGGTTGACGGGCCGACCGCCAACATCCTGGTGGCCGTGTCTCTGATCATTGGCACGCCCTTCTTCGTGGTGTTCGGCACCCTGTCCGACAAGATCGGCCGCAAGCCCATCATCATGGCGGGCCTGCTGCTGGCCATCGTGACCTACTTCCCGCTGTTCAAGGCCCTGACCGAAGCTGCCAACCCCAAGCTGGCGGCAGCTCAGCTCAATGCCAAGATCACCGTGAGCGTGGACCCGGCCCAGTGCTCCTTCCAGGGCAGCCCCATCGCTCGCGATGTGGACTTCACCTCCAGCTGCGATATTGCCAAGCGCTCGCTCGCTCAGCAGTCCGCCAGCTACGAGACCGTGGCGGCACCCGGCACCAATGCCAAGGTGCAGATCGGCGAGAAGGTCATCGAGGCGCCCACCGGCGTGCTCACGGCCGGCGGCCACAAGTTCGACGAGGCTTCGGGCAAGGCCATCGCGGCCTTCAAGAAGGAAGTGTCGGAGGCCATGAAGGCCGCCGGCTATCCGCCCAAGGCTGACCCGATCAAGCCGCTGTCGGCCAGCTGGTGGAAGATTGTGGCCATCCTGTCCATCCTGGTCATCTACGTGACCATGGTCTACGGCCCGATCGCGGCCATGCTGGTGGAAATGTTCCCCACCCGCATCCGCTACACCTCCATGAGCCTGCCCTACCACATCGGCAACGGCTGGTTCGGTGGCCTGATGCCCACCATCGCCTTCGCCATGGTGGCCCAGAACGGCAATATCTACTACGGTCTGTGGTACCCGATCATCATCGCCTCCATCACCTTCGTGATCGGCATGCTCTTCGTGCGTGACACCAAGGACGTGGACATCTACGCCAAGGACTGATCCTCGCATCCTGGCGAACGCTGGCCGCGAGAGCGCGGCAGCAAAGCAGGGCGGCCCTCGGGCCGCCCTTTTTCATAGGTCCGGATCGAGGCGTGGTGACAGTTCGCTTGCGCGAATCGGCGCGTGCTTGTGCGTGCTTGTGCGGGTGCTGAGGGTGTGACTGAACACTCTGCTTGCTAGCGTGCCAGCCAGCCTGCCGTCAGCTAGGCGCGCAAGAATTGCGACCATCAACAAGCAAAGGAGACCCCTGGTATGTGGAAAATTCTGGTTGGCTTCGCCGTCTTTGCAGCCCTGGCCCTGTATGTGCTGAGCATGGGCGGAGACATCGATATGGGCGGTGAGAAGCATGGCATCGACCATCCGCCGGAAGCCGCATCCGCCGCTGCTTCCGCGCCCCAGGCGGCCAGCGCCGTGGCCGCTGCCGCCAGCGCCCTGGCACCGGCCTCCGCAGCTTCCAACTGAGCCCCAAATGAACAAGGCCGGTGGTTTGATCCACCGGCCTTGTTGCGCTTGGGGACCTCCGGTTCAGAGCATGGACTCGCCGGCTGCGCGCTGCGGGGCGATGCGGGGCATGCGTATCAGGGTGCGGGTGCCCGCGCCGGGGCTGGAAAAGACCTCGATCTGACCGCCCAGCACATTGGTCACAATGTTGTGCACGATGTGCATGCCCAGACCGGAGCCGCCGGTACCCAGCTTGGTCGTGAAGAAGGGATCGAAGATGCGGCGTCGCACCGACTCGTCCATGCCGCGCCCATCGTCCTGCACTTCCAGCTCCACCATTTCGACGTCATCGGCCACGGGCGCGCAGCGCACGCTGACCTGGCCGCTGTCACGCTTCTCGAAGCCATGCACCAGCGCGTTCATCAGCAGATTGGTGAGCACCTGGCCGAGGGCGCCGGGGTAGGAATTCATGGCCACGCCGGCCGCCAGCTCGGTCCTGATCTTGAAGGGCGTGTGCTTGAAGCTGGGCTCCACCATGACCAGCACATCCTCAATGACCTGGGCTAGCTCAAAGCCGCGCCGCGAGTCCGTGGTCTGGTCAATGGCCACCTGCTTGAAATCCCGCACCAGATCCGCCGCCTTCTGCACATTGCGGTGCAGGATGTCCTGCCCGCGGCGGGTGTCTCTGGCCAGCTCCTCCAGCAGGCTTCGGCGCATGGGCGTCTGGCCGCTGAGCATGGTTTCCAGTTCGCGCCAGCGGTCTTCCAGGGCCGAAACCACGGTCAGCGCATTGCCCAGCGGGGTGTTCAGCTCATGCGCGACACCCGCCACCAGGCGGCCCAGCGAGGCCAGCTTCTCCGATTCCACCAGCTCCCGCTGCGCCGTCTTCAGCGTGGCCAGGGCCTCGGTCAGCTCCGAATTCGTGGTGGTCAGCGCGGCCGTGCGTTCCGCGACCTGGGACTCCAGGGTGTTGGCATGCTGACGCAACTCATCAAAGGCCGCCAGCAGGGCCTGGCGCATGCGCTCCATGGCCTGGCCGACGCGGGCAATCTCATCATCGCCCTCCAGATCCAGGGTCTTGTCCAGGGACTGGTCCAGTCGACCCGCCGCCAGATTTGCGGCCGCATGGCTGAGGCGGTCCATGGGCTGCAGCACCCGGCGCTGCATCACCAGCAGGATCAGGCCCAGGGACAGGGTCAGGGTCAGGGCGCTGCGCCACAGGGTGCGCAGCATGTCGGCATTTCGGCGCTCCAGCAGGGGGGCGGCGCTCATGGTGACCGTGATCTGGGCAATCTCGCGCCCATCGCGCATCACGCCGCGGGTCTGGCTCAGTGTCAGCTCCGGCGAGCTGCTGCTGCGCTGGAACTCCAGGAAGGGACGGGGCGAGGAGGGCTCCATCACCAGCACGGAGACAAAGCGCGGATCATCGACCTGGGCCTTGATCATGGGCTCGGCCAGATCGGGCGAGACCTGCCAGATGGGCTCCGAGAGAGACAGGGCCAGGATTTCCACCACCCGGGCCAGGTCGCGGCGCAAGTCGTCCATGGCTTCGCGGCGCTGCGTCTGGAGGTCATACATCAGCACCGCGCCCGTGGGCACCAGCAAACCCACGACCAGGGCCAGCACAACCGCGTTGCGCAGTGAAGATCCGGCCAGACGTTTCATGGCAGCAAAGGCCCGTGGCCAGCGCGGCGCTTACAGGTGGGCAGCAGCATGGCGCTGATTATGAACACAGCACCGCGCCCCACGCCAGTTCTTTGGGTGCCAGGTCTTGAGGAAGCGCGGGCCTGGGAACGGAAAACCACAGCCGCCTTGTGGTGGCTGAGGGCTGGCTGGGGGTTTTCACCAGTCTTGCGCTTGCCGCTCAGTGTGACATCAGGACAGGCACGGTCATGGCATCCAGCATGCCACGGGTGGCGCCGCCCAGGATGCGCTCGGTCCAGCGGGCACGCCCGTAGGCACCCATCACGATCAGGTCGGCGTCCAGATCGGCGGCGCGCGAGAGCAGCAGCTCACCGACCGCCTGTGTGCCGCCGGTTTGCTCTTGGACCTCGGCCGTGACGCCCTGCCACATCAGCCACTGCTGCAAGGCGGACAGCCTCGGCGCCAGCGGTTCGTCCAGCCGGCTCTCGCGCCAGCTCAACACCTGCACCTGCTCGGCTCGGCGCAGCAGGGGCAGGGCGTCAGCGAGCGCGCGCGCGGCTTCGCGGCTGTCATCCCAGGCGACCAGGGCGCGTCGCCCCAGGGGGCCGTCCGCCCAGGCATAGGGCAGGATCAGGCCCGGGCGCGCGCTGTGCATCAGCACCTGCTCGCTGGCACTGCGACGCTGAGCATGGCCTGGACGCTCCGGATCTGACTGCCCCAGGATCACCAGATCGGAGCAATGGGCGTGACGCACCAGGGACTCGGCCACATCGGCCGTGTCCACCACCGCCTCGCAGGACTTGAGCCCCGCTTCCGCACAAGCCTGACGGAAGGCCTGCGCTGTGCCCTGCGCCTGCTCGAGCAGCAGATCCCAGGCCATGGTGTTGAATGACTCCAAGGCGGCCGCGGCCTCAAGGGCCAGGGGCATGCGCAGCAGGCCGGTGGGGGCCAGTCCCACCAGACGGGCTTGCATCAGCTTGGCCAGGGCTATGGCCTGCTGCACACGCGCGGCACAGGTGGGGGCATCATCCAGGTGGACAAGCAGGCTGCGATAGCTCATGAGGACTCTCCCTGTGGCTGTATTCGGGCATCTTGCTGGTCATCGTGCCCCGGGTGCTTGATGCAACGCAAGCGCCAGCGCCCCCTCACGGACGGGCTTGCTGTACGGCGATGGTGCGGCTGCTCGTGGCCTCACGCTTGGGAAGGACCAGGTTCAGCACGCCGTTGTCGTAGCGGGCCTGCACCCGGCCCGCGTCGATGTCATGCGCCAGGGAGAAGCCGCGCGTGACCGGACCCTCGCGGCCCTCGCGCAGCAGCACGCGCGCGGCCCCGCTTCCGGTCGGAAAGTCCTCGTCATAGGCAGGGATGTCGGCGGCGATATTGACGAAGTTGCGATCAACGGTGACGCGCACACTGTCCTTGTGCGCGCCCGGCAGTTCGGCGCGCACCCGGTAGTCCTGGGCGGTCTCGCAGATGTCTAGGCGTATGCCATCGCCCAGGGCGTCGGTGTCCATGGCCGCGCGCAGGGCCGGCATCAACTGCTGCAGCAGGCCGGGGATGGTCGCTTCCTGAGAGCTGCGGGGCGGATAGGCGCTCATCGTCGGTTCCTCGCTGGCGGCTGCGGGCGTCACGTCCAGTTGTGGCGCCCTGTGTCCGAAGTCTATGCACGCCGGCCGCGGCGAGCTTGTCAAGGATCAATCACCGCGGCCATCCCGCAGCGGGCCGGGTGCCTCAAGCCTCGACGTCCATGGCGCTGTTCATGCAGCGTCGCCGCGGCGCTTAAGGCCTTGTTAATCGTCCGGGCCGAGCATTCGCTGCATGGGAGGCCTGTCGGCGCTCCCCAAGGAGTTGTCTTGTTGCTGAATGCCCAGATGCCGGAGCCTCGCCACAAGGGGTTGGACTTGGCGGCCCAGCTGAAGGTCTGCGGACCTGCAGATCCCGGCCGCGCCGAGCTTGAGACCTTCATCCAGCGGGTGTTTTCCCAGCGCTATGGCGCGGTGGTGGATGAGTTCGCCCCCGTCCTGGTCGGTCTGTACGACCCGCTTGAGGGCCTGGTTGCCGCCGCCGGCTATCGCGGCGCTGCAGGCGGGCCCTTGTTTCTGGAGCGCTATCTCGCGGCGCCCGTCGAAGCGCAGCTGGCGGCGTCCGCAGCCTCACCCCTGGGGCGCGAGGCGATCGTGGAAGTGGCGCATCTGGCTGCCAGTCGCGCGGGCGAGGGGCGTCGATTGATTGCGCTGCTGGGTCAGCACCTGGTCTTGCAGGGCTTTGAGTGGGTGGTCAGCACCTTGACGGCCGAGCTCCGGCACCTGTTCGTGCGCCTGGGCGTCACGCCGCTGGCCCTGGGCGCGGCCGACCCGCAGCGTCTGGGCGAGCAGGCCGCGCGCTGGGGCAGCTATTACGAGCACCAGCCCGTGGTGCTGGCCGGCCATCTGTCGCAGGCCCTGAGCCAGCTGGCCCGCAGGCTGGCGCGGGAGCGTTCATGAGCCCCTTGCAGATACCGCAGGACTGGGCCTGGATGGGCCCCCAGGCCGAGCTGGGGGATGGCGAGCGCCTCTTCACGCACGAGCAGCTGATGACCGAGGTGCGCGCACTGGCACACCAGCTGCGCGGCGCCGGCACCCGGGTTCTGGCCAGCTTGCTGGACAACGGGCCGGCCTGGGTCATTGCCGACCTGGCCGCCCAGGACCTGGTGCATGTGCCCCTGCCGCTCTTCTTCAGCCCGGCTCAGCGGCAGCATGCGCTGCAACACTGCGGCGCTGACACCTTGATCCTGCCCGCGAGTCTGGTCGATGCCATGGGCGGCCTGCCAGGTGAGCCCCTGGTGCTGGCCGGGCAGGCCCTGTGCCTGCTGCGGCTGCCCGGGCGTGCCCCCCTGATGCCGGAGGGCACGGCCAAGATCACCTTCACCTCCGGCACCACCGGCGCGCCCAAGGGTGTCTGCCTGACGAATGCGGCGATGCATGGCGTCGCCGCCTCGCTGGTGCAGGCGCTGGAGCCCCTGGATCTGCGGCGGCATCTCTGCGCCCTGCCGCTGGCCGTGCTGCTGGAGAACATTGCCGGCGTGCTGGCGCCCCTGCGCCGTGGCGCCACGGTGCTGCTGCCACCCTTGTCGCAGCTGGGCCTGAGCGGATCCTCGGGCTTCGACGTGCAGCGCTTCGACCAGTGCGTGCGTCAGTTCGAGCCGCACAGCCTGATCCTGTTGCCGCAGATGTTGCGTGCCTGGGTGGCCTGGCTGGCGCGCAGCGGCCTGCAGGCGCCGCCTGGCCTGAGGCTGGTGGCCGTGGGCGGCGCCGCGGTGGGTCAAGCGCTGCTGTCCCGGGCGCGAGCCCTGAACATACCGGCCTACGAAGGCTATGGCCTGTCCGAGGGCAGCTCCGTGCAGACCTTGAATCTGCCCTGGGCCGATTGCCCCGGCAGCGCGGGGCGCGCGCTGCCCCATGCCCAGATCCGCCTTGCCGACGATGGCGAGATCGAGTTGCGCGGCAGCCTGTTCAGCGGCTATGTGGGCGAGAGCACGGCCGTGCCCACATGGTGGCCCAGCGGGGATCTGGGGGAACTGGATGCCCAGGGCTTCTTGCACATCCGCGGCCGCAAGAAGCATGTGCTGATCACGAGCTTCGGGCGCAATGTGTCGCCGGAGTGGGTCGAGACCGCGCTTCGCAGCCAGGACGCGATTGGCCAGGCCGTGGTCTTCGGCGAGGCCATGCCCGCGCTGTGCGCCGTGCTCTGGCCAAGCCATGGTGCTGTGGATGCCGCGGCGCTGCAGGCGGCCGTGGCCGCCGCCAACGCCACATTGCCCGATTACGCCCGCATCGGATGCTGGTGCATGGCCCAGGGCGTCTTCGGTCCCGAGTCCGGACTGGCCACGGCCAATGGCCGGCCGATCCGGGCGCAGATCTGGCACGCACACCGCGAGTTGCTGGGCGATCTGTCCGACGCCCTCTCTTCCTGACCCCGACCTACGGAGCACGTTTCCATGAGTTTCCATGCCCGTCTGCTTGCCGAGACCGCGACCGAGCGCACGTTCATGCAATCCGTCCCCATCATCCAGGGCTGCCTGCGCGGCGAGGTATCGCTCGCCAGCTATGTCGCCTTCCTGCGCGAGGCCTTCCATCATGTGCGGCACACCGTGCCCCTGCTGCAGGCCTGCAAGGCAGCCCTGCCGACACGCCACGACTGGCTCAGGGAGGCGCTGGACGAGTACATCGAGGAAGAGGCCGGTCATGAGGAGTGGATCCTGGCGGACATCGCCGCCTGCGGCCAGGACGCGCAGGCCGCGCGCGCCTCGCGCCCGGGCGTGGCGACCGAGCTGATGGTGGCTTATGCCTATGACGGCATCGCGCGCGGCAACCCGCTGAGCTTCTTCGGCATGGTGCTGGTGCTGGAGGGCAGCAGCGTCGCGCTGGCGCTGCTGGCGGCCGAGGCCATCCAGAAGCCGCTGGGCCTGCCCGACGCGGCCTTCACCTATCTCCGCTCCCACGGCACCCTGGATCTTGAACACACGGCCCACTTCCAGCAGCTCATGGACCTGATCGAGGATGAGCGCGACCAGGCCGATATCATCCACGCCGCCAAGGTCTTCTACCGCCTGTATGGCGATGTCTTCATAAGCCTGCCCCTGCCACGCGAGACCCAAGTGGCCGAGGTGATGGCATGAAGGCCGAGCAAGCCCGGGTGCTGCTGACGGGCGCCGCTGGCGGCATCGGTCGGGCGTCGGTGGATGTGCTGCTCGCGGCCGGTGCCTCGGTGCTGCTGGTCGGACGCGACCCCCACAAGCTGCAGCAGCTGATGGCGCAGGCCGCCCAGCGTCATGAGGGCGCCGCGGCGCGGCTGGCCTGGCAGTGCGCTGATCTCCAGTCGGATCAGGAGATTGCGGCCCTGGCCCGTGTGGGCATGGACTGGGGCTGCAATGTGCTCGTGCATGGCGCGGGTGTCCCGGCCTTCGGCCCGCTGACGTCCCTGGACGCTGCGACCCTGCGCGGCGTCATGCAGACCAATCTGCTGGCCCCCATGCTGCTCACGCAGTCGCTGCTGACGCATCTGATGCGCCAGCCCCGGGCACAGATCATCTGCGTGGGCTCGGCCCTGGGCCGCATTGGGCTGCCCGGCTTCAGCGCCTACTGTGCCAGCAAGTTCGGACTGCGGGGCTTTGCGGAGGCCCTCAGGCGCGAGGTGGCCGATAGCGGCGTGCTGGTTCAGTACCTGGGGCCGCGCAGCACGCGCACCGAGTTCAATGACGCGGCGGTCCAGGCCTACAACCAGGCCACCAAGACGGCCATGGATGCACCCGAGCGGGTGGCCCGCGAGCTGCTGAGCTTGCTGGTGAACGAGGCGCCGGAGCGCTTCATCGGCTTCCCGGAAGTGCTGGCGGTTCGACTCAACGGCCTGCTCGGCGCTTCCATGGACGGGGCGTTCGTCAAGCATGGCCGCAGCCTGGGGCGGCCGGCCGTGCCGCAGCAGCCCTTCACCCATTCCTGACTCGTTTTCACCCGGAGACACCTTATGAACAAGTTCAAGGCCGCCTTGCTGAGCACGGCCCTGCTGGGCGCATGGCTCGGCCCTCTTCAAACCGCGCTGGCCGGCGCGCTGGAGGACGGCATCATCGAGATCCAGCAGGACTGGGCGGTGATCCGCTACCAGACGCCCGCGGCCGAACGTGAGCGGCGCTTCGAGGCCCTGGCGGCCAAGGCGCACAAGCTCAGCGAGACGCATCCCGGTCGCAGCGAACCCCTGGTCTGGGAGGGCATCGTCGTGAGCTCCTGGGCCGGCGAGAAGGGTGGCCTGGGCGCCCTGGGCCTGGTCAAGCAGGCCAAGACCCTGTACGAGCATGCGATCAAGATCGATGGGCAGGCGCTGGATGGCTCGGCCTACAACAGCCTGGGGGTGCTCTACTACAAGGTCCCCGGCTGGCCGCTTGGCTTTGGCGACAAGGACAAGGCGCGCGAACTCCTGCAGCGTGCCTTGCAGATCAACCCCAAGGGCATTGACGCCAATTACTTCTACGGCGAGTTCTTGCTTGAGAACAAGCAGACGGCCGAGGCCGTGAGCTATCTGGAGCGCGCGATGGCGGCACCGGCCCGCCCGGGCCGTCAGGTCGCGGATACCGGTCGCCGCGAAGAGGCCCGGGCCCTGCTGGAGAAAGCCCGGCATTGAGCGGCGCGGTGGCGGGCCAGGCCGCCGCAGGGCCTCAGGCGTGGCTGTCGCCGGGCTGGCGCGGCGGCGCGAGATGCAGGCTGACGCACACACCCTGGCCATCGGCGCAAGGGCCGAAGTGCAGCGTCAGCCCATGCAGTTCCGCAATGCGCCGCACGATGGACACGCCCAGTCCGCTGCCGCCTTCGGCCTGCCCGCTGGGCCGGTAGAAGCGCTCCCCCATGCGCAGCAACTGCTCCGCGGGCAGCGCCGGGCCCTGGTTTTCCACCCGCAGCCCGTCGCTCTCAAACGCGAGGCGGACCACGGAGCCCTGCGGGCCGTAGCGCAGGGCGTTGTCCAGCAGATTGCGCAGCATCACCACCAGCAGATCGGCGTCACCTTGAAGGGGCAGGGCGCTCGCGCCCTCGGCGGGCCAGTCGCACTCCAGCTCGATATGGCGCCGCTCGGCCAGGGGGAGCAGGTCGACCAGGGCCTGCTCCGCCACATGTCGCCAGTCCACCGCGGCACGGCGCAGGGGCTCGGCGCCGGACTCCAGTCGGGACAGCGCCAGCATCTGGTTGACCAGCCGGTCCATGCGTTCCAGACCGCCACCCAGGCGGGCCTGTGCCTCCAGGCGCTCTTCGTCCGTGCGCGAGCGGCTCAGCACATCCCACTGCGCGCGCAGAACGGCCAAGGGCGTGCGCAGCTCATGCGCGGCGTCGGCGGTGAAACGGCGCTCGCGCTGAAGCTGGGTGTCTACCCGTTGGAACAAACCGTTCATCGCGTCCAGCAGGGGCCGCAATTCCTGCGGGGCTCGGCCGGCATCCAGGGGCTGCAACTCGTCCGGGCTGCGCCGGCGCAGCTCCGCACTGAGCGTCTGCAAGGGCTGCAGCGCCCGCTTCACGCCCCAGGCGCTTGCCAGCAGAAGCAGGGGCAGCACCATGAGCCAGGGGGCCAGTTGGCTGCTGGTCAGGTTGAACACCATTTCCTGGCGCTCGTAGACGCGCTGCCCCGCGGCCACCAGCCAGGCGCCATCGAAGGACTGCAGGTAGTAGACCCGCCAGGGCTCGTGTTCCAGCTCGATATCGGCAAAACCGGCGGACTGGCTCTGACGCGGCAGCAGCACACCCTCCCGGTCGCTCATCAGCAGCTGCCCCTGTGCATCCCACACGGCAATGGCGAGATCGCGCACATCGGCCTCGCCCATATCTGTTCCCGGCCCGAGAGCATCGCCCGACACCTCGGGGCCGCGTAATGTGGCCTGCACCTGGCGCGCGAGGCGGATCATCTCCGAGTCGTAGAGCTCGTTGACCTCGTGCCGCGCTCGATCCACCGAGATCCACAGCGCCAGCGCCCAGACGAGCGGGGCGCTGAGCAGCAGGTAGAGGAGCAGGCGGCGGCGCAGGCTCATCGGGCGGCTTCCGCGCCGGCGTCCGGAAGGCATGTGCCCAGGGCGTAGCCCAGACCGCGGACGGTGCGCACCACGCTGGGCCCCAGCTTGCGGCGCAGATGATGGATATGCACCTCCAGGGCATTGCCCTCCGGAGCCTCGTGGCCCCAGTCATAGAGCTTGTCCTTCAAGGCCTCCTTGCTCAGCACGCGCTCGGGGTGGCTCATCAAGACCTCGAGCAAGGAAAGCTCGCGGCCGGTGAGCTCCACCGACTGGCCATCCCAGCGCACCAGCTTGGCGGCGATGTCGTACTCCAGCAGGCCGTGCTGCCACAGGGTCTGGGCGCGCCCGCTGGCCCGGCGCAGCAGGGCACGCAGCCGGGCTGCCAGCTCGTCGATGGTGATGGGCTTGATCAGGTAATCGTCCGCGCCGGCATCCAGGCCGGCAATCCGCTGCTCGATGCCATCTCGTGCGGTGAGCACCAAGACCGGCAGGGTCCGGCCGCGCTGGCGCCAGCGCTGGAGCCAGACAATGCCGTCGCCACCGGGCAGACCCAGGTCGAGAACCAGGGCGTCGTAGGCGGTGCTGGCCATGGCGGTGTCGGCACTGGCGCCATCGCGAAACCAGTCCACGGCGTGCCCCAGCTGGCGCAGTCCCAGGCTCAGGGCCTCACCCAGCTGGGCGTCGTCTTCGGTCACTAGGAGGCGCATGGTCGCTGGGTCTTTGTCCTTGCGGCCATCATAGACGGGCGGGTGCGTCGAGGTCCCTCGCCAGGGCCCCGCACCAAGGCCTTGCTCGAGGGCCTTGCGGATCAGGCCGCGCGCGCTGCCAGTACCGTGACGCAGTTGCGGCCGCTGCGCTTGGAGGCGTAGAGCGCCCGGTCGGCACGTTCGAAGAAGTCATTGGCGCTTTCGCCGGGGGCCAGCTGTGTGACCCCCAGGGACAGGGTCACGCGTTCTGCCGCCTTCTCTCCATTGGCCCGGCGTATGCTGCTGCTGGCAATGGCGGTACGCAGCTGTTCGGCCAGCTGGCGGGCCTGCAGCAGCGGCGTATCGGGCAGCAGCAGGGCGAACTCTTCGCCGCCCACGCGGGCCGCCAGTCCGGGCTCGCTGATCATGCGCTGCATGCTCTGGGCGACGGCGCGCAGCACCTGGTCGCCGAAAGAGTGGCCGTAGCTGTCATTGACGCGCTTGAAGAAATCGATATCGCCCAGGACCAGGCACAGCGAGGGCTCCTGGGGGCTTGCCGGGGCTTCATCGGCCCGCAGGCAGCTCGCGAGCCGGCGCTCGAAGGCGCGGCGGTTGGCCAGGCCGGTGAGCGCATCCACCAGCGCCTCGCTGCGGGCCAGGCTGACCTCCTCGCGCAGCGCGGCGATCTCGCCGTGGCTGGCGTCCAGGCGCTGCTGCAGGGTGCTCATGGCCTGGCGCATCTGGCGCGTCTCTTCCATCAGGGACTGCAGCTGCTCGCGGGCCCGGGCATTGAGCGTGCTTTCGTCCAGCAGCTGACGACTCCACTCCAACAGGGACTGGTCGAAGCGCGCGGTGCGGTCCCCCGCCTCGGCGGCGGTGCTGGCCATATTGTCCAGAACGCGGCTCAGGCCTTCGCTGACCCGCCGCGCATCCTCGGGGTCCAGCAAGGGCTCGGCCAGGTGCTCGCGGTACAGGGCCGCCGTGTCGTCTTCCTCCAGGACGCTGCCGTCGCGGGTGCGCTCGCGCACGGCCTGCATCAGGCCCGGGTTGCGGCCGCTCACGAACTCGTACCACACCGCATAGCTGATGGGGTGCAGGGCCGTGCGTTGACGCGTCATCAGGGGCAGGGCCAGCCGCAGGTATTCCGCGCTGCGCGCCATGCTGTCCGGGTATCGCATTGAATCCCTCCTGTGCATAGAGGCCAAGCCCGGCGGGCGCGACCCCCGGGGGTGCGCCACATGGCTCGCCTTGTTCTTGCACCGCTGTTTCGGCGCCGCGGCGGCGGGCTTGATGGTCCGGAGGGCACGGCACTACACGGATCTGCCTCAAGCGTGATATCCGTCAACGTTTCGGGGGTCGGCGCGCCTTAGGGTTCGCCATCCTTGCTGAAGCCGCGAGTGCTGCCCATGTCCCAGAACGCCCAGAACGCCCGGATCGACCCTCAGATGAATGACTGGCTGGACCGTTCCGGCCTGAGCCCTCTGCGCTTGCGCGGGGGGCGCAGCCTGCTGCCCATCGTGCAGGGTGGCATGGGCGTGGGCGTCAGCGCCCAGAGCCTGGCGGGCGCTGTCGCGGCCTCCGGGGCCATGGGCACCCTGAGCTCGGTGGACCTGAGGCGCCTGCATCCCGATCTGATGGCCCGCTGCGAGGGGCTGCATGCGGGTGAGGCCGCCAAGCGCGTGATCGAGGCCGCCAACCAGCAAGCCCTGGCACGCGAGATCGCCGGTGCGCGCGAGCGCAGCAAGGGGCGCGGCGTGCTGGCCCTGAATGTGATGCGCGCGCTCAGCGACTATGCGGCCTCGGTGAAGACCGCCCTGCGTGAGGGGATCGATGCCTTGGTCGTGGGCGCAGGTCTGCCCCTGGATCTGCCCGATCTGGCTCAGGATCACCCCGACACCCTCTTGATTCCCATACTCAGCGATGCACGCGGCGTGCAGCTCATCGTCAGGAAGTGGGAGCGCAAGCAGCGCCTGCCCGACGCCATCGTGATCGAGCATCCGCGCCTGGCCGGCGGGCATCTGGGGGCGGCCAAGGTGGCCGATCTGGGTGACGGACGCTTTGACTTCGAGCGCGTGATCCCCGAATGCCTGGAGTTCTTCGAGAAGGCCGGCATTGCGGGGCTCATCCCCCTGATTGCCGCCGGGGGCGTACGCAGCCATGCCCAGATCCGCCATCTGCAGGGCCTGGGGGCCGCCGCGGTGCAGCTGGGCACGCCCTTTGCCGTGACTCAGGAGGGCGATGCCCATCCCGAGTTCAAGCGCGTGCTGGCCGAGGCCCAGGACAGCCAGCTCGTCGAGTTCACCAGCGTGGCCGGCCTGCCGGCGCGCGCCCTGGCCACGCCTTGGTTGCGCAACTATCTCAAGGCCGAGCCCCGGCTGCAGGCCGTGGCCCAGGTCAAGGCGCGCTGCACCAAGGCCTTCGACTGCCTGGCTCAGTGCGGCTTGCGCGACGGGCTCAAGGGCTGGGGGCAGTTCTGTATCGACAACCAGCTGGGCGCGGCCCTGCGCGGTGATCTCAGCAAGGGACTGTTCTTCCGCGGCGTGGGCGCCTTGCCCTTCGGCCCCGAGATCCGCACGGTGCGGGAGCTGTTGCAGCGACTGCTGGAGGCCGAGCCTGCACTCGCCGCAGCCTAGCGGCAATACCTGACCCTGGGGCATTTGCCAGCAGCTCAGTTTTGATTACAATGAGAATTATTCGCAAATAGCGGAGTGGGCTGCGTCAAAGCAGTCCTCTGCCAGCTCCTGGGCCCCCGGACCCTTCGCCAGCATCCAAGCCCCGGCCGCCATGGTCGGGTCGATGGCGGCGGTCAGCGTTCGCCATCCTCTCAAACCTCGTTAGGATTGCATGCCATGCTGAAGAACAAGCTGCTGCTTTTGCCCGTGCTGCTGTGGATGGCCACACAGGCCGAGGCCCATCAGATCTGGATTGAACAGGATCTCCAAGGTGCGCGCCTGTACCTGGGTGAGTTCGGCGAAAACCTGCGCGAAACCTCGCCGGGCATGCTGGACAAGTTCGTGCAGCCTTCGGCCACCCTGCTCACGGCCAAGGGGGACATCCCCGCGGCGCTGAGCAAGCGTGGCAATGCCTTTGGCATTGACGGTCGGGCCATCAGCGGCGAGTCCCTCATCGCCCAGGAAAACGCCTATCCCGGTTGGGAGCGCAAGCAGGGCGACAAGGTGGAACGCCACGTCTGGATTCCGGCCGCGCGCTGGATCAGCGACTTCGTCGCCCGTCCGGCCCGCCTGACCCTGGACCTGGTGCCCACCGGCAAGCCCGGCCAGTTCCAGGCCTTCTACAAGCAGCAAGCCCTGCCCGAGGCCAAGGTGCAGGTGCTCACGGCTTCTGGCTGGGGCCGCGAGTTCGTGGCCGACAAGAGCGGTCTGCTCCAACTCAGCCTGCCCTGGAAGGGCAGCTATGTGCTGGAACTCAAGCACACCGACAAGCAGGGCGGCGAGCGCAATGGCCAAGCCTGGGACGTGGGGCAGTTCGTCACCACCCTGGCCTTCAGCCTGAACCAGGGCCTGGAAGCCCTGCCGGCACCGCCGCCGGCCAAGCCCAGCCCCTGAGGCGACTCGCGCCCAGCACTCCGCAGGGCGCTCTTCCCCTGATACCGAACCACTCCCTGGCCTGATCCGCGCGTGAAGGCCTGAGTGCGAGCCGCGGCATGCCTGCGCGGCGCGCCTTCGGTGTCGGCTTCTGTCCGTCTCGTCTCCGGCGCCTTGCGGCTGCCGGTGGGGCTTGGTCATGTCCAAAACATCTGCAGGCGCTCAAGCGGCCTGCGGCCGATCAGCGGCCGCCTGGCGCTATCGCGGCGCCGTCTTCTCGCGCGCCCTGGCGGCCCTGCTGGGCGGCTACCTGCTGGCCGCTGCGGTGGCGGCCGCCTGCGCTGTCCATTTTCCCGGCCTGCTGGGCGCCGCGCGCAGCGAGGCCACCGTGGGCGGCGCCATGCTGGCGTATCTGATCTACGCCCTTGCCTTCATGACCGCCTTTGCCTGCCGCAGTGCCTGGCGTGCCTGGGCTTGGATGCTGGGGCCGGCCCTGCTGCTGGGGGCCAGCGTGCTGCTGCCGCTCTGGTTCTGAGCCTCGTTTTCTTCCTTCCACCCTTCCTTCCACCCATCTCCTGCTGTTCCTCACGATGAAAACTCTGCACCCCCTGAGCCTGAGTCTCCTGGCCCTGCTGATCGGCCAGGCCTGGGCCGACGAGGCCCCACGCGCTGCCGACGCTGCCGATGCCGCCAACACCTTGCCGCTGGTCCGTGTGCAGGGCAGTAAGGAGAGCGCCACCGGGCCGGTGCCCGGCTTTGTGGCGCGCCGGGCCGGCAGCGGGCTCAAGAGCGACATCCCGCTGATCGAAACGCCCCAGTCCATCGCCGTGGTCACGGCCGACCAGATCGAGGCCCAGGGCGCCACCACGCTGCGCCAGACCGTGGGCTACTCGGCCGGTGTGGTCTCGGCCTATTTCGACAGCCGGGTGGACAGCATCAGCGCCCGTGGCGGCAATGTGGCCCAGTACCAGGACGGCCTGCTGCGCAGCTACGGCACCTACAACACCGCAAGACCCGACCCCTTCACGCTGGAGCGCGTGGAGCTGGTGCGCGGCCCGGCCTCGGTGCTCTACGGCCAGGGCAGTCTCAATGGCGTGCTGAACCTGGTCTCCAAGCGTCCACAGTTTGAAAGCCGGCGCGAGCTGCAGCTGCAGCTGGGCAGCCATGAGCGCAAGCAGCTGGCTCTGGATCTCACGGGCCCGCTCAGCGAGCAATGGGCCTACCGCCTGGTCGCCATCAAGCGCGACAGCGGCACCCAGGTCGACCATGTGAAGGACGACCGCCTGCTGCTCGCGCCCTCGCTCACCTGGCAGCCCAGCGCAGCCACCTCGCTCACCCTGCAGGCGCTCTACCAGCGCGACAAGAGCGGTTCCCTGATCGGCTTCTTCCCCTGGCAGGGCACGCGCCTGCCCAACGGCAGCCAGGGCCAGATCCCCACCTCCGCCTTCATCAGCGAGCCCGGCTGGGACGCTTATGACAGCGACCAGGATTCGGTGGGCTATCTCGTCAACCACCGCCTGAACGCCGACTGGACCCTGCGTCAGAACCTGCGTCACACCAAGAGCGCGGTGGACTACCGCACCATCTACACCAGCTTCAGCACCACGGCGCGCCGCCCGCTCTTCAATGCCGACGGCCGCCGCGTGGAGCGCGATCTGGTCTGGCAGCTCAATGGCGGCAGCATGTCCCTGCTGGACACCCAGCTCGAAGGCCATTTGCGCATGGGCGCCTGGAAGCACCAGCTGCTGCTGGGCCTGGACGCGCAGAAGAACGACAGCACCCAGCGCAGCTTCCGCGGCCGTGCGCCGGCCATCGATGTCTATGCACCGGTCTACGGCAACTTCACGCCGCCGGCCGCCAGCGCCCTTGCGGCCCAGCCCACGGTGGACCAGCGCCAGCTGGGCCTGTATCTGCAGGACCACATCAAGTTCGACGAGCGCTGGGTCGCCGTGCTGGGCCTGCGCCATGACCGGGCCAAGACCGAGACCCAGGGCCGCCCCGAGGCCAAGGTCGACGACAAGGCCACCAGCAAGCGCGCCGGTCTGCTCTATCTGGCCGATGGCGGTTTCTCGCCCTATCTGGCCTACACCGAGTCCTTCCTGCCCCTGGGCGGTGTGGACTTCTACGGCAAGCCCTACAAGCCCCAGGTGGGCGAGCAGTGGGAGGCGGGTCTGAAGTGGCAGCCGGCCGACAAGCGGGTGTCCGCCACCGTGGCGCTCTACGATCTGCGCGACACCAACCGCAAGACCACCGACCCCAGCCAGCCGCTCAACAGCCTGCAGATCGGCGAGGTGCGCGTGCGCGGTCTGGAGCTGGAGAGCGCCGGCAGCCTGGACAGCCGCCGCTGGGGCCGCTGGGACTGGACCCTGGGCTATGCCTACACCGATGCCAAGATCAGCCGCAGCAATGCCGGCGATCAGGGCCAGGCCGTGGCCGGCGTGGCCCGCCACAACGGCTCGGCCTGGCTCACGCATCACTTCAGCCTGGGCGGGCGAAGCGGCTTCAGCGCGGGCGCGGGCCTGCGCTATCTGGGCGCTTCCTGGTCCGGCACGCCCCTGATCAGCACGCCGGCCGCCACCCTGGTGGACGCCATGCTGGCCTATGAGCAGGACGACTGGCGCCTGGCGCTGAATGCGGTGAATCTGGCCGACAAGGTGCAGATCACCCAGTGCCTGGCGCGCGGTGACTGCTTCTACGGCCAGCGCCGCACGCTCAACGCCACCCTCAGCTACCGCTTCTGAGCATGAGAGCCGACGGCGCGCGCGAGGGCTTGCGCCAGGCCATGGCCTGGCTGCACACCTGGGTGGGCCTGCTGCTGGGCTGGTTGCTGTTTGCGATCTTCCTGACCGGCAGCCTGGCCTTCTTCAAGCATGAGCTCAACCACTGGAGCCGGCCCGAGCTGCTGGGCCATGGGCCGGCCGCGCCTCTGGATGCGGCCCAGCTGGCCCAGGCCGAGGCGCGGCTGCACGAGGCCGCGCCGGGCGCGCAGAGCTGGCGCCTTACCGCCGCGGACGAGCGCCGGCCCCTGGTCCAGCTGGGCTGGCGCGAGGCCGCGGCTGCGGGCCAGCGCGCGCGCTTAGAGCAGCGCTGGCTGGACCCGGCCAGCGGCCAGCTGCTCAAGCCACGCGAGAGCTTCGGCATCGGCGAGTTCTTCTACCGCTTCCACTTCGAGTTGCGCTCGGCCCAGCAAAGCCGCTGGATCACCGAGGGGCGTTGGCTGGTGGGCCTGGCCACACTTTTCATGTTCGTGGCCCTGATCAGCGGCGTGATCACGCACCGGCGCATCTTCAAGGACTTCTTCACCTTCAGGCCTCGAGCCAAGGCTGCGCAGCGCGCCTGGCTGGATGCCCACAATGTGAGCGGCGTGCTGGTGCTGCCCTTCTACTTCTTGATCACTTTCAGCGGGCTGATGATCATGCACACGCTCTACATGCCGGCCGGTATCGCCGCCGTCTACGGCCTCAAGGGCGGCAGCTACTTCAACGAACTTGCCGGCGACCCGCTGCCGCGCGGGCGCGGCTTCAATGCGGCGGCGGGGGAGGGCCAGGCCTTGCCCCGGCTGGGCCAGGCGCGCTGGGAGGCTCTGCTAGCCGAGGTGCGGCGCGAATGGCCCGCCGGGCCGCGCAGCCGCATCGAGGGCGTGGCCCTGCTGCGCGAGGGTGGCCAGACCCTGGTGGAGTTCAGCCGCCACGAGGGCGACCGCCTGCAGTACCGCAGCCCGCGCCTGATCTTCGAGGCCGAGAGCGGCCGCCGCCTGCATCTGGCCGATACCGCCGCGCCCGCCGCCCGGACCTATGGCGTGCTCTACGGTCTGCACATGGCGCGCTTCGCCGATTGGCCGCTGCGCTGGCTGCTATTCGGTCTGGGCCTGCTGGGCTGCGCCATGATCGCCACCGGCCTGCTGCTGTGGAGCGTCAAGCGTGCGGCCGAGGATGATCGCCGCGGTCTGGCCCGACCCCTGGGGCGCCGTTTGGTGGACACGCTCAATCTGGCCGCTATCGCCGGCCTGCCCCTGGCCATGGCCGCGCTCTTCTATGCCAACCGCCTGCTGCCCCTGGATCTGGCGCAGCGACCCGATGCGGAACTCCAGGTCTTTTATGCGGCCTGGGGCCTGAGCCTGCTGCTGGCAGCCGCCTGGCCAGGCCGGCGCGGCTGGCGCGCGCTCTTCGGCCTGGCGGGTCTGGGCTTTGCCGGTCTGGCCCTGCTGCTTGCCGGACCCTGGCCCATGCAACTGGCTCTGGGCGTGGCGGCGCTGGTGCTGCTGGGCCTGGCCTGGCGCTGCGGGCCGCGGCGTGGGGCCGTGAGCAGCCCGGCGCCGACCGCAAGCGCATCCCTGGTCACTGCCGGGCAGGGGGACTGAGCCATGGCGTTTGCGCATCAAGTGCTGTGCAGCCTGCTGGGCTTTGCCTTGCTGTGCCTGGCCATGGATAGGCATCATGAGGACGCATTTGGCCGGGCGCCCAGCCGGCGGCGCCAGCAGGGCCTGCGCGCCCTGGCGGTGCTGGCCGGGCTGGCATCCACCTGGACCCTCTGGGGGCGGGCGGACTGGGGCCTGGCCTGGGCCGGTTGGAGCGCCCAGCTGTCCCTGGGCGCCTTGCCCGTGGTGGCCGTGGCCACCTGGCGCGCCCGCTGGCTGCCCGCTGCCAGCCTGTGCGCGGCGGCGACGGCCTTCTTGCTGAGCCTGGGGCGCTGGGGCTAAGCTCGGAGCACCACACCCGCGGCGTTGCTCGGCCGCCACGGCTGGGCGGCCCGGGGCGCCGTGCCAGCCCGGGACCTGGGCCGGCACCGGGCATTTGCTCACACCCGGGCATGGGCGTACAGCGCCCGCGGGCCAGGCTTTGCCACAATCCGCGGTCAGGACAGACCTTTCATGAGCCCAATCCCCATGCCCTCTTTGCCCCTCAAGCTGCTGGGCGCCGTGCTGGCGCTGAGCGCCTGGACCCTGCCGGCCCTGGCCCAGATCAAGATCGGCCAGACGGCCGGCTTCAGCGGCCCGGTGGCTGCCGGGGTCAAGGAGACCAGCGAGGGCGCGCGCCTCTACCTGGACGCCGTCAATGCCCAGGGCGGCGTGGGCGGGCAGAAGATCGAGCTGATCACTCTAGACGACAAGTTCGATCCCGAGCTCAGCGCGGCCAACGCCAAACAGCTGATCGAGCAACGCGGTGTGCTGGCGCTTTTTCTGAGCCGCGGCACGCCCCAGACCGAGGCCTTGTTCCCCTTGCTGGCCCAGCACAAGCTGGCCCTTGTTGCGCCGTCCAGCGGCGCCATGCTGCTGCACAAGCCGGTGAACCCCTATGTGTTCAATGTGCGCGCGACCTACCAGCGTGAAGCCGAGCAGGCCGTGCAGCATCTGGTCAGCCGGGGCGTTCAGCGCCTGGCCCTGGTGCAGGTGGATGACAGCTTTGGCGACGATGGCGCGGCCGGCGTGCTGCACGGCCTGCAGGTCGCCAAGCTCAAGCCCAGCGTGCACCTGAAGTACCCCCGCACCCAGCCCCAGCTGGCCCCGCTGATGAAGCAGGTGGCCCAGGCCGATGCCCAGGCCCTGATCTTCATCGGTGCGGCCGAGCAGGTGGCCGAAGGCACCCAGGCCCTGCGCGCCGCGGGCTCAACGGCCCAACTGCTGACCCTGTCCAACAATGCCACGGCCGGCTTCATCCGCCTGATGGGCGCCCAGGCCCGCGGCGTGATCGTGAGTCAGGCCTTCCCGGCCGAGCGCTCCATCAGTCTGGCCCTGGTGCGCGAGGCCCAGGCCCTGGCCAAGGCCCGCAAGCAGGAGCTCTCGCCCGGCATGCTCGAAGGCTTTACCGCCGCCAAGGTGCTGGTGGAGGGGCTGAGAAAGGCGGCCAAGGACAAGGCCCTGGACCGCGCCGGCCTTGTTCGTGCGCTGGACAGTCTGGGCAAGCTGGACCTGGGCGGGCTGGAGCTGGGCTACAGCCCGGCCGACCACACGGGCCTGGACTACGCCGACATGGCCATCATCGGACCCGACGGCAAGTTCTGGCGCTGAGCCCCGGTGCCCGAGCCGGGCGCGGGGCGCAGGGCGGACAATTGCTCACAACTTGCCGGTCTGCGTCAAGGCTGCCATGCTGGCGCGCGGCCACAATCCGCGCCGGAGGTGACACCACGATGCAAACCATCATCAAGCAGACCCTGCTGGCGGCCGCGCTGGCTCTGAGCCTACCCGTCTGTGCCCAGATCAAGATCGGCCAGACGGCCGGCTTCACCGGCCCGGTGGCCGCCGGGGTCAAGGAAATTACCGAGGGCGCGCGCCTGTACCTGGATGCGGTCAACGCCCAGGGCGGCGTGGCTGGCCAGAAGATCGAGCTGGTCTCGCTGGACGACAAGTTCGACCCCAAGCTCAGCGCGCCCAATGCCAAGCAGCTGATCGACCAGGGCGTGCTCGCCCTGTTCCTGACCCGCGGCACACCGCAGAGCCAGGCCATCCTGCCCCTGCTGGCCGAGCACAAGCTGGCCCTGGTGGCGCCCTCGACCGGCGCCATGCTGCTGCACAAGCCCGTGAACCCCTATGTGTTCAATGTGCGCGCCACCTACCAGCGTGAGGCCGAGCGTGCCGTGCTGCACCTGGCCGGCATGGGTGTGAAGCGCATCGGCCTGGTCCAGGTGGACGACAGCTTTGGCGAGGACGGTGCGGCCGGCGCCCTGCGCGGCCTGGAGGCCTCCAAGCTCAAGCCCGTGGCGCATCTCAAATACCCGCGCGCCAACCCCGGCCTGGCCCCGCTGATGAAGCAGATGGCCCAGGCCGATGCGCAGGCCCTGATCTTCATCGGCGCGGCCGAGGCGGTGGCCGAGGGCGTGGAGGCCCTGCGCGCCGCTGGCTCCAATGCCCAGCTGGTGACCCTGTCCAACAATGCCTCGGCCGGCTTCATCAAGCTGCTCAAGGGCCAGGCCCGCGGCGTGGTGGTGAGCCAGGTCTTCCCCTCGGAGCGCTCGCTGAACCTGCCCCTGGTGCGTGAGGCCCAGGCCCTGGCCAAGGCCCGTCAGATGGAGCTGACGCCGGCGGGCCTTGAGGGCTTTACCGCCGCCAAGGTGCTGGTGGAAGGGCTCAAGCGCGCCGCCAAGGACAAGGATCTCAGCCGAGCCGGCCTGCTGCGGGCCCTGGACAGCATGAGCAAGTTCGATCTCGGCGGCCTGGAGCTGAACTTCAGCCCCAGTGACCACACGGGCATGGACTATGCCGATGTGTCCATCATCGGGCCGGACGGCAAGTTCTGGCGCTGATTCAGTCAGGCCCACACCAAAACGCCGCAGCCTGGGTCGCGGCGTTTTCCTTTAGCGGTAGCGCGCCCAGAGCAGGCGGCTGCTGGCGGGGGCACCACCTCCGCTGGGGTTCTCACCCGGCTTGAAGCTGCCAGGCAGATTGCGCAGGTCGATGGTGGTGCTGGCGCCGAAGCTGCTGCCGCCGGACTGGGTGCCCAGTCGGGCCGCCACCACATGGCCATGCACCACGGTGCTGCCGCCCGTGATCAGCACATCGCCGGCCAGCACATCACCGTAGACATGGTTGGCTGCGCTCAGGTCGATGCGCCCGCCGCTGTAGACGCCGCCCACACTGCCACCCGCGGCAAAGGCGATATTGCCCGCAGGCTGGGGCTTGATCTCGGCCGAGCCCGCCGGGCAGTAGGCCAGGGGCCGCAGGCCCGGGAACTGGCTGTTGCTGCAGACCTTGGCAAAGCCCGCATAGTTCAGCGCCTCGGTCACGTTGTTGCCCGCGGTGATGATGTTGCCCGTGGCAATGAAGCTGTTGGCATAGCTGCCCTGACCGGCGCTGAGATTGCCCTTGAACCAGGCGACGCCGGGCGCCATGCTCAGGCCCGCCAGCACCCAGGTCTGGGTGGCGGGCTGATAGCTCAGGCAGCTGTTGTACTCGGAAAAGCCGGCGCAGATCTTGGCCAGGCAGCTGGCGGCGCTGTAGCTGCTGCTGGTGCACAGCCAGTCCTGCTTGTCGCCCTGGCCGGTGAGGAAGTAGCGCCCGTCGGGCAGGCCCTGGACCTGGCTGACCTCGACCACGGTGCGGTTCTGGGCATCGCGCTCGAAGCGGTAGTTGGCGGCGCTGCGGTACTCGTAGGCATCGATGCGGGGCTGGCTGATGGTCTGTGGTGTGAGCGGCTTGATGTCCACCACCAGACCGGCCTGACGCTGCATCTTCACCTGTGTGTTCCAGCCCGGCACGCTGAGGGTCTGGCCGTAGAAACCGCTGGCCACCGCCCCGTTGCTGCCCTCGCTATAGCTGCGCTCGACCAGGGCCTGGCCGCTGATCTGGGCATTGCTGGCCGTGGCACTGCCACGGGTTTTGAGCTGGCCCAGCTTGGCCGAGCCCAGCTGCGCATCCCCGATGGCGGCCACCGACACCAGCTCATTGCTCTCCAGCTTGACCCGCCCGTTGGCCGTGAGGCTGCCGGCCTTGACGCCGCCGCTGAGCGTGATGTCCTGCATGGCATTGAGCACGCTGTAGCTGCCACTCCCGCTGAGTGCGATGCTGCCCTCGGAGAACACCGTGTTGATGCTGGTGGATCCGCCCAGGGTGATGTTGCCGCTGGCGTAGAGCTCATGGATGCCGGCCAGACTGCCGGCGCCGCTGACCCGTCCATCCACTACCATGCGCGCCTTCTCATCGCCCAGCAGCTTGAGATCGCCGGAGAGATCGAGATTGCCCTTGATATTGATGGGCAGCTTGCCCCCCGAGCCACCGCCGCCGGCTTGGCCGTTGGCGCAGTACACCAGGCCTAGCAGGGCTTGCGCACCACCGCTGGAGCCGGCGATCTCGCTGGCGATGCGGGTGCCGCCCTCGCAGTCGGCATGACTCGGGTCGACGCGGCTGATGCGGGCGCCGACACCGTCCAAGCCCTGGAAGTTCACGGCGCCGAGCTCCAGCTTGGCGGCCTCGCTGGCCCCCAGGGGATAGAGGTACTGGCGCAAGGCCTCGGCCCCGCTCCAGGCCTTGAGCTGGGCTTGGGTCTGGGCATGGACGGTGCGTGACTGCGACTGGGAGGCCCGCAGATGGGCGGCGGCGGCCAGCACCAGGGCGCTCAGTCCCAGGCCCAGCAGCATCATGAAAACCACCGAGGACACGCCGCGCTGAGGGCGGGAGGGCGCGGTGGGGCGAGGTGTCGGGGCCATGATCATTCGCTCAGGTTGGACAGGCAGGAGGTGTAGCGGTTGCGGCTGCCCGCCACGCTGCCGACATAGGCCAGCCCGACTTCCACCGCCGCGCTCGGCGCCGGGCGTCCCGTCATGGCCTGGGGCAGGGCGCCATAGGGCCAGCAGCCGGCATTGCGGCGCACATCCAGGGCGACCGGGTCGGCCAGCAGCTCGGCGGCCACCAGGCTGCGCCGCTGCCATTCCAGCTGCTGCCAGCGCGTGGCCAGCGGCTGACAGTTGCCCTGTACCCGCAGCAGCACCAGGGCCCGGCTGACGGGATCGGCGTACAGACCCTGGCAGACCTGGCGGGCCGGATCGGCCGAGAGCTCGGGATTGCTGGCCCAGAGCAGGGCATTGCCCGGGCTGGCGGCATTGCCCAGCACCACGGGGCGGCCTTCCAGGCGGGCGCCGTCCAGACGCGCATCGCGCAGCAGCAGCAGATGCTCTGTGGCATTGGGCTTGCTCAGGCCGAAGCCGGCCTCCTGCAGCAGCATCTGCGCACTCAGCAGGCCGGAGGCCAGCTGACCGTCGATGCGGCTGGCCGCCACCATGCCTTGCGGGCCGCTGGTCTGTTGCACCGCGGTCTTGTAGAGCGCCAGGCCGCTGATGGAGGCGATCAGGGCGATCACCATGCCCACCATCAGGGCCACCAGGCTGGCACCGCCTTGACGACGGCTTGTGGAGTGATGGCGCATCAGTTCTCCAGCGTCAGGGTGCCGGGGCCCAGCAAGGTGTCGGCACTGAGCTCGTAGCGCATGTGTACCAGGGTGGTGCTGGCGCTCGGACCATTGGGAGCCTGCACGGTAACGGCACTGACCCGGCAATGTTTGTCCACCTGGCTGATGCTGATGTCGCTGCCCAGGCTCAGCGTGGCGCTGCGGCTGGCGCTGCCGCTGCTGGGGCAGCCCAGGGCCATGCCATCACGCTGCAGTTCCGCCCGCAAGCCTTGCACGGCCAGGCTTTGCGCCTTGTGGTACTTGGCGGCGACCAGGGTGCGGCCCAGGGCATGGGCCATGCCCAGGCCGACCACGCCCAGCAGCACCATGGCGACCAGGGCCTCCGTCAGGGACAGGCCGCGCTGCTGGCGGCGCCCGCGCTTGTCAGTCCAGGCTGCCATCCAGGCTCTCCTTGTTGCGCTGTACGCGATAGCTGAGCTCGTTGCCACAGGCGGTGTTGCCGATCTGGGTGTCGATAAGGCGGCCACTGCTGTCCATGGCCAGGCAGGCTCGATCGGCGCCGGCCAGCCGCACCGTGGCGCTGGGCTGCGCCTGAAGCCTGGCGTTCTCGCAGCTGGCCTGGGCCGGCTGGCCGCTGAGCACGCACAGCTGGCCGGGCTGGTTGAGCAGCACGGCCGCGGCCTCGCCCATGGGGCGCCCCTCGGCATTGCGCAGTGCCAGGGCCTTGAGCTCGGCCACCGCCTGGCGCAGCTGGGCCTCGGACTGGCGTACCGCCGCCTGGTCCACCCAGGCGCCCGTCAAGGCCGTGCCGACGGCGGCCATGAGCAGGCCGATGGCCAGCACCATCATCAGCTCCACCAGGCTCAGACCGCTCTGGTGGCGGCGTGCGTACGGGCTCTGCATCACCAGCTGCTGAAGCCGCAGGCGGCGCTGACACTGCGCCGGTTGTCATGGCTGAGGCTCAGATTGCAGCCAGACAGGCGGCCCTGTCCCTTGGCATAGAGGGTGTAGCTGCTGGCCGTGCTGACCAGGCTGTAGCTGAAATGGCTGGCCTGGGTGGGTGACCAGGCGCTGAACATGGCCGTGGTGGCAGCGGTTTCGCTGGCATTGACGGGGTAGCTCAGCTGCAGCTGGTAGCGATTTTCCAGATTCAGTGCCAGGGCCGAGAGATCGGCCGCGGCGTCCTTGGCCCGGCTGCGGTCGATCAGGCGGGCGTAGGAGGGAATGGCGATGGCCGCGAGGATGCCCGCCACGACAAGGGCGATCATCAGCTCGACCAGGGTGAAGCCTGTTTGGGCTGCAGGACCGGTAGCTTGGACTCTGTGCATGGGTTCCCCAGGGATGAAAAATACCAAAAACGAGAAGTGGTATCTCAACACCAGTAAATTTGATACCAATTGTAGAATTGGTGCTAAGGGTTTACCCTTTGTGCGAATGGCGCTGTCGTGGATTTGTGCGCGCTTGCGGCTGCTGCGGCGGGGGAGGGCGGCTTATGCCCTTGCGAAGGCCGCTGCCGACCGGGCTTTCTACAATCCGGCCAATGTCCTCAGACAGCAAGACGCCCTGGCCCGGTCTGGCCCTGGCCTCCCTGGGCGCCGTGGCGTTCTCGGGCAAGGCCATCATCGTGAAACTGGCCTACCGCCATGGGGTGGATGCCGTCACCCTGATCATGCTGCGCATGCTGTTTGCGCTGCCGCTCTTCCTGCTGCTGGCCTGGTGGGCGGGGCGGGGCAAGCCGGCCCTGAGCCGGCGCGACTGGATCGCGGTGCTGGGCCTGGGCTTTTCGGGCTACTACCTGGCCAGCTTTCTGGACTTTGCGGGCCTGGCCTATATCTCGGCCAGCTTCGAGCGCCTGATCCTCTATCTCAACCCCACCCTGGTGCTCTTCCTGGGCTGGATCCTCTTCAAGCGCCGGGTCACGGGCCGGCAGCTGCTGGCGCTCTCGGTGAGCTATGCGGGCGTGCTCCTGGTCTTCGGGCAGGAGCTGCATCTGCAGGGCAGCGATGTGGTGCTGGGCGCGGCCCTGGTCTTTGGCAGCGCGGTGAGCTATGCGCTCTATCTGGTCTACAGCGGCGAGGAGGTCAAGCGCCTGGGCGCCATGCGCCTGACCGGCCTGGCCACCACGGTGGCCTGCCTGCTGTGCATCGCGCAGTTCCTGCTACTGCGGCCGGTGGCGGGCCTGGCCGAGCTGGCACCCCAGGTCTGGTGGCTGTCCCTGCTGAACGCCACGGCCTGCACCTTCTTGCCGGTGCTGGCCGTGATGATGGCGATCGAGCGCATTGGCGCCACGCTGGCGGCCCAGACGGGCATGATCGGCCCCATGTCCACCATCCTGATGGGCGTGTGGATCCTGGGCGAGCCCTTCACGCCTCTGGTGGCCGTCGGGACGGTTTTGGTGATGGGCGGCGTGTGGCTGCTCACGAGATGGAGATGAAACGATGGACTTGGGACTGAAGGGCCGCTGGGCCTTGGTGTGTGGGGCCAGCAAGGGCCTGGGGCGCGGCTGCGCCGAGGCGCTGGCGGCCGAGGGCGTGAATGTGGTGATCACGGCGCGTGGCGCCGAGGCCCTGGAGGCCACGGCCGCCGCCATTCGTGCAGCCCATCCGGGCGTGGAAGTGCGCACCGTGGCCGGCGATATCGCCACGGCCGAGGGCCGGGCCGCGGCCCTGTCCGCCTGCCCGCAGGTGGACATCCTGGTGAACAATGCCGGCGGCCCGCCGCCCGGTGACTTCCGCGACTGGGGCCGCGAGCAGTGGCTGGCGGCGCTGGAGGCGAACATGCTCACGCCCATCGAGCTGATCAAGGCCACGGTGGACGGCATGGCCGAACGCGGCTTCGGCCGGGTGGTGAACATCACCTCGGGCGCGGTCAAGGCGCCCATCGATGTCCTGGGCCTCTCCAACGGCGCCCGCTCGGGCCTGACCGGCTTTGTGGCCGGGCTCGCGCGCCAGGCCCGTCTGGCGGGCCGCAATGTGACGATCAACAATCTGCTGCCCGGCGCCTTCGACACGGAGCGCCTGCAAAAGACCCTGGCGGCCGGTGCGGCCAAGAGCGGGCAGGCGGCCGATGAGGTGGCGGCCAAGCGCCGCGCCGGCATCCCGGCCCAGCGCTTTGGCACGGCGGCCGAGTTCGGCGCCGTCTGCGCCATGCTTTGCAGCCAGCAGATGGGCTATCTCACCGGCCAGAACATCCTGCTGGACGGCGGCGCCTACCCGGGTACCTTCTGAGCCCGCATAGACAAAGCCCGGCCGGCCGCCGGCGGCCGTACCGGGCTTATGTTCAGCCGAGGCTGGGGCTTGTTACTGCTTGCGCAGCAGCACCTTCTTGACCCAGCCTTCGCCCTTGGGCGACTGCACCTTCAGGAAGCCGTCCTTCTCCTCGCCCAGGTAGAGCACCTCGTCGCTGCGGGCCAGGGTTTGCAGCTCGGGCGCCCCGTCACGCGGCAGGCGCAGCACCTTGGCGCCACCGATCTTGGGCACCATCACATCACCTTCTGCCGCGGCATTGGCCTGCACGCTCTTGGCCGCATTGGCCTGGGCCGCCGCACCCGCCTTGGGTTGGATGATGGAAGGATTGTTCTTGATGGCGCGAACGATGTTGTTCCAGTTGTCCACGAAGGAGGCGGTGATCACCTTGCCCTCATTGGTGTTGGAGTAGCCGCCGGCGCCCACGCCCACGCCGCCGCCGAAGAGGGCGCCGCCCAGGGAGAAGTCGGCCTTCTCGGCGCTGCCCTCGGCCGCAGCCACCTGGATGCCCGAGCGTGCATCCACCAGCAGCATGCTGGTCTGGGCCTGCTTGAACTTCAGGCCGCCAGCGATGGCGCCCAGGGCCCGGCCGGCACCACCGAACAGGCCGAGCACGCCCGCGCCCACGCCGCCGGCATTGTTCTCGGAGAACACCACATTGGGCGTGACCAGGAAGTCGGCCGTGACCATCTGACCCTGGCCCATGTTCGAGCCCTGCTGCAGCATGCCGGACTGGGCCAGCTGGCGTTCTTGCATCATGTTCTGCATGGCCACGCCGCGCTCGATGACCTGGAAGCAGTTGGACTGCTGGATGATCATCCGGATCAGGCCGTTGGGCGAGGCCAGGCCGTAGCCGCGCAGGCGCACCAGCAGATCGTCCTGCGGCTCATGCACGGCAATCGTGCCCTTGGGGGCGTCGCAGCGCTCCAGCTGGCTGTTGGCGTTCTGGGCGCCGTCCGGGCCGGCGCTGCCGGTGGCCACCGAGCCGCCCTTGCCCAGCTCCTGGGCCGCGGCGACGAGGGGGATCAGGGCCAGCAGGCCGCAGACAGCAGGGGTGCGCCAGGCGCGGGCTTTGGATGCCATGTGTGAACTCCCGTTTCTTGGATGACAAGCGAAAACGCGGATTCTGGCAGTCACCCTCGGCTGCTCACACCCCATGAATCAACTTCATGCGGACTCGCTCACGAAGTGCCGCGAGGGCGTCGCGCCGAGACCACGATGCCACTCACGATCAGGGCGAAGGCCGCCCCGTGGTACCAGGCCGGCCACTCTCCCAGCAGTGCGGCCGACATCAGGGCGGCAAACACCGGGGTCAGGTTCACGAAGAAGGCGGCCAGGGCCGGACCGGCCTCGGCCACGCCCTGGCCCCAGCAGCGGTAGGCGATCAGCGAGGGGCCGATGGCCACATAGACCAGGGCCAGCACCAGGGCCGGGCCCCAGTGGATGGGCTGCTCGGTCCAGAGCTGCTCGGCGCCGGCACAGCCGGTCGCGAAGATCAGGCCGAAGACCAGCTGGCTCATCATGGTCTCGGCCCAGTTCCAGGCCGGCTTGTCCTCGCCCCGCATATGGGCCGGCGGACGCGCCAGCAACCAGCTGTAGAGCGCCCAGGAGAAGATGGCCAGCAGCATCAGCAGGTCGCCGGGCAGGAACTGCAGCTCGGCCAAGCGGCCCAGCTCGCCATGCGTGATCACGAAGGCCACGCCGACCAGGGAGAGCATGGCGCCCAGCAGTTGGGGCCGCGTGGGCTTCACGCCATAGACCAGGGCCCCGATGGCCATCATCCACACCGGCATGCTGGCGGTGATCAGGGTCACGTTCAGCGCGGTGGAACTGCGCAGGGCCTGGTATTGCAGGGCGTTGTAGCAGCCCATGCCCAGCACGCCAACGAGCGCCAGATACGGCCAGCGTCGCAGCAGCGGGCCGGGCTGGCGCAGCAGCCGCCAGGCCAGGGGCAGCAGCAGCAGGAAGACGATGCTCCAACGCATGGCGTTCAGCAGCAGCGGCGGCACGCTGTTGGCCACCAGTCGCCCGACTACGGCATTGCCAGCCCAGAGCAGAGGTGGCAGGGTCAGCAGGATGGCGAGGCGGGGCGTCAGCATCGGGGCGGGCACGTTGCGGCAAAGGCTGGCACGATAGCGGAACTTCCATAGCCGATGAGGAGCAAGTCGATGAGCCGAGGCGAGCAAGCCGTCCTGATCCAAGCCCCCGGTGGGCCCGAGGTGCTGCAGTGGACCCCTGTGGAGGTGGGCGAGCCCGGCCCGGGCGAGCTGCGGCTGCGCCACCATGCCATCGGCCTGAACTACATCGACATCTACCACCGCAGTGGCGCCTACCCACTGCCGCTGCCGGCCCGCCTGGGCATGGAGGCGGCCGGCGTGGTGGAGGCGGTGGGCGAGGGCGTGACGCATCTGGCCGTGGGCGACCGCGTGGCCTATGCCAGCCAGCCACCCGGAGCCTATGCCACGGCCCGTCTGATGCCGGCGCGCTGCGTGGTGCGATTGCCGGAGGGCATCGCTTTTGAGGCCGGCGCGGCCATGATGCTCAAGGGCCTGACCGCCCAGTACCTGCTGCGCAAGACCCTGCCCCAGGGGGGGCTGGCGGCGGGCGACTTCGTGCTCTTCCATGCCGCGGCCGGTGGCGTGGGCCTGATCGCCTGCCAGTGGGCGCGCGCTCTGGGCCGCGCCTGATCGCCACCGCCGGCTCGGACCAGAAATGCGCGCTGGCCCTGGAGGCCGGGGCGGCGCATGCCATCAACTATCGCCGCGAGGACTTTGCCGCTCGCGTGCGCGAGATCACCGGCGGCCAGGGCGTGAAGGTGGTGTACGACTCCGTGGGCCTGGACACCTTCGAGGGCTCGCTCAACAGCCTGGCACCCTTTGGCCTGCTGGTGAGCTTTGGCAATGCCTCGGGCTTTGCGCCCCCGGTGCCGTTGGGCCATTTGGCGGCCAAGGGCTCGCTTTATGTGACCCGGCCCACGCTCTTCACCCATCTGGCCACGCGCGAAGCCACCCAGGCCATGGCCGACGATCTGTTTGCGCGGGTGCTGGCCGGCGACATCAAGATCCGCGCGGAGCAGCGCTACGCGCTGAACCAGATCCAGCAGGCCCATCGCGATCTGGAAGCCCGCAGCACTGTGGGCTCAGGCGTGCTGCTGGTCTGAGGCGCTGGCGCGCTCCGGGCTGTTGGCCGATGCGGCAGCAGCGCTGCAGCCCGGTGCAGCAGGCTCGGCGGGGTCGGCTTTATCGCTCGGTCGCGCCACCGCCGGCGCGCGTTGCAGCAACAGCTCAAAGCTGAAGCAGGAGCCGGTGCCAGGCTGGCTTTCCACCATGACCTGGCCGCCCATCAGGCCCACCAGGCGCTGCACGATGGTCAGGCCCAGGCCGGTGCCGCCGTAGCGGCGTGTGATGCTGCCGTCGGCCTGGGTGAAGGGGTCGAAGATCTGCGCGATCTGCTCGCGCGTCATGCCGATGCCGGTGTCCTGCACCGAGAAGCGCAGGCGGGCCGGGCCCTCGCTGGCGCCCTCGTCCAGGCGCAGCACCTCCAGGCGAACCTCGCCCTTCTCGGTGAACTTGAGCGCATTGCCTACCAGGTTCACCAACACCTGGCGCAGGCGCAGGGCATCGCCCTGCACATGCAGGGGCACGCCGGGCTGCACGCGGGCATGCAGGGCAATGCCCTTGTCGTGGGCATGCAGCAGCAGGGGCTGCAGGGCTTCGCGCAGGCAGTCGTGCAGGGAGAAGGGTTGCTGCTCGATCTGCACCCGGCCGGCCTCGATCTTGGCCACGTCCAGCAGGTCATTGATGATGACCATCAGGCCCTTGGCCGAGTTGTGGGCCAGCTCGATGAACTTGCGCTGGCGCTCGCTGAGTTCGGTCTGCAGCACCAGCTCGGTCAGGCCCAGCACGCCGTTCATGGGTGTGCGGATCTCATGACTCATATTGGCCAGGAAGCTGCTCTTGGCCTGGCTGGCGGCCTCGGCGGCGACCCGAGCGGCCTCCAGCGCGGCCTGGCTGGCCTTGAGGTCAGCAATATCGCGGGCATTGAACTGCATCACCAACTCGCCGGTGACCGGATCGCGCATGGGGCGCGCGTCCACGCCGTGCCAGCGCCGGCCGGCCGTGGTGACCAGTTCCAGATCGGCCGCAAAGCTCTGGCCGCGCTGCACCTGACCGAAGACGCGGCGGGCCAGATCGGGATCGGGGAACATGGCCAGAAAGGCCTTGTTGCCGCGCGTCTCGGCCAGACCGAAGGCGGTGGCGGCCGCGGGGTTGCGCATCAGCACCGAACCATCACGCAGGCTGAACATGGCGATGCGCACCGAGGTGTGCTGCAGGGCCTCCACGCCGCGCAGCATGCTTTTGTCAACGCCGGCGGGCAGGGCGTCGGCGGCAAACAGCATGACCTGGCGGCGGTCCGGCGTGCGGATGCCGCGCGAGACCAGCAGCACCGTGGTGGCCTGGCCTCGCGGGTAGAGCGTCCACTGCTCGCGCACGATCTTGCCCTGGGCGTGGTCGGCGGCGGTGACGGCCAGGCGCTCCTTGACCATGGGCGTGGTGTCGGAGAAATCGCGCGAGAGGAACTCCTCGGCGCTCTCGGCGCGCCAGAAGGAGAGGGCGGCCGCATTGGCCCAGAGATTGCGCTGGCGCTCCTGGTCGAAGACCCACATGGGCACATCGAGCCAGTCGTAATGCGTCAAGCTGGAGAAGTCGAGCATGGGCGGCGGCGTTGTCAACGCCCTGGATTGTCGCTGGGGCGGCGTGCCCGTCGCTGAGGATTTTTACCGGGCGAGATTACGCCTTGACGGCACTGCGGTAGGCATGCCAACTCGCATGCCCCAGCCAGGGGCCCACCACCAGCAGGCCGGCAAAGCCCGGCAGCATGGCCGCCACGACCAGTACCGTGATCAAGGCACCCCAGAAGAGCATGACCCCGGTTTGCGTCAGCACTAGGCGCAGACTGGTCAGGCCCGCGGTCACCGCATCGGTGGGGCGGTCCAGCAGCATGGGGATGGCGATCACGCTGATGGCGTAGATCAGACCGGCAAACACGGCGCCGACACCCAGATAGGCGACGATGAAGCCCAGGTTCTCAGGGTCCAGCAGCTTCCAGATCGATCCTGCGAAATCGGGCATGCCGTCGAAGCTCACCGCGAAGACCACCAGGGCGGCCCGCCCCCAGATCATTTCCAGCACCAGCAGCACCGCGCCAAACAGGGCCAGCTGGCCCAGACGGGCCTCGAAGGCCAGCAGGGAGTCGCCCAGATCGGGCTGCTCGCCGCGCTCCAGACGCTGGCTGACCTGGTATAGGCCCAGGCAGAGAAAAGGCCCCATCAGCAGGAAGCCCGCCGAGAGCGCCAGCGTGTAGGCCGGGGCATGGCGGAAGACCACCAGCAGGGCCCAGCCCATGGCCACGAAGCACAGGCCGTAGAACAGCGCGATGCCCGGGGCGCGGCGCAGATCGCGCCAGCCGGCCGCCAGCCAGCGCAGCGGATCGCGCCAGCTCAGGGTATTGAGCTCGATGTCGAAGGCCGAGGTGCCGGGTTCGGCCGCTTTGTCGTCGATGGGGTCGGTCGGGGCCATGCCCCAGCGTAAGCGGCCCGGCCAGCTCCGTACCAGCGGGTTAGCCCGGGACTACGGGATGCCTCGGGGGGATCAGCCGCCGCGCCGCACGCGCCGGATCTCGTCCCAGATCAGCAGGACCGCGCCCACGGTGATGGCGCTGTCGGCCACATTGAAGGAGGGGTAGTACCAGCCGGCCCAGTGCAGCTGGATGAAGTCCACCACATAGCCGTGCAGTAGCCGGTCCACCACATTGCCGATGGCACCGCCCATGATCAGGGTGAGTGCGGTGGCAAACAGGGTCTGCTGACCATGCCGGCGCAACATCCAGATGATGAAGATGGTGGCGACCGTACCCAGACCCACGAAGAACCAGCGCTGCCAGCCCGAGGCCCCGGCCAGGAAGCTGAAGGCGGCGCCCGTGTTGTGGACCCGCACGACATTGAAGAAGCTGGTCACATAGCGGCTGTCACCCAGCTGGAAGTGCCCCAGGATCAGGGTCTTGGTGAACTGGTCCAGCAGGATGATGAGCAGGGCAATGCCTAGCCACAGGGGCAGGCGCGGAGAGTTCTTTGCGGAGGAGGATCGCATGTGCAGCTTGCCTCAGGCCACGCAGCGGGTTTCCCCGTCGCCATGCAGATTGCTGTCGCAGCGGCCGCACAGCGCGGGATGCTCGGGATTGATGCCCACATCCTCGCGGTAGTGCCAGCAGCGCTCGCACTTCTGATGGCTGCTCGGTGTGACCTTGATGCTCAGCTCGGCCGCCGCCTCGACGCGCGCCGCCGAGGTGATCAGCACGAACTTCAGGTCATCGCCCAAGCTTTGCAGCAGGGCTAGATCTTGCTCGGGCGCGCCGATCAGCAGCTCGGCCTGCAGGGAGGCTCCGACCTGGCCCTGGCTGCGCAGGTCTTCAATCGCCTTGTTGGCCAGCTCACGGATCTCGCGAACACGCCCCCACTTTGCCAGCAGCGCCGCGTCGGCAGTCGGGAACTGCCAGAAGGTCTCGGTGAAGATGGTCTCACCCCCGTTGAACACCTTCCAGGCTTCCTCGGCCGTGAAGCTCAGGAAGGGGGCCATCCAGCGCAGCATGCCGTTCGTGATGTGCCACAGCGCGGTCTGGGCCGAGCGACGGGCGACGCTCTTGGGGGCCGTGGTGTAGAGGCGGTCCTTGAGCACATCCAGGTAGAAGCCACCCAGGTCCTCGGAGCAGTAGACCTGCAGCTTGGCCACCACCGGGTGGAACTCGTAGCGCTCGAAGTGCGCCAGCACCTCGGCCTGGAACTCGGCGGCGCGGGCCAGGGCGTAGCGGTCGACCTCCAGCAGCTGGTCCAGCGGCAGGGCCTCGGTCGCGGCGTCGAAGTCCGAGACATTGGCCAGCAGGAAGCGCAGGGTGTTGCGGATGCGGCGGTAGCTGTCCACCACGCGGGCCAGGATCTTCTCGTCCAGACCCAGGTCACCCGAGTAGTCGGTGGCTGCCGTCCACAAACGCAGGATCTCGGCGCCCATCTTGTCGGACACGGCCTGCGGTGCAACCACATTGCCCACCGACTTGCTCATCTTGCGGCCCTGGCCGTCCACCACGAAGCCGTGGGTCAGCAGGCCCTTGTAGGGCGCGCGGCCGTACAGCGCGGAGGCGATCAGCAGCGAGCTGTGGAACCAGCCGCGGTGCTGGTCATGGCCTTCCAGGTAGAGGTCGGCCTCGGGGCCTTCGGCATGGGCCGCGCCCGCATGGCTGCCCTTGAGCACATGCTGGAAGGTGGAGCCGGAGTCGAACCACACGTCCAGGATGTCCTGACCCTTGCTATAGGCTTCAGCCTCGGCACCCAGCCACTCGGCCGGGTCCAGCTTGGCCCAGGCCTCGATGCCACCCTGCTCGACCAGCTGTGCGGCGCGCTCGATGAACTCCAGGGTCCGTGGGTGGGCCTCGCCGCTGTCCTTGTGCAGGAAGATGGGCAGGGGCACGCCCCAGCTGCGCTGGCGGGAGATGCACCAGTCGGGCCGGTTGGCGATCATGTCGCGCAGGCGGGCGCGGCCGTTTTCCGGGTAGAAGCTGGTGGCGTCGATCGCAGCCAGTGCGGTCTGGCGCAGGGTCTGGGCCGGGGCCTCGGTGGCGAAGAGGCCGCTGCCCTCGTCCATGCGCACAAACCACTGAGCGGCCGCGCGGTAGATCACCGGCGTCTTGTGGCGCCAGCAATGTGGGTAGCTGTGGGTGATCTTGCTGTGGGCCATCAGGCGGCCGGCGTTCTGCAGGGCCTCGGTGATGACCGGGTTGGCCTTCCAGATGTGCAGGCCGCCGAACAGGGGCAGGCTGGCCTCGTAAGTGCCATTGCCCTGCACCGGGTTCAGGATGTCCTTGAAGGCCAGGCCGTGGGAGATGCAGCTCTGGAAGTCGTCCAGACCGTAGGCGGGTGCGGAGTGGACCACACCGGTGCCGTCGTCGGCCGTGGCGTAGTCGGCGAGATAGACCGGGCTTTCGCGGTCATAGCCCGCATCCACATGAGCCAGCGGATGCTTGAACTTCAGCAGCTCCAGCTTGCGGCCCTGGGTGACGGCGACCTGCTCGCCCTCCAGCTGCCAGCGCGCCAGGCACTTCTCGACCAGGGCCTCGGCCACGACGAAGTAGCCACGCGCGGTCTTGACCAGGGCGTAGGGCAACTCGGGGTTGAGGTTGAGCGCCTGGTTGGCCGGTATGGTCCAGGGCGTGGTGGTCCAGATCACCGTGAAGGCCTCGGCATCCAGCGCGGCCAGGCCGAAAGCTGCGGCCAGCTTGGCCGGCTCGGCGCAGAGGAAGGCCACATCCACGGCCGGGCTCTGCTTGTCGGCGTACTCGATCTCGAACTCGGCCAGCGAGGAGCCGCAGTCAAAGCACCAGTAGACGGGCTTGAGGCCGCGATAGACGAAACCGCGCTCGAACAGGCGCTTGAGCACCCGGATCTCGCCGGCCTCGTTGGCGTAGTCCATGGTGCGGTAGGGCTTGTCCCACTCGCCGAGGATGCCCAGGCGCTTGAAGTCGGCACGCTGACCGTCGATCTGCTCGCCGGCATAGGCGCGGCTCTTGGCCTGCACCTCGTCACGCGGCAGGCCGCGGCCGTGGGTCTTCTCGATCTGGTTCTCGATGGGCAGGCCGTGGCAGTCCCAACCCGGGATGTAGGCCGCATCAAAGCCGGCCAGCTGGCGGGCCTTGACGATCATGTCCTTGAGGATCTTGTTGGCAGCGTGGCCGATATGGATCTGGCCGTTGGCATAGGGCGGGCCGTCGTGCAGCACGAACTTGGGCTGGCCACAGCGTGCGTCACGCAGCTTCTTGTAGATGCCTTGCTCTTCCCAGGCCTTGACCCAGGCGGGCTCACGCTTGGGCAGGTCGCCCCGCATGGGGAAGGGGGTGTCGGGCAGGTTCAGGGTGGAGCGGTAGTCTTTGGCGGCGTCGGTCATGGCGGCAGCAGTGAAGGGCAGAGCCGGAGCGTCTGCGTTGAAGCGTGGGGCGGGGGAGGAGGCGCGCGCAGCGCTTCAAATTCGGTCGCGCGTGGTCTGGCGGCTGACCTTCACATACGAGGCACTGTGCGCGGCCAGGTAGGCACGCGCCTGATCCACGTCGCGGGCAATGGCCGCGCTCAGGGCTGGCAGCCCGTCGTAACGGGCCTCGTCTCGCAGTTTGTGCAGGAGTTCCACGCGCACGATTTTACCGTAGGCCCCATCCCGGCCCAGCGCGGCCGGCCAGTCCAGGCAATGCACCTCCAGCAGGATGCGTCCGGCCTCTTCCACCGTGGGCCGCACGCCCAGGGAGGCCACGCCGCCCAGGGGCTCGTGGCTCAGGCCATGCACGCGCACCGCGTAGATGCCATGGGCGGCCGACTTGCGGTGCGGAAAGCGCAGGTTCAGGGTGCGAAAGCCGTCGCCCGCGCCCGCGCTGGATTCATTGAGCTGGCGGCCCAGCTTCTGGCCATGCACCACATGGCCCGAGATCGAGTAGGGCCGGCCCAGCAGACGTGCGGCGGCTTCCATATCGCCTGCGCCCAGGGCCTCGCGCACCGCCGAGCTGGAGACGCGCAGGCCATGCACCTCGTAGCTCATCATGCGAGCCACATCGAAGCCCTCGCGGGCACCGGCCGCGTCCAGGGTGGCGTAGTCGCCCTGGCGCTTGGCGCCGAAGCGGAAATCGTCGCCCACCAGCACATAGCGCGCGCCCAGGCCCTCCACCAGCACCTGGCGGATGAAGTCTTGTGCGCTAAGCGCAGCCAGGGTCTCGTCAAAGCGCAGCACCACCACCTGGTCGATGCCACAGCGTTGCAGCTCGCTGAGCTTGTCGCGCAGCGGTGCGATGCGGGCGGGGGCCAGCTCGGGCTTGCCCAGGCGCTGGGCGAAGAAGTCACGCGGGTGGGGCTCGAAGCTCAGCAGGCAGCTGGGCAGGCCGCGGTGCTGGGCCTCGGAGCGCAAGAGCGCCAGCATGGCCTGATGCCCGCGGTGCACGCCGTCGAAATTGCCGATGGTCAGCGCGCACGCGGGCGCAATGCCGGGATGGTGGAAACCGCGGAAAACCTGCATGGGCGCCGATTATCTACGGCTGCGGCAGCTCAGGCCGCTTGGGGCTGGCGCAGATGACGCTGCACCACGTTCAAGAGGTCCTGCATCTCGAAAGGTTTGACCAGGTAGTCGTCCATGCCCACCTGCAGGCAGCGCTCTCGGTCGCTGTTCACCGCACTGGCGGTCAGGGCCACGATGGGCAGGGGGCTGAGTCCCTGGCTGCGTTCGTGGGCACGCCAGCTTTGCGTGGTTTCAAAGCCATCCAGCTCCGGCATCTGGCAGTCCATGAGCACCAGTTCATAGGCTTGCCGTTTCATGCACTCCAGGGCCTGCAACCCATCTTCCGCCTGGTCCACGCTCAGGCCGAAGCTCTCCAGCATGGCCCCCGCAACCAGCAGATTCACGGGGCTGTCATCCACCAGCAGCACGCGCCCCGTCAGTCGTGGGAGTTCCCGAACGGCCCTGTCTTCCGGGCCGGGCAGAGACGCCGGCTCACAGGCCTGCATGGGCAGGGTGAACTCGAAGACCGAGCCCTCGCCCGGCTGGGAAGAGCAGCGCAAATCACCGCCCATGGCGCGGGCCAGCTCGCGTGAGATGGTCAGGCCCAGGCCCGTGCCTTCCGGGCGGGGAGATTCAAGCCGGTAGCTGCGCTCGGCCTGCTCGAAGGGCGCGAAGATGCGCTCCATCTGGTCCGCCGGAATGCCCTCGCCGGTATCGCGAACCGCAAATCGCAGCAGGGTGCCGGCGCGCATGTCCAGAACGGCAGCCACCTCGACGCTGACGCTGCCGCGGCTGGTGAACTTGATGGCATTGCCCACTAGGTTGTGCAGCACCTGCTTGATGCGGGCGGCGTCTCCCACCACGCTGTGCGGCAGGGCCGCGCTGTAGTGCAGTTCGAAATTCAGGCCCTTGTCCATGGCGCCGGTGGCCAGCAGCTGGCAGACATCGTCCACGGCCTCACGCAGCGGCAGGGGCTGCGGGACAATGACCAGCTTGCCGGACTCGATGCGTGCCAGGTCTAGGATGTCATTGATCAGGGTGAGCAGATGCCGGCCCGAGCGGCGCAAGATCTGGACTTGTTCGCGCTGCCGTGTTGGCAGCTCGCTGCGCTCCAGCAGCTGGGTGATGCCCAGAATGCCGTTGAGTGGTGTGCGGATCTCGTGACTCATCATGGCCACGAAGCGGCTCTTGCTGTGGCTGTTGCGTTCGGCAGACTGCAGGGCCTGCTCGCGCTGCTCGGCAATCCAGGCGTTCTCGAAGCGCAGGCGCAGCAGCTCCATATGCCGGGCCTGCATGCGACGCGCCTCGAAGACCGACACCCCGAGAAAGAGCCCCAAGCCTGAGGCCACCATCAAGCCCATGCTGCCCTTGGTCAGCAGCTCCAGCAGCATGAGCGGCAGGAAGACCAGGGTCGAGAACAGCAGGTGCGCGGGCCACAAGCAGCTCAGGGAGAAGAGGCTGATGGCACCCAGGCCGATGACCGAGGCCAGCAAAATGCCGTCCAGCCCAGGGATCGTCGGATTGCAGAACAGCCAGCCCATGGCGCCCCAACTCAGCGCATCCAGCGTCAGCAGCAGCAGATATCGCTGCAGCCAGGGTTTGCCGTCAAGTGGGCCGGGTCGTGCACGTTTGAAACGCAGCACATCCGCACAGCGCAGCGCGCAGATCAGCGCGCGAACCCCCAACCAGCTCAGCAGCAAGGCTGCAGAGAAGTGGGGCCACAACCACCACAGCAGGGGGCCGCAGAAAAGCAGCCCCACGATCGTGGGGACCAGGGTCTGGTCGTAAAGGACGGCCAAGCGCTCTGCTCGCACCATGTGTGCGATGCGATCCGCGTGCGCCGTAACTCCTCCATCCTCAATGGATTCGGCGCTCATTAATGTCATCCAGCCAACGACGGAGCCTTCTGTCTCGAAGGCTTCTGCAAGGCAGAGTTTCTACCGCTTCAAGATGACAAGCCGCCTAGGGTGCAACCCTGGTCCGTGGTAAGACCACCTCAGCATGGCCTGGGACATACCCGAATTCTTTGCGCTGGCTCAAGGCCAGATGAGCGCCGGGCTGCTCACCCAGGTCCAGCCCCCCGGTGGCAGATCCTCGGGCAGGCTCAGGGCGCCGAAGCGGGGGCGGTGCAGAGCCTCGACCCGGTTGCCCACGGCAGCCACCATGCGCTTGACCTGGTGGTATTTGCCCTCGGTGAGCGTCAGGCGCAGGCCGTGGCTGTCGTAGGCCTCGGCCGCCTCGGCGCGGGTGAATTCAGGCGGCGGTGCGGGGCGGGCCGGACGGCCGGGGCGCGCCACCGGCTCGGGCTCGCGCAGCTCCACGCCGGCCAGCAGCTGGGCCACCTGCTCGGCGCTCAGGGGGTGCTTGCAGCGGGCCTCGTAGACCTTTGGCACATGGTGCTTGGGGCTGGTGAGCTTGTGGATCAGGGCGCCATCGTCGGTGAGCAGCAGCAGGCCCGTGGTGTCCTCGTCCAGGCGGCCCACCGGCTGCACGCCGCGCTCGCGCAGGGGCGCGGGCAGCAGGCTCATCACGCTGGGGTGGTGCTTGGGCTTTTGCGAGCACTCATAGCCCGCGGGCTTGTTCAGCAGGATCAGAGCCTTCTCGTAATAGGGCCAGGTCTTGCCGCTGACCTCGAACTGCAGGCCCTCGGGCTCGTACTCGGCCTCGGGGTCGTCAACGAGCTCGCCATTGACGCGCACCTCGCCGTGCTGGATCAGGCCGGCGCACAGGCGACGGGTGCCGAAGCCTTGGGAAAACAGGATCTGGGACAAACGCATGGCGCGATTATCCCGCCACGGCCCGTCCCGGCTACGTCAGCTCGCTCACAGCCGGTAGGCCGGGCAGGCCACGGGCGGCGCTCACCCCGCGCAGCACGGCCAGGGCCGTGACTTCGGCCGCCAGCAGGCCCAGCAGGCGCGCATCGGCCTGGACCGCCGTGCCCCCCTGGCGGGCGGTGGAGAGCGCGAAGATCGTGTCCCCATCGCTCACGCTGTGCACCGGGTTGATGCTGCGAGCAAAGCCGTCATGGGCGATCTGAGCCAGCTTGGTGGCGCCGGCCTTGCTCAGGGGGGCGTTGGTGGCGACGATGCCCAAGGTGGTGGCGCTGCCGGAGAGCGGGCCGCCGGGCAGGGGGCGGCCTTGCAGCAGGGCTTGCACCACCCCAAGGGGATGGCCGTCGTCACCGCGGGCCCCGGCGATCAGGCGCCCGTCGGCCGGGTCGTGGATATCGCCCATGGCATTCACCACCACCAGGGCGCCCACCACCAGATCGCCCACACGCAGCGAGGCGCTGCCGACGCCGCCCTTCATGGCGCGCTCGAAACCCAGCAGCTTGCCCACCGTGGCTCCCGCGCCGGCGCCCACGCTGCCTTCGGCTGGCGCGCCGCGGCTGGCGGCCTCGCAGGCGGCGTAGCCGGCGGCGGCATCGGGGGTGATGCGCGGGTTCTCGCCCACCCAGAGGTCAAAGATCACGGCCGCGGGCACGATGGGCACCCGGGCGGGCCCGACGGCCAAGCCATGGTCGCGTTCCAGCAGCCAGCGCATCACGCCGCTGGCGGCGTCCAGACCGAAGGCACTGCCGCCCGAGAGCAGCAGGGCGTGGATGCGCTCCACCGTGTTCTCGGGAGCCAGCAGATCGGTCTCGCGCGTGCCGGGTGCAGCGCCGCGCACATCGACCCCGGCCACCGCACCCTGCTCGCACAAGAGCACGGTGCAGCCGGTGGGGCGCAGCGGGCTGCTCCAGTGTCCAACCCGCAGGCCGGGCACATCGCAGATGCTGCCGCCGCCCGCGGCTTCAGGCAAAGACACCGGCCTGCTCCTGCATGCGGGCGCTGACCTCGGCCAGATGGTGCAGGCTGTCGCCGAACTGCATCTCCATCACCGTGAGGCGCTTGAAGTAATGGCTGCCCACATACTCGTCCGTCACGCCGATGCCGCCATGCAGCTGTGTGCATTGCTGGCCCACAAAGCGCATGGACTGGCCCAGCTGCAGCTTGGCTTGGGAGAGGGCGCGGCGGCGCACCTCGGGCGGCTCGCCCAGCTTGAGCGTGGCGTAGTAGCTCATCGAGCGCGCCAGCTCCAGCAGCATCTTCACATCGGCCATGCGGTGGCGCAGGGCCTGGAAGCTGGCGATGGCCACGCCGAACTGCTTGCGGGTGTTGAGGTAGTCGGCGGTCAGGGCCACGAACTTGTCCATGGCACCCACCGCCTCGGCGCACAGGGCCGCAATGCCCACATCCACGGCCAGCTCCAGCACGGCCTGAGCTTGCTCCGGGCCGACCAGCAGGGTGGCGGGGCTTTGCGCCAGCTGCAGCTCGGCGGCACGCGAGCCGTCCTGCAGGCTGTAGCCGCGGCTGCTCAGGCCTGCGGCCCCGCGCTCCACCAGATAGAGCGCCAGGCCCTGGGGTGTTTGCGCCGGCACGATGAAGGCCTCGGCCACATCGCCGGCCGGCACCAGGCTCTTGCTGCCGCTGAGGCGCCCCTGGGCGTCGACCTGGGTGCGCACCCGGTCGAGCCGGTAGCGCGCGCCGCGCTCCTGATGCGCCAGCACGACGATGGCCTCGCCGCCGGCGATGCGCGGCAGCCAGCGAGCCTGGACCTCGGCCGGCGCCTGGGCCAGCACGGTGGGAGCAATGAGGGCGGTCTGCGCATAGGGCTCGAGCACGATGCCGCGCCCCAGTTCCTCCATCACCACCATGGCGTCCACGGGGCCCTGGCCCAGGCCGCCCTGGTCCTCGGGCACCAGCAGGGCGCTCAGGCCCAGGCCGGCCAGACCTTCCCAGGCGCTGCGGTCAAAGCCGCCGGCCCGCACGATGGCGCGGCGGCGCTCGAAGTCATAGTCCTTGTCCACCCAGCGGCGCACGGCGTCGCGCAGGGAGTCCTGGTCTTCGCTGAAGTCGAAATCCATGGTCTGTATCCCCCGGTTCAGCCGAGCACGGTCTGCGCCACGATATTGCGCTGGACCTCGTTGGAGCCACCGTAGATGGTGGTCTTGCGGTAGTTGAAATAGGTGCCGGCCAGGGGCGCACAGTGCGCGGCCCCGCCCGGCCAGAGCCCGCCCAGGGCTTGATCGCCCTGCCAGCCGGCCTCCATGGCCTCGTGGATATAGGGGGTGGAGAAGGAGCCGCCCGCCAGCATCATCAGCTCGGTGTAGCGCTGCTGGATCTCGCTGCCGCGGATCTTGAGCAGGCCCGCCACGTCCAGCGACTGCTTGCCGCTCTTCTCGGCCGAGAGCACGCGCAGCACCATCATCTCCAGGGCCACGATGTCCACCTCCAGCAGGGCAATCTGGTCGCGGAAGCGGCTGTCCTCATAGACGCCTTCGACCTTGGCAATGCGCTTGAGCCGCTCCAGCTCGCGCTTGGCACGGTTCACATCGGCGATATTGGTGCGCTCATGGGCCAGCAGGTACTTGGCATAGGTCCAGCCCTTGTTTTCCTCGCCCACCAGGTTCTCGACCGGCACCTCGACATTGTCGAAGAAGACCTCGTTCACCTCGTGCTCGCCGTCCAGCATGATGATGGGGCGCACCGTGACGCCGGGTGACTTCATGTCGATCAGCAGAAAGCTGATGCCGGCCTGGGGCTTGACCGTGGGGTCGGTGCGCACCAGGCAGAAGATCCAGTCGCCGTACTGGCCCAGGGTGGTCCAGGTCTTCTGGCCGTTGACGATGTATCTGTCGCCCCGGCGCTCCGCGCGGGTCTTGACCGAGGCCAGATCCGAGCCCGAGCCCGGCTCGCTATAACCCTGGCTCCACCACACTTCGCCGCTCATGATGCCGGGCAGGTGGCGCTGCTGCTGCTCGGGCGTGCCAAAAGCCATGATCACCGGCGCTACCATCACTGGTCCGAAGGGCACGACCCGCGGTGCACCGGCCAGGGCGCATTCTTCCTCGAAGAGATGGCGCTGCACCGCGTTCCAGCCCGGGCCGCCAAACTGCTCGGGCCAGGCCCAGCCATGCCACCCCTGTCTGCCCAGGATCTTGGCCCAACGTTGCAGATCGTTCTTGCTCAGGCGCAGGGCCTTGTGCACCTTGTCACTGATGTCTTGCGGCAGGTTTTCCGCCACCCACTGACGCACCTCAGCCCGAAAGGCCAGCTCCTGCGGTGTGAACTTGAGGTCCATGCGCTCTCCTTGTTGCTGCGCCTTTTGTAGCACGGTCGTGCTATTTGCGCCTGTCCTCTCGGCGACGCGGCAAGCCAGGCGCTTCAGTGGGTGGAACTGCTCGACACTCTTTCAGGATCTGGGCATGAAAAAAGCGACCCGTGGGTCGCTTCTTTTGAACCAGGCACCACCTCGTGAGGCTTGGCCGGCTTTACATGCGCAATATCAGGCCGCCGACTTGCTCTTGCGACGGCGTCCGGCGATCACACCCAGGGCAGCGATGCCCACCAGAGCCAAAGAGGCGGGCTCGGACACCTTGCCGCCCGTGGCTTTGGAGACGGCCAGGAAGGTTTGCGAGCCGCCCAGGGGGCTGGATGCGAAGACCTGGTAGGTGTAGTTGGTTCTGGCGCTGAGATCCACGTTGTTCACGTTACCCCAAGCGTTGTTGGCCGCGCTCGTGACTGCGCTCAAGTAGGCTGCTGCCTGCGTCCGGAATCCGCTGTCGCTGTCCGTGTCACGCAGACCGCCTACATCGATACCGTAGTTGGATTCGGATTCACCCAGAATTGACCAGATGGCGTACTGGAAGGCCGCCGACTTCTGCGCGGTCTTCAGCGAATCTTCGTAAGCATGCGAGTACAGCTCGACCAGATTATTGAGAACCGTGGTCTTGTTGGCTTGCAGGCCGTATTGGGTGCTGGACGAGCCTGTGTTGTAGGAGGAACTCGTATAGGGCGTGGCCGAGAACAAGGCCGTGTAGGTCGGTGTGCCCGAGCCGGTGATGAAGTTGCTGAGCGAGGTCGTGGTGTAGGCGCTGGGCAGATTGGCGCCATTCAGGGGGTCCAGGCAATAAACCCAGAAGGAATTGGCCTTGGTCGAGCTGGTGGACACGCTCATAGCACCCAAGGACACATCGCGGCTCGTCGTGGTGCCGAACTTCAGCCGCTCCGATTCCGTCTTACCGCTACCCGTGCCCCAGTACAGGCTCTGAGCAGCCGCAGGCAGCGCGACACAAGCCGCTGCCGTGAGCAGCAGGGGAGCAAAGAATCGCTGGAACGCAGTGGTCGCGTGAGTCATTTTCGATATCCCTGTGTGGCTTGGTACCGGGCTTTTACGCAGTGTGGCCGCATGGTAGCAGTGCAAGCAGGGTTTTGAACTGGGGCCGTACCCCCCGTTTGAAGGGGCGTGATAAGTGTCCCCAAAGCGGGTTTGATGACGGGTGCCCTCAGTTCCGGAATCCCAGAGCTGCGCCCCGGTCAGACAACGATCGAGCGCGGCTTCGGGAGACCTCACAAGCCAATCGATTTGCGCAAGGCTTGCACATCCGGGCGATTTGAAAGCCCGGGGGCGAGATTGAGGGCGGCCTTCAGTTCCTCTCGGGCTTCTGCTTTGCGGTCCAGGCGACTCAAGCCAGCGGCCAGACTCAGCCGCAGTTCCGGGGAGGACGGTGCGCGCAGCCTGGCCTCGCGCAGCCGATGCACGCCAGACTCCACCTCACCCTGCTGCACCATGATGGTGCCAAGCAGGGCCAGCGCTTCGGCATTGCCAGGTGCCAGTTGCACGGCTTTCTCGGCGGCGGACTTGGCCGCCGGGTCGCGGGCCTTCATGAGGCTGCCGGCGTACTTGAGCCACAGGACGGGGTTACCGCCATCGGCCTGAAGCAGACGCGAATAGCTCTGCTTGCTGTCCGACGCCAAGCCGGCCTGTGACTGAACCTCCGCCAGGGCAAACAGCGCGTTCCGGTCCTGAGGCTGCTTCTTGTGCCAATCGCTGAGCAGGCTGACGGCAGCCTGTGCCTGGCCGGAAGCGAGCAGGGCATTGGCCAGCAGAATGGCATTGGGCGTGCCGGGCGAGCGATTGAAGGCGTTGCGGTAGCTTTCTGCCGCCGCGGCAAACTGGCCCCGACCCATGGCCGCATGGCCGTTGACGGTGTGCGTCAAGGTTTCATTGGGGTGTTTGGCATTGAGTGCCTTCAGTGCGGCATCGGCCTTGGCCCGGTCGCCGCGCTTGAACTCGATTTCCACCTGAAGGCTCATGGCGCCCAGATCGTTGGGGCGAGCCTGCAGGGCTTTCTGTACGTTGTAGATCGCGTCGTCCACGCCATCCGCGGCCAGCAGCATGCGGCCCAGCATGACCAGCCGCTCCGCATCCTGGTCCACCAGACGCGAGGCATCGCGGAGGGTGCCGCGCGCGCGCTGCAGATCACCGGCGCTCAGGTGGGCCTGGCCCAGGGCAATCAGCACCGGTACATCGCTGGGGTTCTTGGCGGCCAGGGTCTTGGCCACGCTCAGAGCGCGTGTGTTGTCGCCCTGCTTGCTCAGCGCATCGATCATGGCCATGCCGGCCCGGGTGTCGTTGGGCTGAAGGCTCATGGCCTGCTCCCACAGGGGCAGGGCCTCGTTCAGACGACCGGCGCGGAATTCCAGCACGCCGAGCTGGAACATGAGCCCGGCGTCACGGTTGTTCTCCTTGAGCAACTGGGTGAGCCTCTGGCGAGCCGGCTCGAAGCGGCGCTCCTCGATATCCAGCCAGCTCAGATTGACGGCGGCCGGGAGGAATTTGGGGTCCAGCTTGAGCACGCCCTCGAAGGCGTCGCGGGCCCCTTTCTTGTCTCCCGTACGGCCGCGGATATTGCCCAGGAAGCTGTGCATGGTGAAGTTGCCTGGGTCGACCTGGACGGCGGCCTCGGCCGTCTTGCGTGCCTTGTCGGCCAGCCCTTGCTGGGCATAGAGCATGGACAGGCGCGTCAGCACATCCACGTCCTTGGGGTTCTGCGCCAGTGCGGCTTCAAGCAGTTCGATACCCCGCTTGTCATTGCCCAGGCCCAGCTGAGTGATGCCCAGGTCCCGCATGACCATGGGGCTGGGTGCCTTGCTCATGGCCTGTTCGAAATACTCGCTGGCTTGCCGATAGTGCTTGCGTCCGAGATGCAGTCGCCCCAGGGCGTTCAGGATGGCGGGCTCGTTGGGCGACTCGCGCAGCAGGCCTTCCAGGATGGGCTGAGCCTGGCTGTACTCACGCGCATCGATCAGCAGCGAAGACAGCAGCAGCTGACCGGCAAAGTGCTTGGGCGCGAGTATCAGCAGGTTCTTGAGCCTCTCGCGGGCTTTCTCGGTATTGCCGAGCGCCTGATGGGACAGGGCGGCGGCCATCAGGATCGCCTCGTCCCCGTTGACCACACCGGGGGGCAGGATGTCGGTCTGTTCTACCACTTCCGTGAAGAACTTCTGGGCGCTCTTGCTGTCACCGCTGCGGGTGGCAAGTGCTGCGCGCAGATAGCTGGCTCTAGGGTCGACGATGGCCCCCTGCTTCAGGATGTCCAGGGTCTTGCTGGCGTCGGCGTTGCGGCCCAGCAGGGCCTGCAGACCGGCCTTGGCCACTACGGCGTCCACCTGGCCTTTCTCCAGGGCCAGTGCGCGGTCCAGGGCGGCGAGCGCTGGTGTGCTCTCGCCAGTGCTCTGCAGCACGGCTGCCAGGGCGGTCCAGGCGCTGGCCGATTTGGGCTCCAGCTCGGTGGCGCGGGTGGCGCTGGCCTTGGCGCCCGCCACATCACCGCTGCGCAGCTTGAGCTTGGCCTCGCCGATCAGCGGGGCCGCCATGTCCGGCGCGGCGCGGCGCGCCTGCTCGAAGCTTTGCGCCGCTAGCGTCCGGTTGCCTTGCATGGCATAGGCGCTGCCACGCAGCACCAGGACCTCGGCCAGGGTGCTGCCGCTCAAACCATCGGTATTCAGGCTCTCGATGATCTTGCGGTTCTCGCCCAGGATCAGGTAGACCTGACCCAGGGGGAGTACCACCTCGCTGCGCGCCACACCCAGGGCCTGGGCCTGCTCTAGCGCCGCTTCCGCGGCCTTGATGTCGCCGGTGCGCAGCAGGGCCTTGCCCAGCAGCAGGTGCGCGGCCAGCATCTTCGGGTCGGCCTGGATGGCGTTCTTGAGCTGGACGATGGCGCCGCTCAGGTCTTCCTTGGCGTAGCGGGTCAGGGCATCGTCATAGTGACGGCTGCCCGTGTTGGCCCAGGCGAGGGTCGATGCCAGTGCCAAGGGTGCCAGGGCGAGCTGAATACGGGTTTTCTGCTTGGAAATTCGTGTCATGGCTTTTGCGCGCCAGGGGTGGAGCGCCTGTTGGCTGGCCCGGCATCGGGGCCCAGGAGGGGGTCAGTAGCGCAGCTGCAGGGTCAGCGTGTCGTTCTCGCGGCGCATCTGGAAGCGGTTGAGGAAGCTGTTGCCCAGCAGCACATGGCTCATCTGACCGGGCACGACGATGGCATCCACATTGTGGATCTCCACATCGCCCACGCGCACGCTGGCCAGCTGCAAGACATGGGCGGGCACCACGCCATTGGCGGTTTGTGTCATGACGCGCCGCCCCTCGCTGAACTTCAGGCCCAGGCGCTCGGCTTCGGCCTGGGCCAGGGAGACCGTGGTGGCGCCGGTATCGACCAAGAACTGTGTGGCCCGGTTGTTGATGGTGCCTTGGGTGATGAAGTGCCCGCCCGGGCCCGAGCTCAGCACAATGGATCGTGCCTGGGGCGTGCTCTGCGCCGCAGCGCCGACCCGGGTGGGTGTGCTGCCCAGGGTCAGGCTCTGGCGACGACCGCCCTCAAGTTCAACCACGATCTGCTCACCCTCGAGGCTCAGCAGCGTGACGCCCCGAACCCGCTGGCCGACGTTGACGGTCGTCGGCTGCCCGTCAATCACCAGCAGGGCGGCCTTCTGACCCAGGCTGCCATTGAAGCTGACGTTTTGGGCCCCCGATGCGCCGGCCATTGCCAGACCGGAGAGCAGCAAGGCGGGGGCACGCATCATGTGGCTTACTTTCGGTAGTTGTCGAAGCTTAGCGGCAGGTCCGCCAGCTCCTTGCGCAGCACGCCCTGGGCGGCTTGCAGATCGTCCAGGCTTTTGCCGGTGATGCGCACGATATCGCCCTCGATGGCGGCCTGCACCTTGAGCTTGCTGTTCTTGATGGCGGCCACGACCTTTTTGGCTTCCGCGGCCTCCAGGCCGGACTTGATCTTGTAGACCTGCTTGACGCGGTCACCGCCGAGCTTCTCGATCTTCTCCTGCTTGTCCACAAAGCCCAGCACCACGCCCTGCTTTGTGAGCTTGGCATAGAGCACACCCTCGATCTGTTCGAGCTGGAACTCGGCATCGCCGGTGGCGTGGATCTCTTTTTCCTTGTCCTTGAACTCGATGCTGGCGCTGGTGCCCTTGAAGTCGAAGCGGGTGGAAATTTCCTTGGCGCTGGCGTCCACGCTATTGCGGACCTTGACCATATCGGGCTCGAGAACGGTATCAAAACTAGGCATATCGGTTTTCTGTGCGGGCGGACTGCCCTTGATCGGCGAAAATTCTGCCATGCCCGACCACGCTGTAAATCCCCCGAACTCGCCGGCCCTGCTGCTGGAGAGGGATGTCAACCTCAAGTCCTACAACAGTTTCGGCCTTCCTGCCCTGGCCGAGCGCCTGGTGCGCATCCGCGAGGAGGCCGATGTACGCCGTGTGGTGGATCACCCCGAGCTGGGCCGCGCGCCCAAGTTCGTGCTGGGCGGCGGCAGCAATATCGTGCTCACCCGCGATGTGCAGGCCGTGGTGCTGAAGATGGAGATTCCCGGCGTCCGCCTGCTGGAAACCCGCGAGGACGCCTGGATCGTGGAGGCCGGCGCGGGTGTGCGCTGGCACGATCTGGTGAGCTGGACCATCGAGCAGGGTTATCCCGGGCTGGAGAATCTGGCCCTGATCCCCGGCACCGTGGGCGCGGCGCCGGTGCAGAACATCGGCGCCTATGGCATCGAGCTCAAGGACCGGTTCGAGAGTCTGGATGCGGTGGATCTGGTCACCGGCCGCACGGCCCTGCTGCCGGCGGCCGTCTGCCGTTTCGGCTATCGCGACAGCGTGTTCAAGCAGGACGGCGAGGCCGTCTTCGGTGGCTTGGCGGGCAAGAGCGTGATCACCCGCGTGCGCTTTCGCCTGCCCCGACCCTGGCAGCCCCAGCTCGACTATCTGGACCTGCAGCGCAAGATGGCCGAGACCGGCATCACGGCGCCGGATGCCCGCCAGATCTTTGACTGGGTCTGCGAGATCCGCCGCGCCAAGCTGCCCGACCCGGCCCGGATCGGCAATGCCGGCAGCTTTTTCAAGAACCCGGTGGTGAGCGAGGAGCAGTGCCGCGACATCATCGGCCGCGACCCCGGCATCGTGCACTACCCCATGCCGGACGGCACGGTGAAGCTGGCCGCGGGTTGGCTGATCGATGCCTGCGGCTGGAAGGGCAAGACCGTGGGGGGCGCGGCGGTCTACGAGCGCCAGGCCCTGGTCCTGGTCAACCGGGGCGAGGCGCGCGGCGCCGAGGTCGTGACCCTGGCACGCGCCATCCAGGAAAGCGTCTATGGCCGCTTCGGCATCCGCCTGGAGCCCGAGCCGGTGCTGCTGTAAGCGCCACGCCTTGCGAGCCCGCCTGAGCTGAGGCTGCTCACAGCAGCCCGCGCTCGGCGCACAGGCTTGTGCTGCGCTCCATGGCCTCTCTGAGGCGCTGCGTGGTCTGCAGCAGGACCGGGGCATCGGCCCCTTCATGCACGGCCCGCTCCAACTCCCGTGCCGCACGGCAGACCCCCTTGAGGCCCAGATTGGCGCTGGCGCCCTTGAGTGCGTGGGCGGTGGCGCGAAGGGTTTCGGTATCGGGCTCCAGCAGGGCGACCTCGAGGCGCTCCAGGCTCTCGGGCAGCTCGCGCACAAAGCACTGATATAGCCCGGGCACCTTCTTGGGGGGCAGATGGCGCACCAGATTCCGCAGGACGCCCTCGTCGAACTCCGCTGCCTGGGCCCCTGCGGGCACGCTTTCACTTGAAGAAGGGGGCTTGCCGGCCTGTGGCGCTGCAGCCGGGGTCGAGGTCTCCTGTCGCGAGAGCCGCTCGAGCAAGGCCGACAGGGCCTGCAGATCCAGGGGCTTGGCCAGGAATTCGCTCATGCCCGCCTGAAGGGCCCGGCGCCGCGAATCCGCAAATGCATCGGCCGACAGCGCCACGATGGGCGTCTGCCCCTTGCGTCCGGGCAGGGCGCGCATGGCGGCGCTCGCGGCGTAGCCATCCATGACCGGCATGTGCAGATCCATCAGCACCAAGTCGAAGTCCTGCCGCGAGAACTGCTGCAAGGCCTCGAAGCCGTGGCTGCAGAAACAGGCCTTGTGGCCGAGTTGCTCCAGCACCGCCTCCAGATAGAGGCGGTTGGTGGCATGGTCTTCGGCGACCAGGATGCGCAGGGGGCGTTCAGTCGCCGTCGTCGCCCTGGCGGGGGCGTCCAGCTCCGGCACCGGCGCCTCACAAGCATGCAAGGGCAGATCCAGCAGAAAGCAGGACCCCTGTCCGGCCTGGCTGCTGACCCGTATGTCGCCGCCCATGGCGCGGGCCAGATTGCGGGAGATTTCCAGGCCCAGACCCGTGCCGCCGTGGCGGCGCGAACTGCTGTCGTCACCCTGGCTGAAGCGCTGGAACAGCCGGCCGAGCAGGGCCTCGTCCATGCCGATGCCGCTGTCCCGCACCTGAGCATGCAGCCTGGGCTGTCCTTGGGCGTCCGTGCCCAGGTCCAGGCGCAGCGTGACCTGCCCCTGATCGGTGAACTTGATGGCATTGCTCAGCAGATTGAGCAGGATCTGCCGCAGTCTTGTGGCGTCGGCCAGGATCCAGGGCGGCAGGCGGGCATCCAGCTCGAAGCTCAATCCCAGCTGCTTGGCGCGTGCCAGGGCATGGCAGGCCTCGTCCAGCTCGCGCAGCAGCCGCGCGGGCTGCAAGGGGCCGTTCTGGATGCTGAGTGCACCGGCCTCCATCTTGGAGAGATCCAGGATGTCATTGAGTATGGTCAGCAGATGCCGGGCCGAGTCCTGTGCGGCCCGCAGACGCAGGCGCTGCACATCATCTAGTCGCGACTCCCTGAGCAATTCCAGCATGCCCAGCAGCCCATGCAGCGGGGTGCGCAGCTCATGGCTCATATTGGCCAGGAATGTGCTCTTGGCGCGGCTGCCAGCCTCTGCCGCCCGGCGCGCCTTGCGCAGCCGCCGGCTCAGGGCACGTTGCCGGCGCCCATGGCGCGCAAGGCTGCGCAGCTGGAGCATGACCACCACCGCCAGGCCCAGGGCCAGGGCGCATTGCAGCAGGGTCAGACCCAGGCTCAGGCTGCTCTGCTTGCGAACCAGATCGGTGCGGGCATTGACCTGCTCCGCCACATGATGGGACGCCGTCACCGAGAGCTCGGCGATCAGCGGGGCCAGCCGGGCTAGCTTTTGCTGCATGGCTCGCACCAGCTCGGGCTGCTCTTGGATCAGCCTGGCGTCCAGCGGCAGGGCATCGGCCCAGCTCACCAGGGTGCGGCTGTCGCTGATCATCTGCCTGTAGCCTGCGTGGGCTCCCAGCACCTTGGCGGTGTGCTCGCCCTCGATCAGCCCCAGTCGGCTCACAAAGATTTCGAAGCGCTCTGCGGCGGCCTGGGCGGAAGGCGCGTCCCCCCGCTGCAGGCTCTCGGCCAGCAGGCTGCGCAGTTTCAGATACTCGACCTCGTACTGGAACACGCTCCAGACGAGGTAGTCGTCCTGGTACTGGCGGCTGGCGTTCAGCAGCTCCAGCTGACGAGACTGCAGCAGGCCCGAACTCGCAAAGACCAGCAGCAGCAGCAAGCCCAGACCCGCCACGAGCTGGCGCAGGCGGCGCGGTGAGAGCGAGTGGGTGATGTTCACCGGACGTCCAGGCTCTTGAGCTGCCAGATGCAGCGGCTGTAGTACAGCGTGTTGCGCAGCCGGGGATGGCTTTCGAAGGGGTAGATCACGAACAGCGGGCCCTTGTCGCGCAGCAGCATGGGCTGATCGTCGAGCAGTCGGGCCAGGATCACCGGCAAGCTCTGCACATCCTCCATGGGAATGCTGACCTTGTAGTCATTGATGGCCACGGCGTCGATCCGCTGGCCCTGGGCCTGGGCTGCCGCCAGCACGTCCCTCAACAAGGGGCCGGTGAACTTGCGCGGACCGCTGTACCAGGGCGTCTTCTGCACCAGGCTGTGCTGGGGCAGGGCCGCCAGCATGGCCATGTCGAACAGGGCGCGGCCCTCGCTATTGCTGCGTCCCAGCCGCCCGCTGAGTGTCAGCACCACGCCGTCGCTGGGGCTTGGCATGGCCCAGGCCAGGCCGGGACACAGGCCCAGCAGGCTGTTCAACAGAGACCGGCGGGACAAGAGGCCCTGCGTGGGGTGTGGTGGCATGAGCGCGAGCAAGCTTGTATCGCTTCAGAGCTGAAGCGGCTGCGGATTCTAGGCAGGCTGCCTTGCCACGCCCATGAGAGGATTCCTGGCACCTATATCGGGGGACGGGGGCCGCGGCGAGGCGCAGGCGCTTGTGCTTGAGGCAACCCGAGACCGCGCCTCTAAAAGCCTGAGCCGGGCTGCGCCAGATAGACCAGCTCGGCCTCGGTGCTGGCGCGGCCCAGGGCCACGTTGCGATGCGGAAAGCGGCCGAACTGGGCAATGACCGCGTGATGGCGCCGGGCGTAGTCCAGGGCCCCGTCCAGGCGGGCGTCCTCGGCGGCCAGGGCCTCGAAGAGGCGCACACAGCGCTGCTGCAGGGCGAGGTCCTCGGCATGCTCCAGCGGCAGGTAGACAAAGAAGCGCTGCAGCGGCGCGAGCTGGCGGTCCAAGCCGCTGTCCACCAGGCTCAGGGCTTGCGCCAGGGCCTGGGGGTCGCCGGCGAAGGCGCGGGCCGTGCCGCGGTAGCTGTTGCGGGTGAACTGGTCCAGCAGCAGGATGCGCGCCAGCGCGCCTTCGGGCCCGGCCGCGCTCCAGTCCGCCAGACCGCCGGCCAGGGCTGCTTCCAGCAGGGGCGCGAAGCGGCCCAGGATCTGGGCGTCGAAGGCGGCATCCTTGATGAACCAGGCCTTGCGGTACTGCCCGGCCTCGGCGCTGCCGGGCGCGCCGAACCAGAAATCCAGCATGGCGCGGGCGCCATCCGGCAGGGCGGTCTGTGAGGCGGTGAGTTTCATGCCTGCTCCCCGCCCAGCTGCTGCCAGAGGTAGCTGTACTCCAGGGCCTGCAAGGTGGCGCGCTGCTCGTTGTCGGCCGCGCCGCCGTGGCCGCCCTCGATGTTCTCGTAGTAGAGGATCTCGTGGCCCTGCTCCAGCATGCGCGCGGCCATCTTGCGCGCATGGCCGGGGTGGACGCGGTCGTCGCGCGTGGAGGTGGTGAAGAGGATGCGCGGGTACTGCCGCTCCGCCCGCACATTCTGGTAGGGGCTGTAGCGCGAGATCACGGCCCAGTCCGCGGGCTCGTCGGGATTGCCGTACTCGGCCGTCCAGGAGGCGCCGGCCAGCAGCTGGTGGTAGCGGCGCATGTCCAGCAGGGGCACCTGGCAGACCACGGCATTGAAGAGCTCGGGGCGCTGCATGCTGACCGCGCCCACCAGCAGACCGCCGTTGCTGCCGCCCATGATGCCCAGCTGGGCCGGGCGGCTGATGCCGCGGGCGATCAGGTCCTCGGCCACGGCGATGAAGTCCTCGTAGCTCTTCTGCTTGTGCTCGAGGATGGCCGCCTGATGCCAGGCGGGGCCGAACTCGCCGCCGCCGCGGATATTGGCCAGCACCAGCACCCCGCCGCGCTGGTACCAAGCACGGCCGAAACCGCCCGAGTACCAGGGCTGCAGGCTGACCTCGAAACCGCCATAGCCATAGAGCAGGGTGGGGTTGCGGCCGTCGGCTGTCGCACCGGCCGGCCAGATCACGAAATAGGGCACGGCCGTGCCGTCGGCGCTGCGGGCGAAGAACTGCTCGGCACGCATGCCCGCGGCCTCGAACTGGGGCTGTCGCGCCTTGAGCGGTTCGCGGGCGTCATCCCCGGCGCGGGCCAGGGCCAGGGTGTCGGGGGTGAGGAAGTCGGTGTAGCTCAGCAGATAGTGGTCGGCCAGCGGGTCCTCGGCCAGCTCGTCGTCGTGCAGGGCGGCCAGGCCCAGGGTGCCGGGGAAGGGCGCGGGCACGGGGCGGTGGCGCGGTGGCGTGCTGCGGAAGTCCCATTCCTCCAGGCGGCTGGCCACGTTCTCCGACACATTGAGCAGCAGATGCTCGCGGGTGAGGGTGTAGTCCGCCAGGGAGCGGGTGGGGCTGGGCGTGAACAGGGCCTGGAAGCGGCGCTCGCCGGCCAGATAGGCGGCGGCATCGGCCAGCAGCAGGCTGCCGCTGGCATGGGTCTGGCCGTCCAGCACCCAGTCGCTGCGCAGGGAGATCAGCAGGCGCGGGCCCCAGAAATGCGGCTGGGCATCGTCCGGCAGGTCCAGCCGGGCCAGCGAGCCATCGGCCTGCAGCAAAAAGCTGGCCTGGCGGTAGAAGTCCAGGGCGCGCACGAAGAGCGTGCGCTCATAGCCTGGGCGGCGGTCCACCTGCACCGAGACCACCACATCCTGGGCCTCGCCCTCGAACACGGTCTGGGCCTGCGCCAGCGGGGTGCCGCGGCGCCAGCGCTTGAGCACGCGCACATAGCCCGAGTCGGTGAGCGAGTCGGGACCGAAATCCGTGCCCACATAGACGGTGTCGGCGTCTATCCACTCGACCTGGCTCTTGGCCTCGGGCAGCTCGAAGCCGCCTTCCGAGGCCGCAATGAAGCGCTTGTCCACCAGATCGAACTCGCGCACCACATGGGCATCGGCCCCACCGCGCGAGAGCGAGACCAGGCAGCGTCGGTAGTCGGGCCCCAGGGCATCGGCCCCGGCAAAGACCCAGCTCTCGCCCTCGGCCGCGCCCAGGGCGTCCAGGTCCAGCACGGTCTCCCAGGCGGGCACGGGGCGGCGGTACTCGTCCAGCGTGCAGCGCCGCCACAGGCCGCGCTTGTGCTGCTCGTCCTGCCAGAGGTTGTAGAAGAAGGCGCCGCGGCGGGTGATCTGCGGGATGCGGTCACGCGCGTTCAGCACCTCCAGCAACTCGCGGCGCAGGGCCGGGTAGCGCTGGCCGTCCTGCAGCCGCGCCAGGCTCTGGGCATTGCGCTCGCGCACCCAGCTCAGGGCGCGCTCGCTGTCCACCTCTTCCAGCCAGAGATAGGGGTCGTCATGGACGGTCTTCCCGGCGTGGGAGTCAGCGTCGACGGTCTTGGGGGGCAGGTCTTGCGGCATCGGGGCTCCGGTTCAGCGTGGCCGGAGGGCGCCACCCGCCCGCCGGTCTTCAGTCAGCCCGCAGCTTAAGCGCTTGCGGCGTGATCTCCACCGAGGCATTAGGGGTGGACATCTGGATGATGCCGTCCTGCACCATCACCTGCAGCTGCATGCTGCGCTCGGCCATGGCGATCAGGGCCTGGGACTGTTCGGCCGGAATCTGCCAGACCGCCAGCTTGGGCGCGCGGGTGAGCTTGCTCTCGATCTGGCTCCACCACACCGGGGTGCTGCTGGCATAGCTGATCACGGTGACCTGCTCGGCGCGGCCATGGGCCTTCATGATGCGGCGCTCGTCGGGCTGACCCAGATCGATCCAGTGCACCACCTCGCCCGTGAGGTCCAGCTGCCAGAGATCGGGGTCGTCCACCTCGGACAGGCCCTTGGTGAACTCCAGGCGGCCGCGCAGCTCGTCGGCCGGGATGTGCAGGGCGTAGGCCAGGATGCGCACCATCATGCGCTCGTCGGTCTCCGAGGGGTGGCGGGCGATGGTGAGGTTGTGCTCGCCGTAGACATGGCGGTCCATGTCGGCGATCTGCAGCTGGGCTTTGTGGATGGTGGCTTTGAGCGCCATGGCGGTCGGTCTGCTTGCGGGGCGAAACCGCGCATTATCGGGCTCATGGCATGATGCCGGCCTGTTTGCGCGACCGGCGACAGGCCGGACGCCCCGAATTTCCGCGAGACCTGCCCATGAAACGCATCCTGCTCTGCACCCTGATCGTCGCTGCCCTGCCGGCCCTGGCCCAAGTCAGCGCCAACCCCAATGCCAAGGTTGACCCCAAGAACAACAAGGTCAGCCGCCCGGTCGTTGAGAAGCCCAAGCAGAAGCTGATGACGCGCGATGAGCTGCGTGCCTGCCTGGTGCGTTTCGACAAGAACGAAACCGACGCCCGCGAGATCAAGGCCGCCCAGGCCGCGGATGCCGAGGAGCGCGCCGCCGTGCTCAAGCTCAAGGACGAGCTGACCCAGGCCGGCCAGGGCCTGAGCAGCAATGCCAGCGAGATCAAGGCCGAGCGCGAAACCCTGCTCAAGGACCAGGAAGGCCTCAAGGCGCAGATCGCCAAGATGGAGCGAGCCGAGGCCGAGAAGGTGCTCAATGACTACAAGGCCCGCGCCGCCGCGCACGACGCCCGCATCGAGGCCTTCAACAAGAGCAAGAACAAGTACGACGCCGATGCCAAGGGTTTTGAGACCCGCATCGAGGCCTACAACGCCTCCAGCAAGGCGCTGCAGGCCCGCACCGAAGCCCATCTGGACGAGGTGGATGACTGGAAGGCCGAGTGCAGCAACAAGCCCTATGACGAGGCCGACGAGATCGCGGTGCGCAAGGAGCTGGGTCTGAACAAGAAGTAAGCCCAAGGCAGGGGCCGGCCTGCAGCGGCGGCCCGCCTCATGCAAAATGCGGGCTGCACACGGCGCCTCTCCCGACCCGGAGCGGCGCCGTTTTCCTAAACAGGCCGTCCCACGAGGGCGGGCATCACCCGAGACAAGCATGAGCCAAGCCGCCTCCAATCCCCTGCTGCAAGACTGGAACGATCAGCCCTACGGCCTGCCGCCTTTTGCCCGCATCGAGGCCGCGCATTTCGCCCCGGCCTTCGAGGCTGCCCTGGCCGAGCATCGCGCCGAGCTGGACCGCATCGCGGCCCAGGCCGAGCCGCCCAGCTTCGAGAACACCATCGCGGCCTTTGACCGCAGCGGCCGCCTGCTGGCGCGCCTGGAGCATCTCTTCTACACCCTGGGCGCCTCCGCCACCTCGCCCGAGTTGCAGGCCGCCCAGCGCGCCCTGGCTGCGCCGCTGGCCGCCCATGGCAATGCCGTCTACATGCATGCCGCGCTGTTCAAGCGCGTGGACGCGCTGTACGCCGAGCGCCAGGCCCTGCGCCTGAGCCCCGAGCAGCTGCGTCTGCTGGAACGCATCCATCTGGACTTCGTGCGCGCCGGCGCCAAGCTGCAGGGCGAGGCCCAGTCCCGCTATGCCCAGGTGGTGGAGCGTCTGGCCGAGCTGCACACCCTGTTCGGCCAGAACGTGCTGGCCGATGAGAGCAGCTACCAGCTGCTGCTGCGCAGCGAGGACGAGCTGGCCGGCCTGCCCGACTTCGTGCGCGCCGCGGCCCGCCAGGCCGCCGTGGACCGCGGCCTGGGCGAGGATGCCAGCGCCCATGTGATCACGCTCTCGCGCTCCCTGATCGTGCCCTTCCTGAGCTTCAGCGAGCGTCGCGATCTGCGCGAGCAGGCCTGGCGCGCCTGGATCGGCCGGGGCGAGAAGGACGGCGCCACCGACAACCGCGCCGTGGCCCAGGAGATCCTCACCCTGCGCAAGGAGCAGGCCCGCCTGCATGGTCATGCCTGCTATGCCGACTACGCCCTGGCCGACACCATGGCCGGCTCGCGCGAGGCGGTGCTGGGCCTGCTCAACCAGGTCTGGGAGCCGGCCAAGCAGGCCGCTGCCGCCGAGCGCGAGCAGCTCGAGGGCATGATGACCTCGCTGGATCACCGCTTCCCGCTGGAGGCCTGGGACTGGCGCTTCTATGCCGAGAAGGTGCGCAAGGCCCGCTACGAGCTGGACGATGCCGAGGTCAAGCCCTACTTCTCGCTGGACGCCATGGTGCAGGCCCTGTTCGACTGCGCTGGCCGCCTCTTCGGCCTGAAGTTCCTGGCCCGGCCCCAGGTGGCGGGCTACCACCCCGACGTCAAGGTCTACGAGGTGCAGGGCGCGGATGGCGCCTTGCGCGGCGTCTTTGTGCAGGACAACTTTGCCCGCCCCACCAAGCGCAGCGGCGCCTGGATGAATGCGCTGCGCTGGCAGGCCCGCAACGGCATCGATGCCCTGCCCATCATCCTGAACAACAACAACTTCGCCAAGGGCGCGGCGGGTGAGCCCACCCTGCTGTCCTTCGACGACGCGCGCACCCTGTTCCACGAATTTGGCCACGGCCTGCACGGCCTGCTTTCGGACGTGGAGTACGAGCGCCTCTCGGGCACCCAGGTGCTGCGCGACTTCGTGGAACTGCCCTCGCAGATCTTCGAGCACTGGATCAATGAGCCCGAGGTGCTCAAGCAGCACGCCCGCCACTACAAGACCGGCGAGCCCATCCCCGATGTCCTGCTGGCCAAGATCAAGGCCGCCGAGCTCTTCAACCAGGGCTACGAGACCGTGCGCTACACCGCCAGCGCCCTGGTGGATCTGGCCGTGCACTCGCGCACCGAGGCCCAGGGGCCGGACATCACCGCTTTCGAGGCCCAGACCATGGCCGATTACGGCCTGCCCGCGGCCATCGGTATGAATCACCGCCTGGCGCACTTCCAGCATCTCTTCAGCGGCAGCGGCTATGCCGCCGGCTACTACGTCTATATGTGGGCCGAGGTGCTGGATGCGGACGGCTACGAGGCCTTCAAGGAGGCTGGCAACCCCTTCGACGCCCAGGTGGCCCAGCGTCTGCTGACGCATATCTATGCCGCGGGCAATAGCTGCGAGCCGCGAGCCACCTACCGCGCCTTCCGCGGGCGCGATGCCCAGGTGCAGCCCATGCTGCGCGGGCGCGGCCTGCTGGTCTGAGCGTTTGGTTTATCGCGCCATGAAGGCCGGCGCCTCAGGCGTCGGCCGGAAAGCGCTCGTCCAGGCCGGCCAGAAAGGCCTTGAAGTCAATGGGCTTGGTCCAGTAGGCGGCAAAGCCCGCGGCCAGGGCCCGGCGTATGTCCTCGGGCATGGCATTGGCCGAGAGCGCGATGCAAGGAATGCCGGCCGTCAGGGCATCGGCTTGCAGCAGACGCATCACCTCGTAACCGTCCATATCGGGCAGCTGCATGTCCAGCAGGATGAGCTGCGGGTGCTGCCGCCGCGCTGCCTCCAGGCCGCTGGCACCGTCGGGTGAGCAGCTGAGCTGCAGATGGGGGCGCTGGGCCACCAGTTCCTCCACGACCAGCTGATTGACCGGGTTGTCTTCGATATAGAGGATCTGGGGCGGGGCACTGCGCATGGCCTCGACTGTAGCTCGGCTTGAGCCCGCCTCCATCCCGTGGCAGCATGCCGGGCCTTGCGATTGACAAAGTCTGGGAGTGGCGCACATGCATATCGGAGTCTTGACCGGCGGCGGGGACTGTTCGGGCCTCAATGCCTTGCTGCGCGGCCTGGTCCTGAACCTGGTCGAACGCCACGGTCTGCGGGTCAGCGGCGTGCGCCAGGGTTTTCTGGGCCTGCTGGAAGACCGGGTCGAGCCGCTGAGCCCCGAGCGCGTGCGCGGCCAGCTCCTGGAAGGCGGCAGCCTGCTGGGCTGTCACAACAAGGCCAATCCCTTTGCCTATTTCGGAGCGGGCGGAGCGGACTGTTCCGAGCGCGTGCTGGCCTGCGCCCAGCGCCACGGCCTGGACGCCCTGGTGGTGGTGGGCGGCGACGGCACCATGAGCATTGCCGAGCGCATTCACCGCCTGGGCGTGCCGGTGCTGGGCCTGCCCAAGACCATCGACAACGACCTGATGCACAACGAGCGCAGCCTGGGCTTTGACAGCGCCGTCGAGGTGGTGTCCCAGGCCCTGCGCCGGCTCAAGACCACGGCCGCCAGCCATGGCCGGGTGCTGCTGCTGGAAGCCATGGGCCGCACCGCCGGCTGGCTGGCCCTGGAGGGCGGCCTGGCCGGTGGGGCCGATCTGATCGTCTTGCCCGAGCTGGGCTTTGAGGAGGCCGAGCTGCTGCAGCGCTGCCAGGCCCTGCTGGCCCGCCAGGGCCATGCGGTGGTCTGCGTGGCCGAGGGTGCGGCCTCGGTGGAAGCCCTGCGCCCGCGCCTGCAGGCCGGTCTGGGCGAGGGTGTGGAGCTGCGCAGCCTGGTGCTCGGGCATCTGCAGCGCGGCGGCGAGCCCACGCCGTTTGACCGGGTGCTGGGCAGCCGCCTGGGCGTGATGGGGGCGGAGGCCGTGGTGGCGCGGCGCTTTGGCCAGCTGCTGAGCTGGCAGGGCCAGGGCTGTGAGTTCCGGCCCCTGGCCGATGTGGTGGGCCAGCCCCGCCTGGTGCCGCCCGGCCATGAGCTGGTGCGCACCGCCCAGGGCCTGGGGGCGGTCCTCGCTCGGGGTTAACCCGCGCATTCGTCGCCGCGGGCGACGTTTCATCGGGCGGGCCTGCACTTCGTCGCAGGCCTGTTGAGGCGGGGCAGGGGGCTCGCGACACTGCGTCCATCGCAGGCCGCCAAGACGCGGCAGCCACCCTCAAGGAGCCCGCCATGAACCGCAAGAATTCGCTGATCACCACCCCCTCCAGCGCCGCGCGCGCCCTGGCCGGCTACGACCGCCGCGCCGGCCTGCGTGGCCTGGCCTCCCTGGGTCTGGCGGCCGTGGTGGTGGCCAGCCTGGGCGCTGCCCTGCAGGCCTCGGCCCAGCCCCGCCCTCAGCCCCAGGGCCTGCAGCAGCTGCCCGCGGTGCTCATCGTCGGCAAGAGCCAGGCCGCCGTGGTGCACCAGCTGCCGCGCGTGCTGATCGAGGGCCACCGCCAGGCCACCGCCCCGCTCGCCGAGTGAGTTGGTGCATGATGCGGGCTCCGGCGCTCCCGTGGTGCCGCTGAACCCCTCTCATTGCCCCAGCACACCATGAGCGCTGCCGCCCCGAGTTCCCCCGCTGTTTCCTCGCCTCGCTACGCCCTGGTCACCGGTGCCGGCAGCGGCATTGGCCGGGCCTGCGCCCAGGCCTTGATGCACGCGGGCTGGACCGTGGCCCTGGTGGGTCGGCGCGAGGCGGCGCTGACCGAGACCGCTGCGGCAGCGCCCGAGCGCGCCCTGGTGCTGGCCGGCGATGTGAGCCGGCCCGAGGCGGTGCGCGAAATCTTCGCGGCCGTGGAGCAGCGCTTCGGCCGCCTGGATCTGCTCTTCAACAATGCCGGGCTCTCGGCCCCGGCCGTGCCGGTGGACGAGCTGAGCTTCGAGCAGTGGCAGGCGGTGGTGGATGTGAACCTCAGCGGCAGCTTTCTCTGTGCCCAGGCCGCCTTTGCCCTGATGAAGCGCCAGAACCCGCGTGGCGGCCGCATCATCAACAACGGTTCGATCTCGGCCTACGCGCCGCGCCCCAACTCCGCGCCCTACACGGCCACCAAGCACGCCATCAGCGGCCTGAGCAAGGCCCTGGCCCTGGACGGCCGGGCCTTCGACATCGCCGTGGGCCAGCTCGACATCGGCAATGCCCTGACGGAGATGGCCCGCCCCATGACCCAGGGCGTTCGCCAGGCCAATGGCCAGATCGCGGTGGAGCCCACCATGGATGTCCAGCATGTGGCCGAGGCCCTGCTGCATATGGCGTCCCTGCCGCTCTCGGCCAATGTCTTGAATATGACGGTGATGGCCACATCTATGCCTTTTGTCGGTCGCGGCTGAGCGGCCAAGGAAGAAACCACTGATGCTCTCTGCCCTCGCTTCGTTTGCCCTGCGCCTGCTGCTGGCGGTCGCCACCGTGGTGCTGGTGCTCGCGCTGATGGGCGTGGCCCTGCTGACCCTGCTGGGCCTCACGATCTGGAGCCTGATCCGCGGCCGCAAGCCGGTGCTGGACCTCTCGGGCTTTGCCCGGGCGCGTCAGTTCCGGGCCGGCGCTGGCGTGGGCGGTGGCGGTGCCTTCGGTCGCCGCGCGCCCGCGGGCGAAGTCGTGGATGTGGAAGTGCGCGAGGTCAAGCCCGAGCAGGCGCGGCTGGAGCCCTGAACCCGGGCCAGGACCGAGCCGGGCCTTACCAGCGCTGGCGGCTCAGCTCTTCCAGGATCTCACCGTAGATGCGGTAGCGCGAGGCGCTGATCTGCCCCGCCTGCAGCGCGGCGATCACGCCGCAGCCCGGCTCGTGCTGGTGCGTGCAGTTGTAGAAGCGGCAGTCGCCCGCATGGGCGCGCAGATCCGGCATCAGCAGGGGCAGCTGGGCCGGCTCGATCTGCTTGAGGCCGAACTCCTGGAAACCCGGTGAATCGATCAGGGCGGTGCGCGGCTGGGCCTCGTCCATCCAGTACCACTGCGTGGTGGTGGTGGTGTGGCGGCCCGAGTTCAGGGCCTGGGAGATATCGCCCACCTGGGCCTGGGCATCAGGCACCAGCAGATTGATCAGGGTGCTCTTGCCCGTGCCGCTGGGGCCCAGCACAAAGGTCCGCTTGCCCTGCAGCCAGGGCGTGAGCAGGGCGCGCGAGCCCGCAGGGTCGGCCTTGAGCGCCACCTCCATCACCTCCATGCCCATATCGCGGTAGGGCTGCAGGCGCTCGCGCGCCGCGGCCGCGCCGGGCAGGTCGGTCTTGTTCAGGGCGATGCGGGCGCTGATGCCGGCGCTCTCCGCGGCGATCAGGGCGCGGGCCAGCTGGCTTTCGCTGAACACCGGCTCCACCGCCACCAGCACCAGCAGCTGGTCCAGATTGGCGGCAAAGCTCTTGGTCTTCCACTCGTCCTGGCGGAACAGCAGATTGCGGCGCGGCTCCACGGCCTCGATCACGCCCTCATCGCCGCTGGGCGCCCAGCGCACCTGGTCGCCCACCACGCAGTCACTCTTCTTGCCGCGCGGGTGGCAGACATGGCGCTGCCCCTGCGCGTCTTCCACGATGTAGTGCCGGCCGTGGCCGCGCACCACCAGGCCCAGATCCAGATGGGCGTGCTTGCTGCTCATTGAGCGGCTTCGGCTTCCGGCAGGGCCGAGACCTGGGCCGCGCAGATGAAGTCATTGCTGGTCAGCCCCTTGGCGCTGTGGGTGCTGAAGCTCACGGTGCAGGCGCCATAGCTCACCATCAGATCGGGATGGTGGTCCTGGGCATGGGCCAGCTCGGCCACGGCATTCACAAAGGCCATGGTCTGGTAGAAGTTCTCGAAGCGGAAGGCACGGGCGATCAGCTTGTTCTCGGCATCCGGCTGCCAGCCGGGCACCTGACCCAGCCAGGTGGGCAGCTGTTCGGCGGGAATGGGTTCACGCTGGGGCGTGCATTGGGCAAGCAGAAGATTCATGGCGGGGCTCGTTCGGCGTGTTCAGTGGGCGGCAATGGCGGCCAGGCGTTCGCTGGCCGGCGGATGCGAGTAGTAGAAGCGCGCATACACCGGGTCCGGCGTCAGGGTGCCGGCATTGTCCTCGTGCAGCTTGAGCAGGGCCGAGGCCAGGTCGGCGCCGCTGGCCTGGGCGCAGGCATAGGCATCGGCCTGGAACTCGTCGCGGCGCGAGAGCAGGCTGCCCAGGGGCGTGAAGAAGAAGCCGAACACCGGCAGCACCAGCAGGAAGAGCAGCAGGGCCAGGGCGTCGTTGGGCAGTCGGCCGTCCAGATTGGGCTGCACGCCAAAAGCCAGGTAGAAGCCCGGCTGGCCCGAGAGCCAGCCCAGCAGGGCGAAGGCCGCCAGGCTCAGGGCGAACATGGTGAGCATGCGCTTGAGCACATGCTTGTGCTTGAAGTGGCCCAGCTCATGGGCCAGCACCGCCTCCACCTCGGCGCCGTTCAGGCGCGCCAGCAAGGTGTCGAAGAAGACCACGCGCTTGGCCGCGCCGATGCCGGTGAAGTAGGCATTGCCATGGGCCGAGCGGCGGCTGCCGTCCATCACGAACAGGCCCTTGGCCGCAAAGCCGCAGCGCGCCATCAGGCCTTGCACCCGCTGCCGCAGGCTCTCGTCGGCCAGGGGCTCGAACTTGTTGAACAGGGGCGCGATCACCGTGGGGTAGAGCACCAGGATCAGCAGATTGAAGCCCATCCAGGCGCCCCAGGCCCAGGCCCACCAGTAGGGGCCGGCCGCGCCCATCAGCCACAGGATCAGGGCGGCGATGGGCAGGCCGATCAGGGCGCCCACGGCCAGGCCCTTGAGGCTGTCGGCCAGGTAGAGCTTCCACGTCATGCGGTTGAAGCCGAAGCGCTGCTCGATGCGGAAGGTGCTGTAGAGCTCGAAGGGCAGGTCCAGCAGGCCGCCGATCAGGGCAAAGGCCGCCAGCAGGCTCAGCTGATAGGCCATGGGCGACCAGCCCAGGCCGTGCAGGGCGCTGTTGAGCAGATCCAGGCCGCCCAGCAGGGTCCAGCCCAGCAGCACGGCGGCATTGAAGGCCAGGCTCAGCAGGCCGAAGCGGGCGCGGGCCACGGTGTAGTCGGCCGCCTTCTGGTGGGCCGCCAGCGGCACGGTGGCGGCGAAGGCGGCGGGCACGGCGTCACGGTGGCGCATCACATGGCGCACCTGGCGGCCGTTGAGCCAGAACTTGATCAAAAGGCTCAGCAGCAGGGCCGCGGCGAAGACATAGCTCAGGACGGTGGGATTCAGCACAAGAAAATTCGCGGACGGCATGGACGGGAGTGTAGGGCTGCGACAATGCGCCGTCTGAAGACAAGGATTCAAAAGAGAGTCAAGCCATGAGCGAGAACCCCCTGCTGGCCAGCAGCGACCAGAACCTGATCTGGATCGACCTGGAGATGACCGGCCTGTTCCCCGACCGCGACCGCATCATCGAGGTGGCCGTGGTGGTGACCGATCCGCATCTGACCGTGCGCGTCGAGGGCCCGGTGTTCGCCATCCACCAGAGCGACGCCACGCTGGACGCCATGGACAACTGGAACAAGGGCACGCACGGCAAGAGCGGCCTGATCGACCGCGTCAAGGCCTCCACCATCACGGAGGAGCAGGCCAGCGCCCAGGTCATCGAGTTCCTCAAGGCCTATGTGCCCAAGGGCAAGTCGCCCATGTGCGGCAACAGCATCTGCCAGGACCGCCGCTTCCTGGCCAACTACATGCCCCAGCTGGAAGACTTCTTCCACTACCGCAACCTCGACGTCTCCACGCTCAAGGAGCTGGCACGGCGCTGGAAGCCCGGCATCATCGACGGCTTCAAGAAGGCCCAGAAGCACACCGCCCTGGCCGATATCCACGAGTCCATCGATGAGCTCGCCTACTACCGCGAGCACTTTTTGAGCCTCTGATCCTCCACGGCCCGCTGTCCTGGCGATGAGCAGTACCCGCCGCCCCGCAGCGCTCTGGGCGGCTTTCGACTTTCCCCGGCACCCGCTGTCCCGCGAGGACGGCGAGCGCCTGCGCGGCGCTTTCTACGAGCCCCCCGCGCAGCGCCTGCTGGCGCACACCGCGGCCGAGCTGCCGGCGGTGATCGCGGCCGCCCATGCGGCCGCGCGGGCCGGCGCCTGGGTGCTGGGCGGCCTGCGCTACGAGGCCGCCGCGGCCCTGGACCCGAGTCTGGAGACCGAGGCGCCTGAAGGCCCGCTGGCCGAGTTCCAGATCTGGCAGACCGAGCCCGAGGCCTGGCCCGAGGCCGAGCCGGTGGTTCAGCCCCTCTCGGACTGGCGCGATCGGGGCGAGCCCAGCGCCCAGACGGCCGCCATCGAGCGGGTGCGCGAGTGGATACGCGCGGGCGACTGCTACCAGGTCAACCTCACCACCCGACTGCAGGCCGAGGCTGGGCCCGGCTTCGCGCTGGCCGCCTACTTCCTGGCCCTGCACGAGGCCCAGCCCGGCGGCTTTGCGCTCTTCATGCGCGGCGAGGGCGGGCAGGGCGGCGTGGCCAGCGTCTCGCCCGAGCTTTTCTTCGACTGGCGTCCGCTGCCGCAGAACGAGCACACCGGCCGCGGCGAGCCCGGCACCTGGCTGCTGGCCGCCCAGCCCATGAAGGGCACGGCCCCGCGCGGCGCCGACCGTGCGGGCGACGAGGCCGCCCAGGCCCATCTGCGCACCAGCGAGAAGGAGCGCGCCGAGAACCTGATGATCGTGGACCTGCTGCGCAACGACCTCTCGCGCGTGGCCCTGACCGGGTCGGTGCGGGTGCCGCGGCTCTTCGAGCTGCATGCCCTGTCCACCGTCTGGCAGATGACCTCCACCGTCACCGCCGTGAGCCGGCCCGGGCTCAGCCTGGCCCAGCTTTTTGCGGCGCTCTTTCCCTGCGGCTCGGTCACCGGCGCGCCCAAGCGCCGTGCTATGCAGATCATCCGTGAGCTGGAAGCCCCCGCGCCGCGCGGCTGGTACTGCGGCGCCCTGGGGCTGCTGCAGCCCGGCGGCACGGCCACCTTCAATGTGCCCATACGCACCGTGGAGCAGGGGCCGGATGGCGGGCTGCGCTGCGGCATCGGCTCCGGCATTACGCTGGATGCCGAGCCGGCGCCCGAGCTGGCCGAGTGGCAGGCCAAGCGCCGCTTCCTGAGCCGCGCCGCGGCCCCGGTGGCGGCGCTGGAGACCCTGCGCCTGGAGCGGAGCGCCTATGCCCGCCTGGAGCTGCACCTGGCGCGCCTGCAGCGCTGCGCCCGCCACTTTGGCCTGCGCTGGTGTGGTGACTGCGTGCGGGCCTATCTGGACAAGCTGGCCCGCGAGCATGGCGAGGGGCTCTGGCGCGTGCGCCTGACCCTCTCGCGCGCCGGCAAGCTAGACAGCCTGGTCCTGCCCCTGGCCGCCACGCCCGAGCCGGTGCGCCTGGCCCTGGCGCCGCGTCCCATCGCCAGCCAGGGCGCGGCGGCCGAATTCATCCAGCACAAGACCACCCGGCGCGAGCTCTACGAGGCCCTGGCCGCGGACAAGCCCACGCAGGCCTTTGACCTCATCCTCTGGAATGAGGCCGGCGAGCTGACCGAGGGCAGCTTCGGCAATATCGCCCTGGAGATCGACGGACAGTGGCTCACGCCGCGCGCCCAGGCCGGCCTGCTGCCCGGCGTGATGCGCGAGCAGCTGCTGGCCGAGGGCCGCATCCGCGAAGCCCGTTTGAGCCGCGAGGACCTGGCCCGCGCCAGCCGGCTCGCCTTCTTCAACAGTCTGCGCGGCTGGCTGGACGCCGAACTCCTGCCCCGCTGAAGCCGCGCACAAGACACCCCCATTCATGCGGCGCCGGCCCCGGCCGACGCCGCTCACCCCGATACATCATGAGCACCACCAGCAAGAAGACTGCCCCCAAGACGCCGGCCAAGAAAGCGTCTGCCGAGAAACCGCCCGCCAAGAAGGCGGCGCCCAAGAGCCCGGCCGGCAAGACGGCCGCCACCAAGCGCAGCCGCAAGCCGGCCGAGCCCGTCGTCGAGATCGTGGCGGAGGTCCAGATCGAGACCCCGGTTCAGCCCGTGACCGAGCCTGCCGCGAAGCCGGCCGCCGAAAGCAAGAAGAAGGCCCCGGCGCGCAAGCGTGCCAGCAAGCCGGCCGAGCCGGTGGCCGAGACCGTGATCGAGCCCGCACCGGAAGTCGCGCCCGAACCCGCGCCCGCGCCCGCCAAGCGTGCCGGCAGCGCCCGCCGCAAGAAGGCGGCCGAGCCGGTCGCCGAGGCGCCGGCCGTCGAGCAAGCCGAAGCGCTCGCTGATACCCCTGTTGAAACTCCTGCTGAGACCCCTGTCGAGGCACCTAAGAAGCCCGCCCGCAAGAAGCCCGGCAAGCCCAAGGCCGCCGAGGTCCAGCCCGAGGTGCCGGCCGAGCCGCCGCGCTACAGCCTGGCCCCGCGCGAGGACGACAGCAGCGTGTTCGGCGACTACGAGCTGCTGGACCGCGAGACCGGCGCCATGATGCGCCTGAGCCTGATGGGGCCGCTGGCCTGGCGCTGCGACTGCGCCGCCCACCGCCTGCAGGCCGACTGCGAGCATGGCGAGGCCTTGCTGAGCCTGCTGCCGCTGGAGCGCGTGGCCCAGCTGGACGCCGGCTGGCCGGCCCGCGAGGCCGAGGTCTGGCTGGTGGAGCAGGACGGCCAGCGCTGGCTGCAATGGGTGGCCGGCCAGGGCGTGCCCGCGGCCGTGAGCGAGCTGGCCCGCCAGGGCCTCAACGAGCTGCTGCGCCTGCCCGCCGAGCGCGCGCATGCCTGGCTGCAGGCGGTGCTGGACGCCGCGCGGGCCCAGGGCCTGCCGCTGCGGGTGGAGCCGGCGGTCTGGCCCCAGCTGGCCTGGGCGCGCGACGCCCAGGGCCGCGTGGCCCGCCTGGAGCCCCTGCTGGCCGAGCCCACGGGCCTGAGCGGCCTGCTCAAGGAAGCGATTCCCGCCTACCAGTGGGAGGCGGCGCTGTTCGCCGTCTGCGCCGGCCGTGCCATGCTGGCCGATGACCTGGGCCTGGGCCAGCGTGAGGCCGCGCTGGCAGCCCTGCGCCTGTGGCAGCGGCGCTTCGGCCTGGAGCGCGCCCTGCTGATCGCCCCGGCCGCCAGCCACGCGGCCTGGCGCCGCGATCTGGAGCGCCTGCTGGGCGAGGCCCCGGCCGGCCTGGTGCTGGCCGAGAACGTGCCGGCCCAGGCCCTGAACGGCCGCCAGCGCCCCGAGCTGCTGATCGTGGATGGCGTGGACCAGCTGGACGCCGATCAGCTGGCCGCGCTGCGCGCGCTGAGCCTGCCCCATCTGCTGCTGATTGCGGCGCGCGAGCCCCTGGGCGACGAGCGCCTGACGGCCTGGGTGGACTGGCTGGACGAGGCCCGTCGCGGCCCGCTGGCGGCCCTGCGTGCCCTGGCGCCCGAGGCCGGCAAGCGCGCCCAGCGCGAGGCCCTGGAGAGCGTGCTGCTCTCGCGCCGCAAGCGCGAGCTGCAGGCGCACCAGCTGCCGGCCGCCCTGGTGCAGCAGCGCTGGCTGCAGCCCGGTGGCGCGCCGCAAGCGGGCGGCCCGCTGCCCCAGCTGCGCGCCCTGGTGGGGCGCTGGCAGCAGCTGAACTATCTGGGCGCTGAGGAGCAGCGCCAGCTGCTGCAGGCCCTGAGCCTGCTGCCGGCCGGCTCGCGCCATGTGCTCAGCGCCAAGGTCGAGGCCCTGCTGGCCCTCAAGCAGGAATGGCTGGAAGGGCAGGGCGCTGCGGCCGCCCGCCTGCTGGTCTGTGCCCAGTCCGAGACCCTGCTGGACAGCCTGGTCCAGGCCCTGAAGCTGCGCAAGCTGCTGGTGCAGCGTCTGCGCCAGGGCCAGAGCCCTGAAGAGCAGGCCGCCAGCCTGCAGGCCTGGCGCGCCGAGCCGGCCGCCGTGCTGCTGGCCAGCGATGCGGCCCTGGCCGCCCTGGCCTCGAGCGACGGGCTGGGTGAGGCCCGTCTGGGTCTGGTCCATGCCGACCTGCCCTGGGGGACGGGCCTGCTGCAGCAGCGCCTGGCCCTGGCCTGCGGCCCCGAGCCGCGCGGCGTGCCGGTGGCCCAGCTGCTGGTGGAAGGTCCGGTGGACCGCGCCCTGCTGGCCCAGCAGCGCAGCGGCACGGCCTTCCCGGACTGGCTGGATCAGCAGATGCCGACCTGGCTGGACGAGCCGCAGCTGGCGGCCCTGATGCCGCCGCTGCAGGCCCTGCTGAGCGCGCTCTGAGCCTCCCCGGCGCGCTGACCCCGCCCGAGGCTTCGCGCCCCGGGTGGGCTCTCGGCGACCCAAGAATGTTCGCGAGGGGGCTTGCTGGTGAAAACCCTAGCGTGCTACACTGCGCGGCTTGCTTCGACAGAGATCGGAGCAATTCGTACGTCTCCTCTGACCACTTTCAGGCCGACGCACCCGCAACGCAAGCGGGCCGCAGCGCTCAGCACTGAAGACCCCCGGGTACGGTCGGCGGCGATGCCGTCGCTATGACTGTTCCCCGGCGCCGCACCAAGCGCACTCACGCAGCTGAGATCTGGTGTGCGACGCGAGCTTTCTCCCAGCGACTTGACCCTACTGGTCGGCCTTTGATTTGTGGCCTGACCAGCGCCCTCCTATGTCCGGCTGTGTCCGGCGGGGCAGGGCTTTGTTGACGAAAGAAGTGATATGAGTTTCGAGAATCTGGGCCTGCACGAATCCCTGCTGCGCGCCGTCAAGGACTCCGGCTATGAGAACGCCACGGAAGTCCAGGCCGAGGCCATTCCGCGCGCCCTGGCGGGCAAGGACCTGATGGTCAGCTCGCGCACCGGCTCGGGCAAGACCGCCTCCTTCATCCTGCCCGCCCTGCAAAAGGTGCTGGAAGCCCGCGGCAACAACGGCCAGGGTTTCCCCAAGCGCGAGAAGGGCAAGATCTACGGCCCGCGCGTCCTGGTGCTGGCGCCCACCCGCGAACTGGCCATGCAGGTCTCCAAGGCCGCACAGACCTACGGCCGCCACATCCAGGGCCTGAAGGTCGCCACCGTGCTGGGCGGCATGCCCTATGCCCTGCAGATCCGTCAGCTGACCGGTCCGCTGGACATCCTGATCGCCACCCCCGGCCGCCTGCTGGACCATCTGTCCTCGGGCAAGTGCGTGCTGGAGAACGTCGAGATGCTGGTGCTGGACGAGGCCGACCGCATGCTGGACATGGGCTTCATCGACGACATCAAGCTGGTGGCCGAGGCCACGCCGGCCACGCGCCAGACCGTGATGTTCAGCGCCACCTTCGCCGGTCATGTGGGCCGTCTTGCCCATGATCTGCTCAACGAGCCCGAGCGTGTGGACGTGGCCTCGCACACCGAGACCCACGAGAACATCGAGCAGCGCCTGCACTGGGCCGACAACAACAACCACCGCGACCAGCTGCTGGAACACATCCTGGCCGAGCGCGATCTGGACCAGGCTGTGGTCTTCACCTCCACCCAGCGCGATGCCGACTGGCTGGCCGAGCGCCTCTCGGAGATCGGCCATGCCGTGGCCCCGCTGCACGGTGGCATGCCCCAAGGCCGCCGCAACCGCACCCTGATGGCCCTGCGCCGCCGCGAGCTGCGCGTGCTGGTGGCCACCGATGTGGCGGCCCGCGGCATCGACGTGCCCACCATCAGCCATGTGATCAACTACGGTCTGCCCATGAAGGCCGAGGACTATGTGCACCGCATCGGCCGTACCGGCCGTGCCGGTCGCTCCGGCCTGGCCGTGACCATCGCCGTGCGCGACGATGTGTCCATGATCCGTCGCATCCAGCAGTTCACCACCCAGCAGATTCCGGTCTCGCGCATCGAGGGCCTGGAGCCCAAGACGCAAGAGCCGCGCATCTTCCCGCCCCGTCCCGAGGGCGAGCGCGGTGGCCGTTTCGGCGACCGTTTTGGTGATCGCCAGCCGGGCTTTGCCTTCAAGGGCGACAAGCGCTTCGGCAGCAAGCCCTTCCAGCGTGAAGGTGGCGGCAAGCCCTTCCACGGTGGTGGCAAGCCCTTTGGCCGCCCCGCCGGTGAGGGCGCCCCGCGTGACTTCGCCCCGCGTGGCGAGGGCCGTGGTTTCGAGCCGCGCCAGCAAGGCTTCAACGACCGCAAGCCCTTCGACCGCAGCGCCGGTGCTGAGCGCGGTTTTGAGAACCGCGGCTTCGAGAATCGCGGCTTTGCTCCCCGCGGTGATCGCCCCGGTTTCGGCGAAGGCAAGCCCAGCTTTGGCGGCAAGCCCTCCTTCGGTGGCAAGCCGTCCTTCCACGGCAACCGTGAAGGCGGCAATTTCGGCGGCGGTGAAGCTCGCGGCTTCGGCGGTGGCGAGCGCCGCGGCCCCGGTGGCCCGGGTGCCAAGCGCAATGGCCCGCCGGCCGGCGGCCCGCGCCGCGGTGGTTTCGGCCGCTGATCGCGCCTGACAGCCGCTGAACCCGTTTGCGGGTCATGATCGAGAAAGGCCCGCGCAAGCGGGCCTTTTCACTTTCCTGTGGCACAGTGCGGCCCGCGATGACAACGCGACAGCAAGGTACTCTGATCCAGTGGGACGCCGCCAAGGGCTATGGCTTTATTGCGCCCGAAGGGGGCGGCCCCAAGCTTTTCGTGCATGCCAAGGCCTTCGGCCTGCGGCCGCGCCGCCCCTTTGTGGGCGAGCGCCTGAGCTATGAAGCGGGGCAGGACGCCCAGGGCAAGCCGCGCGCCCAGGCGGTGCGCAGCCTGGAGCCGCGTTCCCCGGCCGAGCCGCCGCCCGCGGTGCAGCGCCAGGCCCGGCGCCAGGAGGCACTGCGCGGCAGCAGCCTTTGGCTGATCCCGGGCTTTGCCCTGCTGGTGCTGGTGGTGCATCTGGGCTTTGGCCTGCCGCATTGGCTGTGGGGCGGCTATCTGGCCATGAGCCTGGCCACCTTCATCGTCTATGCCGGCGACAAGCGGGCCGCGCGCCTGCAGCAGTGGCGGGTGTCCGAGGCCACCTTGCACGCCCTGGCCCTGGCCTGTGGCTGGCCCGGCGCCCTGCTGGCCCAGCAGCTGCTGCGCCACAAGAGCGCCAAGGCCTCGTTTCGCCGCCTGTTCTGGCTCAGCGTGATGCTCAATGTGCTGGGCTTCGTGCTGATCTTCACCCCCTTGGGCAGCAAGCTGCTGCATGCCTATGTGCTCTGAGATGAATGACCCGGAGCTGCGGCTCCTGAGCGCTGCCGATGTGCCCGCCGTGCTGGCCCTGCAGGCCCAGTGCTATGGCCCCGAGTTCCTGGAGAGCGCCCAGGCCTTTCGTGCCAAGCTGGAGGCCTCGGCCCCGCACCGCTGCAGCTGGATGGCCTGGCGCGGCAGCGAGCCCCTGGCCTATCTGGTGAGCCTGCCGGTGTGTGAGCAGAGCCTGCCGGCCCTGGATGCGCCCAGCGTGAGCCTGCCGGCTGTGCCGCGCCTGCTTTATCTGCATGATCTGGCGGTGGCCCCGGCCGGGCGTTCGCTGGGCCTGGGGCGGCGCCTGGTGGCCCAGGTGCTGGAGCGTGCGCAGGCCCTGGGGCTCACACGTCTGGGGCTGGTGGCGGTGCAGGGCTCGGTGCCTTATTGGCAGGCGCAAGGCTTTGCCGAGCCGGTGGCGCTGGCCGAGGGCCTGGCGCAGAAGCTGGCCAGCTTCGGGGCCGATGCGCGCTGGATGGAGCGCACGGTGCAGGGCGCCGCGCGCCCTATTTGACCCGCTGCTTCTCCAGCTTGCGCGCCAGGGTGCGGCGGTGCATGCCCAGGCGGCGCGCGGCCTCGGAGATATTGAAGTCCACGGCGGCCAGGGTCTCGTGGATGTGTTCCCACTCCAGGGTCTTGATCGAGGTGGTGGCGCGCCCCGTGACCTCGACCTCGGCGTCGCCCTGACCGCGGGCGAAGGCGGCCTCGATATCGTCGGTGTTGGCGGGTTTGGCCAGGTAGTGGCGGGCGCCCAGCTTGATGGCCTCCACCGCGGTGGCGATGCTGGCATAGCCGGTCAGCACCACGATCTGCATCTCGTCGTCGAAGGTGTGCAGGGCCTGCACGCAGCTCAGGCCCGAGGCGCCGCCGGCCAGCTTGAGGTCCACCACGGCATGGCTGGGGCTGTGCGTTTCCAGCAGCAGCTGCACCTCGGACAGCTGGCTGGCGCGCAGCACCTGGTAGCCGCGGCGCTCGAAGGAGCGGGTGAGGGTGCGGGCGAAGGCCTCGTCGTCCTCCACGACCAGCAGCACTCGCTCGGCGTCAGGGTCAATCTCCATCTTGTACTTCCAAATCGCTGGCGGGGCTCAGGGCGGCCAGGGGCAGCTGCATCAGCACCTCGGCCCCGCCCTCGGGGCGGTTGCGGGGCAGTATGCGTCCGCCCAGGGTGCGGGCCACATTAACCGAGAGAAACAATCCGAGGCCGCCGCCGGGCTTGCTCTTGCTCGACTGGTAGGGCTTGCCAAAGCGTTCCAGCATGTCCTCGCTGAAGCCCGGGCCCTCGTCGCGCACCGAGATTTCCAGCAGGCCACGCGCCTCGTCGCAGCTGGCAATCAGGGTCAGCGGGGCGCCCGGCGCGGCCTCCAGGGCATTGTCCAGCACGTTGTCGATCATCTGCTTGAGCGCGGTGTCCGAGAAGATGGTGCGGTCGGCCAGGCTCTTGCGCTCGTAGTGGAAGTCCCCCACCGGCCGGGTGCGGCGCCAGTTGGCCACCAGCCCGTCCAGGAAGGCGTGCAGCCCTGTGAGCTCGGGGGCCTCGGCGCGGGTCTCCCCGGCCGACATCAGGATGCCGCTGACGATGTTCTTGCAGCGGCGCAGCTGCAGCTGCATCTCCTCGATCTCCTCGCGCAGCTCGGGGTCGCCGGCAAAGGGGGCCATATGCGCCCAGTCGCCCAGGATGACCGAAAGCGTGGCCAGGGGCGTGCCCAGCTCATGCGCCGCACCCGAGGCCAGCAGACCCATGCGCACGATGTGCTCTTCCTCGGCCGCACGCTGGCGCAGACTGGCCAGGCGGGCATCCCGCTGGCGCAGATTGAGCACGATGCGCTGGATGAAGAAGACCAGCAGCGCGGCATTGAGCACAAAGCAGATCAGCAGGCCGCCGATGTAGTGGCTGGAGAGCTCGGTGCTGATGCTGTCCGGAAAGCGCAGGGGGCGGTGCCACTGGGTCAGGGCGATGAAGGCCGAGGTGGTTGCCGCCACCATGGCCCAGATATAGCGCGGCGCCAGCAGCACGGCGCCCACGGCCACCTGCAGCAGGAACAGGAAGATGAAGGGGTTGGTGATGCCGCCCGCATAGTAGAGCTGGCCGGCGAGCAGGCCCACATCCACCAGCAAGCCGGCAAAGAGCTCGGCCTGGCTGACCAGCTCGCCCCGCAGATTGCGGCTGCGCAGCCAGCACATGAGGTTGTAGAGCACCAGGGCCGCCAGCAGGCCCAGCATCTCGCGCAGCGGCAGCTGGATGTCCAGCACCCAGTGCACCGTGGCGATGGTGGCGAGCTGACCGGCCGCAGCCAGCCAGCGCAGCTGCACCAGCTGCTGCAGATTGCTGCGCCCGGCCTGCCGGTCCGGCGTTTGGACCTGGTCGGCACTGCGGGGCATGGCGGCGGGGGCGAGGCTCATTCGGGATGGCGGGGCTGTCGGCTCTGGCGCAGCAGGAAGAGGGCTGCGCCCACGGACATGGCCGCCAGCGCAAACCATGTCAGGGCGTAGCTGCGGTGATTGTTGCTGAAGCGCAGCACCGTGAGGCCGGGGTGCGGCCAGACCGAGGGCGGCCGCAGCACGGCGTCGCCCGAGCCTGCCAGCTGGGCGTAGGCCGAGCCCGGCGGCTCCGGCCAGACATCAATGAAGTGGGCGGCCACGGAGCCTGCCTGCAGCCCGGCCGCCTGCGACAGGGCCTGCACATCGCGCGAGTACCAGCGGCCGGACTGTGCCTCGTTGCGCTGCAGCAGCCTGCCCCCGGCTTCGCTAAGCCGCAGCAGGCCCTCGATGCGTTGCGTCCCCGCAGGGCGTTGGCGTTCGGTATCGCGGCGCGGCACGAAGCCGCGATTGACCCATGTCCAGTCACCGCCGGCACCGCGCAGGGGCGTCATCAGCCAGTAGCCGCTGCCCAGCACCGTGCTGGCGCCCACCAGCGTCTCGCGGGCGTGGTCGAACTCGCCCTCCAGCCAGACGCGCTGGTACTCCTGCGCAGCGCTGTTGTGCGGCTCAAGCGGCACCGGGGCCTGGGCCAGGCCTTGCTGCACGCGGGCGATCAGGGCCTGCTTCCACTCCAGGCGCTGCAGCTGCCACAGACCCAGGGCCGTGAAGCCCAGGGCCGCCACAAGCAAAAGGGCCGCGCCCAGCAGCCCCACCCAGCGGGCGGGACCGCGAGAACGCGGCCCATCAGGGGTTTGATCCTGCTTCACGACACCATATTGCTCATATCGTGCATCGGCATCATGTTGGTGTTCATGTGATACATGACCCACACCGTACCGGCCAGGATGATGCCCACGAAGACCACGGTGAAGATGAGGGACAGCATGGACCAGCCGCTCTCCACCTTGGCGTTCATGTGCAGGAAGTAGACCATGTGGACCACGATCTGCACCGCGGCGAAGGCCAGGATGATCAGCTTGGTCATGTCAGCCGGCAGGACCTTGGCCATCACCAGCCAGAAGGGGATGACGGTCAGGATGACGGACAGCAGGAAGCCGATGAAGTAGCCCTTGTACGAGACGTGGTACTCGGCCAGCGGGTCCTCGTGGTGGCCATGATCGTCGTGGCCGTGGTGATCGTGCTTGTCGTGGTGTTGAGCGCCCATCACAGCACCCCCATCAGGTAAACAAAGGTGAACACGCCGATCCAGACCAGGTCCAGGAAGTGCCAGAACATGGACAGGCACATCAGGCGGCGCTTGTTGGCCACGGTCAGGCCCAGCTTGTTGACCTGCACCATCAGCACCACCAGCCAGATGATGCCGAAGGTCACGTGAAGACCGTGGGTGGAGACCAGGGCAAAGAAGGACGAGAGGAAGGCGCTGCGCTGCCAGTCCGCGCCCTGATGGATCAGGTGCGAGAACTCATAGAGCTCGACGCCCACGAAGGCCGCGCCCAGAACACCGGTGACGGCCAACCAGCCCAGCACCAGCTTCTTGCTGCCCTGCTGCGCCCCGATCAGGGCGAAGCCGTAGGTGATCGACGAGAACAGCAGCAGCGCGGTGTTGATCGCGATCAGCTTCAGGTCGAACAGGTCGGCGCCCGAGGGGCCGGCCGCATAGCTCTTGCCCAGCACCGCGAAGGTGGCGAACAGGGCCGCGAAGATGAGCAAGTCGCTCATCAGGTAGATCCAGAAACCCAGCAGGGTGCCCTGCTGAGGGTGGTGGCTACCGTCGTCGTAGAAGCGGACCGTGCCGTCCGCGTTCAGGGTTTGCGTTGCTTGCATGGTTTGCTCGCCTCCTCAGGCCTGGCTCGGCAGGGCCGCCAGTTGCCGGGTGCGCTCGTCTTCGGTGCGCGTCACTTCATCGGCCTTGATGTAGTAGTCGCGGTTGTAGTTGAAGGTGTGGACGATGGAAGCCACCACCAGCACCAGGAAGGTGATGCCACCCACCAGCCACATATGCCAGATCATCGCGAAGCCGAAGAGCGTGGCCAGGGCGGACAGCACGATGCCGGCTGCGGTGTTCTTGGGCATGTGGATGTCCACGAAGCCGCGGGTCGGACGCACCGCGCCACGCTTCTTCATATCGGTCCAGGCGTCCAGGTCATGCACCACGGGGGTGAAGGCGAAGTTGTAGGCCGGCGGGGGCGAGGAGGTGGACCATTCCAGGGTACGGCCATCCCAGGGGTCGCCGCTCACGTCGCGCAGCTGCTCGCGACGCATGAAGCTGACGACGAACTGGATCAGCATGGCCGCCACACCCACCGCGATCAGCACGGCGCCGAAGGCAGCAACCTGGAACCAGATCTGCAGCGAGGGGTCTTCGAAGTGGCTCATGCGACGGGTCACGCCCATCAGGCCCAGCACATACAGGGGCATGAAGGCGAAGTAGAAGCCGATCACCCAGAACCAGAAGGAGACCTTGCCCCAGAAGGGGTCGAGGCGGAAGCCGAAGGCCTTGGGGAACCAGAAGTAGATGCCGGCGAACAGACCGAACAGCACGCCGCCGATGATCACGTTGTGGAAGTGTGCGATCAGGAACAGCGAGTTGTGCAGCACGAAGTCTGCCGGGGGCACGGCCAGCAGCACGCCGGTCATGCCGCCGATCACGAAGGTGACCATGAAGGCAATGGTCCACATCATGGGCAGTTCGAACTGGATGCGGCCACGGTACATGGTGAACAGCCAGTTGAAGATCTTCGCCCCCGTGGGGATGGAGATGATCATGGTCGTGATGCCGAAGAAGGCATTCACGCTGGCCCCTGAACCCATGGTGAAGAAGTGGTGCAGCCAGACGATGTAGGACAGGATGGTGATCACCACCGTCGCGTACACCATCGAGGCATAGCCGAACAGGCGCTTGCGGCAGAAGGTGGCGACCACCTCGGAGAAGATGCCGAAGGCGGGCAGGATCAGGATGTAGACCTCAGGGTGGCCCCAGATCCAGATCAGGTTCACGTAGAGCATGGCGTTGCCGCCCAGGTCTGCCGTGAAGAAGTTGGTGCCCAGATAGCGGTCCAGGGACAGCAGCACCAGGGTGGCGGTCAGCACGGGGAAGCTCACCACGATCAGGATGTTGGTGCACAGCGAGGTCCAGGTGAAGACGGGCATCTTCATCAGGGTCATGCCGGGCGCGCGCATCTTGATGATGGTGACGATCAGGTTGATGCCCGATAGCGTCGTGCCTACACCGGCCACCTGCAGCGCCCAGATGTAGTAGTCCACCCCCACCCCCGGACTCGCCAGGATGCCGGACAGCGGCGGGAAGGCCAGCCAGCCGGTGCGAGCGAATTCGCCCACGAACAGCGAGGCCATGATCAGCACCGCGCCGCCGGCCGTCATCCAGAAGCTGAAGTTGTTCAGGAAGGGGAAGGCCACGTCGCGCGCGCCGATCTGCAGCGGCACCACGTAGTTCATGAAGCCGGTCACCAGGGGCATGGCCACGAAGAAGATCATGATCACGCCGTGGGCGGTGAAGATCTGGTCGTAGTGGTGGGGCGGCAGGAAGCCGGCCTGGTCGCCGAAGGCGATGGCCTGCTGGGCACGCATCATGATGGCGTCGGCGAAGCCGCGCAGCAGCATCACCAGGCCCAGCACGATGTACATGATGCCGATCTTCTTGTGGTCGATGCTGGTCAGCCAGTCACGCCACAGCGGGCCCCACACCTTGTACTTGGTCATCAGGGCCAGCAGCACGGTGCCGCCCAGCACCACCATGGCGAAGGTGGCCCAGATGATGGGGTCATGAGGAATCGCGTTCCAGCCTAGGCGGCCGAGCACGAGATGGTTTTGTTCTTGCATGGCAATTACTCGAAATCTCGGAGGGGCCGTGTCAACGCAGCTTCAGCTGCGACTGAGCCGCGGCACGCGGCGCGTAGTCGCCGGCGTTTTCGGGGGTGCACAGGGCGGACACATAGGTACGCTCCAGATCGTCATTGCCCCAGGGCTTGCTGGCCAGGCCCGCGATGGAGCCCTTGCCGCCGCCGCCGGAGGCGTCAATGGCCATCATCATCGCCATGCACATCTTGCTGCCGTCCACGCAGCGGTTGACGATGGCGTCGTACAGGCCATTGCTCACGCTGGCATAGCGACGAATCGGTTCCTTGGCGCTGGGCTTTTCCAGTTCCAGATAGCCTTCGCGGGTCAGCTCGCTGCCCTCGGCCTTGTTGCGGGCCACCCAAGCCTCGAAGTCGGCGTTGGACAGGCCGTGGAACTTGAAGCGCATGTGCGAGAAGCCGTCGCCGCTGAAGTTCGAGGAGAAGCCGTCATAGACGCCGGCCTTGTTGATCACCGCGTGCAGCTTGGTTTCCATGCCGGGCATCGCGTAGATCATGCCGGCCAGGGCGGGCACGTAGAAGGCGTTCATCACCGTGGAGGAGGTGAGCTTGAACTGGATCGGGCGGTCCACCGGGGCGGCCAGCTCGTTGACGGTGGCAATGCCTTGCTCGGGGTAGAGGAACAGCCATTTCCAGTCCAGGGCCACGACTTCGACCACCAGCGGTGCCACGTCCTGAGGCACGGGGCGGTTTTCGTCGATGCGGTCCAGCGGACGGTAGGGGTCCAGCTTGTGGGTGCTGATCCAGGTGATGGCGCCCAGGGCGATGATGATCAGCAGCGGTGCGCCCCAGATCACCAGCTCCAGCCGGGTGGAGTGATCCCAGTCCGGCTCATAAGTGGCAGACTTGTTCGAGGCACGATAGCGCCATGCGAACAGCAGGGTCAGGAAGATCACCGGTACGATGATCAGCAACATCAGCACCGTGGAGGTGACGATGAGATCGGCTTGCTGGGAGGCGATGTCGCCGGAGGGCTTCATCACCACCAGATCGCAGGCCGCCAGAGGCAGCGCTGCCAGCAGCAGGCCAAGGCGGGTCAGAAGGCGCTTGAGTAGAGGATTGGACGTCATCGGGTTAACCAGACCGGCGGGAAAACGCTAGTTGCGTGTCGTGCGCGAATGTATCCTGATTGACACAGGTCAACGATTGGACATTTTGTCCCAGGTAGGAGCCATGAACAGCACCACCACCCTCAATGCCCCCCAGTCGCCCCAGGGTCGTTCGGCGCAGCCGGACGCGTTGGCCCCCGGGGACATCGCGGTGGGCGTGATCATCGGTCGCGCCTCCGATTACTTCGATTTCTTCGTCTACGGCATCGCCTCGGTGCTGGTCTTCCCGGCGGTGTTCTTCCCGCATATGCCGCGGCTGGAGGGCATGCTGCATGCCTTTGCCCTGCTGGCCCTGGCCTTCATCGTCCGCCCCTTGGGAACCCTGGTGGGCATGGAGATCCAGCGCCGCTACGGGCGCAGCTTCAAGATGACGGCAGCGCTCTTCCTGCTCGGCACCTCCACCGCCGGCATGGCCCTGCTGCCCAGCTACCAGACGGCCGGTGCCATGGCCATCTTGCTGCTGGCCCTGTGCCGGGTCGGCCAGGGGCTGGCCCAGGGCGGTTCCTGGGACGGCCTGCCCTCCTTGCTGGCGCTGAATGCACCGGCCCGGCGGCGCGGCTGGTACGCCATGCTGGGTCAGCTCGGCGCTCCCCTGGGCTTTCTGGTGGCTGCCGGTCTGTTTGCCTATCTCTGGACCCACCTCTCGTCGAATGACTTCCTGGAGTGGGGCTGGCGCTACCCCTTCTTTGCGGCCTTTGCCATCAATGTGGTGGCCCTGTTTGCCCGGCTGCGTCTGGTGGTCACGCATGAATACGAGCGTGAGCTGGGCGAACGCGAGCTGGAACCCTGCGACCTGGAGGACCTGATCCGTGAGAAAGGCAGCACGGTGGTGATCGGTGCCTTTGCGGCCCTGGCCAGCTATGCGCTGTTCCATATCGTCACGGTCTTCCCCCTGTCCTGGGTCACGCTGATGGGCAGCCAGGAGGTAGGCGCCTTCCTGGGCATGCAGATCCTGGGGGCCTGCCTCGCGGCTGCCGCCATGCCCCTGTCCGGCCTGCTGGCGGACCGCATCGGACGCCGCAACACCCTGGGCAGCCTGGCCGTGGCCATCGGCCTGTTCAGCCTGGCCACACCCTGGCTGCTGGATGGCGGAACGCGCGGCCAGGACCTCTTCATCCTCTTCGGCTTCGTGCTGCTGGGCCTGTCCTACGGCCAGGCGGCCGGGGCGGTGACCTCCAACTTCCCGCCCCGCCTGCGCTACACCGGTGCCGCGCTCACCGCCGATCTGGCCTGGCTGGTGGGAGCCGCCTTCGCACCCCTGGTGGCCCTGGGTCTGTCGGCCCGCTATGGCCTGGTGGCGGTGACGCTCTATCTGCTCTCGGGTGCGGCCTGCACCCTGCTGGCCCTGCGCGTCAACAAGGCCCTCGCCCAGCGCGACTGAGCGGGCCTATCGCCTCCCAGAGCGGCCCTGCGGGGCCGTTTTTCATTCCGCTTCGCAGGTCCTTGGGTATGCGCATCAGCGGCCGGGCAGGGCGCCGAAGCGAAAGCTGGACACGGTGACTCCACCCATGAAGTCCGGCTCGTGGTAGATCAGCGAGCCGGCCTCCTGTTCGGCGGCGCCCACGGCCACCATCAGGGGCAGCAGATGATCCTCCCGGGGGTGGGCCAGACGGGCCGCCGGGGCGTCGCTCCAGTGCAACAAGGCCTGGCGACGCCCCTCGGGAGTTTCCCGCAGCAGGGCGTGCTGCAGCCAGGCGTCGAACTGTCCCGAGGCGGTGCGGGCGGCCGGTCCGAAGGCGCGCAGATTGTGGTAGCTGAGGCCGCTGCCGATGATCAGCACGCCTTCGTGGCGCAAGGGCGCAAGCGCGCGCCCCAGGGCCAGGTGTTGCGCCGGCTCGTAGTCCTGCTGCAGCGAAAGCTGCACCAGGGGCACATCCGCCTCGGGGTACATGGGGAACATGGTGGTGAAGGCGCCGTGATCGAAGCCCCGCTCGCTGTTCAGGGCCACGGGCAGACCGGCCGCCTGAAGCCGCTGCGCCACCGCGCGGGCCAGGGTCGGCTCACCCGGCGCCGGGTAGCGGATCTGGTAGGTGTGGGCCGGAAAGCCGCCGTAGTCGTAGACCATGCCGGGGTTCTCGGCCGCCATCAGTTCGAAGCGCGCCGCCTCCCAATGGCCCGAGATCATCAGCACGGCGCGGGGGGCTTGCCCCAGCTCCAGCGGGATCTGGCGCAGGGAGGCCTCCAGCTGCCCGAAATGCTGGCGAAACGGGCCGTCCATATAGGGCCAGGGGCCCCCGCCATGGGAGAGAAAGTAGGTGGGCAAAGGCTGGGTGCGGCTCATGGCGGCTCCTGGGGAGGCTGTGCTGCCCAGTCTGCCTGCCCCGGGCAGCGGGGGGCGTGATGCCTGTTGAGCGCAGCATTCAAAAAACCTGAGCGCCGCAGGGTTTGGCCCCGCTCGCCGTTGCGCGCAGGCCTCAGGGCGCCCTGTATGGCGCGAAAAAGATCACGGCGCCCGGCATTCGATGGCGGCATGCCGGCTTTGTGACGAGCTGTCACAAGGGCGTGATCTGCGCTTCATAGCATGGGCGCCTCTGGTCTTTCTGGGCCCTCCATGCCTGAGCTTGCTGCCCCTGCCACCTACCTGAGCGACTGCCGCCCCAGCTTCCACCCGCCCTGCGCGGGGGATCTGTGCCAGGCCGTGCCGGCCGTCAACACCGAGCACAGCAACGAGCAGGTCATGGAGCTCTTTGGCCGGCATCGCGATCTGATCAGCCTGCCCGTGGTCGAGAACGGGCAGCCCATCGGCCTGATCAACCGCAACATCTTCCTCTCTCAGATGAGCCGGCCCTTCCACCGGGAGATCTACGACCGCAAGAGCTGCATCGCCTTCATGGACAAGGAGCCGCTGGTGGTGGAGGCCGATCTGCCGATCGAGCCCCTGACCCAGCGCGCCGTCAGCCACGGCGAGAAGGCCCTGAGCGACGGCTTCATCATCACCCGCGAGGGACAGTTCCTGGGGGTCGGCCATGGCCTGCCCCTGATGCGCGTGGTGGCGCAGATGCAGGAGTCGCGGCATCGCCAGATCATGCACAGCATCGAGTACGCCAGCGTCATCCAGCGCTCCATGCTGCGCACCTCGCGCGAAGCCCTGGCCCGCACCGGGCTGGATGCCGATCTGGTGTGGGAGCCCCGCGATGTGGTGGGCGGCGACTTCTACCAGTTCAGCGACACCGCCGAGGGCTGGCTGGCCACGGTGGCCGACTGCACCGGCCATGGCGTGCCCGGCGCCTTCATGACCCTGATCGCCTCCATCAGCCTGAGCCAAGCCATCGAGCAGCATGGGCCGCGCGATCCGGCCCATCTGCTGGGCGGCCTGAATCGCAGCATCAAGCAGATGCTGGGTCAGCTGGATGGCCAGGACCAGACCGCGGCCTCGGATGACGGGCTGGACGCGGCCTGCTTCTGGTACGAGCGCTCGCGCCGCAGCCTGCGCTTTGCCGGCGCCAAGACCTCGCTCTTCGTGCTGCATCCCGGCCAGGCCGGTGTGGAGATGGTGGACGGCGAGCGCCAGGGCGTGGGCTATGTGAGCACGCCCATCGACCATGTCTGGCACAACCGCGAGGTGCCCCTGCAGGCGGGCAGCCTGGTCTTTGTGGCCACGGACGGCCTGATCGACCAGATCGGCGGCCCCAAGGCCATTGCCTTTGGCAAGCGTCGCGTGCGCGAGCTGCTGCTGGCCCAGCGCGAGCGCAGCGCCGCCGAGATCAACCGCGCCATGCAGGCCGCACTGCAGGAGTGGCAGGGCAGCCAGCACCACCGCCGCGACGACCTCACCTTTTTCTGTTTCCGAGTTCAGGAGTCTGTCTGACCATGTCCGCCGCCAGCGCCGCAGCCCCCATCGTGCAAGAGTATGGAAGCTTCTTCGAGATGGCCCGCAAGCACCGCGTGATCTTCTACTACGTGGGCTATTTTTCGCAGAACATCATTGCCGCCATGGCCGAGGCGGTGCGTCTGCAGCTGGAGGTCAGCGGTGTGGACGCACCGACGCGGCGCAAGCTCTTCTCGTCCTTTGTCGAGATGTCGCAGAACATCGTGCACTACTCGGCCGATGCGCTGACACCCGGTGATCAGATGGAGCGCGAGCTGCGCCACGGCTCGGTCTGCATCACCGAGCATGAGGGCCGCTACCTGCTGCTGTGCGCCAACCCGGTGGAGTCCGGCGTGGCCGAGGGCCTGCGCGACAAGCTGCAGCGCCTGTGCAGCATGACCCTGGAGGAAATCAAGAAGGCCTACCGCGAGAGCCTGCGCGCCGAGACGCCCGAAGGCAGCAAGGGGGCCGGCATGGGCCTGCTGACCATGGCACGCGACGCCAGCGAGCCCCTGGAGTTTTCGCTGCAGCCCCTGCAGGACCAGCCCGGCACGGCCGTCTTCCAGCTCAAGGCCACGGTCTGAGCGGCGCCCCCACAACCGTATCCAGAGAGATTCCAGGCATGGAGAACCGTCTTTACATCGCCGCCAGCCCCAGCACCCCCGAGGTGGACTTCCGCTTCGACGAGGGGCTGCTGAGCCTGCGCGGTGAGTCCTATCCAGAAAACGCCGCCGCCTTCTACGGCGACATCCTGCGGCAGCTGCGCGCCTATCTGGCCGGCGAGAGCGCCAGTACCCTGCAGGTGCATATCGCCCTGGCCTATTTCAACAGCTCCAGCACCAAGATGCTGTTCAACCTCATCGAGGCCCTGGCCGAGGCGGTGGAGCAGGGCGGACGCCGCGTGGTGCTGCACTGGCTGTACGAGGAGGACGATGACACCATCCTCGAATTCGGCCGCGAGCTGGCCGATGACTTCCCGGCCATAGAGTTCGTGCTGCAGCCGGTGGGGGTGGTGTGAACGAGAGTCCCGCCCTCGCGCGCGGCGGCGTCGCGGGCATCGTCGTGCCGCCCGCCCCCGGCCACGATCTGTTCGAGTACGAGGCCCTGGCGGTGAGTGCCGCGCGCGCGGCCTATGCGGACGCCAATGCCTGGCATCACCAGGCCCTGGGCGAGCTGATCCTGGCCTACGAGCGCCTGCTGCGCGAGACCCGGCGTCTGGTGCGGCGCAGCGACCGCGAAGAGCTGGAGATGAACCGTCTCAACCAGCGCCTGCACGAGCTGGCCCAGGAGCTGCAATACCGCGCCACCCATGATGCCCTGACCGGCGTGCTCAACCGCGCGGCCGTGATCGAGCGCGCCCGGCACCATCTGGAGCGCGAGGGTCTGGCCCTGATCGTGCTCGACATCGACCATTTCAAGCGCGTGAACGACAGCTTCGGCCATCCCGTGGGCGATGAGGTGATCCGCGCCGTGGCCGACTGCCTGCGCAGCGAGGTGCCTGCGGGCACCGAGGTCGGGCGGGTCGGGGGCGAGGAGTTCACCGTGCTGCTGCCGGGGCGCGATCTGGCCGCGGCCGCCGCGCTGGCCGAATGCCTGCGCCAGCGCGTGACCGGGCACGACTTTGCCCTGCCTGACGGGCAGCCCGTCACCGCCAGCTTTGGCGTCAGCAGCCTGGCCCAGGGCCATGGTTTCGATCAGGCCTACGGGCTGGCCGACGCGGCGCTCTACGAGGCCAAGCGCGCCGGCCGCAACCGCGTGGCCTGCGCCCCAGGCTGAGCCCTGCCGAAGCGCTCAGCGGCCGGCCAGCTGGCTGAAGTCCGCGGCCCAGCTGCCCAGCGTGCGCTGGGCCTGCTCGCGCTGGGCCACCGTGGTGGCCCGGTGCAGGCGCGCAAAGCTGGCGCAGCCCTCGCGCTGCACGGCCTGCAGATAGCGCTGCTGGGCCGCATCCGACGGCGCTCCGCGCAGCGCCTGTTCCAGAAACTGCTGCATGGCCCGCGCGGCCTGTTCGGGCGGCAGGGGCTGCAGCCGCTGGCGGCGCAGCAGCTGCAGCAAGTCCTGCTGACGCTGCCGCCGCGCCTGGTAGCTGCGCTGGGCGTCAAAGCTGAGCGCCTGATCCAGCCCCTCGCGCAGGGCCCGGCGCTGCGGCTCGTCCAGGCGCCCGTAAAGCATCTCGGCGCGCTCCACGGCCTTTCGCCAGCGCTGCTCGCGGCGGCGCTCCGGCGCGCCGTCCAGCCACTCGGCCTTCCACTTCTCGTCGGCCACACGCTGCTTGCGTTCCAGGTGCAAGAGCTGCTCCTCATCGAGTTCGCTGGCCAGCCAGAGCAGGGCCCAGTTGCCGGGGTCCAGCAGGGGCGGCTCCACCACGGCCCGCAGCTGCTCCAGCTCACGGCAGAGCAGGTCGGCGGGAATGTCGGGCTGGGCCAGCAGGGGCTGCAGGCGGCGCAGCTCCTGGGCGTAGCGCGGAAGCTGGGTGCGGCGGTGCCAGTCCATGAAACGCGCCAGACTTTCCCGCACCCGCGGCGCCTGCTCGCTGCTGAAGTCCAGATAGCTGTCCAGCCGCCAATACAGCAGGGTATCCGCCTGCCCGTAGGCCAGGCGCAAGGTGCTGGTCGAGCAGCCCCCCAGCCACAGCAGCAGGGCGGCCAGCAGCGCGAGCGGACCCAGGCGTGTGAGGCGGGCTGGAGCTGGCGTTTTCATGGCAGGTGGCAGGGGCGATCGCACCGAAGTTCTGGCCGCAACCCTAGCAGAAGCGCGTCCGGCCTGCAGGCCCGGCCCCGGCCGCTTACTGGGCCACGCGGTTGCGGCCCTGCTGCTTGGCCCGGTAGAGGGCGGCATCGGCCCGGGCCAGCAGCCGCTGCGCATCCTCTTCGGCGCTGGGCACACAGCTGGCCAGGCCCAGGCTCAGGGTCACGACATTGCCCACCGGGCTGTCGGGGTGGGGCAGGGCCAGGGCCTCGCAGCAGCTGCGGATATGTTCCGCCACGGCCTGGGCCGCGCTGGCGTCGGTGCCCGGCAGCAGCACCACGAACTCCTCGCCGCCGTAGCGTGCGGCCAGATCGCCGGCCCGACCTGCCGCACTGGCAATCACGCTTGCCACCCGGCTCAGGCAGAGATCACCGGCCTGATGGCCCAGCAGATCGTTGTAGCGCTTGAAGCCGTCCACATCGGCCAGCAGCAGGGACAGGGCCTGGCCGCTGCGTCGGGCGCGGCGCCATTCTTCCTCAAAGGCCTCGTCGAAGCGCCGCCGGTTGGCCAGGCCGGTCAATGAGTCGGCAAAGGAGAGCCGGGACAGATGTTCATTGGCCTGGCGCAGCTCCTCGGTGCGTTGCGCCACCAGGCGCTCCATCTCCGCCTGGCGCGCCTGCAGGCTGCGGGTTCTCAGCCTCACCAGGGCCGCCATGCCGCCCAGGGTCGCCAGCAGGACCAGGGCCAGGAACCAGGGCGTCTGCCAGACATGGGGATGCACCTTGATCGGCAGCGGGGGATCCAGCTCACGCCAGTGCAGACCACCGTCCCCGCTGAGCGCCAGCTCCAGCCGGTAGTCGCCGTGGGGCAGGGTGGCAAAGCTCAGCTCGCGCACATTGCCCAGGTCCACCCACTCGCCGCGGCCCAGGCCCTGCATGCGGTAGCGCAGACGCAAGCGCTCGGCATAGAGCAGGGTATCGGCCGAGAAGCTCAGCCGCAGCGGCACCGGGCCCGGTGGCAGTTCCAGGGTGAGCCCCGGGCTCAGCGCCTGCCACTGCGACTGCAGCCAGGCACCGGTGAGGCGCAGCTGCGGCGCACCGGCCCCGCCGGGCAGACGCGCCGGATCCACGATGAGCAGGCCGCTGGCCGAGGGCAGCCAGAGCCGTCCCTGGGCATCGCGCGCGCCCGCGCCTTGCAGGCCGCCGGCAAAGGTGGTGCTGCGCAGCGCATCGCCGGGGCCAAAGCCCAGGGACTGCACGCGCTTGATGCGACCCTCCGCCAGCGCATCCAGCTCGGCCCGGGCCACGCGGAAGAAGCCGCGATTGCAAGTCATCCAGAACTGGCCCTGCGCGTCTTGCAGAATCACCTGGATCAGCCCGTCCCAGAGCCCGTCGCGGCTGCGTATGCTGGCCAGCCTGCCCTCGGGGCTGAGGCGGTTCAGCCCCTCGCCATTGGTGCCTATCCAGAGCGTGCCCCGCTCGTCCTCGTGCAGGGCCATGATCCAGTCGGACAGCAGGCCCTCGGCCTGGCTCAGACGGCTGAATCGGCCGTCGCGGTCCAGGCGCAGCAGACCTTGGCCCGTGGTGCCGAACCAGAGCCGCCCCTGCCGGTCCTCCAGCATGGCGGTGATGCCCTCTTGCGGCAGATGGGCGTCCTGCACCGGCTGGGGGAGTTTGGCCTCGGGATCCAGGCGGGACAGGCCGCCGCGCGTGCCGATCCAGAGCCGGCCGGCACGATCCTGGAGCAGGGAGCGGATCTCATGGTTGGGCAGGCCTTCTCCCGTGCTGTAGCTGGCCAGCAGGCGCTGGCCATCGGCACTCAGATGCATCAAGCCGTGGGTGTAGCTGCCCACCCAGAGCGTGCCGTCGCGCTCGTCCTCCAGCAGGGTGGAGATCTCGTCGCTGAGCAGGGGGCCGCCGCGTTCCTGGCGCAGCAGGGTGTGGATCTGGGCCTGGCGATGGTCCAACAGGCTCAGGCCGCCGCCGGCCGTGGCCACCCAGGTCCGGTGGCCATCGCGGCTGTGCAGCACGGCGCGCGTGTTGTCATAGGCCAGGCCCTCGGGCGCGCCGAAGACCGTGAAGGCGCGGTTGCGCAGGCGGTTGAGCCCGCCGACCCAGGTGCCCACCCAGACGCTGCCCTCGCGGTCCGTCTGCAGGCTCCAGATCTGGCTGCCCGCCAGGCCCTGGGCGCTGCTCAGCGCGGGGCTGAAACGTGGCGCCGCAGCGCCGGGTTCGGGCAGCGCCTCCAGCCGGCTCAGGCCCGCGCCCCAGCTGCCTATCCACAGCCGCCCCTGGGCGTCCAGGGCCAGGGCCGTCAGATGGTCGGAGGGCAGGCCATCGGCCGTGGTGTAGGTCTGAATGCTGAACCGCGGCGCGTCGCCGGCGCCCGGGTCCATCTGGCGCTGCACATGAACCAGGCCGGCCCCCGCCGTGGCGGCCCAGACGCCACGACCGCGCGGGTCCGCAATCACATGGCGCACCTGCAGATGGGGGAAGCCGCCCTGGCCGGGCTTGAGGGTGTGGAAGCGACCGGAGGCCGGCTCGCGCACGATCAGGCCGCCGCCGGAGCTGCCTATCCACAACCAGCCCTGGGCATCCAGCGCCAGGCTGCGCAGGCGCTTGGTGGGCAGGCCCTCGGCTTCTTGGTAGCGGGTCCAGCCCGCCTGACCCTGCGCACCGGCTTCGCGCTTGAGCAGGCCGTTTTCGCTGGCGGCCCAGATCGTGCCGTCCGGCGCCTCGGCAAAGGCCCAGACGCGGCGGTTGCCGCTCTGCGCCACCGTGATCGCGGTCTCGAAGCGGCCGTCGCGGTACAGGGAGGCCCCTCGGGTGTGGCCGATCCACAGGCCGCCCTGGCGGTCCTGCATGAAGCCGAAGACCGGTTCGGACGACAGGGCCGGTGCCTGTTCCTCGTCAAAGGTGTGGAAGCGCAGGCCGTCAAAGCGAGCCAGGCCACCGGCCGTGCCCACCCAGAGCTGGCCGTCGCGCGTCTGCAGCAAGGCCTGCACGGTATTCAGGGGCAGGCCTTGCTCGGTCTGCCAGAGGTCCAGCTTGTACTGGCTCAGGGCCGCAGTGGGCGAGGCCAGGGCGGCATAGCCGGCGGGCGTGGGCGCGGCGGCTTCGGTGCCTGCGGCGGGGCTCGCGGAGGCCGCCGGGCGCTGCAGCTGGGCCGGCGCCAGCGGCTTGGCATGGGCCTGCGACTGGGCCTGCGGCTGAGCTTGTGGCTGGGCCTGCCCCTGAGCCTGAACCCGGCCGCCCAGGCTGAGCAGCAGCAGCGGCAGCAGCATCAGCAACAGGCACGGCCAGGGGCCCAGGCCTCGGGCGGGCCAAGGGATGGGCGAGGGGATGGGGGCGCGAGAGGCGGTACTGCGGCTAAACACCCGGCAAGCGTACACGAGCTATTACGGGGTGCAGGCGCGGGCGCGAGGCTGTGCGTGGACTGGGTCACGCCTCCGGCAGGCCTAGCGCGGCGCCGGGGGCAGGGCGAAGCAGTAGAACAGCCCGCCGCTGCCCAGTTCGGCCAGCCGGGCCGGGCTGCAGCCTCGGCTGCGGTGGGCCGAATTCCAGGAGCTGGCCCAGGGCTCGGCGATGGCGCTGACCCGGTCGTGGTGACCCACCAGGGCGCCGTGGCTGGACCCGTCCTCGGCCATGTCCGCGCTGCTGCGCCAGCCGCGGCAGCTCATGTCCGCATCCAGCGGGGAGGGCGCCGTGCCGTCTGGCCGGCTGCCGGTGAGGATGTCGTGCAGCCGGCCGGGGATGGGCTGGCCGCGCTCGCTCAGCGCGATCTGGCGGTTGATGCCGGCAAAGCCCGGCGCATGCAGCTCGTCCACCGTGCGGGCGATCAGCTGGCCCTGGGCGTTGTGCCAGGGCCCGGGGCCGATGCGTTCCCGCGCATGCACGGCCGGCTCGCCCTGCAGATTCTTCAGATTGGAGGCCTGGCTCAGATAGGCGCGCCAGCGCAGCGCGCCGGCACCTGCGGCCGTGGCCAGGGCCTGGCAATGCGCGTCCGCACCCTCCAGCCCGCCCAGGTCGCCGCCGCGGCCGGGGCTGGCGCTGGTGACGAAGAAGCTCATCGGGGGCGGGGGCGGGGGTGGGGGTGGGGGCGGGGAGGCACAGCCCGACAAGATGCTGCATGCCAAGATCAGCAGTGCTGCGGCCAGAAGTGACCGGGTGGTCATGGCCGAAGCGGGTGGCGCCGGCCAAGCGTCTGGGCACTTGAGTCTTTGGGCCTGAGCTGGCTGGAGGCTGCAGGCTGCCGCTTTCACCCCTGGTAGGCGGCGTTTCATTTGAGGGCCGGCTCCATGCCGTACTTCTGATAAATCCTGCGCAACAGGCCCTTGCTCTGTTGCTGTGCAAGTTCAGCATCGAAGGCGTCCCGCAGCGCTTCGGCCTGGGGCCAATTCTTCGAGAAAGCCATGTGGAAGGTGCGCACCGGCCCGATGCTCTGGGGGGCGAAATCGATCTGGTCGAAGGCCGGTGCATGCAGCTTGATGAGATCGCTGCAGACACTGATTTCGCAAATGAAGACGTCCGTCACGCCCGAAGCCAGGCGACGCAGGCCACGAAGCTGAGGGTCGTCGTCATAGATTTCGTGGACTTCGGCAAAGCGCTTCTCGGCCAGGGCCTGGCGAAACTCGGGTGCATAGCCGTAGGTGGCGGCGCTGCTGACACGCAGGGTGCGTAGATCGTCCAAGGTCTTCCAGTCCAGGGCCATGCTCTTGCGTTTGAAGAAGACGTCCTTGACGGTGTTGATCGGGGCCGTGAAGTAGTAGAGCTGCTCGCGTTCCGGCGTCTTGGTCAGGCTGAAGAGGCCGGCAAAAGCCCCGCGTGCGGCCTCCCGCTGAACCCGCGGCCAGGGCTGCATCATGAATTGAGGCTGGTAACCCAGGCGCATCAGGACCTGCTCAACGATCTCCGTATCCGCACCAACGACGCGGCCAGAGGGCGCGGTGTACTCGAAAGGCCTGAATTCCGACACGCCGATGGGCAGCGACTTGAGCGGCGCCCCGTCGCTCGCCAGCGCAAAACCACCGCCGCTCAGACCGAGCGCCAGCAATGAGATGCGAGCCAGCAAAGCAAGGCTCAGGCCGTGTAGGTTCATCGTTCACCACCGTGTGACTGGGGCAGAAGTGCTGGGCGGGTTCAACAAGCTTGGGGATGCTAGCTCAGCAGTCCGATATTGGCGTGACCGAATGGTGTGCCCGCCCCGGCCGCTGCCGCGGCCGGGGCTCACGCTGGTGGCGAGGGCGTGGTGGCGCAGGCGGCGAGCACGAGGGTGGACAGCAGGGCGAGATGGCGGATGTGGGCTTGCATGGCCTGCGCGTGTGGGCCGTCCGAGCGGTCTTGGCTGCTCGGTTTTGCGCGGGGACGCCCAGGGTGCGTGGGCCGCAGTTCGCGGCCCCTCTTTAGGGTGTGGCGCGTTTGCCTATCTGTGTTTGCCAGCGCTGTACGGCGTGGGCATCATGCCGCCGGAGAAACGTGTAAGGCCTGTCCTGTTTTGGCCCGGTTTTATGGCCTGAGAATGAACAAGTTGCCGGGAAAATTCAGGTGAATCAACAGCTTGTTTCGCGCCGGCCGGATGGGCAAATCCGACGGTTGGCGTGTTATCCGGCAGATGCTGTTCGCATATAACCAAGTTAGAAAACAATGACAGACACAGTGTTTATTCTCGGTGCGGGCTACTCGTATGCAGCAGGAATTCCGCTGCTCAGCGGCTTTGTAGAGCGTATGTGGCAGTTTGCAATTCGTCGATCAAACGGCGACAAGCCATTAACGCAGGAAGATATTGAAATATTCAATGCAGCGATAAAGATCCGAGACGAGCTCGACAGCTATCACGGAAGGGCCATGTTCGACGACAGAAATATCGAAGACATACTTTCAATTCTTTCGTTCAACATGCTCGGAGGCGCAAGGCGCGATAAGGAAAAAATCGCAGCGATGAACCGCGCCATTGCCAGAACAATTGATCTCTGTTGCACTGTTGAACACCCAGGAGTGAACAAAGAAGGGCGTAACTCGCTAAACGAGTCTGGCCCGCAGCTATACAGAGACTTCTGGAGCTGCATATTTTCCGCCGCGGCAAGGGGCAAAAAAATACCTACCATCATCACCTTCAACTACGACTTGGTGCTTGAGCGGTCGCTGCATCAGCACCTCATTGGAGCCAATTACAACAACTTCGATAAGAGATTCCCGGCCACTCGCATTGCGCTGAACTACAACTATGATCATGCACCCCGATCGGAGTTCGAGATCGTTTACACCAGATATAACTCGCACTCCGCAAGGGGAATGAGCGAGATAGATGGAACCATACTTAAAAGCGTAGAGCCCAATGAACGAGCTCACACACTTGAGGTTGACATACTAAAGCTTCATGGCTCCCTGAATTTCGCGCGACGAAAAGAGAATGAAGCTTCCTCATTCCCTCATGCGATAACAAAGTCGATTGCCGAACCCTTCATCTTGCCGCCTATCTTCAATAAGATGACAAACGGAGCACCAACGGCAATGTGGCAGTCGGGCCTGGAAAAGTTGCGTGAAGCAAAAAACATTGTCATCGTTGGCTATAGCCTTCCGCAAACCGACATATACATGCAGTATTTTCTAAAGGCGGCGCTAGGCCCAAATTTAAATCTGAACAAAATTTTCGTTTTCGACCCCGTCTTGTTTTGCGAAAATGAGCATGGAGAAGCAATGAGGCGTCGTTACGAATCATGTTTTGCCCCGCAACTGCGGCCGAGAATAGAATTTAGGCCAGATTGCACGAACATCTCAAACAACGTGAAACATGGAACTGCAGACCACTTCGTGCAACTGCTGCACAAAAATCGAGGCGAATTAATATTCTAATGCTTTGCGACCAATTGTTTTCTAACTGTCGATTCAACGCGGACGCCAACACTGGCCATGGCTTCGCCATTTTCATGGCCAGTGTTGGTGCCCTACGCGCTTCGCGCTCCGGCGCCGGTTAACCTGGGCGTTGAAGCTGTAAAAAAACCTACGTTATGCCTTTCGACAACTATTGCGTGAAAGATCAACGCATCAGAATGGCGTATACGCTTCGATCGCAGGTTAAGGAGGGGTTTGAGCACCCCCTGAAACGCACTGCTGGGGCACACGCAATAGTTTTTTTTACAACCTCGTTAGGCATTATGGATATCCGTGCGTATTTAAATCTAGCCAAGTGGAACCTAAGCCGACGATTCGGATTTTTGTGGGCAAAGCCATCTCAAAGCGAAGCAGATATCCTCAAAATTGAAAACGAGGTCTTGAAATCGCGACTTGAATTTGCACAACGTGAAATTGAAGATGTGGTTGCAGCCTCGATGCAGGAGGTTTGTGGGGAAGAATTGCTTCAAGAACTAATGCGTCTTGATAGCAGTAATGGTTGGGGCGTCGACTACAAACCAGGGGTCTTTGTGCGTTTCGTCGAGGTCAAAAAGGGGATCAAGGCTCTTTTCGCCGAATACAAGAGCTTTCCCGTGGGTAGTATGCCTGAGGGAAATTTCACCTACTGCCTTACGGTCGGCGAAGGCGGCGAACCAGTGCTATTTGAACAACACGAGGTAAGCATGCTCAACTACAAAATATTCCGCCATGAGAACAAACCACTCGACGAACTAATTGATCTTTGTGCGAACGCAATGTTTCGTGTCCATATCAACAAGATTCGGGTTCTACACAATGCCTAACATTTCGGTCAAGGCGCGCCCTTCGGCCGCTGGGACGTCCCGCAAGCGAGCCGCCCCTTACCTCAGACGTTGAAGCTGTAAAAAAACCTACGTTATGCGTTTCGACAACTATCGCGTGAAAGCTCAACGCATCAGAATGTCGTATATGCCTCGATCGCAGGTTGAGGAGGGGTTTGAGCACCCCCTGAAACGCACTACTGGGGCACACGCAATAGTTTTTTTACAACCTCGTTAGAACTTATCATCTTGTATGCCGAAGACAACAGCAGAAGTCGCAAAAGAACTAGCGCGCCTAAGCTCTGATTGCTCATTTCTTCTGACGCACTTGATACGGCAGAACGATGAGAAGAGCGACGCGGATGCGAAAAACATTCTTTCTCTAATTCTTGATCTCTCAGGCGCACCATCTCATCCATTACTAAAGGCATCCAGTTCTGGATGGTATGGCACAGCGTCACCAAATATCTTCAATCCAGCTACCCGCGACTTTGACGGCCTAATTAATAACAAAGCCGTTTGCTTCACAGAAAGTACGCTCGCTGGACTCAAGGCGCACAGGGATGTTTTCAATGCCAAGTATGGCGTCGCATTCGATAGAGATTTTCTCTTCACAAGAGGCGCCAATCCTTGTCTCAATGTGCGCGAGTCGTTGCTGAAGGCATCATTCACCTGCAATGGAGAAATTTATCCACGCTCGGTATTCAACTTCATTCCTCACCAGTTACATCCCTTCGTGAATATCATCCACGAAAGCTTCGACGCAACACACGAACGCGAATGGCGAGTGCCCGGCGATCTAGCGTTCACTCCGAATGAATTGCTCTTTGTGTTTTGCCCGGCTGACGATTTTGCCCACTTCGCGTCAATTCAGTCTGTTGCCAAGCCCGTTCTCTTCGACTTGGCCTGGCTTGATCGCGTATGAGTTCTCTCAAGAAACACCCTGAAGGAAGCGGACTTTCATGACTCCGCGTTATGAAGGCTGGTCGTTTCTTCGGAACGATTTGCGGCGCAGATGGGCCGATTACTTCGCTAACCGGTCATTCCAGCGGCCGCCTTACGGCGCCGCTGAATTTCAACGTTGGGCCTCATAGCCGATGCCGTACGCGGCTCCCGCGGCCCGTACTGCAGGCCACCCATGCGGACCACCAGTTAGGCGGAGACTCAGAATCGACTCGAATCCACACATCGCCCGCCTACGGAAGCACTCGGAGGTGAGTTCCTATTTGGCAGGCCTTGACGACGAAACCCTCGCAGGCCTACTTCAGAGATCAAGCGCTGGAAAGGATGGCTTCGGAGGTCGTACAACTCAACTTGCGTTCGGCAAACTGAGGATCTTCTGTAAGTTGATCCCGCTAACCATCCTCGAAGCTCAGCCCGAGAACTACAAGTCGACCGCAAACCTTTTTCGACTGCCGTCTTACTATCAATACGGAATCGGCTCAGTTGGATTTGGCGCATGGCGCGAGCTTGCCGCGCACGCGTTGGCTTCAGACTGGGTGGCCAGCGGCAAGCAAGAACAGTTTCCGTTACTGCATCACTGGCGAATCGTCAAGTTGCCCGGGGTTGCGTCGGTCGAATCCGAGGCGGATGACTACCTTACTCATGCCGCAGCACATGGCAATGACGAATCTGCTATACGAGAACGCCTGGTCTCGCTTCGGGCTTCAGCAAGTCACATAGCCATCTTCTCAGAGTACTTCCCAAAGACTTTGTCTGATTGGTTAGTTGAGGAACTTCAAAAAGATACACAATCTGCAAGCACTGCAATCTGGTTCACGGAAGAAAGGGCGCGTGCAGTCCTTGACTTCATGCGAAGAGCTAACTTCGTGCACTTTGATGCCCATCTAAGCAACATTTTGACCGATGGAAATCGTCTTTACTTTGCGGACTTTGGACTGGCGCTGCACGATTCCTTCGAGCTCACACACGATGAGCGAAGCTTCCTTTCTAACCATAGCGAGTATGACAAGGTACGCTTTGCTGCCTCCATGGTGCATACCATCTGCCGCGCGATGCCTGGCGAAGAAGGGTGGAGCCAGAAGCTCTCAAATGCAGACCTGCAAGCCAAATCACTTCCGTTGGCCGCGACCGCCGCTCTTCAGAGATATGCGGTTGCCGCGAAGTACATGGGGCAGTTCGCACAGGCTCTGATAAACACCAACAGACACGCAGCGTTTGCGCCACCCCCAGAGGCATTGCGCTGAACGATGAGAAGCAGCTTTGCAAGCAGTAGCCCGATGAGGCCTCTCAAGAAACACCCTGAAGGAAGCGGACTTTCATGACTCCGCGTTATGAAGGCCGGTCGTTTCTTCGGAACGATTTGCGGCGCAGATGGGCCGATTACTTCGCTAACCCCGCGCTGAACCGGACCCGCTACGGCAAGCGCCGTAAGCCCAGGCTGAGGCACATGGTGCATCATCTCAGCCTGGGCTTACGGCGCTCGCCTCCGCAGGCCGGTTAGCTCGAACGGTAGGCCGCTATGAAATCATCGCTCGTACTTGCCCTGCTTCTCAGTTCCTCCGCCGCATCGGCTCAGGGAGTTGTGGCGCTGCCATGCGTTAATTCTGAGAATACGGTTGAACGTAATCATTGCTTTGCTGCTGAGGTTGAGTCCCTCGAGAAGCTGCTGCGAGCCGAATTAAAGCGTGTTGAGGGCGTACTGCGGCAGCGGGACGAAGAAGATCCAATGTTTCAACTTGCCAAGGCCTTCATGGCATCGCAGGTGAAGTGGCGAGAATTCCGGGAGGCGGAATGCACATTTCGGAGCCTGACTTATGGCCGAGGCACCGGGGCACCTGCCGAGGGCATGTGGTGCGAAATCGAGCATGGGCGTATTCGTCTGGAATACATGAAGGGCATCCGGTGAGCGCTCACGGGCGACCGTAGTTGGCGCCACAATCATCCGCAATAAAAACCCTGCTGCACCAGCGCCTGTTCCGCCCGCTAACGTCCGTGACGCGTCGGCAATGGGTTATTGGACAGCCTCGTTAGGCGACATCAAATGTGGAAAGTAGTTGGGGACAGCATTCTTGCCAAGCATTTCGAATTTGAGAACATTTGGCAAAAAGAGTGGATATCGACCGAGCAAGTAGGAATTATCAGAAATTACTGGCACGATGGCGCTGATTGCGACCTTGTCCTTCGGATATGGGAAGCCTATATCCACGGAAGAAAAAAGTCATTTGCTGCAAGTGAGGCAGGCGGCATGGGGCGTTGGGTCTTCGCACTTCCTGCAAACGAGGTTGAATTCTTGGTTGATTCAAAAAATACAACTTAGAAATCGCAAATCTCCACTGCCTAACGTCCCAGTCCAACCAAGCCTTGCAGGCGCTTCGACATGCCGCAAGCGGTGCGGCATTTACTTTGCACGTCAGCGCTCATGAAAAAATCGCGTCTCCTAGCTCTCTTACTGGCACTCTGGATGAGTGCGCTATGCGCAGCGCCGCTGTCCTCCGCCAATCCGCCCAATGAACTTCGAGGGACTTGGCTTATTGCGCCGAAGCCCCATGACTTTCTCATTGAAACGGGTGTTGTTTCTGCGGAGTATCCGATTCTCGCGATAGACGAAGACGACACCTTTCGCGCCTACCGATTTGGAATTGCGTGTGCGTCGGAGTTGACGAGTGTAGTTTCAGAGGTCAACAGAATCGAGCCTTGTATGAGGAATCTCGGTATATCCAATGTTGATCGGCTAACCGGGCTTGCAATCCCCATTGCAGAGGGGCGCGTAGTCCGCTCCGAAGTTGGATGGCTGCTTAAGCCCAACGATTCCAAGTCCTTGGCGGAAGCAATTGGAAATGCCACTCCCTCGAATCAGAAGGTGGACGGCATTCCCTACCAATTTGCGATATTTGTTAATCTGTTTGGGGAGCCACTTTCTGCTTCCATAAACAACAACGAGCTTGTCCTCGGCTCGGTAAATAAATCCTTTACCTATTCGTTTGTTCGTGTCGACGTCCGGCAACTCGTTGGAGTTGGTAGCTTGCTTAACGTGATTGGTCTTCCTTATGGTCAGTACTTCCGCTGCGCCATGAAAAACATCCATGATGCGGTTCTTCTCCGCGACGCAGAACGTGTCCAAGAGGCCTACAACCTAAGCGATCAGCAATTCTATGAACAACTCCGTCGCAACTCGCAGGAAGATGTTCTGCGTGGGCAGGCGCTGCGACAAGAAGCTTCAGATCTCACTGTCGCGTTGTTTAATCGCTATGGTCGTGAAATCGACTTGCAACAGAGGTTCGGTGCATTTGCTGGGTGCCCTGATCGCGATCGTCGCTAACTTCCTAGTCAAACCGCGCCCTTTTGGCGCTTGGACGTGCCGCAAGCGGCACGCCATTAACTTTGAACGTTGAAGCTGTTAAAAAACCTACGTTATGCGTTTCGACAACTATCGCGTGAAAGATCAACGCACCAGAATGTCGTATACGCTTCGATCGCAGGTTAAGGAGGGGTTTGAGTACCCCCTGAAACGCACTACTGGGGCACACGCAATAGTTTTTTATAACCTCGTTAGGCATCACTAGAAGGAGCGTCCACTCATGCGAAAGAAGACCTCAATCGTATCGATCTTATCTCTGCTACTTATTTCTGGCTGCGCGTTCACCCCCAGTTCCCCAGAAGGAATGCGGAATAACGGAACATTTGTCAAGACGTTCTGTTCACAGGCCGCTGCGGACGAAACGGCTAAACGCATCGCGGATGGCTGGAAACGTTGCTATTTCATAGGGCCAACTGCATCCGGTCAGCAAGCGGTTGTTGTTGGCGGAGTACCAATGCTGGTCCCAACTCGGGCAGGGTCAGGCGATTACCTAGATGTGACCACCTCAGGACACAGGATCACGGTTGCAAAGGGCAACATTGGGGCCGGTAATGTGCAAATGATGGCCGATATTGAACCAACAGCATCCTGCCCCGCCCAAGTTACCATCCGTGGCGGCAACTTCGCATGGTCAGGAAAGGCCGCAACCGCCGAAGTATTCAGTGCGAAGCCTGATACTTCATGCAAGGAACTCTAATTGCCGGGTGATCCCTAGCTTGGCTACATGGCCTTCCTGGTAGATAAGCTAGCCCCGCATTGACTGTTTTCGATACGAGCCTTGGCTGGTTTCCCATCAAGACCTGAGTTTGGGTTCGATGCAGCGCCAAAGAGAACAGACTGCACATCTAAAGGCGGCTGGCACCCTCACTCCTCGGGACTGCGCGCGCGCGGGCTCAGCATCGTTGCACTCGGGTTGCGGTGCGGGCCCAGATACCAACCGCTCAGCCCATCAGCTCATCGTCGCAGCCGCCCAGCGCCCCGCCTCCCCTGACCGTCTCCCACCCCGCCAAGCCACCCCTCCCGCCCTGGGATAATCGCCGGCTATGACCGATCACGCCGCAAGCGCGGCCCGGGGCGCTCGCACGGTTCCCGTCATCCCTGTCGATGACGCCGCCGACACCGCCACCGAGGCCCTGCGCTTCGAAGACTATTTCCGCGAGGGTGCCGCGCCGACCGAGGCCTTGCTGTGGTGGCAGCTGGAACGCAACGAGGCCTTGCTGGCCGCGCTGCGGGCCCTGTGCCATGGGCCGGCCGCGCTGGTGCGCCTGCGCACCTGGGTGTTCATGGAGCTGATGGCGCTGCCGGAGTCGCGCGTGGCGCGCGACACCCTGAACCGCCATTTCCATAGCCTGCGCGAGGAGGCCCTGGAGCTGGTGCTCAAGCGCCTGCGCGAGGCGGAACTGCTGGCCTGGGACGGCTCCAACCAGGTCTACAGCGTCACGCCCCTGGCCCAGCGCCTGATGGGCGTGCTCTCGCCCCTGACCCAGGGCAACTCCGAGCACGATGCCGACCTGGCCGCCATGCTGGCCAATGTGGCCGGCGCCCACACCCTGGGCACCCTGGACCCGGCCCAGCTGCACCATCTGCAGGCCCAGCTGGCGCGGCTCTACGACGAGTTTGCCGACGCCATTGCCTCCGGCTCGGAGTTCCATCTGCGCCGGGCGCGCCAGCGTTTCGAGCGTGCGCTCAAGCTGGTGGAGAAGGCCAGCGATGCGCTCAAGGCCATCATCGAGCAGGCCGAGGCCGAGGGCAATGCGCGCCTGGAGCGCCTGGCGCGCGAGCTGGGCCTGGCCCAGGCGCGCCTGCTGGCCATGGCCAGCCAGTTCAACCGCGCCCTGCAGCAGGTGGACCGCCAGCGCGTGACCCTGGGCTCCACCGGCATCACCACCACCGATGTGCGGCTCTGGCTGCAGAACGTGCCCTTCCTGGAGAACCTGGCCCTGGGCGCGCTCTCGCGTCCGGTGCACCCGGTGCTGGTGGCCCAGCACGAGCTGCTGGACACGACCGAGGCCGAGTTCGAGCGCGACCGCCCCAAGCCGCCGGAAGTGATGGCCCTGCCGCCGGGCCAGGCCGCGCCGCCGGGCCAGCTGGCCGTGCTGAGCCTGCCGCCCGATATGGACGAGCTGCAGGCCCTGCTGGGCCGCTGGCACGAGGCCGGCCATGCCGAGCAAAACCTGGCCCCCGCGGTGCTGGGCGGCAGCTATGCGCGCGCGGCCTACCGCGCCCAGCTCCTGCCCCTCTTGGGCGACGCCCAGGCCCAGCATCTGAGCGGCGCCACCGGCGATATGGCGCGCCAGCCCTGGCGGGTGCGCTGGTCGGCCGAGCAGGCGCCGGTGGACGATGAGTATGTGCAGTGGATGAGCCACGGCGTGCTCTACAGCACCGAACGCCAGGCCGCGCCCACCCCCCCCGAGACGCCATCCCCGGCCGCCCCCGAGGCTGCTGCCGCCTCCGCCGCTGCCCCTTCTTCCGAGACCCCATGAGCCAACACGCTTTCGACGAGGCCGCCCAGCTGGCGGCCCAACTGCTGGCCCGCCGCTGGCTGCCGCGCAACCATGCCCTGGTGCGCCGCGCCCTGATCGACACCGAGCTCTGGGCCGCGCTGAACCAGCGCCTGGCCGCCGTGGGCATGCGCGTGATCGACAACCTCTATGCCGACCACATCTGCCTGGCCATGCTGCGCCCGGCCGAGGTCTCGGTCTTTGGCGAGACGGGCCTGGCCGCCAACAACAATCTGGACCTGCCGCGCGACGGCGTGGCCTTGCTGGTGGTGCTGTGGTCCCTGATCGTGCTGCCCAAGCGCCAGCGCCAGATCGCCCGCGCCGATGCGCAGGACGGGGAAGCAGGGCAGGGCGAGATGTTTGCCACCGACAAGCCCCTGCCCCTGGCCGCCAGCGTCTCGCCCACGGTGAGCTACCGCAGTCTGCTGGCCGACTTCGGCAACCAGCTGGGCAAGAAGATGCGGCTGGACGCCAACCTCAAGCTGCTGGAGCGCAACGGCTTCATCATCCGCCGCGGCGAAGACATCGCCGAGGGGCCGCTGCTGGACCTGCTGCTGGACTACGAGACCCTGGCCCCGCGCATCCTGGACGGCGCCCTGGCCGATGTGCTGGCGCGCAGCACCGACCCCACGGTGGCGCCCCTGCTGGCCAAGCTGCGCCAGGCCGAGCAGGAGGAGCTGCCCGATGCGCTGGACGATGAGCCGGCGCCGCAAGCCGCTGTCGCGCCCCAGCACAACCAGAACAACGAAAACAACAGCGAGTCCTGATCCACCATGTTTCATCTGCAATCGCTGGAGCTGCTGCACTGGGACTACTGCCGCCGCGTTTCCATGCCGCTGGACGGTTCCATCATCACCATCGCCGGCCCCAATGGCTCGGGCAAGACCACCTTGCTGGATGCCATGCGCACCCTGCTGGGCCTGGAGTGCTCGGGCGGCCGCACCTACAAGACCTATGCCCGCCACGCCAATGCCGAGACGGCCTGGCTGCGCGCCCTGGTGGACAACCGCCCGCGCGGGCGCCAGAACAGCTCGCGGCCCTTTGCCAGCTCCCTGCTCTATGCCGACCAGGTGACCCTGGCCTGCCGCATCGAGCGCCAGGGCGGCGACTGGGTGCGCCGCTACATCATGGTGGACGGGGTGCATGAGATCGAGGCCCTGACCGACAAGGCCGAGAAGGACTGGCTGGGCATCGAGGCCTGGAAGCGCCGCCTGGAGGCCGCGGGCCTGACCCGCGCCATCGGCCGCGTGCTGGCCCTGGAGCAGGGCCAGACCGACCGCCTGTGCGAGCTCAGCCCCAAGGAGTTGCTGCGTCTGGTGTTCGAGGTCTTTGGCGACCAGGAGGTGCTGGACCGCTACGACCAGGCCCGCAGCCACCAGCAGCAGCTGATGAAGGAGGTGGAGCAGGCCACCCATGAGCTCTCGCACGCCCAGGCCCAGCTCTCCGACCTGGCCAACCGCGTGAACAGCTATCAGCAGTACCAGCTGCGCCTGAAGGAGCGCGAGCGCCTGGCCACCGAGGTGGTGCCGGTGCTGCAATGGTCCGAGGGCCGCCAGCGCCTGGCCCAGCAGCTGCGCGAGCTGCACCGCCAGCGCCTCTTCGCCTCGGGTGACCGGCGCCAGATGTCGGCCAAGCGGGCCGAGCTGCATGCCTTGTTTGAAAAGGTGGAGGCCGCCAAGCGCCGCCTGCAGGAGCTGGAAAGCGAGCGCAAGCAGGCGCGCGCGGCTTTTGACGCCGCCCGCGAGGCCGAGCGCCCCATGGAGCTGCTGGCCAAGCGCGAGGAAGAGCTCAAGACCCTGGCCGCGGTGGAGACCGATGGCGCGGAGCTGAGCCAGCGCCTGGAACACCTGAGCAGCCAGCAGCATGCGCTGCGTGAGGCCTTCACGCGCCAGAACGACCAGTCGCGCAAGGCCCAGGCCGCCATGGACGCGCTCAGCGGCCAGCGCCTGCCGCCGCCGCCGCCCGAGGTCTCGCGCTTTCGCAAGGCGCTGGACGAGGCGGGCATTGCCCACCATGTGCTGGCCGATTGCATCGACATCGCCGACGAGACCTGGCGCGCCGCGGCCGAGGGCTTTCTGCGCCCCTCGCGCTGGGTGGTGGTGCTGGAGCGCTCGTCGGACGAGGGCCGTGCCTTCGGCCTGGCCGCCAAGGAGCGCTACCGCCACTATGTGGTGGGCGATGCCGAAAGCGCCCCGGCCCTGCCGCCCAAGGACTCCCTGCTGGCGGCGCTGAACATCAATGCCAAGCTGCCGGGCTGGCTGCTGCGCCAACTGGCCAGCATCCGCTGCGTCAAGGACACCGAGGCCGGCGCCCAGTATTCCAAGTCGTCCGGCGGTGAGTGGATCACCCAGGACGCCTACTACCGCGACGGCCGCGGCGGCCGCAGCCTCTGGGTGGAGGCGCGCGACTACCAGTTCGGCGCCTCGGCCCTGGACTCGCGCCGCGCCTCGCTGGAGCGCGAGCTCAGCCGCTACGACGTGGAGCTCACCCGCATCGCCAAGGAACAGGCCGAGGTGGAGCGCCAGCTCAAAGATGCGCAAAAAGCCGCCCAGGGCCACAAGGCCGCACAGGAGCTGGCCGAGCGCGCCGCCGAGTTTGCCGAAGGCCGCGCCCGTCTGGCCGGCCTGCGCCAGGCGCGGGTGGAGGCCGCCGGCCGCATGGCGGCCCTGGACGGCGAGCATGACCGCGCCCTGACCCAGGCCACGCGCAGCGAACGCGATTACGAGGCCGCCCAGGGCGGGCTCAAGGCCAGCGAGGACAATGTGCTGCGCGGCCAGCGCGAGCAGGAGCAGCGCCTGCAGGAGCTGCGCGCCAGCGCCCGTGCCTCGCGCGAGGCCGGGGCCAAGTTCCCGGTCAGCTGGATCCAGCCGGCGCGCATTGCCCAGCTGCGCGACGAGTTCGAGAACGCCAAGCAGGCCGAGATCGCGATGCGCCATGTGCAGCAGGAGCTGGACACGGGCCTCAACAACGGCACCTGGGAAACCGATGTGGCGGTGCAGGAGCGCCATGCGCGCATGAGCGTCTCGGTGCTGGAGCAGAGCACCCAGCTGGACGACCGCCGCGCCAGCAATGAGATGGCGCGCATCGCCGCCTTCAATGCCCGCGAACGCTATATCGATGTGCTGCGCGCCACGGTGCGCCGCTACAAGAAGAACGTGCAGGAGCTGGGCGAGCTGGCGGGCGTGATCGCCCAGGCCGAGCTGCCGCATCTGGACAACGACGATATGGTGCTGGCCCAGGCCGGCCTGCATGTGCGCTTCAACTTCGACGGCAAGGGCGAGGTGGGCCTGAACGACGGCGAGGCCTCGGGCGGCCAGCAGGTGCTCAAGAGCCTGATCCTGCTGGTGGCCCTGATGAAGGACGACGAGACGCCCGGCGGCTTTGTCTTCATCGACGAGCCCTTCGCCCACCTGGACGTGCGCAATATCCAGCTGGTCGGCCACTTCCTGCGCAGCACCCGCGCCCAGTACCTGCTGACCACGCCCATCACGCACAACGTGGAGGTCTTCGAGCCCAGCGAGATCACCCTGGTCACCAGCAAGAAGCCGCGCGGCGAACGCTGGGCCCCGCCCATCGCGGTGATCCAGCGCCGGCCCGAGAAATCGATCTACGACTGAGGCCCCGGGCGGGCCTCACTCCAGCGAGGTCGGTGTGGGCTGCCAGACGCCCGCGCTGACATGCTCGTAGAGCACGCAGCGCACCCAGCGCGGCTGACCGCGCGTGAGCGGCAGGCTCAGGTGATGCCGCAGAAACTGCTCGGCCTCGCTGTCGGCGTCCTGGAACTCGAAGCCGCTGCACAGGCCCAGGGCGCTCAGAGGCTGGCTCCAGACGCGGCGCACCCGGGCGCCGAACTGAGGCACACGCTCGTCCTCGCCCAGCAGCAGGCGCATTTCATAGCAGCTGCCCTCCAGGGGCTGCTCGCTGCGAGTGAGCACCCGGATGCCGCGCTCGCTCAGGTCCAGCACCACGCCACCGGCGGCCTCGGCATGACGGGCCGGCTTGAAGACCCAGACCGGGATCTGCTCCCGCTGCACCGGCACCAGAAAGAACTCCACTCGATCGTGGCGTCGGCGCTGGGCCTCGGGGACTTGGCCTTGTGGCGTCGGGCTGCGCTCAGGTTGCATCACCGTCATGGTTCTGTCGTCCTTCTTCCTTTGACAGCCTGCCCAGCAGGCCTGGTGGCCGGATTGGCTGCATTGCAGCAGGCGCAGATCACAGGGTCATGAAGGCTGTACGGGGCGCTTTGCAGCCGGACTGTGAGCCATGCTACGCCCTCTGCCATCGCTCCGCTACGGTCCCTGGCGGGCGCATTCCGGCACGCAGGGGGAAATGAAAAGACCCCGCCGGCCCGAGCCGCGGGGTCTTGCAGGTGGGCGCTGTGGCCCAGCAGCCGGGCGGGCCCGTTGGTACGGGCGTCCGCCGGGCGGCTCGATCAGGAGCCGGGCGTGTGGCTGTCGATCTTGGGAGCGGTGCGCACGCTCAGGATCATGGTCAGAGCCAGCACGACCACCACCACACCCAGGGACACCATCACCGGGATCTTGTAGATGTCGATCAGCATCATCTTCACGCCGATGAAGGACAGCACGATCGCCAGGCCATAGCTGAGCAGATGGAACTTGGCGGCCATCGCTGCCAGCAGGAAGTACATCGCCCGCAGACCCAGGATCGCGAAGATATTGGAGGTCAGCACGATGAAGGGATCGTTGGTGATGGCGAAGATCGCAGGGATCGAGTCCACGGCGAAGATCACGTCGGTGATGCCCACCAGGGCGATGACCAGCAGCAGGGGCGTGGCCAGGCGCTTGCCGCGCTGGACCGTGAAGAAACGCTCGCCGTCGAACTTGTCGCTGACCGGCATGATCTTGCGCAGCAGCTTGAGCGCCGGATTGCTCTCCAGATCGGGCTCCTGGCCGGCTGCCCACCACATCTTGATACCCGTGATCAGCAGGAAGGCGCCGAACACATAGAGGATCCAGTGGAACTGCGCGATCAGCCAACTGCCCACCAGAATCATCACGGTGCGCAGCACGATGGCGCCGATGATGCCGTACATCAGCACCCGCTTCTGGTACGCCGCCGGCACCGAGAAGTAGGTGAAGATCATCAGGAAGACGAAGATATTGTCGACGGCCAGCGATTTCTCGATCAGATAGCCGGTCAGAAACTCCAGCGATTTGGTGGTCGCCAGTTCGGAGCTTCCGGTGCTGTCCTTCACGGCCCACCAGAACAGCGCGTTGAAGGCCAGGCTCAGGCCGACCCAGACCAAGGACCAGTTGATGGCTTCCTTGACGCTGACTTCATGGGCGCCCTGCTTGCGCAGTACGACAAAGTCCACAAACAAGGCCACCAGCACGCTGACGACAAAAAAGATCCACAGCCACAGTGGCGCAATCGTGGTCATTGATTACCTCTGGAACAAGACAGACAGGGTGATTGACATGGCGGGCGCCATGCGATCCGTAAGGTCTTGCGGGGCATAGCCGGCGAGATGCCGGCAGCTGCGGGGCCCGGGTGCATGCCTGGGAGGCACGCTCCGTATTGACGGGCCAACGCCACGGCCTTGCGCCATGTAGCTACTCCCCTTGCGGAAGCGCGGATTCTGCCTGATCGGAAAAGGGCGTCAAGAGCTTGGGGGTTTTCAGGGGCGGACGCGCCGCCGCGGCTTGGCGCGGCAGCCGTCGCGGTGCGATCAGACCGCCAGCAGCTCCACCTCGAACATCAGGGTGGCATGGGGCGGGATCACGCCGCCGGCGCCATGGGCCCCGTAGCCGAGCTCCGAGGGAATGATGAGCACGCGGGTGCCGCCGACCTTCATGCCCTGCACGCCCTCGTCCCAGCCGCGGATCACCATGCCGGCGTCGAGCTGGAAGCGGAAAGGCTGGCCGCGGTCCTTGCTGGAATCGAACTTCTTGCCGCGCATGCTGCCCTCGGCCTTGTAGAGCCAGCCGGTGTAGTGCACGGCCACACGGGCGCCGCTCTTGGCCTCGGCGCCTTCGCCGACGATCTTGTCTTCGTACTGCAGGCCGCTGGCCGTGCTGCTCAGGTTCAGGCTCACGGCCTCATCGCCACCCGACACGCCCAGCAGCTCCACCTCGAACATCAGGGTGGCGTTGGGCGGGATCACGCCGCCGGCGCCGCGGGCGCCATAGCCCAGCTCGGGCGGGATCACCAGCACGCGGGTGCCGCCGACCTTCATGCCCTGCACGCCCTCATCCCAGCCGCGGATCACCATGCCGCCGTCCAGTTCGAACTCGAAGGGCTCGCCGCGGTCCTTGCTGGAGTCGAACTTCTGGCCCTTGACGCCATCCTTGTAGAGCCAGCCGGTGTAGTGGACGGCAACGTCCTGGCCCGACTTGGCCTCGGGGCCGGTGCCCGGCGTGGTGTCTTCGTACTGGAGGCCGCTGGCGGTGGTTTGCATGATGGTGTCGCTGTCCTGCTAGGAGGAGGGAAAAACGAATGTGGCCGGCATCATAAGGCCGCGCCAGGCGGCCACGGCCTCAGCCAGGGTCTCGGCCAAGGGCTTGGCAGGCGCCAGGGGGGGCAGACCCAGGGCGCTGGCCGCGCGGCGCAAGGCGGCTGCCGGATCGCTGAGGTCCAGCGGACGGGCGCCGTTTTGCTTGGAGAGTTTCTGGCCGTCCTCGGCCAGGACCAGGGGCGTGTGCAGATAGCGCGGCGCCGGCAGGCCCAGGCAGCGCTGCAGGAAGAGCTGACGCGGCGTGTTGTCGGCCAGGTCTTCGCCGCGCACCACATCGCTGATGCCCTGCTCGGCATCGTCCACCACCACGGCGAGCTGGTAGGCCCAGAGCCCATCGGCGCGCTTGAGCACGAAGTCGCCCACCTCGGCCTCCAGGGCCTGCTGCTGTGCGCCCAGGCGGCGGTCCTGCCAGCTGATGCGGCCCGCAGCCTGGGTGAGCAGGCGCCAGGCGCGCGGCGCGCGCTCGCCCAGACCACCCCGTCCCGGACGGCAGGTGCCGGGGTAGACCAGCTCGCCATGGCGCTCAGAGCCCTGGCCGGCCGCGGCCAGGGCCTGGGCGATGTCCTTGCGCGAGCAGGCGCAGCCATAGGCCAGGCCGGCGGCTTGCAGACGCGCCAGGGCCTGGGCATAGCGTTCGCCGCGCTGGGACTGCCACTGCGGCGGCTCATCGGGCCGCAGGCCCAGGCGCTCCAGCTGGGCCAGGATCTCAAGGTCGGCGCCGGGCACGCAGCGCGGCGTGTCCACATCCTCGATACGCACCAGCCATGTGCCACCGTGGGCCCGGGCATCCAGCCAGCTGGCCAGGGCCGCCACGGCGGAGCCTTCGTGCAGCAGGCCGGTCGGGGAGGGGGCGAAGCGGCCGCGGTAGCGGGCCATGCTCACAGCAGCAGACCCTCGTGCTGATGGACCAGGGCCTCGCGGGTCTTGGCCGACTGCAGCTGTTCCAGCCACCAGGCCAGGGCCTTGCCCGGAGGCTGGCCGGTGTTGCGCCAGGCGTAGTGCAGGGGCACGATGCGCTTGTCCCGGTAGGTGGGCGGGGCCACCAGGCGGCCGGCCTCGAGATGGCGGCGCACCATGGACGCGGGCAGGGAGCCGCAGCCCAGCCCCCGCAGCAGGCCCTCCAGCTTGCTGGACATGGAGGGCACGGTCAGCACTTCCTGGCCGGGCAGCACGCCCACGGTCATGGGCGCCAGGCTGCGGGCACTGTCGGCCACGGCAATGATGCGGTGCTGGGCGATGTCGGCGGCGGAGAGCACGCCCTCGTGACGTGCCAGGGCATGGTGGGGAGCCACGCAGAACACCATCTCCATATCGCCCAGCAACTCACAGAAGACCGAGTTGCCGGGAGGCTGGGCACTGGTGCCCACGGCCAGATCGGCCTGGCCGCTGAGCAGGGCCTCCCAGGTGCCCGAGAGCACCTCCACCCGCAGCTTGAGTCGGGTGGGCGGACCGGCGGGGGCGCCGTCGCCGGGGTCGAGCTGGTAGAAGCGCTCCATCAGGTCGAAGAGGGCGCGCCGGGCCACGGCATCGTCGATGGCGATGGTCAGCTCGCTCTCCCAGCCGGTGGCCACGCGGCGCACCCGGTTGGTCACGGCATCCATCTCCTGCAGCAGGCGCCGGCCCTCGATCAGCAGTTCGCGCCCCGCGGCGGTGAGTTCGGCCTGGCGCGAGCGGCGGTCGAAGAGCAGCACATCCAGCGCCTCTTCCAGCTGGCGCACGCTGTAGGTCAGGGCCGAGGGCACCTTGCCCATCTCGCGCGCCGCGGCGGCGAAGCTGCCGGTGCGCGCGATGCTGTCCATCATGGCCAGGGCTTCGGGGGTGAGGACGCGGCGCTTGTCGGTTTGGGACATCGTGAGGGGCGGGAGCGGGGTCAGGACTTCATCTTATTTGAATGATGGCTTCATCGCGCCAGCGCCTGAGGCGGGCGATGGCCCCCTACAGTGCAGAGCACGGGGCCACGAGAGGCACCTTTCAGCCATGGAGATGAGCATGACGATTGAACTGATCAAGTCCGCCGAACGGGGCTATGCCAACCATGGCTGGCTCAAGTCCTTCCACAGCTTTTCCTTTGCCAGCTATCACAACCCCCGGCGCATGGGCTTCGGGCCGCTGCGGGTGATCAACGAGGACCGCATCGCCCCGGGCACGGGCTTCGGCACCCACGGCCATCGCGATATGGAAATCATCAGCTATGTGCTGGAGGGCGAGCTGGCCCACAAGGACAGCATGGGCAATGGCCAGGCCGGTGGTGCGCATGCGGGCGTGATCCGCCCGGGTGATGTGCAGCGCATGAGCGCCGGCACGGGCGTGATGCACAGCGAGTTCAACAATCTGCCCCAGGGCGAGACCCACTTTCTGCAGATCTGGATCATGCCGGACCGCAGCGGCGTGGCGCCGGGCTATGAGCAGCAGCACTTCTCCAGCGCGGACAAGCGCGGCCGCCTGCGCCTGCTGGCCTCGCCCGACGGGGCCGAGGGCTCGGTGAGCATCCATTCCGGCAGCCGGCTCTACGCGGGTCTCTTCGAGGGAGCGGAAAGCGCCGAGCTGGAACTGGCGCCGGCTCGCCTGGCCTATGTGCATCTGGCCCGCGGGCGCTTGCGCGTGAACGGGCAGATTCTGCAGGCCGGCGACGCGCTCCAGGCCTCGGGGCTGGAGCGCCTGAGCCTGGACCAGGGTGAGCAGGCCGAGGTGCTGGTCTTCGATCTGCCGCAATAAGCCTGCGGCAGCGCGGCGCGGTCTGGATAGACTGCGGGCCATGGAAAAACTGCTGATCCTGCCGCGCCTGCTGCCCCTGATCGACTGGCTGGCCCTGCTGCTGTTCTTTGCCGGCTGGGTGGGCTATGCGCGATTCGCCAAGCGACGCTCGCAGAGCCAGGCCTCGGTCCTGGGGGCGACCAATCGCGAGCGCTATCGCTGGATGCTGCAGACGACCTACCGCGAGGTGCGGGTGATCGACGGCGTGGTGGTGCAGAGCCTGTCCACCAGCCCGTCCTTCTTCGCGTCCACCACCATCCTGATCATTGGTGGCTTGCTGGCGGTGCTGGGGGCCAGCGACAAGGCCAGCGAGCTGGTGCGCGAACTGCCTTTTACGGCTCGCACCAGCACCCTGGTCTTTGATCTCAAGCTGGTGCTGCTGGCCGGCATCTTCATCTACGCCTTCTTCCGCTTCACCTGGAGCATGCGGCAGTACACCTTTGGTGCCCTGCTGGTGGCGGCGGCGCCGGAGTCCTGGCAGTTCGAGCAGGACAGCAGCCTGTCACGCGAGGCCTTTGCCCAGCGGGCGGGCAAGGTGGTGGCGCTGGCGGCCGAGAGCTTCAACGACGGACTGCGCGCCTACTACCTGGCCTTTGCCGCCGTGGCCTGGTTCTTCTCGCCCTGGGCCTTCATGGCGGGGACCCTGGGCGTGATCTTCATTCTGTACCGGCGCGAGTTTCGCTCCGAGGTGCTGAAGGCCTTGCAGGGCGAGTGGCGCTAGCGAGGGCGGCCTCGCACGGCACTCAGAACTGCAAAAAGCTCAGGCCCAGCCCCAGACTGGTCTGGCGGAAGTTGTAGTCGCTGAGGGTCTCGCCGTAGCCGTGGAAAGCCTGCACATACCAGCGCATGCCGTTGGGCTGGTCGGCAAAGACCGGGTAGGTCCACTCCATCTGGAAGGCGCCGTACTGGCCCACATGGCGCAGATTGCTGCGCAAGAGCATTTGCAGGGTGTGTCGGCCACCGGCCCAGCTGAGCTGCAACTCCGCGCGACCGCGATAGAGGGTCAGATCGGGGTTGTTGTCCTCGCTATAGGGCTCGGTGATGCGCTGACTCACCCGCGCGACCAGGGCCCAGTTGCCGCGGTCTATGCCCGCTGCCAGGTTCACGCGGTTCCAGCTGCGCGAGAGCGGGTCAGACTGACCATTGGACTGGTGGGCCACGCTGAGCAGGGCATAGCGCCACTGCCAGTCAAAGGGCAGGCGGCGCAGCCCCTTGGGGGTGGGCAGCACATAGATCAGCTCCGGCTCGTAATCGGTGTTGCGAAAGGGGCGGGAGTTCCTGCCGTCATAGATCTGCCACATGGCCTGCTGGGTGTAGGCCGCCCACAGGTCGCCGCCGGGCAGCAGAAAGTCCTGGGCCAGCTTGGTGCGCAGCGAGATCTGGAATTTGGCCTCTTCACGCCGGTAGCTGGGCTGGGGCACGGCGGCCTGGGTGGGCGAGCTGGGCGCGCGGTTGATGCGGCTGGTGATGTGCAGCGGCATGGCGTAGCTCGGCCGGTAGCCGACCAGATTGAAGCGGCCACGCTTGCTGCCCGCGTCCAGCTCCCAGTAGCGGGTGAGCAGGCTGGGCGGTGGGGACGCGGCGTCTTCACGCAGCAGCTCGCCCTTGGGGGCGATCAGCGAGTCGCTGGTGTCCGGCGCTGGCGTTGCGGCCGCAGCGGCGGGGGAGGCCTCAACAGCCCGGCCCAGGGCGCGGTCGTAGCAGTCCAGACGGTCGGCCGGCGCGCCAATGGCGGCACAGGCTTGCAGCGCCGCCGCGTCCGGAGCGGCGCCGGGAGCGCTCCCCCCTTGAGCCTGAATCGCAGGACTGGCCAGCAAGGCCAGTGACAGCAGGACGGGGCGCTTGGGCATGGGTTCAGCTTCCTACTTGAGCCCGCCGCTGAGGAACTGCTGCAGGCGCTGGCTCTGCGGGCGCAGCAGCACCTCGCGTGGGTTGCCTTCCTCCTCCACCTTGCCCTGGTGCAGGAACATGGTGTGGGTGGAGACCTCGCGGGCGAAGCCCATCTCGTGGGTGACGACGATCATGGTGCGGCCCTCGGCGGCCAGATCGCGCATGACCTTGAGCACCTCGCCCACCAGCTCGGGGTCCAGGGCCGAGGTGGGCTCGTCAAACAGCATGACCTCGGGCTCCACGGCCAGGGCCCGGGCGATGGCCACGCGCTGCTGTTCACCGCCGCTGAGCTGGGCGGGATAGACGTTTTTGCGGTGCGCCACGCCCACGCGGGCCAGCAGGGCCTCGGCCTTTTCCAGGGCCTGGGCCTTGGGCACGCCCAGCACATGGACCGGGGCCTCGATCACGTTCTCGATCACGGTGCGGTGACCCCAGAGGTTGAAGTTCTGGAACACCATGGCCAGGCGCGCGCGCCAGCGCTGCAGCTGCTTGGCATCGGCCGCGCGCAGGCTGCCGTCGCGGTCGGGCACCAGGGTCAGGGTCTCGCCGTCCAGAGAGAGCGTGCCCTGGTGGGGCTGCTCCAGCAGGTTCAGGCAGCGCAAAAAGGTGCTCTTGCCGGAGCCGCTGGAGCCGATGAGGGTGATCACATCGCCCTTCTTGGCCGACAGGGAGACGCCCTTGAGCACCTCGCGCTCACCATAGCGCTTGTGCAGGTCTTTGACGATCAGGCTGCTGCTCATGAGTTTCAGTCTCCCAGCAGCTTGCCGCTGCGGCGGGCTTCCAGGCCCGCAACCTTGGCCACTTTCTGGCCGGCGCGCACCAGGCGCACGGAATCCCGAGCGAACAGCAGTCCGTCCACGGGGCTTGTCAGATCGGTCACCGCATTGCTGATCGGGTCGATCACCTGGGCCAGGACCTCGCCCGACTTCAGGGCCTCGCCGGGCTGGCGCAAAAAGGTGAGCACGCCGCCGACCGGGCTGGCAACCGGCATGCTGCCGGCCAGGGGGCGCGCGTCGCCCAGGGGCTCGGGCAGGGCCGGCGTGGGCATGTCGATCAGGCCGCGCCAGGTCAGGAAGTCGAGCAGGTTCTGGGCGTCGCGCTCGGCCAGGGCATGCTCCACATCGACCTGCCCGCGCAGCTCCACGGTGACCGAGAGGCAGGCCTGGGGGAGGGGCGTGCCGCGACCCTCGAAGCGCTGTGCCCAGCGCCACCAGGGCTGGGAGCAGGCTTCGTCAAAGGGCCGGTCGCCCGAGTCCAGGGCCAGCAGGGTCAGGCGTGAACCGAGGAAGCGGGCCAGGGGCTCGCAGTCCGCGGCGCAGGGGGTCTCGGTGTAGAGATGCAGCACGGCCTCGTTGTCGCAGTGCAGGTCCAGCACGATGTCGGCGTCACAGGCCAGCAGCATCAGCTGGCGCCGCAGGGACTGCAGCTCGGTCTCCACCTTCTGGGCGGCGATGGCCTCGCGCAAATGCCGGCGCAACAGGGCCACATTGGCGCTGGCGTCCGCGCCAAGTTCCGGGGCGGCGCGCTCGGCCACGGCCTCGATCAGGTCGGGGTAGTAGCGGTTGAAGTTCTCACCCGAAGTGGCCTCGAAGCGGCCCAGATGGCCGTGCAGCAGATGCTGGGACAGGCCGATCGGGTTGGCCATGGGGACCAGCACGATCTCGCCCTTGATGCGGCCCTGGGCCTCCAGGGCATCGAGCTTGAGGCGCAGATGGTGGGCCACCAGCATGCCGGGCAGTTCATCGGCGTGCAGCGAGGCCTGCAGATAGGCCTTGCCGACGGACGAGCCGGCCTGGCCGTAGTGCAGGGAAATCAGCTCTCTTTGCGTGCCCGGTGTGGGCGAGAGCAGGGCGTGTCTTTGCGTATGCATGGGAAGGCAGGGTCTGGCGCGCGCTCAGCGCGCCATCAGCGGTCGCAGCCAGCGGCGCTCGGCCATGTGGAACAGGCCCACCAGGGCCAGGGTCAGCAGTAGGTAGAAGACGGCCGCGGTGATGAAGGCTTCGAAGGGGATGTAGTAGGTGGAGTTGACCTGCCGGGCCGCGCCGGTGAGATCCATGATGGTGACGATGCTGGCAAGGGCCGTGCCGTGCAGCATGAAGATGGCCTCGTTGCTGTAGGCCGGCAGGGCGCGGCGCAGGGCCGAGGGCAGCACGATGCGGCGCAGCATCACCCAGCGGCTCATGCCCAGGGCCTTGGCGGCCTCGATCTCGCCGGCCGGAAGCGCGCGGATGGAGCCCGCGATGATCTCCACCGTGTAGGCGCAGGTGTTGAGCGCGAAGGTCAGGCAGGCGCAGAACCAGGCCGAGCTGAAGTAGGGCCACAGGGCACTCTTCTGCATCCACTCGAACTGGGCCAGGCCGTAGTAGATGAGAAAGAGCTGGACCAGCATGGGCGTGCCGCGGAACACATAGGTGTAGAGCCAGATCGGCCGCGAGATCCAGGCCTGGGGCAGGGTGCGCAGCACGGCCAGCGGAATGGCAAAGGCCAGGCCCAGGCCCAGGGAGATGATCAGCAGCTCGAAGGTGGTCCAGGCGCCGCTGAGATACAGCGGCAGATTGTCGGTGATGGCTTCCAGATTCATGGCCGGCCTCAGAGCTTGCCTTGGCGCTGGCCGACGGACAGGCGCTTTTGCAGGCGGTCGAATACCAGTTCCGAGACCGTGGTGAAGGCCAGATAGATCAGGGCCACGGCGCTGTAGAACACAAAGGGCTCCCGGGTGCTGCCGGCGGCCTGCGAGCCGCGCGTCATCAGATCATGCAGACCGATCACCGAGACGATGGCGGTGCTCTTGATCAGCACCAGCCAGTTGTTGGACAGACCCGGCAGGGCGTGGCGGAACATCTGCGGGAAGCTGATGCGCACAAGGACCTGCCAGGGGCTCATGCCATAAGCCAGGCCGGCTTCGCGCTGACCCGGCGGCACGGCCAGGAAGGCGCCCCGGAAGGCCTCGGTGAGGTAGGCCCCGAAGATGAAGCCGATGGTGATGACGCCGGCCACATACGGGTCGATGTCGATGTAGTCCTCATGCCCCAGGCTCAGGGCGATATGGTTCACCGCCACCTGGCCGCCGAAGAAGATCAGCAGCATCAGCACCAGATCGGGCACGCCGCGGATCACGGTGGTGTAGACATAGGCTAGGCCCTGCGCCCAGCGCCAGCGCGAGAGCTTGGCCATGGCGCCTGCCAGGCCCAGCACCATGGCCAGGGCCAGCGAGGCCAGGGCCACGCTCAGTGTGATGGCCGCACCTTCAAGCAGGCTGGGCAGAAATCCGTGTAGAAACATGAGTGCTCAATCAGCGGCGCCGCGCTTGATGGAGCGCTGGGCCTGGCCCGCGCGCATCATCCGGCAACCGCCTGAGAGGGGCTGTGCCGGACACAAACAGCCCTGAGGGCTGTTTGTGCCTGCACGGCGCCGGAGCCTCTGGCTCCGGCCGGCAAAGCCGGTAGGAGGGGATTACTTAGGCGAAATGTCGTACTCGAAGTACTTGTCGTTGAGCTTCTTGAACGTGCCATTGGCCCTGAGGGCCGCGATGGCGTCGTTGAACTTCTTGCCCAAGACCTTCTCGTCGGCCTTGCGCATGCCCACGCCGGAACCCACGCCAAAGTACTTGACGTCGGTGAAGGTGGGGCCGGCGAAGGCGAAGCCCTTGCCGGCGGGCGTCTTCAGGAAGCCCATATCGATGGCCACCATATCGGCCACGGTGGCGTCGATGCGGCCGGACTTGAGGTCCAGAAAGGCCTGGTCCTGGGTGGCGTAGCGCACGATCTCGCTCTGCTTGAAGACCTCGGCGGCGAACTTCTCGTGGATGGTGGCGCGCTGCACACCGATCTTCTTGCCCTTCATGCCCGCGGGGGACACATCCAGCTTGGCATCGACCTTGGCGGCGAAGCGGGCGGGGGTGTTGTAGTAGGGGTTGGAAAAGGCGATGGCCTTCTTGCGCTCGTCGGTGATGGACACCGAGGCGATGATGGCGTCGACCTTGCGCGCCTGCAGGGCGGGGATCAGGCCGTCAAAGTCCTGCTGCACCAGGGTGCACTCGGCCTTCATTTCGGCGCACAGGGCGTTGGCGTAGTCGATCTCGAAGCCCTTGAGCTTGCCGTCCGGCCCCACTTCGGAGAAGGGGGGGTAGGCGCCTTCCACGCCGATGCGAATCTTCTTCCAGTCCGGGGCCTGAGCCTGGGCCGCGGAAATGGCGCCCAAGGCCAGGGCGGCCAGGGCAATCAGGGAACGTCGTTGCATGGGAAGCATCTCCTGAGGGTTGGGTGCAAATGGCAGTGTTGCATGCGCCGGGGCGAGCCGGGCATCAGGGTTTGAGCGTATGCAAGAAGTCGGCCACCGCCGCCAGGCTGGCCGGGCCGTCTTCTTCCTGGGGCAGATGTCCCAGTTGGTTCAAGGGTATCAGGCGGCTGCCCGGTATGGCCTGGGCCAGGGTCTGGCCGTCCTCGATGGGCAGCAGGCGATCGCGGGCACCCCAGAGAATCAGGGTGGGGACACGCAGGGCGCTCAGCGGCGCCAAATCCAGGGGGCTACGGCGCTGATCCAGAAAGTCCACCAGGGCGCTGCGATTGCCTTCGCGCAGGCTGAGCTCGAAATAGCGCTCCACCGTGGCCGGGTGCAGACGTGCCGGCTGTCCATAGACCTCGCGCAGCGCCTGCTCGATCAACCGGCGCGGCAGCAGCCCCTCGGCCAGCCAGCCCGCGCCCGGCAATCGGGCCAGGGTAAAGACCAGGGGAGCGGCTTCGGGGCGGAACTCCCGCGCACCGGCGTTGAGCAGCACCAGGCCGGCCACACGCTCGGGTTGCTGCAAGCCGAGCTGCCAGGCCAGCTGAGCGCCCAGGCCCTGGCCGACCAGGATGACCCGGCCCAGGTCCAGGCGCTGCAGCAGCTGCGTCAGCAGCTCGAGATAGGCTGCATCGCCGTAGTTGCCGCTGGCGGCGGGACCGCTCAGTCCGAAGCCGGGCAGATCCAGGCGAACGACGCGTCGGCCCTGTGCGCTCAGGGCCGTGGCCCAGGCGTCCCAGCTGTGCAGACTGGAGGCGCTGCCGTGCAGCATCAGCAGGGGCAGGGGATCGCTGCGCGGGCCCTCGTCGCGGTAGTGCAGCAGCTGGGGGCCGAGCTCCATGAAGTCGGAGGGCGGCGGCGCCCAGCGTTCCACCAGGCTCTCCAGGCTGCGCTGCGGTGCACGAAAGGCCGCACTGAGCAGGGCCAAGCCCAGCAACAGCACGCCGGCCAGGCGCAGCAGCCAGGCGGCAGGGCTCAGGGATTCGGAGGCCATGATGGGTGGGGAACGGCGTGCCGTCGGATTCAGCGCGCCCGGTGGGCCTCGCTGGCCGGGCGCTGCACATCGGTGGACGGGCTCAGGCCCGCGTCCAGGGCCTCACGCTGGTCAAAGACGAAGCAGCTGCCCTGGTAGTGCTTGCCGCCCACCTCCTCGAAGTATTTGAGGATGCCGCCTTCGAGCTGGTAGATGGGCGTGTCGCTCAGGCCTTGCTCCTGCAGAAAGAGCGCGGCCTTCTCGCAGCGTATGCCGCCGGTGCAGAAGCTCACCACGGTCTTGCCCTGCAGGGCCTCCCGGTGGCGCTGAACGGCCTCGGGGAACTCGCTGAACTTGCTGATGCGCCAGTCCAGGGCCTGCTCGAAGCTGCCGTAGTCCACCTCGAAGGCGTTGCGGGTGTCCAGGGTCACGACCGGGCGACCTTCATCGTCATGGCCCTGATCCAGCCAGCGCGCCAGGGTGGCCGCGGGCAGGGCGGGCGCGCGCTCGGCGCGGTCCGGCCTGATGGTCGGGTGGTTCATGCGGATGATCTCGGGCTTGACCTTGACCAGCAGCTTGCGAAAGGGCACGGTCTCGGACCAGCTCTCCTTGGGCGCCAGATCGGCAAAGCGCTCGTCATGGCGCAGCGCCTCCACCCAGCCACGTACCGCCTCGGGGGCGCCCGCCAGGAAGAGATTGATGCCTTCCTCGGCCAGCAGCACCGTGCCACGCAGCGCCAGCTGGCTGGCGCGCTCGTGCAGGGTGTCGCGCAGCGCGGCGCAGTCGGGCAGCCCTACGAACTTGTAGGCCGAGATATTGAGAACGGGGGCGGGATACAGCATGGCGAGGGCCTGGATTGTAGGCACAGTGCGTCAGCCGCCCCGGTCGAGCGCCCATCGCCCCCTGGCGAGGGCGGGTTCAGGGGGCCGGACGGCTGGGCACACCGGCGCTGCAGACCTCGATATGAGCCGGGCTGTGCACAAACCAGCCGCTGCGGTGACGGCGCGCGTCCAGCAGCTCGAGCCAAGTCTTGCTGTCGGTGCGAAGCAGCTGCAGGCGAGGGCGCTCGGCATCGGGCATGTCCGCCAGCAGGCGCACGCGCTGGATGGGGCTGCGCTGCTCGGCCTGCACGTAGAAGCCCATGGCCCCGCCGCCGCGCGGCAGGCTGGCCAGCAGTTCCATGCCCTTGATCACGCGCCCCACCAGGGTGATATTGAGATCCAGACCCCGCGGGGCATGACCGATCACGGTGTACAGCGAGCTGCCGGTGCTGGAGTCGGGCGCATTGCCGCGGCCCGCACCCACCATGCCGTAGCAATGCGTCAGCCAGGCCTTGTCGGCCTCGGGCTGGGCGGCCACGGGGAAACCATCCACAAAGCCGCTCACCGGCGCCCAGCCATCCACATCGGGCAGGCGGCTGATGGGCAGATCCTTGTAGGCGATGGAGAACTCGGCCGGCAGCCTAGCCTGTGCCTCACCCAGGGGCCGGGCCTTGTCCGGCTTGTCGGCATCGGGATCGCCCCACTGGGTGACGAAGTTGTCCTGGACCCGGACGACGGCCAGGCCGTCGTAGTAGCCGGCGCGTGCCAGGCTGCGGATATTGGCCACATGGCGGGGCGCGAAGCGCGGCGCCAGCTCGATCAGCACCTGGCCGGGGCCGCGCGCGGTCTGCAACTCCATCAGCAAGGTGTCACGGGGATCCGGGCTGCGCCAGTCGCTGGCGGGCGACTGGGCCAGGATGTCGGCAGCGCTGCGGGCGGGCTTGGCGGCCGGCGCCTGAGCTTGCACGGTGGCGCCCAGGCTCAGCAGGGCGGCGCCCAGCAGCTTGATAACCATGGCGGGGAGCGGGGGGCAGGTCTTGCTCATGGGGGCGGAGCATAGCCGTCGGCCCCCCTCCTTACAATCGATAGATGGCATTTGTTCACCTGCGTACCCATACCGAGTTTTCCGTCGTTGACGGCACCCTGCGCGTCGACGATGCGGCCAAGGCGGCCGCCAAGGACGGGCAGGTGGCCCTGGGGCTGGCCGATCTGGCCAATCTGTTCGGGGGCGTCAAGTTCTACAACGCCTGCCGCAAGAACGGCGTGAAGCCGGTGCTGGGCGCGGACTGCTGGATCGAGCCCGAGGCCTCGGACCGGCCGGCCACCCGGGTGCTGCTGCTGGTGCAGGACAGCCAGGGCTATCTGAACCTGAGCGAGTTGCTCTCGCGGGCCTGGATCCAGAATGTGCAGCGCAACCAGGCTTGCCTCAAATGGGAGTGGATGCAAGAGCTGCACGAGGGCCTGATCTGCCTCTCGGGCGCGCAGTTCGGTGGTCTGGGGCAGGCCCTGCTGGCCGGTGACAAGGCCCGCGCTATGGACTGGGCACGCCGCCTGGCGGCGCTGTATCCGGGGCGCTTCTACATCGAGCTGCAGCGCGCCGGCCTGCCCGGCCAGGAGGCTCTGGTGCGGGCCAGCGTGCCCCTGGCGGCCGAGCTGCAGCTGCCAGTGGTGGCCACCCACCCCATCCAGTTCCTCGCCGAGGAAGACTATGACGCCCATGAGGCGCGGGTCTGCATTGCCGATGGCGAGACCCTGGCCAATCCCAAGCGCATCAAGCGCTTCCTGCCGGGCCAGTATTTCAAGACGCAGGCCGAGATGGAGGTGCTGTTCGCCGACATCCCGAGTGCGATTGCCAACACGGTGGAGATCGCACGGCGCTGCAGCCTGAGCCTGGTGCTGGGCAAGCCCCAGCTGCCCAACTTCCCCACGCCGCTGCTGGAAGATGGCACGCCCATGCCCATGGCGCAGTACTTCCGCCAGCTCTCCTTCGAGGGGCTGGAGGAGCGCCTGCAACTGCTCTTCCCCGATCCCGCCAAGCGCGAGGCCGAGCGGCCGCGCTATGTGGAGCGCCTGGAATTCGAGCTGGACACCATCATCAAGATGGGCTTTCCGGGCTACTTCCTGATCGTGGGTGACTTCATCCGTTGGGCCAAGATGAACGGCTGCCCCGTGGGGCCGGGCCGGGGCTCGGGTGCCGGTTCGCTCGTGGCCTATGTGCTCCTGATCACGGACCTGGACCCGCTGCAGTACAACCTGCTGTTCGAGCGCTTCCTGAACCCGGAGCGGGTGTCCATGCCTGACTTCGACATCGACTTCTGCCAGGGCAACCGCGACCGCGTCATCGACTACGTCAAGGACAAGTACGGCCGCCCCGCGGTGAGCCAGATCGCCACCTTTGGCACCATGGCGGCCAAGGGCGCGCTGCGCGATATCGGCCGGGTGCTGGGCATGGGCTTTGGCCATGTGGACTCGATTGCCAAGCTGGTGCCGGCGCCCCCGGGCAAGACCGTGACCCTGGCCAAGCTGCCGCCGGACTTCGATCCGGAGAAGGCCAAGATGGTCTATGCGCGCCATGAGTCGCCCGAGATCGAGGAGCGCGAGCGCGAGGACGAGGAAGTGGCCGGCCTGCTGGAGCTGGCCGCGCGCGTGGAGGGCACGGTGCGCTCCATCGGCATGCATGCCGGTGGCGTGCTGATCGCGCCGGGCAAGATCACCGACTTCTGCCCCCAGTACCAGCAGCCGGGCTCCACCAGCGCGGTGAGCCAGTACGACAAGGACGACGTCGAGGCCATCGGCCTGGTGAAGTTCGACTTCCTGGGCCTGGCCACCCTGACCATCCTGGAGCTGGCCAAGGACTTCATCGTCGCGCGCTATCCGGAGCACAAGGACTTCGCCTTCGAGAAGATCCCGCTGGACGACAAGAAGACCTACAAGCTCTTCTCGGACGGCCTGACCGAGTCGGTGTTCCAGTTCGAATCCAGCGGCATGCAGAAGATGCTCAAGGACGCGAAGCCCTCGCGCCTGGAGGACCTGATTGCCCTGAACGCGCTGTACCGCCCGGGCCCCATGGACCTGATTCCCACCTTCGTGGCGCGCAAGCACGGCAAGGAGGTGGTGGAGTATCCGCATCCGCTGACCGAGCCGGTGCTGGCCGAGACCTACGGCATCATGGTCTACCAGGAGCAGGTGATGCAGACGGCCCAGGTGCTGGGCGGCTACAGCCTCGGCGGCGCCGACATGCTGCGCCGGGCCATGGGCAAGAAGAAGGCCGAAGAGATGGCCATGCACCGCGAGATGTTCCGCAAGGGCGCCGCGGAGAAGGGCATCGACCAGAACAAGGCCGACGAGGTCTTCGACCTGATGGAGAAGTTCGCGGGCTACGGCTTCAACAAGTCGCACGCCGCCGCCTACTCCCTGCTGGCCTATCACACGGCCTGGCTCAAGGTGCATTTCACGGCGGAGTTCTTCGCCGCGAACATGACCATCGAGTCGGACGACACCGACAAGCTCAAGGTCCTGCTCAACGATGCCAAGCTCTTCGGCATCGAGTTCGAGCCGCCCAATATCAATCTGGGCGTGCACCGCTTCGAGCCCCTGGGGCCCAAGAAGGTCAACTACAGCCTGGGCGCCGTCAAGGGCACGGGCGTGGGTGCCATCCAGGCCATCGTGGCGGCGCGCAAGGAGGGCGGGCCCTTCAAGAGCTTCTTCGACTTCTGCGTGAGGGTGGACCGCAAGCAGGTGAACAAGCGCGTAGTGGAGGCCCTGATCAAGGCCGGGGCCTTCGATGTGCTGGAGCCCGACCGCGCCCGCCTGCTGGCCAGCGTGGGCCTGGGCTACACCTATGCCGAAAACCTGCAGGCCAATGCCAACCAGGGCGGCCTGTTCGACTTCGACGACAGCACCCACGGCTCCTCCACCGCCGAGCCGCCCTTGGTGGAGGTGGAGCCCTGGAGCATCAAGGAAAAGCTCAGCCACGAGAAGACCGCCATCGGCTACTACCTCAGCGGCCATCTCTTCGACCAGAACGGCGAGGAGGTGCGGCGTGTGGTCAAGCGCCGTATCGCCGAGCTGCAGGACAGCCGCGATCCGGTGATGGTGGCCGGCATTGTCAGCGATATGCGAGTGATCAACGGCAACCGCGGCAGGGTGGCCATCTTCAAGCTGGACGACAAGAGCGATGCCATCGAGGCCGTGGTCAACGAGGAATTGCTCAATGCCAACAAGGAACTGCTGGCCGAAGACGAGCTGATCATCGCCTCGGGCAAGGTGCAGAATGACCGCTTCTCGGGCGGCCTGCGCATGAATATCCAGCAGGTCTGGAGCCTGGCGGCGGCGCGGGCGCGCTTTGGCCGCTATGTCTATGTGCCGGTGCGGCGGGAGCTGCCGCCCCTGGCCGAGCTGCTGCGCCAATGGCCCGCTAAGCGGGTTGAGGGCGAACAGGGCAGCCTGGTCCAGGGCCTGAAGGTGCGCACCCATCACTTCCTGGCTCAGGGCCAGGTCCAGCTGGATCTGGGCGAGGACAGTCGCTTCTGGCCCTGCGAGGAGGCCCTGCAGCTGCTGCAGCGCTTCGCGCCACCGCCGGCGGCGCCCGCCGGCACTGCGGGCGCACCGGCCCAGCCGGCGGCTACCCTGCCCGGCGCCCAGATCATTTACGACTGAAGCCGGGCCCGCGGGAGTGCGCTGGCCTGTCGCGCGGCCGCGACTGGCCAGTGCATGCACCCCTGTTCATGGCTTGCAGCCGGGGCAGTGGACGTAAGCTGCGGGTGTGCAGCTTGTTCCGCCTTCCAACAATGCCACGCCACCGGCCACCGGTCTGATCCTGACCGGTGGTGGCGCACGCGCGGCCTACCAGGTGGGCGTGCTGGCGGCCCTGGCCCAGCTGCGCCGCGATGCCGGCATGGGGGGCAGCGGGGCGCCCAATCCCTTTCCCATCATTGCCGGCACCTCGGCCGGTGCCATCAATGCGGCCACCCTGGCGAGCTATGCCGACGACTTCGATGCGGCGGTCGATGGCCTCATGCACATCTGGCAGAACATCCATGTGGATCAGGTGTATGCGGCGGACTCCCTGGGCGTGATCCGTACAGGCGCGCGCTGGATGACCATGATGAGCCTGGGCTGGGCCTTGGCGCGCTGGCGCCGCAGCCGCCCGCGCAGCCTGTTGGACAACGCGCCCCTGCGCGAGTTGCTGGCGCGCTGGACCCGGCTGGAGCGGCTGGACGAAATGCTGGCGCGCGGCCATCTGCGAGCCCTGGCCATCAGCGGCTCCAGCTACACCAGTGGGCAGCACGTCACCTTCTACCAGACGCGTGAACCCATCGAGCCCTGGCTGCGCTCACAGCGGCTGGCGGTGCGGACCGAACTCACCCTGTCCCATCTGATGGCCTCCTCGGCCATTCCCTTCATCTTTCCGGCCGAGGAAATCGAGCTGGGCGGACAGAAGGAGTGGTTTGGGGATGGCTCCATGCGGCAGAGCGCCCCGATCTCGCCCGCGGTGCATCTGGGTGCGCAGCGTGTGCTGGTCATCGGTGCGGGCCGCATGCACGAGCCGACGGGCTCGCGACCGGTGGTGAATACCGGGCATCCCAGCATGGCGCAGATCGCAGGTCATGCGCTGTCCAATATCTTCCTGGATGCGCTGGCGGTGGATGTGGAGCGCATGCAGCGCATCAACCACACCCTGTCCCTGCTCTCACCCGAGGCGCGGCGCAACACGAGCCTGCGTCCGGTGGACGTGCTGGTGATCGCGCCCAGCCGACGCCTGGACGATATGGCCGCCGAGCACCAGGGCAGCCTGCCGCCACCCATACGGGCCATGCTGCGCGGCGTGGGCGTGAATGGTGAGGGCAGGCAGGCCAGCGGCTCGGCCCTCACCAGCTATCTGCTCTTCGAGCCGTCCTACACCGGCGAGCTGATCATGCTGGGCATGACCGACACGCTCGCACGCCGCGCCGAGGTGCAGCAGTTCTTTGGCTGGCCCACCCGGGCGCCCAGCGTGGACCCGGCCATGATGCGCAAGCGTCGCGCCGGTTTTGCCCAGGCCGCGAAGGCCTGAGGCGAGCCGCCGACGGGGCTCAGCGTTCCTGGGGCGCTGGCGCCTCGTAGGCCTGGCCATTGATCCGCAGCCCGGCGCCGGAGAGCCGGCGGGACAGGCTCGGGCCCAGGCCGCGCACGCGGCGCAGCAGGTCCGGCCAGTCATTGAAGGGCGCGCGGGCGCGCTCGGCGAGCAGGCGCTCGGCCAGTTGCGGGCCGATGCCGGGCAGGGATTCGAGTTCGGCCCGGTCGGCCTGGTTGAGTTCCAGCAGCGGGCTTTGGGCCTGGGCGCCCAGGGGCAGGAGCAGCAGGCCCAGGGGCAGCAGGGCCAGGGGTAGTCGAGCCAAGTACAGGCAACGGCGGCGCGTCTGCGAAGCCGCGCGCGCCGTCATGCTTCAGTCCCCCACCTGGGCCTGGACCATGGTGGCGTAGGCGCCGCCGCGTGCCAGCAGCTCGGCATGGCTGCCGGACTCCAATACCCGGCCCTGGGCCAGCACATGGATGGCATCGGCCGCACGCACGGTGGAGAGTCGGTGGGCAATCAGGATCAGGGTCTTCTTGCCTTGCCATTGCTCCAGCGCTTGCTGAACCGCGCGCTCGCTCTCGGTATCCAGGGCCGAGGTGGCCTCGTCAAAGACCCAGATGGGGGCTTCCTTGTAGAGGGCCCGGGCGATGGCCAGGCGCTGGCGCTGGCCGCCGCTGAGCTTGCTGCCATTGGCGCCGACGATGGTGTCCAGACCTTGGGGCAGGCTTTGCACGAAGTCCCAGAGATGGGCGGCGCGCAGCACCTGTTCCAGGCGTGCCGGGTCCTTGTCCTGCGCATAGGCGACGTTGTCGGCGATCGAGCTGTCGAATAGCACGATGTCCTGCGACACGACCGCGAACTGACGGCGCAGATCGGCCTTGCGGACACCGGCCACGTCCTGACCGTCAAGCAGGATGTGGCCGGCATCGGGTGGGGCAAAGCCCAGCAAGAGATGGATGACCGAGCTCTTGCCGGCACCCGAGGCGCCGATCAGGGCGGTGGTCTTGCCGGCCGGAATATGCAGACTCAGGCCGTCCAGGGCGGGCTTGTCGGCCCCGGGGTATTGCAGGCGAATGTCCTTCAATGCCAGTTCGCCCTTGACGGGCGTCTTCAGACCGCTTTGTCCGGTGTCCGGCTCGGCAGGCAGCTGGAAGAGGCTGAAGCAGGCACGTGCGATCACCAGGCCGTTGACGATGGGTTGCGAGAGCTCGGAGAGGTGACGCAGGCGCGAGCTGAGTAGCAGCAGGCCCGTGATGAAGGCCGCAAACTCACCCACGCCGGTGTTGTGCTGGCGAGCTTGGTAGAGGGCGATGGTGATGATCAGGGACAGACCGATGGCCGCCACCAGCTGCGACAAGGGCTGGATGGTCGCATTGGTCGCGGAGTTCTTGAGGGCTTGCTGCTGGGCATCCTTGCTCAGGCGCGCGAACTGCTCCTGTTCGTGGGGGGCTGCGTCGAAGCTGCGCACCACGCGCCAGGCGCGCACCAGATCGTCAACCTTTGCGGCCAGGCGCATCTGTGCGTCATAACTCAGCGCGCCGATGCGCTGCACTCGCTGGTTGATGCGCTTCATCACGAAGGCCATCAGGGGCAGGGTAACGAGGGACAGCAGGGTCAGCTGCCAATTCAGATACAGCAGATAGCCCAGGGTCGCGATGGTGGGTAGACCATCCCTTAGAACCGTGATGGACGCGCTCGCGAGCAAGGTCATGAACTGATGGGGATCGTTCACGATCTTGCTGACGGCGTTACCTGCCGGCAGGCTGGTGTAGACCGAGGCATCGGCCTTGAGCAGGGCCGCTGCCAGGGCCCGGCGCAAATCCATCACCGTGTGCCAGGTGGTCCAGCTCAGCAGGTATGAGCCCAGAAAGCCGAATATGCCCCGCACGATGTAGAGACCGATCAGCACCACAGGCACCCACCAGATGGCGAAGGCATCGGGCTGGAAGCCCTCACCAAACACCGTCTTGATCAGATGCGGGATCAGCGGCTCGGTGATGGCGGCACCCAGGTAGGCCAGAAAGGTGAATACCGCCCCCCAGCGATAGGGGCGGACATAGCGCAGCACTTGGCGCGCGGTGGTTTTCAGATCCGGCTGGGGCTCGCTCACGGTCGGGGCTCGGTACAGGGCTGCTAGGCCCGAGATTGTCGCCGCGTTTGGGCGGCTGGCCCTGGGTGCCCAGCCGATACACTTTCGCATGTCCAAAACTAGCAGGGCGCCGGGAGGCGCAGATCCGCGGCCTGATGGCGCCGTGGTCCCGACTCGACGTGTGCTGCACTTCGTCACCGGTGGTTTTTCGGGAGCCACCCAGGTCGCGGTCGATCTGTGTCGTGCCGCCCAGGCCCAGGGGCGCACGGAGGTCACGCTGGCCTTGCGCCGCAAGTCGAACACCGATGCCGCGCGGGTAGAGGCCATCCGTGCCCAGGGGATTGCGGTGGAGGTGTTGCCGGGCTGGGCGCATCTGGCCACCATCTTCGCGCTGTGGCGGCTGTGCCGTCGCTGGAAGCCGCAGGCGCTGGTGGCACATGGCTTTCCCGAGCACCTGCTGGGGCGCTGGGCAGGACTGTGGGCGGGCGTGCCGCGCCTGCTGCAGGTTGAGCACAACACCCGCGAACGCTATACGCCGTGGCGGCGCTGGCAGGCGCGTCGCCTGGCGGCGCATACCGAGTGCATGATCGGCGTTTCCGAGGGCGTCCGGCGCAGCTTGTTGCAGCTGGGCATGCCAGCGGAGCGCACCCTGGCCATCCCGAATGGCATCCAGCTGGAACGTTTCTCGCCCAAGGCCTTGTTGCCCATGGCCGAGCGCATACCGCAAATCGTCATGGTGGCGCGCTTTGCCCGTCAGAAGGACCCACAGACTTTGCTACAGGCCCTGGCTCTGCTGCGCGATCGTGGCTTGAGCCCTTCGCTCAAGTTCGCGGGCAGTGGCAGCCGCTCCCATCTGCAAGCGGCCCAGCGTGCCGTGCGGGCGCTGGGTCTGGATCAACAGGTCGAATTCCTGGGGCAGTATCCCGAGGTGCCTGCGCTGCTGATGCGCAGCCGCGTGTTTGTGCTGTCCACGCGCTGGGAGGGCATGCCGCTGGCATTGGTCGAGGCCATGGCGGCGGGTTGCGCCTGTGTGGCCACGGCGGCGCCCGGTGTGGAAGGGGTGCTGGAGGATGAACGTACGGGGCTGCTGGTGCCCCCGGGCGATGCCCAAGCCCTGGCCCAGGCATTGTGGAGGCTGTTCACGGACACGGCTCTGGCCGAGCGCCTGGGCCATGCCGCCCGGCAGCAGGCCGAGCAGGAGCATGGGGTCGCCCTCATGCTCGAGCGCTACGAGGCCGTGGTTCAGCGGGGGCTTGCCGAGCGGCCCTGAGCGTCGCCGCGTCTCAGGTGCTTTGCTCCAGCCAGCGCCGCAGGGGCCGGCCCAGTCCATAAGCCAGCTGCTGCCAGCGTGTGCGCGCATGTCTTTGGACAAAGATGCGCTGGTACCAAGCACTGTCCAGCAGTTCAGGTTTGTGCCGGGCAATCAGATCGAGGCACAAGGCCTTCATGGCCGCGCTTTCCTCGCCGGCCGTACGGCCGTTGCGGTAGGTCTTCTGTCCGCTGGTGACCGGGCGTCGGTGGCTGGCCATCACGGCGTCGAGCAGGGCCGTGCGTGACCAGCCGCCAATCTGCTGCAGGGTGGGCATCAGATACTTGTCGATGCCCCAGGAGGAGATGTTGCCGGCGTAATGCGCGCGACCGGCCAGGAAGAGCTCCCCGCGGTAGAAGGGCATCATGACCTCGATCCAGTCCACCGGGCGGTAGAAGCGACCCGGCTGGCGCAGGGTCCAGCGATGGGTGTAGACGCTGTCGTGGCTGAGCACGGGCGAGAAGCTGTCCAGGCCTTCGCAACGCCCCAGGTGCAAGGCGCGGTTGATGTCACTCACGCTCAGCAGCACATCGTCATCGATCAGGCTCACGTACTCGGGGCAGCGACCCTGTGCGGCCAGGTAGTCCGCCAGTGCCTGGTAGATCTCCCCCTTGCACTCGGTCCGGGCCGACAGCACGGTGCAGGCCTGATCACGCAGCAGAGACTCGCCCGCAGGCTGGCGGCCCGTGTAGTCGAACAGCAGCCAGTCGAACTCTGCGGCGGCGTCCAGATGGATCATGGCCAGGGGCGTTGACGTGCCGTCCCAGGACACAAGCACTAAAGGCTTCTTGCTCATCGACGATGCCAGTAGTTCAAAAGGGTGTAGCTGGCCTTGCGGCGGAACTTGCGCCAGCTCATGGCCAGCGTGTCCGGCGCCTTGGCTCCGATGGAGCTTTGCTCGCTGGTTTCGTCCAGTGCAATTGCGGCAGGGCTGACGCCTCGAATACAGAGACCGGTTTCCCACCAGTAGCGCAAGTCAACGTCGATGGGACGGCCAAAGGGGATGCGGCCCTGCAACAGCTTGGCAGCACCGCTGCGGCTGATCACGTAGCCGGCTGTGAGACTGGGTACCCGCTTGTAGGACACCAGCTGAAACTCCGGGCACAGGGGCTGTGCGCTGGCTTGATTGCCCGACGCGCGCTTGGCGTCAAGATTCCCGATCAGCTTGATCATGTCCCAGTTGCGCGGCAGCGATCCGATGGCGGTGATCACCGCGGCGAACTGCGGCTCAAGTCGGACATCGTCCTCAAGCACAACGAGCGCTTCGTGCGGAGAATCGAGCAGGCCCTGCCAAGCCTGCAGATGGCTGGCATAGCAGCCTTTCTCACCATTGCTCAGCGTCTTGTGGAACTGTTGTTGGTTGAGCTCTTCGCTATACAGCCGTGTTTGCTCGCCGTGCCTCAGGGCGGTCCAAAGCACGGCCTCAAGCCTATCGGCGTGTATCCCCAGCCGGGAGAACTCCGACTGCATCCGCCGATGTCGTTCGGTGTCCCTTTGCAAGTTGATGTAGACCAGGGGCAACATGGAGCGCGTGGTATGGATTCGGTCAGCGACCTGGTTTCAGAAGGAGCGCCCGCGTGCGCAGTCGCATTTGCAGCAGCAGGTGACGTGCCTTGCGTAGTTTGCGCAGCTTCAGGAAGGGCAGGCGCTTGCGCATCAGGAGATAGGGGTGCTTGAGCGCCGGGTTGAGACTGTCATGTGCGGTGTGGAAGGCAGCAAGACTGAAGCCGCATGTCTGTAGGTAGTCGCTGAAGCCGAGTTCGTGATGGTCAATCGTTGACTGCCGGTCTGCGTAGGGCTTGAGCGTTTCCCAGAAATGCAGAAATGCCTCGGAGCGGAATACACGCGGCTTGAAATGAAAGAAGTAGCTTTGGAGATGAGGCTTGGGCTCGCGACTGAGCGTAGCCCCTACGACGTCGGCACCGTGCGACATGCAGCCGTCCAGAAACTCGCTCAGACTGAAGAATGGCCCGTGCACGCTGCTGTTGAGCAACACCAAGCTCTGGAGTTTATTCAGGGCCGCCCGCCTATCCAGCAAAGCACTTCGCCACGCATAGAAGTCGTAGCCGATATTGGGAACCAGCTGTAGCTCACAACCGAGCTGGGCGAGTCGAGCAAGCGCGGCCTGGTCGCGCACCTCGGAGGTGCTGGCCACAACGACTTCATAACCCAGCGCCCTGAAGTGCTTCAGGGTGTGGAAGACATAGCCGTCGATCGAGGCCCTGGCGCTGTAGTGCGCGTAAAGAAGTAGCTTGTCCATGCTTCACACATGCACCGTGTGCTCACTCGCGCCAGTGCTCGGCAATCCAGGGCGCCGGCAGCGGGCGGCGCCAGTTGCCGTTGTGGCGGCCGGCCAGAGCGTCGGGCGGGTTCACCACGCCGTGAAAGATCAGGATGCGCGCGCCCGCCGGGATGCGCGGAGCCTGCCAGTAGTTGCGCGGCCAGCCGGGAATGCAGTGGTACTTGTAGCTGGCGCACCAGGCGGCGTCCCAGTACTTGAGCAGGCCCTTTTGCTGCATCTCGTCGGAGAGGTAGGCCTGCTCGTTGCGGAAACGCTTGCGAATGGCGTCGAACTCGCGGCGGAACTTGGCCAGGATGTCGGGATGGCGTCCCAGCTCGAAGCGGTAGACCGAGGAATTGCCGGTGATGCGCCAGGGGCGCTTCCAGTCGTGAATGATGAGGAACTCGCCGGGCACTTCGAAGAAGGGCGTGATGTCGTCCACGATCACCACGTCCAGGTCCAGGAAGAGGGCGGTGCCGCTCAGGCCGTATTTCTCAACCAGGTCATCGCTGAAGGTGGTCAGCTTGGTCCAGCCGCGCTCCGGGCTGCCGGGTGGCAGGTCCAGCGGGGGGATGGGCCGGCACTCGACTTCGGCGCGTATGCCCTCATGGCGGTCCGTCAGGCAGACGAAGCGGAACTCGCCGCGCAGATGGCGGCGCACCATGGCGTAGAGGCGGTTGACGTATTCGGGGCCGTACTTCGTGCCCCACTTCATGCAGATGATGATTCTCATTGGAGCGACTTGGCAACGCTTCTGTATTCCCGCGCGGCACCCACGGAACCGGCTCGGCCGGGCCGTCGGGTGCGCCCCCTTGAGGGGGCCGGCGAAGCCGGTAGGGGGTAGGTCATAACTCTTCGACGTGGCGCGGGGGGTAGCTGTCCCAGCTGAGACAGCCCGGGCATTGCCAGAAATAGTGCTGGGCCTCGAAGCCGCAGGCGGCGCAGCGGTAGCGCTGCAGCGGACGCACGGCCTTGTCCAGGGCGGCCGCGAGCAGGGGGGCTTCCTCTTCGTTCAGGCGAGCCCCGCTTTGCTGCACCAGCGCACGCGCGGCCGACAGGCTCGGTTCGGCCCGCAGGTGCTCGACCAAGCGCTGGCGCTGGGCCGTTGTGTCCGGGTCCAGGCGGGCGATGGCAGCCAGCAGCTGCATGCCGGGGCTGCGCTGGTACTGAGCCTGCAGGGTGGCCAGGGCCTGCGGCGCCAGACCGGCGGCCAGGGCCGCGTCCGCATAGTCGCGCGCGACCAGGTGGAAGGCCTCGGGGCTGGCGCTGAGCAGGCCGGCATAGGCCGCCATGGCCTGCTCGGGCTGCTGTTGCCGGGCCAGCATCTGGCCGGCCAGCACATGGGCTCGGGCCGCTCTCGGCGCCACCTTGCGCGCCTCGGCCAGCAGTTTCTGTGCCTCGGCGCCATTGCCTTGGGCCTGGGCCTCCTGGGCGAGCTCGCACAGGTAGTTGGCAATGCGGCCGGCAAAGCTGCCGCTGCCGCCCTGCTCCAGATGGCGGGCCACCTCGGCGGCCTTGCGCCACTCGCGCGAACGCTCATAGAGCGAGAGCAGGGCGAGCTCGGCCTCGGTCTCGAAGGCGGTGCCACGCAGGGCGGCATAGGCTTCCTCGGCGCGGTCGAAGAGTCCGGCCTTGAAGAAGTCCTGAGCCAGGGCGTGTTGGGCGCGCTCGCGCTCGGCCAGAGGCAAGTCACCGCGCTGCAGCAGGTGCTGGTGCACCCGCACCGCACGCTCATATTCGCCGCGGCGGCGGAAGAGATTGCCCAGGGCGAAATGCAGCTCCGAGGTGTCGGGGTCGTTCTGCACCGCCTCGATGAAGGCGTCGATGGCCTTGTCCTGCTGCTCGTTGAGCAGCAGATTCAGGCCCTTGAAGAAGGTCTTGGGGGCATCGCGCTGCTCGCGCTTCCACTGCCGGGTGTCCAGCTTGGAGGCCAGCCAGCCCAGGGCGAAGGCAACGGGCAGGGCGATCAGCAGCCAGCGCAGGTCAAAGTCCATCGCGCACCACGCTGGCGTTGGGGGCCGTGGCCTCGGGGGTGGGGGCGTTGCCGGGTTCGCCCGTCATCTGCTGCTGGCGCTGGGCCACGCGGCGGTGCTTCCACCAAGCCGGCACCATGGCCAGCACGCCCAAGGCCGCGCCGCAGCCAAAGGCCACCAGCACGATGATGACCATGGGCGCGCGCCATTCATGGCCAAAGAACCAATGCACTTCGGCCTCCTGGCTGTTGTTCAGCGCGAAGGCGAAGAGGGCGAAGAAGATGAAGGCTCGCAGGAGCCAGACGAACACACGCATTGCGGGATTCTAGGCGCCGGCTCGGGCGCACCGCGAGGCTCAGGCCTCGGCCTTGTCGTCCACGGGCAACTGGGCGTCCACGGCCTCGCGCAGGGCCTTGCCGGGCTTGAAGTGGGGTACCAGCTTCTCGGGGATCAGCACCTGGGCGCCGCTGCGCGGATTGCGGCCCATGCGGGGCGGGCGGCGGTTGATGGAGAAGCTGCCAAAGCCGCGGATCTCGATGCGGTGGCCCTTGGACAGGGCGTCGGACATGGCGTCCAGGATGGTCTTGACCGCGAACTCGGTGTCGCGCTGGTTCAGCTGGCTGAAACGTTCGGCCAGGTGGGCAACTAGATCGGAGCGGGTCATGACGGGAATGCTTGGCGGGGGAAGAAAGAAGGCTCGCCCTCGGTGAGAGTGGCGAGCCTTGAGCGTCACCAGGGCAGCAAGGCTAGCAGAGCCTTGCTGCCCTCAGAACAGGGTTATCAGCCGTTGTTCTGGTTGTCCAGCTTGGCACGCAGCAGGGCGCCCAGGCTGGTGGTACCGGCGTTCTCGCGCTCGTTGGTCGCGGACAGGCGCTGCATGGCTTCTTGCTGGTCAGCGCTGTCCTTGGCCTTGATCGACAGCTGGATGTTGCGGGTCTTGCGGTCGATGTTGACGATGATGGCCGTCACTTCGTCGCCTTCCTTCAGCACATTGCGGGCGTCTTCGACGCGGTCGCGGCTGATTTCGGAAGCGCGCAGATAGCCCAGCACGTCGTCGGCCAGCTCGATCTCGGCGCCACGGGCGTCAACGGTCTTGACCTTGCCGGTCACCGACATGCCACGGTCGTTGACCGAGGTGTAGCTGGTGAAGGGGTCGGCGTCCAGTTGCTTGATGCCCAGGGAGATGCGCTCGCGCTCGACGTCCACGGCCAGCACGATGGCTTCGACTTCCTGGCCCTTCTTGAAGTTGCGCACAGCAGCTTCGCCGGTTTCTTGCCAGGACAGGTCGGACAGGTGCACCAGACCGTCGATGCCCTGGGCCAGGCCCACGAACACGCCGAAGTCGGTGATGGACTTGACCGGACCCTTGACCTTGTCGCCGCGCTTGACGTTCTCGGCGAACTCTTCCCAGGGGTTGGCCTTGCACTGCTTCATGCCCAGCGAGATGCGACGCTTGTCTTCGTCGATCTCCAGAACCATGACTTCCACTTCGTCGCCCAGGGAGACGACCTTGGAGGGAGCCACGTTCTTGTTGGTCCAGTCCATTTCGGAGACGTGCACCAGGCCTTCGATGCCCGGCTCGATCTCGACGAAGGCGCCGTAGTCAGCGATGTTGGTGACCTTGCCGAACAGACGGGTACCGGTCGGGTAGCGACGGGCCACGCCGAACCAGGGGTCGTCGCCCAGCTGCTTCAGACCCAGCGAGACGCGGTTCTTCTCGGCGTCGAACTTCAGGACCTTGGCGGTCAGTTCCTGGCCCACGGTCACCACTTCGCTCGGGTGACGGACACGGCGCCATGCCATGTCGGTGATGTGCAGCAGGCCGTCGATGCCGCCCAGATCCACGAAGGCACCGTACTCGGTGATGTTCTTGACCACGCCGTTGACGATGGCGCCTTCGGACAGGGTCTCCAGCAGCTTGGCGCGCTCTTCACCCATGGAGGCTTCCACCACGGCACGACGCGACAGCACAACGTTGTTGCGCTTGCGGTCGAGCTTGATGACCTTGAATTCCATGGTCTTGCCCTCGAACGGGCTCATGTCCTTCACCGGGCGGGTGTCCAGCAGCGAGCCGGGCAGGAAGGCGCGGATGCCGTTGACCAGAACGGTCAGGCCGCCCTTGACCTTGCCAGAAACGGTGCCGGTCACGAAGTCGCCGGACTCCAGCGCGGTTTCCAGGCTCAGCCAGGAAGCCAGGCGCTTGGCCTTGTCGCGCGACAGGATGGTGTCGCCGTAGCCGTTTTCGATGGCGTCGATGGCCACCGAGACGAAATCGCCGACCTGGACTTCCACTTCGCCCTGGTCGTTCTTGAACTCGTCGATGGGCACATAGGCTTCGGACTTCAGGCCGGCATTCACCACCACGAAGTTGTAGTCGATGCGCACGACTTCGGCCGAGATCACCTCGCCCGAGCGCATGTCGGCTTTTTGCAGCGACTCTTCGAACAGAGCGGCGAAGGACTCACCACCGGTGGCGTTTTGGATTTGGGACATGATTGCTGCGGGAAAACCCCGCGGGTTAGGTTGTTGAGTTCGCCGCCCTCGATGAACTGACGTTCGGAGGGAAGGGCGGCGGGCCCTGTGACGTGGTGTCACTGCGACCGGCAAGCCAGGGGCTCACCGGCCGTTCGCCCCCTCAGCCTTGCGGGCCGAAAGGACCACGCTCCTGCCACCAAGCCAGCACCAGATCCCTTGATTCCTCAATGGTCTGGGCCGAGTTGTCCAGCGTGAACGCGTCGGGTGCGGCTTGCAGCGGCGACGCGCTGCGACCCTTGTCGCGCGCGTCGCGTGCCTCAAGATCTGCACGCAAGTCTTCGATATTAGCCGGAATTCCCTTGGAAATCAATTGCTTATAGCGGCGCTCGGCGCGCGTGGCGGCGCTGGCGCTCAGGAAAACCTTGAGCGGGGCGGCCGGGAAGATGGCTGTGCCCATATCGCGGCCGTCCGCCACCAGACCCGGCAGGCGGCGGAAGTCCAGCTGCAACTGGTGCAGGGCGGCGCGCACCGGAAGGTGCACGGCCACGCGCGAGGCCATCAGGCCGGTGGCCTCCTGGCGCAGGGCGTCGCTGATGTCTTCCTCGTCCAGGAAGGCGCGACCGTCCTCGAAATGCAGGTCCAGGCCGGCGGCCACCGCGGCGACCGCGGCGCCGTCATCCAGGTCCACGCCGGCGCGGCTGGCGGCCAGACCGGTGGCGCGGTAGAGCGCGCCCGAGTCCAGCACCCAGTAGCCCAGGGCGCGGGCCACCTCATCGGCCAGGGTGCCCTTGCCGGAGGCGGTGGGGCCGTCGATGGTGATGACGGGAATGTCCTCGGGGCGCGCCTGAACCACGTCGAACAGGGTCTCGAAGTAGTCCGGGAAGGTCTTGGCCACGCAATGCGGCTCCAGGATGCGCACCGGCACGGGCCGCTCGCTCACCAGGGCATTGAAGGCCACCAGGGAGAAGCACATGGCGACGCGGTGGTCGTCATACGTGCGGATGGCGGCCGGCTTCCAGGCGCCGGCGCCCAAGGGGTGGACCCGGATCCAGTCCGGCCCTTCCTCGACCCGGGCGCCGAGCTTTTGCAGCTCGGCCGCCATGGCGGCGATGCGGTCGGTTTCCTTGACCCGCCAGCTGGCGATATTGCGCAGGGTGCTGGGGCCGTCGGCATAGAGCGCCATCACGGCCAGGGTCATGGCGGCGTCGGGGATGTGGTTGCAGTCCAGGTCCAGGGCCTTGAGCGGCCAGGCGCCGCGCCGCACTTCCAGGGCATTGGCCTCGGCGCGCACCTCGGCGCCCATGGCCTGGGCGGCCTCGATGAAGCGCACATCGCCCTGCAGGGAACTGCTGCCCACGCCCTCGATGCGGATGGGGTGCTCGGCTGCTGCGATGGCACCCAGGGCCACAAAGTAGGAGGCCGAGGAGGCATCGCCCTCCACATGCACCGCGCCGGGCGAGCGGTAGCGGCTGCCGGCGGGAATGGTGAAGCGCTGCCAGTCGGCATCGCGTCGCACCTCGATGCCGAAGCGCTTGAGCAGCTCCAGCGTGATGTGGATATAGGGCTTGGAGATCAGCTCGCCGATCACCTCGATCTCGATGTCCCGCTCGGCGACGAGCGGCAGAGCGAGCAGCAGGGCTGTCAGGAACTGACTCGAAACATCGCCGCGCACCTTGACTGGTGTGTCCAGGCTCAGCGCGGCCGGGCCCCTCAGGCGCAGCGGCGGATAGCCCTCATGGGCCAGGCAGTCGATGGGGCAGCCCAGGGCGCGCAGCGCGTCCACCAGATCGCCGATGGGGCGCTCGTGCATGCGCGGCACACCCGAGAGCTCGAACTCACCGCCCTGAGTGGCGGCCAGCAGGGCCAGGGCCGCGGTGAGCGGTCGCATGGCGGTGCCGGCATTGCCCAGGAAGAGCTTGGCCTGCTGCACGCCCAGGCGGCCGCCGATGCCGGTGACCTTGAGCGGGCCCAGGGGTTCCTGTTCCAGCTGGCAGCCCAGCTGGCGCAGCGCGGCCAGCATCACGCGGGTGTCGTCGGAGTCCAGCAGATCGTGCACCAGGGTCTGGCCTTCGGAGAGGCCGGCCAGCAGCAGCACGCGGTTGGAGATGCTCTTGGAGCCCGGCAGGCGCACGGTGCCCGCCGCCGAGCGCAGGGGCGGCAGGTCCAGAAAGGGGGTCTTGAACATGGGGGAGGGGGTTCAGGAGTCTTTGCGGGAGCCGCCGCGCGGCACATTCATATGCCAGTTGCTGCGGGCCTCGGAGATCAGGCGGATGCGCGCCTCGAGCGCGGCGGCGTCGCCGCCCTGCATCATGGCTTCCAGCGCATCCAGGGCCTGGCGGAACAGGCGCGACTGCAGCAGCACCTCGGTCTTGTTGGCCGTCAGGATGTCTCGCCAGACCGCCGGATCGCTGGCGGCGATGCGGGTGAAGTCGCGGAAGCCCGGCCCGGCCAGGGACAGGAAGTCGCGCCCCGCGGGCTGGCTGGCCACGGCCTGGAAATAGGCAAAGGCCAGCAGATGCGGCAGATGACTGACGGCGGCAAAGGCCTGGTCGTGGTTCTCCGGCGTCATCTTCAGCACCTGGGCGCCCAGGGCCGACCAGACATCGGTGGCCTTCTGCACCAGGGGCGCGTGGGTCTCGGCCAGGGGCGTGAGGATGACCTGGCGGCCTTGGTAGAGCGCCGCGTCGGCATGCTGCACGCCGGCCGACTCCTTGCCGGCAATCGGGTGTGCCGGCACGAAGGCGGGCAGATGCTGCTTGCCCAGGGCGCGGCGCGCGGCCTCCACCACATCGCATTTGGTGGAGCCTACGTCCATGAACAGCACCTTGGGATCGACCAGATGCCGCACGGCGCGCAGCGTGGATTCGGTGGCCGCCACCGGCACCGCCAGCAGCACGATGTCGGAGCCCGAGACGGCCAGCAGGGCCGACTCGGCCGCCACATCGATCACGCCCAGGCGGCGCGCGGTCTCGGTGGTGGAGGGTGACTTGCTGTAGCCCACCACCCGCTTGACCAGGCCGGCCTTCTTCAGGGCCAGCGCAAAAGAGCCGCCCATCAAGCCACAACCGATCACGCCGAGTTGATTGAACATGGTCTGTGCTGGGTCAGGTCTTGATCGGGTAGGCGCCAATCATCTTGAAGAAGGCGCAGATCTGGCGCAATTCGGCCAGGGCCGCCGCCACATGGGGCTGGCTGGGATGCCCATCCAGGTCGATGTAGAAGTAGTACTCCCACTGGCCAGTGCGCGCCGGGCGCGACTCCAGCCGCGTCATGGAGACACCATGGGTCTTCAGTGGCACCAGCAGATCGTGCATGGCGCCCGGCTTGTTGGGCACGGAGACGATGAGGCTGGTGCAGTCGCGTCCCGTGACCGGCGGCATGGCCATGGTCTGGGGCAGACAGATCACGGCAAAGCGGGTGCGGTTGTAGGCCTCGTCCTGCACCGCATGCGCCACGATGTGATGGCCAAAAAGCCCCGCGGCACGCTCGCTGCAGATGGCGGCCCAGGCCGGATTCTCCGCGGCCAGGCGGGCGCCCTCGGCATTGCTGGAGACCGCGCGGCGCTCGGCTTGGGGCAGGTGCTTGTTGAGCCAGTTCTGGCACTGGGCCAGGGCCTGGGGATGGGCCAGCACCGCCTCGATGCCTTCCAGCGAGTTCTGCTTGCGCACCAGGTTGTGGCGGATCAGCAGGCTGACCTCGCCGACCACATGGGCGGGCGTGTGCAGGAAGAGATCGAGCGAGCGGGTGACCACGCCCTCGGTCATGTTCTCCACGCCGACCACGCCGTACTGGGCACCACCGCTGGCGGTGGCGTGGAAGACCTCGTCGAAGCTGCTGCAGTAAATCAGGTCGGCGGCGCCACCGAAGTACTCGATGGCAGCCTGCTCGCAGAAAGTGCCTTCGGGGCCCAGCACGGCCACGCGCTGCGGCGACTCCAGCGCCAGGCAGGCCGACATGATCTCGCGCCAGATGGCGGCCACATGCTCGCCCTTGAGCGGGCCCTGGTTGGCGCCGCGAATCTTGGCGATGACCTGGGCCACCCGGTCGGGGCGGAAGAAGGGTGTGCCCTCGCGGCGCTTGAGTTCGCCCACCTGCTCCGCCACACGAGCGCGCTGGTTGAGCAGGGTCAGCAGCTGTTGATCCAGGCTGTCGATCTGGTTGCGCAGATCCAGCAGGGCGGGATTGGCCGCCGGCTCGGGCGGCATGGGGGGGGTGTTGGAATCGGCTGCTTCAGCCATGGCGCTTCTCAAAGTCCTTCAGATACGTGACCAGCGCCTGCACGCCTTCCAGCGGCATGGCGTTGTAGATCGATGCACGCATGCCGCCCACCGACTTGTGGCCTTTGAGTTGCAGCAGTCCGCGCTCCCTGGCGCCAGCCAGGAAGGCCTCGTTCAGGCTTTCGTCGCGGAGATAGAAAGGGATGTTCATGCGTGAGCGGCAGTGGGCCGCCACGCGGTTTTCGTAAAAGTCGGTGCCGTCCAAGGCAGCGTAGAGCAGGGCGGCCTTGTCGATATTGCGCTGTTCGATGGCGGCCAGGCCTTGCTTGCCGGCGTACTCGAACTTCTTCAGCCACTTGAACACCAGACCTGCGACATAGATGCCGAAGGTGGGGGGGGTGTTGAACATGGACTGGGCCTCGGCCACCGTCTGGTAATTGAAGGCCGACGGGCAAATGGGCAGGGCCTGGCCCAGCAGGTCTTCGCGCACGAAAACCAGGGTGAGGCCCGAAGGCCCGACGTTCTTCTGGGCGCCGCCAAAAGCCAGGCCGACCCGGGACCAGTCGATCGGGCGCGACAGCTGGTGCGAAGAGCAGTCGATCACCAGCGGCGCTTCGCTGCCGAGCGACTTCAGGTCCGGCAGCTCGTGGAACTCGGTGCCATCGATGGTCTCGTTGCTGCAGACATGCACATAGGCCGCATCAGGCCGCAGCTGCCAGCTGCCCGGCGCGGGAATGTCGCAGTAGCGGCTGGATGCGCCATCGGCGGCAATCGCCACGTCGGCATAGCGGCGCGCCTCGGCGGCACTCTTCTTGGACCAGGAACCGGTGACCACCACATCGACCTTGCCGCCCCGCGAGAGATTCAGCGGCACGATCGCGTTCTCGGCCAGGCCGCCGCCTTGCATGAACAGGATGCGGAAATTGCTCGGCACCTGCAGCAGCTCACGCAGATCGGCTTCGGCCGCCTCGTAGATGGAGATGAACTCGCGGCCGCGGTGGCTCATCTCCATCACGCTCATGCCCGAGCCTTGCCAGTCCAGCATCTCCGCCGCCACCTGATGTAGCACTTCTTCGGGCAGGGCGGCGGGGCCGGCGGAGAAATTGAAGGGGCGCTGGGTCATGAGGCAGGCAGGTCGAGCGAGAGCGTACTTGGGCTTACTTCTTTGCAGGTGCGGGCGCGGGCGCCGAGGTGGCCGGCTTGGGCGCAATGCCCAGTTGCTTCATGACCGATTGCTCTAGCGTTTTCAGGCGGGCCTCGACGGTACCGCGTGTGTCCGCCACCAGCTTCTCGGCCAGGGCGCGCTGCATGTCCTGGCCCAGCTGACCGTACTTCTTGTTGACCGGCGACTCCAGCCAGGCGGCAAGCTGACGCAGCTCGTCCTCGCTGAAGCGCTCTTCCAGGATGGCGCCGATGGTGCTCGGGGCCAGCTTGATGGCGCGGTCGCGCATCAGCGGCGTGGTCTCGTCCACGAACTTCTTGATCTCGCCCTCGATGGCCTTGGCGGTGGCTTCACGCTTCTCGGCGGGCAGCTGCTGCAGGGCCTGACCGGCGCCCTGCATCAGCTGGCCCAGGGGCTGCTGCAGCATGGCGCGCGACATGGCTTCCAGGCCCGGCTGCTGCAGCTGCAGCACGCGGGCCACCAGCTCCTTCTTGGCGGGGCTGCTGCCTGCCGCGGGGGCGCTGGCGGCAGTGGCCTGGGCTTGCGCCAGCGAGGCAGCGCAGCCCATCAGGGCAGCCAGGATCAGGGGGCGAAGGGCGTTGCTCATCAGGGGGCTCATTCCTTGCTGTCGGTGCCGGCCTCGCTGGCGCCGGACTCGGGGTTGCTGTCGGCGCCGTCATTGGCGTCGTTCTCGACGATACGCTGCAGGCCCGAGAGCTTAGCGCCGTCATCCAGGGCGATCAGGGTCACGCCTTGCGTGGCGCGGCCCAGCTCGCGGATTTCGCTGACCCGGGTGCGCACCAGCACGCCCTTGTCGGTGATCAGCATGATCTCGTCCTCGGCGCGCACCAGGGTGGCAGCCACCACGCGGCCATTGCGCTCGCTTTGCTGGATGGCGATCATGCCCTTGGTGCCACGGCCATGGCGGGTGTACTCGGTGATGGCGGTGCGCTTGCCGTAGCCGTTCTCGGTGGCGGTGAGCACGCTCTGGTTCTCGTCCTCGGCCACCAGCATGGCGATCAGGCGCTGATCGGGCTCCAGCATCATGCCGCGCACGCCGCGGGCCTGGCGGCCCATAGGCCGCACATCGTCTTCGTCGAAGCGCACGGCCTTGCCGCCATCGCTGAAGAGCATCACATCGTGCTTGCCATCGGTGAGTGCTGCGCCGATCAGGTGGTCGCCCTCGTCCAGGTCCACGGCAATGATGCCGGCCTTGCGCGGGTTGCTGAAGTCCTTCAGCGAGGTCTTCTTCACCGTGCCCATGGCGGTGGCCATGAAGATGAAATGGTCCTCGGGGAAGGCGCGGAACTCGCCGGTGAGCGGCAGCACCACGGTGATCTTCTCGTCCTGCTGCAGCGGGAACATATTGACGATGGGCTTGCCGCGCGAGTTGCGCGAGCCCTGCGGCACCTCCCAGACCTTGAGCCAGTAGACACGGCCGCGGTTGGAGAAGCACAGGATCCAGTCGTGGGTGTTGGCGATGAAGAGCTGGTCGACCCAGTCGTCATCCTTGGTCTGGGTGGCCTGCTTGCCGCGGCCACCGCGCTTCTGGGCCCGGTACTCGCCCAATGCCTGGCTCTTGATATAGCCGGTGTGCGAGAGCGTCACGACCATATCGGTGGGCGTGATCAGGTCCTCGGTACCCAGCTCCTGGGCGTTGTGCTCGATCAGGCTGCGGCGCGCGCCGATCTTGGTCTGGCCAAACTCCTGGCGGACCTGGATCAACTCTTCGCCAATGATCACGGTGACACGCTCGGGCTTGGCCAGGATGTCCAGCAGATCGGCGATGACGGCCATCACATCCTTGTACTCGCCGACGATCTTGTCCTGCTCCAGGCCCGTCAGGCGTTGCAGGCGCATCTGCAGGATTTCGCCGGCCTGATCCTCGGAGAGGCGGTACAGACCATCGGGCTGCATGCCGTAGTGGGCCGGCAGGCCCTCGGGGCGGTAGGCCTGGCTGCCCCCCTCGGCGCGGCTGAGCATCTCGCGCACCAGAGAGCTGTCCCAGCTCTTGCTCATCAGTGCTGCCTTGGCCACCGGTGGGGTGGGCGAGGTCTTGATGGTCTCGATGAACTCGTCGATATTGGCCAGGGCGACGGCCAGGCCTTCCAGCACATGACCGCGCTCGCGCGCCTTGCGCAACTCGAAAATGGTGCGGCGGGTGACCACCTCGCGGCGGTGCTCCAGGAAGACCGTGATCAGGTCCTTCAGATTGCACAGCTTGGGCTGACCGTCGATCAGCGCCACCATATTCATGCCGAAGCTGTCCTGCAGCTGGGTCTGCTTGTAGAGGTTGTTCAGCACAACCTCGGGCACCTCGCCGCGCTTGAGTTCGATCACCACGCGCATGCCGGACTTGTCGGACTCGTCCTGGATGTGGCTGATGCCCTCGATCTTCTTCTCGTGAACCAGCTCGGCGATGCGCTCCAGCAGCGTCTTCTTGTTCACCTGGTAGGGAATCTCGTCGACGATGATGGCCTGGCGGTTGCCCTTGTCGATGTCCTCGAAATGCACCTTGGCGCGCATCACCACCTTGCCACGGCCGGTGCGATAGCCATCGCGCACGCCGGACATGCCATAGATGATGCCGGCGGTGGGAAAGTCGGGCGCCGGGATGATCTCCATCAGCTCGTCAATCGAGCAGTCGGGGTTCTTCAGCGCGTGCAGGCAGGCGTCCACCACCTCGTTGAGGTTGTGCGGCGGGATGTTGGTGGCCATGCCCACGGCAATGCCGGTGGCGCCATTGACCAGCAGATTGGGCAGCCGGGTAGGCAGCACCAGGGGCTCCTTCTCGGAGCCGTCGTAGTTGGGGCCGAAATCGACGGTTTCCTTGTCGATGTCCGCCAGCATTTCATGGGCGATTTTGTCCAGGCGGATTTCGGTGTATCGCATGGCGGCAGCGTTATCACCGTCCACCGAGCCGAAGTTACCCTGGCCATCCACCAGCATATGGCGCAGCGAGAAATCCTGAGCCATGCGCACAATGGTGTCGTAAACAGCGGTATCGCCGTGCGGGTGATATTTACCGATCACATCGCCAACGATACGGGCCGATTTCTTGTAGGGCCTGTTCCAGTCATTGTTCAGCTCGTGCATCGCGAAGAGCACGCGTCGGTGCACCGGCTTGAGGCCGTCGCGCGCGTCGGGCAGAGCCCGGCCGACGATCACGCTCATCGCGTAATCGAGGTAGGAGCGCCGCATCTCCTCTTCGAGGCTGATGGGCAGGGTTTCCTTGGCGAATTGGGTCATGCGATGAAGGGCTGGTGGCGGCTGGCGCCCCGGCCTGGCTCGTTGGAGACTGAAAGACAGAATTCTAATTGCCCGTAGTTGTAGTACCTGCGCAACATTGGCGCTTTGGTCTGCAGCTTGGGCCGCCACAATGCGGTGGTCTCAGTGCCCTATGGCACAATCATTGAGTCCCTAGGAGAAACCCGTAGCAGGGCTTCTTCAAAGGTTTTGTTCCAGCTTCGGACAATTTCGCAGGGCAACTGCGGCCTTCCTTGAGAGGAGAATCATGAAGAAACTGAACCGTGTGGCGTCGCTCTTCGCTGTCGCTGCTGTTGCCACGTCTGGCGCTTTCGCTCAGACCGTGGATAACTGGCGTGCAACGGACGGTACCGTCTGGAAGAACGGCACCAACGAACTGTGCTGGCGCGACAGCAACTGGACCCCGGCAACCGCCGCCAAGGACTGCGACGGTGCGCTCAAGCCCGCTCCGAAGGTCGAGGCTCCGAAGCCCGCTCCGGCTCCGGCTCCGGCTCCTGCCCCGAAGCCGGCTCCCGTGCCGCCCGCTCCGGTGAGCGAGAAGGTGACCTTCGCCGCTGATGCATTCTTTGACTTCGACAAGTCGGTGCTGAAGGCTGAAGCCAAGGCCAAGCTGGATGACCTGGTCTCCAAGACCAGCGGCATCAACCTCGAAGTGATCATCGCCGTCGGTCATACCGACAGCGTGGGCAGCGACGAGTACAACCAGAAGCTGTCGGTGCGTCGCTCCGAAGCCGTGAAGGCCTATCTGGTCTCCAAGGGCGTCGAGAAGAACCGCGTGTACACCGAAGGCAAGGGCGAGAAGCAGCCCGTCGCCGACAACAAGACCGCCGAAGGCCGCGCCAAGAATCGCCGCGTGGAAATCGAAGTGGTCGGTACCCGCAACAAGTAATGAGTCTGGCGGCCTTGGGCCGCCTGTCATTGCCAACCCCGCCTCGGCGGGGTTTTCTTTTTGTGGCGGGCCATCCGCTACCATCTCGCCCATCATGATCAATGCCGACCCTCAAGAGCTGGCCAAGTTTGGTGAGCTCGCCCATCGCTGGTGGGATGCAGACAGCGAGTTCAAGCCTCTGCACCAGATCAATCCGCTGCGCCTGAACTGGATCGACGGCCTCTCGCCCCTGGCGGGGCAGACCGTGTTGGACGTGGGCTGCGGTGGTGGCATCCTGGCCGACTCCATGGCGCGCAAAGGTGCCCATGTGCTGGGCATCGATCTCTCGACCAAGCCGCTGCGAGTGGCTCAGCTGCATGCCATGGAGGCGGGCACCGAGAACATCGAGTACCGCGAAGTCGCCGTTGAGGCGCTGGCTGAGGAGCGGCCGGCATCCTTTGATACCGTGACCTGCATGGAGATGTTGGAGCACGTGCCCGACCCTGCCTCGGTGGTGCGTGCCTGTGCGGTGCTGGCCAAGCCGGGTGCTTGGGTGTTTTTCTCGACCCTCAACCGCAATGCCAAGGCCTTTGCCCTGGCCATCGTGGGGGCGGAGTATCTGCTCAAGATGCTGCCGGCGGGCACGCATGAGTACGCGCGCTTTCTCAAGCCTGCCGAGCTGAGCCAGTTTGCGCGCGATGCCGGTCTTGAAGTTCATCAGCTGCGCGGCTTGCACTACAACCCCCTGACCCAGCGCTACAGTCTGGGTGGCAACACGGACGTCAACTATCTGATGGCCTGCCGCAAGCCCTTGCTCGCATGAGCCTCGCCGTGCTTCAGGCCCGAGAGCAGGGCTGGTTGGGTCGGCCCATTCGCGCCGTGCTCTTCGATCTGGACGGTACGCTGGTGGACAGCGCGCCCGATCTCGCCGGTGCGACCAACGAGATGCTGCTGGCGCGTCAGCTGCCGGCCCTGCCGCTGGACACACTGCGTCCCATGGCAGGCGCCGGTGCTCGCGGCATGATGGGTTTGGCCTTCCAGGTCGCGCCGCCGGATCAGCGTTTCGACGCGTTGAAGAGTGAGTTCTTTGATCGCTATGAGGCGCGCCTGCTGCATGAAACCCGGGCCTTTGATGGGGTGGAGGCCTTGCTTGCGGGCCTGGAGTCCCTGGGGCTGGCTTGGGGTATCGTGACCAACAAGTCCGAGCGTTTTGCCCTGCCGCTGACCGCCGGACTGGGCCTGGCTCAGCGGGCGGCGGCCGTGATTGGCGGCGACACCACGGCGCATGCCAAGCCGCATCCCGAGCCGCTCTTGGAGGCGGCGCGTCGTGCGGGTGTGGCGCCCGAGCACTGCATCTATGTGGGGGATGACCATCGCGACATCGTGGCTGGTCGGGCCGCGGGCATGCAGACCGTGGCCGTGTCCTGGGGCTATCTGGGGCGCGGCGAGCCCATCGAGGCCTGGGGTGCCGATGCGATTGCCACCCGGCCCGAGGACTTGCTCGCCATGGTCCGGACTGTTTTGCAGACGCAAACGGGCTCTTGAAGTTCCGGACCCTGGCATAATGTAGGTGTTCTATGGGGCCGACCTGGTTTCGACGTGGGTGCGGATCCGAAGTAGGGCATGCCGAGCACCAGTTCGCTCGTTAATCCACTGGAAAAAAGTAACTGCAAACGACGAAAAGTTTGCCCTCGCTGCTTAATTAGCACGAGGCTCCGCAACAGCAGGCCTATGGGCTGGGGTGGCAACACCTGCGGAGTCATTCACATAGGCTGGTTGTTCGGTGGGCCGCACACCGGGTGACGAGATCTAGCGGCTGGTTGGGTTGGCAGCGTGCTCCTGCGCGGTCGCTCGGCGAGAACTAAGTTCAGAGGGCTAAGCATGTAGAACTGCCCGGTGATGGCTTGCGGACGCGGGTTCAATTCCCGCCGGCTCCACCATCTCAAGCAAAAGGGCCCGAGTCTGTGACTCGGGCCCTTTTCGTTTGGCTGCCCTGGCTCAGCGGTGCTTGTACTGCTTGGCCCCGAACAGTACCTCGCGGGCTTGTTCGCTGACCAGGGGCTTGCGCTGTTCGGCCAGTACGGCGAGCCCTCTTTGCACGGCGGGGCGCGCAGCGATCTCGTCGAACCAGCCCTTGAGGTGTGGGTAATCGGCTAACTCGATGCCTTGGTTCTTCCAGGAGCGCAGCCATGGGAATGTGGCGATATCGGCAATGGAGTGGTCGTGCCCGCCGAGATAGCGGCTGGATGCAAGGCGCTTGTTGATCACGCCGTACAGCCGCTTGGCTTCATTGGTGTAGCGCTCGATGGCATAGGGAATCTTCTCGGGCGCATAGATGCGGAAATGATGTGCTTGGCCCAGCATGGGACCCACGCCACCCATCTGGAACATCAGCCATTGCAGCACTTCGTACTTGTCGCGTGTGCTTTCGGGCAGCAGCTTGCCCGCCTTGGACGCGAGGTAGAGCAGGATGGCGCCCGATTCGAACAGGGCGATCGGGCGGCCATCGGGGCCCTCAGGATCGACAATGGCGGGGATCTTGTTGTTCGGGCTGATCGAGAGAAACTCGGCGTCGAATTGCGCGCCCGAGCCAATGTCCACGGGGATCACCTTATACGGGAGGTCACATTCTTCCAACATGATGTGGACCTTGTGGCCGTTGGGTGTGGGCCATGAATAAACTTCGATCATTGTTTTGTCTCCTGGCTGCGCCGTCCCATTGTCCTAGCTCATGTTAATTAAGCAAGTTAAACGCTGGTGGGTGACTCGTGCCAACGCAGCGCGTTGGAAGGCCGTCGCTGACTGGGCGGAGCAGCGTGGTGGCGTCTTTCGCCAGACCCGTGATGCGCGTGGTTTTCAGATCGAGCAGTCGCGTGGCGCCGCAGGTGTCCTGCGTATCGAGTGGGCGCCCTCACAGCGCAGCTATATCGAGGGCCATGAACTGCGCATGCGCTGCGAGCTGGGCTTGCACCCGGATCTGCAGATGATGGTGTTGGCGCGAACGCTGATGGAGCGCCTGGAGCGCGCCGTGTTCGAGGCCTATACCGACACGCTCAAGACCCGTGTGGATGCGGATACGCCGGAGGAGATGCGCTGGTTGGTGATGTTTGCCAAGCTCAAGCACTTCCCGAACAAGTTGCTCAAGGAGCGCTGGGGGGGACTGGGTGTCAATCAGGAGGTCGTCTCGGCCTGGCTGGAGGGCGGACTCAGCGATGCCCTGCTTCAGGCCGGCGAGTCCTTGCTGCCGGCGGAGCGTCCTTTTGTGCTGATGGTCTTGCGGGGCAATGTCTATTTGCGCGTGGCCATGGCCGAGCCGACCCTGAGCGAAATCCAGTCACTGGTCCGTTTGCTGGAGACGGCTTGTCGCGATGCGCAGCGCGTCAATACGCGCTTGGCCGACGGTGGCCCGTGGCCCACCACAACCTCGGTGGCCTGGCAGAGCCAGCCCAGTGAGCTGAACTGAGGCTCGGGGGCGTACCGACTCCCTAGGCTTGCTGTGCGCGCTGCGCGAAGGTCCAGGCCAGCTCGGCCATGGGGCGGGCTCCGGCGCCGGCCTCGCGGGCACGTTCGCTGGATGCCGTCCCCGCCTCGACCCGCTTGGCAATGCCTTGCAGAATGGCGGCGATTCGGAAGAGGTTGTAAGCCAGATAGAAGTTCCAGTCGCGCATGACCGCGTTGATGTCGCTGCGGCCGGTTCGCTCGCAATAGCGCCGCACATAAGCCTCCTCGTCGGGAATGCCCAGTGCTGCCAGGTCATGTCCGCCCAGGCCGCGAGCGGCGCCCGAGGTGTGGATGTGCCAGGACATGCAGTGGTAGCTGAAGTCCGCGAGCGGATGGCCCAGGGTCGAGAGTTCCCAGTCCAGCACGGCCAGCACGCGCGGCTCGTTGGGGTGAAACATCAGGTTGTCCAGGCGGAAGTCGCCATGGACGATGGCCACTTCGGATTCGTCGCGTGCAGAGGCCGGGATGTTGAGGGGTAGCCATTCGATGAGCTGGTCCATGGCCGCGATGGCATGGGTCGCGGAGGCCTGGTACTGCTTGCTCCAGCGCGCGATCTGGCGCTCGAAGTAGTTGCCGGGCTTGCCATAGTCGCTCAGCCCCAGGGCCTTGTAGTCCGCCCTGTGCAGGGCGGCGATCACGCGGTTCATTTCATCGTAGAGTGCCGCGCGTTCGCTCGGGCTCATGCCCGGCAGGCTCTGATCCCAGAGTACGCGGCCTTCCACGCACTCCATGACATAGAAGGCGCGGCCGATCACGCTTTCGTCTTCGCACAATGCCAGCATGCGCGGTACGGGTACGGCGCTGGCGGACAAGGCCTGCATGACGCGGAACTCTCGCTCGATGGCGTGGGCCGAGGGCAGCAGCTTGGCCTGCGGCCCGGGCTTGCTGCGCATCACATAGCGGGCCTGAGGGGTGCTCAGCCGGTAGGTGGGATTGGACTGACCGCCCTTGAACTGCTCGATGCTCAGGGGGCCGGAGAATCCCGACACGTGTTCACCGAGCCAGTGGCTCAGCGCCTGCAGATTCAGGTCCTGGCTGGGGGGGCGGGTGCCGTTGAAGTCTTCCATGGGTCTCCTTGTTGTCCTTGTGCCGGATGACCCTGGGTGGCAAGCGGCTTCAGCGTTGGGCAATGGCCAGCAGCTTGTCCTTGCTCAGGATCACGAGTCTTGTGGGTTCCACGCGCAAGGCGCCATCGCGCTCGAAGCTCTTGAGCTCCTGATTCACACGTTGGCGCGAGGCGCCCAACAGCTGCGCCAGGTCTTCCTGCGCCAGTTGCAGGCCGATGCGGATTTCCTCGCCTTGGGTCACGCCGTAGGAACGGGCCAGCAGCAGCAGTTGCTTGGCCAGGCGCGCGGCCAGCGGTCGCGTGTTCAAGTCCTCCACGGCGTCGAACATCAGACGCAGCCGTCTGCAGTTCAGACGCAGCAGGGCTTCGTAGAGCTCGGTGTGGCGCGACAGCAGCTCTTTGAAGTCGGGCTTGCGCACCACCAGCAGCGTGGTATCGCCATGGGCCGTGGCGTCGTGGGTGCGCGGCAGCCCGTCGAAGAGCGAGATATCGCCGAACCAGGTGCCGGGCTCCACATAGGTCAGCGTGACCTGCTTGCCGGACAGAGAGACGGAGCTGACGCGCACGGCGCCCTTGGCCACGCCCACCCATTCTTCCGCCGGCTCGCCGCGGCAGGACAGCATGGCGCCATCGCTCAGTCGCCGCAGCAGGGCGCGAGAGAGGATGTCGCTGCGCAGCGCTGCGGACAGTCTGGAGAACCACGAACCCGATTCGATGTTGTTGCGTTCTGAAAGTGTAAGAACCGTGCTGTTCATGCTGCGTCGCTGAGGTGACAGCCCGCAGGCTTGCGGGCGCGCCGATTGTCCATGAGAGCCAGTCGGCCCCGCAGTGTGTATGAACTAGGAAACACCCCGAGTCGCCCGGGCGCCAGGGAAGGGCGTTCTGCCTTGGGTGCGTGCTAGAGTGGCCCGCAAACAATCCGACACAAAACGGCGCTGGCCGATGCACCGCACGCCCCGACTCCACTCAGTTCTTCTCCTTGCCATGGCTTCCGCAGGCCTGGGTAGCGCCCAGGCCATGGGTGTGGGGCGTCCGCAGACGCTCTCGGCGCTCGGCCAGCCGCTGAGCTTGCTGTTCCCGGTTCAGCTGGCCGCGGGCGAGAGCTTGTCGCCAGACTGTGTGCGTGCCGAGGTTGTGGCTGGCGAGTCGCGCCTGCCGCCCAATCTGCTGCAGGTCCAGCTCGAGGGTGAAAGCGAAAGCGCGGTCCGGGCGGTCCGGTTGCGTAGCACGATCCAAGTGGACGAGCCCTTGGTCAATGTGCAGCTGAGTCTGGGCTGTCCGGTCCGTCTGACCCGGCAGTACACGGCCTTTATCGATCCTCCCGGCGCGGCTCAGGCGGTGCCCCAGACGGCCCCCGTGGGTGAGGCTGCTGTGGTGCAAAGCTATTCGGCGGCCCTTCGTGCGGCACTGGGTACCGCGGAGGCTAAGCCAGCCGAGCTGCTGGGCACGCGTTCGGTGCCCGAGAAGAGTTCGCAGACCTTGACTGAGCCGGCCGAGACCTCGGCGCGTGCCGCGACGGCGGCCGTCGCACCGTCGCCCGCTGCCAGTCGCCCGACCGTCGGCAAGCCCAGGCCTGTCGAGGGCGGTCTCAAGTCGGCTGCTGCCAAGCCCCCAAGCAAGGCGACGCCGTCTCCCAGCGCCGGGCCCAAGCTGCAATTGGAGCCCGCCGAGCTGCTGAGCGCCCTGGCCGCATCCACCCCAGCGCCGCATGACGAGGAGGCCCGTCAGCGATTGGCCAAGCTGGAGCAAAGCCTGGAGAAGATGCAGTCCCAGCAGCGCGAGAGCGAGGCCCGCATTGCGGCACTGCAGGCCCAGCTGGCTCAGGCCCAGTCTTCCTCCCCGGATCGTCCCCTGGTCCTGGGGCTGGGCCTCTTGAGCCTGGCGCTGATGGGCTTTGCCGCTTGGCTTTGGCGTGGCCGCGCGCGCAGCGCCCAGGCAGACGTGCCGACCTGGTGGGAAGAGGCGCGTGCGCCCTACGAGGTTTCGCCCGCGCATATCGCGTCGGCGTCCGACCTGGCGCCAGCCGCCGTTCCGGACGCCGGCCGCCCCGGCGCGGGCCACCCCTCGGCGCCGAAGTCGGTGCCGCCCGACGCGTGGCCGGCGGAAGTGAGCGCGGCGACGGGCTTCTCTCCAGTACCCGCTCCCTTGCCCGCCTCAGCGCCGGCACCGCTGGAGCTGTCCAGTGGCTTGGCGCCTGCAGCGGCGACTGCGGCGCTCATGCCGCCCCCCGAGGCGGGGGCGGTGAATGAGCCGGTGAGCTTCGAGCTGGTGGAGCCGGATGCCCAGGGTGCGCTGCATTCGGCCTTGCCGCCCCTGGCCGTCGAGGGTCTGATTGACCTGGACCAGCAGGTGGACTTCTTCCAGGTACTGGGCCAGGACGAGGCCGCCATCGATCTGCTTCGCTCGCGTCTGGATGCTGCGACGCCCCTGCCTCACCTCTTACTGCTCTCCCTTTATCGTCGGCGCGGCGATCTGGATCTTCTGGCGGTGCTGGAGGCCGACTATGCCCAGCGCTTCGGCGCCGCGGCGCCTCAGCAACTGGGCAGCGCAGGCGCTGGCCTGGAGGCCCATCCGGCCCTGTTGGCGCGTCTGCAGGCATGCTGGAGCGACCATGGGGCCTGCATGGCCCTGCTGCAATCGCTGCTGGGCGCAGCGGGGGGGCAGCAGGGCTTGGACCTTGCAAGCTGCCGCGAACTCCTGCTCTTGTACGGGGTGGCTCGCGACCTGTCGGAACATGAGGTGCGCAGCACCGATATCGATCTTTTCCTGCCGCTGGACAACCCGGCCTCGGACATGATGGCCACCATGGTCTGGCAGACCGGCAGCGCAGCATCGAATTCGGTGAGGGGGGGCTTGGAGGTCGACATCCCGCTGGGCGACGATGAAGCCCCCACCGTCCGCCCGGGCTTGCCGGGCTGAGTCCGGCGGGTGGGCGGGTTCAGAGACTCTGCAGCTTGTCCAGGGCCTGTTTGAGGGTCTCGTCGCGCTTGGCAAAGCAGAAGCGGATCACCGGCGCCTCGCAGCCCTGCGCATAGAAGGCGGATAGAGGAATGGCGGCCACGCCGACCTCGCGCGTCAGCCACTCGCAAAAAGCTGCATCGCTCCGCTGGCCGCTGCGCTCGCGATAGGCGCTGAAGTCCACGCACTGGAAATAGCTGCCCTCGCTGGGCAGCAGCCTGAAGGCGGTGCCTTCCAGGCCGGCGCGGAACAGATCTCGCTTGCGCTGGTAGAAGTCGCCCAGGCCCAGATAGGGGGCCGGGTTCGCCATATAGGCTGCCAGCCCGTGCTGGGCCGGTGTGTTGACCGTGAACACATTGAATTGGTGCACCTTGCGGAACTCGACGCTCAGCGCCGCGGGAGCCGCCACATAGCCGACCTTCCAGCCGGTGACATGGTAGGTCTTGCCGAAGCTGGAGACGATGAAGCTGCGCTCGGCCAAGCCGGGGAAGCGGGCCACGCTCTGGTGGGCCGCACCATCGAAGACCATGTGCTCATAGACCTCGTCGCTGATCAGCAGCACATCGGTCGGCGCCAGCAAATCCGCCAGCGTCTGCATCTCGGCGGCGCTCCAGACGGTGGCGCTGGGATTGTGCGGTGTGTTGATGATCAGGGCGCGGGTGCGGGGGGTGATGGCCGCCGCAATGCGCTCGAAGTCGGGGCGGTAGCTTTCGGCCTTCAGCGGCACGCGCACGACCCGGCCGCCTGCCAGCTCGATATTGGGGCCATAGCTGTCGTAGCAGGGCTCCAGCACGATGACGTCATCGCCCGGATGCACGATGGCCAGCAGGGCGGTGAAGATCGCCTGCGTGGCTCCGGCGGTGATGGTGATCTCGCGATCGGCATCGTAGCTGCGCCCGTGCATCGCCTGCAGCTTGGCCGCCACCGCTTGGCGCAGGGCGGGCACCCCCGGCATGGGCGGGTATTGGTTGTGCCCCCGGCGCATGGCCTCGTGGACCGCGTCCACCAGCTGCGGGTCGCAGTCGAAGTCGGGGAAGCCCTGTCCCAGGTTCACGGCGCCATGCGCCTGTGCGAGGGCCGACATGGTGCTGAAGATGGTGGTGCCCACATGGGGCAGACGGCTGTGCAGTTGCATCTTGTGCAGCAAGGGAATTCTCAGAGTTTGTAGTCGCTGGCCTCGCCGTTCATGGCGCGCTCCAGCAAGGCCTTGTCCAGCCGATCGGACAGCAGGCTCACGAAGGCATGAACATAGTTGCGCAGATAGGCACCCCGCTTGAAGGCGATTCGGGCCACGTTCTGGCCGAAGAGATGGCCCAGGGGACGAGAGACCAGCTCACCGCCCGGCGGGTCTTCGCGCACGGCCATCTCGGCCACGATGCCCACGCCCATGCCCAGCTTCACGTAGGTCTTGATGACGTCGGAGTCGATGGCCTCCAGCACGATGTCCGGCTTGAGCTGCCGGGCGGCAAAAGCGCGGTCAATGCGTGTGCGCCCGGTGAAGCTGGGGTGGTAGGACACCAGAGGGTACTGAGCCAGTTGCTCCAGCGAGATCCGTTCGGTCTGGGCCAGGGGATGGTCGGCCGGGGCAACCAGCACATGCTGCCATTCGTAGCAGGGCAGGGTGACCAGATCCTCATGCTCGGACAGTGACTCGGTGGCCAGGCCCACATCCGCGCTTTCATCCAGCAGCATGCGCGCCACCTGCTCCGGATTGCCCTGATGCAGGCTCACCTGCACCTGGGGGAAGCGCTTGCGCAGCTGGGCCACGGGGCCGGGCAGCACATAGCGGGCCTGTGTGTGGGTGGTCGCAATGGACAGGGTCCCGGCGTCTTGCTTCGAGTATTCCTCGCCGATGCGCTTGAGATTGCCCACCTCGCGCATGATGATCTCGATGGACTTGAGCACCTGCTGGCCCGGCTCGGTGATGCGGCGCAGACGCTTGCCGTGACGCGAGAAGATGTCCACGCCCAGCTCTTCTTCCAGCTCGAGAATGGCCTTGGAGACCCCGGGCTGTGACGTGAAGAGCGCCTTGGCAGTTTCGGTGAGGTTGAGGTTGCGGCGCGCCGCCTCCTGGACGAAACGGAATTGGTGCAGATTCATGGGGTGCTCGGGGTGATCAGGGCCAGGCTGGCGGCGGCCATGGCGGCGCTCACCGCCTCCTGCTCGCCGATGGCGGGGTGCAGCAGCCACTCACCGCCATGCTTTTCGCGCAGCGCGTCCACCAGGGGCGGCACATCGCGCCGCATATGACCGGAGGCTCCCAGAAACATGGGCACGATGTGGATGCGCCGGCAACCGCGCGCCAGCAGGCTGTCGGCAGCGCTGCTGATATCGGGTTGCATCAGTTCCAGATAGGCCAGGGCCAGCGGCAGGTCTGGGCGGGCCGCAGCAATGCGGGCCGCAATGGCTTCGAAGGGGCGGGCCCAGGCGGGATCGCGGGCTCCGTGGGCAAACAACAGCAATCCGTCCATCAGGGGTGCGCCTCGGTATAGCGGTTGTTGGGCAATCTGGTGTGCGTGCGCAGCGCTGCTGGCGCGCTCATCGGTAGCGCACGAGCCAGCCAAAGGCCGCCAGGGATATGCCCATATAGATCAGGCTGGGTGTGGCGGCCACGGCCCAGGGCGTCCAGCCCCTGAGCATGCCCAGATGTCCGGCAAGATTGTTCAGCAGCACGAAGCTGATCCCCAGCATGATGCCGCCAAAGACCTTGAGGCTGATGCCGCCGGCACGTCCGTGCAGATAGGCAAAGGGCAGGGCCAGAGCCACCATCACCAGGCAGGCAAAGGGGTAGAACGCCTTGCGCCAGAACTGGATGTTGTGCTGCTGGGCCGACTGTTCCTGTGCCGAAAGATGCCGCGTGTAGCGGTAGAGGTCCAGGGTAGACATGGTCTTGGCGGGCAGCAGCGCCGCGCCAATCACGGCGATGTCGAGGCCGCTGGCCCAGTCCAAGGTGGGGAGCTTGTCGTCCTGGATCCTGGGTACCGGCGCTTGTGTGTTCCATTGCGTGCGCACAACCTCGCGCAGCTTCCACAGACCGTCGGCCTGCACCTCGGCGCCAGCCGCCTCCAGGCGGCTGAGCAGGGCGCCCTGGGCGTCAAACTCGAAGATGCGGACCTGCTCAAGTCGCCCGGGGGCCAGGGCGCGGCCCACATGAACGGAGAAGCTGCGCTCCTGCCCCTGGATTGTTTGCTTGTCTTTGAGCCAGGCGCCCGAGGCGCCCCGCGAGAGGCTTCCGGTGAGCCGCGCATGCTCCTGCTCGCCATAGCGTTCGAAACCCGGCGCGATGTAGTCGCCCACGATGAAGGTCAGGGCCGCAAAGCCCAGGGCCAGTGCGGTGAGCAGGCTGAGTGCACGCTGGGGGCCCAGACCGCCGGTGCGCAAGATGGTGAACTCGCTGGACTGGGCCAGCCTTGCCAGGGAATAGATGCTGCCAATCAGCACGGCAATGGGAAAGAGCTCGTAGAAGTGGCCCGGTTGTTCCAGCAGGGCCAGCCAGGCGGCCTTGCCGGCGCCCAGGCCCTTGCGTCCCAGATCATCAAGATGGTCAACAAAGTCGATGAAGTAGAACAGGGAGAGAAAGGCGAGCGCCACGAAGAACACGGCACTCAGCAACTCGCGATAGAGCAGGCGTCGCACGGTCTTCATGCGGGCCTCCTGCGCAGGCGCAGCACCATGCGATTGCCCTGATCACGCAGCAGCAGCAGACCCAGTCCCATCAGCAGGGCGCTGCCATGCACCGCAAGCAAAGCGGTCCCCATGCTCATGCGGGATCCGGCGACCCAGGATTGCGAGAGCGTGATCAGGTTGTAGTAGACGACGAAGCCGAGCAGGGCCACGAGAAGATTCCAGTTGTTGGGCCGGCGAGGATTGGACGCGGACATGCCTATACCCAGCAGCACCAGATTGAGGGTGCCCAGCGCCAGGCCCAGCCGCCAGGTGAGCTCGCCCAGATGGCGCGGTGTCGGATTGCGCAGCAGGTCCAGGCTGTTCATGGCCTTGGGCGGCAGTGCATCCACGGCTCGCATGACCTGGGCGTCGGTCAGCAGCCGGTAGCGCTCGAAGCGTGCCAGCGTCCGCGCGCCACCCTCGGTGGCCATCTCATTGCGCTGCCCCTGCTCCAGAACCAGGTAGCGGTCCTCGTCCTCAATCTCCAGATGTCCCTTGTGGGCCGTTGTCACGGACTCGGAGCGCTCGGACCGCGTCAGGATGAAGACATTGCGCCCACTGCTGCGCTCATCGGGGCCGGCCTCGCTGCTGCGTTCGATGAAGAACACTTTGCTGCCATCCCGCGAGCTCTGAAACTGCCCGGGTGCCACGCGCGAGAGGTCCGAGCGGCGCTCATAGCGTTCCTTGAGCTGTGCGCTATTGCGGTTGCCCCAGGGCCAGACCACCAAGGCCAGGGCCATCACCAGCAGCAGCACCGGCCAGGCCGTGCGCAGGACCGGACGCACAAAACGCGACAAGCCGATGCCGCTGGCAAACCAGATCGTCATCTCCGATTCGCGGTACATGCGGCCCAGGGTGCTGACCACGGCCACAAAGAGCGAAAGGCTGAGCATGGTGGGCAGATGGCCCAGGGCCGCATAGCCCATCAGCAGCAACACATCCTGGGGAGCGACCCGGCCGCCGGCCGCCTGGCCCAGGGTGCGGATCAGCATCATGGTCAGCACGATGGTCAGTATGACCACCAGGGTCACGCCGAAGCTGCGCGCCAACTCTCTGCGTACGGTGGAATCGAATAACATCCTGGCACTTTAATGATTCCGCGACATTATGGACTTCCGTACTCAGACTTCGTCCCTGGATGCCCTGTCGGGCGTGAACGCTGACGCCCTGGTGTTGGTGCTGGCCGGTGACACCTTGCCCGTGGGGCTGGATGCGTCCGTGGCCGCCGCAGCCAAGGACGCCATCAAGCTGGGCGATTTCGAGCTCAAGGCCGGCAAGACCCTGGTGCTGCCCCGCGTGGCGGGTCTCAAGGCGCCCCGCCTGGTGCTGGCCTGTGCTGGCAAGGCCTCGCTGAAGTCGGCTCGCTCAGCGGTTCAGTCGGCCCTGAGCGCGCTCAAGAGTGGCGGCACCGTCCACGCTGCATTGGCCTTTGCCGGCTTTGACAGTCTGAGCGAAGCGCTGGTCGAGCAAACCGTGCTGGCAGCACTGGAGGTCAGCTATGTGTATCGCCACACCAAGCCAAGCGCCCCGGCTGCGCCGAAGCTGGCCAAGCTGAGCCTGCTGCTGGGCAAGGACGATGCCAAGGCCGCCAAGGCCGGCCTGGCGCGCGGTCAGGCCATCGGTGCCGGTATCGAGCTGGCCCGGGAGGCGGCGAACCGTCCGCCCAACTACGCCACCCCCACCTTCCTGGCCGAGCAGGTCAAGGCCCTGGGCAAGAGCCATGGCCTGAAGGTCGAGGTGCTGGACCAGAAGGCGGTGGAGAAGCTGGGCATGGGCAGCTTCCTGGCCGTGGCCAAGGGCTCGACCGAGCCGCTGCGCTTCATCGTGGCACGCTATGAAGGTGCTGCCAAGACGGTGGCGCCGGTGGTGCTGGTGGGCAAGGGCATTACCTTTGACTCGGGCGGCATCTCCCTGAAGCCGGGCGCCGGCATGGACGAGATGAAGTTCGACATGGGGGGGGCTGCCAGCGTGCTGGGCACCCTGCGTGCGGTGGCCGAGCTCAAGCCCAAGCTGAACCTGGTGGCCATCATCGCCGCCTGCGAGAACATGCCGGCCGGCAACGCGGTCAAGCCGGGCGATGTGGTGACTTCCATGTCGGGGCAGACCATCGAGATTCTGAATACCGATGCCGAAGGCCGTCTGATCCTCTGCGATGCCCTGAGCTATGCCGAGCGCTTCAAGCCCGCGGTGGTGGTGGACGTGGCCACCCTGACCGGTGCTTGCGTGATCGCCCTGGGTGGTGTGCGCAGCGGCATGTACGCCAGTGATGACGAGCTGGCCGGTGCCCTGCTGGCAGCGGGCGATGCAGCCCTGGATCCCTGCTGGCGCATGCCCCTGGACGATGAGTACGAGGAAGGCCTGAAGAGCAACTTTGCCGACGTGGCCAATGTGGCGGGTCGCGAGGGCGGCTCCATCACCGCGGCCAAGTTCCTGCAACGCTTTGCCAGCAAGTACCGTTGGGCACATCTGGACATCGCGGGCACGGCCTGGAAGAGCGGTGGCGCCAAGGGAGGGACGGGGCGCCCCGTGGGTCTGCTGACGCACTTCCTGCTGTCGCAGGTGCGTTGAGCGCCGTTCGGGCGCCCCTGCGTGCATGAGTGAGATCAGCTTCTACACGGGTGTGGCCGAGCGCCTGCCCTATGTATGCCGCCTGCTGCGCAAGGCGCAGCTGAGCGGCGCCCGACTCACGGTGCTGGCGCCCAGCGGCTTGCTGGATCGTCTTGATCGCGTGCTGTGGGAGTTCGAGCCCACCGAGTTCGTGCCGCATGCGCGTCTGCGTGCCGGATCGCCTTGGCCCTGGGCATCGCGTACCCCGATCTGGTTGGTGGATCGCCTCCAGGAGCATCCGCGCCGGGATGTGCTGCTGAATCTGGGCATGGAGATGCCCGAGGGCTTTGACGCCTTTGCACGGGTGCTGGAGGTCGTGGCGACCGAGCCTGAGCAGGTGGAGGCGGGTCGACAGCGCTTCAGGCAGTACAAGCAGCTGGGGCACGTCGTCCAACACCATGTGGTGAACGCATGAGCACGCCACCCCGCGTCGTACCGACGCTGACCGAGGTTCTGGACGAAAGCCGTTTTCGGCCCGCGCCAAGCGTGTCGGCGGTGGTGCCACGGGGCGTGGCGGACTTGCCCGCCGCGGTGGAGCAGCCTGAGTCTGGCGCCAACACCCTGCAAGGGGCTGGGGCGCAGGCCCTTCATGTGCCGGAGCCCGTCTCCCGCCACCGGCCAGAAGACTTGGCCGCTGTTCCGGAGCCCGCGGCGGGCCCGCAACCCTTGCTTCATGGCATGCGGAGCGAGGCTGCCATGGCGCCAAGCGCGGTGCAGGTGGCGGATTTCCAGCCCTTTCCCGAGCCCGAATCCGCGTCCCCGGCGGCGAGCTTGGCTGACTTCGATCTGGATCTGAGTCTGGACTTCCGGCCGGATGAGGGGCCCGCCGATCGGGCGCAGGCATCAGCCGCTGCGCTGCTGCCTGTGCAGCCCGAGCCGGCCGAGATGGCTGAGATGGCCGAAACCCGGTCAATGGCTGCACCCTTGCCGATGCCCCCGGATCCGGCCGTGCTGGACGCGCTCGAGGACCGGCTCAGGCAAGGCCTGGGGCAGGAGCTCCGGCAAGCCCTTGACGATCTCTTGCAGCGTCAGCTGCAAGCCCGGCTCGAGCAGTCGGTGCAGCGTCTGGCTTGGCAACTTCAGCAGGAACTGCACGAGGTTCTGGTGCCGCAGCTGGAGGGGCTGGTCGATCAGGCCCTGTCGGAAGCTTTGCGCCGCGAACGTGAGCGCCGCTTGGGCTGAGACGGGCTCCGCGCCCTCGGCGCAGCCCTTGCTGTCAACCCGGTACATCCCAGCCCGTTGAATGGCTGCCGCTTCTGTCCGTCGGAGTGGCCGGCGCCCATGCTTTCCCTTAAGGAGTCGCCGTTGGTTTTGGGGTATGTTCATGGAGTTGATATCTCAACAGCGATAGCTCTCCTTCTTCCAACTCGGAGGTTTACTAAATGCAAGTCAAGTTGAACGTGATCGTGGGCGCGGTCGCCGTGGTGCTGAGCGGTACCGCGATGGCTCAGGAGCTGGTGGTGAAGATTGGCCACGTGGGTCCCACCAGTGGCGCCATCGCTCACCTGGGCAAGGACAATGAGTTGGGTGCCCGCATGGCCATCGAGGAGCTGAACGCCAAGGGCGTCACCATCGGCGGCAAGAAGGCCAAGTTCGAACTGCTGGCCGAAGACGACGCTGGCGATCCCAAGCAGGGCACGGCCGCGGCTCAGAAGCTGGTGGACTCCAAGGTCAATGGCGTGGTAGGTCACCTGAACTCCGGCACCTCCATCCCGGCCTCCAAGGTCTACAGCGACGCCGGCATTCCGCAGATCAGCCCCTCGGCCACCAACCCCAAGTTCACCCGCAACGGCTACAAGACCACCTTCCGCGTGGTGGCCGATGACGTGCATCTGGGTGGCACCCTGGGCAAGTACGCCGTCAAGGACCTGAAGGGTCAGAACATCGCCGTGATCGACGACCGCACCGCCTACGGTCAGGGCGTGGCCGACGAGTTCGAGAAGGGTGTCAAGGGCGCTGGCGGCAAGATCGTGGGCCGCGAGTTCACCAATGACAAGGCCACGGACTTCACCGCCATCCTGACCTCGCTCAAGGCCAAGAAGCCCGATGTGGTCTTCTTCGGCGGCATGGATGCGGTGGCCGGCCCGATGCTGCGCCAGATGAAGCAACTGGGCATCGATGCCAAGTTCATGGGTGGCGACGGCATCTGCTCGGGTGAGCTGCCCAAGCTGTCGGCCGGCACCATGGCCGATGGCCAGGTGGTCTGCGCCGAGGCCGGTGGTGTTGAGGGCGAGTCCAAGAAGTCCATGGATGACTTCAAGGCCAAGTTCAAGGCCAAGTACAAGGTGGACGTGCAGATCTACGCCCCCTATGTGTACGACGCCGTGAACGTGATGGTGGCTGCCATGGTCAAGGCTGGTTCCGCTGAGCCGGCCAAGTACCTGCCGGTGCTGGCCAAGACCGAGGGCTACAAGGGTGTGACGGGCACCATCGCCTTCGACAACAAGGGCGACATCAAGAACGGCGCCCTGACCCTTTTCACCTACAAGGGTGGTGCGCGTCAGCAGATTGCTGTCGTCCGCTAACGGTTCGCGCTGAACCTTGCCCGACCGCTGGTCGGGCAGTGCTTGCCCAACGCCCACTTCGGTGGGCGTTTTTCATGGGCGTCGTTTTCTGCGGTGTCCCAGAGCAGAGGGAGTGCCGGCCCCCCGCGTCTCACCGGCACCACAGGGCCGGCTGCAGCGCTTTTGCTCGCGTGCGCGCAAATCGCAGTCCGCTGTGCAAAACGCACGAGCGTTGGCTCATCCTTGTCTTCCAGTGCCCGCCATTTCAGCTCTACTGCAAGGCTTGAGCCCCTTCCACAAGCGATGGTGAACGCGGCTGATTTGTCCGGCATGCCCTTTGAATTAGGGGGGCGGACAAGGGTGTGCAGGGCGTCACGGACTGCTGCTCACGGAGGTATTTGCACCCTTTAAACGGGGGGCTTTCAAGACCATGGCACGAGGGCATGATGCAGCCGCACAGCGGGTTTCCATCACTGCGTCGCCTTCAGCGGGTCTGCCGATGTGGGGACGATTCCATACGTCAGCGTGAGAGAAGCTGCCAGGCTGGAACAGGTCATCGATCGGTGTGGGGCGGAGGGGAATCCTGCCCGGCTGCGGAAACGCAACGGGTAATGCGACTGGGGAAGAGCATGGTTCGGATATTCAATCACTATTTGCACAGGCGCACACTGCAGCAGATCTTCTTCGACGTCGGTCTGATCATCCTGGCCTTGTTGGGCGTCGTGATCAGTCAGGGCGAACAGGCGGGGCAGATCATTCCCTTTGCGGCGTCGCACGGTTTGTCGCTGGCTGGTTGCATGTTTGTGATCAATTCGGCCACGGGTTTTTATCAGCATGTGCACAACCGTTCTCTGACCGAGTCCTGCGCACGGGGACTCTTGGCCTTGCTGATTGCCTTGCCGCTGGCCTATGGCATCTTCAGTCTCTTGCCGGCCGATAGCGGCTATCGTGAGTTGCTGACCTTCGCAGCCATGGGTGCTGTGGCTGCCGTGCTGGCGCATCGCGTCTATGCGGCACATTCCAGCATCCAGTCCCAGGCCAAGACCAAGGTGCTGATCTTCGGCTCCGGCGAGGCCGCGAAAACCGTTGGCTCGACCCTGAAGGCGGCCGATCCGCACGTGCACATCCTGGGCTACTTTGCCGGACCCAATGAAACGCAGCCAGAGGTTGCCCGTACGGAGTTGATTGAGCCCCAGGGCAGCCTGACCGAAACTGCGCTCAAGCTGGGTGTGGACGAGATCGTCGTGGCGCTGTCGGAGCGTCGTGGCGGCAGCATGCCCTTGCGCCAGCTCCTGGACTGCAAGCTCTACGGCATCAAGGTCGTGGATATTGCCACCCACTTCGAGAAGACATTGGCCCAGATCAAGATCAGCCACGTCAATGCGGGTTGGCTGGTCTTTGGCGATGGTTTCAACCAGGGTGTGGTCCGCACCGCGGTCAAGCGTATCTCGGATGTTCTGTTCTCGTCGCTGATCCTGTTGCTCACCTTGCCGATCATGCTGCTGACTGCGGTGGCGGTGAAGCTGGAGTCGCGGGGACCTGTGTTCTATCGCCAGGAGCGCGTTGGATTGAATGGCCGCCAATTCAAGGTCATCAAGTTCCGCAGCATGCGCACCGACGCCGAGAAGGATGGCAAGCCGCGTTGGGCCAGCAAGAATGATGACCGCGTGACCCGCGTGGGGCGTTTCATCCGCCGTGTTCGCATCGACGAGCTGCCGCAACTCTTCAATGTGCTCAAGGGCGAGATGAGTCTGGTTGGCCCGCGTCCGGAGCGACAGTTCTTTGTTGATGAGCTGGTCACCAAGATTCCCTATTACGCTGTGCGCCACAGTGTGAAGCCGGGCGTGACCGGCTGGGCCCAGGTGCGCTACGAGTACGGCTCGACGGTCGAGGATTCGATCGAGAAGCTTCAGTACGACCTCTACTACGTCAAGAACCACACGCTGTTCCTGGATCTCTTGATCCTGCTTGAGACCGTGGCAGTGGTGCTGACCGGTAAGGGTGCACGCTGAGCCGGAGCACTTGTCAGCCGGGCCCTTCCATGGCCTGTATGGGCCTGCTTTCCGGGCGTTTTGGGGAGCGCAGGCCTGAACGTCTCATGGAGCATCGGCTCTGATGGAGGGCGCGCTGGATCTCTCTGCATTGTTCTTCGGCCTTGCGGGTCTGGCTTATGGCGCGGCGCTGCTGTTTCATCTGATCCGATTGCCCAAGCGGCGCCAGGCTGCGACTGGGCTTGACTGGATTTTTGGGCTGGCCCTGGGGTTCAGCGCCGCTTGGGCGGTGCTGGGAGCCTGGGTTGCGCGCAATGGCGCGGAATTGGCTCCCGCGTTTCTGCCGGCCTTGCTGGACGGCTTGCGTTATGGCTTCTGGTTCGTCTTTCTGATCTCGCTGATGCGAGCGTCGGGCGGGGCGGCTTGGTCGCAGGCCTTGCGCTGCTTGTCGGGCAGTGCGGCCTTGCTGTGTGCGGCGACCCTGATCTCGGTCTGGCTGCGTGAGTATGGTGCCGAGCCTTATTCCAGCTGGGATCGTCCCCTTGCCTATCTGGGGCTGGGTCAGGCACTGATGGGCCTCGTCCTGCTGGAGCAGTTGCTGCGGAGCAGTCAGGGAGATTCCCGCTGGGGCGTCAAGCCGGTGGGTTTGGCCCTGGGTGCCGTCTTCGTTTTCGATCTGTATGCCTATTCGCAGGCAGCCTTGTTCCAGCAGATCGATGGGGATGTCTTCAAGGTTCGACCCTTGGTGCACACCCTGGCCGTGCCTCTTTTGTTCATGGCGATGCTCAGGCATGGGGACTGGCTGTCCAAGCTGCATGTATCGCGTGTGGCGGCCTTCCATTCCGCGACTTTGCTCATCGCGGGCGCCTATTTGATGCTGATCTCGGCGGTGGGCTACTACGTCCGGTACACCGGCGGTGGCTGGGGCCGGGCCATGCAGATTGCCGTGATCTTCGTCGCACTGGTGGGCTTTGCCACCGTAGCCATGTCGGGCGCCATGCGGGCCAAGCTGCGCGTCTACATCAACAAGCACTTCTTCAGCTACCGCTATGACTACCGCGAGGAGTGGCTGCGTTTCACGGCCATGCTCTCGTCGCAGAGCTCACCCCAGGCGCTTGGGGTGTCGGTCATCCGTGGTATCGCCAACCTGGTCGAGAGTCCCAGCGGGGGGCTGTGGCTGCGTCAGGCCGGCGATGGCGAATACCGGCAGGTGGCCGTCTGGAATCGGCCTGTTCAGACCGAGGTCGAGACCGCTGACTCCTCGCTGCTGCGGTTTCTTCGCGAGCGGGCCTGGATTGTTGATCTGGACGAGTACCGCCAAGCGCCCCAGCGCTACGAGGGCCTGAGCTTGCCGAACTGGGCATTGGCCGACAGCGCATGCTGGCTGTTGGTGCCCCTGGTGGTGGGGACTGAGCTCACGGGCTTTGTGCAGCTGGGGCATCCGCGCACGCGCATGGATCTGGACTGGGAGGTGCGGGACTTGCTCCGCACCGCCAGCAGCCAAGCCTCCAGCTATCTGGCCCAGATGCAGGCCACCGAGGCCTTGCTGGATGCACGCAAATTCGAGGCCTTCAATCGCATGTCGGCCTTTGTGGTTCACGACCTCAAGAACATCGTGACCCAGCTCTCGCTGATGATGAAGAACGCGAAGCGTCTGCGCGACAACCCCGAATTCCAGGAGGACATGCTGGCCACCGTGGAGAACTCGCTGGAGAAAATGCGTCAGCTGATGCTGCAGCTGCGCGAGGGAGAGGCGCCGCATGGGGGCGGCTCGGGCGTTGAGCTCCAGCCCATTGTCGAGCGCTTGGCGGCTGCCGCCCTCCGCAAGGGACGTGAGTTGCACCTGGAAGTGCGCGCCGGTGCCAGCACCCGCGGACATGAGCAGCGGGTGGAGCGGGTGATCGGCCACGTCGTGCAGAACGCTTTTGACGCAACGCCGGAGGATGGTGAGGTGCGGCTGGTCCTGGACGTTGAGGGCAGCAATGCGCGCATCGAGGTGAGCGACACGGGCTGCGGCATGTCCGAGGACTTCATAAGGACTCGCCTGTTCCGTCCCTTCCAAACGACCAAGACCAGTGGCATGGGGATTGGCGCGTACGAGAGCTTCCAGTACCTCCAGGAACTGGGCGGCAAGATCACCGTGGACAGCCAAGTCGGGCATGGCACACGCATCACGATATCTCTGCCGCTTTTGCGCGCGTCAAAGCAGTCGGATCTGGGTATGCTCAGCGCCAAATGACAACACCGCGAACCCAACCTTTGTTGATCGTCGAGGACGATCTCGCGCTGCAAAAGCAGATCAAGTGGTCGCTGGACGGCTTTGAGTCCGTGCTGGCCGACGATGCCACCTCGGCCGTGTTGCAGTTCCGCAGGCATGCACCGGCGGTCGTCACCATGGACCTGGGTCTGCCGCCCGACCAGGACTCCGTGACCGAGGGCTTCAAGCTGCTGGAAAAGCTGCTCGAACTGGACCCCGGCGTGAAGGTCATCGTGCTGACGGGCCAGAACGATCAGTCCAATGCCCTGCGGGCGATACGCATGGGCGCCTACGACTTCCTGGCCAAGCCGGTGGATCCGGATGTACTCGCCTTAACGGTCGAACGCGCCTTCAGGCTCTATGAGTTGCAGCAGGAGAATCGACGCCTGCAGGCCATGAGCCACCCGGATGTGCTGGGTGGGCTGGTGACGCGGGATGAGCGCATGCTCAAGATCTGCCGCACGATCGAGAAAGTGGCGCCGAGCAATGCGACGGTGCTGCTGCTGGGCGAGAGTGGTACCGGCAAGGAGGTGCTGGCTCAGGGGCTGCATGACGCTTCCCGGCGCAAGGGCCGCTTCGTGGCCATCAACTGCGCGGCGATTCCTGAGAGCCTCTTGGAGAGCGAGCTCTTTGGCTACGAGAAGGGCGCTTTCACCGGGGCCAGCAAGACCACCGTCGGCAAGATCGAGACGGCCCATGGTGGCACCTTGATGCTGGATGAGATCGGTGATCTGCCTCAACCCCTGCAGGCCAAGCTGCTGCGCTTTCTGCAGGAGCGCACCATAGAGCGTGTGGGGGGGCGGCAGGAAATACCCATCGATGTGCGTGTGGTCGGTGCCACGCACCAGGACCTCAAGCAGCTGATCGCGCAAGGTCGTTTCCGTGAGGATCTCTATTACCGCTTGGCGGAGATCGTGGTGGAGATTCCGCCGCTGCGCGAGCGTCAGGGTGACCCGGTGCTGCTGGCGCACGCCTTTCTCAAACGCTATGCCACCGAGCAGCGCCGCCCGCAGCTCAGCCTGAGTGAAGAGGCCATACGACTGATCGAAGCTCATGCCTGGCCCGGCAATGTGCGTGAGCTGCAGAACCTGATCAAGCGCGCGGCCATCATGGCCGATGGCGATCGCCTGGCCGCCGAGGACTTGGGGCTGCATGCGGCGGCTGCAGCACAGGAGGGCGATGAGGCCATCCTGGACCTGCGTACGGTGCGTGAGCGTGCCGAGCGGCAAGCCGTGCTGCTGGCCCTGGCGCGTGCGGATGGCAATATCGTCAGAGCTGCCGAGATGCTGGGCGTGAGCCGTCCCACCCTTTATGACCTGATCAACCGACTGCAGATCAAGACCAGCAGTCAGGGAGCACATTGAACGTGAACCGCAAAAAGCTATGGCGCCAGCCGCTGGCCTGGGGGCTGGGTGCAGCCGTTTTGCTGGCAGGCTGCGGCGGCAAGTCTGCTGACGAGATGCTGGCTGACGCCAAGTCGCATATCGAGAAGCAGGACAGCAAATCGGCAGTGATCGAGCTCAAGAATGCCCTGCAGAAGCAGCCCTCGCTGGCCGAGGCGCGCCTGCTGCTGGGCAAGCTCATGGTCCAGTCCGGCGAACATGTGGCGGGTGCGCTGGAGCTGGAGAAGGCCAAGGAGCTGGGTGCCAAGGATGAGCAGGTGCTGCCGCTGCTGGCCGAGGCACTGCTCGGGCAGCGTGAGTATGAAAAGCTGATTGCCCGCCTGGCCAGCACGCGCCTGAGCGATCCCTCGGCCCAGGCATCCTTGCAGGTCAGCTTGGGCACGGCCTATGCCGCCACAGGCAAGCCAGAGCCGGCAGCCTCCGCGGCCAAGACGGCGTTGGAGCTGCGCCCCGGCATGGCCGAGGCCCTGCTCCTGCAGGCGCGCCTTGCGGTGCAGGCTCGCGATCCGGCCGCCGCCTTGAAGCTGGTTGAGCAGGCCGTTCTTGCCTCGCCCAAGCTCGCCGATGCCTGGCGGCTCAAGGCCGATCTGCTGATGCTGGATCCGCAGACTCGCGATGCCGCTTGGGCCGCCTATCAGCAGGCCCTGAAGCTCAAGCCCAGCGATCTGGGTGTGCGCGGCATCCTGATTACGACCCTGGTGGAGCGCAAGGATCTGCCGGCGGCAAAGGCCGAGTTGGAGCGCCTGCGGGAAGCGGCACCACGCCACCCGCTGACGGCCTTCTATACCGGCTTGCTGGCCTTGGAGCAGGGCGAGCTTGAACGAGCCCACGAGCATGCGGAGCAAGCCTTGCGTGCCATGCCCGAGGACGCGCGCGCCCTGTATCTCGCGGGGGCTGTGGAGTTCAGGCGCGGTCGGCTGGAACTGGCCGCCACGCATCTGCAGCAGTCGCTCAAGCATGCGCCTGGCCAGCGTGGACCTCGGCTGATGCTGGCCCAGGTCCATCTTCGCAGCGGTGAATTCAGCAAGGTCCAGGCCGTGCTTCAGCCGCTGCTGGATGCCGAGGAAACGCCGGCTCAGGCCTATGCCTTGATGGCGGAGTCCCTGCTTCATCTGGGCGAACTCTCCAAGGCGGAGTCCTTCTTTGCACAGGCGGCCAAGCGCGACCCGCTCGATGGTCGAAGCCGCACCGCCTTGGCCCTGACCCAGATGGCTCGCGGCTCGGGCGAGCAGGGGCTGGAGGACTTGCGGGCTATTTCGGCCAGCGATACGGGGGTCAGCGCGGATCTGGCCCTGATCAGCAACTACCTCAAGGTCAAGGATTACGCCTCTGCGCTGAAGGTCGTCGACACCGTGGAGCGCAAGCAGCCCGGCAAGGCGGCGACACCGAATCTGCGCGCCCGCATTGAGCTGATGCGTGGCGACCGCGAAGCCGCCCGGCGCAACTTTGTGGCTGCTCAAGCCATAGATGCCCAGTTCTATCCGGCCGTGGCAGGACTGGCCGCCATGGACTTGCAGGACAACAAGCCGCAGGAGGCCGAAGCCCGATTTGCCAAGCTGCTGGAAAAGGATCCCAAGAACCTCCAGGCTCGGCTGGGTCTCGTGGCCCTGAAGTCCAGCACGGGCGCGAGCAAGGATGAGCTGGTGGAGCAGCTCAAGCGCGGCATCAAGGATCATCCGACGGAGCCATCTCTTCGTCTGGCTCTGATACGCCTTGAGATGCAGCGTGGTGACCCCAAGGTGGCACAGAACTATGCCCGTGAGGCCAGCATTGCCCTGCCCACGAGCACCGAGGTGCTTGATGCGCTGGGTCAGGTGCTCCTGGGTAGCGGTGACTTGAACCAGGCCATGAGCACCTACAAGCGCCTGGTGGCCCTGCAGTCCGATTCGCCCGTGCCCTATCTGCGCCTGGCCGAGGTCCAGATGCGCAGCGACGACAAGGCCGGTGCCGCACAGAGTGTCAAGAAGGCGCTGGCGATCCGCCCCGACTACATGCCCGCACTGCGTGCCCAGTTCGGGCTTGAACTAATGTCAGGCCGGTTTGCGGAGGCTCGCCAGATCGCCAAGAGCCTGCAAAAGAGCAAGCCCGCGGACCCCACGGCCTATGTCATGGAAGGGGACCTGGAGCAGGCGCAGAAGAATGTGCCGGTCTCAGCCACGGCTTACCGGGCCGCACTCGCCAAGGGGGCGGGGACCGAGGTGGCCGTCAAGCTCCATGCCTTGCTGGCCGGTGCCGGACGTGCAGCTGAGGCGGAGCAGTTCGCGGCGCAATGGAAGTCCCAGCAGCCCAAGGACGCCAGCTTCCTGCTGTATCTGGCCGACCGTGCCCTTTCTGTCCAGAACTATGCTGCCGCTGAGACCGCCTACCAGGAGGTGGCGCGCCTGCAGCCGGACAGCGCACTGGCGCTGAACAATCTGGCCTGGCTGCGCAACCGGGCGGGTCAGCGCGATGCCCTGGAACTGGCCGAGAAGGCCAACAAGCTCGCGCCTGGACGCCCGGCGTTCATGGACACCTTGGCCGAGGTCCTGGTCACCCAGGGACAGTTGGCCAAGGCCATCGATATCCAGAAGTCGGCCGTTGCGCTGGCCCCCGACATGCATCAGCACCGCCTGCATCTGGCCAAGTACTATGTGGCAGCGGGGCGCAAGGATGAGGCGCGTGCGGAGTTGAATCGTCTGGCGGGGCTGGGGCTGAAGTTCCCCAACCACGCGGAGGTCAGCAAGCTGCGTGCCTCGCTCTGAGGGATTGAGTGAGGGCTTGAAGCGCCCGGGCGTGCAGCGCCGCTGCGGGTCTGAGGCAGGCGAGAGCGGGCTGTGACAATACCGGAGGCAGGCTCATGAGCTTGAGTGCCAAGAAGATCCTCTTCGTCGCCGAGGCCGTGTCCCTGGCCCATGTGGCACGACCGGCCTTGCTTGCCGGCAGCCTGCTGGGTGACTGCGAGCCGGTCTTCGCCAGCAATGGTCAGTACGCCATCGCCACGCAAGGTCTGTCCCTCAAACCCTACGCCTTGCAAAGCCTGTCGCCAGAGACCTTTATGCAGAGGCTGGCCGTCGGGCGGCCGGTTTATACCCTCGACGAGCTCCGTGCTTATGTCGAGGCCGACGAGCGCATGCTGCGGGAGCTTCGCCCCGATGTCGTGGTCTCGGACTTCCGGCTCACCTTGCCCATCGCGGCGGCTCGCCAGGGCGTACCGCTCATGAGCCTGAGCAATGCCTATTGGAGCCCGTACGCGCGCCGGGCCCCCGATCTGGCCCCGGATCTGCAGCCCGCGCGCCTGTTGGGGCACAAGCTCTTCGACCCACTCTTCAGGCTCAGTTGGCCGCTAGCAAGTCGCCATCACCTCAGCGTGCCCAATCGCCTGCGTGTGCAGCTTGGTCTGCAGCCGCTGGGCTCCTTGGGCGACTATTACTGCGGCGGCGATGTGGTGATGTATGCCGACACCCCGAGTCTGGTCCCTTGTCATCCTCTGCCGCCCTCTCATCACTTCCTCGGGCCACTGACCTGGTCACCCAGCCTGCCTCTGCCGCCATGGTGGGACAAGGTGGCGGCGCAACAGCAGCGGACTCGGGTTTATATCAATCTGGGCTCCACGGGCAGCACGATGCTTTTGCCCGCTTTGGTGGCAGCCTGCCGCGCACAGGGCTGGGTCTGCATCGTGGCGACGGCTGGGCGTATGGACCTTCCCGCGGCCGAACCCGATGTGTTTGTGAGCAGCTATCTGCCGGGCAGTGCGGCGGCGGCGGCGGCGGATGTGGTGATCTGCAATGGCGGCAGCCCGAGCAGCTATCAGGCCTTGGAGCAGGGCCGGCCCGTGTTGGGGATCTGCAGCAATCTGGACCAGGTGCTGGCCATGCGTGGCGTGCGTGATCAGGGCGCCGGTGTGCTGCTGCGGGCGGGGGAGTGCAGCCCGGGGCGTCTGGCCCAGGCCTTGGAACAAGTGTCTGCCGAAGCCTGTCGCCTGAAAGCAGCTCGGCTGCAGCAGGAGTTCCGGGCCTATCCCGCCACGCAGCGCTTTCGCGAGCTGTTGCTTTCGACCCTGGCGGTCGGCCATTCGTCCCGCGAGCGCTGAGGCTAGGGCAGGGCGCGTTACGCGCGCAAGCGCCGTGTCGGGGCTCAACGGCGTAGCGGCAGCTGGCTCTGCTTGAGCTGGCGCAGCACAAAGCTGCTCTTGCTGTGCCGGATGCCGGGAATCTTGTAGAGCCGCTCACGCAGCAGGCGCTCGTAGTCGCGCGTGTCGGCCACGGCGATGCGCACGTAGTAGTCGTAGTCGCCCGAGACCAGAAAGGCCTCCAGCACCTCGGGGATCTGCTCCAGGGCCTGGCCGAATTCGAACAGGGCCGCGTCCGAATGGTCGTTCAGAGTTACCTGCACGATCACCGTGTCTGCCAGGCCGATCTGCGCGGCATTCACCCGCACCGAATAGCCTTCGATCACCCCCGCCTCCTCCATGCGCTTGATGCGCGTCCAGCAGGGCGAGCTGGTCAGGCCCACGCGTTCGCTCAGGGCCTGCAGGCTGATGCGCGCGTCCTGCTGCAGGGCCTCCAGGATGGCGATATCGAATTTGTCCAGTTTCATGCTGCTGATTTTATTTTCGTCAGAAGATTTTGCTGATTCTCCGTCATGGGTCGGAAATTTCGGCAGCCTTTGCTGCGCCATCCAGTGCACAGTGAGGGCATGAATGCCTCCGTCGAAGCCCTCCAGCGCCCCGCGGCCGCCGCCGCCCTGATGCAAGTCGAGCCGGCCCCTGCGCCGCGCAACGGGGCCGAGGCCCTGATTGCCGGCCTGCTGGCCCTGGGCGTGGATACCGTCTTCGGCTACCCCGGCGGTGCGGTGCTGCCGCTCTACGACGCCCTGCACGGCGAGCCGCGCCTGCGCCATGTGCTGGTGCGCCACGAGCAGGCCGCGGTGCACGCCGCCCAGGGCTATGCGCGCACTACGGGCCGCGTGGGCGTGGTCTTTGTGACCTCCGGGCCGGGCATGAGCAACACCACCACGGGCCTGCTGGACGCCTTGTGCGACTCCATCCCCGTGCTGTGCATCAGCGGCCAGGTGGCGACCACGGCGATCGGCACCGATGCCTTTCAGGAGTGCGATGCCCTGGGTATCTCCCGACCGGTCACCAAATGGAATGCGCAGGTGCGCCACAGCGCCGAACTGCTGCCGCTGTTGGTCGAGGCCCTGCGGCGCTGCCGCGAGGGGCGACCGGGGCCGGTGCTGCTGGACTTTCCCAAGGATCTGCAGCTGGCGCCTCTGGCCGAGCCCTGGCAGGCGCCGTGCCCGGCGCCCGTGGTGCCGGCTGAGCCGCCGGCCGAGCGGGTGGCGGCTGCCCTGACCCTGCTGGCCCAGGCGCGCCGTCCGGTGTTCTATGGCGGCGGCGGTTTGATCAACGCCGGCCCCGCCGCCTGTGCCGAGTTCACGGCCCTGGTGCGGGCCTGTCGTGCGCCCTGCACGCTCACGCTGCTGGGCCTGGGCGCCTATCCGGCCGAGGACGAGCAGTTCCTGGGCATGCTGGGCATGCACGGCACGCTGGAAGCCAATCTGGCCATGCACGAGGCCGATCTGGTGGTCTGCGTGGGGGCGCGCTTCGATGATCGGGTCACGGGGCGGCTGGACGGCTTCTGCCCCGGTGCCAAAGTCATCCATATGGACATCGATCCGCGCTCCATCGGCAAGGTGCGCCGGGCCGAGGTGGCCTTGCTGGGCGACTGCGGCGCCAGCCTGCGGGCACTGCGTCGCGGTCTGGGTGCGGTGCCCGATCTTTCGCCCTGGTGGGCGCGTATTGCCGACTGGCGGGCACAGCGCTGCCTGGACTTCGAGGACCGTGCCGACCTCATCCTGCCTCAGGCCCTGATGCGCAGGCTCGATGCGCGCCTGGCCGGCCGCGATGCCGTCGTGGCCACCGACGTGGGCCAGCACCAGATGTGGGCGGCCCAGCATCTGCGCCAGCGCCGGCCCGGCCGCTGGCTGAGCTCGGGCGGGGCGGGCACCATGGGCTATGGCCTGCCGGCCGCCATCGGGGCCCAAATCGCGCATCCGCAGGACCTGGTGGTGTGTGTGAGCGGCGATGCCTCGGTGCTGATGAATATCCAGGAGCTGTCCACCGCCGTGCAGCACCGCTGCCCGGTCAAGCTGGTGCTGTGCAACAACGGGCGCATGGGCATGGTGCGCCAGTGGCAGCAGCTGATCCATGGCAACCGCCTGAGTCACAGCTACACCGAGGCCCTGCCGGACTTCGTGGCCCTGGCGCGGGCCTTTGGCTGGTCGGCGCGGCGCGTGGAGCGGCGCGAGGAGCTGGATGCAGCCCTGGCCGAATGCCTGGACAGCGCCGGCCCCTTCTTCCTGGACGTGGTGGTGCAGGCCGAGGAAAACTGCTTCCCCATGATGCCTGCGGGCGCGGCCCAGCACGAGATCTGGCTGGGCGAGGGGCAGCCCTACGACTACCAGCCCGCCTGAGGCCTTGGGGCCGGGCAAGCCGCAAAAACAAAAGGCGCCCGAGGGCGCCTTTGTGCTTGCAGCGGGCCTGGTTTAGACGCGCTTGCGGTACTCGTGGGTGCGGGTGTCGATTTCGATCTTGTCGCCGTTTTCCACGAACAGGGGCACGGCGATCTCGAAGCCGGTGCCGACGATGCGGGCGGGCTTCATGACCTTGCCCGAGGTGTCGCCCTTGACGGCCGGCTCGGTCTCGATCTCGCGCACCACGCTGGTGGGCATTTCCACGGAGATGGCCTTGCCGTCGTAGAAGGTCACTTCCACGGTCATGCCGTCTTCCAGGTAGGACAGGGCGTCGCCCATGTTCTCGGACTCGACTTCGTACTGGTTGTACTCGGTGTCCATGAACACATACATCGGGTCGGCGAAGTAGGAGTAGGTGCACTCCTTCTTGTCGAGGATGATCTGGTCCATCTTGTCATCGGCCTTGAAGACGACTTCGGAACCGGCGCCGTTCAGCAGGTTCTTCATCTTCATGCGCACGGTGGCCGCGCCGCGGCCGCCACGGCTGTATTCGGTCTTCAGCACAACCATGGGGTCCTTGCCCTGCATGATCACGTTGCCGGCGCGGATTTCTTGAGCGATCTTCATAGAGGTTCCGAGTCTGGTGGGATTGAGTGATGAGGGGGCCTCTGCTGGGTTCCGCAGGCCCGGTTGGGCTGGGCCCGACCTGGTTCTGCAGGCCCGAGGCCCGGCGCACGCCCTGTCCCTGATCTTCAATCACTCGGGCGGCAAAGCCCTTGATTCTAGCCGCTTTCTAGGCGTTTCCCTGGACAAAGCGACGCAGCTGCGTGAGCAGATCGGCTTGGGCTGCCAAATGCGCACGCCAGGCCCGGGCATGAGGCTGGGCGTCCGCCAGCGGCGGCAGACGGGCTGGCGCCCAGTCGGCCAGACCGTTCCAGGCGCGCCACAGAGCACGCCACTGCGCGGCCAGGGCCGGTTCTGCGCCCGCCAGCCAGCGGTCCATGAAGGCCTCCAGCTTTGGCCCATGCGCGCCGTCGTCCTGCGGGTAGATATGCCAGATAAAGGGCTTGCCGGCCCATTGGGCGCGCACAAAGGAATCCTCGCCGCGCACGCAGTTGAGATCGCAGGCCCAGAGCAGGCGGTCATAGTCGTCCTGGCTCAGATAGGGCAGGGCCTGCCAGCGCAGACCTGGGGGCAGGGCGGGCGCGTCCGGTGCGGCCAGCGCCGCCTGGGCCGCGCCGGGGCAGGCCAGGAGCAGGGTGGGCGCCTCGCCCAAGCGGGCCAGCAGCTCGCCCAGGCCCGCATTGGGGTAGGCAAAGAGGCTTACCAGGCGCTCGCCCGGCCGCGGGGCAACACCCTGCCGCGCCAGCCAGGCCGGGGCGTCGAAGGCCTGCTGCGCCGCCATCAGGCCGGGCTCGCGCAGCAGACCGCCGGTGCGCGCGCTGAAGCCGGGGTAGAAGAAATGCTTGGACAGGCCCTGGCCCGGGCCGCTGAACTGGGGCGAGGCCAGGCCGTGGCTGCGCTCCACATAGTCTTCGGCGCTGAGGTATTCGAGATTGATCCAGGCCGGTGCGGCTTGCTGGCGGGCCATCAGGGCCACGAAGGCCTCGGGCAGCTCGCAGCCAAAGGCCTCGACCACCACCGCGCCGCAGTCGCTCGCCTGCGCGGCTTCGGCCCAGGGATGCACGCTCAGCCCCGGCGGCGGGCCCTCAGGCGCCATCCAGCTCAGGGCGCTGGCGTCGTCGATCCAGAGCCGCACCGGCGTGCCGCTGGCGGCCAGCTGGCGCGCCAGGCGCCAGCACACGCCGATATCGCCGTAGTTGTCGATCACCCGGCAGAACAGATCCCATCTCGCTTGCGTCATCGCCCGCATTATCGAAGCCGTGCTGAAGTGCGGCCCCAAGTGGTTGCACAATCGCGGCCCATGCAAGAGAGTCCTGCCGCGCCCGAGTCCGCCGAACCGCTGGAGACGCCTGCCGCAGCGGCGCCCCAGGCTCGCGAGCGCCTGCTGGCCGAGGTGGCGGTTCTGCCCAGCCTGCCCGGCGTCTACCGCTATTTCGATGCCCAGGATCAGGTGCTCTATGTGGGCAAGGCCAAGAACCTCAAGCGCCGCGTCTCCAGCTATTTCCAGAAGGACCATGGCGGCAGCCGCATCGGCCTGATGGTGGCGCGTATCGCGCGCATGGAAACCACGGTGGTGCGCACCGAGGCCGAGGCCCTGCTGCTCGAAAACAATCTGATCAAGGCGCTGAACCCCAAGTTCAACATCCTGTTCAGGGACGACAAGAGCTACCCCTATCTGCGCCTCTCGGGCCACGCCTGGCCGCGCGTGAGCTACTACCGCGGCGCGGTGGACAAGCGCCATCGCTACTTCGGGCCCTTCCCCAGCGCCTGGGCGGTGAAGGAGTCCATCCAGCTGATCCAGAAGGTCTTTCGCCTGCGCACCTGCGAGGACACGGTCTTCAACAACCGCAGCCGGCCCTGCCTGCTCTACCAGATCCGCCGCTGCTCGGGGCCCTGCGTGCCCGAGGGCCAGACCGAGGACTATGCGCGCGATGTGCGCCATGCCGAGCGCTTTCTGCTGGGCGAGACCCAGGAGGTGCTGGATGGCTTGCAGGCCCAGATGATGGCCCATGCCGAGCGCTTCGAGTACGAGCTGGCGGCCGAGCTGCGCAACCAGATCCAGGCCTTGTCCAAGGTGCTGCAGCAGCAGGCGGTGGACGAGAACAGCGCCACCGGCCGCGACCGCGATGTGGACATCCTGGCCGTCAAGGTGCAGGGCGGGCGTGCCTGCGTGAACCTGGCCATGGTGCGCGGCGGCCGCCATCTGGGCGACCGCGCCTACTTCCCCAAGCATGTGGAGGACGCCACGGCCCTGCAGCTGGCTGCCCTGGAGGCCGAGGCCGCGGAGCAGGAGGGCGGCGAGGCTGCCCCGGCTGCCGAGCGCCCCAGCCCCGAGCGCCAGGTGCTGGAGGCCTTCATGGCCCAGCACTATCTGGACGCCCAGGTGCCCTCGCTCATCGTGCTCAGCGAGGCGGTGGACGAGGCCCTGGCCGCTGCGCTCACGGCCCAGGCCGGCTACAAGGTCACGACCCAGGCCCAGCCGCGCGGCCAGCGCCGCGTCTGGCAGGAGATGTGCGTCAAGGGCGCCGAGCTGGCCCTGGCCCGCCTGCTCTCGGAAGAGGGCTCGCAGCAGGCCCGCACTCGCGCCCTGATCGAGGCCTTGGATCTGAGCGTGGCCGAGCCCGAGCAGTTCCGCATCGAGTGCTTCGACATCAGCCACACGGCGGGCGAGGCCACCATGGCCTCCTGCGTGGTCTTCGAGGGCCACCAGATGCAGAGCAGCCAGTACCGCCGCTACAACATCGAGGGCATCACCGGCGGCGACGACTACGCCGCCATGCGCCAGGTGCTGACCCGGCGTTACAGCAAGCTGGCCGAGGCGGCTCAGCTAGGCACGGGCCGCCTGCCCGATCTGGTGCTGGTGGATGGCGGCCGCGGTCAGGTGGCCATGGCGCGCGAGGTTTTCGAGGAGCTGGGCCTGGACCTGTCCCTGATCGTGGGCGTGGAGAAGGGTGAGGGCCGCAAGGTGGGTCTGGAGGAGCTGGTGTTTGCCGATGGGCGCGAGAAGGTCTATCTGGGCCGCGATTCGGCTGCCCTGATGCTGGTGGCCCAGATTCGCGACGAGGCGCACCGCTTCGCGATCACCGGCATGCGCGCCAAGCGCGCGGCCGCGCGCACCGGGGGCTCGCGCCTGGAAGATGTGCCGGGCGTGGGCCCGCGCAAGCGTGCGCTGTTGCTGCAGCGCTTTGGCGGGGTGCGCGGCGTGGCCGCGGCCAGCGTCGATGATTTGGCCAGCGTCAAGGGCATCTCCCGCGAGCTGGCCGAGGAGATCTACCGTGTCCTTCACTGAACTGATGCGCCGCCTCGGCGCCTGGGCCGGCCTGGGCCTGCTGCTGGGCTGGCTGGCCGGCTGCAGCGGGCCGCGCCTGCCTCCTGGCCCGCCGGCCGGGGCCCAAGGCAGCAGCGCGCCTGCGCCCAAGCCTGGTGCAGCCGAGGGCCCGCGTGCGGCCGCACCCGCCCCGGCTCCGGCACAGCCCAAGCTCGGCCCCCCGCGTCCGGTGCGCAATGCCATCGAGCTGCGCCAGCAAGCCGCCGAGCGTCTGGTGGCGGCCAATCCCGAGCGCAGCTATCTGGGCCCGGTGCCCGAGCCCCTGTTGGCGATCCCGGTGCTGGAGGTGGAGTTGCATGGCGACGGCCGCGTGAAGCACATCGCCGTGCTGCGGCGGCCCGGTCAGGCCCAGGACACGGTGCAACTCGCCATCGACGCCGTGCACCGCGCCGCGCCGTTTGGTGATGTCTCGCGCATGCCGCGGCCCTGGAAATTCAGCGAAACCTTTCTTTTCAACGACCAGCGCCGCTTCAAGCCCCGCACCCTGGATCAGTGAGGGAGCGTTGAAGCCTTGCCAAGAGGCTTTCGCATGAAAGAGACAGCCCGTGGCAGGCCGCCTGCCTCGGGCACAATGCCCGCATGTTTTTCACCCTGCCAACCCTGCTCACCTGGGCCCGCATCGTCGCGATACCGCTGATCGTGGGGGTGTTCTATCTGGAGGAGTTTTCGCCGGCTCATCGCAATCTGTTCGCCACCGTGCTGTTTGTGCTGGTGGCCCTGACGGATTGGCTCGATGGCTATCTGGCGCGCAAGCTCAACCAGACCTCGTCCTTCGGTGCCTTTCTCGATCCGGTGGCGGACAAGTTCCTGGTCTGTGCAGCCCTCTTGGTCTTGCTGGAGCTGGGGCGGGTGAATGCCCTGGTGGCCCTGGTGATCGTGGGCCGCGAGATCGCGATTTCGGCACTGCGGGAGTGGATGGCCCAGATCGGCGCCTCGCGCTCGGTGGCCGTGCACATGGTGGGCAAGCTCAAGACCACGGCCCAGATGGTGGCCATTCCCTTCCTGCTCTTTGACGGCCCGCTCTTGGGCCTGATCGACACCCGGCTCTGGGGGACCTGGCTGCTCTACATCGCCGTGGTGCTGACCATCTGGTCCATGGTGTACTACCTGCAAAAGGCCTTGCCGGAGATTCGCGCCAAGGTTCGTTGAGGTCGGCGCACGGACCGCGAGCCGGCGGGTGTCTGGCAGGTGGTGACACCCGTTGTCACAAGTCACTTTGTATCGGGACTTGCCCCTGCTCAGAGACCCCGCGGATTGCGTCTAGAATCCGCTTCCCCGAGCTTCAGCTAGGCGCGGCCTGGGTGGCCATCTTCAAGATTCTTTGAGGGGTTTTTTGTGAACAAGTCCGAACTGATCGAGCACATTGCCAAGCAGGCCGACATTTCCAAGGCGGCGGCCGGCCGCGCGCTGGAGGCCCTGATCGGCGGTGTCAAGACCACCCTGAAGAAGAATGGCAGCGTTTCACTGGTTGGCTTCGGTACCTTCAGCGTGGCCAAGCGGGCGGCGCGCAGCGGACGCAATCCGCGCACCGGCGATACGATCAAGATCAAGGCCGCCAAGGTGCCGAAATTTCGCCCTGGCAAGGGCCTGAAGGACGCGATCAACTAAGATCGCCGCTTCACCGGTTTCGACCGGGTGCTTAGCTCAGTTGGTAGAGCGCTTCCCTTACACGGAAGATGTCAGCGGTTCGAGCCCGTTAGCACCCACCATCTGCATGGCTAGAATGCCTGCGCGCAAAGGCGAACCGTGGTTCGCCTTTGTCGTGTTTGAGCGCGGCACCCCAATCAAGACCGCGCCGCCCTTCGAGGATCCCGATGTTTGATTTCGTTCGCAAGCACAACCGCCTGTTTCAGCTGATGCTGCTGATCCTGATCCTGCCGGCCTTTGTGCTGGTCGGTGTCGAGGGCTACTCCCGTTTCATGGACGGCAGCAATGCCGGTGTTGCCACGGTGGACGATCGCAAGATCACTCAGGCCGAATGGGATGCAGCTCACCGCAATCAGGTGGAGCGTCTGCGCTCGCAGATGCCCAATCTGGACATGAAGCTGGTGGACTCGCCGGAGGTTCGGCGTGAGTCCCTGGATGAGTTGGTGCGCGAGCGCGTGCTGCTGGCAGCGGCCAAGGGCCAACACCTGACCATCAGCGATGAGCGGCTGCAGCAGCTGTTCCGCAGCGACCCGCAGTTCGCCTTTCTGCGCAACCCCGACGGCACGGTCAACAAGAACCTGCTGCTGGCTCAGGGCATGAGTTCTGAAATGTTTGCCCAGCGCCTCCGCCAGGATCTGACGCTGAGGCAGGTCATGTTGGGCGTGGCGGGGACGGGTGTGGCCTCCAAGGCCAATTCGGCCCTGGCATTTGATGCCTTGCTGCAGCAGCGAGAGGTCCAGCTGCAGCGCTTCTCCGCCCAGGATTTCCTCGCGCAGATGAACCCGAGCGACGCTGAAGTCGAGGCTTTCTACAAGGAGCCGGCCAATAGCGCGCGCTTCCAGCTGCCCGAGATGGCCCAGATCGAATATCTGGTGCTGGATCTGGAGGCACTCAAGAGCGGCGTGACGGTGAGCGATGAGGATCTCAAGAAGTACTATGAGGAGAACCAGTCCCGCTACACCGTGGCCGAGGAGCGCCGCGCCAGCCATATCTTGATCAAGGCCGACAAGGACACGCCGGCCGCAGACCGCGCCAAGGCCAAGGCTCGCGCCGAGGAGTTGCTGACCCAGGCCCGCAAGAACCCCGCTGGTTTTGCCGAGCTGGCCCGCAAGAACTCTCAGGATGAGGGTTCGGCGGAACGTGGCGGTGATCTGGACTTCTTCCCGCGCGGTGCCATGGTCAAGCCCTTTGAAGATGCGGCGTATGCGCTGAAGCAGGGCGAGATCAGCAATGTGGTGGAGACCGACTTCGGCTACCACCTGATCCAGCTCACGGGTGTGCGCGGTGGCGACAAGAAGAGCTTTGAGTCGGTACGGGCCGATCTGGAGCAGGAGGTTCGCCGCCAGCTGGCCCAGAAGCGCTATGCCGAGCTGGCCGAGCAGTTCAGCAATGCGGTTTACGAGCAGTCCGACAGTCTCAAACCCGCGGCTGACAAGTTCAAGCTGAACCTCCAGACCGCCATGGTGCAACGCAAGCCCGCGCCGGGTGCGAGCGGCGTGTTGGCTTCCGCCAAATTGCTGGAGGCCGTGTTTGGCAATGACGCCTTGCGCAACAAGCGCAACACGGAAGCCGTGGAAGTCGGGCCCAGCCAGCTGGCCGCAGCTCGTGTGCTGGACTACAAGCCGGCACGCTTGCCGGAATTGGCGGATGTGAAGGCTCAGGTGCGCGCCCAGCTGATGCAAAAGCTCGCCGGCGAGGCTGCTGCCAAGCGCGGCAAGGAGCGGCTGGAGGCCTTGCAAAAGGGCGCCGATGCCACCGGCCTGGAGCCGGCTCAGCTGATCTCGCGCGCCAAGCCTGCGAATCTGCCTCCCAAGGTGCTCAATGAGTTGCTGCGCGCCGACGCCAGCACGCTGCCGACCTATGTGGGCGTGGACAGCGGCGAGGGCGTTTATGTCCTGGCGCGCATCAACAAGCTGCTGCCACGCGATCCGGCACTGATCGATGAGCAGCGTGCCAGCCAACAGTACGCGCAGGCCTGGACTGCCGCGGAGTCGCAGGCCTACTACAACGCGCTCAAGACCCACTACAAGGTCAAGCTCAGCGTGCCTGCCGCTGCCGCTTCGTCGGCCGCCCCCTGACCCTGTCGCTAGGGCTTGGCGAAGTGCGCTCTAAGTTTTTTTAAGTCAGTCTTGCGAAAAACACTTCCCAGCGTTTAATTTCTGTCTATAATCTATGTCTCTGCGGTGGCTATAGCTCAGTTGGTAGAGTCCCAGATTGTGATTCTGGTTGTCGTGGGTTCGAGTCCCATTAGCCACCCCAAGTAAATCGAAGGGCTAGCGTTGAAAAGCGCTGGCCCTTTTCTATTTGGCGCGCCGCATTCCTTCCGCTGCAAAAGGTGTTCGAAAAAAACCCGCCGTGATGGCGGGCATTTTTGATGGGCGATACGGGGTGTCAGGCCTTGCCCGCCAGCGTGCTCAGACCAGTCCTTGCTTGCTGGCCAGTACGGCGGCCTCGGCGCGGCTGGACACATTGAGCTTCTTGTAGATGCTCTTGATGTGGTCGTTCACCGTGAACCACTTGATGCCCATCAGGTTGGCAATTTCCTTGATGGTGAAGCCCTTGCTCAGGTAGGTCAGAACCTCGTTCTCGCGCGGGGTCAGGCGTTCCCATTCGGGCGGGGGATCAAGCGCCACGCTGCGGCTGTTGGGGCCGCTGCTGGACGACAGCGGGCTGAAGCCCGAGTTCAGGCCGCCCGACAGACTCATCGGGCCGGTATCTCCGGTGGTGCCGGGACGGAAGTGCGAGAGCAGGCGGCGTGCAATGGCGGGAGACAGCGGCGGCTGGCCCCGGACGATTCGCTGCAACTCCTCCACCAGAACTTCAAAGCGGTCTTCCTTGAGCAAATAGCCGTCGGCGCCGCATTGCAGGGCGGGGAAGAGATGGTCGTCATCGGAGTAGAGCGTGGTCACCACCTTGACCGCTGGCGATCCCGCCAATTCGGCCAGCAATTCCATGCCGTTGCCGTCCGGGAGTTCCAGGTCCAGCAGGATCAGCTTGTAGCTTTGCTCGGGGTTCTCCGACTTGAGGCGAGCCACATGGCGGCGCGCGCCTTCGAGATCTCCGGCTTCGGTGATCTCCATGGCGTCGCTGAAACTCTCACGCACGACACGGCAGAGAAAGCTACGCGCAACTGGGTTGTCTTCGATGATCAGTACTTTGACGGCCATGGTGTGAGGAGGCTCCACTCAGCGCGCCATCCTAGCGTACATCCCTGGCAAAACATGCCCCGCGAAACAATGGCATGCGTTGCGAGTTGTTGCCTTGATGCCCGCTTGTGTCGCCGTTCATGCGGGCATGCGCAGTACCAGCTTGCCCACCACCTGCCGGCTGCTCATGCGGGCAAATGCCGCGGGCAGCTCCTGCATGGGCAGCACCGCATCGAGCACGGGCTTGACCTTGCCCTGGGCATACCAGGCGGCCAGCTCGCCCAGCATCTGGGCATTGCGGGCCGGTTCGCGACGCGCAAACTCCCCCCAGAACACGCCCACCAGGGAGGCACCCTTGAGCAGGGCCAGATTCAGGGGCAGGGCGGGGATCTGCCCTTGTGCAAAGCCCACCACCAGGTAGCGGCCGCGCCAGGCGATGCCGCGAAAGGCCGTCTCGGCTAGGTCGCCGCCCACGGGGTCGTAGATCACGTCCGGGCCACGCCCCTCGGTCAGGGTCTTGAGCTCCTCGCGCAGCTGGCCACGGCTGTAGTTGATGACGGCGTCGGCGCCCAGGGCCAGGCAGCGCGCGTTCTTCTCGTCGGAGGAGGTGGCCGCAATCACGCGCGCGCCCGCGGCCTTGGCGATCTGGATGGCGGCCGTGCCCACGCCGCCGGCCGCGCCCAGTACCAGCACGGTCTCGCCGGGCTGCAGGGCGGCGCGGTCCAGCAGGGCGTGGTGGCTGGTGGCATAGGTGCAGAGAAAGGCGGCCGCATCCTCGAAGGGGAAGCCCGGCGGCAGGGGCAGGGCCTGGGCCGCGGGCAGGCAGGCATGGCTGCCGAAGCCGCCTGTGCCGGCAAAGGCAGCCACCGCATCACCGGGCTTGAGATGGCGCACGCCCGCACCCACGGCCTCCACCACGCCGGAGAACTCGGCGCCCGGCACAAAGGGTGTGGGCGGCTTGACCTGGTACTTGCCCTGCACGATCAGCAGGTCGGGAAAGTTGAGGCTGGCCGCGCGTATGGCCACGCGGATCTGGCCCGGGCCCGGCTCCGGCGTGGGCAGTTCCTTCCAGCTCAGGGCCTCCACGCCCACAGGGTTCTCGCACAGCCAGGCTTGCATGGTGTTCGTTCCTCGTCAGTTCCGGCGGGGGATGATAGGCAGGGGCGGGTTGCCAAGGGGTCGCGCAGGTGACGCGCTGCCTACAATGGTCGCATCATGCGTATCCTCATTGCGAACGACGACGGTTATCTGGCACCTGGCCTTGCGGTCCTGGTGAAGGCTTGTGAAGGGCTGGGGCAGATCGATGTGATCGCGCCCGAGCAGAACGCCAGCGGCACCTCCAATGCCCTGACCCTGGGTCGGCCCTTGTCGGTCTACACGGCGGTCAATGGCTTTCGCTATGTCAACGGCACGCCCTCGGACTGCGTGCACGTGGCCCTGACCGGTCTGCTGGACTACCGCCCCGATCTGGTGCTCTCCGGCATCAACAACGGCGCCAATATGGGCGACGACACGCTCTACTCCGGCACCGTGGCGGCGGCCACCGAGGGCTTTCTGTTCGGTATCCCGTCCATCGCCTTCTCCCAGGCCGACAAGGGCTGGGGTGAGCTGGAGGCTGCGGCCCAGACCGCGCGCGCCATCGTCAAGCAGGTGATTGCGGGCGGTCTGGCTCAGCCCTTCCTGCTCAATGTGAACATCCCCAACCGCGCTGATGCCGCCAGCCTGCCGCGCCGCATCACCCGCCTGGGGCGCCGCCATGCCAGCGAGGCGGTGATCCGCCAGACCAATCCGCGTGGCGAGCCCATCTACTGGATCGGGCCGGCCGGCGACGCGCGCGAGGCCGGCGAGGGCACGGACTTCCACGCCACGGCCAATGGCCAGGTTTCGATCACGCCGCTGCAGGTGGACCTGACCGATCACGCCGGCCTGCCGGGCTGGCGCCAGCGCCTGGGGCTGCAACCGTGATGCCTGACATCACCCTGATCCAGGGTTCTAGGGCCGCGTCATGAGCGAGCTACCCAAGCGCCGCTTTCCGCTGCCGCTGGACAAGCTGGGCTCGCAGCCGGCACGGCCCGCGCGCGAGCTGCTGCGCCCACAGCGCCCGCTGCATCAGGCAGCCCAGGATGCGGCTCGCCTGAGCGCGCCCAGCGGCCTGGGCCTGGATTCGGCCGGCGTGCGCCTGCGCATGGTGCAGCGCCTGCAGCGCGAGGGGCTCAAGGACGAGCGTGTGCTGCAGGCCCTGGCCAGTGTGCCGCGTCACGAGTTCGTGGACAGCGCGCTGGCCATCCAGGCCTATGAGGACACCAGCCTGCCCATCGGCCATGGCCAGACCATCTCCAAGCCCTCGGTGGTGGGCCGCATGATCGAGCTGCTGATGGCCGGTGCCACCGCCCGCAGCGCGGGCCAGCTGGGCCGGGTGCTGGAGATCGGCACCGGCTGCGGTTATCAGGCCGCGGTGCTGGCCGCGCTGTCGCGTCAGGTGGTGAGCATCGAGCGCCTGCGTCCCCTGCACGACAAGGCCCAGGGCCATCTGCAGGGTCTGGGTCTGCTGCGCCAGATCCGCTTGATCTATGGTGATGGACGCCTGGGCCATGCCGGCGCCGGCCCTTATGACGCCATCATCGCTGCCGCCGGTGGCGAAGACCTGCCCGAGCCCTGGCTGGCCCAGCTGGCCCCGGGCGGGCGCTTGGTGGCGCCCATGCAGGCGCCGGGCGGCCGCGGCCAAGTGCTGGTGGTGGTGGACCATGTGGTCGAGGCTGGTGCCTCGCGCCTTGTTCGCACGGTTCATGAACCGGTGCTGTTCGTGCCCCTAAAATCGGGCGTCATGTGAATTCCGCGCCTTCGCCGGCGCCTGGAAACGCTTTAAGCATGCAATACAACACGATCCGGATTCCGGCGGCGCTGTCCGCTCTCGCACTTGTGTCCATCCTGGCGGGTTGTGCCTCGCCCAAGCACAAGGCCCCCGTGGAGGACCGACCCATCAGCGGCGGCGCACGCAGCAGCGCGCCGGCCCCCGCGCCGACCCCGGCGCCCGCGCCCGATACCAAGCCTGTGCCGGGCGCCGAGAACGCCGGCAAGCCAGGCTACTACACGGTCAAGCAGGGCGACACCCTGATCCGCATCGCGCTGGAAAATGGCCAGAACTGGCGCGATCTGGTCAAGTGGAACGAGCTGGAGAACGCCAACCGCATCGAGGTGGGTCAGGTCTTGCGCGTGGTGCCGCCCGGCATTGATGCTGGCGCGGTGAGTGCGCGTCCCGTGGCGTCGGCCAAGGTGGAGAGTCGCCCGCTGGACAGCAAGCCGGCCGCCGCGCCGGCCTCGGCAGCCCAGTCTCCTGCTGCTTCGGCGCCGAGCACGCCTGCGGCAACCAGCGGCGATGACGATCCATCCTGGGGCTGGCCGGTGAATGGCCCGGTGATGGCTGGTTTCGATGATGCGCGCAACAAGGGGCTGGCCTTTGGTGGCAAGGCCGGCGACCCGGTGCTGGCGGCAGCGGATGGCCGTGTGGTTTACGCGGGTTCTGGCTTGCGCGGCTACGGCAATCTCGTCATCATCAAGCACAACGCGACTTACCTGACGGCCTACGCGCACAACCAGACCTTGCTGGTCAAGGAGGATCAGGCAGTGCGCAAGGGGCAGAAGATTGCCGAGATGGGGTCCAGCGACGCCGAGCAAGTGAAACTTCACTTCGAGGTGCGCAAGCAGGGCAAGCCCGTCGATCCGGCCAAGCTGCTGCCAGCCCGTTAGGACACAGCATGGGGGCGATGAGCAAGGATCATGAAGCAGACTTCTTTGCACATAAGCCCCGCGGCACGGCCCGCTGGATTTGTTCCTCCCGGGCCGCTGCGCTTGCAGGATCTCGACGTCCTGCCGGCCGTCCCGCTCGACGATGATGACGGCGCCGCTGCGGCGCCAGTCCCTGTCCCCAGCGAAGAAGATGACGAGGCGGAGGTGCTGCGTGCCAACGGCAGCGGTCGCTCCGCCAGTGCGCCAGGTGCCGAGCTGGAACTGGGCAATGCGCTGCAGGCCTATCTGCGCGACATCCGCCGCACTCCGCTGCTGACCCCCCAGCAAGAGTACGACACGGCGGTGCGCGCCCGCGCTGGTGAATTCGCCGCGCGCCAGTCCATGATCGAGCACAACCTGCGGCTCGTGGTCAGCATCGCCAAGAACTACCTGGGCCGCGGCCTGCCCATGAGCGATCTGATCGAGGAAGGCAATCTTGGTCTGATGCACGCCATCGGCAAGTTCGAGCCGGAGCGCGGTTTCCGCTTCTCCACCTATGCCAGCTGGTGGATACGCCAGAGCATTGAGCGCGCCCTGATGCATCAGGCTCGCCTGGTGCGCCTGCCCGTGCACATCGTGCGCGAGCTCAACCAGGTGCTGAAGGCGCGGCGCGCTCTGGAGGCTCTGCGCAGCCAAGATGGCCAGGAGGCCGTGGTGCGGGCCGAGGAGATCGCCGCGCGTCTGAATCTGCCCCTGTCCCATGTCTCCGATCTGCTGGCCTATGCCGAGTTGCCCAGTTCCCTGGACTCGCCGGTGGATCGCAATGGCGAAGGCGGCGAGTCCATGATGGACTTGGTGGCCGACGAACAGGCCGTGGACCCGCTGGGCCAGCGTCTGAGCCATGAGCTTGAGGAACTGCTGGCCCATGGCTTGGCCTCGCTCAATGAGCGCGAGCGCGAGGTGCTGGCTGGCCGTTACGGCTTGGCCGACCGCGAGCCCGAGACCCTGGATGTGCTGGCCATACGCCTGGGGCTGACGCGCGAGCGCATCCGCCAGATCCAGATCGAGGCGCTGAACAAGCTCAAGCGCAATATGCAGCGCCACGGCATCAATCGCGACGCCATCTTCTGACGCGCGCGCCGAATCCCGCGCGGCCGATCCCGGCGAGCCTGGGATAATCGCGCGCCATGACGCAAGAGAACGAATGGCTGAAGGTCGAGGCCCTGGACCTCGAGGCGCAGGGCGTGGCCCGCAATACCGAGGGCAAGGTGGTCTTCATCGATGGCGCCCTGCCCGGCGAAGAGGTGCAGGTCAGCGTCGGCCGCAAGAAAAACAACTGGGAGCAGGGCACGCTGATGGCTCTGCGGCACGAGAGCTCGCAACGCGTGACGCCGGGCTGCCCGCATTTCGGCTTGCATGCCGGCGCCTGTGGTGGCTGCAAGATGCAGCATCTGCATGCGGGCGCCCAGGTGGCTGTGAAGCAGCGCGTGGTGGAGGACAACCTCTGGCACCTGGGCAAGGTCAAGCCCGAGACCCTGCTGCGCCCCATTGAGGGCCCGACCTGGGGCTACCGTTACCGCGCGCGCTTCTCGGTGCGCTACGTGGCCAAAAAGGGTGTGGTGCTGATCGGCTTCCATGAGCGCAAGAGCCGCTATGTGGCCGATATGCAGGTCTGCAAGGTGGTGCCCGCCAGCGTCAGCGATCTGCTGATGCCGCTGCGCGAACTGATTGCCAGCATGGAGGAGCGCGACCGCCTGCCGCAGATCGAGCTGGCCATGGGCGACAACGGCGAGGCCACCGTGATGGCCCTGGTGCTGCGCCATCTGAATCCGCTGCCCGAGGGTGACAAGGCCAAGCTGCGTGCCTTTGCCGCCGCGCACCCGATGGTGCAATGGTGGCTGCAGCCCAAGGGGCCGGACACCGTGCACCTGCTGGACGAGGGCGGGCCGGAGCTGGCCTACACCCTGCCCGAGTTCGGCGTGCGCATGCCCTTCAAGCCCACCGACTTCACCCAGGTGAATCCGCACATCAACAGCGTGCTGGTGGGGCGAGCCCTGCGCCTGCTGCGGGTGGAGAAGGACGAGCGGGTGATCGACTGGTTCTGTGGCCTGGGCAACTTTACCCTGCCTCTGGCCACCCAGGCGCGCGAGGTGTTGGGCATCGAGGGCAGCGAGGCCCTGGTGCAGCGCTCGCGCGAGAACGCTCGTCGCAATGGTCTGGAGGCCAATACAAGCTTCGTGGCGCGCAATCTCTTCGAGATGACGCCCGAGTTGCTGGCCGCGGATGGCGTGGCCGACAAGTGGCTGGTGGACCCGCCGCGCGAGGGCGCCTTTGCCCTGGCCAAGGCCGTGGCCGACATCGCCGAGAACCCGGCCCTGGCCCCGGGCTGGACGCCGCCCAAGCGCATCGTCTATGTGTCCTGCAACCCGGCCACCCTGGCGCGTGACGCGGGCCTGCTGGTGAATGTGGCCGGCTACCGCTGCACGGCGGCCAGTGCGGTGAATATGTTCCCGCACACGGCGCATGTGGAGAGCATCGCGGTCTTCGAGCGCTGAAACAGAAAAAGGGCCGTGAGGCCCTTTTTTCTTTGCGCCACGCGGTGGGCGCTTCATCCAGAGGCTGCCGCTGATCTGGCTCTGCCAGTCAGCCGGACTCGCCCCCTTGAGGGGGACGGCGCAGCCGGTCGGGGGGGGGGGGGGAGAGATCAGTCCCTTTCCCCCCAAAAAAAACCCACAGGGGAAGGAGGGCCTGGGAAACGGTTGTAAAGTCCCAGAAAAAGGGCCGGGGGGGGGCGGAGGAGGTTGGTCTCGCCGCCGTCCAGAACGCGCTTGATGTCGTAGAGCATGAAGGCTGAGAAGACAGCCATGCTCAGCACCAGCAGGGTCAGCATCAGGGCCGAGGACTGCAGGAAGATGTTCACAAGGCCGGCCACCAGCATGATGATGGCGCCGACAAACAGGAACTTGCCCAGGCCGGAGAGGTCGCGCTTGATCACCGTGGCCAGGCTGGCCATGGCGAAGAAGATGGCGGCGGTGCCGCCGAAGGCGGTCATGATCAGGCTGGCGCCATTCTTGAAGCCCAGGATCTGGGCCAGCAGGCGCGAGAGCATCAGGCCCATGAAGAAGGTGAAGCCCAGCAGGGCCACCACGCTGGTGCTGCTGTTCTTGGTCTTCTCGACCACGAACATCAGGCCGAAGGCGCCGACGAAGAAGATCAGGGTGGAGAGGCCGAAGCCCAGCTTGGCCATGATGCCGGTGGACACACCGATCCAGGCGCCCAGCACGGTGGGCACCATTGACAGGGCCAGCAGCCAGTAGGTGTTGCGCAGCACGCGCTGGCGGTCGCTGGCCAGTGCGGAGCCGTAGGCGGCGCCGTATTGGTTTTGCAGGCTTTCGTTCATAAGTCCTCCGAAGATGTCATCGTTGGCGCCCTGGCAGGCCGGGCTCATGGCGCGATTCTAGTCACAGCCTCGTGTCGGGTAAGGTGCCCTGCGCCCGGAATGTCCCGGGGGCGCAGGTGGCGGTCGTTTCAGCTTTGCGCCTAGAGTGTGAATGCCCTGGCTCATGGGCGCTACAGTGGGCGCCCCACCCTTGGATTTCAAGAGCAAGACCATGAATCAAAAGCCCTATCTGACCCTGGACGACGTCAAGCGCATTGCCGCCGCGGCCGAGACCGAGGCCCGCAACAACGGCTGGGCCGTGAGCATCGCCATCGTGGACGACGGCGGCCACCTGCTGTGGCTGCAGCGCCTGGACGGCGCGGCGCCCGTGTCGGCCCAGATCGCGCCGGCCAAGGCCCACACGGCCGCCCTGGGACGCCGCGAGTCCAAGATCTATGAAGACATGATCAATCAAGGCCGCGTGTCCTTCCTGAGCGCGCCCGGCCTGCAAGGCCTGCTCGAAGGCGGCGTGCCCATCCTGGTGGATGGTGTTTGCGTGGGGGCGGTGGGTGTGAGCGGCGTGAAGTCCAGCGAGGATGCCCAGATCGCCCGCGCCGGCATCGCGGCGCTGGCCTGATTTTTCGTGTCGGGGCTGCGGGGGCGGGCCCTGAGGCTGCTCGTGTCGCGGCCCCTGCTGATCGATACGGGTGCTAGGGCAGGGCCGATCCTCCTGCCGATGGCGTCTTGTGCGATCTGCGTTCGCCCCATGGGCCGGATGCTGCGCGCTGACACCCGCGCGTCATGCAAATATTTGCGCAAACTGACTCGGTACTAACCCCTGGTGGGTTATACTTTTCAGGTTTACCCGCAACCACCGCTACCCCAGCGAAACATCCCCCGTTTCCCCCACCGGACTCAGGCTTTCGGCGACCCCTTGGCGGGTAGCGATATGGAGCAGAGCTGGGCGCGCGCACAATAAACGGAGTTTCCCGTGCTGCCCGATCTGCTTTCCTCCCCCCCAGCGATCCTCGCCCTGGCAGACGGCACGGTCTTCAAAGGCAACGCCCTCGGCGCTGCCGGCCACACGGTCGGCGAAGTGGTGTTCAACACCGCGCTGACCGGCTATCAAGAAATCCTCACCGACCCCAGCTACTGCCGGCAGATCGTCACGCTGACGTATCCGCACATCGGCAACTACGGCGTCAACGAGGAGGACGTCGAGGCCTCGAAGATCTTTGCCGCAGGTCTGATCATCAAGGAGCCCCCGATCCTTGATTCCAACTTCCGCAAGACCCGCAGCCTGGTGCAGTACCTGCGCGACGAGGGCACGGTGGCCATCTCCGGCATCGATACCCGCCGCCTGACCCGCGTGCTGCGCCGCACTGGCGCGCAAAACGGCTGCATCCTGGCCCTGGCCGCCGGCGAGCAGATCACCGACGCGCACATTGCCGAGGCGATCGCCAAGGCCCAGGCCGCGCCCAGCATGGCCGGCCAGGATCTCGCCAAGGTGGTGAGCCGCACCGAGCGCGAAACCTGGACCCAGACCGAGTGGGTGCTGGGTCAGGGCTATGGCGGGCAGACCGCGCCCAAGTTCCACGTCGTGGCCTACGACTTCGGCGTCAAGAGCAATATCCTGCGCATGCTGGCCTCGCGCGGCTGCAAGATCACCGTGGTGCCGGCACAGACCCCCGCCTCGGAGGTCTTCGGCCTGGAGCCGGATGGCGTCTTCCTGTCCAACGGCCCCGGCGATCCGCAGCCCTGCGACTACGCCATCAAGGCCGCCGCCCAACTGATCGAGGCGGGCATTCCCACCTTTGGCATCTGCCTGGGTCACCAGATCATGGCCCTGGCCTCGGGCGCCAAGACTTTCAAGATGAAGTTTGGCCACCACGGTGCCAACCATCCGGTCAAGGATCTGGACAACGGCCGCGTCAGCATCACCAGCCAGAACCACGGCTTTGCGGTGGATGCCGACACGCTGCCGGCCAATCTGCGCCCCACCCACATCAGCCTGTTCGACGGCACGCTGCAAGGCCTGGCCCGCACCGACAAGCCGGCCTTCTGCTTCCAGGGCCACCCGGAAGCCGGCCCCGGCCCGCACGATATTTCCTATCTGTTCGACCGCTTCATCGGTCTGATGGCCAAGGCCTGATGGAGTAAGACAATGGCAAAACGTACCGACATCAAGAGCATCCTCATCATCGGCGCCGGCCCGATCATCATCGGCCAGGCCTGTGAGTTCGACTATTCCGGCGCCCAGGCCTGCAAGGCTCTGCGCGAAGAGGGCTACAAGGTCATCCTGGTCAACAGCAACCCGGCGACCATCATGACGGACCCGGATACCGCGGACGTCACCTACATCGAGCCCATCACCTGGCAGGTGGTCGAGAAGATCATTGCCAAGGAGCGCCCCGACGCCGTGCTGCCCACCATGGGTGGCCAGACCGCGCTGAACTGCGCCCTGGACCTGCATCGCCATGGCGTGCTGGAGAAGTACAAGGTCGAGATGATCGGTGCCAACGAGCATGCGATCGAGAAGGCCGAGGACCGCCTGAAGTTCAAGGACGCGATGACCAAGATCGGCCTGGACTCGGCCAAGTCCGGCATCGCGCATTCGCTGGAAGAAGCCTGGGCGGTGCAAAAGCGCATCCAGGCCGAGATCGGCGGCAGCGGCTTCCCCATGGTGATCCGTCCCAGCTTCACGCTGGGTGGCACCGGTGGTGGCATTGCCTACAACCCGCAAGAGTTCGAAGAGATCTGCAAGCGCGGTCTGGACCTCTCGCCGACCAATGAGTTGCTGATCGAGGAGTCCCTGATCGGCTGGAAGGAATACGAGATGGAAGTGGTCCGCGACAAGGCGGACAACTGCATCATCGTCTGCTCCATCGAGAACCTGGATCCCATGGGCATCCACACCGGTGACTCCATCACCGTGGCCCCGGCCCAGACCCTGACGGACAAGGAATACCAGCTGCTGCGCAACGCCTCCATCGCCATCCTGCGCGAGATCGGCGTGGACACCGGCGGCTCGAACGTGCAGTTCTCGATCAATCCCAAGAACGGTCGCATGATCGTGATCGAGATGAATCCGCGCGTGTCGCGTTCCTCGGCCCTGGCCTCCAAGGCCACCGGCTTCCCCATCGCCAAGATCGCGGCCAAGCTGGCCGTGGGCTACACGCTGGACGAGCTGAAGAATGACATCACCGGCGGCGTGACCCCGGCGTCCTTCGAGCCTTCCATTGACTATGTGGTCACCAAGATCCCGCGCTTCGCCTTCGAGAAGTTCCCGATGGCCGACTCGCGCCTGACCACGCAGATGAAGTCGGTGGGCGAGGTGATGGCCATGGGCCGCACCTTCCAGGAATCCTTCCAGAAGGCCCTGCGTGGCCTGGAGACCGGCATCGACGGCCTGAGCGAGCGCTCGACCGACCGCGAGGAGATCGTGCAGGAGATCGGCGAGCCCGGTCCCGAGCGCATCCTCTTCCTGGCCGACGCCTTCCGCGTGGGCATGAGCTTGCAGGAAGTGTTTGACGAGACGGCGGTGGACCCCTGGTTCCTGGCCCAGATCGAGCAGATCGTGCAGATCGAGGCCTCGATCAAGGGCCGCACGCTGGAATCTCTGTCCACGGCTGAGCTGCGCCTGCTGAAGCAAAAGGGCTTCTCGGACAAGCGCCTGGCCAAGCTGCTGGGCACCAACCAGCACGAGGTGCGCAAGGCCCGTCACGCCCAGGGCGTGCGCCCGGTCTACAAGCGCGTGGACACCTGCGCGGCCGAGTTCGCGACCGAGACGGCGTACATGTACTCCACCTATGACGAGGAGTGCGAGGCCGAGCCCACCGACAAGAAGAAGATCATGGTGCTGGGCGGCGGTCCGAACCGCATCGGCCAGGGCATCGAGTTTGACTACTGCTGCGTCCATGCCGCCCTCGCCATGCGCGAAGACGGCTACGAGACCATCATGGTCAACTGCAACCCCGAAACCGTGTCTACCGACTACGACACCTCGGACCGCCTCTACTTCGAGCCGGTGACGCTGGAAGACGTGCTGGAGATCGTGGCACTGGAAAAGCCGGTCGGCGTGATCGTGCAGTACGGCGGCCAGACCCCGCTGAAGCTGGCACTGGACCTGGAAGCCAATGGCGTGCCCATCATCGGCACCAGCCCGGACTCCATCGACGTGGCCGAGGACCGCGAGCGCTTCCAGAAGCTGCTGCACGAGCTGGGCCTCAAGCAGCCGCCCAACCGCACCGCCCGTACCGAAGAGCAGGCGGTGACGCTGGCCAATGAGATCGGCTACCCCCTGGTGGTGCGCCCCAGCTATGTGCTGGGCGGCCGCGCCATGGAAATCGTGCACGGCGACAAGGATCTGGAGCGCTATATGCGCGAGGCCGTGCGCGTGAGCGAGAAGTCGCCCGTGTTGCTGGACCGCTTCCTGGAGGATGCGGTCGAGGTGGACGTGGACTGCATCTCCGACGGCAGCGATGTGATGATCGGCGGCATCATGGAGCACATCGAGGCGGCCGGCATCCACTCCGGCGACTCGGCCTGCTCCCTGCCGCCCTACACCCTGGCCGCCGACATCCAGGACGAGCTGCGCCGCCAGACCGCTGCCATGGCCAAGGCCCTGAAGGTGGTGGGCCTGATGAATGTGCAGTTCGCCATCCAGGGCGATGTGACCAAGGGCCTCGCGGCCTGCACCGTCTATGTGCTGGAAGTGAACCCGCGTGCCTCGCGCACCGTGCCCTATGTGAGCAAGGCCACCGGCCAGCAACTGGCCAAGATCGCCGCGCGCTGCATGGCGGGCGTCAAGCTCAAGGACCAGAAGGATCGCAAGGGCCGCGCGCCGGCCGAGGTGGTGCCGCCTTACTACAGCGTCAAGGAAGCCGTCTTCCCCTTCAACAAGTTCCCGGGCGTGGACCCCATCCTCAGCCCCGAGATGCGCTCCACCGGCGAGGTGATGGGGGCGGCCAAGACCTTTGGCGAAGCCATGCTGAAGAGCCAGCTGGGGGCTGGCAGCCGCCTGCCGCGCCAGGGCAATGTGCTGATCACGGTCAAGAACGCCGACAAGCCCCGCGCCATCGCGGTGGCCAAGGATCTGCACGCCCTGGGCTTTGGCGTGGTGGCCACCAAGGGCACGGCTGCGGCGATTGCCGAGGCCGGCGTGCCGGTGACCGTGGTCAACAAGGTCAAGGACGGCCGTCCGCACATCGTGGACATGATCAAGGGCGGCGAGATTCAGCTGGTGTTCACCACCGTGGATGAGACCCGCACCGCCATTGCCGACAGCCGCCACATCCGCCAGGCGGCCCTGGCCAATCGCGTGACCTACTACACCACCATGGCCGGCTGCGAAGCTGCCGTGGAGGGCATGAAGCACCAGGACGGCCTGCTGGTGCAATCCCTGCAGGAACTGCACGCCGAACTGGTCTAAACTCCGTTCCCAGAAGATCCGCCGCCGCGCCTCAGGGGCTCCTGAGCGGCGGCGGATTCATTTTGTCTTCTCTCTAGTTTTTTTGATAAAGATGGCCACGATCCCTCTGACCAAGCGCGGCGCCGAGAAGCTTAAGGAAGAACTGCATCGACTCAAGACGGTCGAGCGTCATGCCGTGATCAACGCCATTGCCGAAGCGCGTGCCCAGGGCGACCTGTCCGAGAACGCCGAGTATGACGCGGCCAAGGACAAGCAGGGCTTCATCGAGGGGCGCATCCTCGAGATCGAGGGCAAGCTCTCGACCGCCCAGATCATCGACCCCTCGGAGCTGGATGCCGGCGGTAAGGTGGTGTTCGGCACCACGGTGGATTTGGAAGAAGAGGAAAGCGGCGCGGCCGTGACCTACCAGATCGTGGGTGACGACGAGGCCGACCTGAAGCAGGGTCTGATCTCCATCTCCTCGCCCATCGCGCGCGCGCTGATCGGCAAGGAAGCCGGTGATGTGGCCGAGGTGCAAGCCCCCGGTGGCATCAAGCGCTATGAGATCGTCGAGGTCCGCTACCAGTGAGCCTGGTCTGATGCTGCAGCGCGCCCAAGCCCTGCTGGCCGCCCTCTGGGGCGGCCTTCTGCTATGCGTCGCCGGTTTGGCCGCCCCCAATGCCTTTGCGGTGCTGGAGCGCGCGCAGGCCGGCGCCTATGTGGGGCGCCTGTTCTCGCTGGAGGCCCATACAAGCCTGGCGCTGGGCCTGCTGCTGATGATGATGGCGCGGCGCCTGGCACGCGATGGCCAAGTGCGAACACTCTCGCCGGATCTGCTGCTGCCGGCCGGCGCGCTGTTCTGTACCGTGGCGGGCTACTTTGCGCTGCAGCCCATGATGGCGGCGGCGCGAGCGGGGCAGGGGGCTTTGTCCTTCGCGACTCTGCACGGCATCTCGCTGGCCCTGTTCGGGCTCAAGATTGTGCTGGTGCTGGCTTTGGCCTGGCGCGCCAGCTCACGGCGCTGAGCGGGCAGACAAGGCCCAGGGCAGGGCGCCCCGGGCTTGAGGGCGCTCAGTCCCGGGTGCTCTTCTTGACGCTGGTCTGGCGTTTCTTGGCGCGCTTGAGCTCGCCGCCCTGGGCGACGCGCTGGTTGCCCAGCACATTGAGCTTCTTGATCTGCGGGCGGCCATTGCCGTTCTTGGAGAACTTCACGATCTTGACCACGCGCGGGGCCGGCATGGCGTCTTCGCGCTGAGTCTTCTCCTTCTCCGGCATGGGGCGCCACAGCACCAGCAGCTTGCCGATGTGCTGAATCGGGGCGGCGTCGAGCTGGTCGGCCAGGATCTGCAGCATGCCTTCACGGGCGGCGCGATCGTCGGAGAACACGCGGACCTTGATCAGGCCGTGGGCCTTGAGGGCGGCGTCGATTTCCTTGCTCACAGCAGGGGTGAGGCCATCGGCACCGATCATCACCACCGGATTCAGGTGATGGGCATCGGCGCGCTTGTCCTTGCGCTGGGCAGGGGTCAGTTGAATTGCAGGCATACCCGTATTATCCGTCCAAGATGAAAATTCAAACCAAGAGCAAGAAAGTCAACAAGGCGTGGCTGAACGACCATGTCAGCGACCCCTATGTGAAGCAGGCCCAGAAAGAGGGCTATCGTTCCCGTGCCGCCTACAAGCTCAAGGAAATTGACGAGGAACTGCGCCTGGTCAGGCCGGGCCAGGTGGTGGTGGATCTGGGGGCGGCTCCCGGCGCCTGGAGCCAGTATCTGCGCCGGCGCTTTGCGCCCAAGGCCGCCGGCGTCGGTGGCGCGGCCGTGGGTGAGCTCAATGGCACCATCATCGCGCTGGATCTGCTGGACTTCGAACCCATCGAGGGCGTGCACTTCATTCAAGGTGACTTCGAAGACGAGGCCGTGTTGCGACAGCTGGAAGCCGCCGTGGGCGACCGGCCCGTGGACTTGGTGGTCTCGGACATGGCGCCCAATCTGTCCGGGGTGGAGATCACCGATGCGGCTCGCATCGAGGCCCTGGTGGAACTGGCCATCGATTTTTCGCGCCAGCATCTCAAGCCGGAGGGCGTCTTGGTGGCCAAGGTGTTTCACGGCAGCGGCTACACCCAGCTGGTGGAGGCTTTCAAGAAGGCCTTCAAGAAGGTCAAGCCCATCAAGCCCAAGGCCTCGCGAGATCGCTCTGCCGAGACCTTTCTGGTGGGTATCGGCCTGAAGTAGGGGCTCTAGAGCGGTCCGGGCGTGAAGCCTTGGCAATCTCTATGAGCCTGTGTGGAAAAGTCAATCGGGCCCAGGGGCTTGACTGCAATAGAATCAACCCCATATGCCGTGCAAGTGCCGCCGATGGTGTGGCATAGCTGAATGAATCAAAGGAGTCGCGGTGAACAATCAGTGGTTCTCGAAGGTAGCTGTTTGGATGGTGATAGCCCTGGTGCTCTTCACCGTTTTCAAGCAGTTTGATCGGGGCGCGACTCAGGGTAACCAGCTGGCTTACTCGGACTTCCTGGAAGAAGTGCGCTCCAAGCGCATCAAGCAGGTCACTCTGCAGGAGGGTGCTGGCGGCACCGAGATCGTGGCCATCCGCAACGACGACACGAAGGTGCGCTCCACCGCCACCTATCTGGATCGCGGTCTGGTCGGTGATCTGATCAACAACGGCATCAAGTTCGACGTCAAGCAGCGCGAGGAGCCCTCTCTGCTGATGAGCCTCTTGGTCAGCTGGGGCCCGATGCTGCTGCTGATCGGCGTCTGGGTGTACTTCATGCGCCAGATGCAGGGCGGCGGCAAGGGCGGTGCCTTCAGCTTTGGCAAGTCCAAGGCACGCATGCTGGACGAGGCCAACAACTCCACGACCTTTGCCGACGTGGCCGGTTGTGATGAGGCCAAGGAAGAGGTCAAGGAACTGGTGGACTTTCTCAAGGACCCCCAGAAGTTCCAGAAGCTTGGCGGCCGCATTCCGCGCGGTGTCCTGCTGGTCGGCCCTCCGGGCACCGGCAAGACCTTGCTGGCCAAGGCCATCGCTGGCGAGGCCAAGGTGCCTTTCTTCTCGATCTCGGGTTCGGACTTTGTCGAGATGTTCGTGGGTGTGGGCGCAGCCCGTGTCCGCGATATGTTCGAGCAGGCCAAGAAGAGTGCGCCTTGCATCATCTTCGTGGATGAAATCGATGCGGTGGGTCGTCATCGCGGCGCCGGCCTCGGTGGTGGCAACGACGAACGGGAACAGACGCTCAACCAGATGCTGGTGGAGATGGATGGTTTCGAGACCAATCTGGGCGTGATCGTGATGGCGGCGACCAACCGCCCCGACATCCTGGACCCCGCATTGCTGCGTCCCGGCCGCTTTGACCGTCAGGTTTACGTGACCCTGCCCGATGTGCGTGGCCGCGAGCAGATCCTGAATGTGCATATGCGCAAGGTGCCCGTGGGCCAGGACATCAAGGCTGACATCCTGGCACGCGGCACGCCCGGCTTCTCTGGTGCCGATCTGGCCAATCTTGTCAACGAGGCTGCACTGTTCGCTGCACGCCGCAACGGTCGCGTGGTCGAGATGGTCGACTTCGAGAAGGCCAAGGACAAGATCATGATGGGCCCCGAGCGCAAGTCCATGGTCATGCCCGAGGAAGAGCGTCGCAACACGGCCTACCATGAGGCAGGTCATGCGCTGGTGGCTCGTCTCATGCCCAAGACTGATCCGGTGCACAAGGTGACGGTCATTCCGCGTGGCCGCGCTCTGGGGGTCACGATGCAGCTGCCCGAAGGCGATCGCTACAGCATGGACAAGGAGCGCATGCTCTCGACCATTTCCGTGCTCTTCGGTGGACGCATCGCTGAAGAAGTGTTCATGAACCAAATGACCACCGGTGCCAGCAATGATTTCGAGCGCGCCACCCAGATAGCTCGCGACATGGTCACCCGCTACGGCATGACCGATGAACTGGGCCCCATGGTCTACGCGGAGAACGAGGGCGAGGTGTTCCTGGGACGCTCGGTGACCAAGACCACGAGCATGTCCGAGGAAACCATGCGCAAGGTGGATTCGGTCATCCGGCGCATCATTGACGACCAGTATGCGGTGGCTCGCAAGCTCATCGAGGACAACCAGGACAAGATGCACGCCATGGCCAAGGCGCTGCTGGAATGGGAGACCATCGATACCGAGCAGATCGATGACATCATGGATGGCCGCCCACCGCGTCCTCCCAAGGATTGGACGCCTCCGTCCGGTGGCAACAAGGCTGATGGCTCGCTGCCCCCGGTCAGCACCGGAGGCGCTCCGGCCGCAGCCTGATCCGGGTTTTTTGTTCACAGGGGTCGCACCGCAAGGGCGACCCCTTTGTTTTGCCGCGGGCGCAGCATGTTGCCCGGCAAGAGAGTCTCACGGCATGCTTTGGCAAACTACACGCTTTGTATTGGATCTGCGGCGTCCCCGGGTCATGGGGATCGTCAATGTGACGCCGGACTCCTTTTCCGACGGCGGGGCACACGAAGGGGTGGCGGCGGCGATTGCACATTGCGAACGCCTCTTGCTGGAAGGGGCTGATGTGCTTGATGTCGGCGGTGAGTCCACCCGCCCGGGAGCGGCCGCCATCGATGTGCAGACGGAGTGGCGACGCATTGAGCCAGTGCTGCGCGTGGCGCTGACGCTGGGGGTCCCCGTGTCAGTGGATACGAGGCGCGTCGAGGTCATGCGGCGCGCCCTGGATCTCGGTGTGGACATCATCAACGATGTGCAGGCGCTCACGGCGCCGGGGGCGCTGGAGCTGCTTGCAGGCCATCCGTCGGCGGGCGTCTGTCTCATGCATATGCGTGGCGAGCCACAAACCATGGCCACGCTATGTGACTATCAAGACCTGTGCGCCGAGGTGCGCGCGTACCTGTCCCAGCGCGCGGCGGCGGCCCGGGCGGCCGGCATCGAGGCGGCTCGCATCGTGCTGGATCCGGGCTATGGCTTTGCGAAGACGCCCGAGCAAAACTGGGAATTGCTGCGTGGGCAGCGCGGCTTGCTGGCCCTGGGCTACCCCCTGCTGGTCGGTTGGTCGCGCAAGCGGGCGCTGGGTGAGTTGACGGGCCGCGCTGTCGGCGAACGACTGCCGGGCAGCTTGGCAGCCGCCTTGGCGGCCGTGAGCCATGGCGCGCGCGTCTTGCGTGTGCATGATGTCGCGGCAACCGTGGACGCGCTCAAGGTCTGGGCTGCGGCTGGTGGGCCCGGGCTGGGCGAGAATACGCATCTATCAGGGAATACTGGAGCTTGCTCGCAATGAGCCGTAACTACTTTGGGACCGATGGCATTCGTGGGACCGTCGGCCAGGCGCCGATCACGCCGGATTTCATGCTGCGTCTGGGACATGCCGTCGGACGCGTTCTGCGCCGCGATTCTGGGGCGGCTCGCCCCAGCGTGTTGATTGGCAAGGACACCCGGATTTCCGGCTATATGCTGGAGTCTTCTCTGGAGGCAGGTTTTGCTTCCGCTGGTGTCAATGTTTTGCTGACGGGGCCGCTTCCGACGCCCGGCGTGGCCTATCTGACCCGTGCCCTGAGGCAGCAGTTGGGCGTGGTGATCAGCGCCTCGCACAACCCCTTTGCCGACAACGGCATCAAGTTCTTCTCGGCCTCGGGCGAGAAACTGCCCGACGCCTGGGAGCAGGCTGTTGAGCGGGCCTTGGAAGATGCGCCTTCTTGGGTTGACTCGGCCAGCTTGGGGCGCGCAAGGCGCCTTGAGGACGCGCGAGGCCGCTACATCGAGTTCTGCAAGAACTGTTTCGGCTCTGACCTGAGCCTGCGTGGGCTGAAGATCGTGGTGGATGCCGCGCATGGCGCCGCCTATCACGTGGCGCCGGATGTATTCCACGAGCTGGGTGCCGAGGTCATCGCGATTGGCTGCAAGCCCGATGGTTTCAATATCAATGCGGGGTTCGGCGCCACGGCGCCCTCGGCCTTGGTTGCCGCGGTCAAGGAGCACGGCGCCGACTACGGCGTGGCGCTTGACGGCGATGCCGACCGGCTGCTCTTGGTGGATGCGCAGGGGCGCTTGTACAACGGTGACGAGTTGCTCTACGTGATGGTGGCGGATCGGCTCGCCCAAGGTCTGCGTGTGCCTGGCGCTGTGGGCACCTTGATGACCAATATGGCCGTGGAGTTGGCTCTCAAGTCTCGCGATGTCGAGTTTGTGCGTGCCAAGGTCGGTGATCGCTACGTGCTGGAAGAACTCGCGGCACGAGGCTGGCAGCTGGGTGGGGAGGGGTCGGGCCATCTGCTGGCGCTGGACAAGCACACCACGGGTGATGGCATCGTGAGCGCTCTGCTGGTCTTGCAGTCCATCTGCCGCACCGGCAAGAGCTTGTCCGAACAACTCGCTGGGGTGGAGCTGTTTCCGCAAACCCTGATCAATGTTCGCTTGCAGCCCGGCCAGGACTGGAAGAGCAATGCACGCTTGGCGCGAGAGCAGGCCGAGGTCACCGCCGATCTGGGTTCGCGTGGCCGGGTGCTGATTCGGGCCTCGGGTACGGAGCCGCTCTTGCGCGTCATGGTGGAGGCCAGCGAGGCGAGCCTTGCTCAGCAATGTGCCGAGCGCTTGGTGGACGCCGTGCGCGCCTGAGCTCAATCAGGCAGGCCGCAGGCTGCAGGCGGTGCGCTGCAGAACTGACGCAAATGCGAAAGCCCGCCGTTTGGCGGGCTTTTTTGCATTGATTGCGCCGAGAGCTGGTTTACTTCTTGGGCGGCACCAGGACGCGATCGATGATGTGGGCCACGCCATTGGTGGCTGCCACATCGGCGCGCTGCACCATGGCATCTTCGACGGTCACGTAGCTGCCTGCCTTGGAGATGGCGACATTGGCGCCCTGCAGGGTCTTGACATTGCCGTTCTTCACCTCGGCTGTGGGCAGCTTGCCGGCCACGATGTGGTAGCTCAGCACGGCCTTGAGTTGGGCGCTGTCCTGGCTCAAGGCCTCCAGGGTCTTGGCCGGAAGTGCCGTGAAAGCCTCATCGCTGGGGGCGAAAACGGTCAGCGGGCCGGCGCCGCGCAGGCTGTCCCGCAGCCCGGCCTGGTCCACCAGGCGGTTGAAGGTGCTGAGTTGCGCGTCACGACCCAGGGTGTCGGCCAAGGGCGCCGGGGCGGGTGTATTGGCACAGCCCAGCAGTGTCAGGCTGATGGCGCCGAGTGTGAGCAGTTGGGCGGTCTTGTTCATCATGGCTTGAGATCTCCGATCTAGGGCTTGTGCCCATGCCGCCGCACTCTAGGCTTGCTATGTGACGGCTGGGTGAACTAAAAATGACAGGCTTGCGACCCCGGGTCCCAGGCGTCATGGCGGTCACGTCCTTGTCATATTTGGTTCATAGGATGGCGGGCATCGTCAACCAAGCACTTCAATAGGGCTGCTATGAATATCGTGCGATTGAGCAAGGGTCTTGTTTTCGCGGCAGGTGTGGCTGCTGCCCCTCTGGCGCTGGCTCAGGATGTGACGGGTGCAGGTGCTTCCTTCCCGGCTCCGGTCTACGCCAAGTGGGCCGATGCCTACAACAAGGCCAGCGGCGCCCGCATCAACTACCAGTCCGTCGGTTCGGGTGCTGGCATCCGCCAGATCAAGGCCAAGACGGTTGATTTTGGTGCCACCGATGCGCCGCTGAAGGACGATGAGCTGGCCAAGGATGGCCTGATCCAGTTTCCGACCGTGATCGGCGGTGTGGTGCCGGTGGTGAACATCAAGGGCATCACCCCGGGTCAGATCAAGATGACCGGCCAGGTGCTGGGCGACATCTACCTGGGCAAGATCACCAAGTGGAATGATGCAGCCATCACCAGTCTGAATCCTGGCGTTGCGCTGCCGGATGCCGCCATCGCCGTCGTGCGTCGCGCCGACGGTTCGGGCACCAGCTTCCTGTTCACCAACTACCTCTCCAAGGTCAATGCGGAGTGGAAGGCCAAGGTGGGCGAGGGCACGGCCGTGAACTGGCCGACCGGTGCGGGTGGCAAGGGCAATGAGGGCGTGTCGGCCTTTGTCGGTCGCCTCCCCAACTCCATTGGCTATGTCGAATATGCGTACGCCAAGCAGAACAAGATGTCCCATGTGCAGATGCGCAACAAGGACGGCGTCTACGTGAACCCCGACGACAGCAGCTTCAAGGCTGCGGCCGCTGGCGCTGACTGGGCCAAGAGCTTCTTCCAGGTTCTGACCGAGCAGCCCGGCAAGGACAGCTGGCCCATCACCGGCGCCACCTTCATCCTGATGCACAAGACCCAGGACAAGCCGGCCTCTGCCGCTGCTTCCCTGAAGTTCTTCGACTGGGCCTACGCCAATGGTGACAAGATGGCCGACGATCTGGACTATGTGCCGCTGCCCGCCAGCGTCAAGGATCTGGTTCGCAAGCAGTGGGCGGACAATCTGAAGGACGCCTCCGGCAAGGCCATCACCTACAAGTGATGTCTCAGGCCTGAGCCGCAAGTCGCAGCCCGGCAGCTCTCCAGCTAGCCGGGCTGTGTCGCAAGGGGCGCTGGCCGATTCTCGTTCTCTCTCAAACCCTCAGCGGAGGCCCCGTGGCCGCAATACTCCCCGCCAATAACTACGATGCCGCAGGCCAGTCCGAGCGCGTGCAGCCCCAGGGTAGTCCGCCCTCGCGCCGTCGCGTTGCTCCCTGGGCCGATGCGCTGTTCTCCTTCCTCGCTCACAGTGCGGCGTGGCTCACGCTGGCCTTGCTGGTGGGCATCATCATCTCCCTGTTGATTGGCGCGGCCCCGGCCATCAAGGAGTTTGGGCTCGCCTTCCTCTGGACCAGCGAATGGGACCCGGTGCAGGAGAAGTTTGGCGGTCTGGTGATGATCTACGGCACGCTGATGACGTCCTTCATCGCGCTGCTGATCGCGGTTCCGGTGAGCTTCGGCATTGCGCTGTTCCTGACCGAGCTGTCGCCAGGCTGGCTGCGTCGGCCCCTGGGTACGGCCATCGAACTGCTTGCCGCCGTGCCTTCCATCGTTTACGGCATGTGGGGCCTGCTGGTGTTTGGCCCCATCCTGGCCACCTATGTGCAGCAGCCGCTGCAGAGCATGTTTACGGGTGTGCCCTTTCTCGGCGCCCTGGTTTCGGGGCCGCCGGTGGGTATCGGCATCCTGTCCGCCGGCATCATCCTGGCCATCATGATCATTCCGTTCATCGCCTCGGTGATGCGCGACGTCTTCGAGGTCACGCCGCCGCTGCTGAAGGAGTCGGCCTATGGTCTGGGCTCTACCACCTGGGAGGTGGTCTGGAAGGTGGTGCTGCCTTACACCAAGACCGGTGTGGTCGGCGGCATCATGCTGGGCCTGGGGCGTGCGCTGGGTGAGACCATGGCCGTGACCTTCGTGATCGGCAATATGAATCAGCTGGACTCCCTGTCGGTCTTCGAGGCTGCCAATAGCATCACCTCGGCGCTGGCCAACGAGTTCGCTGAAGCCAGTGAGGGCCTGCACCAGGCCTCGCTGATCTATCTAGGCCTGGTGCTGTTCTTCATCACGTTCGTGGTGCTGGCCTGCTCCAAGGTGCTGTTGTCCCAATTGAAGAAGAACGAGGGAGCGCGGTCATGAGCGTCACCACCCTGGATGCCAAGCGCCTGGCCATGCATGCCAAGCGCAAGCGTCTGAACACCTTGGCCCTGACCCTCTCCCTGTTGGCCATGGCGTTCGGTGTGTTCTGGCTGATCTGGATCCTGTTCGAGACAGTTCGCCTCGGCTTGGGTGGCCTGTCGATGGCCGCCTTCACCGAGATGACGCCGCCGCCCTTGGCGGAAACCGGCGGTCTGGCCAATGCGATCGCCGGATCCGCCTTGATGGTGGGCTTGGCAACGCTGTTGGGCACGCCGATCGGCATCCTGGCCGGTGTCTACCTGGCCGAGTATGGCCAGAAGACCTGGCTGGGCAGCGCGGTTCGCTTCATCAATGACATCCTGTTGTCGGCGCCTTCCATCGTCGTCGGCCTCTTCATCTATGCGGTGGTGGTCACCAAGATGAAGAGCTTCTCGGGCTTTGCCGGTGTTCTGGCGCTGGCGCTGATCGTGATTCCGGTGGTGATCCGCACCACAGAGAACATGCTGGCCCTGATTCCCAATGCGCTGCGCGAGGCTGCCTACGCCTTGGGCACGCCGAAGTGGAAGGTGATCCTGTCGGTGACCCTGAAGTCCGCGCGAGCTGGCGTGATCACCGGCATCCTGCTGGCCCTGGCGCGCATCGCCGGTGAGACCGCGCCGCTGCTGTTCACCGCGCTGTCCAACCAGTTCTGGACCTCGAACTTGGGTGAGCCCATGGCCAGCCTGCCGGTGACCATCTTCAAATTTGCAATGAGCCCCTACGAGAACTGGCAGAAGCTGGCCTGGGCGGGCGTTTTCATCATCACCATCGGCGTGCTGCTGCTGAACATCCTGGCGCGCGTGCTGTTCAAGAACAAGCATTAAAGAAAAGAGAGCCATGACCATGGACGCGAAAGTTGACATGCCGGTGACCGAGAAGGCCAAGCTCTCGGTGCGCAACCTGAACTTCTACTACGGCAATTTCCATGCGCTGAAGAACATCAATCTGGAGATTCCCGAGAAGAAGGTCACCGCCTTCATCGGCCCCTCGGGATGCGGCAAATCCACCTTGTTGCGCACGCTCAACCGCATGTTCGAGCTCTATCCCGAACAGCGTGCGGAGGGCCAGATCTTGCTGGACGGTAGCGACATCCTGACCAGCAAGGAAGACGTGTCCCTGATCCGCGCCAAGATTGGCATGGTGTTCCAGAAGCCCACGCCTTTCCCGATGTCCATCTACGACAACATCGCGTTCGGCGTGCGCCTGTTCGAGACCCTGCCGCGCGTCGAAATGGACGAACGGGTGGAATGGGCCCTCAAGAAGGCCGCGCTGTGGAACGAGGTCAAGGACAAGCTCAACCAGAGCGGCTCCGGCCTTTCTGGTGGTCAGCAGCAGCGTCTGTGCATCGCGCGCGGCATTGCCATCAAGCCCGAGGTGTTGCTGCTTGACGAGCCCTGCTCGGCCCTGGATCCGATCTCTACCGGCAAGATCGAGGAACTGATTCACGAGCTCAAGACGGACTACACCGTCGCCATCGTGACCCACAACATGCAGCAGGCTGCACGTTGCTCGGACTACACGGCCTATATGTACCTGGGTGACCTGATCGAATTCGGCCCGACGGCCGAGCTGTTCATGAAGCCCAAGCGCAAGGACACGGAGGACTACATCACGGGTCGTTTCGGCTGAGCCCGAAACAAGGCTGTGATGTAGCGACGAGGCGGGCTTCGCGTCAGCGAAGTCAAGCGAATCGGGCCGGTGCTGTTTAGGGCCCGGTCCTACAAGGAGCAAAGAATGAGCGACAAGCATCTCTCCACCCAGTTCGATGCCGAACTCAGCGGCATATCCACCCGTGTGCTCGAAATGGGCGGCCTGGTAGAAGCCCAGGTGGCCCAGGCCGTGGAAGCCCTGGTGCAGTTCAGCAGCGAACAGGCCCAGACCGTGCTGCGCACCGAGGAGCAAGTCAATGCCATGGAGGTCGAGATCGACCATGCGCTGCACAGCATCATCGCCAGGCGCCAGCCCACGGCCCGTGATCTGCGTCTGCTGATTGCCATCTCCAAGACCATCGCCAATCTGGAGCGCGTGGGCGATGAGGCATCACGTGTGGCGCGCACGGTCCAGCGCCTGGTTAATGCCGGCGTGTCCAGCCGCCTGCGCCTGCCCATGTCCGATCTCAGCTTCGAGGCTGAGCTGGCCGTAGCCCAGCTGCGCAAGGCGCTTGACGCCTTTGCGCGTCTGGACGTCGAGAAGGCCTTGGAAGTGCTCAAGCAGGATGATGCGATCGACAAGGAGTTTGACGGCCTGCTGCGCAAGCTGATCACCTACATGATGGAAGACCCACGCACCATCTCCTCGTCCATCGATCTGGTGTTTGTGGCCAAGGCCATCGAGCGCGTCGGCGACCACGCCAAGAACTTGGCTGAGGCCATCATCTACGTGGTGAAGGGCACGGACGTGCGGCACAACACGCCCGAGGCTGCAGCCAATATGTTGCGCTGAGCCTGCGCTCCGAAAGGACTAAAAAATGAGTCGTATCCTCGTCGTGGAAGATGAATCGGCGATTGCCGAACTCATCTCCATCAATCTGCGCCACGCTGGATTTGAGGTCACCCTGGCCGGCAGTGCGGACCAGGCTCAGCTGGAAGTGGATCGTGTGTTGCCCGATCTGGTGGTGCTGGACTGGATGTTGCCGGGCCAGTCCGGCTTGGCGCTGGCGCGCCAGTGGCGCGGCGCAGCCCGGACCAAGGAACTGCCCGTCATCATGCTGACCGCGCGCGCGGACGAGACCGACAAGGTCTCGGGCCTGGACGCCGGTGCCGATGACTACCTCACCAAACCCTTCTCCACCAACGAACTGCTGGCTCGCATCCGGGCCGTGCTGCGCCGCAAGGCGCCTGAGGCTCTGGATTCGGTGGTGGAGGTCTCGGGACTCAGCCTGGATCCTGGCACGCGTCGCGTCAGCCGAGCTGGCGTGGAGGTCAAGCTGGGGCCCACCGAATTCCGTCTGCTGCATTTCTTCATGACGCATCCCGAGCGCGTGCACAGCCGCTCGCAACTGCTGGACAGGGTCTGGGGTGACCATGTGTTCATCGAGGAGCGTACGGTGGACGTGCACGTGAAGCGCTTGCGCGAGGCCCTGGAGCGTGTCCAATGCGCGCGCATGATCGAGACTGTGCGCGGCGCCGGCTACCGGCTGACCCAGCAGATCAGTGCTGTTTCGGCCTGACGGACGCTTTGCCGTGGCCGAGTCGATGGGCTGGTTGATTCCCCGGCTGTTGATCGCGGCCATCGCGGTTGCGCTGGGGACCTTTGTTGGCAATGTGGCTGGCTCATGGTCCAGGCTGCCGCTTCTCGGTGAATTGCTGGGGGCTGCCAGTGGGGTTGGGGCCCTGGTCTTGCTCGATGCGCTGCGTGGGCATCGCCTGATCCAGTGGCTGCGCGGCAGCCAGCAGGAGCAGGCTCCGCGGGATGCGGGTCTGTGGGGCGAACTGGGCTATCGCGTCGAGCGCGCCATACGGGACCGTGACAAGGCGCTGCAGCGCGAACAGCAGCAGCTGCAGCAGTTCCTCTCGGCCATTGAGGCCTCGCCCAATGGCGTCTTGATGCTGGATGCCCAGGATCAGATCGTCTGGTGCAACCGGGTGGCCGGTGATCACTTCTCGTTGGATCCTTTGCGGGACCTGCGTCAGCGCATCACCAATCTGGTCCGCTATCCCGCCTTTGTGAGCTATCTGCAGGCCGGGCACTATGAGCAGCCACTGATGCTCAGCAATACCCGTGGGCGGGCCATGCTCTCGGTGATTGTCAGGGCCTATGGGGAGGGCATGCGCCTGGTGCTGAGCCTCGATGTCACCGAGCGTGAGCGGGCCGAGGCGATGCGACGCGACTTTGTGGCCAATGTCTCGCATGAAATTCGCACGCCGCTGACGGTGCTGACGGGTTTTATCGAGACGATGGCCAGCCTGCCCTTGACTGAGGCCGAGCGCAAGCGAGTTCTCAGTCTCATGGATCAGCAGACACAACGCATGCTCAGCCTCGTCAGCGATCTGCTGACCCTGGCCACGCTGGAGGGCAGTCCGCGCCCGGCCCCGGATCGTTGGGTGGTTCTTGATGCGCTGCTGCAGCGCGTTGTGACGGATGCGCGGGCCCTGTCTGGCGGGCGCCATCAGATTACGACCGCAGCGGCGACACAGGTCGAGCTCGCGGGGGTAGAGGCCGAGTTGCTCAGCGCGGTGGCGAATCTCGCCACCAATGCGGTGCGCTACACCCCGGAAGGTGGGCAGATCGCGATTGGCTGGCGTCCATTGGCCGACGGTGGGGGTGAAATCAGCGTCAGCGACAGTGGCCCGGGCATTGCTGCCGAGCACATTCCTCGCCTGACCGAGCGTTTTTATCGCGTGGACGGTAGCCGCTCACGCGAGACCGGCGGCACGGGCCTGGGGCTGTCCATCGTCAAGCATGTGGTCCAGCGCCATGGTGGTGAGTTGCTGATCGAGAGCGAGATCGGCAAGGGCTCGGTGTTCCGCCTTCATCTGCCTGCGGTGCGTGTGCGGCAGCAAAACGGTGAGGCCGAGCTCGGTCTGGAGTCGGCCCTGCCGCTGGCTGAGCAGAGCGGGCGCTAAACCCGCCCGCGCCAAGGGCTCAGTCTCGGCGCTGCCGTAGCACCAGATAGTGCTGCGTGCGGTCGGTCGGCCGCGACACAAATCCGTGCAAGGACCAGCCCTCGGGAATGGCGGGGAGTTGCTGCTTGTCCGCCAGCAGCAATGCGTGGCTGCAAGGGCTCTTGTCGAGCGTGCTGCGGGCATCGACCTGCCACCCGCCCTGGAATTCCAGGGCGGCCAGCAGGGACGGGGTCTGGCCCGGTGCCGCAATGCAACTCGTGGACTCCGTCGCCAGCAGCTTGTGCAGCCGCTCCACCAGGGGCCTGTTGCTGCGCGCATAGTCCAGCACCGGAAGCCACAGACTCAGGCCCAGCAGCCAGACCAGGGCAACCCCCCCGGCGGGCAGCACCAGACTCTTCCACAGCGCATGCTGGTGGCGTGCAGTGCGCCAACGGACCAGTCCCAGCCATGCGATCGTGCCCAGCAGACCCACCAGCAGGGCCAGAGGGTGGAAGCTGGGCTCAAAGCCCTGCGCCAGCTTGCGCACATTGGCCAGGGCCTTGGGGGGCCAGCCGAGCTGCATGGATGCGTAGTAGACCCAGATGAAAAGCGCCAGCGCGCTGAAGAAGAAGACGGCGAACCAGTCCATGGCCGCTGCCACCCCGCGCTGCAGGGTCGGCAGGGCAAAGCTGGCCAGTACGGCCAAGGCCGGGAGCCCTAGCATCAGGGCCCGATCCGAAGCGTTCATCAGCAGGCTGGCGACCAAGGGGACGGCAAAGCCCAGCAGCGGGACGCTCACATGGCGATGGCTCCAGTAACGCCGCCAGCGCCACAGCGTCCACAGACCCAGGGGCCAGGCTGGCCAACAGAACCAGGCCAGAAGACTGGGCCAGCGCAGCGGCTCCTCCAGATAGGCATCCATGCCGACCCGCCACGCCCAGCTGTCCAGCAGCCAGGCGCACAGCAGGCTGAGCAAGGTCGATCCCAGCAGCCAAGGCAAAAGCCGCCGAGCCTCCTCGAATCGCGACATGCGGCTGATCGTGGCGCCGCCCAGGCCCAGGGCCAGGGCCACGGCAGGCGCGCCGCTGGCTGCCAGCATGGGCAGGGCCAGCAACACCGCCAGGCGCGCCTTGTTGCGACGATAGGGCGCCGCAGCCAAGCCATAGAGAAAGAGGGTGCTCGCCAGCAACTGCATCAGCTCGGGCGTGGTCTCATGTCCAAGCTGCAAGAGACCGAGGCTGGCCACCAGGGCCAGCAGCGCGCCGTCGGCCAGTGAGCGGGCATAGTCCACCGCATGGGCCTCACCACCGAAGGCAAAGGCGACGGGCTGGGCAGCGTCGGTGCGCGCCAGATGGAAGCAGCTGTACCAGACCAGGCACAGCACGCCGACCAGGGCCAGTCCAAAGGGAAGCCGGGCAGCCAGTGCCGGCTCCAGAAAGGGCAGGGCCTTGATGGCCAGGGCGCCGACCCAGTAGGGCAGCAGGCCACCCTCGGCCGGTATGCCCGCAATGGCGGGCTGCCACCATGGGGCATGGCCTTGCGCAATGCTGGCCATATAGCCGAAGGCCGTGAGATCGGCGTGACGCCAGGGGTCCCGGCCGAAGAGGCCCGGAATCACATAGGCGGCACAGAACAGCAGCAAAGCCAAGCGGGGCAGGCGCTGGGCGCCGCGCTCGGGCACGATGGCGGGGGTAGGCAGGTTCACGCGGATCTTGTCCTTGTGTTCTGGAGCCAGATAATGCCGCAAGACGGGCAAAACAAAAGGCAGCCTGGGGGCTGCCTTCGTGAAGACCTCGGCAATGCAAGATTGTGGGTCTTGGGGAGCGCCGGCTTGGCGGCAACTCGTGCAAGCGGCGCTGAGGCCGCCATTCGCTTACTTCTTGAGGTGAGCGAACTTGTTGCGGAACTTCTCGACGCGGCCGCCCAGGTTGTCGACGCTCTTCTGGGTACCGGTGTAGAAGGGGTGTGACTCGCTGGTGGTTTCCAGCTTCACCAGCGGCATGGTCTTGCCGTCGATTTCAATGCTTTCCTTGGTCTGGACGGTCGAGCGCGTCACAAACTGGAAGCCGTTGGACTGGTCCACGAAAACGACTTCGCGGTAGTTGGGGTGAATGCCTTCTTTCATGGAAACCTCTCGCCTGTGGGGTTCAATGCCGGGAGCCACGCACACACCATGCGCGCGCACTTTCTGGCGGCGGAAAAACGCGGATTGTAGCCTAAAACGACAACGCCGCCCAGAGGGCGGCGTTTGGAAGGCTGGCTTGAATGATCCGGCCGGTTCGCGCAGGACGCGCGCCGGCGTTCTCACTCACCCACCTCGACGCATCATGTCGAAGAAGTCGAGGTTGTTCTTGCTGGCCTTCATCTTGTCGAGGATGAACTCCATCGCCTCGATCTCGTCCATGTTGTAGAGCAGCTTGCGCAGGATCCAGCTCTTTTGCAGGATCTCGGGCTTGAGCAGCAGCTCTTCGCGGCGGGTGCCTGACTTGTTGATCTGGATCGAGGGGTAGACGCGCTTCTCGGCCATGCGACGGTCCAGATGGATTTCGCAGTTGCCGGTGCCCTTGAACTCCTCGTAGATCACCTCGTCCATCTTGGAGCCGGTGTCGATCAGGGCGGTGCCGATGATGGTCAGCGAGCCGCCTTCCTCGACATTGCGCGCCGCGCCGAAGAAGCGCTTGGGGCGCTGCAGGGCGTTGGCGTCCACGCCGCCGGTCAGCACCTTGCCGGAGCTGGGCAGCACATTGTTGTAGGCACGGGCCAGACGGGTGATGGAGTCCAGCAGGATCACCACGTCCTTCTTGAGCTCGACCAGGCGCTTGGCGCGCTCGATCACCATCTCGGCCACCTGCACATGGCGGGCTGCCGGCTCGTCGAAGGTGGAAGAGATGACCTCGCCGCGCACGGTGCGCAGCATCTCGGTCACTTCTTCCGGGCGCTCGTCCACCAGCAGCACGATCAGATGGCAGTCGGGATGATTGGCCACCAGCGCGTGCGCGATGCTCTTCATCATCTCGGTCTTGCCGGTCTTGGGCTGCGCGACGATCAGGGCGCGCTGGCCTTTGCCGATGGGCGCGATCAGGTCGATGATGCGGCCGGTGATGTTCTCGTCGCCCTTGATCTCGCGCTCAAGCTTGAACTGCTCCTTGGGGAACAAGGGCGTCAAGTTCTCGAACATGATCTTGTGCTTGGACTCCTCCGGCGTCAGGCCGTTGACGCGGTCCACCTTGACCAGGGCAAAGTAGCGCTCGCCGTCCTTGGGCACGCGCACCTCACCCTCGATCATGTCGCCGGTGTGGAGGTTGAAGCGTCGGATCTGGCTGGGCGACAGGTAGATGTCGTCCGTCGAGGCCATATAGCTGGTCTCGGGCGAGCGCAGAAAGCCGAAGCCGTCTGGCAGCACTTCGAGCACGCCGTCGCCAAAGACCTGTTCACCGGCCTTGGCGCGCTTTTTCATGATCGCGAACATCAGCTCCTGCTTGCGCATGCGAGCGACGTTGTCGATCTCCAGTTCCTCGCCCATCTTGATCAGGGCCGAGACGTGAAGCGCTTTCAGTTCTGAAAGATGCATGGGTTGGAAACCCTCGGGGATAGCGTCCAAGACCCTGCCAAGGGTCGGGAACCGTGACTCCGATACCAAAGCCGCCTGCAACTGCCTCCAGCGCGGCACCGATCAATCAGATCAGCGGCTCGGCTGGCGAAAAACTCGGGAAAGAGGCGGGGGGCTTGGGTGCCGGGTCCATGCGCCGAACAAAAACCCTGTACGGGTCGGGCATGGTGGCAATCTGCTGCTTGCGGTCCCGGGCGGGAACCCAGGAGCCGCGAGCAGGTGAGGAAGATTATAGGTTAGCGTCCAGGAAGGCCGTCAACTGGGCCTTGGACAGAGCGCCCACCTTGGTGGCGGCCAGCTGGCCACCCTTGAACAGCATCAGGGTGGGGATGCCGCGGATGCCGAACTTGGCCGGCACTTCGCGGTTCTCGTCCACATTCATCTTGGCGATCTGCAGCTTGTCCTGATAAGTGGCCGAAACCTCGTCCAGGATGGGGGCGATCATCTTGCAGGGACCGCACCACTCGGCCCAGTAGTCAACCAGCACCGGCTTGTCGGCCTGGATCACGTCGGCTTCGAAAGACGCGTCGGAAATATGTTTGATCAGTTCGCTGCTCATGGCTTGTCCTTGGGCTGGCCGGCTGACTCAGCCGGCAACAGGGCACAATCATTCTGACATAAAGCCCCGTCGCCCGAGGGAGCCGGGGGCAAGGTCCAGATCGGGCCCGACAAGAACAAGACAAGACGCGCTTCCATGGAGCACAGCATTCACCATTTCCCGCTTGACGCGGCCCACGGCAGCGCCCAGTTCTGGTCGCAGCTCGCGACCCGGGTCTCGGCCTGGCTTCACGAACAAGGCCTGTCCGCACGCGACGCCGTGCTGCTGCTGCCCTTTGCCCAGCATCTGGCGCCGGCCCGGCGGGCATGGATCGCCCAGGCGCACACCCAGGGCCGCCCGGGCTGGCAGCCGCGCATCGAAACCACCCACAGCCTGGCCTCCGCCCTGGGGCCCAGCGCCTTGCCCCAGGCCCAGCAGATCAGCTTTGACGCCGCCATCGACGCCCTGGCCGCCCGCCAGCTGCTGCAGGGCCAGAGCTGGGCCCAGGCCCTGCAGCGCAGCGATCCGCGCGCCTACGAGCTGGCGGTGCAGCGCCTGGTGGAATGCGCCCACGCCTTCGCCCGCGCCGCGGCCCTGCGCGCGCCGCAGGAGCGCGCCGAGTTCTGGACCCAGGGCCGCGAGGCCCTGCAGCTCCAGGCCGGACCCGGCGGCCTGGAGCGCGCCCTGGCCCTGGTGGCCCTGGAATGGGCGGCCGCCGACCCGCGCAGCCCCGCCACCGATGCACTCTTCGCGCTGCGCCCCAGCGCCTGGATCCATTTGCAATGCGGCGGGCCGGATCGCCTGGCCGAGGCCTTGCTGCGCAGCGCCGAGGCCGCGGGCCAGCCCGTGCTGCGCCTGAGCGTCGATCTGGACCTGGACCAGGCTTTTGACGCCGGCCCTCCGCCCGGCCGGGTGGAACAGGCCCTGGGCCGCGATTTCGAGGACCTGGCCCAGTGCAGCGCCGCGGCGGTGCTGGGGCATCTGAACGCCGGCCGTGCGCCCGTGGCCCTGATCGCCCAGGACCGGGTGCTGCTGCGCCGCGTGCGTGCCCTGCTGGAGCGCCAGGGCCTAGTGATCGCCGATGAAACCGGCTGGACCCTGGCCACCACGGCCCCCGCCGCCCAGCTCATGGCCCTGCTGCGCGCCTGCCGCCGCGAGGCCAGCCTGGACGACTGGCTGGCCTGGCTCAAGACCGATCTGGCCGCGCCCCTGGCCGAGCGGGCCGGCAGCGGCGCGCTCACGGCGCTGGAGGCGCGCTGCCGCGCCCGCGGCTGGTCGCGGCCCCAGGCGCTCAAGTTTGAGAAGCTGCCGCCCGGCGCCGCCCGGCTCTGGACCCTGGCGCAGGAGGCCATGGCGCCCCTGCTGCAGCCCGGCAGCGCCAGCCTCAGCCTGGCCCAGTGGCTGGAGCGTCTGGGCGAGTTGCTCCTGCAGCGCCTGCAGGCCCAGGCGCGGCTCGAAGCCCAGCCCGCCGGCCCCGAACTGCTGGACGCGCTCTGGCTGCGCCGCCAGCCCTGGCCGGACTCCGCGCACGAGGCCGTGCTGCAGCGCTCGCAGCTGGACCTGGCCGACTTCACCGCCTGGGCGGACGCCACCCTGGAGGCTGCCCAGTACGTGCCCAAGACCGAGGGCCAGGTGGAGGTGATGATCACGCCCCTGGCCCGCGCCATGCTGCGGCCCTTCGGCGCCATCGTGCTGCCCGGCGCCGACGCCGGCACCCTGGGCCCGGTGCCCGCCGGCCCGGCCCTGCTCAGCGATGCCCTGGTGCAGCGCCTGGGCCTAGAAAGCCTGGAAGACAAGCGCCACGCCCTGGCCTGGCAGTTCGCCCAGGCCCTGCGTGCGCCGGTGCTGACCCTGCTGCGCTGCCACCAGCGTGGGGCCGAGCCGCTGGCGCCCAGCCCCTTGCTGGAGCGCCTGCTGCTGGCGCGCCAGGCGGCGGGCCTGGGCCCGCTGCCCGCCTGGGTCGATACGCGCGAACGCGAAGTCCTGCCCGCGGCGCCGCGCGGCCGCAGCGCGGCCGAGGCCGACGGTCGCCTGCCCGCGGCCCTGAGCGCCAGCGCGGTGGATGCGCTGCGGCGTTGCCCCTACCAGTTCTTCGGCCGCGTGCTGCTGGGCCTGCGCGAGCAGGACGAGCTGGAGAAGGAAGCCGACAAGCGCGACTACGGCACCTGGCTGCACGCGGTGCTGCACCAGTTCCACCAGGAGCGCCTGGCTGCGGTCGAGCCGCTGGACGATGGCGAGCGCCTGCAGCAGGCGGCGCAGGCGCAGATGCGCGCCCTGGGCCTCTCGCCCGCGGAGTTTCTGCCCTTCTCGGCCAGCTTCGCGCGCTTTGCGCCGCGCTATCTGGCCTGGTTGGCCGAGCAGGAGGCGGCCGGCCGCCACTACCAGGCCGGCGAGCTGGACCGCGAGGTCCACCCCTGGCCCGAGGACGAGCGCCTGAGCGGACTGCGCCTGCGCGGCCGCATCGACCGCGTGGACCTCGCAGGCGACACGCGCCTGCTGGTGGACTACAAGACCGGCAGCGTGGCCGGGCTCAAGGCCAAGGTGGCCCAGCCCCTGGAAGACACGCAGCTGGCCGTCTATGCCGCCCTGATGCAGGGCGCGGGGGAGAGCGCCGCGCTGGCAGCTCAATACCTGGCCCTGGATGACGCCAAGGGCCTGGCGGCGGTGGAGCACCCCGAGGTGGACCGCAGCGCCGCGGTGCTGCTGGCCGGCCTGCGCGAGGACCTGCGGGCCTTGGCGGATGGCGCGGCCCTGCCGGCCCTGGGCGAGGGCCTGGCCTGCGCCTATTGCGAAATGCGCGGCCTGTGCCGCCGTGATGACTGGGATGAGGTGGCCCTGTGAGCCCTCAGCAAGCGAATCAAGCCGCCTATACGGTGGACGGCGCGCCGGTGGCGCGCGAGCGTTTCTATGCCCTGGCCTGCGACCCGCGGCGCAGCGTGGTGGTGGAGGCCTGTGCCGGCGCGGGCAAGACCTGGATGCTGGTCTCGCGCATCCTGCGCGCCCTGCTGGATGGGGCGGAGCCGCAGCAGATCGTGGCCATCACCTTCACCCGCAAGGCCGCGGGCGAGATGCGCGAGCGTCTCTCGCAGTGGCTGGCCGAGTTTGCCCAGGCCGATGAGGCCGGCCGGCGTGAGGCCCTGGTGCAGCGCGGCCTGCCGCCCGAGCAGGCGCAAGCCCTGGCCCCGGCCCTGGCCGGCCTGCAGCAGCGCCTCTTGCAGCAGGGCAGGGCGGTGGAGATCCGCACCTTCCACGCCTGGTTCTCCCAGTTGCTGCGCGCCGCGCCGCTGGAGCTGCTGGAGGCGCAAGGCCTGGCCCCCGAGCTGCAGCTGCTGGAGGACGAGGCCGAGCTCATGCCCGAGCTGATGGCCCGCTTCCAGGCCGCGGTGCTGGCCGATGCCGCGCTGCTGGCCGACTACCAGGACCTGGTGCTCAGCCAGGGCCGCAACAAGCTGCAGGCCTGGCTGGAGGCGGCCTTCTCCAAGCGGGTGGAGATCCGCCTGGCTCACGCCGCTGGGCGCCTGCTGGGCAGCGTGCCGGATGCCGCGCTGGATCCAGCCGCCGCTTTTGTGGGCTTGGCCGCGTCACTGCAGGCCCTGGCGATTCAGCTGGGTCAGGCCAAGACTGCCACGCCCAAGAAGGCCGCGGTGGCGGTGGAACAGGCGCTGACGGCCTGGGGTGGCGCGTCCGATGCCGGCGCCACACTGGAGGCCTTCGAAGCCATCTGGGCCGCGCTTTTCACTGCCAGCGGAGGCCTGCGCAAGAACCTGGGCGAAGCGCCCGAGCTGCTGGCTGCGGGCGACGCCCTGTTGCAGATCCGCCAGGCTCGCGAGCAGGCCCAGGCAGCCCGCTGGCACCGCCAGATGTGTGGCCTGGCCCTGGCCCTGCTGGCCGAGTTCGAGACGCTCAAGCGCGAGCGCGGCCTGGTGGACATGAACGATCTGGAGCGCGGCGCCCTGGCTCTGCTGTCCGACCCGGTGCTGGCCGGCTGGGTGCAGGAGCGTCTGGACGGGCAGATCCGCCATCTGCTGATCGACGAGTTCCAGGACACCAGCCCCTTGCAATGGCATGCGCTGCACGCCTGGCTGGCCGGCTATGCGGGTGCTGGCGGTGGCGCCAGCGGCCAGCGTCCGCCGGCGGTCTTCATCGTGGGCGACCCCAAGCAGAGCATCTACCGCTTTCGCCGCGCCGAGCCGCGGGTGTTTGCCGCCGCGCGCGACTTTGTGCGCGAGGCCCTGGACGGCGTGCTGCTGGCCTGCGACCACACGCGCCGCAACGCGCCCCAGGTGCTGGCCGCGGTGAACGCGGTGTTCGACAGCGCCAGCCGTGCCCAGGAGTACAGCGGCTTCCGCGCCCACACCACCGAGTCCGGCGGGGCCGTCTCGGCGTTGGAGGGCGTGTTCTTTCTCGAAGACGGCGGCGCGCAGGCGGATGCCGAAGCCGAGGGCCCGGAAGACGCTGCGGAAGAGGGCGCCTGGCGCCCCAGCCTGACCCAAGCCCGCGAGGAGCCCGAGCTGCACCGCCGCGCCGCCGAGGCCCAGCGCCTGAGCGCCTGCATCGCCGAGCTCATCACCCAGGGCCAGGTCTTGCCGGGCGAGATCTTTGTGCTGGCGCGCAAGCGCGAGGGTCTGCGCGTGCTGGCCCAGGCGCTCAAGGCGCGCGGCATTCCGCATGTGGCGCCCGAGGAGCAGCCGCTGCTGGAATCGCCCGATGTCTGCGATCTGCTGGCCCTGCTGGATGCTCTGGCCTCGCCGGGCCACAACCTCTCCCTGGCCCATGCCCTGCGCAGCCCGCTCTTCGGCGCTGACGAGGCCGATCTGCTCTGGCTGGCCGAGCGCTCCGGCAGCGCCGACTGGCTGGATCGCCCGGCGCCGGCCGAGCGCTGGTCCTGGTGGGGCGCCTTGCAGGAGGCCGCGCCCGAGCAGCTCTCGCCGGCCCTGGCCCGCGCACAGGGGCTGCTGGCGCGCTGGGCCGAGCTGGCGCTTGCGCGCAGCCCGCATGATCTGCTGGATGCCATCCTGGCCGAGGGCGAGCTGATGAGCCGCCTGGCCGTGGCCGTGCCGGCCAGCGAGCGCGCCGCGCGCCTGCATGCTGTGGAAAGCCTGCTGGCCCTGGCCCTGGATCTGGATGGCGGCCGTTACGCCGGGCTCTACGGCTTTGTGCGCGCGCTCAAGAGTCGGGCCCTGACCCTGGCGGCGCCGGCCGAGCCCGAGGCGGTGCAGCTGCTCACGGTGCATGGGGCCAAGGGCCTGGAGGCCCGCGTGGTTTTTCTGATCGACGGCGAGGCTGGCCCGGCACGCGCCGAGAGTTCCAGCCTGGCCGTGGCCTGGCCGGTGCAGGACAGTGCGCCGGCCACCGTGGCCTTTCTGGCTTCGGAGAGCCGGCCGCCGCCCTCGCTGCAGGCCCTGCTGGACGATGAGCGCGAGCAGCGCCAGCGCGAGGAGCTCAATGCCCTCTATGTGGCCATGACCCGGGCGCGTGAGCGCCTGCTGATCAGCCGCACGCCGGCGCGCCGCGCCGCCGCGAGCGCCACCTGGTGGAGCCGGCTGCAGCCCCTGGCCATGCCCCTGGCCGTGCCGCCCGAGCCCGAGGCCAGCAGCGCCGCCGCCAGCGAGGCCAGCCTGCTGCGCCTGCCGCCCGCGCCGCCGCGCCAGGCGCGGCCCGGACCCGACGCCGAACTGGCCCACAGCCTGGGCCAGGGCCCCGAGGTGGTGGATGACAGCGCGGCCCTGGGCGAGGCCATGCACCGGGTGCTGGAGTGGTGGAGTGGGCCGCAGGGCCTGCGCCAGCCGCTGGAGCGTCTGATGGCCGCGGCCAGCCAGATGTATGGCCTGGACGCGCGCCGCAGCGAGCGCCTGGAGCGCAGTGTGCGCGCCATCCTGGCCAGTGCCGACTGCGTGCCCTTCTTCGACGATGCAGATCTGCGCTGGGCCGGCAACGAGGTGCCGGTGAGCTGGCAGGGTCAGGACATGCGCATCGACCGCCTGGTCTGCCGTGATGAGCCGGGCGAGGGCGCTGCGGTCTGGTGGGTGCTGGACTACAAGCTCAACCCCGCGCCCCACACCCAGGCCGAGTACCTGACGCAGCTGCGTGGCTACCGCGCCGCGGTGCAGGCCATGCAGCCCGGCGAGCCGGTGCGCGCGGCCTTCATCACCGGCCAGGGGCGGCTGATCGACTGCACGGACCAGATGGCTGATTGAGTCTCGTCCGCCCCGCCTCAAGAATCTTTTCCGGGGCACCTCATTTCCCAGGCTACAATGTGCGGCTAAGTCGGGGCGTAGCGCAGCCTGGTAGCGCATCTGCTTTGGGAGCAGAGGGTCGCGAGTTCGAATCCCGCCGCCCCGACCATTTTTCAAGCAAGCCGCATTGGCCCTGGGTCAGCGCGGCTTGTTCGTTTGGGGCGAGCCCCAAGCGGTCTCAGGCACAATGCCGGCCAGTCTGCCCGTAGCTCAACTGGATAGAGCAGCTGCCTTCTAAGCAGCAGGTCGGGGGTTCGAGTCCCTCCGGGCAGGCCAAGCAATCGGCGCGCTTGTTCGTGTCACCCGCCCTCAGTCAGCGAAGCGCTGCTGGATGCTGCGCCGCTCTTCTTGGGCCTCGATCAAGGCCTGCACACAGTGAGCATCTAGAAGGCCCTGTTCGGCCTGGCGGTGCAGCTCCTCCAGGCAACGGCTCTCAGGCCAGGCTTGCTTGTACGGGCGGCTGCAGGACAGGGCATCAAAAACATCGGCCACGGCCACGATGCGGGCCGGCAGGGGAATCTGCTCCATGTGCAAGTGGCGCGGGTATCCGCTGCCATTGCCCCGCTCATGATGACCGCCCACCACCTGGCGCATGATATCGGCCACCGGGTCATCACTCAGGCCCAGGTCGCCAATGATGTGCTCCACCAGCTCTTCGCCAATCTGCACATGCTGCTGCATCTGCTGCCACTCCTCGGGGCTCAGCGCCCCGGGTTTGAGCAGGATGTTGTCCGGGATGCCCACCTTGCCGATATCGTGCAGCGGAGCGAACAGATGCAGGTACTCGATGAACTCGTCGTTCAGGCCGTAGTGCGCGGCCACGCCGCGTGCGATCAGGCGGGAGTACTTGGCCATGCGCTCCAGGTGGAAGCCCGTCTCTACATCGCGTATGCGGGCCAGACCGGTGGCAATGTCCACGGCGCCGATGAGCTGCTGTACGGCCGAGAGTCTGAGCAGATAGAGCTGGCTGATGATGTCGGCAAACTCGTCCAATACTTCCGTCACATCGGGTGAGAAGGCTGCGGGGCGATCAGCATCAAAAAAGATGAAGGCCGCCAGGTCCTGGCCGCGGTAAAGGGGGCGTGTGTAGCTGCTGCGATAGTGCTGGGCTTTGAGCCAGTCCGTGTGCAAGGTGGGTGCGGTGAAACTGGCGGCAATATCGTCCACTACACGCGCCTGTCTCAAGTCTCGCAGCCGCTGCAAGGAGGGAACGCCGCTCAGCGGTGCTTCGTAGTGGCTCAGCGTCTGGCCCCCTTGGGTGCTGCTGGCAAAAGTCTTCAGCAGATCGCTTTCCGGGTCGTAGAGCGCCAGCGCGATACGGTTGAGAAAGGGGTAGCGGGCGCGCAGGATGTGGTGCAGTCGCTGTATGCGCTGCCCAAGTCCGGACTTCTCGATTTCGGCCCGGCTCAGCACCCGTTCTGATGAACGCATGACGACTCCCCGAAAGTTTTATGTCGGCATACTAGCGCCTGTGCGGATGTCGCACGATGGGCGTGTCGAAGCTGATCCGCTCTTGCGGTCCGCTCGGGTGATCTCCGTGAGAGGCTTCGGGTCGAAGCCTGCGTCGGACTAGATGGGCTGGCCCGACATCTTCTAAGGCCGGATTGCGCGGTTCATGAATTTGCGCAAACGCATGAACACTGGGGCGCAAACGTTTAGCGTTTTCCTCATGCCGCTATTACACTGCGGCTCCCTACAATCCCTTGTGCCCCGCCAAGCGGTTCCGGCGCCGTGCTTTTGTGCGCTGTGTGGACGATGCTGGCGGGTTTTGTTCAACAAGACTTGATGGAAATTCCTGCCATGAAGCTCGCTTTTGTTCCGCTCGTTCGTGCCCTGGCCGTGACGGCCCTGTCCTCGATGGCCCTGTCGGCCATGGCCCAGCAGCCGGCCATCATCTTTGACATGGGTGGCAAGTTCGACAAGTCCTTCAACGAGGCCGCCTATCGCGGCATCGAGCGCTGGAAGCAGGAAACCGGCAAGAACTACCTCGAGTTCGAGATCAGCAACGACACCCAGCGCGTGCAGGCGATCCGCCGCATGGCGGAGCGCGGTGCGAACCCCATCATCTCCATCGGCTTCGCTCAGGGCTCGGCCCTGGAGCAGGTGTCCAAGGAGTTCCCCAAGTCGAACTTCGCCATCATCGACATGGTGGTGAACCAGCCCAATGTGCAGTCCGTCGTGTTCAAGGAGCATGAGGGCAGCTTCCTGGTGGGCGCCATGGCTTCGCTGGCCAGCAAGAGCGGCAAGGTGGGCTTTATCGGCGGCATGGACATTCCGCTGATCCGCAAGTTCCAGTGCGGTTACGAGCAGGGCGCCAAGGCGGCCAACCCCAAGGCCGATGTGCTGGCCAATATGACGGGCACCACGGCCACGGCCTGGAATGACCCGACCCGCGGCGGCGAACTGGCCAAGGCGCAGTTTGCCAAGGGCGTGGATGTGATCTTCGCCGCGGCCGGCGGTACCGGCGCGGGCGTTTACCAGGCCGCCAAGGACGGCGGCAAGCTGGCCATCGGCGTGGACAGCAACCAGAACCATCTGCAGCCCGGCACCATGCTGAGCTCCATGGTCAAGCGCGTGGACGTGGCCGTCTACAACGTGCTCAAGAGCTACAAGCCGGGCGTCAGCGTGCTGGGCCTCAAGGAAGGTGGCGTGGACTACGCCATGGACCAGCACAACGCCAAGCTGGTGAGCGCCGCGATGAAGACCAAGGTGGAGGCCTACAAGGCCGACATCATCGCCGGCAAGATCAAGGTGGCGGACTATATGGCGGACAACGCCTGCAAGTACTGATAGCGGGGCAGGCACGACGGGTGCCGCAAGGGGCAGGGCAGGCGGCGCGAGCCGCGGCCGCTGCCCCTTTCCTCAGATGAAGCTCGCGCGCATCGCCGTGTGTTGGCCGGCATAGCGTGGCGGGCAGGAAGAAGCAGTCGCAATGACAGAAGTGAGCAGCGCAGCGGTGCGTCTGGTGGGCATCAGCAAGCGCTTTGGCGCGGTGCAGGCCAACCGGGGCGTGGAGCTGAGCGTGCGCGCCGGTACGGTGCACGGCCTGGTGGGCGAAAACGGCGCCGGCAAGAGCACGCTGATGGCCATCCTTTACGGCTACTACCAGGCCGACGAGGGCCATATCGAGGTGGATGGTCGGCGGGTGGAGATCGCCAACTCGCAGCAGGCCATCGCCCAGGGCATAGGCATGGTCCATCAGCACTTCATGCTGGTGGACACGCTGAGCTGTCTGGACAATGTGATGCTAGGCGCCGAGCCCGCCTTCTTCCTCTCGCGCGCCAAGCGCGAGGTGCGGGCCAAGCTGGAGGCCCTGATGCAGGACACCGGCCTGCATGTGCGCCTGGATGAGCTGGCCGGCGATCTGCCGGTAGGCGAGTTGCAACGCCTGGAGATCCTCAAAGCCCTGTACCGCGGCGCCCGCATCCTGATCCTGGACGAGCCCACCGCGGTGCTCACGCCGCAGGAAACCCTGCATCTGTTCGAGACGCTGCGCCGGCTGCGCGAGCGCGGCACCACCATCATCCTGATCACGCACAAGCTCAAGGAGGTGATGGCGCTGTGTGATGCCGTGACCGTTATGCGTGCGGGCCAGGTGGTGCAGACCTGCGAGATCGCCCAGACCAGCGCCGAGGATCTGGCGGAGGCCATGGTCGGCCGCAAGGTCAATCTGGGGCGCATGGGGGCGGCTGCCCGTGTCGGCCCATCGCAGCTGGAGGCTCAGGGTCTGCAGCTGCGCAACAGCCATGGCGTGGTGCTGCTGCGGGACGTCAGCCTCAGCCTGCGGGCAGGCGAAATCGTGGGTCTGGCCGGCGTGTCCGGCAATGGCCAGAGCGAACTGCTGGAAGTCCTTTCGGGCATGCGCGCGCCCGATGCGGGGCGGCTGGGTCTGGGCGGCGAGCAATTCGAGGCCGGGCGCTGGCTGGATCCGCGCCGGGCCCGCCAGCTCAAGCTGGCTCACGTGCCGGAAGACCGCCACAGCTGCGGCATGGTGCTGGCGTTCCCGGCCTGGGAGACGGCCGCGCTGGGCTACCAGGAGCAGGCTCAGTACCGGGCCGCGCCCCTGGGGCTGGGCATGAATCAAACGCATCTGCGCGCCCAGACCGCGCAGATGATGGAACGCTTCGATGTGCGCCCGCGCAACCCCGAGCTGGGTTCTTCCAAGTTCTCGGGTGGCAATCAGCAGAAGCTGATTCTGGCGCGCGAGATTGGTCAGGCGCCGGCCGTGCTGCTGGTGGGCCAGCCCACGCGGGGCGTGGACATCGGCGCCATCGAGTTCATCCACGGCCAGCTGCGCGCGCTGCGCGATGCGGGCTGTGCGGTGCTGCTGGTCAGTTCGGAGCTGGACGAGATCCTGGCCCTGGCCGACCGCGTGCTGGTCATGAATGCCGGTCGCATCACCGGCGAACTGGCCATTGAAGACTGTGACGAAAAGCGCCTGGGCCTGCTGATGGCCGCCCAGGTGGATTGAGAAGAGACACCATGAGTCAACCGGTACAACTGCCGCGCTGGATCGATATCGGTCTGCTGCCGCTGTGGAACCTGTGCGTCGCACTGGCGGTGGCAGGTCTGGTGGTGCTGGCCATCGGCCAGAGCCCCAGCCAGGCCTTGAGCGTGCTGCTGCAAGGTTCGCTGGGCAGCGCCCGCGGCCTGGGCTACACGCTCTACTACACCACCACCTTCATCTTCACGGGTCTGGCCGTGGCCGTGGCCTTCCACGGCGGTCTGTTCAATATCGGCGGCGAGGGTCAGGCCATGCTGGGCGGCGTGGGCGTGGCCCTGCTGGCCCTGTGGCTCAGCCCCTTCCTGCCTGCCGGATTGATGCTGCCGCTGGTGGTGCTGGCGGCCGCCTTGGGCGGCATGCTCTGGGCGGCGGTGCCGGCTTATCTGCAGGCCTGGCGCGGCAGCCATATCGTGATCACCACCATCATGTTCAACTTCCTGGCCAGCAGCCTGAACGTCTATCTGCTGGTCAACTGGCTGCGTCCCAAGGGCAGCATGGCGGTGGAGAGCGCGGCCTTTGCCGACAGTGCGCGCATGCCCGCCTTGCACACCCTGGCCCAGTCCCTGGGCCTGGAGCTGCCCAGCTCGCCGCTGAACCTGAGCCTGCTGCTGGCCCTGCTGGCCTGCGTGGGCGTGTGGTGGTTCCTGTGGAAGAGCCGCGCCGGTTATGCCCTGCGTGCCGTGGGCAGCGCACCGCGTGCTGCGCATTACGCCGGTATCAAGCCGCGCATGCAGGTCCTGCTGGCCATGGGCCTGTCGGGCGCCCTGGCCGGCATGGTGGCGGTCAACGAGATCTCGGGCGTGCAGGGCAAGCTGACCCTGGACTTCGTGGCGGGTGCCGGCTTCACCGGCATCGCGGTGTCCCTGATGGGGCGCAACCACCCGGTGGGCATCGTGCTGGCGGCCCTGCTGTTCGGCGCCCTCTACCAGGGCGGGGTCGAGGTGGCCTTCGAGATTCCGGGCTTCAGCCGCGAGATGGTGGTCACGGTGCAGGGCCTGATCGTGCTCTTTGCCGGGGCCATGGCCACCGTGAGTGCGCCGCTGTTTGCGCGCCTGTACAAGGCTCTTGCTCGCAAGGAGGGCTGAGGCATGGATGAAGTTTTGATCGGTTCCCTGCTGGGATCCACCCTGCGCGTGACCACGCCGCTGCTGCTTTGCGCGCTCGCCGGCATGCTCGCCGAGCGCTCGGGCGTCATCGACCTGGGCCTGGAGGGCAAGATGCTCTTCGCGGCCTTTGCGGCGGCGGCCACGGCCAGCGTGACCCAGAGCACGGGCCTGGGCCTGCTGGCCGCCATTGCCGTGGCCAGCTCGCTGTCCATGGTGCAGGGCTTTGCCTGCGTCACGCATCGCGGCGACCAGGTCGTGACCGGGGTGGCTCTGAATATGGTGGCCGCGGGCCTGACCGTGGTGCTGGGCATCGCCTGGTTCGCCCAGGGCGGCCAGACGCCACCGGTCCCGGCCGAGGTGCGTCTGACCGGTCTGTCCGGCAGCTACGGTGAACCCCAGGCCGGTGACTGGTTTGCGTCGGTTGTGGGGCATGGCCTGCTCAGCCACAACGCCCTGGTCTATCTGGCCTTCTTCCTGGTGGTGGCGGTGTGGTTCTTCCTGGAGCGCACCAAGCCGGGCCTGCGCCTGCGCGCGGTGGGCGAGAACCCTGCCATGGTGGATGCCGCCGGCGTCTCGGTGCCGGGCCTGCGCTACTCGGCCCTGATGATGAACGCCGTGCTCTGCGGCCTGGCCGGCAGCTATCTCACCCTGGCGCAGAATGCCAATTTCAGCCCCAATATGACCGCGGGCCGCGGCTATATCGCGCTGGCCGCCATGATCTTTGGCAAATGGAAGCCGGTACCCACCATGCTGGCCTGTCTGCTCTTTGGTTTCCTGGACGCGGTGGCGATTCGCCTGCAGGGCGTGGTCATTCCGGGCATTGGTGAGGTGCCGGTGCAGCTGATCCAGGCCTTGCCCTATATCCTGACCGTGATCCTGCTGGCCGGCTTTATTGGCCAGGCCTTGGCACCCAAGGCCCTGGGCCGCCCTTATGTGAAGGAGCGCTGATGGAGCTCACCGAGGACCTGCGTCAGCGCCTGCTGGCCGCCTCGCTGCAGGCGCGCGCCCGGTCTTACTCACCCTATTCGCGCTACGCCGTGGGCGCGGCCGTGCTGGACGAGCAGGGGCGCCTCCATGTGGGTGCGAATATGGAGAATGCCGCCTATCCTCAAGGCTGGTGCGCCGAGACCACGGCCCTGGCGGCCATGCGCATGGCCGGGGGGCAGCGCGCGCTGGCCCTGCTGGTCAGCGGCCCCGGCCCCGACATCATCACGCCTTGTGGGGGCTGCCGCCAGAAGCTGCGCGAGTTCGCCGGCCCGGAGCTGCTCATCCTCGCCGCCGATCCGGGTGGCATCCGCCAGCAGTGGACCCTGGAGCAGCTGCTGCCCTTCAGTTTCGGCCCCGAGCATCTCAAGCTCTGAGCCCTGGGAGAGAGAAAGAGAACATCGTCATGATCGATCACAAGACCCTGAATCCGCGCATTGACGCCACCGTCGAGAAGCTCAACAGCCTGTTTGGTGCCGCGCCCGAGGTGGCCGTGGTGCTGGGCTCCGGCTGGGCCGGCGCGGTGAGCCATGTGGAAGACGCTCAGCAGCTGTCCTACGCCGAGCTGCCCGCCTTTCCCCAGCCCAAGGTGGAAGGCCATGTCAGCGAGATCGTGGTGGGCCGCATCGGCGCCCAGCGCGTGGTGATGCTGCGCGGCCGTGCCCACACCTACGAGAGCGGCGACTGCACCGGCATGGCCGGCGCCCTGCGCAGCCTCAAGCGCTGGGGCGTCAAGGCGCTGCTGCAGACCAATGCCTCGGGCTCGCTGCGCACCCACATGCCGCCGGGCAGCCTGATGCTGATCAGCGACCATATCAACGCGCCGCAGCGCTCGCCCCTGGTGGGCGAGCCCGGCAGCGAGCGCTTTGTGGACATGAGCAGCGCCTATGACGTCGAGCTGCGCAGCCTGGCCAAGCAGATCGCCAAGGCCAACAACCAGATCGTGGGCGAGGGCGTCTATGTCTGGGCCCTGGGTCCGCAGTTCGAGACCCCGGCCGAAATCCGCATGTTCGCCGCCTGGGGGGCTGATGCCGTGGGCATGAGCACCGTGCCCGAGACCATCCTGGCCCGCCATGCCGGCCTGCGCGTGATGGGCCTGGCCCTGATGACCAATATGGCCGCCGGCCTCTCCGCCGAAGCGCTGACCCATGCCCTGACCCTGCAGCAGGCCCAGGCCTCGGGCGAGCGTGCCGCGGCCTTCCTGGCGCGCGTGGTGGCCGGTCTGGCCGAGCTGCCCTCGCTGCGGGCCTGAGCACCATGAGCATGCAACTGCAAGACGCGGCGCGTCTGGCCCTGGCCTGCCTGGACCTGACCAGCCTCAACGACGGCGATACCGCCGCCGACATCAGCACCCTGTGCGCCAAGGCCCAGACGCCTTTTGGCACGGTGGCGGCGGTCTGCGTGTGGCCGCGCTTTGTGGCCCAGGCGCGTGCGGCGCTGCCCGCCTCGATCAAGGTGGCCGCGGTGGCGGACTTCCCCGATGGCGCCCTGGACCTGCCGCGAGCGCTGGCCGATATCGAGGCGATCGCCCAGGCCGGCGGCGATGAGGTGGATGTGGTCCTGCCCTACAAGGCCCTGGTGGCCGGGCAGCGCGCCGAGGTGGCCGAGTTCCTGGCCGAGGTGCGTCATGCCAGCCGGCCGCTGACGCTCAAGGTCATCATCGAGAGCGGCGAGCTGGCCAGCTCCGAGCTCATTCGCGAGGCCAGCCGTCTGGCCCTGATGGCCGGCGCCGACTTCATCAAGACCAGCACGGGCAAGAGCCCGGTGTCTGCCACGCCCGAGGCCGCCGCCGCCATGCTGCAGGAAATTCGCAGCAGCGGCCTGGCGCATGCAGGCTTCAAGGCCAGCGGTGGCATACGCACGGTGGCCGATGCGCAGGTTTATCTGAAGCTCACGGCCCAGACCCTGGGTGAGGGCGCCCTGAATCCGCAGCGCCTGCGCTTTGGGGCCAGCGGCCTGCTGAACGATGTTCTGGCCGTGCTGGAGGGGGGCGCGAGGCCCGTGTCCGCCGGCAGCGCTTACTGACCCACCATCCATCGCAAGGAGGGCCGTATGCTGGCTCAAGAAGTCATTCGCACGAAACGCGAGGGCGCGGCCCTGTCCGAGCCCCAGATCCAGGCCTTTGTGCGTGGCCTGGTGGACGGCAGCTGGAGCGAGGGCCAGGTGGCGGCCCTGGGCATGGCGGTGTTTCTGCGCGGCATGGGCCGTGAGGAATGCGTGGCCCTGACCCGGGCCATGATGCATTCGGGCCGCGTGCTGGCCTGGCCCGACATGCCGGGCCCGGTGCTGGACAAGCATTCCAGCGGTGGCGTGGGCGACAAGGTCAGCCTGATGCTGGCACCCCTGGTGGCGGCCTGCGGCGGCTATGTGCCCATGATTGCGGGCCGCGGCCTGGGCCACACCGGCGGCACGGTGGACAAGCTGGAGGCCATTCCGGGCTATCGCAGCACACCGAGCCCGGCCGAGTTCGACCGCCTGGTGCGCGAGCTGGGCTGCGCCATCATCGGCCAGACGGCCGATCTGGCCCCGGCCGACAAGCGCTTCTACGCGGTGCGCGATGTCACGGCCACGGTGGAGAGCGTGCCCCTGATCACGGCCTCCATCCTGTCCAAGAAGCTGGCCGCCGGCCTGCAGGGTCTGGCCATGGATGTGAAGTGGGGCAATGGCGCCTTCGCCGACAGTCCGGCCATGGCGCAGGAGCTGGCCGAGAGCATCGTGGCCGTGGCCCGCGGTGCGGGCATGCCCACCCGCGCCCTGATCACGGACATGAACCAGGTGCTGGGCCGCGAGGTGGGCAATGCCCTGGAGATCCACGAGACCATCGCCTACCTCAAGGGCGAGGGCCCGCGCGAGCCGCGCCTGCATGAGGTGACCCTGGCCCTGGCCAGCGAGATGCTGCTGATGGGCGGCCTGGCGGCCGACGCGAGCCAGGCCCGCGCCCGCCTGCAGCAGGCCCTGGACAGCGGCGCCGCGGCCGAGAAGTTCGCCCGCATGGTGGCGGCTTTGGGCGGCCCGGCCGATCTGCTGGAGCGGCCCGCGGCCTGGCTGCCCGAGGCACCGGTGCTGCGCCCGGTGCCGGCGCCGCGCGCCGGCCGCCTGCTGAGCCAGCGCACGCGCGAGATCGGCCTGGCCGTGGTGGAGCTGGGGGGCGGGCGGCGCCTGCCGGGCGACCCGCTGGACATGCGCGTGGGCTTCTCGGGCATGCGCGCCCTGGGCGAATGCCTGGAGGCGGGCGAGCCCCTGGCCTGGGTGCATGCGGGCAGCGAGAGCGATGCCGAGCGTGCCGTGGCGGCCCTGCTGGCGGCCTGCGAGCTGGGCGATGTCCAGGCGCCCTGGCAGGCTCTGCCCCTGGTGGCCGCGCGGGTCGAATAAAATCGCGCCCCTTTCCCGATTCCCTTCCCGCCTCCCATGTCCGACAAGCCCGAGCAGCCGCAAGACTCCACCGTGGAGCCGGCCGTCCCCGTCAAGCGCGCCATCAAGAGCTTTGTGGTGCGCGCCGGCCGCATGGGCACGGGCCAGATCAAGGCCCTGGCTGAGCTGGGCCCGCGCTTTGTGCTGCCCTACCAGGCCGGCCAGCGCCTGGACCCGCAGGCCGTGTTCGGCCGCCAGGCCCCCCTGGTGCTGGAAATCGGCTTCGGCATGGGCGGGGCCACGGCCCAGATCGCCCAGACCCTGCCCGACCACGACTTCATCGGCTGCGAGGTGCATGAGCCCGGCGTGGGCGCCCTGCTCAAGCTGATCGGCGAGCAGGACATCCCGAACATCCGCATCTTCCAGCACGACGCCGTGGAGGTGCTGGAGCAGATGATCGCCCCGGACTCCCTGGCCGGCGTGCACATCTTCTTCCCGGATCCCTGGCACAAGAAGCGCCACAACAAGCGCCGCCTGATCCAGCCCGAGTTCGTGGCCAAGCTGGTCAAGCACATCCGCCCCGGCGGCTATCTGCACTGCGCCACCGACTGGGAACCCTATGCCCAGCAGATGCTGGAGGTGCTCTCGGCCGAGCCGACCCTGGTCAACAGCGCCGAGGGCTATGCCGAGAAGCCGGCCTACCGGCCCCTGACCAAGTTCGAAAACCGCGGCCTCAAGCTGGGCCACGGCGTCTGGGACCTGGTCTTCAAGCGCCGCTGATAGAGTCCCGCTCCATGAGCGAATCCACACAACTGGCCGGCAAGCATGTGCTGCTGGGCCTTTCGGGCGGCGTGGCCTGCTACAAGTCGGCCGAGCTGACGCGTCTGCTGGTCAAGGCCGGCGCCACGGTGCAGGTGATGATGAGCGAGGCTGCTACGCAGTTCATCACCCCCGTCACCATGCAGGCCCTGTCCAACCAGCCGGTGCTGCTGAGCCAGTGGGATGCGCGCGAGCCCAACAATATGGCCCACATCAACGCCACCCGCGCGGCCGATGTGATGCTGGTGGCGCCGGCCAGCGCCGACTTCATCGCCAAGCTGGCGCAGGGCAGGGCGGACGAACTGCTGAGCCTCACCGCCCTGGCGCGCCCCGCCGAGCGCTGCGCCCTGCTGGTGGCCCCGGCCATGAACCGCGAGATGTGGGCCCACCCGGCCACCCAGCGCAATGTGGCCCAGATCCGTGCCGACGGCGCTGCGGTGCTGGGCCCGGGCCATGGTGAGCAGGCCTGCGGCGAAACCGGAGACGGCCGCATGCTGGAGGCCGAGGAGCTGCGCGACGCCCTGATCGCGCATTTCCAGCCCAAGCGCCTGGCCGGCAAGAAGCTGCTGATCACGGCCGGCCCCACCTTCGAGCCCATTGATCCGGTGCGCGGCATCACCAATCTCTCCAGCGGCAAGATGGGCTTTGCCATCGCGCGCGCCGCGGTCGAGGCCGGTGCCGAAGTCACCCTGGTGGCGGGCCCCGTGCACCTGCCCACGCCGCGGGGCGTGCGACGCCTCGATGTGCAAACGGCGCAGCAGATGTTTGATGCGGTGCTGCCCCTGGCGCCCCAGCAGGACATCGTGGTGGCCACCGCGGCCGTGGCCGACTGGCGCCCGGCGCAGATGAATGCGCACAAGATCAAGAAGAAGGACGGCGGCAAGGCCGCGCCGGTCTTCGAGCTCACCGAGAACCCCGACATCCTGGCCGCGGTGTCCGCCAGCGTGGACCCGGCCAAGACCTTCTGCGTGGGCTTTGCCGCCGAAAGCCAGGACCTGGCCAAGCACGCGCGCGAGAAGCTGGAACGCAAGCGCGTGCCCCTGATCGTCGGCAATCTGGGTCCGGTCACCTTCGGCCGCGACGACAACGCCCTGCTGCTGGTGGACGCCCAGGGCGAGCGTGAGCTGCCCCATAACGACAAGCTCAGCCTGGCGCGCGAACTGCTGCGCGATGTGGCCGAGCGCATTGCCAAAGCAAGACCCACCGCATGACCACCACGCTTGTTGACCTGAAAGTGCTCGATGCCCGCATGGCCGAGCAGCTGCCCGCCTATGCCACGCCCGGCGCCGCCGGCCTGGACCTGCGCGCCTGCCTGGACGAGGCCATCACCTTGGAGCCCGGCCAGACCACGCTGATCCCCACGGGCCTGGCCATCCATATCAACGATCCCGGCCTAGCGGCCCTGATCCTGCCGCGCTCGGGCCTGGGCCACAAGCATGGCATCGTGCTGGGCAATCTGGTGGGTCTGATCGACTCGGACTACCAGGGCCAGCTGATGGTCAGCTGCTGGAACCGCGGCCAGACGGCGTTTGTGATCCAGCCCATGGAGCGCATCGCCCAGCTGGTGCTGGTGCCCGTGGTGCAGGCGGCCTTCCGCCGCGTCGAGGCCTTTGACGACGCCTCCGCGCGCGGCGAAGGCGGTTTTGGTTCGACTGGCAAGACCTGAGCTGCATTGACCGAGCGGGGCGCGAGTATCCGGCTTTGCCGGGCCTTCGGGCCCGCCCCCTTGAGGGGGCGCGCGAAGCGCTTAGGGGGGGTTAGTGCAGCGGCTCGTCCGGCGGCGCGCCGCTCACCACACTGAACACCGTCTCGCCCACGCTGCCCTCGCGGATCTCGGCCTCGGTGGCCTCGCGCACATCGCGCACGCGCAGATGCATGCGCAGGCCCATGCCGGCCAGCGGATGGTTGCCGTCCAGCACCACATGCTCGGGATAGACCTCGGTGACGGTGTAGACCACATCCTCGGGCATGCCCTCGCTCACGGCGCCCTCGGGCAGGCCTTCGAACTGCATGCCTTCGCCCACGTTCTCGGGCATCAGGGCGCGGGCCTCGAAGCAGACCAGCTCGGGCCGGTAGTCGCCAAAGGCTTCCTCGGGGTCCAGCGCCAGGCTGGTCTCAAAACCGATGTCCTGGCCGGCCAGGACCTGCTCGACCTTGGCGAAGAGATCATCGCCGCCGTAAAAGAATTCCATGGGTTCGCTCAGCTCGTCGATCAGCTGGCCTTGGGCGTCCTCGAGTCTCCAGCTCAGGGAGACGACGCAGGGAGAGGTGATAAGCATGGCCGCCATGATCGCATAAGGGACAATGCGCAGCACCATGATCGACATCGCGCAAGCCACGCCGCTGCTGGGCGGCCTTTCTCCCGAACAATTCATGCGCCGGCACTGGCAGAAGAAGCCTCTGCTGGTGCGCCATGCCTTGCCGGGCATCCAGCCGCCGGCCACGCGCAGCGAGCTGGCCCAGCTGGCCGCCAGCGAGGACGTGGAGTCGCGCCTGGTCAGCGCCTTCGACGGACGCTGGGCCCTGCGCCACGGCCCGGTGGCCAAGCTGCCACCCTTTTCCAAACCCGGCTGGACCCTGCTGGTGCAGGGGCTGGACCTGCATGTGCCGGCCGCACATGAGCTGCTGAGCCGTTTCCGCTTCGTGCCCGAGGCGCGCCTGGACGATCTGATGATCTCCTACGCCTCGGAGGGCGGTGGTGTGGGCCCGCATTTCGATTCCTACGATGTCTTCCTGATCCAGGTGCAAGGGCGCCGGCGCTGGCGCATTGCGCCGCAGAAGGACGCGGTGCTGCGCGACGATGTGCCGCTGAAGATCATTGCCAACTTCAAGCCCGAGCAGGACTTCGTGCTGGAGCCCGGCGACATGCTCTACCTCCCGCCCGGCTGGGCCCATGACGGTGTGGCCGTGGGCGGCGACTGCATGACCTGCTCGGTGGGCTTTCGCTCGCCCTGGCAGGCCGATCTGGCGCGCGAGCTGTTGCCGCGCCTGACGGACGAGGAGCCGCGCGGCAACCGCATGTATGTGGATCCGCGCCAGGCCGCCACCACCACGCCGGGCCTGGTGCCCGAGGCCCTGGTGGAGTTTGCCCGCGCCGCGGCCGAGCGCGCGCTCAAGGAGCCTCTGGCCCTGGAGCGGGCCCTTGGCGAGGCGCTGACCGAGCCCAAGCCCAAGGTCTTCTTCCAGATCGGCGATCCCCTGCCCGAGGGCTGTTGCGCCGCCCTGGATGCACGCAGCCGCATGATGTATGACCGCGCCCACATCTTCATCAACGGCGAGTCCTACCGCGCCGCCGGTCGCGATGCGCGGCTGATGCGCGTGCTGGCCGACCGCCGCCGCCTGAGCGCGGCCCAGGTGGCTCAGCTCTCGGTCGGTGCGCGCGAGCTGCTGGATCAATGGACCGAAGACGGCTGGGTGCAGGCCCAGCCACTGACGCCGGCCTGAGGCCGGGAGCGAGGCGCCATGGACATTACCGAGGGTGTGATCAGTGGCCGTGAGGCCTTTGTGCAGGCCCTGACAGCCTGCTTCCAGCGCGCAGCTCAGGAGGGCTGCCGCGAGCTTTGTCTTTGGGACGCCGATTTCGCGCATTGGCCCTTGTCCTCGCCCGAGGTGCTGGACGCGCTCAGGCAATGGGCGCTGCCGCACCGCCGCCTGCGCCTGCTGGCCACACAGTACGAGGACCTGCGTCGCCTGCACCCGCGCTTTGTGTCCTGGCGCCGTCACTGGGATCATGTGGTTGAAGCGCGAGCCTATGAGCCACAGGATCTCAGCGGCGGCGGGCCGCAAGGCCTGATGCTGGGGCAGGGTTTGTTCAGTCTGCGATTGCTGGACGCCCGACTCTGGCGCGCCGCCTATTCCGGTGCCGCCGCCGACGAGCTGGCCGCCCGTGAATCCTTTGATGCGGTTTGGCAACGCTCGTGCGAATCCTTTAGCGCAAGCACCTTGGGTCTTTAAGGACTTACCCGGTTGCGGATATACTAATTGGCTAGGCGATGGAAGCGCTCGAGGTTTCCGCGTCTTGTTCTGCTGAGGCACCCCGACGGTTTATCGGTGATTGATCGGGAGGAGGGGCCTCATGAATTACCGGTAATTGAATCTTCGTCTATCTGAGGACACCTATGAATAAGTCGATCCTGTTGGCTTCCCTGCTGGCTGCTGCTGCTCTGACCGCTTGCGGCAAGAAGGAAGAGGCTCCTGCTGCTCCGGCCCCCGCTGCCGCTCCGGCTCCCGCCGCTTCGGAAGCTGCTTCCGCTCCGGCCGCTGACGCTTCGGCTCCCGCCGCTGCTCCCGCTGCTTCGGAAGCCGCCAGCAAGTAATCGGTTTCCTCCGAGTACGGCGAAAGCCGTCGGCCGAAAGGCCGACGGCTTTTCTCATTGGCGGGCCCGTATTTCAGGGAAACCCGGCCGGGGATGTCGCGGTATTGGAGTGGATTCTCTAGTCGAGAATCTGCCAGTCCAGGCCTTGCAGCGGGTCTGCCACCAGCACGCGCTCCGGTCTGCGGTCGTCCAGGGCCCGGGCCAGGGCTTCGAACGCCAGCGCCGGCAGATTGTTGCGCTCGCTCAGGTGGGCGGCGATCACCCATTGCAGATCGGCATGCCCGCAGCGCTCCAGGATGCTGGCCGCCAGGGCGTTGGAAAGATGGCCGTGGGTGCCGAGAATGCGCCGCTTCAGGCTGGCCGGGTAGGGGCCGTTGCGCAGCATGTCCTCGTCGTGATTGCACTCCAGCAGCAGCCCGTCCAGGCCTTGCAGGCGCTGCACCAGGCTGTCGGGGGCGCTGCCCACGTCGGTCAGGATGCCCAGGCGGTGGCGCCCGTCCTCGCACAGCAGCTGCAGCGGTTCCGCGGCATCATGCGGCACGGCAAAGGGGCGCAGACGCAGATCGCCCAGGTCCAGCACCTCATCGTCTTTCACCAGATGCAGCAAGTCGGGCGGCAGCTCGGGTGTGCCGTGTCGCTGGCTGATGGCCCGCCAGGTGCCACGGCTGGTCCACAGGGGGACCCGGTGGCGCCGGCTCAGGCTCAGCGCGCAGCCCACATGGTCGCCATGCTCATGGGTGACGAAGACCCCATCGAGCTGCTCCGGCGTGCAGCCTGCACGGGCCATGCGTCGCGTCAGCTCGCGAAGGCTGAAGCCACAGTCCACCAGCAGCAGGGTGCTGGTGATGCCCTGGCTGGCCTCGACCAGGCTGGCATTGCCGCTGCTGCCGCTGCCCAGGCTACAAAAACGCATCTCGCGGGCTCCCCGGGGGAATGAAAAATGCCGCCAGCGCGGTGCGCGGGCGGCATGCTTGTGCGCAGAAACCAGGGCCGTCAACGGCCCTGGTGGATGGATCAGCGCAGATCGTCCATCAGCAGGTTCAGGATGCGCTTGGCATTCTCGTCGGTCTGCTGCTGGCCCTTGGTGTCCAGAATCTTCACCACGCTGCGCTCGCCCTCGGACTTGACCGAGACGCGGTAGCGGTTGGCGGTCACGGCCTGCTCGCCCTTGAACAGACGCTGGAAGAAGTTCGGCTCTTCCTTGCCCACCAGGGTCGGGTCGGCATAGCGCAGATAGAACAGGCCCTGGTTGCGGTCGCGGTCCTCGATGGTGAAGCCGTGGCGGTCCAGGGACTGGCCCACGCGGCGCCAGGCGCGCTCGAAGCCTTCATTGACCTGCAGGCTGTCAGGCACCTCGCTCAGCGGGCGGTTGCGGGCATTGCCGCGCACCGATGGCAGCTCGGCCGAGGGCACGGTCGCCTGGGCGCTGGTGCCCGGGGTGGCCGCCGCCAGCTTGCTGCTCTCGGCCTGGCCGCCCAGCTTGAGCAGCAGGCGCGAAAGCATCTCGCCTTCCAGGGTGGGGTCGGCCGGACGGGGCTGCCACATCGTGGTGTCGCGCTGGTTGCTGGTGTAGACCTCCTGCATGCCGCGGTGCACGATGAAGACATCGGTTCCACCATTGGCATTGCGCTCCACGCGGGTGCGGTACATATCGCGCTCACCGGTGGAGTACAGCGAGTCGAAGACCTTGCCGATGGTCTTGCGCACGACGTCCTGGGGCAGGCGGGCGCGGTTCTCGGCCCAGCCGGTTTCCATCACGCCCACGGCCGGATCATCCTTGACCAGTTCCAGGCCGCGCTCCTGCCAGAAGCTGCGCAGCTGAGGCCACAGTTGCTCGGGCGTGGCCGTGCTGTGCAGCCAGCGCACATCGCCGTTGCGCTGCAGACGGGCTTCGCCCGCGTTGGCCAGGGCCACCTGGGGGGCGGCAGTGCCAGGGGCGGCAGCCCGAGCGTTGTTGGCGGGTTGCTGCAGCGCCGAGGCGCTGATGCTGCCGCCTTGGACCTGGGAGCGACCGTCGCGGGCCAGCTGAGTCAGGTCCGGGGGCACATCCAGGCCGCTGGTCTGCTTGGCTTGGCTGCGATAGTCCACCTTGTCGGAGCTGAAGGTGCCGTCAAAGCTGCTGCAGGCAGCCAGCGAGGCGATCAGGGCCACGCAGGCCAGGCGCTGCGCCGTGGGCGCGAAGGAAGGGAAACGGGTCACGCTAGACATCTCCGAAGGTCGTGGGGCGGTGCCCCGGCCTGGTCTCACAGGAATCGTGGTGTGGGCAATGTGGCTGAGCGGCTCCGTTCAGAGCAGCCCGGCCTCCTGCAGTGCCTGCTGCACCGCGGCCTGGCCGGCCGGGGTCAGCGGGGTGATGGGCAGGCGCAGCGCGCCCTTGCAGCGGCCCAGCTTCTCCAGGGCCCACTTGGTGGGCGCGGGGCTGGGTTCGCAGAAGAGCTGCTTGTGCAGGCCCAGCAGCTGGAAGTGGATGCGGCGCGCCTCGGCCACCTGGCCGGCCAGCGCGGCCCGGCAGAGCTCGTGCATCAGGCGCGGTGCCACATTGGCGGTCACGCTCACATTGCCCTGGCCGCCCAGCAGCATCAGGGCCACGGCCGTGCCGTCGTCACCCGAGTAGATGCCGAAGCCCTTGGGGGCGTGCTTGATCAGGTAGGCGGCGCGCTCGATATTGCCGGTGGCTTCCTTGACGCCGAAGACGCCGGGCAGGGCGGCACAGCGCAGCGCGGTCTCGGGCTGCATATCCGCCACGGTGCGACCCGGCACGTTGTAGAGCATCATGGGGATGTCCACGGCCTCGGCGATCGCCTTGTAGTGCTGGTAGATGCCTTCCTGGCTGGGCTTGTTGTAGTAGGGCACGACGGAGAGCGTGCAGTCCGCGCCCACCGACTTGGCATAGCGGCTCAGCTCGATGGCCTCGGCCGTGGAGTTGGCCCCGGTACCGGCCATGATGGGCACGCGACCCTTGGCATGCTCGACCGCGACCCGGATGATCTCCCGGTTCTCTTCCATGCTGACCGTGGGCGACTCGCCGGTGGTGCCGACCACGCCAATGCAGTCGGTGCCTTCGGCGATATGCCAATCGATCAAGCTGCGCAGCGCGACGTAATCGACGCTGCCGTCTTCCTGCATGGGCGTCACAAGCGCCACGATGCTGCCAACAATCGGTGTCATGGGAGGATTCCTCGTAATCGCGCGATTCTACTCAGCGCCGCGGGGTGCACTTCTCAGTCCAGGCGGTAGCGCTGGAAAACCCCGGGGGACGGCGCCATTTCGCGAACGGCAGCAACGCGCTGGACGTAGCGCGGGTTGACCGCGCCTGCAGGCCCTTGCTCCAGAAACCCGTCCTCATAAGCCACGATGCGCAGGCCCTGGCAGGCGCCAAGCAGCTCGCCGGGCTGCAGCAGGAAGTCGGGCCGGCTGGGCCGGCCAAGGCTCTGCTGGCCATGAGCAAAGGTTTCGTAGACCAGCCAGCCGCCTGGCGCCACGGCCGCCACCAGGCGTGGCAGCAGGGGGCGCCAGAGGTAGTTCGCGACCAGCACCAGATCGAACTGTCGCTCGCCCAGGGGCCAGGGGCCGGCCTCAAGATCGGCCACCAGGGTCTCGGCCAGACCGGCCAGCGGGGCCAGGGCCTGAGCGTCGCGGTCTACGCCGGTGAGCCTGAAACCCTGGGCGGCCAGTGGGCGCAGATGGCGGCCGCTGCCGCAGGCCAGGTCCAGCACGCGGGCGCCGGGGGCAAGCTGCTGGCTCCAGCGCAGCAGCCAGGGGGAGGGGGCGTCGAAAGACATCAAGGAAATGCGGGCAAGGATTCAGAAACAGGCCCAGAGCTGCTCGGAGAGCTGCTGCATCAGGGCCGGTTGGGCATAGGCGAGGAAGACGGCCGCCAGAACCAGGCTCACCAGCAGCCAGCTGAGGGCGATGCGCATGCGGCGGCGTTGGTGCGGGGCCATGAACGGGTTCATGCCGTGGCGGGCACGGGGCGGGCGATGGCCTGCTCACGCACCGGCAGATTGATCAGGGCGGCCATCACGCCCAGGGCCACGGCCAGCCACCAGACGATGTCGTAGCTGCCGCTGGCGTCATAGAGCTTGCCGCCCAGCCAGACGCCCAGGAAGGAGCCGATCTGGTGGCTGAAGAACACAAAGCCGCCCAGCATGGACATGTGCTGCACGCCGAAGATCTGCGCCACCACCGCATTGGTGGGCGGCACGGTGGAGAGCCAGAGCAGGCCCATCACGGCCGAGAACACATAGACGCTCATGGGGCTCAGCGGCACGCTCAGAAAGGTGACGATGGCCACCGAGCGCAGGGCATAGATGCCCGAGAGCAGATAGCGCTTGGGAAAGCGCTGGCCCAGGCTGCCCGCGGCATAGGTGCCGAAGACATTGAACAGGCCAATCAGGGCCAGGGCATAGGTGGCCACTTGGGGCGAGAGCCCCTGGTCCTTCAGATAGCTGGGCATGTGCACACCGATGAAGACCACCTGGAAGCCGCAGACGAAATAGCCCGCCATCAGCAGCTGGAAGCTGCGGTAGCCAAAGGCCTCGCGCAGGGCTTGGCCCACGCTTTGCGAGTGGGCGCTATGCGCCCCGCTGCGCGTCGGCTCGCGCAGACCGAAGGCCAGGGGCAGGATCAGCAGGGCGGCGATCGAGAGGATGAAGAGCGCGTTCTGCCAGCCCGTTCCCGAGATCAACCAGTTTTCCACCGGCACCATCAGGAACTGGCCGAAGCTGCCAGCCGCCGCCGCCACGCCCATGGCCCAGCTGCGCTTCTCGGGCGCCACATTGCGGGCGATCACGCCATAGATCACCGCATAGGTGGTGCCGGACTGCGCCATGCCGATCAGCAGGCCCGCGCTGCCGGTGAAGGCCAGGCCCGAGGTGGACAGGGCCATCAGCACCAGGCCCAGGGCATAGAGTAGGCCGCCCACCACGATGACCTTGAAGGCCCCGAAGCGGTCGGCCAGCATGCCGGCGAAGGGGCCGGCCAGGCCCCAGGCAATGTTCTGCACCGCCAGGGCAAAGGCAAAGGTCTCCCGGGTCCAACCCCGGTCCAGGGTGATGGGCTGCAACCACAGGCCGAAGCCGTGGCGTATGCCCATGGACAGGGTCACGATCAGGGCGCCGCACAGCAGCACCTGTTTGATCGAGAGCGGGGCGGGCGAGGCGGGGCTGTTCATCCACCGCACTGTAGCCAATGCTGCCAAACTCTGCCGCCTGGGCGCGAGGACGGGTCCTAGAATCCCGCCCCATGGCGACCAAAGCAGCAAGCAACAGCAGCAACCCGAGCAGCTATGGCGAGGGCTCGATCCGCGTTCTCAAGGGTCTGGAGCCGGTCAAGCAGCGGCCGGGCATGTACACCCGCACCGACAACCCCCTGCACATCATCCAGGAGGTGATCGACAACGCCGCCGACGAGGCCCTGGCCGGCTTCGGCAAGCGCATCGATGTGATCCAGCATGCCGACGGCTCCATCTCCGTGGCCGACGACGGCCGCGGCATTCCCTTCGGCCTGCACCCCGAGGAAGGCGTGCCGGTGGTGGAGATCGTCTTCACCCGCCTGCATGCGGGCGGCAAGTTCGACAAGGGCTCGGGCGGGGCCTATAGCTTCTCCGGCGGCCTGCACGGCGTGGGCGTGTCGGTGACCAATGCCCTGGCCACCCGCCTGGAGGTGACGGTCTGGCGCGACAAGCAGGTGGCCGCCCTGGCCTTCGAGCATGGCGATGTGGTGGAACCGGTGAGCGCCCGCGCGGCCGCCAGCGGCGACCGCAAGCAGGGCACGACGGTGCGTGTCTGGCCCGATGCCAAGTATTTCGAGAGTGCCGAGCTGCCCAAGCACGAGCTGGTGCATCTGCTGCGCTCCAAGGCGGTGCTGATGCCGGGCGTCATCGTGACGCTCAAGAACGAGAAGAGCGGTGAGCTGCAGACCTGGTCCTACAAGGGCGGCCTGCGCGACTACCTGATGCAGACCCTGTCGACCGACCCGCTGATTCCGCTGATCGAGGGCGAGCAGTACGCCAGCAGCCAGGAGAGCGAGAACTTCGCCGAGGGCGAGGGCGCGGCCTGGGCCCTGGCCTTCACCGAAGAAGGCGCGGTGATGCGCGAGAGCTATGTGAACCTGATCCCCACGGTGGCGGGCGGCACGCACGAGTCCGGCCTGAAGGATGGTCTGTTCGGCGCGCTCAAGGGCTTTATCGAGCTGCACTCCCTGCTGCCCAAGGGCGTGAAGCTGATGCCCGACGATGTGTTCTCGCGCGCCAGCTTCGTGCTCTCGGCCAAGGTGCTGGACCCGCAGTTCCAGGGCCAGACCAAGGAGCGTCTGAACAGCCGCGACGCGCTGCGCCTGGTCTCCAGCTTCGTCAAGCCGCAGCTGGAGCTGTGGCTGAACCAGCATGTGGAGTTCGGCAAGAAGCTGGCCGAGCTGGCCATCAAGCAGGCCCAGAGCCGCCAGCGCGCCGCCCAGAAGGTGGAAAAGCGCAAGGGCTCGGGCGTGGCCGTGCTGCCCGGCAAGCTCACCGACTGCGAGAGCCGCGACATCCTGCACAACGAGCTCTTCCTGGTGGAGGGCGACTCCGCCGGTGGCAGCGCCAAGATGGGCCGCAACAAGGAAACCCAGGCCGTGCTGCCCCTGCGCGGCAAGGTGCTCAATGCCTGGGAGGTGGAGCGCGATCTGCTGTTCAAGAACAACGAGATCCACGATATCTCGGTGGCCATCGGCGTGGATCCGCACGGCCCGAACGACAGCCCCGACCTCAGCGGCCTGCGCTACGGCAAGATCTGCATCCTCTCGGACGCGGACGTGGACGGCTCCCACATCCAGGTGCTGCTGCTCACGCTCTTCTTCCGCCACTTCCCCAAGCTGGTCGAGGCCGGGCACATCTTCGTGGCCCGCCCGCCGCTGTACCGGGTGGATGCGCCGGCCCGTGGCAAGAAGCCGCCGGTCAAGCTCTATGCCCTGGACGAGGGCGAGCTCACCGCCACGCTGGATAAGCTGCGCAAGGAAGGTGCGCGCGATGGCTCTTGGACCATCAGCCGCTTCAAGGGCCTGGGCGAGATGAGCGCCGAGCAGCTCTGGGACACCACGCTCAACCCCGAGACCCGCCGCCTCTCCCCGGTGCGCTACGGCCTGCTGGACTTCGGCCAGACCGTGGAAGCCATCAACAAGCTGATGGGCAAGGGCGAGGCCGCCTCGCGCCGCGAGCTGATGGAGATTCACGGCGACGCGGTGGAAATCGATATCTAAGCCCCAGGCCAGCCCTGCCATGAAGACCGTCTACAACCCGCAGCACGCCGGCCACGCCGCCACCCACGAGTTCTTTCGCGGGCGCCTGGTGCCGGCCTTCGAGATCCCGGCGCGGGCCGACTATGTGCTCAAGGCCGTGCAGGCCGCGGCCCTGGGCGAGGTGCTGGCGCCGGTGGACCATGGGCTGGCGCCGCTGGAGCGCGTGCATGCGCCGGCCTATCTGCGCTTTCTGCGCGGGGCCCACGCCGAGTGGCGGGCCCTGGGCGGGGAGGGGGACGCCTTCCCGGCCGTCTGGCCGGTGCGCAGCCTGCGCTCGGATGTGGAGCCGCAGAGCTTTGCCGCCCGCATGGGCCTGTATTCCATGGACAGCGGCACGCCGCTGACCGCGGGCGCCTGGGAGGCCGCCTACTGGGGCGCCCAGGCCACGCTCAGCGGCCTGGAGATCGCCCTGGGGGATGAGCGCCGCGCCTATGTGTTGACCCGCCCGCCGGGCCACCATGCCGGGGCCGATTTCTTTGGCGGCTACTGCTTCATCAACAATGCCGCGGTGGCGGCCCAGGCGGCGCGCGACGCCGGTCTGCAGCGCGTGGCCATCCTGGACGTGGATTACCACCACGGCAATGGCACCCAGGCCATCTTCTACGAGCGCGCCGATGTGTTCTACGCCAGCCTGCATGGCGATCCGCAAACCGAGTACCCCTTCTTCCTGGGCCATGCGGACGAGCGCGGCGCGGGTGCCGGCCTGGGCTTCAATGCCAACGAGCCCCTGGCGGCGGGCAGCTCCAACGAGGCCTGGTTCGCGGCCCTGGAGCGATTGCTGGGCCGGCTGCAGGTTTTTGCGCCCGAGCTGCTGATCGTCTCCCTGGGTGTGGATACCTATGGCGGCGACCCGATCTCGCACTTCAAGCTGGACCGGCCCGAGTTCGCCGCCCTGGGCGAGCGCCTGGCGGCCTTTGGCGCGCCACGCACTCTCTTTCTGCAGGAAGGTGGCTATGCCACCGAGGCCATAGGCCTGAATGTGGTGGCGGTGCTGCAGGGTTTTGAACGCGGCCTCGGGCGGGCAGGGAGCCGCTGATGCCTGCGCCGCGCGTGATCCTGCGTCCCACCATGCTTTCGGACCTGGACTTTGTGGTCTCGGTCGAGCAGGACGCGGCCAACGCGCCCTTCATCACCGCCTGGGAGCGCACCCAGCACGAGGGCGCGATCCGCTTCCCGGACTCGCGTCACTTCATCATTGAAGACGCCGAGGGTGCCGCCCTGGGCTTTGTGATCCTGCAGGGCTGCCGCAGCCCGCACCGCTCGGTGGAGCTCAAGCGCATCGTGCTGGGCCCGCGCGGCCAGGGCCGCGGTCTGGGGCGGGACTGCGTGCGCCAGCTCAAGAAGCTGGCATTCACCCAGCTGGGCGCACACCGCTTCTGGCTGGATGTGAAGGCGCTCAACACCCGTGCCCAGCACCTCTACCAGAGCGAGGGCTTTGTGGAGGAGGGTCGCCTGCGCGAGAGCGTGCGCGTGGCCGGCGCCGATGGCTACGACAGCCTGATCGTGATGTCCATGCTGGACCGCGAGTACCAGGCCCGCCTGGCCCTGGGGCAGGAGGTGGCGTGAGGATTCGCGCGCTCCTCCCCCTGCTTGCGAGCGGACTGGCCCTGGCCGGAGCGGCGCGCGCCGAGCTTTGGGGCTATGTGGATGGCGCCGGCGTGGCCCATGTGGCCGCGCGCCCGCTCAATAGCCGCTACAGCCTGGTGCTGGGCACGCCCTCGGCCGAGCAGGGCCGGGTGCCCGGCAAGCAGGACGGCAGCCAGGGCCTGCTGACCTGGCTGGAGTTCGCGCCTGAGGTCAAGAGCGTGCAGCCCTGGCTGCGCGAGGCCGCGCGCCGGCATGGCGTGGACATGGAGCTGCTCAAGGCCATCATCACGGTGGAGAGCGGCTTCAAGGCCGACGCCGTATCGCCGCGTGGCGCGGTGGGCCTGATGCAGATCATGGCCCCGGCCGAGCAGGCCGCGCGCCTGCTCGATCCGCGCGCCAATGTGCATGCCGGCGCGGCCCAGTTGGCGCGCCTGATCAAGCGTTTCGGCCGCATCGATGTGGCCCTGGCGGCCTGGAATGCCGGCGAGGGCAGGGTGGCCCGCCATGGCGGCCAGATGCCGCCCATCCCCGAGACCCAGGCCCATGTGCACCTGGTGCTGGAGCTGTACTGGGCCCTGTTGCAGCGCAGCCTGCCGGCCCAGGCGCGCCAGCTGAGAATTCATAGCAGTTGATCTTTCATGAGCGATTCCAACACTCTGGACCTGTTTGCCACCAACCCGGCCGAGGAGCCGGGTGACGCCCTGACCCTGGCGCACTACGCCCAGCAGGCCTATCTCGAGTACGCGCTCTCGGTGGTCAAGGGACGGGCCCTGCCCGATGTCTGCGACGGCCAGAAGCCGGTGCAGCGCCGCATCCTCTACGCCATGGAGCGCATGGGTCTGACCTGGAGCGGCGCCTCGGGCGCCAAGCCGGTCAAGGGCGCGCGCGTGGTGGGCGATGTACTGGGTCGTTTCCACCCTCATGGCGACCAGTCGGTGTATGACGCCCTGGTGCGCATGGCCCAGGACTTCAGCCAGCGCTATCCGCTGATCGATGGTCAGGGCAATTTCGGCAGCCGTGATGGCGATGGCGCCGCGGCCATGCGTTACACCGAAGCCCGCCTGGCCCCCATTGCCCGACTGCTGCTGGATGAGATCGACGAGGGCACGGTGGACCTGGTGCCCAATTACGACGGCTCCACCCAGGAGCCGCGCCAGCTGCCGGCACGCCTGCCCTTTGTGCTGCTCAACGGCGCCTCGGGCATTGCCGTGGGCCTGGCCACCGAGGTGCCCAGCCACAATCTGCGCGAGGTGGCGGCCGCGGCCGTGGCCCTGTTGAAGAACGACAAGCTCACGGACGATGAGCTCTACACCCTGCTGCCCGGTCCCGACTTCCCCGGTGGCGGCCAGCTGATCAGCAGCGCCGAGGACATCCGCGCCGCCTACGCCAGCGGCCGCGGCAGCCTCAAGCTGCGCGCGCGCTGGAAGATCGAGGACCTGGCGCGCGGCCAGTGGCAGCTGGTGGTGACCGAGCTGCCGCACGGCACCAGCTCGCAGAAGGTGCTGGAGGAGATCGAGGAACTCTCCAACCCCAAGGTCAAGACCGGCAAGAAGGCGCTGAGCCAGGAGCAGCTGCAGCTCAAGGCCAGCGTGTTGTCCGTGCTGGACGGGGTGCGCGACGAGTCCAGCAAGGACGCGCCGGTGCGCCTGGTCTTCGAGCCCAAGAGCCGCACGGTGGAGCAGCAGGAGCTGATCACCACCCTGCTGGCCCACACCAGCCTGGAGACCTCGGCCTCGGTCAACCTGACCATGATCGGCGCCGACGGCCGGCCCACGCAGAAGAATCTGCGCCAGATCCTCAGCGAGTGGCTGGGTTACCGCCTGGCCACGGTGCAGCGCCGCACCCAGCACCGCCTCACCAAGGTGCTGGACCGCATCCATGTGCTGGAAGGCCGCCAGCTGGTGCTGCTGAACATCGACGAGGTGATCCGCATCATCCGCAACAGCGACGAGCCCAAGGCCGCGCTGATCGAGCGCTTCAAGCTCAGCGATCGCCAGGCCGAGGACATCCTGGAAATCCGTCTGCGCCAGCTGGCGCGACTGGAGGCCATCAAGATCGAGCAGGAGCTGACCCAGCTGCGCGAGGAGCAGGCCAAGCTGGAAGACATCCTGGGCAACCCCGGCGTGCTCAAGCGCACCGTGGTCAAGGAGATCGAGGCCGATGCCAAGGCCTATGGCGACGAGCGCCGCACCCTGATCCAGGAAGAGAAGAAGGCCGTGGCCGAGATCAAGGTGGTGGACGAGCCCGTCACCGTGGTGGTCAGCTTGAAGGGCTGGGTGAGGGCGCTCAAGGGCCATGAGATCGATCCGGCCGCGCTCAGCTTCAAGAGCGGCGACCAGCTCTACGGCACCTTCCCCTGCCGCAGCGTGGATCCGCTGATCGTCTTTGGCAGCAATGGCCGGGTCTACTCGGTGCCGGTCTCGGCCCTGCCGGGCGGTCGCGGCGATGGCCAGCCCATCACCACGCTCATCGAGCTGGAGAGCGGCACCCAGATCGCTCATTACTACGCCGCCAGCGCCAGCCAACGCCTGGTGCTGGCCGGGACCGGCGGCTTCGGCCTGATCGCCCAGGTGGGCGATCTGGTCGGTCGCCAGAAGGCCGGCAAGACCTTCCTGAGCCTGGAGGGCGAGGAAAAGCCCCTGCCGCCCAGCGCGGTGCCGGAGGGCCTGGGCCAGCAGCTGGCCTGCCTGTCGCTGCAGGGGCGCCTGCTCACCTTCGCGCTGGACGAGCTCAAGCACCAGCCCAAGGGCGGTCGCGGCCTGACCCTGATGGATCTGGAACCCAAGGACGCGCTGCTGAGCGTGGCCGCCTACACCCAGCTGCTGCAGGTGCTGGGCAGCGGCCGCGGCGGCAAGCCCAAGGAAGAGCTGCTCAAGGGGGCAGGTCTTGCCAGCTACGCCGGCAAGCGCGCCCGCAAGGGCAAGCCGGTGGAGGGCATGCAGAAGGTCTTGCGCGTGCTGGCCGCCTGATGCCGAGTCGCTTCCCGTGTCTTGCCCCCGATTTGCACCAAATTGATGCAACACCGCCGGAGCTCGCCAAAGTTGCCGATGCATGCCCCTAACATGGGGGACTGATCCCGGTGGACTACGACACTCGCTGCAGTGCACAATTTCTTCACGATTTGACGGCGAATGTGCTGCGAACGTTCAGGAGCTAAGTCATGAACTTGAAATCTGTGGTGATTGCTGCCGCTTTGGCGGTGTCTGGTGTCGGGGCTTGGGCAGCAGGCGGTCCGGTCTCTCCCAGCCCGAGTGCTTCGTTCAGCAATACCGTGACGGGTGCCTTCACCGATATCTGGACCTTTGATCTCGGAACGGAGTCTGCCGTTGCCGCGTCCATCACCAATGTGCAGGTCTCCTTCGCCTCGCTGAGCACCGGCGGCATCCTCGGTTTTTCGGCCTGGCTCAATGACAAGCTCTTGGTCGGACCGACCTCCGAGGTCACGAACAACGGTGTAACGGTCACGACCAAGGTGGTGGCTGGCGGCTCTATCCTGCCGGCAGGCACATATCAACTGAAGGTCACCGGTACCGGCATCACCGGCGCCTCGGCTTCCTATGGGGGCAATATCGTCGCTACGCCGATTACGACGCCGATCCCCGAGCCTGAGACCTACGCCATGCTCCTGGCCGGCTTGGGCGTGGTGGGCTTCGTGGCACGTCGGCGCAAGCAGCAGGCCTGAAGCGCTCCAAAAAACGGATCCGGCAGGATCCGTTTTTCATTTCCGGCTTTGCTTCAAGCTCAGGGACGGCTCAGTGCGCGTGCGCAGTCAGCCACGAGAGCCGGACCTTTGTAGATGAGACCGGTGTAGATCTGCACCAGATCGGCGCCGGCCGCGATCTTGGCGCGGGCATCCTCGCCGCTGAGCACACCGCCCACCCCGATGATGGGGTAGTTGGAACCTAGGGCCGCGCGCAGCAGGCGGATCACGCGGTTGCTGGCCTCGAAGACCGGGCGGCCCGAGAGTCCGCCGGTCTCGCCCGCATGCGGCAGGCCCCGGACCGCCTCGCGTGCGATGGTGGTGTTGGTGGCGATCACACCATCGATGCCGTTCTTCTGCAGGGTCTGGGCGATCACGGCCACCTGGTCCTCGTCCAGGTCCGGCGCAATCTTCACGAACATGGGCACCTGGCGGCCGCTGGCCTGCTGCAGTTCCAGCTTGCGGGTCTGCAGGCGAGAGAGCAGGGCGTCCAGGGCCTCATCGCTTTGCAGGGCGCGCAGGTTCTTGGTGTTGGGGCTGGAGATATTGACCGTGATGTAGTCGGCGTGGGGGAACACGCCCTCCAGGCCGATCAGGTAGTCGTCCACCGCGTTCTCGATGGGCGTGGCGGCGTTCTTGCCGATGTTCAGGCCCAGCAGGCCACCGGCGGCGCGGAAGGAGCGGGCGCGCTGCACATTGGCGATGAAGCTGGCCAGACCCTCGTTGTTGAAGCCCAGGCGGTTGATCAGGGCCTCTTTCTCGGGAATGCGGAACATGCGCGGCTTGTCATTGCCGGGCTGGCCCTTGGGCGTGACGGTGCCGACCTCGATGAAACCGAAGCCCATGGCGCCCAGACCGTCGATGCAGCGACCGTTCTTGTCCAGACCGGCGGCCAGGCCGATACGGTTGGGGAAGCGCAGGCCCGCCACCGTGACCGGGTCGGCGATGCGGGTCTGGGCCCACAAACACTGGGCCGGCGTGTTCTGCAGCCGGGCGATGGCGCCCAGGGTCAGCTCATGCGCATGCTCGGGGTCCAGGCCGAAGAGAAAGGGACGGGTGAGGGCGTAGGGAACGAGAGACATGGGGCGAGATTGTCGCATCGGCCGCCACGAGGCCGGCATGCCGCGACCGTGCCCGCGGCGAAAGCGGCCGATAATCCTGCCGGTTCCCCCGTGAGGCATTCGATGAAACCCCTGGACGATCCCCAACACGACCGTGAAGTTGGCTCCCGCGATGCCACGCGCGACACCACCCGCACCGACGACACCCGCATCGGCGCGGTCCGCCCCCTGATCTCGCCGGCCTTGTTGCTGGACGAGTTGCCCCTGTCTGAGGCGGCTCTGGAGCTGGTGGAGCGCTCGCGCCGCGAAATCGGTGAGGTGCTGCATGGCCGCGACGACCGTCTGCTGGTGGTGGTGGGGCCTTGCTCCATCCACGACCACGACCAGGCCATGGACTACGCCCGCCTGCTCAAGAAGACGCGCGACGAGCTGCAGCAGGACCTGCTGATCGTGATGCGCGTGTACTTCGAGAAGCCGCGCACCACCGTGGGCTGGAAGGGCTATATCAACGATCCGCGCCTGGACGGCAGCTTCCACATGAACGAGGGCCTGCGCCTGGCGCGCCAGCTGCTGCTGGACGTGACGGCCCTGGGCCTGCCCGCCGGCACCGAGTTCCTGGACCTGCTCTCACCGCAGTACATCTCGGACCTGATCGCCTGGGGCGCCATCGGTGCGCGCACCACCGAGAGCCAGAGCCACCGCCAGCTGGCCTCCGGTCTGTCCTGCCCCGTGGGCTTCAAGAATGGCACGGACGGCGGCATCAAGGTCGCCTCCGACGCCGTGCTCGCCGCCCAGGCCAGCCATGCCTTCATGGGCATGACCAAGATGGGCGCGGCCGCCATCTTCGAGACCCGCGGCAACCAGGACTGCCACATCATCCTGCGCGGCGGCAAGGCGCCCAATTACGACGCCGCCAGCGTGCAGGCCGCCTGCGAGGCGCTCAAGGCCTCGGGCCTGCGCGAGCAGGTGATGATCGACTTCTCCCATGCCAACAGCAGCAAGAAGTACGAGCGCCAGATCGAGGTGGGCCGCGATGTGGCGGCCCAGATGGCGGGTGGCGAGCACCGCATCACCGGCGTGATGATCGAGAGCCATCTGCAGCCCGGGCGCCAGGACCTGCTGGACGGCCAGACCCGCGCCGACCTCAAGCCCGGCGTCTCCATCACCGATGCCTGCCTGGGCTGGGCCCAGACCGAGCCCCTGCTGCAGGAGCTGGCCGCCGCCGTGCGAGCGCGCCGCAAGATTTCCTGAACCCCTGATCATCATGACCCAAGACGAACTCAAGACCCTGGTCGGCCAGGCCGCCCTGCAGTATGTGAAGCCCGACAGCATCGTCGGCGTGGGCACCGGCTCCACGGTGGACAAATTCATCGATGCCCTGGCCGCCAGCGGCATCCCGCTCAAGGGCGCGGTCTCCAGCTCGGTGCGCTCCACCGAACGCATGAGCAAGCTGGGCATCCGCATCCTGGAGGCCAGCGAGGTGGAGTCACTGCCGGTCTATATCGACGGCGCCGACGAGATCGATCACGCCGGCCATATGGTCAAGGGCGGCGGCGCCGCGCTCACGCGCGAGAAGATCGTGGCCGACCTGGCCGAGCGCTTCATCTGCATCGCCGACGAGAGCAAGCTGGTCGACACCCTGGGCGCCTTCCCCCTGCCCATCGAGGTGATCCCCATGGCGGCGGCCCAGGTGGCACGGCGCCTCAAGGCCCGCTTTGGTGGTGAGGCCACGCTGCGCGCCGGCTGCGTGACCGATAACGCAGCCCATATCCTGGACGTGCGCGGTCTGGCCATCAAGGATCCCGCCGGCTTCGAGGCCGAGGTTTCGCAATGGCCGGGCGTGATCACCGTGGGTGTCTTCGCCCGCAACAAGGCCGCGGTCTGCCTGCTGGGCACCGCGGCCGGGGTCAAGACGCTGAGCTTCTGAGCAAGCCTGCGCGGTCAGCGCCGGGTCGCGGCGGACCCGGCCAGGCTCAGAGCCTGAAAACGCTCACGGCGCCGGCCAGGCGGCCGGACTGTTCCTTCAGGCTTTCGGCTGCCGAGGCGGCTTCTTCGACCAGGGCGGCATTCTGCTGCGTCATCTGGTCCAGCTGATTCACGGCGGCATTGATCTGGTTGATGCCGTCGCTCTGCTCGCGGGCGGCGGCGCTGATCTCGCCGATGATGTCCGAGACCCGCTGCACGCTGGCCACGATATCGCCCATGGTCTTGCCGGCGTCCTGAACCAGCTGGGTGCCGGACTCCACGCGTTCGGTGCTGGCGCCGATCAGGCTCTTGATCTCCTTGGCGGCCTCGGCCGAGCGCTGGGCCAGCAGGCGCACCTCGCCGGCCACCACTGCAAAGCCGCGCCCCTGCTCGCCGGCACGTGCCGCTTCCACGGCCGCATTCAGGGCCAGGATATTGGTCTGGAAGGCGATGCCGTCGATGGTGCCGATGATGTCGCTGATGCGGCGCGAGCTGGCGCTGATGTCTTCCATGGTGGCGACCACCTGACCCACCACCGTGCCACCGCGCTGGGCGACCTCGGCGGCCGAGCTGGCCAGCTGATTGGCGGTCAGGGCCGAATCGGCCGTCTGACGCACGGTGCCGGTCAGCTGCATCATGGAGGCGGCGGCCTGCTGCAGATTCGAGGCGGTCTGCTCGGTACGGGCCGAAAGGTCATGGTTGCCCGAGGCGATCTCGGCGCTGGCGGTGCTGATGCTGTCGGTCGCACCGCGCACCTCACCGAACAGCCGGATCAGCTCGCCCTGCATGGTTTGCAGGGAGCGCAGCAGCTGGCCGGTCTCATCCTGGCTGCGGACTTCGATGCGGCGCGTGAGGTCGAAATGGGAGATCGCGTCGGCCACGCCCACGGCCTCGCGCAGCGGGCCGGTGATGGAGCGGGTGAGCCACAGCGTCAGGGTCACGGCCAGGGCCAGGGCAAACAGCGTGAACAGCACCAGGCCTGTGCGCGCCGTGCTGTTGGCCGCTTCCAGACGCTTGTTGGCGGCGTCCAGCTGCTCGCGCTGATCCTGCACGATCTGCTTCATGGCGTCCTGAAAGGCCGTGGCAGCGGGCTGAAACTGGCTGTCAAAGATCTGGCGGGCCTTGTCGGCTTCGCCGGCCTTCTTGGCCGCGGACACGGCGTCGCGGCTGGCCAGATAGGCCTTGCGGGCCTCGGACAGTTTTTCGAAGCCCTGACGCTCCTGCGGTGTTGTCAGCAGCTCGTCGAGCTTTTTCTGCAGCTCGGTGGACTGCTTGGTCGACTCGGCGGCCGTGGCGGCGAAGAACTCAGCCAGGCTGGGGTCGGCACTGACGGCGATGGCGCTGGTGCGGTTCACGCCATTGGTGATGTTGCGATACCAGTCGCTGGCGATGCGCTCCGTGACCAGGGAGCTCTTGTACATCTCCTCGGTTTCCGAGGCCACGCGTGACAGGGCCCAGTAACCCAGGCCCGAGCCCGTGAAGGCGATCAGCAAGACCAGGGTCAGGACAGCAGAGAGGCGCTGGCCGATGGACCGGCCAGAAAACAGTGAGCTCAACATCAGGGGTTCTCCATGAGCGGGCGGCCTAGTTGTTGGGGCCGCATCGTGGCGGCAGGCTTTGGCCGAATTCCTACTACTTCGGCAGTGTCAGGGAAAACCTGAATTGCTAGTGCGCCTTGCGCACCCAGCGCAAGGCAAAGCGTGCAGGATCTATCGCATCCAGCAGTTCTGCCTCAAGCGGCACGGGGCTGCCGCAAAGCTGGGCCGCGGCGACCTGGCCGGCCAGTGCGGCCCAGCTGATGCCGCGTGAGCCCAGGGCGGTACAAAGCACCAGGCCCGGCAGGCGCTTCAGCCCGCGCAGCAGATCCTGGCGCCCCGTCTGCTCCGGGGCTGGCAGGCCGCCTACCAGGGGCAGGCGGTCCGGCGTCACCAGGCGCCAGCCCACACGTCCGGCCAACGGCGCCCGGGGCGGCTGGGGCAGACCCGCCAGTTCGGCCCATTGCGAGAGATTGCTGTCCTGATCGCTGTCCCGCAGCCTGGGGTCTGCATCCTCGGCCTGGACCGTGGCGCCACACCACAAGCCGCCCTGGCCGTCGGCCAGGGCATAGCCGGCGCCGGCCACGGGCAGATGGGGCAGGGGGCTGGCCGGGCTGAGGTGACTGAGTTGCCCGCGCAGACTCATCAGGGGCAGGTCGGGCATCAAGCCCTGCAGCAGGGGCAGACCGGCATGGCCGCCCGCCAGAACTAGGGCCGGAGCCTCGGCCAGGATCCGGCCTTGGCCGTCCAGGGCCTGCCAGCCCGCTCCACCGGCTCGCAGGGCGGCCACGGGGCGCTGCGTCAGCAGCCGGGCCTGCGCGGCTTGCAGCATGGCGTGCACATAAGCGCGGGGCGGCAGGGCGCCGCCGCCCGGATAGAACCAGGCCGGGCTTTGCAGCGGCAGGCCCGAGCGGGTGGCCGCATCGACGGCGCCCAGGGCCTGCAGATAGTCGGGGGGCAGGCCTTGCCCCTGCAGCAGGGCCTGCATGGCCTCATGGTCGAGCTTGCTCTCCAGGCGCAGCAAGCCGGCCTGGAGCCAGGGCAGCGCGGGCAGCTCGGCCAGCAGGCGCTGTGTGGCCAGGGCGGCGGCGCGATTGAAGCGGGCATGCAGGCCGTCGCTGGCGTGGAAGGTGCCGTGGAACAGCCCCCCCGGGTTGCCTGAGCCTTCGCTGGCACTCTGCGCGTGGGCTTCCAGCACCGTGACGGCCAGGCCCTCACGCGCCAGCGCGTGGGCGCAGGCCGCACCGGCCAGCCCGGCTCCGATGACGAGGGCCTCGCGGGCATGTGCTGCCAGGGGCTGCCGGCCTGGGGGGCGTTGCACGCCATGGCGGGGCGCGAAGCGGGCCACGCTCATCTGTCCTTTGGCGGCGAAGCCTGGCGCCTTCTCAACCGCAAAGCCGGCGCTGGTCAGCCCGTCGCGCACCGGGCGGGCAACGCTCCAGGTGGCGGCGGTACAGTCCGTCGCGGCCAGGCGGCCCAGGGACTTGAGCAGCCAGGGATCCCAGATCTCCGGATTGCGGGCCGGGGCGAAGCCGTCCAGGTAGATGGCATCGACCTCGGCCACCAGCTCGCGCAGCCACTCGCGTGCATCGCCCAGGGCCAGCAGCAGGCGCACGCGGCCCTGCTCAAAGCTCAGGCCATGCAGATTGGGCGTGAGCGGCGGCCAGGCTGCCAGCAGCTGGGCGGCCAGCTCCGGCGCGGGGCTGCGGGCATGGGCGCGGGCCAGGTCCTCTCGGGTGAGTGGATGCTTCTCGATGCTTATGAAGACCAGGCGCTCGCAGCGCTGCGCATCCTCGCGCCAGGCGGCCCAAGTGGCCAGGAAGTTGTTGCCCAGGCCGAAGCCGGTCTCCAGGATCACGAAACGCGTGCGGCCCTGCCAGCGCGCGGGCAGCTGGTTGCCGCCCAGAAAGACATGGCGGGCCTGGGCAAAGGCACCGGCACGTGCATGGTAGACATCGCCGTAGTCGGGCGCCTGGGCGACCTCGGCATCGGAGAAATCGACACGGGCCGGAACAATGGGAGCAGTCTTCATCGCAGGGCGGCGAGTATGCCAAAGCCCAGGGCCGCCGCCGCACACCAGGACAGCAGCAGGGCGGCGATGAGCCAGCGGGCGTACTGCCAGCCCCCGGCCAGCAAGGCGGTGATCGCGCGCGTCAGGGAGTTGCAGCCTATGGTGATCAGCAAGGCGGTACTCAGGGTACTGGGCGTGATGCGGTTCTGGGCCGCCAGGCTGCCCAGGGAGGCCATGGGGGCATGGGCATCGGCAAAGGCGGCCACTGCCACCGATGCCAGCAGGCCGTGATCACCAAAACGCTGGTTGGCCCAGCCCACCAGGGCACTGACGGCGCTGAGCAAGGCGGCGACCAGCAGCGCTTCACGCAGTCGCAGGGGGCCACCGCTGCCGGGGCCGGCGGCCACCGCGGGCGTACCCCGGGCCAGCAGGAGCGCGACCAGAAGGGCGCAGAGGGTGCCAGCCGCACAGGCCGGCGCGATATGGCTGAGCTGGGCGGGAGCCAGGCTGCCCAGCATCACGGCCGCCTGCAGCCAGGTGGCGGCGGTGGACATCACGGCCGCGGCGGCAAAGGCGCGCAGCAGCTCGGGTTGGGCGCGGGCGCGGCTGCCCATGGCCGCGATGGTGGCCGTGCTGGACACCAGGCCCGAGAACAGTCCCGTCAGTGCCAGACCCAGACGAGCACCCAGGGCGCGCAGGGCGACATGGCCGGCCGCCTGCAGCAGCAGCAGCAAGGTCACCAGGCCCAGCAGGGTTTGCGCCTTGAGTCCGGCCAACCAGGGGATGGGCTCCGTCGGCATCAGCGGGAGCACGATCAGCCCCAGGGCCGCCAGCACCAGGCCGTCATGCAGCTCCTGCTCGGTCAGGACCCGGGTGGCAAAGTGGTGCAAGCGGGTGCGGGCCGCCAGCAACATGGTCATCAGCACCGCGGCCGCGGCGCCCAGGGCGGGAGCCTGCAGGCTGAGCGCACCGATCAGATAGACCAGGAGCAGGGCGATCTCGGTCGTCAGGCCCGGATCGCGCGGGGCCTGACGCCAGTAGGCGAGGGCGGCCAGGCCGCCGATGGCCAGGGCGCCCGCCGGCAGCAGCCCGGGAACTTCCAGTCCATGCGCCAAGGCGCCGGCCACCGACACCAGGGCAAAGCTGCGCAGGCCGGCGGCTTCGCGGCGCGGACCATGACCCTTGCGACGCTCTCGCTCAAGCCCCACCAGCAGGCCGCCCCCAAGGGCCACGAGCAGGCCCACCGCCAGCGGCGCCTGGGCACCGAACAACTGCTGCCAATCGACCATGAAGCGCTGGAAACCCTGTTCAGAGGCTCACGGTCTCGCCATGCTGGGGCACGCGTACCCGCCAGCCCAGTTCGTCCTGAATGCGGCTGCGCAGCGCATCGCTGGCTGCCGGATCGCCATGGACCACGAAAACCTGCTCGGGCGCGCGATCCAGACCACGCAGCCAGGCCATCAGGCCATCGGCATCCGCATGCCCCGAAAAGCCGTCCAGATGGCTGACCTCGGCATTCACCGGCACATACTCGCCCTGCAGCTTGATCTCGCGCGCGCCTTCCACCATCTTGGCACCGCGGCTGCCGCCCACCTGAAAGCCGGGGAAGACGATGTGATGGCGCGCGCCCGGGGCCAGGGTCTTGAGGTAGTTCAGCACCCGACCGCCGGTGGCCATGCCGCTGGCCGAGATGATGATGCTGGGCCGGCCCATGGCGCGCACCGCGGCCTTGAGCGAGTCGGCCGCCTTGCTGACCACGGTCACGCCATCGTCCAGCGTGGCCAGCTCGCGCGGGCTGATGCGCAGCAGTCGGCCGTTGCGGCGCGTGATTTCGGTGGCCTCCGCGGCCATGGGGCTGTCCAGCAGGATGGGCACATGGCGGGGCAGCTCGCCGGCCTCGCGCAGGCGCTGCAGCACCAGCATCAGGGCCTGGGCCCGGCCCACGGCAAAGCTGGGCAGCAGCACGCTGCCACCGCGCGCCAGGGTGGCGCGGATGATCTGGGCCAGACGGGCCTGCACATCCTCGGGCGCGTGCAGGCGGTTGCCATAGGTGGACTCGATCAGCAGCACCTCGGCACCCTGGGGCTGCTGGGGCGGGGGCATCAGCAGGTCATTGCTGCGCCCCAGATCACCCGAGAACAAGAGGCTGCGACCGGCTTCGCTTTCGATGCGGATGGCGCAGGCGCCCAGCAGATGGCCCACGGGCGTGAAGCGGATCTCGCAGTCCTTGAGGCGCAGGCGGCCGTCGCGCGGCAGACCCACGAAATGTGCGAGCGCCTTCTTTGCATCGCTGCTGCTGTACAGCGGCAGGGCCTTCTCATGGCGGCTGGTGTGGTGGCGGTTGGCGTGGCGCGCATCCTCCTCCTGGAGCTTGGCCGCATCCAGCAGCAGCACCTCGCAGAGCTGGCGCGTGGCGCCGGTGGAGAAGATGGGGCCCTTGAAGCCCTGGCGCACCAGGGCCGGGAGATAGCCGCTGTGGTCCAGATGGGCGTGCGAGAGCAGCACGGCATCCAGCCCCTGAGACGCCAGGCCCAGGGGAATCCAGTTGCGCTCGCGCAGGGTCTTGAAGCCTTGAAAAAGGCCACAGTCCAGCAGCAGACGCTGGCTGCCGGTATCCAGCAGATGACGCGAGCCGGTGACGGTGTCGGCAGCGCCGAGAAAGCTGAGCTTCATGGTGGAACCCGGGCAGTGAGTGCTGCGGATTCGACCATGGGGGAAGCGGGCGGAGATTGACGGAAGTCAAGCGGCCCGCCGAGGCGGGCCGCACAAGCCAGAGGGTGAGGGGAGGGCCGGGCGGCCCCAGGCTCACGGTCTTAGCGCTTGGGTGCTCCGCCGCGGCCAGCCTGGGCGCCGCCGGAGCGGCCGCCGCCACCTTGCGCGGGGCGAGCACCATCGCGGCGCGGGGCACCGGCCTGGGCCGGACGGCCGCCCTGGCCTTGGCCCTGGGCACGGGGCGTGGCGCCCTGTCCCTGCGGACGGCCGCCACCGCCGCCGCCACCGGGGCGACCGCCACCCTGGCCCGGACGGCCGCCGCGACCACCGCCGCCACCACCACCGCCCGGGTTGGGCGCGCGACCACGGCTGCCATTGGGGTTGAGCACCATGCGGCCCAGCACGATGGGCTCGGGCTTCTCACCCACCGGGGGCTCGAAACCGGGCACGGCTTCCTTGGGGATCTCGCGCTTGATCAGGCGTTCGATGTCCTTGAGGAAGTTCAGCTCGTCCACGCAGACCAGGCTCACCGCCTCACCCTGGCAGCCGGCACGACCGGTGCGGCCGATGCGGTGCACATAGTCCTCGGGCACATTGGGCAGCTCGTAGTTGACGACGTGGGGTAGCTGGTCGATGTCGATGCCGCGGGCCGCGATATCGGTGGCCACCAGGCAGGTCAGCTCGCCGCTCTTGAACTCGGCCAGGGCCTTGGTGCGTGCACCCTGGCTCTTGTTGCCGTGGATGGCCATGGCGCTGATGCCCTGGTCGTTCAGATAGTCGGTCAGGCGGTTGGCGCCATGCTTCATGCGCGTGAAGACCAGCACCTGGTGCCAGTCGCCGCTCTTGATCAGATGGGCCAGCAGCTCCTTCTTCTTATCGCGGCCGACCGGGTGGACCTTCTGCGCGATCGCGTCATTGGTCTGGTTGCGGCGCGCCACCTCGATCAGGGCGGGCTGGTTCAGCAGACGGTCGGCCAGGGCCTTGATGTCGTCGCTGAAGGTGGCCGAGAACAGCAGGTTCTGGCGCTTGGGCGGCAGGATGGCCAGCACCTTCTTGATGTCGTGGATGAAGCCCATGTCCAGCATGCGGTCGGCTTCGTCCAGCACCAGGATCTCGATCTTGCTCAGATCCAGGGTGCCTTGCATATGGTGGTCCAGCAGGCGGCCGGGGGTAGCCACCAGGATGTCCACGCCGTCACGCAGGCGGTTGACCTGGGGCTGCATGCCCACGCCGCCGAACATCACCATGCTGGTCAGCGGCAGGTATTTGCCGTAGGTCTTGACGCTTTCCTCGACCTGGGCGGCCAGCTCGCGGGTGGGGGTGAGCACCAGGGCGCGCACCATATGCTTGCCGCGGGCGTTCTTGACCGGCGGGGTGGCCGAGAGTCGATGCAGCAGGGGCAGGGTGAAACCGGCGGTCTTGCCGGTGCCGGTCTGCGCGCCGGCGAGCAGGTCGCCACCCTGGAGGACGGCGGGAATGGCTTGGGCCTGGATGGGGGTGGGAGCGGTGTAGCCGGCGTCGGCAATGGCCTTGAGCAGCGGTGCTGCCAGGCCCAGGGAATCGAATGTCATTGACTGCAATGTGAGCACGGTGCCCTGTGGGCGTGGCCGCGTCGCATGGTGGGCAACGCCAGTCTTCGGGCCACGCGAGGAGCGTGCATGGGCTCAAAAATAAAACGCCGCGCAAAGACTGAGATGCGCAGCGTGGGAGCCATTGTAGCTTGCGGGGCGCGACGATCGCCCGCTGGCTCTGCGACAATAGGGTCATCCAGCGGGTTCGGCAGTCATGATATGTCGCGACCCGCCTTCGCTTTTCTAGAGTTCCGACAAACCACGAGCACCATGGCCCAATACGTCTTCTCGATGAACCGCGTCAACAAGACGGTTCCGCCCAAACGCCACATCCTCAAGGACATCTCCCTGTCCTTCTTCCCCGGCGCCAAGATCGGCGTGCTGGGCCTGAACGGCTCGGGCAAGTCCACCATCCTGAAGATCATGGCGGGCGTGGACAAGGAGTTCGAGGGTGAGGCCGTGGCCATGCCCGGCATCAAGATCGGCTACCTGGAGCAGGAGCCCAAGCTTGACCCGAACCAGACCGTGCGCGAGGCCGTGGAAGAGGGCATCGGCGGCGTGCTGGCTGCCAAGAAGCGCCTGGACGAGGTTTATGCCGCCTATGCCGAGCCGGATGCCGACTTTGACGCCCTGGCCGCCGAGCAGGGCGAGCTGGAGGCCATCATTGCCGCTGCCGGCTCCGAGAACACCGATCTGCAGCTGGAGCTGGCCGCCGACGCGCTGAACCTGCCGCCCTGGGACGCCAAGATCGACCTGCTGTCCGGCGGCGAAAAGCGCCGCGTGGCCCTGTGCCGCCTGCTGCTGTCCAAGCCCGATATGCTGCTGCTGGACGAGCCGACCAACCACCTGGACGCCGAGTCGGTGCACTGGCTGGAGCAGTTCCTGCAGCGCTTCCCCGGCACCGTGGTGGCCATCACCCATGATCGCTACTTCCTGGACAACGCCGCCGAGTGGATTCTGGAACTGGACCGCGGCCATGGCATTCCCTGGAAGGGCAATTACTCCGACTGGCTGGACCAGAAGGAACGCCGCCTGGAGCAGGAGCAGAAGTCCGAAGATGCCCGCATGAAGGCGATGAAGGAAGAGCTGAAGTGGGTGCGCTCCAATGCCAAGGGCCGTCAGGCCAAGAGCAAGGCGCGTCTGGCCCGCTTTGAAGAACTGAGCGACGTCGACTATCAGAAGCGCAATGAGACCAACGAAATCTTCATCCCCGTGGCCGAGCGCCTGGGCAATGAGGTGATCGAGTTCAAGAACGTCAGCAAGAGCTTCGGCGACCGCGTGCTGATCGAGGACCTGAGCTTCCGCGTGCCCGCGGGCGCCATCGTGGGCATCATCGGCCCCAACGGCGCCGGCAAGTCCACGCTGTTCCGCATGATCCAGGGCACCGAGACTCCGGACAGCGGCGAGGTCGTGATCGGCAAGACCGCCAAGCTGGCCTTTGTGGACCAGAGCCGCGCCAGCCTGGACGCCAACAAGACCGTCTGGGAAGACGTCTCGGGCGGCCTGGACAATATCGTGGTCGGCAAGTTCGTGATGCCCAGCCGCGCCTATATTGGCCGCTTCAACTTCAAGGGCAATGACCAGCAGAAGATGGTGGGTCAGCTCTCTGGTGGTGAGCGCGGCCGCCTGCACCTGGCCAAGACCCTGGCCCAGGGCGGCAATGTGTTGATGCTGGACGAACCCTCCAACGACCTGGACGTGGAAACCCTGCGCGCCCTGGAAGAGGCCCTGCTGGAGTTCGGTGGCTCGGCCATGGTGATCTCCCACGACCGCTGGTTCCTGGACCGCATCTGCACCCACATCCTGGCCTATGAAGGCGATGCCAAGTGGGTGTTCTTCGACGGCAACTTCACCGAGTACGAGGCCGACAAGGTCAAGCGCCTGGGTGAGGAAGGTGCCCGCCCCAAGCGCGCGCGCTTCAAGTCCATCAAGTGATGGGCCGCGCCGCTGATGGCGCTGCACCGAGCACGTTCAAGGGCCCTCAGGGGCCCTTTTCCTTTTCTGGCCGCCGCTGGGCGCTTTGATCTTCTTTACATTCCCGGCATGGTCGCCTTACGCAGGGTGATCAAGATGACAGCACTTCCCCACCACATGGAGTCTGCGATGTCCAAGATCACGAAACTGCGTCAAGGCCTGGGCGTGGCCGCCTTGCTGGCCGTGCTGGCCACCCCCACGGTGCAAGCCATGCCTGGCGGCGGCATGATGGGCGGCCATCATGGCGGCGGTCCGGGCGGGCCACGCGTCGAGCACATGCTGGATCTGGTGGATGCCAGCGACAGCCAGCGTCAGCAGATTCAGCAAATCATGAAGGAAGCGGCCCAGGACTCGCGTGCCCAGCGCGAGTCACTGCAACAGCTGCATCAGCAGGGGCGCAAGCTGTTCACCGCAGCCACCCTGGATGCCGCCGCCATCGAGTCCCTGCGGCAGCAGACCCAGCTCATCCACGAGCAGCTCAGCCGGCGCATGAGCCAGGCCATGCTGGCCGCGGCCCAGGTGCTCACGCCCGAGCAACGCGCCAAGATGGGCGAGCGCATGGCGCAGCGAGAGGCGCGCCGTGCCGAGCGCAAGCACCAGCATGAGTCGGCTCGTGGCGGCAACGCCAAGGCTCCGTGAGGGCTGCGCCTGGCCTGGCATATGCTTGGGCCTCCTCCGCCAAGGGCCCGAGTCGGGCCTGCTTTTCGAATGCCATGAGTTCCCGTCTGCTTCTGGTCGATGATGATGCCCGCCTGACCGATATGTTGGGCGACTACCTCCGCCACGCCGGTTTCGAGATCGGCGTGGCGGGCAGCCTGGCTCAAGCGGCCCAGGCCCTGGAGGCGGCGCTGCCAGACCTGCTGGTGCTGGACCTGATGCTGCCGGACGGCGACGGGCTGGACTTCTGCCGCAAGTTGCGCGGGGATGCCCGCACGCGGCGCCTGCCGGTGCTCATGCTCTCGGCCCGTGGCGAGCCCATGGATCGCATCCTGGGCCTGGAACTCGGGGCCGATGACTATCTGCCCAAGCCTTTTGAGCCGCGCGAACTGCAGGCGCGCATCAAGGCCTTGCTGCGCCGTGCCGAACCCGATGGGCAGGGCCAGGATGAGGTGCTGCGCTTTGGGCGTCTGGACATCGATCTGGCGGCCCGTGTGGCCCGTCTCGATGGCAAAGCCTGCGATCTCACCAGCCACCAGTTCGATCTGCTGGTGGTGCTGGCCCAGAGCCCCGGGCGGGTGCTGAGCCGTGACCAGATCATGGACGCGCTCAAGGGGCATCCCCTGGATGCCTTTGATCGCTCCATCGATGTGCATGTCTCGCGCATCCGCGCCGTGATCGAGGACGACCCCAAGAACCCGCGCCGTGTGCTGACCGTGCGTGGTGCCGGCTATGTGTTTGCCCGCAAGCAGGATGCCGAGGCGCAGGGCTGATGCTGCGCCAGCTGAGGGCCTCGGCCTTGAAATCGCTCTACCTGCGCATCTACATCACCCTGGTCGCCTTGCTGCTGACCTTTGCCTTCGGCTCGGCCTGGCTGTTCAAGCGCCAGATTGAGGAAGAGCGCGGGGGCTTTGAGGCTGCGGCGGTGGAGCGACTGAATGCCACCGCGGTGTTGATCCAGGGGGCCCTGCCGCCCGCGGACGCGCCTGCGTCGGCCCAGGCCGAATCCCTGCGCGACTGGGGGCAGCGCCTGCGCATGGCGATTGCGCTCAGTGACACCCAGGGGCGTCGCATCGGGCAGTCCGAGCAGTTCGAGCGCCGGGAGGCCGATCCCTCGGTGCGCCGACTCGATGTGCCCCTGGATGACGGACGCACCCTGAGCTTTCTGCGCGGTGCGCGCATGCAGCGAGGCCCGGGGCCCCAGGGACCGCATGGGCCTCAGGGGCCTGGTACCAGCGTGCCCGGCATGGGGCCCATCGGGCCCATGGGCGAGCCGCGCTTGCGACCGCCGCCGGATTCTGTCTGGCCCCTGTGGGGGCCTCTTGGGGCCTTGCGTGGCCCCAGTGGCGAGGCGCTGGCGGTGTTTCTGGTTCTGCTTTTCCTGGGTGTGGCGGCGGGCGCCTATCCGGTGGTTCGGCGCCTGACCCGTCGCCTTGAAAATCTGCAGCGCGGCGTGGAGCAGTTTGGCGCCGGCAATCTTGGCTACCGTGTGCATGACGAGGGGCGGGACGAGGTGGCCAAGCTGGCGGCCAGCTTCAACCGTTCGGCCCAGCAGATCGAAACCCTGCTGCGCTCGCACCAAAGCCTGCTGGCCAATGCCAGCCATGAGCTGCGCTCCCCATTGGCGCGGCTCAAGATGGCGTTCTCCATGCTGGAGGAGGCCTCGGCCACCCAGCGTGAGCGCCTGCAGCGCGAGATCAACACCAATATTGCCGAGCTGGATGCGCTGGTCGAGGAGGTGCTGCTGGCCAGCCGGCTGGAGGCGGGAGGGCAGACGCCGGTGCCGGAACCGGTGGACATGCTGGGTCTGGCCGTGGAAGAGGCCGCACGCAGCGGCGCCGGACTCAGCAGCGAGCTGCCGCCCGCGCAATGCCAGCTGCTCGGTGAGGAGCGTCTGCTGCGCCGCGCCCTGCGCAATCTGCTGGAGAACGCGCGCCGCTATGGGGGCGGCGCCGAGGTCTTGCTGGAGCTGCGCCGTCAGGGCGAGCGGCTGGAGCTGCGCGTGAATGACCGCGGACCGGGCGTGCCGCCGGAGATGCGCGAGCGCATCTTCGAGCCCTTCTTCCGCCTGCCCGGCCATGCCGAGCAGGCCGGCGGCGTGGGTCTGGGTCTGTCCCTGGTCAAGCAGATCGCGGAACGTCACCAGGGCCGCGTGCGCTGCGAGGCGCGCGAGGGCGGCGGCAGCTGCTTTGTGCTGAGCCTGCCGGGCGCTGGCGGCCGCTGACAGCCTCAAGCGGCGGCGCTGGCTTCGGCCCGCAAGGCCTTCTGCACCATCTGCTGCACGATCACCAGGCCCAGGGCGGCCAGCACCAGGCCGGCCGCCGCCGCGGCCCAGAAACCGCGCGCGCCGGCCAGGGCCGGCCAGGGCTGCTCAAAGGCCAGCCAGTAGCCGCCGCCCATGCCCACGCCCCAGATGGCCAGGGCATAGACCACCATGGGCGCCACGGTCACATGGTGGGCCCGCAGCACCGAGGCCGAGATGGCCTGGGACGCATCCCCCAGATGGAAGATCCAGACCCACAGCAGCAGGGGCGCGGCGGCGGCCAGGATGGCGGCGTCCGTGGTGTAGAGCGCCAGCACCGGCCCGCGCAGCAGGAAGATGGCGCCGCCCAGCAGCAGGGCGCAGCCCAGGGCGAACTCCAGACCGTGCCAGCCCAGGCGTTCGGCCGCCCGTGGATCGCGCGCGCCGATGCGCTGCCCCACCAGGGCGCCGGTGGCATTGCCCAGTGCCATGGGCAGCATGAACATCATGGCCACCAGATTGGCCGCCAGCTGATGGCCGGCCACCGGCGTGGCACCCAGACGCGAGATGAAGAGGGCCATGAAGGTGAAGCCCGTCACCTCGATCACGATGGCCCCGCCCATGGGCAGGCCCAGGCGCAAGAGTTGGCGTATCAGGTCCCAGCGCGGTGCGTGCAGGCCACCCTGCTGGATGCCGAAGGGCTGGTAGTGCGGGTCGCGCCGCAGCAGCACAAAGCCCGCCGTGAGCTGCCCCCAGACCACCAGGGCGGTGGACAGCGCGCCGCCTGGCGCGCCCATGCCCTGCCAGCCGCCCAGGCTCTCGTGCCCGTGGATCAGCAGGGCCGAGAGCGGCAGCTTGAGCAGCAGACCGGCCAGCTGCAGGCCCATCACGGCCTTGGGCCGCGAGACCGCGGTATTGAAGCCGCGGTAGACGGTGAAGAGCATGGCCGCCGGCAGGGCCAGGCCCAGCAGCTGCAGATGGAGGCGGATGATGGCCTCCACCGCCGGCTCCGGTTGGGCCAGGGCCAGCAATGGATCGGGCCAGAGCAGCAGCAGCTCGCCCAGCAAGGTCAGGCCCAGGGCCAGCCACACGGCCTGGTGCAGGCTCTCGCCCACACCGGTCAGATCGCGCGCGCCGAAGCGCTGCGCGGCAAAGGGGGAGATGGCCAGCACCACGCCCATCAGGCCCACGAAGATGCTGGTGTACATGGCATTGCCCACGGCCAGGGCCGCCAGGTCCAGGGCGCCATAGCGCGCCACCAGCACGGTGTCGATGGTGGAGTACATCAGCACCGCCAGCTGGCCGATGAAGACCGGCCAGGCCAGGGGCAGGATCTGGGCGTAGCTGTTCAGGCGTGCCGCGCCCAGCCAGCGCTTCATCGGGGCTCCACGTGGGGAGGCGTGCCGGCACTGCTCTCCAGGGCCCGCTCGGCATAGCGGTTGAAGCGCCAGGCCGTGCCGTCCAGGGTGATGCGGCGCCAGGTCTGGCGCTTCTCGGCCGGCGTGAGCACGGGCCAGTTCTGCACCTCGTCAAAAGTGCGGCCGCAGCCCTTGCAGAGCTCGTCGCCCTGGCTGGTGGAGCAGATGGCGATGCAGGGCGCATCGGGCGTGCTGTCGTACCAGGCCAGCCAGGCTGCCTTGGCGCGCTCGGGCATGCCTTCTTCCTCGCACTCGCTCTCGCGGTAATAGACCATCAGCGCATAGACCTCGGCCAGGGCGCGCACCTCGGCGCAGGCGCTGATGCCGTCGGGCGAGGGGCGGCGCTCGCGCCACCAGTTGATGGCGCTTTCGATATCGGTGATGTGGATGCCGGCCATGAGGCTCATCCTCAGTAGGCCAGGCCCATGGCGGCGCGCACCTCGCGCAGGGTCTTGCGCGCCACGGCGCGGGCGCGCTCGGTGCCCACTTCCACGATCCAATGCACCTGCTTGGGATTGGCCAGGTACTGGTCGGCACGCTCGCGCCACTGGGCCTGCTGGCGCTGCACGCTCTCGATCAGGGGCTGCTTGCAGTCCAGGCAGCCGATGCCGGCGGCGCGGCAGCCCTGGGCGGCCCAGTCCAGGGTGGCCGCGTCGCTGTAGAGCTCGTGCAGGGGCCAGACCGGGCAGCGCTGGGGCTCGCCGGGGTCGCCGCGGCGGGCGCGCTGCGGGTCGGTGGGCATGGTGCGGATCTTCTCGGCCGTGCTCTCGGGCGACTCGCGCATGGCGATGGCATTGCCATGGCTCTTGCTCATCTTGCGCCCGTCCAGGCCGGCAATGCGCGCGGTGTCGGTGAGCAGGGTCTGGGGTTCGGGCAGCAAGGCCTGACCCTGGCCGTAGAGATGGTTGAAGCGGCGGGCCACCTCGCGCGTGACCTCCACATGGGCGGCCTGGTCCTCGCCCACGGGCACGGCGCCGGCCTTGTAGATCAGGATGTCGGCCGCCTGCAGCAGCGGGTAGCCCAGCATCCCGTAGCTCGCGCTCTCGGGCGACTTCTCGGCCAGGTCCTTGAAGCTGGGAATGCGCTCCAGCCAGGACAGGGGCGTGCTCATGGCCAGCAGGGTGAAGAGCTCGGCATGCTCGGGCATGCGGCTCTGGATGAAGAGGGTGGTGCGCTCGGGGTCGATTCCGGCGGCCAGCCAGTCGATCACCATATCGTAGACATGGCGCTCCAGCTGGGCCCGGTCCTGGGGGCGGGCGGTGGTGAGCGCATGCCAGTCGGCCACGAAGAAGAAACAGTCGTGGCTGTCTTGCAGGCGCAGCCAGTTCTTCAGCGCGCCGTGGTAATGGCCCAGGTGCAGGGCGCCTGTGGGGCGCATGCCGGACAGCACGCGGGGCAGGGGAGTGGGAGCGGTGGTCATGGGAGTCGGGATTGTAGGCAGGCCCTACACTGCCGCCCCATGAAGAACATTGTGATCCTGATCTCCGGGCGGGGGTCGAATATGGAAGCCATCGTCCAGGCCTGCGCGGCCGAGGGCTGGCCCGCGCGCATCGCCGCTGTGATCAGCAACCGTCCGGACGCGGCGGGCCTGGCCTTCGCGGCGGCCCACGGCATTGCCACCGCCGTGGTGGACCACAAGGCCTTCGGCCCCGGCGACGCCGGCCGTGCGGCTTTTGATGCCGAGCTGCAGCGGGTGATCGACGGCTTCGCCCCCGATCTGGTGGTGCTGGCCGGTTTCATGCGCATCCTCACGCCCGGATTTACCGGCCATTACGCGGGCCGCATGCTCAATATCCATCCCTCGCTGCTGCCGGCCTTTACCGGCCTGCACACGCACCGCCGCGCGCTGGAGATGGGCTGCCGATTTGCGGGCGCCACCGTGCATTTCGTGACCGCCGAGCTGGACCATGGTGCCATCGTGGCCCAGGCCGTGGCACCGGTGCTGCCGGGCGATGACGAGGCCGCCGTGTCGGCCCGCGTGCTCAAGCTGGAGCACCGCATGTATCCCGCGGCGGTGCGCTGGTTCGTCCAGGATCAGCTGCGCATCGAGGGTCTGCAGGTGCGCCAGCTGGCCGGCGAGGCCCAGCACTTCAGCTGAGGCGCCAGCCTTAGCGCTCGGGCTGGAGCGCGAAGCGTGGCGCGCCCGAGGGCAGGGCGCCGAAGAACATGGCGTGCGGCCGCACCCACAGGCCCTGCTCGCCATAGAGCGCGCGGTAGAGCACCAGGGGCTCCAGGCTCTCGCTGTGGCGCACCACGCCCAGCACCTCGTACTCCCCGCCCTTGTAGTGGCGGTAGCGTCCCAGCGGGGTTTCGGGCAGGGTTTGAAGCTCGCTGTCGTTCATGGGATGCGGGGCTGGGATAATCGGGCCATGCATCCTAATGCCCTTCTTGATCTGAGCACCGAGCTGCTGCGCGCGGTGCTCAAGCTGGACGCGCCGGCCGACGGCGTTGTCTCCGCCTTTTTCCGCAAGCACAAGGCCCTGGGCCAGCGCGAGCGCCACACCTTGGCCGAAACCGTCTACACCGTGCTGCGCCAGCGCCCGGTGCTGCAGCACCTGGCTCAGTCCGGCAGCGGGCCCACGGAGCGCCGCCTGGCCGTCCTGGCCTGGCAGGGCAGCGCCAGCTTCCTGCGCGGCGCCCTCTCGCCCAAGGAGCTGGAGTGGCTGGACCAGGTTGCCCAGATCGACCGCGAGACCCTGGCGCCCAAGCTGCGCCACAACCTGCCGGAATGGCTGGCCGAGCCCCTGCTGGCCCGCCTGGGTGAGGCCGAGTTCTGGGCCCTGGCGGCCAGCATGAACGAGGGTGCGCCGCTGGATCTGCGCGCCAATGTGCTCAAGGCCAAGCGTGAGGAGGTGCAGCAGGCGCTCAAGCAGGCCGGCATCGCCGCCGAGCCCACGCCCTTCTCGCCCATCGGCCTGCGCGTGGAGGGCAAGCCGGCCCTGGCCAAGCTGGAGATCTTCAGCAGCGGCGCGGTGGAGGTGCAGGACGAGGGCAGCCAGCTGCTGGCCCTCATGCTGGCGCCCAAGCGCGGCGAGATGGTGGTGGACTTCTGTGCCGGCGCCGGTGGCAAGACCCTGGCCCTGGGCGCGGCCATGCGCAATACCGGCCGGCTCTATGCCTTCGATGTCTCGGGCCACCGCCTGGACAATCTCAAGCCACGCCTGGCGCGCAGCGGTCTGTCCAATGTGCATCCGGCCCAGATCGCGCATGAGCGCGACGATCGGGTCAAGCGCTTGACGGGCAAGATCGACCGGGTGCTGGTGGATGCGCCCTGCTCGGGCCTGGGCACCCTGCGCCGCAACCCCGACCTGAAGTGGCGTCAGTCGCCGCAGGCGGTGCAGGAACTGCAGGACAAGCAGCGCGCCATCCTGGACAGCGCCGCTCGCCTGCTCAAGCCGGGCGGACGTCTGGTCTATGCCACCTGCAGCCTGTTGGAAGCGGAGAACGAGGCCATTGCCGAGGCCTTTGGCGCCGCTCACCCCGATTTCATCAAGCTGGATGCGGCCGAGGTGCTGCACAAGGCCCAGGTCGAGCGTGCCGGCGAGCTGGTGGAGAACGGCTATCTGCGCCTGTGGCCGCAGCGCCATCGCACCGACGGCTTCTTTGCCGCGGTCTGGGAGCGCAAGGCCTGAGTCCGCGCTGAGCGGGGGGGGCGGTATTCTTGCGGACTTCAATCGTTTTCTGAACTTTTAGAGACAGTAGCTTGATGTCGGGTAGATAAACCGGGTGCCGTCAATAATTAATGCACGGTTGTCTAGTTATCGCCCCTACAATGGGTGCCGTCTCCATGATGTGCGCCCGCAATGGCGCTGGGTAAGGAACGAATGGATCTCTTGACGACCGTACACGATGGTCTGGTGAACTGGCTGGGCTCGGGCCTGCTGGATGCCAGCGTCTGGCAGATCGTGGTCTATGCCCTGGTGATGACCCATATCACCATTGCCGCCGTGACCATCTTTCTGCACCGTGCCCAGGCGCACCGCGCCCTGGATCTCGGGCCGATTCCCTCGCATTTCTTCCGCTTCTGGCTTTGGATGACCACGGGCATGGTCACCAAGGAGTGGGTGGCGATCCACCGCAAGCACCACGCCAAGTGTGAGACCGAGGAAGATCCGCACAGCCCCCAGACGCGCGGCCTGGGCAAGGTCATGAAGGAAGGCGCCGAGCTCTACCGCGCCGAAGCCAAGAACGCCGAGACGCTGGCGAAGTACAGCCATGGTGTGCCCAATGACTGGATCGAGCGCCACCTGTACAGCCGTTTCAGCTGGCAGGGTGTGGCTCTGATGCTGATCATCAACTTGGCCATGTTCGGGGCGCTGGGCGCAACGATCTGGGCCTTGCAGATGGTCTGGATCCCCTTCTGGGCGGCCGGCGTGGTGAACGGCGTGGGCCACTTCTGGGGCTACCGCAATTTCGAGGCGCAGGATGCCTCCACCAATATCTCGCCCTGGGGCATCATCATTGGCGGCGAGGAACTGCACAACAACCACCACACCTACCCGACCTCGGCCAAGTTCTCGGTCAAGCCCTTTGAGTTCGACATTGGTTGGGGCTATATCCGCGCCTTCGAGATGCTGGGCTGGGCCAAGGTGCGCAAGACGGCGCCCAAGCTGCGCCAGGGGCAGATCAAGCCGGCCGACAAGGACACTTTGGAAGCCATCATTGCCAACCGCTACGAGGTCATGGCGCATTACGCCCGCGACCTGCGCCAGGCTTGTTCGGCCGAACTCGCCCGCCTGAAGGCGCAGGGCGAGCAGCACAGCGCCCGGTGGGCACAGTTCAAGCTGGCCAAACGCTGGCTGCACCGCGATGCGGATCGCATCCCGGCCGAGCTGCAGGCTCAGATCAACGGCGCCCGCGCCGCCAGCCCGGTGCTGGACAAATTGGTGACCATGCGCGAGGAGCTGCGCCAGCTCTGGACCCGCACCAATGTTTCGGCCGAGCAGCTGGTGAGTGATTTGCAGGCCTGGTGCCAGAAGGCGGAGGAGAGCGGCATTGCCGAGTTGCGCGAGTTCTCCATGCGCCTGAGGATGGCCAGGGCCTGAGTCCGCACTTTGCTCCACGGTAAAGGTGTCGCTTCGGCGGCACCTTTTTTCTTGTGCATTCCTATACTGCCCCCACCTGAAAAGGTATTGGTAACAGAAGAAGGAGTTGGCACGATGAAGCGAGTTGCTGCATCCCCTGTCCCGAGACCGTCCCTGGGCCTGCTGGTCTCGGGTCTGCTGCTTGCCGCCGGCTTTGCCGGCATGAATGCGGCTCACGCCGCGGAACTTGAGCTGCGTTTCGCGCAGCCAGAGCGTTTCGTGGATGCCGGCGACGGGCCCCTGGAGCGTGAACGCAATCTGGCCGAGCTTGAGTCTTATATGCGCGGCCAGGTCGCTCAGCGCCTGCCCGCATCACAGAAATTGTCGGTTGAGGTTCTGGATCTGAACCTTGCTGGTGAGGTCAAGCCCGTGGGGCGCTCCATGGATCGCCTTCGGGTGCTCAGTCAGGTGGACTGGCCCAGCATGGAGTTGCGCTTTGTGTTGAGCGAGGGCGGCAAGACCCTTCGTGAAGGCAAGCAGCGCTTGGTGGACATGAACTTCCTGGGTCGCGGCAGTGCCATTGAGCATGGCGGTGGTGAGCCGCTGCGCTATGAAAAGCGCATGCTGGATGACTGGTTCGAGAAGGAATTTGCTCCGCTGAAGCGCTGAAGCACAGCGGCGCCGTGCGTGCCGCTGTGGCCCGGACATAAAAAAACCGCCAGCATGCTGGCGGTTTTTCTTGGGCGCGGGCCGAATTACTTCAGCTTCACTTCCTTGAACAGGACGTGCTTGCGGGCCTTGGGGTCGAACTTCATGAATTCCAGCTTTTGGGGCGTGGTCTTCTTGTTCTTGTTGGTGGTGTAGAAGAAGCCGGTGCCAGCAGTGGATTCCAGCTTGATCTTCTCGCGTCCGCCTTTGGATGCCATGGTGGTGTTCCTTTGTTAAGAGTGGACGGGAAGGATTACAGCTCGCCCTTGGCGCGCAGATCGGCGACGACCTGGTCGATGCCGACCTTGTCGATCAAACGCAGAGCGGCATTGCTGATGCGCAGGCGGATCCAGCGGTTTTCGCTTTCCAGCCAGAAGCGGCGGTACTGCAGATTGGGCAGGAAACGACGCTTGGTTTTGTTGTTGGCGTGGGAAACATTGTTGCCCACCATGGGCTTCTTGCCCGTGACTTGACAGACGCGTGCCATGACGCTTCTCCGGTTTGATGCTTTCTATCCATCCAGCCCTGGCGCCGCTTTCACCCGAGGTGAGGGCGGCACAAGGCCACATGACCGCTCTATGCCTGCTAAACCTTGAGGCCAAGCGCCGAAAGAATTCGGCCGCTCTGCGTCTTGGGGCGGTCCATCAAGCAGGCAAGCCGGCGAGTATAGCCGACAAGGGCTAATCTGCCAAGCCGGCTTGGCAGATCAAGCCTGTTCCTGCTCCAGGAAGCGCTGGGCGTCGAGTGCGGCCATGCAGCCGGTGCCGGCGCTGGTGATGGCCTGGCGGTAGACATGGTCCTGCACATCGCCGGCTGCGAAGATGCCGGGCACGCTGGTCATGGTGGCAAAACCGTTCAGGCCGCTCTTGGTGATGATGTAGCCGTCCTTCATCTCCAACTGGCCCTTGAAGATGTCGGTATTGGGCTGGTGGCCGATGGCGATGAAGCAGCCCTGCAGCTTGATGTCCTGGGTGCTGCCGTCGCTCGTGCTCTTGATGCGCACGCCGGTCACGCCGCTTTGGTCGCCCAGCACCTCGTCCAGGGTCTGGAAGGTGTGCAGCACCATCTTGCCGGCCTTGACCTTCTCCATCATCTTGTCCACCAGGATGGGCTCGGCGCGGAATTTGTCGCGGCGGTGGATCACGTGCACCTTGCTGGCGATGTTGGAGAGATAAAGCGCTTCCTCGACGGCGGTGTTGCCGCCGCCGACCACGCAGACTTCCTGGTCCCGGTAGAAGAAGCCATCGCAGGTGGCGCAACCACTGACTCCGCGGCCCATGAAGGCCTGCTCGGACTCCAGGCCCAGGTACTTGGCGGAGGCGCCGGTGGCGATGATGAGCGCATCACAGGTGTAGACGCCGCTGTCGCCCTTGAGCGTGAAAGGGCGCTTGGAGAAATCCACCTCATTGATGTGGTCGTAGACGATCTGGGTGTTGAAGCGCTCGGCATGCTGCTGGAAGCGCTGCATCAGCTCGGGGCCTTGCACGCCCATCACGTCCGCGGGCCAGTTGTCCACCTCGGTGGTGGTCATCAGCTGGCCGCCCTGGGCCATGCCGGTGATCAGGGTGGGCTTGAGATTGGCACGGGCCGCATAGATGGCAGCCGTGAAACCGGCCGGGCCGGAGCCCAGGATCAGCAGGGAGTGGTGTTGGGTGCTTTGGCTCATGGGAACGATCTGAGGTTGGAGGGCTCCGGCTGCAAGGGGCCTGCTGTTGTTTCTACGGCCTAGACCCTATGGAGTCGTGTGAACGAATTGGCACAATAGGTTGGATTCTAGGCAGGCCGCCTCACGGGCGCCTGACAACCGGGAAACAAGCACAAGTCGAACACTGCCAATCCGAGGAGTTCTTACATGGCCATGCTGTCCAATCTGGACCTGATCCGCAGGGTGCCCTTGTTTTCCCTGCTCACGACCGATCAGGCACAGTCCGTCGCGGACAGTGTGGTCAAGCGCCGCTTCAAGCGTGGGGAGCTGATCGTCGAGCAGGGCACCAAGTCCAATGCCCTCTTCATCCTGCTCAACGGCCGTGCGCGCGTGCTCACGGCCGACAACCGCGGGCGTGAGGTGATCCTGGCTGTGCTCCAGCCGGGCGACTATGTGGGCGAGATGAGCCTGATCGACAACGAGCCCCATTCGGCGACCGTGCGTGCCGAGGTTCAGACCGATATGTTGGTGCTGGGCCGGCAGGAATTTGCCCGTTGCCTGCCGGAAAGCAGCAGCATGGCCTACGGCATTCTGCGCGGGCTGGTCGCGCGGCTGCGCAATGCCGATCGCCAGATCGAGTCCCTGGCGCTGCTGGATGTGTACGGGCGCGTGGCCCGTACCCTGCTGGATATGGCCGAGGATGAAAAAGGCCTCAAGATCATCCGTGGCAAGGTCTCGCGTCAGGACATGGCCAAGGTCGTGGGCGCCTCGCGCGAGATGGTCAGCCGGGTCATGAAGGACCTGGAGGACAAGGGCGTAATCGAGACCCTGGAGAACGGCTCGGTCGTGATCAAGGAACGCTTGCCGCACGACTGAGCGGCGCCCCGGTGCGGGGTGTCGCTACGGGCTGATGCGTTTAGCGAGCGCCCTGCGCCTCAAAGCCAGTTCCCTTCGGTCACAATGCGGGCATGAGTTTTCCCCTGGGATCCCTGACTGGCAGCGAGGCGCCGGACGCGCCCGCAAACCCCGCCGCTGGCAAGACTTATCAGCGCAGCGCCAAGAAAAAGCCCGCGGCGGCTGCCCAGCCGCGCAAGCCCCTATCGCCCCTGTGGCTGGTGGCGGCGGCTTTGCTGTGGGGCTTGGTCTTGCTGGCCCTCTTGAGCCACGACAAGGGCGACGCTGCCTTCAGCATGTCCGGCGGACGAGAGCTGCCCCACAACTGGGTGGGCGCGCTCGGCGCGTGGATTGCCGATCTGCTGTTTTTCGCCTTCGGTTTCTCGGCGTGGTGGCTGATGCTGGTGAGCCTGCGCGCCTGGCTGGGCGCCCTGGCCCGCAGCTTGCGCGCCGACCAGGCGCCGGCGCGCCACTGGCGCGAGCGTGTGCTGTTCTGGGGGGGGCTGCTGCTGCTGATGAGTGCCAGCTGCGCGCTGGAGTGGTCGCGGCTGTACAGCTGGGAAGTCCGTCTGCCCGGCCATGCCGGCGGTGTGCTGGGCTACACCCTGGGGCCCTGGGGCATGAAGGCCCTGGGCTTTGCCGGCTCCGGTGTGATCTGGATTGTGGGTCTGGTCGTGGGCATGGCCTTGGCGCTGCGCTTTTCCTGGCTCAATATGGCCGAGGCCTTGGGGGGGCGCCTGGAGCAGCTGCGCGAGCGCAGCCAAGAGCGCCGCGAGATCCGCGAGGATGAAAAAGTGGGCAAGCGCGCCAAGCGCGAGCGCGAGAAGGTGGTGGAAGAAGAGCGCCACGTGGTGGAGGAGCACATCCCCATCGTGATCGAGCCGCCGGTGGTCGAGGTGCCCAAGTCCACCCGCGTCGCCAAGGAGCGTCAGACCCCGCTCTTCACCGAGCTGGCCGACACCAAGCTGCCCCAGGTGGACCTGCTGGACGCCGCGCCGGTGCGGGTGGAAACGGTGACGCCCGAGTCGCTGGAAATGACCAGCCGCATGATCGAGAAGAAGTTGAAGGACTTCGGCGTCGAGGTGCGGGTGGTGGCGGCCTCGCCCGGCCCGGTGATCACGCGCTACGAGATCGAGCCCGCCACGGGCGTGAAGGGCTCGCAGATCGTGGGCCTGGCCAAGGACCTGGCGCGCTCGCTGAGCCTCACCTCCATCCGCGTGGTCGAAACGATTCCGGGCAAGAACTATATGGCGCTGGAGCTGCCCAATGCGCGGCGCCAGACCATACGCCTGTCCGAGATCCTGGGCTCCCAGGTCTATGCCGACGCGTCCTCCATGCTCACCATGGGCCTGGGCAAGGACATCATCGGCGCGCCGGTCGTCGCCGACCTGGCCAAGATGCCGCACTGCCTGGTGGCCGGTACCACCGGCTCGGGCAAGTCGGTGGGGATCAACGCCATGATCCTCTCCCTGCTCTACAAGGCCGAGGCGCGCGATGTGCGCCTGATCATGATCGACCCCAAGATGCTGGAAATGAGCGTCTACGAGGGCATCCCGCACCTGCTGTGCCCGGTGGTCACCGATATGAAGCAGGCCGGCAACGCGCTGAACTGGTGCGTGGGCGAGATGGAGCGGCGCTACAAGCTCATGTCCAAGCTGGGCGTGCGCAATCTGGCCGGCTACAACAAGAAGATCGACGAGGCCGCCGAGCGCGAGGAGAAGATCCCCAACCCCTTCAGCCTCACGCCCGAGGAGCCCGAGCCCCTGGAGCGCCTGCCGCATATCGTGGTGGTGATCGACGAGCTGGCCGACCTGATGATGGTGGTGGGCAAGAAGATCGAGGAGCTGATCGCCCGCCTGGCCCAGAAGGCACGTGCCGCCGGCATCCACCTGATCCTGGCCACGCAGCGCCCCTCGGTGGACGTGATCACCGGCCTGATCAAGGCCAATATTCCCACCCGCATCGCCTTCTCGGTGGGCTCCAAGATCGACAGCCGCACCATCCTGGACCAGATGGGCGCCGAGGCCCTGCTGGGCATGGGTGACATGCTCTATATGGCCAGCGGCACCGGCCTGCCGGTGCGCGTGCACGGCGCCTTTGTCAGCGATGACGAGGTGCATCGCGTGGTCGAGTACCTGAAGGCGCAGGGCGGCGAGCCCAACTACATCGAGGGCATCCTCGAGGGCGGCGTGCTGGAAGGCGAGGGCGGTGGTAGCGAGGGCCTGCCGGGCCTGGTGGCCGGCGGTGACGGCGAGTCCGATCCCATGTACGACCAGGCCGTGGCCGTGGTGCTGCAGCACCGCCGCGCCTCCATCTCCCTGGTGCAGCGCCATCTGCGCATCGGCTACAACCGCGCCGCCCGCCTGCTGGAACAGATGGAGAAATCCGGTCTGGTCGGCGCCATGAATACCAACGGCAGTCGCGACCTGGTCGTGCCCAAACGTGATGAAGCTTAAGTCCCTCGCCCACCTCCTTGCCTCCGGCGCCCTGGTCCTCACGGGTCTGGCCCGCGCCGACGCCGTGCAAACGCTCAAGGACTTCGGCCGCGAGGTGAAAAGCGGCAAGGCCGAGTTCACCCAGACCGTGAGCTCGCCCGATGGTCAGCGCAAGAAGAGCTCCTCCGGCAGCTTCGAGTTCCAGCGCCCCAACCAGTTCCGCTTCGCCTACACCAAGCCCTTCGAGCAGCTCATCGTGGGCGATGGCCAGAAGGTCTGGATCTACGACCCCGACCTCAAGCAGGCCAGCGCGCGCCGCATGAGCGCGGCTCTGGGTGCCACCCCTGCGGCCCTGCTGGCGGGGGCCAATCTCGAGAAGGACTTCGAGCTGAAGGCCCTGCCCGCGGCCCAGGGGCTGGACTGGGTGCAGGCCCAGCCGCGCCAGGCCGACGCCGGGCTGCAAAGCCTCAAGGTCGGCTTCAAGGGCCGGGAGCTGGCCGCCATCGAGGTGGTGGATGGTTTTGGCCAGCGTTCCCTGCTGCAGTTCAGCGCGGTGCAGACCAATGCGCCCGTGGCGGCGGAGCGCTTTCGCTTCGTGCTGCCGCCGGGCGCGGATCTGATCGAGCAATGAGTGCTGCGCAGGGGGGACTCTAGGCATGCTGCATGACGTCAGCCTGATCTCCACCGTGGCCGCAGGCTTTGGCCTGGCCATCATTCTGGGCTATGGGGCCCACCGCCTGCGCATGCCGCCCCTGGTGGGCTATCTGATCGCGGGCATTGCCATCGGTCCGGCGACGCCTGGATTCGTGGCCGATATGGACCTGGCGGCACAGCTGGCCGAGCTGGGCGTGATGCTGCTGATGTTCGGCGTGGGCCTGCACTTCTCGATGAAGGATCTGCTGGCCGTCAAGCGGATTGCCGTGCCGGGGGCCGTGGTGCAGATTGCGGTGGCCACGCTGCTGGGCTACGGCCTGGCCCGCTGGTGGGGCTGGGGCTCTGGTGGGGCCTTGGTGTTTGGCTTGTCGCTTTCGGTGGCGAGCACCGTGGTGCTACTGCGCGCGCTGGAGGCGCGTGGCCAGTTGCAAACGGCCAATGGCGGAATCGCCGTGGGCTGGCTGGTGGTCGAGGACCTCGTGATGGTCCTGGTCCTGGTGCTCTTGCCGCCCCTGTCGGGCCTGCTGGACGCGAGCAGCGGTGCGCAGACTTCACCGGCCGGCCCGGCCCAGAGCAGCGGCCTGCTGCACACCGTGGGCCTGACCCTGGCCAAGGTGGCGGCCTTCATCGCGCTGATGCTGGTGGTGGGGCGGCGCCTGTTTCCGCGCCTGCTGTGGGCCGTGGCCGGCACCGGCTCGCGCGAGCTCTTCACCCTGTGTGTGGTGGCCGTGGCGGTGGGTGTGGCCTTCGGGGCGGCGGCCCTGTTCGACGTGTCTTTTGCCCTGGGGGCCTTCTTCGCCGGCATGATGATGCGGGAGTCGCCCTACGCCCATCGTGCGGCCGACGAGTCGCTGCCGCTGCGCGATGCCTTTGCCGTGCTTTTCTTCGTTTCCGTGGGCATGCTGTTCGACCCCAAGGTGCTGCTGGAGGAGCCGCTGCGTGTTCTCGCGGTGGTCGCCATCATCATGGTGGGCAAGACCCTGGCCGCCATGGGCCTGGTGCTGCTTCTGCGCTATCCGCTCAACACGGCCCTGGTCGTGGGGGTGAGCTTGGCCCAGATCGGGGAGTTCTCCTTCATCCTGGCGGGGCTGGGGCTGTCTCTGGGTTTGTTGCCCGCCGAGGGCCAGAGCCTGATTCTTGCGGGCGCACTGATTTCCATCGCGCTCAACAGCCTGCTCTTTGCGGCCATCGAGCCCGGCAAGGCCTGGATTTTGCGCAAGTCGGCCTGGGCCCGCCGCATGGAAATGCGTGCAGACCCCCTGGCCGAACTGCCCGCCCACACCGATGAGTCCAAGCTCAGCGGACAGGTGGTACTGGTGGGCTATGGCAGCGTGGGGCGCGGCCTGCATGCGCAACTGCTGGCCCAGGGGCGGCATCTGGTGGTGGCCGAGAAGGATCGTGTGCTGGTGGAGTCGCTGCGCGAGTCGGGGCAGGCTGCGGTGGCGGGCGATGCCAGCGATCCGGCCGTGCTGATACAGGCTCATATCGCGAGGGCTGCGCTGCTGCTGATCACGGCGGGGGACAGCCTGCAGGCCCGCCAGATGGTGGAGACGGCGCGCCAGCTCAATCCGGCCTTGCAGGTGCTGCTGTGCGCTCGCAGCGAGGAGGAGGCGGCCTTGCTGCGGGAGGCGAGTCTGGGCGAGGTATTCCTGGCCGAGCACTGCCTGGCCGCGTCTCTGGCCCAGCGGGTGGGTGAGCTGATGCCGGGCCAGCAGGCCGCATCCGCTTGAGACAATCGGTCCATGTCCCGTCCCGATTCCGAACCGCTGTTTCCCGATCTGGAACCCCTGTCTCCCCTGTCCGGCGGTGCGGCCGGCGCTGCGTCTGGAGGGCGTGTGCCCCTGGCCGAGGCCTTGCGACCACGGACCTTGAACGAGGTCATCGGCCAGGCCCATCTGCTGGGTGAGGGCAAGCCGCTGGCCCTGGCATTTCGATCGGGCAAGCCCCATTCCATGATCTTCTGGGGACCGCCGGGCGTGGGCAAGACCACGCTGGCGCGGCTCACGGCCACGGCCTTTGACTGCGAGTTCATTGCGCTCTCGGCCGTGTTCTCCGGTGTCAAGGACATACGCGTGGCCATGGAGCAGGCCCAGGCCTATCTGGCTCGCGGCCAGCGCACCATCCTCTTCGTGGACGAGATCCACCGCTTCAACAAGGCCCAGCAGGACGCGCTGCTGCCGCATGTGGAGTCGGGGCTCTTCACCTTCATCGGCGCCACCACCGAGAACCCCTCCTTCGAGGTCAACTCGGCCCTGCTCTCGCGCGCCCAGGTCTATGTGCTCAAGTCGCTGGACGAGGCCGAACTGCGCCAGCTGCTGGCGCGCGCCCGCGACAAGGCCCTGGCCCATCTGAGCTTCGAAGACAAGGCCATCGACACCCTGGTGGGCTATGCCGACGGTGATGCGCGCCGCTTTCTGAACCTGTTGGAGCAGTGCGATATCGCGGCTGGCGCGGCCGGCGCGGCCGGCATTAGCACCATCGACGCGGACTTCGTCAGCAATGCCCTGAGCCTGAATGCCAGGCGCTTCGACAAGGGCGGCGACAACTTCTACGACCAGATCTCGGCCCTGCACAAGTCCGTGCGCGGCTCCAGCCCCGACGGCGCGCTCTACTGGCTCAGCCGCATGCTGGACGGCGGCGCGGACCCGCGCTACCTCGCTCGGCGCATCGTGCGCATGGCCTGGGAGGATATCGGCCTGGCCGATCCGCGCGCCATGCAGATCGCCAATGACGCGGCCCTCACCTTCGAGCGACTGGGCAGCCCCGAGGGTGAGCTGGCCCTGGGCCAGGCCGTCATCTACCTGGCCGTGGCGCCCAAGAGCAATGCGGGCTACAAGGCCTACAACGCCGCGCGCGCCTTTGTGAAGCAGGACGGCAGCCGCGAGGTGCCGGTGCATCTGCGCAATGCACCGACTAGGCTGATGAAGGAGCTGGGCTATGGCCATGAGTATCGCTACGCCCATGACGAGCCACATGCTTACGCGGCGGGTGAGCGCTATCTGCCCGACGATATGCCCGAGCCCGGCTGGTACCAACCGGTGCCGCGTGGTCTGGAGCTCAAGATCGCCGACAAGCTGGCCTTTTTGCGGGGGCTGGACGCCCAGTCCGGCGCCGGTGGCCCGGAGGGCGAGTCGGATTGAGGCTCAGGCACCAGCGGGTAAGCCCCAGAAATCGCCCGCATCCCCCCCTCTAGAATCCGTGCAGCCGGCAGGCATCCAGGGTTTGGGCCCGCCCCTTGTGGTGGCGGGCCTTTTGCCTTGAGGCCCTGCTGTTCAGAGAAGTCACGCCGGGCCCCAGGCCGTGGCGTAGCGAGTGGAGACAGCGGCAATGGAAATCTTTTTCCAGCAAATCATCAACGGGCTGGTGCTGGGAAGCATGTATGCCTTGGTGGCCTTGGGGTACACGATGGTGTACGGGATCAT
>NZ_SNXE01000003.1 GCF_004362405.1 Roseateles asaccharophilus
CGGTTGATGAAAAAGGCCCGGCGCGTTGACCTTGGGCTAACCCGCGAGCTGCATGCTCATAGGCATATCGGGTTTGGCGCACCGGCCGCGAAGACTTCAGACTTCACTCTTGTTGTTGGTCTTTGGGAAGATACAAGGCCTCGGCGGTGCTGATGTGAGCAAACTCATTGAACGCCCCCCAGGCAGGCCAGTCGTGGCCAAGCATTTAGTGCAGAGCCAAATGCTCCCCAAGCCATAAGTGCTATTGCCAGCGCAAAAAACGCCAACCGCGCCTTGATGCCCAATGAGACAAGCTCAGGCTCGTCTAGCGTTCTGAACTCACCGGTGAACAGATACCACTGCGCGGCCGCATAGCTCTTGTTCCCGTCGTCGGTGATCACACGACGTTGCCCTAGCGTGTGCCATAGCTCAGGATGCTGAGCCTCTAGATTCGTGAGGAAGCGGTGTTGCAGCACGACGTTGAGAGCGAAACAGCCGAGCAGCGGCACTAGAAGCAGAGTGGACCAAAACTCGGCTGAATTGCACATGAGAGGCCTAACGTTGAAGCTGAGCCGCGAGCGGCGGCCTGCCGACGCGAGTCGGATCGAGCGAGAGGTTAGGCCTCGCTCGGCCCTGGGTCACGGTGCGCAAGTTTTGCCCAAAGTCTGAACGTCTTCTCACATCTTCTCGCGAAAGCGGCGTGACCAGACGACGCGGATTCCAAAGCGGCGCGCCCAGTTGAAAACGACTGCACCAAGTAAGAAGGCGACCGTTGCCGCTATCGCTGCCCACTTAAGCCGGATCGGAATTTCAAGTGAGAAAACTCCGATGGACGCGATCGCCAGAACCCAGCACACGCTTTGAAGTGCAGCGTAGGCGCGGACTTCCTTGCTGCTGAGGTTGTCACGATTGGGTGGCATGTGAGGCCTAACGTGATATGTGGCGACAGGCGCTGCGCCCTAACCTTGGCGAGTGCCGTATAACCAAGCCCGGCATGGCGGATGCAAGCCCTTGAATCGCCATTGTTTTCTCCCTTTGCGGCTCGGTCGCAAGGGTACTAAAAACCCGACAAAAGCGGCAGCGGCTTACAAATGGGCTCGGCCGCGCGATACCGGCGGCCTTGGGTCAGGATCAACAGCGCGGGGGCTGGGTTGGACCCGAACGCTCGCTGCTCCGCCCTCAGCCCCGACGCCCACCAAAGCTCTGCAGCGCCTCGCCGGTGACGCGGCAGATGCGCCACTCGGGCAGCAGGGTGGCGCCCATGGTTTCGTAGAAGCGGATGGCGTCCTCGTTCCAGTCCAGCACGGTCCACTCGAAGCGGCCGTAGTCGCGCTCCAGCGCGATCTCGGCCAGACGGCTGAGCAGGGCGCGGCCCAGGCCGCTGCGGCGGTGAGCCGGTCGCACATACAGGTCTTCCAGGTACAGGCCGGGCTTGGCCAGGAAGGTGCTGAAGTTGGTGAAGAAGAGCGCAAAGGCCACGATCTCGCCCTCGACCTCGCCCACCAGGGCTTCGACCACCGGCCGCGCCCCGAAGAGGTGGGGATGCAGCTTCTCGGGGGTGATCTCCAGCAGGTGGCTCAGGTCCTCGAACTCGGCCAGCTCGCGGATCAGGCCGACGATGGCCTGCACATCGCGGGGCTCGGCGGGGCGCAGGGTGTATGGCGTTGCGGTGGTGCTCATGCGCCCATCATGCCGTTTTTCGGCAAGACCTGCCCCCGAACACACCCTGCCTGTCGCGGCACCGACAGCGCGCCGCCCCGGGCTCGACTAGAGTCTGCGCATGACGCCCCTGCCCGCCCCCTACCGGCCGCTGCGCCCCGCGCGCAGCGAATTCCTCAGCCTGCGCGGCCTGCGCCACCATCTGCTGCACTGGGGCACGGCGGCCCTGGCCACGCCCGAGCGCCCCACCCTGCTGATGCTGCACGGCTGGATGGACGTGGGCGCCTCCTTCCAGTTCGTGGTGGATGCGCTGGCGCAGGAGCGCCATGTGCTGGCCATGGATTGGCGCGGCTTCGGCCTGAGTGCCTGCAGCGGCGCCGACAGCTACTGGTTCCCCGACTATCTGGGGGATCTGGACGCCCTGCTGGACCAGATCGCCCCGGACGGTGCCCGCGTGGACCTGCTGGGCCACAGCATGGGCGGCAATGTGGTGATGAGCTATGCCGGCGTTCGCCCCCGGCGCATCCGCCGCCTGATCAATCTGGAAGGCTTCGGCCTGCCCGACGCCAGCCCCGAGCTGGCGCCCAGCCGCCTGGCCGAATGGCTGGACGATCTCAAGACCCCGCAGGCCCTCAAGCCTTACGACAGCCTGGCCGGCGTGGCCCAGCGCCTGATGAAGACCAACCCGCGCCTGAGCGTCGACAAGGCCGCCTGGCTGGCCGGCCACTGGGCGCGCGAGCAGGACGGGCCGGGGGGCAGCAAGACCTGGCACATCCTGGGCGACCCGGCGCACAAGCGCGTCAACCCCGTGCTCTACCGCCGCGCCGAGGCCCTGGCCTGCTGGCGCCGCATCGAGGCCCCGACGCTCTGGGTGGAGGGCGCGCTCACCGAGATGAGCCAATGGTGGGGCAATCGCTACCCCCGCGAGGATTTCGAGGCCAGGCTGGCCGAGGTGCCCACGCTGCAGCGCGCGCGCCTGGAGGGCGCCGCCCATATGCTGCACCACGACCAGCCCGAGGCCCTGGCCCGGCTGCTCGAAGCGTTTCTGGACGCCCCCTGAAGCCGGCCTCCCACTTCAGGGGGCCCTGACCCCAGGCCGGGCTCCGCTATCCTCGACGGCCCATCAAAAAAAGCAAGCATTCGACGAGGAAGAGGGGGCAGATGGCTACGCAGGGTTTTCAAGCAATCGCACAGGCGCGCCGGCTCTTGGTCGCCACCAGCATGGGACTGCTGGCCGCGCTGGCCGCGGCCCAGACCCAGACCCAGACAGCGCCGCCGCCGGTGGAGAGTTTCTTTCAACACCCGGCCGTGCTGCAGGCCAAGCTCTCGCCCTCGGGGCGCAGCCTGGCCATCAGCACGTCCAGGGGCGGTCAGCGGGTGGGCCTGGTGGTGCTGGAGCTGGACGCGGCCATACGCGCCAGGCGCGTGGCCGCTTTCAGCGACGCCGACATCACGCGCTTTGACTGGGTAGGGGAAGAGAGCCTGGTCTTCCAGGTGCACGATCTGCAGGCCGGCAGCGGCATGGACTATGAGCGGGCGCCCGGACTGTATTCGGTGCGCGCCGACGGCAGCCAGTTGCGCACCCTGGTCAAGCGACGCGGCCAGTTCGTTCGCGAAGCCAGTGGCGCCAGCCGGCGCGAACCGCTGGAGTGGAACCATGTCTTACTCAGCGTTCCCAGCAGCGGCCCCCTGGCAGGCGGCGCCGAGGTCCTCATCGGCGAGGGCATCATCAATCAGGGCCGCCGGGAGCATATCCGCCCCCTGTGGCTGGACACGAGCACGGGCCGCACCCGCAAGGCCGATCAGGGAAAGGATGCACCGGCCAGGGTCAGCCAGTGGTTGTTTGATCCGTCGGGCCGCGCGCGCTTTGCCGTGGAGCGACTCGAGGACAAGCTGCGCTACCACTGGCGAGACCTGGACCAGGGCTGGCAGCTGCTCGCGGAGGGAACGCTGCTGAAAATGCCCTACCAGCCTGTGCGAGTGGAGGATGACGGCACGCTCTACGTCACGCGCTCCCGCGGCCCCGAAGGCCATCAGGCCCTGTATCGCTATGACTTCAAGGCCGCTCAGGTGGAGCAGGAGCCGGTGGCCAGCACGCCGGGCTTTGACTTCGCGGGCGGCCTGATCAGCGATGCCGGCCAGACCCTGGGCCTGCGCGTGGCCACCGATGCCGAGACCACGGTCTGGTTCGCGCCGGCGATGCGCCGCTTCCAGGCCGAGATCGATGCCAGCCTGCCCGGCACCATCAACCACATCAGCTGCCGACGCTGCGGCGAGCCGGACATGGTGGCCCTGATCCACGCCTACTCCGACCGGGAGCCCGGGCGCTACTGGCTCTACCACGCGGCCTCCAAGCGGCTGCAGGCCGTCAGCACGGTGATCGACGGCGTGGACCCGCGTCAATCGGCCAGCGTGGACTTCCAGCGCATCAAGGCCCGGGATGGGCGGGATCTGCCCGTCTGGATCACCCTGCCGCGGGGCGTGGCACCAGGTCAGCCCGCACCCGCGGTCGTGATGGTCCACGGCGGCCCCTGGGTTCGCGGCGGACACTGGCGCTGGGAGGCCGAGGCCCAGTTTCTGGCCTCGCGTGGCTATCTGGTCATCAGCCCGGAGTTCCGCGGCAGCACCGGCTATGGCGAGGCCCATTTCCGCGCCGGCTGGAAGCAGTGGGGCCAGGCCATGCAGGACGATGTGGCCGATGCCCTGCTCTGGGCCCGCGCGCAGGGTCTGGCGGACCCGCAGCGCGCCTGCATCGCTGGCGCCAGCTATGGCGGCTACGCCACGCTGATGGGCCTGATCCGCCACCCCGAGCTCTACCGCTGCGGCATCGCCTGGGTGGCGGTGACGGATATGCAGCTGCTGCTGGAGGGCAGCAGCTGGGTCAGCGATGACGTGAACGACATCGCGCGACGCCATACCCTGCCCGAGATGATCGGCGATCTGAAGACGGATGCGGCCCTGCTGCGCGAGGTCTCGCCCGTGCTGCAGGCCGCGCGCATCAAGGCCCCGCTGATGCTGGCTTTTGGCAGCGAGGACCAGCGTGTGCCCCTGGCCCATGGTCTGCGCATGCGCGACGCGCTGCGTGCCGCCGGGCGGGAGCCGGAATGGATCGTCTACGCCGGTGAGGGCCATGGCTGGCGCAAGACCGAGAACCGGGTTGACTTCTACAAGCGCGTGGAGCGCTTCCTGGCCCAGCATCTGGGCCAGCCCTGAAGTCCGGGGCCGGGGGCGGCCCGGCGCGATTGCCTACAATCCGCCCCCCCATGAACATCACCGTACTTGATGAGCTGCGGGTCTATATCGACCCGCTGACCCCCGATGAATACGCCGCGCTGGAGCGCAGCATCCTGGCCGAAGGCTGCCGGGATGCGCTCGTGCTTTGGGGCGAGATTCTGGTGGATGGTCACAACCGCTACAGCATCTGCAGCAAGCATGGCCTGCCCTTCCAGACCGTGCAGAACACGCGCTTCCAGAGCATGGAAGACGTGCATCTGTGGATGATCGACCAGCATCTGGGCCGGCGCAGCGTGTCGGATTTCCAGCGCGGCGTGCTCGCCCTGCGCAAGAAGGAGATCCTGGAAAAGCGGCCCAAGCCCCTGCCCACGCCGGCGGCCGACGCCGCGGCGGCGGCGGCGGTGGACGCCCTCGCGCCGTCCGCCGCCCCGCCCGAACCCGAGCCGCGCCTGGCCAGCCGCGAGGCGATTGCCAAGGTGGCGCGCATCAGCAGCGCCACCGTGGCCCAGATCGAGAAGATCCAGAAGGCGGCTGCGCCCGAGCTGGTGGAGGCGGTGAAGACCGGTACGGTTTCGATCAGCGCGGCCGCCACCCTGGCCGCCCTGCCGCAGGAAGAGCAGCAGGCCGCCGTGGCCGGCGGCAAGAAGGAGTTGCGCGAGGCAGCCAAGCGGGTGCGCGAGTCCAAGAGCGGCAGCCGCAAGAAGGTCGATGCCGAGGGCAGCGAACTGGCCGAGACGCCCAGCACCGGCCCGGGCGCGGCAGTGGATGTGTCCGACCCCGCGCTGCTGCTGCAGCGCCAGGTCCAGGCGCTGCAAGAAGAGAACGCCCAGCTCAAGGCCCGTGTGGCCGAGCTGGAAGCCCAGTTGCTGGCGGCCACGCGCGGCTGAGGCCACGCGCGCCAAACGGCCAGTCGCTAGATTGGCCGATCAGCCGCCCAGCCAGCGGCGCTGGGCCGCCATATCCTGCAGGGCGCGAAGGCCGGCCGCCCGCCGCTGCACCAGGGCCGGCCACAGGGCCTGCAGCAGCTCCGCCGTGGCCAGGGCATCGGCACTGGCCTGGTGGCGCTGCAGGCAGGCAATGCCATGCGCATCCATGGCTTCGTCCAGGCTGCGGGGCCGGCCGGCGGGGTCCAGGGTCTGAACCACCGGCGCCAGGTCTATCCAGGGGTTGGGCAGTCGCATGCTCAGTTCGGCGCGCAGGGCGCGCTGGATCACGGCCTCGTCAAAGCCGATATGAAAGCCCAGCAGCGGCAGCTGGGGGCTGGGGCCCAGCCAGTCCACAAAGGCCTGCAGGCCGGCCGCACGGGGCACGCCCTGGCGCCGCGCTGCCAGGCCGATGCCGTGGATCAGCACATTGCGCTTGAACTCGGCATCGGGCTGTGCACGCCCCTCGCTGTGCAGCAGCAGCTCGAAGCTGTCGGCCAGCACGATGCGCGGCGGACGCTCGGGCTGCGTCGGGTCGTGCGCCAGGCCCAGGGCCGCAATGGCCAGCAGCTCGTCACGCGCCGCGTCCAGGCCCGTGGTCTCCATATCCAGCACCACCCAGCGCCGCGGCGCTTCGGCCTCGCTGCTGCCCAGGAGTCGCTTGAACGAATCGATCCAGCTCATCGCAGCCAGTCCAGCTCAAGCCGCTGCTGCAGGCGGCGCGCCACGCGCAGGCTTTCCTTGAGCATGCGGCGGTCGATGTCATTGAGCCGGGCCGGGTCGAGGCGATTGGGGTTCTCGCCGGACTCGCCGCCCGCCTCCATCTGGCGCCGCAGGCGCAGCAGCTGCAGAAACTCGAAGGCACTGGACCAGGCCTCGCTCTCGGTGGCCGAGCTCTGCAGCAAGGGCGCCGCGGCCTCAAAGCGCGCCCGGGTGCCGGTGGCCGCCAGGCCGTGGGCCAGGGCAAACAGCCGGGCCACATCCACAAAGATGGCCGTGCCCTGGAGCTTGAGGTCGAGCTGACCGTCTTCGCCCGTGTCCAGGGCCCCCAGCCAGTTCAGCGGCGCGCGGTTGCGCAGCGCGTTCTCGGCCAGCTGGCGCATGAAGCGCGGCTGGCGTGCGGCATGGCCTTGCAACAGAGCCTGCAGCGGGCGGGCCAGCTCGGCGTGGCCGGCGATGGGGCGCAGGTCAAAGAAGATGCTGGCCTTGAGCAGGTCCTCGGGGGCACCGTGTTCGATCCAGTCACTGAAGGCCTCCAGCCACTCCTGCTGGCTCAGGCAGCAGGCCTCGCGGCCGGCCATGATGCCGCCCTTGCACAAGGGGTAGCCGCACTCGTCGAGCGCGGCATTGACGGCCTGGCCCAGGGCCAGCCAGCGCGCGCGCTCCGAGGGCGGGCCGTCGAAGACGATGCCATTGTCCTGGTCGGTGGCGATGGTCTGCTCGCCGCGCCCCTCGGAGCCAAAGGCCAGCCAGGCAAAGCGCTGCGGGTCCAGACCCTGAGCCTGGGCCAGGATTTGCACCAGGCGCTCGGCCAGCACATCGTTGAGGTGGGAGATCAGCTCGGTGAGCTGGCGCGCCGCCACACCCTGGGCCATCAGGCTGCGGGCAAAGCGCCGGATGTCCTGGGCCACGATGCGCAAAGTGGCCACATCCCGCGCGGCCCGTATGGCGCTGCTGACCTGCTTGAGCGAGAGGCGCTGCAGGGCGAAGAGGTCGCGCTCCGACACCAGGCCCACCACGCGCCCCTGGTCCAGCACCGGCACATGGCGTATGCCGTGGCGCGACATCAGCAGGGCCGCATCCTGGGCCCGGTCTTCCAGACGCAGGGCGCGCAGGGGCTGGCTCATCACGGCCTCAATGGGCGTGTCCAGCGAGAGCTCGGGCAGGGTCACCCGGTCCAGCACATCGTGACGGGTCAGGATGCCCAGCGGCGCCTGCTGCGCGTCCAGCACCAGGACCGAGCCGATGCGCCGCTCATGCATCAGGGTCAGGGCCTGGCGCAGCGGCGTGCCCGGCGGCACGCCCACGGGCGCGGCGCGCTGGGCCAGCAACTCGCCCAGCGGCGTCTCCAGCGATTGCTCGGCCAGGGTCTGCGAGGCATAGCTCACCTGCAGGGCGCGGCGCGAGAGCGCCAGAAACTGGGCCACGCGCTGGTTCAGAAAGTCGGCAAAGGGCGCACTGCTGCGCGCCAGGGCCTGCACCTGCGCCGCCGGCACCAGCAGACAGAACACATCGCCCTGGGCCTGGTACTGGGCGGTGACGGCCCGGGCGCCCAGCAAGGCCCCGATGGGAAAACACTCGCCGGCTTCGTAATGCAGGCCGCCGGTGGCCTCGGCAATGCCGCGCCGCGCGCTCACCGCGCCGCGGCGTATGTAGAAGAGCCGCTCCACGGGCCCCTGCTCGGGCGCCAGCAGCAGCTCGCCGGGTGCGTAATAGGCTTGCTCGGCCTGGGCCAGGAACTGCCGCACATGGGCCGGCTCCATCTGCGCGAAGGGCGGATGCTGCTGCAGTTCGGCCTGCAGCTGGCCCAGCAGCTGCTCGGCCGGCGTAAGGGGTCGTTGACTCATGGTGCGGCGTGCCTCAGAAAACAAAAAGCCCCGCGGCAGCTTGCCGCGGGGCAGGTCTCAGTTCAAGACCGGGTTGACCCGACTCAGGCCTTGCCCAGCTTCAGGTCGGGGTAGCGCACATGCTCGACCAGCTCCTGCGTCTCCTTCTTGGGAGGCGGCGTCAGCAGGCTGACGATGATGATGGTCGCAAAGCCCAGGGGCACGCCGAAGATGCCGGCGCTGATGGGCAGGATGCCATACCAGAGCTCGACCGGCGAGGTCACGCCGAACACGCCGCGCAGCCAGGGCTGGGTGGTCACCATGTAGTAGAAGGTGATGCCCAGACCGGCGACGATGCCGGCACTGGCCCCCCATTTGTTGGCACGCTTCCAGAACACCCCCAGCACCAGGGCCGGGAAGAAGGCAGCGGCCGCGAAGGAGAACGCAGCGGAGACCAGGAACAGGATGTCGGCCGGCTTCTGCGCCGCGACATAAGCCGCAGCCAGGGCCACCACCAGCAGCAGGATCTTGGAGATCGTGACGCGGCGGGCGGTCGAAGCGTTCGGGTCGATCATCTTGTAGTAGACGTCGTGCGACAGCGCGTTGGCGATGGTCAGCAGCAGGCCGTCCGCGGTGGACAGCGCCGCAGCCAGACCACCGGCCGCCACCATGCCCGAGATCACGTACGGCAGGCCGCCGATCTCCGGTGTGGCCAGCACGATGATGTCGCCACCGATCCGCATCTCGCCGAGCTGGAAGATGCCGTCCTTGTTGACGTCGGCCACCGCGAGCAGGGCCGGGTCCACCTTGGCCCAGTTGGCAATCCAGGCCGGTAGCTGATCAAAGGGCGTGCCCACCAGCACATTGAAGACCTCGTACTTGACCAGCACCGCCAGGGCCGGCGCCGAGAAGTACAGCAGGAAGATGAAGAACAGGCTCCAGGTCACCGACTCGCGCGCTTCCTTGACGGAGGGCGTGGTGTAGTAGCGCATCAGGATGTGCGGCAGCGCGGCCGTACCCACCATCAGGCAGAACACCAGGGCCAGGAAGTTGCGACGGGACTCGTCGTAGGTCTTCTGTGCCTTGGCGTCGCCGTTCGGGTCGCCGGCAAACTGCTGTGCATGCGAGGGCATGCCGGCCAGCGGCCTGGCGCGATCCGCATTGGACTTCTGCGCCGCGGCCCAGACCTTCTTGGCCTCGTCCTCGTCCTTGGGCACAGCCGCCAGGGCCTTCTCGGCCGCGGCAATCTGGTCGGCCGGCGCATTGGCAGCCTTCAGGTCGGCCACCTTCTGCGTGGCAGCTGCCCTGTCGGCAGCCAGCGCGGCCGGCACGTCCTTGAGCTTGGCCTCGAATTCAGCCGCGCGAGCCTTGAAGATCGCAATGACCTCCTGCTCCTTGGGATCGGCCTTGAGCTTCTTCTCGGCCTCGGTGACCTTCTGCAGCTGATAGCCGTAGATGGCTTGCGGGACGGGAACGCCGGTCTGCTTCACCGACAGCCACACCACCGGGATCATGTAGGCAATGATCAGGATGATGTACTGCGCCACCTGGGTCCAGGTGACGGCACGCATGCCGCCCAGGAAGGAGCAGACCAGGATGCCCGCCAGACCGACGAAGACGCCGATCTCGAAGGCCAGGCCCGACAGACGCGCGGTGATCAGGCCCACACCGTAGATCTGCGCCACCACATAGACGAAGGAGCACAGGATGGCCGCCGCCACACCCAGGATGCGCGGCAGATTGCCCTCATAGCGCGCGCCCAGGAAGTCGGGAATGGTGAACTGGCCGAACTTGCGCAGGTAAGGCGCCAGAAACAGCGCCACCAGGCAGTAGCCGCCGGTCCAGCCCATGATGAAGGCCAGACCGCCGTAGCCCGTCAGGTAGAGCGTGCCGGCCATGCCGATGAAGGAGGCGGCCGACATCCAGTCCGCACCGGTCGCCATGCCGTTGTAGACCGCCGGCACGCGACGGCCGGCCACGTAGTACTCGCTGGCGTCGGAGGTGCGGCTCATAAAGCCGATGCCCGCATAGAGCAGCACCGTGGCAACCAGGAAGATGAAGCCGATCCACTGCCGCGGCAGACCCATCTGCTCCAGGATGGCCAGCGCCACGATGAAGATGAAGAAGCCGCCTGTGTACCAGGCATAGACCTTGTTCAGCTGCTTCTTGAAGGCCGCGTTGGCGGCCTTGTTGATGGGGCCTTCGCCGCCCAAGGAAGGTGTTGCGCCTGCCATATCAGACCTCCTCTTCGGCAACGCCGTGTTCCTGGTCCAGGCGGTTCATGTACCGCGCATAAAACCAGATGATCAGGCAGTACACGATCAAGGCACCCTGGGATCCAACCCAGAAGCTGAACGGCCAGCCAAAAAAGGTGAAGCTCAGGTCACGGGCAAAAAAGCCCACGACGAAGGTCACCACGAACCAGATCGCCAGCAGAACTGCGGTGATCCGCAGGTTCTTCTGCCAGTACTGGCGGTGTCTTTCGGTCAATTGCATCGCTGTCGTCTCCTTCATGTCACGAGAAGGCCGTCACCCTCTGCGGGATGTCGGGCACCGATAGCTCACCCCATGCGCCAACAGCGCGCATGCTGCGCGGGTGAACCGCTGGACCTCAGGCGAGCAGTCCGGTCTCGCGCTCAAGCTGAGCGGCGACCTTGGGCTCGAACCCCTTGAGGTGGGCGATGATTCGCCGCGCCTCTTCGGGTTTCTGACGGTCCACATGAACCCGCGCCAGCTGATACCAGCCGTAGGGGCTCATGGGTTGCAGTTCGGTGTTGCGCTTCAGAGCGGCGACCGCCTCCTCGAAACGCTGCATGCGGATCAGACACAGCCCAAGCCCGTACCAGGCACGGTCCAGCTTGGCATCGAGCTCGACAGCCTGGCGGAAGGCGGCTTCCGCCTCCTCAAACTGCCCCTCGGCTTCCAGCAGATACGCCAGATTGAACCAGTCACCGGCACTGCGCCGCGGATGACTCGCGACCAGGGATTTCAGATCCTGGATCGCCTCGGCCCTGGCGCCCCGCGATGAGCGCAGATGGGCGCGACTGGCCAGCGCGTAGGCATCACCGGGCCAGCGCTCCAACATCTCGTCGAAGATCTGCTCGGCCAACTCGCGCTGAGCGAAGACCAGCGCCGTCAGCGCCTTGAACTTGAGCAGCTGGTAGCGCCAGGTCCGGGGGGCGCTGGGCGTGGTCTCTACTGGCATTGCGCAACTCCGATCTGAAGGCACAGACTGATCTTGGTAATCGTCACCACCAGCCACAGACTCAGCAGCAGCAGGAAGGTGGCCAGCGGAATGTGCCTGTCCAGCACCACACGCGGGCTGATCAGGCGGGTCAGGCGGGTGAACGGGCGCGTCAGGATGGCCAGCAGCTGATAGAAGAAGTTCTGCTCTCGCCTTGCCCCCGCCAGCAGGCCCAGCAGCCACTGGCCGACCATGGCAAGCAAGGCGATCTCAGCGATCAGTTTTAAGGCGGATGTCAGCAAAAGCATGAGCGATTCCCGTTTGGGCGTACTGTGGATCAAAGCCGCTTACTGATTTCTGACAAAGACCCGCCTCCCTGGGCTGGCCCCACTATCGATAACCCTCGACCCCAGGCGCATGAACCCGCACCCAGATGGCGCCAGGGGGCCATGTCAAAATACGCCCCGCATGAGCTTGGGAGCCGTTCCGGTTCCGCTCCGCCACAACAAACGCATATGGACATCGAACGCATCAACGCGATCGGTACGACCCTCGCCGATCTGACAGCGCGTACCGACGCGCTAAGGGGGTATCTTTGACTACGACCGCAAAGCACTGCGACTGAACGAGGTCAACGCCGCGCTGGAAAACCCCAAGGTCTGGGACGAGCCCAAGCGGGCTCAGGAGCTGGGCAAGGAAAAGCGCTCGCTGGAGACCGTGGTCCAGACCATCGACCACCTGACCAGCAATCTGGCCGACAACACCGAGCTCTACGAGATGAGCAAGGCCGAAGACGACTTCGACGGCCTGGAAGCCATCGAGGCCGACGCCGCCAAACTGCAGGAGACGGTGGAGCAGCTGGAATTCCGCCGGATGTTCAACAACCCGGCCGACCCGCTGAACTGCTTCATCGACATCCAGGCCGGTGCCGGCGGCACCGAGGCCAATGACTGGGCCGGCATGCTGCTGCGCCAGTACCTGAAGTACTGCGAGCGCAAGGGCTTCAAGGCCACGCTGGAAGACGAGACGGCCGGCGATGTGGCCGGCATCAAGAGCGCCACCATCAAGGTGGAGGGCGAGTACGCCTTCGGCCTGCTGCGCACCGAGACCGGCGTGCATCGCCTGGTGCGCAAGAGCCCCTTCGACAGCTCGGGCGGCCGCCACACCAGCTTTGCCTCGCTCTTCGTCTACCCCGAGGTCGATGACTCGATCGAGATCGAGATCAACCCCGCCGATGTGCGCACCGACACCTACCGCGCCAGCGGTGCCGGCGGTCAGCACATCAACAAGACCGACTCGGCGGTGCGTCTCACGCACATCCCGACCGGCATCGTGGTGCAGTGCCAGGACGGCCGCAGCCAGCACAGCAACCGCGACACGGCCTGGAAGCGCCTGCGTTCGCGCCTGTACGACCACGAGATGCGCAAGCGCATGGAAGCCCAGCAGAAGCTGGAGGACACCAAGACCGATGTGGGCTGGGGTCACCAGATCCGCAGCTATGTGCTGGACCAGAGCCGCATCAAGGATCTGCGCACCAACTACGAGACCTCGGCCACCCAGAAGGTGCTGGACGGCGATCTCGACCAGTTCATCACCGCCAGCCTGAAACAAGGCGTCTGAATCTCTACGTAGAGACGACACCCCGGGGCCACAAGCCCCGGGGCGACCACAACACACAAGGATGCCCGCCATGATGCGTGAAGGCACTGCCACCCTGATCCGCCGCGAAGACTATGCGGCGCCCGCGTTCTGGATCCGCACGGTCGACCTGAGCTTCGACCTGGACCCCGCCAAGACCCTGGTCACCAGCAAGATGCAGGTGGAGCGCAACACCGCCGTGGCCCATGGCCCGCTGGTGTTGCACGGCGAGGAGCTGAACCTGCTGCGCGTGCTGATCAATGGCGAGAGCGTGTCCTTCCGCCAGGACGGCCATCTGCTGATCATCGAGGGCGCGCCGGATGCCGACTTCGCGCTCGAGATCCGCAACACCTGCGCCCCCGAGAAGAACACCGCCCTGTCTGGCCTCTACACCTCGGGTGGCGGCTTCTTCACACAGTGCGAGGCCGAGGGCTTCCGCCGCATCACCTATTTCCTGGACCGCCCGGACGTGATGGCGGTCTACACCGTCACCCTGCGCGCCGACAAGAAGAAGTACCCGGTGCTGCTGTCCAACGGCAATCTGCTGGAGACGGGTGAGCTGGACAACGGCCGCCACTTCGCCAAGTGGCACGACCCCTTCCCCAAGCCCAGCTATCTCTTCGCCCTGGTGGCGGCCGATCTGGTGGCGCGCGAGCAGCGCGTGAAGAGCCGCTCGGGCAAGGACCATCTGCTGCAGGTCTATGTGCGCCGCGGCGACCTGGAGAAGACCGAGCATGCGATGAACTCCCTGATCGCCTCCCTGGTCTGGGACGAGGCCCGCTTCGGCCTGCCCCTGGACCTGGAGCGCTTCATGGTGGTCGGCGTGTCCGACTTCAATATGGGCGCGATGGAGAACAAGGGCCTGAACATCTTCAACACCAGCGCCCTGCTCGCCTCGCCCGCCACCGCCACCGATGCCGACTTCTCGCGCATCGAGTCCATCGTGGCCCACGAGTACTTCCACAACTGGACCGGCAACCGCGTCACCTGCCGCGACTGGTTCCAGCTCTCGCTCAAGGAAGGCTTGACCGTCTTCCGCGACCAGGAGTTCTCCATGGACATGGCCGGCACGCCGAGCGCCCGCGCCGTGTGCCGCATCCAGGACGTGCGCTCCCTGCGCGCCATGCAGTTCCCCGAGGACGGCGGCGCCATGGCCCACCCGGTGCGCCCGGACCAGTACGTCGAGATCAACAACTTCTACACCGCCACGGTCTACGAGAAGGGCTCGGAAGTCGTGCGCATGTACCAGACCCTGGTCGGCCGCGCGGGCTTCGAGGCCGGCATGAAGCTCTACTTCGAGCGCCATGACGGCCAGGCCGTGACCTGCGACGACTTTGCGGCCGCCATCGCCGATGCCAACCCCGGCTCGGCCCTCGCCTCGCGTCTGGACGCCTTCAAGCGCTGGTACTCGCAGCCCGGCACGCCGCGCGTGCAGGCCCGCGGCCACTACGACGCCGCCACCCAGACCTACACCCTGACCCTGAGCCAGAGCAACAAGGGCCAGGCCCCGCAGGTGATCCCGGTGGTGACCGGCCTGGTCGGCCATGACGGCACGGCCCTGGCCGAGCAGCTGCTGGTGCTGGATGCGGCCGAGCAGAGCTTCACTTTCGAGAACATCGCGGCCGAGCCCGTGCCCTCCCTGCTGCGCGGCTTCTCGGCCCCGGTGCTGCTGGACGATGGCCTGAGCGACGCCGAGCTGCTGGTGCTGCTCAAGCACGATGCCGACGCATTCAACCGCTGGGAAGCCAGCCAGCGCCTGGCGCTGAACCGCATCCTGGCCGCGGTGCGCGCCGGCCAGCCCCTGGTGCTGGACGCCGCCTATGTGGAGGCCATGCGCAGCGTGCTGCGCCACCCCGAGCTGGACGCCGCCTTCAAGGAGCTGGCCCTGACCCTGCCGGGCGAGGCCTATATCGCCGAGCAGCTGGAGGTGGTGGACCCGCAGGCCATCCATGCCGCGGTGGAAGCCGCCCAGATCCAGCTGGCCCAGGCCCTGCGCGAGGACTGGATCGCCGCCTTCGAGGCCAACCAGATCCAGGGCGGCTACACGCCGGACCCGGTGTCCGCTGGCCGCCGCGCCCTGGCCAATCTGGCCCTGTCCATGCTGGTGCTGGACGCCCAGCGCAGCGGCGACACCGTGTGGCCCGGCCGCGCCTACCAGCGCTTCAAGGACGCCACCAATATGACCGACCGCCTGGGCGCCCTGGCCGCCCTGGTGAACGCCCATGCCGAGCTGGCCGAGAGCGCGCTGAGCCGCTTCCATGCCCAGTTCAAGGGTGAGCCCCTGGTCATCGACAAGTGGTTCGCGCTGCAGGCCCGCGCCCCCGAGCGCGAGGGCAAGAGCTTCGCCCGCGTCAAGCAGCTGGCCATGCACGCGGACTTCAGCCTCAAGAACCCCAACCGCGCGCGCAGCCTGATCTTCTCGCTGGCCCTGTTCAACCCGGCCGCCTTCCACCGCGCCGATGCCGCAGGCTATGTGTTCTGGGCCGACCAGGTGCTGGCCCTGGACGGCATCAACCCGCAGGTGGCCGGCCGCCTGGCCCGCGCCATGGACCGCTGGACCACGCTGGCCGAGCCCTACCGCAGCGCCGCCCGCGAAGCCATCGCCCGCGTCGCCGCCAAGGCCGAGCTGAGCAACGACGTGCGCGAGATCATCGAACGCCAACTCGCTTCCGGAGCTTGATCCCATGAGCAGCAAACGCATCAGCCTGACCCAGTACCTTGTCGAGCAGCAGCGCGAACACGGCCACATCCCCGGCCAGCTGCGCCTCTTGATCGAGGTGGTGGCCCGCGCCTGCAAGCGCATCGCCATCCAGGTCAACAAGGGCGAGCTCGGCGATGTGCTGGGAACGGCCGGCTCGGAGAACGTGCAGGGCGAGGTCCAGAAGAAGCTGGACATCATCGCCAACGAGGTGCTGATCGAGGCCAATGAGTGGGGCGGCCACCTGGCCGCCATGGGCAGCGAGGAGATGGACAGCATCCATGTGGTGCCCAACCGCTACCCGCAGGGCGAGTACCTGCTGCTGTTCGACCCGCTCGACGGCTCCTCCAATATCGACGTCAACGTCTCCATCGGCACCATCTTCTCGGTGCTGCGCAAGGTCAACAACCAGCGCGGCATCAGCGAGGAGGACTTCCTGCAGCCCGGCAAGCAGCAGGCCGCGGCCGGCTACTGCATCTACGGCCCGCAGACTACCCTGGTGCTCACCGTGGGCGATGGCGTGGCCATGTTCACCCTGGACCGCGAGCAGGGCTCCTGGGTGCTGACGCAGGAGAACGTGCAGATCCCGGCAGACACCAAGGAGTTCGCCATCAATATGTCGAATATGCGCCATTGGGACGCCCCGGTGAAGCGCTATATCGACGAATGCCTGGCCGGCAAGGAAGGCCCGCGCGGAAAGGACTTCAATATGCGCTGGATCGCCTCCATGGTGGCCGATGTGCATCGCATCCTGACCCGTGGCGGCATCTTCATGTACCCCTGGGACAAGCGCGAGCCCGAGAAGGCCGGCAAGCTGCGCCTGATGTACGAGGCCAATCCCATGGGCTTTCTGGTCGAGCAGGCCGGCGGCATGGTGACCAATGGCCGCCAGCGCATCCTGGACCTGCAGCCCACCAAGCTGCACGAGCGCGTGGCCGTGGTGCTGGGCTCCAAGAACGAGGTGGAGCGCGTGACCTGTTACCACCTGGAAGCCGACAAGCAGGCTTGACTTCACCCCCTTGCAGCCCACTATAATCGCGGGCTCACGCCGGTGTAGCTCAGTTGGTAGAGCAGCGCATTCGTAATGCGAAGGTCGGGGGTTCGACTCCTCTCACCGGCACCAATGAAATCAAGGGGTTGGCACCGCAAGGCGCCAACCCCTTGTGCTTTCCGGGTGGCCGTATCGCCATCAGCAAGGAATCGCAGACCTCCCGAGAGGATCCGGCAGAACGCGCGTCATCAAAGGCATAGGCTCCTGAGCGGACTGGGGGTTTGTTGGCAGGAAGAACCGTCACGACGCCCTGACTATGATGCGCGCCGGAGATGCCATGAAATCCCTCAAAGACCTGTTGCTGGCGCGCCGACTCTGGCATGCGCTGCTGATCCTGCTGCTGCTGGTGATCAGCTATCTGGCCCTGTCCCCGGCCCCGCCCAAGACCCTGGACAGTGGCTGGGACAAGCTCAACCATCTGGCCGCCTTCGGCTGCCTGGCTTTTTGCGCCTTCTATGGCGCGGGCCATGCCCGCGGTCGCTGGCTGCTCGCGCCCCTGGCCCTGCTGGGCTATGGCGTGCTGATCGAGCTGCTGCAGGCCCAGCTGCCGCCGCGCAGCGCCGATGCCGCCGATGTGCTGGCCGACAGCCTGGGCATTGCCCTGGGCCTGCTCCTTGCTGCCGCCCTGAGCCGCCTGCTGCGGCTGCCGCTCACTCGATCTTGACGCCGCCGCGCGCCCGGGCGGCAAAGAAGCGCTCCATGCGCGGCCGTTCACGCGCTGCCTCCGAGGGGGTGAGCCAGCGCTCGTACAAGCGCGCCACCTCGGGCTGGGCCGCCACCTCGCGCAAGGCCTTGTCCAGGTCCGCCATCACGGCCCGACCCCAGGCATTGCGGTTGCACGAGAAATAGCCCACCGGCGGCTCGCCCGCCTCCACGATGGGCAGGCTCACCAGGGGGGCCTCACGGCCCGGCCGCTGCTGGGCCAGATGATGGGCCAGCACCATGGGGTACTCCAGGCTGAAGTCCATGCGACCGGCCTCCAGCATGTTCAGCAGATTGCCGGCCTTGGGGGCCGCGATGGCGCGGACATTGGGGGCTTGGCGCAGCAAAGGTTCGAGTTCCGGCCCGTAATGGCGCTTGCTCAGGATCAGACCCTGCAGCTCCGGGGCCTGGCGGAACAGCGTGCGCAGCGAAACCCCGGCGGTGGGCAGGTCCAGCGCGGCCACGCGTGAGCGCTGCATGACCAGATGTTGCTGCACCGTCGGCATGGCCGGCGTGAAGTAGCGGTCCTGCAGACGTTCGGGTGTGCGCATGGAACTGGCCGAGCACAGACCCAAGCCCGCCTTGCGCTCCAGCTCCGCACGGGCCCCCGTCAGCATGACAAACCGGTGCTCATACTGCGGCAAGCGCTGCAGCACGCGGCGCAAGAAGCCGTCGATCACGCCCTCTCCCAGCGCTTCCATACTGGCCGGGGGCTGGCCATCGCTGAGCAAGTAAAAGGGCGGCCAGTCCACCAGGTTCCAGGTGATCACGCGCTCGGGCAAGGCCGTGCTCAGCTGGGCCTGCGCCCGATCGGGCTGCAACGCAGCGAATAGCAGGCACAGGGCCGGGATCAGGGCAAGCAGTCGATGCACGGAAGCCAAGGAAGTGGACAAGACGCGGAACCCCAAGGAAAGCCGAGCGTTCGGACCATGCTCGAGCAGGCCCGTGAGTCTAAGGCCGGCGCTACCGCGATCGGCGGGCCGTCTCGCTCAGCCTCGCTCCTCATTGAGCCAGGGCAAGCTGACCTGGGCTCGCGCCACGGCATGCGCGCGGTTGCTGGCCCCGAGCTTGCGCAGAATGCGCTGCACATGGTTCTTGACCGTGAGCGCGCTGATGTCCAGCGTCTGCGCAATCTCCTGGTTGCTGTGCCCTTGCCGCAGCCCCTGCAAGACCTGGCACTCCCTGGCAGTGAGCTCGCCCGCTGGCACGGAATGAGCGTTTTGCGGGGGGCTGCTTCGCGACTCGGCCGATTGCACTCGCAGCCAGCCCGCGTGAAGCTGCGGCATCAACAGCTCCAGCAGCACGGCCTGGCGCGGTCCGTACAGGGACTCAGCATGGGCCAAGGCAAAAAAACTCTCGATCTCGCTGGGTCGCTGAGGCCGCGAGACGCCATGAATCAATAGCTGGGCATAGCCCGTCAGCCCAAGCTCCGCCGCCGACATCAGCAATGGGCGCCCTTCGCCGTGAGCCAGCCACTCCGCCTGCAGCCTGCGGCTCAGCGCGGAGCCTGGAGCACACAGGGCCAAGTCCAGGCCCTGCGGGACGGGCGCATTGTTGAAAACCTCGAAACGCAGCTCCCGGCTCGCGCGGTGGTAAGCGCCGCACAGCAGCAGCTGATGCGGCAGCAACTGCTGCAACCCGCCCTGCGTCCACACAAAGAACTGGGCGGCATGGCGCAGCGCCAACGCCCCTTCCACGGTGCGGACCAAGTCCCGTACTTGCTGCAGGCTGAGCAGGGTGGAACCGTAAAGATCTTCGTGGTCCGGAGCGCTCGGCGCAACGCTCGGATCATGGTGCACAGCGCTCATAGTCTCAAGCCTAGGGCCGAGCGATGACGACGCCATGTCAACCCGTATCATGCCCTCAAGCAGCGCAGCCCAAATGGGAAGAACCGCTCGCGCAGCGGCTTACTGCCATTGCTGGTCATCTTGGCGCGCTAGGCTCGGCCTGCTCGCAAGCACCGGGAGATGCCCATGAATGAGATGCCCGCTTTCGCCAGCCCCGCGGGTGACGCCACACGTGCCGTAGCCCTTGCCCGGTACCCCGCCGTAAGGGCTCACACCCTGGACCTGGCCGCGCCGCTCAGCGCCGAAGACCAGGCCCTGCAGTCCATGCCGGACGCCAGCCCCGCCAAATGGCATCAGGCGCACACCAGCTGGTTCTTCGAGGCCCTGCTGCTGCGCCCACTGCTGCCGGACTACCAGGCCTTTGACGAGCGCTTCTTCTACCTATTCAACTCCTATTACGAGGCCTTGGGGCCGCGCCACCCGCGACCCCAGCGCGGCCTGCTGAGCCGCCCTTCGCTGGACGAGGTGCGCGCCTACCGCGCCCATGTGGACGCGGCCATGCTGCGCCTGATCGAGCAGGCCGATACCGACAGCTGGGCCCGCGCCGCGCCCTTGCTGGAGCTAGGCCTGCAGCACGAGCAGCAGCACCAGGAGCTGCTGCTCACCGACATCCTGCACGCCTTCTCCTGCAACCCGCTGCTGCCCGCCTATGCCGAGGCCGCGCCCGAAGCGCCCGACGGCGGCGCGCTGCGCTGGCTGGCGCATGCCGGCGGTGCCGCACAGATCGGCCATGCGGGGCCAGGTTTTGCCTTTGACAACGAGGGCCCGCGCCACACGGTGCTGCTGGCGCCCTTCGAGATGGCCAGCCGCCTGGTGAACCAGGGAGAGTACCTGGACTTCATCCAGGACGGCGGCTACCGCCGGCCCGAGCTCTGGCTCTCGGACGGCTGGGCCCGGGTGCAGGCCGAGGGCTGGCAGGCGCCGGCCTACTGGCTGGCGCCGGACGACCCGCGCCGCCCGGCCGGGCACTGGCAACGCCTGGGCCTGCGCGGCGTGCAGGCGCTTAGACGCGAGGCCCCGGTGCTGGGCCTGAGCTTCTACGAGGCCGCGGCCTATGCAGAATGGGCCGGCGCCCGCCTGCCCAGCGAGTTCGAGTGGGAGCTCGCCGCCCGCGAGCTGACCGGTCTGGAACAGCTCTACGACGCGGCCTGGCAATGGACCCGCTCGGCCTACCACCCCTACCCCGGCTTCAAGCCCCTGGCCGGCGCCGCTGCCGAATACAACGGCAAGTTCATGGTGGGCCAGTTGGTGCTGCGCGGCGCCAGCCTGGCCACGCCGCCGGGCCATGCGCGCCCGAGCTACCGCAACTTCTTTCCGCCGGCCGCGCGCTGGCAGTTCTCGGGCCTGCGTCTGGCCCGCGATCCCCTCGTCTGAGCCCAGTACCAGGAGAACGACCATGCCCTTGCCCCATGCCGCACCCTGGCTGCACGCCGTGCCGCTGGAAGGATATGCCCATGATCTGCATGCCGCGCTGCGCCAGCGCCCGCGAAGCATCTCGCCCAAGTATTTCTATGACGACGCCGGCTCGGCCCTGTTCGAGCGCATCTGCGAGCTGCCCGAGTACTACCCCACCCGCACCGAGCTCGCCCTGCTGCGCAGCCACGCGGCCGAGATGGCAGCCCTGATGGGCGAGGCAGTTCAGCTGATCGAGTACGGCGCCGGCGCCCTGCGCAAGGTGCGCCTGCTGCTGGACGCCCTGTCCGCGCCGCACAGCTTTGTGCCGGTGGACATCTCGGGCCCGCATCTGTTGGCGGCCTGCCGCGCCCTGCAGGCCGAGCATGCAAGCCTGGCCATCCAGCCCGTGGTGGCGGACTTCACCCGGCCCCACGATCTGCCGGCCCGGCCACAGCGGGGTCAGCGCGTGGGCTTCTTCCCCGGCTCCAGCATCGGCAATTTCTCGCCGGACCAGGCCCTGGAGTTTCTGCGCATGGCGGCCCAGGAGTTGCGCGGGGGCGCCCTGCTGATCGGCGTGGACCTGGTCAAGGACCCGGCCGTGCTGCACGCGGCCTACAACGACGCCCAGGGTGTGACCGCGGCCTTCAACCTCAATGTGCTGGCACGGGCGCAGCGCGAGCTGGGCGCCGAGCTGGACCCGGCCGGCTTTGCCCACAGCGCCTTCTACAACGCACCCTTGCAGCGCATCGAGATGCATCTGCAGAGCCGTGGCCGGCAGCAGATACGGCTGGATCAGCGCGTCTACGAGTTTGAGGACGGCGAAACCCTTCACACCGAGCACTCGCACAAGTTCAGCGTGGCCGGCTTTCAGACCCTGGCGGCCCGGGCGGGTTTCAAAGCCGGGCCGGTTTGGCAGGACGCGCGCGAGTGGTTCGCCCTGCTCTGGCTGCAGGCCCCCGCCGCATAATCGCTGCCGTCACCCACAGAGGAAGCCGCATGAAAGCCGTCTGGAACCACACCGTGATCGCCGAGAGCGATGACACCACCCTGGTGGAGGGCAACCACTACTTCCCGGCCAGCACGCTCAAGCGGGAGTTCACCAGCTTCAGCAACCACAAGACCATGTGCCCCTGGAAGGGCGAGGCGCACTACCTCTCCCTGCTGGTCCAGGGCGAACTCAATCCCGACGCGGTCTGGTACTACCCCGATCCCAAGCCGGGTGCCGAGGCGGTGAAGGACCGCGTGGCCTTCTGGAAGGGCGTACAGATCCTGGACTGAGCCCGCCGCGATCAGGCGCGCTCGGCCAGGCGCACCACGGTCACGCCCGCGCGCGCCTGGCGCGTGGAGGGCATGACCAGCACGCAGTCGTCGAAAGGCGTCACCACCGGCTCGCCCTCGTTGTCGCCGATCACCGTGCCGGCCTGGGCAATGCACTCCAGGCCGCTGAAGGCGCTGTGGAAGCGAAAGCGCTCGCTGCGCGCCACCACGGCCGCGCGCACACGCAGGGCAGGGGCGGGCTGGCTGGCGTCGGGCCGGCGCCAGCCCGGCAGCAGGCGGCCCAGCTCGGACGCATCCACCACGCCGGCCGCCTCCAGCAGGCGCACGCAATAGTCCTGGGCCACGTCGCGGGCCCGGGGCTCCAGGTGGTAGCCGCACTCCAGCAGCAGGGAACGGCTCTCGGGCGACTGATCGTCCGCCAGACCAAAACGGCCGAAGTCCCGCATGCGCACCCCGTCGGCGTGGCCGGCATCGATCACGATGGCCGCCTCACCGTTCAGGCTGCGGGCAAGGGCCAGATTACGCGGCTGCACGCCGGTGAGCAGCAGGGGCGCGGAGCGCTCATGCATGGAGTGCAGGTCCAGCAGCCAGTCGGCCGCCTCCACAAAGGGCCGCAGGACCGCGGCACGGCGGCGCTCACGGCTGGTGGGCTCGCTCAGACGGGCCTCGGACCATTGCCGGTTCAGGTCCTCGTCCACGAAGCGGGCCGCGTCGTGCTGGGCCGGGTCGAAGCGGTCAAAGGCCTCCAGATTGCAGAAGGCCAGGGTGAGGCTGCCGCGCGCCGGGCGCAGGCCCCGCTCCAGCAGGCCCAGCAAGGCCCAGGCGCCGCAGAGCTCATTGCCATGCACCAGGGCCGAGATCATCAGATGCCGCCCCGGCTGGCCGCTGTCGAAGCGCCACACGCCCTCGGTGCCGGTATTGCCGGCGCGCCAGGGGCCCAGCTCGGGCTTTTGCAAAGTGCTGTTCAGGTCCATGGTCTTCAGTCGGTCTCGATCTTGGCGAACTGCACGATCTTCGCAAATCGATCGATCTCGCTGCGCACGAACTTGCGGCCATCCAGATCGGGCGTCAGGGTCAGGCCCGCGGTCTGCAGCTTGGCCACCACCTCGGGCTGGCGCAGCACCTCGCGCAGCTCCTTCTGCAGCTGGGCCTGGATGGGCGCTGGGGTCTTGGCCGGGGCGAAGAGGCCAAACCAGACGCCGATGTCCACACCGGCAAAGGCCTTGGTCTCGGCCAGGGCCGGGATATTGGGCGCCGCCGGCGAGCGCTTGGCCGTGGTCACGCCAATGGCCTGCATGCGCCCTTCCTGGATATGCGGCAGGGCGCTGGAGAGCACGAAGACGGCAAAGTCCACCTGGCCGCCCAGCAGGTCGGTCACCATGGGCGCGGCGCCGCGATAGGGAATGTGCAGCATGAAGAGCTGCGCCTCATGCTTGAGCAGCTCGCCGGCCAGATGCAGGGGGGTGCCGATGCCCGAGCTGGCGTAGCTGAGCTTGCCGGGGCGCGCGGCCACAAAGTCCTTGAAGGCCGCGGCACTGGCCAGCGGCGTGCGGGGAGTGGTGACCAGCACCAGGGGCTGGTTACCGATCATGCCAACCGGGGCCAGATCATTGAGGGCGTTGTAGCGCGGCTTCTTGGCGGTGAGCGCATTGATGCCCACCTCGCTGGTGGAGCCCAGCAGCAGGGTGTGGCCGTCGGCGGGCGCATTCACCACCTTGAGCGCGCCCAGGGTGCCGCCGGCGCCGGCCGCGTTCTCCACGATGACCTGCTGGCCCAGGCGCTTGGCCAGCTCGGGGGCCACGGTGCGGGCCACCAGGTCCACGCTGCCGCCGGCCGCATAGCCCACGACCAGGGAAATGGGCTTCTTGCCCGGAAAGCTGTCGGACTGCGCCAATGCGGCGCTGCCGAAGAGGCTGAGCGTGGCGGCGACCAAAGCGCCGAGCAAGGTGTTCATCGTCATGGCGAGGGGCTGCGATGGTTGATAGGCAGCCACCATCTTGCGAGCCCGGCCGGGGGCGGTGATTGCCGATTCGGCAATTTCGATTGCCTTGCGGGCAAGCGTCCTCAGGCGCGTCGGCTATGGGCCAGCAGGGCGTCCCAGACCCGGCTCAGCGCGGGGCTGGGCGGCTTCTTGCGCCGGAACAGACGGGTCTCAAAGGGGATCTGCCAGGCCGGCTCGCCCCAAACGCTGAGGGTGCCCGCACGCAGATCGGCCGCCACCATGGACAGGGGCAGCCAGGCCAGGCCCATGCCGCGCATGGCGTACTCGCGCAGCGAGTCCACCGAGTCGCAGCGCATGGCCAGGGCCAGGGGCGGCAGCTCGCGCAGATGCGCCAGATGATCGTCCAGCAGCCGCCCCAGGGCCTGGCCGGGGTCATAGGCCAGGAGGCGCGGCGGCGCCTTGCCGGCGTGGCCGTGCAGCACGGGCACCAGGCGGTCGTCGGCGCCGCGGGCCTGCAGGTAGCGGCGACCGTCCAGCTTGAGGGTCAGCGCCGGGTGGTGGTAGCTCAGCAGGATGTCCACCTCGCCGCGCTCCAGCATCTCACTGGCCTCGTTCATCAGGCGCGTCATCACCTGCACCTGGGGCGCATCGGGGCGGCGCATCAGGGGCGCCAGGGCATCCGCCACCACGCTATGCGCCAGGGTGCGACCGGTCACCAGGCGCACCAGGGAGTCGCCCGCCACACCGGCCACCAGCTCGTGGCGCAGCAGCTCCAGCTCGCGGGTGGTGGCGCGGCCCTGCTCGCACAGGCGCTGACCCGCGGCCGAAAGGCGCGGGGGCTGGCTGCCGGGCTCGAACAGGGGCACGCCGACCCATTGCTCCAGGGCCTTGAGCCGGCGGCCGAAGGCGGGGGCCGTCACATGGCGCAACTCGGCGGCGGCCTTGAAGCTGCCGCCGTCCACCACGGCCTGCAGATCGGCCAGCCACTTGAGCTGCACGCCAGCGGCCCCGGCGCGGCTCAGACCCGGGCCGGCAGCACCGTGGCCGCGCAGTCGCCGAAGCCGATGCGGCGCGCGCCGTCCTTGGCGGCAAAGCCGCGCAGGATCACGGTGTCGCCATCCTGCAGGAAGGTGCGCGTCTCGCCATTGGGCAGGCTCAGGGCCTGCTTGCCGCCCAGGGACAGCTCCAGCAGCGAACCGCCCTCCTCCGGCTTGGCGCCGCTCTGGGTGCCGGTGCCCAGCAGATCGCCGGGCTGCAGATTGCAGCCATTGCTGGCGTGGTGCACCAGCATCTGGGCCAGGGTCCAGTAGGCGGACTCGCCGAAGTTGCTGCGCATCAGGCGGGTCGGGGCCTGGCCGGCCGCGCGCATCTGCTCGGTCTGCAGCCAGACCTCCAGCTCAATGGCATAGCCACCGGCGGCGCGGTTCTTTTCGGAGTCCAGATAGGGCAGCGGCTGGGGATCCTGCTCGGGGTGCGCGAAGGCGCAGCGGAAGGGCTCCAGGGCCTCGGCCGTGACGATCCAGGGCGAGATGGTGGTGGCGAAGTTCTTGGCCAGGAAGGGGCCCAGGGGCTGGTACTCCCAGGCCTGCACATCGCGGGCCGACCAGTCGTTGAGCAGGGTCAGGCCGAAGAGATGCTCGTCGGCGCGCTCCATGGGAATGGTCGCGCCCAGGGCATTGCCACCGGCCACGAACACGCCCAGCTCCAGCTCATAGTCCAGGCGCTTACACGGCGCGCGCTCGGGCGCGGTGGCGCCCGGCGGCATCAGCTGGCCCAGGGGGCGGCGCACATCCTGGCCGCTCACGCCGATGGAGGAGCTGCGGCCGTGGTAGCCGATGGGCACCCATTTGTAGTTGGGCAGCAGGGGGTTGTCCGGGCGGAAGAGCTTGCCCACCGTGGTGGCGTGGTGGATGCCGGTGTAGAAGTCGGTGTAGTCACCGATGCGGCAGGGCACCAGCATCTGCGCCTCGCTCTGCGCCAGCAGGCAGGCGCGCAAAGCGCCCTCCTGCTTGCTGCCCACCAGCAGGGCCGCGAACAGGGCCTGACGCAGCGCGCGGCGCTGGGCCGCCGGCAAGGCCATGAAGGCATTCAGATCGCCCTGGGCGAGGGGCTGGAGTGCCACCTGCTCGGCGCTGCTCCAGCGGCCGGCGGCCGCCGCGGCACGCAGGTCCAGCACCTGGTCGCCAATGGCCACGCCCACGCGCGGGCTCTCGTTGCGACCGGCGCGCACGAACAGGCCGTAGGGCAGGTTCTGGATCGGGAAATCGGTGCCCGCCTCGTTGGCCGAGGCCACCCAGCTCTGGGCGGCCGGGTCATGGGTGTGGTCGAGATCGGAGAAAGCAGTCATGGTGTCTTGAATTGATCTTGCAGATCACGCCAGCAGTCGGCGTAGTGGGTTTCCAGCGCGCCGCTGTCCTTGAGCGCGAACTCGGTGGGCAGCAGGCGCCAGCGGGTCTCGAACATGAAGGCCAGGGTGTGGTCCAGCTTGTGGGGCTTGAGCTCGGCCGCGCTGGCCTTGGCAAAGGCCTCGGTATCGGGGCCGTGCGGCACCATGGCATTGTGCAGGCTGGCGCCGCCGGGCTTGAAGCCCTCGGGCTTGGCGTCGTACTGGCCCAGCACCAGGCCCATGAACTCGCTCATCACATTGCGGTGGTACCAGGGCGGACGGAAGGTGTCCTCGGCCACCATCCAGCGCGGCGGGAAGATCACGAAGTCCACATTGGCCCAGCCCGGCGTGTCCGAGGGGCTGGTCAGCACCGTGAAGATGCTGGGGTCCGGATGGTCGAAGCTGATCGAGCCGATGGTCATGAAGTGCGCCGTGTCGTACTTGTAGGGCGCGAGATTGCCGTGCCAAGCCACCACATTGAAGGGCGTGTGGCCCTGCTGCGCGGTCCAGAGTCGGCCACCGAACTTCTTGACGATCTCATAGGCCCCGGGCGTGTCCTCATAGGCCGCCACCGGCGCCAGGAAGTCGCGCGGATTGGCCAGGCCGTTGGAGCCTATGGGCCCCAGCTCCGGCAGGCGCAGGGCGGCGCCGTAGTTCTCGCAGACATAGCCGCGCGCGGGGCCGTCCGGCAGCGCCACCTTGAAGGCCAGGCCGCGCGGGATCAGGGCGATCTCGCCGGGCTTGACGTCCAGCAGGCCCAGCTCGGTCGTGATGCGCAGGCGCCCCTGCTGGGGCACGATCAACAGCTCGCCATCGGCATTGACGAAGGCGCGGCGCTCCATGGAACGGTTGGCCAGGTACATATGGGCGGCCATGCCCGTCTGCGCATCGGGGTCGCCGTTGACGGCATAGGTGCGCAGGCCTTCGATGAAGTCCTGCGCCGCATCAGCCCCATCGGCCTCAGCGGGCAGGGCCAGCGGCGCCCAGCGCAGCGGGTCCGGCGGCACCGCGGCCGCGCCCTCGCGGGCGCCGGTCTTGAGCCAGGGCTGGGCCAGGGGCTGGTAGGCGCCCACCACCACCGAGGGCTGGCGGCGGTACATCCAGCTGCGCAGGTTCTCGGCGCGCGGCGCGGTGAAGGCCGTGCCCGAAAGCAGCTCGGCGTAGAGGCCATGGGCCACCTTCTGCGGGCTGTTGCGGCCCAGGGGCAGGCTGCCGGGCACCGCCTCGCTGGCGTGCTCGTTGCCGAAGCCCGATTGGTAGGTGAGTTCGCTCATCGGGGAGATGCTCAGTCGAGTTTGATATTGGCGGCCTTGATGACCTGGCCCCACTTTGCCAGTTCCTGCTTCCAGTAGGCCCGCATCTGCTCGGGCGTGCCGCCCAGGGCCTCCAGGCCCAGCACCTGGAAGCGGGCCTTCACGGCGGTGCTGTTCAGCGCCTCCTGCAGGGCCTTGTTCAGCGTGGCGATCACCGGAGCGGGCGTGCCGGCCGGCACGGTCAGGCCCTGCCAGGCATAGGCCTCGAAGCCGGCCAGGCCCTGCTCGGCAAAGGTGGGCACCTCGGCAAAGGTCTTGATGCGGGCCGGGCTGGCCACGGCGATGGCGCGCAGCTTGCCCGAGATGATGTGGGGGTAGCCGGCGGCCGTGTCCACGAACATGAAGGGCACCTGGCCGCCGATCACATCCTGCACCGCCGGCGCGGCGCCGCGGTAGGGAATATGGGTCAGCTTGAGCTTGGTCTTCTCGCGCAGCAGCTCGGTGGCCAGGTGGTGCGGGCTGCCGGCGCCGGGCGAGGCGTAGTTGATGCCGCCGTCCTGGCGCGCGGCCCAGGCCAGGAATTCCTTGTAGGTCTTGGCCGGCACGCTGGGGTTGACCACCAGCAGCATGGGGAAGCGGGCGATCAGGCCCACCGGGGCCAGGTCTTGCTCGGCCTTGTAGCTGAGCTTGGTGTAGAGCCAGGGGTTGGCGGCCAGGGTGGCGGTGTCGGCGGTCAGTATGGTCTGGCCGTCGGCCTTGGCCTTGGCCACGTAGTCGGCACCGATATTGGTGGCGGCGCCGGGCTTGTTGTTGACCACAAAGGTCTGGCCCAGGCTCTTGCCCATGGCCTCGGCCAGGGTGCGGGCCACCACATCGCTGCCACCACCGGCCGGATAGGGCACCACCCATTCCACGGGCTTGTCGGGATAGGCGGCCAGGGCGGCGGGGGCGGCCACGGCGCTCAGCAGGGCCAGGATCAGAGGGCGGCGGGAGAACAGCATGGTGAAGTCTCGTGGTTCAGGAACGGAAAGAGGTCGGAAGGGGCGCAGGCCGGGCTCAGACGGCGCCGGCCTGCAAGGTGTTGTCACGGGCCAGGGCCAGGGCTTCGTCCAGCACGGCGCGATCACCCACCTGGTTGGCCAGTATCAGGACCAACTTGGTCAGCAACATGTCGGCCTGCTCGTCGCTGAGGCCGCGCTGAGCGTGGATCAGGGCCTCGTAGAAGCCATCGGGGTCGGGGATGTTGGGCGTGCGGATCAGGGGCATGGGAGGCTCACTCCTGGGCCAGGGCGCGACGCAGGGCGGCGGCCACCTTGGCGGGGTCGAAGCCGCGCCAGCGCGCGGCCACATGCTGGTCGGGGCGGATCAGGTAGACGGTGCCGGGCTGGCCGTCATAGCGCTCGCGCAGCAGACCTTGCGGGTCGGCAATGTCGAGCCCCACCACCAGGGCCGGGGCCAGGTCTTGCGGCGGCAGCTCGCCAAAGCTCAGCAGGGTGAAGCCGCGGCCCAGATGGCGCAGCAGCCAGTCGCCGTCGGCCAGGGGCGCATCCAGGCAGGGGCTGCCGGGGGCCATGGCGCTGTTGAACGGCGCCTCGTCGGGCGTGTTCAGCGGCGAGGCGGCGTAATGCGTGGGCAAGGAGAGCCGGCCGCTGTTGACCAGAGGGCGGGCAAAGGGCTCGCTGCGGGCCAGCTCCAGCACCGCATTGCGCAAGCGCAGGGAGGCGCGGCTCTTGGGGCTGATGAAGTCGGTGGCGCGGGTGGAGTTCAAGATGTTCTCGTCCGCCGCCGCGGCGCGCTCGGCGTGGTAGCTGTCCAGCAGGGCCGGCGGCGCGCGGCCCTCCAGCACGGCCTGCAGCTTCCAGCCCAGGTTGTCGGCATCCTGCACCCCGCTGTTGGCACCCCGCGCGCCGAAGGGCGAGACCTGGTGCGCCGAGTCGCCCACAAAGAGCACGCGCCCATGGCGGAACTGCTGCAGGCGGCGGCAGGCGAACTGGTAGACCGAGACCCATTCCAGCTCGAACTCCACCTCCGGGCCCAGCATGGCCTGGATGCGCGGGATCACCTTCTCGGGCTTCTTCTCCTCGGCGGGGTCGGCATCGCGACCCAGCTGGAAGTCGATGCGCCAGACGCCGTCGCACTGCTTGTGCAGCAGCACCGACTGGTTGGGATGGAAGGGCGGGTCGAACCAGAACCAGCGCTCGGTGGGGAAATCCGCTTTCATGACCACATCGGCGATCAGGAAGCGGTCCTGGAAGACCTGGCCCTGGAAGTCAAGGCCCAGCATGCGGCGGGTGTCGCTGCCCGCGCCGTCGCAGGCCAGCAGGTAGTCGGCCTGGATCTCGAAGCGGCCGTCGGGTGTCTCGACCTGGAGCGCGATCCCCTCGGCGCCCTGCTCCAGCGCCACCAGCTTGTGCTTCCAGTTCAGCGAGATCAGGGGCTGGGCCTCGCAGGCGGCCACCAGGGCTTCCTCCAAATGGTATTGCTGGAGGTTGATCATGGCCGGCATGCGGTGATGGGCCTGGGGCAGCAGGTCGAACTGGTAGGCCAGCTCGCTGCGATGGAAGACCTTGCCCACCTGCCAGCGCACGCCCTGGTCCGCCAGTGCCTCGCCCTGGCCCAGACGCTGCCAGACCTCCAGCGTGCGCTTGGCATAGCAAACGGCGCGCGAGCCCTGGCTCACGCTGTTGTTGTCGTCCAGCAGCAGCACCGGCAGGCCACGGGCTGCACAGTCCAGGGCGGCCGTCAGACCCACGGGGCCGGCACCAATGATAACCACCGGATGGCGCTCCACCCGACCCTCGCGCTGGGCGGCGCGCTGGCGGTAGGCGTACTCGGGAAAGCGGTAGGTCTTGAGCACTGCGCTTGTCTCCTTGTCTTGTTGTCGGGGGCGCAGCGGCGCTCAGGCCGGGTGGAATTCCTTCTCGTGCATCCAGGCCGCCTGCTTGGGCGCGCGCTTGGTACGGCTCCATTCCTCCAGCATCTCCCACTTGCAGGCGTCGAGCTTGGCGTACATCTCGGGTGTGCCCACATCGGCCGCCAGCTCGATGCGATGACCATTGGGGTCGAAGAAGTAGATGCTCTTAAAGATGGTGTGGTCGGTCACGCCGATCACCTCGATGCCGGCGGCCTCCAGCTCGGCCTTCTTGCTCTCCAGCTCGGCCACGCTGCCCACCTTGAAGGCGATGTGCTGCACCCAGGCAGGGGTGTTCTCGTCGCGGCCCATGGGCTTGGCGGTGGGCAGCTCGAAGAAGGCCAGCACATTGCCCTGGCCCGCGTCCAGGAAGAGGTGCATATAGGGGTCGTCGGCCTTGGTGGAGGGCACCTTGTCCTCGGCAATGGCCAGCACAAAGTCCATGCCCAGATGCTTTTGATACCACTCGACCGTGGTCTTGGCATCGAGGCAGCGGTAGGCCACGTGGTGAATGCGTTCGATCTTCATGGGGGCGTCCTTTACTTCACGTCTTCCAGCGCTTTCCACATCTCGATATCGCGCTCGGCGGTCCAGATGCGGGGGTCGGGGAACTGGGTGGCCTCGTCATAGGCCCGGGTCACGTCAAAAGGCATGCAATGGGCAAAGATCACCCACTGGCCGTACTTGGGCGCCAGCGCCTCATAGGTTTCGCGGTAGACGGTCTTGAGATCACGGCCGGCCGCAGCGCCCGCCTTGACGGCGGCATAGAGCTCGGAGACGAAGGCGCGCGTGCCCTCCAGGCCGGCGGCCACCTCGGCCGGGGTCTGCAGGGCGCGGCCGCGGCCGGGCACCAGTTTCTCGGGCTTGAGCGCGGCGATCTTGTCCAGGGTCTGGGGCCAGTCCTGGAAGTAGGCGTCGCCGGCATAGGGTGTGGCGTCGAACTCCACCAGATCGCCGCTGAACAGCACCTTGTCCTGGGGCAGCCAAACCACGGTATCGCCCTTGGTGTGACCGCGGCCCAGCTGCAGGATCTGTACCTCCAGCTTGCCCAGCCACAGCGTCATCTTGCCGGTGAAGGTGATGGTGGGCCAGGTCAGGCCCGGCGGCACCGATTCGACATTGCGGAACAGGCGCGGGAAGCGGCCGATCTCGCTGGCCTTGTCCTGCTCGCCGCGCTCGACGATCAGGTCATAGGTGTCCTGGCTGGCGATGATGTGCTCGGGCCGGTAGGCGCTGGCGCCCAGCACCCGCACCGCGTGGTAGTGGCTCAGCAGCACGTACTTGATGGGCTTGTCCGTCACCTGGCGGATGCGGCGGATCACGTCCTCGGCCATGACCGGCGTGGCCTGGGTGTCGATCACCATGACCGCGTCATCGCCGATCACGATGCCGGTGTTGGGGTCGCCCTCGGCGGTGTAGGCCCAGGCATGGGGCGAGAGCTGGTCAAAGCTGACCTGCTTCTCCTCCACATCGGCATGGGAGGCAAAGGTCTTGGTCGAGGCGGTCTGGCTCATGGCGGCGGCTTCTGTCTCCAAAATTTAACTTTAGGCAAATCGATTTGCCTAAGACGAATTGTCGGCTTGATCTTAGTCATCGCGTTTGTTAATGTCTAACTGATTGTTTTAAGTAGAAACCCTGATCCATGGACTCTCTCCCAGCGCCCGCCGAGCGCGGCGGCCCGCGCGGCATTCAAAGCATCGAGGTCGGGGGGCAGCTGCTCATCGCCCTGGCCCATCACGGCCGCCCCCTGGCGCTCAAGGATCTGGCGCGAGAGGCCGGCATGCCGCCGGCCAAGGCCCACCCCTATCTGGTGAGCTTCATCAAGCTGGGTCTGGTGGAGCAGGAGGCCGAGGGCGGCCGCTATGGTCTGGGGCCCCTGGCCCTGCAGCTGGGCCTGATCAGCCTGCAGCAGTACGACCCGGTACGCCTGGCCACGCCACGCATCGAGGCGCTGGCGGCCCAGCTGGGCCATACGGCGGCCATCGCGGTCTGGGGCAATCGCGGCCCCACCATTGTTCGGGTGGCCGAAGCGGCCAGCCCGGTGCACATCAGCATGCGCCACGGCACGGTGATGAGCCTGCCCGGCACGGCCTCGGGCCGGCTGTTTGCGGCCTTCAGGCCACGCGATCAGATCCTGGCCGTGCTGGCTCAGGAGAAGCTGGGGCCGGACTATCTGGATCAGCAACTTGGCCCACAGCTGAGCCAGATCCGGCAGCAGGGACTGGCCAGTGCGCGTGACGCGGTGGTGGACGGCGTGAGCGCGCTGGCGGCTCCCGTCTTTGACGAACAGGGAAGCATGGTGCTGAGCCTGACCCTGATCGGCCCCAGCGGCAGCCTGGACTTGAGCCCGCTGGGCAGCGAAGCCCAGGCCCTGATCCGCAGCGGCGCCGAGCTCTCAAGACAGCTGGGCTGGCGCCCCGCCTGAGGAGCTGCAGGCCTTGCGGCCCCGCCTCAGGCGTGGCCGACTGCCGGGCTCATGAAACCAGCCAAGCGCAGGCGCTGCAGCTGGCGGGCCTCCTCCTCGGGGCCGAAGAAGCTGGGGTAGAGACTGCGCGAGCTGCCCGCGGGCCGCTGGGCTCCGCGCCCGGCCAAGGCTGCGATCTGGCGCTCGGCATGAGCCAGGTCCAGCCGCATCAGCACGGCCGGGGCGCCCACACGCGGGCACACGCGCAGGCTGCCGCAGAGCTCGAAACCCAGCATGCGGCGGTAGTAGGCAGCATGGCGCGGATTGACTTCGATCACCACGCACTGCACGCCGCGCAGGCGGTAGGCCTGCAGATAGGCGCTGTGGAACAGGCCGGCCAGCAGGGACTCGGAAGCCTCCTGCCCCTCCAGCAGGGCCAGCTGGGTGAACTCGCAGACGCGGAGCCCGCGCGCCCGGATCTCCGCCATCTCGGCCGGAAAGACCTGATCGGCCTTGAGCCCGGCCTCGCCGTCGAAACGCACCCCCAGCGTGCCGGTGGTCTCACCGAACTCGTCTTCGGCATGCAGCACCACCAGATCGGCCTCGGCCTGCTGGGCGTCGACCGCGTAACCACGCTCGCGGTAACGCTGCTGCAGCAAGACGCTGGCGCGTTCACGCTCTGGCAGGCCCTGGGCCAGTCGAACGGCAAGACCTGCCCCCGGCAAACGCGGTGAACGGTGCAAAGCGGGTGTGAAGAGGTCTTGCTGCATGCGCTTCCTGAAAAAGACAAGCTGGGCGGCCCGCAGTCTAGCCCCTCATCTGCGGGATCAGGGCGCAAGAACTGTCCCCCTCACACATGACACAAATTGCTTACATCTTTGTGCGCCTATCGCCCAATCAGACTTCCAGCCACTCCTTGCGCACATAGGCGTTGGCGCGCAGATCGGCGGGCGTGCCCTCAAAGACGATGCGGCCATGGCCCATCACATAGCAGCGCTCCGAGATTTCCAGGGCGATGGCCAGCTTCTGCTCCACCAGCAGCACGGCCAGGCCGCGCCGCTTGAGCTCCTTCAGATACTCGGCCACCAGCTCCACGATCTTGGGCGCCAAGCCCTCGGTGGGTTCGTCGATCATGATCAGGTCGGGATCGCCCATCAGGGTGCGGCACAGGGTGAGCATCTGCTGCTCGCCGCCGGAGAGCACGCCGGCCTCGGTGTGCTGGCGTTCCTTGAGGCGGGGGAACATGCGGTACATGTCCTCGAAGCTCCAGCGCGGCGGGCGCTTGGTGCGCGATTTCTGGCCCAGCATCAGGTTCTGGTGCACCGTGAGCTTGGGGAAGATGTCGCGGTTCTCCGGCACATAGCCCAGGCCCAGCTGGGCGATCTCGTAGGCCTTGAGGCCCAGCAGCTCGCGCTCGCCAAAGCGCACCGAGCCGCTGCCGTCCACCTGGCCCATGATGGTCTTGACCGTGGTGGAGCGGCCCGAGCCATTGCGGCCCAGCAGGCTGACGATCTCGCCCGACCGCAGCTCCATGCTCACGCCGTGCAGCACATGGCTCTTGCCGTAGAAGGCGTGGACGTTCTCCAGCCTCAGGGTTTTGTTCGGGTCCTGGCTCATGCTGTGTGTGCTCCCGCCACCTGCTGCTCGGCCAGCACCGAGCCCAGATAGGCCTCCTGCACCCGGGCATTGGCGCGCACCGCCTCCGGGGTGTCGAAGGCGATGACCTCGCCATAGACCAGGACCGCGATCTTGTCGGCCAGGCCGAAGACCACACCCATATCGTGCTCCACGGTCAGCAGGGTCTTGCCCACGGTGACCTCGCGGATCAGCTGGATGAAGCGCTTGGTCTCGCTCTTGCTCATGCCGGCCGTGGGCTCGTCCAGCAGGATCACGCTGGAGCCACCGGCGATGGTGATGCCGATCTCCAGGGCCCGCGCCTCGGCATAGGTCAGGTTCATGGCCAGCACATCGCGGCGCTTGTCCAGATGCAGCATCTCCAGCAGCTGATCGGCACGCTCGTTCACGTCCTCCAGATCGGCCAGAAAGCGCCAGAAGGCGTAGCGGTGGCCCATGGACCAGAGCAGGGCGCAGCGGATGTTCTCGAACACCGAGAGCCGGGTGAAGAGGTTGGAGACCTGGAAGCTGCGCGAGAGACCGCGGCGGTTGATCTCATAGGGCTTGAGCCCGTCGATGCGCTGGCCCTGCAGGCGGATCTCGCCGCTGCTGGGCGCGAAGCGGCCGCTGATCAGATTGAACAGCGTGCTCTTGCCGGCGCCATTGGGGCCGATGATGGCCACCCGCTCGCCCGGCCGCACCTGCAGCTGGGCCCCGCGGATGATCTCGCTCTTGCCGAAGCGCTTGCGCACATCCAGCAGTTCCAGGGCGAACTCGGGCTGGTGGCTCACAGCGACTCCCTCCGCTTGATTTCCTTCTCGATCTCCTCCTGGGTCTGGTCCCACTGACGCTTGAACTCACGCCGGGTCAGCTCGAAGAGGCCCAGACTCACCAGCAGCAGCAGGCCCGAGCCCAGCCAGGCATCCACGCCATGGGCATTGAGCGTGGCGCCCATGAAGACCAGCTGCGGGCCCAGGGCCTCGTTGAGCTGCAGGTGGTAGATCATCTCGATCATGGCCGAGCCGCCCACCAGCATGGCGGCGGCCGCCCCGCCCAGGGCCAGATAGGCCGTCCAGAGCTGGCGCAGCTTGCCGAAGGCCGCCACGCGCAGATTCATCATGATCAGGGCCGCAAAGCCACCGGGCGCATACATCACCATAAAGAGGAAGATCAGGCCCAGATAGAGCAGCCAGGCCTTGGTCAGCTCGGACAGCAGCACCCCGGCCAGCACCATCAGCACCGCGCCGATGATGGGCCCGAAGAAGAAGGTGGCGCCCCCCAGGAAGGTGAAGAGCAGGTAGCTGCCCGAGCGCACCGCGCCCACCACCTCGGCCGTGACGATCTCGAAGTTGATGGCCCCCAGACCGCCCGCCACACCGGCGAAGAAGCCCGAGATCATGAAGGCCAGATAGCGCACCCACTGGGTGCTGTAGCCGATGAACTCCACGCGCTCCGGGTTGTCGCGCACCGCATTGAGCATGCGCCCCAGGGGCGTGCGCGTCAGCGCGAACAGGGCCGCGGTGCAGATGAAACAGTAGATTGCGATCAGGTAATAGACCTGGATCTGCGGGCCGAAGCTGATGCCCATCACCGGCTTGCCCACCACGCGGTTGGCCGAGATGCCGCCCTCCCCGCCGAAGAACTCCGGCAGCATCAGGCTCATGGACCAGATCAGCTCGCCAATGCCCAGGGTGATCATCGCGAAGGGCGTGCCCGCCTTCTTGGTGGACACATAGCCGAACAGGGCCGCGAAGAAAAGCCCGGCCAGGCCGCCCACCAGGGGCACCAGGCTCACCGGCAGGCTGAGCTGGCCGGCCGACACCTGGTTGAGCGTATGGATGGCCAGAAAGGAGCCCAGGCCGCTGTAGACCGCGTGGCCAAAGCTCAGCATGCCCCCCTGGCCCAGCAGCACGTTGTAGGCCAGGCAGGCGATGATGGCGATGCCCATCTGGCTCAGCATGGTCTGCGAGAGCGAGCTGGTCCAGATCAGCGGGGCCACGGCCAGCGCCAGGGCAAAGAGGCCCCAGACCAACCAGCGGCCGACGTTGTAGGGCTTGAAGTGGTAATGGGTCTTGGAAACGCTGCGACTCATCTCATTCATCCCGCGTGCCCAGCAGGCCCTTGGGCCGGAAGATCAGGATCAGCACCATCAGCAGATAGGGCAGGATGGGCGCCACCTGGGCCAGGGTCAGTTTCAGCAGGGGGTAGCCGAAGGTGTCGGGGCCCAGCTTGAAGAGGCTGGCCAGGGAACTGTCCACGGTCAGCGGCAGGGTCTGCAGCAGGCCGATCAGGATGGAGCCCACAAAGGCGCCGGCCAGGGAACCCACACCGCCCACCACCACCACCACGAAGATGATGGAGCCCACGATGGTGGCCATGGCCGGCTCGGTGACGAAGGTGATGCCGCCGATCACCCCGGCCAGGGCCGCCAGCGCGCAGCCACTGCCAAAGACCAGCATGAAGACCCGCGGCACGTTGTGGCCCAGGGCCTCCACCATCTCCGGGTGGGTCAGTGCGGCCTGAATCACCAGGCCGATGCGGGTGCGGGTGAGCATCAGCCACAGGGCCAGCAGCATGGCCAGGGCCACCAGCATCACGAAGGCACGGGTGAGCGGGAACTTGGAGCACAGGGCCGCGCTGCACAGCGCCGGTGCGGCCTCGCCCAGCACCAGGCTCAGGCCGCTGCTCGGGCTCTGAATGATGGTGAAGGCCGCGCCCTGCAGGGCGGCCGGCGGGTTGAAGGGCACGGCCACACGCCCCCAGATCAGCTGCACCAACTCCAGGATCACATAGGACAGGCCGAAGGTGATGAGCAGCTCCGGCACATGGCCGAAGCGATGCACCCGGCGCAGCACGCTGCGCTCGAACAGCGCACCCAGCAGGCCCACCGCCACCGGCGCCAGCAGCAGGGCCGGCCAGAAGCCCAGCCAGCCGCTGAAGGTGTAGGCGATGTAGGCGCCCAGCATATAGAAGCTGGCGTGGGCGAAGTTCAGCACGCCCATCATGCTGAAGATCAGCGTGAGGCCGGAGCTGAGCATGAACAGCAGCAGTCCGGAGGACAGGCCGTTGAGCAGGTTGATGAGGATCTGGTCCAAGGTATGAGCCCGTGGTCATGGAGCCGTGAAAGCCCGGCGCGGCCCTGCCGCAGCGGGGGCCGCCCGAGACGGCGGCGCGCATCATGCCCCATCCGGCATCGTCAAGGGCCGGATGAGGGTCAGGACTTGCGCGCGCCGCCGGCTCAGCCCGGCCGCTTCATCTGGCAGGAAGTCGGCGTGCTGGACACATAGGGCTCGAAGGTGCGCACCGGCACGAAGGTCATGCCGGTCTTCTCAGCGCTGTAGCTGTTCTTGGCGTCGGTCTTCTGCCAGACCGAGAGGTAGAGAGTCTGCTGCAGCTGGTGGTCGGTCTTGCGCATCTCGACCTCGCCATTGAAGCTCTTGCTCTTGAGCCCTTCCAGCGCCGCCGCCACCTTGACCGGATCGGTGCTCTTGGCCTTGGCCATGGCCTCACCCAGCAGGGTGTAGATGTGGATGACGCTGCCGGTGAAGAAGTCGGCGTCGAACTTCTTCTGGAACTCCTCCTGCCACTTCTGCATCTGCCCACCCATGTTGTAGTGGTTGTAGGCGATCTGGTAGACGCGGCCGGCCGAGCCCTGCCCCAGGGCGGTGGGCGTGCCGGTGACGCCCGCGTAGTAGGTGAAGAAGCGGCCGGTGTAGCCCGCCTCGTTGGCGGCCTTGATCAGCAGGGCCAGGTCCGAGCCCCAGTTGCCGGTGATCACGCTGTCGGCGCCGCTGGCCTTGATCTTGGCCACATAGGGTGCAAAGTCGCGGACCTGGGCCAGGGGATGCAAATCCTCGCCCACGATCTGGATGTCGGGGCGCTTGCGGCCCAGGGTTTCCTTGGCGTACTTGGCCACCTGGTGGCCGTGGGCATAGTTCTGGTTGAGCAGGTAGATCTTCTTGATGTCCGGCTGGTCCTTGATGAAGCTGGTCAGGGCTTCCATCTTCATCGAGGTGTCCGCATCCATGCGGAAGTGCCAGTAGCTGCACTTGCTGTTGGTCAGATCGGGGTCCACGGCCGAATGGTTGAGGTAGACCACCTCCTTGCCGGGGTTGCGCTCGTTGTGCTTGTTCACCGCATCCACGATGGCCAGGGCCGCGCCCGAGCCATTGCCCTGGGTCACATAGCGCACGCCCTGGTCGATGGCGGACTTGAGCGCGTTCAGGCTCTCGGCCGGGCTGAGCTTGTTGTCGATGGGAATGATCTCGAACTTCACGCCCGCCGGGTTGGAGGCGTTGAACTTCTCGGCGAAGAACTGGAAGCTCTTCACCTGGTTCTGCCCCACCGGGGCCATCAGGCCAGAGAGCGGATCGATCCAGGCGATCTTCACCGTCTCACCCTTTTGCGCCAGGACCGGTAGCGCGGCGGCGATGAGGCTGGCCGCCACGGTCGCCTTCAGGACATGCTTGCAGCTGCTGTACATCGTTGTCTCCTTTTGTGGTTGGCAAGGCGATTCAAGCTTATGCAGCCGCGGCCGCGCGGCGGCCACGGGGATTGCCCTGGGGCGGGATGCCCCCAGGGCCTCAGGTGCCCGGCAGACGGTGAGCCTTGAACTGCTCGCGCAGTCGGAGCTTCTGGATCTTGCCGGTGGCGGTGTGAGGAATCTCGTCCACAAAGGCCACATCGTCCGGGATCTGCCATTTGGCGATCCGGCCTTCGTAATGCGCCAGCATGGCCTCGCGGCTGAGCTCGGCCCCGGGCTTCTTGACGACCACCAGCAGCGGTCGCTCGTCCCATTTGGGATGGGCCACGGCGATCACCGCGGCCTCGTGCACGGCCGGGTGGGCCATGGCGATGTTCTCCAGCTCGATGGAGCTGATCCACTCGCCGCCGGACTTGATCACATCCTTGCTGCGGTCGGTGATCTGCATGAAGCCGTCGCCATCGATGGTGGCCACATCGCCGGTGGGGAACCAGCCGGGCTGGCCGTCCACGGCCAGCAGGGGCGATGCCTGCTGGCGGAAGTAGCTGGCGATGACCCAGTGGCCACGCACCACCAGATTGCCGGAGCTGCGGCCGTCCCAGGGCTGGCTGCGGCCCTCGTCATCGATCACGGCCATATCGATGCCGTAGATGACCTTGCCCTGCTTCTCCAGGATGCGCCGCTGCTCGGCCTGGGGCAGCTGCAGCTGCTTGGCATTGAGCTTGGACAGGGTGCCCAGGGGCGAGAGCTCGGTCATGCCCCAGGCGTGGATGACCTCCACGCCATAGTCATCCATCAGCGTGGCCAGCATGGCCGGCGGGCAGGCCGAACCCCCGATCACGGTGCGCTTGAAGCTGCTGAACTTCAGGCCCTGGCTCTTCACATGGGTGAGCAGGCCCAGCCAGACCGTGGGCACGCCGGCACTGAAGGTCACGCCCTCGTTCTCGAAGAGCTCGTAGAGCGACTTGCCATCCAGATGCGGGCCCGGGAACACCAGCTTGGCGCCCACGATGGCGCTGCTGTAGGGCAGGCCCCAGGCATTCACATGGAACATGGGCACCACGGGCAGGATCACATCCTTGGCCGAGCAGTCCATGGCGTCCGGCATGGCCGAGGCAAAGGCATGCAGCACCGTGGAGCGGTGGCTGTAGACGGCGCCCTTGGGATGGCCCGTGGTGCCCGAGGTGTAGCAGATGCTGGAGGCGGTGTTCTCGTCGAACTGCGGCCAGACATAGTCGTGCCCCGTCTCGGCCGCGATCAGCTCTTCAAAGCACAGCAGGTTCGGGATGCTGGTCTGGCCCGGCATATGGGCGCGGTCCGTCATCAGCACATAGTGCTGCACCGAGCCCAGCAAAGGCTGGAGCTTTTCCACCAGGGGCAGGAATGTGAGGTCGAAGCAGAGCAGCTTGTCCTGCGCATCCCCCACGATCCAGGCGATCTGCTCGGGAAAGAGCCGCGGGTTGATGGTGTGACAGACCAGCCCGGAGCCCGAGGCGCCGTAGTAGATCTCCAGATGACGGTGGCCGTTCCAGGCCAGGGTGCCGATGCGGTCACCCGCCTCGCAGCCCAGGCGGGCCAGGGCCTGGGCCAGCTGGCGTGAGCGCAGCTCGGCGTCGCGCCAGGTGTAGCGGTGAAGATCACCCTCACAGCGCTTGCTGACGATCTCGGTGTCTCCGGTGTGCCGGGCCGCATGCTGGATCAGCGAAGAAATCAGCAGGGGCATGGACATCATCTGGCCCATCAGCGCCATCGGCAGTCTCCTGTGTTCTCTGTCACAGGGTCTGAGCGCCCCGTGTTCGGACCAGTTTAATCCTGGCTTTGCGCCCCTGAGAGTCACCCTCGTTACACAGCCCAGCCCGCATGCCTCAGGGTATTCACTGCCGCGGGGCTGGCCCCAAGTCCCTTGGCCACAGGGGCTGGCGCGGGCTGGCTACACTGGAAACCACAGAGCCAAGGCCTCGGCAACTCCAGCCCATCATGAGCACCCCCAAGCCCCCTCACGACTACCCGGTCCAGAAAAGCGACGAGCAATGGCGCCAGGAGCTGGACCCGCTGCAGTACCAGGTGACGCGCCATGCCGCCACCGAGCGCGCCTTCACCGGCAAGTACTGGGACCACTGGGAGGCCGGCCACTACCACTGCGTGGGCTGCGGCACCCCCCTGTTTGAATCCGCCACCAAGTTCGATGCCGGCTGCGGCTGGCCCAGCTACTGGGAGCCGGTCAATGCCGAGCTGATCGAGCGGGTGGTGGACCACAGCCATGGCATGGTGCGCGTCGAGGTGCGCTGCAACAACTGCGGCTCCCACCTGGGCCATGTCTTCCCCGACGGCCCCGAGCCCACCGGCGAGCGCTTCTGCATCAATTCTGCCGCGATAGACTTCGCGCCTGAATAGACACCCCCTACCGGCGACGCCAGCCCTCGAAAGGGGCTGCGCCGGCCGCCCGGCAGCGCCGGATCGGCGGCCACTGCTCGGGAATGCATCCCCTATGAAACTCCTGCTCGACTTCCTGCCGCTGATCCTGTTCTTCGGCACCTTCAAATACGCCGAAGGCCATGCCGAGGCCGCTGCGGCCTTTGCCACCCAGCATTTTGGCTTTCTGGTCTCGGGCGGCCAGGTCGGCCCGCAGGAGGCCCCGGTCCTGCTGGCCACGGTGGTGGTGATGGTCGCCACCTTGCTGCAGGCCCTGCTGCTCAAGCTGCGCGGCCAGAAGATCGATCTGATGCTCTGGATCAGCCTGGCCCTGGTCGTGGTGCTGGGCGGCGCCACCATCTGGTTCCACAGCGAGACCTTCATCAAGTGGAAGCCCACCGGCCTGTACTGGGCCATGGCCCTGGTCTTCTTCGTCAGCCAGCGCTTCTTCAACAAGAACCTGATCCAGGCCATGCTGGGCAAGGAGCTGCAGCTGCCCGCGCCGGTGTGGCGCCGGCTGAACTGGGCCTGGGTGGCCTTCTTCGCCGTGATGGGCGTGCTCAATCTCTATGTGGCCTATCACTTCAGCACCTCCAGCTGGGCCAACTTCAAGGTCTTTGGCACCACCGGCCTGATGCTGATCTTCACCCTGATTCAGGGCCTGTACCTGAGCAAATACCTCGGTGATGAGGTGAAAGAGGATGCCAAGCCATGAGCCTGCTGGCTGAAATCGAAACCCTGCTGCGCGACCGGCTGGCGCCCAGCGAACTGGTGCTGCGCGACGACAGCGCCCAGCATGCCGGCCATGCCGGTGCCCGCGAAGGCGGCCACTACCATGCGTTCATCGTCAGCGAGCGCTTCCGGAATCTCCCGCGGGTGGCGCGACACCGGCTCGTATATGATGCCCTCGCCGAGCTGATGAAGCGCGGCATCCATGCGCTGGCGATCGACGCCCGCACACCGGAGGAGCGCTGACCGCGCCCCGCCACATCGCGCCCCCCGGCGCATTTTTCATTCTTAGCCGCTCATATTTCCATGAAGAAGTTTGTGCTCGCCGCGTCCTTCGCGGCCCTGTCCGCTGCGTTCCTGCCCGTGACGGCCAGCGCGCAAAACGTGGCCATCGTCAATGGCAAGCCCGTGCCCAAGGCCCGGGTGGAGCTGCTGGTGGGCCAGGTCACCAAGAACGGCCAGCCGCGCTCGCCGGAACTGGAGGCCCAGGTCCGTGACGAGGTCGTGCTGCGCGAGATCTTCATGCAGGAAGCCGAGAAGCGCGGCATTCCCGCCAGCGCCGACTACCGGGCTCAGATGGAACTGGCCCGCCAGAGCATCATGATCCGTGAGCTCTTCGCCGACTACGCCAAGAAGAACCCCGTCACCGACGCCGAAGCCCAGGCCGAGTACGACAAGTTCAAGGCCCAGAACAGCGGCACCGAGTACCGCGCCCGCCACATCCTGGTGGAGAAGGAAGACGAGGCCAAGGCCCTGATCAAGCAGCTCAACGGCGGCGCCAAGTTCGAAGACCTGGCCGCCAAGAACTCCAAGGATCCCGGCTCAGCCGCCAACGGTGGTGATCTGGACTTCGCCAACCCCGGCAACTTCGTGCCCGAGTTCAGCAAGGCCATGACCTCGCTGAAGAAGGGTGAGATCACCCAGGAGCCGGTGAAGAGCCAGTTCGGCTTCCACATCATCAAGCTGGAAGACACCCGCGAGGCCCAGTTCCCGGCCTTTGACGACGTCAAGCCGCAGATCATGCAGCGCCTGAGCCAGCAGAAGCTGGCCAACTTCCAGCAGGAACTGCGCAGCAAGGCCAAGACGGACCACAAGTTCGCCAACTGAGCCTGAGCCGGCAACAGCGCTGACAGACCCGCGATCCGCCCCCTGAAGGGCGCCGCGGGTCTTTTCTCATCGGCCCCATCTCCCATGCCCGCCTCACGCTACGCCCGACGCATCCTGCCCCACCCCGACACCCTGTCCCAGACCAAGGGGCTGCGCTGGCTGGGCAACTACCTGGCGCCTCGCCCCTGGCTGTGGGTGGCGCATCGGCGCCGCGTGGCCATGGGTGTGGCGGTCGGCTTGGCCGTGGGCGTGATTCCCCTGCCGACCCAGATGGTGGTGGCGGCCATTGCCGCGATTGCCTGCCGAGCCAATGTGGCAGCCGCCGTGGCGGCCACCTGGCTGACCAATCCCTTCACCTTGGTGCCCATCTGGAGCCTGGCGATCGCCCTGGGCCGCATGGCCTCGGGCCACCATGGCCCGGTGGCCACGCCGGAGATGCTGGACATCGACTGGAGCGCCCCGCTGAGCTGGGGCACCACCCTGATGGCCTGGATCTCCAATCTGGGTCCCCCGCTGCTGATCGGCCTGCCCCTGGCGGGCCTGCTGCTGGGCGCCATCGCCTATCTGGTCGTGTATCTGGGCTGGTGGGCCGTGATACGGGGTGAACGTCGGCGCCGCCTCAGGCAGCGTGCGCGGCAATCGACTCCGGGCTCGAAGTGCTGATGGCGACCAGGCGCCCCGCGTCGATGCGCAGCTGGCGCTGACAACGGGCCGCGATGGCGGCATCGTGGGTCACCAGCACCAGGGTGGTGCCCGCCTCGCGGTTGAGCTCGAACATCAGCTCCATCACCGCCTGACCGGTCGCAAAGTCCAGACTGCCCGTGGGCTCGTCGGCCAGCAGCACATCGGGCCGCAGCACAAAGGCACGCGCCAGAGCCACGCGTTGCTGCTCGCCACCCGAGAGCACGCGCGGATAGTGTGACAGCCGCTGCCCCAGTCCCACACGCTGCAGCATCTGGGTGGCCTGGGCGCGTGCATCGCGATCACCCCGCAGCTCCAGGGGCAGCATCACGTTCTCCAGCGCCGTGAGGTTGGCCAGCAGCTGAAAGCTCTGGAACACAAAACCCACATGCCGGGCGCGCAGTGCGGCGCGCTGATCCTCGTCCAGCACAAACAAATCCTGGCCCGCCAGGCGCACCGTGCCGCTGCTGGGTCGATCCAGCCCCGCCAAGAGCGCCAGCAGGGTGCTCTTGCCCGAACCCGAGGCCCCCACGATGGCCACGGATTCCCGCGCCGCCAGGGTGAAAGAGATGTCGTGCAGAATCGTCAGCTGCCCGCTGGCGTCCTGCACCTGCTTGTTGACGCCCTGGACTTCAATGATGGCTTGGGACATGACTGCGACGGACTCTGTGAAGATGAAGATGAAGCGACGGCACTGGATGCGGGACTGTAGCCTGCTGGCCCTGATGCCGCTGGTGTCGGGTCTTGCCGCGGCCCAGACGCCACCGGCAGGCCCCAGGCGTCGCGTGCTCATCGTGGGCGACAGCCTCTCGGCCGAGTATGGCATCGAGCGGGGCAGCGGCTGGGTGGCCCTGCTTCAGAAACGGCTGCAGGGCAACAAGCCGCCCTACGAGGTGATCAATGCCAGCATCAGCGGCGACACCACCGCCGGCGGCCGCTCCCGCCTGCCCGCCCTGCTGGGTCAGCATCAGCCCAGCCATGTGGTGATCGAGCTGGGCGGCAACGATGCGCTGCGTGGCCTGCCCCTGAGCAGCACGCGCGAGAACCTGCAGGCCATGAGCCGCGCCGCCAAAGCCGCCGGTGCACGGGTGCTGCTGGTGGGCATGCAGGTCCCGCCCAACTATGGCAGCGCCTATGCGCGCGAATTTGCGAGCCTGTTTGCCGAGGTGGCCCGCAGTGAGAAGACGGGGCTGACGCCCTTTCTGCTCAAGGGCGTGGCCGATCGACCCGATGCCCTGGACTGGTTCCAGCCCGACCGCATCCACCCCCTGGCCAAGGCCCATCCCCTGATGCTGGAGCAGGTCTGGCAGGGGCTCAAGCCCTTGCTCTGAGCCGCCGGCGGCTCAATCGTCGGCCTGGGGGTCGAGCTCGGGAAAGAGCACCGAGGTGAAGCCGAAACGGCTGAAGTCACGCACCCGCATGGGGTAGAGCCGGCCGTCCAGATGGTCACATTCATGCTGCACCACGCGGGCATGAAAGCCCTCGGCCAGGCGGTCTATGGGCTGGCCCTCCAGATCGAAGCCGCGGTAGCGGATGCTGGCATGGCGGGGCACCACGCCACGCAGGCCCGGCACCGAGAGGCAGCCTTCCCAGCCCTCTTCCAGCAGCTCGGACTGCGGGGTGATCTCCGGGTTGATCAGCACGGTCATGGGCACGGGAGGCGCCTCCGGATAGCGCTCATTGCGCTCAAAGCCGAAGATCACCAGGCGCAGATCCACACCGATCTGCGGCGCGGCCAGGCCGGCACCGTTGGCAGCCTTCATGGTGTCCAACATATCGGCCACCAGCTCGCGCAGGGCCGGGCTGCCAAACTCGCGCACCGGCTGGGCCACGCGCAGCAGGCGCGGGTCGCCCATCTTCAGGATCTCTCGAACCGCCATGGCGGCACCTTCTCTTCTTCGGCTATGGTTGCGGCATTCTAAGGAGGGAGACCAGCCCCATGAGCCCGTACCTGCAGGATCTGGGCGATGGCGTGTATGCCATCGACACCGGCTTTCAGCGCGACCATTTCGATGCCGCCTATCTGGTCGTCGAGGCCGGCCGCGCCGCCTTCATCGACACCGGCACCAACCATGCCGTGCCGCGTCTGCTGGGCGCACTCGAGGCCCTGGGGCTGGCGCCGACCGCGGTGGACTGGGTGATCCCCACCCATGTGCATCTGGATCATGCCGGCGGCGTGGGCCTGCTGATGCAGTCCCTGCCCCAGGCCCGGCTGCTGGTGCATCCGCGCGGCGCCCGCCACCTGATCGACCCGACGGCGCTCTACCAGGGCGCCCTGGCCGTCTATGGCGATGCCGAGATGCAGCGCTCCTACGGCCAGCTGCTGGGCGTGCCGGCCGAGCGCGTAGATACCAGCACGGACGGCCAGATCGTCTCGCTGGCCGGTCGCGCGCTGCTGATCGCCGACACCCCCGGCCATGCCCGTCACCACCACTGCATCTGGGACGCGCGCAGCCAGGCCTGGTTCACCGGCGATACCTTCGGCCTGTCCTACCGCGAGTTCGACCATGCCGAGCACGGCGCCTGGATCATGCCCACCAGCACCCCGGTGCAGTTCGAGCCCGAGGCCCTGCTGGCCTCGATGGAGCGCATGCTGGCCCGCTCGCCGCGGCAGATGTTCCTGACCCACTACGGACGCGTGGGCGGCAGCGTGGCCGAGGTGCAGCGCCTGGCGGCCCTGCTGCGCACACAGATTGCCGAAATGGTGGCCATCGCCCGCGCCAGCCAGGAACAGGCCGAGCGGCATGCGGCGCTCAAGCGCGGGCTGGAGGCGCTCTATCTGCGCGAGCTGGCCCGCCATGGCTGCGCGCTGCCACTGGAGCGCCAGCAAAGCCTGCTGGCCATGGATGTGGAGCTCAACGCCCAGGGCCTGGGCGTGTGGCTGGACAAGCAGGCGGGTTAGGCCCGCCGAGCCGACTCAGCCCGCCAGGGCCACATAGACTTCCTGCACATCGTCGCAGGCGTCGATGGCGGCCAGAAAGGCCTCCACCTCCTCCAGCTCGGCGGCGCCCAGCGTGAGCGGGTTCTTGGGCCGGTAGCCCAGCTTGGCCGCGTTCACGCCAAAGCCCTGGGCCGGCAGGGCACGGCAGACCAGGTCCAGATCGGCGGCGTCGGTGTAGAACAGCGCGCCGCCACCCTCCCCGTCCTCATCCTTGTCCACGGTCTCGAAGTCCTGGGCGCCGGCCTCGATGGCCGCCAGCTCGATATCGGCATCGGCCTGCAGGGGGCTGGCCTCGATGATGCCCAGGTGGTCGAAGTCCCAGCTCACCGAGCCGCTCACGCCCAGCTGGCCCTTGCGAAAGAGCACGCGCATCTCAGACGCCGTGCGGTTCACGTTGTCGGTCAGGCATTCCACGATCACGGCCACCCGGTGCGGGGCGAAGCCCTCGTAGGTGACGCGCTCGAAACTCACCGCCTCGCCCAGCAGGCCCGCGCCCTTCTTGATGGCCCGCTCCAGCGTGTCGCGCGGCATGGAAGCCTTTTTGGCCTGCTCCACCACCATGCGCAGCCGCGCGTTCATGTCCGGGTCGGCGCCATTGCGCGCGGCCTGCATGATTTCCTTGGACAGCTTGGTGAACATGCGGCCCTTGGCGTTTGCCGCGATGTCCTTGTGCTTGGCCTTCCACTGTGCGCCCATGACTCGGTTCTCTTCCTGCTTGTCGATGCTGAAACGTCCGGGCTTATACACCCGGACGGCCCGCCATGGCCGGCCCGGCGGTCAAGAAGCGCAGAGTTCTCTCAGGCGTCCAGGCCCAGTTCCTGGATTTTCCGGGTGATGGTGTTGCGCCCTATGCCCAGCTTCTGCGCCGCCTCGATGCGGCGGCCGCGGGTCAGGTCCAGGGCGGTCAGGATGAGGCTGGCCTCGAAACGCCGGGTCAGCAGCTCCCAGACCTCGGGCTCACCGCTGGCCAGCAGGCGCCTGGCCTCCCGGGCCATCTCGGCCACCCAGGCATCGGGGCCGCCGGCCAGCGCCGGATTGGCGGGCGGCAGATCGCTCGCCACGCTCATGCCCGCCGGGCTGGGCGGCAGCGGCTGCAGCGCGGCCGCCGCGGAGGCCAGCGCCGCCGTGGGCGGCTGCAGCAGCTCCTGGGGCAGATCCTTGGCTTCCACGACCTGGCTGGGCGCCATCACGCTGAGCCAGTGGCAAACGTTCTCGAGTTGGCGCACATTGCCGGGGAAGTCGAAGACCACCAGCTTGGCCAGGGCCGCCTCGGACAGGCGCTTGGGCTCCACGCCCAGCTCGGTGGCGCTGCGCTGCAGGAAGTAGCGCGCCAGCACCGGGATGTCCTCGCGGCGCTCGCGCAGGGCCGGCAGGCGCAGGCGGATCACGTTGAGGCGGTGGAACAGATCCTCGCGGAAGCCGCCCTGGCGCACCCGCTCCTCCAGGTTCTGGTGGGTGGCAGCGATGACGCGCACATTGCTCTTGAGCGGGCTGTGGCCCCCCACGCGGTAGAACTGGCCATCGGACAGCACACGCAGCAAGCGGGTCTGCAGGTCCAGCGGCATATCGCCGATCTCGTCCAGAAAGAGCGTGCCGCCATCGGCCTGCTCGAAGCGGCCGCGGCGCGTGGCCTGGGCACCGGTGAAGGCGCCGCGCTCATGGCCGAAAAGCTCGCTCTCCAGCAGGTCCTTGGGGATGGCCGCGGTGTTGATGGCCACAAACGGCCCATCGGCGCGCGGGCTGTGCTTGTGCAGGGCGCGCGCCACCAGCTCCTTGCCCGAGCCGGACTCGCCGGTGATCAGCACCGTGACATGGCTCTGGCTCAGCCGGCCGATGGCGCGGAACACGTCCTGCATGGCCGGGGCCTGGCCCAGCATCTCGGGCACCTGGGCCGCGGCCTCTTCGGCCACCGCCTCGCGCTGGCTCTCCTCCTGGGCGCGGCGGATCAGCTCCACCGCGCGGCTGAGGTCAAAGGGTTTGGGCAGGTACTCGAAGGCCCCGCCCTGGAAGGCCGAGACAGCGCTGTCCAGATCGGAGTAGGCCGTCATGATGATGACCGGCAGGCCGGGCATCTTCTCCTTGACCTTGGCCAGCAGGTCCAGGCCCGAGCCGCCGGGCATGCGGATGTCGGACACCAGCACCTGGGGGCTGTCGCCCTCCTCCAGCGCGGCCAGCAGGTCTCGGCCGTTGCTGAAGCTGCGCACCGGCAGGCCCTCGCGGCTCAGGGCTTTCTCCAGAACAAATCGGATGGAGTGATCGTCGTCGCAAATCCAGATGGATTTCATGCAGTGCTCCCCTTCGCCCACCGCGTTCAGGGCAAAGGCAGGGTGATTCGAAAATCGGTCCGGCCCGGTTCGCTGTCGCAGTCAATCATGCCCTGATGCTGCTGAGCGATGGTTTGCGCCAGAGTCAGACCCAGACCGGTCCCGCCATCCCGGCCGGAGACCAGGGGATAGAAGATGCGATCGCGGATCTCGGCCGGCACACCGGGACCGTTGTCCTGGATATGCAATTCCAATGCCAAGCGCCAGCGCTGCTTGCCAATGGTCACCTGGCGGGCCACGCGCGTCTGCAGGGTGATGACGGCCGAGCCCTCGGCGATCTGGACCTGCAGGGCCTGGGCGGCGTTCTGCACGATATTGAGCACGGCCTGGATCAGCTGCTCGCGGTCGCCGCGGAAATCGGGCAGGGAGATGTCGTAGTCGCGCAGCACCTGCAGGCCGCGCGGATACTCGGCCAGGATGAGGGATCGCACCCGCTCGCAGACCTCGTGGATGTTCACATCGCCCACCACCTGGGCGCGGCGGTGCGGGGCCAGCAGGCGGTCCACCAGGGACTGCAGGCGGTCGGCCTCATGCACGATGACCTGGGTGTATTCCTCCAGCTCAGGGCCCAGCTCGGTCGGCTGCAGCTCCAGGGCCAGCAGCTGGGCCGCACCGCGGATACCACCCAGCGGGTTCTTGATCTCGTGGGCCAGATTGCGGATTAGCTCCTTGGTGGCCTGCACCTGATCCAGGGTGCGCTCCTCGCGATCCTGCCGCGCCTGCTGGGCGTTCTCGATCAGCTCCACCAACACGCGCTCGGGACTGTCGGTCTGGCTGACGATGACCTGCACCGGCAGCAGGTCCTCATGCGGGCGCGCGCCGCGGCGCAGCTGGGCGTCGAAGCGGCCGCTGGAGTAGGCATTGCCGGCCACGGCGGCCACGGTCTCGCGCAGGCGTGTCGCATCGGCAAACCAGTCGAAGAGATTGAGGCCCTGAACCGCGCGGCGCGAGAGCCGCATCACAGACTCAAACGCCGCATTGGCGAACAGGCATTCGCCGTCGGGCCGCACCACGGCCACCATGGTGGCCAGCAGGTCAAAGGCCTCGTAGCCTGAGGGAGGATGCTCGTTCATGCTCGTACGGCCCCGTCACGGACCGCCGCCACCCGAGCCGGACGCTCAGGGCAGCTTGGAGATCTCGCGCTTGAGGGCCTGGATATCGGCTTCCTGGCGGGTGATACCGGCCTTGAGCTCGGCCACACGGTCCAGATACTTCTGATAGTTGTTGCGTTCGTCGCCACGGCGATCGGGTTGCCCACCCTGGTACTCGCGCTGCAGCTCGGCCAGGCGGGCTTCCGCCTCGCGCAGCTCGCTCTCAAGCACGCGGCGGCGTTCATCGTCACGCCCCTTCTGCTGCGTGGGATCCACACGCCCTTCATTGCCACCCCGGCTGGCCGTCGGCGCCGCACCCGGCGTTGCCCCGGGCGCTGGCGCCGGTGCTGCCGCCCGCGGCTTGGGCGACTGCAGCACGGTGATGGGCGTGCCCTCGATGGAGCGACAACCCTTTTCCTGCGCTTCCTTCGGGCTCAGCGCATCGGTGTAAAGCACCGGGGGCCCCGGGCAGCGGTAGACCTGTGCCTGTACCCCCAGGGCACAGCTCAGGAGAGTCAGCATCAGGCAGGTGTGGCGATAAGGCATGGCGCGATTGTGGCCCAAGCCGCGGGGCAGAAAAAAGAAGGGACGGCCCAAGCCGTCCCCCGCACGCAGGCCAGGGCAGCATGGCGTGGCAGGCACGCTCGCTGCCCTTGTGCATCACAGCGCGTAGTACATGTCGAATTCCACCGGGTGGGTGGCCATGCGGAAGCGGGTCACTTCCTGCATCTTCAGCTCGATGTAGGCATCGATGAAGCTGTCGGTGAACACGCCACCCTTGGTCAGGAAGGCACGGTCCTTGTCCAGGTACTCCAGGGCCTGGTCCAGGCTGTGGCAGACGGTCGGGATCTTCGCGTCTTCTTCCGGCGGCAGGTGGTACAGGTCCTTGGTGGCGGCCTCGCCCGGGTGGATCTTGTTTTCCACGCCGTCCAGACCGGCCATCAGCAGGGCTGCAAAGCACAGATAGGGGTTGGCGCTGGGGTCCGGGAAGCGGGCCTCGACGCGGCGACCCTTGGGGTTGGCCACATAGGGGATGCGGATCGAGGCCGAGCGGTTCTTGGCCGAGTAGGCCAGCTTGACCGGGGCTTCGAAGCCGGGGACCAGACGCTTGTAGCTGTTGGTGCCGGGGTTGGTGATGGCGTTCAGGGCACGGGCGTGCTTGATGATGCCGCCGATGTAGTACAGGGCGAAGTCCGAGAGACCGGCGTAGCCGTCACCGGCGAACAGGTTCTTGCCGTCCTTCCACACGGACTGGTGCACGTGCATGCCGCTGCCGTTGTCGCCCACGATGGGCTTGGGCATGAAGGTGGCGGTCTTGCCATAGGCATGGGCCACGTTCTGGATCACGTACTTCTGCAGCTGGGTCCAGTCGGCGCGCTGCACCAGGGAGCTGAACTTGGTGCCGATTTCCATCTGGCCGGCATTGGCCACTTCGTGGTGATGCACTTCAACCGGGATGCCCAGCTGTTCCAGCACCAGGCACATTTCCGAGCGCATGTCCTGGCCGGAGTCGACCGGGGGCACCGGGAAGTAGCCGCCCTTGACGGTGGGACGGTAGCCGGAGTTGCCGTGCTCGTATTCCTTGCCGGTGTTCCAGGCGGCTTCCTCGGACTCGATCTTGAAGAAGGAGCCCGACATATCGTTGGCCCAGCGCACCGAGTCAAAGATGAAGAACTCGGGCTCGGGACCGAAGAAGGCGGCGTCGCCCAGGCCCGAAGACTTCAGATAGGCCTCGGCGCGCTTGGCCAGGGAGCGCGGATCGCGCTCATAGGCCTTGCCGTCGGCCGGATCGATGACGTCGCAGGTCAGGATCAGGGTCGGCTCTTCGAAGAAGGGGTCGATATTGGCCGTGCTGGGATCCGGCATCAGCAGCATGTCCGAGGCTTCAATGCCCTTCCAGCCGGCGATGGAGGAACCGTCGAAGGCATGTCCCGACGAGAACTTGTCTTCATCGAAGTGCGACACAGGCACGGAGACGTGCTGTTCCTTGCCACGGGTATCGGTGAAGCGGAAGTCAACGAACTTGACTTCGTTGTCCTTCACCATCTGCATCACATCAGCGACGGTCTTGGCCATCAAAAACTCCTAAGCGGATTGGGACGGGGTGTGAATACGTCGAAAAGAATTCGGCGAGCGCCTCTTGGCGTCCATCCAAGAGAAAGCAGTTTGCGTGCCAACTTGGACATCGAGGGCTGCCGACAGGCGCCAGTCCGGTGCATCCTCGTCAGCCTGCATGTTTTGGGCTCAGCGCTCCAAGCTCCAGCCGCCACATGACGAACCGAGGTTCACCCCGGGACGGCGTCAGCACCATCGCGGTGCATACTAACGCACCAATTCGGTTCTTATCAATGCACCGAATTGGATCAGGCCTTGTTTCAGGGCCCCATAGGCCTCCTGCAGCGCTTCATCCCCCAAGGCCGGACCGGCCTTGACACCCAGCTCGATATGCCGCCCCCACTGGGGATGGTCCACGCTGGGCAGGCTGAAGACCTTGATGCCCGGGTGCTCGGCCTCGATGCGCTCCATCAGCGGCGTGAGGCTGGCCTCCATGGCGCCGCTGACGATCAGGGAGCGCTCGCGCATGCCGACGGACTGGTGCAGATCGGCATGACGCTGGTCCAGCACCCACTCCATCATGGGGTGGGCCATGACCGGGAAGCCCGGCACGAAGTAAACCGTGCCGATATAGAAACCGGGGATGCGGTTGTAGGGGTTGGGGATGAGCTCGGCCCCGGCGGGAAAGCGCCCCATCTCGAAGCGGCGCAGGCTGTCCGGGTGCTCGGCGTCGGCCACCTGCCCCTGCTCGGCGGCCATCTCCTGGATGCGCCCCCAGATCAGCTCGCGGGCGCCGGGGTGGATCAGCAGCTCGCGATCCAGGGCCGCGGCCGCGGCCTGGCGGGTGTGGTCGTCGGGTGTGGCGCCTATGCCGCCGCAGCTCAGCACCAGATCGCCGCTGGCAAAGGCGCGGCGCAGGGTGGCGGTGAGGCGCTCGCGGTCGTCCCCCACATACTCGGCCCAGGCGAGGCTCAGGCCGCGCGCGGCCAGCAGGCCGATGAAGGTGGCCAGATGCTTGTCCTGGCGCTTGCCGGACAGGATTTCGTCGCCGACGATGATCAAACCGATTTGCATGCGAACACTAGGGCGGCAGATGTTGAAGAAGGCTCAGGGCAGCAGCGGCGGGGCGGCAGCCGGCGGCTCGGCCGGCAGCACCGGCTGGGCAGGCACGACCTCCACCACGGGGCCGGGCTGTGCGGCGGCCGCGGCCCGCTGGGCCGCCAGGGCCGCCAGGGCGTAATGCGCAAACCACAGGGTGGAGAAGGCAAAGACCAGGGTGTAGAGCCAGACCGTGGCCACCACCAGCACCGGGGCGAAAACCACGGTCAGCACGCCAAAGGCCCAGATCATGGCCGGCGCGGCGCCCAGATAGCCGGTGATCACGCCCATGCTCAGCAGGGGCAGGCGATGCGCCTTCATCAGCTGGCGGCGCTCTTCGGGCGAGGCATGGTCGGCGAGCACATCAAAGGTAAAGACGCGGTAGGACAGCCAGCCCCAGATCAGGGGCGGCAGCACCAGCACCAGGGGCGGCACCAGCCAGAAGGGCATGCTCAGGAACAGGGCGCCCAGAGCACCGGCCGAGCACAGCAGGGACCAGGCCAACCCCTGCCACCAGCGCGCACCGATCTTGCGCTCCAGGCCGGGAAAGCGGCGCTCGGCCACCAGGGCCACGATGGACGGCGTCATCAGGAGGGCGACCAGCACCAGGCTGAGCACCATGACCAGGGGCAGGGCCATGACGATGACCAGCAGGGGCGCCATCACGCTGCGAAAGCCCTCCGCGCCCATGCTGGCCAGCCAGCGCAACAGGCTCTCCACCAGGGCCCAGGACTCCAGGGTGCTACGCACGGCATCGACCGCCGGCTCCCAGAAGAAATAGGCCAGGGCCACGCTCAGACCGGCCGCCAGCAGCAGGGGCAGCAGGGACAGGCCGATGACGCGGGGGTGCAGGCAGTAGGCGGCGGCGCGCCAGCAGGCGTCGGCCAGGCGGCCCATGGTATTCACCATTGCGGGATCCTTGTTCTTGCAATGCGGATTCAGGCCGCAAGCATACCCGTCAGCGTCGCATCAGCAGGCGGCGCAAACCCAGCCATTGCTGAGACCAGAAGCCGCGACCGTAGTCGCGTGCGCCCTCTTCCGGCAGCTGGTCCCGGATGCCGGTGGGATCAAAGCGCAGCTGCCAGTCGGCCGTTCCGAAGAGCTGGTCCCAGATGGGGAAGAGCACGGCGAAATTGCAGCCCCCCAGGGTGCCCCGCCCTCCCTCGGACTCATGCCCGATGCCGATGGCGTGATGCCGGCGATGAAAGCGCGGGCTGACCAGCACCCGCTCCAGCACCGGACCGAACCAGAGCCGCACATTCGCGTGGGACAGGCTTTCCAGCAGCTGAGACAGCGCCACCAGAACCACGAACTGCCCCGGCTCCACGCCCACGAAACGGGCCAGCAGCACAAAGACCGCATCGATCAGCACATCGTCCAGCAGATGGTTGCGGTTATCGCTCCACAGCGTCATCTGGCGCTGGCTGTGGTGCAGGGCGTGCAGCTGCCACCACCAGTGGAACTGGTGCTGCGCCCGGTGCAGCCAGTAGTTCACGAAGTCAAACAGCACGAGGTAGAGCAGAAAGCTCACCCAGGGGATGTCGCTCACGCCCGGCCAGATCGCATCCAGCTGGAAGCTGGGCACGCCGGCCAGGCGCATCTGGCCCGCGATCAGGTCCCACAGCGGCTCGACGGCAAAGAACATCCCGACGCGCACCAAGCCCAGGCGATGGATCAGGGTGTAGATCACATCCACCCGCACCGCGGCCGGGTCGCTGACCGGCTCCACCGGCCGCCACCGCTCCAGGGCGCGCAAGGCGGTGATCATGACCAGGATCTGGATGACGCCGACCAGCAGCCAGCCCGTGGCCGCGTAACCATCGGCCAGCAGATTGCCCAGGCCCAGGAAAAACATCAGGGGCTGCAGCAACTGCTCGAACAGCCACTGATGGGCTGCATCAAAGCTCTCGATCAGGGCATCCATAGACTCAGGGCAAGCCGGGCTTGCCGCTCTCCGGCAGCGTCATCGGTTTCATCAAACGGGCATAGCGCGGGTGTTCGCGCAGCGGCGCAAAGCACATGCCGCGCGCCTTCAGACCTTCGATCAGGGGCTCCAGCACCGCGGGAGCCCAAGCCTCCTGGCGCGACCAGATGCCCAGATGGGCCAGCAGGATATCGCCGGGACGCACATCCCGCAGCGCCTTCTGCAGAAGCTGCGCATTCGGGTAGCGGCGGCTGTCCAGCTCGTCGCCCAGAAAGCCTGCGGCGCTCCAGCCCACATGCTCAAAACCGCAGGACCGGGCCACATCCAGCAGGGCCTTGGAAGCCTTGCCGGCGGGCGCACGGAAGATAGGGGCCATCTCCCGCCCGGTCATGCGCTTCAAGCGCCGGGCCGGCTTGCGCAATTCCTCGCAGTACTCGCTGGCGCTGAGCTCGCGCCAGCGCGGCGTCTGCTCGCCGGCTTGGGTGCGAAAGCGAAAGCGCGGCTCGCCGCCGGGGCCGGGCGGCAGATCGGCCTCCCAGATATCGTGCGCCCAGGTGTGGGAGCCGAAGTCATGGCCCTCGGCGGCGCGTTCGCGCCACCAGGGCGCCCACTGCTCGTCCAGGCTGCTGCCGCCATTGAGCGTGGGCTCATCGGCCAGAAAGAAGCTCAGGCGCAGCTGGTGCTTCTTGATCAGCTCGGCCACCAGGGGCGCCACGCCCATATGGCCGGTGTCGAAGGTCAGGAAGACCGGCTTCTCGCCGGCCTGGCAGGCCGAGGCCCCCAAATGCACGGCGGCCAGCGCGGCCAGGCTCCAACGGCGCAGGCTCATGACGAGACCGACGCTTGAACGCGAGCTGGCAGCAGCCCCGAGCGACACCCGGGGATCCGGCTTTGCCGGGCCCTCGGGTGTGCCCCATTGAGGGGGCCGGCGAAGCCGGTAGGGGGGGAGCTCATCTCGGCGCGTGGTCCAGGGTCCAGACGCCGTGAGGCGACTTGCCGACCTTGACCTTGCGCAGCACCTGGCGCTTCTCGATGTCGATCATGGTCAGCTTGCCCCCCCAGCGCGAGGTGACCAGCAGGGTCTTGCCATCGGCCAGCACATCCATATCGTCCGGGCCGCCGGGGCCGGGCAGCTCGGCCACCACCGTGAAGTCGGAGAGCTGGATCTTGCTGATGGTGTTGGCCGCGCGGTTGCTCACAAAGACATGGCGCTTGTCGCCCAGGGCGCGGAAGGAGTGGGCGCCCTTGCCCGTGGGCAGGCGCTTGAGCAGACGCGGCTGGGCGCCCTGCACGTCATAGACTTCGACCACCGAGTCGCCGGTCAGGGCCACGAGCAAATGCTTGTCATCCGGGGTCAGGTAGATGTCGGCCGGCATCTTGCCCACCTTGATCTTCCAGCGCAGCTGCTGGTCGCTCAGGCCGAAGGCACTGACCTCGTCGCTGTCCTGCAGCGACACATAGAGCAGCGTGCTCTTGCTGTCGATGAAGAGATGGCTGGGCGTCTTGGGCGCGGGCACGCGCTTGACCAGCTGCAAGGGCTTGGCGGCGTCACCGGGCACCCAGCGGTAGAAGTCCACGTGATCCAGACGGTTGGCGGCCGTGATGAACCACTTCATGTCCGGCGAAAAGCGCAGATGGTAGGGGTCGACAATGCCCTGCAGCACCCGCTGCACCTCGGCCGTGCGGGGGTCGATGAAGGTGAGCGAATCCCCCAGGGCATTGGCCACGATCAGCGACTTCTCGTCCGGCGTCATATAAAGATGGTGAGGCTCCTTGCCGGTCGGAATGCGCTTGAGCTGGGTAAAGCTCACCGGATCGATCACGCTGATGTCCGCATCCAGGGAGTTCAGCACAAAGATGGGCTTGTTGGCCCAGACCGAGCCGCTCAGGCCCAGGAACGCGGCCAGGGTCAAACGGGCCAGGGCGCGCGGCCAGCGTGGGGTGCACAGGGTCAGCAAACTCTCGTTCCTCGATATCGGGCACGCCCCTGCCCGGGCGATCTGGGCCGCGGGCAAGCAAGAAAAAAGGGCAGTGCAAGCACTGCCCCAGAGTGTAGGCGGCATGAGCCCGGCCCATTCTTAAGCCGGGTCAAGCCGGATCACGGCCGCGGCGGCAAGCCTCAGTCGTCGTCGCCGCTCAGCACGCCGCCCAGCAGGCCGCCCGCGGCCAGACCGCCCAGCAGGCCGCCCTGCTCGCGGCTGCCGCCGCCGGTCTGGGGCGCCGCGGCAAAGATGCGCGAGGCCAGGCGCGAGAAGGGCAGGCTTTGCAGCCAGACCTCGCCCGGGCCGCTCAGCTTGGCCAGGAACAGGCCTTCGCCGCCGAAGAGCGCGGTCTTGATCTTGCCCACGTACTGGATCTCGAAGTCCACGCTGGGCGTGTAGGCCACCACGCAGCCGGTGTCCACCAGCAGGGTCTGGCCCGGCTGCAGGGTGCGGCGCACCACAGTGCCGCCGGCATGCACAAAGGCCAGGCCGTCACCATCGAGCTTCTGCATGATGAAGCCCTCGCCGCCGAAAAAGCCGGTGCTGAGCTTCTGCTGCAGGGCGATGCCCAGGGACACGCCACGCGCGGCGCACAGGAAGGCATCCTTCTGGCAGATCAGGGTGCCGCCCAGCTGGCGCAGGTCCATGGGCAGGATCTTGCCGGCATAGGGCGCGGCAAAGGCCACGCGCTGCTTGCCGGCGGCCTGGTTGGTGTAAATGGTGGTGAACAGCGACTCACCCGTGATCAGCCGCTTGCCAGCGCCCAGCAGCTTGCCGAAGAAGCCCCCCTGCTGGGCGGCGCCATCGCCAAACACCGTGTCCATGCTGATCCCGGCATCCATGAACATCATGCTGCCGGCTTCACCGATGGCCGCTTCACCGGGATCCAGTTCGACCTCGACGAACTGCATCTCGCTGCCCTTGATCTCGTAATCCACAACATCCATCGCCATTGCGTCAATCTCCCGGCACTACTGGCCAACAAGCCGCCACCCATGTGGCAAACGGGCGCGATGGTACAGAAATCCGGTCTGCCTATACTGGCCGCCCATGAATGACGCCAGTTCCACCTCAGACTTGCCCGCGCTCAAGCCGGGAGACAGCTATGTGCAGTCCTTTGCGCGTGGCCTGGCGGTCATACGCACCTTCAGCGCCGAGGCGCCGCGCCAGACCCTGACCGAGGTGGCGCGCCGCTGCGGCCTGACCCGCGCCGGGGCTCGCCGCATCCTGCTGACCCTGGAGACCCTGGGCTATGTGCGCAGCGACGGGCGCCAGTTCGCCCTGACGCCCAAGATCCTGGACCTGGGCTTTGCCTACCTCTCTTCCCAGCCCCTGTGGCAGTTTGCCGAGCCGGTGATGCAGACCCTGGTGGCCGACCTCAAGGAGAGCTGCTCCGCGGCCGTGCTGGAAGGGCAGGACATCGTCTATGTGCTGCGCGTGCCGGCGCGCAAGATCATGAGCATCAATCTGGGCGTGGGCAGCCGCCTGCCCGCCTGGTGCACCTCCATGGGCCGGGTGCTGCTGGCCGATCTGGACGCCGAGGCGCTGGAGCGCCATCTGCAAGGCGTGCAGCTGCAGCAGCACACGGCACGCACCGCCAACAGCCTGGACGAGCTGCGCCTGCGCATCGCCGCGGTGCGCGAGCAGGGCTGGTGTCTGCTGAATCAGGAGTTGGAGGACGGTCTGGTTTCGCTGGCGGCCCCCATCACGGACCGCAGCGGCCGCACCATCGCGGCCCTGAATGTCAGCACCCAGGTCAACCGCAACCCGCCCGAGACCCTGCTGGCCCAGCACCTGCCCCGCTTGCTGGAAGCGGCGCAGAGCATTTCGAGGCTGTTGCAGATTCGGGCGGGGTGACAAGTATGAAGACGGCTCGTGGGCCGTCTTGCATTTGCTTTCGGGGGAGCAACTCTCCCCAGCCAGCCCACGCTCGACGTGGGCTGTCGTTCGATCGGCGTCGGACAGGCCTCAGGCCTGTCCTCGGCCCGATCTCACCCCATGTGCAAACCGCCGTTGCAGGAGAAGTCGGCGCCGGTGGTGAAGCCCGAGGTGTCGCTGGCCAACCAACCCACGATGGAGGCGATCTCCGAGGGCTCGCCCAGGCGCTTGACCGGGATCTGGGCCACGATCTTCTCCAGCACATCGGGGCGCACGGCCTTGACCATATCGGTGCCGATATAGCCCGGGCTCACGGTGTTCACCGTCACGCCCTTGCTGGCCAGTTCCTGGGCCAGGGCCATGGTGAAGCCGTGCATGCCGGCCTTGGCGGCCGAGTAATTGGTCTGGCCGGCCTGGCCCTTCTCGCCATTGACCGAGGAGATGTTGATGATGCGGCCCCAGCCCTTGTCCACCATGCCCGGCACCACCTGCTTGGTGACGTTGAACATGCTGGTGAGGTTGGTGCTGATCACCGCGTCCCAATCCTCACGGCTCATCTTGAGGAACATGCGGTCCTTGGTGATGCCGGCGTTGTTGACCAGCACATCGATCTGGCCGTGCTCGGCAATCGCCTTCTCGAAGGCCTGGACGGTTGACTCCCACTCGGCCACATTGCCCACCGAGGCGTAGAACGTGTAGCCCAGTTCGGCCTGCTCGGCGATCCACTTGGCATGGTCACGGCTGGGGCCACAACCGGCGATGACCTTGAAGCCATCCTTGTGCAGTTGCTGGCAGATGGCGGTACCAATGCCACCCATGCCGCCGGTCACGTAAGCAATCTTCTGGCTCATCTCAGGTCTCCTTGCTGATCTCAGTCTGGGTTTGTTCTCGGTTCATCGTTCGACGCACAGGGCCACGCCCATGCCGCCGCCTATGCACAGGGAGGCGATGCCCTTCTTGGCATCGCGTTTTTGCATCTCATGCAGCAGGGTCACCAGGATGCGCGCGCCCGAGGCCCCGATGGGGTGACCCAGGGCGATGGCACCGCCGTTGACATTGACCTTGCTGGTATCCCAGCCCATCTCCTGATGCACCGCGCAGGCCTGGGCCGCGAAGGCCTCGTTGATCTCCAGCAGATCCAGGTCCTGGGGCTTCCAGCCGGCGCGCTCCAGCGCCTTCTTGGCCGCTGGCACCGGGCCCATGCCCATGAAGGCCGGGTCCAGGCCCGCGCTGGCATAGGAGGCGATGCGCGCCAGGGGCGTCAGGCCCAGGCTGGCGGCCTTGGCCGCACTCATCAGCACCAGACCGGCGGCGCCGTCGTTCAGGCCCGAGGCATTGCCGGCGGTCACGCTGCCGGCCTTGTCGAAGGCGGGCCGCAGACCGGCCAGGGCCTCGGCATTGGTCTTGCGGTTGATGTACTCGTCGGCCGCGAAGACCAGCGGGTCACCCTTCTTCTGCGGAATGCTCACCGGCACGATCTCGTCCTGGAAGCGGCCGGCGTCCTGGGCCGCCGCGGCCTTGAGCTGCGAGGCCAGGGCCAGGGCGTCCTGGGCCTCGCGGCTGATGCCGTGCTGCTTGGCCACGTTCTCGGCCGTGATGCCCATGTGGTACTGGTTGTACACATCCCAGAGGCCGTCCACGATCATGGTGTCGACCAGCTTCCAGTCACCCATGCGCTGGCCGTCGCGCGAGCCCGGCAGCACATGGGGCGAGAGGCTCATGTTCTCCTGGCCGCCGGCAATCACGATCTCGCTGTCGCCGTCGCGGATGGCCTGGGTCGCCAGCATCACGGCCTTGAGGCCGGAGCCGCAGACCTTGTTGATGGTCATGGCCGGCACGGCATGCGGCAGACCGGCCTTGATCACGGTCTGGCGCGCGGGGTTCTGTCCACAGCCGGCCTGCAAGACCTGGCCCAGGATCACCTCGCCGACCTGGCCTCCCTCAAGGCGTGCGCGCTTGAGCAGTTCCTGCACCACGGTGGCGCCCAGCTCGCTGGCCGGGGTCTTGGCCAGGCTGCCGCCGAACTTGCCGATGGCGGTGCGGGCCGCGGCGACGATGACGATATCGGTACTCATGGAACGCTCTCTCCTGTTCAGGCTTTGGTCTTGACGTAGCGGCCGGGCGCCGGCTCGATGGCCTTGTGGCCGCGCCCACCCACGGTACGCGGGGCCGGCTTCATGGCACCGGCATGGGTAGACAGCCAGCTGGCCCAGTCCGTCCACCAGCTGCCCGGATGTTCCACCGCACTGTCCAGCCACTGCTGTGCCTGCTCGGGCAGGGCTGCGGTCTTGCCGATCCAGTGACTGCGCTTGCCCTTGGCCGGCGGATTGATCACGCCCGCGATATGGCCGGACGCCCCCAGGACGAAGCGCTTCTTGCCCGTGAAGATCTGGGTGGAGCGGTAGGCGCTGTCCCAGGGCACGATATGGTCTTCGCGCGAGCCATAGATATAGACCGGCGCCTTGATCTTGCACAGGTCCAGCGACTCGCCGCAGACGGTCAGCGCCCCCGGCAGCTTCAGCTCGTTCTGCAGATAGGTGTGGCGCAGATACCAGCAGTACATGGGGCCGGGCAGATTGGTCGAGTCGCCGTTCCAGTACAGCAGGTCGAAGGCCGGCGGTGCCTCGCCCTTGAGGTAGTTGCCCACCACATAGTTCCAGACCAGATCGTTAGGTCGCAGGAAGCTGAAGGTGGCGGCCAGCTCCTTGCCGTGCAGCAGGCCCGGGCCCTGGGGCGCATCGGGGCCTATGCTCATCTCGCGCAAACGCACCGAGGCCTCGTCCACGAAGAGATCCAGCACACCATTGCTGCTGAAGTCGATCAAGGTGGTCAGCAGGGTCAGACTGGCCGCGGGTTGCTGGCCGCGCGCCGCCAGCACGCCCAGGGCCGTGGCCAGCAAGGTGCCGCCCACGCAGAAGCCCAGGGTGTTGAGGGTCTTGCTGCCGCTGATCTCCTGCACCACCTGGATGGCACGGATGACGGCCTGCTCCACATAGTCGTCCCAGGTCCAGGCCTTGCAGCTCTCATCCGGGTTGCGCCAGCTCAGCACAAAGGTGCGGTGGCCCTGCTCCACCGCGTAGCGGATCAGGGAGTTCTCGGGCTGCAGGTCCAGGATGTAGAACTTGTTGATGCAGGGCGGCACCAGCAGGAAGGGCCGCTCATGCACCTGGGCCGTCAGCGGCTTGTACTCCAGCAGCTGGAAGAACTCGTTCTCGTAGACCACCGCGCCCTCGCTGGTGGCCACATTGCGGCCCACCTCGAAGGCGCTTTCATCGGTCTGCGAGAGATGGCCGCGCTGGATGTCGCCCCACAGCAGTTGCAGGCCGCGTGCGATGCTCTCGCCCTGGGTGTCCAGGGCCAGGCGCTGGGCCTCGGGGTTGAGCGCCAGGTAGTTGCTGGGCGCGGCGGCGTCCACGAACTGCTGCACCGCGAAGCGGATGCGCGCCCGGGTCTTCTCGTCGCCCTCCACCTGCTCGGCCATCTGCTGCAGGGTGCGGGCATTGAGCAGATAGAGCTGGGCCATGAAACTGCTGGCCGGATTGCTCTGCCACGCCTCGGCGGAAAAGCGCCGATCGGCGGGCTTGTCCAGATGCCCCTGCAGGGCCTGATTCCAAAGACTGCTGGCCTGCTGCAGATAGCTGGCCTGCAGCTGGGTCCAGGCCGATACCGGGACCTGCAAACCGGCCAGGGACTTGAACAGGTCGGCCGCCACGGCCGAGGCCTCCTCCGCGGCCGAAGGCGCCGCACTTGGGGACTTGCGTTTCATGTGTCTCCTCAGGAACCGGATGTCCGGCCCGGACGCGCACCCGCGCGCCCCCGGCATCTCGTCTGCACACAGGCAAGAAGCTTGCCACAGCTCCCACGCTCACCCTTGTTGTAATCTCGCTGCCTTACCTCCTGATGACACCCGCCCATGTATCTGGTTGCGATTGCCTGGCTCTATGTGGTTGTGATGATGGCGCTGGCCGAGGCCGTCAGCAGCCAGGGTACGGTGCTGGGCGCCCTGTTCACCTTCCTGCTCTACGGCCTGCTGCCCCTGAGCATCGTGATGTATCTGCTGGGCACCCCGGCCCGGCGTCGGGCCCGGCGCCTCGCCGAACAGGTCCAGGCCGAGCCGGCACAGGACCCGACCTCAGCCCAGCAGGCGGATGGCGGCGACCATGCGCCCGCTCTCCCGGCCGAGCAGGCGCTCGCGCCGGTACGAAAAGAACCTTGAGGCCTCGCTCACGGTGCACCAACCACCGCCGCTGACCCGGCCCAGGCCCAGAGCCTGCAGCCGCTCGCGCGCCAGCGCGGCCAGGTCCGCCCGCCAGCGATCCTCGCCGGCCGCATTGGGCTGATAGCGGTAGGCGGCGGGATCCCCGCCACAGGCCTGCCGCACCTCGGCTCCCACCTCAAAGGCCTCGGGGCCTATGCAGGCCCCCATCCAGGCCTGCACCTGGGAGGGCTCACAGGCCGCCGCCTCGCACAGGGACGCCACGGTGCGCTCCAGCACCCCGGCGGCCAGGCCGCGCCAGCCCGCATGGGCACCGCCGACTGCACCCGGCGCGGCAAAGAGCACGGGCAGGCAATCCGCCACCTGAATGGCCACGCCCAGGTCCGGGTCGGTGCTGATGGCCGCATCGGCCGGCGGTGCGACCTCGTGCAACCAGCGCCGATCCAGGCGCAAGACCTCGGCACCATGGACCTGGCGCAGGAATACTGCCGGCGCGCCCAGCGCCGCCTGTAGCCGCGCCCGGTTTTCGGCCACAGCCGCCGGATCATCCCCCGCCGCGACACCCAGATTCATGCTCTCGAACTCGCCACGGCTCACACCGCCGGCACGCGTGCTCATGAAGGCGCGCACATCAGGCCGCAGCCAGTCGGGCTGCAGCCAGTCCGGATGCGGCAGACTCATTCGGCGTCCGGGCAGGCCGAGGGCTGGGTCTTGGCAAAGGCCTCGTGCTGCATGCAGCGCTCGAAGACCTGCATCAGGCGCGGCACATGATCCAGCTTGCAGTCGAAGCGGCGGGCATTGAAGATCTGCGGCACCAGCACGCAGTCCGCCAGGCCCGGCTGATCCCCGTGGCAGAACTGACCCGCCTGCCCATCCGCCAGGCGACGCTCGAACACGGCCAGCCCCTCCTCCACCCAGTGGCGGTACCAGCGATTCTTGGCCTCCTCGTCCACCGCCAGCTCGCGCGTCAGATAGCGCAGCACGCGCAGATTGTTCAGCGGATGGATCTCGCAGGCGATGTCCTGGGCCAGGGCGCGCACCCGGGCCCGCCCCAGGGCGTCGGCCGGCAGCAAGGGCGGCTCGGGATGGGTCTCGTCCAGATACTCGATGATGGCCAGGGACTGGCCGACATAGGACTCGCCATCCTTGAGCAGGGGCACCAGGCGCGAGATCGAGGCCGTGGCATAGGGTTCGGCCTGCTGCTCGTTGCGCACCAGATGCACCGGCCGGTACACATAGTCCAGGCCCTTGAGTGCCAGGGCGATGCGCACGCGGTAGGAGGCCGAGGAGCGGAAGTAGTTGAAGAGTTCCATGTCCGCATGATGCCATCGGCAGCGCGGCTACACTGCGGCGCATGTGGCTCTCGCGTCGTTTCAAACACTGCCCAGACTGCGGCCAAGCCGTGGAGTACCGCGTGCCGGCGGATGACAACCGGGAACGCGCCAGCTGTACCGGCTGCGGCGCCATCCATTACGAAAACCCCATCAATGTGGTGGGCACCCTGCCGGTCTGGGAAGACGGCCGCGTGCTGCTGTGCAAGCGCGCCATCGAACCGCGCTACGGCCTGTGGACCCTGCCGGCGGGTTTTCTGGAACTGGGCGAGACCGCTGCCCAGGGTGCCCAGCGCGAGACCGACGAGGAGGCCGGCGCCCAGATCGAGCTGCTGCCCCTGTACTGCCTGATGAACGTGGTCAAGGTGGGCCAGATCCATCTGTACTACCGCGCCCGCCTGCTCTCCACCGAGTTCAATCCCGGCCCCGAGACACTGGAGGCCCGGCTCTTCCACGAGCATGAGGTCCCCTGGGACGAACTGGCCTTTCGCACCGTGCGTGCGACGCTGCAACGCTTCTTCGAGGATCGCCGGCTGGGCCGCGCCTACGAGCTGCACAGCGCCGATATCGGCTGATCAGCCCCGCGGGGCGCGGGGCTGATCAGCTCAGCGCTGGGAGGTGGCCCAGGGACCGGTGACGCCGTCCAGCTCGCAGTCCCACAGGGCCTGCACATCCAGGGCCTCGACCACGCCCTCGGCATAGACCTTGAGCGCCAGGCTGCGCAGCATGATGACCATGCCGCGCACAAAGGCGGCACGCGCCGCATCGCCCGAGACGCCCACCACCACGGCGGCGTCCAGCTTCACATAGTCCAGCCCGGCCTGGTAGAGGCGGTCCACATGGGACAGGCCCGGGCCTGCATGTTCCAGACCCAGCTTGACACCCAGAGGGCGCAGCTGGCGCCCCATCTCCTGCAGCAGCTCGAAGTGCTGCAGGGCGGCGCTCTCCGCCAGCTCCAGGCCCAGCTTGCGGGCGGCTTGCGGCGCGTGGAAGACCTGCTCGCGCAGTCGGGCGACAAAACCGCCCTCCAGCAGGGAGGCCGGCGCAATATTGACGCAGCGCGGCCGGCCGTCCTGGGCAATGGCCTCCAGCGCCAAGGCGGTGGCATGCAGATCCACCTCAGCGGTGAGGCGGCTGCGCTGGGCCAGGGGCAGCCAGCGTGCGGCGGTCTCGTAGCCGGCCTGCGGTTCGAGCTGCAGCTGCAGCGGGCACTCCAGATGCAGCAGCTGCCCCTGCTTGTCCAGCACCGGGTATTCGCGCAGCCGACCCTGGCGTGCCGCAATGGCGTCCAGGATCTGGGTGCGCCACGCGCGTTCGCCCTGGATGCTGGTGTCGGCCGGCGTGCTCAGCACTTCCACCGCAAAACCACCCCGGGCCTCGGCGCGGGCCAGGGCCGAGTCGGCCGCACCAAACCAGTCGCTGAGCGGGCGCTCACGCGCCAGCTCCACCGCGCCCATGGCCACCTGCACCGCACTGCCAAAGCCGGCCAGACCGGCTTGCAGGGCCTGGGACAGGGCTTGGGCGGTGTCCTGGGCCACATCGGGCGCCGGCAGCCACAGGGCGAAGTCGGCGCCGTTGAGACGCCCGGCCAGACAGCCGTTGACCCGCTCCGGGTAGACCGCCACCACATGGCCCAGGGCCGAGAGGACCTGGTCTACGGTCCCGCGACCCAGCTGCTGATTCAGGCCTTCCAGATCGCGCAGGCGCAGCAGGAGCAGGCCGGCGCGGGCCGGACCATCGTCCCGGCTGAGCGCGGACTCCAACTCGGCCAGGAAGTGCTTGCGCTGGTTCAGCCCGGTCAGGGCATCGCAGTGGGCCTGGCGGCGCAGCACTTCCAGTTGCTCGGCCTGGGCCTCGAACATCTGGCGCACCTTGGCCACCATGGCATTCATGGCCTGGGCCAGACGGGCCAGCTCGGGCACACGGGGCTCGTCCACCAGGGTGTACTGGCCCTGCACCACGGCCAGGGCCTGCGCCACGGCATTGTCCAGGGGGCGGCGTATGCGGCTCAGGGCCAGATGGGCGGCACCGGCCGCCAGCAGCCCCAGCGCCGCCAGCAAGACCGCCATGCGAAGGCTGGCGGCCCAGAGCTCATCGTGCGCATAGGCGGCCTGGCTGCGCACCTCCACGGCGCCTGCGGCCTGCCAGCCATTGGACACCTTGGCGCTGCCTGGGGGTACCTCGATGGGGGTCAGGGCCACGAACCAGGCCGGGGCCGTGCTGGCCTTGGCCGGGGCCTGGCGCTCGAAAGCCACGCTGCCGTCGGCGCGGCGCCAGGTCACGCTCTGGTAGTAGCCGGTGTCGAACTGGGCCGAGACCAGCAGCTCCATCAGCTGCGCATCCCCGCCCTGCTGGGACATGGCCAGGGCCAGGGCCGCCGCATTGTCATTGTTCTTGAGCTGCAGCTGGGTCTGCATGAGCTGACGCATGGACAGGGCCGACACCGCGGCACTGCCCAGCAATGCCGCCAGCATCAGGGCCAGGAGAAGCAGCCAGACTTGGCGTATCAACGACATGGATTGCTTTCGTTCATGCTCATGATTAGAACCCCTCGGCACGGATCTTGGCCAAGGCCTCGCGCCAGATCGACAGACGCGCCACGGCGCTGCCGGCGCTCGCGCCCGCCACGCCCTGCCAGACACCTTCGCTGTTGAAGCTGAAGACGGGGGCGAGATCGCCCCGGGCCGAAGCCGGACGCACATCCGGAACCAGATTGTCGAGAATCAGCGGCTCTGCATCGGGCTGGGCGTAGTAGGCCAGCACCATATGGGCCTGAGGACGCCCGTCCAGCATGGCCCGCACATAGACCAGCCGCAGTTTTGCCTCGGGCACGCCCGTGGCCAGCAGGCTGAAATACTTGGCAATCGCGTAGTCCTCGCAATCACCCTGCCCCTTGTCCAGCAGTTCCAGCGGGCTGGCCCAGTAGTCCACCCGGCCCCAGACCTGCTGGTCCTCGCGAAAGGCGATGCGCTGGTTGAAGAACTCATTGATGGTGCGCAGGCGCTGCGACTCATCCTGGGGCCCGAGACGCTCCAGCAGCTGCAGCAGCTGGCGGGCCGAGCCCAGGGTGCGCGGGCCGAAGCGGTTGGCCGCCTCCAGCACCCGCTCGGACTCCAGCGCGGGCGTGGGGCCGGGCAGCAGGAGGCCACCCAGAAGGACCAGGCCAGCCAGGCAGCAGCCCGCAAGCTTCGGCCGGCGGTAATCCTGCATGAATGAACATGCCCAACGGGGGGGACTGGGCTGAGCCTGCGCCATACTTGCGGCCACTTTAACGTGCGCAACTGTCGCCGCCGCATGCGGCGGCGCGTTATCGTTCACGCCGCACCCCGTCTTTGCGTGCCGGAGCCGATCCGGTACCCCCTTCATGAGCACCACGCCCTCCGCCCGTCCCCCGGCCAAGACCCGCGCCCATATCAGCCAGGAGCTGGATCAGTCCCGCCGCAACGGCCCCCTGCGGCAGATCCAGATCCCCCCCTGTCCGGAGCTGCTCAGCCGGCTGCGTACCGCGATGGCCCAGGCCGAGCCCGACCTGAACGAGATCGCCCGCATTGCGGCCAGCGATGTGGCCATGTCTGCGACCTTGCTGCGCATGGCCAACAGCCCCCTGCACCGCGATCCCCAGGCCCAGCCCTGCACCACCGTGGGGCAGGCCATGACCCGGCTGGGGCTGCGCGAGACCGCGGCCCTGATGACGGGCTTCCTGCTGCGCAACAGCATGCCGGTCAACAACCCGCACCTCGCCCGCTTCTGGGAGCGCTCCACCAAGCGCGCCATCGCCTGCGCCTTCATCGCACGCCAGCTGCCCGGCCTCTCGCCGGATCTGGCCCATACCTACGGGCTGTTCTGCCATGTGGGCATGCCGGTGCTGCTGCAAAGCGTGCGCGGCTACGGCGCCACCATGGTGGAGGCTGCGGCCCGCATCGACCGCCCCTTCATCGCCACCGAGAACGCCAACCACCGCAGCGATCACGCGGTGGTCGGCGCCCTGCTGATCCGCGCCTGGGACATGGCGCCGGAGCTGATGTCGGCCATACGCCTGCACCATGATTTCGAGTCGCTGGGCGATGCGGCCATCGAGCCCGAGGTCCACACCCTGGTCGCGGCCGGTCTGGTGGCCGAGCATCTGATGCGCCGCCACGAGGCCCTGCCCGAGGACATGGACTGGGCCGCCAACCGCGACGCCGCCCTGGCTTGGCTGCATATCGATATGGGCGAGGTCGAGGCCTGGGACGAACAGCTGCGCCCCCTGCTGGACGAGGCCTGAGCGGCTCCGCTCTCAGCGCCCGATTTCAGGCCGGCGAGGAGCGCAGGCCGTAGACCTTGTCGCCCACGAAGAGGTACTCGGCCCGCAAGAGCGCCTCGCCCTTTTCCGCCTCGAAGCTGAAGCCCAGCACGCCCAGGCTGTCGCCGGGCTTGATCTCGGCCACCTGCCAGGCCTGCATGCGGGTCAAGGGCGCCAGTTCCACGCGCCAGCGCTTGTCGGCGCGGCGCGGCAGCTCAGCCCGGGCCAGCAAGGCCTGTCCGTCCACGCCCGCGCTCTGCGCCGGCAGCTTGCGCTGCTTCAGATCGGCGGGCAGGGCCGGCTTGTCGGGCAGCTGCAGGTCCAGCTCGGCATGCGGGTTGCGCCACCAGACCTGGGTGGCACGCCCCTCCAGCCAGAGCGGGCGCTGCTGGTCAAAACTGCTCCAGCCATGGTGGGCCCAGGCCCGTGGTGCCAGGGCCGCCAGGGTGGCGCCCAGCAAGACAAGACGTCGCTCCATGCATCGCTCCTTGAGAGTTCAGACGTAGGCAATCCAGCGGCCGCAGATGATGACAGCGATCCAAATCCCCAGCGAGAGCAGGCCTTGGGCACGCGCCCCAGGGCTCTCGGCCCGCGCCAGGCCCGCCCCGGCATGGAAGAGCGCGGCATTGAGCCCGGCCAGGGCAATCAGGCCCATCTTGTAGAGAAAGACGCGGTTGCCCAGCAGCTCGTCGGCCTGGCCGGCGAACATGGCCAGACCCGTGAGCGCGCACAGGCCAAAGCCCAGCAGGGCCAGGGGCAGGGTCAGGCGCGCCAGCACGCGCAGGTCTAGGGCGCGCGCCCGGCCCAGCAGGCGCAGCTCCAGCACCAGCAGGCTGCCAAAAAGCATCGCAATGCCCAACACATGCAGGGCCTCCAGGGCTGGGTAGGCCCAGGCAATACGGTCCAGATTCATGCCGCGGTGAGCATAGCCAAGGTCCTCGATTCAGGCCACGGCGACCAAGGTCTGCCTGTACCTTTTGTACACACATGACTCGATTGCAGCTGAAAGCGGCTCAGATCGATTTTCATTTTTTATCTTTTTAATCACTAAAAATTGCACGGCTTCCTGCGAAAAATTCAAATTAATATCACTTTGCGCACTTATTCACGCAAAACCAATGCAGAATGTCGCGTTTTTGCAGTCCATAGTTCCAAGCTGATGTGTCGGTCCTGGGCCGATGGCAAGATGCAGACAGCGATGTCGTGTGAAGCACGCGACCCCTCGCCTCGGACCCGGTCGCGGGTGTAGTCAGGGAGTTCCAGATGATTTTGTTGCCGGTCGACTGCCCACTCCCAAGCAGCCGATCACCTCTTGCAAGATTGGAGGATTGGATGCGCTTCAACGGAAATCATGGTTCAAGGCCCTGGATTCGCCAGGCTCTGTCCGCTGCCATCGCCACTATGGCGGGTTTGTCACCTCAGGCTGGATCAGCACAGGACTTCAGCTTCAGCGGGTTTGCCACCCTGGCCCTGGGTAAAACCTCGGGCGCTTGCACCGAGGGTGCGCTAGCCGGCCAGTACAACCTGGGCTGCACACGCTATATCGCCGACTGGGGACATGCCGGCGTCTACCGGGACAGCTGGAGCGCCAAGCAGGAGACCCGGGCCGGTCTGCAGGGCACCCTGACATTCAGCCCTGAACTGAGCGCCACGGCGCAGATCACCGCCCGCACGCTCAAAGACCAGCATCTCAATCTGGAGTGGTTGTACATGAGCTACAAGCTCAGCCCCAGCACGACCCTGCAAGTGGGTCGAAAGCGTCTGCCGCTCTACTACTACTCTGACTTTCAGGACATCGGCTATGCCTACAACACGGTGCGCCCGAGCCCGGATGTCTATGGCTGGGAGGTTGTGAACTACAACGGCGCCAGCCTGAGCCACAACAGCAGCTACGGCGATTTGACCGTGCGCAGCGAGCTGCTGCTGGGCAGCGAAAACAGCCGGGACAACCCTTACACCAAGCTCGTCTACGACGAGGCCAAGGATGTGCGCTGGAGCGGCATAGGCGGATTCACCGTCGAGGCTTCCTATGACTGGTTCACCGGCCGTCTGAGCTATATCCGAAGCAAGCTCAGGCAGACGGATCGGGCAACGGGAAGCGTGGATGTTGACTCCGGCGGCAAGCATCAGACCTTCATCGGCTTGGCGCTCAACGCCGATGTGGGTTCGTGGATCGTGCGAACCGAGTTTGGCAGGTCCGACCGGGAGGCTGTCGGCTACAAGGCGCGTTACTACCTGGCAACGGCGGGCTATCGCTGGGGCGACTTCACGCTGACGGCAGGCAGCAGCAACTATCTCGAGACCGCTTATCCAGATGCAGGCTATGTGCCCGTGAAGCTGCGCAGCCACCTGCTGGCCCTGCGCTATGAGCTGCACAAAGGTGGCGCGCTGAAGCTGCAGATAGACCGCGTGCGCGATCAGGGCACGCCGGCCTACGTCGGCAACTCCAGACTGCTGAGCGCTTCCTATGACCTGGTGTTTTGAGCCGCAGCGGCTCGCAATGTCTTCAGCCTGAGGAGTATCTGATGTTGCAAGAATTCAAGATCTGGACCATCGCCACGGCCCTGCTGCTGGGCTGCAGCTTCGCGGCCTCGGCGCAGGTGGTCGTGATCGTCAACCCCAAGAGCCCGTTGACGACCCTAAGCCCCGAGCAGGCCTCCGCGGTCTTTCTTGGCAAGACGTCTTCACTACCAGGCGCCGGGCCGGCCCAGCCGGCCGATTTGCCGGATGCCAATGCCGTGCGTGAGCTTTTCTACACCAAGGCCGCCGGCAAGACGGCGGCGCAGGTCAAGGCCTCCTGGGCCCGACTCACCTTCTCAGGCAAGGCCTCCCCGCCCAAAGAGCTCTCGAGCGCCGCTGAGGTTAAAAAGCATGTGGCGGGTAATGTTGACGCTATCGGCTACATCGAGAAGTCTGCCGTCGACAACACCGTGAAGGTGGTGCTAACCATAGAGTGAAGCCATGCACTGAACGGGGGCAATGGCCAGGTCGGTCTACCAGCGTCTGAGTGACATGGTCAGCGCTGCTCGACGCGTTCCTGGTCTGTCGTGAGCGGCGGCACGGGTGCAGCCCCCGTCGCTGCCTCATCTCTTGGCCTCTGGGCTTCCTTGAGGTAATGGTCTTCGATGAAACTCTTCTCGACTAGATTGCGGCGCAGGGAGTCTTCAAGTTCCTCAACACGCTGGTTGAGCTTCTCGATCTCCCGCTCCAGCTGCTCACGCGCCGCCTCGTTCGCTGACTGACGGAACTCATCCTGCTGGGGAGCATCAGCCCCCAGAGCCTCCAGCTGCGCTCGCAGCGTTTCGATCGTTCTTGCGGCTTCGGCAAGTTGCTCGCGCTGCGCCTGAGCTTCCTGCTCCATCTGCCGAAGCGTCTGGGCATCAGGGGCAGCAAGCCTGCCCGCGGCAGTCCGAGAGCTACGCAACAAGTCGTCCATGTCGCGCTGCAGCTTGGCAGCGACGCTCTCCGCACGTTCGGCGCGCTCACGCACCGCCTTGAGTTCTGCCTTGTCCGACAGACTCTGGGCGGCACGGGTTCTGAAGGAATTCAGCAAACGGCTGCTTTCCTCCAGGCGCTCTCTCGCCTCCATCAACTCCGCCTGCACACGTCGCCGCTGAGCCAGTATGCGCTCCACCTCCTTGCGATGACTGAGCTTGAGCGCCTCCAGCTGCTCCTGACTCATTTCCTGAGCGCGCTCAGGCGGGGGCAGGGGTTCGGGCCCCTCGCCCCACTCGCCCGGAACGTCGCCGCGTTCATGGGCGAGATCCGACACTGCCAGTAGTTGTCGCACCAACTGGGGCAGCTCAGACAGGGCTCGCAAGTCCGCCGCAGACAAGGGCGCCCCGAATGCGCCCTGACTGCCACCCTGCCCCGGCCCGCTAGCCCCGGCCCGCTCCGCCGCGCGCAACAGCTCGCGTGCGGCGGCCTTCATCTCCCGCCCCGCCTCCCGTGTTTCGAGCAGGGCCTTGATGATATGCACGTGGTTGTTTTCCTCGTAGCGTGTCATCCGCCAGTAGGTGCCGATGGCCACGATGATCACGATCACGTTGGCCAGGAATAGCGAGACAGCCGCCACGCCCTCAGCACCGATTTCCATGGGATCAGCTCCTCACACCCGCACAAAGACCAAGCGCCCCTCGCCATAGCCTGGCACCGAGAGGCGGTAGTCGCTGCGCGCCAGGCCGCTGGACATCAGGGTGCTCAGCTTCTCGAAGGGCTTGGGTAGAAGATTCACGACCTTCAGTTGCACCTCCGGCGAGCCGGCATCCCGAGTCAAGCACGCGGCGAGGCCGCGCATGAACTCATCGGCAAACTTCATCATCTCGGGCGTGGGCGCGCCCGCCTGCATCGCCGCTCGAACCGGCGCTGGCTGAAGCTGGGCGCCACCCCCCCCTAGGATGCAGCACGCATTGGCATCCAAAGCGCCCAGGGCATGCGGTGTCTTGCGCCCATCTGCCATGTACATGGCCAGGTTGTGCGGCAGCTTCAGATCTTCCAGCGTCTGACTTGGGGCAGGAATCAGACGGAACGGAATGTCTTGCAACAGTCTCTTGATCAGCCGAGCCAGGGCTTCATCCGACTCAATCGCACGCGCTGCCTCGTCTGCCGTGCTGTCTGTGGACGCCGCCTCTACTCCGCGGCCGGACAACACCGCCTGCACTTCACGAAGCAAGTCCTCATCCTTGAAGGGTTTGTTGATGACAAAGAGCGCACCATTGCTGCGTGCCTGATCCAGATGGCGCGAAGCAGTCTCGGTCGTAACGAAGCCAACCTTGACATCATGCAGACCGATCTGGCGCAACGTCTGCAGCATCTCCAGGCCACCCACCTTGGGCATGTGCCAGTCAGAAATCACCAGATCGGGCCTGAAGCTGTTCACCAGCCGCAAGGCCTGCTCACCATCCATAGCAAGCTCTATGCTCAAGGGCCCCAGCGAAGCCGACTGCAAGACGCGTTGAATGATGGCCTGAATCGCGCGACTGTCATCCACGATCAGAACGCGAATCGGGATCTGGGCGGGTGTGTCCGTTGTTGCTGTCATTTCATCACTCACTTGAAGACGAGCCGGGCTGTTGCAGGTCAATCTGGCAAGCCTCCCCCGTCTCGGCGGGAAACTCGATCATGATCACGGCCATGCGCTGCCTCGGATCGGCGGCAACAAACTGCACCAGGGCCGGCGTGCCCTGATACAGCTGCTGCCAACTCGAAGCGTCGAGCACCTGCGGCAATCCCAGGTGCGCGAGGCTGGTGTCGCCCAGGCAGTCCAGGAGGCAGGCACTCAAGATATTGCAAAGTTCCATGCCCGCATCCTGTTCATCGGCAGGCTGCAACTCGACACAAGGCCGTCCGAACATGGCGGAGGCCAGTAGGCCCAGCTCCCGGCGCCCCAGCCGCAACAGGACCCGGGCGCGGACATGGCTCGCGTAGCCGGTAAGGCCCTCGGTAATCGGCAAGGAAAAGCAAGCATCATCGACCAACAACTCCGGGTCGGGGGCGGCGGCCTCAAAAGCACAAGCTTGCCCGGTCAGGCTCGCCCACACTTCGCTCAGCTTGATCTGCAAAGCCCCGAGTTGCACGAATACCCTCCACAACGCTGGCTTGAGTTTGCACCAAAACCGCAGGCAATCCGCAAGGATGGGCTGGCGCAGCCGCTGGCAGTGCTGACATACGGCACAGACAAATCGCATTTGCAAGGCTCGTGTCAAAACACCGACGTCGTCCAAGCCGCGCCAAGCGCTGGTCGAGCCAAGGGGACAATATTGCACATGTCTCCGCCCACTCAGCCACATGGCACCAGCAGGTTTTCGGCAGGCCCAGCGACGCATCCCATGCGCTGGCTGCTGCGCGCGGTGCTCGCCCTACCGGTGCTGCTGCTGAGCTGGCAGGTGCTCGGGCCGCGCGGTGTGCGTGTCGAGGTGCTGGACCAACGCTGGCAGCGTGATATCGAGGTGGAACGCCTGCTGCTGGAGAGCGGCTCGGCCTGGTGCGATGAACTGCCGGCGGGAGCCCAGGACATCAGCCGGCGCTGGCTGGAGGACCCTCAAGGCTCACGCGGCCGCGCCGAGCATTGCCGCTACCAGCTGCCCACCTGGCGCCCACGCCGCAGCGCTCGCAGCGAGGGCCTGAGTGCCTTGGCCCCCGCCCCTTTCTGGGCGCCCACGCCCACGCTGGAGCCCGAGCTCGAGCGCCTGGGCCGACGGCGGGAGCACTACGAGCTGCTGCTCGCCGCGGCCGACGGCCGCAGCTGGCAATGCCCCCTGCCCCAGGCGCGCTGGGCACGCTACCGGCAGGGGCAGTCGCTGCGATTGCAGGTGGACCGTTTCGGCGTTGCCAACTGCGCCAGCCTGCCGTACTGACGCCCTGTCGCTCAGCCCACGAACAGCAGCATGGCCGGGCTGGCCATGGCTTGCTGCCCGGCATAGTGCAGACCGCCATCGGCCCGCACCCAGAAGCGGCTGAGCGAATCGCCACGCTGGTTGCAGGTGTAGAACCAGCGCCCGTCCGGCCCGAAACAGGCGCTGCGCGGATAGCTGCCGCGCGTGGGCTCATGCCCCAGCAGTCGCGGCCGCCCCTCGGCATTGAGCTCGAAGATGGCGATCGAGTCGTGCAGACGGTTCAGCGCGTACAGATGCCGGCCCGAGGGCGAGAGGCGCAGGTCCGAGGCATAGCTGGTCTCGGTGTGGCCCGCCGGCAGGCTGCTGAGCGTGAGCTGGTGTTCCAAGGCACCACGGCGGACGTCCAGCTGCAGCCAGCTGAGGCTGGAGGCGGTTTCATGGAGCAGATACAGCTGCCCCGGCAGGCCCGGATGAAACTGGAAGTGGCGGGGGCCCGCGCCCTTGGGTGCGCGCCAGACCTGGGGCTGATCTGCAGGGCCGAGCCCGGGCTCGAAGCGCCAGCTCAGCAAGACATCCTGCGCCAGATCGCTGGCCAGCAGATAGCCCTGACCCGGATCGCAGCCGGCCATATGGGCATGGCTGGGACCGGGGGCCAGGGCCGTGCCCACGATGCGCGGAGGTCCCGCCAACAGACCTTGCCCGTCCAGGCGCCAGCAGGCCAGGCCCCCGCTGCCATAGTGCGCCACGACGGCCCAGGCGCCCTGCAGGCTGATGTGCACCGGTCCCTGTCCGCCGCTGGCCACCTGCTGCAGGCGCTGCAGACGCCCCTGCGGCCCGCGCTCGTAGACGCTCAGCGTGCTGTCGCCCTCGTTGGCGCTGTAGAGCAGGCGCCCGTCCGCGGAGGCACACAGCCAGCTGGGCTCGCCCGGCTCTTGCAGACGCTGCAGCTCCTGCAGCGCGCCGCTGCTGGGATCCTGCCGCAGCACGGCCAGGCCGGCACTGCCATAGCCGCCCAGATAGGCCAGGTTCATGGATCGGGCCTGCACAGGGCGGCTGCTCATGGCAAGTGGCGTGAGAAGAACATGACGACGACGCATGGATCACAGGCGCAGGCGCAGGCCCGCAGCGCTCAGACCCCGCACCAAGGCCAGCATCAGCAGGGCGTAGAACGGCCCCCAGAGCAGGCCCGGCACCGTGCTGCGCAGCACGGCGGGCATGCTCAGCTGCAGCAGCTGCAGCAGGGCCGCGATCACAAAGGGCAGCAGATAGGCCAGCAGGGGATGGGCGGCGGCGGGCTGCAGCCAGCGCGTCCAGCCCCGCAGACCGCGCCTATCGATCAGCTCCTGCAACAGGGCATGGATCAGCACACAGGCCGCGGCGCTGAACAGGGCCCAGCTGGGCGTGGCGTAGATCTTGGAAATGCCATGCAAGGGCCGCAGCAGGGCCGCCAAGAGGGCCAGCCCCGTCGCCAGGGCCAGGGCCTGCCCCCAGACCTGGCGCGACGGCCCGCGGGACAGCGCCGCACACAGCATGCCGCAGACCACGATCAGCGCATGCACCACATGGCCGCCAGCACCTAAGAGCAGGGCCAGGCCGGGCTGCTGATTGAGCCCCGGATGGCGCGCCGCCAGCGCATAGAGCAGGCCCAGACCCAGGGCCAGCAGCAGTCTGGCGGGATGGGCGCGGCACAGCAGATGCACCAGACAGGCCAGCAGATAGGCCCAGCCGATCAGGCCCAGAATGCCCCACCACTGCGGCCGCAGGCCCAGCTGCCCCGACTCGCCACCGCGATAGACCAGGGCCAGGGCCAGCAGTCCCAGCACGCCCAGCAGACGCCAGGGCCAGGCCAGGGGCGGCCCGCCGCGCAGCGATCCCCAGACCAGGAAGGCGCAGGCATAGGCCAGCAGGGCCCAGGCCGCGATGGGCAGGGGCATGGCCTGGGCGGCAAAGCCCGACTCCGCATTCACCATGAACACCCCCAGCACCAGCAGGCCCAGGCTGCGCATCAGCACATGCCTGAGGATCTGTCCCGGGGGCTCGCCCGCCGCCTCACGCTGGCCAAGGGCCAGTGGGATGGACATGCCGACGATGAAGAGAAAGGCCGGGAAGACCATGTCCACAAAACTCATGGCATCGGCATCGGCCGGGTAATGCTTCATCCAGACCGGCAGTCCGGCCACGCCGCTCCATTCGTTGACCGTGATCATCAGCAGCACCGTCAGGGCACGGAAGGCGTCAATGGCCAGACTGCGGCCCGCAGGGTTCGCTGCGCGCATCAGTAGTTGAAGGTGGCGCGCAGGCCGTACATGCGGGGCGGGTTGTAGCTGTTGAAGGTATAGCCCCCGGCCAGACCCTGGCCCATCCAGTTCTTGACGATGTTGTTGCTCAAGTTGGTGCCCCAGAGCTCCACGCTCCAGTCCTCGCTGGCGGGCGCGATGCGCAGCGAGGCATTCCAGTTGGTATAGGCCTTCTGGTAGTCACCGATCTTGTCGTTGTCCAGATTGCGCACGCTGAAGTACATGCGGCTCTGGTAGCGCATGCCGATGCTGGGCGTGAGGCGGTAGTCGCCCAGGCCCAGCTCATGCGCGTAGTTGAGCGCGAAGGAGGTCTTGGGCGCATAGGGCAGCTGATGGCCCGTCACATCCAGGATGCGACGCCCGCGCTTGCTGGGGTCGCTGCCCATATAGACGGGGGCGCATTCGGGGGCGCCAAAGTCCTTGCGGTAGCCGCACATCCAGCTGTCGTCATAGGTCGGGTAGGACTTGACCTTGGCATCCAGCCAGGACAGATAGCCCGAGAGATTGCCACCGGCCCAGGGCAGCAGCTTGAACTCCAGCTCCAGGCCCTGGATCTTGGCGTCGCCGATGTTCTCGGTCTTCCAGGCATTGACCACATCGCAGGCCGGCTCCCAGTCGGCACAGGTCCGGTCCAGCTTCTTCTGCCCCACGGCGGTCATGCCGGTGACATGCATGCCCTTGTACTGGGTGTTGAAGTAGGTGGCGCTGAGCTCCAACTTGTTGCCGTAGTGACGCCCCTTGTAGCCGATCTCGATATTGCGTGTGGTCTCGGGCCCGTAGTCCAGGAAGCTGTACTTCTTGCTGCCACCGTCCACACAGGTGCCGCCGCCGCAGGTGTCGAACTTGTCGCCAAAGCCGCCGGGGCGATAGCCGGTGGCCAGGGAGGCGAAGACCATATCGGTCTTGCTCAGGTCGTACTGCAGGCCCAGGCGGTAGGTGGTCTTGCTCCAGCTCTTGCTGTAGCTGTTGACCACCGGCGAGGGGTAGACGCCCAGACCGGCAAAGGGGCCCATGGCGAGGCTCAGGTCGCTGCCGTTGTGCGGGGTGCACAGGCCGGGCACGCAGGGCGGCGTGTGCTTGCCGTTGTAGTACCAGGGCGTGCCGGCATCCCAGAGTCCGGCGGAGATGCCGCCGTTGTCGCTGCGCTTGTCGCGGCTGAAGCGTATGCCCGCGGTGCCGGTGAGGCGATCGGCCAGCTGCAGATCCCCCTGGGCGAACAGGCCGCGCGAGGCGATGCGGCGATCGGGCTGGGCATAGAACTGGCCATAAGGCATGCCGTAGGGCGCCTCCACCAGCATATCCTGCGCGAAGTTGATCTGGTTCTTCTCATCCAGCAGGAAGGCGCCGGCCACATAGCGCCAGTTCCGCGCCTGCTGCTTGAGCTGCAGCTCATGCACCCAGCTCTTGTAGCGGGAGTCCAGCGTGTAGGAGGCGCGATCCAGGGCATGCTGCCGCCCCCAGTTGCCCCAGGGCTGCATGACGTCCACCTCGCTGTCCAGCCAGCTCTGGCCGCCATCGTCATCGTGGTTCTGGGCGCGCTGCTGCACCGCATAGGCCAGCTTGTAGCCCAGCTCGGTGCGCTCATCGAGCTTCCAGACCAGATTGCTGCGCAGGGTGTCGATGCTCATATCGATCTTGCCCGGCACATTGATGATGGCATGCCACTGGCCCTTGGGCCCGCAGGCCCAACGGGTGCCCGCGGCCATCTCGCAGTCCTTCAGGCCCACATCGCCCGCGCCGCTGTTCTGGTAGTGCTCGAAGCCCCCGGTCCACTCCAGCGTCTTGCTGATGGCCCAGCGCGCCGTCAGGCGGGCCGCCCATTGATCGGAGTTGCCATAGGCCTCGGAGGGGCCGACCTTGCGGTTCAGACGCTGATCGCTGTCGGGCTTGCCATCGGGGGTGAAGCGTCCCTTGCCGTCGGGCGTGGGCAGCTTGACGCCACGATCGCGCAGATCCTGCTCCTGTTCGATATAGCTGTCGCGCTTGTCCACCATCAGGGCGGCACGCAGGGCGAAGTTCTCACCCAGACTCTGGTTGTGCACCGCGCGCAGCTGCCGGCCCTTGTAATTGCCCAGCTGGGCCGAGACCCAGCCGTAGTTGCTCTTGAAGTCGGGCTTGGCCGGAATGATGTTGACCACACCGGCCGTGGAGTTGCGGCCGAAGAGCGTGCCCTGGGCGCCGCGCAGCACCTCCACCTGGTCCAGGTCGAACATCAGTGCCAGCGAGCCCTGAGGCCGCGGCGAGTAGATGCCGTCGATGTGGATGCCCACGGCCGGGTCGCCGATCTCGGTGAAGTTGGTCGAGGTCACGCCGCGGATGGCGGCCAGCACGCCCGAGTCACCGTTGGACAGACCCAGCTGCAGATTGGGCACCATGCCCGTCAGGTCCATCATCTCCTTGACGTTGTCCCGCACCAGATCGTCGGCCTTGAGCGCGGTCACCGAGACCGGCGTCTTGAGCAGATCGGTGGCCGTGCGCGTGGCCGTGACCACAACCTGGGGCAACTCCTTCTTGTCCCGGGTCTCGGCCGGGCTCGACGGGGCCTGCTGCGCCTGCACCGGCAGGCTCAGCATCAGGGTGGCCGCCAGCGCGGTGGGGCGCAGGCGCAGGGGGCTTGGCAGGTTTCTCACGGTCTGTCTCCTTTTGTAGTCTGGCGGCACGGCAGGCTCAACAAGCCAGCGGTGACTGCGGGGGCACGGCAAAGAGGGCGCTGGCCGTCTGGTAGAAGGCGATGCGCCGGGCCAGCTTGCGCTGCACCAGCTCATCGCCGGGTTTGTCACACTCGATCAGCCCGTTGATGCTGCGCACCGTCTCGCCAAAGCCGGCGCCCTGCACCATGGCCTGATGCGGAGTCATGCGGCCGGGGCCGCTCTGGCTCATCCAGTACCACAGGGCCGTGGCCCAGGCGATCTGCGGATCGCGGGCCACCCGATCCGGATCGCTCCACAGGTCCACGCCCAGCACCCGGCCGACCTCCGCGTAATTGAAGTTCCAGGACAGCTGTATGGGACCGCGGCCGTAGTACTGCTGACCCGGGGCGCAGCCCGGCGCACGGGCGGCATCGCAGTAGAGCCCGTAGTTCGCGGTGTTGTACTCGCGCAGAGCCTGCAGGGAGTCCGACTCATGGGCCAGATTGGCAAAGAAGGCCGCCATCTCCTGACGCTGGCGCTGCTCGCCCCCGCGCGCCGCAAATTCGGGAAAGGCCTGCACGGCCTCGCGGAAGCCGGCGTAGCTGTAGAAGGGCAGACGCTGGGGAAACAGGGCCTCGAACTCGGCCTCGCTGGGCATGAAGCGCGCCGGGGCTGGCGGCTGCGGGTCATGGGCGCAGGCCGTGAGCAGGCCTAGCAGCCCCGAAACAATCAGTACAGCGGGTTTCACATCTGGGTTCTGGTGTTGGATTGGTATCAAATATCCACCAGCAGGCCGCGAGGATCCATAAAGGTTTTCTTAAGACCTGATCGAGGAAATCCCTGATAGCCACCCCTGGACGAGCCCATGCGCATCTGTCTGCTTGAGGATGATTTGGTACTAGGCCGGTCTTTGCAGGCCGTGCTGCAGCGGGACCATCACGAGGTGGTCTGGGTCCGCCGGCTGGCGGAGGCACGCCAGCAGCTGGCGGAGGCCGCGCCGGATGCGCTGCTGCTGGACCTGGGCCTGCCCGACGGCCAGGGCCTGAGCCTGCTGCGCGAGATCCGCGCCCGGGACAGCCAGCTCCCGGTGCTGGTGATCACGGCGCGCGACGGCATCGAGGACCGCCTCCAGGGTCTGGACGAGGGCGCCGACGACTACCTGATCAAGCCCTTTGTGGGTGCCGAACTGCTGGCCCGGCTGCGGGCCGTCACGCGCCGCAGCGGCCGGGCCCAGGCCCCTGAGGAGCCACAACTCTGGAGCGTGCGCGATCTGGTGCTGGACGAAGGGCGCCAGCAGCTCAGCCGCGCGGGCCAGACCATTGCCCTGTCCAAGACCGAGTTCGCCCTGCTGCTGACCCTGATGAAGTACCCCGACCGGGTGCTCACCCGCGCCGAGCTCGAAAGCCGGGCGCTGGCCCGCAGCGAGGGCGCGGCCCTGGATGTGCATATGTTCAATCTGCGCCGCAAGATCGGCGAGGGCTATGTGCGCACCGTGCGGGGTGTGGGCTTTGTGCTGGAGAAGGCATGAAGGCGGCCCCCAGCAAGTCCCTGTTCAAGCGCGCCCTGTTCTCCTTCTACGCGGTGCTGCTGGCCGCCTGGCTGGGCATGCTGGCCAGCGAGGTCCATGACGTCAAGGTGGTGCAGGCCCGCAACGGCCAGGCCTGGAATCAGGTCTGGGCCGAGCATGTGCGGTTGCAGGCCCGGCTCTGGGCCCAGGAACCGCAGAAATTCCAGGAGGTGCTGGCCGAGCTGGAGCGGCTGCGGGCCCAGGAGTGGCGACAGATGGGCTATGAGCCGCCCATCATCCTGCTCCAGGTCTGGCGCGGCGGCGAGCTGCTGCACCGCTTTGCCTCCCCCGAGATTGCGCGGCGCCCGCCACCGGACGAGCAGCGCCATGCGCCAGACGCGGCCTGGCTCTATGTGGAGCTGAGCGAGCCCTCGCAAGCGCTGCTGGTGCGACGCTGGCAGGAGGTCCCCGGCGACTGGCATTTCGGGCTCAATGGCCTGGCCTACTACACCCGCCCCCTGTTTTACAGCGTGCCCCTGCTGATGCTGCTGGCCTGGCTGCTGCTGCGGCGCGGCTTTCGCCCTCTACGTCGCATCGGCCCGCAGATTGCCAACCGCTCGCCCCAGGACCTGCGCGCCCTGCCCCCCTCGGCCTATGTGGAGCTAGCCCCCGTGGTGGAGGGCGTCAACAGCCTGCTGGCCCAGCTGCGCGAGCGGCAGCAGCGCGAGCGTGAGTTCCTGCTGGATGCAGCGCATGAGCTCAAGACCCCCATGGCCGTGATCCGGCTCAATGCCGAGGCGCTCGCCGGCAGCCGCGATCCTCAAGAGGCCGATGCGGCCCGCCAGCGCCTGGACGAGGGCGTGCAGCGTGCCACGCACACGGTGCACCAGCTGCTGTCCCTGTCGCGCTCGTCCGCCGATATCGAGCTGGAGCGGCGTGAGCTCGATCTGGTCGCCCTCACCCGCGATCGCATCGTGCTAGCCAGCCAGCTGGCCCTGAAACGCCGCATCGATATCGAGCTGAAGGCGCCCGAGGCGCTGCCTCTGTGCCTGCACCGCGAAAGCATGGCCTCGCTGATCGACAACCTGCTGGACAACGCCATCAAGTACAGCCCCGCCCAAAGCCAGATCATGGTGAGCCTGAGCCAGGATGATAGGGCCGTGTCCCTGAGCGTGTGCGACCAGGGGCCGGGCATTCCCGAGCCCCTGCGCGAAAAGGTGTTCGAACGCTTCTACCGCCTGCCCGATCAGGACCAGGCCGGCAGCGGCCTGGGGCTGGCCATCGTGGAACGTGCGGCAGCCCGCCACGGCGCCCGGGTCATGCTGGCGGCGGGCGCGCAGGGGCAAGGCCTGTGCGCCACGCTGCGCATGCCGCGGGCAGCCACAGACCTCGAGCGCACCTAAGGCCCGGCCCGCAGCACCCGGTCACGTCCCTGGGCCTTGGCCTGGTACATGGCGCGGTCGGCCGCGCGCAGGCTGGCATCCACCTCCGGGGCCGACTCGCACTGCGCCACACCGAAGCTGGCCGTCACGACAAGCCCGGCCGGCCATTCCTGCAAACGCAGGCACTCGCGCAGGCGCTCGGCCACCACCACGGCCTCGTCGGCATGGGTCTGGGGCATGAGCAGCACAAACTCCTCGCCCCCCCAACGCGCCGCCAGGTCCTCGCGCTGCAGATTGCTCTTGAGCGTGGCGGCAAAGCGGCGCAGCACCTCGTCGCCCACCTCATGCCCATGCTGATCATTGATCAGCTTGAAGCGGTCGATGTCCGCAAACACCAGGGCCAGCGGGAAGAGCATGTCATCCTGGGAGCGGATCAGCAGGTGGAGGTCATGCTCCAGGCCCATGCGATTGGAGACGCCGGTCAGCGCATCGCGATGGGCCAGCGCGGCCAGGTCCTCGGAATGCGCCTGCAAGGCGATATGGGCGCGTTGCAGGGCCAGCTTGCGGCGGATGCTGTGCGCCAGCTTTTGCCGGGACTGACGCCCTTCCCACAGCAGATAGCCCAGCAGGCTGAACATCCACAGCCCGATCAGCCCCAGCCGGAAGCTGGCGGCGGAAATCCAGTGCCCGCGCAGCTCGGCCTGCTGCAGATGAATCTCGTAGCGCCCGGGCGGCAGACCGCCGCCCGTGGTGAAGCTCAGCAGCACGACCTCATTGAGCTGGGGGCCGGACAGCTTCAGTGGCAGGGGGCGCTGCTGTGCCCACCAGGAGGCCACCATGAACTGCGTCAGCGGCACATCCACCGTCTGCGCTTCGCGGCTGGGGTCCAGCACCAGCTCATGCGGCTTGAGGTCCGCCACCTGCCCGCTGCCGGCGTAGGCGGGGTCGCGGTTGCGCAGAAACACCCGCAGGGGCACGGGCCCTGCCGGCCCGCTGCTGCTCACCCGCAGGCGCAGCAGCTCGAAAGCACTCAGATCCAGGCCCTGCCCCTCGGCACCCAGGGCCAGCTGCATATCGCAAAAAGGCCATTCATACCCCGCGCGGATCTCGCATCGCAGCCGCCACCCCTCGCCATCGGGCAAGACCTGGCCCTCGCTGCGACCACCCTCCCCGCGATCATCCACGGCCGTGACCACTTGATCGGGTCCATGCCCGTCAACCCGCAGTACCCGGGTCATCCAGAAGGCATTGGCATACAGCCCCAGCAGGGTGAGCACGCTCAGCACAAGCAGCAGGCGACGCAGGACCATGAACCAGCAACTCCAGAGCCGGCGCGCGGCTGCGAGGGGGCAGCGAGCAGACACCGGCGGTTCGCCGGACCCCACACCCTGCATGCCCCAACGGCGCCGGTTGGGGCCAGCGCTGTCATTGTGGCAGGCGCGGCTTCACTGCCAAGCCCACAAAACCGCGCAGACCTTGAAACAGGGGGACTCGTCCCGACTTATGCTGCTCAACTGATCTGACAAGGGCTTGAGGAGTGGGCATGAGTGCGCAATCGATGCTGGAGCAATTGCTGAAGTCCGGCCTGGGCATGCTGCAAGGCCAGAGCGGCGGACGTCCGCAGCTGGGCGAGTTCGGCAAGGGCGCGGCCCTGGGCGGCGGCGTGGGCGGTGCGCTGGGCCTGCTGCTGGGCAGCAAACGCGGCCGCAGCTATGGCGGCAAGGCCCTCAAGTACGGCAGCATTGCCGCCCTGGGGCTGATGGCCTACAAGGCCTACAGCCACTGGCAGGCCCAGCAAGAGGCCGCGCAGACCGGCGCCGGCACTCCGCCCCCGCGCACGGTGGACCGACTGCCCGCCCCCGAGGTGGAGGAACACAGCCGGGCCATGCTGCTGGCCATGCTGGCGGCGGCCCGCTCCGACGGACATCTGGATGCACGCGAGACCGAGCTGCTGCAGGCCGAGCTACGACGGCTTGAGGCCGATGCGCAGCAGCTCGCCTGGTACGAGGACGCGCTGCGCCGCCCCCTGGAGCCCGCCGAGGTGGCCCGCATGGCGCAAAGCCCCGAGATGGCCGCCGAGATGTACCTGGCCAGCCTGCTGGTGGTGGATGAAACCAGCTTCATGGAACGGGCCTATCTGGACGAACTGGCCCGCCAGCTCAAGCTTCCGGACTCGCTCAAGACCCAGCTTGAATCCCAGGCCTTGAGCGCATGAGGCCGCCGCTCGCTGCCCTGGGTCTGGTCTGCGCCCTGCTGGGCACGGTGGCCCAGGCCAAGCCGCCCACGGCCGCCGCCTTGCAGGGGAAATGGTGCTGGCACGAGACCCAGACACAGGGTCAGAGCTGGCCCGAAAAGGCGCAGGTGGAATGGTTACCCCAGGGGCGCTACAGCTGGTCGGAACCGCCCTTCCACTTGGAAGGGCGCTGGTCCCTCAAACCACCGGACGAGCTGGAGATGAGCCACCACCGGGGCTTCCGTATCCTGCTGCTCCAGGGCGATGAGCTGCATCTGGGCCAGTTCGGTGGCGTGTTCAAGTTTCGGCGCGGCAGCTGTGCTGCCAACAGCTTCTCAGGCCAGGACCGGCTGAGCTTCCACAACGCCGCAGCCAGCGGCGATCTGCCCACGCTCCAGAAGTATCTGGAGCGCGGCATGTCGGCCAATCTGCAGGATCAAGTCGACGGCGACACCGCCCTGATCAAGGCCGCCAAGTTCTGCAGGCCCGAAGCCGCGCAGATGCTGCTGGCGCGCGGCGCCGACGTCGGACTGCGCAACCAGGATGGTCGCCGCGCCCTGGACTACGCCCGCGAGAGTCGCTTCCACCGGGGCTGTGCGCCGCTGCTCCAGACCCTGCAGGACAAGACCCGACCCTAGCGGCCGCCGGCCTCGGGCAGGACCGCGGCCGGGCGCCCGTCAGCGCTTGAGCGCGGCCTTGTAGAGGCGCCGGCTGCGGTGGGTGCCCGCCAGCAGCAGGAGATCACCGGGCAGCAGCTTGTCCTCTTCCGCGGGGCACAAGCGCATCACCCCCAGGCGCATATGCAGCAGCGGCACCATGGGTGCGTCGCTGGCCAGCTCCGCCACCTGCTGCCGCAGCTCGCGCAAGGTCTGCATGCGCCAGACGCTCTGGGTCCAGGTTTCCAGGATCTCGTCGCCCACATCCTGGCGCAAGCGCTGCAGCAGGCCCGCCGACCAGGCCTCATCCTGCTGGGCCGCCTGGCTCAGGAAATGGCCCAGCAGCGGCGCGCGCGTGTGGCGCAGCACCTCGGTGGCAATGAGGTAGCCCGTGGCCATGACCAGCCGAGCCCCCGCCTCCCGGAACAGCACGGCGTTGCGGGACTGGGTTCGCCGCAGGATGAGCGGCAGCTCGGGCGCCAGCTCGCGGGCGGCCATGGCAATCGCCAGATTGTCCAGATCATCAACCGTGGCTGCGACCAGGAGCTGGGCCGTCTCGATGCCGGCCTTGCGCAGCACATGGGCGTCGGTGGGGTCGCCCCGGGTCAGGCGCTCGCAGCTGGCATCGGGCTCGGGGTCCACCACATGCAGCTCCACCTCCGTGTCACGCAGGCGATGCCGCAAGGCGCGCGCCAAGGGTCCCCAGCCGCAGATCAGCCAGCGCCCCCGGGGCAGGGGCTGCACCGGCGCCATCACGGTCTGGCGCTGGGCGGTAATGGCCTCGTAGATGATGTGCAGGCTGGGCGCGTTGAGCGCGATCGCCATGCGCTCGGCAAACACATCAAAGGGATTGATCATCGCGTCGGCACCGGCCTGGGCCAGGCGCGAATGCCAAGCATGATGGCTCACCGCCCCCAGCACCTGCAGATCGGGCGCCAGCATCTTGGCGCTGAGCACGATCTTGGTGTTCACCGCATCATCGCCGGTCAGCGCCAGCACCCCCTTGCACATGGGATGACGCAGCCCCGCGGCCAGCAGCACCTGGGGATCGCTGGCATCCGCCTCCAGCGCCGGCACGGGCAGGGACAGGGCATCCACATCCACCGCCTCCACGCGCTCATGGTCGCGGTCCAGCACCACCACGGGCAAATCGTCCGCGGTCAGCTCTCGCGCCACGCGGCGGCCGGCATCGTCATAGCCGCACAGCAGATAGAAAGGCTCGCGCAGCCCCTTGACCTGCCGATAAAAGCGCCCCTGGAGCAGCAGGCGCCGCATGGTGGGGTCCTGCAGCACGGCAAACAGCGCGCCGAAGCTGTAGAGCCAGGCCACCACCGTCATATAGATGCTCAGGGTGCCCCAGAGCCTCTGCATGGGCGTGAAGGGATAGGGAATCTCGCCCAGGCCTATGGTGCTGCCCAGAAAGCTCACGAAGTAGGTGGCATGCAGAAAGTCCATGCGCCAGGGCTGGCCGTCCGGCGTGGCGCCGGGCACCAGCACAAAGCCCAGGATGGCCACCGCATAGGCGAGGATCAGCACCACCAGCGGCCGGCGCATGCGCCGCAGCAGGATGAAGAGGCTGTTGCGCTCGGCGAGCGCCCCACGCGCCGTGGCCATCAGCGGCGCTGGTTGGCGGTCTCGATCACCAGCAAGACCACCGAGACCACATTGGCCACCATGGCACCCGTGGCAAAGGAGACGATGGTGGCCATCTGTTTGGCCCCAAGCTCCGCCCCCGGCGCGAGCTGGGCCACCGCCACGCCCCAGACGCCGGCCGCCGCGAGCAGCTGCACATCGGCCACCAAGCTGGTGGCCAGCATGGTGGAGCCCAGGGGAGAGCGATCCCCGAACTTCATCACCGTGGCCACCAGGCTCACGATGATGGCCAGAAACAGCTCCACCGAGTCGTGGTGGTCCGGGTTGTCGATATCGCCAACCACGAAGCCGACGTTGAGCGTCAGCGCCAGCACGATGACGAAGGCGAAGAGCACGCGTTCAAGGCTCATGGGTTTGCAGCAGAGTTTTGTGGAGAAAGTCTAGCTGCACTCGCAGCCCGGCCCGACATGCTCAATCAATCGCCCGGCTTGAGGTCTTGCGTCCACATGGCGCCCAGGTCTGGCTCCGCGTCAGCAGGGCGGAAACCCCGCTTGGGAGCGCGGGAGCCAGGCGCTACAGTGCCAGCATGCAAGCGCTACCCACCGAGTCCGAGCGCGACCCGCGGCGCCGCGCCCTGGTCTGGCTGGGCCTGGCCCTGAGCGGCGCCCTGCTGCCCTCGCGTACGGCCCAGGGCGTGGCCGCGCCCACGCAGCGCCGGCCGGCCGAGCGGCTGCCCGCCCTGGTGTCCGACGATGTGCTGCGGGACTACCGCCTGTTTCTGGGCGACCGCGATGCGCTGGCCCTGGATGACTTCGGCGGCGCCCATGCCCGGCGCGATGTCGCCGAGGTGCTGCTGCTGCTCAAGGGCCTGGCGCAAGCGCGGTTCACGCAGCCGGTGGACATGCTGCCCCGGCCCACCGATGCCCGCCTCAAGGCCGATCTGCGCAGCGGCCTGGGTGTCTGCACCGCCACCAGCTACTGGCGGCATGACTTTGAGGCCGAGGACAGGGATCTCATCTTCAGCCAGGCCCTGGTGGAGGACGGCGAGTTCGAGGCCGGGCTCTACGCCATGCCGAACAATCACCGGGCCCTAGCCGCCCGCAGCCTCGACGATCTGCGGCAGCTGCGGCTGATCTCCAACCGCGACTGGCGGGGGGATTGGGAAACCCTGACCCGCCTGGGCCTGGGCGAGCGCCTGGAACATGTGGGCAACTGGTCCATGATGCCGCGCATGTTGGCCGCCGGTCGCGCCGACCTGCTGCTCGCGCCCTTCCAGCCCAGCGCGGACATGAGCCTGCAGGTCGACGGGCTCACGCTGCTGCCCGTGCGCGGGCTCAAGATCGCCATGCCGGGTACCCGGCACTTCGTGCTGTCCCGGCGTCATCCCGCCGGCCCGGCCCTGGCCGTGGCCCTGAACGCCGGGCTGCAAGCCCTGCGCCGCAACGGCGTGATCCGGCGCGCCTACACCCAGTCGGGCTTCTACCACCCCGAGGTCCGGGACTGGACGCGACTCTAGGCCGCTGCCGACCTGCGGCGACTAGGGTCGGCGAGCGACGATGAACACGCGGAAGTCCTTGCCCCGCGTGCCATGACGCTCCACGGCCTCCACCCGCAAGCCTTGCTGCTCCAGGCGGGCCACCAGGTCCTGGGCCTTGAACACCAGCACCGGCGGCGCCTTGCCAAGCAGACGCGCCAGCGGAATGGCCAGACGCCCGACCCAGGGATTCATTTCACCGATACAGGGTGTCTTGGAGATGAAGAGTCCCCCGGGACGCAGGGCTCGCAGCATGGCCGCCAGGGACGCATCCAGATCGGGCAACAGATGCAGCGCATTGAAGGCCAGCAGGGCATCAAAGCCCGCGGCCGGCGGCTGCACGGCGTCGGCCACCTCGAACTGCAGCGTGGCCACGGGCTGGGCCTGCAGCTTCTCGCGGGCAATGGCGATCATCTCGGTCGACACATCGGTGGCCAGATAGCGCCGGGTGCAAGCCGCCAGACGCAGGGCGGTACTGCCGGTGCCACAAGCCACCTCCAGCACCGCCTGCTCGGCGCTCAGCAGTGCGCGCACACGATGCAGCGTGGCCTCGTAGCCCGGCATGTCGGCGATGGGATCGCGGGCATAGCGGCGGGCGATACGGTTCCAGAACGCGAGCTGGGGGTGGGAGATGCTGGACATGGGCCCATGCTAACCATGCAAAAGCCAACCGCATTCCCGCAGAATTGCACAACACTAATGCATTGACGCATGGATCAACTGGACTGGAATCAGCTGCGCGCCTTTCTGCACACCGCGGAGGCCGGCTCTCTGTCGGAGGCGGCCAGGCGGCTCGGACTGACCCAGCCCACACTGAGCCGCCAGGTCGCAGCCATCGAGAAGCGCCTGGGCGTGAGCCTGTTCGAGCGCATCGGGCGCTCTCTCCAGCCAACGTCCACGGGGCTGGCCCTGCTGGAACATGCCCGCAGCATGGGGGCTGCAGCCCAGGAGCTGAGCCTGGCCGCCAGCGGGCACGCGCAGGCGGTGGACGGGGTGGTGAGCATCTCGGCCAGCGATATGGTCGCCGCCTGCCTGTTGCCAGCCGTGCTGCAAACGCTGGCCGAGCGGGCGCCGGGCCTGCGCATCGAGGTGGTGACCACCAACAGCCTGTCCGACCTGCGACGGCGCGAGGCCGATATTGCACTGCGCCATGTGCGTCCCAGCGAGCCCGAACTCATAGGGCGGCTGCTGCGCGAGGCCAGCGCCAGCTTCTATGCCTCCAAGGACTGGATCAGGCGCCACGGCCATCCACGCCGTGCGGAAGAAGCCGCGGCACTGCGCTTTGTGGGCTCGGATCGCAGCGGGCGCTATCTGGACTATCTGCGGGCACATGGCTTGCCGGTGGGCGAGCACAACTTCTGCGCCTATGCCGAGAATGCGACCACGGCCTGGGCCTTGGTCCGACAGGGGCTGGGCATAGGCGCCATGATGGACGAGGTGGCGGCCAGCTGCCCGGATGTGCAGCGCGTGCTGGACGAGGTGCCGCCGGTCCGCTTTCCGATCTGGCTGCTCACCCACAGGGAGTTGCACACCGCCAGACGCATACGCCTGGTCTTCGACCTGCTGGCCGAAGCCCTGGCCTCGCCGGCCGTGCTGAGCCCCTCGGGCCGCCAGCCCTGAGCGGCCTGGGCACCCGGGCGGCGCTTGCGAACTTGTCCCGATGCGGCATGATCGACAGCCTGGTGTCGGGAGTCGGCAATGACGCGAATGACCATGTGTGCGGCTGCAGCGGGCGGGCTCTGGCTGGCAGGAAGCGTGATGGCGGCAGAGCTCAGCATTCAGGTGCTGGATCGTGATGGCAAGCCTTTGCCAGACGCCGTCGTGATCCTGGAGAGCACGGCCACCGGTGCTCGCCCCCAGCCGAAGATGGAGCACGCGATCGAGCAAGAAGGCATGCGCTTTGTGCCAGCGCTCAGTGTGGTGCACCTCGCGACCAAGGTGAACTTCGTCAATCTGGATCGCTGGGACCATCATGTTCGAGGCGGCGTGGTCGGCCCCGGCGGGGTGTACCTGGACCCCAGCCAGGGCTATGCCTTCCGCCTTGCGGGCAAGACGCCCGGCAAGAGCCCGGCGCGCGAGCAGCGCCAGTACAGCCAGACCGGGCCGCAACTGCTGGGCTGCCATTTGCATGCCTCGATGCGCGGGCACTTGTATGTGACCGATTCGCCCTGGGCCGCGGTCAGCGATGCGCAGGGCCAGCTCAGGCTCAGCGGCGTGCCGGCCGGCAGCGGCCGGCTGCGCGTTTGGCATGCCGACGAGCTGGTGGAAACGCCGGCCATGGCCATCCAGGTGCTCGAGGGCATGGCACCGGTCCGGATGGCCACCCAGGTGGCGCCGCTCAAGAAGCGGGCGCCAGCCGGCCCCTCCTACGGATACTGAAGCATCGCCCAGCCTGGGTCGCCCCCCCAGCGAAGTTGCGAGCGGCTGCAGGGAGGGCGGGGCATACGCCACCGCTCACAGACGCATATCGATGACCAGGGCGTAGTTCGGCGTGGCGCGGCGGTCGGTGCGGTTATAGGCGTCGTCGGGCAGCCATTGCGTGCTGATCTGATTGGGCGGACCGCCCCAGGGCAGTGCGCCTTGCTTGGCCGTCAGGCGCAAGGACAGCTGCCGGTTGTACTGCCACTTGCCGTAGATCTCGCTCACCCGGGTGCGCGAGCGATCCAGGCGCTGGTTCTCGGTCAGCTGGGTGCTGTAGCCGGGGCTCAGGCTCAGGCTGGCACCCAGTGTGAGCGGCATGCCGCTCACCGCCTGGTCAAAGCCGAACGAGGCCGTCCAGGGCGCCTGCCCGTCCAGGCGGTTGTCCGGCCCGGGCAGGCCCTGGACCCGGGAGCGGTAGGCGCTGAAGGTGGCACGCAAACTCAGGGTCCGCGCCCTTGGCGAGTCCGCCCAGCGCTGGGGCAGCAGATCGGAGGCCCGCCCCTTGGCCTCCAGCTCCAGGCCGCTGGTCTGGGCGTTCGAGAAGTTCTGCGGCTCGCTGACCCAGCGCGGCACGCTGGCCCAGGGCACATCGCGCAGGCTCAGCACCTGACGCACCACGCCTTCGAGGCGACGGTGGAAGAGGCCCAGACTGAACATAGCGCCGCCCGCGCCGTAGTGCTCGTACGCCACATCCAGCCCCGTGGCCAGCTCGGGCTTCAGTGCCGGATTGCCCAGGCGGTCCGGTGCATTCGGCGTGTTGGCCTGCTCGACATGGGGGAACTGCACGCTGACCACGGGCCGCGCCAGCATCAGGTTCAGGTCGGCGGCCCGGTAGCTGCGGCTGAGGCTGGCGCGCAAGAGCTGCCGCCCCCTGGCATCGAATTTGTGGCTGAAGCTCAGCACGGGCGAGTTCACGCGGCTGCTGGCGCTCAGTGGCGCAGCGCCGGCCCCCATGGCCTGGCCGCGGGTCTGGATGCGCTCGTGGCGCAGCCCCAGATAGAGCTGCCACCGTGGCGTCAGCTCCCATTCATCCTGCACATAGAAGGCCTGGCGCAGCACGCGGGCCTCATAGGGCTGGCCCTCAAAGCTGCCGGCCAGGGGCTGACCGTTCGCATCAACCGCATCACGGCGCTCCCGCAGCTCGCGCCGCTCCAGGTCCCAGCCCAGGCTCAGCGCGTGATCCTCACCCAGCAGGCGGTTGTACTTGCCCGATTGCGTCAGGCCCTCGGCCCGCCCCGAGCCCAGGGTGCGCGTGCGCAGACCGCTGTCGTCAAAGCTCTGGTTGGCCAGGCGCCAGCTCGATTGCTGCAGGCCGGCGCGAAGTTCCAGGCGCTGATCATCGGCCAGGCCCTTGGACCAGCTGGCCTGGCCGTTGCGGTTGTAGGTGTCACGGTGCAAGTCCAGGTCGTCGATCTCCGGCGGCTGACCCGTGATGACACGGTTCTGGGTATCGATGCCGGCGTTCCAGTTCAGCTTCTGCAAGAAGGCGCTGAGCGAGAGCCTGTGATCGGGGCCCAGCTCCCAGTTCAGGCGCGGCGCGGCATTGGCGATCACGCCCCAGGCGACGAATCGGCTGTGGTGCTGGCCCAGCGCCAGCTGGCCGTCAGCGCCCAGGCCGCGCCGCTCGATGTCGGCTCGGTTGTACTCGCGCTCCCAGTCGGAGAAGTAGACCGGCAGGGTGAAGGCCAAAGGCCCCTGGCTCTCGCCCACGGTCAGCTGCAGATCCGGGTCGAGGTGCTTGCGCCCATCGTTCAAGGTCAGCTGCAAACTGCGCTGCGAGCGCCTGGGGGTGTTTTTCAAAATGACGTTGATACTGCCGGCCACGGCCTGCGAACTCTGCTCCGCCGTGGGCGTTCGCAGTATCTCGATGCGCTCGATCTGCGCCGGATGGAGTTGGTCAATCGAGAATCCGGCCGGCGCCGGATCGCCATTGATCAGCATCTGCGTATAGCGAGCACTCAAGCCCCGCAAACTCGGACCATCGCTGCCGATACTCACGCCCGGTTGACGTCGCAATACATCCAGAATATTGCTGTCGCCAAATCGATCCAGCTCTTCGCGCCCCACGATTTGCTTGGCCTGCCGGGCGGCGCGGCGCAATTCGGTCGCGCTCTGCCGCGCGACCACCTCCACCCGCTGCAGGCTGGAGGGTTCCGGCCGCACCAGGCCCTCATTGTTCGCCGCATCCTGGGCCGCACAGGCCAGGGGCAGCAGGAAAAGCGAAGCCGCCACATGGCAGTGGGCGGGCGGCAGGCCAGGAAACTTGGGCATGGATCAGGCTCCGTAACAAGAAGCCTGCAGGCTAGCCATGCCCCAATGAATCAAGGCCTTGCAACGGTTTTCCGGACTCCAGGAACAGGTTTCAGGAGCTCTGCACCGCCTTGCGATAGGCCGCGGGGGTCACACCTTCCAACTTCTTGAAGGCGTTGTAGAAGGTCGAGGCCGACTGGAATCCGGCGGCTTCGGCCACCTCCTCCATGGAGCGCGGCTGGGCGTCCCGCAGCAGGGCCTTGGCCGCGTCCACCCGCCACTGGCTCAGGTACTGCTTGAACGAGGTCTGGTTGTTGTCATTCAGGAGCTGCGAGAGTTTGGCCTGTGGCAGGCCCATACGCCGGGCCAGGCGCTGCAAACTCAGAGTGGGATCCCGGTACAGCGCCTCCCCCGCCATCAGGGCATCCAGCTGCATCAAATAAGTGCGGGCTTCATCCGGAGGAATTCTTTTATCTTGATAGGGTTCAATCGCGGCCTGGCCCGAATACACGCGCCAGGCGATCAGCAAACTGAAAGCCAGCACAAAAGTAAATGACAGGGCACCGACGATGTAGGAGGTATAGGTGGATGTCCAGTAGGCCACCCAGATCAGGCCCACACCAGCCCAGGCGCCCAGCAGGGGCAAGGCGCTCTGCGCATCGCTGAGTTGCGCACGCCGCCGCCACAGCACGAGGGTCGCCAGCAGCCAGTAAGCCAGCAGGCCGGCATTGACACCCGGAATGACCCAGGTCCACCAGATCCGGACATGCTGGGCATAGGGCAGCAGCAGATTCAGCGCCAGCGTCAGCGCGATCAGCAGGCCCAGATGCCAGCGGTCCAGGCGCTGCAGACCGGCGCTGGGGCCCAGCCCGGAGCGCAGCAGAAAGAACAGGCAAGGCCCGATCAGGAACCAGGCACTCAAGCCCACCTGCTGCACGGTTCTGGAGACCTCGGGCCAGAAGTGATAGGCGACCGATTTGCCGGTGCGCACACTGACCAGCCAGACCAGCAGGGCCAGCCAGCGCTGGGTCGGGCGCCCGCGCGCCCGCCACCACAGAAAACAGGCCAGGGCGATGCCGTTGAAACTGCCCAGCAGCGAAAAGAAGAACAGCAGATGTTGGCTCAAAAGATTCATAGCTCAGACGCTGTTCTTGCAAGTGGGCCGGTCACCGACGGTCGCCATCGTAGGCGCTGAATCCCCTTGAAGGCCGCCCGGGGACGAGCTTCGGCCACATCACGCCGCCGCACAGGCGGCGCCAGCCGGCCTCACTTTGGCTGAAACCCCGACATCCCCGCTTGCCAAAGGAAGAAGGCCCAGCGGTCGGCCGTGCGCAGCTGACCCTGGATGCGCGTGGAGCCCACGCCGTGGCCGGCGTCGTATTCCAGACGCATCAGCACCGGCTTGCCCCGGGGATTGGCTGCAACAAAGCGGGTGGCCGTCTTGGTGCTCATCCACACATCCACACGCGTGTCGTTCACCCCATGCTCGAACAGCAGCGCCGGGTACTTGGTGCCGGGCTTGATGTGCTCATAGGTGCTGTTGTTGCGCAGCGCGTGGAACTCCTGCTCGATCTTCACCGTGCCGTACTCGGGGATATTGCCCGCACCATTGGCCCGCGTCTCGCTGCGGATCTGGTCCAGATTGCCCACGCCGATGCCGGCCGCGGCGAAGAGATCGGGGCGCTCGGTGAGCACGCGCCCCACGAAGATGCCGCCGGCGCTGCCGCCATAAACGGCCAGCTTGGACGGCGAGGTGTAGCCCTGCTGGATCAGCCACTCAGCGGTGGCAATGCCATCGCGCCAGGTGTTGAACTTGCTGGTCTTGTGACCCGCCTTGTGCCACTCATCACCCAGGATGCCGCCACCGCGCGCATGGCAGAACACCATCACCCCGCCCTGCTCCAGCCAGGCCAGGGTGCGCAGGCTGATGCCGGGCTCCTCCACGGTGCCATAGGCGGCATAGCCATAGAGCAGGGTCGGATTGCTGCCATCGAGCTTGATGTCGCTGCGCGCAATGATGGACACCGGCACTTCCACACCGTCGTGGCTCTTCACCTTCACCTCGCGCGCCACCACGCCGGGCAGCACATCGAACTTGCCCCGGGGCGCCAGGTTCAGCGCCTTGGGCGCGCTGTCTTTGGCGGCCAGGAAATAGTGCTGGGCCGTGCGAGTCCAGCCCGAGAGCTGCAGCACCAAGCCCGGCAGCTCGGTGTCGGCATCGGCGATGGCCACATTGCCTTCAAACGGCAGCGTGATGGCTTGTGCCGCCTTTGCCGCAGCCCCCGCTTCCAGGCCATGCGGCAGTCGGTAGAGCTTCTTGGCCGCACCATCACGGCGGGTGAAGTACAGACCTTCGGGCGCGGACGCGATGGCCGTGATCACCTCCGCGCCGCCCGGCACCAGCAGCTCGGCGCGGGCCATATCGGCCTGCGGCAGGGCCAGGCGCAGCAGCTTGTAGCGCGGCGCGTCCTGGGCCGAACGCAGGTACACCCAACCCTGGTGGACGCTGACATCGCCCACCTTCGCGGACTGGTCAAACACCTTGCGCCACTTGGGCTTGCCCGCCAGCAGGTCCGCGGTGTCGCTGATGTACAGCGAGCGATAGCGACTCACCCCGTGATAGACCACGGCCAGCGCCACCGGCTGCCCGCGCAGCACCTGCACGCTGGCGCCGTCGGAACGGTCCAGGCCCAGCTCGGGATGCACGGAGGGGCCGAACACCGCCACGTCCTTGCCCGGCTCGGCCAGGCGGCGCAAATAGACGGTGTTGTCCATGAAGCGCTCGGCGCGCGGGCGCTGCTCCCAGCCCTGGGCCAGGCGCGAGTAGAAGAAGGCCGAGCCATCATCCAGCCAGCTCGCGCCACCGCCGCGAATGCGGTCGATGGGCGGCATCACCTCCTGACCGGTCTCGGTGTTGATCACATGCAGGGTACCGATCTCGGCGCCGCCGGCCGAGATGCTGTAGGCCACCAGGGCGCCATCCTTGCTATGGCTGTAAGCGCCGATGGCATGGGGCTTGCCCGTGGCCTTGGCCAGGGCCTCGGGGTCCACCAGCAGCTTCTCGGGACCGTCAAAGCCGCGACGCATATAGAGCTTGAACTGGTTATCGCTGGCCAGGCGCTTTTCATAGAACAGATTGCCCCGGGCATCGCGGCTCACGTCCGTCACATTGGCCGGCACCTCGGCATCCAGCTCCTGGATGCGCTTGAGCAGGCGCTCCCGGCCCGGAATGCGCGAGAGCACCTTCTCGGTGGCCTCGGCCTGCGCCTTCATATAGGCCTGCACGCCGGGTTCACTGAGGTTCTCCAGGCAGCGGTAGGGGTCCTCGATCTTCACCCCCCAGTAGGTATCACTCACCGGACAGGGCGTGTGCGGGGCGGGCATGTCGACACCGGCCACGGTGGCAGCTTCGGCCTTGAGCACGGTGCTCAAAGCCAGGGTCAGTGCAAGCGCAAGTGCAGGGACTGGGGTTCTCAAAGGGCTTCTCCGGTTTGGACGCGGATCATAAGGAATCGGCGCGCCCCTCACCGAAGCCGGCCGGGGCGGCAGCAGACTCGCTGCCCCTCCCGGCCCGATGTCCAAACTAGCGCGCTGCCAGCTGCTGCCGGCCACTCTGGCAGCTGGCCAGCTCAAAGGGCTGATCGCGCCACTTGGGCTCGCTGTCCGTGGCTGCGGCAGCAGCGCAGGCCTTGGCCTTCAGCAAGGCATTCAGGGCCTGGGTCTCGCGAGGCGCCAGGCGCGGCATCCGGGCGCTGAGCAGCAGCTGCATGGCCTGTTGCGGCGTAGCGGCATCGCCAAGGGGTACGGGGCCCAGCAGCGTCTGGGTCTGCCGGGCTTCGGCCAGTGCGGCCGCGGGCCGGGCACCGCCGCGGCGCTTTTTTACATAGGCCAGGCCCAGCTCCATGGCGGCGTAGCCGCGTGCCGCCGATGCCGTGAAGGGCTTGCGAAAGGCCGCGGTGTAGAGCCCCTCGACCTCGGGCCAGCGTGATCGGTCGGGACTCAGTGTGGGGCACAGGGCGGCGTCGAACTTGCTGGACAGCTCGGGGGCAAAGTCCATCCAGCAGGCGCCGCCGGCGGTCACCCGCAGCCCGGTTTCGCGCCGCAGCGTGGCGGCCGTGGCCTCGGCCACGCGCGGGCCCACGCGCCCGGTTTGCAGCACCAGATCGCCCAGCGCAAATCGCTCCGCATTGCCGGACACCATGGGAATGCCCGCTTGCTCCAGCACGGCCGGCGCGGCGCCGACCACGCAGAATCCGCCCAGCACGATGTCGACCTTGGCGGCCACCAGGGCCTTGGCCGCGAGCTCGGCCTTGGCGGCATCGCAGCCGCTGTCCATCAGCACCAGGGTGGGCGTGGGGCTGATGGGCAGGGTGTTGAGCGCCAGCAACATACCCTCATGCATCTCCTGCGCCTGGCTGGGGCTGGGCCAGCTCTGCGGCAGGATGGCGCCAATGCGCGGTGCAGAATTCTGCGCAGCGACGCTGGTCGCCCCCCAGAGCAGAGCGGTACCCATCAAGACCTGACCCCAACCGCGTTTGATCGAAAGCGCGTTGCTGTGCATGACGTATGCATCCTTCATCGGCGTGGTTCGCCGCGCGCGGACGGTATGACAAGCGCGAGCAGCCCGAGATCGGGAACTACCCGAGGTCGGGCGTAAACGCGTGCACTATTTGCATCTGCTCAAGGTGATGCGAGCGCCAAGGGCGCGGCTCCAGGTCCGCAGGCCATGCGCGCATGGAGTGTGGCCGAACGGGCTGTCAATGGCCCTGCCGCTCTCAGGCAGCACCGGCCAGCGCATCGGCCGTGGCGGCGTCGGCAGCGAACAGGTGCTCAATCCGCAGTGAGGCCAGGGTCACATCCAGCGGTGCACCAAAGCTGCTGAACATCGAGAACAGCCGCAACTCGCCGATGCGGGAGCGCAGACGCGTCAACAACAGCGGCGTCTGCACTTCGGGCGCTGGCCAACTCGGCAGCACCGCCTGCAGCTGCGCCAGCCGAGCCGCCAGAGCGGGAACCTGCGTCGCCTCACGCCGTGCGCGATGCAGGATCTCGCCGCAAACCTCCGCTTCATTGATCACGCAGCTTCGCATGCCCCCGGATCCCAGCAGCCAATCAAGCAAGTTGGCGGGTTGCTCGGGCATGGGCAAACCCAAGAGGTCCAGAAGACGTTGAACACCGGCATTGGCCATCACTAGATTCCACTCGGCATCCAAGACCAGGGCGGGTGGGCTGCCGGGCGCATGCAGCAGTTGCTGAAGCGCATCCCGGGCTGGGCCTAGCTGTGGGGCATCCAGAGCGTGCTGGCTGTAGGCAGGCGCAAGCCCTGCCGCGAGCAGCGCGGCGTTCCGTTCGGTCAAGGACGCGTCCAGGGCATCCAGCAAGGCCAGCAAAGTGCCGCGCGAGGGCCGGGAGCGACCGGTCTCGATGCAGCTCAGATGGCGTTGCGACACCCCGGCGCGCAGGCCGAGTTCCATTTGACTGACGCGACGCTGGCGACGCAAAGCGGTTAAGGGGTGCATGCCCGAAGCGTAGCTGGGACCGGTAATGACGGCGATGACCTCTGAGGTCGTTGCGTAGACGCTGGCGACAGCCAACACTGCGTCATGTCCTCAACTCTCGGAGTCATCATGCCATTGCAAAAGCCCCTTCTTGTATTGGTCACCCTGCTGTTTGGCGCCTTCTCGTTGTGGGCGCTGTTGCAGATCGGCTTCGTGGGCATTTGGCAAAGCGGCTTTGCCAACCTGGGCAGCGCACAGATCACGGTGGATCTGATCGTGGCGTGCAGCCTGCTCGTGGGCTTCATCGCCCGGGACTGCCGTGCCCAGGGCCGACGTTGGTGGCCTTGGGCCGTGCTGACGCTGGCGGCAGGCTCACTGGGGCCGCTGGCCTACCTGCTTTGGAGGCAGCGGCGATGACACGCACAGTGCTGATCAGCGCGGTGCGGCTCTTGGCTGGCGTTGTGCAACTGCTACTCTTGCTCGCCCTCGGCGCTGCGGCCCCGCCGAGCGCCGATGACGCACAGGCGCCGGCGACCGCCCGGTTGGCACCGGCCCGCGCGGGCTTCGCTCAGATCGAATAGCCCAGCAACATCGCCACGCCGGCTTCCTTGTTGGGACGCACAAAGCTGTCGCGCGTCAGGCGACTCATGGGGATGCTCAGGGCTGGCGTCTCGAACCACTTCTTGTAGAGGGTCTGGATCTCGCCGCTGGTGAATACACGGCTCAGGGTGCGATCCACCAGCTCGTTCAGACGGGTGTCCCCCTTTCGCATCATGATGCCGTAGGGCTCCACCGAGAAAGTCATGCTGGCCAGGCCCAGCGCATCCAGCGCGTTCTCCCTCGAGGCCAGACCTTGCAGCAGCGCGTCGTCCTGGGGGAAGGCGCGTGCCTTGCCTTCACGCAGGGCCTTGAACGCCTCGTTGTTGTTGGCGTATTGCACCAGCTGCATCTTGGCTTCGCCGGAGCTGTTCAGCTGATTGAACAGCTTCTCCGATGTCGTGCCCTTGCTCACGGCGATGGTCATGCCGTCCAGGTCCTTGACGGAATCCACCCGGGTGCCCTTGGCCACCAGCACCTTCATGCGGGCCACAAAAATGGTGTCGCTGAAGCTCACCTGCTCCTGACGGGCCTTGGTGTTGGTGGTGGAACCGCACTCCAGGTCGATCTCTTCCTTCAGCAGCTTGGGAATTCGTTCCGGTCCGGACACCACCACATAGTTGACCTTCAGGTCCCGCAGCTTGAGTTCCTTCTTGATTTCCTCCACCGCCGCCAGGCACAGGTCCACCGAATAGCCGGTCGGCTGCTTGGCATCGTTCAGGAAGGAGAAGGGACGGGCCGCCTCCCGGACACCCAGATTGACCGTCTTGGTATCGCGGATGCGGGACAGGGTGTCCGCCTGAGCGGCAAGTGAGACCAGGGAGGCCACCAGACCGAGGACGCCCATCGTCAGCGGGCGAATCGGGGGGCGCAGGGATGAAACGGCAGCGGGACGGGCCGCTCGGCGCAGAAAGGATGCAGGCATGGACGCTCTCTAAAACTCAACAACAGCACGGGCAAGAGCGGCTGTGGATACGCCGGATGGGCGCGGCGCAATAAGGTACATCAGCAGGCTGCTCGGCGCGAAGATCGGTGACGCGTGCACCACCGCCTTCCGTCGAATAGTGCCGATCAGAGGGGTTTTTACACGCCAGTTCTCGCCGATAGCCGCGCCTCGCCCAATCCGGCCCGAGTGGTACGCCCCACCGGCATGCCAGCCACTTGCAAGAAAACAAGCCCCGGACAGTCACCCGTCCGGGGCTTGGGTCTTGCAGTGCGGTATGGGATTACTTGCGCATCGAGCGGGGCTGAAACCTAAGGCCCGCGCTCAGCACGCCACGCGGTTGCGCCCCCCCAGCTTGGCACGGTAGAGCGCCGCGTCGGCCAAGCGCAGCAACTCGGCGGCGTCGGCCTGCTCGGGTGCGTAGCTTGCCAGGCCCAGGCTGGCGGTGACACACAGCGTCTCCGCACCAGCAAAGCGTGCGGCCTCGATGCGCTGGCGCAGCACTTCGGCCAGTTGGAGCGCGCCCTCGGCGGCGGAGCCGGGCAGGAGCACGGCGAATTCCTCACCCCCAAGGCGCCCGGGCAGATCCACCTGGCGCAGGCCCTCGCGCAGCAGCCCGCCCAGGCCCCGCAGCACCGCGTCACCCACCGCGTGTCCATGGCGGTCGTTGATGTACTTGAAGTGGTCCAGGTCCAGCATCAACACGCTCAGCGGCGAGCCGTAGCGGCGGCAGACGTTGAACTCGCGCTCCAACTCGGCCAGCAGCGCGCGCCGGTTGCGCAGCCCGGTAAGCTCGTCTTCCAGTGCCAGCCGGCGCAGCGCACTGTTGGCATGCTCCAACTCCACATCGCGCAGGCGCAGCTCCATCAAAGCCACCACCTGGCGCGCCAGCCGCGCCAGCAGCTGGCGCTGGCGCCCGTCCAACTGGCGCACCTGGGTGTCCAGCACGCACAGCACGCCCACGCAATGCCCGCTGCTGCTCACCAGGTTGGCACCGCTGTACATGCGGTAAGCGTTGGGGCCCACCGTGGGGGGCAACAGCGCGGTGCGTGCATCCTGGCGCAGGTCGGCAATGTCCAGCCCCTCGGGCTGCAGGATGGACCAAGCACAGTAGTCAAGCTGGCGCGGGTTCTGCACCACGGCGCGCCCGTGGCGGCTTTTGTACCAAACCCGGTCTTCATCCACCAAAGAGATGAAGGCATAGGGTGTGCCGCACAGCGCAGCCGCCAGTTCCGCCAGCAAGTCGAAGTCCGCATCCGCCTCCGTGTCCAGCAGCATGTAGGCGCGCAAGGCCTGTAGTCGCTCGGTCTCGTCGGCAGGCAGCGGGATGGGGGGTGGGTTCACAGGGCGAGCCTCCGCGACAGACGCATCGGTGTTCAGCTCGAGAGTGGCAGCGGGTAGGAAATCCAACCGCATGGGCACGAGTATGGCACGGGGTTCGTGCTTAAAAAAAGTCTGCGCACTGAGGCCTGTTTGGCGCTCGGAGGGGGGCTTTGCTCGTACTTTGTCGGCATGAACTGATCCGCATTGAAAAAATCGAGACACGCTGAGCGTTAGTCTTTCGGCGATTCGGCCCCGGGCAATGGGCACAGGAGAAGTCGTAAGACGGAGTCGTTTTCGGTGGAGCAGATCGTGGCGATGCTCAAGCAGGTCGAGCTCGGCATGGTTGTGGGGACGCGTGCCGCAAGATGGGCATCAGCGAGCAGACGTTCTATCGCTGGAGTAAGCAGTACGGCAGTCTGAAGCCCGATCAGGCGCGCGAACTCAAGCGGTTGCAGAAAGAGAACGCGAGGCTCAAGAAGCTCGTGGCGGATCTGAGCCTGGACAAGGCAATCCTTCAGGACATCGCCGCAAAAGATGGTCCGGCCCGCGCTGAGGGTGCAGGCCCTGGACTATGTCCGGGGCATCTACGGCATCAGTCTGCATCGGGCCTGCCAACTGGTTCAGGTATCGCGAAGCACGCCCTACTACGAACGCCGCAAGGATCCCCGGCCGGAGTTGCGACTACGCATGCGGGAGTTGGCCCATACGCGCGTGCGCTGGGGCTGCAGGCGGCTGCACGTGCTGTTGAGCCGCGAGGGCTGGGCAAGCCCACGGACAACAGCTTCGTCGAGACGTTCAACGGCTCGCTTCGGGACGAGTGTTTGAACGTCAACTGGTTCGCCTCGCTGGCTGAAGCGCAGGGGCTTCAAGAGGCTTGGCGCCAGGACTACAACGAGAGTCGGCCTCACAGTGCTCTCAGTGAACTGACGCCGGCCGAATATGCCCGTAGGATCAAGGAGATGGGGCCTGCCTACTGGCCCCGAAACCGGCCGGAACTAGCGCCTCGGGTGGCTCGAAGAATCCAAGCGGATCAACGGGAGCCATCTTCCTAGAAATCAATGTCTCGGAGAAACCGGGCAGGTCACGCCCTCGCCGGCGCCGATGAGCGCAATCAGCGACCAGTGGGCTTACCAAGGCAGGCGGCGCGCTGCGCCGATGTGCCAGAGATCGTCAAAGGCGGTACCGACCGTGTGCCGCAACCCAATGCTCAGTGGATTCATGCACGGCAGTTTAGGCAAGCGGCGCCCCTGATCGGGTCGGCTTGCGACCGGCGGTTTCAAACCAGCACGAATCGACGAGCGGAGGCGTCGAGGGCGCGCAGGGCGGATAGGAAATCCAACCGCATGAGCACAAGTATTGCAGACGCCTGAGGCGTCCCAAGTCCGCGCAATGAGGCCTGCTCGGGTGCTGGCAACGGGCCAGTCGCCCAAAACTTGCCGGCATGCCCCGTTTGGGGGTGGTGCCAGACACAGCCCCACCCCTCATCCATCCATGCAGGGCTTCAGCGGCCCCAGGCTCAGCACCTCCACCCGACCGGGGCGGCTGCCATCGCCGCCCGTGTCGACGCGGTAGATCTCGAAGTCGGTGAAGCGCACGCGGGCCGTGCGGGTCTTGCAAGCAAGCTCACCGGGCCGCGCGCGGGGTGGCTTGAAGAGCTGAGCCTGCGCCTGCGAAAGCTGCACGAGAAAGTAGAGGTAGTTGTTGACCAGCACGGAGGTACCGCCATCCTCTCGGTAGAGCTGGCGTGCCGAGAACGAGGCCCCATCGTCGCTCAACATCACCTGCCCTTCGAGCTCGAGCTGACCGCGCAGGAACACCCAGCCCTCGATGTACGAGCCATCGGCGTCATAGCGATCAAGGTCCAACACGTCCACGCCCGGCCGCAGCGGGCTGCTTTTGCCAAAGCCGCGGTTGCGGCGCATTTGGCAGGCAGCTTCCACCCGCAGCGTGCCGGGCAGTTGGGCGAGAACCCGGCTCAGGCTGGGGCCGCAATAGCAAGACGCGCGAACGCTCGTTTCCCGCTCGATGCGGCGCACATGGGCTTGGCAGGAGTCGGAGGCCCAGACACTTTGAGACAGGCAGAGCAGCAGCAGGAACAGAACTTTCATCCACATGAGGCGAAGTATTGCAGTGAACGCCTCTGAGCAAGGTCTTCTCGCGCTGCTGTTGCGCCCAACCTTCCGCGCAGCATCAGCCGATGGGTAAGGCCTGATTTGATGTCTCGCGAAAGACGCAGAAAAAAACCCCGGACGGTTTCCCATCCGGGGCTTTGTTCTGCAGTTCAGCGCTGACGCAGATTACTTGCGCGCCGGCGGCACATCCGTGCAAGAGCCATGCGCCACTTCCGCCGCCATGCCGATGCTCTCGCCCAGCGTGGGGTGCGGGTGGATGGTCTTGCCGATGTCCACGGCGTCGGCGCCCATCTCGATGGCCAGGGCGATCTCGCCGATCATGTCGCCAGCGTGGGTGCCCACGATGCCGCCGCCCAAGATCTTGCCGTGGCCATGGGCCTCGGGGCTGTCGTCGAAGAGCAGCTTAGTGAAGCCTTCGTCGCGGCCGTTGGCAATCGCGCGGCCCGAAGCGGCCCAGGGGAACAGGCCCTTCTTGACCTTGATGCCTTGGGCCTTGGCCTGCTCCTCGGTCAGGCCCACCCAGGCCACCTCGGGGTCGGTGTAGGCCACGCTCGGGATCACGCGGGCGTTGAAGGCGGCGGAGGCCAGCTCCTTATTGCCCTGCAGCTCACCGGCAATGACCTCGGCCGCCACATGAGCCTCATGCACCGCCTTGTGCGCCAGCATGGGCTGGCCCACGATGTCGCCGATGGCGAAGATGTGCGGCACACTGGTGCGCATCTGGATGTCGACGTTGATGAAGCCGCGGTCCGTCACGGCCACACCGGCCTTGTCAGCGGCGAGCTTCTTGCCATTGGGCGTGCGGCCCACGGCTTGCAGCACCAGGTCGTAGACGCCTTCGCTCTTGGTCCCGTCCAGGCCCTCGAACTGCACCTTGATGCCCTCGGCCGTGGCCTCGGCACCCACCGTCTTGGTCTTCAACATGATCTTGTCGAAGCGGTGCTTGTTCATCTTCTCCCAGACCTTGACCAGGTCGCGGTCGGCGCCCTGCATCAGGCCGTCCATCATCTCCACCACGTCCAGGCGGGCGCCCAGGGTGCTGTAGACGGTGCCCATCTCCAGGCCGATGATGCCGCCGCCGACGATGAGCATCTTCTTGGGCACCTCTTTCAGCGCCAGGGCGCCGGTGCTGTCGACGATGCGATCGTCCTGCGGGAAGAAAGGCAGACGCACCGCCTGCGAACCCGCGGCGATGATGGCGCGCTTGAAGGCCAGCACCGTCTTGCTGCCGGTCTTGTCCTGGCCGCTGCCGCTGGTTTCTTCCACCTCGAGGTGGTTGGCACCGACAAAGCTGCCGTAGCCGCGCACCACCGTCACCTTGCGCATCTTGGCCATCTGGGCCAGACCGCCGGTGAGCTTGCCAATGACCTTTTCCTTGTGGCCGCGCAGCTTGTCCACATTGACGCTGGGCGCGCCGAAGTCCACGCCCAGATCGGCCATGTGCGAGACCTCATCCATGACCGCCGCCACATGCAGCAGGGCCTTGGACGGGATGCAACCCACGTTCAGGCAGACACCGCCCAGGGTGGCATAGCGCTCGACCAGCACGACCTTGAGCCCAAGGTCGGCGGCACGGAAGGCGGCCGAGTAGCCGCCCGGGCCACCACCCAGAACCAGCACGTCGTACTCCGCATCGGCGCTGCCGCCGTAGCTGGCGGCTTGCGGCGCGGGCACGGCGGCTGCGACGGCAGCTGCAGGGCTTGCGGGGGCGGCGGCCGGGGCCGGCGCTGACGCTGCGGCTTGAGCAGCTTCAGCGGCTTCCAGACTCAGCACCACGCTGCCCTGGTTCACCACATCGCCCACCTTGAGCTTGAGCTCCTTGACCACGCCGGCGTGGCTGGAGGGAATCTCCATGGAGGCCTTGTCGCTCTCCACCGTGATCAGGCTCTGGTCCACCTTGACGGTGTCGCCCACCTTGACCAGCAGCTCGATCACCGCCACGTCCTTGAAGTCGCCGATGTCCGGGACCTTCACTTCGATGATTGCCATGACTGGGTTCTCCTTACAGGGCAATCCGACGGAAGTCGGCCAAGAGCGAGGCGAAGTAGACGTTGAAGCGCGCGGCGGCGGCGCCGTCAATCACGCGGTGGTCCCAGCTCAGGGACAGCGGCAGGATCAGGCGCGGCTGGAAGGCCTTGCCATCCCACACCGGCTCGATGCTGCTCTTGCACACGCCCATGATGGCGACTTCCGGCGCATTGATGATGGGCGTGAAGTACTTGCCGCCGATGCCGCCCAGGGACGAGATCGAGAAGCAGCCGCCGCTCATCTCGGCCGGGCCCAGCTTGCCGTCGCGTGCCTTCTTGGCCAGCTCGCTCATCTCCTGGCTGATCTGGAAGATGCCCTTCTTGTCGGCATCCTTGATCACCGGCACCACCAGGCCATTGGGCGTGTCCGCCGCAAAGCCGATGTGGAAGTACTGCTTGAGCACCAGGCTGCCATCCACATCCAGGGAGGCATTGAACTCGGGGAACTTCTTGAGCGCGGCCACGGCGGCCTTGATCATGAAGGCCAGCATGGTGACCTTGATGCCGCTCTTCTCGTTCTCCTTGTTGAGCTGCACGCGGAAGGCTTCCAGCTCGGTGATGTCCGCATCGTCGTGGTTGGTGACGTGGGGAATCGTGACCCAGTTGCGGTGCAGATTGGCGCCCGAGATCTTCTTGATGCGGCCCAGCTCCTTGCGCTCCACCGGACCGAACTTCTCGTAGTCCACCTTGGGCCAGGGCAGCAGGCCCGGGAAGGCACCGGCGCCAGCGGCCGCCGCGCCCGCCGGGGCCGCGGCCTTCTGCGCGCTGGTCTGCAGGGCGCCGCTCATCACGGCCTTCACAAAGCCCTGGACATCGCTCTCCACGATGCGGCCCTTGGGGCCCGATCCCTTGACCTCGTCCAGCGGCACGCCCAGCTCGCGCGCCAGCTTGCGAATGCTGGGCGAGGCATGGGGCAGCTTGCCCTTGGGCGCGCTGGGATCATGGGCCGGCACGGCGGCGGCCACCGGCGCTGCAACTGCAACCGCCACGGCCGCCACAGCCGCAGCAGCCGGCGCAGCGGCAGCCGGCGCCGCCACGGGAGCCGCCGGTGCAGGCGCGGCGGCGCCACCAGCCACTTCCACCACGGCAATCAGCGTGCCCTTGGCCACCTTGTCGCCCAGCTTGACCTTGAGCTCCTTCAGCACACCGGCATGGCTGGAGGGGATCTCCATGGAGGCCTTGTCGCTCTCCACCGTGATCAGGCTCTGCTCCACCTTGATGGTGTCACCGACCTTGGCCAGCAGCTCGATGACCGCGACCTCGTCGAAGTCGCCGATATCCGGAACGACCACGTTCACCAAGCCCCCCGAGGCCGCGGGAGCCGCGGCTGCCGGTGCGGGTGCAGCTGCGGCGGCAGCAGGAGCGGCAGCCGGCGCGGGCGCGGGCGCGGGCGCGGGCGCGGGCGCGGCAGCGGCGTCCGACTCCAGCACCAGCAGCACGCTGCCCTCATTGACCGTATCGCCGAGCTTGACCTTCAGTTCCTTGACCACGCCAGCGTGGCTGGAGGGGATCTCCATGGAGGCCTTGTCGCTCTCCACGGTGATCAGGCTCTGCTCCGCCTTGACCGTGTCACCGGGCTTGACCAGCAGCTCGATGACGGCCACGTCCTTGACGTCCCCGATATCGGGCACTTTCACTTCAAGCAATGCCATGTTCTTGTCTCCACGTGGGCGCCGATCAGGCGTACAGGGGGTTGATCTTGTCGACGTTCAGGCCGTACTTGGCAATCGCCTCGGCCACCTTGGCGGCCGGCAGCTTGCCTTCGTCAGCCAGGGACTTCAGCGCGGCCACGACCACGTAGTGACGGTTCACCTCGAAGTGCTCACGCAGCTTGGAGCGGAAGTCCGAGCGGCCGAAGCCGTCGGTGCCCAGCACCTTGTACTCGCGGCCCTTGGGGATGAAGGCGCGGATCTGGTCCGCATAGCTCTTCATATAGTCGGTGGCGGCGATCACGGGGCCCGTGGTCTTGGACAGCTGCTGGGCCACGAAGGACTGGCGCGGCGTCTCGGTCGGGTGCAGCAGGTTCCAGCGCTCCACGTCCTGGCCTTCGCGGGCCAGCTCGTTGAAGCTGGGGCAAGACCAGATGTGGGCATCCACGCCCCAGTCGGCCTTGAGCAGTTCCTTGGCGGCGATGGATTCGCGCAGGATGGTGCCCGAGCCCAGCAGGTTGACGCTGAGCTTGGCACCCGCGTCGGCGCCGTCCAAGAGGTACATGCCCTTGAGGATCTCGGCCTCGGTGCCGGCCTTCAGGCCCGGCATGGCGTAGTTCTCGTTGAGCAGGGTCAGATAGAAGAACACGTTCTCCTGGTTCTCCACCATGCGCTTCAAGCCGTTGTGCATGATCACGGCCACTTCGTGCGCGAAGGTGGGGTCGTAGGAGATGCAGTTCGGGATGGTGCCGGCCAGGATGTGGCTGTGGCCGTCCTCGTGCTGCAGGCCTTCACCGTTCAGCGTGGTGCGCCCCGAGGTGCCGCCCAGCAGGAAGCCGCGGGCCTGCATATCGCCGGCGGCCCAGGCAAGGTCACCGATGCGCTGGAAGCCGAACATCGAGTAGTAGACGTAGAACGGGATCATCACCCGGTTGTTCGTCGAGTAGCTCGTGGCGGCGGCGATCCAGCTGGCCATGCCGCCGGCCTCGTTGATGCCTTCCTGCAGGATCTGGCCGGCCTTGTCCTCGCGGTAGTACATCACCTGGTCCTTGTCGACCGGGGTGTAGAGCTGACCCTTGGGGTTGTAGATGCCGATCTGGCGGAACAGGCCTTCCATGCCGAAGGTGCGGGCCTCGTCCACCAGGATGGGCACCACGCGCGGGCCCAGGGCCTGGTCGCGCAGCAGCTGGGTCAGGAAGCGCACATAGGCCTGGGTGGTGGAGATCTCACGGCCCTCGGCGGTGGGCTCCAGCACGGCCTTGAAGGTCTCCAGCGAAGGCACGGTAAAGCTCTCGTCGGCCTTGACGCGGCGCTTGGGCAGGTAGCCGCCCAGGGCCTGGCGGCGCTCGTGCAGATAGCGCATCTCGGGCGTGTCGTCGGCCGGCTTGTAGTAAGGCAGCTTGGGCAGCTCGCTGTCGGGGATGGGGATGCCGAAGCGATCGCGGATGTACTTGATGTCCTCGTCCGAGAGCTTCTTGGTCTGGTGGACCGTGTTCTTGCCCTCGCCGGCCTTGCCCATGCCATAGCCCTTGACGGTCTTGACCAGCAGCAGGGTCGGTTGGCCCGTAGTGTTATGGTGGGCCTTGTGGAAGGCGGCGAAGACCTTCTCGGGCTGGTGGCCACCGCGGCGCAGCTCGAAGATCTCCTCGTCGCTCATGTGCTCGACGAGCTTGGCGGTCTCGGGGTACTTGCCGAAGAAATGCTTGCGGACATAGGCGCCGTCATTGGCCTTCATGGCTTGATAGTCACCGTCCACGGTTTCCATCATCAGCTGCTTGAGCTTGCCGCTCTTGTCGCGGGCCAGCAGCTCGTCCCAGCCCTTGCCCCAGATCAGCTTGATGACGTTCCAGCCGCTGCCGCGGAACTCGCCTTCCAGCTCCTGAATGATCTTGCCGTTGCCGCGCACCGGGCCGTCCAGGCGCTGCAGATTGCAGTTGATGACGAAGACCAGATTGTCCAGGCCCTCGCGCGCGGCCAGGCCGATGGCGCCCAGGCTTTCGGGCTCGTCCATCTCGCCGTCACCCATAAAGGCCCAGACCTTGCGGTTGGCGGTGTCGGCAATGCCACGGGCGTGCAGGTACTTCAGGAAACGGGCCTGGTAGATGGCCATCAGCGGGCCCAGACCCATGCTGACGGTGGGGAACTGCCAGAAGTCCGGCATCAGCTTGGGATGCGGGTAGCTGGACAGGCCCTTGCCGTCCACCTCTTGGCGGAAGCTGTCCAGCTGCTCTTCGCTCAGGCGGCCTTCCAGGAAGGCGCGGGCATAGATGCCGGGGGAGCTGTGACCCTGGATGTAGAGCAGGTCACCGCCGTGGTTCTCGCTCTCGGCATGCCAGAAGTGGTTGAAGCCCGCACCCAGCATGGAAGCCAGGGAGGCGAAGGAGCCGATATGGCCGCCCAGATCACCGCCATCGGCCGGGTTCAGGCGGTTGGCTCGCACCACCATGGCCATAGCGTTCCAGCGCATATAGGCGCGCAGACGCTTTTCGATCTCGATATTGCCCGGGCACTTGGCTTCCTGGTCCGCGGGAATGGTGTTCACATAGGCCGTGGTGGCCGAGAAGGGCACGTCAATGCCGGCCTGGCGCGCATGGTCGATCAGCTGGTTCAGCAGGAAGTGGGCGCGTTCACCACCCTCCTCGCCGATCACGGCCGACAGTGCATCCAGCCATTCCTTGGTTTCGAGGGCGTCGGTGTCATGGGCTGCACCGGGGAAAGACTGCGGCTGAGCAGACATGCTTGTCTCCTGTTGTCTAGGGATCAGGGCACGGCACACACGTGGTTCGGCCCGAATTTAGAGGCTGATGCCAAAACTTCGCCGCGAGTGTCGCACAGCCCCGCGGATTTTTCCAAATAGCGCGAATCGTTTTCGTATTATGAAATTTACGCCACTTGCATTCGCAAAGCGGCGGCATCGCTGGCCTGGATAATCCGCCCACCATGCTCTCCCGCTTCGAATTCAAGAACCTCAGCCGGCGCGCCATGCTGCCCGTTCAGCGCCTGCTAGCCGCCTGGTGGCGACGCCAGTCGCCGGCGCGTCAGGACCGCTTCGCCACCCTGGGTCCGCTGATCTCGGTGCTGCTCTTCCTGGCGGCCATCATCCTGGCCTTCTGGTACCTGCGGAACGAGGAAATCGAGCGCGAAACCGAGGCGGTGAAACGCGATACCGAGATCGCCCAGCAGCAGATCCGCCTGCGCCTGATCGAGAACCAGGAGCAACTGGTGCGCATCGCGCGCGAGATCGTGACCCGGCAGATCGATGCCCACGAGTTCAGCGCCCAGGCCAGCACCTTCGCGCGCGAGCGCCCCGAGATCACCCATGTGACCTGGCTCTCGGCTCGCCGCGAGCGCCGCGCCAGCGTCAGCGCCGCCGGCTTCCAGTCCGAAACCCTGATGAGCGGCGACGGGCGCGACCCCTCCATGCCCGTGGCCGACCAGAGCAACGCGGCGGAGCTGGCCTTCCAGGCCGCGCGCGAACGGCGCCAACCGGTCTACTCCACCCCGTTCTCCGACTACAACAACCTGACCGTCTTCCAGGTCCAGGTGCCCCTGCTGGACCGCACGGGCTTTGGCGGCGTGCTGATCGCCGAATACTCGGTCGAAGCCCTGCTGCGCTACTGGGTGCCCACCGAGGTGGCCTCGCGCCACCCGGTTTCGGTGCTGGACAGCCGCGAACACACGGTGGCCAGCACCGTGACGCCCATGCCGGGCCAGCGGGTGCAGCGGGCCTCCATCCTGCATGACGTGCCCCTGACACCGGCACTCAACGGCCTGATTCTGCGCGGCCAGGGTTACCGGGTCTCCATCGGCCTGATCTCCAACACCCTGTTCTGGATGGTGGTGGCGCTCTCGGTGCTGACGGTCTGGATGCTGCTGGGCACCTGGAAGCACATGCGCCGCCGCCTGCAGGTGCAGAACGCCCTGGCCAGCGAGACCAATTTCCGCCGCGCCATGGAGAACTCCATGCTCACTGGCATGCGCGCCATGGACATGGAGTCGCGCATCTCCTATGTGAACCCGGCCTTCTGCGCCATGACGGGCTTCTCCGAGGCCGAGCTCATCGGCCGCAAGCCCCCCTTCCCCTACTGGCCACCGGACCGCTACGAGGAAAACCTGCGCCTGCAGCAGCAGGAGGTGCAGGGCCGCAGCCCGGCCGGCGGCGCCGAGGTGCGCGTGATGCGCAAGGACGGCACCATCTTCGACGCCCGCATGTATGTGAGCCCCCTGATCGACCACAAGGGCAAGCAGAACGGCTGGATGGCCTCCATGACCAATATCACCGAGGCCAAGCGCGTGCGCGACCAGCTCAGCGCCTCGCACGAGCGCTTCACCACGGTGCTGGAGGGGCTGGATGCCGCGGTGTCCGTGCTCTCGGTGCAGCAGGGCGAGCTGCTGTTTGCCAATCGCAGCTACCGCCTGTGGTTCGGCGCCGACCCCAAGGGCCATGCCCTGCTAGCCGGCAACCAGCTGGCCAGCGAGGCCGGCAGCGAGGCCGAGGAGGACACGGACGACTATGCCGGCCTGGCCTCCCAGCAGCTCACCGAGGTGGGCTCGGACCCGCGCGAGGTCTATATTGAGACCCTGGAAATGTGGTTCGATGTGCGGGCCCGCTATCTGCAGTGGACCGACGGTCGCCTGGCCCAGATGCTGATTGCCACCGACATCACCGCGCGCCGCCATGCCGAGATGGTGGCCGCCCAGCAGGCCGAAAAAGCCCAGGTCACCAGCCGCCTGATGACCATGGGCGAAATGGCCTCCAGCGTGGCCCACGAGCTCAACCAGCCGCTCACCGCCATCAGCAACTACTGCAACGGCATGGTCTCGCGGGTGCGTGACGACAATATCCGCAAGGAAGACCTGCTGGCCGCGCTGGAGAAGACCGCCAAGCAGGCCCAGCGCGCCGGCCAGATCATTCACCGCATCCGCAACTTCGTGAAGCGCAGCGAACCGCAGCGCCAGCCCTCCTCGGCCCACAGCATCGTGGAAGACGCGGTGGAGCTGGCCGGTATCGAGCTGCGCCGTCGCCATGTGGCCATCCACAGCTATGTGGCCCAGCGCCTGCCCCAGCTGATGGTGGATCCCATCCTGATCGAGCAGGTGCTGCTCAATCTGCTCAAGAATGCGGCCGAGGCCATCGACAACGCCAATCTGCCTGCCTCGCGCCGCCACATCGAGCTGCGGGTGATCCCCAAGCACACGCCCGAGCTGGGCGGGCATATCGAATTCAGCGTGACCGATATGGGCCCGGGCCTGCCCGAAGAAGTGATCTCGCGCATGTACGAAGCCTTCTTCTCCACCAAGGCCGATGGCCTGGGTATCGGCCTAGGGTTATGCCGGTCCATCGTGGAGTCCCACCAGGGCCGGATCCGTGCGGAGAACCTCTACAATGGCTCGTCCATCGTCGGGTGCCGGTTCGCCTTCACCATCCCCGTGGACATCCCGCGCCCCGAGGCTTCGGGGACTGCCATGAACACTGCTGCGACACCATGAGTCTGATTCCGAAGAAGGGTAACGTCTACGTTGTTGATGACGATGAGGCCGTGCGGGATTCCCTGCAATGGCTGCTGGAAGGCAAGGACTACCGGGTCAAGTGTTTCGACTCCGCCGAGAGCTTTCTCTCGCGCTATGACCCGCGCGAAGTGGCCTGCCTGATCGCCGACATCCGCATGGACGGCATGAGCGGCCTGGAGCTGCAAGACCGCCTGCTGGACCGCAAGAGCCCCCTGCCCGTGGTCTTCATCACCGGCCACGGAGACGTGCCCATGGCGGTACAGACCATGAAGAAGGGCGCGATGGACTTCATCGAGAAGCCCTTCAAGGAAGACGAGCTGCTGGCCCTGGTGGAGCGCATGCTCGACCAGGCACGCGACGCCTTCTCCAGCCACCAGGAAGCCGCCAGCCGCGACGCCCTGCTCTCGCGTCTGACCACCCGCGAGGCCCAGGTGCTGGAGCGCATCGTGGCCGGCCGCCTGAACAAGCAGATCGCCGACGATCTGGGCATCAGCATCAAGACGGTGGAGGCGCACCGCGCCAACATCATGGAAAAGCTCAACGCCAACACCGTGGCCGATCTGCTCAAAATCGCACTGGGCGCACCGGCCAAGGCCTGATCCACGCACACACCCATGAGGCCGCTTTGAGCGGCCTCTTTTGTTTTTCCGAACGGAGTACCGACCCATGAGCGCACAACTGATCGACGGCAACGCCCTTTCCAAGCAACTGCGGGGCGAAGTGGCCCAGCGCGCCGCCGCGCTGACCGCCCAGGGCGTGAAGCCCGGTCTGGCCGTGATCCTGGTGGGCGAGAACCCGGCCAGCCAGGTCTATGTGCGCAACAAGGTCAAGTCCTGCGAGGAGGTGGGCTTCCACTCGGTGCTGGAGAAGTACGAGGCCACGATGAGCGAGGCCGAGCTGCTGGCCCGCGTGGATGCGCTCAACAAGGATCCGAGCATCCACGGCATCCTGGTCCAGCTGCCCCTGCCGGCCCATATCGACGACCACAAGGTCATTGAAGCCATCTCCCCGGCCAAGGACGTGGACGGCTTTGCCGTCGAAAGCGCCGGCGCGCTGATGGTCGGCGAGCAGGGCTTCAAGGCCTGCACCCCCTATGGCTGCATGAAGATGCTGGAGAGCATCGGCATGAAGGACCTCAAGGGCAAGCATGCCGTCGTGATCGGCCGCTCCAATATCGTGGGCAAGCCCATGGCCATGATGCTGCTGCAGGCCAATGCCACCGTCACGATCTGCCACAGCGGCACCAAGGACCTGGGCGCCATGACCCGCCAGGCCGATGTGATCGTCGCGGCGGTGGGCAAGCGCAATGTGCTGACCGCCGACATGGTCAAGCCCGGCGCCGTGGTCATCGATGTGGGCATGAACCGCAATGACGAAGGCAAGCTCTGCGGCGATGTGGACTTCGAGGGCGTGAAGCAGGTGGCGGGCTGGATCACCCCCGTGCCCGGCGGCGTGGGCCCCATGACCATCACCATGCTGCTGGTCAACACCCTGGAGTCGGCGGAGCGCGCCGCCGCGGCCCGCTGATGACAACACCGCCGCGTCGTCCACGGCCGCTGCGCGCGGGTGACCTCGTGGCGCTGTGCGCGCCCTCCTCCGGCGTGGAACCAGAACTCTTCCCGCGTCTGGAGCGCGCCATCGCCGCGCTGCAGGCGCGTGGCCTGCGTGTGCGCGAGGGGCAAACCTTGCGCCGCGAGTACAAGCAGTGCAGTGCCCCGGCGGCCGAGCGCGCCGCCGAACTGCAGGCCCTGCTGCTGGACCCCGAGGTGGCGGCCGTCATGCCACCCTGGGGCGGCGAGCGCGCCATCGAGCTCCTGCCCCTGCTGGACTTCGAAGCCCTGGCCGCGGCCGAGCCCAAGTGGTTCAGCGGCTTCTCCGATCTCAGCACCCTGCAGCTGCCTCTGGCCCTGCGCGCCGGCTGGATGAGCCTGCATGGCCCCAATCTGATGGAGCTGGGGGCGGAAGCACTGGACGAGACCACGGCCGCGATCTGGCCGACCTTGTTCCAGGGCGACCCGCTCCTCCAGTGCGCCTCCAAACTCTGGCAGTCGCAAGGCCCTGACTGGCGCACCGAACCCGGCGCTGGTCGAAACCTGAGCGAGCCCACCCGCTGGCGCCGCCTGGACGGCGGCACTGAAGCACTGCTGCTGCGCGGCCGCCTGATCGGCGGCTGCCTGGACACGATTTCCCGTCTCGCGGGCACCGCTTATGGGGATCTGCGAGGCTGGGCCCAGCAGCCCGGCATCGGCCCGCACCTGCTGTTCCTGGAGAACTGCGAGATGGCGCCCTGTGAGCTGCTGCGCGCCCTTTGGAGCCTGCGCCTGCACGGCTGCTTCGAGGGCGCGGCCGGGGTGCTGATCGGCCGCCATGCGCCCTCCGCGGTCACGGCGCCTGAACGGCTGAGCCATGAGGAGGCGGTGCGCGAAGCGCTGTCCGACCTGAGCCTGCCGGTACTGATCGACGCCGACATCGGCCATGCGCCACCCCAGCTCTCGCTGATCCAAGGAGAATGGGCCGCACTGCACTGGGCCCCCGACCGGCTTGAGTTGCGCCAAGGATCCGCCATCTGAGATCACGACCGTCCTCACCGGATATACCTGGGACGACCCAAGCATCAGCGCCAAAATGAACCCCGCCCGTGACATTGCCTTGATCGACCAGCTGCTGGCCCAACCTGCGGAGACAGCTTGGCTTGAGTTCAAGGGCAGCAACACTGACCCTGAGATGATCGGCACCCAAGCGGTGCTTTATGGCCCTCGCAGCTTTGCGGAGATGACGCAGGACGAGCGGGTGCGAGCATGCTATTTCCACGCTGTGCTGAAATTCCTCAGTGGTGACAAGATGAAAAATGCAAGCCTCTGTGCACGTCTCGGGATTGCAGCCAAGAACGCGGCGCAGGCCTCAGCAGTAATCAGCAAAACGCTGGATGCGGGCCTGATCCGGGTCGCTGACCCGGAGCATCCCCGCGCTGGCTACCTGCCGCACTGGGCCTGACGTTCTTGATCGGGTTTTGATTTTCTTCAGTGCAGGAGTCTGCCTTCAGATTTTTTCCATTACAAATCAAGGACTTGGCTCAAGAAGATCGGCTGGACTTTTCTTGATCGGGTTTTGATCGATCCGCCTCGTCTCTGCTTTAGCGCATCACAAGCCATCTCACCGCCATGAACACCAACCCCCTGCTCTCCACCGCCCCCCTGCCCGCCTTCGCCAGCATCCAGCCCGAGCACATCCAGCCGGCCATCAGCCAGTTGCTGGACGAGGCCAAGGCCGCCCTGGCTCAGGCCACCGACGCGGCCACGCCGGCCGACTACGACACCCTGGCCCGCGTGCTGAGCGTGGCCACCGAGCGCCTCTCCCATGCCTGGGGCGCCGTGGGCCATCTGAACGCCGTGGCCAACACGCCCGCCCTGCGCGAGGCCTACAACGCCATGCTGCCGGCGGTCACCGAGTTCTACACGGCCCTGGGCGCCGACGAGCAGCTCTACGCCAAGTACAAGGCCATCCAGGCCCAGGCGGCCACGCTGAGCCCGGCGCGCCAGCAGGCGCTCAAGCACTGGATCCGCGACTTCGTGCTCTCCGGCGCCGAGCTGCAGGGCGCCGCCCGCGATCGCTTTGCCGCCATCCAGGAAGAGGCCGCCGAGCTGGGCCAGAAGTTCTCCGAGCATGTGATGGACGCCACCGACGGCTTCGCCCACTACGCCAGCGCCGAAGAGCTGGCCGGCGTGCCGGCCGATGTGGTGGCCAATGCCCGCGCCGCGGCTGAGGCCGAAGGCAAGGCCGGCCACAAGCTCACCCTGCACTTCCCCAGCTACTTCCCGGTGATGCAGTACGCCGAGAACCGCGCCCTGCGCGAGACGCTCTACCGTGCCTATGTCACCCGCGCCAGCGAGCTGGGTGCCCAGCCCGAGCTGGACAACAGCGCCCTGATGCAGCAGCTGCTGATGCTGCGCCAGGAAGAAGCCCAGCTGCTGGGCTTCAAGAACTTCGCCGAGGTCTCCCTGGTGCCCAAGATGGCCCAGTCGCCCGAGCAGGTGCTGGACTTCCTGCGCGACCTGGCCGGCCGCGCCCGCCCCTACGCGGAGAAGGACCTGGCCGAGATGCGCGAGTTCGCCGCCGCCAAGCTGGGCCTGGCCGAGATGCAGGCCTGGGACCAGGCTTATGTGGCCGAGAAGCTCAAGGAAGCCCGCTATGCCTTCAGCGACCAGGAGGTGCGCGAGTACCTGACCGTGCCGCGCGTGCTCAGCGGTCTGTTCGACATCATCCAGCGCCTCTTCGATGTGAAGATCATCGAGAGCCAGGCCGAGGTCTGGCACGAGTCGGTCAAGTTCTACCGCCTGGAACGTGCCGGTCAGCTGATCGGCCAGTTCTACCTGGACCTCTACGCCCGCCCGGGCAAGCGCCCCGGCGCCTGGATGGATGAGGTGCGCAGCCGCTGGGCCCGCCCCGAGGGTCAGTTGCAAACGCCGGTGGCCCAGCTGGTGTGCAACTTCGCCTCGCCCGCCGGCGACAAGCCCGCCCTGCTGACGCATGACGATGTCACCACCCTCTTCCACGAGTTCGGCCATGGCCTGCACCATCTGCTGACCCAGGTGGACGAGCTGGGTGTCTCCGGCATCTCCGGCGTGGAATGGGACGCGGTGGAGCTGCCCAGCCAGTTCATGGAGAACTTCTGCTGGGAGTGGGAAGTGCTGCAGCAGCTCTCCAGCCATGTGCAGACCGGCGAGCCCCTGCCGCGCGCGCTCTACGACAAGATGATCGCCGCCAAGAACTTCCAGAGCGGCCTGCAGACCCTGCGCCAGATCGAGTTCGCGCTCTTCGACATGCGCCTGCACGCGGAACCGGGCCAGGAGCAGTCCGTGCAGCAGCTGCTGGACGAGGTGCGCGCCGAGGTCTCGGTCAACCCGCCGCCGGCCTTCAACCGCTTCCAGCACAGCTTCTCCCACATCTTTGCGGGCGGCTACTCGGCCGGCTACTACAGCTACAAATGGGCCGAGGTGCTGAGCGCCGACGCCTGGAGCGCCTTCGAGGAGGAAGGCGTGTTCAACCCCGCCACCGGCCGCCGCTATCTGCAAAGCATCCTGGAAGCCGGCGGCGCCCGCGACGCGCTCGACAACTTCAAGGCCTTCCGTGGCCGCGAGCCCCGCATCGACGCCCTGCTGCGTCACCAGGGCATGGCTTGACGTTTGCTTCACGCGGCGCCGCCTAGACTTCCTGGTCGAGGAGGCCCCGTGAACCATCGAATCCTGGTCGTCGAGGACCACGCGCCGCTGCGCGCCCAGATCGTCACCCTGCTGCAGGGCGCGGGCTGGCGGGTGGAAGAGGCCAGCGACGGGCGGCTCGCCCTGCAGCTGGCGCTGGAACAGCCGCCCGATGTGCTGCTGCTGGACCTGGGCCTGCCGGGGCTGGACGGTGTCGAGCTGTGCCGGCGCCTGCGCGAGCAGGCCGACCGCCACATCCCCGTGCTGATGCTCACCGCACGCGACGCCCTGGACGACAAGCGCCAGGGCTTCGGTGCCGGCGCGGACGACTACCTGCTCAAGCCTTTTGCCGGCGAGGAGCTGCTGTGGCGCTGCCAGGCCCTGTCGCGCCGCGGCGAGCTGGGGCGCAGCCCGGTGCTGGAGCGTGGGCCCTTGCGCATAGACCGGCGCAGTGGCGAGCTGCGTCTGGAGGGCCAGGTCTTGCCGGCTCTGCCGCGCCAGGCCTACCGCCTGCTGCTGGCCCTGGCCGAGGCCTGGCCGCGGACGGTGAGCCGCAGCGAGTTGCAGCAAACACTCTGGGCCGACGAGCCGCCGGAGTCCGACGCCCTGCGCACGCACCTCTACAACCTGCGCCAGAGCCTGGGGCCGGGGCAGAGCCTGATCAAGACCGTGCATGGCGTGGGCCTACGTCTGGAACTGCCCCAATGACAAGGCGCTACCGAGCCCGCCTGCAACGGCGCCTGATGCTGGCCTTCACCGGCTACACCCTGCTGGTGAGCACGGTGTTTGCACTCTTCGCGATGGCCTGCGTCTATGTCGTGGAAGACCATTTCTTCGACACCGCCCTGCAGCAGGAAGCCCGGCGTCAACAGGCCAGCCGCGCGACCGGCGGCGATTGGCTGGCGCCGCAGCAATCCTTCATCCGCCTCTACCGTCCTGGCGAGGCCTGGCCCGAGGACCTGAGCGAGGCCCGCCAGCGCGAGCCGAGGGCGCATGAGCTCGAGGGACGCGAGGGTCGGCACTACCACCTGAAGCCCCTCGCGCCCGAAGGCGCCTGGCTGGTGGCCGAGGTCAGCAGCGAGCTGGTGGTGCGGCCCATGCGCCGGGAATTGCTGCTCTGGCTGGGCCTGTGGAGCGCCGGCCTGACCCTGCTCGCCCTGGCCCTGGGCTGGTGGCTGGCACGCCGCACCAGTGCGCCCTTGCGACGCCTGGCCCTGACTGTGGCGCAGAGCGAGCCCCGACGGCTGCCCACCGATCTGGCCCAGCATTACGGCGATGACGAGGTGGGCCTGCTGGCCGCCCACCTGGCAGGGCTGAACCAACGCACCCAGGACTTCATCGCCCGCGAGCAGGCCTTCACCCGTGACGCCAGCCATGAGCTGCGCACGCCGCTGGCCGTGCTGGGCCTGGCCTGCGAGGAGCTGCAGCGCCAGGTCTTGCCAGGGCAGCGGGCGACGCTGGACAGCATGGCCGCCGCGATCTGGCAGCTGCAGCAGACCGTGGACCTGCTGATGGCCCTGGCCCGCGAGGAAGAAGCACCCGCCCTGGCCGTGCCCGAGCTGCCGCTTCTGCCCCAGGTGGAGCAGCTGGTGCTGGCGATGGCGCCGCTGCTGGACCGCCCGGGCATCGAGCTGGAGATCGAGGTGGCGGCGACGCTCACCCGCCCCTGGCCGCCGGCCCTGACCCGGCTGCTGCTCAGCAATCTGCTCAGCAATGCCATCAGCCATGGCCGCGGCGGGCGCATCCGCCTGACGGCCGACGCCCAGCAGCTGCGCCTGGGCAATGCCAGCGCGCCGCCGCCCGCGGCCCTGCTGGAGGCCGATGCGGCCGGTCGCCAGACGGGAATCAGGGGCGAAGCCAGCAGCGGTCTGGGCCTGGGCCTGTCCATCGTGCGGCGCCTGGCCGAGCGCCATGGCCTACAGCTGCGGCTGAGCCACGCGGGCGGCTGGACCTGGGTTGCCCCGCAGGCCAGCAGCAGCAGTCTCCCCAGTCGCGACGCCTTCACATTGTCTTGACGCGCTGCGGCCTAGGCTGCGCGCACCGCTGTCCCTCTCGGACTTCGGACACACCAAGATGACACGAAAGAAAGCACTCCGCATCATGGCAAGTCTGCTCGGCATCGCCGCCCTGGCCGGCGCACTCTGGTGGGGCCTGTTCGGCCTCAAGCCCTACGACATCACGCAAGAGGATCTGCAAGCGCGCTATGCCTACAGCCCGCCCGCCAGCGGCTTGCAGATGCAGTTGCAGGCCGCGCCCGAGGCCGAGCACGCCCAATTCCTGCGATTCACCAGCTTCGACGGCAGCGAGGTGCAAGGGCGCATCCTCTACCCCAGTGACCCCACGCAGGCCACCCGGCCCTTCCCGCTGCTGATCGGGCTGCACGCCCTGGGGCGTGGCCATCTGCGTTGGTGGAAGGAAGAGAACAAGGGCCACCCGACCGTGGAGCAGACCCACCGCATCACCGCGATGGCGCTGCAGCAGGGCTACGCGGTGCTGGTGCTGGACGCGCGCCGCCATGGGCACCGCAAGGACCCGCAGCACAGCGTGCTTGAACTGATGAACGATCTGCACCTGTGGGGCAAGCGCGAGCCCTACGAGCGCATGATCGTTGACACGGTGCGCGACTACCGCCTGCTGCTGGACTGGGTGCAGACCCAGCCCCAGCTGGACGCCGGCCGCATCCGCGTGGCCGGCTACAGCATGGGTGGCCAGATGGCCCTGCTGCTGGGCGGCCTGGACAGCCGCGTGGGCGCGGTGCTGGCCATCGTGCCGCCGCATCTGGACAACAAGGTCGCCGCGGTCGCCCCCCGCAACACGGCCTCTGGCCTGGCGGGCAAAAAGGTTTGGCTGCTCAGCGCCGATGACGACGAGTACGCCAGCAAGGCTCAGAACCAGGCCTTGTTCGAGGCCATCCCGGCGCAGGACAAGCACCATCTGCGCTTTCCGGGCGGCCACCTGCTGCCGGCGAACTACGTCGAGGGTCTGAGCGGCTGGTTCTGAGCGCCGGGGCCGGCGGGATCAGGGGCTCTTGCGCTCCTGTTCCTTCCAGAGCTGCACACCGCGCTCCACAAAGCTGAGCATCAGCCGGTTCTGACGCAGCTTGAACATGGCCCGCGTGATGGCGCCGCGCAGTTCCGCAGTGTTACAGACGGAACGATGCGACACCGTCACGAAGAGCTGCTCCTGCGCGACCGGGGTGGGTATGAGTCGCAGACCGCGAATCCCCAGGCGGGCAATAAAGGCCTCGGCCGGGCTGTCCTCGTAGATCAGATAGTCCGCCCGCCCGCGCTCCAGCATCTGCAGGGCCTGATCCAGGCTGCTCACCTTGCTGAGGCTCAGGGACTCGCTAGCAAAGCGGTCAAAGGCCTGACCGAAGCTGTTGTTGATCACGGTCAGCCCCCTGCGCGGGATCAGGTCCTCCCAGCGCTGGTAGGGAAATGTCGCGCCCTCGCGCTGGATCACCACCGAGCGCGTTTCGCGAAAGGGCAGATGCGCGTAGTCCATGTACTCGGTACGCGGCAGGGTGAAGAAGGCGCCGGCGATCATGTCGATGCGGCCGGCACGCGCCTCCTCCTGAACGCGGGCCCAGTTGCCCACATAGCGCAGCTCGATGTTCACGCCCAACTCATTGCCAAGCCAGTCCATCAGCTCGGCATTGGCCCCGACCAGACGGGCCTCGTTATCGGGGTCACGCCAGAGATAGGGCGGGTACTGGGGATTCCCGGAGGCCACCAGGGTCCGGCAGGCCGACTGTGCCTGCACGGTACCCGACAGGCCCAGGCTGAAGAGGATCAGCAGAACAATCGGGGGCAAGCGGTGAATCAGGGGGCGCTCCATCGCGAGACTCCAGCTGCCATGGCGTAATGGCAACGGTAGCGCGCGCACCCCTTGCTGACAAGAGCATCGAGCGCCGCACTTCCTGAAGTGCGGGGCTGACGAGCGACATCCCCCAGTTAGGCAAAAGCCGCCCGGGGGCGGCTTGGATGCTTCCTGGCCAGGGAGCGTTGCTGGCGCCAGCCTTGTCGCTCGCCCCTGCCGACGCGCCCTCAGGCGCGGCGCTGGCGGCGGGCCACGGCCCCCAAGGCCGCAAGCCCCAGGCCCATCAGGGCCCAGCTGCTGGGTTCCGGCACCGGAGCGAGCTGGAACACGGTGGTGCCGAAGGTTGTGGCACTGCTGCCCTCGCTGGCCACGGCCAGGTAGTGGAAGCCGTCCATCTCGAAGGCGGTCAGCCCTTCGGGGCGGTTGAAGCCTTCGGGGTTGACCAGCAGCTTCACAAAGCTGGCATTGGCCGGGTCGCTGATGTCGAACACACCGATGGCGCCGGTTTTGGTGCGCTCCAGTCCGACGAAGGCGTAGAGCTTGCCGCCGATCTCCATCACCTTGACGTCCTCAGGCTCAACGCCCTTGTCGCGGCTACGGCCATCGTCATACAGGCCGGCGGCATGCGCGGCCTTGTCCAGGGCCGCGCCGCTGTCCCAGATCTCATTGCCGGCGGCATCACGAATGGAGATGGAGCGCGCGCCCGCCGCATAGAGCGCGTCGGTATCAACAGCCGAGACCCGCAAACGGCTCTCGATCCCCGAGCCCCCAGCAGCCTTTCGATCACCATCGTCCTCGCGGAAGTCACCCTCGTTGGCCGTCACGTAATAGGTTTTGCCATTGCGGTCAAAGCTGGCGATGCCATCAGGCATATAGAGGCCGCGGACGGCGACGTTCTGAAAGCTTACTGAGCCGTCGTTATCGCGCACATCAATCTCATTGCCCGGCTTGCTGAAGTCCTTGGCCCCCAGCCCCACCACGCTCACCGTCTTGTGGGTGCTCAGGTCGATGGTGGCCACGGCGTTGTGCTCCTGCAGGGTCACGAAGGCCTTGCTGCCATCACGGCTCACCGCGATGTACTCCGGCTCAAAGTCCATGCCCGGCTGGCGTACCACCGACTGCCCTGCCCACACGCGGTTGCTGGCGGTGGTCGCCACGCTGTCGAAGTGCACGGTGGCCGCCACCGAGCGCGTCCCCATATCGATGATGCTGACACTGCCCTTGGGATCCGTACCGGCGTACTTGCCGCTGTCGGCCACCGCGTTGGGCGTGCCCTCATTGGCAACCAAGAGCTTGCTGCCGTTCGGTGTGAAGGTCAGCATATCGGGCAGCGCACCGACCGCGATGCTGTTGGTGCCCGTCAGCAAGTCACGGGTGGAGGTGTCGTAGAGCTTGACCACGCCCGCATTGCGGCGATCGCCCGGAGCCTCGATCGCGAAGGCCGCCACGCCATTGTGAATGGCCACGCTGTTGATGGACCCGAAGCCGCGGGTGTCGATGAATTGCAGCGCATTGCCGGTCTTGGCATCCAGCACATGCACGCCCGACACACCCGCCACCCACAAGGTCTTGGTCAGACTGTCAAAGCTCACGACTTCCGAAGTGAAACCGGTCAGACCGGTGTGCTTGCTGGACCACGCGAGGCTGGCGCCATCGAGGGCACCCGCCGCGTGAACATTCAAGGCCAGGACTGTGGTGGCAGCAGCCACCAGGGCAGACATCGTGGAACGCTTCATCAGGAATTCCTTGCGGCGGTTGGGAGCATGAGGACAAGCCCGCGAGGCTAGTGACGACGCATGACAGTCAGGTGACATCGTGACGGAGTTCACACCCCTGAGCCAGGGGGGGGCCCTACCCGGCCCTCAGCGGCTTCCCCGCATGGCGCTCAGCCCTTTGCCGCGCGCACTCGGCCGGCGCTCAATCGTGCCGCTCGGTTCCTGAGCCAACGCCCGGCTCTTGGGGCGCCAATCGCGCGGCCGGCCACTGAGCCCACAACAGCAAGGCTGCCATCAGCCACATCGGAGCGGCGGCCACCGAGGCCGTGGCCAACAGGCCAAAGCCCAGAGGCATGACGATGGTCGCACCATTGGTAAAGAGCATGCGCAGGCCCAGGGCCTGACCGTGACGGTCGGCGGGCGTGATCTGGTGCAGGGTGGACAGCACCATGGGCTGCACCGAGCCCAGGGCCAGCCCCAGGAGGGCGGAGCCCGCCATCAGGCCCGGCGTGCCGGGCAACCAGGCATACAAGGCCAGCACGGCGCAAGCGATGGCCATGGCGCCGCGCAGGGCCCGGATCTCGTCCACCTGCTCGGCCCACTTGGTGAGGGCCAAACGCACCAGGGTGGCGGCGGTGGCGAATGCGCCAAGAATCAGGCCGATGCTGGTGGCGCTGAGCTCGCGGCCGTGGCCGACGATGGGCACCACAAAGCTGTGAGCATCCCAGGCCGCGGCCAAGACCACATTGAGAATCATCAGTCGCCGGAAACTGGCCAGGCGCAAGAGGCCCCAAGCACCCTGCCGCGTGGCGCTCGAGGGGCTGGCCGGGAGGCTGGGGGCAAGACGCGGTACCTGCAGGGCCGCCCACCAGGCCAGCGATGGCAGCAGCACGGCCAGCGCGAAGGCCGCACGGAAGCTGATGTGGTCGATCAGAAGGCCCGCCACCACCGGCGCCAGGGCATTCGACAGGGCGGGGCCCAAGGCCAGCCAGCTGAAGATGCGGCGCATATCGCCGCTGCCCTGGGCCATCAGCCCCCCCTCGCGCTGTATGCCCACGGCGGCAATGCTCAAGGCGCCACCGGTCAACAGCGCCGCCAGACACAGGGCCAGCACGTGCTGGGAGAGCGCGGCCGTCAGCGCTCCCACGCAGGCCATCAGCACGGCGATGCCGACCGGGCGGTGCAGGCCGTGCCGGTCGGCCATGCGGCCGGCCCACAGGGCCGTCAACATGGGCACCACCGCATACAGACTCAGCAGCACCCCCAGCGTCCACTCGGGGTAGCCCTGCTTCAAGACGAAGAGGCTGGAGGTGACGCGGCTGGTGGCCATGCAGGCATGCACGAACACCAGGGCGGCCACGAGAAAGGGGAAAGCCCGTCGCTGGGCCGCGGCCTGCGCCTCGCCCAGAGGCTCAGTATGGACGCCCGGTGAACCGCCCGCCGTGCTCAAGCATCGCCCTCGGCATCGGCGCTGCCCAGCAGGGCCTGCACCCGGGTCTCGGGCAGGGCTTCCACCCCCTTGAGCTTGCGCGTCATCTGCCGGGTGCGGGTCTCGGCCATCTCGATGCTGCTGCTGGCCTCATCGAGCTTCTTCTTGGTCTTGGCCAGCACCTCGCCAAACTTGCCAAACTCGGTCTTGACCGCACCCAGCACCTCCCAGACCTCGGCCGAGCGCTTTTCCAGCGCCAGGGTGCGAAAGCCCATTTGCAAGCTGGTCAGGGTGGCCAGCAGGGTGGTGGGCCCCACCAGCATAACCTTGTGCTCGCGCTGCAGCGACTCCACCAGGCCCGGCCGGCGCAGTGCCTCGGCATACAGGCCTTCGGTGGGCACGAAGAGCATGCCGAAGTCGGTGGTGTGCGGCGGCGCGATGTACTTGTCGCGTATGGTCTTGGCCTCCAGGCGCAGGCGGGTCTCGATGGCCTTGGCCGAGACTTCCACGGCGGCGGCATCGGCGCGATCCTGGGCTTCGAGCAGGCGCTCGTAATCCTCGCGCGGAAACTTGGCATCGATGGGCAGCCACAGCGGTGCACCGTCATCGCGCTGTCCCGGCAGGCGGATGGCGTATTCCACCCGCTCGCTGCTGCCCGGGACGGTGGCCACATTGCTGGCGTACTGCTCCGGCGTGAACACCTGCTCCAGCAGGCCCGCCAGCTGCACCTCGCCAAAGATGCCGCGGGTCTTCACATTGGTGAGCACCCGGTTCAGGGCGCCCACATCGCGGGCCAGTGTCTGCATCTCGCCCAGTCCCTTGTGCACCTGCTCCAGGCGCTCGGCCACTTGCTTGAAGCTCTCGCCCAGGCGCTGCTCCAGCGTGGCCTGCAGCTTCTCGTCCACGGTGGCGCGCATCTGCTCCAGCTTCTTCTCGTTGTCCTGCTGGATGGCGCCCAGCCGCTGATCCACGGCGGCCTGCACCAGGGAGAGGCGCTGATCCACCGCCGCCTGCACCTGGGTCAGGCGCTGCTCCTGGCGCTGGCCCAGCAGCTGCAGCTGCTCCGCCAGGGTGCTGGAGAGGCGGGCACCGGCCGCGTCCTGCGACTCACGCGCCGCCAGGGCCTGGGCGCCCAGGGCCTGCTGCAGCTGGGCCAGCTGCACGCGGAAGCTGTCGATCTGCTCATTCTGGGTGCGGGCCACATCGCCGCCCTGGGCCAGCAGGCTCTGCTGGAACTGGGTCAGGGTGGCCAGCAGCTCCTGGCGGGTGCCGCCGCTGCTGCGGGCCAGCTCGTCGCGCAGATCACGGTCCAAGCGGTCCAGGCGTTCGCCGTTCTGGCTGAGCCAGGGACCCAATTCGGCGCTGGCATCCGCACTGCGCAGGCGCGTCCAGATCAGGATCAGCAGGAGCAGGACCAGGGCCAGCAGGCCCAGCAACAAGGCTTCGACAAGACTCATGCGGCCATTGTCTCAGGCCGGCTCAGCCCCCCGATTCAGCAACTCAGGGTTGAGTGCGGTGGGCGGACGGCCACCGCTGAGCGCGGCGATCAGGTTGTCCACGGCCAGATGGCTCATGGCCAGTCGTGTGGGGATGGAGGCACTGGCGATATGCGGGGTGAGCACCACATTGGGCACGGTCAACAGGCCGGGGTGGACCTGGGGTTCGCCCTCGAACACGTCCAGGCCCGCGGCCGCGATGCGACGCGTGGCCAGGGCCTGGGCCAGGGCCGCGTCGTCCACCACACCGCCGCGGGCGATATTGGTCAGGGTGGCACTGGGCTTCATCAGGCCCAGTTCACGCGCGCCGATCGCATGGTGCGAGGCGGGGCTGTAGGGCACGACGATCACCAGATGGTCAGCCTGCTGCAGCAGGGCGTCCTTCTCCACCCACTGGGCCGCCAGCGGCGCTTCCAGCGCGGGGGCCAGGCGGCTGCGGTTGTGATAGATCACCCGCATGCCAAAGCCCAGATGGCCGCGCCGGGCAATGGCCTGCCCGATGCGGCCCATGCCCAGAATGCCCAGGGTGCTGCCATGCACATCGCTGCCGGCGAACATGTCGTAGCTCCATTTGTGCCACTCGCCGCGGCGCAGAAAGTGCTCGCTCTCGCTGATGCGGCGGGCCGTGGCCATCATCAGGGCAAAGCCGAAATCGGCCGTGGTCTCGGTCAGCACATCGGGCGCATTGCTGACCAGCACGCCGCGTGCGGTGCAGGCCGGCAGGTCGACGTTGTTGTAACCCACCGCCATGCTGCAGACCGCGCGCAGATCGGGGCAGGCGTCCAGCAGGGTGGCGTCGATCTGCTCGGAGCCGGTGATGTAGACGCCCTGCACGCCCTGCAGCCGACGTATCAGTTCGTCCTGAGGCCAGACGGCATCGTCATCATTGACCCGGACCTCAAAGTGCTCGCGCAGGCGTGCGATCGCATCATCGAAGGTCCGACGGGCCACCAGCACCACGGCTTTGCGGTCTGCCATGCGCTCAGCCTTTCAGGGGGGCGTCCAGAAAGCGGGTGAAGCCCGCCACCGGCTCGCGCTCGGTGACCAGGCTGTTCTCCACCGCGGCCGGGTCGGCATAGCCCAGGGCCATGCCGCAGACCAGCTGCTGCTCGGGCTTGAGGGCCAGTTCATCCGCGATCAGACGGTGGAACTGGGTGAAGGCCGCCTGCGGGCAGGTGTGCAGGCCGCGCGCGCGGGCCGCGATCATGATGTTTTGCAGGAACATGCCGTAGTCCAGCCAGCTGCCCTGCTGCATCACGCGGTCGATAGTGAAGATCAGGCCCACCGGCGCGTCGAAGAAGAGGTAGTTGCGGCCGTGCTGCTCGTGCATGCGCAGCTTGTCGCCCTTGGCGATGCCCAGCAGGCCGTAGAGGTCCCAGCCCACCTTGCGGCGGCGGTCGATATAGGGCGAGACCCATTCGCGCGGGTAGTAGGCGTACTCCTCGCCATGGGTGGCCAGTTCCTCGGGGTCGTCATAGGCGGCGGTGATGCGTTGGGAGAGACGGGCCTTGGCCGCGCCGGTCAGCACATGCACCTGCCAGGGCTGGGTGTTGGTGCCCGAGGGCGCCCGCGAGGCCACGCGCAGGATGTCCTCGATCAGGGCCCGCTCCACCGGCTGCGCCAGGTAGGCGCGCATGGAGTGCCGGGTCGTGATGGCCGCATCGATGGCGGCGGTGGCGGCGCTGTCGGGCGACTCGAAGGCGGAGAACGAGCTCATGGCAGTTGCAGTCCTTTCAGGGCATTCAGGGTGGCGGGGGGTAGCGCGCTCACCGGCCGGCGGCTCTCACGCTCCACATAGACATGGACGAAATGGCCGCAGGCGGCGGACAGGGGCTCGCCCGCGGCAAAGAGCCCGATCTCGTAGCGCACGCTGGAGCGGCCCAGATGCGCCACGCGCAAGCCGGCCTCGATGCGCTGCGGGAAGGCCAGTGAGGCGAAGAAGTTGCAGTGCGTCTCCACCACCAGGCCGATGACCGGCCCCCCGTGGATGTCCAGCGCGCCCTGCTCGATCAGGTACTGGTTCACCGCGGTGTCGAAGAGGCTGTAGTAGATGACGTTGTTGAGGTGGCCGTAGATATCGTTGTCCATCCAGCGGGTGGACAGGGACATGAAATGCCGGTAGGCCTCGCGGCCCTGGGCCTGGGGTCGGTGCTCCTCACTCATGCCCGCATTCTTTCATCGCCCCGCCTGCCAGAGCGCCCAGCTGTGCGCGGCGGCGCTCAGGGTATTCACCTGCACCGTCAGCATGGCGTCCAGGTCCTCGCCGTAGCCGCCGGCCATGCTCAGCGCCACCGGGATGCCCCGCTCCCGCAGGGCCTGCAGCACCCGGCGGTCGCGCTCCAGCATGCCGGCGGTGCTGAGCTTGAGCCGGCCCAGACGGTCGCCCTCATGGGGATCGGCCCCGGCCAGGTAGAAGGCCAGGCCCGGCGCCGGGCAGCGCGCCCAGACCTGGGCCAGGGCCTGGTCCAGGGCCTGCAGATAGGCCGCGTCACCACAGCCATCGGGCAGGTCCACATCCAGATCGCTGGCCTCCTTGCGGAAGGGAAAGTTGCGGGCCCCGTGCATAGAGAAGGTGAAGACGCTGGGATCCTCGCGAAAGATGGCGGCCGTGCCATTGCCCTGGTGCACATCCAGATCGATGACCAACACCTGCAGTTCCGGCCTGCCCTCGCGCCGGGCCATGGCCTGCATGTGGCGCGCCGCCACGGCCACATCATTGAACACGCAGTAACCCGAGCCCTTGTCGGCATAGGCATGGTGGGTGCCACCGGCCAGATTGGCACCCACCCCCTCGGCCAGGGCGGCGCGCGCCGCTTCCAGCGTCGCCCCCACCGAGCAGCGCGAACGCAGAGCCATGGAGGGCGACCAGGGAAATCCGATCTCGCGCTGCTGGGCCGCGCTCAGGCTGCCGTTGAAGACGGCCTGCACGTAGTGCGGGCTGTGGACACGCAGCAGGGACTGAGCCTCGGCCAGCGGCGCGGGCGCAATCCGGAACGGCGGGCCCAGGGCCTCCAGCCGCTGGCGCAGCAGGCCGTACTTGGCCTCGGGAAAGCGGTGGCCGGGCGGAAGCTCCAGGCGGTAGGCGTCGGCATGAAAGGCTTGCATGGCCCTGCACCATAACCGCTGTGCGGAGCGCCTGCCGGTCCAGGCGCGTCACCAGGGTGTCACGCGCTCACGGCAGTCTTGGCAGCCATCCGGGCGCTGATCAACAGTATTTTTGTTGCATTGCACAAAAAAGTGCTTGCAATCGATGGCAGCGTCCTTATACTGAATCATGTTGCGGTGCAGCAATTGCAATTGAACGGCACCGAAGAGTTCTCAACAGTCTCTGCCTATCAACCTCACAGGAGCTATTCCATGTTGACCGCTGAACAAGTTTTCGCCGCCCACAAAGCCAATATCGAGACCCTTTTCGGTCTGACCAACAAGGCTTTCGAAGGTGTGGAGAAGCTGGTCGAGCTGAATCTGCAAGTCGCCAAGACCGCCCTGGGCGAGGCTGCCGAGACCGCCAATGCCGCCATGTCCGTCAAGGACGCCCAGGAGCTGCTGAATCTGCAAGCCTCCCTGCTGCAGCCCAGCGCCGAGAAGGCCGCCTCCTACAGCCGCCACCTCTACGACATCGCTTCCAGCACCCAGGCCGAAGTGGCCAAGGTGGCCGAGGCCCAGATCGCCGACGCCCAGCAGAAGTTCGCCGCCGTGGTCGACAGCATGGCCAAGAACGCGCCCGCCGGCACCGAGAACGCCGTGGCCCTGGTGAAGTCGGCCGTGGCCGCCGCCAACAACACCTTCGAGTCGGTGCAAAAGGCTGCCAAGCAGGCCAGCGAGATCGCCGAGGCCAATTTCCAGGCCGCCACCAGCACCGCCGTCAAGGCCAGCCAGACCGCCAGCCGCTCCAGCAAGCGCGCTGCCGCCTGAGCACCTACCGTTTGTCTCCTCGGTACCCAAAGAAGCCCTGAGCTTCCCAAGTACCCTTGAAGCCCGGCCTCGGCCGGGCTCTTTTTTTGCCCGAACGCCGGGACCGAGCGCTCGTCAGCGCCCCCCCACGCCCAGGCGCTCCAGCTGGTCGCCCAGCAGCTCCAGGCGCAGCAGGGGGTTGTCCAGGGCCAGAAGGCGCTGCTTCTCCAGCGGGGACAGGGGCAGCAGCTCCGCCCAGCGGTTGGCCAGCCAGGCACAGTCATCCCAGCGGTAGGGCGGCTGAACGGGCATGTCGTCGGCCGCCGCCCCCGTCTCCAGGGTGTGCAGCAGGCGCTGCATCAGGGGCGCAAGGGGCTGCAGATCCTCCGGCACGGGCAGCGCCAGCTCCTCGTCCAGCAACTCCAGCTCACCCATCCACAGGCCATGCGGCAGGCAGTGCTGCTCGAGCAGGCGGAACCGACGCCCACCTCGGCAGCGAATCTGCAGCAGCCCCGGCCGCGGACGCTCCACCCGTTCCAGATGGGCCAGGGTGCCCAGGCTTTCGAAGCGCTCGGTCAGAAAGCCCTCCCCCGGTCCGCGCTGGCGCACCTCCATACCCTCGGTGAGCATCAGCACGCCGAAGGGCTCACCACTCTTCTCGCAGCGCTGGACCAGATCCAGGTAGCGGGGCTCGAAGATGCGCAGGGACAGCAGCCCCCCGGGGAATAGCGGTGACTGGAGCGGAAAGAGGGCCGTTTGCATGATGGCGCCAGCATAGCCCGCGCTGCCGATGGCGGCGCGATCGGGTTTTCAGGCCGGCCGGCGACCGGGGTTGGACGGGCTCAGCGCGTCTTGGCCGCGATGCGCTGACGCAGTGTGGGCAGCAGGGCCAGGGCGGCCTCGCGACCGGCCTGTATGCTGCGCCGCCGCGCGCTGAAGTCGGCGCTGCCTATGCCCGCGAGCTGCGGACGCATCACCACGTCTGCCTCGCGCAGCTCGTAGCTGTTGATGCTGCGACTCATGATGGCAAAGGTCTGCAGCAGCATGCGCATGGCGTCGCCCAGGGGCTTGTCCTCCGGCGGGGAGCTGATGTCGACCGCGATCACCAGCTCCGCCCCCATCTGCCGCGCCTGGCGCACCGGCACCGGCGCCACCAGACCGCCGTCCACGAACTCGCGCCCGCCGATCTTCACCGGCTGGAACACCGCGGGCACGGCACTGGAGGCGCGTACCGCGGTGCCGGTGTCGCCGCTGCGAAAAAGCACGCCCGAGCCATCGGCCAGGTCGGTGGCCAGAATGCCCAGGGGCAAGCTCATCTGCTCGATGGTCTTGTTGCCGGTGCGCTCTCGCACATAGCGGGCCAGTGCCTCGCCGCGGATCAGGCCGCGGCCCGGAAAGGCCCAGTCCGTGATCGCGCCCTCGTCCATGCCCTCGGCCAGGGCCTGCATTTCCTTGCCGTTCTTGCCCGAGGCATACAGGGCCGCCACCAGGGAGCCGGCCGAGGTGCCCGCGACCAGGTCCACACCGATGCCGTGCTCCTCCAGCACCTGGATCACGCCGATATGGGCAAAGCCGCGCGCCGCACCACCGCCGAGGGCCAGGCCGATGCGAGGGGGTTTGGGCGCCGGGCGCGGCCCGGAGGGCGGCGCATCCGGCGGGACCGGCGCGGTCGGCGCCTCGGAAGTGCCGATCAGGGGAACGCTGGAACAGGCGGCAAGCGCCAGAGGGGCCAGCAGCAGGCCCCGACGAGACAGAGAAGACATGGGGCGGATTCTAGAGAGCGCCGCGGCGCCGACTCGCGGCCCGGGCCTGGCTGTATGAGAATGAACGCACACAGCTCAATGGCTGCAGGAGATCCTCATCATGGCCCTGACCCACGCCAAGCATGGACAGCTGATCGATCTGGCACCCCTGGCCGATGGCAGCACCGACAGCCCCAGCACCAGCCTGATCAAGACCGAGCAGCTGCAGCTCATTCACATGGTGCTGCATGCCGGTCAGCGCATGCCCCAGCACAAAGTGGCCGGCGAGTTGGTCCTGCAATGTCTGGCGGGTCGCGTGCGTCTGCAGATGCCCGGCACCGAGCAGCCCCTGGCCGCCGGCCAGCTCACGGTGCTGCGGGCGGGCGAGCCGCATGCGGTGCTGGCCGAGCAGGACAGCTGCGTCTTGCTGACCCTGCTGCTGCCGGCCCACTGAGGCCGCTCATGGGCATGGCGGCCCCTACACTGTGCCGCCATGGAATTTGCCCCCCTGATCAAGGAAATCGGCCGCGGCGCGCGCGGCGCCCGCGACCTGGATGCCGAGCAGGCCCAGGCCCTGTTCGGCGCCATGCTGGACGGTGCGGTGCCCGAGCTGGAGTTGGGCGCCATCCTGCTGTCCCTGCGCATCAAGGGCGAGAGCGCCGAGGAGCTGGCCGGCTTCTGGCGCGCCATGCAGGCGCGCACGGCCCGGCTTGCGGTGCCGGCGGGCGGGCCGCGCTGCGTGCTGCTGCCCACCTTCAACGGCGCGCGCAAGCAGGCCAATCTGATGCCCCTGGTCGCTCTGCTGCTGGCCCGCGCAGGCGTGCCGGTGCTGATCTTCGGGCGGCATGACTTCGACAGCCGCCAGAGCCCTTTCGAGCTGCTTCAGGCCCTGGGCCTGCCGACCGCGAGCTCGCTGGAACAGGCCGAGGCCCAGCTCGCCGGCCGCCGCCTGGCCGTGCTGCCCCTGGCCCGGCTCAACCCCGGCCTGGACGCCCTGATGGCCCTGCGCCCGCGCCTGGGCCTGCGCAACAGCGGCCACAGCGTGGCCAAGCTGCTGGACGCGGCCCCCGGCCGCAGCGTGCGCGTGGTGGCGGTGACCCACCCCGAGTACCTGGACAGCATGGGCCAGGCCCTGCTGGCGCAAAGTGCCGAAGGCCACCGCGGCCTGCTGATGCGCGCCAGCGAGGGTGAGGCCTATGCCCATCTGCGCCGCCGCGCCCAGCTCTACGGTTTTGTGGACGGCCAGCGCCAGGATCTGCACCCGGCCGACAGCGCCGACCTGGACTGGCCGCTCTCGCCCGACTGCGAGGCCGAGGCCAACGCCCGGCTGATCGAGGCCATGCTGGACGGCCGCGCGCCGCTGCCGCCGCGCGTGGCCGAGCAGGTGGCGGCCCTGCGCCAACTGGCCGAGGGCTGATCCGCCAGCCTCCCGGCTATGCCAGCGGATTCATATGCTTATCTGCGAATAAGCAATCTACGAATTTGTAGTTCTTATATATATAAAGCTTCCATACAGTCCGGCTCCTAGGCCTGGGAATCCCTGTCCCGGCCCCACCCATCGGGAGCAGCGGATTGCTTGTTGGACTGGATTGCGAACACGAGTGGCTTCGGCGCTCCGCCGCTGGCCGGACGCCCAGCTCACCCGCCGCCTGCCCCATGGGCCGTTGCGCCCCTCTGGCCCCTCTGCTGCGCCCATCCCTGCCGATGGCCGGCTGGCCAGTGATTCACTGATTTCGTAGTTCCGCGCAAGCCATGTACGCCTATACCGACTTCGACCGCCAGTTCGTGCGCGCCCGCGCCGCCCAGTTCCGCGATCAGCTGGAACGCAATCTGGCCGGCACCCTGAGCGATGACGAGTTCCGCCCCCTGCGCCTGCAAAACGGCTGGTATGTGCAGCGCCACGCCCCCATGCTGCGCGTGGCCGTGCCCTATGGCGTGCTGTCCGCGCGCCAGCTGCGCCGTCTGGCCGAGATCGCCCGCCAATGGGACCGCGGCTACGGTCACTTCACCACCCGCCAGAACCTGCAATACAACTGGATCCCGCTGAAGGACGCCGCCGACGTGATGGACGCCCTGGCCGAGGTGGACATGCACGGCATCCAGACCAGCGGCAACTGCATCCGCAACATCACCACCGACGGCCTGGCCGGCGTGGCGCCCGACGAGATCGTGGACCCGCGGCCCTATGCCGAGGTGCTGCGCCAGTGGAGCACCCTGCATCCCGAGTTCGCCTTCCTGCCGCGCAAGTTCAAGATCGCCATCTCGGGTGCCGCCGAGGACCGCGCGGCCATCGCCTGGCATGACATCGGCCTGCAGCTCAGGAAGAACGCCGCGGGCGAGGTGGGCTTCCAGGTGCTGGTGGGCGGCGGCATGGGTCGCACCCCCATCACCGGCCAGGTGATCCACGACTTCCTGCCCTGGAACCAGATCCTGGTCTATCTGGAGGCCATCGTGCGCGTCTACAACCGCTATGGCCGCCGCGACAATATGTACAAGGCCCGCATCAAGATCCTGGTCAAGGCCGAGGGTCAGGCCTTCTTCGACGCGGTCAACACCGAGTTCCAGCACATCCTCGGCGACGACGCCGGCGGCCACGAGCACCTGATCCCCCAGGCCGAGCTGGACCGCGTGGCGGCCAGCTTCACGACCCCGGCCGGCGTGAATGCCCTGCCCGCACAGGACATCTTTGAAGGGGCCCAAGGCGCCTACAAGCGCTGGCTGGAGCGCAATGTGCACGCCCACCGCCTGAGCGGCTACCGCGGCGTGACGCTCTCGCTCAAGCGCGCGGCCCTGCCGCCCGGCGATGCGACCGATGCCCAGATGGAAGCTGCCGCCGCGCTGGCCGAGCGCTTCAGCCACAGCGAGCTGCGCGTGACCCACGACCAGAACCTGCTGCTGCCCTGGGTGCGCGAGAGCGATCTGGGCGCGCTCTACGAGCTGGCCAAGGCCCATGGCTTTGCCACCCCGAACATCGGCCTGCTCTCCGACATGATCGCCTGCCCGGGCGGCGACTTCTGCGCCCTGGCCAATGCCCGCTCCATCCCGGTGGCGGCCGCCATCACCGAGCGCTTCCAGGACCTGGACGAGCTCTACGACATCGGCGACATCGACCTGCACATCAGCGGCTGCATCAACAGCTGCGGCCACCACCACAGCGGCCATATCGGCATCCTGGGCGTGGACAAGGACGGCAGCGAGTGGTACCAGATCACGCTGGGCGGCTCGGACGGTTCCACCCTCTCGGGCGCTGCCGTGCCCGGCAAGGTGATCGGCCCCAGCTTTGCGGCCGACGAGGTGCCCGATGTGATCGAGTCCCTGATCCAGACCTACCGCGGCCAGCGCGCCGCCAACGAGCGCTTCATCGACACGGTGCGCCGCGTGGGCATCGAACCCTTCAAGGCGCCGGCCAACGCCGTCCGCACCACGACAGGCACCCTGAGCGCTGCCGCCCGCTGAAAGAACAAGATCATGAAGTTCATCGACGCTCACCACGACCAATGGCACCGGGTCCTCGGCGAGGACGGCCCCAAGCCCGACCCCGATCCCGCGCCCCATCTGCTGCTGAGCCTGGAGCAATGGCATGCCGTGCGCGGCCACTGGCCCGCCGATCTGCCCACGGCCGTGGAAGTGCCCAATGATTACGACATCGAAGGCCTGGCTCCCGATCTGCCACGCCTGGCGCTGATCGTGCTGCAGTTCCCCAAGTGGGTGGACGGCCGCGCCTACAGCCAGGCCCGCCTGCTGCGCAGCCGCTACCGCTTTGCCGGCGAGATCCGCGCCACCGGCGAGGTGCTGGTGGACATGGTGCTGCTGGCCGCCCGCACCGGCTTCGACGCAGTGCAACTGCGCGCCGACCAGAGCCTGGAAGCGGCCCAGCGTGCGCTGAGCTTCTTCCCCGGTCATTACCAGGGCGACACGCGACAGGCCAAGCCGCACTTTGCGGCACAGGGTTGAAGCCATGAGCGGCGCAAGCTCTTCCCTTCTGCCAGGCGCGGCCGCGGGCGCCTCGGCCATCGCCCTTTATGCCCGGGCCACCGCCGGCTTCGAGGCGCGTGTGGCCGAGACCCTGGAACTGCTGCTGCAGGCCGTGGCCACCCATGGCGTCGGCCTGGTCCAGTCCACCAGCCTGGGCGCCGAGGACATGGTGATCACGGACCTGATCGCCCGCCACGGCCTGCCCGTGCGCATCGCCACCCTGGACACCGGCGCCCTGCATGCCGAGACCCTGGCCCTGATTGATCAGATCCAGACGCGCTACGAGCTGCCCGTCCAGGTCTACACCCCGGTTCACGACGCGGTGATCAATTTCGTGAGCGTGCGCGGCGAGCGCGCCATGTACGAGAGCCTGGCCCTGCGCAAGGCCTGCTGCGCCATCCGCAAGCTGGAGCCGCTGTCGCGCATGCTGAACGGTGCCACGGCCTGGATCACCGGCCTGCGCCGCGAGCAGAGCGCCAACCGCGCCGACGTGCCGTTTGACGAGGACGACGGCCAGGGTCGCCGCAAGCTCAATGTGCTGGCGGCCTGGAGCTGGGCCGATGTCTGGCACTACATCCAGACCTACCAGGTGCCCTACAACGCCCTGCACGACCAGTTCATGCCCAGCATCGGCTGTGCGCCCTGCACCCGGGCCATCGCCGTGGGCGAGGACTTCCGCGCCGGACGCTGGTGGTGGGAGGACGAGAACGCCAAGGAATGCGGCCTGCACAAGTCGCACTCCAACGAAGAGTTGAACACGAAGAAGTCAGGAGCCCCGGCATGAACGCCCCGGTCAATCTCGAGAAACTGCTGCCCCAGGTGGACCACCGCCATCTGGACCATCTGGAAGAAGAGGCCATCTTCATCCTGCGCGAAGTGGCCGGCGCCTTCGAGCGCCCGGGCCTGCTCTTCTCCAGCGGCAAGGACAGCTGCGTGGTACTGCACCTAGCCGAGAAGGCCTTCAAGCAGCGCCAGGCCGACGGCAGCTTCAAGGGCCGCCTGCCCTTCCCGCTGGTGCATGTGGACACCGGCCACAACTTCCCCGAGGTGATCGAGTTCCGCGAGCGCCGCGCCGCCGAGCTGGGCGACCGGCTGATCGTGGCGCATATGGACGAGTCCATCGCCCGTGGCACCGTGCGCCTGGCCCATCCGCTGGAGTCGCGCAACGGCCACCAGACCGTGACCCTGCTGGAAGCCATCGAGGAGCACCGTTTCGATGTGCTGATCGGCGGCGCCCGCCGCGACGAGGAAAAGGCCCGCGCCAAGGAGCGCATCTTCAGCCACCGCGACGGCTTCGGCCAGTGGCAGCCCAAGGAGCAGCGCCCCGAGCTCTGGAATCTGTTCAACACCCGCATCCGTCCGGGCGAGCATTTCCGCGCCTTCCCCATCAGCAACTGGACCGAGCTCGACGTCTGGCTCTACATCGCCCGCGAGAACATCGCCCTGCCCAGCCTCTACTACGCCCACCAGCGCCCCGTGGTGCGCAAGAAGGGCCTGCTGGTGCCGGTGACCGAGGTCACCCCGCCCGAAGCCGGCGATGTGGTGGAAACCGAGACCGTGCGCTTTCGCACCGTGGGCGACATGACCTGCACCTGCCCGGTGGAAAGCACGGCCGCCTCGGCCCAGGACATCGTGGCCGAGACCCTCACCGTCACCATCAGCGAGCGCGGCGCCACCCGCATGGACGACCGCACCTCCGACGCCTCCATGGAGCGTCGCAAGAAGGAAGGCTACTTCTGATCATGAGCGCAGTTCCCGACAACATCGTCCACCAGCAGGACGTCGACACCCAGCACCGCGCCCTGCGCTTCCTCACCGCAGGCAGCGTGGACGATGGCAAGAGCACCTTGATCGGCCGCCTGCTGTATGACAGCCGCGCCATCCTGGCCGACCAGCTGGACACGCTGGAAAAGCGCGCCGCCGGTGCGCCCATCGACCTGTCCCTGCTGACCGACGGCCTGGAGGCCGAGCGCGAGCAGGGCATCACCATCGATGTGGCCTACCGCTACTTCGCCACCAAGACCCGCAAGTTCATCATTGCGGACGCGCCGGGCCATGAGCAGTACACCCGCAATATGGTCACGGCCGCGGCCGGCAGCGATGCCGCCGTGGTGCTGGTGGACATCACCAAGCTGGACCTGAGCCAGGCCGAGGTGGCCCTGCTGCCCCAGACCCGCCGCCACAGCCTGCTGGCTCATCTGCTGCGCGTGCCCAGCATCGTGTTCGCCATCAACAAGATCGACGCCCTGGCCGAGCCCGGCGCCGCCCAGGCAGGCTTCGCCAAGGTGAGCGCCGCCCTTCGCGCCTTCGCCGAGCAGGCCGGCATCGCGGTGACGGCCATCATCCCGGTCTCGGCCCTGCGCGGTGACAACGTCACCCAGCCCCTGGACGCCGACTGGTACGACGGCCCCTCCCTGCTGCAGGTGCTGGAAGGTCTGCCCGCGCTGCAGGAGCAGGTCGAGGGCCAGCTGCTGATCCCGGTGCAATACGTCGCACGCGAGGGTGAGGGCACGGGCCACCAGCCGCGAACCCTCTGGGGCCGCATCGCCCACGGCCAGGTGCGGGCCGGCGACGAGGTGCAGATCCTGCCCAGCGGCGAGAAGGCGCTCGTGGCCGAGGTGCGCCGCGCCGGCGAGACCGTGGCCCATGCCGTGGCCGGCGAGTCGGCCGGCCTGGTGCTGGACCGCCAGCTGGATGTGAGCCGCGGCGACTGGGTGCTCACGCCCGGCAGCGCCACGCCGGTGCAGAGCTTCGAGGCCACGCTGGCCTGGCTGGACACCGAGCCCGCCCAGCTGGGTCGCAAGTACTGGGTGCGCCACGGCAACCGCTGGGTCCAGGCCCGCATCGCCGCCATCGAGCACAAGCTGGACATCCACAGCCTGGCCGAGACCGAGGCCCAGGAGCTGGCCGTCAACGAGATCGGCCATGTGCGCATCGAGCTGCAGGCCGCCCTGCCGGTGGAGCCCTATGCGGCCAACCGCGTGGGCGGCTCGCTGATCGTGGTCGACCCCAGCAGCAATCGCACCTCGGGTGCCTTGCTGGTGCGCTGAAGCCAGGAGGGGCTGGTCCATGGGACGCGTCATCTTCGTCAGCGCCGGCCCCGGCGCGGCCGATCTCATCACCCTGCGCGGCGCGCGCGCGCTGCAGCAGGCCCAGGTGGTGCTGTTCGACGCGCTCACCGACCCCGCCCTGCGCGAACTGGCCCCCCAGGCCCAGTGGCTGGACGTGGGCAAGCGGGGCTTCTGCGACTCCACGGCCCAGACTGCCATCGACGCCCTGCTGGTCAAGATGGCAGGCCAGCACGGCGTGGTGGTGCGGCTCAAGGGCGGTGACGCCAGCGTCTTCGGCCGCCTGGAAGAGGAGCTGCAGGCGCTGGCCGCCGCGGGCATCGAGAGCGAGGTGGTGCCCGGCGTGACCGCCGCCATCGCCGCCGCCGCCCAGACCCAGCGCCCCCTCACACGCCGCGGCGCCGGCCGCAGCGTCAGCCTCACCACGGCCATGACCCGCGAAGGCGATCTGCAGGCCGCCCGCAGTGCCGATACCGAAGTCTTCTACATGGCCGGCCGCCAGCTGGCCGCCCTGTCGCGCAAGCTGCTGGAAGCCGGCTGGGCGCCCGACACGCCCTGCAGCGTGGTCTCCCGCGCCGGCTGGCCCGACGCCCTGAGCAGCGAGCATGCGGTGTCGGGTCTTGCCGCCGCCACCCTGCTGCACCGCGGCCGCCCCACGGTGGTGGTGGTGGGCGCCGGGGCCGCGCCCGTGGCGGGTGAGCCCCGCCCCGCGGCCGGCAGCATGGCCCTGCATCTTGCGCAGGAACAAGCCGGCGATACGGCCCTCAGCGGCTAAAATCCTTCGCTGCCCTCAGGCCCGGCAGGGCCGTCGCCCCATAAGAATCGAGTTGCCCCACCATGACCCACGTCGTTACCGAAGCCTGCATCCGCTGCAAGTACACCGATTGCGTCGACGTCTGCCCCGTTGACTGCTTCCGCGAAGGTCCCAATTTCCTGACCATCGATCCGGATGAGTGCATCGACTGCGCGGTCTGCATCCCCGAGTGCCCGGCCAATGCCATCGTGCCCGAGGAAGATGTGCCGGGTAATCAACAGCACATGATCAAGCTCAATGCCGAGCTGGCCAAGTCCTGGCCCAGCATCACCAAGCGCAAGCCGGCCTTGCCGGATGCCGATGAGTGGAAGGACAAGACCGGCAAGCTCTCCGAGCTGATCCGCTGAAGCCATGACCGACAGCCGTCCCACCGCTCCCATCGAAACCGATGCCCTGATCGTCGGGGCGGGGCCGGTGGGCCTGTTCCAGGTCTTCGAGCTGGGCCTGCTGGAGATCAAGGCCCACATCATCGACTCCCTGGCCTACCCCGGCGGCCAGTGCATCGAGCTCTATCCCGACAAGCCCATCTATGACATCCCGGCCCTGCCGGTGGTGACGGGCAAGGAGCTCACCGACAATCTGCTCAAGCAGATCGAGCCCTTTGGCGCCACCTTCCATCTGGGCCAGGAGGTGCAGGTGGTGGAAAAGCGCGCCGAGGACGGCCGCTTCTTCGTGCAGACCTCCAAGGGCACGCAGTTCCTGGCCAAGACCATCTTCATCGCCGGGGGCGTGGGCAGCTTCCAGCCGCGCACGCTCAAGGTCGAGGGCGTGGAGCCCCACGAGGGCAGCCAGGTGCACTACCGCGTGCGCAGCCCCGAGCAGTTCGCGGGCCAGAACCTGCTGATCATCGGCGGCGGCGACTCCGCCCTGGACTGGGCCCTGAACTTCTGCGCCGGCCATGAGGACGGCAATCCCCACAAGGCCGAGAGTGTGATCCTGCTGCACCGGCGCGACGGCTTCAAGGCTGCGCCGGCCAGCGTGGCCAAGATGCAGGCCCTGTGCGAGGCCCAGGAGATGCAGTTCCTGGTGGGCCAGGTCACCGGCATCGTGGAGCAAGACGGCCGCCTGACCGGTGCCAAGGTCACGGGCGCCGATGGGGTCACCCGCATCGTGCCCTGCGACCAGGTGCTGGCCTTCTTCGGCCTCAGCCCCAAGCTGGGTCCCATTGCCGACTGGGGCCTGGCCCTGGAGCGCAAGCAGATCGTGGTGGACACCGAGAAGTTCGAGACCTCGGTGCCCGGCATCTTCGCCGTGGGCGATGTGAACACCTACCCGGGCAAGAAAAAGCTCATCCTCTCGGGCTTCCACGAGGCTGCGCTGGCCGCCTTTGGCGCCGCGCCCTATGTCTTCCCCGAGAAGCGCGTGCATCTGCAATACACCACCACCAGCCCCAAGCTGCACAAGGTGCTGGGCGTGGAATCGCCGGTCTTCGACTGAGCGGCCTGAGGGCCCAGGGGCACACGCCCAGGCCAAGGCCCAGGCCCGGAGCTCAGCCGATGATCTTCACCGGCACCGCGCCGCGGCGCACCTTGTCGCCCAGCACCGTGGGCCAGTACTGGCCCTCGGCATTGCGCACCACCAGACCCAGCTCGGCATAGCGCTGCTGCAGGCGCTCCGGCACCACCTTGCCGCCAGGAACCTGGGGCATGAACCAGAGAAAGTCGCGTTCTTCCTGCGTCAAGGCGATGGTGGGTGTGTCGGACATGGGGACAGCCTGGAGCTGGCAAGGGATAGGGTCGGGCACCATTATCGCGGCGGGGGCGCCGCTACAATCCGCAGCGCTTCGCCAGGCTTGGCGGAGCTTCGCTAGGGGTGCTGGGGCGACCTGTTCATGCAGGCCGCACTGGCTGAGAAAGTCCCTTTGAACCTGATAGGCGGCGCGCAGGCGTCGCCATGCCGGCCCAGCCGGCACGAGGTAATCCTCGCGCAGGGAAGCACGCCCGCCACGGCATCTGTCCGTGCCGCCGGCCCCGCCGCAGCACTTTCTCGCTGCCGGGCCGCGGGTTCGAGAGCTCCCCTGCCATCGTTTGTTGTTAAGAAGTACGAACCCGATGGCCCCCACACTCCACCCGTCCGCCCCCGCCTCGCGCCGCCTGCGTCAGCATCTGCGCACGCCCCTGCTGCTGTCCACCCTGAGCCTGGCCCTGCTGCCGGCCCTGGCACAGCAAGCCCAACAACAACAGCAATCCCTGCCCGCCGTGAGCCTGCAGGGCCGTTCCGCCGACGCCCCCGTGCTGGTAGGCGGCTTTGGCGAGACGCCCGTGGCCAAGCTGCCCCTGCAGGCCCAGGTGATCAGCGCCGAGCGCCTGCGCGATCTGGGTGTGGACGCGCTCTCCGGCCTGACCCTGCTGGACGCCAGCGTGGGCGATGCCTACAACGCCCAGGGCTATGTCTCCTATCTGAAGGTCCGCGGCTACGACCTGGACAACCGCTTCAACTACCGCCGCGACGGCCTGCCCATCAATGCCGAGACGGCCCTGGCCCTGGGCAACAAGAGCAGCGTGGAGCTGCTCAAGGGCACCAGCGGCATCCAGGCCGGCACCAGCGCCCCGGGCGGTCTGGTGAACCTGGTGGTCAAGCGTCCCAATGGCAATTTCACGAGCCTGGGCCTGGAGCTCAGCGAGCGCGGCACGGTGGAAGCCAGCGTGGACCTGAGCCGGCGCTTTGGCGCCGATCAGGCTTTCGGTCTGCGCCTGAACGCCAGCGGCGCCAGCCTGCGCCCCGAGCTGCGCGATGCCAAGGGTGATCGCCAGCTGCTGGCCCTGGCCGGCGACTGGCGCGCCACGCCCGACACCCTGGTCGAGGCCGAAGTCGAATGGAACCGCCAAAGCCAGCCCAGCCAGCCCGGCTTCAGCCTGCTGGGCAACAGCCTGCCCTCGGCCCAACAGATCGATCCGCGCATCAATCTGAACAATCAGCCCTGGACCCAGCCGGTGGTCTTTGACAACCAGCATGCCTCGCTGCGCCTGACGCAGCGCCTCAATGCCGACTGGAAGGCCCAAGCCCATCTGGGCCTGCAGCGCCTGAAGACCGACGACCGCCTGGCCTACCCCTTCGGCTGCAGCGAGAGCGCCGATGTCTACTGGGCCGACCGCTACTGCCCCAATGGCAATTTCGACGTCTACGACTTCCGCAGCGAGAACGAGCGCCGCAACACCGATGCGCTGGATCTCTCGCTAAGCGGCCGCTTCAGCACCGGCGCCCTGCGCCACGAGCTCAGCACCGGCCTGCTGCTCAGCCGCTTCGAGACGCGCGGCCAGACCCGCCGCAACGACGGCCCGGGCACCGGCAATATCAATGGCCAGCTGATCGCCAGCAATCTGGGCGCCGGCATCGACGAGATGACCCTGCGCGACGAGCGCAGCACCGAGTTCTATCTGCGTGACGCGGTGCTGCTCGACGCCTGGCTGCCGGGCCTCAAGGCCTGGGCCGGCCTGCGCCACACCCGCCTGCAGCGCGAGAGCGTGCAGACCGATGGCAGCCGCGCCACCGACTACACGCAAAGCGTCAGCACCCCCTGGCTGGGCCTGAGCCAGGCCCTGAGCCCGCAGCTCATGGTCTATGCCAGCTGGGGCCAGGGCATCGAGTCCGAGGTCGTGCCCAACCGCAGCCGCTACCAGCGCCCCGGCCAGGCCCTGCCCGCCCTCAAGAGCCGCCAGCTGGAGCTGGGCCTGAAGTCCGGCAGCTCCACGGTGGACTGGGGAATTGCCTTCTTCGACATCAAGCGCCCGCAGTGGCGTGATTTCGGTGACTGCAACAGCACGCCGCTGAGCTGCGAACGCCGTGCCGACGGCATCGCCCGCCACCGCGGTCTTGAAGCCCAGGCCGACCTCAAGTGGCAGGGCGGCGGCCTGCTGGCCAGCGCCATGAAGCTGCAAGCCCGCCAGCGCGGCAGCGAGATCGCCAGCCTCAACGGCCTCAAGCCCGCCAATGTGCCCGAGACCACGCTGAAGCTGCAGGGCCGCCAGCAGATCGCCGGCCTGCCCGGCCTGCAGCTGCAGCTGGGCCTGGTGTACGAGGGCGAGCGCGCCGTGCTGCCCGACAACAGCCTGCGCATTCCCGGCTGGACCCGCCTGGACGCCGGCGCCCGCTATGAGCAGGCCCTGGCCGGCGGCCAGCTGCTGACCTGGCGCCTGGGCGTTGACAACCTGGCCGACCGCCGCGCCTGGAAGGAATCGCCCTACCAGTACGGTCATGTCTACCTCTATCCGCTCGCACCGCGCACTTTCCGCGCCAGTGTTGAGGTGAGCTTGTAAAGACTCAAAAACTATGGCTATAATGCAAGGCTCTGTTCCCCGATAGCTCAGTCGGTAGAGCGCCGGACTGTTAATCCGTAGGTCCCTGGTTCGAGCCCAGGTCGGGGAGCCAAGAACAGAAAGCCTTGTTCGCGAAAGCGATCAAAGCAAAAAAGCCAAGACGGCCCGCTGCCACCGCATGGTGGGCCCGACATAAAAAACAATTCCCCGATAGCTCAGTCGGTAGAGCGCCGGACTGTTAATCCGTAGGTCCCTGGTTCGAGCCCAGGTCGGGGAGCCAAACTGAACCCCCAGCATCGCAAGATGTTGGGGGTTTTTCTTTGCGCGCCCGACTGAGCGCGCGACGCAATCGCTCAGCCCGTCAGGCCTACCGGCACGATGGCGCTCTTCAGCACGCTGCGCAGCACAAAGCTGCTGTGCACCCCGGTCACGCCAGGGATGCGGGTGAGGTGGCCCAGCAGCAGGGCCTGGTAATGGTCCATATCGCGCACCGCCACCTTGAGCTGGTAGTCGGCCTCCTGGCCGGTGATCAGCAGGCACTCCAGCACCTCGGGCAGCAGACCCACGGCGGCCTCGAAGGTCGCGAAGCGCTCGGGCGTGTGCACATCCATGGAGATATGGACCAGGGCGGTGAGCGTGAGCCCCAGGTTGCGGGCATCTACCGTGGCCCGGTAGCCGCTGATCAGGCCCGCCTCTTCCAGGGCTCGCACCCGGCGCAGGCAGGGCGAGGGCGATAGCCCGATGCGCTCGGCCAGCTCCTGGTTGGGCAGGCGCCCCTCGCGCTGCAGAATCTCCAAAATCTGCCGGTCAAATCGATCCAGTTCCACTTCGATTGCCTGATATGAATTTTCGTTGGCAGATTGTTGCGCACACAACGACTTATCCGGCAATTTCGCAATCTTCTGCCACAGGCTTCTCTCTACACTGACAGCAACGCAGATCAAGCGGAATCCCGCCGGGCCACACGCCCGCCATGCCCAGCCGACAGCCCCACAAGGGCCAGCTTCGGAACCGGGTCGCCATCACCCCAAGCGCAGAGACAAGCTGCCTTGGGGTTTTGTCTTTGTGGAGGGCCTGCCGGACTTGGGCCGCGCTTCAGGGGGACGGGGCTTGCATCTGCTGCAGCAACTGCGCCGCCACCGCCACCGCAATCACGGCCGGCTGCTTGCCACCTATGCCGGGCACGCCGATGGGGCAGATGATGCCGGCCAGTTCCTCGGCCGTGAAGCCGCGCGCCTCCAGGCGGTGGCGGAAGGTGGCCCATTTGCTCTTGCTGCCGATCAGGCCGATGAAGGGCAGATCGCCCCGCCCTCGGCGGCGCTGCAGGCAGGCGGCCACGATGTCCAGGTCCTCGGCATGGCTGAAGCTCATAATGAGCACGCGCGCGCCTGGGGCCAGGTCTTGCACCGCGGCCTGCACCGGGTCGGAATACTCGGCCCGCACGTTCTCTGGCAGGGGCTCGGGAAAGATCTCGTCGCGGCTGTCGAACCACTGCAGCTCGACCGGCAGCTCGGCCAGCAGGCGCACGATGGCCCGGCCCACATGGCCGCCGCCGAACAGGGCCACGGGCAGGCGCGGCTCGCCATCCGCCAGGCGCGCCTTCAGGCCCGGGATATCGGCCGGGCCCAGCAGGGCGAAGTCCAGCCCCACCACGCCGCCACAGCACTGGCCCAGGCTAGGGCCCAGGGCAAAGCGCCGGCGCGGCTCGGTCACGGCCCCCACGGCCAGGATGGCGCGGGCCTGGGCCATGGCCTCGAACTCCAGATGCCCGCCGCCTATGGTGCCGATCAGGGCCTGGCGGCCCACGGCCATCCAGGCGCCCACCTCGCGCGGCCCGCTGCCCTGCACCTCGGCCACACGCACCAGCACCGCCGGCTCGGCGGCCAGCAGCAGGGTCAGCTCTTGCCAGGGACGCATGGGAACTTCAGCTGCCGCGGTAGGTGGAGTAGCTCCACGGCGAGGCGAGCAGGGGCACGTGGTAATGGCCGTCGGTGTCGGCAATGCCGAAGTCCAGCGGCACCTCGTCCAGGAAGGCCGGCTCGGGCAGCTGCACGCCGCGGCTCTTGAAGTAGGCGGCCACACCGAAGACCAGGCGGTAGCGGCCGGCCTGCAGGGCCTCGCCCGCCAGCAGCGGGGCATCGGCCCGGCCGTCGCTGTTGAGCGTCAGGCGCTTGAGCTCCTGCGCGCTGCCATCCGCCGCCAGGCGGTAGAGGCGCACGGCCATGCCCGCGGCGGGGCTGCCGTGCATGGTGTCCAGCACGTGGGTAGTCAGCTTGCCGGTCTGTGTGCCCATTTCTTGCTCGTCCTCATCTCATCCGCGATAGTGGCAAAGTGTATACACTTCTGCGCACACCTCCGAACTTCGCCATGAGCGCCGACCAGGACAGCACCACCGCCCGCATTGCCGCCTCCATCACCGCCGCCATCGTGGAGCGGCGCCTGATGCCCGGCACCAAGCTGGCCGAGCAGAAGCTGGCCGATATCTATCACTGCTCGCGCACCCTGGTGCGCCAGGCCCTGAACCAGCTCAGCCGCGACCGCCTCGTCACCCTGCATCCGGCGCGCGGCGCCTTTGTGGCCGAGCCCAGCGTGGAGGAAGCGCGCCAGGTTTTCGAGACCCGCCAGATGCTGGAGAGCGCCATGCTGGCCCAGCTGGTGGAGCGCATCACCCCGGCCCAGATCAAGGCCCTGCGCGCCCATCTCAAGCAGGAACGTGAGGCCGTGGCCCGCACCGATGTGCCGGGCCGCACCCGGCTGCTGGCCGACTTCCATGTGCTGCTGGCGCGGCAGCTGGGCAATGAGGTGCTGGCCGAGATGCTGGCCGACCTGCTCTCGCGCAGCTCCCTGATCGCCCTGATGTACCAGAGCTCGCACTCGGCCGCCGAGTCGCAGGCCGAGCACGAGGCCATCGTGGACGCGCTGGAGGCACGCGACAAGAAGGCGGTGCAGAAGCTGATGGACACGCATCTGGGCCATGTGGAGGCCAATCTGCGGCTGAACCCGCGCGTCAAGGATCTGAAAGAGGCTTTGAGCAGCTTATGAGCACCACCCAGCCCTCCCGCTACCCGCGCGATCTGATCGGCTACGGCGAGCATCCGCCGCATGCGCAGTGGCCGGGCCAGGCCCGCATCGCCCTGCAGTTCGTCCTCAACTACGAGGAAGGCGGTGAGAACTCGGTGCTGCACGGCGATGCCGGCTCCGAGCAGTTCCTCTCCGAGATGTTCAACCCGGCCGCCTACCCGGCCCGGCATCTGAGCATGGAGGGCATTTACGAGTACGGCTCGCGCGTGGGGGTGTGGCGCCTGCTCAAGGAGTTCGAGAAGCGCGCCCTGCCGCTCACGGTCTTCGGCGTCTCCATGGCCCTGGAGCGGCACCCCGAGCTGACCCAGGCCTTCAAGGAACTCAACCATGAGATCGCCTGCCACGGCTGGCGCTGGATCCACTACCAGAACCTGGACGAGGCCACCGAGCGCCATCACATGGAGATGGGCATGGACATCATCCAGCGCCTGACCGGTGAACGTCCCTCGGGCTGGTACACCGGCCGCGACAGCCCCAACACCCGGCGCCTGGTGGCCGACTACGGCGGCTTCGAGTACGACAGCGACTACTACGGCGACGACCTGCCCTTCTGGCTGCAGGTGAAGAAGAGCGACGGCCAGCTGGCCCCCCATCTGGTCGTGCCCTACACCCTGGACTGCAATGACATGCGCTTCGCCCTGCCCCAGGGCTTCAGCCATGGGGACGAGTTCTTCGAATACCTGCGCGACAGCTTCGATGTGCTCTACGCCGAGGGCAGCGAAGCGCCCAAGATGATGAGCATCGGCATGCACTGCCGACTGCTGGGCCGCCCGGGCCGCCTGCGCGCCCTGCAGCGCTTTCTGGACCATGTGGAGAAGCACGATCGCGTCTGGGTCTGCCGCCGCGTGGACATCGCGCGGCATTGGCGCGCCACCCACCCCTTTGACGCCAACACCGCCTTCGTATGGGAATGATCACGCTCGACCAGCTCAACACCGCCCCCCCCGCCGACTTCGTCGCGCTGCTGGACGGCACGTATGAGCATTCACCCTGGATCGCGGAGCGCGCCGCCGCGGCACGGCCTTTTCTGAGCCTGGCCCAGCTCAAGCACGCGCTCGCCAGCGTGGTGCGCGAGGCCACGCCGGACGAGCAGCTGGGCCTGATCCGCGCCCACCCCGAGCTGGCGGGCAAAGCCGCCATCGCGGGTGAGCTCACGGCCGAGTCCACGAACGAGCAAAGCCGCGCCGGCCTCACCGCCTGCACGCCCGAGGAGTTCGCCCGCCTGCAGCAGCTCAATGCCGACTACAAGGCCAAGTTCGGCTGGCCCTTCATCCTGGCGGTGCGCGGCCCGCGCGGCCAGGGCCTGAGCCGGGGCGAAATCATTGCCACCTTCGCGCGCCGCCTGGCCGGTCACCCGGATTTCGAGCGCGCGGAATGCCTGCGCCACATCCACCGCATCGCCGAGATCCGCCTGAACGACAAGTTCGGCATCGAACCCGTGCTGGGCAACCAGATCTGGGACTGGGCCGAGCAGCTGGCCGTGCATTCCGACCCCGGCTTCAAGGAGCAGGGGCAGCTCACCGTCACCTACCTCACCGAGGCCCACCGCGCCGTGGCCGCCCAGCTGGCACGCTGGATGCGCGAGGACTGCGGCTTTGACGAGGTGAGCATCGACGCGGTGGGCAATGTCGTCGGTGTCTATCACGGCACTGACGCGAGCGCGCCGCGCCTCTTGACCGGCAGCCATTACGACACCGTGCGCAACGCCGGCAAGTACGACGGCCGCCTGGGCATCCTCGTGCCCATGCTCTGCGTGCGCGAGCTCAAGCGCGCGGGCCGCCGCCTGCCCTATGGCCTGGAGGTGGTGGGCTTTGCCGAGGAAGAGGGCCAGCGCTACAAGGCCACCTTCCTGGGCTCGGGCGCGCTGATCCGGCGCTTCAAGCCCGAATGGCTGGACCAGCAGGACGCCCAGGGCGTGAGCATGCGCCAGGCCATGCAGGCCGCCGGCCTGCCCGGCACGCTGGAGGCCATCCAGGCCCTGGCGCGCGAGCCGCAGCGCTACCGCGGCTTTGTGGAAGCGCATATCGAGCAGGGCCCGGTGCTCAATGAGCTGGACCTGCCCCTGGGCATCGTCACCTCCATCAATGGCAGCGTGCGCTATGTGGGCGAGGTGCAGGGCATGGCCTCGCATGCCGGCACCACGCCCATGGACCGGCGGCGCGATGCCGCGGCCGCGGTGGCGGAGCTGATCCTCTATGTGGAGCAGCGCGCCGCGGCCGTGCCGGACGTCGTGGGCACCGTGGGCATGCTGGAGGTGCCCGCCGGCTCCATCAATGTGATCCCGGGCCGCTGCAAGTTCAGCCTGGACCTGCGCGCCACCACCAATGCCGCGCGCGACGCGCTGGACGCCGATGTGCAGGCCGAGCTGGCCCGCATCTGCGCGCGCCGCGGCCTGAGCTTCCAGCTCACGCCCACCGAGAACGCCAGCGCCGCGCCCAGCGACCCGGCCTGGCAGCAGCGCTGGGAGCGCGTGGTCCAGGGCCTGGGCCTGCCGGTGTTCCGCATGCCCTCGGGCGCGGGGCATGACGCCATGAAGCTGCACGAGGCCATGCCCCAGGCCATGCTCTTTCTGCGCGGCCTGAACTCGGGCATCAGCCACAACCCGCTGGAATCCATCAGCAACGACGACGCCGAACTCTGCGTGCGCGCCTTCCAGGCCTTGCTGGAACAGGAAGAACTCTGAACAACACCATGGACACACATTACGCCCAGCTGGACGCCTGGATTGCCGCCCATTTCGAGGAGGAAGTGTGCTTCCTCCAGGCCCTGGTGCAGGTTCCCACCGACACCCCGCCCGGCAACAACGCGCCGCACGCCGAACGCACCGCCGAGCTGCTGCAGGCCATGGGCTACCAGGCTGAGAAGCATGTGGTGCCTGAGGCCGAGGTGCGCGACTACGGCCTGCAGTCGATCACCAACCTGATCGTGCGCCGCAAGTTCGCGGAGGCGGGTCCGGTCATCGCCCTGAACGCCCATGGCGATGTGGTGCCGCCCGGCGAGGGTTGGACCCACGGCCCCTACAGCGGCGAGATCGTGGACGGCCAGCTCTATGGCCGCGCCAGCGCGGTCAGCAAGAGCGACTTCGCCACCTACACCTTTGCGCTGCGCGCGCTGGAGTCGCTGGGCCTGCCCCTGAAGGGCGGCGTGGAGCTGCACTTCACCTACGACGAGGAGTTCGGTGGCGAGCTGGGCCCGGGCTGGCTGCTGCAGCAAGGCCTCACCAAGCCGGACTATCTGCTGGCCGCCGGCTTCAGCTACCAGGTGGTCACGGCCCACAACGGCTGCCTGCAGCTGGAAGTCACGCTGCACGGCCTGGCCTCGCATGCCGCCTACCCGCACACCGGCGTGGACGCGCTGCAGGCCGCCAACCAGCTGCTCAGCGCGCTCTATGCCCACAACGCCCTGCTCAAGACCCGCCTGTCCCAGGTGCCCGGCATCAGCCACCCCTATCTGAACGTGGGCCGCATCGAAGGCGGCAGCAATACCAATGTCGTGCCCGGCAAGGTGCTGATCAAGCTGGACCGCCGCATGATTCCCGAGGAGGATCCGGCGGCGGTGGAGGCCGAGGTGCGCGCCCTCATCGAGTCCACCGTGGCCGCCTGCCCCGGCATCCGCCTGGAGATCCGCCGCCTGCTGCTGGCCCACCCCATGACGCCCCTGCCCGGCGCCGCGCCCCTGGTGGCCGCGCTGCAACAGCATGGCGAGGCGGTCTTCGGCGAGCCCATCCCCACCTCGGGCACCCCGCTCTACACCGATGTGCGGCTCTACACCGCGCGCGGCATCCCGGCCGCCATCTATGGCGCCGGCCCGCGCACCGTGCTGGAGAGCAATGCCAAGCGGGCAGACGAGCATGTGGCCCTGGCCGATCTGCAGCGCGCCACCCAGGTGGTGGCCCGCACGCTCTACGAGCTGCTGAAGCCCGCCTGAGCGTCGAGCAGGGCGCCGCCTGTCGGCCCGGCCTGCGGCCTGGCGGGGTGGATCTGCAGACTGTCGCAAGGCCGGGGCGGCAAGACCCGGCCCTGCCTAGACTCCGCAGCCATCCCTCCACCCACGGTCTTCGGACCTCTCACGCCATGAGCATGCTGCAACGCATTTCCCTCCTCAGCCTGGCCCTGGGCAGCACCCTGCTGGTCAGCGCCTGCGTCATCACCCCGCACAGCGTCGGCGACGCCAGCGCCCATATGAACAAGATGAGCGAGCAGGCCCAGGCCACCTGCGGCGCGGGACAGGTCAAGGAAGTCAACGCCAAGAGCTTCAGCTGCAAATAGCCGCACCCCATCCTGGGGCGTGATGCACCAGATTGCCTCTTCCAAAACTGTATACAAACGGCCTTGGTGCCTGTATGCAGTCAATCGCACAAAGCGCCTCCGCGGAGGCGCTTTTTCATTGGCATGGAGCTTGCTGAACTGAGGGTCATGCGTCGCGGAATCACCGGATTCCCGGCTTCACGAACCGCCCCAGAAGGACAGCCCCATGCGCCAGCCCAGCTCCACTCCCCAACCCGCCCGGCCCGGCTCGCGCCGTCACTGGCTGGCCGCCACCATGCTGGGCTTGTGCACCCTGGGCGCCGCCATGCCGGCCCTGGCGCAGAGCGCCGTGCCCCTCAAGTTTCAGCTGGACTGGCGCTTTGAAGGCCCCTCCGCCCTCTTTCTGCTGCCCATCGCCAAGGGCTACTTCAAGAACGTCGGCCTGGACGTAAGCCTGGACGCCGGCAATGGCTCTGGCGGCGCGGTCACGCGCGTGGCCTCGGGCTCCTATGACCTGGGCTTTGCCGATCTGGCGGCCCTGATGGAGTTCCACGCCAACAACCCCGACGCGCCCAACAAGCCCGTGGCGGTGATGATGGTCTACAACAACACGCCGGCCGCGGTGCTCACGCTCAAGAAGAGCGGCATCGCCAGCGTGGCCCAGCTCTCGGGCAAGAAGCTGGGCGCGCCGGTGTTCGACGCCGGTCGGCGCGGCTTCCCCATCTTCGCCAAGGCCAACAAGACCGAGAACGTGAGCTGGGTCAGCATGGACCCGCCGCTGCGCGAAACCATGCTGGTGCGCGGCGATGTGGACGCCATCACCGGCTTCTCCTTCACCTCCCTGCTGAATCTGGAGGCGCGCGGCGTCAAGGCCGAGGATGTGAACGTCTTCCCCTATGCCAGCCACGGCGTCAAGCTCTACGGCAATGCCATCATTGCCTCGCCCAAGCTGATCAAGGAAAAGCCCGAGCTGCTCAAGGCCTTCCTCTCGGCCTTTGCCAAGGGCGCCAAGGAGGCGATGGCCAATCCGGACGCCGCCATTGCCTTCGTCAAGCAGCGCGACGCCATCATCAACGAGGCCCTGGAAAAGCGCCGCCTGCGCATGGCCATCGATGCCGTGATCGCCAGCCCCGACGCGCGCGCCGAAGGCTTCGGCCAGGTCATGGGCCCGCGCCTGTCCCTGATGGCCAGCCAGATCTCCGACGCCTACGCCACCAAGACCCGCGTGCTGCCCGAGGCCGTGTGGAACGGCAGCTTCCTGCCACCGAAATCCGAGCTCGATACCGTCCTGCCGGTGGCCAAGCGATGAAGGCGGGCCGAGCGCCGGGCCGCCCCAAGCCGGCCCGCATCCCCTCGGGGGATCGGCCGATGTACCCATCGGACGAGGGGCTGTCATGAGCTATGTCGACTTCCGGCGGGTCTGGCTCGCCTACAACGAGCAGCTCTGGAAACAGGGCAAGTTCGCCGTTGAGGACATCTCGCTGACGCTGAAGAAGGGCGAGTTCGCGGCCATCGTCGGCCCCTCTGGCTGCGGCAAGTCCACCTTCATGAAGCTGGCCACCGGGCTGAAGAAGCCCAGCCGCGGCGAGATCCATGTGGACGGCCAGCCGGTCGACGGGCCGCTGAAGATCAGCGGCATGGCCTTCCAGGCCGCCAGCCTGCTGCCCTGGCGCACGACGCTGGCCAATGTGATGCTGCCGCTGGAGATCGTGGAACCCCACCGCTCCCAGCTGCGCGCCCGGCGCGCCGAGTACGAGGCGCGCGCCCGCGAGCTGCTGGCCAGCGTGGGCCTGGCCGGCTACGAGGACAAGTTTCCCTGGCAGCTCTCGGGCGGCATGCAACAGCGCGCCAGCATCTGCCGCGCCCTGATCCACGAGCCCCAGCTCCTGCTGCTGGACGAGCCCTTCGGCGCGCTGGATGCCTTCACCCGCGAGGAGCTCTGGTGCGCGCTGCGCGATCTGCAGGCGGCCAAGGGCTTCAATGTGATTCTGGTGACGCATGACCTGCGCGAGAGCGTGTTCCTGGCCGACACCGTCTATGTGATGAGCAAGAGTCCCGGCCGCATCCTGCACCGCCGCGAGATCGAGCTGCCCAGGCCGCGCGATCTGGAGATCACCTACACGCCCGCCTTCACCGAGATCGTGCACGAGCTACGCGGTCATATCGGTGGCATCAGCGGTGCACTCCGCAAAACCGGTGCCGAGGTCGCTCAATGAACCATCGTGCCCAACAGATGTTCCAACGCTTCGCCCCTTGGCTCTTGCTCGCCGCCATCCTGCTGCTGTGGCAGCTGGTCTGCAGCGCGCTGCAGGTCTCGGACTTCATCTTCCCCAGCCCCTGGTCGGTGCTGGAGGCCGGCGCGGAGCACTGGCAGGCTATCCTGGGCCACGCCTGGCGCACCTTCTGGGTGACGCTCGTGGGCTTCGGCATCGCCATTCTCGTGGGCGTGCTGCTGGGCTTTCTGATGGGCAGCTCCCAGCTGGCCTACAAGGCCATGTACCCGCTGATGACCGGCTTCAACGCCCTGCCCAAAGCGGCCTTCGTGCCCATTCTGGTGGTGTGGTTCGGCATCGGCATCGGGCCGGCCATCCTGACGGCCTTCCTGATCAGCTTCTTCCCCATCATGGTGAACATCGCCACCGGCCTGGCCACCCTGGAGCCGGAGCTGGAGGACGTGCTGCGCGTGCTGGGCGCGCGCCGCTGGGATGTGCTGATCAAGGTGGGCCTGCCGCGCTCCCTGCCCTATTTCTTCGCCGCGCTGAAGGTGGCCATCACCCTGGCCTTTGTGGGCAGCACAGTCTCGGAGATGACCGCCTCCAACGAGGGCATCGGCTATCTGCTGATCTCCGCGGGTGCTTCCATGCAGATGGGCCTGGCCTTCGCCGGCCTGCTCACCGTGGGCGCCATGGCCATGCTGATGTACGAGTTCTTCGCCGTGCTGGAGCGCCGCCTCACCGGCTGGGCCCATCGCGGCGGCCAGCACTGAAGTGCCACCCCTTTCCTCACTCCCTTCGAAAGAAAAGCAAACCATGAAAATGACTCAGCTCACCCTCGCGGCCACCCTGTGCGCCCTGGCCTGCAGCGGCGCCCAGGCGCAGGCCCAGGTGAATCTCTACGGCCTGATGGACCTCAGCGTGGGCTCCACCAAGGCCGTGGGCGGTGCCGCCATCAAGGGTGTGGACAGCGGCAAGATGAGCACCAGCTACTTCGGCATGAGCGGCAGCGAAGCCCTGGGCGATGGTCTCTCGGCCTTCTTCACCCTGGACAGCTTTCTGCGCGCCGATGTGGGCAATAACGGCCGCTTCAACGGCGACAACTTCTGGGCCCGCAATGCCTTTGTGGGCCTGAGCCACAAGAATGCCGGCACCCTGCGCCTGGGTCGCAACACCACGCCGCTGTTCGTGCAGACCCTGCTCTTCAATGCCTTCGGCGACTCCTTCGGCTACTCGCCCAGCATCCGCCACTACTTCAGCGCCGGCGCCACGGCCGGCGGCACCACGGTGACGGGCGATACCGGCTGGAGCGACTCGGTCCAGTACCTCAGCCCCAAGTTCGGCGGCTTCAGCGTTGGCGCCATCGTCGCCGCCGGTGAAGGCGCGGGGGGCCGCAACTACGGCCTGAACGCCGGCTATGGCCAGGGCGCCTTTGCCGCCAGCTTCACCTACCAGAACGTCAAGAAGGACGGCTCCACCCCCGTGGCCGACAGCGAGACCTGGCAGGCCGCCGCCTCCTACGATCTGGGTGCCGCCAAGCTCTTCGGCCAGTACGGCGAGGTGGACAACCTCACGACGGGCCGCGACTACAAGATCCTGGGCCTGGGCGCCGCCGTGCCTCTGGGCAATGGCAAGCTGCTGGCCCAGTACAGCCGCCTGAACGCCTCCGTGGGCGCGGACCGCCAGACCTTCAGCTTCGGCTATGACTACATCCTGTCCAAGCGCAGCGATCTCTATGCCGTGGCCATGAGCGACAAGCTGGACGGCCTGAGCAAGGGCAATAGCTACTCGGTGGGCCTGCGCCACCGCTTCTGATTCCGGAGCCAAGCGGGTCTTTGGACTTTGCCGCCATACTGCGAGCCGGGGCGCTCCCTGCGGAGTGCTCCGGTGAGCTTGTTTGCACGATGGAGATCTCTAGACCATGAGTTTGAAGTTCCGTTCCTGGGCCTTGACCCTGCCCCTGCTGCTGTGCGCCCTGGGCGCCCAGGCCCAGTCCCTCAAGGCCGAACAGGCCTGGGTGCGCGCCACCGTGGCCCAGCAAAAGGCCACCGGCGCCTTCATGAACCTCAGCAGCAGCCAGGCCGGCCGTGTGATCGAGGCACGCTCGCCCGTCGCCGGCATCGTGGAAATCCACGAAATGAAGATGGACGGCAACGTCATGAAGATGCGCGCCATGCCCGCCCTGGAGCTGGGCGCCGGCCAGCGCGTGGAGCTCAAGCCGGGCGGCTATCACATCATGCTGATGGAGCTGAAGGCGCCCATCAAGCCGGGCGATGAAGTGCCGCTGAGCCTGGTCTTCGAGGGCAAGGACGGCAAGCGCGAGACCCTGGAGCTCAAGGCCGCCGCACGTGGCATGGCGCCCGAAGGCGCCGGCCATGGCCACGGTCATGGCAAGCACTGAGCACGGCTCTTGCTAGCCCAAGCCCCATGGCTTGGCATGGACATCTGACCCTGGACTACCGTCGCGAGAGCGACGGCCGCTGCACCGCCCTGGACCGTCATGAGGGGCCGCTGCGCGTGCTGCAGCGGCTCTACCCCGAGGGGCCGGGCATCTGCCACCATGTGCTGGTGCATCCGCCCGGCGGCATTGTGGGCGGCGACCAGCTGGAGATCGAGGCCAGTCTGGGGCCGGGCAGCCATGCCCTGATCACCACCCCGGGCGCCACACGCTTTTACCGCAGCGCGGGCGCCCCGGCGCGGCAGCAGCTGCGGGCACGCCTGGCCGAAGGCGCCCGCCTGGACTGGCTGCCCCTGGAAACCATCGTCTACGACGGCGCCCTGGCCGAGAACCGCCTGGTCTTCGAGCTGGCCCCCGGGGCCGAGATGCTGGGCTGGGATGTGCTGGCCCTGGGCCTGCCCGCGGCCGGCCAGGGCTTTGCCCGTGGCCACTACCAGCAGCATCTGGAACTGCCCGGCCGCTGGCTGGAACGCGGGCTGATACGCGCCGACGATCACCGGCTGCTGCACTCCCCCCTGGGCCTGGGCGGCCGGCCCGTGCTGGCGGCGCTCTGGTTTGCCGCGGGGCAAGCCCTGGCCCCGGCGCGACGCGAGGCCTTGCTGGAGATGGCTCGCCACGAGATCGCCAGCGCGGGCTGGGACTGGGCCGGCTGCACCGCCCCCGAGGACGGGGTGCTGGTGCTGCGCCTGCTGGCCGAGCGGGTGGAGCCGGCCCTGGCCCTGCTGTCGCGCGTCTGGTCGGCCTGGCGCCACGAGGCCTGGGGCCTGGCGCCCTGCGCACCCCGGATCTGGAAGACCTGAGCCGGGGCAGCCGCCGGGCTGGGATACTGCGCGCTCCGCCACGAGCGGATTTGCCCGCAAGACAGAGGATTACCGCACCCATGAAGACGATGACGAGGCTGCGCGCCGCCCTGGCGCTGCTGGCCGTCGCCAGCAGCCTACCGGCCCTGGCCAACAGCCCGAGCTACCCCGAGAGCCGCAAGGTCGAGCAGATCGACACCTACCATGGCCAGCGCGTGGCCGACCCCTACCGCTGGCTGGAGGACGACAACAGCGCCGAGACCAAGGCCTGGGTCCAGGCCCAGAACCGCGTGACCGACGCATTTCTGGCCGCCATGCCCCAGCGCGAGCCGGTGCGCAAGCTCTATACCGAGCTCTTCAACTTCGAGAAGATCAGCGTGCCCTTTCAGGAAGGCGGCCGCTACTTCTGGACCCGCAACGACGGGCTGCAGCAGCAGGCCGTGCTCTACACCGCGCGCAAGCTCAGCGACAAGCCCCAGGTGGCCCTGGATCCCAACAGCTTCTCCAAGGACGGCACCGTGGCCCTGAGCGGCGTGGTGCCCTCGCCCGATGGCCGCCTGTTGGCCTATGGCGTGGCCGTCGGCGGCTCGGACTGGCAGCGCTGGCAGGTGCGCGATCTGGCCACCGGCAAGGACCTGGCCGACAAGATCGAGTGGGTGAAGTTCTCCCGCGCCGTCTGGACGCCGGACGGCAAGGGCTTCTTCTACTCGCGCTACGAGGCTCCCAAGGCCGGACAGGCGCTGACCGGCGCCAACTTCTTCCAAAAGCTCTACTACCACCGCCTGGGCACGCCGCAGTCCGAGGATCTGCTGGTGCTGGAGAACAAGGAGGAGAAGACCTGGGGCTTTGGCGCCAAGGTCAGCGACGACCAGCGCCACCTGATCATCAATGTCTGGCGCGGCTCCGGTCGCAAGAACGGCCTGATGCTGCTGCCCCTGGCCCAGGGCGCCTACCAGCCGGGCACGCCGCAAGTCCTGACCCTGGACTTCGACGCCACCTATGAACCCGTGGCCCTGGTGGGCAAGACCCTCTATGTGCGCAGCGACAAGGACGCCCCTCGTGGCCGCCTGCTGGCCACCGAGATCGATGCCCAGGGCCCGCGCCAGTGGCGCGTGGTGGTGGCCGAGACCGGCGACGCCCTGCGCAGCGCCTCGGGTGTGGGCGGGCGCTTCCTGCTGCAATACCTGCGGGACGCCTCCACCGTGGTGCGCATGCACGCCCAGGATGGCAGCCTGATCTCGGAAGTGGCCCTGCCCGGCGTGGGCACGGCCAGCGGTTTTGCCGGCAAGTGGCAGGACCAGGAGACCTTCTTCAGCTATGCCAGCCTGAACGCCCCCACCGAGATCCACCGCTTCGAGCCCGCCAGCGGCAAGAGCGCGCTCTTCAAGCGGGCCGCCACCGCCTTCCCGGCCGACGACTATGTGACCGAGCGCCACTTCGTCACCAGCAAGGACGGCACCCGTGTGCCCATCTTCGTGGCGCACAAAAAGGGTCTCAAGCTGGACGGCAGCCACCCCTCCCTGCTCTACGGCTACGGCGGCTTCAATATGCCGCAGACGCCCAGCTACAGCGTCACGGCCGCCACCTGGATGCGCATGGGCGGCGTCTATGTGCTGGCCGGCCTGCGCGGCGGCGGCGAGTACGGCGCGGCCTGGCATGAGGCCGGCACCAAGCTCAAGAAGCAGAATGTGTTCGACGACTTCATCGCCGCGGCCGAATGGCTGATCGCCAACAAGTACACCCAGCCGAGCAAGCTGGCCATCAATGGCGGCTCCAACGGCGGCCTGCTGGTGGGTGCGGTGCTGAACCAGCGCCCCGAGCTATTCGGTGCGGCCGTGCCCCAGGTGGGCGTGATGGACATGCTGCGCTATCACAAGTTCACCATCGGCTGGGCCTGGGCCAATGACTACGGTACGGTGGATGACGCCGAGCAGTTCAAGACCCTGCTGGCCTACTCGCCCCTGCACAGCATCCGTTCACAGCGCCTGTACCCGCCGGTGCTGGTGACCACGGCCGACCATGATGACCGCGTGGTGCCCGCCCACAGCTTCAAGTACATCGCCGCCCTGCAGGCGGCCGACACCGGCCCGGCCCCCAGCCTGATCCGCATCGAGACCTCGGCCGGCCATGGGGCCGGCAAGCCCAGCTCCAAGCTGATCGAGGAGCGCTCCGACGTGCTGGCCTTCATGGCGAACGCCTTCGGACTGCAGCTGCGCTGAGGCGCCAGCCGACCCGCGTGGCGCTGACGCCGCGCGGGCCTTGCCCTTGAGCCGACAAGGCGGGAAGATGCATTGAATCCGCGGCCTTGATCGGGGCTTTGGGTCGGGCGGGCCGACCCGAAGATGCTGCTCCGGTACAGGTCGCCATGACGGCGGCCCGCGACTCAAGGAGTCCCCATGGCATTCTTCAAGCGCCTGAGCATTGCAGCCAAGCTGTTTGCGGCTTTTGCCGTGATGCTGGTCCTGCTGACCTTGCTGGCCCTGTTTGCCTACTCGCGCCTGCACCAGGTCCAGGCTGAGTCACGTGAGATCAGCGGCAACTGGCTGCCCTCGGTCACGGCCCTGGGCGAGCTCAACGGTCATTTGTCCGACTACCGCGTCGGTGTCTTGCTCAGCGTGGCGGCCTCCTCGGCCGAGGAAACACAGATTGCCAACGACACGCGTTCGTCCGCCGCCAAATCCATCAACAAGGCCCTGGACGAGTATCGCAAGCTGATCTCCGGCCCCGAGGAGCAGAAGCTGATCGACAGCTTTACCGGCGACTGGAGAAGCTACGAGGCCGCCGGCGTCAAGATTGCCGAGCTGATGCGGGACGGCCAGATCGACGATGCGCGCCAGCTGCAAAAGGGCACGGCCCGCGAGGCCGTGCAACGCGCCAGCAAGACCCTGGATGAGCTGGTCACCCTCAACAACAAGGGCGCCGATGCCGCGGCGGTGCGCTCCGAATCGGTGTTCAGCAGTGCCTCCCTGGGCCTGCTGCTGGTCAGCCTGCTGGCCGGCGCCCTGGCCATCACCATGGCCCTGGCCCTGGTGCGGGCCATCACCGGGCCGCTGGCCCAAGCGGTGCAAGCGGCGGACCGCGTGGCGGCCGGTGATTTGAGCCAGTCCATCGAAGCGCAGGGTGAGGACGAGACCGCGCGCCTGCTCATGGCCATGCAACGCATGCAACTGGCCCTTGCCGAGACGGTGTCAGCGGTGCGCAATGGTGCGGAGTCGGTGGCCACGGCCAGCGCCGAGATCGCCCAGGGCAATAGCGATCTGTCCGCCCGCACCGAGCAGCAGGCCTCCTCGCTGGAAGAGACCTCGGCCACCATGGAGGAACTGGGCGCCACCGTGCGCCAGAACGCCGACAACGCCCAGCAGGCCAACCAGCTGGCCCAGAGCGCCAGCGAGGTGGCGCGCAGCGGCGGCGCCGTGGTGGGCGATGTGGTGAGCACCATGCGCGGTATCGAGCAGAGCTCGCGCAAGATCTCCGACATCATCGCCACCATCGACGGCATTGCCTTCCAGACCAATATCCTGGCGCTGAATGCCGCGGTGGAAGCGGCACGGGCCGGCGAGCAAGGCCGTGGCTTTGCCGTGGTGGCCGGCGAGGTTCGTACCCTGGCCCAGCGCAGCGCCGAGGCGGCCAAGGAGATCAAGAGCCTGATCAATGACTCGGTGGAACGTGTGCAGTCCGGCACCCAGCTGGTGGACCGCGCGGGCCAGACCATGGAAGACATCGTGCGTTCGGTGCAGCGTGTGGCCGATATTGTGGGCGAGATCAGCAGCGCCAGCGTGGAGCAGAGCTCGGGCATTGCCCAGGTGGGCGAGGCCGTGGGCCAGCTGGACAAGGCCACGCAGCAGAATGCGGCCCTGGTCGAACAGAGCGCGGCCGCCAGCGAGAGCCTCAAGCATCAGGCGGGCAAACTGCTGGAAGCGGTCGCCAGCTTCAAGCTCCGGCGCTAGACCCCCGCTGCACATTCTCTTCCCGCGTTCGGGATGCCTGCCGCGCGCCTTGCGGTGCGCTGGCAAGCCCTGTCCCCGCGACCCGCGCTCCTCACCACATCGCAGCCCCATGTCGCGCCAAGCGGCGTCCCGGGCGATGTCCCGCGCTCCCGATGCCCCGGCCCTTGGCCGGGGCATCATCTTTTTGAGCTTTAGATCGCCATGCGCTGGCGCACGCCGTCCTGCTGCATCTGCGCGCCGCGGCCCCGGGCCACGAACTCGCCCCGCTCCATCACCAGGTACTGGTCGGCCAGTTCCTCGGCAAAGTCGTAGTACTGCTCCACCAGGATCACGGCCATGGGCTCAGGCTTGCGGCCCGCCTCGGTCTGCAGGCCCTCGCGGGCCAGTTGGCGCAGCACGCGGGCTATGTCCTTGATGATGCTGGGCTGTATGCCCTCGGTGGGCTCGTCCAGGATGATGAGCTTAGGCCCAGCCGCCAGGGCGCGGGCAATCGCCAGCTGCTGCTGCTGGCCGCCCGAGAGGTCGCCGCCGCGCCGCTTGAGCATCTGCTTGAGCACCGGGAAGAGCTCGAAGAGCTGGGGCGGAATGGGCGTGCCCGCGCGCTTGTAGGCCAGGCCCATGCGCAGGTTTTCTTCCACCGTGAGCCGGGCAAAGATCTCTCGCCCCTGGGGCACATAGCCCATGCCCAGGCGCGCTCGCTCGAAGGGACTCAGGCGCGCGATCTCCCGCCCCTCAAGGCTCAGGCTGCCGCTCTTGATGGGCACCACGCCCATCAGGCTCTTGAGCAGGCTGGTCTTGCCCACGCCGTTGCGGCCCAGGATCACCGTGATCTCGCTGGCCTGGGCCTCGAAGCTGAGGCCGCGAAGAATGTGGCTGCCGCCGTAGGCCTGGTGGAGTGAATCGACTTTCAGCATGGATTTCAGCGCCCCAGATAGACCTCGACGACACGCTCATTGGCCTGCACCTCGCTCAGCAGGCCCTCGGCCAGCACCGAGCCCTCGTGCAGCACGGTGACCTTCTTGCGCCCCTGAGTGAGCTGGTCCACGAACTTCATATCGTGCTCCACCACCACCAGGGAGTGCCGCCCCTCCAGCGAGAGAAAGAGCTCGGCGGTGCGCTCGGTTTCCTCATCGGTCATGCCGGCCACGGGCTCATCGAGCAGCAGCAGCTTGGGGTCCTGCATCAGCAGCATGCCGATCTCCAGCCACTGCTTCTGCCCGTGCGAGAGCAGGCCGGCCGGCCGCGCCGCCTGGGGCAGCAGGTGGATGAGCTGCAGCACCTCGCCGATGCGGGCCTGCTGCGCGTCGCTCAGCCGCGCGAACAGGGCGGCCCGCACGCGGCGGTCGCCGGCCAGGGCCAGCTCCAGGTTCTCGAACACCGTGAGCTGCTCGTAGACCGTGGGCTTCTGGAACTTGCGACCTATGCCCACGGCGGCGATCTCGCTCTCGCGCAGGCGCAGCAGGTCGATGTTCTGACCGAAGCTGGCCGTGCCCGCATCGGGCCGGGTCTTGCCCGTGATCACGTCCATCATCGTGGTCTTGCCCGCGCCATTGGGGCCGATGATGCAGCGCAGCTCGCCCACATCCACCGCCAGGCTCAGGCCGTTGAGGGCGCGAAAGCCGTCGAAGGACACGGTGATGTCGTCCAGGTAGAGGGCCACGCCGGTGCCGAAGTCGGGCCGGCCCTCGGTCAGCAAGCGGCCGAAGGAGGCGCTGCGGCCGCCCGAGCCCTGCTGCTGGCGGGCCAGCTCGGCCTCGGCATGCTGGCGGCGGGCCTGGCTGCCCTGCGCCATCAGATCGGGGGTCATGCCTGCTCCTCCTTGCTCGCAGTCCGCTTGAAGCGCTGGCCCAGCTTGCGCGCCAGCCCGGCCAGGCCCTCGGGCAGCCACAGGGTCACGGCAATGAAGAGCACGCCCAGGAAGTAGAGCCAGTACTCCGGGAAGGCCTGGGTGAACCAGCTCTTGGCGCCGTTCACGAAGAAGGCGCCGACGATGGGGCCGATCAGGGTGGCGCGCCCGCCTACAGCGGTCCAGATCGCGATCTCGATGGAGGCCGCGGGCGACATCTCGCCGGGGTTGATGATGCCCACCTGGGGCACATAGAGCGCGCCGGCCACGCCGCACATCAGGGCCGAGAGCGTCCAGATGGCCAGCTTGTAGGCCAGGGGCTCATAGCCGGTGAACATCACCCGACTCTCGGCATCGCGTATGGCCTGCAGCACGCGGCCAAAGCGGCTGCAGACGATGAAGCGGCCCAGCAGAAAGAAGCCGATCAGCACCAGGCCCGTGATCACGAAGAGCAGCATGCGGGTGCCGGGCTGGTTCAGCGGCACGCCCAGGATGCGCTTGAAATCGGTGAAGCCGTTGTTGCCGCCAAAGCCCGTCTCGTTGCGGAAGAAGAGCAGCATGGCCGCGAAGGTCAGGGCCTGGGTGATGATGGAGAAGTACACGCCCTTGATGCGCGAGCGAAAGGCGAAGAAGCCGAACACAAAGGCCAGCAGCCCGGGCACGGCCAGCACCATCAGCATCTGGAAGGCAAAGCTGTCGCTGCCGGCCCAGTGCCAGGGCAAGGCCTTCCAGTCGAGAAAGACCATGAAGTCGGGCAGATCGCTCTGGTAGTTGCCGTCGCGGCCGATCTGGCGCATCAGGTACATGCCCATGGCATAGCCGCCCAGAGCGAAGAAGAGGCCGTGGCCCAGGGACAGGATGCCGGTGTAGCCCCAAATCAGGTCCATGGCCAGCGCGCAGATGGCGTAGCACATGATCTTGCCCAGCAGCCCGACCAGGTAGTCGCTCAGGTGCAGGGCATGGCCGGCGGGCAGCAGCAGGTTCAGGGCCGGCACCAGCAGGGCCACGCCCAGCACGGCCAAGAGCACCAGGGTCCAGCCGCGGGCCGAGAGCAGGCGCGGCGCCGGGGGCAGCAGCAGCGCGGGCGGGGTGGAAGCAGAGGCGTTCATCATCATCAGTTCCACTCAGGCTTCCGCGCTGCGGCCTTTCATCGCGAACAGGCCCTGGGGCCGCTTCTGGATGAAGACCACGATGAAGACCAGGACCATGATCTTGGCCAGCACCGCGCCGGCCCAGTCTTCCAGCAGCTTGTTCAGCACGCCCAGGCCCAGGGCGGCGATCACGGTGCCGGCCAGCTGGCCCACGCCGCCCAGCACCACCACCATGAAGCTGTCCACGATGTAGTTCTGGCCCAGGTCAGGGCCCACATTCCCCACCTGGCTGAGCGCGCAGCCCGCCAGGCCCGCGATGCCCGCGCCCAGGGCGAAGGCATAGGTGTCGGTGCGCGCGGTGTTCACGCCCACGCAGGCGGCCATGCGGCGGTTCTGCGTGACGCCGCGCACAAACAGGCCCAGCCGGGTGCGCGCAATCAGCAGGGCCACGCCGGCCAGCACCGCGAAGGCGAACACGATGATGGCGATGCGGTTGTAGGGCAGGGTCAGATTGCTCATCAGGGCCACGCCGCCCGAGAGCCAGCCCGGGTTCTCCACCGGCACGTTCTGTGCGCCGAAGAGTGAGCGCACCGCCTGCATCAGCACCAGGGAGATGCCCCAGGTGGCCAGCAGGGTTTCCAGCGGGCGGCCGTAGAGCCAGCGGATCACGCTGCGCTCCAGCACCGCGCCCACGCCCGCCGCCACCAGAAAACTCACCGGCACGGCCGCCAGCACATAGGCATCGAACCAGGCGGCGGGCAGATGGGCGCGAAACAGGTTCTGCACCACATAGGTGGCATAGGCGCCCACCATCATCAGCTCGCCATGGGCCATATTGATCACGCCCATCAGGCCATAGCTGATGGCCAGGCCCAGGGCCACCAGCAGCAGGATGGAACCCAGGCTCAGGCCGGTGAACACCAGGCCCAGGCGCTCGCCCCAGGCCAGGCGGCGCTCCACGGCCGTCAGGGCCTGGGCCAGCGCGGACTTCACCTCGGCATCGCCCTCGGCCGCCAGGCGCTCCAGCAGCAGGCTCTTGACCGCCGGCTCGCCGCTGGCGGCCAGCTGGCGCGCGGCCGCCAGGCGCTTGGCGGCATCCGGCGAGGCAATCACCAGGGCGGCGCGCATCAGCTCCAGCCGTGCCTTCAGCCCGGCATCGCGCTCCGTGGCCAGGGCCTGGTCCAGCAGGGGCAGCTGAGCCTCGTCCAGGCTCTGCTTGGCCAGCTCCGCCACGGCCTCGCGGCGTTGCGCGAGTTCCGGCGAGCGCAGCTTGAGCGCGGCCAGCGCCGCCTGCAGCGCGCCGCGCATGCGGTTGTTGTTGACCACGTCCTCAGCGCCTTCCGGCAGGGTGGTGACCTGACCGGTGGCGGCATCCACGGTCTTCTCGCCATCGAACACCAGCACCTGGGTGGGCGTAAGCTTGACGCCGTCCTCCAGCAGCGCCTGCACAAAGGCAGCCAGCCCCGCCTCGCCCTGGGCCGCCGCCTCGCTCAGCGCCGCAATACGCGCATCGGTATCACCCGAAGCGATGGCACGCGCTCGCTCCGGGGTCAGGGCTTGCGCAGCACCAAGCAGCAGCAGCCCCGCCAGCAAAAGCATCAAACGTCGCATAAGGAAGTCACCATCGAGCGCTGGCCCCGAAGGCCAGCGCGAGAGATCAAGCGACCACCGCGGATCCGGCTTTGCCGGTCCGCTGGTGGTGCCCCCTTGAGGGGGCGGCCGAAGGCCGTAGGGGGTGGTCAACCTTTCGTGGGCTCGTCCTTCTTCCCCTTGTTCTCGGGAATGAAGGGGCTCCAGGGCTGGGCCTTGACCGGGCCGGGGGTCTTCCAGACCACATTGAACTGGCCGTCCGCCTTGATCTCGCCGATGAAGACCGGCTTGTGCAGATGGTGGTTCTTGGGGTCCATGGTGCTGGTGAAGCCGCCCGGCGCCTTGAAGGTCTGGCCGGCCATGGCGGCGATCACCTTGTCGGTGTCGGTGCTCTTGGCCTTGGTGACCGCCTGGGCCCACATATGGAAGCCGATGTAGGTGGCCTCCATCGGGTCATTGGTCAGGGGCTTGTCCTTGTGACCGGGGATGTTCTTGGCCTTGGCGTACTCGCTCCACTTCTTCACGAACTCGGCATTGGCCGGGTTCTTGATGCTCATGAAGTAGTTCCAGGCGGCCAGATGGCCCACCAGCGGCTTGGTGTCCACGCCGCGCAGTTCCTCCTCGCCCACCGAGAAGGCCACCACCGGCACATCGGTGGCCTTCAGGCCCTGATTGCCCAGCTCCTTGTAGAAGGGCACGTTGGAGTCGCCGTTGATGGTGGAGACCACGGCCGTCTTCTTGCCCTCGGAAGAGAACTTCTTGATCTTGGCGATGATGCCCTGGTAGTCGCTGTGGCCGAAGGGGGTGTACTCCTCCATGATGTCGGCGTCGGCGACACCCTTGCTCTTCAGGAAGGCGCGCAGGATCTTGTTGGTGGTGCGCGGGTAGACATAGTCGGTGCCCAGCAGCACGAAGCGTTTGGCCGAGCCGCCGTCCTTGCTCATCAGGTATTCCACCGCGGGAATCGCCTGCTGGTTGGGCGCGGCGCCGGTGTAGAACACGTTCTTGCTGAGCTCCTCGCCCTCGTACTGCACCGGGTAGAACAGCAGGGAGTTCAGCTGCTCGAAGACCGGCAGCACCGACTTGCGGCTCACCGAGGTCCAGCAGCCGAAGACCACGGCCACCTTGTCCTGCGAGATCAGCTGCTTGGCCTTTTCGGCGAACAGCGGCCAGTTGGAGGCCGGGTCCACCACCACCGGCTCCAGCTTCTTGCCCAGTAGGCCGCCCTTGGCATTGATCTCGTCAATGGCCATCAGCACCGTGTCCTTGAGCACGGTCTCGGAAATGGCCATGGTGCCGGACAGCGAGTGCAACACGCCCACCTTGATGGTGTCGGCGGCAAAGCTCGGCAGGGCAAGGCCGGCCAGGCCCAGGCTGAGGGCGGACAGCGAGAGGACGCGGCGGGAAATCTTCAGGCTCATGAGGGGCTCCGTGGGTTGATCGGGGGGATGGACGACAACAACAACGGAGCCAAGTCTGGGCAGCGCTGCGCATTCGCGGAATACGCAAGACGGCGTAGGTGGTGCTGCGCGGGCGACGCCAGCGCGGGGATTCAGGGCTGGGCGGCCGCGTTCGCCCGATCGCTGGCGATCATCCCGTCCACCATCTCGATCACCCGGTCGCAGCGCGCGGCCAGGCGCGGGTCGTGGGTCACGACCAGAAAGGCCGTGCCCACCTCGGCGTGCATGCGGCGCAAGAGGGCAAAGACCTCATCGGAGGAGGCGGTGTCCAGATTGCCCGTGGGCTCGTCGGCCAGCACCAGGGCGGGCTCCAGCACCAGGGCACGGGCAATGGCCACGCGCTGCTGCATGCCACCCGAGAGCTGCTTGGAGGGCCGGTCCATGGCGCTGGCCAGACCCACGGCCGCCAGCAGGGCCCGCCCCCGCTCCCGCAGGGCGGGACTCACATGACCGTCCCGCGCCAGGCCCGGCAGGCAGACGTTCTCCAGCGCCGTGAAGGCCGGCAGCAGATGGTGGAACTGGAACACAAAGCCCAGGGTGGCCTGGCGGGCCTGGGTCAGGGCCTTGTCGTCCAGATCCTGCACGGCGCGGCCGTCCAGCAGGTACTGGCCGCTGCTGGGGCGCTCCAGCAGACCCAGCACATTGAGCAAGGTGCTCTTGCCCGAGCCCGAGGGGCCGATCAGGGCGGCAAACTCGCCATGGGCCAGGCTGAGGTCCAGGCCCTTGAGCACCGACACCTCGGTGGGCTGCCCCGGGTTGTAGACCTTGCCCAGGGCTTGCAGCTCGATCAGGGTCTTGCTCATAGCCGTATCGCCTGGGCCGGGTCCATGCGCGCGGCACGCCGGGCCGGCGCCCAGGCCGCCAGCACACCGGCCACCAGGGCCATCACACTCACCTGAACCGCCGTGCTGGCCGGCAGGCTGATGGAGAACAGGGGCTGGCCGTCCGCGCCCCGCACAAAGCTGGTGAAGGCCCAGATCAGGGCCACGGCCAGCAGATTGCCCAGCACCGCCCCCACCCCGCCCACCAGGGCCCCCTGCAGCAGGAAGACCCGCATGATCTGACCCTGGGTCACACCCATGGCGCGCAGGATGCCGATCTCGCGGCGCTTTTGCACCACCGACACCACCAGCACGCTGGCAATACCCAGCACCACCACCACCATCACCACCGCGCGTATCAGGGTGGTGCTGATGCTCTGTGCATTCAGGGCCGAGACCAGCTGGGCATTGGTTTCCTGCCAGCTCTCCACCTTGTAGGGCAGCTGGCGCGCCAGTGCGGCCGCCTGTTCGCGCGCGGTCCAGACATCGGCCACACGCAGATCGATCTGGGTCACACCGCCCGGCAGGTCCAGCAGGCTCTGGGCCGAGCGCAGGGGCAGCACCACCATGCGCCGGTTCAGATCGCGCACACCGTAGTCCAGCAGGCCCACCAGGCGCACCGTGTCGCTGCGGCTGCCGGTGTTGAGCACCATGCGGTCACCCACGCGCAGGCCCAGATCGGCCGCCAGCAGCTGGCCCACCAGGGCCTCACCCGGCAGCAGGCGGAACTGGCCCGCCACCAGGCGCTGGCGCAGGCCCACGATGGCGTCGTAGCGCGCCAGCTCCACCCCCATCAGGGCGGCCGAACGGCTGGCCTCGCCGCGCTGGGCCAGGGCCGGACCCGAGACTAACGGCGAGACCGCCGTGATGCCGGGCTGCTCGCTGAGCCAGCCCTCGTAGGACAGCCAGTTGCCCAGGCTGCGCAGGCGCTGGGCGCGGGCCTGGGTGTCGCTGAGCGACTGCGTGCCCGAGGCCGCCGGCCAGGCCGGCAGCACCTTTTCATCGGGCGGCGTGATCACCACATGGGCCTGGGCCCCCAGGGTCTTCTCCAGGGTGTTGCGCTGCAGCCCACCCACCAGGGCCGAGATATAGGCCACCACGGCCACGCCAGCGGCCACGCCCACCACGATGAGCAGGGTCTGGAAGCGCCCCTCCAGCAAAAAGCGCCAGGCCACTTGGCGCTCGAAGCCCAGGCCCAGATGGGCCGATCTTGAGGACGGTCCGGGCATTCAGCGGGCCCCGCCGCCCACGGCCTGGGCCATGGGGTTGCCGCCGGTCGCCACACGTGCGGGCGCCGCGGCCGCCGGGGCCGGCACGCCGCGCACCCGCGCGCCCAGATCCAGCCGCGGATCCAGCAGCAGCAGCTCGCCGGCCTGCAGGCCCTGCTGCACCTCCACCCGGTCCAGGCTGCGCAGGCCCAGGCGCAGGGTGCGCTCGACCACGCGCCCCGCTTCCAGCACCGCCACCCGGCCTTGGCTCCCCCCGTCCTGGCGCAGTGCGGACAGCGGCACGGCCAGGGCGCGTTCGCGCTCGGCCGTGAGCAGCTCCACCGACAGCGTCATGTCCTCACGCAAAAAGCCCGGCACCTGCCCCTGCGGCCGCAGCCAGACCTGCACCGCGCCGCGCTGGGCATCCACCAGCGGGGCCAGGCGCTCCAGGCTGGCTTCGAAGGGCTGCTGCGGATAGGCGTCGGCCAGCACGCGCGCGCGCTGGCCCGGCTGCAGCTGCGAGAGATAGCGTTCATCCACCGACGCCACCAGCTCCAGCGGTCCCTCCACGCTCTGCACCAGCAAGGCCTTGCCCGGCTGCACGATCTGACCGGGCTCGGCATGGCGGGCCAGCAAGACCCCGTCACCCACGGCCAGCAGCCGGGCCTGGGCCAGCTTGGCCTCGGCTGCCTGGGCCGCGGCTTCCGCCGCGCGCCACTGGGCCAGGGCCGCGGCGGCCTCGGCCCCGCTGCCGGCCTGGCCTTGCAGTGCCGCCTCGGCGGCGCGCAGGGCGGCATCGGCCGTGTCCAGGGCGCGACGTGAATCATCCAGACGCGCCGGGCTCAGAAAGCCGGCAGCCACCAGTTCCTCGTTGCGCTGATAGTCGCGCCGCGCCGCCGCCTGCTGGGCCGCGGCCTGGGCGCGCTGCGCCTCGGCGGCCACCAGGCCCTGCTCGCGCTGGCCGCGCAGGCGCTCCCGCGCCTGCTGGGCCTGGGCCCGCGCCTGCTCGGCCACGGCCCGCCATTCGCTGTCGTCCAGCGCCAGCAAGACCTGCCCCTGCTTCACACGCTCCCCCTCACGCAGGCTCACGCTCTGAACCCGTCCGGTCAGGGTGCTGCCCAGCTCCACGCGCCGGGGTGACTCCACCCGGGCACTGAACTGCAGGCTCTGGCGCAGGGGAGCCGCCGTCAGCTCCAGCACCGAGGCGGCCGGCGGCCGCCACCAGGACCAGAGGGCCCAGCCCAGCGCCATGAGCAGCAGGGCAATCCAGAACGCGCGCTGGCGCATCAGGCGGGTGATGAAGGGCGGCACCTTGTTGTCTTCCATGCAAAGCGGAGCAGGGACCCGGCAGAACCAGGCCGCCGCATGCTAGCAGCGCGGGGCCTATCGTGCTTGCGCGGGCTCAACTCAGGCCGGGCAGGCCACGCCGGCCGCCGGCTGATCGAGCAGCAGGCTCTCCAAGGCCTGCTCCCGCAGGCCGTAAAAGCGCTTGATCTCGGCGATCTGGGCCAGGATCTCGGGGCGTTTCTTCTGCGCGGCGGCCAGCGCCGCACCGCTCTTCTTCACCGCCAGAATCATCTTGTTCTTGCTGGTGTGCTCCAGGGCGATGAACTCGAAGACCTGGGTCTCGTAGCCCTCGGCCTCAAGCAGCAGCGCGCGCAGGGAGTCGGTCACCATCTCGGCCTCCTGGCCCAGGTGGATGCCATGCTGCAGCATGGGCTTCAAGGCCGCGGGCAGCTGCATCTGCGGGCGCAGCTGCTTGTGGCAGCAGGGCGAGCACATGATGATGCCGGCCCCGGCGCGCAGGCCCAGGTGGATGGCGTAGTCGGTGGCGATATCGCAGGCGTGCAGGGCGATCATCACGTCCAGCCGCGCCGGCTGGTAGTGGCGCACATCGCTCTGCACAAAGCGCAGGCCCGTCAGGCCGTGGCGCTGCGCAGCGCCGTTGCACAGGCTCACCATGTCTTCGCGCAGCTCGATGCCGCTGACCTCGGCTTTTCTGCCCAGCACGCTCGTGAGCCAGTCGTACATGGCGAAGGTCAGGTAGCCCTTGCCCGAGCCGAAGTCGCTCACATGCACCTCGGAGCTGGCAGCCAGCGGGCTGCTCTTGAGCGCCGCGCTCATCACCTCGATGAACTTGTTGATCTGCTTCCACTTGCGCGACATGGCGGGCACCAGCTGGCGCTCGCCGCCCTTGGCCTCGTGGGTCAGGCCCAGATCGGCCCAGAAGGGCTTGGCCAGCTCCAGATAGCGCAGTTTTTCCTTGTCATGCCCGGCGTCCGCCGCGGCCGCCGCGGGCGCGGCGTCGGCCCGACGACTCACGCGCAGGCTGGGCCGGCCCTTGCGGCTGAAGGCCAGCTGCAGCTCCTGTTCGGCCGTCTGCAGATGGGCGTTCTGGAAGTCGCGGCCCAGCAGGGCCTCGATCTCGGCCAGACCGGCCTCCAGGGCATGGTTCTTGGTGATGTCCCGGGTCTGGTAGCGCCAGAGAAAGCTCAGGCAGCGCTCGCCGCGCAGCTGCACGGTGCGCACCGTCAGGCGCTCCAAGCCGGCCTCGGCCCCGCTGTACTTGCTCAGCAGCAGCTTGGCGAAGCTGCCCTCGGCCAGGGCGGTCTGCAGCAGGCGCATGAAGCGCTGGCGGTCATCGGCCTGGGCGGCGGGCGGCGGGGTGATCAGCGCGGTGAACATCGGCGTCGGCTAGCGAAAAGCCCGATTTTCCTTCATGAGTGCCGGGCTAGCATCGCGGCATGTCCAAGCACCCTGCCCTGTACCTGCTGATCGCCCCCCTGCTCCTGCTGGCGGCTTGCGCCGCGCCGCGCCAGCCCCAGCCCTTCGAGAACAGCCTGGGCATGCGTTTCGTGCAGATCCCGGCCGGTGAGTTCCTGATGGGCAGCGAGGCCAGCCCCGAGGCGCTGGCCCAGGTGTTTCCCGCCCTGCCGCGCGAGCGCTTCCTCAAGCTGGCCGACGAGGGCCCGGTGCATCGTGTGCGCATCAGCCGCGATTTCTGGCTGGGCCAACACGAGGTGACGGTGGGCCAGTTCCGGCGTTTTCTGGCGCGCTCGGGCTACCGGCCCGAGTCGGTGGCCGACGGCACCGGCGGCTATGGCTGGCGCGCCGACTACGACCCCGCCAGCAGCCCGCGCGGCGATGCCTTCGAGGGCCGCCGCCCCGAATACTCCTGGGCCAACCCCGGCTTTCCCCAGGGCGAGGACCACCCCGTCACCAATATCACCTGGCACGACGCCCAGGCCCTGGCCGCCTGGCTCAGCCAGACCGAGGGCCGGCGCTACCGCCTGCCCACCGAGGCCGAGTGGGAATACGCCTGCCGCGCCGGCACGCGCACGCATTTCTCCAGCGGCGACGACCCGCAAAGCCTGCAGGGCCATGCCAATCTCTTTGACGCTGACAGCGCCCGCCATTGGCCCAAGTGGGCGGCCATGGCCCTGCCCGGCAGCGACGGACATGCCTTCACCGCGCCGGTGGGCAGCTTCGCGCCCAATGCCTGGGGCCTGCACGATATGCACGGCAATGTCTGGGAATGGGTGGCCGACTGGCATGGCGACGACTACTACGCCCAGCTCGCCGCTCAGGGCACGGCCGTGGACCCGCAGGGGCCGGCCGAGGGCACGGTGCGGGTGCGCCGCGGCGGCTCCTGGCACACCTGGGCCTTCTATGCCCGCTCGGCCTACCGCAACTGGAACGATCCCAGCACCCGCTACACCCTGGTGGGCCTGCGCCTGCTGCTGGAAGATGAAGCGGAACAGAAAAAAGAGCGCTGAGGCTCAGGCATAGCTCTGCAGGGCCGGTTCGTCCTGCAGATGCGGCAGGCCGTTGAAGCTGTGCAGGCTCAGGCGCTGGGCATTGAAGACCAGCTCGCTCAAGGCGCTGTTGCGCAGGCGCAGGTTGAGCTCGATGGCGCTCTCGGCCGGCGCCTGCAGCACCTGGGCCAGGGCGCAGGAGATGGGGCCGCCGCTGGAAAGCACCAGCACCTCACCGCCACCCAGGGCCCGTACCTCGTCCAGCACCCCGGCCACCCCGGCCAGGAACTGGGCATGGCTGGGCATGCCCTGCGGTGCGGTCTCGCCCCGCATCCAGGCCTGCAGGCCCTGGCGCAGCAGGCGGAAATGATGCTTCACGCCCTCGGCGTCGCGGGGCGCGGCCAGCGGCTCGGGATGGATGGCGCGGATCAGGGCAGCGCTGTCGTACTCGTCCAGGCCCGGGCGGAGGCTCACCGCCGGCAGCGCCCCACCCCAGCCCTCGGCCAGGGCCGCCAGGGACTGGGCATGGCGCTTGAGCGTGCCGCTGAACACCGCGTCGAAACGCTGGCCGCGTGCGCGCCAGAAAGCGCCCAGGCGCTGGCATTGCTGATGGCCCAGGGGGCTGAGCTGGTCATAGTCGGCCGCGCCGAAACTGGCCTGGCCATGGCGCACGAGATGAAGCATTCCCATGGACGGGAATCATGAGGCCGGCGCCCCCGAAATGCTGTCGCCCCGGCGACCGCGCCAGACTCGGCTAAAATCACCGCCTTCTTTCGTCTTGGCGCGCCCTTTGTCGGTCCCCGCCAGTCATTTTTGTCAACGGAGCCATCATGGGCAACAAGATCAAAACCGAAGCCGACCGCCGCGCCACCCCGCGTCCCGCCGGCCTGACCTTCAGCCACGGCCGCGGCCAGAAGAAGAGCCTGGAGCGCGGCTCGCACACCCGCAGCAAGAAGAACCCGGGCAAGCGTCCGCACTCGGGTTGATCTCGGGTTGATGTCAGGCGGGAGCGCAGCGTCCCGCCATGCCATCCGGTAACAGGCCCAAGCCTCGCGGCAGGGCCTGTTTCTTTTTCAGACCCTCATCACCATGCATTGATCGCTAACCATGATCCGCATCAACGAACTCCGCCTGCCGCTAGCCCACGAGCCCCAGGACCTGCAAGCCGCCGTGCTGGCCCGTCTGGGCCTGGCCGAGCATGAACTCAAGGCCTTCCACATCTTTCGCCGCGGCTACGACGCGCGCAAGAAGAGCGCCATCGTGCTGGCCTACACCGTCGACTGCGAGCTCACGGTGGACGAGGCCGCCCTGCTCAAACGCCTGGCGGACGACAAGAACATCCGGCCCACGCCGGACACCGAATACAAGTTCGTGGGCCATGCCCCGGCGGACTTTTACACCTCGGGCGAAGCGCGCCTGCGCCCGGTGATCGTGGGCTTCGGCCCCTGCGGCCTGATGGCCGCCCTGGTGCTGGCCCAGATGGGCCTGCGCCCCATCGTGCTGGAGCGCGGCAAGAATGTGCGCGAGCGCACCAAGGACACCTGGGGCCTGTGGCGCCAGAGCGAGCTCAACCCCGAGTCGAATGTGCAGTTCGGCGAGGGCGGCGCCGGCACCTTCTCGGACGGCAAGCTCTGGAGCCAGATCTCCGACCCGCGCCACCTCACGCGCAAGCTGCTCAAGGAATTCGTCAAGGCCGGCGCGCCCGAGGAAATCCTCTTCGTCAGCAAGCCGCACATCGGCACCTTCCGCCTGGTGTCCATGATCATCAAGATGCGCGCCGAGATCGAGGCCCTGGGCGGCGAGATCCGCTTCCAGCAGAAGGTCAGCGATCTGCAGATCGAGACCGATGCGGCGGGCCAGCGCCACCTCCGCGGCGTGGTGCTGGAGTCCGGCGAGCAGATCCGCGCCGACCAGGTCATCCTGGCCCTGGGCCACAGCGCGCGCGACACCTTCACCATGCTGCACGAGCGCGGCGTGTACATGGAGGCCAAGCCCTTCTCCATCGGCTACCGCATCGAGCATCCGCAGTCGGTGATCGACGCGGCCCGTTTCGGCCCCAACGCCGGCAACGAGATCCTGGGCGCGGCCGACTACAAGCTGGTGCATCACGCCAGGAACGGCCGCTCGGTCTACAGCTTCTGCATGTGCCCGGGCGGCACCGTGGTGGCCGCCACCAGCGAGCCGCTGCGCGTGGTGACCAATGGCATGAGTCAGTACTCGCGCGCCGAACGCAATGCCAATGCCGGCATCGTGGTGGGCATCTCGCCCCAGGACTACCGCCAGGACGGCAAGACCGATGGCAGCCCGGTGAACCCGCTGGACGGCATGGCCTTCCAGCGCATCTGGGAAAGCCGCGCCTACGAGCTGGGCGGCGGCGACTACAAGGCCCCCGGCTCCCTGGTGGGCGCCTTCATCAAACGCCAGGTCAGCCGCGAGTTCGGCAGCGTGGAGCCCAGCTACAAGCCCGGCGTCACCCTGACCAATCTGCAGCAAAAGGGCTTTGGCAGCCTGCCCGACTACTGCCTGGACGCCATCCGCGAGGCCCTGCCCGCCTTCGAACGCCAGATCAAGGGCTTCAGCATGGCCGACGCCGTGCTCACCGGCGTGGAGACCCGCACCTCCTCGCCCCTGCGCCTGACCCGCGGGCGGGACTACCAGAGCCTGAATGTGCGCGGCCTCTACCCGGCCGGCGAGGGCGCGGGCTATGCCGGCGGCATCATGTCGGCCGGCGTGGACGGCATCGAGGTGGCCGAGGCCCTGGGCCGCGAGCTGCTGGGCCTGGGCGCGCCGGCCTGAGCGACCCGTCACGGGGATGCGCTACCCTGCGGCTCACACGGCCTGGCGCCGCGTGAGCCGCCAAGAGGGAGAAGCACCATGTCAGACCAGCAAGCGGGCCTGGGCCCGGCCATTCCCGTGCTGCGCATCTTCGACGCGGCCAAGGCCCGCGAGTTCTATCTGGACTTCCTGGGCTTTGCACTCATCTGGGAACACCGCTTCAGCGACGATCTTCCGCTCTATGCCGAGATCGCCCTGGGCGACTGCTGCCTGCATCTGAGCGAGCACCATGGCGACGCCTGTCCCGGCTCCCGCCTGCGCATCGCCTGCGAGGATCTGGATGCCTACCAGCGCAGCCTGCTGGACAAGCACTACGGCTATGCCCGCCCCGGCATCGACGAACAGCCCTGGGGCCGCGAGATGACGGTGGCCGATCCCTTTGGCAACCGCCTGACCTTCTTCGATCCCAGCGAAGACGACTGAGCGCGGCGCCTCATCGGCGCCCCATCGACGTCTTAGCGCCCCGACTCCAGCCCCCGCACCCGGCTCATGGCCAGGGCCGCGGCGGCGGTGCGGGTCTCCACGCCCAGCTTCTCGAACACATGCTCCAGGTGCTTTTGCACCGTGCGCGGGCTGGAGCCCAGGATGTCGCCGATATCGGCATTGGTCTTGCCCTTGACTACCCAATAGAGCACCTCGGCCTCGCGAGCGGTGAGCTTGAAGCTGTGGACCAGACCGTCCATCAGGGCCGCATCATCGGCCTCGCGCATCACGATCAGCCACTGGCCCTCGCCCAGGGCATCGGGGTCGACCGCGTGCAGGGTGAAGGACAGGCGCTTGGCGCCGCGGCTGCTGAGCGCGGCCACCGGCGCATCGGGTTTGACCGGCGGCAGCACCGTCAGACCCACGGGCTCGGCCCCGGCGCGACGGCGCAGGGCCTCGCGGTGCAGCCAGACCAGCACCTCGGGCGGCAGGCGGCCGCGCTCGAAGTGGCCGCCGCTGAAGTACTCGGCCATCAGCTGGCGCGCCAGCGCCGTCTGCCAGACGCAGCGCCCGTCCGCTTCATGCACCGCCAGGCTGGCGTGGCCAAAGGCGTCCAGCGCATTGCGGGCCTGGCGCTGGGCGCGCGCGCTGCGCAGATGGGCGGCAATGCGGGCCAGCACCTCGCGCGGGCGTATGGGCTTGGTCACATAGTCCACACCGCCGGCCGCGAAAGCCGCCTCCACATGCTCGGTATCCGTGAGCCCGGTCATGAAGATGATGGGGGCGGCCGCGCTGCGCGGATCGGCCTTGAGCCGGCGCGCCACCTCGAAACCGTCCAGGCCGGGCATCAGCGCGTCCAGCACCACCACATCGGGCGGCATCTGGGCAGCACTCTCCAGCGCGGCCTCGCCGTTGAAGGCCACCAGCACGGTGTAGCCCGCCTCGTCCAGCGCGTCGTGCAGCAGGGCGAGGTTGTCCGGTACATCGTCGACGATGAGCACGCGCTCGGCATGCGAGGCGACGGGGGGGTTGGGCAGCAGCTTTTTGAGGTCTTCGCTCACGGTTCAGTCTCCGGAAGACTCCGGTTGCAAGGCCCGTGCCACCAAGCGGCTCATGGCCTGGAGCTGGAACTCGCGCGCCAGGGCGCGCAGCTCGGTCACGAAGTCGGCCCCGTCTGCGCCCGCGGCGCCGGCCTCGCCGGCCATGCGCTCCAGCTGCTCGCGGATACCCTTCACATGGCCCTGCTGCAGCTGGGCCTGCAGCTGCTCCAGGCTGGCCCGCGGGGGCAGGCTGCGCCCGGCGGTAGGCGCGGCCGGCGCAGGTGCCATGCGCGCGCGCAGCCGCCATTGCAGGCCCAGCTGCCGGCCCAGCCAGTCCAGCAGCTCGTCCACCCGCACCGGCTTGAGGATGAAGTCTTCGGGGCCAATGCCCTGGCCGTTTTCCAGGCCGCGGTCAAAGGCATTCGCCGAGACAATGGCCGCCGGCGCCTGGCTCAGGCCCTGGGCACGGATGGCCGCCAGGGTCTGCCAGCCGTCCAGGCCCGGCATGGCCAGGTCCAGCAGCAGGGCCTCGGCCGGCCAGTCGCGCAGGATCTCCAGCGCCGCGGCGCCGCTGGCGGCCAGGCGCAGCTCGAAGCCCAGAGGCTCCAGCACGCTGGCCAGCAGCTGGCGGTCGGCCTCCTCGTTGTCCACCACCAGCACACGCCGCGCCGGCCCCTCGAAGCCGATGCGCGCCGCGCGGCGCTGCTGCTGGGCCAGCGCCCCCTCGGCCAGGCGCGGCAGGAAGAGCTTGAGGCTGAAGCAGCTGCCCTGCCGCGGCGTGCTGCTGACCTTGAGCTCACCGCCCATCAGCTCGGTCAGCATGCGGGCGATGGTCAGGCCCAGGCCCGTGCCACCGCCCCCAGCGCCATGGCCGCGCTCGAAGGGCTCGAACACGCGCTCCAGCTCCTCGGCCGTCATGCCGGGGCCGGTGTCGATGATCTCGAAGCGGGCCATCTCCCCGGCGTAGCTCAGACGCAGGGTGACCGAGCCCTCGGCCGTGAACTTGATGGCATTGCCCAGGATATTGATCAGGATCTGCTGCACCCGCTTGCCATCGGCCCGCACCCAGTCGGGCAGCCGGGCCGGCGCCCGGTAGTCGAAGGCCAGGCCCTTGGCCTGGGCCTGCAGGGCCAGCAGGCGCACCAGATCGTCCAGGGCCTCGCGGCAGGCCCAGGGCCCGGGCTCCAGCTTGAAGCGCCCGGCCTCGATGCGCGCCAGATCCAGGCTGCCCTCAATCAGGGAGAGCAGGTGCTCGCCGCCGCGACGGATCACCGTGACGGCCTGGCGGCGGTGGGCCGGCATGCGCTCGTCCTCGTCCAGGATCTGGGCATAGCCCAGGATGGCGTTGAGCGGGGTACGCAGCTCGTGGCTGATGCTGGTGATGTAGCGGGTCTTGGCCTCGTTGGCCGCCTCGGCCTGGGCCTTGGCCTGCTGCAGCTGGGCATCGGTGCGGCGGTGTGACTCGATCTCGGCGTGCAGGGCCTGGGTCTGGCGGCGCGACTCCTCCTGCGCCACCTGGCGGCTCTTGTGCGTGAGCACCAGCCACCAGGCTATCACGCCCGAGAGCAGCAGCAGAGCCACCAGGGCCTTGGCGTAGGAGGCGCGCAGATGGGGCGCCAGCGCGGCCTGGGCCTCCTCGCCCAGACGAACCAGCTCATGCTGGTAGAGCAGGCCGAAAAGCAGCAGCAGCACCGGCAGCACCAGGGCCATCAGGCCCAGGTACTGGATCAGGCCGCTGTCCAGCAAGGGCCAGAGCCGGCGCGGCAGCAGGCGCTGCAGCAGGCCGCGCGCCTGCACGGCCAGACGGGCCTGGGGCTTGCACAGGTCCTCGCAGCGCGCATCCAGCGAGCAGCACAGCGAGCAGATGGCGCCGCGGTAGGCGGGGCAATGCGCCATGTCCTCGCCCTCGTACTCGCGCTCGCAGACCACGCAGCGCTGCGGCTTCAGGCGCTGGTAGGCGGGCTCGGGGGGCGGCCGAGGTATTTCGTCGGCCTGGGGGCTCCAGCTCTCACGGGCGATGTAGTAGCGCCCGCCGGTGGCCCAGGCGATCAGGGGCGAGACCAGCAGGGCCGTCACCAGGGCGATCAGGGCCGAGAAGGCCTGGGCCAGGGGGCCGAAGACGCCCAGATGCGCGGCGATGGACAGCACCGAGGCGGCGGCCATGGCGCCCACGCCCACGGGGTTGATGTCGTAGAGATGGGCGCGCTTGAACTCGATGCCCGGCGGCGAGAGGCCCAGGGGCTTGTTAATCACCAGATCGGCCACCACGCTCATGATCCAGGCGATGGCGATATTGGCGTAGAGGCCCAGCACCCGGTCCAGGGCATGAAAGAGCTCCATCTCCATCAGCAGCAGGGCGATCAGGATGTTGAACACCATCCAGACCACGCGTCCGGGGTGGCTGTGGGTCAGGCGCGCGAAGAAATTGCTCCAGGCCAGGGACCCCGCATAGGCATTGGTGACATTGATCTTGAGCTGGGACACGATGACCAGCAGGGCCGTGGCCGCCACCGCCACATCGGGGCGGCTGAACACGGTCTCGAAGGCCACCAGATACATCTGGTTGGGGTCCACCGCCCGCTCGGCCGGCACCATGAGCTGGATGGCCAGAAAGGCCAGCAAGGCGCCACCCAGCATCTTGAGCACGCCGATCAGCACCCAGCCCGGGCCGCCGATGAAGACCGCCGCCCACCAGCGCCAGCGCCCCTTTCCCGTCTTGCCCGGCTCGGGGGCGGGCATGAAGCGCAGATAGTCGACCTGCTCGCCCATCTGCGTGATCAGGGCGATGCCCACCGTCATGGCCGCGCCGAAGAGCGGCAGGCTGAACGCTCCACCCTGCCCCTGAGCATGCACGCCCGCATAGTCGCGGATCTGCGCCGGCAGGTCGGGGTAGTGCATGAACACATAGACATAGGGCAGGATCAGCAGGCCCAGCCACAGGGGCTGGGTCCAGACCTGGAGCCGCGCGATGGAGGTGAGGCCATGGGTCACCAGGGGCAGCACCACCAGGGCGCAGATCAGATAGCCCCAGGCCGGCGGAATGTCGAAAGCCAGCTCCAGCGCATAGGCCATGATGGCGGCCTCCAGCGCGAAGAAGATGAAGGTGAAGCTGGCATAGATCAGGCTGGTGAGGGTGGAGCCGATATAGCCGAAGCCCGCGCCGCGGGTGAGCAGGTCCATGTCCAGGCCGTAGCGCGCCGCATAGACGCTGATGGGCCAGCCCGCCAGCAGGATGATGGCCCCCGTGGCCAGGATGGCCCAGAAGGCGTTGATGAAGCCGTACTCCACCAGCAGGGTGGCGCCCACGGCCTCCAGCACCAGGAAGGACGCGGCACCAAAGGCGGTGTTGGCCACCCGGCCGGCCGACCAGCGCCGAAAGCCGTGCGGCGTGAAACGCAGCGCGTAGTCCTCTAGGGTCTCGCGGGCCACCCAGGCGTTGTAATCCCGGCGAATCTTGATGACGCGCTGTACGGGGGGATCCGGCTGGACGCTGGCGGCGGCGGGCTGCATGCTGACTCCCTATCAAAAGCCATGCCCGACAGACTCCCCCCTACCGGCTTGGCCGGCCCCCTCAAGGGGGCGCACCCCGGCGGACCGGCAAAGCCGGATCCGCGGGTGCCGCTCGGGAATGCAACCGTTCACCGACAGGCAAGCCGCATATCTGGCACACCTCCTGCAAGAAGGCGTTCATGGAACTCACTCCCCGTGAAAAAGACAAGCTGCTGATCTTCACCGCGGCCCTGCTGGCCGAGCGCCGCAAGGCGCGTGGGCTCAAGCTCAACTACCCCGAGGCGGTGGCCCTGATCAGCGCCGCCATCATGGAAGGCGCGCGCGACGGCAAGACCGTGGCCCAGCTGATGAGCGAGGGCAAGACCGTGCTGCGCCGCGAGGAGGTCATGGAGGGCATTCCCGAAATGATTCCCGAGATCCAGGTGGAAGCCACCTTCCCCGACGGCACCAAGTTGGTGACCGTGCACCAACCCATCGCATGATTCGAGAACACGCACCATGTTGAAGAACTACAGTCCTGTGCTCCTGCTGATCCTGCTCGCGAGCGAAGCGGCCGCCCACGAGGGTCACGGCATGCCCGGCAGCAGCCACTGGCATGCCAGCGATGTGCTGCTGCCCCTGCTGGTGGTCGCCTGTGCCGCCCTGGGCTGGTGGCTGGGCCGTCGCAAGTGAGGAGCGGGCGATGATCCCCGGCGAACTGCTGATCGATGACGAGAGCGCCGTGCATGCGCTCAACCCCGGCCGACGCACGCTGAGCCTGGTGGTCGAGAACGCCAGCGACCGGCCCATCCAGGTCGGCTCGCACTACCACTTTGCCGAGACCAATGCCGGCCTGCGCTTCGACCGCGCGGCCGCGCAGGGCATGCGGCTGAACATCGCCTCCGGCACGGCCGTGCGCTTCGAGCCCGGCCAGCAGCGCACGGTGCAGTTGGTGGACTACGCGGGGGACCGTCAGGTCTGGGGCTTCCGCGGCCTGGTGCAGGGGGCACTGTGATGAGTCAGATGGGCAGGCGTGCCTACGCCGAAACCTTTGGCCCCACCGTGGGCGACCGCCTGCGCCTGGCCGACACGGCCCTGGTGATCGAGGTGGAACAAGACCTGACCCTGCGGGCCGGCGGCTATGGCGAGGAGGTCAAGTTTGGCGGCGGCAAGGTGATACGCGACGGCATGGGCCAGTCGCAGCGCCCCAACGGCCCCGGCCCGGCCGACGCCATGGACTGCGTGATCACCAATGCCCTGATCATCGACCACTGGGGCATCGTCAAGGCCGATATCGGCCTGCGGGGCTGCCGCATCGCGGCCATCGGCAAGGCCGGCAACCCCGATGTGCAGCCCGGCGTGGACATCGTGATCGGCCCCGGCACCGAGATCATCGCGGGCGAGGGCATGATCGTCACGGCCGGCGCCATCGACACCCATATCCACTTCATCTGCCCGCAGCAGATCGAGGAGGCGCTGATGTCGGGCGTCACCACCATGATGGGCGGCGGCACCGGCCCGGCCACCGGCACCTTTGCCACCACCTGCACGCCCGGCCCGGCCAATATCGAGCGCATGCTGCAGGCGGCCGAGGCCTTCCCGATGAATATCGGCTTTCTGGGCAAGGGCAATGCCAGCCAGCCCGAGGCCCTGCGCCAGCAGATCGAGGCCGGCGTGATCGGCCTCAAGCTGCACGAGGACTGGGGCACCACGCCCGCCGCCATCGACTGCTGCCTCTCGGTGGCCGAGGAGACCGATACCCAGGTCTCCATCCACAGCGACACGCTCAATGAGAGCGGCTTTGTGGAGGACACCATTGCCGCCACGAAGGGCCGTACGCTCTGCGCCTTCCACACCGAGGGCGCCGGCGGCGGCCATGCGCCCGACATCATGCGCGTGGTGGGCGAGGCCAACTTCCTGCCCTCCTCCACCAACCCCACCATGCCCTACACGGTGAACACCGTGGACGAGCATCTGGACATGCTGATGGTCTGCCACCATCTGGATGCCAGCGTGGCCGAGGACCTGGCCTTTGCCGAGAGCCGCATCCGGCGCGAGACCATTGCGGCCGAAGACGTGCTGCACGATCTAGGCGCCATCTCCATGTTCTCCTCCGACAGCCAGGCCATGGGCCGGGTGGGCGAGATGGTGATGCGCTGCTGGCAGACCGCGCACAAGATGAAGCTTCAGCGCGGCGCCTTAGGCGGACCGGGCGGCGACACGGCCCGCCACGACAACGAGCGGGTCAAGCGCTATATCGCCAAGCTCACGATCAACCCCGCGCGCTCGCATGGCACGGCGCACGAGATCGGCTCCATCGAGGTGGGCAAGTGGGCGGATCTGGTGCTGTGGCGGCCCGCCTTCTTCGGCGTCAAGCCCAGCCTCATCCTCAAGGGCGGCTTCATCGCCGCGGCCGCCATGGGCGACCCCAATGCCAGCATCCCCACGCCCCAGCCGGTGCACTACCGCCCCATGTTCGGCAGCTTCGGCGGCGCGCTGTCGGCCGGTTCGCTGAGCTTTGTCTCCCAAGCCGCCGAGCAGGCCGGCGTCAAGGAGCGCTACGGCCTGAAGAAGACCGTGGTGGCCGTGCGGGGCAACCGCGGCATCAGCAAGCGGGACATGGTGCGCAACGACTATCTGCCGCAGATGAGCATTGACCCGCAGACCTACGAGGTGCGCGCCGACGGCCAGCTGCTGAGTTGCGAGCCCGCCACCGAGCTGCCGCTGGCGCAGCGCTATTTCCTGTTTTAAGGGCTTTTTCCGGGCATTGTGAGCCGCGCTTTGAGGCAGCATGCCGACCATGGACGGTCTGGCCGAACAGGTGGTGGCGTGGCACAACCGCAACCCCCTCGCAAAGCGCATCAGCATTTACGACGTCCACACCATCGGTGTGGTGGCCCTGCCCTTTGTCGGGGGCAGCGCTTCCCCACGTCCGCAGGCCGCGCAAGCGCTGCAGCGCGAGCCGGTCATGGATCCCCTGCCCGCGGAGCCGGACGCGCCCGCCCCCGAAGCCCAGGACGCGCCACCTGAGCCGGGGACCGACGCCAGCGCGGCCCCCCCCCCCGCCCCGGCCCTGGATGCCGGTCCAACCCTGCCGGCCCACCTGGCCCCTGCCGGCGCCGGCACACCCAAGGCCCTGCCCGCTTGGCTGCGCTGGCTGCCGGCCCCGCTGCGCGCCTGGCTGCCCGAACCCGGCGGCGCCCAGCGCCTGTTCAGCGAACGCTTCATCAGCCAGCTCTCACCACGCCGCATCGCCCGCTTCGCCCTCAAGCACGGCCATCGCGAGCAGCCTGGCGAGGCGGACTGGCCCCAACGCGCCATTGCCATCGATGAGGGACTGATGAGCAAGGCCGCACGCCGCGGCCTGGGCAGCTGGCCCTATGAGATCTATCTGATGAGCGCCGGCGTGGATGCCGGGGCCTCGCGCACCCGCATCCTGATGGCCTATGACGCGGACTACCGCCTCAAGGTCCTGGGCCGGCGCTGCCTGAATCCCCTGGCCCTGGCCGTGCTGGCCGCCTTGCTGCTGCTCTTCGTGGGCGCGCCGAGCATGTGGCTGATGGGGCGCCAGCAAGCCAAGGAAGCGCCCGCGGCGGCGGCTTCGGCCCCGGCCGCCAGCGCCGCGGCGTCCGTCGTGGCGGCGCCTGCCGGCTCGGCGCCGCCGCCCGCCACGCCGGCCAGCGCGGCCAGCGTGGCCGCCAGTCCGGCCGCGCCCGCGTCAGCCGCCGCCAGCGAGGCCTTGCCCGCCGAGCCCGCGGCCTCGATCGGCATGGTCATTGGCGAGAGCTCTGAACCTGCGCCCGATATCCGCCCGCAGCTGGTACCTCGACGCGCCGACCAGGCCGATCGCCCACCGCTGCGCAGCACCAGCGCGGCCGCCAGCGCGCCCGCCAAGACCGCCCCATCCGAGGCCCAGCCGCCGGCTCGCACCGAAGCCGCCGCCGAGGGCAAGTCCCCGCCCTCGCGCGCCGCCGCCAGCCCGGCGGCCGGCCGCAGCCCCGAGCGCGCCCTGAATGAGGAGGCGCAGGAAAGGTCGCGTGCCCGCGCTACTGGCTCTGCCGGCTCTACGGGAGCTACCGGCAGTGCAGGCGAGAGCAGTGGCGGCAAGATGGCCGCGCCGAGCGGCAAGCAGGTGGCCCTGGTCAGCCCCGCCAGCGCCAGCAAGGCCGAGGCCGAGGCGGCACTGGAACGCATGCGCAGCCTGCTGGGCGAAACGGTGCGCGACCCCAGCAGCCTGCAAGGCTATGTCTTCCAGACCCATGAGGGCTGGCGCGCTGCGGTCTGGCCCTTCCCCAGCCGCGAAGAGGCTCAGCTGGTGAATGCCATTCTGGTGGCACGGGGCTTGCGTACGCGAGCGGTGGATTTCTAGCCTTTCTGGCCTACAGTGCCACCCATGCTGACCGTCAACAAACTCCTCCCCCAAGGGCGCGGCTTGGCCGCCGTCCTGCTCAAGCGCGCCCCCCAGATCGAACTGGACTGGGATGTGCGGCAGAAAAGTCGCTTCGACGCCACGGACAGCCAGGGCCGGGCGCTGGCCGTCTTCCTGCCGCGCGGCAGCGTGGTGCGCGGCGGCGATGTGCTGGTGGCCGAGGACGGCAGCCTGATCCGCGTGCTGGCCGCGCCCCAGCCGGTGCTGGAAGTGCGGGCCTGCGCCGAACACGGCAGCCCGTTTGACCTGCTGCGCGCCGCCTACCACCTGGGCAACCGCCATGTGCCGCTGGAGCTCAAGCCCGACCATCTGAAGCTGGAGCCCGACCATGTGCTGGCCGAGATGCTGCGCATGATGCATCTGGTGGTCACCGAAACCCAGGCCGCTATCGAACCCGAGTCGGGTGCCTATGGCAGCGAAGGTCATGGCGGGCATGGACACAAGCACGAGCACCAGCACGCCCATGTGCACGGCCCGGGCCGCGGCCATGAGCACACGCATGAGCATCCGCCCGCGGCCGCGCCAAGCCCGCGAGGCAAGCCGCTGAACATCGCCGTCACCGCGGCGGCGCCGGCCCAGCCGCATGTGCACGGCCCCGGCTGCAAGCACTGAACCGCCCCACCCCATGCCCCGCGTGCGCGCGCCCGCCGCGCCGGTGAGTGCCGGCGCCTGGCTGCAGCTGATGCAGCTCGCCTCCCCTGCCCTGCCGGTGGGCGGCTTCAGCTATTCGGAAGGCCTGGAGTCCGCGGTGGACAGCGGCCTGGTCAGCGGCGAAGTCCAGGCCCGGCAATGGCTGCTGGACCAGCTGGCCCTGGCCCTGGGCCGGGCCGATCTGCCGGCCTGCGCCGCGGCCATGCGGGCCTGGCAGCGCGAGGACCTGAGCCGCGTGCAGGCGCTCAATGACTGGGTGCTGCAGACCCGCGAGACCCGCGAGCTGCGCCTGCAGAGCGAGCAGATGGGGCGCTCCCTGCTGGAGTGGCTGCGCAACCGTGGCGACGCCGCAAGACCTGACACCGCCCGGCGCCTCCAGGCGCTGGCGGCCTTGCGCCCGGCGCCCAGCTGGCCTGTGGCTTTTGGCCTGGCCGCCGCACTGACGGGCGCACCGCTGCGCGAGGCCATGCTGGCCCATGCCTTTGGCTGGGCCGAGAACCTGGTGGCGGCCGCCATCAAGGCCGTGCCCCTGGGCCAGAGCGCCGGTCAACGCATACTGGAGGCCCTGGGTCAGGCGATTCCCACCGTGGTGGACGCAGCGCTGGCACAGACCGAGAGCCAGCGCCAGGCGTTCAGCCCGGGCCTGGCCATTCTCTCGGCCCGGCACGAGGCGCAGTACTCGCGGCTGTTCAGGTCCTGAGCGCCGCTGCGCCCTGGGGTCTACGCTCAGCTGGCGCTGCCGCCCAGCAGGCCCTCACGGGTGCTGGCGCGAATCTTGGGGCCCAGCCAGACCTTCATCATCATCTTGAAGAACTGCTCGCCCTGGATCGGGTCGCTCAGGCGCTTGTCGTTGAGCGTGAACTCGGTCGTCTTGTCGACGGCGTTGTAGTCGATCACGACCAGATCGCCCTTCTCGACCCGGCTGCGCTGGCCAAACACCGCGCCGAGCTGGGAGATGGCGACGATATTGGCGCCGAACTCTTCCGAGCTGACGTTCTGCCGGATGCGGTCCAGCATGGCGTTCGCCAGATCCTTGGCGGCCACGGACCTGAGCATGTAGAACTGGATGCGCTTGGAACCGCCCACCGCGCCCGCGCCCTCGGGCGTCGTCTGCTTGCTGCTCAGATACAGCGCCACGACGGTGGAGCGGGTGGACAGGATGCTCGACGTCGCCACGCCGTTCAACACCAGGCTTTGCTTGCCGACGGCCACGGTGGATGGGAAGTCAAAACCCTCGAACTTGAGGTCCTGGGCCTGTGTGGAACCTGCCGCCAGCAACAGGGTGAGTGCGAGGGGGCGTAGTAGCTGCAGCATGTTGTCTCCTGAAAATGCAGCAGCGCCGCATGCACGGATACTGCCAAGGGCGCGATGATAGAGATGTGCGTATAGCGATGCAGCCCGCCAGCCCGGTAAGAGTTGGCACCAGCCCCCGATTCGGCAGGACACTCTAGAGTGAGCGCTGTGAATCTGCGGAGGAGGCTGGCAGCATGCCGGGCCGATTCGCCGGGCGCCGCCCAGCATCGCCGTCATCAGGACCCGCTATGAAGAAGTACATGCCCTCCCTCGCGGCCGCCATGGTCGCCATCAGCGGCGGCGCGCAAGCCACCGAAAACGGCCAGCTGCGCGCCCTGCTGGGTGCGCCCGGTTTCGAGATGGCGTCACCCCAGTTCCCCGGCGTTTATGGCCAACTCTGGCTGCAGAACTACCGCGCCAAGCAGTTCAAGGGCAACGACGGTCAGCCCCTGCAGACCACGGCCAACACGCCCCTGGGGCCGCTGGCCCTGCGCGTCGAGGGCGAGATCGAGGCCGATGTCTTCGTGGCGCGCGGCACCTGGGTGAGCGACTTCCGTGTGGCCGAAGGTCGCGTGGGTGTCTCCGCCTCCCTGCCCTTGATCCAGCAGCGCAACGACATCCGCTTGAGCGCTGAGCTGCCCGCCGGCCTGTCCGCTCAGGCAGCAAGTGCCGTGCAAGGCCTGCTGGCTCAGCAGGGCGCGGCACGCTCCGGCAGCAAGAGCGGTGCCGGCGACCTGGACCTCACCGGCTTCGTGGACTGGCAAGAGGACGAGAGCCGCCTGGTGCTGGGCATGAGCGTAGTGGCACCGACCGGCAGCTACGACGCACAGCGCGCGGTCAACCCGGGCACGGGCAAATACTGGACCCTGCGGCCGGTGCTGCTGAGCTCGGCCGTGTGGGAAAACGGTCTGGAGCTGGGCCTGCGCGCCACCTACTCCTTCAACAGCCGCAACACGGCCACCGAGGTGCGCTCCGGCCAATACCTGCATGCGGACTATGCCGCCATGTACCGCCTCAATGACGCCTGGCGCATGGGCCTGCAGGGCTATCTGGTCGAGCAGACCACGCGTGACAAGGGGCCCGGCGTGGCCGCACACGGCAACAAGGCCCGGGTCCATGCCCTGGGCCCCATGCTGGCCTATATGTCGGAGAGCGGCATCTGGTCCGCCGACATCAAGGTGCTGAACGAGTTCTCGGTGCGCAACCGCCCCGAGGGCCGCACCGTCTGGCTGCGCCTGAATCTGCGCCTGGACTGAAATAGGCCAGAACCTGGCCCGCAGGCCGACCGGCCCGCGGGCTCCGGCACGGCGTCAGGAGCGGTAGTCGGCGTTGATGCTGACGTAGTCGTGGCTCAGGTCGCAGGTCCAGACCGTGGCCTCGGCCACGCCACGGTGCAGCTGCACGCGCACCGTGATCTCGCTTTGCTTCATCACGCGCTGGCCGTCTTCCTCGCGGTAGGCCGGATGGCGACCGCCCTTGGTCACCACATGCACATCGTCCAGGTGCATCTCGATCAGGGTCTGGTCCAGATCGGCGATGCCGGCATAGCCCACGGCGGCCAGGATGCGACCCAGATTGGGGTCACTGGCAAAGAAGGCGGTCTTGACCAGGGGCGAGTGGGCAATGGCATAGGCGGCCAGCTGGCACTCGGCCACATCGCGGCCACCCTCGATCTTGACGGTGATGAACTTGGTGGCCCCCTCGCCGTCGCGCACGATGGCCTGGGCCAGCTGCTGCGACACCGCGATCACGGCCTCGCGCAAGGCCTGACCCTCGGCACTGGCCAGGGACTCGATACGGGCATGCCCCGCCTTGTGCGTGGCGATCAGCACGAAGCTGTCATTGGTGGAGGTGTCGCCGTCGATGGTGATGCGGTTGAAGCTGGCATCGGCCGCCTCGGTCACCAGGGCCTGCAGCAGCTCGGGCGCAATATTCGCGTCGGTGGCCACATAGCCCAGCATGGTCGCCATATTGGGGCGGATCATGCCGGCGCCCTTGGAGATGCCGGTCACGGTGACGGTGTGGCCGCCGATCTGCACCTGCCGCGATGCGGCCTTGGGCAGGGTATCGGTGGTCATGATGCCGGCGGCGGCGTCGGCCCAGTTATCCGGCTTGGCGGCAGCCAGGGCCGCGGGCAGGCCGGCCACGATGCGGTCCACCGGCAGGGTCTCCATGATCACGCCGGTGGAGAAGGGCAACACCTGTTCGGGCGCGATGTTCAGCAGACCGGCCAGGGCGGTGCAGCTCTGGCGGGCACGGGCCAGGCCATCCTCGCCGGTGCCGGCATTGGCATTGCCGGTGTTCACCAGGATGGCACGGATGCCGCGGTCGGCCTCGAGATGCTCGCGGCAGATCTGCACTGGCGCGGCGCAGAAGCGGTTCTTGGTGAAGACACCCGCCACCGAGCTGCCCTCATCGAGCAGCACCACCGTCAGATCGCGCCGATCCGCCTTGCGTATGCCCGCCATCGTGACGCCCAGGCGCAGGCCGGGCACGGGATGGAGGGAGGCAGGGTCGGGGGCGCTGAGGTTGACGGGCATGGCGGTCTCGCGATGAAGAAAAAAGACAGAGCTGGAAGTCGAATGAACAGGGCCGACCGGCAGGCCAGCCCGGGAACCCGCAACACGGGATGGCGCGGATTGTAGGGAGAGATTGAGCCCTCGCGCGCCCTGCGCACGCAAGCATCACGAAGCCCCAAAAGACAAAGGGCTCCCCGCAGGGAGCCCCTCATGGTCAGGCCAGAACCGTTCAGCGCTGCTGACGGCGGCGAGCCACGAAGCCCACCACGCCCAGACCGGCCAGCAACATGGCATAGGTGCCGGGCTCGGGAACGGCGGTGACGGTGACTAGGTCTTGGAAGTTGTCACTGGACAGACGTGTGATCTGATAGCGCGCGGGACCTTGATAGGCCACCGCATCGCCCAGGTAGCTATTGACCAGAGACGTAAAGTCAAGGTTCTGAGCATTGGTACCTTGGCTCAGGCCATCAAAGTAGAAGCTCCCCTGACCCTGACTAACACTCAACGTCTTGGCCGTCTCATTGGTGATCTCCCAGACGGCCATCTGGAAAGCTGCTTGCTGGGTGGCATCACCCAGGGTGGCGTAATGACGCGAGAACAGGCCTTGCAAGGCTTTGGACTGATCGCCACTGAAGCTGCCGACGGTATAGCTCTGCAGGCCGTTGGCAGCAGTTGCATAACTCTGGCCAGGCTCAATGCAGAAAGCCATAAAGCTCTTGCCAGCTGAGTCCTTGAAGTACAGCGAGCCTGTTTCGTAATCATCCGTCTCCGAGGTGTAGACGTTGATCGACGGGCCGAGCTTGTCAAAAACCAGGCTCAGCTGCCCAGCAGCCGACGCGGCGCTGGCGGCACCCAGGGCAAATGCAGCAAACAGAACGGACGGGATCGTGCGCATGAAGTGGCTCTTGTGAACGTTTGTTGGCAGATGCAGGGAACCTAATCAGGCCTGCTTGCGACGACGGCGATGAGCGATCAAGGCGCCAGCAAGCGCCAAGCCGGCCAGAGCGAACGACTGCGGCTCGGGAACGGCATTCGCCAGGGGTAGGAAGCTGCCAGCAAAGGAACCGATAGCCTTGCTGTTGGAGTCCTCGCCCATCACATCCAGCTTCCAGTCGCCTGCGCTGAGTCGGGTCTGAGGCAGGGTCCAGACTTCGTAACTCACCTTACGGCCACCCGCCAACTCCTCTTCATCCACGCTCTTCTTCAGAGCGATGAGTTCCGTGCCATTGGTCAGCACCGCGGAGCTGATCAGCACATCGTGACTCTGCTTGCTGTGGGTACGGAAATAGCCGGAGTAAAACTGCTCTACCGCAACCGTGAAGCCGAACTGCTTCTCGAAGCCGCCTTTCTTCAGGTTGCCACTTTCGATCATGACCGGACCAGCCGAAGCAGAAGCAGCAGCGACAGCCAAGGTGGAGAACAGAGCGATGTGCTTGATGGTCTTCATGGGCAGTTTGCGGGGCCAGGTTTTATGTTTGCCTTGCGGTGCAATGAACCTCCCTGCACCGGTAACCTAACTTTAGGGGGGAAGGCTTGACAAGGGCACCCCTCAAGCCGGGGCCGGCTGCGCGATTTGTGCGCAATGCGTCACGCTGAACAGGTCCAACACCCGGCTCAGCAATGACAAAGGGCGCCTAGGCGCCCTTTGTCGGTCTGCGATGCCGGCTCTCAGCTGAGCTTGCCGTGGCAGTGCTTGTACTTCTTGCCGCTGCCGCAGGGACAGGGGTCGTTGCGGCCCACATGGGCCGCAGCGGCCAGGGCCGGGTCTTGCGCCGGATCCTGGGACACCGAGCCGTCCTCGTTGGGATGGGTGTAGGTGACGTTGCTGACGCTCTCGGCGCGCTGCTCGATGGCCTCGGCCGCCTGCGTGGCCTCTTCCTGGCTCTGGATGCGCACATTCAGCAGCACGCGGGTGACTTCCATCTTCACCACATCCAGCAGCTGCGAGAAGAGCTCGAAGGCCTCGCGCTTGTACTCCTGCTTGGGGTTCTTCTGGGCGTAGCCACGCAGATGGATGCCCTGGCGCAGATAGTCCAGCGCAGCCAGGTGCTCACGCCAGTGCTGGTCAATGCTCTGCAGCAGCACCATGCGCATGAAGGGCGTGAACTGCTCCAGCCCCACGCGCTCAAGCTTGTCGGCAAAGATGGCTTCACCGGCCTGCAGCACCTTCTCGAGGATGTCCTCGTCGGTAATGGCATCGCTCTTCTCGACGGTGCCCTGCAGATCCACGGCGATCTGCCATTCGTCCTTGAGCACGCGCTCCAGGCCGGGCAGATCCCATTGCTCTTCCAGGCTCTCGGCCGGCACGAAGCCGCGCACCACATCGCTCAGGGCGCTCTGGCGCAGATTGTTGATCTGGGCCGCCACGTCCTGGGCTTCGAGGATGTCGTTGCGCTGCTGATAGATGACCTTGCGCTGGTCATTGGACACATCGTCGTACTCGAGCAGCTGCTTGCGGATGTCGAAGTTGCGGCCTTCGACCTTGCGCTGCGCGCTCTCCAGCGAGCGGCTGACGATGCCGGCCTCGATGGCCTCGCCCTCGGGCATCTTCAGGCGGTCCATGATGGCGCGCACGCGTTCGCCCGCGAAGATGCGCATCAGCGGATCGTCCAGCGAGAGGTAAAAGCGCGAACTGCCGGGGTCGCCCTGGCGGCCCGAGCGGCCGCGCAGCTGGTTGTCGATGCGACGGCTCTCGTGGCGCTCGGTGGCGATGATGCGCAGACCGCCCTCGGCCTTGACCTTCTCGTGCAGGCCGCGCCATTCATCGCGCAGCTGCTGGATGCGACTGGCCTTCTCCTCGGCGGACAAGCTCTCGTTCGCCTCGATGAACTGAACCTGCTTCTCGACATTGCCGCCCAGCACGATGTCGGTGCCGCGACCCGCCATATTGGTGGCGATGGTGATCACGCCGGGCCGACCGGCCTGGGCAATGATCTCGGCCTCCTTGGCGTGCTGCTTGGCGTTGAGCACCTGGTGCGGCAGCTTGGCCTGATTGAGCAGCGTGGAGATGAGCTCGGAATTCTCGATCGAGGTCGTACCCACCAGCACCGGCTGGCCGCGCTCGTGGCACTCGCGGATGTCCTTGAGCACCGCGTCGAACTTTTCCTTGGAGGTCTTGTAGACCAGGTCCAGCTCGTCGCGACGGATGGTCGGGCGGTTCGGCGGGATCACCACGGTCTCCAGACCGTAGATCTCCTGGAACTCATAGGCCTCGGTGTCGGCCGTACCGGTCATGCCCGCAAGCTTGCCGTACATGCGGAAGTAGTTCTGGAAGGTGATCGAGGCCAGGGTCTGGTTCTCGCTCTGGATGGCCACGCCTTCCTTGGCTTCCACGGCCTGGTGCAGACCATCGCTCCAGCGGCGACCCGTCATCAGGCGGCCGGTGAACTCGTCCACGATCACCACCTCGCCGTTCTGCACGACGTAGTGCTGGTCCTTGTGATACACGTGATGCGCCCGCAGCGAGGCGTACAGATGGTGCATCAGGGTGATGTTGCCGGCGTCGTAGAGGCTGGCGCCCTCGGGCAGCAGACCGGCCTGGCTGAGCAGGCGCTCGGCGTTCTCGTGGCCGTCTTCCGTCAGGTAGATCTGGTGCGACTTCTCGTCCACCGTGAAGTCACCCGGCTCGATCACGCCCTCGCCCGTGCGCAGATCCAGTTCACCGATCTGGCGCTTGAGCAGGGGGGCGACCTTGTTGATGGCCTGGTAGAGGTCGGTCTGGTCATCGGCCTGACCCGAGATGATCAGCGGAGTGCGGGCCTCGTCGATCAGGATGGAGTCCACCTCGTCCACGATGGCGAAGGCCAGACCGCGCTGCACACGGTCGGCGGTCTCGTAGACCATGTTGTCGCGCAGGTAGTCGAAGCCGTACTCGTTATTGGTGCCGTAGGTCACATCGGACTGGTAGGCGGCCTGCTTCTGCTCCCGGGTCATCTGGGGCAGATTGATGCCCACGCTCAAGCCCAGGAAGTTGTAGAGCTTGCCCATCTCCTCGGCGTCGCGCCGCGCGAGGTAGTCGTTCACCGTCACCAGATGCACGCCCTTGCCGGTCAGGGCATTCAGGTACACGGGCAGGGTGGCCATCAGGGTCTTGCCCTCGCCGGTGCGCATTTCGGCGATCTTGCCCGCATGCAGCACCATGCCGCCGATCAGCTGCACATCGAAGTGGCGCATCTTGAGCACACGCTTGCCACCCTCGCGGCAGACGGCAAAGGCCTCGGGCAGCAGGGCGTCGAGCTTTTCGCCGCCGGCAACGCGCTGCTTGAATTCGTCGGTCTTGGCGCGCAGCTGCTCGTCGCTCAGGCCCTCGAACTGGGGCTCCAGTGCATTGATCTGCTGCACCACGCGGCGGTATTGCTTGAGCAGCCGGTCATTGCGGCTACCGAAAATCTGGGTGAGAAGCTTGGGCAACATGCAGCAGCGTCTGAGGTGATGGCCGGTCCCGCCGCCGCCCGCAGGCGGCGCACGGGCCCGAGGGCCTTGCGGTCTTGTAGAGGATCTGGGCCTGGCAATTGGGGCCGGTTCCGGGCATTGCAAGCCGGCTCACAGCCGGCATAAACCCTGAGCCCCCGCCGGGCCGCAGAAAAACCCGCCGAGTTTAGCACCGCCCACATGACGGCCCGGGCGGCCCACTACACTGAAGCCATGTCCAGCAAGCGCCGAATCACGAGCTCGCTCAGCAAGAGCAGCGGCCCCTATGTGCCCGACCCGCAGCCCCTGAGCCAGGCCCTGGCCCAGCACCAGGGCCTGGCGCGACTGGGCCGGCTGCTGCAGGAGTCGAACCGGCGCATGGCCATCGTCGAGGTGGCGCTGCCCGGCGCCATGCGCCGCTTCGTGCGCGCCGGCCCCGTGGACGAAGAGGGTTGGACCTTGCTGGCCGCGAACGCCGCCGTGGCGACCAAGCTGCGCCACTTGCACCCGCGCCTGCTGGAACTGCTGGCGGAAGCCGGCATCCCGCCCGGCGAGCTCCGCATCAGGGTTCTGCAGAGCACCGGCGGCTGAGGCTCATCACCAAGAAAAAGCCCCGCGAGCCGTGAAGGCTGCGGGGCTTTCTTGAAAAACTGGTGCCGGCTGCAGGATTCGAACTCGCGACCTACCGCTTACAAGGCGGTTGCTCTACCAACTGAGCTAAGCCGGCTCAGCACGGCGAGAAACTCGCCGAACTGCGCTCGCCATTGTAGGCGAAGAAATTGCCACCTCACCCGAAGCAGAGGCCAGCACCGAGGGCCGGGACTGTCGCGGGTGCGGAGCTGTTACTTGATGCGCTTGAGCGCGGGCCGCCCTGCGCCGGGCGCGGCCGGGCCGCCCTCGGGATCACTGGGAGGCTCGTCGGCGGACGCGGTCTGTTCCGGCGCTTCGCCCGCCCCACCTGCACCGGCCAGGCGCAGGCCTCGCAAGGGCGTGCTGCCGGGTTTGGCCGGCGCAGCCGTGCCCGCCACCGGGGGCGCATCAGCGGCAGACACCGCGGGAGCGGGAAAGGCCATGCCCTGACCGTTCTCACGGGCATAGATGGCCACCACATGGTCCACCGGCACAAAGATCTCGCGAGCCACGCCGCCAAAGCGCGCCTTGAACTGGATGTGCTCGTTGCCAAGCTCCAGCCCGCTGGTGGCATCGAAACCGATGTTGAGCACGATCTCGTTATTGCTGACGTACTCCTGCGGCACCTGCACCGAGTGATCCACATGCACCGCGATGTACGGCGTAAAGCCGTTATCGGAGCACCACTCATGCAGGGCCCTGATCAGATAGGGCCGTGTGGAGGCGCTGGAATTGCCGGCGGAGCTGCCGTCGCTGCTGTGATCCATGAGCTCAGTGTATTACTTGCGCATCACCTTCTCGGAGGGCGTCAGCGCCTCGATATAGGCGGGACGCGAGAAGATGCGCTCGGCGTACTTCAGCAGGGGCAGCGCGTTCTTGGACATGTCGATGCCGTAGTAGTCCAGGCGCCACAGCAGCGGGGCGATCGCCACGTCGAGCATGGAGAAGTCGTCGCCCAGCATGTACTTGTTCTTCAGGAAGATGGGGGCGAGCTGGGTGAGGCGGTCGCGAATCTGGGCGCGGGCCTTCTCCAGCTGCTTGTCGGTCGCCTTGACGGCTTGACCACGACCTTCCAGCACATTCACGTGGGCGAACAGTTCCTTCTCGAAGTTGAGCAGGAACAGGCGCACACGGGCACGGGCCACCGGGTCGCCGGGCATCAGCTGCGGGTGCGGGAAGCGCTCATCAATGTATTCGTTGATGATGTGCGATTCGTACAGGATCAGATCGCGCTCAACGAGGATGGGCACCTCGTTGTAGGGGTTCATCAGCGCGATGTCCTCGGGCTTGGCGAACAGGTCCACATCGCGGACTTCGAAGTCCATGCCCTTCTCGAACAGCACAAAGCGGCAACGGTGCGAATAGGGGCAGGTGGTTCCAGAATAAAGCACCATCATGGCGGCAGGCTCCCGAAGAGTCAGAGGGGTCAAAAAGCAAACGCAGTGGGTGGTCCTGACGACCCTCCCCACTGCGGTATCGGTCCCGGAACAGGCCGGGGCCGTTCGACGCTTACTTCACGTCTTTCCAGTAAGACGCGTTCAAGCGCCAGGCGAACAAGGTGAACACGGACAGGAACAGCAGCACCAGCACGCCCAGACGGAAACGCTGCCCTTGCGCGGGCTCGCCCATCCACTGCAGATAGGCCACCAGATCGGCCACCGCGTCATCGTACTGCGCCGGCGTCAGGGCACCCGGGCTGATCTGCTCGAAGCCCTTGAACACATGCACGGTCTTGCTCTTGTCGTGAGGGTCGACCTCATCCACGAACTTGGCCGTGCGCTGCCCCTGCAATTCCCACATGGCATGCGGCATGGCGACGCTGGGGAAGGCCAGGTTGTTCCAACCCGTGGCCTTGCTGTCGTCGCGGTAGAAGGTCCGCATATAGGTGTACAGGTAGTCGGCACCCGAGCCCTGCGAGGCGCTGGCGCGCGAACGGGCGATCACGGTCAGATCCGGCGGCGTGGCGCCAAACCAGTCCTTGGCCTGCTTGGCATCCATAGAGACCTTCATGGTCTCACCCACCTTGTCGCTGGCGAAGAGCAGATTGCTCTTGATCTGGGCTTCGGTCAGACCCAGATCACGCAGGCGGTTGTAACGCATGAAGGCTGCGGAGTGGCAGTTCAGGCAGTAGTTGACGAACAGCTTGGCACCGTGCTGCAGCGCGGCCATGTCCGTCATCTTTTCCTTGGGGAACTTGTCCCACTCGATGCCGCCGCCTGCGGCGTGGGCGCCGCCAGCCAGGCTCAGACCCGCCGATGCAGCGATCAGCAGCTTCGCGATGATTTTCTTCATCATGATTCTTGGCTCTCCGATGCTGTTCAGTGGGGGTGGAAGGTCACACGGTCGGGCACGGGCTTGGGCGTACCCAGCTTGCTCCACCAAGGCATCAGCAGGAAGAAGCCGAAATAGAACAGCGTACCGACCTGAGACACCAGGGTGCCGGCGTCAGACGGCGGCTTGATGCCCAGATAGCCCAGCACGAGGAAGAAGACCACGAACAGGGCATAGAGGTACTTGTGCCAGTCCGGACGGTAGCGGATGGACTTGACCGGGCTGTGATCCAGCCAGGGCAGGAAGAACAGAATCACCACGGCACCGCCCATGACCACCACGCCCCAGAACTTGGCATCAAACGCCAGCAGCAGCAGCGCACCAACACCGGCACCCAGGGAAATCAGCAGCTTGGCTTTGTGCGAGAAACCGCTCCGCAACCAGACCGCGATGACCGACAAAGCGATGATGCCGACCAGCACATAGACCATCACGTCGGTCGTGGCGCGCAACATCGAATAGAAGGGCGTGAAATACCAGACCGGGGCGATATGGGCCGGCGTCTTGAGCGGGTCAGCCGGGATGAAGTTGTTGTACTCCAGGAAGTAGCCACCCATCTCCGGCGCGAAGAACACGATGGCGGTGAACACCATCAGGAAGATGCCCACGCCAAAGATGTCGTGCACCGTGTAGTAGGGGTGGAAAGGGATGCCATCCAGCGGGCGCCCTTGAGCGTCCTTCTTGGCCTTGATCTCCACACCGTCCGGATTGTTGGAACCCACCTCGTGCAGCGCGATGATGTGCGCCACCACCAAGCCCAGCAGGACCAGGGGCACGGCGATCACGTGGAAGCTGAAGAAGCGGTTCAGGGTGGCGTCGCTCACCACATAGTCACCGCGGATCAGCAGGGCCAGATCCGGGCCGATGAAGGGCACGGCGGCAAACAGGTTCACGATCACCTGGGCGCCCCAGTAGGACATCTGACCCCAGGGCAGCAGATAGCCCATGAAGGCCTCGGCCATCAGGCACAGGAAGATCGCGCAGCCGAAGATCCAGACCAGCTCGCGCGGCTTGCGGTAGGACCCGTAGATCAGCCCGCGGAACATGTGCAGATACACCACCACGAAGAAGGCCGAGGCTCCCGTGGAATGCATATAGCGGATCAGCCAGCCCCAGGGCACATCGCGCATGATGTACTCGACCGAGGCGAACGCCAGGGCGGCGTCCGGCTTGTAGTGCATGACCAGGAAGATGCCGGTGACGATCTGGATCACCAGGACCAGCAGGGCCATGGAGCCGAAGATGTACCACCAGTTGAAATTCTTGGGGGCGTAGTACTCGGAGAGATGCTCCTTGTACATCTTGCTGGCCGGGAAGCGGTTGTCCACCCAGGTCAGCAGCTTGACGCCGGCGGAGGCGCCGGCGGGTGCTTCTTTGAATTCAGCCATGATCTCGCTCCGTCCCGGTTAAGCCTTCTTGTCCTCGCCGATCAGCAGCTTGCTGTCGGAGAGATACATATGGGGCGGCACCTCGAGGTTGTCCGGGGCGGGCTTGTTCTTGAAGACGCGACCCGCCATATCGAAGGTCGAGCCATGGCAGGGGCACAGAAAGCCGCCATGCCAGTCGTCGGGCAGGGAGGGCTGAGGGCCGGTCTGGAACTTGTCGCTGGGCGAGCAGCCCAGGTGCGAGCAGATGCCCACGGCCACAAAGATCTCAGGCTTGATGGAGCGCCACTGATTCTTGGCGTACTCGGGCGTGGGATAGGCCGTGCGATCGGACTTGGGGTCCGCCAGCTGGGCATCCGTGGCCTTGAGCGACTCCAGCTGCTCGGGCGTGCGGCGAACAATCCACACGGGCTTGCCGCGCCACTCCACGGTGGTCTTCTCACCTGGCTTCAGGCTGCTGATATCCACCTCTACCGCCGCACCCGCGGCTTTCGCACGCTCCGAGGGCGTAAAGGTGCTGACAAACGGCACTGCGGTGGCGACGCCACCCACGGCACCGGCACAACCCGTGGCGATTAGCCAGGTGCGTTTGCCTTGGTCCACTTGCTGGTCACTCATGAGGTTCCTCAAACGAGACTTCTGATCGGGGGCAACAGCGGATTCTAACGGACGCTGTCAAGCCCTCCTCTACGGAGCACCCCGGGGCGCCGCGCAGGCGCCACAACCTCTGGTTAGGCCCGATTCCCGAGCGGGGAAGGCGGGCACAATGGGCGCCGCCAAGAAACAACACAGCAAGGGGTGCTCAGATGGGATTCATGTCGGAGTTCAAGGAGTTTGCCGTCAAGGGCAATGTGGTCGATCTGGCCGTGGGCGTGATCATCGGCGGCGCCTTCGGCAAGATTGTCGACTCCATGGTCAAGGATCTGATCATGCCTTTGGTGGGCAAGGCGGTGGGCGGCCTGGACTTCAGCAACTACTTCATCCTGCTGAGCAACCCGCCCGCGGACTTCAAGGGCCCCATGACCTATGAAGCCCTGAGCAAGGCCGGCGTGCCCTTGTTCGCCTACGGCAGCTTCCTGACGATTCTGCTGAACTTCGTGATCCTGGCCTTCATCATCTTTGTGATGGTCAAGCAGATCAACCGCCTCAAGCGCACGGAAGCCGCACCCGCCGCCGCTGCGGAGCCGGCCCCCACTCCGGAAGAAGTGTTGCTGCTGCGCGAGATTCGCGACAGCCTGCGCAAGAACGGTCAGTAAACCGTCCAGGGGCTCAGAACGGCCGGCTGTCAGAATTCCGGCGATCTGAATATCCCGCCTACCCCTGCGCCCTGCAGGACGGGGGCTTTGGCGCGATACTGCCGCAGCACGACTGCGGCGTTCCCGCACCCGTCCGTCCATCCCACGCATGAATTCGCCAGACGTCCGCCTGAATCCTCACCTCGAAGCCGCCCTGCAGCGCCTGCGCACCGCGGCCGAGCAAGCAGCCGAACGAGGCGCCGAGGGCATGGGCATGGCCGCACTCTCGGCGGGTCAACACAAACGGCGCGACGCCCTGCTCTCCGCCCAGTTCCTGTTCCGCAAGCAACAGGCCTTGTTCGGCCAGCGCTTTCACCAAAGCCTGCGTGAGCAGATGGCGGGCGAGCAGCGCCCCAAGCAAGACAGTGCGAGCAGCAAGCCCAACTGGGGCGAGTTGTCGCTGATGAACGACGAGCAGGTCGACGCCATGGTGGCGGCCGACCGGATCGGCCTGGCCATAGGACATCAGAGCGAGTGGGAGCTGCGCGATGTGGAGTCCTACCTGCCCGGACTGGGCGTGGAAGGCGGCGATCGCAACCCGCTGCGGCCGGCCCTCGTGGCCCAGGCCCTGCTGGATGCCATCCATGCGCTGACCGACGATCACGAGGCGCGCCAGTTCCTGATTGACGAGATGACCCGGTCGCTGGCCCAGGAGATGCGGGCCTGCTATGCCGACATCGCCCAGCTGTTCCGCAGCCGGGGCCTGCGCCCCCAGGATCTGCGCGTGAGAGGCACCGAGGCAGCGGGAGGCCACAACACGGTTCAGCACAGCAGCTACGGCCCCCCTGGCCAGACCCTGCACTCCCAGCAAGGCATGAGCGGCTTCAGCAGCCGTGGCGGTCTGGCTGGTAGCGGCCCCGCCGGCTTGGCCACCGGCCGTGGCGGTGCCGGCAGCAGCTGGGGTGCCGCCACCGGCGGCCGTGCCGCGCCCGGCATGCTGGGTGCCGTGGATCCCCAGATGATGGATCTGCTCAGACGCCTGGCCTTCTCGCCTGCCACCCTGCCCACGGCAGACATGGGCGAGATCGGTGAAACCGGCGGCGCGGGCATGAGCACCCTGGCCGGGGGCTGGGAATCCGGCCTGGGCGGCCCGGGTCAGCCCGCCTGGGGCGGGCAGCCCATGCCGCCGAACCTGATCGTCCAGCATCGCGATGAGCTGCGTCAGGCTGCCACGGGGCAGCTCGACCATATGGTGATCGATGTGATCGGCAGCCTGTTCGATCAGATCCTGGCCGATCCCAAGGTGCCGCCGCAGATGGCGCGCCTGATTGCAAGGCTTCAGCTCCCGGTGCTGCGTGCGGCCCTGGGCGACCGCAGCTTCTTCTCCTCGCGCCGGCACCCGGTGCGCCGCTTCATCAACCGCACCGCCTCGCTGGCCTGCGCTTTTGACGACTTTTCCGAAGACCCGGGACGCGAGTTTCTGCGCCGGGTTCGCGAACTGGTCAACGAGGTGGCCGAGGGTGACTTCGAGCGCATGGACGTCTATGAGTCCAAGCTCGATGCGCTGGAGCAGTTCATCGCCGAGCAGAGCGCCCAGGTGCTGCGCGCCGGCAGCGATGCGGCCGCCCTGGTGGAGCGCAAGGAAACCGATCTGCGCCTGCAGCAGCGCTATATGCAGCAGTTGCAGGCCTCGCTGGCCCCGGTGCCCATGCCGGACTTCCTGCGGGAGTTTCTGGCCCAGGTCTGGAGCCAGGCCATCGTCATGGCCGGCCGCGACGGCGGTGCCGAGCGCGAGCAGCGCCTGCGCCAAAGCGGCCGCGATCTGGTCATGAGCGTGCAGCCCAAGGGCGGAACCGCCCAGCGCCAGGCCTTCCTGGCCATGCTCCCGGGCCTGATGCGCAGCCTCAACGAAGGCCTGGATCTGATCGCCTGGCCCGAGGCGGCCCGCAAGAGCTTCTTTGCCGCCCTGCTGCCCGCCCATGCCGAGTCACTCAAGGGTCAGGGCCTGAGCCCCCTGGATCACAATCTGCTGGTCAAGCAGCTCGATGGCGTGTTTGGCGTGGCCGCACCGACCGAGCAGGACCTGCCCGCCGGCGCAGCGCTCGAGGTGCCCGAGGACCTGGACCTCGCTCAGCGCCTGAGTGCCGATGAGGCCAGCCGGCTGGGCCTGGTGCAGGACACCAAGGTGGACTGGGAAGGCCATCTGGACATCGACCTCAGCGCGGGCGAGGCGCCGCTGAGCAGCGTGGACATCAGCATCGACGGCCTGCCCGCCGCCGAAGCCCCGGAGCCCAGCCAGGGCGCCATGCTGCTCGAGCACCTGCAGCTGGGCTTTGCCTACCAGATGAACACCGGCGACCAGTGGCGCAAGGTCCGCCTGGCCCATATCAGCGCCGGCCGCAGCTTCTTCATCTTTACCTACGGCCAAAAGCACCAGGAGACGGTAACCATGACCGCGCGCATGCTCAAGCGCCTGTGCGAGGCCGGCCGGCTCAAGGCCTTTGAAAGCGCCTATCTGCTGGAGCGCGCCACCGCGCGTGCGCGCAAGCAGCTGGCCGAGCTGAGCAAACCGGCCTGATCGGGCCGCCGGATCAGGTCGCCTCGCCCAGCAGGCGCCGCGCCATGCGGATGGCCGCGCGCAGGCTGGCGGGATCGGCCAGGCCACGACCCGCGATGTCGAAGGCCGTGCCATGGTCGGGGCTGGTGCGCACGAACGGCAGGCCCAGCGTCACGTTGACGCCCTCCTCCACCCCCAGATACTTCACCGCGATCAGGCCATGGTCGTGGATCATGGACACCACCAGATCGAACTCGCCCGCGCGCTGCGCGCTGTCGCGGGCGCGCATGAAGACCGTATCCGGCGCGTAGGGGCCGCTCACATCCAGGCCCTCGGCACGCGCCTGCTCGATGGCGGGGGCAATGATCTCGATCTCCTCGCGGCCAAACAGCCCGCCCTCGCCCGCATGCGGATTCAGGCCCGCCACCGCGATGCGCGGCTGCGCGATGCCGAAGCGGCGCAAGGCGGCGGCGCTGATGCGCAGGGTCTGCAGCACGCGCTCGACGCTCAGGGCCTCAATCGCTTCGCGCAGCGCCATGTGGATGGTCACCAGCACCACGCGCAGCTCCTCGTTGGCCAGCATCATGCGCACGGGGGGCGGCTCGCTCCCCGGCGCAGCGGCCAAGGCCTGCAGCATCTCGGTATGGCCGGGATGGTCCACGCCCGCGGCATGCAAGGCCTCCTTGTGGATGGGCGCGGTCACCAGGCCCGCCGCCTGGCCGGCCTGGATGGCCGCCACGGCGGCTTCGATGCAGACCGCCGCCGCCGCGCCGGCGCGCACATCGATGCGGCCCTGGGGCGCCTCCAACAGATCCGCGGGCAGGCCGGGCGGCTGCCAGACCGGCAAGCAGTCGGGCGGCACGCCGGGGAGCTCGGCCAGACTGCCCAGCCGGGCCAGGGGCAGATTCAGGCCACGCTGGCGCAGCGCACGGCGCAGCACGCCCACGTCGCCCACCAGACACAGCCGCTCCCGCCGCGCATCGCTGGCCCAGGCCGCCACCGCGATCTCGGGGCCGATGCCGCAGGCATCGCCCATGGTCAGCAAGAGGGGCAAACCGAAGGCCGGCGCAGCAGAGGTCGCGTTCATGGCGCGATTGTTCCATGCGGCTTTCGGCCTTCAAAAAACGTGCTTCGTCGCACGACCGCAGCGCGCCCCTTCACGCATGCCACACTGCGCGCGGCCGCATCCGGCCCACCCACACAGGCCGCCCATCCCTGGCGGCCACCACAGGAGGAGATTTCATGCCCATCCGCAGTCCTTCCCCCGTAACGCGCACCGCGCTGGCGCCCCTGCTGCTGGCCCTGGCCGCCGCCCTGGCTCCGCTCGCACCGGCCGCAGCGACCACCCCGGGCGCACGCAGCACCCTGCCCGCGCCAAGCCCCGAGGCGCGGCGCCTGCACGCCCTCTTTGCGGAGGCCTGGGAGGACAGCGCTCGCCGCTATCCCGAGTGGGCCACCTACCGCGGCGACCATCGCTACGGCGACAAGCTCAGCGACCACAGCCCCGAGGCCGAGGCCGCCGCACGCGCCCTGCGCCAGCGCTATGAGCAGCGCCTTCGCGCCATCCCGCGCGAGCGACTGAATGCCCAGGACCGGGTCTCCTACGACATGTTCCTGCGCAATCTGCAGCAGGAGCGGGAGCTGGACCGTTACGAGGGCTACCGAAGCCTGAGCATCGGCTCGCTGTGGGGCTTCCACACCAGCCTGGCCAATCTGATGCGTCAGAGCCCCGCCCGCAGCGAAAAAGATCTGCAAAACATCCTTGCGCGCTTCGCGGCCTACCCCAAGCGCGTGGACCAGGAACTCGCCCGCCTGGAACGCGGCCTGCAACTGGGCTGGGTCTCCAGCCGTCCTGTGCTGGAGCGCGCCCTGCAGCAACTCGACGCTCAGCTCAGCGCTGATGTGACGCGCAGCCCCCTCTACGAGCCCTTCAGCCGCAGCGGCAAGGAATTGCCCGAGGCCACGCTCAGCGCCCTGCAGAGCCAGGGCCAGGAAGCGCTGCGCAGCCAGGTCTATCCGGCCATGCGCAAGCTCTCCAGCTTCCTGCGCGAGCGCTACCTGCCCCAGGCCCCGGCCGACGGCGCCTACCAGCGCTACCCGCTGGGCGCTGAGGTCTATGCCGCCCTGGTGCGCCTGCACACGACCACCCCTCTGAGCCCAGACGAGGTGCATGAGATCGGCCTGGCCCAGGTCAAGCGCCTGCGCGCCGAGATGGAGGCCGTGCGCGAGCAGGCCGGCTTCAAGGGCAGCCTGGCCGAATTCATCGCGGCGATCAAGAACGACCCGGCGCAGTACTACCCCGATGGCGAGAGCCTGCTGGCCGGCTACCGCGATATTGCCAAGCGCATCGACCCCGAGCTGCCCCGTCTCTTTGCCGAGCTGCCGCGCGCGCCCTACGGCATTCGCGCCATGCCGGCCTTCATGGGCCCCGGCGCGGCCGAGAACTACAGCCGCCCGGAACCGGGCGGGCGCAGCGCCGGCTGGTTCAATGCCAATGCCCTGGCCTTCCAGCGCAAGCCCAAATGGGCCATGGAGACCCTGGTGGCCCACGAGGCCATGCCCGGCCACCATCTGCAGGGCGCACGCGCGGCCGAGCTGAACGATCTACCCGAGTTCCGCCGCAATGCCTTTATCACCGCCTATGGCGAGGGCTGGGCGCTCTACGCCGAGACCCTGGGCAGCGAGCTGGGCCTGTACCAGACGCCCTACAGCCGCTTCGGCCATCTGCAGGCCCAGATGCTGCGCGCCACCCGCCTGGTGGTGGACACCGGCCTGCATGCCAAGGGCTGGGGTCGCCAGCAGGCCATCGACTACATGCTGGAGCAAGGCGGCGAGGACCCGGTCTTCATCGCCTCCGAGGTGGATCGCTACTACTCCAACCCCGGCCAGGCCCTGGCCTACATGATGGGCAAGCTGCGCATCGAGGCCCTGCGCGACCGTGCCCGTCAGGCCCTGGGCGAGCGCTTCCAGCTGCGTGACTTCCACATGGTGGTGCTGGACCAGGGGGCCGTGCCCCTGGACGTGCTGGAGCGGCGCGTGGACGAGTGGGTGGCCGAGCAGCTCAAGCGGGGCAAGGCCGCAGCACGCAAGCCCTCCTGAGCGCTCCGAGGCTTCAGGCCAGATTGGGCAGGTCGATGAACTGCTGGCGCAGGCCCGGGAAGTCCTGGGCCAGGCGCGCGCCCAGGGCCTGCACACCGTAGCGCTCGGTGGCGTGGTGGCCGGCCGCCACATAGGCCACGCCGGTTTCGGCCGCGTAGTGCGCCTGCGGCTCGGAGATCTCGCCGGTCACGAAGACATCGGCGCCGGCCGCGATCGCCGCCTCGAAAAAGCCCTGGGCCCCGCCGGTGCACCAGGCCACGCGGCGCAGCGCCCGGCCATCGCCCGGCACGGCCAGCACCTCGCGGCCCAGGCGCTGGCGCAGCTGGGCGCTGAACTCGTCCAGCGAGGCCGATGCCGGCAGCGGGCCGGCAAAGCCCAGATCCTGCTCGCCAAAGCGCGCGTCCGCCTGCCAGCCCAGCAGGCGGCCCAGCTGCGCGTTATTGCCCAGCTCGGCATGCGCGTCCAGCGGCAGGTGGTAGGCGAAGAGATTGATGTCGTGCTGCAGCAGACGCTGCAGACGCTGCTTCATCCAGCCGGTGATGCGACCGTCCTGACCGCGCCAGAACAGACCGTGGTGCACCAGGATGGCGTCGGCCCCGGCGGCAATGGCCGCCTCGATCAGGGCCAGACTGGCAGTCACGCCGCAGACCACATGCGCGATCTCGTCGCGGCCCTGCACCTGCAGACCGTTCGGCCCATAATCCTTGAACCGCCCCACATCCAGCAGCTGATTCAGATGGCGATCAATGTCTTGGCGATGGGGCATGGTGGTGAGAGGCGCTAGCGGTGCGAAGAATTTGGCTGATTTTCTCCCAGGCTGTGACCGTGGTCCTGGCCGGGCTGTTCGTGGTGGCAACGCTCAAGCCGCAGTGGCTGCCGCGCGGCGAGCGCAGCCCTGCCACCCTCATCAGCCTGCCCGCCCTGCCCGCCGATACCGGCACGGCTGCCGCGCCAGCGGGCGGCTTCCGCCTGGCGGCCCTGCGCGCCTCGCCGGCCGTGGTCAGCATCACCGCCAGCAAGGCCCCGCCGCGAGGCGCGCGCGGTGCCGACGATCCCTGGCAGCGCTTTCACCGCGGCCTGCGCCCGCAGCGCGAAGCCGAGTCCGAGGACGGTGAGAACACGCCCTTTGGGCTGGGCTCGGGTGTGATCGTCAGCCCCGAGGGCTATCTGCTCACCAACAGCCATGTGGTCAGTGGCGCCGCCGAGATCGAGGTGCAGCTGGCCGACGGCCGCCAGGCCAAGGCCACCCTGGTGGGCAGCGATCCCGAGACCGATGTGGCGGTGCTCAAGATCGCGCTGGATCGGTTGCCCGTGATCGCCCTGGGCAACGATCAGGATCTGCAGGTGGGCGATGCGGTGCTGGCTATCGGCAACCCCTTCAATGTGGGCCAGACCGTGACCTCGGGCATTGTCAGCGCCCTGGGCCGCAATCAGCTGGGCATCAACACCTTCGAGAACTTCATACAGACCGATGCCGCCATCAACCCGGGCAACTCGGGCGGCGCCCTGGTCGATGCCGCGGGCCGTCTGGTGGGCATCAACACCGCCATCTTCTCGCGCAGCGGCGGCAGCCTGGGCATAGGTTTTGCCATCCCCGTGGGCACGGCACGCCAGGTGATGCAGGCCCTGGTGGCCGAGGGTCAGGTGGCGCGCGGCTGGATCGGCGTGCAGACCCGCGAGCTCACGCCCGAGTTCATCGAGGCCTTCAAGCTCAGCATCGAGGACGGCGTGCTGGTCAGCGGCGTGGTGCTGGACGCCCCGGCGGCCAAGGCCGGCATCAAGCCCGGTGATGTGGTCACCCGCGTGGCCGGCACGCCGGTGAACAGCCCGCGCCAGCTGCTGGCGGCCGTGGCCGCGCTCAAGCCGCAGAGCCAAGCCGCGGTGGCGGTGCAGCGCGGCAAGCAGCAGCTCGAGTTTCAGCTCAGGGTGGGGCAGCGGCCGCCGCCCCAGGAATAAGTCCGCGAAAGGCTCAGGCCTGACCGGAAGAGCCGGATGATGAGGAGGCCGAGGCGTCCTCATCCGGCGCCTTGGAATAGCGCATGAACAGGCCCGCGGCCCAGATGCCCACTTCGTAGAGCAGGCACATGGGAATGGCCAAGGCCAGCTGCGACACCACATCGGGCGGCGTCACGATGGCAGCGATCACGAAGGCGATCACGATGAAGTAGCCGCGGAAGTCCCGCAGCTTGGCCACCGTGACCAGGCCCATGCGGGCCAGCACCACCACCACCACCGGCACCTCAAAGGCAGCGCCGAAGGCGATGAACATGCTCATCACAAAGCTCAGATAGGCCTCGATGTCCGGCGCCGCCGTGATGCTCTTGGGCGCAAAGCTCTGGATGAAGGCAAAGACCTTGCCGAACACAAAGAAGTAGCAGAAGGCCACGCCCAGGAAGAACAGCAGGGTGCTGGAGACCACCAGGGGCAGGACCAGACGCTTCTCGTGCGAATACAGGCCCGGCGCCACAAAGGCCCAGATCTGGTAGAGCACCACGGGCAGGGCCAGGAAGAAGGCGGCCAGCAGGGTGATCTTCAGCGGCACCAGAAAGGGCGAGATCACATTGGTGGCGATCATGGTCGAGCCCTGGGGCAGGTTCGCCACCAGGGGTGCGGCCAGCAGATCGTAGAGCGGCCCCGGTCCCGGATAGAGCGCCAGCGCGCCAAAGCACACGCCAATGGCGATAAAGGCGCGGATCAGGCGATCACGCAGCTCAATGAGGTGGGAGACAAAGGGCTGCTCGGTGCCGGCCAGTTCGTCCTCGGGCTTCTGGGAATCGCTCATGGGAAGGGTCGGCGGGGCGGCCGAAAGCGCGCCACGCGTGCGGCACCGGATTGCACATGACGGCGTACACCTTCACGCTGCTTGTACCACTGGGGAGTGGCGCCGCGCTTGAGGCGCCAGTTCTTCTTGGGAGGGCGGTAGCCGGGGGCCGGCAGAGCCGTGCTGTAGGCGCTGCTTTCGTAGCTGGCCTCGTCCAGGCCCGAAGTGGCCTCGGACCAGGTCTGCTCGAAGGCCTGATTGGCCTCGTTGAATTCCTTGTGAACCGTCTGCTCCACGTCGCGAGCTGCCTCCTCGACATGGGTCTTCATCTTCTTGAGCTCTTCGAGCTCGATGGAGCGGTTCACCTCGGCCTTGACGTCGGCCACATAGCGCTGCGCCTTGCCCAGCAGGTGGCCCACGGTACGAGCCACACGCGGCAGGCGCTCCGGCCCGATCACGATCAGCGCCACGGCGCCTATCAGGGCCAGCTTGTCGAAGCCGAAATCAATCATTCAGGACTGCCACGAGGCGTCAGGGGCTGCGGAGTCAAGACTTGGTCTTGGCCTCGACGTCGACGGTGTTGGGGTCATGCGCCTTGCTGGCCGAAACCTGCTGCTGCGGGGCCGCCGCTTCGGCGCCGTTGCCGCTACCGCCGTCCTTCATGCCGTCCTTGAAACCCTTGACGGCGGAACCCAGATCCGAGCCCACGTTCTTGAGCTTCTTGGTACCAAAGATCAGCACCACCACGACCAGCACGATGAGCCAGTGCCAAATGCTGAACGAACCCATAGTCATCTCCTGGAAACAAGACCGCCATTCTAGGGGGCCTGCATGACAATTCTTCGCCGGGGCTTATACGGCCCCGGCCCTCATATGACCGACCTCGGTCCCCCCAGCCCTGCCATGCATGACATGGCCGTTCCTTTGCCGGGCGTCGGTCGGTCCCGGCTCAGCCTTTCGCCCAGGGGCGCGGGCCGCCCATCACATGCATATGCAGGTGATAGACCTCCTGCCCGCCGTCCGCGCCGGTGTTGATCACGGTGCGAAAGCCATTGCTCACGCCCAGCTCCTTCATCAGGCGCGGCGCCAGCACGGCCATGCGGCCCATCAGCTCGGCATGCTCGGGCTGCAGCTCGACCATGCTGGCGATGTGCAGCTTGGGAATGAGCAGGATGTGCACCGGCGCCCAGGGATGGATGTCGTGAAAGCCGAGGATGTGCTCATCCTCATAGACCTTCTTGGCCGGGATCTGGCCGGCGATGATCTTGCAGAAGATGCAGTTGGGATCGTGGCTCATTGAATGGCTTGCTTGGCGTTCAGGGTGGTCCAGCCGCGCACGATGCGGTAGAGGAACCAGATGGAGATCAGGCACCAGGCAATCCAGCCCGGCAGCAGGAGGAGCAGCCACAGCGGTGCGGTCAGCGCATAGGCCAGACCGGCGAACAGCACGCTGCGCAGGCGCCAGCGGAAATGGCTGGCCTGCCAGCTGCCCTGGGCATCGCCGCGCTTGATCAGATCGATCAGCACCGCCACCAGCAGAAGCAGCACGCTCACCTGCATGCCCGGCAGCAGCGCACCCAGGGCCACGATGGTGTGCAGCACATAGCTGACGATGCCCACCGCGCGCAGATTCTGCGCCCGCACGGGATCGAGCACCACGGTCTCGACGGTCTGGTTCATGATGGGCTTCAGCCTCCGCGGTTCTCGGGGCGCTGGGCAAATTCCTGCAGGCCCGAGAGGCCCTCGCGCCGCGCCAGCTCGCGGATCACATCGGCCGGCGTCAGGCCGAACTGCGCCAGCGCGATCATCGAGTGGAACCACAGATCGGCGGTTTCATAGACGATCTTCTGTGCGTCGCCGTCCTTGGCGGCCATCACCAGCTCGGTGGCTTCCTCGCCCACCTTCTTGAGAATGGCATCGGTGCCCTTGCTGAAGAGCTTGGCCACATAGCTGGCGGCGGCATCGCCGCCAGCGGCGGGCTTGCGCGATTCGATGACGGCGGCCACGCGGGCCAGCACGTCCTGGCTGTCGAGTTGGGTCATTTGTAGATGCGCTCCGGGTCCTTGAGCACGGGCTCCACGGTCTGCCAGGCGCCGTTCTCGTAGCGCTGGAAGAAGCAGCTGTGGCGGCCAGTGTGGCAGGCGATGCCGGGCTCGTGCCCCTGCTGCGTGATCTTGAGCAGCACCACATCGTTGTCGCAGTCCAGGCGCATCTCATGCACGATCTGCAAATGGCCGGACTCCTCGCCCTTATGCCAGAGCTTGGCCCGCGAGCGGCTCCAGTAGACCGCCTGACCCAGCTCGGCGGTGCGGGCCAGGGCCTCGCGGTTCATCCACGCGAACATCAGCACATCGCCGCTATCGCGTTCCTGCGCGATCACGGGGACGAGCCCGTCGCGGTCCCATTTGATCTGTTCCAGCCAATCCATGGCGCCAGTGTACTCAGCCAAGATGGGTGGGGCCGGTGTGGCCACGCTCCTGGGCAAACCACTGCAGCACGGGGATGGTGCCGGGCAGCACCGGCTGCTGCTGCACAGGCAGCTGGTCCCACGCCATGCGCTGCTGCTCGCGCATCTCGAACTCGCCGCTCCAATCGAATACCTTGCAGAAGTGCAGGCGCACGCGGGCGTGCGGGTAGTCCATCATCTCCACCTTCCAGGGATGGACCGCGCCGATGGTGATGCCCAGCTCCTCGTGCAGCTCGCGCCGCAGCGCCTGCTCCACCGTCTCGCCGGCCTCCAGCTTGCCGCCGGGGAACTCCCAGTAGCCGGCATAGACCTTGCCCTCGGGCCGCGAGGTCAGCAGGAAACGCCCCTCGCGCCCCTGATCGTCGCGCTCCACCAGCACGCCCACGGCCACATCGACGGGCACGCGTTCCTCAGACATGGTCCAGGCCCTCCGGTGCTTCGCCACGGATGGTGCTGGGCAGCGCCATCTCGGCCGGGCCGCGGCCGGCCAGATCGCGCGCGAACTGGAAGGCCACGCGGCCCGAGCGCGAGCCACGCTCCAGGGCCCAGACCAGGGCCGGCTGACGCGCGGCTGCGATTTGCGCCTCGTCCAGGCCATAGAAGCGCAGCCACTGGACGCAGATCTCCAGGTACTCCTGCTGGCTGAAGGGGTAGAAGCTGATCCACAGGCCGAAGCGCTCGGACAGGGAGACCTTCTCCTCGATGGCCTCGCCGGGATGCAGCTCGCCGTTCTCGTCCATCTTGGCCGCCAGGTTGTCCTTCATCTGCTCGGGCAGCAGATGGCGGCGGTTGCTGGTGGCGTAGATCAGCACGTTGTCGCTGGCCGCGGCCACCGAGCCGTCCAGCATGGACTTCAGGGCCTTGTAGCCCAGCTCGCCCTCGTCGAAGCTGAGGTCGTCGCAGAAGATCACGAAGCGCTCCGGCCGGCCCGCCACCAGATCCACCAGATCGGGCAGGTCCACCAGATCGCTCTTGTCCACCTCGATGAGGCGCAGGCCCTGGGCGGCAAACTCGTTGAGCACGGCCTTGATCAGCGAGCTCTTGCCCGTGCCACGGGCGCCGGTGAGCAGCACATTGTTGGCTGGTCGGCCGGCCACGAACTGCTCGGTATTGCGCAGCAGGCGCTCCTTCTGCGGCTCCACCTCCTTGAGGTCGGCCAGGCGTATGGTGGCCACATGGCGCACCGGCTCCAGCACCAGGCGGCCGGCGCGGCGGCGGCCGCGGAAGGCCACGGAGGCACTCCAGTCTGGCGCGGTCAAGGGCTGAGGCAAGACGGCTTCAAGCCGGCTCAGCAGCGCTTCGGCGCGCTGCATCAGGGAGGTCAGGGCTTCTGGAGAGGCGGACATAGGGCCGCCAGTTTATAGGGCGCCGCAGAGACTCAGCCCAGCAGCATGCGCAGCGCGGGTTCCAGCTGTTCGCTGGGCATGCGCTTGAAGCCGGAACGCGCATAACGCTGCAGCCTACCGATCACAAAGCTGATCAGCACCGAGGCCTGGGCCTGGGCATCGACCGTGGGCGTGGCGGAGCCGGAGTCCTCGGCCGCCTGGCGCAGGCCCTGGCGCAGCGCACTCTCGATGCGGTCGAAGAACTGGTTCATGCGCGCCACCAGGCGCTCGTTCTCGTAGACCAGGGCGTCGCCCACCATCACGCGGGTCATGCCGGGATTGCGCTCGCCGAACTGCAAGAGCACGGCCACGATCTTCTGGGCCTGCACCAGGCCCGAGGCCTCGCGCTCGCCGATCTGCTTGACCAGGGTGAAGATGCTGCTCTCGATGAACTCGATCAGGCCCTCGAACATCTGGGCCTTGCTGGCGAAGTGGCGATACAGGGCCGCCTCGCTCACCTCCAGCTTGGCGGCCAGGGCCGCGGTGGTGATGCGCTCGGAGCCGGGCTGCTCCAGCATGCCGGCCAGGGTCTGCAGGATCTGCACCCGGCGTTCCCCGGGGCGAGGCCGCTTGCGAGGCGCCTCGGGAGCGGCGGGGACATCATCCGGGAGTGCTTCTGCAGGAATGGCGGCGTGCATCGGGTCCGGTGGGCTGCTGGGGTTGAAAACCATTCTGGCACAGCCCGAAACCACAACCGCCCGGCCTTGCGCGACGCCGGGCTCAGTCGCGCAGCCAGCCCAGACGCCGCGCCTCGTAGATGGCCTCGACCTTGGAGCGCACCTGCAGCTTGCGGTAGGTGCGTTTCACATAGGTCATCACGGTATGCGGCGAGACCTGCATGAACTGCGCGATCTCATCGAAGGTAAAGCCCTTGGCCGCCAGATGCAGCACACGCGACTCCTGTTCGGACAAGGCCACGGCCGACTCATCCTCCAGCGGGGCCGGCTGCGTCTGGCCGCTGATGGCGGGCGCCAGACGCAGCAGCAGGCGGCGCGCGATGACCGGGCTGATGGGGCTGCCACCGGACCGCAGGGTGCGCAGCTGGCCGGCCAGATCCAGGGCCAGAGAGTCCTTGAGCAGGTAGCCGGTGGCGCCGGCCTCGATGCTGGAGAGCACATGCTGCTCGTCGCCGAACACCGAGATCACCATCACATCGCAGCTAGGCCGGGTCTGAGCCGCATGACGTATCAGCTCGATGCCGCTGCCGCCCGGCAGGTCCAGGTCCACCAGCAGCACATCGGGCTGGGTCTGGTCGAAGAGCTTGCGTCCCTGCGGCAGATCAGGGGCGATACCCAGCAGCTTGATATCCGGCACCGAGGCCAGGGCGAGTTGAAAGGCTTCGCGAAATCTGACCTGATCTTCAACAATCAGCACGGAAAAATCGGGCATGGCGATGGGGCGCAGGGAGGTGCCTCATTCTGCTTGCCCCCCATCCGAGCGACAAGCCGCCACCCTCCCCCCATGCGGAGGATGCAGCGGCATGGACGCGACACGATTCTGGGGATTGCCTCGGGCGTCGAGTCAGGCCAGCCACAGCGGCCAAGCGCTCAGCGCATCAGGCTCGCCAGCCCTGCCACGCGCCGATCCACATAGACCGGCCGGCGGCGCAGCCGCACGCCGGCCTCGGGGCCGTGCTGTCCCACCCAGCGCTGCATCCACACGGTACGCATGCCCACGGCCCGGGCCGCCTTCTGATGCACCAGGGTGTCTTCCACCAGCTCGCAGCGCCCGGGCGCCAGGCGCTGGCGGGCACAGACCCAGCGCAGCATGCGCGTATCGGGCTTGGGCCGGTGCTGGCCGAACATGCGCATGGACTCAAAGCCGATCACCCGCTCGAACAAGCGCTGCAGGCCCAGGGCCTTGAGCACGCGGCGGGCGTAGACCTCGGGCGCATTGGTCAGCAGGATCTTGCGCCCCGGCAGGCGACGCAGGGCCGCCAGATCATGGGCGTGGCTATGAACCAGGGCCTCCAGGCCCGGCAGGCTGTGCGTTTCTTGCAGGAAGTGGTCCACGCGCACGCCATGGTGACGCACCAGCCCCAACAGCGTGGCGCCATAGCGCGCCCAGTACAGGCCGCGCAGGCGATCGGCCTCGGGTCGATCTACGCCCAGATGACGAACGATGTAATCCGTCATCGCCACATTCAGCGCCCCGAACACATGGTGCGAGGCGTTGTGGACCGTGTTGTCCAGATCAAAAAACCAGACCGTGCGCGAAGCGCGGGTCGAGGCGGACCCGAGCTGGTTTTCCCGAGCGGCACCCGAGGATCCGGCTATGCCGGTCCTGCGGGTGCGCCCCCTTGAGGGGGCGGCCGCAGGCCGTAGGGGGGGAGCTTTCAATGTGATTTGATCATGGTGCCGTAGGCCTGATCCGAGAGGATCTCCAGCAGCATGGCATGCGGCACGCGGCCATCGATGATGTGCACCGCGTTGACGCCGCTCTTGGCCGCGTCGATGGCACCGGCGATCTTGGGGATCATGCCGCCGCTGATGGTGCCGTCCGCCACCAGTTCATCGATGCGCTTGGGGGTCAGTTCGGTCAGCAGCTCGCCCTGCTTGTCGAGCACGCCACGGATGTTGGTGAGCATCAAGAGCTTCTCGGCCTGCAGCACGGTGGCCAGCTTGGCGGCCACCACATCGGCATTGATGTTGTAGCTCTCGTTGTGCTCGCCAAAGCCGATGGGGCTGACCACGGGAATGAACTGGTCGTCCTGCAAGGCCTTCACCACGCTGGGGTCGATGGAGACGATATCGCCCACCTGACCGATATCGTGTTCCTTGCTGGGGTCGTCCTTGTCCTGCACCTTGAGCTTCTTGGCGCGGATCATGCCGCCGTCGCGCCCGGTCAGGCCCACGGCCTTGCCGCCCGCGGCATTGATCAGGCCCACCACGTCCTGCTGCACCTCGCCGGCCAGCACCCACTCGACCACATTCATGGTCTCCTCGTCGGTGACGCGCATGCCCTGGATGAACTCGCCCTTCTTGCCCAGCTTGCCGAGCAGTCCCTCGATCTGCGGACCGCCGCCATGCACCACCACCGGGTTCAGGCCCACCAGCTTGAGCAGGACCACGTCCTCGGCAAAGTCCCTTTGCAGCTCCGGGTCGGTCATGGCGTTGCCGCCGTACTTGATGACGATGGTCTTGCCGTGGAACTTGCGGATGTAGGGCAAGGCCTGGGAGAGGATCTCGGCCTTCTCGCGCGGGGCGATATGGGATACGTCGCTGCTGTGGGCGGTGGGCTCGGTCTTCATGCTGGGTCTCGCTGCGGCTCAGGAAATTGCGCGGGATTGTAGGACGCCAGCAAGCGGGAGCCGTGGCTGGCGCGGCGACAATCGGGGCCATGCAAGTGGCCAGCTATCTCAAACTCTCGGTGGGCGTGGCGCTCGCCACCATCGCGCTCAAGACCGGCGCCTGGTGGTGGACCGGCTCCGTCAGCCTGGCGGCCGATGCCCTGGAATCCCTGGTCAATCTGGCGGGTGCCATGTTCGCGCTGGCCATGGTAAGCATTGCGGCCAGGCCCCCCGACGAGGAGCACCCCTTCGGCCATCACAAGGCCGAGTTCTTTTCGGGCGGCTTCGAGGGTGTGCTCATCATCGCGGCCGGCCTGGGCATTGCCTGGGCGGCCGCCCATCGCCTGATGGATCCGCAGCCGGTCGAGGGCCTGGGCCTCGGCCTGGCCCTGGCCGTCATCAGCTCGGCCCTCAACGGCGGTCTGGCCTGGGCCATGCTGCGCAAGGCACGCGAGCATCGCTCCATGGCCCTGGAGGCGGATGCCCGCCATCTGTTCACCGATGTCTGGACCTCGGCCGCTGTGGTGGCCGGGCTGATCGGCGTTTGGTTCACGGGCTGGCTGTGGCTGGACCCCCTGCTGGCCTTGCTGGTGTCCCTCAATATCCTGCGCGAGGGCGTGCATCTGATCTGGCGTGCCTCGCAAGGCCTGATGGACGAAGCGCTGGACGCGCCGTCCCAGGCGGCCATCCACGAGGTGCTGGCGCGCTTCACCCAGGCCGACCCGGTTCGCTTTGACCATATCGTGAGCCGCCACGCCGGGCAGCGCCGCTTCGTGGATCTGCATATGCACATGCCGGCCAACTGGTCCCTGGGCCAGGCGGCCGCGCTACGCAATGCGGTGGAGCGGGCCCTGATGCAGGCCGTGCCCGGCCTGCGCGCCAGCATCCAGCTGCTGCCCAGCGATGTGGAAGCCCATTTCGACGACCCCAAGGATCTGATGTGATTGCCGTCTTGCAACGTGTGCGGGAGGCCCGCGTGGAAGTGGCCGGCCGCGTGACCGGCGCCATCGGCCCCGGCCTGCTGATGCTGGTCTGCGCCGAACCCGGTGATACCGAGGCCCAGGCCGACAAGCTCCTGGCCAAGCTGCTCAAGCTGCGTATCTTCAGCGACGCGGCGGGCAAGATGAACAAGAGCCTGCAGGACCTGGGCGGCGGCCTGCTCATCGTCTCGCAGTTCACGCTGGCGGCCGACACCAGCGGCGGCAACCGACCCAGCTTCAGCGGCGCGGCCCCGGCCGAGCAGGGCCGCCGGCTCTACGACCATCTGCTGGCGCGCGCCCGCGAACTCCACCCCGTGGTGGCTGCGGGGGAATTTGGCGCCGATATGCAGGTGCATCTGGTCAATGACGGCCCGGTCACCATCCCCATGCGCATCCAATGAGGTCCGCCATGAAGCAGCCCGCCATCGTCCTGCTCGACCGCACCGACGGCCTCATGCCCCAGCACGACCAGCCGCGCGAGGATCGTCGCGTGCAGGGAGCCCCCCAGCGCAAAACCTGGACCCTGCACGAAGCTGGGCCCGTGAGCGCGGGCGTGTGGGAATGCGAGCCGGGGCGCTGGCGCATCGCCTTCCCGCCCCAGCGCCAGGAGTTCTTCCATGTGCTGCAGGGCCGGGTGCGTCTGCATGATGCCGCCGGCGCCTGCACCGAGATCGGCCCCGGCCAGGGCGCGGTGATCCCGCCCGGCTTCGAGGGCGAGTTCGAGGTGCTGGAGGCCGTGCGCAAGCAGTTCGTGCTGGTGGACCTGGGAAGCTGAGGCTCCTGCCATCGCCCTGGCTTGCCATTCGTCGGCCGGCCTGTCGAGTGATCGTGCCGCACACGACGGCCCAAGCCGCCATTTCTAGGATGCCTCTCATCGCCACCAGCCATGAGGAGATCCAAGATGAACAAGCTGAGCAGCTTCCTGAGCGGCTGCGCCGCCAGCGCCAGTGCTCTGATTGCCCTGACCTTGCTAACCGGTGCCAAGGCGCCGCCGACCCAGTTTGACGAAATCAATGTAGGGCGCATCAATATTCGCGAACCCGACGGCACCCTGCGCATGGTCATTTCCAATCGAGGCCAGTTTCCGGGCGCCCCCTGGCGCGGCGGCGAGAAGCCCCGCCCGGATCGCAAGGACTTCGCCGGCATGCTCTTCGTCAATGACGAGGGCACCGAAAGCGGCGGCCTGATCCAAAAGGGGGTAATCGGCCGGGATGGCAAGCCGGACTCGGGCCTGAGCCTAAGCTTCGACCGCTTTCGGCAGGACCAGGTCATCCAGATTCTTCATGCCGAGCAGGGCGGGCAGACCCTGAGTCAGCTGGCGATCAATGACGAGCCGGACAGCCTGGGCCCCGACGCCATGGAGCGCACAGCCCGCTTCAATGCCCTGGACAAGCTTGACCCGGCCGCACGCCGACGCGCCATCGAGGAGATGGGGCGCGAGGGCCTGCTGCCTGCCAACCGCGTGCGCCTTGGAACCACACCCGCCAAGGCCTCGACCCTGGCCCTGAGCGACGCCCAGGGCCGGCAACGCCTGGTGCTCACCGTAACGCCGGAGGGCAAGCCCAGCATTCAGTTCCTGGACGAACAGGGCAAGCCGGTACGCAGCATTGATCTGGAGACGCGCTGAAACGACAAAGCCCGTCAGATGACGGGCTTTGTTCCATGCTTCGGTCCTCAGTCACCTTGGCAGGCCGCGCCTGACATGCGGGACATGTCAGGCCCCTCCTGAGGCGTCGGACAGGCCGCAGTGGCCTGTCCTCGGTCCTCAGTCACCTTGGCAGGCCGCGCCTGACATGCGGGACATGTCAGGCCCCTCCTGAGGCGTCGGACAGGCCGCAGTGGCCTGTCCTCGGTCCTCAGTCACCTTGGCAGGCCGCGCCTGACATGCGGGACATGTCAGGCCCCTCCTGAGGCGTCGGACAGGCCGCAGTGGCCTGTCCTCGGTCCTCAGTCACCTTGGCAGGCCGCGCCTGACATGCGGGACATGTCAGGCCCCTCCTGAGGCGTCGGACAGGCCGCAGTGGCCTGTCCTCGGTCCTCAGTCGGCATATTGCCCGGCGGCTTTGATGACGGGGCCCCACTTGTTGATCTCGGCCTCGACAAACTTCTTGTGCTCGGCGCCTTCGACGCGCTTGTCGGTGATGATCACGGCACCCAGGGCTTCCTGGCGCTTGATGAACTCGGGGTCCTTCAGCGCGGCCTTGAGGGCGGCATTGATCTTCTCGACCACGGGCTTGGGCGTGTTCTTGGGCGCATACAGGCCGTGCCAGATGCTCACATTGAAGCCCTTGAGGCCCGACTCGTCCAGGGTCGGCAGCTTGGCCAGAGCCGGGGTGCTGAGACGCTTGGGGGTGGTCACGGCATAGGCCTTGACCTTGCCGGACTCGATCTGGCTGGTGGTGTTGGTGGTCTGGTCGCACATGATGTCGACTTGACCGCCCAGCAGATCGGTCATGGCCGGGCCGGTGCCCTTGTAGGGCACGGTGGTCATATCGATCTTGATGGCGCTCTGGAACAGCAGACCGCACAGATGCGAGGCGGCGCCCAGGCCGGCATTGGCCAGATTGATCTTGCCCTTGTTGGCCTCCAGCCACTTGCTCAGCTCGGCATAGTTGTTGGCCGGCAGACCGGGCTTGCCGATCAGGGTCATGGGCACTTCGTTGATCATGCCCAGGTATTCGAAGTCGTCCAGGGTCTTGTACTGCAGATTGCGGTACAGGGCCGGCGAGGTGGCCATGCTGATGTGGTGCAGCAGCAGGGTGTAGCCGTCCGGTGCGGCCTTGGCCACCTTGGTGGCGCCCAGGGTGCCGCCGGCACCGCCGACGTTCTCGATCACCAGGGTGGCGCCCAGGGTCTTGCGCAGGGATTCCGCCAGATCGCGGGCCACCTTGTCGGTCGGACCACCGGCCGCGAAGGGCACCACGATGTTCACGGGTTTGTCGGGGTAGGCCCAGACGGCGCCAACGGCCATGGAGGCCGCCAGGGACAGCAAGAGCTTTTTCATTGTCTTCCTCTGCGTGTTGGATGTGATGGGGGGAGCCCTCATGCTAGGAGAGTCCTGTGCGCATGCCGTATCGGGAATTACGTAAACCCAGGGCGACTTCATTGGACCTTAGATTCGATTCGAATAAGGTTCTTGCCACTCTGTATTGGACGGTCTAAACGCTGCCTGCCACAGTGGCGGCCATGATGCGCTATAGCTCCGCCCGCCACGTTCTCACCGCCCTGCTGGCCGCCCTGTGCCTTGGCTCGCCGGCGCTGCCCGTGGCGGCCGAGCCGGTTTCGGCCGCCACGGCCCAGCAAAGGTTGCAGCTGCCGGGCAGCCAGGTCTGGGACCTGCGCAGCGACGGCACTCGCCTGCTGCCCGGGGCGGTGCGTCTGGCGCTGGATCCGGCCGCGGACGCGGCCAGCCTGGCAAGCGCCGTCTCCGAGGCCGGCCTGGACCTGTCGCGGCCGGTGCTGATCTACGGTGAGCCCGGTGATGCGCGCGCCCAGGCGCTGCACCAGCGCCTGAGCCGCCTGGCCAGCGGCCGGGTGGACTGGCTGGTGGGCGGGGTGTCGGAATGGGAAATGGCCGGCTACAGCACCGTCAGCCAGCCCGCTCGCCGCCTGCCCGTGCCCCAGCATCTGGTGGAGGCCGCGGCCGACGGCGCCGTCCTGCGCATGGCCGCCGCAGCGCTGCGCGACACGCCGACGCTGGACCCGGCAGCCACGGGCCAGCAGCTCGCCAGCCGCTGAGCGGCGGCTCGCGCCGGCCCCCTGCGCCACTCAATCGTACTTGCGTGCGTCCTCGATCACGCGCCCGTCATTGGGCAGACTGCCCGGCGGCAGCAGCTGCACCTCGCCGCGCAGCTTGGTGATGTCGCGCAGGGCTGTGCTCAGCTGATCGGCCAGGCCCTCGGGGGCGGCGCCGCTGAGCTCCACCTTGAGCGTCATGCGGTCCTGGGCCATCTCGCCTTCCACCACCAGACGAGCCCGGCCCAGCGGGCCCGGAAAGCGGCGCAGCAGCTCGGCCACCTGGCTGGCATGCACAAACATGCCGCGCACCTTGGCGCTCTGGTCGGCCCGGCCCATCCAGCCCTTGATGCGGGTGTTGCTGCGACCCGTGGGGCAGGCGCCGGGCAGCACGGCCGAGAGATCGCCGGTGCCGAAGCGTATCAGGGGGTAGTCGGGGTTAAGGGTGGTGACGACCACCTCGCCCACCTCGCCCTCGGGCACCGGGTCGCCGGTGCCGGGTCGCACGATTTCCAGGATCACACCCTCGTCCAGCACCAGGCCCTCGCGGGCCAGGGTTTCATAGGCGATCAGGCCGATATCGGCCGTGGCATAGCACTGGTAGGCCTGCACGCCGCGCTCGATCAGCCAGTCGCGCAGCGAGGGCGGAAAGGCCTCGCCGCTGACCAGGGCCTTGGCAATGGACAGGCGCTGGCCCGACTCCTGGGCCTTGTCCAGCAAGATCTTGAGGAAGCTGGGCGTGCCCACATAGCCTTGAGGCCGCAGCTCGGCCATGGCCTGCAGCTGCAGCTCGGTATTGCCCACGCCGCCGGGGAAGACCGTGCAGCCCAAGGCATGGGCACCGGTTTCCATCATGGAGCCGGCCGGCGTGAGGTGGTAGCTGAAGCTGTTGTGCAGCAGCTCACCGGCCCGCATGCCGGCCGCATGCAGGGCGCGGGCCACACGCCAGTAGTCGCCGCGCGCGCCCTCGGGCTCGTAAATCGTGCCGGGCGACTGGAACACGCGCCGCGCCGCGCCCCAGCCTATGGCCGAGAAGCCGCCAAAGGCATCGCCCCCGGCCGCACGCGACGCCTGCTGGCGCGCCAGCAGCTCGGACTTGCGCGTGACCGGCAGGGTAGCAAGCGTCGCGCGGGAGGCGATGCGCGCCGCCTCCACGCCCTGCAGCAGGCCCGCGAAGGCCGGTGCCCGCGCCTGGGCATGGGCGATCTGGGCCGGCAGCGCGGCCATCAGCGCCGCCTCGCGCTCGTCGGTCCCACGGGTTTCCTGCGCGTCGTAGAAGGACTCACTGCTACTCATCGCCATCACTCCATCCCGACAGGTTTTTCTTCAGCGTGGCCACGAAGTCGCGCAGCTGCGCGTGGTCCTTGACCGTCTTGCCCACCCACTCCGGCGTGCGCGCCGGCCGCTTGACCAGGGCCAGTTGCAGCACCGCCCCGTCGACCGCCGCCTTGGCAATGGCCTGCCCCTTGCGCTCGAACACGCCCGCGCGCTCGCTCAGCCCCAGATCGCGCAACTCCCGCCGCAGCTTGAGCAAGGCCTCCTCCGGCTTGAAAGCCGGCGGGGCAAAGAAGTCGTTTTCACTCATGTCGAAGTCCGCATCGGTCACACGAATCCCACGCTGCGACTGAGCGGAGCCCGAGGGTCCGGCTTTGCCGGCCCTACGGGCTCGCCCCCTTGAGGGGGCGCGCGCAGCGCGTAGGGGGTGGGCTAGGCCAACCAGCGCTTGCGCCGCTTGTAGCTCTTCACATCCTTGAAGCTCTTGCGATCGCCACCGCCCACGCCCAGGTAGAACTCCTTGACGTCCTCGTTCTCGCGCAAGGCCTTGGCCTCGCCGTCCATGACCACGCGGCCGCTTTCCAGGATGTAGCCGTAGTCGGCATAGCGCAGGGCCATATTGGTGTTCTGCTCGGCCAGCAGGAAGGTCGTGCCTTCCTTGGCATTGAGATCCTTCACGATCTCGAACACCTCTTCCACGATCTGCGGCGCCAGGCCCATGCTGGGCTCGTCCAGCAAGACCATCTTCGGATTGGCCATCAGGGCGCGACCGATGGCGCACATCTGCTGCTCGCCGCCCGAGGTGTAGGCGGCCTGCGAGGTCCGCCGCGTCTTCAGGCGCGGAAAGTAGTTGTAGACCTTCTCCAGCGTGGCCGCCACTGCGGCCTTGCCGTCCTTGCGGGTGTAGGCGCCGGTGAGCAGGTTCTCCTCGATGCTGAGGTGGGCAAAGCAATGCCGCCCCTCCATCACCTGGATCACGCCACGCTCCACCATGTCCGAGGTCGTGAGCTTCTCGATGCGCTCCCCGCGCAGCTCGATGCTGCCCTTGGTCACCTCGCCGCGCTCGCCGGCCAGCAGATTAGAAACGGCCCGCAGCGTGGTGGTCTTGCCCGCGCCATTGCCACCCAGCAGGGCCACGATGCCGCCCTCCTTGACCTGCAGGGACACGCCCTTGAGCACCAGGATCACATGGTTGTAGATCACCTCAATGCCATTGACGTTCAGAAGCACATTGCTACTCATGTCTTGCCTTTCAACTCAGCACAACGTCGCGCGCGGCGCTGTGATGAGCCCCCTCCCCTCGGGGGAGGGACGGGGTGGGGTTGCTGACCCCGCCCTCCCGGAGGGCGGGGCAGGGGTGGGAGCGAACAGGATCTGGCGCAGCCAGAGCTGATCCGCCTCGCCGATCAGCTCTGGCAGTCCGCCGGGGTGCGGCGCTCCAGCTTCTTCTCGGTGGCGTACTTGTCGGCGGCCTGCTTGACCATGGGCTTGAGGATCATCTCGTCGGCCTGGTACCAGTCGGAGCTGAAGGCCCACTTCTTGCCGTCCCAGGTCTGCACCCGCGCCCAGGCCGAGCCCATATGGTCGGCGCAGGAGGTGGACACCGGGCGCATCACGCCGGCAAAGCCCAGGCCGTCCAGCTTCTTCTGATCCAGGGCCAGGTTCTCCAGACCCCAGCGCACCTGCTCACCGCTCATGACCTTGCCCTTGCCGAAACGCTCCTGGGCGCGCTTGACGCCTTCGACGGCCAGCATCGCGGAGATCATGCCGCGCATATAGAGCACCTGGCCCACCTCTTCCTTGGGCCCCGTGCCCTGGCCCTTGGCATGGACCAGCTTGAGGATGTCCTGGGTCACCTTGGCATCGGGGTGCACGCCGTGCTGCATGGTCAGGGCGCTGTAGCCCTTGGCGCCCTCGGCCACGTCCTTGACATCGGGCTCTGCGCCGGCCCACCAGACGCCGAACATCTTCTCGCGCGGATAGCCGGTGGCCTGGGCCTCCTTGAGCGAGGTGGTGTTCATCACGCCCCAGCCCCAGAGCAGCACATAGTCGGGACGCTGCTGGCGGATCTGCAGCCAGGCCGACTTCTGCTCCACACCGGGGTGGGTGACCGGAATCGCGTTCAGCTCGAAGCCATGCATCTTGCTGCGCTCCTGCAGCAGGGGAATCGGCTCCTTGCCATAGGGGCTGTCGTGATAGACCAGGGTGATCTTCTTGCCCTTGAGCTTGTCGAAGCCGCCTTCCTTCTTGGCCAGATGCTGGATCAGCACGTCGGCCGCCATCCAGTAGGTGCCGATCAGGGGGAAGTTCCACTTGAAGACGCCGCCGTCCTGGCTCTCGCTGCGGCCGTAACCGGCGGTGATCAGCGGAATCTTGTCGGCCGGGGCCTTCTCGGTGAGCGCAAAGGTCACGCCGGTGGACAGGGGCTGGAACACGGTGGCGCCGCCGTTCTTGCCCTTCAGGCGCTCATAGCACTCCACGCCGCGGTCGGTGGCATAGCCGAACTCGCATTCCTCGTAGGAGATCTTCACGCCGTTCATGCCGCCCTGGGCATTGACCAGCTTGAGATAGTCCACATAGCCATTGGCCCAGGGCGTGCCATTGGGGCCATAGGCGCCGGTGCGATAGACCAGGACCGGGAAGAACTGCTCCTTGGCCTGGGCCAGAGCCTCTCCCACGCCGGCCAGACCGGCGGCAGCCAGCAGGGTCGCGGCGGCGACTTTCTTCAGTTGCATCATGACGCTTGTCTCCTAGGAAAAAGCACTCTGCGGTGCCGGGTTGAACTGCTGCAATTCAATGCGGGAAGGGCCAGAGCCGCAACTTCTCCTTGGCCGTGGACCAGAGCTTGGCCAGGCCATGCGGCTCGACGATCAGGAAGAACACGATCAGGGCGCCGAACACCATGAACTCCACATGGCTGACCAGGGCCGTATCGACATGGAAGCCGAACAGGCCGCCCAGGGCCGGCAGGGCCTGGTTCAGGAAGATGGGCAGCACCACGATGAAAGCCGCGCCAAAGAAGCTGCCCATGATGGAACCCAGACCGCCGATGATGACCATGAAGAGCAGCTGGAAGCTGCGGTCGATGGAGAAGGCCGCCGGCTCCCAGGAGCCCAGGTGCACAAAGCCCCACAGCGCACCGGCCACGCCCACGATGAAGCTGCTCACCGCAAAGGCGCTGAGCTTGGCGTGCACCGGCCGGATGCCGATCACGGCCGCCGCCACATCCATGTCCCGCATGGCCATCCAGGCCCGGCCGATATGGCCGCGCACCAGGTTCTTGGCGCCCCAGGCAAAGACCACCACCACGGCCAGGCAGAACAGGTACTTCTGCAGCGGGGTCTCGATGGGCTGACCCAGCACCTGCAGACCCGACACGCTCACCGAGCCCGAGGCCGAATCCAACGTGAACCACTTGATGCGCAGAAAGGCCCAGTCGCTGAAGAACTGCGCCGCCAGCGTGGCCACGGCCAGGTACAGGCCCTTGATGCGCAGCGAAGGGATGCCGAAGAAAACGCCCACCACCGTGGCACACAAGCCCCCCAGCAGCAGGGCCGGGATCAGGGGCATGCCGGGCACGCGGGCAAAGAAGTTGTAGGCCGCATAGGCGCCCACCGCCATGAAGGCCCCGGTGCCCAGGGAGATCTGACCGCAGTAGCCCACCAGGATGTTCAGGCCGATGGCCGCCAGGGACAGGATCAGGAAGGGAATGAAGATGGCGCGCAGCAGGTACTCATCGGCCATGGCCGGCACCAGCAGCACGGCCACGCCAATCAGGGCCCAGATCGCGAGGCGGTCCTGGGCAATCGGAAAGACCTGCTGGTCGGCGCGGTAGGAGGTCTTGAACTGACCGTTTTCTCTGTAGAGCATGACTTGTCTCTTTTCGACTGATCTTTTGGTTTCGACCCGCTTCGCCTAACTTCGCTGCGCGAAGTTAGTCTTCACCGGAAGATCATGGCCCGCGTCAGACGCGGTCAATGATCTTCTCGCCGAACAAGCCCTGCGGTCGCACCAGCAGGAACACCAGGGCCAGCACATAGGCAAACCAGATCTCGATGCCGCCACCCAGCATGGGGCCGATATAGATCTCGGAGAGCTTCTCGCCCACACCAATGATCAGGCCGCCGATGATGGCGCCGGGCACCGAGGTCAGCCCGCCCAGAATCACCACCGGCAGGGCCTTGAGCGCCACCAGGGACAGCGAGAACTGCACCCCCAGCTTGGAGCCCCAGATGATGCCGGCCACCAGGGCCACAAAGCCCGCCACGCTCCAGACGATGACCCAGATGCGCTTGAGCGGAATGCCGATGGACTGGGCGGCCTGGTGGTCATCCGCCACCGCACGCAGGGCGCGGCCGGTGGCCGTGTACTGGAAGAACAGGGCCAGCACGCCCACCAGGGCGGCAGCCACCAGGGCGGCGATCAGATCCTCCTGGCTCACCAGCACACCGCCCTCGAAAACCTTCTCGAACAGGAAGATCGGGTCCTTGGGCATGCCCACATCGATCTTGTAGATGTCCGAGCCGAACAGGGTCTGGCCAAAGCCGTCCAGGAAGTAGGTGATGCCCAGGGTGGCCATCAAGAGGGTGATGCCCTCCTGGTTGACCAGCTTGCCCAGCACCAGGCGCTCGATGGCCCAGGCCAGCACCACCATCAGGCTCATGGCCACGATGAAGGCCAGCACATTCACCAGCAGCTTGCTCTCCAGCCCGGTCCATTGCGGGATCCATTCGGAGAAGCGCGCCATGGCCAGGGCCGCGAACAGCACCATGGCGCCCTGGGCGAAATTGAACACGCCGCTGGCCTTGAAGATCAGCACAAAGCCCAGGGCGATCAGGGAGTACAACATGCCGGCCATCAGGCCGCCGATCAAGGTCTCGAGAAAGAATCCCATGGTCGTGGCCTCAGTGAGAAGTGCCCAGATAGGCGCGGATCACGTCTTCGTTGGCGCGCACCTCATCGGGTGCGCCGTCACCGATCTTCTTGCCGTAGTCCAGGACCACGACCCGGTCGCTGATGTCCATGACCACGCCCATATCGTGTTCGATCAGCACGATGGTGGTGCCGAACTCGTCATTCACGTCCAGGATGAAGCGGCACATGTCCTGCTTCTCCTCCACATTCATGCCGGCCATGGGCTCGTCCAGCAGAAGCACCTGCGGCTCCATGGCCAGGGCGCGCCCCAGGTCCACACGCTTTTGCAGGCCGTAGGGCAGGCGCCCCACCGGGGTCTTGCGGTAGGCCTGGATCTCCAGGAAGTCGATGATGCGCTCCACCTTCTCGCGCTGCGCGGTCTCCTCGCGCTCGGCGGCACCGAAGCGCCAGGCCTGCTGGAAGACATTGGTCTTCATCTGCAGATTGCGGCCCGTCATGATGTTGTCCAGCACGCTCATGCCCTTGAACAGGGCCAGGTTCTGGAAGGTGCGGGCCACGCCCATCTCCGCCACCTGGCGCGAGTTCATGTGCTTGAAGGTCTGGCCGCGAAAGGTGATGGAGCCCTGCTGCGGCTGGTAGACGCCGTTGATGCAGTTGAGCATGGAGCTCTTGCCCGCGCCGTTGGGGCCGATGATGGCGCGGATCTCATGCTCGCGCACATTGAAGCTGATGTCGGTGAGCGCCTTCACGCCACCGAAGCTCAGCGAGATGTTCTGCACGTCGAGGATGACCTCGCCGATCTTCTTGCTCGCCATCAGGCTGCCCTCCGGGCCGGGGTAAAGGTTTTCACATCAAGAATCTTCAGGTCCGCCGCCACGCTGCCCGTGCGGCCATCCTCGAACTTGACCGCCGTCTCGATGTACTGCGAGCTCTTGCCGCCGTACAGCGCATCGATCAGCACGGCGTACTTCTCGGCAATCGCGCCGCGGCGCACCTTGCGGGTGCGGGTGAGCTCGCCATCGTCCGCGTCCAGCTCCTTGTGCAGCACCAGGAAGCGGGTGATCTGGCTGCCGGCCAGGCGCTCGTCCTGGGCCAGATCGGCATTGACCTTTTCCACGCAGTCGCGGATCAGCTCATAGACCTCGGGCTTGGAGGCCAGATCGGTGTAGCCGGCATAGGGCAGGTTGCGGCGCTCGGCCCAGTTGCCCACGGCCTCGAAGTCGATATTGATGAAGGCGCAGACGCGGTCGCGCTGGTCGCCGAAGGCCACGGCCTCCTTGATATGGGCAAAGAACTTGAGCTTGTTCTCCACATACTTGGGCGCGAACATGGCCCCGTCGAACACGCCACCGCGCAGGCGTCCCACATCCTTGGCGCGGTCGATGATCTTCAGATGCCCGCCGGCATCGATGAAGCCCGCGTCCCCCGTGTGGTACCAGCCGTCGGCGGTGAGCACCTCGGCCGTTGCGGCCTCGTTCTTGTAATAGCCCTTGAGCAGGCCGGGCGAGCGCACCATGATCTCGCCGTTGTCGGCCAGCTTGATCTCCACGCCCTCGATGGGCACGCCCACCGTATCGGCCTTGGCCTCGTGGTCGGGCTGCAGGCACACGAACACCGCGGTCTCGGTGGAGCCGTAGAGCTGCTTGAGGTTGATGCCGATGCTGCGGTAGAAGCTGAACAGATCGGGGCCTATGGCCTCACCCGCCGTGTAGGCCACGCGCACCCGGGACAGGCCCAGGGTGTTGCGCAGCGGCCCGTAGATCAGCACATTGCCCAGGGCGTACTTGATGCGGTCCAGGCTGCTCACGGCCTGGCCGTCCATCAGAGCCGGACCCACGCGCCGCGCCAGGCTCATGCACTGGGCGAAGAGCCAGCGCTTGATCGCGCCGGCATCCTCCATGCGGATCATCACGCTGGTCAGCAGGCTCTCGAAGACCCGCGGCGGTGCGAAGTAGTAGGTGGGCCCGATCTCCTTGAGATCGATGGACACCGTGGTGGCCGATTCCGGGCAGTTCACCACATAGCCGCAGGCCAGCCACTGCGCGTAGCTGAAGATGTTCTGGCCGATCCAGGCCGGCGGCAGATAGGCCAGCACCTCCTCGCGCTCGGTCAGCTTGTCGAAGCGCATGCCGGCCTGGGCCCGGTCGATCAGGGTGGCATGGGTGTGCACCACGCCCTTGGGGTTGCCCGTGGTGCCCGAGGTGAAGAACATCGCGGCCACATCACCCGCCTGCCCCGCCTGCACCTGGGCCTCGAAGAAGCCGGGCTGGCTGGCCAGGCGCTGGCGGCCACGCTCGCACAGGGCGTCCAGCGACTCCAGGCCGCTCTCGCGGTAATTGCGCAGACCGCGCGGATCATCGAACCAGATGCGCGTGAGGCGCGGGCACTGCTCACGGATCTCCAGCAGCTTGTCCACCTGCTCCTGGTCCTCCACCACGGCGAAGGCCACCTCGGCATTGTTGAGCGGGTAGGCAAACTCCGCGGCCACCGCATCCTGGTAGAGCGGCACCGGAATCGCGCCCAGGGCCTGGGCCGCAAGCATGGTGGCGTAAAGCCTGGGCCGGTTCTCGCCCACCACCACCAGATGCTGGCCGCGGCCCAGACCGGCGTCCGCCAAGCCATGGGCCAACTCGCGCACCAAGCCCGCCAGCTGTACCCAGCTGAGGGTCTGCCAGATGCCGTACTCCTTCTCGCGCAGGGCCGGCGCGTCGGGGCGCCGGGCTGCGTGCTCGAGCAAGAGCTGGGGAAAAGTCACTGCTGCTGCTGTCGTCACCACCGCTGTCTCCTGTACGGTGCGCGGCACCCATCTGTGGGGCATCTCGCGCTGGACTGACACGCATACTAGGACTAGCTTTGACGTCATGTTGTCGTTAGGACGACATTCCTAGGGTCTATCCGGGGGCGAGATAACCCGGAGTCCGAAATCGAGGCTTTATCGCCATGCTTGCAGCCCCATGAGTGCCACTGGCTTTCTTGCCGAACCCGCGGTGCCGGCCCCGCTGCGCCAGCGGGCTCGCCGCGCCACCAGCGCCGAGCTGGCGGCCATCCCCTGGCTGGGCGTGCTGGACGCCAGCCAGCGCCAGCAGGCCATCGCCCAGCTGCAGGTGGCCGATGCCGAGGTGGGCGAGCGCGTCTGCCGCATCGGCAAGCCCGCCAGCTACTGGTTCGGCGTGGTGGACGGCCTGCTCAAGATGAGCAATGACGACAGCAGCGGCCAGGCCATCACCTTCACCGGCGTGCCGCCCGGCGGCTGGTTCGGCGAAGGCACCCTGCTCAAGCGCGAGGTCTACCGCTACAACATCCAGGTGCTGCGCAAGAGCGTGGTGGCCGGCCTGCCCCTGGACACCTTTCACCAGCTGCTGGAACAGAGCATCGGCTTCAACCGCTTTGTGCTCAACCAGCTCAACGAGCGCCTGGGCCAGTTCATCGCCGCGCGTGAGACCGACCGCATCGGCAACCCCGATGTGCGCGTGGCTCGCAATCTGGCCGCCCTCTTCCACCCCCTGCTCTACCCCGGCGTGGGCAGCCTGCTGCGCATCACCCAGCAGGAGCTGGCCTATCTGGTGGGCCTGTCGCGCCAGCGCGTGAACGAGGCGCTCAAGCGCCTGCAGCAGCAGCGCCTGATCAGCGTGGAGTACGGCGGCGTGCGGGTGCTGGATCTGCAGGGGCTGCGGCAGTACCAGTACCCATAAGACTCCGCCCGCGGGCGATGGCCCACATGCGCTGGCGCGGCTTGCGGCATTGAACTGCGCCCGGGACTTGGCAGGCTCCAGCCTGTAAACTACTGTACATCTATACAGCACCACGCCATGCCACCGGCGTGCCTCCCGCGCCCGGCCTGCCCCCATGTCCCTGCCTATCGCATCAGCCGCGTCCTGCGGCCCTGCCCCGGCTTGCTCCGCGGCCGCCAGCCTGCTCCAGGGCCCCCTGGGCCGGGCGCTGTGGCGCGGCTCGGAGCTGGCCGGCGGCCCGGCCAGCGCCTGGTCCAGCGGCTTTGCCGCGCTGGATGCCGTGCTGCCCGGCGGCGGCTGGCCGGCGCAGGCGCTCAGCGAAATCCTGCAACCCAGGCCCGGGGTCTGCGAATTCCGCCTGCTGGGCCCGGCCCTGGCACCGGCCCTGGCCGGCGGGCGCCCCCTCTTGCTGATCAACCCGCCCTTCACCCCCCATCTGCCCGGCCTGGCGGCCTGGGGCCTCGCGCCGCGCCAGCTGCTCTGGCTGGCGCCCGCCACACCGCTGCAAGCGCTCTGGGCCCTGGAGCAGGCGCTCAAGTCCAATGCGGCCGGCGCCCTGATGGCCTGGCTGCCCGAGGCCAGTCCCGAGCAGCTGCGCCGCCTGCAGGCCTGCGCCCTGGGCGCCCATGCGCCCTGCTTTGTGTTCCGCCCAGAGGCCGTGGCCACCCAGTCCTCGGCCGCACCGCTGCGCCTGCGGCTCAGGCCGCAGGCGAACTGGGAGCTGGAGCTGCATCTGCTCAAGCGCCGCGGTCCGGCCCTGGCGGCCCCGTTGCGCCTGCGCGCCGTGCCCCCGGCCCTGGAGCCCCTGCTCTCGCAGCGCCTGCTGCAGGACGAGCCGCTGCCGCTGGCCACGCCCACCCCCATCACCCTGACCGCCCCGGAGTCCCGCGATGTCCTCGCCGCACTGGCTCGCCCTGCTCGCCACGCCCAGGGACTTGGGGTCTGAGCCGGCCGCCGGCACCGGGCCGGCGGTGGCCAGCACGCGGGCGGCCCAGATGGCCCAGGCAGCCCAGGCGGCCGAGCAGGAGGCCGCCCTGCGCGCCCTGGGCTGGTGGGCGCTGCAGTTCACGCCGCGCGTCGCGCGGCTGGAGGAGGCCGTGGTGCTGGAGGTGGGCGCCAGCCTGCGCCTGTTCGGCGGCGCCCAGCGCCTGCACCGGCGCCTGTGGCGCGAGGCCCGGGCCCTGGGCCTGAGCGGCATGGCCTGGGCCCCCACCAGCCTGGGCGCCCTGGCCCTGGCCCGCGCCGGCCAGCACGAGGGCCTGGCCCGGCCCCTGGATGAGCTGCTGGACGCCCTGCCCCTGGCCTGCCTGAGCGCGGCCCAGGCCCACCACGCCATGCTGCTGCGCCTGGGCTGCCGGCGCCTGGGCCAGCTGCGCGCCCTGCCGCGCCGCGCCCTGGGTCGGCGCTTTGGCGACGGCCTGCTGCTGGCCCTGGACCGGGCCTACGGCCACAGCGCCGAGGCCCATGTCTGGCTGCAGCTGCCCGAACGCTTCGAGGCGCGGCTGGAGCTGCCTTTTCGCATCGAGCATGCCCCGGCCCTGCTGCACTACGCCGAGAGCCTGCTGCGCCAGCTCTGCGGCTGGCTGGCCGCGCGCCAGGCCGGCGTCAAGCGGCTCACCCTGAGCTGGCAGCACGACGCCATGCGCGGCCGCGATGTGGCCCTGGACGGCGCCCTGCAGCTGGGCACCGCCGAGCCCACGCGCGAGCCGCGCCATCTGAGCCGCCTGCTGGGCGAGCATCTGGCGCGCCTGGAGCTGGCCGCGCCGGTGGGCGAGCTGAGCCTGCGCGCCGACGAGATCATGCTCAAGCCCGAGCAGGCGGCCAGCCTGCTGCCCAGCGCGCCCGACGAGGCCACCGAAGCCCTGCCCCAGCTGCTGGAGCGGCTCTCGGTGCGCCTGGGGCCGGCCCAGGTGCGCGCCGGCCAGCTGCTGGAAGACCACCGCATGGAGCTGATGCAGCGCTGGCAGCCCTGGCCCGGCCCCGCCCGGCCGGCCGCCGCGCGGCCACCGCTCTACCCCCAGCCCGCCTGGCTGCTGGAGCCGCCGCTGCGCCTAGACGCGCCGCGCAGCCAGCCCCGCTATCTGGGCCAGCCCCTGCAGCTGCTGAGCCGGCCGCAGCGCGTGGAGGGCGGCTGGTGGGCCGGCCAGGCCGGCGGCCCGGGCCTGGTGCAGCGCGACTATGTGCTAGCGCAGAGCGCGCAGGCGGGGCTCCTGTGGATCTTCCAGCAGCGGCTTTCGGGCGAGGAGTCGGCCTGGTTTCTGCACGGCGTCTTCGCATGAACGACCGGGGGCACCGTGATTCCTGAGTACGCCGAGCTGCACTGCCTGAGCAATTTCAGCTTTCTGCGCGGCGCCTCCAATCCCGAGGAGCTGGTGGAGCGCGCCCACCGCCTGGGCTATGCGGGCCTGGCCCTCACCGATGAATGCTCGCTGGCCGGCGTGGTGCGGGCCTACGCCCAGCTCAAGCGCCTGCGCGAGGCCGAGGGCCCCGAGGCCGTCCTGCCCCGCCTGCTGATCGGGGCCGAATTCCTGGTGCGCGACGACGACACGGGCGAGCCGGACTTCAAGATCGTGGCCATCGCCCGCCATCTGGAGGGCTACGGCAATCTCTGCCAGTTCATCACCCGGCTGCGGCGTGAAAGCGCCAGCAAGGGCCAGTACCGGCTGCGGCGCTCCCAGCTGATGCCGGGGCGGCTGGCGGGCTGCCAGATCATCCTGCTGCCGCGCCGCGAGGCCAGCGAGGCCGAGCTGCTGGCCCCGGCCCTGTGGCTCTTGCGCCATCACCCGGGCCAGGCCTGGATCGGCGTAGAGCTGCTGCGCGAGCTGGGCGACGAGCTCTGGCTGCAGCGTCTGCGCGCGGTCTCCGAGGCCACCGCCCTGCCCCTGCTGGCCTGCGGCGATGTGCATATGCATGTGCGCTCGCGCAAGGCCCTGCAGGACGTGATGACGGCCACCCGCCTGGGCCGGCCGGTGCGCGACTGCGGCTTCGATCTGCAGCCCAATGCCGAGCGCCATCTGCGCAGCCGCCTGCGCCTGGCCCAGCTCTACCCGCCGGAGCTGCTGGCCCAGAGCCTGGTGCTGATGCAGAGCTGCAGCTTCTCATTGGACGAGATCAGGTACCAGTACCCCAGCGAGGTGGTGCCACCGGGCCAGACGCCCAGCAGCCATCTGCGCCGGCTGACCTATGCGGGCATGGCCAAGCGCTGGCCGGCCGGCGTGCCCGCGCCCTGGCGCGAGCGCATCGAGCATGAGCTGACCCTGATCGAGGAGCTGCGCTACGAGCATTACTTCCTGACCGTGGCCGATATCGTGGCCTACGCCCGCTCCATCGGCATCCTCTGCCAGGGCCGCGGCTCGGCGGCCAACAGCGTGGTCTGCTACTGCCTGCACATCACGGCCGTGGACCCGGGCCGCAGCACCCTGCTGTTCGAGCGCTTCATCAGCCGCGAGCGCAAGGAGCCGCCGGACATCGATGTGGACTTCGAGCATGAGCGCCGCGAGGAGGTGATCCAGTACCTCTACCGCAAATACGGCCGCGAGCGCGCCGCCCTGGCCGCCACCGTGATCAGCTACCGGCCCAAGAGCGCGATCCGCGATGTGGGCAAGGCCCTGGGGCTGGACGAGGCCCTGCTGGAGCGCCTGGCCCTGGATCACCATGGCTGGTCCGAGCAGTCCCTGCCCGATGCGCGCCTGCACCAGCTCTGCCAGGAGCTGGGCCTCGACGAAGAGGGTCAGGGCTTGCGCCAGCTGGTGCAGCTCTCGCGCCAGCTCATGGGCATGCCGCGCCACCTGAGCCAGCATGTGGGCGGCTTCGTGCTCACCCAGGGACCGCTGGACCGCCTGGTGCCCATCGAGAACGCGGCCATGGCGGACCGCACCGTGATCGAGTGGGACAAGGATGACCTGGACTCGGTCGGGCTGATGAAGGTGGATGTGCTGGCCCTGGGCATGCTGAGCTGCCTGAAGCGCTGCTTCGATTTCTACCGCCAATGGCGTGGCAAGGACTACGAGCTGGCCAGCATCCCCGAGGGCGACGTGCCGACCTACGACATGATCTGCAAGGCCGACACCGTGGGCGTGTTCCAGATCGAGAGCCGCGCCCAGATGTCCATGCTGCCGCGCCTGCAGCCGCGCAACTACTACGACCTGGTGGTCGAGGTGGCGATCGTGCGGCCCGGCCCCATCGAGGGCGGCATGGTCCACCCCTATCTGAAGAACCGCGCCGACCACCGCGCCGGCCGCACCATCGACTACCCCCAGGGTCTGAAGCCGGCGCTGGAGCGCACCTTCGGCGTGCCCATCTTCCAGGAGCAGGTGATGCAGGTGGCCATGATTGCCGCCAACTTCACGGCCGGCGAGGCCGACCAGCTGCGCCGCGCCATGGCGGCCTGGAAGCGGCCCGGCGATCTGCAGCAGTTCTACGACAAGATCGTCAGCAATATGCGCCGCAATGGCTACGCGGACGAGTACGCCGAGCGCATCTTCAAGCAGATCAAGGGCTTCGCCTCCTACGGCTTCCCCGAGAGCCATGCCGCCAGCTTCGCCCTGCTGACCTATGTGTCCTGCTACATCAAATGCCATGAGCCCGCGCTCTTTCTCTGCGCCCTGCTGAACTCCCAGCCCCTGGGCTTCTACACCCCCAGCCAGCTGGTGCAGGACGCGCGGCGCCACGGCGTGGAGGTGCGGCCGGCGGATGTGTGCCACAGCCTGGAAGAAAGCAGCCTGGAGCCGGCCCCGAGCAGCCACACCGGCCTGGCCGTGCGCCTGGGCCTGCACCTGGTCTCGGGCCTGGCGGCCGAGGCGGCCCGGCGCATCGTCGTGGCGCGTGCCGAGGCGCCCTTTGCCGATGCACAAGACCTGGCCCTGCGCGCCCGGCTCGAACAGCGCGAGATGCAGCAGCTGGCCGCGGCCGACGCGCTGCAGTCCCTGGCCGGCCACCGCCGCCAGCAGGTCTGGCAGGCCACGGCCTGGCAGCGCCTGCCGCCCCTGCTGCGCGAGGCCGGCGCCCACGAGGTGGAGGGCGAGGCCCAGCTGGCCCTGGAGGCCGCGCCCGAGGGCGAGGAGGTGCGCTGGGACTATGCGGCCACCGGCCTGAGCCTGCGCCGCCATCCCCTGGCCCTGCTGCGGCCCCAGCTGGCCGAGCGCGGGCTCAAGAGCTCGGCCGAGCTGGCCGACTGGCGCAGCGGCCGCAGCGCCCGCAGCTGCGGCATCGTCACCGTGCGCCAGCGCCCGCAGACGGCCAAGGGCACCCTCTTCATCTCGCTGGAAGACGAGCATGGCAGCGTGCAGGTCATCGTCTGGGCCGATGTCTATGCCAAGTACCGCTCCACCATCATCAGCGCGCGCCTGCTGGCCGTGCAGGGCCGCTGGCAGAAGCAGAACGGCGTGGCCCATCTGCTGGCCCAGCATTTCGAGGATCTGAGCCCCCTGCTGGGCGCCATCTTCACGCCCAGCCGCGATTTCCACTGAGGCACAAGCCGCGCCCAACGCCTTGGGGATGGTGCACGCCTCAGCGCGGCGCCTAGCATCGCCTCACCCCCACTGGCATTGGAGCCCGCGATGGACTACCCCGGCCGTGTGATCAAGCAGGGCGAGCAGGACGCCGCCCTGGTCAGGGCGCTCAAGCGCCAGCTCAATGAGGCCCTGGGCCTGCGCCCGGGCGGTGAGGGCCTGAAGCCCCTGGACGAGAGCAATCCCAATTTCGGGCCGGCCATGAAGCAGGCGGTGCGCCTCTTTCAGGCCCGCCATGTCGATGCCCAGGGCCGGCCGCTCAAGGCCGATGGCGAGATCGGTGCCATCACCTGGTCCGTGCTCTTTCGCCAGCAGGCCGCGGCCGCCACGCAGGCGAGCCGCGACGCCCTGCTGAGCAAGGTGCTGCAGATCGCCGCGGCCGAGTGCGAGCGCGGCGTGCGCGAGATCCCGCCCAACTCCAACCGCGGCCCCGATGTGGAGGGCTATCTGAAACGCGTTGGCCTGGGTGCTGGCTATCCCTGGTGCTGCGCCTTTGTGTACTGGTGCTTCGACGAGGCGGCCCAGGCCTTGCATCGCCCCAATCCCATGCTGCGCACCGCCGGCTGCCTGGCCCATTGGCAGGGTGCCACGGCCCGCGGCGCGCACCGCATCACCCGCGCCCAGGCCCTGGCCAGCCCGGACCTGATCCGGCCCGGCATGATCTTCATCATGGACTTCGGCGGGGGCGCCGGTCACACCGGCCTGGTCGAGCGCGTGGGTGGCGGCCTGATCGAGACCCTCGAGGGCAATACCGATGCCAGCAAGACCCGCGAGGGCGGCGGCGTCTACCGCCTCACGCGCAAGCTGCTGGACATCAACAAGGGCTTCATCGTCTACGACGGGCTCTGACAAGCGGCCGGTACGCAGCGTTATGCTCAACAGCACTCAAGACCTGCCCCCTGCACCGGCACGCCATGGAATTCCGACTGGTTTACGAAGGTCCCCTGCATGGCCAGGGCGCCAAGTCTCCCCACAAATGGGAGATACGTCGCGCCCTGCATCCACAGCTGCAGCGCCTGTGGCAGACCCAGCGACCGCTGCGCGAGCAGGCCGCGCATCTGCTGGCCCACCCGGCCCTGCCGGACCGGCCCTCCCTCATCATCGAGAAAGGGGGGCTGCTGTTCGCGCCCCTGGTCAGCCCCAAGCTCGATCTCTATGCCGAGATCTCGGTGCTGCTGCTGCGCCAGCAGCCGCGCGGCCAGCTGATCACCGATGGCGGCGATATCGACAACCGGCTCAAGACCCTGCTGGACGGGCTGCGCGTGCCCCACGGCTCGAACGAGGGCCGCAGCGAGCCGCCCGAGCCCGCCGACCCCAGCCCCTTCTTCTGCCTGCTGGAGGACGATGCCCTGGTCAGCAAAGTCACGGTGGAGTCCGACCAGTTGCTGCGCCCGGCCCCGCCCGACGAGGTGGTGGCCATCATCAGCATCCATGTCAAGAAGACCACGCTCACCCCGCTCAATATGGCGCTGTGAGCCCCGCATTCCCTAGGAGAACCCCATGAAGTCTGGTCTGCCCCGCCTCCTCACCCTGCTGGGCCTGCTGCAGCTCGCCGCCTGCGCCCAATCCCCGGGCGGCCCGGGCGCCCCAGCCGCCCAGCCCCCGGCGCCAACGACCCAGGTCGCGGCCGATCCGAAGCTGACGGCCCAAGCCCGGCCCTGGCGCCTGGTGGAGCTGATGGGCCAGCCCGTCAAGCCCGATGAACAGGGCCGCGTGCCCACCCTGATCTTCAGCGCCGATGGCGCCTCGGTGAGCGGCTTTGCGGGCTGCAACAGCTTCAGCGGCCAGGCCACCCTGGGCCAGGGTCCGCAACGCCTGCGCCTGGGGCCCCTGGCCGCCACGCTGCGGGCCTGCCCCGATATGGCGCTGGAACAGGCGTACCTGCGCATGCTGGACCAGGTGGACGGCTACTTCGCCGACGGGCGTCAGCTGCACCTGCACCGCGCCCGCATGGCGCCGCTGGCGCGTTTTGAGCAGAGCGGGCCTTGAGCGCTGAGGCCTTGTTCTCGGCCGGGCCGGGCCTGCATGCCCGCCCCTTCGCAGCGGATCAGGCGCCCAGGCTGCAGGCCTTCATGGCAGCCAATCCGGAGTACTGGCTGCGCGTGAGTGGCGCTCCGCCGGGCCCGCGGGAGGCCGAGGAGGAGCTCGCCAGTCGCCCGCCCCCCGAGCTGAGCTGGCGCGAGCATTTCAATCTGGGCCTGTGGCAGGAAGACGCCCGCACCGAGCCCCTGCTGCAAGGCTTTGTCATGCTGGACAGCGATCTGGTGCTGCCGGGCTGCTGGCATATCGCGCTCTTTCTGATGGCCACGTCCCTGCATGGCAGCGGGCTGGGCCAGCGCTGGTACGAGGCCCTGGAGGCCTGGGCCCGGCAACAAGGCGCGCAATGGCTGCGCCTAGGCGTGGTGCTGGGCAATACCCCGGCCGAACGCTTTTGGGTCCGGCAGGGCTTTGCGGAACTCAGGCAACGCCAGGGCGTGGTCGCGGGCGAGCGCCGCAACACGGTGCGCATCATGCTCAAACCGCTGGGACAGGCCGGAGCGGCCGACTATCTGGCCCGCGTGCCACGCGACCGCCCCGAATCGGGCTGAGGTGACACAGCAGGCGCAGCCAGCCCCTGGGCCAGATGGTCCACCAGGGCGCGCAGGCGCAGGGGCAGGAAACGCTGGCTGGGCAGCACCGCGTGCAGGGGCATGGGGCGGCCCACCCAGTCGGGCAGCACCTCCACCAGGGCGCCGCTGGCCAGGCTGTCGCGCACATCCAGCTCGCTCTTGTAGGTCAGGCCACGCCCCTCCAGCGCCCATTGATGGGCAATGCCGCCATCGTCCGCGCTGCGCTGGCCCTGCACCGCCACCACCAGGGGCGCGCCCTGGGGCGCGGCACGCGGCCAGAAGGCCCAGTCGCGCTCCAGCCGGTTGCCGATCTTGAAGCGTATGCACTCATGGCCGTCCAGCGCCTGCGGATGCCGCGGCCAGCCGCGGCGGCGCAGATAGTCGGGCGAGGCCACCAGCAGGCGGCGCCCGCTCCAGAGCTGGCGCGCCACCAGGGCCGAATCGGCCAGCTCGCCGTAGCGCAGGGCCAGGTCCACCTGGTCACGCACCACGTCCAGCAGGGAGTCGCCCACCTGCAGCTGCAGCTCCACGCCGGGATGGCGGGCCAGGAACTCGTCCAGCAGGGGCAGCAGCACCCGCCGCGTCAGATCGCTGGAGGCGCTCACGCGGATGCGCCCGCGCAAGCTCGCGGCCGCCGCGGCGCCAGCCCGCCCGGGCGCGGCGCCGCCCTCGCTGAGCTGGGCCACGCCTTCTTCGAGCAGCTCCAGCACGCGCTGGGCGTAGTCACGCAGCTGCTCGCCGGCCGGGGTGAGCCGCAGGGCCCGGGTGCTGCGCTCGGCCAGGCGCACGCCCAGCCGCGCCTCCAGGCGCTTGAGCAGGGCGCTGGCCGCGGCCGGGGTGATCTGCAGCTCGCGCGCCGCGGCGCTCAGGCTGCCGCCGCGGGCGCACTCCACCAGCAGGCGCAGCTCCTGGATATTTTCAATTTCCATTTGAAACTGATAGCGATTCAAGCGTCTTCATTGATTCTGCCCCAGCCCCCAAGATACGGCCATCGCGCCCAGTTCCGTGGCGCTTCCGGAGAAAGCATCAGCATGAAAGCCGTCGGTTACTTCAAGAGCCTGCCCATCAACGATCCCGAGTCCCTGCTGGACCTGGAACTGCCCACGCCCACGCCGGGCCCGCAGGACCTGCTGGTGGAAGTGAGCGCCATCGCCCTCAACCCGGTGGACACCAAGGTGCGCCAGCGCCGCGCCAGTGCCGATGGCCAGACCCCCGTGGTGCTGGGCTGGGACGCCGTGGGCGTGGTGCGCGCCCTGGGCTCAGCGGTGCGCGGCTTCGCCCTGGGCGACCGGGTCTGGTATGCGGGCGACATCACCCGCCCCGGCAGCAATGCCCAGTTCCAGGCGGTGGATCACCGCATCGTGGCCCGCGCCCCGGCCTCGCTCAGCGACGCCGAGGCCGCCGCCCTGCCCCTGACCGCCATCACCGCCTGGGAGCTGCTCTACGACCGCCTGCAGGTGCAGCAGCAGGCCGAGCGCCCGGTGAGCCTGCTGGTCACCGGCGCGGCCGGCGGCGTGGGCTCCATCCTCGTGCAGCTGGCCCGCCAGCTGCCGCATCTGACGATCATCGGCACGAGCTCCGAGCCCGAGGGTGCGGGTGGCGCCTGGCTGCGCGAGCTGGGCGCCCACCATGTGATCAGCCACCGCGAGCCCCTGGCGCCGCAGATCGCGCGCCTGCAAGCCGAGCAGGGCCTGCCGCCGCTGCGCTATGCCGCCAGCCTGACGCACACGCCGGCGCATTTCGCCGATCTGGTGGCCGCGCTGGAGCCGCAGGGCCGCCTGGGCCTGATCGATGACTTCGGCCCCGGCGATATCGATGTGATGGCGCTCAAGGGCAAGGCCCTGTCCCTGCACTGGGAGCTGATGTTCACCCGCTCCATGCACGGCACGCACGACATCGCCGAGCAGGGCCGGCTGCTGGCCGAGGTGGCGCGCCTAGTGGATGCCGGCCAGCTGCGCAGCACCCTGGCCGAAGTGATGGGCCCCATCAATGCCGCCACGCTCAAGCGCGCCCACGCCCAGCAGGAAAGCCAGCGCCAGCGCGGCAAGCTGGTGCTGCAGGGCTTCTGAGCGCGGCCGGCCTCAGCCGCCCAGCTGGGCCACCAGATCGCGGATCAGGTGGCCCGCGATGGAAAAGCGGGGCGGGATGCCCGGCAGGGCGTCGAGCGGGAACCATTGGGCGTCCTCGATCTCGCCGGCCTGGGGCACGATCTCGCCGCCAGCCCACTCGGCCGTGAAGGCCAGCATCAGGCTGTGCGGGAAGGGCCAGCTCTGGCTGCCGTAGTAGCGCAGGCCCTGCACGCGCAGCCCCACCTCCTCCAGCACCTCGCGGTGCATGCAGTCCTCCAGGGACTCGCCCGCTTCCACAAAGCCGGCCAGGGCGCTGTACATGCCCGGGGCAAAGCCCGGCGCCCGCGCCAGCAGCAGTTCGGGGCCGCGCGGGCTCGGGCGCCAGATCAGGCACATCATGGCCGGGCTCAGGCGCGGATAGGCCGTGTGGCCACAAGCCGGGCAGCGCCGCGAGCGCTCCTGCGCCTGGGCCTCGGTGGCCGTGCCGCACACGCCGCAGAAGCGGTGCGTCCTGTCCCACTCCAGCACCTGGGCCGCGCGGCCGGCCAGGGCCATCAGCGGCCCGGGCAGGCTCATCATCGCGGCGCGCAGGCCCTGGGCCTGCCAGCCCGGCGGCGCCTCGGCCAGGCGCAGGGCCCAACAGTCCAGGCCCTCCAGCCGGCCCAGATAGTGGCGGGCCTGCAGGCCGGGCTCGAAGTGCTGCAGCGCCAGCGGGGCCAGGCCTTGCTCGGGCAGCGCCTGCGGCAGCAGCAGCCGCCCCTCCACAAAGGCAAAACACCAGGCGCTGGCACTGGCGGACTGAGCATCGGGAACGATGGCGGCTTGGAAATCCATGCCGCCACTGTAGCCTCCGGGCCAGCACTGCGGCCAGTCCGCCCCCCCGCCGGCAAAGCCCTAAAACGGTGACATCTGGTTGCCTGGCGCACAAGTCGCGGGCAAGATGGCCCGCAGGTGATCGCCACTGCAGGCGCACCCAAGGGAGACAAAAAAATGCTGCTTGACGCCTTGTTCGCGCGCGTGCCGAGCGTGCGCGCCCGCCTGACCCTGCTCACCGCCCTGCTCTGCCTCTTGATGGCCCTGCTGGCCCTTGGGGGCGTGCTGCTGCTGTCCCAGGCCAACGAATCTTTGCGAACGGTGTACGACGACAGGGTCGTCCCCCTGCGCCAACTCAAGACCGTGTCGGACATGTATGCGGTGAACCTCGTGGACACCACCCACAAGGTGCGCATGGGCAGCCTGGACTGGGCCCAGGGCGCACGCCTGGTGGACCAAGCTGGCCAGAAGGTAGCGCAGGAATGGCGGGCCTACACCCAGACATTTCTGGTCCCGCAGGAACGCACGCTGGTCAGCGAGATCACGCCCTTGATGGCGCGTGCCGAAGCGCTGCGGCTGCGCCTGCTGGCCCTGATGCAGGCCCGTGACTTGGAGGGCCTGGAGGCACTGGCGCGCGAGCAGCTCTACGCCACCATCGACCCGCTAAGCGACAAGCTCAATGCCCTGGTCGAGGTGCAGCTACAGGTGGCGCAGCAGGAGTACGACAAGGGCCTGCGCCGCTACGAGCAGGCGCGCTGGAGCGCCCTGCTGGGCCTGGGCGCGGCCTGCCTGCTGGGCATAGGCCTGGCTGGGGTGATCACGCGCCGCATCCTGCGCTCCCTGGGCGCCGAGCCCAGCGCGGTGCGCGAGGTGGCCCAGGGCATTGCCCGTGGCGCCCTGAACCAGCGCTTGGCCGTGGCCCAGGGAGATCAGAGCAGCGTGATGGCCTTCATGCACAGCATGCAGCGCAGCCTGGCCAGGGTGGTGGGCGAGGTGCGCGCGAATGTGGACGAGCTGCACGCCGCCTCGGGTCAGATCGCCCAGGGCAATCTGGATCTGTCCAGCCGCACCGAGGAAACCGCCGCCACCACCCAGCGCGCCAGCGCGCGCCTGGACGAGGTGATGCAGCGCCTGCGCCAGCGCATCGTGCATGCGGGCGAGGCTCGCAGCCTGGCCGAGGCCGGCCAGGCGGTGGCGCGCCAGGCCGGTCAGGAGATGCAGGCCGCCATCGAAGCCATGCGTGGCATCGACGGCTCCACCCAGCGCATTACCGAGATCATCGGCGTGATCGACGGCATTGCCTTCCAGACCAATATCTTGGCCCTCAATGCCGCGGTGGAGGCCGCGCGCGCCGGCGAGAGCGGCCGCGGCTTCGCCGTGGTGGCGGCCGAGGTGCGGGCCCTGGCCCAGCGCTCGGCCAGCGCGGCGCGCGAGATCAAGGGCCTGATCAGTGAGGCGGCCACCCGCAGCGAGCAGGGCACGCAGCAGATCGAGGGCACCGGCCGCACCCTGGCCCGCATGGTGGACGAGATCCAGCGTCTGAGCAGCTTGATGGCGCGCCTGGACCAGAGCTCGGGCCAGGACAACGAAGACATTGCCGAGCTGCAGCTGCAGGTGCACGAGCTGGACCGCGTGGCCCAGCAGAACGCGGCCCTGGTGGAGGAGATGGCGGCCTCCAGCGAGCAGCTCAAGGACCAGGCCGGCCGCCTGGCCCAGGCGGTGCAGGTGTTCCAGGTCTGAGCGTCAGGCCGCCGCGGGCGGCACGGCGGTGCAGGGCTCAAAGCTGCGATGATGCGCGGCGCCCCGCCCCGCCCCGCCCTACCCATACCATGCAACTGCTAGGCCAGCCTCATCAGCTCAGCTGCCCGCAATGCGCTGCCCCCATGCAGCATCTGAGCCTGCCCGCCCACAGCGGGCGCAGTGTGCCCGTGGACCACTGCCCGCCCTGCCGCCTGGTCTGGTTTGACACCCTGGAGTCCGTGCAGCTCAACGGCCTGGGCTGGATTGCGTTGCTGCGTGAATTGCAGGAGCAGCCGGGAATGCCCGCGGCCACGGTGGCGACAGGCGCCACGGTGCTGGACTGTCCGCTCTGCCGTCGCCCCCTCAAGCCCGTGCAGAACCAGACGCGCTATGGCCGCTTCCCCGCGCTCGAATGCAGCGGCTGTGGCGGCCATCTGCACAGCCATGCCGGCGTGCTGGCCGAGCGCGGCCTGGTGCGCGCCGTGCTGCCGGCCGATCGCGGCGCGCTGGAGCGCGAGGGGCGCAGCCTTTGCTGCCTCAACTGCGGCGCCCCCGCACAGGGCGCGGAGACACAGTGCCGCTACTGCGAGAGCCCGCTGCTGGTGCTGGACCTGCCGCGTCTGACCCAGGCCTTGCGGCCCAGTCCGGGCCGCGATCCCGAGACCGGCGCGGCCCGAGCGGCCGCGGCCCTCTGGGCCTGGGCCTGCCATGGCTGCGGTGCCGCGCTGGACCCCGGCCGCCAGACGCACTGCGAGCGCTGCGGTCATGCGGTGCTGGCCCCCTCGCTGCTGGACCTGAATCCACTGCTGGACAAGCTGGAGGCGCAATGGCGCCACGACATCGCCTCCCGCCAGCCGGCCGCCACCGCACGCCCGACACGGCGCCCACGCGACTGGCGCGATACCGGCCTGGCGCGCTTGCTGCACCGGCTGCGGCCGGACGAGGACATGGGCAGCACGCAGGCCTGGCAGGCCGCGCTGGGGCTGGGCCTGCTGCTGCTCTGGTGGCTGTTCTTCTAGCCGCTCACTCGGCCGGCGCCACGGCTCAGAAGTGGATGCCGCGCATCATCTGCTGCAGGGCAATGGCCTCGGCCGAGAGCTGGGGGCGGCCGGCCTTGTCGCCACGCGCCGCCTCGCTGTCGGGGAACATGCGGAAGCTGGTGTTCATCACGATCTGGGCCACGCGCGGCAGCAGGGCATGCAGCAGCTGGCCCGTGATGCCCAGGCGGGTGGCAATGCGCACCGGCTTGGCGATGCAGGCCTGGGCGATCATGTCCGCCGCCTCCTCGGGCGCCAGGGTGGGCACATTGTTGTAGATCTGGGTGGGCGCGATCATGGGCGTGCGCACCAGGGGCATATTGATGGTGGTGAAGGTGATGCCCAGATCCGCGTACTCGCTGGAGGCGCAGCGCGTCCAGGCGTCCAGCGCCGCCTTGGAGGCCACATAGGCCGAGAAGCGCGGCGCATTGGTCAGCACGCCGATGCTGGAGATGTTCACCACATGGCCACGCTTCTTGGCCACCATGCCGGGCAGCAGGCCCATGGTCACGCGCAGGCAGCCGAAGTAGTTGAGCTGCATGGTGCGCTCGTAGTCGTGGAAGCGGTCGTAGCTGCTCTCGATGGCACGGCGGATGGAGCGGCCGGCGTTGTTGATCAGGAAGTCCACGCCGCCGAAGTTCTCGTTGATCCAGGCCACCATCTCGGCGCAGCTCTGCTCGTTGGCGATATCGGCCGAGTAGCTGTGGACCTGGGCCTTGGGGCCGGCATGCTCGCGGATCTCCTTGAGTGCGGCGGCCAGCTTGTCCTCGTCGCGGGCGCAGATCAGGGTGATGGCGCCGGCCTCGGCGAACTTCTTGGCGGCGGCCAGGCCAATGCCCGAGGAGCCGCCCGTCACCAGCACCACCTTGCCGGCCGTGGCGCCCTTGAGGCTGCGGTCGATGAAGAGGTCGGGGTCGAGATGGCGCTCCCAGTAGTCCCACAGACGCCAGGCATAGTCGTGCAGATTGGGGCAGCGTATGCCCGAGCCCTTGAGCGCCTTCTCGGTCTCGCGGCAGTCAAAGCGCGTGGGGTAGTTGATGAAGGTGAGCATCTCGTCCGGCAGGCCCAGATCCTTCATCACCGCATTGCGGATGCGACGCACCGGCGCCAGGGCCATCAGCCCCTTCTTCACGCTCTTGGGAATGAAGCCCAGCAAGGCCGCATTGACGAATAGGCCCATCTTGGGCGCGTGAGCGGCCTTGGAGAAGATGTCCAGCACGTCGCCCACGCGGTAGCCCACCGGGTCCACGATGTGGAAGCAGCCGCCGCTCTTGCGCTCCTGGTGGCTGATGTGCACCAAGGCGTCCACCACGAAATCCACCGGCACGATGTTGACCCGACCACCCTCCAGGCCCAGGGAGGGGATCCAGGGCGGCAGGATCTGGCGCAGGCGCTGGATGAGCTTGAAGAAGTAGTAGGGGCCGTCCACCTTCTCGGCCTCGCCGGTCTGCGAGTCGCCCACCACCATGGCCGGCCGGTAGACGGTCCAGGGCCGCTTGCATTCGCGGCGCACGATCTTCTCGCTCTCGTGCTTGGTCATGAAATAGGGGTGATCGAGGTTCTCGGCCTCGTCGAACATATCCTCGCGGAACACGCCCTCGTACAGACCCGCCGCCGCGATGGAGGAGACATGGTGCACATGTCCGGCGTCAATGGCCTGCGCAAACTCCACCAGGGCGCGCGTGCCCTCGATATTGGCCCGCACCTGGGCCTCCTCGGGTGCGGCCAGGTCGTAGATGGCGGCCAGATGGAAGACATGCTGGATCTGGCCCTTGAGCGCCTTGATCTGCTCGCTCGCCACGCCCAGGCGCTTGGCATCCAGATTGCCGTACACCGGAATCGCCCGGTTCTTGCTGACGCCCCAGAAGGCCAAGAGCTCGGGGAGCTTGTCCGCGCTCTCCTCGCGCAGCAAGAAGTACACCGTGCTGCCGCGTCGGGCCAAGAGCTTGGCCACCAATCGCTTGCCGATGAAGCCCGTCGCGCCGGTCACGAAATACTGCATGCCTCGTCTCCTGAATAGCAGTGAACACCCATGAAATCCTGGGTTTGGGCTCGATTCTTGTCCAGGGCCAAGAGCCCCAAGCTGCGCGCTTTCCCGGAGTCGTCGGTAGAGCACACTCACTAGGATTGCGCGTGGTTCTGCCACAGGACGGGCCTATAGTGGACCCAAGCACCGATTCCATCGACGACACAGAAGGACTGCACATCATGGTCAAGAAGCTTCAGAAGATGGCCGCCAAGAAAAAGGCCGCTGAGAGCACCGCCATCCCCGGCATTCCCGCCGGCCTGCTGGACAGCGCCATCGCCCAGTCGGTCAAGGATTCGGCGCAGCAGATCTGGGCCGCAGGCCTGGGCGCCTTCTCCAAGGCCCAGGGCGAGGGTGGCAAGGTCTTCGAGGCCCTGGTCAGCGAAGGCATGAAGCTGCAGAAGAAGACACAGAGCGCCGCCGAGGAACGCCTGTCCACGGTGACGGCCAAGATGAGCGGCATGGCCGGTGAGGTCGGCGCCAAGGCCGGCCAGCATTGGGACAAACTCGAGTCCATCTTTGAGGAGCGCGTGGCCAATGCGCTCAAGCGTCTGGGCGTGCCCACGGCCAAGGAGGTCGAAGTGCTGATCGCGCGCATCGATGCGCTGAGCGCGGCCATCCAGCCGCCCGCCAAGAAGGCCTCTGGCAAGAAGGCCGCGCCGACGAAGCTCGCCCCCAAGGCGACACCGAAGTCCGCCGCCAAGGCGGCGACCAAGCCGGCCGCCAAGAACGGGGCAGCGCCCGCCGCCAAGAAGTCGCCCGCGCCCCGCAAGGCCGCCAGCCCCGCCAAGAAGTCGGCCTCCGCCGCACCGGCAGCACCCGCCGTGGCCAAGAAGGCCGCGCCGGCCCGCAAGCGCAGCGCCGCGCCCAGCACACCGGCCGCCGCGGTCTGAGCACGCGGGGTCGGCTGATCCACGATGAGTTCCCAGCGTTCTCCGGCCAGGCCGCCGCGCATTGGCTTGGCCCTGGCCGGCGGCGGACCGCTGGGAGCCATCTACGAGATCGGCGCCCTGTGCGCGCTGGAGGACTCCATCGAGGGTCTGGACCTGCGCCGCTGCGAAAGCTTCATCGGCGTCAGCGCCGGTGGCTTCATTGCCGCCGGCCTGGCCAACGGCCTGAGCCCGCGTGAGCTCTGCGCCGCCTTCATCGAGAACAGCGGTCCGGAGCAGGACCGCTTCCATCCCGAGCTCATGCTGCGTCCGGCCTGGGAGGAATACGCCCAGCGCCTGCAGCAGCTGCCCAGCCTGCTGGGGCAAGCCCTGTTCCAGAGCCTGCTGCAAGGGCGCTCGGTGCTCGCCGCCTTTGAACGGCTGGGGCGCGCCCTGCCCACCGGTCTGCTCTCGGGCGAGGCCCTGGCCCGCCAGCTGCACGAGCTGTTCCAGCGTCCTGGCCGCAGCGATGACTTCCGCCAGCTGGGCAAGCGCCTGGTCCTGGTCGCGACCGATCTGGACAGCGGTGAGGCCGTGCCCTTCGGCATGCCGGGCCATGATCATGTGCCCATCTCGCGCGCGGTGCAGGCCAGTGCGGCCCTGCCGGGCCTGTTTCCGCCGGTGGACATCGACGGCCGGCACTATGTGGACGGCGCCCTCAAGAAGACCATCCATGCCTCGGTGCTGCTGGAGGAGGGGCTGGATCTGCTGATCTGCCTCAATCCCCTGGTGCCCTACGCCGCCGGCCATCAGCACTCCCGCATCCCGCGCCTGGTCGACGGCGGCCTGCCCCTGGTGCTGAGCCAGACCCTGCGCTCCCTGATCCATTCACGCCTGGAACTGGGGCTCAAGCGCTACACCCTGAGCCATCCGCAAACCGACATCCTGCTCTTCCAGCCCGACCCGCAGGATGCCGAGATGTTCATGGCCAACACCCTGAGCTACAGCCGGCGCCGCCATCTGGCCGAGCATGCCTTCCAGTCCACGCGACAGCATCTGCGCGCACGCAGCCCCAGCCTGGTGGCCCAGTTGGAGCGCCACGGTCTGCGCCTGCACGAGGGCCGGCTGCGCGACGACTCACGCCGCCTGGTCGGGCGCGCCGGCAGCCCCGCGGCCGCCCGCACCGAGGCGGCGCTGGGGCGCCTGCATGACTGTCTGGATCAGCTGGAAGAGCGACTCAAACCGTGACGTAGTTCACAGGCTGGCGCAATCGCCCCTGCTATCGCGGGGATGTCGACCGCCGCAGGCCTGCAGACAATGACAGCCATGCATCGCGCACCGTGCGACGCCTCACCATCCACCGGAAACCATGCGCACTCTCGCCATCGCCCTGCTCGCCTTCCCCTTGATCGCCAGTGCCGGCACGGTCAATCTGATTCAGAACGGCAGCTTCGAGTCCAACCAGGTTGCGAGCTGGGCCAAGTTCAACAGCCTGAGCGGCTGGACGGCGGGTGCCCTCGGCGTGGAACTGCGCAACAACGTCTCCGGCAGCGCCCTGGACGGCAAAAACTTCGTGGAGCTGGACACCACGGGCAATAGCTGGATCAGCCAGACTTTTGCCACCGTGGTCGGCCAGACCTACACGCTGAGCTTTGCCTATGCCCAGCGCCCCGACCAGAAAAAGCCGACCAGCGATGGCAAGAGCAGCAATGGCCTGCTCTGGTCGGCCGGCAATGTCAGTTCCTTCCTCGTGGGTCAGGACGCCAACACCGCCTGGACGCCCGTGGTGGCCCAATTCAAGGCCACCAGCAGCAGCACCACGCTGAAGTTTGAGGCCGCGGGTCTGTCGGACTCCTACGGCACCTCGCTGGACAATATCAGCGTCACCAGCGCCGTCCCCGAGCCCAGCAGCTATGCCCTGATGCTGGCCGGCTTGGGCGCCATGGGCCTGGTAGCTCGCCGCCGCGCGAAGCGCAACGCCGTCTAAGTCTCTCGACGTCCAAGCCTGGACTCGGCCGCACGCCAAATGTGCGGCAGCGACTGATTCGGCATGGTGTCATGTCGACGGTTTTACAAAACTTAAGACAGCCAGAGCAAGTGCTAAGGGATAGTCGAACTCCGCAGCTGCTCCTCGGCTGATGGTCCTCTGCCTTGCCGCTGGCGACGCTTGTTTCGGCGTTCCGGCGGCGGCAGTGTCATTGCACGGCCACGCCAGATCCAGGCTCATCGACTTCAAGAGCCAGGGCGGTAGCGGGCTTGCCACGGCATGATGTGAACTGCGGCGACGCATTTCTGCGACCGCGTCACACGCCGAAAACTCGCTCGGGGCCGGCTGCCCCGCCGAGCCGGCGTTTTCATATACCCTGGCCTGCCAACGCCCATGATCACCGTGCTCTATGCGCATCCCTACCCCCGGCACTCGAGAGCGGGGCGTGAACTGCAAAGAGGCATACAGGGCTTGCCACAGGTCCAGACCCGGAATCTGTACGAGCTCTATCCCGACTTCCATATCGACGTGGAAGCGGAACAGCAGGCCCTGCTGCGCAGCGGCACCATCGTGCTGCAGCACCCGCTGTACTGGTATCACATGCCTGCCTTGCTGAGCCTGTGGTGCGAGAAGGTGCTCACGCATGGCTGGGCCTACGGCCACGCGGCTGACGGCAGTTCGGCACGGGCCCTGGCCGGAAAACGCTTGCTATGGGTGGCAACGACCGGTGGAGATCGAGGCGCGTACAGCGAAGCCGGCTACAACCACTACCCCATGGAACGTATCGCCACCCCTATCCAGCAGTTGGCGAGGTTCTGCGGCATGGAATGGTTGCCGCCCTACACCGTGTATCACGCCGGTGCGCTGAGCGACGAGGCGCTGCTCCTCGCGGCACAAGGCTACCGGACTCGCCTCCTCGAAGAGCTCGTCTTTCATGGCCTGGAGGGCAGCCTGAGCACCCACGAGGAGCCGCGCCATGAAGGCTGAAGCCAGCGTTCTGGTCTACATCCTGATCTACCTCGCGGCCATGGTCCTGGTCGTGCCCCTGGCCAGACGCTTCGGCCTGGGCGCTGTGCTGGGCTATCTGCTGGCGGGAGTGTTGATCGGCCCCTATGGCCTTCAGCTGGCGGATGGCAGCCCGGGCGTGGCCCTGCTGGCGGAGCTGGGCGTAGTGCTGATGCTCTTCACCATCGGCCTGGAGCTTGACCTCAAGAAGCTCTGGTCCATGCGGGCCCAGGTGCTGGGCCTGGGCCTCTTGCAGATGCTGGTCACCGGCTGCGTGCTGGGTCTGGCCGTGCTGAGCTGGGGCCTGCCCCAGCTGCCGGCCCTGCTCATCGGTCTGACGCTGGCCTTGTCATCGACCGCGGTGGCGGTGCAGCTCATGAACGACCGCCGCATCATGGGCACCCCGGTGGGCAAATCGGCCTTCGGCATCCTGCTCTTCCAGGACATGGCGGCCATCCCTCTGCTGATCGCCACCAGCGTCCTGTTTCCAAGCAGCGGCGCGCCCACCTTCAAGGCCTGGCCAGCCCTGGCCGCCGTGGCCGGACTGATCCTGGCCGGACGCTATCTGATTGGGCATGGCTTGCGATGGATTGCGGCCAACGGCTCGCGCGAGCTCTTTGTGGCCGCCGCACTGCTGCTGGTGATCCTGGTGATGGAGTTGATGATCAGCGTGGGCGTGTCGGCCGGGCTGGGCGCCTTCATTGCCGGCGTGATGCTGGCCAGCTCCGAGTATCGGCATGAGCTGGAGGCGGATCTGGAGCCCTTCAAGGGCCTGTTCCTGGGGCTGTTCTTCATCACCATCGGCGCCGGCATCAACCTGGGGCTGCTTGCCCAGCTGCCCTTCACGATTCTGGCCCTGCTGCTGGCCTTCATGGCGGTGAAGTTCCTGACCTTGTATCTGCAGGCCTGGCTGGCCGGCATGAGTGTGAGAGAGCGCCTGAGCTTTGCGACGCTGCTCGGCCAAGGTGGGGAGTTCGGCTTCGTCGTGATCGGTGCGGCCTTGGCAGGCGCCATGCTCAGCGCCGAGCATGCCGGTCTGCTCAACCTCGTGATTGCCTTGTCCATGGCGGCGTCGCCCCTGCTGATGAAGTTCAACGACCTCGTGGCGGCGCGCTATCTGAGCCAGGCCGAGACCGCCCCCACCCACAGCGAGCCGATGGAACACAGCCCGGTCATCATTGCCGGCTTTGGTCGCTACGGCCAGATCGTGGCGCGCCTGCTCATGTCCAACGGCATGAGTGCCACGGTGCTGGACCATGGGGCCCAGCACATTGCGAACATGCAGCAGTTCGGATTCAAGATCCACTACGGTGATGCCGCCCGGCTGGACCTGCTGGAGGCGGCCGGGGCCCATCATGCTCAGGTGCTGGTGGTGGCCGTGGACGAGCGGGAGACGGCCCTGAAGATCGTCAGCTTGGCCAAGAAGCACTTCCCGCATCTGCGGCTTGTGGCCCGGGCACTTGACGTTCCCCATGCCTACGAACTCATGCGTATGGGTGCCGATGTCATCGAACGCGAGCTGTTCGAAAGCTCGCTGCTGGCGGGGCGACGCGTGCTCGAGTTCCTGGGCTTTGATGCACATGAGGCTCGCGAACTGGCCGACCGCTTCCGCGCCACGAACAAGGCCCAGTTGCAAGCCAGTGCGCAGCTCTCCACCACGCTGGATCGCAAGGAGTTCATCAGCCTGCTGCGTCGCGGCCGGGAGGAGCTGGAGCACCAGCTGACTCAGGAAGCCCGCATGCCGCGAATCGTCAAAAGCTGGCGCCAGACCACGGATCGCCCCGACAGCTGAATTGGCCGCTCGTCGACGATGAGGCGTCGGTCTTTGCCATGAGGCCTGAGCCGCGTCGTGGCTTAACACTCCTTAAGACAGCCAAGTGTCGGTTTACACCACAGTACGGGCTCGCACAACGAAGGAGTGAAGCGATGAAGCACCTACTGGCGATTTGTCTTGCTGCTGCCCCGGTATTCGCCCAGGCAAATCTGCTGCAGAACGGCAGCTTCGAAGCCAACTCGCAAGCCCTTGGCAGCCGCTGGAGCTTTCTGAGCAACCCGGCTGGCGGCTGGCTTACGCCGCGCGGCGCGGTGGAACTGCATACAAGGTCTTACGCGTCCCCCTCGGCACAAGAGGGCAGCAATGCCATCGAATTGGAGGGGCAATGTGGCTTTTGCCAACTCAGCCAGAGTTTCTCCACCGTCGTGGGACAGAGCTACGAGATCAGCTTCTGGATCGCGCAACGCTTTGACTCACTGGGTGCGGCGAGCAACGGGCTGACCTGGCAGATCTCCTCCAGCCCCGAAGCTGAACTCGTCGGCCAAGACAACAATAAGCGCTGGACCCAGATCAGACGTAACTTCCTGGCCACCGAGTCTCAGACCACGCTGACTTTTGCCGCCGCGGGCGCACAGGACGGCTACGGCACGCTGCTGGACAATGTGTCGGTCGTCCCGCTGAGCCCCATCCCCGAACCGCCAAGTTACGGACTGATGGGTGCAGGCTTGGTCGTGATCCTGTTCGCGGCGTGGCGCCGCAAGAACAAGAAGCGCTGACCGGCGCCTGCTAGGCCCTCGCGGGCCTCAGCCCAGATAGCGCCCTTCCAGATGGGCGCGGAAATGCGCCGGATTCAGGCCCGGCTCGCCGCTGGCGCGCTGCACCAGCTCGGCGGTTTCCCAGCGCGAGCCCTGGCTCCAGATGCGCGCGTTCAGCCAGTCGAAGACGGGACTCAGCTCGCCGGCGGCGATGCGCTGGTCCAGGTCGGGCATCTCGCGGCGCATGGTGGCGAACCACTGGGCCGCGTACATGGCACCCAGGGTGTAGCAGGGGAAGTAGCCAAAGAGGCCGGCGCCCCAGTGCACATCCTGCATGGGGCCGTCCTTGTAGTTGCCGCGGGTGTCTATGCCCAGCAGCTCCATCATCTTGGCGTCCCACAGGGCCGGGATGTCGTCCACCTCGATCTCACCCTCCACCAGGGCGCGCTCAATCTCGTAGCGCAGGATCACATGGGCGGGGTAGCTCACCTCGTCGGCATCCACGCGGATATGGCCAGGCACCACGCGCGTGAGCAGGCGATTGATGTTCTCGGGCGCAAAGGCGGGCTGCTCGCCCAGATGCTTGACGATCAGCGGGCTCAGCAGGCCGGCGAAGGCGGGGTGGCTGCCCAGCTGCATCTCGAAGGACAGGCTCTGGCTCTCGTGCAGGCCCATGGAGCGAGCGCGGGCCAGCGGCAGGCCCAGCCACTCGCGCGGCAGGTTCTGCTCATAGCGGCCATGGCCGGTTTCATGGATGGTGCCGGTCAGGCTGGGCAGGAAGCTGTCCTCGCGGTAGCGCGTGGTCATGCGCACGTCCTCGGGCACGCCGCCGCAGAAGGGGTGGGCGCTTTCGTCCAGGCGGCCGGCCTCGAAGTCGAAGCCCATCAGCCGCATCGCGTCCTGGCCCAGGGCACGCTGGGCGGCCGTGGCGAAGGGCCCCTCGGGCACCTGCACGGCTTCGCCGCGCTGGCGCTCCTGCACACGCTGGATCAGGCCCGGCAGCCACTGACGCAGATCGCCAAAGACGCGGTCCACCTCGGTGCTGCGCATGCCGGGCTCGTACTGGTCCATCAGCGCGTCGTACTTGGACAGGCCGCTGTCCTCGGCCAGCAGGCGCGCCTCCTCGCGGGTGAGGCGCAGCACTTCGCGCAGGTTCTCGGCATAGCCGGCCCAGTCATTGGCCGGACGCTGGCTGCGCCAGGCATGCTCGCAGTGCGAGATGGCCAGGCTCTTGGCCTCCACCAGAGACTGCGGCAGCGCATTGCTGGCGCGCCAGGCGCGGCGCATCTCGCGCAGATTGGCGCGCTGGGTCTCGTCCAGGCTCTCGCCCTCGGCGCTGTCCAGCAGGCCCTTGAGCGCGGCATCGGTGGCTTGCTGGTGCAGCAGACCGCCCATCTCGGCCAGGGCCAGGGCACGGGCCTCATTGCCCTTGGGCGGCATGAAGGCCGACTGGTCCCAGGAGGCGATGGACTGCAGGTGGGCCAGGCGGTGCAGGCGCTGGTGGCGGCGGCACAGCTCGTCGTAAGCGGGGGTCTTGCTCATCGTGATGTGTGGTGGCTTGGTCGCGACATTGTCAGGGATTGGGAAAGACCCAGAGCAAGGCCGCGGTCATGCTCAGGTAGCGGGCAAACTTGCCCAGGGCCATGAAGAACACGCAGGGCCAGAAGGGCAGGCGCAGCCAGCCCGCCAGGGCGCACAGGGGGTCGCCGACCACGGGCAGCCAGCTCAGCAGGCAGGCCTTGGCGCCAAAGCGCTGCAGCCACTGCAGGGCCCGGCGCTCGCGCGGCGGCCGCTGGGCGGCCCGCTCGTACAGCCGCTCGGCCCCATAGCCCATCCACCAGCTGATGGCACCGCCCATGGTATTGCCCACGGTGGCCACCAGCACTGCCGGCCAGAACAGCTCGGGGTTGAGCTTGACCAGACCGAAGACGGCGGGCTCCGAACCCATGGGCAAGAGGGTGGCCGACACCAGGGCGACGATGAAGACCGCCGGCAGCCCCAGCTCGGGCAGGGCCAGCCAGGCCAGCAGGGCGTTGATATGTTCTTGCAGCCAGACTTCCATGCGGGCGCATTATCCGGACCCGCCATGCCGGGGAGGGGCTCGGTTTGGGGCCGGCGCTATAATCCTGCCTCTTTTTTCAGCACCCTCCTCCCCCCCCGCCTGCCCATGTTCATCGGCCCCCATGAGCTGCCGAACCGCCTCTTCGTGGCACCCATGGCGGGCGTCACCGACCGGCCGTTCCGGCAATTGTGCAAACGCCTGGGGGCGGGCTATGCGGTCTCCGAGATGGTGACCTCGCGCAAGGACCTCTGGAACAGCCTCAAGACCTCGCGCCGGGCCAATCACGAGGGCGAGACCGCGCCCATCGCGGTGCAGATCGCCGGCACCGAGGCGGCCATGATGGCCGAGGCCACGGTCTACAACATCCAGCGCGGCGCCCAGATCATCGACATCAATATGGGCTGCCCGGCCAAGAAGGTCTGCAACAAATGGGCCGGCTCGGCCCTGATGCAGGACGAGCCCCTGGCCCTGGAGATCATCGAGGCGGTGGTCGAGGCCGCGCGCCCGCACGGCGTGCCGGTGACCCTGAAGATGCGCACCGGCTGGTGCGAGGCCGAGAAGAACGCGGTGGCCCTGGCACGCCGCGCCGAGGCCGCGGGCGTGGCCATGGTCACGGTGCATGGCCGCACCCGCGAGCAGGGCTACAAGGGCTTTGCCGAGTACGACACCATCCGCGCGGTCAAGGCCGCACTCAGCATTCCGGTGGTGGCCAACGGCGATATCGACAGCCCGGCCAAGGCCCGCGAGGTGCTGGCCTACACCGGGGCGGATGCGCTCATGGTGGGTCGCGCCGCCCAGGGCCGGCCCTGGATCTTTCGCGAGATCGCGCATTTCCTGGCCACCGGCGAGGAGCTGCCCGCGCCGCCGGTGCTGCAGGCGCGCGACTGGCTGATCGAACATCTGCACGATCACTACAGCCTCTACGGCGCGCTGACCGGCATGCGCAGCGCCCGCAAGCACATCGGCTGGGCGGTGCGCGCCCTGCCCGGCGGGGAGGATTTCCGCCAAAGCATGAATCTGCTGGACAGCTGCGAGGCCCAGGTGGCAGCTCTGGGCGAGTTCTTCCAGATTCTGGCGGACCAGCACGAGCGACTGCCCTACCTGCCTGCGCAGACGGCGGTCGAAGACCCAGACCAAGAAGAAAGCACAAGGTTGCCGGCATGACGCCCAAGCCCATCGATACCGTGGTTCGCGAGAACCTCGAAGCCTATTTCCGCGACCTCGACGGCGAGGAACCCCACTCCATGCACGAGATGCTGATCAAGCTGGTGGAGAAGCCCCTGCTGGAGGTCGTGATGCAACGCAGCGGCGGCAACCAGAGCAAGGCCGCCGACTGGCTGGGCATCAACCGCAACACCTTGCGCCGCAAGCTGTCCGACCACGGACTGCTCTGAGCCGCGCACGCCCCCGCATTCCACCCCTGAAGTCACCCACCATGACCCAACTCACCGCCCTGATCTCCGTGTCCGACAAGACCGGCATCGTCGAGTTCGCCCGCGAGCTCCATGCGCTGAACGTGCGCCTGCTCTCCACCGGCGGCACGGCCAAGCTGCTGGCCGATGCCGGCCTGCCCGTGACCGAGGTGGCCGACCACACCGGCTTCCCCGAGATGCTGGACGGTCGCGTCAAGACCCTGCACCCCATGATCCACGGCGGCCTGCTGGCCCGCCGCGATCTGCCCGAGCACATGGCCGCCGCCGGCCAGCATGGGATCACGATGATCGACATCCTGGCGGTCAACCTCTATCCCTTCGAGGCCACCGTGGCCAAGCCCGGCTGCACCCTGGAAGACGCGATCGAGAACATCGACATCGGCGGCCCGGCCATGGTGCGCAGCGCGGCCAAGAACTGGAAGGACGTGACCGTGCTGACCGAAGCCGGCCAGTACGCCCAGGTGCTCGCCGAGCTGAAGAGCGCGGGCAAGACCAGCGACAAGACCCGCTTTGCCTGCAGCGTGGCTGCCTTCAACCGCATCGCGCAGTACGACGCGGCCATCAGCAACTACCTAAGCGCCCGCCAGGACGATGGCTCGCTGTCGGCCTACCCCGGCCAGCTCAACAGCAGCTTCATCAAGGTGCAGGACCTGCGCTATGGCGAGAACAGCCACCAGAGCGCCGCGCTCTACCGTGACCTGCACCCCGCGCCCGGCTCCCTGGTCACGGGCAAGCAGCTGCAGGGCAAGGAACTCAGCTACAACAATATCGCCGACGCCGACGCCGCCTGGGAATGCGTCAAGAGCTTCGAGGCCCCGGCCTGCGTGATCATCAAGCACGCCAACCCCTGCGGCGTGGCCATCGGCCTGAACGCCGCCGAGGCCTATGCCAAGGCCTTCAAGACCGACCCCACCAGCGCCTTCGGCGGCATCATCGCCTTCAACCGTGAGGTGGACGCCGCGGCCGCCGAGCAGGTGGCCAAGCAGTTTGTCGAGGTGCTGATGGCCCCCAGCTTCAGCGCCGAGGCGCTGGAGATCTTCAAGAGCAAGGTCAATGTGCGCCTGCTGCAGATCGATCTGCCCAAGGCCGGTGGCAACACGCCCTGGGAGCAGGGACGCAATGCCCAGGACATCAAGCGCGTGGGCTCGGGCATCCTGGTGCAAACGGCGGACAACCACTTCCTGAAGCCGCAGGACCTCAAGATCGTCACCAAGCTGCAGCCCACGGCCCAGCAGATCGAGGACCTGATGTTCGCCTGGACCGTGGCCCAGTACGTCAAGAGCAATGCCATCGTCTTCTGCGGCGGCGGCATGACCCTGGGCGTGGGTGCCGGCCAGATGAGCCGCGTGGACTCCACCAAGATCGCTGCGATCAAGGCCGCCAACGCCGGTCTCTCGCTGACGGGCTCGGCCGTGGCCAGCGATGCCTTCTTCCCCTTCCGCGACGGCCTGGATGTGCTGGCCGACGCCGGCGCCAGCTGCGTGATCCAGCCGGGCGGCTCCATGCGTGACGCCGAGGTGATCGCCGCTGCCGACGAGCGCGGCATCGCCATGGTCTTCACCGGCGTGCGCCACTTCCGTCACTGAGGCGGGACCGAAGACAGTGCCTGCGCACTGTCTGACGCCCGCCGAAGGCCTTGACCCGTCTCGCGGGGCAAGGCTGAGATAGGACCGAGCCGCCAGGGCCGGGACGGCCCTGGCCCTCACCAGGCAGGAACCGTCCTCAGGACGCTCCCTGTCCGGGTTCGGCCCCTGCGGGCTCGGCGACGCCCAGCGAAGGACGCGGGCTGTCCTGCAGTCCGCGGCTGAGGCGGGACCGAAGACAGTGCCTGCGCACTGTCTGACGCCTGCCGAGATGGCACCGAGCCGCCCGGGTCGCTAAGATCCTCGAAAACCAAAGGTTCAGGGGGAACCACGCATGGATCGCCGCCGCTTTCTCGCGGCCGCCTGCATGGCCGGCGGCAGCTCGGCCGTCCAGGGTGGCAATCAGGCCGCGCTGGAAGTGCTAAGCCATTACGACTACCCCCCCTTCCTGACCGGCCCGGGCACCGGCCTGAGCTACGAGTTGCTGGACTGGCTGCACAGCGAATTGCAGCTGAGCGCTGAACTCCTGCTGCTGCCTCGCCGGCGCCTGGACATGCGGCTGACCGAGTCGGGCTGGCAGGGCTTTGTGCCCTGGGTCAACCCGATCTGGTTCGGCGATACGCAGCGGCGGCGCTTCGGCTGGTCGGAAGCGCTGATGAACGACGAGGATCTGGTCCTTCACCGACCGGGCTTGAACCTCGACTACCGCGGTCCCGAAAGCCTGCGCGGGCTCTTGGTGGGTGGGGTCACGGGTCATGTCTATGCCGATATCGAGCCCGACGTTCAGGCCGGGCGCACACGCCGTGAAGACGCCATCAGCACCGAGCTCTCCCTGCGTAAGCTGATGCTGGGGCGGGTCGATGTGGTTTTCCTCTCGCGCAGCGGCCTGCCCTGGTGGGCTCAACAACTGCCCGATCTGCTCAGGTCGGTGCAGGTCGCAGCCACACCACGCCAGCGTTTCCAGCGCTTTCTGCTGCTGAGCCCGCACATGCCCGCCCGCAGCCGTGAGCTCCTGCTGGAAGGCGTGGCCCAGATGCACCAGAGTTCGCGCTGGCGCCAGATCCTGGCGCGCTACGGGCTGTCGCCCTTGTGACAGGCCGCGCCAGCCTAGAGCCGTTCCCCTAGTCCAGGGCCTGCACGCTTGGCGAAGCCTCCTGCACGGGTTAGCCTCAGCCGTACAGGAGTTGTCTTGAACCAAACCCCCGACGAATTGCTGCGGCTGGCTCTGGAGGCGCAGCGCGCCGCCTTCCGCGCCGAGCCCATGCCCAGCCTGGCCACGCGCCGCGATCGCCTGGCCCGCGTGCTGGCGATGACGCGCCAGTACGCCGAGCCACTGGCCGAGACCATCTCGCGCGATTTCAGCCACCGCTCGCGCCACGAGACCCTGCTGGCCGACGTGGCAACCGTGGAGATGGCGGCCAAGCATGCCTCGGCGCATCTGGGTCGCTGGATGCGCGAGCGCCGCATGCCCACCGCCCTGCACTACCTGCCGGCCAGCAACCGCCTGATCCCGCAGCCGCTGGGCGTGGTGGGCGTGATCGCCCCCTGGAACTACCCCTACCAGCTGGCCATGAGCCCGGCCATTGCCGCACTGGCGGCCGGCAACCGCGTGATGATCAAGCCCTCGGAGCTGACGCCCGAGACCTCGGCGCTGATGGCGCGCATGGTGGGCGAGTTCTTCGCCCCCGAGGAGATGCAGGTCATCACCGGCGATGCCTCGGTGGGCCGCGCCTTCGCGGCCCTGCCCTTCGACCACCTGTTCTTCACCGGCTCCACCGCGGTGGGCAAGCTGGTGGCGCAGGCCGCGGCGCAACACCTGACCCCAGTGACGCTGGAGCTGGGCGGCAAGTCGCCCGCCCTGGTAGATGCCAGCGCCGATATCGCGCAGCTGGCCGAGCGCCTGGCCTTCGGCAAGCTGCTCAATGCCGGCCAGACCTGCATCGCGCCCGACTACGTCCTGGCGCCGCGTGCCCTGGTGCAGCCGCTGGCCGATGCGCTGATCGCCGCGGTGCGCCGTCTCTACCCCAGCATCGCCGGCAACGCCGACTACAGCGCCATCGCCACGCCACGCCATCTGGCGCGCCTGCAGGGCCTGCTGGACGATGCCCGCGCCAAGGGCGCCCGCCTACTGCCCACGCATGAGGGCAGCGGCGAAGGCCGCCAGCTGGTGCCGCATCTGCTGCTGGACGTCCACGAGGGCATGGCGGTGATGCAGGAAGAGATCTTCGGCCCGCTGCTGCCCATCCTGCCCTACGACAGCGAGCAGCAGGCGCTGGACTACATCAAGGACCATGAGCGCCCGCTGGCGCTGTACTGGTTCGGTCGCGACCGTGGCGCGCGCGAGCGCGTGCTGGCACAGACCCACGCCGGCGGCGTGACGCTGAACGACTGCATCTGGCACATCGGCCAGGAGGACCAGCCCTTCGGCGGCGTCGGCGCCAGCGGCCAGGGCGCGTATCACGGCATCTGGGGCTTCAACACCTTCAGCAAGATGAAGCCGGTGTTCAGCCAGCCGCGCTGGTTTGCCGGCACCCAGCTGTTCTACCCGCCCTATGGCGCCACCTTCGAGCGCCTGCTGGCACTGCTGAAGAAGATCGCCTGATGCGCATGAACAGCCAGAGCCCCATGAGCAGCCCCGACCCCAAGCGCCGCCGGCTGCTCAAGCTCGGTCTGGGCGCGGCCGCCCTGCTGGCGGTGGCGGGCGGCGGCGTCGCCCTGCTCAAGCCGGGGCTGCTGGAGTCCAACACCCGCCTGGCGCCCGCGGCCCGCGGCCTGATGCGCGGCGTGGCCCTGGCCGTGCTGGACGGCCTGTGGCCCGCCCCCGGCCCGGCCCGCGAGGCCAGCATGGAACGCCAGCTGGCGGCCCTGGATGCCAGCATCGCCGCCCTGCCCGCGGCCACGCGCGCCGAGCTGGCCCAGCTGCTGTCCCTGCTCTGCAGCGCCCCGGGCCGGCTGGCCATGACGGGGCTGAAGCAGGACTGGCCGCAGGCCTCAGTGGCCGAGATCGGTGCAGCACTGGAAGGGCTGCGTCACTCGCGCCTGGCGCTGCGCCAGCAGGTCTATTTCGCGCTGCGCGATCTGAACGCCGCCGTGTTCTTCACCCAGCCCGAGCACTGGGCGCTGATGGGCTACCCCGGCCCGCGAGACATCTGATGAGCAGCACCATCAAGGATCCGATTCTGGAGGGCCTGGCACGCGGCTGGAAGGTGCTGGGCGCCGAGCACGGCCCCATCCCCCAGGCGCTGGAATGCGATGTGCTCATCGTGGGCAGCGGCGCGGGGGCCGGCATCACGGCCGAGCTGCTGGCCAAGGCCGGCCTGCGCCTGATCATCGTCGAGGAGGGGCCGCTGCGCTCCTCCAGCCAGTTCCGCCAGCGCGAGGCCGAGGCCTACCCCGCGCTCTACCAGGAGAGTGCGGCGCGCAAGACGGCCGACAAGACCATCAACATCCTGCAGGGCCGCTGCGTGGGCGGCTCCACCACCGTGAACTGGACCAGCAGCTTCCGCACCCCGGCGGACACCCTGGCCTGGTGGCAGCAGGAGTTCGGCCTGCGCGAGCTGGGCGAGGCCCAGATGGCCCCCTGGTTCGAGCAGGTGGAACGCCGCCTGCACATCGGCGAATGGGGCGGCGAACCCAATGGCAACAACCAGGTCTTGCGCCGCGGTGCCCAGAAGCTGGGCATTGCCGTGCCCACCATGCGCCGCAATGTGCATGGCTGCTGGAATCTGGGCTCCTGCGGCATGGGCTGCCCGACCAATGCCAAGCAGTCCATGCTGGTCACCACCATCCCGGCCGCGCTGGATCTGGGCGCCACCTTGCTGGTGCAAAGCCGCGCACTCGCGCTGGAATGGGACAGCACGGAGATCCAGCGCCTGGTCTGCCAGCCCGTGGCACTGAATGGCGACGCGCAGGGCCCGCGCTTCAGCATCCGGGCGCGCCACTACATCATCGCGGGCGGCGCCATCAACACGCCGGCTCTGCTGATGCGCTCACAGCTGCCCGACCCGCATGAGCGCCTGGGGCAGCGCAGCTTTCTGCACCCCACCGTGATCTCGGCCGCGCAGTTCGATGAGCGCATCGAGGGCTGGGCCGGGGCACCGCAAAGCGTCTACTCCGACCACTATCTGCAGCAAGGCCCGCTCGGCGGCCCCATGGGCTACAAGCTGGAGGTCGGGCCCACCCATCCGGTGCTGCTGGCCTCCACCATGGCCGGCCATGGTCAGGCCCTGAGCGAGGTGCTCAAGGCCTTCCCGCAGTCCCAGGCCATGCTGGCCCTGCTGCGCGACGGCTTCCATGCCCAGTCGCCGGGCGGGCGGGTGCGACTGCAGTCGGACGGCAGCCCGGTGCTGGACTACCCGCTCAACGCCTATGTGCTGGAGGGCGCGCGCCGCGCCCTGCTCTCCATGGCCGAGCTGCAGTTTGCCGCCGGCGCCCGCAGCGTGACGCCCGTGCATGAAAGCGCCGGCCCCTACGAGAGCTGGGCCCAGGCCCGCGCCGCCATCCAGGCCCTGCCCATGCAGCCCTATCTGACCCGGGTGGTCAGTGCCCATGTGATGGGCGGCTGCGCCATGTCCGCCGAGCCCGAGCGTGGCGTGGTGCGGCCGGACGGCCGCCACTGGCAGATCAGCAACCTCTCGGTGCATGACGGCTCGCTCTTCCCCACCAGCATAGGCGCCAACCCCCAGCTCTCCGTCTATGCGCAGGCGGCCCGGCTGAGCACGGGGCTGGCCAAGGTCCTGGCAGGCAAGTCGGTGTCACTGACCTGAGCGGGCGCAGCCCCCAGGTCTCCCTGGCGCTGCAAGGCCTGGCTCACCCAATGCTCCGCCCAGGCCCAGCGCCCGTGGCCGGAGGCGATATTGATATGGCCGGCGTCGCCCAGCTGCACCACGGCACTGCCCCAGCGCCCCGCCCAACGCTGGCCCACGCTCAGCCGCATCCAGGGATCGCTGCTGCTGAGCACCAGGGTGTGCGGCAGCGCGAGCCGCTGCTGCGGCAGCAGCTCGGCCAGGCCGAACTTGTCGGGGTCGGCCGGTGCCACCAGCAGGGCGGCGACCACGGGCGAGGCGGCATCCAGGCGCAGATGGCGCAAGAGCGCCAGCACGCCAAAGCTGTGCGCCACCGCCACGCAGGGCCCGCTGCCGCGCGCGAGCACCGAACCCACCCGGGCGGCCCAGCGGTCCAGGTCCGGCGTGACCCAGTCGTGCTGAACCACTCGCTGCGCCTGCGGAAAGCGCAGCTGCAGCTCGCTCTGCCAGTGACCCGACGGGCTGTCATTGAGCCCCGGCACGACGATCAGGCGCGGCGCGGCACTCATAAGGTGGCGATGGAAACTTCGGTGGACTTGACCAGGGCCACCACCGCCTTGCCCGGCACCAGGCCCAGCTCCTTGACCGAGCGTGTGGTGATGACCGAGGTGACCAGCAGGCCCTCGGGGGTCTGCACATCGACCTCGCTGACCACCGGGCCTTCGATGATCTCCTTGATCGTGCCGCGGAACTGGTTGCGCACATTGATGGCGGTGATGCTCATGGAACGGAACTCCTTGTGGGTTGAGGAAACTGTGAGGCCGGGCCGGCTCAGACGGCGAAGCGCAGCGCGCCCAGGCGCAGCGGCTCCTGGGGCCAGCGGCTGTCCGGCGCCTCGCCGTCCGCGGGCTGGGGCTGGCGCAGGACACGCTGCAGGATGCGGGCCTCGATGGCCGCGGCCCTGGTGTCGGCGCGTTGGCGCGGTCGCGGCAGCGGCACCGGCTCATCCAGGGCGATGCGGCCGTCCTCGATCAGCACCACGCGATCGGCCAGGGCCACGGCCTCGGCCACGTCATGGGTGACCAGGACCGCGGTAAAGCCCTGCTCGCGCCAGAGCGACTCGATCAGGGCGTGCATCTCGATGCGGGTGAGCGCATCCAGGGCGCCCAAGGGCTCGTCCAGCAGCAGCAGGCGCGGGCGATGCACCAGCGCGCGGGCCAGGGCCACGCGCTGCCGCTGGCCGCCGGAGAGCACGGCCGGCCAGTCCTGGGCACGGTCGGCCAAGCCCACTTGGGCCAGGGCAGCGCGGGCGCGCTCAGCTGCCCCCTCTGCGTCCAGCCCCAGGGCGATGTTGTCGAGCACGCGCTTCCAGGGCAGCAGGCGCGAGTCCTGGAACATGATGCGAACGTCCTCGCGCCGCGCCCCGGTCTGCGCCTGCCCATCCAGCGCCAGCGTGCCGGCGCTGCCCTGCTCCAGGCCGGCCAGCAGGCGCAGCAGGGTGCTCTTGCCGCAACCGCTGCGGCCCACGATGGCCACAAACTCGCCCGGCCGAATCTTCAGATCGATGCCCTGCAGCACGGGGCGCTCGCCAAAGGACTTGTCCAGCGACGCGATCTCGATGGCCAGCCCGGCACTGGGTTGGGGCGCTGGCGCCGCCGGCACTGCCGCGGGCTCGGCCTCGCGGTGCAGGCCGAAGGCCAGCATATCGATGTCCTTCATCATCAGCATGGTTTGAAACTCCTTGGTCAGACCGTGGCCTGAGCGCGATAGCCCGGGTGCCAGACCAGCCACCAGCGCTCCAGGCCCTTGGCCAGCACATCGGCCAGCTTGCCCAGCATGGCGTACAGCAGGATGCCCACCAGGACCACATCGGTCTGCAAGAACTCGCGGGCATTCATCGTCAGATAGCCGATGCCGGCCTGGGCCGAGATGGTCTCGGCCACGATCAGCAAGACCCACATCAGCCCGAGCGAGAAGCGCAGGCCCACCAGGATAGAGGGCAAGGCGCCGGGCAGGATGACCTGGCGGTAGAGCTGCCAGCCCGACAGGCCATAGCTGCGCGCCATCTCGATCAGGCCCGCGTCCACCGAACGGATGCCATGGAAGGTGTTGAGATAGATCGGAAAGAACACGCCCACCGCGACCAGGAAAAGCTTGGCGCTTTCGTCGATGCCGAACCACAGGATGACCAGGGGGATCAGGGCCAGAGCCGGGATGTTGCGCAGCATCTGGAAGCTGGTGTCCAGCAAGGTCTCGGCCAGACGCAGGCTGCCCGTGAGCAGGCCCAGCAGCAGGCCCAGGCCGCCGCCTATGGCCAGGCCCGCCAGGGCTCGTCCGCTGCTGACCGCCACGTGGTGCCAGAGCTCGCCGGAGCGCGCCAGGTTCCAGAAGGCCTGCAGGACCGCCAGCGGCTCGGGCAGCACGCGGCTGGACAGCCAGCCCTGCCGCGCGGCCAGTTCCCAGGCCAGGAGCAGGCTCAGCGGCAGCAGCCAGGGCAGCAGGCGCCGCAGCGCGGGTCGCGAGGAAACAGCCAGGGTGCTCATGCGCCGCCCCTCAGCTCTGCGCCACGCGCGGGATGTAGGTGTTGGCCACCACCTCGCCGAACGGACCCGTCAGGGCCTGGCCCGGCAGCTTCTGCTGCAGCGCCAGCGGTAGCAGCGGGAAGACCAGCTCGGCGAAGCGGTGCGCCTCGTCCAGATGCGGATAGCCCGAGAGCACGAAGTACTCCAGGCCCAGCTCGGCATATTCCTTCAGCCGGTCGGCCACCTGCTGCGCGCTGCCCACCAGGGCCGTGCCGGCGCCACCACGCACCAGGCCGACACCCGCCCACAGATTGGGCGAGATCTCCAGGCCCTCGCGCACATTGGCCTTGTTGAACTTGCCGCGGTGCAGCTCGGCCATGCGACGCTGGCCCACGGAATCCATCTGCGCAAACTTGCGCTGCGCGGCGGCCACTGTGGCTTCATCGAGCTCCGAGACCAGCTCCGCCGCGGCGCGCCAGGCCTCGTCCTCGGTCTCGCGCACGATCACATGCAGGCGGATGCCGAACTTCAGCTGGCGGCCATGGCGGGCCGCGCGGGCGCGCACATCGGCCACCTTGGCGGCCACGGCGGCGGGAGGCTCGCCCCAGGTCAGATAGGTCTCCACCTGTTCGGCCGCCAGCTCGTGGGCGGGCTCGGACGAGCCGCCGAAGAATATCGGTGGATAGGGCTTGCTGACCGGTGGATAGAGCAGCTTGGCGCCCTTGACCTGCAGATGCTTGCCTTCGAAATCGAAGGCCTCGCCGCTGTGCGAACGCTCGATGATCTCGCGCCAGATGCGGATGAACTCGGACGACTGCTCATAGCGCTCGGCGTGACCGAGGAACTGGCCGTCACCCGCCAGCTCCTCCGCATCGCCGCCCGTGACCAGGTTCACCAGCACGCGACCGCCCGAGAGACGGTCCAGGGTGGCGGCCATGCGGGCCGACTGGGCGGGCGCCACCAGACCCGGCCGCAGCGCGACCAGGAACTTCAGGCGCCGCGTGGCATCGATCAGGCTGGACGCGACGATCCAGGAGTCTTCGCAGGACCGGCCGGTCGGGATGAGCACACCTTCGTAGCCCAGGCTGTCGGCCGCGATGGCAATCTGCTTGAAGTAGTCCAGATTGGCGACGCGCGCGCCCTTGCTGGTGCCCAGGTAACGGGAGTCGCCATGGGTGGGAATGAACCACAGGATCTTCATGGGGGGTCTTTCAGGGCGTAAGTGCGAAGGAGTTCAGCGCAGTGCGGCCAGGGCTCGGCCCGGCTGCCAGACGATCTCGGCCACGCGCAGGGGCTTGGGGATCAGACCCAGCTGCGCGAAGGCATCGGCCACCTGCTGCTGCTCAGCCACCAGGGCCGGGGTCAGCGGCCCGACGGGCGAAGCCGGACGCCGCTCCAGCACACGCTGCACCGTGCTCAGCGGCAGGCCGGAGAACTGGGCGAAGCGTTGCGCGCTGTCCTCGGGCCGGCTTTGCACATAGGCATCGGCCTCGGTGAGCGCGGCGAACAGCGCCCGCAGCGTGGGCTCGTGACTGGCCAGACGGCGCGAGGCCAGGTAGAAGCTGTTGTTGCTGCTCAGCTCGCGGCTGGTGGCCAGCACGCGCACCGCGCCGGCCTGCTCGGCGGCGGCATAAAACGGGTCCCAGATCACCCAGGCATCGACGGCCCCACGCTCGAAGGCGGCACGCGCGTCCGCCGGCGGCAGGTAGACGGGCTGGATCTCGCTCCACTGCAGGCCCGCCTTCTTGACCGCCTGCACGAGCAGGAAGTGTGCGCTCGAGCCTTTCTGCAGCGCGATGCGCCGACCCTTCAGATCGGCCAGGGTCTTGAGCCCCGCGTCGGGCCGGACCAGGATGGCCGAGGTGTCGGGCTTGGGGGGCTCGGCCCCGACATAGAAGAGGTCCTTGCCGGCGGCCTGTGCGAACACGGGTGGCGAGTCACCGGTGGCACCAAAGTCCACGCTGCCCACCGCCAGGGCCTCCAGCAGCTGGGGCCCGGCCGGAAACTCCACCCAGCTCACCTGGCTGGCCGGCGCCTGCTTCTCCAGCAGGCCCAGGCTCTTGAGCAGCACCAGATTGATGGATCCCTTCTGAAAGCCGATGCGCAGCGGCGTCAGCGTGGCGGCGCTGGCGGTCTGGGCCCGGCCCAGACCCCACCAGCTGGCGGCGGTCAGGGCCAGAACCCGCAAGGCCTGGCGGCGCGGCGAGGAGGCGGGGGGGTCAAAGCTCATGATCACGGCCCCCTCGCTCACTTCGTCGGCAGCGCATCGGCAATGCGCACCGGCTTGGGGATCAGACCCAGACCCAGGAACACATCGGCAATCTTCTGCTGCTCGCTGGCCACCTCGGCCGTGAGCGGCCGCACGCCAAACTGGTAGCGCTGCAGCGCACGCTCCACCACCTCGGTGTCCAGCCCTTGCAGGGGGGCGATCTGCGCGGCGGCGGCCTTGACATTGGCCTTGAGCCACTGGGCCTGTGCCACCGTGTCCTCGAACAAGGCCTGGATGATCTGCGGGTTGCGCGCCGCGTAGCCACGCTCGGCGAGGTAGTAGGCGTAGTTGTTCACCAGCCCGCGGCCATCGGCCACGATGCGCGCGCCGGTCTGGCGCTCGACCGCGGCCAGGAAGGGATCCCAGATGACCCAGGCATCGACCGCCCCGCGCTCGAAGGCGGCACGTGCATCGGCAGGTGGGAGGAAGACCGGCTGGATATCGCTGTACTTCAGCCCCGCCTTCTCCAGTGCCCTCACCAGCAGGTAGTGCACATTGCTGCCCTTGTTGAGTGCCACCTTCTTGCCCTTGAGCTCGGCCACCGACTTGATGGGCGAGTCCTTGGGCACCACGATGGCCTCGGCCTCGGGGGCCGCAGGGTCGTTGCCGATATAGACAAACTGCGCGCCGGCGGCCTGGGCAAAGATGGGCGGCGCCTCGCCCACAAAGCCCACATCCACCGCGCCGACGTTCAGCCCTTCCAGCAATTGCGGGCCGGCGGGAAACTCCACCCACTTCACCGATACGCCGTGAGGCGCCAGCCGCTTCTCCAGGCTGCCCTGGGACTTCTGAAGTGTGAGCAGGCTGGCGGACTTCTGGAATCCGATGCGCAGCTGGCTGGCCTTGTCTTGTGCCTGGGCCTGGGCCAGTCCCGGCACCACAAGACCGATGAAGGCCAGGGCCGAGATGCCGCCCAGCAGCCAGCGGCGGGAGGTTTGTGCGGAGAACAGGGAAGCGAGATGTCGAGCGCTCATGGTGAAGGCAGATCCTTGGAAGATGGTGAAAAGGCGCCCTGGCGGCTCCGTAAAACGGACAGCATTGGTGTGCCGCCAGGGCTAATCACTCCGCAAGGGAGCGAGGAGACAAAGAGGCGATCGGGCGAACAAGGCCCGCATCGGCGAGAGAGTGGAGGCGCGCAGCGTGAGGCGCGAAACGCCTCAGCGCGTCAGGGCCTGCGCCGGGTCGCGAACATCCCGACATCGCACGGCCTGCGCCTGGGGCAGCCCCTCCAGGGCCCGATCCAGGCGCTGCAGCAGGGCGGCATCGGGCAGGTAGCCACTCTCGTGGGCCGTCAGCTGGGCGTCTGTGGCGAACACGCCGTCGAGGATGTGGCGCGCGCCCAGCGCCGTCAGCAAGGGACGCAGCGAGTAGTCCAGGGCCAGCAGATGCGCGGCACTGCCCCCGGTCGCGAGCGGCAGCACGATCTTGCCGCGCAGCCCATCCTGGGGCAGCAGGTCCAGCAGCAGCTTGAGTGCGCCGCTGTAGGCCGCCTTGTAGATGGGCGTGGCCACCAGCACCACATCCGCGGTGGCCAGTGCGGCCAGGGCCTGCGCAATCTGGGGCTCCCGGACATCGGCATGCAGCAGGGCCTGGGCCGGCAGCTCCCGCGGCAGGATCAGCCGCTGTGAGGCGCTGACCGACTCCAGCCTGGCCAGGGCCAGCTGCAGCAGCGCCAGCGATCGCGAACGCGCGGAGGGGCTGCCGGAGATGGCGACGATATGGAACTCAGACATGGGGCTTGGAACTCTTGCGGCGGGATCTGATGCCCTGCACGATAGCCAGCGCTCAAGCCGCAGAGAACCAAGAAATTCAGCCAAGCAATGCAGCACATGCTTATCTGCCTGGATGGATAGGCGTGCCCACGCAAGCAAGCCTGGGATAATCCTGGCCTCATGTCATTTGCCGATATCACCGGCCTGTTCCTGGCTTGGCTGGCGCGCCTCATCACCGGCGCGCAGGGCCACTGGAAGGGCTGCCCGCCCACCGCGGAGCAGCGCATCTATTTCGCCAATCACCAGAGCCATTTCGACTGGGTGCTGATCTGGGCCGCCTTGCCGGCCGAGCTGCGCGCCCGTACCCGTCCCATTGCCGCGCGCGACTACTGGACGGCCAGCCGCCTGCGCGCCTGGCTCACCGGGGCGGTGTTCAACGCCATCTATGTGTCACGCACCCGCAGCACACCCGATGAGGATCCGCTGGAGCCGCTGGTTGAGGCCCTGCGCCAGGGCGACTCCCTGGTGATCTTTCCCGAGGGCACCCGCTCCAACAAGGGCGATCCCCAGCCCTTCAAGGCCGGCCTCTATCACCTGGCGGAGCAGTTTCCGCAGGTGCAGCTGATTCCGACCTGGATCGACAATGTGCAGCGCGTCATGCCCAAGGGCGAGGTCGTGCCCGTGCCGATTCTGTGCACCGTGACCTTTGGTGAACCCTTGCAGCTGCAGCCCGGCGAGGACAAGCGTGATTTCCTGGAACGCGCCCGCGCGGCGGTGATGGCCCAGCGGCCGGTGCAGGAGCCGGCATGAAGTCATTGCGCCTGATGAGTGCTACCGACCAGGTGGCCCTGCTCTTCCTCATCCTGTTCGGCCTGCTGACCCTGATCACCCTGGTCGGCTTCCTGCGCTCGCTGCGCCAGGGCGACACGCCCCGCAGCGAAGCCTCCGAGAACAACTGGCGTCAGTTCAAGCGCGACCTCAAGGCCATCTGGGTGGGCTCCGGCCTGTTCTGGGTGGCCTGGGTCTCGGGCCCGCTGGGCGCCACGGTGCTGTTCGGCATCCTGTCCTTCCTGGCCCTGCGCGAGTTCATCACCCTGATGCACACGCGCCGCGGCGACCACCGCAGCCTGATCCTGGCCTTCTTCGCCATCCTGCCCCTGCAATACGTGCTGGTGGGCATGCGGCAGTTCGACATCTTCAGCGTGCTGATTCCCGTCTATGGCTTTGTGGCCATCCCGGTGGCCAGCGCCCTGGCTGGCGACCCGCAGCGCTTTCTGGAACGCAATGCCAAGATCCAGTGGGGCATCATGGTCTGCGTCTACGGCCTCTCGCACGCACCGGCCCTGCTGCTACTGGACTTCAAGGGCTATGAGGGGCGCGGACCCTTCCTGCTGTTCTTCATGGTCTTTGTGGTGGGCATAGGCCAGATCGTGCAGGAAGCGGCCAGCCGTTCCCTGCGGCGGCGCCCGGTGGCGCGGCGCATCAGCCGCAGCTTCTCGCTGCGCGCCTGGTGGCTGGGCCTGCTGGCCGCCGCGGTGGCGGGCACCCTGATGTACTGGATCACCCCCTTCAAGGCCGGCCAGGCCCTGGTGATGGCCGTGATCGCCACGGCGGCGGGCACCATGGGTGGACTGGTGATGAAGGCGCTCAAGCGCGATGCGGGCGTGATCTACTGGGGCAACCGCAGCTCCATCACCGGCGCTGTGGGCCTGCTGGACCGTATTGCCGTGCTCTGTTTCGCCGCGCCGGTGTTCTTCCATTCCGTGCGCTGGTACTTCAAGCTGGATCTCTGAGGCCTGCTCCCCGAAGGCGCGCTGAACACAGGGGCTGTGCGATGGCCCTGGCTATACTCGCAAGTCATCGACACGGCCCCGGTACCGGAATCAGACCGATGTAGTGCCCGAAGCCCGTGCGACCACGCTGATCAAACGGCGAGAGGAGGTCGATGTGATGCCCCTGGCGAGACATCAATCGCGCTGGCACAGCTCAGCCTGGGCACTCGCCATGGTGCTGATGATGGCGCTGCTGCCCATCGAGTTACGCGCCAGCAGTGCTCCGGTCGATAGCAACACGGCCAAGTCGAATCGAGTTGTACGCATTGCCACAGACGACGCGGCGGCGCCCTACAGCCACGCCGTCAACGGGCGAGCTGCCGGTTATTACCTGCGGCTTGTGCAGCGTGCCGCGGAGTCCATGCCGGGCTGGCGACTTGAGTTCACCCCTATGCCCTGGGTGCGCGCGCTGCGCCAAGCGGAGCTGGGTGAGGCCGATGCCGTGTTGCCCCCCTACCGCGGTCTGGGACGCGAGTGGATCGCCCACTACGTGAGGCTGCCGCACCGCGAGGAGGTGGTGCTGAGCTGCCATGCTGAGAGCGGCTTGGGCGCCAACAGCCAATGGCCGCAGGATTTCGGCGGCCGCCATATCGGGGTGACACGCGGCTATCTGATAAGCCCGGCTCTCGTGGACACGGTTCAGCGGCGCTGGGTACACAAGGTCGAGTTTCGCAACGCTCGCGATGCGCTGGCGGCACTGGGCGCTGGCGACATCGACTGCTATGCCAACGAGCGGCTCAGCATCGAGGTCAACTACCAGCAGGCCCGCTCCGACCCGCTCTGGGCAAACCGCCTGCCCACCGAGCTGAAACGCCCCCTGCTGCTGTCCGAGCAGCAGGCCTATCTGGCCATTTCCCGCCAGGCGCTGCGCAAGCGCCCCGAACTCCAGGAGTTCGCTCGCGATTTGCAGGTCGAGCTCAATCGCCTGAGCGAGAGCACGGAAATGCAGCGGCTGCAAAACGAGTTGATCGAGCGGCCTTGAGTCGGCGGGTTCTCGGTCAAACGGGCCATACAGCTGCGACACTCCCGGCATGAGAATCCTCGGTATCGACCCCGGCTTGCAAACCACGGGGTTTGGCGTGATCGACGCCGACGGCCCGCGCCTGGCCTATGTGGCCAGCGGCACCATCAAGACCACCGGCTCGCAAGGGGCCGAGATCGGCGATCTGCCCGGGCGGCTGAAGATCCTGTTCGAGGGCATCCGCGAGGTGCATGCCCGCTACCAGCCGCATTGCGCGGCGGTGGAGATCGTCTTCGTCAACGTCAACCCGCAGTCCACCCTGCTGCTGGGTCAGGCGCGCGGCGCCGCACTGACGGCCCTGGTGTCTTGCGATCTGCCGGTGAGCGAGTACACCGCACTGCAGATGAAGAAGGCCATCGTGGGCCATGGTCACGCCAAGAAGGAGCAGATCCAGCTCATGGTGCAGCGCCTGCTCAATCTGCCGGGCGAGCCCGGCAAGGACGCGGCCGATGCGCTGGGCATCGCCATCATGCATGCGCATGCGCGCGTGTCCTTCGAGGCCATGAGCAAGAGCGCCACGCTGCAGCGCAAGCAGCACGCCCAGTTCCGCGGGGGCCGGACCTACTGAGGCCGGCCCGCCCCCGCCGGGCACAGCGGCTTAGAGCGCGGCCATGGCCTTGGCCGGGTGGATCAGCTTGCGCCGCCCGTCGGCCGTGGTCTCGGCGGTGGACTTGATCAGCGCAATCACCTGCTGGGGCTTGAGGGTCGGCTTGGCCGCCAGCATCTTGGCCGCCAGATTGGCCACATTGGGTGCCGCCATCGAGGTGCCCGAGTAGGCCACGCGCGAGCCGCCGGGCAGGAAGCTCTCCACCTGGTAGCCATTGGCATGCACCGCCACGGTGGGGCCGTAGCTGGTGAAGGGCGCTTCGTCGCCGGCCTTGTCCACCGCGCCCACCGTCAGCAGATTGGGCAGCACGATGCTGGAAGGGATGAACTCGCCGAAGGAAGAGTCCGAGTTGCTATTGCCCGCGGCCGTGATGAACAGGATCTCCGGCGCGCTGGCGAAGGCCTTGATCAGGGCCCGCTTCTCGATCTCGAAGTACTCGCGCGCCAGCGTCTTGCGCTCCTCGGCGCTCTTGCCGATGCCGCACAGCTCCAGCGCCTGCTCACCGGCCTTGACGCTGCCGCCCCAGCTCATATTGACCACCCGCACCTGGTGCTTCTTGAAGAAGTCCACAAAGGCCTGATGGGCCTTGGCACTGCGCAGGGCCAGGGCCTTGCTGGGGCAGGGATCGGGCTGCAGCTTGTAGTCAAAGGAGATGCGCGCCGTCACCAGCCGCGCCCAGGGGTTGCCCTCCAGCGCGATGCCGGCCACATGGGTGCCATGCGCATAGTTGCCGGTGAGCCCCAGCCCTTCCATGGCGGGCTTGAACTCCTCGGGCTTGAGGCCCGACATGAACTTCTTCACCTCGCTGGCTTCCGGGGAGTCGATATTGGACTGCAGGTCCGAGAAGCCCTTGCTCTGTGCCAGCAGCTGCGCCAGCTTGGGCTGGTAGAAGGCCGGGATGGGGAAGAGCTCGCCCTGGGTGCGCTGGCTGTTCAGGTCAAAGGCAATCACCAGGGGCTGGCCCTTGGCGTCCTTGAGCAACTGCTGGGGAAAGAGCTGGGTGTCCACGCCGCTGTCCCACACCGCCACGCGCACCGGGCTGTACTTGCCGCTGGCCGGCAGCGTGATATTGCGTGCGGCCCAGATGTCGGCCTTCTCCACCTTGTGCTGGTCCAGGTAGGCGCTGTAGGTGGAGACCAGGGTCTGCTTGAGCGGGATGGCCGTTTCCAGCGCGTAGCGGGCACTGATCAGACCCGGCGCCAGATCGGAGCTCAGCACCCCGCCGTTCTTGTCCAGCGTGGCCTGCAGCACATCGCGCACGCCGCCCAGGATGCGGCCCTCGCCCGCTACCTCGGCGCTGGCCTTGTAGCTCTTGATGTCGTTGGAAATCAGGGCAAAGGGATAGCCATCGAGCTCCTTGCGGATGGCGCGCCCCACGGCCTCGAAATAGGCCGGGGTGTTGAGCCCGCCCGTTTGCTTGACCGCGGCGACCATGGCGCGCAGTCGCAGACCCGAGAGCAGCTTGTCGGCGGGCTTTTCTTCCAGCGCGCGCATCTTCTCGGACAGGGCCAGGGCGGCGTCATAGTTGCCCAGCAGGAACTCCAGCTGCATCAGCGAGGCCAGGTACTGACGCTCCGAGGCCTTGTCGGCGATGTCATAGGCCGCCAGCACCGACTCCATATCGGTGCGCATCTTGCCGGCCGTCCTGTCAAACAGGGCTTTGTCGCGAACCACCCGCTCCAGCGGCTCCGCAATGCTGTAGCTGAAGCGCGGGATATCGGCCTCCTTCTCGATGCGCCGCTTGTCGGCGGCCGTGGCCGAGAACGCGCTGAGCAGGGCCAGCAGCAAGAGGGTGGGACGAGCAATGTTCGCGAGAGGCATATGTCGGAATCCCCATGTGATGTCGGACCGCCGCGGCCCGGTGCTGGGCAGTGTAGGGCAGCGCCGGGTCGCAGCACACCAGGCTGTTGAACGCCCCAAAAGCGATGAGGCCCCGCAGGGCCTCATCCATCGAAGCCCCGGACCCAGCCGGGGCTGTGCATCACGCCGCGCTCAGACGGCGGCCTTGCGGCGGCGCGCCACGGCGCCCACGGCCAGCAGACCGGCCAGGCTCATCAGCCAGGTGCTGGGCTCGGGCACGGCGCTGATGCTGTAGCTGCCAAAGCCCTCGCCGGCCGGGGTGCGATAGCCCACATAGGCGTTGGCAAAGTCCACGACGCCGTCGGCCAAGGTCAGGCCGTTGCTGCCAGACACGAAGCTGCCGTTCAAGCCGACAAACACGCCATCCCAGAAAGCGGCCTGCGGCTGATCACCCACGGTGCCGGAGGTGAAGGTCTGGCCCAGCGCGCTGATGCTCCAGGCGCTCAGGTCCAGCAGCTCGGAGCCTGCACCGGTCAGGGCGCGCTCGTCGTAGCTGAAGCTGCCGGTAAAGGTCTGGCCACTCAGCGGACCATCGGCCAACTGGCCCGTCAGGTTGAAGCTCGCGGCCTGGGCGTTGAGGCCGGCGATGGCCAGCGCGGCTGCGAGCAGGGTGTGACGCATCGTCATCATGATGAGGAATCCTTTAATCGGGTCAGAACTTGAAATTGGCAGGACTCAGCGCTGCGCAGCTGACGCCCTTGAGCACGGCCATGGTGCGGGTCTTCAGCGGACCGGCGCTACCGTCGGTGTCGATGCCCACCAAGGCGCCGGCGGCGGAGTTGGTGCAGGTGATATGACCGCTGGCCAGAGGATCAGGGCTGTTGACGCCGCTGACCTGCAGCAGCTTGGTGAACAACAGCATGTCCTCGGCGGGGCTGAAGTCGGTGATGGTGTCCACACCGTCCAGCGCGCTGCCATAGACGAACTGGTCACGACCCGCACCGCCCGTCAGCGTGTCGGCACCGGCGCCGCCCTCGATCACATCGTCGCCCGCCGTGCCGACCAGGGTGTCGCGACCGGCCGTGCCCAGCACCGACTTCACCAGGTTCAGGCCCAGCACCACCGGATCATGGTCCGAGGAGCGGTAGGGCGTGGCGCTGTAGTAGTCGGGACCACAAGTGGCGCAGGCCGGCTTCTTGAACTCCAGGTTGTAGTCGATGATCAGCGGCTCATCGGCATTGATATGCCAGCTGCTGGCGCCGAGGATCTTGGCCGACAGGGTGGGCGTCGCCAAGGCATGGTCCAGGCGGCCCGCCAGGCCGTCGAACACATAGCTGTAGGCGGCCGGGTCGAAGCGGCCTTCCTGATCGATCACGAAACCGTCCTGGGTCAGGGTGTGGATGGGGTCTTCCTTGGCATAGGCATTGAAGTCACCCAGCAGCAAGGCATCCTGGGTGCCTGCAGCCGCCTGCACCTGGCCCACGAACTCGCGCAGACGCTGGGCCTGCTTCACGCGCAGATCGTTCCAGCAGGCCTGGCCGTCGCCGCGGTCGTCATCCGCACTACCGTCCTTGGGGCAGCTGCCCTTGGACTTGAAGTGATTCACCAGCACCGCAAAGCGCTGCCCGTTGGGCGCCTGGAAGCCTTGGGCAAAGGTCGGGCGGTTGTTGATGGCATTGGTGTCGGACATGGCCGCACCGATCAGACCCAGACGGGCGGGCTTGTAGATCAGGGCCACGCGGATGGCGTCGTCGCCGGTGTCCAGGCTGCCCTTGGGCACGACCCTGTAGGTATTGGCACCCAGCTTGGCGTTGAGCGCGTCGACCAGGTTCTGCACCGCCACATCGCCGTTGTTCTGGATCTCCATCAGACCCACCACATCGGCATTGATGGCCGAGAGCGAGGCCACCAGCTTGGTCTGCTGGCGCTGGAACTCGGCCAGATTGTTGGCGCCGCGGCAGTTCGTCTTAGACACGCTGGAACCCAGGCTGCAACCCTGGCCACTTTGACCGCTGACGGTGTTGCCGTCCGCAAAGGTCGTGAAGTAGTTCAGCACATTGGCGCTGACCACCTTGTAGTTGCCGCCCACGGCGGCCGGTGCGGCCGTGCGGGCATTGCTGCGCTCGAAAGTCACTGGCTGGGTGGGCTGCAGCTTGAACATGGCAGCACCCGTGCTGCTGCTGGTGGCCAGGCCGTGGTCGATCACACCGGTCAGGGCGGCCGCGGTATCGCCGGCGCGCACGGTATTGCCCTCGCCCAGATAGGGCGTGGGATCGGGGTTCTGCGCCGTGCTGTTGTCATCCAGGATGAACATATGGCGCGCGTTCTCGGCGGCCAGGTTCAGCGCGTCTGCAGAGCCGGGGCGGTGCAGATTGGTGGGCTGCTGCTTGCGGCCGCCGGCGGCCATGGTCAGCTGGCCGAAACGGCCCAGGAAGTAGTTCTGCTGCACTGTCAGCGGGCCCTTGAGCGTGACCAGCATGCCCTCATAGGCCTCCAGCCCGCCGGCCGGCAGCCCCAGCAGATCCACCTCGGTAGGCGTGATCGCATGGCCACTGCTCAGCACGGTCAACGCGCTGGGGCTGTTGAGCTGAGTGATGGGATTGGCCTGGGAGTCGGCGCTGCCGGCCGCCACCACGAACTCCGTCACCGTGGCGGTAACCCTGAGCTCCTGGCCCACGCTGGCGCTGTTGGCAGCCCCCGTGAAGACGAAGATGCCATCCGATGTGGCGTTGTCACCATCACCCAGGCGGTCCTGCATATAGAAGCCATTGGCCACCACATGGGTCACGATGCCGGTGGTCGTCACGGTCTTGCTTTTGTGCGGGCTTTGCTTGCCGCCACCCTGGATCTGGTAGATCGCCAAGGTCTCGCCAACCGGCGGCGGGTTGTCGCCACCGCCACCGCCATTGCCGCTGCAGGTGATGGCCGCCGTGACCGAGTTGCGCGGGGCCGGAGTCCCCACGCTGAAATCGCTCTTGTTGTCGTCCTTGTCGGTGCAGCCCTCGCCGGCGCGGATGGCAGCCGTGGTGGCGCTGAGCTTGCCGGCGGCACCCGAACCTTCGAAGGCGCCGGCCGAGCCGTAACCCACCAGGTCCACCAGGGTGGCTGCGCCCTTGGGGTCGACGCTGTTCAGCGCTGCGGTGCTGGACACCAGGGCGATCTTGCCGTCCGATGCACCCAGCGTGAGGGTGGTGATCACATCCGGCGTCGGCAGGCTCTGGCTGCCGGCGTTGCCATCCGCACCCTTGACCAGCAGATAGCGGCCGGGGGCCAGCAGCAGGTCAACATCGGAGATCCTGGCGATCTGGCTGGCCTGGCCACCGATCAGGCCGGTGGCCGAACCGTACTGCAGGGACCAGCCCTTCAGATTGACCGCCGTGCTGCCAGCATTGAACAACTCGATGAAATCGCTCTTCAAAACTGCGCCGGTATTACCGCCACCACCAAAAACCTGGCTGATGACAACACCGTTTGCCGAGGCCATGGCGCCCGGCGCAGCAAATGCCGCGGCAAGCAGGAATGCAAGGGGTTTGAGTTTCATGTGAGACGTTCTCAGAAGGGGGAATGCCGAACAGGCGCCAGACCGGTCAGTTCGCAAAATCTCAGATAAATCATGAGCTTGCATTGACTCTCAAGGCGACAACGGCGCGATGCTAGCGTTTGAATATGACTGTTTGTCACACCGCAAACACGGGGGTGGTGTCGGCCACTCAAACCCCGAGCACCCCGGTATTTCAGGGTCGCTCCCTAGCAAATGCCCGCAAACTTTGCGCAAATCAGCGACACCGTTTGCGCAAAGGCGCAAACGGTTGCACATACTCCGCTAAGTTATTGATTTGTCGCACTGCAGCATGGCGCTGCACGGATTGGCCGCTGGGCGCCACGCGCCCGATCGACCCGAAATGAAACGCCCTGGTACTTTCCCTGGTCAGCGTCGGAATCCGGCCACAAGAGGCCCGATGCCGCGAGCTCAGGCTTTGAGGCGTGCGATCAGCGATTCCAGCGCGAGCAGACAGCTGTCGGCATAGCTGCGGTCCGCGCCAGCCAGGGACAGCAGGCGCTCGGCCATGCGGGCATGCGCCTGGCGGGCCAGGGCCCCGTCGCCAGCCGCCACCGCGGCACGCCCCAGGGCCTCGTAGGCAAAGCAATGCTCGTAGTCATCGGCTTCGTTGGACAGGCAGGCGCTCACGCAGTCCTGCGCCGCCTGCAGGGCCAGCGCCCCTTGGCCGGCCGCGGCGGCGCACATGGCCAGCTGCCAATCGGCGCGCTCCGCCTCCAGCCAGCCGCCGGCCTGCTGCCAGGCGCTGCGGGCGCGCTGCGCGGCGTCCACCATGGCCGCGGCCGCCTCGGCATCGCCCTCGGCCAAGTAGAAGCGCAGGTCGGCAGCCACGTTATTGGCCATGGCCGCCCAGGCACGAGCGGCCTGCGCGTCAGCGCCCACCAGGGCCTGGGCCGCATCCATCAGCGCCCGCATGGCGTCGAAGTCACGACGACGGCTCAGCGCGAGCACGGCGTTGTAACTCGCGCGCACCCGCTCGGCCGGGGGCAGGTCTTGCCAGTCACGCTCGGCCCGGGGATGCGCGGCCAGGGCCAGGGCGGCATGAGCGCGTCGGGTCTGCTCGGCGGGCAGGGCCGCGATCAGGGCCGCCAGCGCGGCGCCATCGGCCAGATGCCCCAGCAGCACATGCTCGGCCGCGCGCAGCCAGGCCTGCTGCTGCTCGGCGCTCGCGCATGCCAGCTCGGCTGCAAGCGGACGCAAGAGCGCGGCCGCGGCCTCGGGTTGCTCGGCATGCAGGCTCCAGGCCTGCTCGATTTGCGTGTCCATCGGCTCATGCGCCATCGTGCTCCCCCATGGTCTGCTGCCAATACTGCGCACGGATCTTGGCACAATCAGCCCTCCCCGAGCCCGCCCGCCCCATGACCCTGACCCAGCTGATCGCCGGCTTTGTGCGCCGGCACTGGCCCGCCTATCTCGCCTCGGCCCTGATGCTGGCGGGCATCGCGGTGCTCACGGTCTGGATCCCGCGCCAGGTGGGCGCGGTCGTGGACGGCCTGGTGGCCGGGCGCCTGCAGGGTCAGGACTTGCTGGGCGAGCTGGGCCTGTTGGTGGGCGCGGGCGCCGCCATCTATCTGATGCGGGTGGGCTGGCGCATCGCCCTCTTCGGTGCGGCCTACAAGCTGGGGCGCCAGCTGCGCATCCAGCTCTACGAGCGCCTGAGCCTGCAGGGCCCGGGCTTCTTCCAGGCCAAGCGCACCGGCGATCTGATGGCCCTGGCCACCAATGATGTGGATGCCGTGGAACTGGCCGCGGGCGAGGCCCTGCTGGCCGCCTTCGACGGCAGCCTGACCCTGCTGCTGGTGCTCTCCATGATGACCCTCGGCGTGGACTGGCGCCTTGGCCTGGCCGCCCTGCTGCCCTTCCCCCTGATGGCCCTGGCTTTCTGGTTCATCTCGGAGCGTGTGCACCAGGCCTGGAAGAGCTCGCTGGATCGCTTCTCCCTGATGAACCAGCATGTGCAGGAGGGCCTGGCCGGCGTGCGCACCCTGCGCGCCCTGGGCCTGCTGCCGCGCAGCAGCGCGCAGCTCGCCCGCCTGGCCGACAGCGCGGGCGAGGCCAGCTACCAGGCCCAGCGCTGGGAGGCCGCCTACGAACCCGCCGTGGGCATGAGCCTGACCGCCGCCATGACCATTGCGCTCGGCCTGGGCGGCTGGCTGGTGGCCAGCGAGGAGCTGAGCATCGGCCAGCTGACCTCCTTCACCATGTATCTGGGCCAGCTGATCTGGCCCATGTTCGCCGCGGGCTGGGTGCTGTCCCTGCTGGAGCGCGGGCGCGCCGCCTGGGGCCGCCTGGGGCCGGTGCTGGCCGCGCCCCTGACCCTGGAGGACGCCGGCCGCGCCGAACTGCCCCAGCCCCCCGGCGCCCTGGTGCTGGACGAGGTGGGCTTCAGCTACCCGCCCACCGCGCCCGCCGAGGGCGAGGGTGAGAGCACGCCCGCCAAACCGGCCCGGGCCGCCCTGGCAGGCGTGAGCCTGAGCATGGCGCCGGGCCAGACCCTGGGCCTGGTGGGGCCCACGGGCGCGGGCAAGTCCAGCCTGCTGCGCCTGCTGCTGCGCCAGCACGAGCCCGATGCGGGCCGCATCAGTCTTGGGGGTCGGGTCTTGCCCGAGTACCGGCTGGGGGCCTTGCGCGCCGCCATCGCCTGGGTGCCGCAGGAACCCTTCCTGTTCTCGGCCTCGGTGGCCGAGAACATCGCCCTGGCCCGACCGGAGGCCACGCGCGAGCAGATCGAGCAGGCCGCCCGCCTGGCCGCAGTGCACGAGGACATCCTGCGCCTGCCCCAGGGCTATGAGACCGTGGTGGGCGAGCGCGGCGTGACGCTCTCGGGCGGCCAGCGCCAGCGCGTGGCCATTGCCCGCGCCCTGCTCAGCGAGGCGCCCATCTTGCTGCTAGACGATGCGCTCTCGGCCGTGGACACCGGCACCGAGACCCAGATCCTGGCGCATCTGCGTGCCCTGCGCCGCGAGCGGCCGGAGCGCTGCGTCATCATCGTCAGCCACCGGCTCTCGGCCGTGATGGAGGCCGACCAGATTCTGGTGCTGCGCCAGGGCCATGTGGCCGAGCGCGGCACGCACGAAAGCCTGCTGGCCGCCGCCGGCTGGTATGCCACGCAGTGGCGCTATCAACAACTGGAGGCCAGCCTTGACGCGGCCTGAGAACGAGAAGCAGGCCCAGGAGAAGCCCTGGCGCGCAGTGGGCCTGCTGCTGGAATCGGCCCGGGGCGAGCGGCCCCAGCTGCTGCGCGGCGTGCTCTGGCTGGTGCTGGCCGCGGGCCTGGAAGCCCTGGGCCCCATCATCGGCAAGTACTTCATCGATCACTATCTGCTGCCGCGCCAGCTGGACCTCGCGGCCATGGGCGGTCTGCTGCTGGCCCTGCTGCTCTCGGGCTGGGTGGCCAGCTGGATACGCTACGGCCAGCTCGCACGCATGGCGGGCATTGCACGGCGCTCGGTGCTGCGCCTGCGCGAGCGGGTCTATGCCCATGTGCTGAATCTGCCCATGGCCTTTTTTGATCAGGCCATCACCGGCCAGCTGGTCAGCCGCGTCACCAATGACACCGAGGCGGTGAACCAGCTCTACCGCCAGGTGCTCTATGTGATGCTGGATTCCAGCATCGTGGTGCTGGGCTCCATGATCGCCATGGCCTGGCTGGACTGGCGCCTGATGCTGATCGTGGCCACCCTGGTGCCGGCCATGCTGCTCATCATCTGGCTCTACCAGCGCTTCTCGGGCGCGGCCGTGGCGCGCTCGCGCCAGCTGCGCAGCGATATCAATGCGCAGATGGCCGAGAGCGTGGCCGGCATGGCCGTGCTGCAGGCGGCCGGCGCGGCCTCGCGCTTTGCGACGCGCTTTGCCCAGACCAACAACCGCCAGCTCAAGGCCCGCATGGACGAGCTGCGCGCCAATGCCTGGCTGCTGCGCCCGGCCCTGGACCTGCTCAACGTGCTGCTGGTGGTGGGCCTGGTCTGGGGCTTCGGCCAGCGCCAGGCGGGCGCGGGGGGTGTGGCATTGGCGGCCGTGGAGGTGGGCCTGCTCTACGCCTTCCTGGGCTATATCGCCCGCGTGGTGGAGCCGCTGATCCAGATCACCCTGCAGTTCGGCCAGCTGCAGCAGGCCATGGTGGCGGCGGCGCGGGTACGCAGCCTGCTGCAGGAGCATGAGAGCGTGCTGGAGTCCGACGCCCAGCGCCGCATCGAGCGCGGCCATATCCGCATCGCCTCGCTGAGCTTTGGCTACGACCCGGCCCGGCCGGTGCTGCACGAGCTCAATCTCGACTTCCCGGCCGGCAGCTTTGTGGGCATCGTGGGTCACACGGGCAGCGGCAAGTCCACCCTGCTGTCCCTGCTGCTGCGCTTTTATGCGGCGCAGCGCGGGAGCATCGAGATCGACGGTCATCCCCTGGCACGCATCCCGGACGCGAGCTTCCGCGAGCGCGTGGGCCTGGTGCCGCAAGAGCCCTATCTGCTGGCCGCCAGCGCGCGCGAGAACATCGCCATGGGCCGCCCCATTCCCGAGGACCAGCTGATCGCCGCGGCCCGCGCCGCGCGCGTGCACGACTTCATTGAGGCCCTGCCCCAGGGCTATGACACGCCCCTGGGCGAGGGCGGCGCGCGCGTGTCCACCGGCCAGAAACAGCTGATTGCCATGGCGCGCGCCCTGGCCGGCGCGCCCACCGTGCTCTTCCTGGACGAGGCCACCTCCAATATCGACAGCGCCACCGAGCGCGTGATCAGCGAGGCCCTGGAGGCCCTGCGCGGCCGGGTCACCGTGGTGGCCATCGCGCACCGGCTCTCCACCATCCGTGCGGCCGACCAGATCGTGGTGCTCAACCATGGCCACCTCGCCGAGCTGGGCACGCACGAGACCCTGATGGCCCACGAGGGCGGCATCTACCAGCGCCTGGTGCAGCTGCAGGCCCTGGACGTGGACCGTCAGGCCGAGGAGCCCTGATCCGGCACGCCGGCGCTCAAAGCATGAGCGCCAGCCGCTCCAGGATCAGCACGGCAAAAAAGCCCAGGCCCGCCAGCACCGTCCACTTGACGATCAGAATGCCGCGCCGCAACCACTGGGGCTGGCGTGTGGCGATATACATCGCAAAGCAGAGAATGCCTGCAAACAGCAGCAGGCCCACGACGAGACGGAAGATCAGCATGGCCTGCAGTATCGCCGCGCTTACCAGGCGGGTGCCAGCTCCGCAAAGCCGGCCGGGGCCTGTTTCTCGTCCTCGAAGCTGACGATCTCCCAGGCCTCGCTATCGGCCAGCAGGGCGCGCAGCAGCTTGTTGTTCAGGGCGTGACCGCCCTTGAAGGAGGTGTAGGCCGCCAGCAGGGGGTGGCCGGCCACATGCATATCGCCGATGGCGTCCAGGATCTTGTGCTTCACGAACTCGTCGTCATAGCGCAGACCGTCGGCGTTGAGCACGCGGTAGTCGTCCACCACGATGGCGTTGTCCATGGAGCCGCCCAGGGTCAGGCCGCGGCTGCGCATCAGCTCGATATCGCTGGTCATGCCGAAGGTGCGGGCACGGGCGATCTGCTTCTTGTACTGGCCGGAGCCCATGTCAAAGACAAAGTGCTGGCCGGTGGCCGCCACCGCGTGATTGTCGAACTCGATCTGGAAGCTCAGGGTGTAGCCGTGGTGGGGCTCCAGGCGGGCCCACATCAGGCGCTTGCCCTCGCCCTGGCGCACTTCCACCGTCTTCTTCACGCGCAGAAACTTCTTGGGCGCCTTCTGCAGCTCGATGCCGGCGCTTTGCAGCAGGTAGACGTAGCTGGCGGCCGAGCCGTCGAGGATGGGGACCTCGTCGGCGCTGATGTCCACATAGAGATTGTCAATGCCCAGGCCCGCGCAGGCCGAGAGCAGATGCTCGATGGTCTGCACCTTGGGCGCGCCGGGGTCGCCCCCGGGGCTGACCGTGGTGGCCATGCGGGTGTCGCAGACGGTGTCGGCGCGCACCGGGATGTCCACCGGCGTGTTGAGGTCCACGCGCCGGAAGACGATGCCGGTATCGGGTGCGGCCGGGCGCAGGGTCATCTCGACCTTCTGGCCGCTGTGTATGCCCACGCCGACGGCACGAGTCAGCGACTTGAGGGTTCTCTGTTGCAGCATGTGGCTATTGTCGGTGATTACCCTGAGACCTGCTGGCGCGGGGCTTCTGCGGGCGGGCGCCTTCGCACCGGCAGGCGCAGGCTCAGCTGGGTGCCGTGCCCGGGGCGGCTGTCCACATGCAGGCTGCCCCCCAGACGCTGGGCGCGCTTTTGCTGGCTGCGCAGGCCGCGGCCCTTCTGCACCGTCTCGAGATCAAAGCCCAGGCCGTCGTCCTCCACGCGGATCTCGACCTTGCTGCCCAGATCGCGGGTGACGATGCGCACCCGCGAGGCGCGTGCATGCTTGAGCGCATTGTTCAGCGCCTCCTGCAGCAGGCGCAGCACATGAAGGGCATCGGGCGGCTCCAGCCACTCCAGGGGCGGCAGGTCCTGCACATCCCACTCCAGCATCAGACCGCCGGCCTGCAGGCGCTTGCCCAGGCGGTAGCGCATGGTGGCCAGCAGGGACACCAGATCATGGCCCACGGGTTCCAGCGAGTCGATCACCAGGCGCAGATCATCCACGCACTCGCGCAGCACCTCCACCACCTGCTCCTGCTGCATGGAACCCTGCTCCACCGCCACCATGGCCGAGAGCAGGGAGCTGCCCAGGCCGTCGTGCATGTCCTGCATCAGCCGCTGACGCTCCAGCAGCAGGGCCTGCTGGCGCTCGGCCTCGGACAGGCGCTCATGCTGGGTCTGCAGCTGGGCCCCCTGCTCCGCCAGACGCTGGGCCAGCTGGTCATTGGCATGCTCGACCTGCCGCAGCGCCCCCAGGAAGCGCTGCTGCACCGCATAGAGAAAGCTGCCCACGATCACCAGGGTGGCAAAGGGCATCAGGTAGATGTGCTCGCTCCAGCCCCAGCCCGCCAGCAGGCCCAGGTCATGAATGCCCAGCAGCAGACCCACGGCCAGGGCCGCCGCGATCAGGCGCAGCTCGCGGCTGCCATCGCGCAGGGCCACCAGGGCCACGAAGGCCGTGCCCACGGTGCCCACCAGCGCATTCACCATATGCTGCAGCACCAGCGGGTCCAGAAAGTCCACGACCACCGGCATGGTCAGCGCGCTGCTGAGCAACACGAAGCCGGCCATCAGGCGCTCGAAGCGCGGCGCTCCTCGTCTGGCAAAGCGCAGGGCAAACACAAAGGTGAGCAGCATGACCCAGGACATGGAAGCATGGGTCAGCCACCAGAACCACTCCAGGCCCAGGCGGGTGCTGGGCAGGTCCACGTGGTAGTGCAGATTGCGCACCAGCCAGGCCACGGCCGCCAGCGCGAAGAGCAGGTAGGCGGGTTCCTCGCGCCGCTGCAGCCAGAGCGTGAAGGCAAACAGGCCCAGCACCACCAGCAGCATGCCCGTGGCCTGGGGCACACCGATCTGCAAGGCCCAGCGCGCATCGTGCAGCGGCTCCAGGTCCTCACGCGCTCCCAGCCAGGCCGTGGAAACGGAGAAGAAGCTGCCCTCCAGCACCGGCACCGCCACGATGACCTCGATGGCGCGCGCGCCCTGCTTCTCGGTAAAGGCGCCGGGAAACACGGCCCACAGCGGACGCACCCACTGCTCCCGGGCGCCGCTCTGGTTGTCAAAGACAGGGCGCCAGCCCTCCTCGGTGCGCACCAGCACCGCGGCGGCCATGCCCACCACCCGTGGCATGTAGAGCGCCACGCTGGTGGGCCAGCGTCCCTCGGGCGGCATATAGCTGAAGCGGTACCAGCGCATCTGGAACCGCGACTCGTCCGCCAGGCGACCACCGCTGGCGCTGCGCTGCCTGAAGTCGGGCAGCCTCACGGGCGACCAAGCCGCAGGCTCCACCGGCGGCTGCAGGGCCTGGGGCAAGGCGCCTTGACTGCCGTCCATGGCGCGCAGCTCCGCCCACAAGCGACGCAGATCGTCGCGACTCCAATCGGAGACCGCCAGCTGAGCGCTGGTGGCACGTTCGCCCGCATTGCGCGCCGTCTCCTCGGGCAATCCCAGCCGCTGCGCCTGGGCACCAGCCAGGAAGCTGAAAAGAACCAGAAGCAGGAGCAGACACAGACGCGGCAGTGACAGCAATTGCGGTTGCGGACCCATCCGAGCTCGACTGTTGTTATGGAGGCCCGACCCGCGCGGGGTCCGACGGTCGGAAGTCTGCCCGCGTCGGGGCGCCCTGGCTATCGTGCCGCGCCCCGAGCGGCGTGCAAATGCAACAAGCCCGTCCGGCAGCGAGAAGGAGGAATCGCTGCCCGACGGGCTTGACCGACCTGGGAACCCTCAGCGGCTGGCCGAGTCCCCGGGGCCTGTCGAAACGAGCGGCGCTTGAAGCGCCGGCTCGGTTCTCAGCTCGGTCCTCAGTCGGCCTGCTTGCGCAGGAAGGCCGGGATCTCGATCTCGTCCATGCCGTTGGAGGACAGGGCCTCCACCTTGGCCGCAGCGGTGCGGCCATGGCGCCAGACGCTGGGCACGCTCATGCCGCCAAAGTCGCTGCCACCGGCCGCGGCCACGCCGACGGTGGTCGCAGCGGCAGACATGGCCACAGCTTGGTTCAGCACCGGCAGATTGTCGGTACCGGTGCGCAGCTGGGCGGCCGGCTGCACCACCTGCAGCGGGGCCTGGGCACGGGCACGCTGGCTGGCCAGACCGGTGGCGATCACGGTGACGCGCAACTGGTCACCCAGGCTCTCGTCATAGGCCGTGCCGTAAATGATGTGGGCTTCTTCCGAGGCGTAACGCTTGATGGCATTCATCGCGTTGCGGCTCTCGGACAGCTTGAAGGTGTTGCGATTGGCCGCAATCAGCACCAGCACGCCACGCGCGCCCGACAGGTCGATGCCTTCCAGCAGCGGGCAGGCCACGGCCGCTTCCGCCGCCTTGGTGGCGCGATCCGGGCCACCGGCCACGGCCGTGCCCATCATGGCCTTGCCGGGTTCGCTCATCACGGTCTTGACGTCTTCAAAGTCGACGTTCACCAGGCCGGGCATGTGGATGATGTCGGAGATGCCACCCACGGCATTCCGCAGCACGTCGTTAGCATGCGCGAAAGCCTGATCCTGGGTGACATCGTCGCCCAGCACATCCAGCAGCTTGTCGTTCAGCACGACGATCAGGGAGTCGACATTGGCTTCCAGCTCGGCCAGACCGGCATCGGCGGCCTTGGAGCGGCGATTGCCCTCGAACTCGAAGGGCTTGGTCACCACGCCCACGGTCAGGATGCCCATCTCCTTGGCCACACGGGCGATCACGGGGGCGGCGCCGGTACCGGTGCCACCGCCCATGCCGGCGGTGATGAAGAGCATGTTGGCGCCCTGGATGGATTCGCGGATGCGGGCTTCGGCCTCCTCGGCCGCGGCTTTGCCCATCTCGGGCTTGGCACCAGCGCCCAGACCGGTGGTCCCCAACTGCAACAGCTGGTCGGCCTTGGAACGATTCAGAGCTTGGGCGTCGGTATTGGCGCAGATGAATTCAACGCCTTGCACCCCTTGGGCAATCATGTGGTCAACCGCGTTGCCGCCGCCACCACCAACCCCGATCACCTTGATCTGGGTGCCTTGATCAAACTCCTCGATCATCTCGATCGCCATAGCATACCTCCTTCAGCAATTGTGCAGTTGCCAGCCGTTAAAAACTACAGGGAAGACCCCTTTTTTTGCGTTACGTCCCGTATGTTTCGGGCTCAACGCCACAGTGCGCGCAAGGCGCCTCAGAAATTACCCAAAAACCAGTCCTTGGCACGGCCCAGAATGGTTTTCACCGAGCCTGCCTGTTGTGCCGCCTTCAAGCCCCGAGTGCGTGAGAGCCGGGCCTCTTCGAGCAGGCCCATGACGGTGGCCGAACGCGGGTTGGAAACCATGTCGAAGAGTGCGCCGCTATAGGTCGGGTTACCGCGGCGCACCGGTTTGAGGAATATGTCCTCGGCCAGTTCCACCATGCCCGGCATCACCGCCGAGCCACCGGTCAAAACAATTCCGGAAGACAGCAGTTCCTCATAGCCACTTTCCCGAATTACCTGATGAACCAGCGAGAAGATTTCCTCGACTCTGGGTTCAATAACTCCCGCAAGTGCTTGTTTTGAAAGCATGCGCGGCGCGCGGTCGCCCAAACCAGGCACCTCCACCTGATCTGCCGGGTCGGCCAACAGCTGCTTGGCCACCCCATGTTCGACCTTGATCTCCTCGGCATCCTTGGTCGGGGTGCGCAGCGCCATGGCGATATCGCTGGTGATGAGATCACCAGCGATGGGGATGACGGCGGTATGGCGGATGGAGCCGCCGGTGAAGATGGCCACATCGGTGGTGCCGGCGCCGATGTCGACCACGGCCACACCCAGGTCGCGCTCGTCGGCGGTGAGGGCGGCGGCGCTGGACGCGCTGGGGTTGAGCACCAGTTGATCCACTTCCAGGCCGCAGCGGCGCACGCATTTGACGATGTTTTCGGCCGCGCTCTGGGCGCCGGTCACGATATGGACCTTGACCTCCAGGCGCCCGCCGCTCATGCCGATGGGTTCCTTGACCTCATGGCCGTCGATCACGAATTCCTGCGGCTCGACCAAAAGCAGGCGCTGGTCGTTCGGGATATTGATGGCCTTGGCGGTTTCCACCACGCGCGCCACATCCACCGGCGTGACCTCCTTGTCGCGCACGATCACCATGCCGGTGGAGTTCTGGCCGCGGATATGGCTGCCGGTGATCCCGGTGAAAACCCGGGAAATCTTGCAGTCGGCCATCATTTCGGCCTCTTTGAGGGCCTGTTGGATGGACTGCACCGTGGCATCGATATTCACCACCACACCGCGCTTGAGCCCGTGCGAGGGCGCCACCCCCAGGCCGGCGATGCGCAATTCCCCGTTGCCCAGGACTTCGGCCACCACCGCCATGATCTTGGCGGTGCCGATATCCAGCCCAACGACCAAATCCTTGTATTCCTTGGCCATAAATCCCTCAGCGTTTTTTGACCGGCCCCTTGGTCGGGCTCGGTGTCGTCGTCGATATTCCGCGCAGGCGCACTGCATACCCCTCGGCATGGCGCAGGTCGGCCGCCAGCAGCGGGGTCTGGAATCGTGAGGTGAGCTGGCTCAGGGTGGCCACGAACTGCGCATAGCGCTGCACCACCACTGCCTCCTCGCCCCGACCCAGTTCAATCACCGCCCCCTGATCCAGACTGAGCCGCCAGGAGCCACGCCCGGACAGGTCGAGCCTTTGCACGCTCTGTCCCAGATGGGCGCTGCTCGCCTGGAGCTGGCGCCACATGGAGAGCATGCGCTCCGAGCTGCCGGCCGGGCCCGCCAGCACGGGCAGGTCCTCGTCTTCCACATCGCCCAGATTGGCCTCGAAGACCTCGCCAAAGCTGTTGACCAGGGCACGCCCGGCACTGGCCTCGCTGCCCGCATCGGCGCCATCGGCCTTCTCTTCCCAGTAGGCCGCCGGCTTGTGCTCCTCCAGGCGGACCCTGAGCCGGTTGGGCCAGACGCGCTGGACCTCGGCGCGCCGCACCCAGGGCACGTCCTCAAAGGCTTGCCGGGTCTGGCGCAGGCTCATGCTGAGGAAGGTGCCCGAGAGGTGGGACAGGGCATTGGCGCGCAGCGTGGCCACACTGTTGCGCGCCACCTCGCCCTCCACCTGGATGTGGCGGATATTGAAGGCCGGCAGGCGCATCAGCTTGTGCACGCCCAGACCCAGGGCCGCCAGCAGCAGCCCGGCCAGCAGCAGCGCCGTCACGCCATTCATCAGGCGGACGTCGGGCGGCAGCGGGGTGGCGGCGGCAGGCGTGTTCATGGTGGGGCGGCGAGCTGGGTCCTCAGACCGTCCGATCCAGGCGGGCCTGGGACAGCAGCCACAGGCAGAGCTTGGAGTAGGAGATTCCCGCCGCGGCGGCCGACATCGGCACCAGGGAGTGCGAGGTCATGCCCGGCGAGGTGTTCATCTCCAGCAGGAAGGGCTTGTTGTCATGCTTGCGCAGCATCAGGTCGGCCCGGCCCCAGCCGCGGCAGCCCAGCAGGCGGTAGGCGCGCAGCACCAGGGCCTGGATCTCCTGCTCCAGGGCCGGGTCCAGGCCGCTGGGGCAGTCGTACTTCACGACGTCGGTGAAGTACTTGTTCTGGTAGTCATAGTCACCCTCGGGCGCGCGGATGCGCACCACCGGCAGGGCAAAGGCGGCCTCGCCCTCGCCCAGCACCGGGCAGGTCAGCTCCTCGCCCTCGATGAATTCCTCGCACAGCACCTCGCGGTCGTGGCGCGCAGCCAGTTCCACGGCAGCCTGCATCTGCGAGTAGCCCGTCACCTTGCTGGCGCCGATGCTGGAGCCCTCGTGCGGCGGCTTGACGAAGACGGGCAGGCCCAGCTCGTCCGGCACCGTGATCACGCGCTCGCGCGTGAGCGCATCGCTGCGCAGGCTCACCCAGCGCGGCGTGGGCAGTTGATCGCTGAGCCAGACGCGCTTGGTGGTGATCTTGTCCATGGCAATCGCCGAGGCCATCACGCCCGAACCGGTGTAGGGAATGCCCAGGCATTCCAGCGCGCCCTGCACCGTGCCGTCCTCGCCACCGCGGCCATGCAGGGCGATGAAGCAGCGCGCAAAGCCCTCGGTCTTGAGCTCCTGCAGGCTGCGCTCGGCCGGGTCGAAGGCATGGGCGTCCACACCCTCCTCGCGCAGCGCGGCCAGCACGCCGGGGCCGGACATGGTGAGCGAGACCTCGCGTTCAGCGGAGCTGCCGCCCAGCAGCACGGCCACCTTGCCCAGGGCCAGGGGATCGATGTTCAGATCGAGCTTCATTTCAGCAACTCCACGGTGGCGGCCGGCACCGCGCCGATGGAGCCGGCACCCATCACGATCACCACATCGCCGTCGCGGGCCTGCTCGGCGATGGTGCGCGGCAGACTGGCCACGTCTTCCACAAAGAGCGGCTCCACCTTGCCCGCCACGCGCAGGGCCCGCGCCAGGGCGCGGCCGTCGGCCGCCACGATGGGGGCCTCGCCGGCGGCATAGACCTCGGTGAGCAGCACGGCGTCGGCCGTGGAGATCACCTTGACGAAGTCCTCGAAGCAGTCGCGGGTGCGGGTGTAGCGGTGCGGCTGGAAGGCCAGCACCAGGCGGCGGCCCGGGAAGGCGCCGCGCGCGGCCGAGAGCACCGCCGCCATTTCCACCGGGTGGTGGCCATAGTCGTCGACCAGGGTGAACTGGCCGCCCTGGGCCGCCGGCAGCTCGCCATAGCGCTGGAAGCGCCGGCCCACGCCGTCGAACTTGGCCAGGGCCGCCACGATGGGGGCGTCGGGAATTTCCAGCTCGGTCGCCACGGCAATCGCCGCCAGCGCGTTCAGCACATTGTGGACACCGGGCAGATTGAGTGTGATCTTGAGATCGGCCAGGCCGGGACGGCGGGTGGTGAAACGCATCTGGCCGCCGGCCAGGGCCTGCACATCCACGGCGCGCACCAGATTGTCCTCGGCGAAGCCATAGCTGATCACCGGGCGCGAGACCAGGGGCATGATCGAGTGCACGCCCGGATCGTCACCGCAGACCACGGCCGCGCCGTAGAAGGGCATGCGGTGCAGAAAGTCCACAAAGGCCTGCTTCAGGCGCGCGAAGTCATGACCATAGGTGTCCATATGGTCGGCGTCGATATTGGTGACGACGGCCATCATGGGCAGCAGATTCAAGAAGGAGGCATCGCTCTCATCGGCCTCTACCACGATGTGATCGCCCTGGCCCAGACGCGAATTGGCGCCCGCGCTATTGAGCTTGCCGCCGATCACGAAGGTGGGGTCCAGGCCCGCCTCGGCCAGCACCGAGGTCACCAGGGAGGTGGTGGTGGTCTTGCCATGCGTGCCGGCAATCGCGATGCCGTTCTTCAGGCGCATCAGCTCGGCCAGCATCACCGCGCGCGGCACAACGGGAATGCGCGCGGCACGCGCGGCGGTCACCTCGGGGTTGTCGGCCTTGACCGCGGTGGAGGTCACCACGGCCTGGGCGCCGGCAATGTGCTCGGCCGCATGGCCGATGAAGACCTTGAGGCCCAGCGAGGCCAGACGCTCCGTGGTGCTGCTCTCCCCCTGGTCCGAACCCGAGACGGTGTAGCCCAGGTTGTGCAGGATCTCGGCGATGCCGCTCATGCCGGCCCCGCCTATGCCCACGAAGTGGATGTGTTTGACGGCGTGTTTCATGTCTGCCCCTCGTCCGACGGGTACGTCGGCCTATCCCCCAAGGGGATGGCCACTTGCTTGGGGCGGCCCTGCGCTACGTGGCTCATTTCATCATTCCTTCGATTTCATCGGCCACGCGGGCCGCAGCGCGCGGCCGGGCCAGGGCCCTGGCCTTCTCGCCCATGGCCTGCAGCTGGCTCCGGTCCAGGCCCTGCAGCAGGGCCAGCAGACCTTCGGGGCTCAGCTCGGGCTGGGGCAGGTGCAGGGCCGCGCCATGCTGGGCCATGAAGCGGGCGTTGTCGCGCTGGTGGCTGGTGGTGCTCACCACCAGGGGCACCAGCACGCTTGGCAGGCCGGCGGCGCAGAGCTCGCTGACCGTCACCGCACCGGCGCGGCAGATGATCAGATCGGCCGCGGCCAGCTGGCCGGCCATGTCTTCGATGAAGGGCAGGATCTGGACCTCGTCCCCGGTCTTGATGCCGGCCGCCTGATAGGCCGCCTGCACCGCGCTCAGATTGGCCTGGCCGGCCTGGTGCACCACCTGGGGTCGGGTCGCCGCATCCGGCCACAGAGCCAGCATCTTGGGAATGACCTCGTTGATGGCCCGCGCGCCCAAGGAGCCACCCACCACCAGCAGGCGCAGCGGACCGCTGCGGCCGGCATAGCGCTCGGCCGGCAGGGGCAGGGCCTCGATCTCGGCGCGCACCGGATTGCCGGTCACCACGGCCTTGGGCGTGGAGGCCGCGGCCGAGCCGTCGAAGCCGAAGGCGATCTTGCGGGCCAGGCCCTTGAGCGCCTGGTTGGACATCAGCATGGCCGCGTCCGCATTTACCAACATCAGGGGGCGGCGCATCAGCCAGGCCATCAGGCCGCCGGGGAAGCAGACATAGCCGCCCATGCCCAGCACCGCATCGGCGCTGCGGGTCACAAAGACCTGGCGCGACTGGATGAAGGCGCGCACCAGCCCCAGCAGGCCGCGCAGCATGTGCACGGGCCCCTTGCCGCGCAGGCCGGCGAAGGCCAGGCGGTCCAGCGGGATACCGCTGGGCGGCACCAGCTTGTTCTCCATGCCCGACTCGGTGCCCACCCAGGACACGCTCCAGCCGCGGCGCTTCATTTCCTCCGCGACCGCCAGGCCGGGGATGATGTGGCCGCCGGTGCCGGCGGCCATGATGACCAGATGCTTGGTGCTCACGCGCGACCTCCCCGCATGAGCTGGCGGTTCTCGATATCAATGCGCAGGCAGATGGCCAGCGCGATGCAGTTCATCAGGATGGCCGAGCCGCCGAAGCTCATCAGCGGCAGGGTCAGGCCCTTGGTGGGCAGGGCCCCCAGGTTCACGCCCATATTGATGAAGGCCTGGCCGCCCACCCAGATGCCTATGCCCTGGGCATAGAGGCCGGCGAACACACGGTCCAGGGCCACGGCCTGGCGGCCGATGTGGAAGAGCCGGCGCGAAAGCCAGAAGAAGGCGCAGATGACGATGGCCACGCCCACCAGACCCAGCTCCTCGCCGATCACGGCCAGCAGGAAGTCGGTATGGGCCTCGGGCAGGTAGTGCAGCTTTTCCACGCTGCCACCCAGGCCCTGGCCGAAAAGCTCGCCGCGGCCAAAGGCGATCAGCGAGTGCGTGAGCTGGTAGGCCTTGCCCTGGGCGTATTTCTCGTCCCAGGGGTTGAGGTAGGCAAAGATGCGCTCGCGGCGGAACTCGCTGAAGGTGATCATCAGCACGAAGGCCCCCACCAGCACCGCCACGATCAGGAAGAACATGCGGCCGTTCACGCCGCCCAGGAAGAGGATGCCCATGGCGATGGCCGCGATCACCATGAAGGCGCCCATATCCGGCTCGGCCAGCAGCAGCACGCCCACCACGCCCAGCGCCACCACCATGGGCCAGACGGCGCGGAAGAAGTTCTCCTTCACGTCCATCTTGCGCACCATATAGCTGGCCGCATACATGGCAATGGCCAGCTTGGCCAGCTCCGAGGGCTGGAAGTTCATCACCCCCAGGGGCAGCCAGCGGCGCGCGCCGTTCACGCCCTTGCCCACGCCGGGAATCAGCACCACGATCAGCAGCACCAGGGCGAGCACAAAGAACCAGGGCGCCAGGCGCTCCCAGACCGCCACGGGCACCTGCACCACCACCAGGGCCGCCAGCAAGGCCAGGCTGATGGCGACCACATGGCGGATCAGAAAGTGCGTGGGCAGGTACTTGGCGAACTTGGGGTTGTCCGGCAGGGCGATGGAGGCCGAATAGACCATCAGCAGGCCCAGGGCCAGCAGGCACAGCACCACCCAGACCAGGGTCACGTCGAAATTGGACAGACGCGTGGGCTGGCCCGCGGACACGCTGACCCAGTCGCGCACCGGCACCTCGCCGCCGCCCTCGCCGCGCTGGAACAGGCCGGCCAGGCGGCCGCGCAGGGTCTGCAGCACCGCGTTCATCAGGCCAGTCCTCCCTCGTCCGCCAGCGCCTGGACCTCGGCCACGAAGACCTCGGCCCGGTGGGCGTAGTTGCGGAACATGTCCAGGCTGGCACAGGCCGGGCTCAGCAGCACGCTGTCGCCGCTGTGGGCCTGCGCCAGCGCCCAACGCGTGGCGGCCTGCAGCGTCTCATGCCTCAGGGCCGACAGGCCCTCGGGCAGCACGCTGGCGATGGCCGGCGCGTCGCGGCCGATCAGGGCCACGGCGCGGGCATGGCGCGCCAGGGGCTCGCGCAGGGGCGAGAAGTCCTGCCCCTTGCCGTCGCCGCCCAGGATCAGCACCAGCTTGGCGGGCGCGCGGTCCGCGCCCAGGCCGCCGATGGCGGCCACGGTGGCGCCCACATTGGTGCCCTTGGAGTCGTCGTAGAAATCCACGCCGCGCACCGTGGCCACATGCTCCACGCGGTGCGGCTCGCCGCGGTACTCGCGCAGGCCGTGCAGCATGGGGGCCAGCGGGCAGCCCGCGGCGCTGGCCAGGGCCAGGGCGGCCAGGGCATTGGCGGCGTTGTGGCGGCCACGCACGCGCAGGGCGTCGGCCGGCATCAGGCGCTGGATGGAGAGCTCCAGCTCCTCGGCATCGCCCCGGCGACGGCGCGGCAGCTGGGTCTCGTCGGCCTCGCGGGCACGCACCAGCCAGGCCATGCCGCCCTCTTCCACCAGGCCGTAGTCGCCCGGGCCGCGCGGCGCATCCAGGCCGAAGCGCAGGACCTGACGCGCCACCAGCTTGTGCGGCCGGCCGCGGCCCTGGGCCACCTTGATGGGCGCGGGCACCATGGCCTCGACCAGGGCATCGTCGCGGTTGATCACCATGACCGCCTGCTCACCAAAGATGCGGGCCTTGGCGCGGCCGTAGCCCGTCATATCGCCATGCCAGTCCAGATGGTCCTGGCTCAGGTTCAGCACCGCGGCGGCCGTGGGCTCAAAGCCGGTCACGCCCTCGAGCTGGAAGCTGGACAGCTCCAGCACCCAGACCTCGGGCAGATGCTCGAAGACCGGCGGCTTGGGCGGCGGCGGCTTGATGGGCAGGGGCTGCTCGTCCAGCAGGGCCGCCACCTCCTCCAGCGTGGTGCTGGGGGCGGCAGACTCGGCGGCGGACTCGGGCTCCGCATCAGGTTCAATGTCAGACAGCGGCTCGGCCGGCGCTTCGGTCTCGGCTTCGATCACCGGTTCGGCGCTCAGCACCGGCTCGGCTTCGGGCGCCAGCGGAGGCGCCGGCTCCAGATCCAGGGCCGCGGCCAGGGTGTCCAGCAGGGTCGGGCCGATATTGCCAGCCACGGCCACGCGCTTGCCGGCGCGCTCCACCAGCTGGGCCGTCATCGAGGTGGTGGTGGTCTTGCCATTGGTGCCGGTGATGGCCAGCACCGCGGGCGCGTAGCCGCGTTCGGCCTTCAGATCGGCCAGGGCGCGGGCGAAGAGGTCCAACTCGCCTTGCACCGGCACGCCGGTGTTGCGAGCCAGATTCAGCACAGGCTGCAGGCGCGCATCCAGGGGCGAGAGGCCCGGGCTCTTGAGCAGCAGCTGCACGCCAGAGAGAGCCGACTCCGGCAGGTCGCCATGCAGGAACTCGGCCTCGGGCAGGCGCTCACGCAGGGCTGCGCGCTGCGGCGGGTTCTCGCGAGAGTCCCAGACGCGCACGCGACCGCCGTGGCGCGCCACCCAGGCGGCCATGGCCAGGCCAGAGTCTCCCAGACCCAGGATCAGCGTTTGCAAGCCGGCCAAGTGCTTCATATCGGCAAGCTCAGCGCAGCTTGAGGCTGGCCAGACCAATCAGGCACAGCAGCATGGTGATGATCCAGAAGCGCACGACCACCTGGGTCTCCTTCCAGCCCGACTTCTCGAAGTGGTGGTGCAGGGGCGCCATCTTGAAGATGCGGCGGCCCTCGCCGTACTTCTTCTTGGTGTACTTGAACCAGCTCACCTGCAGCATCACCGAGAGCACCTCGGCCACGAAGACGCCGCCCATGATGCCCAGCACGATTTCCTGGCGCGTGATCACGGCCATGGTGCCCAGGGCGCCACCCAGGGCCAGGGCACCCACATCGCCCATGAAGACCTGGGCCGGATGGGTGTTGAACCACAAGAAGGCAAGGCCTGCCCCCGCGAGTGCCCCGCAGAAGATCAGCAGCTCGCCCGCGCCCGGGATATAGGGCAGCAGCAGGTACTTGGCGTAGACCGAGGAGCCTGTCAGATAGGCAAAGATGCCCAGGGCCGAGCCCACCAGCACCACGGGCATGATGGCCAGGCCGTCCAGACCGTCGGTGAAGTTCACCGCATTGCTGGTGCCCACGATCACGAAGTAGCTCAGGGCGATGAAGCCGAACACACCCAGCGGATAGCTCACCGTCTTGAAGAAGGGCACGATCAGGTCGGCCTTGGGCGGCAGCTCGGTGGAGAAGCCACTGCTCACCCAGCGGTAGAACAGCTCCACCACGCCCAGGAAGCTGGTCTCCGACACCGAGAAGGCCAGGTAGAGCGCGGCCACCAGACCGATCAGGGACTGCCAGAAGAACTTCTCGCGGCTCCTCATGCCCTCGGGGTCCTTGTTGACCACCTTGCGCCAGTCATCCACCCAGCCGATGGCGCCAAAGCCCATGGTCACCAGCATCACCACCCAGACGAAGCGGTTGGCCCAGTCAAACCACAGCAGGGTGGACACGCCGATGCCGATCAGGATCAGCACCCCGCCCATGGTGGGCGTGCCGCTCTTGGACAGGTGCTGCTGCACCCCGTACTCGCGGATGGGCTGGCCGATCTTCATCTCGGTCAGGCGGCGGATCACCCAGGGGCCGAAGGCCAGGCCGATCAGCAGGGCCGTCATGGCCGCCATGACGGCGCGGAAGGTGATGTAGTTGAAGATGCGCAGCCAGCCCAGGTCCGGGTACTGGGCCAGCAGCCACTGGGCCAGACTAAGCAGCATGCGAGCCTCCTTGCAGCGGGGCGTTCTTGTTCTCGTCGGTCTGCAGCAGGGCTGCGACCACCTTTTCCATCTGCATGAAGCGGGAACCTTTGACCAGGATGTTGCGGGCGCGTGGCGCCTGCGGATCGGACAGCGCGGCGATCAGGGCCGCGGCGTCCTCGAAATGGCGGGCGTTGCGGCCATAGGCTGCGGCGGCATCGCGGCAGGCCGTGCCGGCGGCCCAGAAGCTGCTGATGCCGCGCGAGGCGGCATAGGCGCCCACCTCGCGGTGGAAGGCGGGGCCCTGATCACCCACCTCGCCCATATCGCCCAGCATCAGCCAGGAGGCGCCCGGCAGCTCGGCCAGCACATCGATGGCGGCGCGCACGCTGTCGGGATTGGCGTTGTAGCTGTCGTCGATCAGGGTGACGCGCTGGCCCTCGCGCAGCAGGCTCTTGAGCTGGCTGCGGCCCTTGACGGGCTCGAAGGCCTCCAGGCCCTGACGGATGGCCGCCAGCGGCGCGCCGGCTGCCAGCGCGCAGGCGGCAGCGGCCAAGGCATTGCGAACATTGTGCAGACCGGCCACATGCAGGGCCACGGGCGCGCTGCCCGCGGGCGTTTGCAGCTCCAGGGCCCAATGGCCCGAGCCCTCGCCCTGCACCCACTGGGCATGGCCGGTGACATCGGCCTGGCCCTGCAGGGCAAAGCTCAGCACGGCGCGCTTGCCGGCCTGCCGCTGCCAGATCGGCGCGCAGGCATCATCGGCCGGGAAGACGGCAATGCCGGCCGGGCCCAGGGCCTCGAGCACCGTGCCGTTCTCGCGCGCCGCGGCTTCCACGGTCTGCAGAAACTCCTGGTGCTCGCGCTGCGCGTTGTTCACCAAGGCCACGGTGGGCTGGGCCATGGCGGCCAGGGGCGCGATCTCGCCGGGATGGTTCATGCCCAGCTCGACCACCGCAGCGCGGTGCCACAGCCCATCGTCCTGCCGCAGGCGCAGCAGGGTCAGGGGCACGCCGATCTCGTTGTTGTAATTGCCCTCGGTGGCCAGCGCACCCTGCCCCAGCCAGGCCCGCAGGATGCTGGCGATCATCTGGGTCACGGTGGTCTTGCCATTGCTGCCGGTCACCGCAATCAGGGGCAGATGGCAGTGAGCGCGCCAGGCCGCCGCCAGCAGGCCCAGGGCCTGCTTGGCATCCGGCACCTCGATGCCCGAGAGGCCGGCCGCCACGATGCCGCGCTCGGCGATCACGGCCACCGCCCCGGCCGCGCCGGCCTGGGGCAGGAAGTCGTGCGCATCGAAGCGCTCGCCACGCAGGGCCACGAAGAGGTCGCCCTGGCGCAGGCTGCGGGTGTCGCTGTGCACGCGCGCGATCTCCACCGCGCCATCACCCACCAGGCGCGCCTCGGGCAGGCGGGTCTGCAGCAGGTGCAGGGCCTGGGCCAGGGTCATCAGGGGCGCACTCATCTCAATCCTTCCTCAGGGCCAGGGCCGCCTGGGCCTGGTCCACGTCGGAGAAGGGGCGGCGCACGCCCGCGATCTCCTGATAGTCCTCATGGCCCTTGCCGGCGATCAGCAGCACATCGCCAGGCTCGGCCTGGGTAATGGCCTGGGCGATGGCGGCCTGGCGGTCATCGACCTGCTCGCAGGGCGCACCCACGCCGGCCGCGATCTGGGCCAGGATCTGCTGTGGCGCTTCGTGGCGGGGGTTGTCGCTGGTGAGGATCACGCGGTCGGCCAGACGGCCGGCGATGGCGCCCATCAGCGGACGCTTGCCGGGATCGCGGTTGCCGCCGCAGCCGAAGACGCAGACCAGGCGGCCGCCACGCGCCGCGGCCAGGGGACGCAGCGCGGCCAGGGCCTTCTCCAGCGCATCGGGCGTGTGGGCATAGTCCACCACGGCCTGGGGCTGATCCCGGCCCTCGCCCACGCGCTGCATGCGGCCCGGCACGGGCGTGATCTCTGGCACGGCGGCCACGATCTCATCCAGTGGCAGGCCCAGCGCGCGCAGGCCACCGATCACGGCCAACAGATTGGCCACGTTGTACTCGCCTATCAGGCCGGTGCGCACGGCTAGGGTCTGCTCGCCCTCGCGCAGCTCGAAGCACAGGCCGCCGGCCTGGTAGTGCAGGCCATGGGCCGAGAGCCGGGCCGCGCCTTCCACCGCATAGGTCCACACATCCAGGCGGCTGTGCAACTCGGCAGCCAGGGCCGCACCCTTGGGGTCGTCGAGGTTCAGCACCGCGGCCTGCAGGCCGGGCCAGTCGAACAGGCGCCGCTTGGCTTCCCAATAGGCGTCCATATCGCCGTGGTAGTCCAGATGGTCCTGCGTGAAATTGGTGAACAGGGCCACCTTGATCTCGGTGCCTGCCAGGCGCTGCTCGACGATGCCGATGGAGCTGGCCTCGATGGCACAGGCCGCGAAGCCCGCATCGGCCATGCGGCGGATACCCGCCTGGAGCTGCACGGGGTCAGGTGTTGTCAGCCCCGTGTACTCGATTTGCGCGGCCCGGTCGCGCAGCGGCGGCTCGCCGATGCCCAAGGTGCCCACCACGCCGCAGCGCCGCCCCAGCAGGCTCAGCAGCTGGGCCGTCCACCAGGCGGTGCTGGTCTTGCCATTGGTGCCGGTGGTGGCGATGACCTGCAGGCGTTCCCGCGTGGGGTGCTCGAAGTACTCGGCGGCAATGCGGCCGGTCACGGCCTTGAGCGCGGGCAGCGCGGCCACGCGGCCGTCATTGAAGCCATAGGCCTCCACGCCGTCGAGCTCCACCAGGCAGGTGGCGGCGCCAGCGTCCAGCGCGGCCTGCACATAGCGGCGACCGTCCTGGGCATGGCCGGGCCAGGCGATAAACGCATCACCGGGCGCCACCAGGCGGCTGTCGGTACGCAGGGTACCGGTGGTCCATTCGCGCAGCCAGCGGGCGGCGGCCTCGGGGGATTTCAGGCGCATGAGAGGCATCAGAAGCTCTCCTCCACGGCGGGAATGTTCTTGGCAATGATCTGGGTCTTCACATCCAGATCGGGAGGCACATTGAGCAGGCGCAGCGACTGGGCCACCACCTGGCTGAACACGGGACCGGCCACGGCGCCCCCGTAATACACACCGGTGCTGGGCTCGTCCACCATCACCGCGACCACGATGCGTGGCTTGCTGATGGGGGCCAGACCCACGAACCAGGAGCGGTACTTGTTGGTGTAGCCCTTGCCTTCCTGCTTGTGCGCGGTGCCGGACTTGCCGCCCACGCTGTAGCCGGCCACCATGGCCTGGGGCGCGGTGCCGCCGGGACCGGCCGCCATTTGCAGCATCTGGCGCACGTCCTGCGCCACATGGGGCGAGAAGACCTTGATGCCATGGGTGATCTGCCCTTCGGGCTGGCGCATCAGGGTGGCGGGAATCACCTCTCCGTCGCGTGCGAACACGGTATAGGCCCGGGCCAGCTGGAACAGCGAGGCCGACAGGCCGTAGCCATAGCTCATGGTGGCCTGCTCGATGGGCCGCCAGCTCTTGTAGGGACGCAGCTTGCCGGTCACCGCACCGGGGAAGTTCAGCAGCGGACGCTGACCCAGACCGATGGCGGTGAACATATCGTGCATCTCGCGCGGCTGCATCTGCATGGCCAGCTTGGTGGTGCCGATATTGCTGGACTTCTGGATGACCTGGGCCACGCTCAGATCGCCATAGGGATGCACATCGGTGGGTGACCAGCCGCTGATCTGGATGCTGCGCGGCGCCACATTGATGATGGTGTCGGGCTTGACGCGGCCGCTCTCCAGCGCCAGCGCGGCGATGAAGGGCTTCATGGTCGAGCCGGGCTCGAAGATATCGGTCAGGGCGCGGTTGCGCAGCTGGGCACCGCTGAGGTTCTGGCGGTCACCGGGGTTGTAGCTGGGGAAGTTGGCCAGGGCCAGCACCTCGCCGGTCAGCACATCCAGCACCACCACCGAGCCAGCCTTGGCGCGGTGCTCGGCCACCGCATCTCGGATGCGCTGGTAGGCAAAGAACTGCACCTTGGAGTCGACCGAGAGGCCAATATCGCGGCCGTTGACGGCCGGCACGCTGTCGCCCATGTCCTCGACCACCCGCCCCAGGCGGTCGCGCACCACCTGGCGCGAACCGTCGCGGCCCTGCAGCTCCTTCTGGAAGGCGAGCTCGATGCCCTCCTGGCCGCGCTCCTCGATGTTGGTGAAGCCCACCACATGGGCCGCGGCCTCGCCCTCGGGATACTTGCGCTTGTACTCGCGATCCTGGAACACGCCCTTGAGCTTGAGCGCCTTGATGCGGGCGGCGGTATCGTCATCCGCCTGGCGACGCAGCCAGACGAAGCGGGAGTTGGGGTCCAGCCGCTTGTCCAGTTCCTGACGGCTCAGGCCCAGGATCTTGGCCAGCTCGCGGCGCTGCTCGTCGCTGGCATCCATCTCCTTGGGAATGGCCCAGATCGAAGGCACGGCCACGCTGGCGGCCAGCACCTGGCCCTTGCGGTCCACGATGCGGCCGCGGCTGGCCGGCAGCTCCATGGTGTGGGCATAGCGGGCCTCACCCTGGCGCTGGAAGAAGTCATTGCCGATGACCTGTACATAGACCGCGCGGCCCAGCAGGCCCATGAAGCCCAGGCCGACGAGGGCCACCAGCAGGCGCGAACGCCAGGGGGGTGTCTTGGACGCCAGCAAAGGGCTGCTGGAGTAGCTCACACTGCGTGCACTGACGGAGCGATAGGCCGCCCCGCCCTGCTTGCCCCCCTTGGCGCCGAACCAGCTCACCGTGCCACTCCCGAGGCCGCCTGGGGGCGCACGAGGTCCACGCCCTGGGTCACGGCGGGATTGATCACGCGCATGTGCAGACGCTCACGCGCGACCTGCTCCACCCGCAGATTGGTGGCCTGGGCGTGGCGCTCGGCCAGCAGGCGCTGATGATCGGACTCCAGGCGCTGGGCCTCGGCGCGCGCGCGGTCCACTTCGGTGAACAGGCGCCGGGAGTCATAGGCGCTGCGGATCAGCACCATGCCGCTGACCAGCACGGCCACGAGCAGCAGCAGGTTGATGCGACTCATCGCGCCACTCCGTCCTGAGCCAGGGGCGCATCCGTGCGCTCAGCCACGCGCAGGATGGCGGAGCGCGAACGCGGATTGGCGCGCACCTCGGTCTCGCTGGGCTTGATGCGCGCCAGCGCCTTCAGCGCCAGCGGCTTGGGCGCGGCAAAAGGCGCACGACGGTCATAGACCTCCTTGCTGTGCGCGGTGATGAAGTTCTTGACGATGCGATCTTCCAGCGAGTGGAAGCTGATCACGGCCAGGCGCCCACCCGGCGCCAGCAAGGCCAGGGCCGACTTCAGCCCCTGCTCGAGCTCTTCAAGCTCGGCGTTGACGTGAATCCGAAGCGCTTGAAATGTGCGCGTTGCAGGGTCCTGGCCCGGTTCGCGGGTTTTGACCGCGCCAGCCACGACTTTGGAAAGCTCGTCGGTGCTTCGAACAGGACTCCCGCTCTCCCGGCGAGCAACAAGCGCCTTTGCAATCTGTGCAGCAAACCGTTCTTCCCCATAGTTGCGTATGACCTCCGCAATCTGGCGCTCATCGGCGCGGGCCAGGAAATCCGCAGCACTCTCGCCGCGCGTCGTGTCCATGCGCATGTCCAGCGGCCCGCTGAAGCGGAAGCTGAAACCACGCACCGGGTTGTCGATCTGGGGGCTGGACACACCCAGGTCCAGCATCACGCCATCCACCTGACTCACGCCCAGGCGCGCCAACTCCTCCTGCATAGAGGCAAAGGGCGCGTGGCAAATGGAAAAACGCGGGTCCGTGACCCGCGTCTCGCCCGTCGTGGCGGCCGCGATGGCCTCGGGATCGCGGTCGATGGCAATCAGCCGTCCACCGCGCCCGAGCTTTTGCAGCAGCAGGCGCGAATGGCCGCCGCGGCCGAAGGTGCCATCCACATAAAGGCCGTCGGGGCTCGCCAGCACGGCCTCCACGGTCTCGTGCAGCAGCACCGTGGTGTGGGTGAAGGAGGTGTTGTCTTGAGTGCTCATGCGCGTCAGAAGCTGAAGTCCTTGAGCGCATCGGGCAGCTCGGATTGCATCACCGCGGCTTCGTGCGCGGCGTAGCGGGCGGCGTCCCAGAGCTCGAAGTGGCTGCCCATGCCCAGCAGCATCACGTCTTTTTGCAGGCCGGCGGCCAGGCGCAGCTCGGGCGCCACCAGCACACGCGCGGCGCTGTCGATCTCCGCATCCTGCGCATTGCCCAGGAAGACACGCTTCCACCCCGCGGCCGACATGGGCAGGGCGGCAATCTTGTCGCGGAAGGATTCCCAGGCCGGACGGGGGAAGACCATCAGGCAGCCCTCGGGGTGCTTGGTCAGGGTCAGCTGGCCGCCGCAGAGCTCCTGCAAGGCCTCGCGATGTCGTGTCGGGACGGCCAACCGCCCCTTGGCATCCATTGCCAAGGCCGACGCCCCTTGAAACACGAAATTCGCCACAGCGACCCACTAAATTGCACTTTTCACCACTTTACTAATCACGCCACGGAAGGTCAAGGCAGAAATCAAAAAATTCCCAATGAAATCAAGCACTTAGAAAGCAATCTTGGAGCAGGGTCGCATCCAAAAATCGTTCTAAAAGAAGGACTTGCAGATAGCTCTGCAAGTGCTGGATGAACTTACCAGGGACAGGCCAGCGGCCGCGTCAGCACCATCCAGGCCGCCGAAGCGCCGCTCAGCCCTGTGCATTTGCACAGTCATTCACAGCAGCTGTGATGTCGGGCCAAGCCGAGCGGGCCATCGGTGGGCTGCGGTGCGCCCCAACACGGGCGCGCGTCCGTCTCAGACCTTGTAGGTGGACAGCAGGATGCTGGTCTCGGTATTGGCGATGCCCTCGATAAGGCGTACCGCGCTGAGCACGCGATCAAACTCCTCCAGGGTGTCGGCGCGCAGCTCGGCCACCAGGTCCCAGCGACCATTGGTGCTGTGAAGTGCGGCCACATTGGGGTGCCCGCGCAGCTCGCGCAACACCTCGTCGGTGCGATTGCCCTCCACCGCCACATTCATCAGGGCACGGATTCGCTGCGCCTCGGCCGCGGGCTTGAGGCGCACGCTGTAGCCCACGATCACCCCCTCGCGCTCCAGCCTTGCAATGCGGTTCTGCACGGTGGCCCGCGCCACCCTCAGCTGGCGCGCCAAGGCCACCACGGACAGGCGCGCGTTATCGCGCAGCAAAGCGATGAGCTCACGGTCGGTATCGTCGAGACTTGACATATTGATTTATTGTGCCAGTCACTTTGACAAGCACCCACAACAAATTGAGCGCTTTGTCAGCTTTTTATTAGCCATGCTCCCGACCAGAATTTGCGCAAAGGCTTTGGGCCCTGCCGCCTGAGCCGCCCATTGGAGACACTCATGACCCGCTTTATCGACGTACCCGCCCTGGCCGAACTGCTGCAGCGCAAAGGCGTGGCGCCCCTTATGGCCGACTTGGCCAACTGCCTGCGCGAAGACTTTCTGCGCTGGCAGGACTTCGACAAATGTGCCCGTGTGGCCAGCCATTCGCCCGTGGGCGTGATTGAGCTGATGCCCGTGGCCGACGATCAGCGCTACGCCTTCAAGTACGTCAACGGTCACCCCATCAACACCAGCCGCGGCCTCTACACCGTGATGGCTTTTGGCGTGCTGGCCGAGGTTTCCAGCGGCTATCCCCTGCTGCTCTCCGAACTCACCTTGAGCACCGCGCTGCGCACCGCGGCCACGTCGGCCATGGCGGCCAAGGCCCTGGCACGCCCGGACTCGCGCCGCATGGCCCTGATTGGCAACGGCGCCCAGAGCGAGTTCCAGGCCCTGGCCTTCCACAGCCAGCTGGGCATCCGTGAGATCGTGGCCTATGACATTGATCCCGCCGCCACCACCAAGCTGCAGCGCAATCTGGCCGGCTTTGCCGATCTCAAGATCCTGCGGGCCGACTCGATCGCCGAGGCCGTGCGCGGCGCCGACATCGTCACCACCGTCACCGCCGACAAGGCGCGCGCCACCATCCTGACGGCCGAGATGCTGGAGCCCGGCATGCATATCAATGCCGTGGGCGGCGACTGCCCGGGCAAGACCGAGCTGGCCGCCGAGCTGCTGCGCCAAGCCAGCATCTTCGTGGAGTACGAGCCCCAGACCCGCATCGAGGGCGATATCCAGCAGCTGCCCCCCGAGCACCCGGTGACCGAGCTCTGGCAGGTCCTCAGCGGCCGCGCCCCGGGTCGACGTTCCGCCACCGAGGTCACGGTCTTCGACTCCGTGGGCTTTGCGCTGGAGGACTACTCCACCCTGCGCCTGCTGGACAAGCTGGCACGCGAGCTGGGCGTGGGTCGCGAGGTGCAGCTGGTGCCGCCGGCCGACGACCCCAAGGATCTGTTCCGCCACACCCGCGGCGGTCGCGCCCAGCTGCGCCGCGCCGCCTGAGTGGGGGCCCCGATCTGCGGGGCCAAGCTGCGCGGGCAATAAGCGAGCCTTTGCCCATCCTGATTCGTCTTGCCGCTCAAGGGCCTGGGGGTACAGTCGAGGCGAGCGCGATTGCAGCGCCGCCGTCGAGGTCATATTGAGTCGCAAACCCTACAGCTCGCTGTTTGTCGTTCTGGCCACCGGTGCCAGCATCGGCCTGCTGCTGCCAGCCCTGATCATCGGAGGCTTCTGGATAGGCTGGCGTGAGCCGCAGAAGGCAGACCAGACACAGCAGGCCGAGCTGCAGGCCAAGCTGGATGTGCTGGCGTCCAGCCTGCCCGAGTTGCTGTGGAATCTGGACCATGTCGCCGCGCGTGAGGTGGTCGCGGCCATCATGAAATCGCCCGAGGTGGTGCGTGTAACGGTCAGCGACACCTCGCAAGGCGCGCCCTTCATCGAGATGGGTTACCCGGAGCGGCACAAGGGCCAGCTCATCGAGGGCGAGCGCGACATCCTGCGCGGCAGCAGCAAGATCGGTCATATCCAGATCGAGCTGGACGATCATCTGGCCCGCGCGGATCTGGGCCGCCAGCGCTGGCTCTACGGCCTGACCGTGGGCGGGCAGCTGCTGATCTCGCTGCTGCTGGTCCTGCTCCTGCTCAATTCACGGTTGCTGCGGCCGCTGCGAGAGCTCGGCAGCTTTGCCAACGATCTGGCCCAGGGCCGCTTCAACACCTCCCTGCGCCGTCAGCGCAATGATGAGATCGGTCGCTTGGGTGAGGACCTTGAACACATGCGCGACGAACTGCAGCAGCAGTTCGAGGCGCAGCGCGACCTGATCAACCGCCTGCGAGGCATGGCCGAAACCGTGCCGGGCGTCGTGTTCCAGCTGCGCCGCCATGCCCATGGCGGGTTCGCCTTTGTCTATGTCAGCGAAGCCGTGCGCGAGTATCTGCGCCTGAGCCCCAGCCAGCTGGCCGAGCAGGCCGACGCCTGGTTCGAGCGCCTGCACCCTCAGGACCGCGAGGCCGTACGCGACTCGCTGGTCAACTCCGCCCTGCAGCTCAGCCCCTGGCAACAGGAGTTCCGCACCAGCTATGCCGATGGCAGCGAGCGCTGGCTGTATGCGAATGCGATTGCCCAGGCCGAGGACGGGGGCGCGGTGCTGTGGCACGGCTTCCTGACGGATATCTCGAGCCAGCGCCGCGACGCCATGGAGCTCGAGCGCTATCGCCATCATCTGGAAGAGCTGGTCCAGGCCCGTACCGCCGAGCTGGCCGAGGCCAGCCAGGCCGCACAGGCCGCCAGCCTCGCCAAGAGTGCATTCCTGGCCAATATGAGCCACGAGATTCGCACGCCCATGAATGCCATCATCGGCCTGACCTATCTGGTGCGCCGCGACAGCCGGGAGCCCGAACAGCAGGAGCGGCTCAGGAAGGTGGCCGACGCGGCCGAGCATCTGCTCCTGGTGATCAACAATGTCCTGGACCTGTCCAAGATCGAAGCGGGCAAGCTGCAGCTGGAGCGGGCCGAGTTCAATGTCGGCCAGGTGCTGGATGGCATTCAGAGCATGCTGGCCCAGCGCGCTGCCGACAAGCAGCTGAGGCTGGAGGTCGACCTGGACCCCGAGCTGGCCAGCCGTCCCCTGATGGGTGATGCCCAGCGCATTACCGAGGTCCTGCTGAATTTCGCCGGCAACGCCGTCAAGTTCACCGACCAGGGCTTTGTGCGCCTGGGCGCTCGCCTGGAAAGCGAGCGCGAGGGGGTGCTGCAACTGCGTTTCGAGGTTCAGGACAGCGGTATCGGCATCAACCCGGAGGCCCAGGCACGCCTGTTCCAGGACTTTGAGCAGGCCGACAGCTCCACCACCCGGCGCTATGGCGGCACGGGCCTGGGCTTGGCCATTTGCCGGCGCCTGGCCCACCTGATGCACGGTGAGGTGGGGGTGAACAGCAGCCCCGGCCAGGGCAGCCGCTTCTGGTTCAGCCTCCCCCTGGAACAGGCGGATCTGAAGCGGGCCCGCGCCCCCTTGGCACTGAGTCGCCAGCCCATCGCGCAGGAGCTGCAGCAGCAGTTCCCCGGCACCCGGGTGCTGCTGGTGGAGGACAACGTCGTCAATCAGGAGGTGGCGGTGGCCCTGCTGTCCAGCGCGGGCCTGGCGGTGGATGTCGCCGGCGACGGTCAGCAGGCCGTGGACATGGTGCGCCAGCACGACTACGCCCTGGTGCTGATGGATGTGCAGATGCCCGTCATGGATGGCCTGGACGCCTCTCGGGCCATACGCGCCCTGCCCCAGGGTCAGGGACTCCCCATTCTGGCCATGACGGCCAATGCCTTCGCCGAGGAGCGGCAGCGCTGCCTCGATGCCGGCATGAACGACCATGTGGCCAAACCCGTGGTGGCCGAGCAGCTGTTTGCCACCTTGCGGCTGTGGCTGACGCGCGCCCAAGCGGGCCGACCGGGCCTCAGCGACTCTGCTTGATCAGGCGGCCACTGCCCGGCTGAGCGGGTCGGGCATTCATGGGATAGAGCTTGGCAAAGATCTCGAGCTGCTCGCCCGAGAGCTGAACCGGCTGGCGCATCACCATCCACAGCACGCCTTCGCTGCAGGGCGGCGTGGTGAGTGAGCCCATATAGGTGTAGTAGCCCCGGTCCTCGGGCAGCAGGCGGGTGAGATCCATCTGCCCCAGACCGGGCTGGGCCTGCTGCTTTTCCAGCGGCAGATTGTTCCAGACCTGCTGGATCAGGGGCTGGTCGCGCCCACGCTCCAGCAACACGGCCACCACGGCCAGTCGGCCCTCGGCATCCCGGTGCACCAGATGGGCCACCATATCGAACTGCTGCCCGTTGATGCGTTCTTCGCTGGGGCGATGGAAGTGGAATTGCTGCAGCTCATAGCGCCGCCCCATCACCCCCAGGCTGTTGCCGGGCGCGACATTGACCTGCACCGTGTGACCGTTGTCCAGCACGGCAAAGTCGCTGGCGCGGTAGTCGAACTGGATGGGCTCCAGATCCACACGGATGCCGTCCCGGATGTCGATGGGGCTCTGGCGGGTGCCGATCGCGCAGAGCCGATACTCGGGCTTGAGGTCTCCCCAATGCTCGGGCGCGCCCTCGCCGCCGTAGGACCAGTGGATGTCCGGCTTGCGCGGTGCCGGGGCACGCCGGGTCGCCCCCGTCCCCGCGGCCGCGGCGCGACCCGGGGCCTGGATGGGCTCGGCCTTGTTGGACAGGCGCTCGGCCAGCCGTCGGCGCAGTTCGTCGGGCGGCAGCTCGCTGTCCGGCTTGGTCAGGGGGGGCCTGACGGAATCGTCACGCATCGCCGCCGGCCGCCCCTGGGCCCAGGCGGCGGGAGGCCCCGGCAGCGACAGCAGCAGCAAAACGGCCAGCAGGGATCCGGAGCCGGCACGGCGCCCGGTTTGCAGCGGAAATCTCGGCCTTGGCGCCTGCATCAGTCCTTCCTCCGGCCGCCGCGCGGCCTTGTCAGCCCTTGATCTCGGCCGAGGCCTACGATTCTTGAGGCCCCGTCGCATAGCCCACCTCGTGCTTGACCTTGATCCAGGCCACCAGGCCTATGGTCATGGTGGCCAGCGAGGCCAGGGCCAGGGCCAAGGTGGAATGCATCACCAGGGGCACGACCACGCCGGCCACCAGGCCATTGGCCGCACTGCCGATGCAAGCCTGCAGCGAGGAGGCCATGCCACGCCGGTCGGGCGCCTGGTCCAGCACCAGCAGGGTCACCACCGGCACCATCAGGGCCCAGCCGAAGGCGAAGGCGCCGATCACGGGCAGGGCCCAGAAGGGGCTGGGCGGCAGCAGAAGGTTGAGCGCCACATTCAGCAGCGAGACCAGCAGCATGATCAGAAAGCCGTGGCGGATCTGGTGCCGCGGCTTGATCTTGCCGGCCAGGCGACCGCTGAGCCAGGCACCGCCCATGATGCCGCCGATGGAAAAACAGAAGAACCAGAAGAACTGCGTGGGCCCCAGCTGCAGGTGCTCACCCAGAAAGACCGGCGCCGCCAGCACATAGAGGAACATTCCGTTGAAGGGAATGCCGCTGGCCAGGCACAGCAGCAGGAAACGCCGGCTGGTGCTGAGCTGCCAGTAGCCGCGCATCAGCGAGCCCACATGGAAGGGCTGGGCCTGGCTCTTGTGCAGGGTCTCGGGCAGCAGGCGCCAGTTGGCCACCACCAGGGCCAGCCCCACCAGAACCAGGAACCAGAAGATGGCGTGCCAGTCCAGGTGCACGAAGAGAACGCCGCCCACCATGGGCGCAATGGCCGGCGCCACGCCGAAGAAGATGGTGACCTGGGACATCACCCGCTGCGCCTCGGAGGGCGGAAACATATCGCGGATGATGGCGCGCGAGACCACGATGCCCGCCCCCGCCGACATGCCTTGCACCGTGCGCCAGAACACCAGCTCGCCGATGGTGCTGGCCAGCGCACAGCCCAGCGAGGCCAGGGTGAAGACCACCATGCCCCAGAGCACCACGGGCCGGCGGCCGAAGCTGTCGGACAGCGCACCGTGGAAGAGATTCATCACCGCAAAGCCCAGCAGATAGCTGGACAGGGTCTGCTGCATCTGCAGCGGCGTGGCATCCAGCGCGCGCGCGATGCCGGAAAAGGCCGGCAGATAGGTGTCGATGGAGAAGGGGCCTACCATGCCCAGGCAGGCCAGCAGCACGGCCAGGGTCCAGCGCGGTGCGCGCCAGAGGGAACCGGCATCGGGATTCATGTATGGATTTGCGCGTTGAGCGCCCAGGCGCAAGAAACTGCTGGCGGGCGGGAACACAGTGTAGCGGCGCCCCCTAAACTCGCGCTCCAGCCCACACTTCCATGAGCACTGTCTGATGCCCGATACCCTGAACATTGGCCTGATCGGCCTGGGCGTGATGGGGCAGCGCATGCTGGCCCGCCTGAAGAATCACCCGCGCCTGCGCGCCTGCTGGGTCTGGGACGCCCGTCCCGAAGCCCTGAGCAGCACCCTGCAGGCCTACCCCGAGCTGCGCGCGGCCGACAGCGCCGAGGCCCTGATACGCCAGCCCGGCCTGGCCGGCCTCTATATCGCCACCCCGCCGGCCGCCCATATCAGCCTCTCGCACGCCGCCTTCGATGCCGGCCTGGCCGTGTTCTGCGAAAAGCCGCTGACCGTGGACTTTGCCGCCGCGCGCGACTGCATCGCCCGCATCGAGCGCGAGAAGCTGCGCGCCGCGGTGAACTTCTCCCTGGCCTCGGCACCCGGCCTGGCCACGCTGCAGCGCGCCTTTGGCGCCGCCGCCAAGCATCCGCTGGGCACCCTGGAGGCGGTGCAGATCGAGCTGGGCTTTGCCGCCTGGCCCCGCCCCTGGCAGGCCGCGGCCGGTGCCTGGCTGGCCGAACGCACCGAAGGCGGCTTCAGCCGCGAGGTGCTCTCGCACTTCATCTTCGTGCTGCAGCGCGTGCTGGGGCCGGCCCAGGTGCTGGCCAGCCAGGTGGACTACCCGGCCGATGGCCTGAGTGCCGAAACCGGTCTGCGCGCCGAGCTGCGCGCCAACGGTGTTCCCGTGCAGATCGAGGGCCGCGTGAGCCCCGAGGTGGGCGTCCCCGACCGCAACCGCATGCACTGGCGCGCCAGCGAAGGCGAGATCGAGTTGCGCGAGTGGTTCGGCCTGAGCGAGCAGCGCCGCGGCGGCAAGTCCGAGCCCCTGGGTCATGTCCACGGCGAGTCGGACAGCCTGCGCAGCCAGGCCCAGGCCGACCAGCTGGAGCAGTGGGTGGCCCTGATCGAAGGCCGCTCCCATGCCCTGCCCGGCTTTGCCGAGGCCCTGGCGGTGCAGGAAACCATCGAGGCCCTGCTGAGCGCCAAGGCTTGAACAAATAAAGAGTGAAGCAAGCCGATAGGCCGGATTCTGTGCAGGTCCGGCCTCTTGCGAGACCGGCCCCGTGACCGCCATTCCTCTGGGCCGGACATCACTGCCCGGCTCGGTGCCACCTACCCGCCAGCTCTGCGAGCCGCATCAACGCTGGCCTACTTGGTGTTGCTGCGCGTAGAGATTGCCCGTTTCACCCGAAGTGGGCCTAGGCTCACTTCGACTCGTCTCTGTTGCTCTGATCCTCGGCTTTCGCCGGGCAGCCGTTAGCTGCTACGCCGCTCTATGCAGTCCGGACCTTCCTCCAGGGCCGTGTTTCCACGCTTGCCCCAGCGGCGGTCTGGCTTGCTTCACGGCGGGCATTATCCCGCATCGCGACTGTGCCCTGCGACTTCAGTCCTCGCTGGCGCCCTCGGACAGATCGGCGTCGTCGTCCTTGGCCGCCTCGCGGGCCAGCTCGGCCTCCAGCGGGCGCAATGACTCGAGCAGCTGCTGTGGCGGCTTGGGTGCCGTCAAACGCAGCACGGGCGGCGGCAGGGCGCTGATGTAAGGCGGGCCGAACCAGTACTGCTGCTGCGCCCGCTTGGCCGCCAGCAGGGTCATGCTGCCCAGCAGCAGACCCGCCCCCACCCAGGCCAGGGCACGCCGGCCTCGCGGCCAGACGAGCTGGGCATGCCACCACAGCAGCAGACCCAGACCGACAGGCAGGCTCAGCGCCTCCATCGCGAGCAGGCTGCGGGCCGAGAAGCTATAGGCCAGACCCGGCAGGACGAAGCCCAGGAGCTGCAAACCCGTGACCACACAGACCGCTCGCCAGAGATGGAGCGCAAAGGGAAAACGGTGCTGGAAGAGCTGGGTCACCAAGGCCCAGAGCGCCGCCCAGGCCAGGAGCAGGGCCAGGGGCAGCAAAAGAGCCGCGGCATAGTCCACCCAGGGTGCGCCGGGATTCAGGCCGCTCCAGCGGTCCAACCCCAGCAAGGCCAGCCACACACCCATCAGGCCCAGCAGCGCCCCGGGCGGGGGCGGCGCGGCCACCCGATCCAGCAGGCGCTCGGGGGGCAGCGGGTCCTGGGCGCGGCGCAATCGCAGCGAGGTGGCGCCGAGCTGGAAGACCGCGCCCGGTGCCAGTTCCACCGAGCTGCCAGCCGCCAGGCGCCGGCGTCCCAGCCAGCCCCCGTTGAGGCTGTCGAGCAGGCTCAAGCGGGGCCGGCCGCCTCCGTCGCCCCCGCTTTGCTCGGTGGGCGCCTGCGCCAGCTCCAGCCACGCATGCTCGGCGGCCAGATGCGCATCATCCAGCACCAGATCGCAGGCCGGCGAGCGGCCTATGCTCACGGGCCAGGCCTGTACCCGGTGCACGGCCCGCACCAGGCCATCGCGGCCCAGCACTTCGATCACCGCGGCCTTGCTGCCGTCCATCCGAAGCCTCCCAGGTAATGTGCGCTCAGGCGCAGGGCATTCTCGAAACTCACGCCGCGGGCATCAAAGCGCCCCAGAGCCCCCTGCGTCGCACCATCGACCGTGGTGACCAGCACCACCAGGTCGTGCAGGCCGGGCAGCTTGCGGTAGGCCGACAGACAAATCACCGCGCGCAGCGGCGGCCCCTGCTGGGCATCGGCCTGGATGAAATCCTCGCGGCAGCGGGGTGCGCTGCGCTGGCGGTCGGCGCGGCCCAGGTTCTCGTTGCGAAAGCTGGCCGAGTACTGCTTGGCAAAGCGCAGGGCGCCGAGCTTGCTGCCTTCATAAGCCTCGTGCGAGACCTGCAGATAGCCGGTCTGCAACTGCCCGCTGACGAAGACGGCATGCTCCATCCGGCACTGCGAGCGCTGGAACTCCAAGCCCTTGTTGTCGGCTGGCGTGCTGCGTCCCCAGCAGCGCATGAAATCCTCTTGGGGAACGGGCAGCGCATAGCGCTCATGGTCGGCATTGCGCCAGGGCTGCGCCACAAAGCCCTGGACCAGGGAATCCTGGTACTGCAGCAGCTGCTCGCGCAGCCGTGGCCAGGCCGGCCCGCGCAGCGCCTCGCGCTCGCGGCTGCGCTGAAACAGCGCCTGGGCGAACTCGGCCGGCACCAGAAAGCTCATCTGCTGGGCAAAGAACATGGCCGAGACATTGATGCCCACGACCCGCCCCTCCTCATCCAGCACCGGTCCGCCACTCATGCCGGAATTGATGCTGCCCGAGTAGTAGATCAGGGGGTCGAAACTGCGCTCCACCAGGCCGTTGAAGGTGCCCTCCACCACGGCAAAGGCCACATCGTGCGGATTGCCCATGGAGTAGATGCGGTCGCCCTTGGACAGGGGCTGCTCACGGGGCCGGAAACTGAGCCCGCTGGCGCCGCGCAGACCGTCCCCCTTGAGCCGCAGCAGGGCCAGATCACGTCGTACATCGAAATCCAGCAGCTCCAGCTCACCGGCGCGCCCGTCGGGCATGGCGTAGCGCAGCCGGTAACGCTCGGGGTCGAGCGCGGCCTCGCTGATCACGTGGTAGTTGGAAATCACATGGCCCTGATCGCTGACCAGAAAGCCCGAGCCCACCGAGGCCTGGCTGTCCTGGTTCTTGAGCAAGGTGCGGATCTGCAGCAGCTGGGTGCGGGCACGTTCGTAAACGCGACGCGCGCTGGCCGAGACCGGGGTGGCCGCCGACGCCGTGCGGGCTGCTGCCGAGGCCGCGCTGGCCGGCGCCTCCTGAGCCAAGCCCGGCAGCGGTGCCAGCACAAGGCCCAGCAGCGCCAGCAGCAGAAGCCGGGGCCAAGCCCCCAGGCCAGGCCGCAAAACAAAGGGCTGGTGCAAATCGCTCTCCTGTATCGGTAGGTGCAGGCTCCTCGCCTGGCGGGCCGATCCTAGCTGCTGAACGGTACCGGGGTCGGGATCGGCTGCGCTCGGAACGCCTCCAGCTGGGTTCCGGGCAGCCCCCAACGTGCCAGCAACAAGGCGGCGGCATCGACCCGACTCAGCCCGAAGTGCGCACGTTCCCACTCCAGCAGCTGCGGCCATGACGCTGTCGGCTGGCGCTCCAGCCAGGCCGCATAGTCGCGCCCCACCAGACGCCACAGCAGGCTGGCACCCAGGGCCGCCCAGCCCTGCGGCTGCGCCATGCGCGCCGGATCGGCGAGCGGCCCGACAGGCCAGGGCTCATGGCGGTCCCGCCTCAGCCAGCTACGGGCTGCGCACAGATCCTGGGCCAGCCCCTGGGTCGAGGCCTCTTCAGCAGGCGCGGCAAAGCCCTGCAGGCAGGCAGTCCCAAGGGCATAGGTCAGGGCCGCCATATCGGGCCCCTGCTCGGCCGGATTCAGGCTGGGCAGACGCAAGGGGCAGGCCCAGTCCGACAGGCCGCCCAGGGCCTGCAGCCGCAGGAAGTCCTCGCGCAGCTGCAGCGGTCCCGCCCCCCACCACTTGCGCGCTGCACGTGTCAGCGCCGGCGCACCGGCATAGCCCAGCTGAGGCGCGATCAGCTCAAGAGCCTGCCCCTGCTCGACCACCGCCTCGAAGGCCAGGCCTTGGCGATGCGCCTGCAGCGTCGCGCTGAAACTGCAGCCCTCGGCCTGCAGCTGACGCCGCAGGCTGGCGGGCGAGCGCCCCAGCTGTTGAGCCACCGGCTCCAGGCCGAGGTCCGCGCCATGGGCGGCCTGGCGCAGGCTGGTCCTGACCTGCGCACGCAGCCGCATGCGCGGCGGGGTCGGCAGGTACAGCTCCAGCAGATCAAAGCAGACCGAGAGTGTCTGGCGCAAGGCGGGGTTGGCACCCGGCAGCGGCATATCCAACAGCTCGGGGCGCAGGCGCATCTCGAAGCAGGACGCGCCGAAGCGAACCGGCAGGCCCATCAGTCCGGCCAGCTGCCCGGGGCACGGGCTGTCGGGCGTCATGACGGAAGCATCCAGCGCCACCGACTCGCCCGGCAGGCAGACACGCAGCAGACCCAGCATCCACGCCCAAGTGCCCTCCCAATACATCAGCAGGCCCAGCGGCGGCGCGGCCGCGCGGGGATGCATGCGCAGGAAGAGCTCGCCCCCCTCCTCACTCAGGCTCAGCACCGCCCAGGGCAGCCAGCCCGACTGGCGCCACAACAGCTCGGCCAGGGCCTCGCGAAGCGTGGCACAGCTGCGCGCGAAATACAGCAGGCCTTCGCCGGCACTGTCATCCACCCGGCTGGCCAGCTCGGCCGGCACATGCGGCAAGCCGTGGGCGAGCAGGCATTCATTCATGCCCACCACCTGCTCCGTACTCAGCCGACGGGCGTCATTGGGCGCCACGCGTTCCAGCCCCCAGCGCTGCTCAAGCTCGGCCCGCAGGCCTGGATGGGGCGACAGCAGCGCGTACAGGGGCTGCAGCTGCCTCAGCTCTACCATGAGATCCGGCAACTCATTCATGGCGCAGCGGCATCGCGGATCTGCAGGGGCAAGGTGTCAGCGGCCTGGCTCAGCGAGCGCACCAGAGCCTCGGGCCGGGATTCCCGGCGGGCCTGGGCTGCCATCTGCGTTAATGCCTCCGCTAGGCCCAGACCCTGCTGGCCCTGGACATCGCTGAGCCATTGGCGCAACTGGGCCGGGCGCAGACCGAAGGTAGCGTGGAAGGCACGCTCCAGCCCCGCCCTGTCGGCATAACCCAGCGCTTCAGCCACTTCGGGCAGAGGCATGCGACGATCCAGAACCGCCATAAAGGCACGCCAGCTGCGCTGCATCTGCAGCAAGTCAGCAAACTTGACCGACTCCTGGGCCAGCCAGCGGCGCAGCGTGCTCGGGCTGCACTCGAAGTACCGGGCCGCATCCTCCAGCGAGATGCCGCTGAGATCGGTCTGACGGCGCAGCCAGCGCAGCAGCTGCTCCGCCTTGTCACTGGCGGCCGCCTGGCGCGGCAACTGCCGCTGCAGCGCTTCCCGCAATGCGTGCACCAGACCCGGGCTGTGCCCTGGCAGGGGCCAGTCCAGACAGCTCAGGGGGAGGTGCAAGGCAAAGCTCGGGGCGCCGAACTCCACCGTGCAGCCCAGCAGAGCCTCCAGCTCGGCGCCCCGTCCGACATCGGCCGTCATGCAGGCCACACGCTCTACGGGGGGCGCGCGGTCCAGGCAACGCGCGATCAGACCATGTAACCAGACCAGACCGGACTCGTAGCGCAGCAGCCGTCCCAGGCGCTGCGACTCGTAACTCGGGGCCATGCTGATCTGCAGCGTCGAAGCGCCACCATGCATCTGCCAGTGGCCGTCGGGCAGCAACCAGGGACTCAGATCGTTGAGGGCTTGCAGAGCCTGACCGAGGCTGGCATGGCTGCGCAAGAAATACACCAGACCATGCGCCACACCGGGATCGACCTGAGCCGCCAGCTTGGCGCCCGCGTGCGGCTCTCCCTGGGCATGCAGCAGCTCGAAGAGCTGCATCAGCTGAGCAGAGGACAAGCGTCCTTGCTGCTGAGCCGGCACCCGGCGCAGGCCTACAACCTGTTCAAGCCGCTCCAGCAGCTCCGGCCGGTCGGCCAAACTCTGGTACAGAGGCTGCAGATGGAAAAGGTCAAGGCCTCTCAAGAGCGCGATCAGCCCACGAACTGCCAGTGCAGGGTCTCACCCCCGCGCAGCGGCTTGAGCTGGGCCTCGCCGAAGGGCACGGACTCCGGCAGGGTCCAGGCCGTCTTGCGCAGGGTCACTCGCTCGGTGTTGCGCGGCAGGCCATAGAAGTCGGGGCCGTGCAGGCTGGAGAAACCTTCCAACTTGTCCAAGGCACCCATGGCCTCGAAGGCCTCGGCGTAGAGCTCCAGGGCCGACAGCGCGGTGTAGCAACCTGCGCCGCACACCGAGTTCTCCTTCATGACCGACGCATGGGGCGCACTGTCGGTGCCCAGGAAGAACTTGGGGCTGCCCGAGGTGGCGGCCTGGATCAGGGCTTGCCGGTGCTGCTCGCGCTTGAGCACCGGCAGGCAGTAGTAATGCGGGCGCAAGCCACCGGTGAAGATGGCGTTGCGGTTGTAGAGCAGGTGCTGCGGCGTGAGCGTGGCCGCGGTGAAACGGTCGGACTGGGCCACGTACTGGGCCGCCTCCAGCGTGGTGATGTGTTCGAACACCACCTTGAGCTCGGGGAAGTCGCGACGCAGCGGCTGCATCACGCGATCGATGAAGACGGCCTCCCGGTCAAAGACATCCACCTCGGGGTCGGTCACCTCGCCATGCACCAGCAGCAGCAGGCCCTCGCGCTGCATGGCTTCCAGGGTCTTGTAGGTCTTGCGGATGTCGGTCACGCCGGCATCGCTGTTGGTGGTGGCACCGGCCGGGTAGAGCTTGAGCGCCACCACGCCCGCCTCGCGCGCCTTCTGAATTTCCTCGACCGGCGTGTTGTCGGTGAGGTACATGGTCATCAGCGGGGTGAAGCTTGCTCCCGCCGGCAGGGCCGCCAGGATGCGCTGGCGATAGGCGCTGGCTTGCTCGGCCGTGGTCACGGGCGGGCGCAGATTGGGCATCACGATGGCACGGGCGAACTGGCGGGCCGTGGCGGGCAGGACGGCCGCCAAGGCTGCGCCGTCGCGCAGATGCACATGCCAGTCGTCGGGGCGGATGAGGCTGAGTTCGTTCATGGCTTGCATTTTCGCATCGCCCTCAAGCAAAAAGGCCTGTTTTCCAACAGGCCCCGCTGCAGGTGGACCCGTGTCGCCACGGGCCCGGACCATGGTGTCAGAAGGGGTAGGCGGGCACGGCGGCCTCGATATCCACCCAGCGACCCGTGGCCAGGCGGTTGTGCTTGCCCGCCGGCAGGGCATAGAAGGCCCGGTTCGCCAGCGGCAGCTTCAGATCCTCCACCGAACCCAGCGCCTCGGGGCTCAGGGGCAGGCCATACATCTCGAAGTACTTGCGCACGTCCTGCCCGATGATCTTGGAGCTGAGCACGTAGAACAGGTCCTCGTTCTTGATGGTGTTGCTGGCGTAGCGGCCCATGGCGTACTTGCCGCGGTTGTTGGCGTCCCAGGCCCGGGCGACCAGTCGATCACCCTTGGTGAGCAGCTGCAGGAACTCCAGCGTGGTCTGCATGCTGGGCTGGGCCAGACCGTGACGCTCGCGGGTGTAGAGGAAGGCGAGCTGGAAGTGCACGGCACGCATGGGGTTCTGGGAGGTTCCCCACCACAGGCGCTGCTGCATATCGGCGCGCAGGGCTTCGCCCGTGAGCCCAGCGCTGCGGCTGGCGCTCAGCATGGCATAGAGCCCCGGATGGTCCAGGTTGTGGCCGGTGTCCAGGCCCAGGGTCTCGTAGATGCGCAGCATGGTGGCGCTGGCCAGGATGTTGTTGTCACACTCCGTGGAGCAGCCCTTGCCACCGGGCGTCATGCGCATCACGCGCTGCACCGTGTTGTGTCCGAGCTCATGCGCCCAGCCCCAGCCCACGGCCAGGCCGGCCGAGCCATCCGACGGATTGCCCGAGCACAGGAAGCCGCAGGTGGCGATCCAGCCCACGAAGTGCTGCACATTGGGCGCACGGTGCAGGGCATCCGAGCTGCAGTCCCAGCCGAACTCGCCGCACAGGCCGCTGGCCGTGGCCGACATGGGCATATTGTTGTAGCCGTTGGCGAAGTGATTGCTGTTGAACAGACCGTCCTTGAGGTTGTTCAGCACATAGGCGCGCGGGTCGGCGTTGCCGATGGCGCTCTTGGCGTACTTGGTGATCTGCTGGATCTCGCCGCCCACCAGCTTGTTGGTCTGCCAGCCGAAGTCGCCCTTCTTGAGCGCGGCCAGGGCCTCGTCGATCTCGGCCTGCCCGGGGTTCTTGGTGAAGTCGAAATGGGCGTACTTGGCCGAGCCCTTGACGCGCAGCGTGATCACGCTACCGGCCTTGGCGCCGCTGTAGGACAGCATCAGCGGGCCGCCGAAGGGCGAGACAAAGTCGGTCGTCCCGCGCAAGGGAATGGCGTAGGAGTGCGGCCGGCGAGGACGGGCGTAGCTGCTGTCCGTCAGCGGATTGCCCCAGGCACGCAGATGACTGGTCTGTACCGCCAGCGAGCTGGCGCCGGCTGCATCCAGCACTTCCAGCTGCACCGGCTTGCCGGGCACGGATGCGCGCCCGATCAGCGTCACGCCGCCGGTTTGCGGAATCGTGACGGTGACGGTCTCCCACTCGGCGCTGACCGCCATATCGCGGGCCTGGGGCGGCATGTAGTCACCCGCACCATTGGGCGGCACCGTGGTCGCCTTGCGATTGAAGACCAGCCAGGAGTCCGAGGCGTAGGTGCGCATGAAGTCACCGGCATTGCCCTTGACGGACAGGGGCGACCCATAACGCACGGACAGACGCTGCACATCGGCCCACAGGGCCAGGTACTGGAAGAGCTGGGCGTCGGTGTCGGCAAACACATTCTCACCCGCACCCTGCAGACGGGCGAGCGAGGTGCTGACCAGATTGATGGGCTGCAGGGCCGAGCTGTCCGTGGAGAAATCCACCGTCAGATCATTGCGCGGCAGCATGCGCAGACTGTTCACCAGCCCGCCGAACTGGTCCGCCTTGGCCAGCATCTCGGCCGGGTTGCGCGAAGCGCCGATCGAGACACCGGAGGCCGCCGCGAAGTAGTTGCCCGGGTAGCCGCCCAGGCTGATACCCATGCCCGAGACCACGCGCTGCAGACCGGCCGAAGCATTCCAGCCGGACTGCATCACCACCACCGCCTTGCCGGCGTCCTGGTAGCTGCGCACCAGGGCAGGCAGGGCCGGATGATCAGCGACACCGCCGCCAAAGACGATCAGGTCCAGTTGCCGCCAGCAGGTGTTGGCGGGATCGGCCACGGCGCAGGAGGACAACACGGCGCTGCTGCCCGCACGCGTCAGGTACTGCTTGACGGTATTGCCGTTGTAGGCCGCCACCCCCACCTGCAGCTGGGCCGGCAGGTTGGCGTCGGCGTTGCCGGTCACGACCCAGTTCATGGCCCGACGGAAAAGCGGGTAATGCTGCTGCTCGCGGGTGGTGCCGGCCATCCAGCTCAACACGTCGGCGCCGTAGACCAGGCCCCGACCCTGCCCTGTCATGGACAGCGCCGCCATGCCCTGCCCCCCGTCGGCAGTCAGCAGCGGCACGGCGATGCTGGCCTTGCCGATGTTCACCGTGGTGCTGTTGGTGCCGTGATTGAGCTGCAGCGCCGCGGCATCGCTGCCCAGGATGGCACGCACCGCCGGCATCTGGGCATTGCCCAGGTCGACGGCCAGCTTGGTGGCACGCTCCAGCAGGGTCGGCTGGTGCGATGCGTTGAGCGCCGTGGCGTCACCCAGCTGGAGTGCACGGGCAATGGGATCGACAGGCAGCGGAGCCGGAGCCGGAGCCGGAGACGGAGCCGGAGCCGGAGCCGGGGACGGTGCCGGAGCCGGCGAAGGCGCGGGGGCTGGGGCGGGGGGCAGCACGGGATTGCCGTCGCCGTCCAGCGGGGGCTGCACGTTCGTGCCAGCGTCTTGTGCGCCACTGGATATCGAGCCGTCCGGCGTCGGGGTGCCGGCAGGTCCCGTGGCACCGGGCTGCGAAGCCCCGGGGGCCGAGTGATTGGGCTCCTCCACCGGCGGCAGGCTTTCAACGCCCGCATTGGGCTGGCCCTGGGCCGCGACCTTGTCCTCCTCCAACGGCTCCTCATCCATGCAGCCCTGCAGGGACAAGCCCACCAGCAGGGCAAGCGTCAAAGGTGCCAGACGCAGGGGCACGGCAGAACGGGACGGCTGAAACATGGAACTCTCGCTAGATGGGTGGACAAGGCAGACTCGGGTGAAGCAGGACGAGTCGCCGGCTCCCGCAGGGGAAGACGCTGCGCAGTCTAGGAAGGGGGGGGCGGGCCCGATATGTCCCCGGCGCTCAGCGGCCATGCAATTGCGCTCAGGCAGGGTGAAATTGCGCGAAATGCGCACAAAGTCGCATTTCCAGAAACGCCCCGTTGCAGAACTCACAAGTCGTACGAGGCGAGGCCCGCCCGGCGTGAATTTCCGGACAGGACGGCGTCAGGGCAGCGCTGCGATGCGAGCGGCTCGGCCAACAATAGCCGGAGTCCATGATCAGGAGAGCAACGTGATCTGCTTCCGAGTCCGTCCCGTGTCCGCCATCGCCTGCACGGCACTGAGCGTGTTGCTCGGCGCTTGCGCCAGCCGCTCCGCCGAGCCGCTGGGCCCGCCCGCCAAGGAGATGATCTATGCCGTGACCGCCAGCCATCAGCTGATCCAGTTCAACGCCGGGCAGCCACAGCAACTGCTTGCACGCAGGCAGCTCGACGGCCTGGCCCCGGGCGATCATCTGCTGGGCATCGACTACCGGGTGGCCAAGGGCCAGCTCTTCGGCTTGGGTGCCAGCGGCCAGCTCTATCGCATAGACCCCGCGACCGGCCGGGCCACTGCCGTGGGAGCACCCGTAGCCCTGACCCGCGAAGGCGCCAGCGAATGGGGCTTTGACTTCAACCCCACGGTGGACCGCATCCGGGTCGTCAACGACAAAGGCTTCAATCTACGCCTGCACCCGGACACGGGCGCCATCGTCGACGCCAAGCCCGAGCAGGCAGGACTGCAGCTCGATGAGCCACTGCGATATGACAACGGAGATGCCAATGCCGGCAAGGAGCCAGGCATCGTGGCGGCCGGCTACAGCTACAACAAGGACGACGAGAAGATCACCACCAACTACGCCCTGGACGGCAGGCTGGGCACCCTGGTGCACCAGGGGAGCAAGGAAGGGGTGCAGCCCCTGATCTCGCCCAACACCGGGCGGCTCTTCACGGTGGGTTCGCTGGGCATAGGCAGCTTCGCCCACGCCAGCCTGGACATCTCGGATGTTTCCAATACGGCCTATGCCGCGGTGCGCCAGGGCAGCGTCTCGCGCTGGTACCGCATTGAGCTGAGCAGTGGCCGGGCCACGCTGATCGGCACCATCGCTGGCGGCGAGCCCGTCGTGGGCACCGCCATCGAGCCCTGAGCACTCCAAGGCCGCAAAGAGCAAGGGCGCCCATGGGCGCCCTTGTTGTTCAGCGAGGCCGCGCCCAGCGCGGTGCAGGCTCAGTGCTGCAGGATCTTGGACAGGAAGTCCTTGGCACGCGGGGAACGCGCTTCCGGGTTGCCAAAGAACTCGTCGCGCTGGCAGTCCTCGACGATCTTGCCGGCATCCATGAAGATCACGCGGTTGCTGACCTTCTTGGCAAAGCCCATCTCGTGCGTCACACACATCATGGTCATGCCCTCGTTGGCCAGCTGCACCATCACGTCCAGCACCTCACCCACCATCTCGGGGTCCAGGGCCGAGGTGGGCTCGTCGAACAGCATCACGATGGGGTCCATGGACAGCGCGCGGGCGATGGCCACGCGCTGCTGCTGGCCGCCGGAGAGCTGCCCGGGGAACTTGTCCTTGTGGGCCATCAGGCCCACGCGGTCCAGCATCTTCAGGCCGCGTGCCTTGGCGTCATCCAGGCTGCGGCCCAGCACCTTGACCTGGGCAATGGTCAGGTTCTCGGTGACCGAGAGATGGGGGAAAAGTTCGAAGTGCTGGAACACCATGCCCACGCGCGAGCGCAGCTTGGGCAGATCGGTGCGCGGATCGGTCAGGCTGGTGCCGTCCACAATGATGTCGCCCTGCTGAATGGGCTCCAGCGCGTTGACGGTCTTGATCAGGGTGGACTTGCCCGAGCCGGAGGGCCCGCACACCACCACCACCTCGCCCTTCTTGATGCTGGTGGTGCAATCGGTCAGCACCTGGAAGGGGCCGTACCACTTGGAGACGTTCTTGATTTCGATCATGGCGCTTCTAGCCCTTAGCGAATGATGGCAATCTTCTTCTGCAGGCGACGCACCAGCATCGACAGCGAGAAGCAGATGACAAAGTAGACCAGGGCCGCGACCAGATAGGTCTCGACCGGGCGGTTGAAGTTCTTGCCGGCCACCTCGAAGCCCTTGAGCAGGTCATAGGCCCCGATGGCGTAGACCAGGGAGGTGTCCTGGAAGAGGATGATGGTCTGGGTCAGCAGCACCGGCAGCATATTGCGGAAGGCCTGGGGCAGCACCACCAGCTGCATGGTCTGACGGTAGGTCATGCCCACCGCGTAGCCTGCATAGACCTGGCCCTTGGGCACGCTCTGGATGCCGGCACGCATGATCTCAGAGAAGTAGGCCGCCTCGAACACCGTGAAGGTGATCATGGCCGAGAGCTCCGCGCCCATGGGCTTGCCGATCAGCAAGGGAATCAGCAGGAAGAACCACAGGATCACCATCACCAGGGGGATGGAGCGCAGGGTATTCACATAGAAGGCGGCGGGAACGGCCAGCCACTTCTTGCCCGACAGGCGCATCAGCGCCAGCACGGTGCCCAGGGCGATGCCGCCCACCATGGCGATCAGGGTCAGCTGCACGCTGAACACCAGACCCTTGAGCACGAAACTGGAAACCAGGTTCCAGTCCATGAAACTGAAGTCGAGATTCATGCTTACTTGCCCCCCACCATGCCGGGCACGGCCACGCGGTGCTCGATGAATAGCGCAATGCGGTTGACCGCGAAGGCGGAGATGAAGTACAGGCCCGTAACCCCCAGATAGATCTCGATGCCCCTGGAGGTTTCCTCCTGGGCCTGCATGGCGAACATGGTCAGCTCCGCGATCGAGACCGCGAAGGCCACCGAGGAGTTCTTGATGATGTTCATGCTCTCGCTGGTGAGCGGCGGGATCACGATGCGAAAGGCCATGGGCAGCAGCACATAGCGATAGGTCTGCGGCAGGGTGAAGCCCATGGCCAGCCCCGCGTAGCGCTGCCCCTTGGGCAGGCTCTGGATACCGGCCCTGACCTGCTCGGCAATACGCGCCGAGGTGAAGAAGCCCAGGGCAAACACCACCAGGAGGAAGCTGGGAACCTGCTTGAGCGGCGGGATAAGCGCGGGCAGCACGTGGTACCAGAGGAAGACCTGGACCAGCAGCGGAATATTGCGGAACAGCTCGGTCCAGGCATTGCCCAGGGCCACCAGGGCCTTGCTGGGCGTGGTGCGAAAGATGCCCATCAGCGAGCCAAACACCAGGGCCACCACCAGCGCCAGCAACGCCACGCTCAGGGTCCAGCCCCAGGCGGACAGCATCCAGTCAAGATAGGTGATGTCGCCACCGCTACCAAAGCAGCTGGCGCGCACCTCACCGTCGATGGTGTCCTTGCAGAACACCTGCCAATCCCATGTCATCGCCACCGCGAAATCCCCTCAAAAAACGAGGCCGCCCGTTTACAGCCCGGGCGGCCTCTCAGCCATCAGTCAAGCGCCCGGATTACTTCTTGGCGTACTCTTCCATCGGCTTGTCGTTCGGGTTGGCCCAAGCCGCCTTGGTGTTGTCGTTGGCCGCCATGCCGACCTTGGTGTTGGACGGCGGGATGGGCTGCTCGAACCACTTGGTCCACAGCTTGGCGATGTCGCCGGACTTCATCATGGCCTTGATGCTGTCGTCCACGGCCTTCTTGAAGGCGGGGTCGTCCTTGCGCATCATGATGGCGATCGGCTCCACCGACAGCACCTCGCCCACGATCTTGAACTCAGCCGGATTCTTGGCCTTGGCGATATTGCCGGCCAAGATGGCACCGTCCATCACGAAGGCGTCGGCACGGCCCGACTCCAGCAGCAGGAAGCTGTCGGCATGGTCCTTGCCGAACACTTCCTTGAAGTCCACGCCCGTGGCGCGCTCATGCTTGCGCAGGGTCTGGACCGAGGTGGTGCCGGTGGTGGTGGCCACGGTCTTGCCATTGAGCTGAGCGATATTGCTGATGCCCGAGTTGGCCTTGACAGCGATGCGCACTTCCTCCACGAAGGTGGTCACGGCAAAGGCCACGTCCTTCTGGCGGGTGGCATTGTTGGTGGTCGAGCCGCACTCGATGTCCACGGTGCCGTTCTGAACCAGGGGGATGCGGTTCTGCGAGGTCACGGGCTGGTACTTCACGTCCAGCTTGGCCAGGCCCAGCTGCTTCTGCACATCGGCCAGCACCTTCTGGCAGATTTCCACGTGGTAGCCGACGTACTTGCCGTCGCCCAGCGTGTAGGACAGAGCCCCGGAGGACTCGCGCACGCCCATGGTGACCGCGCCGCTGTCCTTGATCTTCTTCAGCGTGTCCGCATGCGCAACACCGGCAGCGGCAGCAACGGCCAGCACAAGCAATGTCTTCTTCATAAGAGCTCCTGGTTCAAGTTCAATCCCAAGGTCTGAAGCAGACCATGGGCCCACTTCTTACCAAGTACGCAGTTTTACGCATTTGAGCCTGCGCTTCGCAGCTTGCCAAAGAATTTTTCCGGCGCGGCTCTGATCCGGCGGGAAACTCGCAACAAGCGCCGCACTCTAGCGACAGCAACTAGGCACGCCCAATGCAGAAAATGCATCTCCGTCATGCCAGGCCAACATGACCAACTGGGGAAAACACTAGCGCATCAAGCCCGCCTGGAACAAGAAGTCCCAGAGCGACTGAGCAGCTGGTTTGCTGCGACGTGCAACCTCGGGGCGTTCGCGGTATATGCGCAGGTCCATGCTCAATTCAAAGGCGCCTGAAGGGGCCGCCTGAACCAACCGACGAGCTTTCAGCTCCTTTTTTACCGAACTCGCCGGCAGAAAGGCCAGGCCATGCCCCTCCAGCGCCATGGCTTTGAGCCCCTCGGCCATATCTGTCTCGTAAATCGCATCCAAGTTGAGGGCCAGTGGCGCGTCCTTGACGATCAGCTCCACCAAGCGCCCCAAGTAGGCACCCGCGGCATAGCTGAGAAACGGGATTTTCTGTCCTGGGTGCCCCGGCAAGTGAAAGAGGGGATGGCCATTGGCATCGGCCTTGGCATAAGCAGCCAAGGTCTCGGTCCCCAGCGAGGCCATTTCGTACCGCTCCGGGTCTAGCTGCAAGGGCTGGCTGGGATGGTGGTAGGCCAGCAGCAGGTCGCAATTGCCCTCGCTGAGCTGCATCATGGCGTCATGCACATTCAGCGCATTGAGCCGGGTCTTGATGGCGCCGAAACGCTGGCGCAACTCCATCAGCCAGTGCGGGAAGAAGCTGAAGGCCAGGGAGTGCGGCACGGCGAACTCGATCATGTCCTGGCCCGCGGCCTGATGGCTGCGCAGCATATTGCGCGTGGCCTGCAGGCTACCCAGGATCTCGATGGCCTGGTCCAGCAAAGTCTCGCCCGCGGCCGTGAGCCGGGTCGGATAGGAGGATCGATCCACCAGGTCCACCCCCGCCCAGGCTTCCAGCGCCTGGATGCGCCGCGAGAAGGCCGGTTGGGTCACATGCCGGAGCTGGGCCGAACGCGAGAAGCTGCGCGTCTCGGCCAAGCTGACGAAGTCTTCAAGCCACTTGGTTTCCACGCGGGCAGTGTAGCCCGCCCGGGCAAACCCCCATCTGCGGGCCTCCCACACCCCAAGCACCCCCTGGATGGAGGGGGGCCAGGTCATGCTTTCTCAGAACGCTTGAGTACAGTCAACGCAGCTGGGTCAGGCTAGCGCAGACCGTTCAAACAACCCATATCGGGGCATCCACCATGAAGCTCATCCAGGCCGCGATCGCAACCTTCACGCTGGCGGGCGCCACGGCCGCCATGTCCGCCCCGGTGCTGAACTTCGAGAACCTGTTCACCGCCACAGACAAGCCGGACAGCCTGGTGCGATTGAGCGACCAGTACGAAAGCAGTGGCGTGCTGTTCGAGAGCGAGGGCTGGGTGGTGAACGCCCGCGGGGCCGGCGGCCTGGGCAACTTCAGCAATACGCCCTCCGGTATCGCGGCGGCAACCCTGATCTCGGACGCCATGAGCGGCCCGGCCAGTTTGCTGGCGCGCGTCAAGGGCGGCTTCCAGGACAGCCTGACCCTGAGCTACACCACGGACCAGATCGATGTGGGCGTGAGCCTGCTGGACGAACAGGGCAAGGTGCTGAGCAGCTTCCTGCTCAATAGCGTGAGTCAGGTCGGCTGCGGCACCTTGGACCTGTGCAACTGGAGCCGTGGCACCAAGCTCAGCTTTGATGGGACGGCCTACGCCGTGCGTTTCAGCGGGGCAAGCGGCCAAGCCTTCTTCGACGACATCAGCTTCGGCAGCGGCGGCAACCAGACCGTGCCCGAGCCCGCCAGCCTGGCCCTGTTGGTGGCCGGCCTGGCCGCCGCCGGCTGTGCCCGCCGCCGCAGGACCGGCGCCGCCTGAGCCTTCACCGCCCCCGCCGATCAGGCCACGCCATGCGTGGCCTTTTTCATGGGCGCGCGCCGCCGCGCGGCCGGTTTCAGCCCCCCTCGCCCGACTGCTGCAGCTGCCACATCTGGGCATAGCGTCCCTGGCGGGCCAGCAGCTCGGCATGGCGGCCGCGCTCGACGACGCGGCCGGCCTCCATCACCAGGATCTCGTGCGCGTCCACCACGGTGGAGAGGCGGTGCGCGATCACCAGCACGGTCTTGTTGCGACCCACCGCCTCCAGCTCGGCCTGGATGGCGCGCTCATTGCGCGAGTCCAGGGCCGAGGTGGCCTCGTCAAAGATCAGCAGGGGCGGGTCCTTGAGCAGGGTGCGGGCAATCGCCACACGCTGCTTCTCGCCGCCGCTGAGCTTGAGCCCGCGCTCGCCCACCAGGGTCTCGTAGCCCTTGGGCGAGGCGGCGATGAAGTCGTGGATATGCGCGGCGCGCGCCGCCGCCTCGATCTCCTCGCGCGTGGCGCCGGGGCGGCCGTAGGCAATGTTGTAGGCCACCGTGTCATTGAAGAGCACCGTGTCCTGGGGCACGATGCCGATGGCGCGGCGCAGCGAGGCCTGGCTCACCGTGCGGATGTCCTGGCCATCGATGCTGATGCGCCCGCCGTCCACATCGTAGAAGCGGTAGAGCAGCCGGGCCAGGGTGCTCTTACCCGCGCCGCTGGGCCCCACCACCGCCACCTTCTTGCCGGCCGGGATTTCGAAGCTGAGTTCCTGCAGGATGGGCCGCGCCGCCTCATAGCCGAAGCGCACCGCTTCGAAGCGCACCGTGGCCCCGGCCAGTTGCAGGGCCGGCGCGCCGGGCGCATCCGCCACCTCGCGCTCGCGTTCCAGCAGGCCGAACATCTTGTCCAGATCGGTCAGGCTCTGCTTGATCTCGCGGTAGATCACGCCCAGGAAGTTGAGCGGGATGTAGAGCTGGATCATGAAGGCATTGATCATGACCAGGTCGCCCAGGCTCATGCGCCCCTCCACCACGCCCTGGGTGGCGCGCCAGAGCATGGCCACCAGGGCCACGGCGATGATGAGCTGCTGGCCGCTGTTCAGCAGGGACAGCGTGGTCTGCGACTTGAGCTGGGCACGGCGCAGGGCCTCCAGGCTCTCGTCGTAGCGACGCGCCTCGAAATCCTCGTTGTTGAAATACTTGACCGTCTCGTAGTTCAGCAGGGAATCGATGGCCTTGGTGTGCGCCACCGAATCCAGCTCATTGAGCTGGCGGCGGAACTTGGTGCGCCACTCGGTCACGAGGATGGTGAAGGCGATATAGACCACCAGGGCGCCCACGGTGATCCAGGCAAACATCGCATCGAACTTGTAGGCCAGCAGGCCCAGCACCAGCCCCACCTCGATCAAGGTCGGCAGGATGCTGTAGAGCGAGTAGGAGATCAGGGAATGCACCGCCCGGGTGCCGCGCTCGATATCGCGGGTCATGCCCCCGGTCTGGCGCTCCAGATGGAAGCGCAGACTCAGATCATGAAGATGGCGGAAGACCTGCAGCGAGATGGAGCGCGCCGTGCCCTCGGTGGCCTTGGCAAAGATCAGCTCGCGCAGCTCGGTGAAGAGCGAGGTGGACAGGCGCAGGCCGCCGTAGGCCAGCAGCAGGCCCATGGGCACCACCATCAGGGCGCGGGCATCGCCCGGCGCCAGGCTCAGGCTGTCCACCAGGTTCTTGAGCAGCACCGGCACGCCCACATTGGCCAGCTTGGCACCCAGCATGAAGGCCAGGGCCAGGCCCACGCGCCAGCGATAGCGCCAGAGATAGGGCAGCAGCTTGGCAATGGTGGCCCAGTCCGAGCGCGCCGGCGCCGAGGCCGAGGCGGTAGCGGGAGCAGGAGAGTGGGCGGAGTCTTGGGGTGGGGGCTGGCTGACGCGGGCTCGCATGGCGTGCAATTTGCTGGGGACTTGGGCAAGCGCTGTCACCCCATGGCGCCAGCCTCGGGCTGGCGCCGGAGGACAATAGCGTCAAGCTGCAACAGGCCCCAAGCTTCCCCTATGGAGGCTCAAGGGTCTTGGCATTTCTTGTTCTAACCCTCATTGTCACAGGCTTGCCACGCGCCGGCCTCAAGCACCATGTCCGACCTTTCCTCGACCGCCGCCTCCCCCGCCCTAGCCCCGGCTCACCCGCGCGAACTGGTGATGCGCGTCATGCCCATGCCGGCCGACGCCAATGGCAATGGCGATATCTTCGGCGGCTGGATCATGGCCCAGGTCGACCTGGCGGGATCGGTGCTGCCGGCTCGCATCACCCGCGGCCGCGTGACCACCGTGGCCGTCAATGAATTCATCTTCAAGCAGCCGGTCTCGGTGGGCGATCTGCTGTCCTTCTACGCCAGCGTGCGACGCATAGGCCGTACCTCGGTCACCGTGCATGTGGAAGTGGTGGCCGAGCGCAATCCCGCCAATCCGCAGGTGGTCAAGGTCACCGAGGCCAATCTCACCTATGTGGCCATCGACCGCGAGGGCAAGCCCCGCCCCTTCGCCGAAGCCGCCACCAGCCCGGCAGCCTGAGCCCATGCGCGGCCAGCCCGCTGCCACCGGGGCCTCGGTGCTGATCCTGGGCGGCGGCGCCATCGGCAGCGCCGTGGCCGCCCAGCTCGCAGCCCTGCGCCCTGATCTGCATCTGCAGGTGCTGGAGCGCGACCCCGGCTACCAGCTCGCCTCCTCGTCACGCTCGGCCGCCTCCATCCGCCAGCAGTTCAGCACGCCGCTGAACATCGCCCTGTCCCTGCACGGCCTGGCCGTGCTGCGGGAGCTGGGGCCCGAAGCGGCCCTGGTGGAACGCGGCTACCTCTATCTGGCCAACAGCGAGGCCGGCGCCCAGGGTCTGGCCGAGCTGCACCGCCTGCAAACCCAGGCCGGCGCCGAGATCGAGCTGCTCGCCCCGGCCGCGCTGCGCCAGCGCTGGCCCTGGCTGGCCACGGATGATCTGCAACTCGGCGCCTGGGGCCGCCGCGGCGAAGGCTGGTTCGACGGCTGGGGCCTGCTGCAGCACTACCGCCGCCAGGCCCTGGCGCGAGGGGTGCGGTATCTGGCCGATGAAGCCCTGGCCCTGGAGCGCGACGCCCAGGGCGCGCTGATGGGTGTGCGTTGCCGCTCCGGCACGCGCCTGCAGGCCGATCTCTATGTGCTGGCCTGCGGCGCCTGGTCCGGCGCCCTGGCCGCCAGCGCCGGCCTGCAGGTGCCGGTGGAGGCCAAGCGACGCAGCGTCTATGCCTTCCACACGCCCGAGGCGGCGCGCGACTGCCCCCTGGTGATCGACCCCTCGGGCCTGTGGTTCCGCCCCGAGGGCGAGGGCCAGTTCATCTGCGGCGGCCCGCCCCTGGACCCGGCCGATCCCAGCAACCTGCCCCTGGACCCCGAGCCCGATCTCTTCGAGGAACGGCTCTGGCCCGCTCTGGCCGCCCGGGTGCCCGGCTTCGAGCAGCTGCGCCAGCAGCGCGCCTGGGCCGGCTACTACGAAATGAACAGCTTTGACCACAACGGCCTGATCGGCCCGCTGGAAGATCAGGGCTGCGCCAATCTGCTGCTGGCCTGCGGCTTCTCCGGTCATGGTCTGCAGCATGCACCGGGCGTCGGACGGGGTCTGGCGGAATGGATCGCCCACGGCGAATACCGCAGCCTGGACTTGAGCCCGCTGAGCCCACGCCGCCTGGCACTGGGTCAGCCCTATCTGGAACGCAATGTGATCTGAGCCCGCGACTCAGAGGCGGCGGCCCACCGCTTGCCACTCCCGCACCAGGCGTTCCGCCAGGGCCTCAGCCCACAAGGCGTAACCGGCGGGGCCCGGGTGGAACCCGTCGGCGGCCATCAGACCGGGCAAGGCATGACCGCCTTGCCGAGGCAGGGCAAAGGACTCCATACCGCGGTCACCGCAGGCCTGGAGCTGCTGCGCCAAAGCCCGGTTCAGGCTGGCGGCCCGATCGCCCATCCACCACCGCAGGGGCTGGGGCAGCAGCGGGAAGTCATGCATGGGTGGCACGGCGCTGTGCAGGGTGTAGCGCACCCCGGCGCGCGCCAGCGCCAAGCGATGCAGCTGCGCCAGCTGATCGAGCCAGCGCCCCGCACTCAAGCCAGCACTCACATCATTCACACCTAGGGCCGTGACCAGCACATCCGCCGGCAACACTTCCGGGGCCTGAGCCAGATGATCCAGCGCCTCGGCCGTGGTGTGCCCCGTGCGCGCCAGCAACTGCCACTGCACCCGAGCGCCCAAGCGCTGCGCCAGCGCCTGAGCAAGCCGGCCCGCCAGCGCCTCTTCCTGCGTCCCGACACCGACACCGGCTCCCGAAGAGTCCCCCACGATCAGCACGCGCAGGCCCAGCCCACCCTGGCCCGCGCTGCCCTGTCTGGGCCCTATGGCCTCGGGGAGCCGCAAGGCGCGGCGACGCACATCGCGTCCCTGCCAGATCAGCAGCGGCGCCAGCAAGACGCTACAGCCCAATCTCAGCATCTCAGTCCTCGGTCGCCGCCGTGTCGAACTTCTTTACAAAAGGGCGGCCATCGCACAAAACACAGGCGCCAAGTCTTTGTTTCCATGATGTTTTTCCTGGATGGCACACATCCTGCGGCGTTCACCCAACCTCATATGCGGGAGTTTTCAGCATGAAATGGTCTCTCTCCCAAATCCTTCTCGGGGCCGGCCTGGTCCTGAGCATGAGCGCCCCACTGCATGCTGGCCCGGTGCCATCCGGTCTCAGCATCAGCGCGTGGGTCGGCCTGGATACCGGCAATTCCAAAGACCCGGTCGGTGGCGCCAGTCAGAGCGGCAGCATCTTTCACAGCAATAGCAGTCCGGGCAGCAGCAGCTTCAGCGGCTCCCCGGCAAGTCTGTCGCCGAGCAGCTTGAGTGCCAATCTGCTGCAGACCGGCGACAGCTTCGGCGCCAGCTTTTCGATGTCGGGCAGCACGGGCAACTTCACGACCGTGCAGACCGATGGCTTGTTCGCCGACTTCTCGCTGAACCTGGTGAACAGCTCGCTCAGCGAGACCTTCACCGTGCTGTTCCGGGTCGATACCCGAAATGCCGTCAATGTCGACGGACGCGACGCCTTCGCCTTTTCGGACCTGAGCATCAAGGATGCCGATCTCAACGAGCTCTATTACACGGACTACCAGGCCGACAGCCTCAACCCTGGCAACAACCGGGCCGAGAACAGCCTGGACGACAGCTTCAGTCTGATCCTGGCGCCGGGACAGAGCTTGGCCATCAGCGGTCTGCAACGCCAGCGCGGCGGCGCTTTCGGGGACGGCAGCAGCAGCTACAGCGCCTCACTGTTCAGCACGATTTTGCTGGAAGAAGTGCGCAGCAGCGGTGGGAACAATCAGATCCCCCTGCCCGGCAGCCTGCCCCTGGCGCTGATCGCCCTGCTGGGCGGGGCCTGGGCGCTGCAGCGCCGTGCGCATCCGGCCTCCCCCCTGGCTCCCCCCGTGCAAGAAAGGTCCTGAATCATGATCGATCTGACTCACTCCTCAAAGGCATCTCGTCCGCTGCCAGGCCTGCTGCTGGCCCTAGGGCTGTTTGCCGCCGCCGCGCCGGCCCAGGCCTGCAACACCGAGCCCTATATCGGCTCCGTCTGCCAGGTGGCCTTCACCTTCTGTCCACGAGGCTACGCGGAAGCCGCGGGCCAGATCATGTCCATCGCGCAGAACACGGCCCTGTTCTCCCTGCTGGGCACGACCTATGGCGGCAACGGTCAAACCACCTTTGCACTGCCGGACCTGCGTGGGCGCGCGCCCATCGGTGTCGGTACGGGCCCCGGGCTATCCAATATCCAGTTGGGCGAACAGTCCGGCCAGGAGAACGCCCAGCTCACCGTGGCGCAGTTGCCCCCCCACACACACAGCGCGCAGCTACGCGCGGTCAGTGCGGCCGGCAATACCGACAGCCCCGCCGGCACGCTGCCCGCCAAGCTGGCGCGCAGCAATGTCTACAGCAGCGCTGGCAGTGACACGGCCATGGCCGCGGGCGCAGTCACGGTCGGCAGCGCCGGGCTTGGCCAGCCCTTCCCCATCCGCAACCCCTATCTGGGCATGCGCTATTGCATCGCCACTGAGGGCATCTACCCCTCGCGCCCCTGAGCCCGCCCGCGGGGTGGCCAGGCGCCACCCCGGCAAGCGATCAGTCGAACTTGCTGAAGTCCGGCTGTCGCTTCTCGAAGAAGGCCTGGAAGGCTTCCATGGCCTCGGGGCTGCGCAGACGGGCGCCAAAGATCTCGGCCTCCTGGCGGATCACAGCTTCCAGCTGCTCGGCCTGCGGCGCGCGCATCAGACGCTTGCTTTCGCGCACGGCGCTGGGCGCCAGATTGTTGAAGCGCTCGGCCACGCGGCGGGCCTGGTTCACCACCTCGCCGGCCGGCAGCACGGCGTTGGCAATGCCGCATTCCACGGCCTCGGCGCCGGTGAAAGGGTCGCCCAGCAGCAGCTTCTCGGCCGCCTTCACATGGCCCATCAGACGCGGCACCACCAGGCTGGAACCGAACTCCGGCACCAGGCCCAGGCCGACAAAAGGCATGGCCAGGCGGGAATCATCGGCCACATAGACGAAATCGCAGTGCAGCAGCAGGGTGGTGCCGATGCCGATGGCCGCGCCGTTCACGGCCGCGATCACCGGCTTCTCGCAGCCCAGCAGGGCGCGCATGAACTGGAACACCGGCGCGTCCTCATCCCGCGGCGGGCTGGCCATGAAGTCCTCGATGTCATTGCCCGAGGTGAAGATCTGGGGCTGGCCCTGGATCAGGACGGCGCGCACGCTCTTGTCCTCATTGGCACCCACCAGGGCATCGGCCATGCCTTGGTACATGGCGCGGGTCAGCGCGTTCTTCTTCTCGGGGCGGGCGATCTCTATCGTCAGCACGCCGTTGACGGTGGCGGTCTTGATGCTCATGGCGGGTCTCCTTGTGTTGGAACTGCGTGGGATTGTCGGGGCTGCGCGGCTCAGGCCACGGCCTGGGTGCTCTGCATCTGGCTCCAGTGATTGGCCAGATGCATCAGATGGGCGCGCTGATACTCGGCCTTGCTCAGCACGCCGTAGGCGAAATGGGGGGCCAGCAGGCCGCGGTGGGCCGCAAAGGCCTGCATGGCGTCCAGCAGGCGCTGCACCGCATCGCGCAGGCTCAGATCGGCCTGCAGCGCGGGCGCACCGGGAATGGGCTCGGCCAGGTCGTGGCTCATCTGGCCGCGGGCGTCAAACACCCCGAAGGCTGCCCGCCCCACGGTGTGCCGGAAGACGGCGCTGCGCGCCTGCGGGTAGCCCTGCAGCGAGAACTCGATGCTTTGCGCCAGATGCTGCAGCAGCTGCGGCAGATTCCACGCCGGGTGCTGCAACTGCTGCTGGCCTTGCATCAGGGCCAGCACGGCCTCGCGGGCGCTGTCCCAGCGGGCAAAGCGCTCATCGACCAGGGTGCCCTGGCAGGCGCTGAGCAGGGCCGGGGCGCCGACCGCGGCCAGTAGCAGACGGCGACGCGGCCAGCGATGGGGGCGGGATGTGGTCATGCGCGGAAATCAAAATGAATGAATCAGGCCGCCGAAGCTCAGGCCAGCCAGGCACTCACCTGCGGCCAGAGGCTGGTCTCGAAATGCTTGCGGAAGAAACCGAAGTGGCCGATGCGGCGCACACCGATATCGGCCGGGGCAATGCGCCGCAGCTCGGGCCGCGCACCGGCGTAGAAGCCATGCAGGGACTCGGTGTTGCGCCGTGACATGAATTCGTCGTCGGTGAAGGCCAGGGACAGCATGGGGGTGCGCAGCGCCGCGTACTGGGCGCGCAGGGCGGCACCGCCCTCGCCCATCATGTAGTCGCGGTCCAGGCACCAGCGCCGCCACTGCGCCATCACGCCGCGCGGCAGATCGCCCACCTTGCGCAGCCGACGGCCCGGGAAGTAGCCGAAGAGCGGCAGGCTCAGCGGTACGACCACGTACCACAGCCACCAGACATAGCGGCGCAGGCCGGCCGCGTTCTCGCGCCAGTAGCCGCTGCCCGTGCCCACGGTCACAGCGCGGCTCACGCGCTCGCGGTTGGGCAGCAGGCCCAGGATCTGGCCGCCCAGGCTGTGACCCAGCCAGTGGATGGGGCGCTCGCCCACACCCAGGCGGCGGTCCAGCTCATCCAGGGCCGCGCTGGCATCGCGCTCGGCCCAGAGGCGGATATCGGCCTCCAGGCCCTTGAGCGAGCCGCGCATCGCAGCCGGGCGCGAGGCCCCCATGCCGCGGTAGTCGAAGCTCAGCACCAGCCAACCCTGGGCCGCCATCCAGTGGGCGAAGTCGGCGTAGTAGCGCTGCTCCACGCCCATGGCCGGCGCGATCAGCAGGCCGGCCCGGGCCGTGCCGGGGTCGCCATAGACATGGCCCTTGAGCTCGAAACCATCGCTGGCGCGAAAGCGGATCATGGCGACCCTCCGGGAAAAGAAAAAAGCGCGGCCGGGGCCGCGCTTGCCGTGGAGCGCTTACAGGCGCTCGATGATGCCCGCGGCACCCTGGCCGGCGCCCACGCACATGGTCACCATGCCGTACTTGCCGCCGGTGCGGCGCAGGCCGTGGATCACCGAGGCCGCGCGGATGGCGCCGGTGGCGCCCAGCGGGTGGCCCAGGGCGATGGCGCCGCCATTGGGGTTGACCTTGGCGCGATCCAGCACGATGCCCTTGCTGTCCAGATCGTTCAGCACGGCTAGGCTCTGGGCGGCGAAGGCTTCGTTAAGCTCCACCCAGTCCAGATCGGCAGCGCTGATGCCGGCCAGCTTGAGCGCGGCGGGAATCGCTTCGATGGGGCCGATGCCCATGATCTCAGGCGGCACGCCGCGCACGGTGAAGGACACGAAGCGGGCCAGCGGGGTCAGGCCGAAGCGCTTGACCGCGGCTTCCGAGGCCACGATCAGGGCGCCAGCGCCGTCCGAGGTCTGCGAGCTGTTGCCGGCGGTGACACTGCCCTTGGCAGCAAACACCGGCTTGAGCTTGGCCAGGCCTTCGGCCGAGGTGTCCTTGCGCGGACCTTCGTCGATGTCCACCACGCGCTTCTTCACGATGACGCCGTCACCGCTCAGGTCGGGCTGGCGCTCCACGATCTCGAAGGGCGTGATCTCGTCCTTGAAGAAACCGCCTTCAATCGCGGCCAGGGCGCGGCGGTGCGATTCCAGGGCAAAGGCGTCCTGGGCCTCGCGCGAGACCTTCCACTTGTCGGCCACCTTCTCGGCGGTCAGGCCCATGCCATAGGCCAGGCCGATGTTCTCGTCACGCTCGAAGATGGCGGGCGGGAAGCTGGGCTTGTTGCCACCCATGGGCACCATGGACATGGATTCCACGCCACCGGCGATCATCACCTCGGCCTCGCCGACGCGGATGCGGTCCGCCGCCATGGCCAGGGCGGTGATGCCCGAGGCGCAGTAGCGGTTGATGGTCACGCCGCCCACGGTATTGGGCAGGCCCGACAGCACGGCAGCCACGCGGGCGATGTTCATGCCCTGCTCACCCTCGGGGAAGGAGCAGCCGATGATGGCGTCTTCAATCGCGGCGGGGTCAAGACCCGGCACCTGGGCCAGCGCGGCCTGGATGGCGCGGGTCAGCATCTCGTCCGGACGCGTGTTCTTGAAATAGCCCCGGCCCGACTTGCCGATGGGCAGACGGGTAGCGGCGCAGATATAGGCTTCTTGAACTTGCTTGCTCATGATGTGATTTCCTTCTAGGCCGCTGTATCAGTTGCGCACCGGCTTGCCGGTCTGCAGCATGCCCATGATGCGTTCCTGGGTCTTGGGGTGCTCCAGCAGCGCGCAGAAGTGCTTGCGCTCCAGGGCCATCAGGTATTCCTCGGTGACCAGGGCGCCGGCCTCGACATCGCCGCCGCAGACCACGTCGGCGATCAGCGAGGCCAGGTGGAAGTCGTGCTGGCTGATGAAGCCGCCGTCACGCATATTGGCCAGGGAGGACTTGACCGTGGCGATGCCCGAGCGGCCCGCGACCGGGAACTTGGTCTTGAGCGGCGCGCGGTAGCCCGAGTCGGCCATGGCCTTGACCTGGGCGCTGGCGACGAAGAGCAGCTCGTCCTTGTTCGGCACGATGATGTCGCTGTCCAGCAGATAGCCCAGCTTCTGCGCTTCCAGGGCCGAGGTCGCGACCTTGGCCATGGCGGCGCTGGTGAAGCCGTCCTTCAGGAAGGCGAAGATGTCAGCGTTGGCATTGCCGGCTGCCGCCATCTCGGCCGCACGGCGGGCGATATAGGTCAGGCCGCCGCCGCCGGGGATCAGGCCCACGCCCACTTCCACCAGGCCCACATAGCTTTCCATATGCGCCACGCGGCGGGCGCAGTGCACCGCCAGCTCGCAGCCGCCGCCCAGGGCCAGGCCGCGCATGGCAGCCACGACCGGCACATTGGCATAGCGGATGCGCAGCATCATGTCCTGCAGCTTCTTCTCTTCCGGGGCAATGCCCTTGGCGCCCTTGGTCATGAAGACCGGCATCAGCGCTTCCAGGTTGGCACCGGCGGAGAACACATCGTCCGGGCTCCAGATCACCAGGCCCTTGTAGCCGGCCTCGGCGATCTCCACGGCCTTGAGCAGGCCTTCGGTGACGGTGGGGCTGATCAGGTGCAGCTTGCAGTTGATGGAGGCGATCAGCACCTCGCCGTCCAGGGTCCAGACGCGCACTTCCTCGTTCTTGAAGAGCTCGGTACCGGCCTTCAGGGGCTCGACGACGCCCTCGCCCACCAGGGACTCGGGGAAGGCCTGGCGCTCATAGACCGGCAGCTTGGCGCGCGGCTTGAACTTGCCCTCGGCGGCGCTCCAGGAGCCGTCCTTGCTGTGCACGCCGCCGTTGTCGGCGACCGGGCCCTCGAACACCCAGGCGGGCAGCGGCGCGCTGGACAGGGTCTTGCCGGCGTCGATGTCCGCCTTCACCCATTCAGCGACCTGCTTCCAGCCGGCAGCCTGCCACAGCTCGAAGGGGCCTTGTTGCGAGCCGAAGCCCCAGCGCATGGCGAAGTCGATCTCGCGGGCCGTATCGGCCACGGTGGCCAGATGCACGGCCACATAGTGGAAGGAGTCGCGCAGGATGGACCACAGGAACTGGGCCTGCGGGTTGCTCGACTCGCGCAGCAGCTTGATGCGGTCGGCGGCTGGCTTCTTCAGCATGCGGGCCACGATCTCGTCGGCCTTTTTGCCGCCGGCCACGTATTCACCGGTGGCGAAGTCCAGACGCTGGATGTCCTTGCCGACCTTCTTGTAGAAGCCCGCGCCGGCCTTCTGGCCCAGGGCGCCCTTCTCGATCAGACCGGCCAGCACCTTGGGCGTGGCGTAGGTCGAGTAGAAGGGATCGTCCTTCAGGTTGTCCTGCATGGTCTTGACGACATGGGCCATGGTGTCCAGGCCCACCACGTCGGCGGTGCGGAAGGTGCCGCTGGAGGCGCGGCCCAGCTTCTTGCCGGTCAGGTCGTCCACCACATCCACGCTCAGGCCGAACTTCTCGGCCTCGATCATGGTGGCCATCATGCCGGCGATGCCCACGCGGTTGGCCACGAAGTTGGGCGTGTCATTGGCGCGCACCACGCCCTTGCCCACGGCGGTGGTGACGAAGCTTTCCAGCTGGGCTATCACTTCCGGCTTGGTGGTCGGCGTGTTGATCAGCTCGACCAGGTACATATAGCGCGGCGGGTTGAAGAAATGGATGCCGCAGAAGCGCGGCTTGATTTCTTCCGGCAGCACCTCGCTGAGCTTGGTGATGCTCAGGCCCGAGGTGTTGGAGGCCACGATGGCATGCGGCGCGACGAAGGGAGCGATCTTGGTGTAGAGATCCAGCTTCCAGTCCATGCGCTCGGCGATGGCCTCGATGATGAGGTCGCAGTCCTTGAGCAGCTCCAGATGCTCCTCATAGTTCGCCTGCTGGATCAGGGCGGCGTTCTCGGCCACGCCCAGGGGCGCGGGCTTGAGCTTCTTGAGCCCTTCGACAGCCTTGCTGACGATGCCGTTCTTGGGGCCTTCCTTGGCGGGCAGGTCGAACAGCACGACCGGCACCTTGACATTGACCAGATGGGCCGCGATCTGCGCGCCCATGACGCCGGCGCCCAGCACGGCCACCTTGCGAACTTGGAATCGACTCATGATGAATCCTTTGATTGTTGAATGACGTCGTGCTGCTTATTCGACGCGAATCCAGGTCTGGGTGCGACCAAACATGGGAGCTCCCATATAGCCGCGCACTTCCAGTTTCTTGCCCGCCTCGATGGGCGTGATCCTGACCTTGTAAATCTTGCCCTTGGCCGAATCGAGGATGGTGCCACCGCCCCAGGCCTCGCCGTCCTTGGCGACATTGCGGATGATCTCCAGGCCCACCAGGGGCTTGTCCTTGCGATCGTCAGCGCATTTGTCGCACTTGGCATCGGGCTTGGCATCGGCAGCCAGCAGCTTCTCGATCCGGCCGCTGAGCATCCCCCCACCCAGCTCCGTGATGCGCACCAGCGCCTTCTCGGTCTTGGTTTCGTCATCAATCGTCTTCCACAGGCCCACGGGCGTGGCCTGGGCTTGAACAAGACCGGACACAAGGCCCAGAGCGGTGGCGGCAATCAGCTGTTTCATGGTGTCTCCTGGTGTTTTTGTGGGGGATGCTCAGACTGCTGTTCTTAGAACAGGGCTTCGTCCATTTCCATCAGCGGCGAGAGGCCGGCGCGGCAGCTGCGGATCAGACCGGCGGTCTCGGGCAGCAGCTTGGCGAAGTAGAAGCGGGCGGTGGCCAGCTTGGCGGTGTAGAACGGATCGCCCGAGTCCTTCTTTTCCAGCGCGATCTTGGCCATGCGGGCCCAGAAGTAGGCGAAGGTCAGGTGACCCACCACACGCAGATAGTCCACGGCGGCGGCGCCCACCTCGTCGGGGTTCTGGAAGGCCTTCATGCCGATCTCGGTGGTCAGCTTGGTGACCTTGTCGCCGATGTCGGCCAGCGGGTTCACGAACTCCTGCATGGACTCGTTGACGCCCTCTTCTTCCACGAACTCGGCGATCTTCTTGCCGAATTTCTTCAGCGTGGCGCCGTTGTTGGCCAGAATCTTGCGGCCCAGCAGGTCCAGGGACTGGATGGTGTTGGTGCCCTCATAGATCATGTTGATGCGCGAATCGCGCACGAACTGCTCCATGCCCCACTCGTGGATGAAGCCATGGCCGCCGAAGACCTGCATGCAGTGCGAGGTGGCGATCCAGCCGTTGTCGGTGATGAAGGCCTTGATGATGGGGGTCAGCAGGGCGACCTCGGCATCAGCTGCCTTGCGCTCGTCCTCATCGTCCGAGGCCAGGGCCTTGTCCAGCTGCAGGGCCACATAGGTGGCCAGGGCACGGCCGCCTTCGGCATAGGCGCGGGCGGTCAGCAGCATCTTGCGCACGTCCGGGTGCACGATGATGGGGTCGGCCGGCTTGTCCGGTGCCTTGGGGCCCGACAGGGCACGCATCTGGATGCGGTCCTTGGCGTAGGCCACGGCGTTCTGGTAGGCCACCTCAGTCAGGCCCAGGGACTGATTGCCCACGCCCAGGCGGGCGGCGTTCATCATCACGAACATGGCGGCCAGGCCCTTGTTGGGCTGGCCCACCAGGGTGCCCACAGCGCCTTCCAGCACCATCTGGCAGGTGGAGTTGGCGTGGATGCCCATCTTGTGCTCCAGGCCGGCGCAGAAGATCGGGTTGCGCGCGCCCAGGGAGCCGTCGGCATTCACCAGGAACTTGGGCACCACGAAGAGCGAGATGCCCTTGGAGCCTTCGGGGGCGTCCGGCAGGCGGGCCAGCACCAGGTGGACGATGTTCTCGGCCATATCGTGCTCGCCGGCCGAGATGAAGATCTTGGCGCCGGTGATCTTGTAAGTGCCGTCAGCCTGGGGCTCGGCCTTGGTGCGCAGCAGGCCCAGGTCCGTGCCGCAGTGCGGCTCGGTCAGGCACATGGTGCCGGTCCACTCGCCGCTGGTCAGCTTGGGCAGGTAGGTGGCCTTTTGCTCGGGCGTGCCATGGGCGTGCAGGGCCTCGTAGGCGCCGTGGCTCAGACCCGGATACATGGTCCAGGCCTGGTTGGCCGAGTTCATCATCTCGTACATGCACTGGTTCACCAGCACGGGCAGGCCTTGGCCGCCGTACTCGGGATCGCAGGACAGGGCGGGCCAGCCGCCTTCCACATACTGCTTGTAGGCTTCCTTGAAGCCCTTGGGCGTGGCGACCTCGTGGCTGCTCTTGTCCAGCTTGCAGCCCTCGGCGTCGCCGGAGAGGTTCAGCGGCGCGATGACTTCCGAGGCGAACTTGCCGCCCTCTTCCAGCACCGCGTTGATGGTGTCGGCGTCGACCTCAGCGTGCGCGGGCAGCAGCTTCAGCTCGTCAACCACGTTCAGCAGCTCGTGCATCACGAACTTCAAATCGCGCAGCGGCGGGTTGTACTGGGGCATGTCTTACTCCTCGGTTTGATTTCAGGCGGACAAACGCTTTTTTCGGGAAGCGCTGGTAGTTTTACCGGACTCAGGAATGGCCGCACCGGCCGCAAGGCCGGCCGGCGTGGCGTAGAAACTGACGATGCGCTCGAAACCCTGGCTGGCACGGGCCAAGGCGCCCGGGCGGCGCAGGAAGCGCGCATCGTGGTGAAGGGACAGGATCAGACCGTGCAGCTCGAACAACATCTGATCCACATCGGCCTCGGGCTTGAGGTGGCTGGCCTGCTTGGCCAGCACGATGGCCTTTTCAAGGGCCGCGTGCCAGGCCTTGACCATGGTGACCAGGGCGTCGCGCACCGGCCCGGGACGGTCGTCAAACTCGACCGCACCGCTGATATAGATGCAGCCGGAGTCGATTTCCACCGACACCCTGCGCACCCAGCGGCCAAACAGGGCACGCAGGCGAGGCAGGCCGCGCGGCTCGCGGATCGCCGGGAAGAAGACCTCTTCCTCGAACTTGGCGTGGTACTCGGTCACCACGGCGATCTGCAGCTCCTCGCGCGAGCCGAAGTGGGCAAAGACGCCCGACTTGCTCATCTTGGTGACGTCAGCCAGGGCACCGATGGACAGCCCCTCCAGCCCCATATGGGAGGCCAGACCCAGCGCCGCTTCCAGGATGGCGGCCCGGGTCTGCTGCCCCTTCTGAAGGGTGCGCGCAGAACGCCGGCCACCATCGGCGGCGCCAGACTTGTGCGGAATATCGGGCAGGGCGGACACGGCGGCAGGATCCAGGATCTTGGGCTGAGAAGGTCGGAATAATAAAACGAACGGTCGTTCTATTTTCCAGAGTTCCGCGAAAAAAAGGCGCCGGGCCGGACCGGCTTTTTAGGGGCAGCCGCCTAAACCCGGCCCAGGCTGATCGGCGGGCGTGACAGGCCGATGAAGCCGTTGTGCGGCATCCACGCCGGCGCGGACAGGGCTTGCGCCCTTGAGTCGGTACCCACTGATGCAGTACGCTGACGCTCGGAGGTCAACGCTGTGGATGTTCTTCAACTGGATATCTCCGGCCGGCCGCAGGCCTGGATCACGACCAAGGAAGCCGCGGTGATCTATGCCAGCGACGGCGTCGCCTGGACCCTGGGCAGCCCCTGCCATGTGATGCGTGGCGGGCTGCAGCGCGTCAGCGGGCTGCAATCGCGCATCGAGGTGCACCCCATCATCGCGGTGCGGGGCGCCGTGCCCAGCCGGGCCTGGCGGCAGATGCCCGCCCTCTCCAATCACAAGCTTTTCGCGCGCGACCGCCATGTCTGCGCCTACTGCGGGCACAGCTTCCACCCGGACGACCTGACCCGCGAGCACATCATCCCCACCTCGCGCGGCGGCGCCGACAGCTGGATGAACTGCATCACGGCCTGCCGGGGCTGCAATGGGCGCAAAGGCAATCGGCTGCCCGAAGAGGCGCGCATGAGCCTGCTCTATCTGCCCTATGTGCCCAATCTGCACGAGGACATGATCCTGCGCGGCCGCCGCATCCTGGTCGACCAGATGGAGTTTCTGCTGGCCAGCGTGCCACGCAGCAGCCGCCTGCACGCCTGAGCGCACCGCCCTCAAGCGCCGCCTTGCCTGTAAAGACTTGTTGCTCGCCGCGAGCCGGCGGTCAACGGCCGCACAATGGCAAGCGTTGGGCAGCCCATCTGCCTGAGGAGATGAGTTCCATGATGATTCGCAAACTGATGCTGGCCGCCGCTGTCGTGACCCTGGCCGCCTGCTCCACCACCAGCCCCGATGTGGTCAAGCGCGGCGACGCCCAGCGCCTGTCCCAGGTGCAGGATGCCACCGTGCTGTCGGTGCGCGCCGTGACGGTGGAAGGCTCGCAAAGCGGCGCGGGCGCCGTGACCGGCGGCGTGGTCGGCGCCATCGCGGGCTCCAGCGTGGGCGGCAAGCGCGAGGGCCAGATCGTGGGCGTGCTGGGCGCCGTCGCCGGTGCGGCCCTGGGCAATGCCATTGAGCGCAATGTCACCAAGGAAGATGCCGTGGAAGTGCTGGTGCAGCTGCGCAATGGTGAACGCCGCGCCATCGTCCAGGCCAAGGGCAATGAGACCCTGAACCCTGGCGACGCCGTCATCCTGGTGAGCACCGGCGGCAAGACCCGTGTGACTCGCGCGCCTTACGGCAGCGCCCCCAGCGCACCGGCCGAAAAGAACTGAGGCCAGGCGAGACCGCACGGCGGGCGCTACCATAACGCCCTCAGGCGCCCGCTGTGCCCCGGCGGGCGTCCTCATTTTTAGAGCCTGCACGCGTGATTCAGCCGTCCCCGCCCACCCCTGCCCTCCCTGCCGCCAAGGTCCAGCGCGTCTCAAGCGCCCGCCTGCCGACCAAGCACGGGGAATTCATGGTCCATGTCTACAAGGCAGAGGACCATCCGGACGAGCATGTGGTCATCGTCAAGGGCGAGGTGGGTAATCAGGCCAAAGTGCTGCTGCGCATGCACTCCGAGTGCTTCACCGGCGACATCCTGGGCTCACTGCGCTGCGACTGCGGCGAGCAGCTGGCCCTGGCACTGCAGCGCATCGAGGCCGAGGGCGGCATCGTGATCTATCTGCGTGGCCACGAAGGCCGGGGCATTGGTCTGGCCCAGAAGCTGCGGGCCTATGCCCTGCAGGACACCGGCCTGGACACGGTGGAGGCCAATCTGGCCCTGGGCCTGCCGATTGACGCACGCCGCTTTGATGCCGCCGCCGACATCCTGCGCGATCTGCGCGTGCGCTCGGTGCGCCTGATGAGCAACAACCCCTTCAAGGAAGCGGCGCTCAACGAGCTGGGCATCGAGGTGGTGGCCCGCGAAGGCCACGAGGTCGAGTCCAACGAGGAAAGCGGCCGCTACCTCAAGACCAAGCGCGAAAAGCTGGGCCACCAGCTGCACATGCTGCCCTGAGCCCCTCTCGGGCGGCCCTGCCGCCTCCGCTCAGGAACTCAGGACGACGGCTGCCGGGCCTGGAGCAGCTCGCCGATCAGCTGATCCTTCTCCACCCACTGGGCTTCGATCCAGCGCCCGGTCTGGACCAGCACCTTGCGATCGTGCTGCGGATCACGCCCCACCAGCTCGGCCGGGATCTCGCGGCGCTGGATGCGCACGCTCACCGGGCCGACCCGGCCGCACAGCAGATCCCAGAAGCTGGGCGTGCCCGCGGGGTAGACCAGGGTCACATCCAGCAGGGCCTCGAACTGATCGCCCATGGTGGCCAGGGCCACACTCAGGGCGCCGACCTTGGGCTTGAGCAGATGCGTGTACGGCCCGCCCTGGGCGGCATGCTTGGCGGGCGTGAAGCGCGTACCCTCCACGAAATTGATCACCGTGGTCGGCGTCTTCTTGAACTTCTCGCAGGCCTTGCGGGTGGTGGCCAGATCGGCGGCCTTGGCGCCCTTGCCGCGGCCGCGCTTCATGAAGGGAAAGTCCAGCGCCCACCAGCACAGCCCGATCACCGGCACCCAGATCAGCTCATGCTTGAGAAAGAACTTCAGGAAGGGGATGCGGCGGTGAAACACCCGCTGCAGCACCAGGATGTCCACCCAGCTCTGGTGATTGGGTGACACCAGATACCAACCCTGCGGGCTCAACCCGTCCAGGCCCCGCACATCCCAGTCCGCCGCGCCCACACCGGCAATCCAGGCATTGTTGAGCGCCACCCAGCCGGTGGCGACGCCGCTGATCGCCCGCGTGCAAAGCGCGCGCACCGACTCGACGGGAATCAGCAACTTGAGCAGCGCCGGCAGGATCATCAGCGCAAAGCCGATCAAGGTGCCCAGGCCGAGCAAAGTGGCAGCCAGCAAGCCGCGCAGAGGGGCCGGAAGAAGTCGCAACATCGGGAGCAGTCGGTCAGCAAAAAGCCGACATCATGCCCCATGACGCGCGCGCGCCATAAGCGCCAGCATCGGCCCAGCGAAGTACGCGAGCGCGAAAGGGCACAACAGCCTCGCTAGTGCGCCATTAGTTGGGGGCAGACAAGTGATTTTCAAGACTCGGATTGACCCTGATTCCGCAATACAGCATTGCGGAACTCGGCTCTTTTCATTCCGGGCACAGGCCAGAACTGTGAATCGTGACGGTGTCGAGGGGCGCCGCCACGCAGGGTCCGCCATCCCTTCCCGGCGGGCCAATCCACTGGAAGGACCTGTATTTGATGATGAAGTACAAGACGATTGCACTCTCCGCCCTGGCCCTCGCCGCCAGTTCCGCCGCCATGGCGCAATCCACGAGCAATGGCAGCGGCGGCAGCCACATCACGCTCTACGGCGTGGCGGACGCCAATGTGCAGCTGCTCGACGGCGCCTCCACCAGCACCCGCGTGCAATCCGGTGGCCTGAACGGCTCGCGCTTCGGCCTGCGTGGCGTTGAAGACCTGGGCGGTGGTCTGCGGGCGTTCTTCACCCTGGAGTCCGGCATCAATCTGGACAGCGGCAGCCAGAGCAATGACGCCTTCTGGGGCCGCCAAGCCTTTGTGGGCCTGTCCACGCCCTACGGCAAGGTCTCGCTGGGCCGCCAGTACGGCAGCCTCTATAGCCTGAGCAGCGACTTCAGCCAGTTCTCCAACAATAGCTTCGGTGCCAGCACCGCCCTGATCGGCGGCTTCAAGGGCTATGAGCCGGTGCGCGGCGGCGACGGCTCAGCCACCAGCAACGGCGGCCCCACCCGCATCAACAACTCCATCAAGTTCGAGTCGCAGAACTACAGCGGCTTCAGCGCCGGCGCCCTGTGGGGCATGGGAGAAGTGGCGGGCGACACCAAGGGCAACCGCGTGGCCGACATCTACGGCCGCTACACCCACGGCGGCTTCGATGCCCAGATCTCCTTCGTGGACGACAAGGCCAACACCCTGGGCCTGAAGACCCGCACCGTGGCCGGTGCTGCGTCTTATGCCTTCGGTCCCTACAAGGTCAATGGCGGCGTGATCTCGGTGGACGACCGCTCGGCCACCAATGCCGATGGCGACGGCTACTGGCTGGGTGCTAGCTACACCCTGGGGCAGCACACGTTCAAGACCCAGTATGTGGAGAGCAAGAACAAGCACGTGTTGAACGAGGGCAAGAGCCAGGCCTTCGGCCTGGGCTACCAGTACGACCTGTCCAAGCGCACCGCGCTGTACAGCTCGCTCACCCGCTTCAACAATGACGTCGGTAGCTATGTGCCGCGCGCCGCGGGTGGCATCCCGGCGGGGCTGATCAATGGTGGCGAACGCGACCTCACCGAGTTCGTGACCGGCATCCGCCACAGCTTCTAAGTCCGCCCCCCTGCCCGCGACGCCTTCCCGCCCCTGCGAGGATGCCACTGCGGGCTTGGGGCCTGGCATTGTGGAGCCCACCCCGCGGTGGGCTCTTTTCCATTCGTCGCGCTGCTCGGGCGACACTTGCAGCATGAGCAGCCAAGCCATGCCACGCTTCGTCGCCCTGGGCGAAGCCCTGACCGACATGATTCGCGAAGCGCCGCACAGCCAGCGCTGGCTGGCCCGCAGCGGCGGATCGGGATGGAACGTGGCCCGCGCCGCTGCGGCCCTGGGCCTGCGCAGCGCCTTCGCCGGAGCCATCAGCCAGGACTGCTTCGGCGACGAACTCTGGCGTGACAGCCAAGCCAGCGGGCTGGACCTGCGCTTCCTGCAGCGTGTGGACAAAGCGCCCTTGCTGGCCATGGTGCCGCAGGCCCACCCGCCGCACTACTTCTTTGTGGGCGAGAACAGCGCCGACCTTGACTTCGACCCTGAGCTGCTGCCCGCAGGCTGGTCCGAGCAGGCCAGCTGGGTCCATTTCGGTGGCATCAGCCTGGCCCGCCCACCCCTGTCCCAGCGCCTGATCGCCTTGGCTTCAGCGCTGGCCGCCCGGGGTCTGAACATTGCCTACGACCCCAATCACCGCAAGGCCATGGGCGAAGACTACCGGGCCAGCTTTGAGCAGATGTGCCGTATCGCCAGCATCATCAAGCTCTCCGACGAGGATCTCGCCGCCCTGATGCCCGGCATGGAGGCCGATGCCGCGCTCAAGCTGCTGCGCTCCTGGAACCCCCAGGCGTGGTGGCTCTACACCGAGGGTGCGGCGGGTGCCAGTCTCTATACGCCGAATGGCACCTGGCAGGCCACGCCCCCCGCCATCGAGCTTGTGGATACCGTGGGCGCGGGCGATGCCGCCATGGCCGGCCTGTTGGCGAGCCGCATGCAGGCAGGCTCGGCTCGCACGCCAGCCCAGCATCTGGCCTTTGCCGTTGCGGCCGGCAGCGCCGCCTGCACACTGGCCGGGGCGCAAGCGCCCAGCCTGAAGCAGGTGATGGCGCTGATGCCCCGGGTGCGCCTGGTGTCGGGCGAGGCGGCAGCGACTTGAGGTCCAGCTGCGCCGGGGGCGTGTTGGGCTGAGTTGTACTGACCCAGCACCACCTTCAAGGGCCTGAGCGCCAGCACCCTGCAGCCGGGCCGCTTCCTGGAGGTCAAGGGCACGCTGCAGGGCAGCGTGCTGAGTGCCTTGAAGATTGAGAGGGAGTGAGGGCGAAGCGGGTCTGCCGGTGCGCCAGCGTGATGGGCCTGAGACACCGTCTCTGCCGCCGAGCAGCGCTCAGCGGCAGGCGGGCCAGCGCGCCTCCCCCTCCAGAGTCGGCGCAGTCTCCAGCAGGGGTGAGCGCGACAGCAACTGCTCCAGCTTCAGCACCGGCGCTTCGGACGAGGATTTGGCCTGACCGCCGGAGCGAGGTTGGACGGACTGCCAAGCATCGGTCAGCTGAAGGAGTCGCAAGGCCAGATAGTCATGCTCCCAGGAATCCCTGCTCTCGAAGAAGCCATCACTCGCGCAGTTCGCCACCTGTTTGACCAAGTGCCGGGCCGAGGGCAGATGATCCATCTTCAGCCACCAGTCCTGGCGCAAGGCCTCGGCCGCCAGACTGGGGCAACCACCTTTGACCTCGTAAAGCAGGCCCTGGGTCGTGTTGAAGATCACCTCCGCGGGGCGCCGCACGTAGTGTTCATCACCCCCGCTCAGCGCACGCCCCAGCGCGCTGAGTGTGCGCAGCCGCTCGCGGTCCTCGCAGCGCTCGGGCGGAGACTTCACGGCACATTGCTCCAGACGTCCGATTTCGGCCGCGCTGATATTGCGCCAGCGGGCTGTCGCAGCGCGCGCCATCGTGGCAGTACAGGCCTGCTGCTCCCCAACACTGTTTTTCCTGGCGGCGTAGCCACGAACAAGACTGTCGCCCCCCCAAATGCACAGCATCATGAGGGACATGCAGAGCCACAAAGACCGATGGAAGTTGAGCTTTTCCAGAAAGCCGAGCTGGGGTCGTGGCCGGGAGGATGGCAGCACGTCCAAAGGCGTGTGCGCCGAACCCAGTCTCTGCCATGCCTCCAACTCTCCAGGCTCGCAGCAGAGCTGCTGCACTGGATTGTCCCAGTCGAAGTCCTGCTCGACGGCGGGCATGTAGCTGAGCACATCGCCATTCGGCGCCTGGGCCAGCCAGCGCCAGAGTCTTTGATGCTCGTAGCTCAGACTCAAGGCTCCGTCCAGCACCGTTTGCAGGCGCCAGTAGGCGGCGCTGTCCGGCTGGACCAGGGTCTGCGCATCCTGCCAGCCCAGCACCTCCATCGCGGCGAACAGCAGCAGGGCCGTGTGCCGGCCCAGGCGCCGCTCGCAAATGGCCTCCTGGAGCAGGCCGCGGAAATGCTCGCCAGCCTCCAGCGACACCAGCTCGGGAGAGCGCAGCCATTTGCTCAGCACACTCTTGGCCGGAGGCAGCTCCAGCAAGGAGAGGTGACAGAACTCAGCCGCCATGGCGTCAAACACTTGCTGCGCTTGCTCGCGCGGGCTGAGTGGGCTGAGTGGGCTGAGTAGGATCTCGGGCGCGGGGGCCGGCTCTGCGGGCGGTGCATCGCCGCCAGGCGCCACAGGCGCCACAGGCGCCTGCTGGGCCTCGGCCAAAGGCTCCGGCGCTTCATCCACCATCACGAAGCCGCGCCCTTCACGCACGTGGGCGAGTGCGGCCTCGTAGTGAGCGCGCAGCTCCTGAAAGCGCTGGGGGTCTGCCTGGCGGTTGATCTGCTTGAGCCGCTGCGCATAGGCACGCTTGACCTCTGCCTCATCCGCCTGCGGCGTCAGCTCCAGTGCCGCGAAATAGTCGGGCAGCAGAAGACGCATCACCAGGCTCCCAGCGGCGAGCTGGCCTCATGCATCTCAAGCAAGCGACGCAAAGCTTCGCGAGCAGGCTCGATCCGGCGGGCATCCTGCGATTCGAGCGCCAGCTCGAACTGGCTGATCGATTCGGACACCTGCTGGCGAGCTTCGCCATTGAGCTGCATGTGCAGGCGCTCGGCACGCGCAAGCAGGGTTCGGACCTCAAGGCGCTCGCGCGGATGAAGCTTGAGCGTCGCCAGCTTGTCCAAGCGGGCCTGCACTTCTTCGGGCGAGAGGCGCTGCTCGCTGCTCTGCAGCACCAGCCGCTTCAAGGGACCGGCCGGCAACTCGTCGCACAATGGCGTGGCCTCGACCTCCAGCAAACCATCCACGTCGTAGGTGAAGCGCACGTCGACAGCACGCCGGGTCTTGCCGTCCGGGGGAGTGAGCTTGACCTCAAGCTCACCCAGGGCGATGTTGTCCTTGACCAGTCGCGCCTCTCCTTGGAAGACCCGAAGGCAGACAATGGTCTGGCCCTCGTGAACCGGGTAGAAGCGCTCCACACGGCTGGCGGGCACCACCAGATTGCGCGGCAGCACGGGCGACATAAAGCCCTCGACACGCCGCTCGGCGGTGAGCTGTTTGGAAATCTCGATGCCGAGGGTGTAGGGGCAGACATCCGTCATCACCCGCTCGCTCAGGTCGGCGGCCTGGGCGCGAAGACCCGCTTGCACGGCAGCGCCCAGCGCGACCACTTCATCGGGGTTGTGGCTGATACTGGGGAACTGACCGAACAGCCGGGTTGCCAACTGACGCACAGCGCGCAGGCGCGAACTACCGCCGGCCAGCACCACGGCCGAAAGCTGCTGCGGGCTGATGCGTGCATCGCGCACTGCGACTTCCACCGGCCCGCGCAAGCGCTCCAGCAGAGGCTGGATCAACTGCTCAAGCTGCGACAGGCTGAGCACCAGATCCACCGAGACGGACTCGTGCCGGAAACGGATACTGGCCTGATCGTCCTGCGCCAGCGCCCGTTTTGCCGTCTCGCAGTGAGCACGCAAGCGCGCCATGAACAGGGCGTCTTCACGCAGGCTGGCCGGCAAACTGGCACGCTCAAACACCCAGCGCTCGAGGCAAGCGTCCACATCGTCGCCACCGAGCATATTGTCGCCAGCCGTGGCCCGCACTTCCATCACCCCGCTGAACAACTCCAGGATGGACACATCAAAAGTGCCACCGCCGAAGTCGAAGACCAGGAACTGAGCATCCCCTTGTTCGTGGAGCCCATAGGCCAGTGCGGCAGCCGTCGGCTCGTTGAGCAGGCTGACATCGCTGAAGCCCGCCATCAGGCCTGCATTGCGGGTAGCGGCCCTTTGGGCATCGGAGAAGTAGGCCGGCACCGTGATGACCGCCTGGTCCACATCGCAGCCGAACAGGGCGCGGACATCCGCCCGCAAGGATTTCAGCACCAGGGCAGAAAGCTCCTCGGCGCGGAAACTACGATCGCCCAGGCGGTACAGCCGGTCGCTGCCCATGCCGCGCTTGAAGGCTGCGGCACTGAGCCAGGGATGCGTCTGCACACGCTCGCGCGCGGCCTCGCCAATCAGGATGGAACCGTCTTCATCCAGACTCACCACGGAGGGCGTGAGGGACTTGCCCAGCGCATTCGGCACAAGATGCGCCTGCCCGTTGTGCCAGAACGCCACCAGAGAGTTGGTGGTGCCCAGATCGATACCCACGATGGCCGGCACGCTGGGGCCGGCGCTACGCTCAGAACTCATGGCTGCATGCCTTTGAAGTCAGTGACAGAACAAAGGCAGCGCATGCATCCCGCAGGATGGCTGGCGATTGGCGCGAGTCCGAACCGGCAACCCCGCTATCTTTGACGGCGTCTGCAGCGTCAAAGACCGGAGGCTTTGCGTCACCGGTTCACACCGGCTTTGCCTTTGCTGACCCCACGGGTCAGAACGCCGCGAAGGTTAACAGTCGCTTACAGCGCCGGCATCACCCTTTGGGGCGAAGCAGCGGGGCTGGCCGGCCGAATGCGCGGCAAACTCCACGGAGTAAGGCGGTTTCGGTGGGGCGGGTGGTAGGCCGTACAGGACTTGAACCTGTGACCAAGGGATTATGAGTCCCCTGCTCTAACCAACTGAGCTAACGGCCCCCGTGACCGGTGCCAGGACGGCACCGCCATTACGCCCGGCGGGGTGCCGGGAGCGCGGATTGTATAGGGCGACTCGCGCCTACTTCTGGCTCAGCGCTTGACTGACCATGCGCGAGGTGATGTCCACGATCTGGATCATGCGGTCGTAGGCCATGCGGGTGGGGCCGATCACGCCCAGGGTGCCCACCACCTGGCCGTCCACCTCGTACGGGGCAGAGACGATGGACAGCTCCTCGAAGGGCACGACCTGGCTCTCGCCGCCGATATAGATGCGCACGCCCTCGGCGCGGCTGGACACGTCCAGCAGGCGCATCAGCTGGGTCTTCTGCTCGAAGAGGTCGAAGAGCCGGCGCAGGCTGCCCATATCGTGGCTGAAGTCCTGCACGGTGAGCAGATTGCGCTCGCCGGAGACCACCACGCGGTCTTCCTCGTGCTGCATGGCCTCGGTGCCCACCTGCACGGCCGCGCTCATGAGCTGGGCGATCTCGCCGCGCAGCGCATCCACCTCGCTCTTGAGCTTCTCGCGCACCGACTCCAGGCTCAGGCCGGCGTAGTGCGCATTGAGCCGGTTGCTGGCCTCGGCCAGCTCGGCCTGGCTCAGATCCTGGGCGGTGAAGATCACGCGGTTCTGCACATCGCCATCGGGCGCCACCATGATGACCAAGACCCGGCGTTCGCCCAGGCGCAGGAATTCGATATGGTGGAAGACGCTGGGCTTGCGCGGCGCGGTGACCACGCCCACGAAGCTGGAGAGGTTGGACAGCAGCTGGGCGGCGCTGGCGATCACGCGCTGCGGCTGGTCAGGCTGCAGTTGCTGCTCCAGCGGACGAGTGTCGGCCACAAGCCCCGGAGCCGCGGTCAGCATGGTGTCGACAAAAAGCCGATAGCCCCGGGCCGTGGGCACACGACCCGCGCTGGTGTGAGGGCTGGCGATCAGGCCGAGCTCCTCCAGGTCGGCCATCACATTGCGGATGGTCGCCGGACTCAGCTCCAGGCCCGAGGCCTTGGAGAGCGTGCGTGAGCCCACGGGCTGGCCGTCCGCGATATAGCGTTCAACCAGGGTCTTCAGCAGTGATTTGGCGCGCTCGTCGAGCATGTTTTCATTGTAAGGACTGAGCACCAGCCCTCAGGGGTCCGTCATATCGCTGTGGTGTAATTCTGCGCATGGTCATGACGTCCTCTCAAACGCCTTTCCGACATGCGGCCATCGTGGGCAAGCACCAGGCCCGCGGCATCCGGCCGGTGCTGGAGGAGATTGCCGAATTTGTGACCTCCCAGGGATTGGATGTTTCCCTGGAGCGCGACACCGCCGAGAACACCGGCATCACCGACTACCCCGCCCTGTCCACCGAGGAAATGGGGGCGCAATGCGATCTGGCCATCGTGGTGGGCGGCGACGGCACCATGCTGGGCTTTGCCCGCGACATGGCCCGCCACGGCATGCCCCTGGTGGGCATCAACCAGGGACGCCTGGGCTTCATCACCGACATCTCGCTGGAGCGCTTTCGCGAATCGCTGGCGCCCATTCTGCGCGGCGACTATGAGGGCGAGCGTCGTGCCATGCTGGAAGGCGCGGTCTGGCGCGACGGCGAGGTGATCTTCGAGGGCCTGGCCCTCAACGATGTGGTGGTCAGCCGCGGTGCCACCGCCGCCATGGTGGAACTCAAGGTGGATGTGGGCGACGAGTTCGTGGCCAATATGCGGGCCGACGGCGTGATCGTGGCCTCGCCCACCGGCTCCACGGCCTATTCGCTCTCCTCCGGCGGCCCCATCCTGCACCCCAGCATCGCCGGCTGGGTGGTGGTGCCCATCGCCTCGCACACCCTGTCCAACCGGCCCATCGTGCTGCCCGACTCGGGCGAGGTGCGGCTGGAGATCGTGGCCGGCCGCGATGCCAGCGTGAATTTCGATATGCAGAGCCTGGCCAGCCTGCTGCACGGCGACCGCATCACCGTGCGCCGCTCGGCCCACCAGGTCTGCTTCCTCCACCCCAAGGGCTGGAGCTATTACGCCACGCTGCGCCGCAAGCTGCGCTGGTACGAGGGAGTCAGTTGATGGTCTCCCCCCCTACGGCCTACGGCCGCCCCCTCAAGGGGGCACGCCCGCAGGCCCGGCGAAGCCGGATCCTCGGGCGTCGCTCGATAGGTCTGCCTCACTCGGACGAGCTCGCCCGTTGGCGACATGGAGAACTTTGATGCTTAGGCGCCTGAGCCTGCGCGATTTCGTCATCGTGCCCTCGCTGGAGCTGGACTTCGAGGGCGGCTTTGCCGTGCTCACCGGCGAGACCGGCGCGGGCAAGTCCATCCTGATCGATGCGCTGCAGCTGGCCCTTGGCCAGCGCGGTGATGCGGGCGTGGTGCGCGAGAGCGCCAGCCGCGCCGAAATCACGGCCGAGTTCGACAGCCCGGCCAGCCTGCAGCCCTGGCTGGACGAGGCCGGCTTCGAGCCCGGCGAGACCCTGCTGCTGCGCCGGGTGATCGACGCCCAGGGCAAGAGCCGCGCCTGGATCAATGGCAGCCCGGCCACCGTGGCCCAGCTGCGCGAGACGGCCGGCAGCCTGCTGGACATCCACGGCCAGCATGCCTGGCAAGGCCTGACCCGCCCGGCCTCGGTGCGCGCCCTGCTGGACGCCTTCGCACGCCTGGACACCGCCGCCCTGGCCCGCGCCCACGCCGCCTGGCGCCAGGCCAGCGAGCGCCTGGAGGCCGCCCAGACCCGCAGCGAGGAGCTGGCCCGCGAGCGCGAGCGCCTGGCCTGGCAGCTGGAAGAGATCGGCCGCCTGGCTCCCGGCGCGGACGAGTGGGACGAGCTCAATGCCGAGCACCAGCGCCTCTCGCACGCCGCCTCGCTGATGGAGGCCGCCCGCCTGGCCCTGGAGGCCCTGACCGGCGCCTCGGGCGAGGCCGAGCAGAGCGCCGAGAGCCTGACCGAGCGGGCCGTGGACAAGCTGCAGGACGTGCTGGCCTTTGACGCCCGCCTGGCCCCGGCCATCGAGGCCCTGCAGGGCGCCCAGGCCCAGCTGCAGGACGCCGCCCACACCCTCAACACCTATCTGCACGGCGCCGAGCAGGAGCCCGAGCGCCTGGCCGAGCTGGACGAGCGCCTCTCCGCCTGGATGGCCCTGGCGCGCCGCTACCGCCGCCCCGCCGCCGAGCTGCCCGCCCTGCATGCGCAGTGGAAGGCCGAGCTGCAGGCCCTGGACGAGGCCGGCGATCTGGCCGCCCTGGAGCGCGCGCAGCTTGAGGCCCGCAAGGCCTATGACCAGGAAGCCCAGCGCGTAAGCCGCGCCCGTGCCCAGGCCGCGCCGGCCCTGGCCGCCGCCGTGACCCAGGCCATGCAGCAGCTGGGCATGGCCGGCGGCGCCTTCGAGGTGGCCCTGCTGCCCCAGGAGCAGCCGCAGAGCTTCGGCCTGGAAAGCGCCGAATTCATGGTGGCTGGCCACGCCGGCAGCACGCCGCGCCCGCTGGGCAAGGTGGCCTCGGGCGGCGAGCTCTCGCGCATCGCCCTGGCGATTGCCGTCACCACCTGCCAGCTGGACGAGGGCGGCGCCGCCACCCTGATCTTTGACGAGATCGATGCCGGCGTGGGCGGGGCCGTGGCCGAAACCGTGGGCCGGCTGATGAAGCAGCTGGGCCGCCAGCGCCAGGTGCTGGCCGTGACCCATCTGCCCCAGGTCGCCGCCTGCGCCGACCATCATTTCGTGGTGGCCAAGGCCCTGCGCGAAGACGGCGCCACCGCCAGCGATGTCCGCCCGGTGCAGGGCGAAGCCCGCGTGCAGGAGATTGCCCGCATGCTGGGCGGCGAGCGCCTGTCCTCCGCCAGCCTGGCCCATGCCCAGGAGATGCTGGTGCAGTCGGCACACGGCAGCCCCGAATCCACCCCCAGTCCTCGCAAGGCCCGTTCATGAGCACCGAAGCTTCACAGTCCGCAGGCGATCTCGGCGAGGTGGTGCTGATCACCGGCATGTCCGGGGGCGGCAAGTCGGTGGTGATGCACGCGCTGGAGGATGCCGGCTTCTTCTGCGTGGACAATCTGCCGCCCGAGCTGCTGCCCCATTTTCTGGCGCTGGAAAAGCAGCGCGGCGAGCGGCGCGTGGCCATTGGCGTGGATGTGCGCAGCGAGGGCTCCCTGCCCCATGTGCTGCCGCATCTGAAGCAGCTGCGCGCCCAGGGCGTGCGGGTGCGCTCGGTGTTTCTGGATGCCAATGACGAGGCCCTGCTGCGGCGCTTCTCGGAAACGCGGCGCCCCCACCCCCTGCGCAGCGGCGAGCTGGGGGCCGACCAGGACGGGGCCGATGCTCACCGCGCCCTGGTCGAGGCCATTGCCCTGGAGCGCGAGCTGCTGGCCGGCCTGCGCGCCGAGTCCACCGTGATCGACACCAGCCTGCTGCGGGCCGCCCAGCTGCGGGCCTGGGTGCGGGACCTGGTCTCGGTGAGCGGCGAGTCGCTGACCCTGGTCTTCGAGTCCTTTGCCTTCAAGCATGGCGTGCCCAGCGACGCGGACTTTGTGTTCGATGTGCGCGTGCTGCCCAACCCCTATTACGACCGCGAACTTCGCCCCTTGACCGGACGCGATGCACCGGTGGCCGACTTCCTGAACGCCCAGCCCGAGGTGGCTCTGATGCTGGGCCAGATCAGCGGCTTTCTGCGCCAGTGGCTGCCCAATTTCGCGGCCGATCAGCGCAGCTACCTCACCGTCGCCATCGGCTGCACGGGCGGCCAGCACCGCTCGGTCTATCTGGTCGAGACCCTGGCCCGGCAGTTCGCCAGCCACGGCCATGTGCTGAAGCGCCACCGCGAGCTGGACGCGCGCTGAGCGGCGCCTGCCGCACGCGCCGGCTTCAGGCGGCGCGCGATTCCTCGGCCTGGGCCGACATCAGCACCAGGGCCACCACGGTGGCAATGGGAAAAAGCAGCACCACGGCTGGCATCCAGCTCATCCAGGCGCGGCCATCGCGCTTGAGCGCCAGACCCATATAGGTCCAGTGGGCGATCAGGCCGGCGGCCAGCCCCAGGGCCAGCATCACGATGGTGCCGGGGTTGGCCGACTCGGACTCATTCGCCGAGATCAGGAACCAGAGGCAGGCTCCCGCCACCAGCAGGGCCACCAGGGCAGATTCAACAGCGGTTTTGACCAGGGGTTTCATGGGCGGCGGTTCGGCGTCTGGGAAGACGCGCAGCATAGCCTCAGCCCAGCAGGCGTTTCAAGGGTGCCGGCAGGGCATAGGCCGCCAGCTCCTCGCGCGCCACCCAGCACCCGCCCCCCAGCGCGGCCGGCGCCACCGCCAGCTCGGCACGGCGCGGGTGCAGCACCCAGTCGAAATGGGTGAGCGCATGCGAGACCTGCGGCAGGGGCTCGGCCTGCGCACCCAAGGCCTGGGTGCGCGCCTGCAGCTGGGCCTCATCCTCGAACAGGGGCAGAGTCCAGAGCCCGGCCCAGACGCCGGTCTCGGGCCGCTGCTCCAGCCAGATGCGACCCTCATGCTCCAGCCACAGCCACCAGTTCTCACGCCGGCTGCGCTTGAGCTTGCGGGTCTTGATGGGATAGCGCGTGGGCTCGCCACCGGCCCGCCCCTGGCAGAGCTCGCTCACCGGGCAGAGCAGGCATTGCGGGCTGCGCGCCGCGCAGAGGCTGGCGCCCAGGTCCATCAGGCCCTGGGTGTAGGCCGGCATATCGGCCTCGCGCGCGGGCAGCAGGGCCTGGGCATGAGCCCAGAGCTGCTTCTCGGCGGCGCTGCCGGCCAGATCGCCCTCGAAGGCCAGCAGGCGCGAGAGCACCCGCTTCACGTTGCCGTCCAAGATGGCCACGCGCTCGCCGAAGCAAAAAGACGCGATGGCCGCCGCCGTGGAGCGGCCTATGCCCGGCAGTTCCTGCAGGGCGGCCGCGCTCGCCGGGAACTCGCCGCCATGCTGGGCCGCCACCGCCTGGGCGCAGCGGTGCAGATTGCGCGCGCGGCTGTAGTAGCCCAGGCCCTGCCAGAGGGCGAGTACCTCATCCAGCGAAGCCGCTGCCAGGTCCACCACGGTCGGGAAGCGCTGCAGAAAGCGCTGGTAATAGCCCAGCACGGTCGTGACCTGGGTCTGCTGCAGCATGATCTCGGACAGCCAGACGCGGTAGGGGTCGCGGGTGTTCTGCCAGGGCAGCTCATGCCGGCCATGGCTGCGCTGCCAGGCGATCAGCAGGGTGGAAAACTCGCTAGGCAGTTGCACCGCCGGAGCCTGGGCCGGCTTCGCGTCCGACTTCATTTCTTTTGGCAGCTGGGGCAGAAGAAGGTGGAGCGCTGGCCCTGCACAATGCGGCGTATGGGCGTGGCGCAGACGCGGCAGGGCTCGCCTTCGCGGCCATAGACCTGGGCCTGCATCTGGAAGCTGCCGGCCACACCATGGGCATCGCGGAAGTCACGCAGGGTGGTGCCGCCCGCCTCCAGCGCGCGGCCCAGCACGCCGCGCACCGCCTGGGCCAGGCGCTCGGCGCGCGGGCCGCTCAGGCGATGGGCGGGCAGGCGCGGGTCGATGCCGGCCAGGAAGAGCGCCTCGCACGCATAGATGTTGCCGGCGCCCACCACGATGTCGCCGGCCAGCAGGGCCTGCTTGATGGCCACGCGCCGACCCGAGAGGCCGATCTTGAGGTACTCGCCATTGAAGCGCGGATCGAAGGGCTCCAGGCCCAGGCGCGCCAGCAGGGGCGCGGCCGGGGCCTGGTCCAGGCCGGCGGACCACAGCACGGCGCCGAAGCGACGCGGGTCATGCAGGCGCAGAAGGCCGCGGTCCGTGCGCAAATCGAAATGATCATGCGGCCCCGGTGCCGAGTCGCGCGGCGTAAAGGCCAGGCTGCCGGACATGCCCAGATGCATCAGCAGGCCGCCATCCAGGCGCGTACTGCGCAGCGGCAGCCAGAGGTATTTACCGCGGCGCTGGGCCGCGCCCACGCGGGCCTCCTGCAGCTCGTCCGGGTCCAGACCCAGGGGCCAGCGCAGGGGTTTGCCCAAGCGCACCTCCAGCACGCGCGCGCCCTCGATGGCGTCGGCAAAGCTGCGGCGGGTGACTTCGACTTCGGGCAATTCCGGCATGGCGGGGCGCATGATAAGCGCCGACCCAAGCCCCGACATGCCCCTGGGGCACTTCTAGAATCGAACACAATCCAGCCATACGGCGCCGGCATCATGGCGGCCGCCGTCGTTCCAGGAGCCCGCATGCCCAAACACACCCTGACCGCCCTGGCGATGAGCAGCCTGCTGTTGCTGCTCGGGCCGGCACAGGCCCAGGCCGCAACGCCGGCCAGCGCTCCAGCGGTACAGAACTCCGATCTGGATGCCCCCTTGTTCTATCAGCTGCTGGTGGGCGAGATGGAGCTGCGCGCCGGCCAGCCCGGCGTGGCCTTTCAGGTGCTGCTGGATGCGGCACGCCGCACCGGTGACAGCGAGCTCTATCGCCGCGTGGTCAATATCGCCCTGCAGGCCCGCGCCGGTGATCAGGCCCTGATTGCGGCCAAGGCCTGGCGCGAATCCGTCCCCAGTTCCATCGAAGCCCACCAGACCATTCTGCAGCTGCTGGCGGCCCTCAACCGCCCGAGCGAGGTGGCTGCACCGCTGCAAAGCCTGTTGAACCTCACACCCGAGGCCCAGCGCAATGCGGTGCTGGCTTCCCTGCCACGACTCTTCCAGCGCTCGCCCGAGCCCGCCCGTGTCTACAGCGCTCTGGCACCGGTGCTGGAAAGCGCCAGCCAGCAGGCCGCAACCCGCATGATGGCGCTGCTGGTGCAGGCCCGCATGGCCTTGAGCGCCAATCAGGCCGACAAGGCCCTGGCCCTCACGAACAGCGCGGCACAGGACTTCCCCAATGCCGACGAAGTGGCCCTGATGGCCATGGACTTGATGCCCGAACGCCCGGCTGCCGAGGCCTTGATCAGCGCCCGGCTGCAACGCCAGCCCGACAACCATGTGCTGCGCGTGGCCTATGGCCGCACTCTGGCGGGCATGCAGCGTACGGCTGATGCGGCGCGCGAGTTCCGTCTGGTCACGCAGGCCGCACCGGACAGCGCGCCGGCCTGGTACGCCTTGGGTGCGCTGGAACTGGATCTGCGCCACCCCGAGGAGGCCGAGAAGGCCTTGCTGACCTATCTGTCCAAACTGGACAAGCTGCCGGCCGGCGACGCCGAGGCCCACAAGGACTCGCGCCAGCAGGCCTGGCTGCTGCTGGCGCAGGTCGCGGAAATGCGCGGCGATCTGCGCGGCGCCGAAGGCTGGCTGGCCAAGGTCGACGCGCCTCAGCGACTGATGGAGGTCAGCTACCGCCGCGCCTCGCTGATGGCCCGCCAGGGACAGCTGGCCAAGGGACGGGCCCTGCTGCAGGCCCTGCCCGCCGAGCGGGACGAACAGGTCCGCGCCAAACTCATGGCCGAGGCCCAGTTGCTGCGGGAAGTGCAGCAGTGGGAGGCTGCACTGGCGGTGCTGGAGCAGGCCGGCCAGCGCTTTCCCGAAGACGCCAACATCGTCTACGAACAGGCCATGATGGCCGAGAAGCTGAACCGCCTGGAGCAGATGGAGACCTTGCTGCGCAAGGTCATGGCACTCAAGCCCGACCACTACCACGCCTACAACGCCCTGGGCTACTCGCTGGCCGAGCGCAATCTGCGCCTGGAAGAGGCCAAGAGCCTGATCGCCAAGGCCCTGCAGTACGCGCCCAGCGAGCCCTTCATCGTGGACAGCCTGGGCTGGGTGGAGTTCCGTCTGGGCAATCACCAGGAGGCTCTGCGCCTGCTGCGCCAGGCCTATGCCTCGCGGCCCGATGCCGAGATTGCCGCCCATCTGGGCGAGGTGCTGTGGACCCTGGGCGAACGCGAGGAGGCCCTGCGCATCTGGAACGAGGGCGCCCGCCGCGACCCCAAGAACGAGGCCCTGCGCGAGACCCGTCAGCGCCTGAAGGCCCGATGAGCTGGCGCGCGGCAGCGGCCATCTGCCTGGCCGCCCTGCTCAGCGCCTGCGCCGGCCTGCAGCCCGAGACGCCACCCCTGCCTGACGACGCAGGCCTGCGACTGAGCGGACGGCTCTCGGTGCAGGTGCAAGGTCGGGGTAGTGACAGCGCCAGCTTCGAGCTGCTGGGGTCGGCCACGGCCGGCAGACTGGAGCTGAGCACGCCTTTGGGCAGCCTGGTGGCGCGTGCACGCTGGAGCCCCGGCGAGGTGCTGCTGCAGACCCCCGGCGAGGAGCGGCGCTACGAAGACCTCGACGCCCTGACCCGCGAGATGCTGGGCGAGCCCGTGCCCGTGGCCGCCCTGTTCGACTGGTTGCGCGGTCGGCCCTGGCCCGAGAGCCCCTCCGCCCCCCTGCCCGAGCCCGCCCGGGGCTTTGCCCAGCTGGGCTGGCAGATCGATCTGTCCCGCTTTGACGAGGGCCTGCTGCTGGCCCGTCGCAACGCCGAACCCGTGGTGCAGTTGCGCGCCCGGCTCGCCCCCTGACCCTGTTCCCATCTTCGATGCAAGCGCTCTACGACGTCCCGGCCCCGGCCAAGCTCAACCTCTTTCTGCATGTGGTGGGCAAGCGCGCCGATGGCTATCACCTGCTGCAGTCGATCTTTGCCCTGATCGACTGGAGCGACACCCTGCACTTCGAGCGCCGCAGCGACGGCCTGCTGCGCCGCCACGATGGCGCGGGGGCCGCCGCGGCCCTGCCCGAGGATGATCTCTGCGTGCGCGCCGCCCGCCTGCTGCAGGCCGAGGCCGGCCGCAGCGATCTGGGCGTGGACATCCATCTGGAGAAGCGCCTGCCGGCCGGTGCGGGCATGGGCGGCGGCTCCTCGGATGCCGCCTCCACCCTGCTGGCCCTGAACCGGCTCTGGGACCTGAACTGGCCGCGCTCGCGCCTGCTGCCCCTGGGCCTGAAGCTGGGCGCCGATGTGCCCTTCTTCCTGGGCGGCGACAACGCCTTTGTCGAGGGCATCGGCGAGATCCTGCACCCCATACATCTGCCAGAACAGGACTACTTTGTTCTCAAACCGCCCACCAGTATCGCCACCAAGGAAATTTTTTCGAGCGAACTCTTGGCAAAGTCGAAATCTGTGGCTATAGTAGCGGGCTTTCCTGCACACAACAGCAGCGACGCAAACGGGCCGAAACGGCTGATGGGCGAAGTGGCTGATGGGGCGGAGGGAACAGAAAGTTTTCTGAGTGGCTTTGGTCGCAACGACCTGCAAAAGCCGGCCGAAACAATCTGCCCCGAAGTTCGACAAGGCCTGCTGTGGTTGGAAACTCGATTCGGCAACAGCCGCATGACGGGATCCGGCAGCGCAGTTTTCGCGAGAGTGGAAGCTGCGGCGGTGAACGGGAAATATGGCATGTCGCACCAATCCATGGCGACAGTTCCGGAAGGTTTGCCTTCTGGCTGGATTGGGAAAACATGTCGCAGTCTGAAGCAGCATCCTTTGAAAGAATGGGCCTCAGATTGATGCTAGAATACCGGTCGCTGCAGTTTATGCAGTGTCCTGTGTAGGGGAGTCGCCAAGTTGGTTAAGGCATCGGATTTTGATTCCGACATGCGAGGGTTCGAGTCCTTCCTCCCCTGCCAAAAATTATGATGAAGCCCGCTCTGCGGGCTTTACTCATGATGGGTTCTGCCATGCAGAATTCCACCGTTCGTGAGATGTCTGCTACGCGGGCATTGTTCGTGCTGAGGCCCGCCGTGCGGGCTTCTGGTTCTGAAAGACCGGGACACGCTGGTTGACCACGGGTCCTTCACAAAGGGATGGCCGCCGTGCTGCTCAACACCGTCCTCTTCACCGGCAACGCAAACCCGGTCCTCTCCCAAGAAATCGCCACCCATCTGGGCCTCGAGCTCGGCAAGGCCGTGGTCGGTCGTTTCTCCGATGGTGAAGTCACCGTCGAGATCCAGCAGAACGTGCGGGCCCGCGACGTGTTCGTGATCCAGCCCACCTGCGCGCCGACCAACGAGAACCTGATGGAACTCCTGATCATGGTCGATGCGCTCAAGCGCGCCAGCGCGCGCCGCATCACCGCCGTGATCCCCTACTTCGGCTACGCCCGCCAGGATCGCCGTCCCCGCAGCACCCGCGTGCCGATCTCGGCCAAGGTGGTGGCCAATCTGCTGGAGACCGTGGGCGTGGAGCGCGTGCTGACCATGGACCTGCACGCCGACCAGATCCAGGGCTTCTTCGACATCCCCGTCGACAATATCTACGCCAGCCCGGTGCTGCTGTCGGACCTGAAGGCCCGCAACTACAACAATCTGGTGGTGGTCAGCCCCGATGTGGGCGGCGTGGTGCGCGCCCGCGCCCTGGCCAAGCAACTGGGTTGCGACCTGGCCATCATCGACAAGCGCCGCCCGGCCGCCAACGTCTCCGAAGTGATGCACGTGATCGGCGAGATCGACGGCCGCAACTGCGTGATCATGGACGACATGATCGACACCGCCGGCACGCTGGTGAAGGCCGCAGAGGTGCTGAAGGACCGGGGTGCCAAGAGCGTGTTCGCCTATTGCACCCACCCCATTCTGTCGGGCCCGGCCATTGAGCGCATCGCCGGTTCGCACCTGGACGAGGTGGTGATCAGCAACACCATTCCGCTGTCTGCGGCCGCCAAGGCCTGCGGCAAGATCCGCCAGCTGTCCGTCGCCTTCCTGTTCGCGGAGACCATCCGCCGCATCTCGGACGGCGAGTCGGTCACCTCGCTGTTTTCGGAACAGAACAACAATTTCTAAGCATTCAGAGGGCTCGGTCGCAAGACAGGGCCTTTTGCTACGCGCAAGGCATTGCCTTGTGTCCGGAAGAGCCTGGTCGCGGGCCTTCCAACCCGGTACGCCATGGTGGCGCATCGGTAATTTTGGAGTTAGTTATGAAATTCACCGCTTTTGAGCGCAAGCTGCAGGGGACCGGAGCGAGCCGCCGCCTGCGTCTGTCGGGCAAGGTTCCCGGCATCGTCTTCGGCGCTGGCGAGCCCACCAACATCGAGCTGGACCACAACGCCCTGTTCCATGCCCTAAAGAAGGAAGCCTTCCACAGCACCATCCTCGAGATGGAACTGAACGGCAAGGTCGACCAGGTCCTGCTGCGCGATGTGCAGTACCACCCGTACAAGCCGCAAGTCCTGCACGTGGACTTCCAGCGCGTGGACGACACCACCAAGATCACCAAGAAGATCCCCCTGCACTTCAAGGGCGAAGCCGACTCCGTGGCCGTCAAGAACGACAAGTGCACCGTGGATCACGTGATCACCGAGCTGAACATCACCTGCCTGGCTCGCCAGCTGCCTGAGTTCATCGAAGTGGATCTGAGCGGTCTGACCCTGGGTCACTCCCTGCATGTCAACGACCTGACCCTGCCCGCCGGCGTCAAGGTCGTGGTGCACGGCAAGCCGAACCCGGCCGTCGCTACCGCCGTGGCCCCCAAGGCCGAGGAAATCGTCGTTGTCGCCGCCCCGGCCGCCGACGACAAGAAGGGCAAGAAGGGCAAGAAGTAATTTCTGCCTTGCGGCTCCCCCTGGGAGCCTGCAGATTGCCAAAGGGCCCTCTCCGGGGCCCTTTTTCATTGGCCCTCCGGGGGCGCTTGCTCACGACCTGTCTTGCGCGCGCCCCGTCCCGGCGGGCCATCCCTCGCCCAGATCCCAGAACAGGCCGGCCATGATCTGCAGGCCCTGGGCCAGGGTGTGCTCGGGCAGGTGCTCGTTGGGCGCGTGCTGGCTGCAGGTAGGCACCGAGTGCGGCACCCAGACCGTGGGCAGGCCCAGCACCTCAGCAAAGCAATCATTGGGAAGTGAGCCACCCAGATTGGGCAGCAGCACCGGTTCCTGGCCGGTGCTTTGCCGCAGCGAAGCCTGGGCCCAGCGTACCCAGGGGCTGTCGGGGTCCAGGCGGGTGGCGTTCATGATCTCGGCGCCCGCCAGGCGCAGTTGCACCTGCGCGTAGCCCTGGGCGTCCAGGTGGGCGCGCAAGGCCGGCAGAAAGCTGGCCGGGTCGCGCCCGACCACAAAGCGGATCTGCATCGTGGCCTGGGCCCGCGGCGGGATGGCATTGACCGGCTTGTCCGGATTGCCGCAGCGAAAGGCCAGCACCTCGATGCTGTTCCAGCCAAACACCCGCTCGGCCGGGCTAAGGCCGGGCTCGCCCCAGTCCCCATCAATGGCTGGCCCGCCGGGCTCGCCAGGCTGCACATCGGCCAGGGCGGCGCGCACCGCGGCCGGCAGGGGTGGCGGCCGCAGGGCCTCCACGCGGATCACACCATGCTGATCCACGATGCTATGGATGGCGCCCGCGAGCAGCACGCCCGGGTTGGCCAGCAGCCCCCCCCAGTTGCCGGAGTGGTGGGCGCCCTCGCGCAGCTCCAGCGCCAGCTCGAAATTCATCACCCCGCGCGAGCCCAGAAAGAGCGTGGGCTGCTGCTGGTTCAGGCGCGGCCCGTCCGAGGCCAGGAAGAGATCGGCCCGCAGGCGTTCGCGCTGGCGCTCGCACACGGTCTTGAGCCCGGGCGAGCCCACCTCCTCGCCCATCTCGAACAAGAACTTGCTGTTGAAACCCAGGCGCCCGCCGCGCGCCGCCAGCACCTGGGCCAGGGCCTGCAGATTGAGGCTGTGCTGGCCCTTGTTGTCGGCCACGCCGCGGCCGTACCAGCGGCCCTCGTGGCGCTCCAGCGTCCAGGGAGAGGCGGCTTTCGTCCACTTGCTCTCATCGCCCAGCACCACATCGCCATGACCGTAGCTCAGCACCGTGGGCAGGGCAGGGTCTTCCAGGCGCTCGGCAAAGAGCAGGGGCGGCGCGCCCGGCACCGGGTTGTCCCAGAGCTCGCAGGCAAAGCCCATGGCCCGCAGCTCGGGCGCCAGCTCGGCCTCCAGATAGCGGCGCAGCTCGGGTGCGCGCTCGCGGTTCTGGCTCTCGGTGGGTAGGGCGATGCGGCGTTCCAGCGTGCGCTGCAGGGCGGCCAGATCGGTCTGGGCAAGGAGTTGGCGGCGGTCCATCGCCCTATGCTAGCGATAATCGCGCCATCATGATTCGACTCTTTGTTGGCCTGGGCAATCCCGGGCCCGAATACGAGGACACCCGCCACAACGCGGGCTTCTGGTGGATAGACCTGCTGGCCCGCCGCCTGGGCGGCAGCCTGCAGGTGGACCGCAGCTATCACGGCCTGGTGGCGCGCATCAACAACGCCCCCGGCGCCAGCGGCCCCATCTGGCTGCTGGAGCCCATGACCTATATGAACCTCAGCGGCAAGTCGGTGGCCGCGCTGGCGCGCTTTTTCAAGATCGCGCCCGAGGAGATCCTGGCCGTGCACGACGAGCTGGATCTCTTGCCCGGCGAGATGAAGTTCAAGCAAGGTGGCGGCAACGGCGGCCACAACGGGCTGAAGGACATGCAGGCCCAGCTGGGCTCGGCCAATTTCTGGCGCCTGCGCCTGGGCATCGGCCACCCCGGCATCAAGTCCGAGGTGGCGGGCTATGTGCTGCGCAAGCCTCCACAAGCCGAGCGCGAAAAGATCGAGGACTGCATCGCCAAATCCCTGGACACGGTCGAGCTGATGTTGAAAGGCGAGATGGAGCGAGCCATGATGAAGATTCATGCCAAGCCTCCCCGGCCCAAGCCGCCGAAGCCGCCCCGCAGCGTCGCTCCAGAAGCGGCAGCGCCCGAGAGAGGCCCCGATCAACCCTAGGTCCGCTCGGAGGGCTTCGCCATGCGAGCCTCGTCCCGACCTGCCCCGTGTACGCCCCGCCTCGGGCGCAAGCGCCACGCGCTTCTGGCGCTTCTGGCGCTGCTGGCCGCCAGCCTCTGCAGCCTGAGTGCGGCGCAGACGCAAAGGCAAAGCACCACCCTCTGGCGCTGCGGCCCCGAGGGCCGCGAACTGCGCGATGCCCCTTGTCCCGAGGCCCTGCACCAGCCCGGCCGGCGCCTGGACTATGACCAACCCCTCGCCGCCCAGCGCAGCGAAGCGCGCCGGACGGCGGAGCGCGATGCGCGCCTGGCCCGGCAGCTGGAAAAGGAAAGGCGCGAACTCGAGACCCGGCCGCCGGGCAGCGTCGCCGCCATCCATGGGCGAGCCGGGCCCGCAGCGCCAGCGCCGGCCGCATCGAAACCCGCGGCCCAGCCCGTCTTCAGCAGCAAGCCGCCCAAGACCCAGAAGCCGCGCACCAGCAAGCCCAGGCCACCGGCCACGAATGCGGCCGCCGCCTCCGGCTAGAATCCGGCCCGTTGGTGCTCGCGCGCGTCTTCCGGACTCGCGCAGTTAAACGGGAATCAGGAGGGTGCGTGCCCACGGCGCAAACCTAACCTGAGCTGTCCCCGCAACGGTAAGCGGATGAGGTTGCCCCAGCGGCAGCCTCCAGCCTCTGCACAGCAGTCCACTGGCCCCTCGCAAGGGGGCTGGGAAGGACGCAGCAGGCCAGATCCGCCAGCCCGGATACCGGCCAACAGGTGAGGCCCCGCCAAGGTGGGGCCTCGTTTCACAGGGGCCTGCGGGGAAGCTGGCGCCTGGTCAAACCGCTGATTCCTTCTCCTCATGAAGTCCCCTGCCCGGCGTCCCGCACGCCTGCCTCGCGCCATGCTGCGCGCGCTTCCGCTCGCCCTCACCGCCGCCCTGAACGTCCAGGCCCAGGTCGCCCCCAACAAGCTGGACCAGGTCATGGTCACCGCTACCCGCTCCAAGCTCAGCCTGGACCGCGTGCTGGCCGACACCACGGTGCTGACCCGCGCCGATATCGAGCGCCAGGGCTATGGCAATCTCGTCGATCTGCTCAGCCGCCAGGGCTGCTTCGAGATGGTGCGCAACGGCAACCCTGGCAGCTCAAGCAGCGTCTTCCTTCGCGGTGCCCACAACCAGCACACCCTGCTGCTGGTGGACGGCGTGCGCATGGACACGCAGAACGGCTCCGGCGGCGCCGCCTGGGAGGCTATTCCCCTGGCCCAGATCGAGCGCGTGGAAATCGTGCGCGGCGCGGCCTCGGCCGTCTATGGCTCGGACGCCGTGGCCGGCGTGATCCAGATCTTCACCCGCCAGGGCGGCGACGGCGCCCAGCTGGAACTTGGCGGCGCCCTGGGCTCCCTGGGCCTGGGCAAGGGCGATATGCACCTCAGCGGTCGCCTGGGTGACTTCGATTACGCCCTGGGTGCGGCCCTGGAGCGCGCCAGCGGCTTCAACATCCTTCGAGTCAACAACGCTCCCCCGTACCTCGCTGATCGCGACGGCTGGAGCCAGGAAAGCTTCAATGGCCGCCTGGGCTGGCAGATCAATGCCCAGCACCGCCTGGAGGCCCTGCACACTCGGGCCGACAGTGACTCCGGCTACGACGATGCCTATGCGAAGCCCGCGCCGGTCGTGGACGACCGCAGTCTGCACAAAACCGAGATCTCGCGCGCACTCTGGGCCGCCCAATGGACCAAGGGCCTGAGCACCGAGTACAGCCGCGGCCAGTCCACCGAGCGCTACGAAACCACCAGCAATGGCCGCAGCACCTACCTCACGGAAACCGAGGTGCGCCAGCAGAGCCTGGGGGCCAGCTGGCAATGGACCGCTGGCCAGCAGATCAATCTGCAGCTGGAGCGTCGCGAGGATCAGCTGATCAACTCCGGCCTGCGCAAATCGGCCGGTGGCCAGGGCAGCCGCTCGCAGGATGCCGTGGCCGCCAGCTACCTCTTCAGCCAGGGCCCCTGGGACGCGCAGCTACACATGCGCCGCGACAAGGACAGCGACTTTGGCGGCGTTAACACCGGCACCCTGGCCGCGGGCTGGCGCCCGGCCACGGGCTGGCGCGTCTGGGCCAGCGCCGGCAGTGCCTTCCGCGCTCCGACGCTCTACCAGATCTTCAGCCAGTACGGCCCCAAGGACGGCGGCGCCGCCCTCAAGCCCGAGCATGGCCGCAACCGCGAGCTGGGCCTGAGCTATGAGCAAGGTGTGAACCGTGCCAGCCTCACCGTCTACAACAACCGCATCAAGGATCTGATCAGCTACGACGCTGGCTTCATCGGCCAGTGCCCGGCCTATCCGGTCGTCGTGCCCAAGCCCGCAACCTGGGATGGCTGCTACGGCAATCTGGCCCGCGTGCAGCTGCGCGGCGTCAGCCTGCAAGGTGGCACCGAGCTGCTGGGCCTGCAATGGCAGGCGGGTCTGGACTGGCAGGACCCGCGTGATCTGGTCACCGACAAGCGCCTGGGCCGCCGCGCCAAGCAGCTGGCCAATCTGCGCGTGAGCAAGCAGCTTCAGGACTGGACCGGCGGCGTGCAGCTGCGCGCCGTGGGTTCGCGCTTCGACGATCATGCCAACACCCGGCCCCTGGGCGGCTATGCCCTGCTGAATCTGGACCTGGGCTATCGCGTCAACTCGCAAGTGCGCCTGCAGCTCAATCTGGACAATGCCCTGGACAAGGCCTACCAGACCGCCAGCGGCTACGCCCAGGCACCGCGCACCCTGATGCTGAGCGTGCGCCTCAACCCCAAGCTCTGAGCCTGGCCGAGCCCACAGCGATGACCGCACCTCACCAGCTCATCGTCGGCGGCCAGCGCAGCGGCAAGTCGCGCCAGGCCGAGCGCCTGGCGCTTGACTGGCAGCGCAAGGGCGGCGAGGTCGCGGTGCTGGCCACGGCCCTGGCCTTTGACGCGGAGATGCGCGAGCGCATCGCGCGTCACCAGGCCGACCGGCCGGCGGGCTTTGCCACCCTGGAGGCGCCGCTGCAGCTGACGGCGGCCCTGCAGGCGGCCGCACGCCCCGGTCGCCTGTTGCTGGTGGACTGCCTCACGCTGTGGCTCACCAACTGGCTGATGCCCATGGAGGGCCAGCCCGATCTGGCCGCCTGGGCGGCGGAGCGTGCGGCCCTGCTGCAGGCCCTGCCCGCCCTGCCCTCGCCCGTGCTCTTCGTCTCCAACGAGGTGGGCTGGGGCGTGAGCCCCATGACGCGCGAGGCGCGATTCTTTGTGGACGAGCTGGGCCGGCTGAACCAGGCCGTGGCCCAGCGCTGTCAAAACCTGACCCTGATGGTGGCCGGCCAGGCCTGGACCCGCCCCGTGGAGAGGACGAGCGAATGAGGATACGAGCCGCTCTCGCAGCACTCTCGCTGCTGGGCCTGAGCGCGCTGGCGCCGGCCGCGCCCATCGCCATCAAGGACGACCGTGGCGCCAGCGTCACCCTGCCCGATGTGCCCAAGCGCATCGTCAGCCTGCTGCCCTCGCTGACCGAGACGGTGTGCGAGCTGGGCGACTGCGCCCGGCTGGTGGGCGTGGACCGCTTTTCCGACTACCCGGCCAGCGTGCGCGCCCTGCCCAAGCTGGGTGGCTTGGATGACACCAGCGTCGAAGCCCTGGTGGCGCTCAAGCCCGATCTGGTGCTGCTGGGCGTCTCGGCCCGGGTGATCGACCGCCTGGAGGCCCTGGGCCTCAAGGTCGTGGCCCTGGAGCCGCGCAGCATGGCCGATGTGCAGCGCGTGCTGGGCAAGGTGGCCCAGGTGCTGGGCAAGCCCGATGACGCGCGCCGCATCTGGAACCGCATCGACGGCGCCATCTCCCTGCAGGCCCAGCAGCTGCCGCCCGCGGCGCGCGAGCTGAGCGTCTATTACGAGGTAGATGCCGCGCCCTATGCCGCCGGCCGCGCCAGCTTCATCGGCGAAATCCTGGCCCGCCTGGGCCCACGCAATGTGGTGCCGGCCGAGCTGGGCCCCTTCCCCAAGCTCAACCCCGAATTCGTGGTGCGCGCCGACCCCCAGCTCATCATGGTGGGCCAGCGCAGCGCCAACGGCCTGCCCACGCGCCCGGGCTGGCACAACATCCGTGCGGTGCGCGACAAGAAGATCTGCGTCTGGGTGCCGGGCGAATCGGATGTGCTGGTGCGCCCCGGCCCACGCATGGGCGAGGCGGCGGCCCTGATGGCGCGCTGCCTGCGCCAGGCCGCCGCCGGCCCCGTGCCCTGGCCCACCACGCCCTTCAACGCGCCGTCCGGAGGCATGCGCTGATGAGCGGGCGCCAGCCCCTGTGGCTGCTGATGCTGCTGCTGGCCAGCGCGGCCCTGCTGGGCCTGGGCCTGGCGATCGGCAGCACCGGCTGGAGCCCCTGGCTAGGCGCCTCGGCGGGCGACGCGGCCATGCAGCTCATCCTCTGGGACATCCGCGCGCCGCGCTCCCTGGGCGCCTGGCTGGCCGGCGCCCTGCTGGCCCTGGCCGGGGCCATTGCCCAAGGCCTGTTCCGCAACCCGCTGGCCGACCCCTATCTGCTGGGCTGCTCGGCCGGCGCCTCCCTGGGCGTGGCCCTGCTGCTCTTCTGCGTGGTGGGTCTCTCACCCGCCGCGACCGCCCTCGCCCTGCGTTTGGGCATGACGGGCGCGGCCTTTGCCGGCGCCGTGGGTGCGGTGCTGCTGACCCTGCTGCTGGCCCGCGGCGTGGAGCAGACCCTGCGCCTGCTGCTGGCCGGCGTGATCGTGGGCGTGGTGCTGGGCTCGGGCTCGGCCCTGCTCACCCTGATGAACCCCGACATCCTGCGCGCCATGCAGGCCTTCATGCTGGGCAGCACCGGCTATGTGGGCTGGAGCGCGGTGCAGATCATGGCCGCGACCCTGCTGCTGTGCCTGCTGCTGGCCCAGGGCTGTGCCCGCACCCTGGACGCGCTGAGCCTGGGCGAGGCCACGGCCCGCTCCCTGGGCGTGCGCCTGGCCGCGGTGCGCCTGCTGCTGATCGGCGCCCTGGCCCTGGCCACCGGCGCCGCCGTGGCGCAGTGCGGCCTGATCGCCTTCGTGGGCCTGGTGGCCCCGCATCTGGTGCGCAGCTGGGGGCCCTGCACCCACCGCGCCCTGCTGCTGCTCGCGCCCCTGGCGGGCGGCGTGCTGCTGCTGGCGGCCGATGTGCTGGCGCGCTGGGTGATCGCGCCGCAGGAGCTGCCAGTGGGCGTGGTCACGGCCTTGCTGGGTGGCAGCTATCTGCTGTGGCTGATGCACCGCCGCCCGCGCGGCCTGGGAGTGGCGCGATGAGCCCCGGCATCCCCGTGCTGCAAGCGGCCCATCTCAGCCTGCGCCTGCACCAGCTCAAGCTGGGTGGCACGCCCATCCTGCATCCCCTGGACTTCGCACCCACGCCCGCGGCCTGGACGGCCATCGTCGGCCCCAACGGCGCCGGCAAGTCCACCCTGCTGCGCGCCCTGTGCGGCCTGCTGCCCTTCGAGGGCAGCCTGCAGCTGCAGGGCCGCGACTGGGCCGACTGGCCGGCCCGCGAGCGCGCCCGCCAGGTGGCCTGGCTGGGCCAGAACGAAAGCGTGGCCGAGGAGCTCAGCGCCTACGAGGTGGTGATGCTGGGCCGCCTGCCCCACCAGGCCTGGCTGGCCCCGCCCAGCGCCCAGGACCGCACGGCGGTGGAGCAGGCCATGAGCCAGACCCAGAGCTGGGAGTGGCGCGAGCGCGCCCTGGGCCGGCTCTCCGGCGGCGAGCGCCAGCGCGTGCTGCTGGCCCGCGCCCTGGCCGTGCAAGCGCCCCTGCTGCTGATGGACGAACCCCTGGCCCATCTGGACCCGCCGCACCAGAGCGACTGGGTGCAGATCGTGCGCGAGCGCGTGGCCGCAGGCGCCGCCGTGGTCTCGGTGCTGCATGAACTCAATATCGCCCTGCAGGCCCAGCAGCTGGTGGTGATGGACGGCGGCCGCATCCTGCACCGCGGCGCGCCGCACGAGGCTGCCACCCATGCGGCCCTGCAAGCGGTCTTCCAGCAGCGCCTGCAGATCCTGCAGGTGGGCACACGCTGGATCGCACTCAACACCTGACCCCACTCCATGACAAGCTGCCCCGCCCTGATGATCAGCGCCCCGGCCTCCGGCCAGGGCAAGACCAGCGTCACCGCCGCCATCGCCCGCCATGCGCGCCAGGCCGGCAAGAAGGTGCGCGTCTTCAAGACCGGCCCCGACTACCTGGACCCCATGATCCTGGAGCGCGCCAGCGGCCACCCGGTCTACCAGCTGGATCTCTTCATGGGCGGGCTCGATCATTGCCGTGGTCTGCTGGCACAGGCGGCGAGCGAGTCCGACCTGATCCTGGTCGAGGGCGTGATGGGGCTTTTCGACGGCGCGCCCAGCAGCGCCGACCTGGCCGAGGCCTTCAATCTGCCGGTGCTGGCCGTCATCGACGCCGGCAGCATGGCCCAGACCTTTGCCGCCCTGGCCCTGGGCCTGCAGCGCTACCGCGAGGGCCGCATCCGCCTGTGTGGCGTGGTGGCCAACCGCGTGGGCAGCGAGGGCCATGGCCGCATGGTGGCCGAGGGCCTGCCCGCCGACCTGCCCTTGGTGGCCGCCCTGCAGCGCCGGCAAGACCTGGCCCTGCCCGAGCGCCATCTGGGCCTGGTCCAGGCCCGCGAGCTGCCGGGGCTGGACGCCCAGCTAGACGAGTGGGCACGCGCCTGGGGCGCGGCCTCGGCCGGCTTCGAGTTCGCGCCGGTGGACTTCGCGGCCGCCGGCTTCACGCCGGAGCCGGCGCCGGTACCGCGTCTGGCGGGCCGGCGCATCGCCGTGGCCCAGGACGCCGCCTTCTCCTTCATCTACCCCGCCAATCTGGACTGCCTGCGCCGCCTGGGCGCCGAGGTCCTCTTGTTCGCGCCGGCCGAGGGCGAGCCCCTGCCCGACTGCGATGCGCTCTGGCTGCCCGGCGGCTACCCCGAGCTGCATGCCCCGGCCCTGCGTGCCAACAAGGCCTTCTTCAGCGGCCTGCGCGCGCACCTGGCCGCGAGCAAGCCCCTGCTGGCCGAATGCGGCGGCATGCTGGCCCTGGCCGTCAGCCTGACCGATGCCCAGGGCCAGGAGCACGCCATGGCCGGCCTGCTGCCCGGCCAGGCCCGCCTGCAGACGCGCCTGACCGCCCTGGGCCTGCAGGCCATCACCTGGCCCGAGGGTGAGCTGCGCGGCCATACCTTCCACTACTCCACCTTCGAAACGCCGCTGCCGCCCATCGCTCGCGCCAGCAATCCCAATGGCGGCAAGGCGGCCGAGGCGCTCTATCAGCAGGGCTCGCTGCGCGCGAGCTATGTGCACCACTACTTCCCCTCCAACCCCGAGGCCATCGCCGCATTCTTTGCCGGCTGATCATGCCCACCCAAGCGCTCACCGCGCCACGCCATGCAGATTGAAAAACCCCCGGTCGACCGCGAACGCATCATCCCCACCGCCGAGCGACGCGGCCTGATCCTGGTCCACACCGGCGACGGCAAGGGCAAGAGCACGGCCGCCTTCGGCCTGGCCCTGCGCGCCCATGGCCGCGGCAAGGCGGTCAAGATCTACCAGTTCATGAAGGTGCCCAGCGCGCGCTTCGGCGAGCACCGCCTCTTCGAGCAGCTGGGCGTGCCCATCGAGGGCCTGGGCGACGGCTTCAGCTGGAAGAGCAAGGACCTGGAGCACAGCGCCCAGCTTGCGCGCGACGGTTGGGCACGCGCCGCCGCAGCAATAGCCGCGGGCGAGCATTTCCTGGTGGTGCTGGACGAGATCATGTACCCGCTGCGCTACGGCTGGCTGCCGCTGGAGCCCGTGCTGAAGGCCCTGCGCGAGCGTCCCGCCCATGTGCATGTGGTGCTCACCGGCCGCAATGCGCCGCAGGAGCTGATCGATCTGGCCGACACCGTGACCGAGATGACCCTGATCAAGCACCATTTCAAGGCCGGCGTGCCCGCCCAGCGCGGCATAGAGGACTGATGAACCTGATGCCCCTGCTCCTGCCCCTGGCCATGCTGATCGCGCTGCTGGTGGACCGCCTCTTCGGCGAGCCGCCCGCGCGCCTGCATCCGGTGGTGGGCATGGGGCAGTACCTGGGCTTCTTCGGCCCGCGCCTCACGGCCCTGCCGCCGGGCCCCGCCTTCGCCGGCGGGGCCCTGGCCTGGCTGCTGGGCGCCCTGCTCAGCGCCGCCCTGGCCCTGAGCCTGGAGATGCTGCTGATGCAGGCCCTGCGGCCCTGGACCGGCCTGCCGGGCCTGCTGCTCTGCGCCCTGGCGCTCGGCCTGCTGCTCAAGCCCCTGCTGGCCTGGCGCATGCTGGCGGAGGAGGTGCAGGCCGTGGAGGCGGCGCTGCAGCAGTCGCTGGAGGCCGGCCGGGCCCGCCTGGCCCGCCTGGTGAGCCGCGACACCCGGGCGCTGAGCGCGGCCGAGGTGCGCGAGGCCGCCATCGAGACTCTGGCCGAGAACCTCAATGACTCGGTGGTGGCGCCCCTGTTCTGGTTCGCCCTGGCCGGCCTGCCGGGCGCGGCGCTCTACCGCTTCGCCAACACCGCCGATGCCATGTGGGGCTACCGCGATGAGCGTGAGTGGTCCGGCAAGTTTGCGGCCCGGGCGGACGATGTGCTGTCCTGGCTGCCGGCCCGGCTCACCGGCCTGCTGATGATTCCGCTGTGGCAGCTGCCGCGCCTGCTGCGCGAGGCGGGGCGCACGCCCTCGCCCAATAGCGGCTGGCCCATGGCGGCCATGGCGCTGGACCTGGGCCTGAGCCTGGGCAAGCCCGGCGTCTACCGTCTCAATGCCAAAGGCGTGGCGCCCGAGCCCGCCCATCTGCCCCAGGCCCTGCGGCGCGCCCGCCTCACCCTGTGGCGCTGCAGCGGCCTGCTGGTGCTGCTGGCCCTGGGCTGGCGCCTCGCCTGAGCCCGCCGCGCATGAGCCCATCGCCCCACGTTCCCTTGCTGCCGGTCCACGGCGGGCCCGACAACGGCCCGCCCATCAGCCACGACTTCTCCACCAATGCCAACCCGCTGGGGCCGCCCCTGGGTCTGATCCGCGCGGTGCAGGCCGCCGACCGCAGCCGCTACCCCGACCCGCAATACCTGAGCCTGCGCACACAGCTGGCCGCGAGCGAGGGCCTGAGCGCGCCGGAGCAGCTGCTGGTGGCCAGCGGCGGGGCCGAGGCCATACGCAGGCTGACCCTGGCGGCCCTGCTGGCACGTGACTGTCGCGAGGTCTGGGTGCCTTGCCCGGGCTTTGGCGACTACGCCCTGGCCGCCCAGGCCCTGGACCTGCGGGTGCACGGCTACGGCCCCGATGAGCTGCCGCGCCCCAGAGGCCCGGCCCTGGTCTGGGCCTGCGAGCCCTGCAATCCGACCGGCAGCAGCCTGGACGGCCACGCCCTGCAGGCCCTGGCCGAGCGGCCCGGCGTGACCCTGGTGGTGGACCGTGCCTATGAAGCCCTGCGCCTGTACGGGGAGGCCCCGGCTCTGCCGGCCCAGGCCTGGCAGCTGGTCTGTCCCAACAAGGCCCTGGGCCTGACGGGCGTACGCGCCGCCTATCTGCGCGCGCCCGAGCCCGATGCGCTCTGGGCCCGCGCGCTCTCGCTGGCTCCCAGCTGGGTGCTCTCGGCCGAGGGCGTGGCCCTGCTGCAGCACTGGCATGATCCGGCCACGGCCCTGTGGCTGGCGCACTCGCGCGAGCAGCTGCGCCTGTGGCGCCGCCAGCTGCGCGATGCCCTGGAACAGCGCGGCTGGGTGCAGGGCGAGAGCGTGACGAACTTCTGGCTGGCCCGCCCACCGCAGCCCCTGGACGATGGTCGGCTGCGCGCGGCCGGCCTCAAGCTGCGCGACGCCAGCAGCCTGGGCGCACCCGGCGCCTGGCGCATCGCCGCCCTGCCGGGCCCGGCCCAGCAAGCCCTCTTGAAGGAGATCGATCGATGAGCCGACAGGCCAAGGCCCTGATGGTGCTGGGCACCACCAGCGGCGCCGGCAAGAGCTGGCTGACGACCGCACTGTGCCGCTGGTATGCCCGCCAGGGGCTGAAGGTCGCGCCCTTCAAGGCGCAGAACATGAGCAATAACGCGCGCGTCGTCCCTGGCCTGCAAGGCCGGATGGGCGAGATCGGCAGCGCCCAGTATTTCCAGGCCCTGGCCGCCGGCCGCCAGCCCGAGGTGCGCATGAACCCGGTGCTGCTCAAGCCCGAGGCCGATACGAAAAGCCAGGTGGTGGTGCTGGGCGAGGTGCACGCCGAGCTCAATGCCACGCCCTGGCGCGAGCGCAGCGAGAAGCTCTGGCCCCATGCCCGCGCCGCCCTGCACGCGCTGATGGCCGAGAACGATCTGCTGCTGATCGAGGGCGCGGGCTCGCCGGCCGAGATCAATCTGCACAGCAGCGACTATGTGAATATGCGCACCGCCCGCGAGGCCAGGGCCGCCTGCCTGCTGGTGACCGATATCGATCGCGGCGGCGCCTTCGCCCATCTCTACGGCACCCACCAGCTGCTGCCGCCCGAAGAGCGCGCCCTCATCCAGGGCTTTGTGCTCAACCGCTTTCGCGGCGATGCGCGCCTGCTCTCGCCCGGCCCCGAGCAGCTGCAGGCCCTGACCGGTGTGCCCACCGTGGCCACGCTGCCGATGTGGCGCGGCCACGGTCTGCCTGAAGAGGATGGCGTGTTCGACGACCAGCCCACGGGCGCAGGCCAGACCATCGCCGTGGTGGCCTATCCGCGCCTGTCCAATCTGGACGAGTTCCAGCCCCTGCGCGGCCTGCCGGGCGTGCGCCTGGTCTGGGCCCGCAGCCCGGCCGAGCTGCAGGCCGCGGACTGGATCATCCTGCCCGGCTCCAAGGCCGTGGCCGCCGATCTGGCCTGGCTGCGTGAGCAGCGCCTGGACGCCGCCATCGCCGCCCATGCGACGGCCGGCCGGCCGGTGCTGGGCATCTGCGGCGGCCTGCAGATGCTGGGCGAGGCCCTGCTGGACCCGCATGCGCTGGACGGCAATGCGCCGGGCCTGGGCCTGCTGCCCCTGGTCACGCAGTTCGAGCGCGAGAAGCTGCTGCGCCCCTGCCAGGCGCGCTTCGAGTCCGAGCTCGCCGGCCCCTGGGCAGCGCTCGGTGCGCTCGCCGCCTCGGGTTACGAGATCCACCACGGCCGCACCGCCCAGCATCCCTCCCTGGCCACCGCCGCCGTGGCCCTGCGCGACGAGTTGGGCCAGCCGATTGGCTGGCAGCAGGGTTCGGTGCTGGGCCACTATGTGCATGGCCTGTTCGAGCAGCCCGCCGTGCTGCAGGCCCTGTTCGGCGCCAGCGGTCCCAGCCTGGACCAGGTCTTCGACGGCCTGGCCGATTTCGTGGACGCGCATTTCCAGCCCGGCGCCCTGCCGGCCCTGATCCGATGAGCACGCCCAGCTCAGGCCCGCAACGCATCGCCTGCCTGTCCACCGAGGCGGTGGAGGTGCTCTACCGCCTGGGCGCCCAGGAGCGGGTGGCCGGCATCTCGGGCTATAGCGTGCACCCGCCCCAGGCGCGCGCCGAGAAGCCCAAGATCAGCGGCTTCTCCAGCATGAAGCTGGAGCGCATCCAGGCCGTGCAGCCCGATCTGGTGATCGGCTTCTCGGACCTGCAGCGTCCCCTGCTGGAGGAATGCGAGCGCGCCGGCCTGGCCACGCTCTGGTTTGACCAGCGCGATCTGGCCGGCATCCATGCCATGGTGCGCCGCCTGGGCGGCTTGGTGGGGCGCGAGGCCGAGGCCGAGGCGCTGTCGCGCCAGCTGCGGCAGACCCAGGACGAGCTGGCCGCCGCGGCCGCCGCCCTGCCCTGGCGCCCGCGCGTCTACTTCGAGGAATGGGACGAGCCCATGATCTGCGGCATAGGCTGGGTGAGCGAGCTGATCCAGCTGGCCGGTGGCGAGGATGTGTTTGCCGAGCGCGCGCGGGCCGGCTTCGCGCGCGAGCGCATCGTCACGCCCGAGGCGGTGCTGGCCGCACGGCCCCAGCTCATCCTGGGCTCCTGGTGCGGGAAGCGCTTTGTGCCGGAGCGGGTGCTGGCCCGGCCCGGCTTTGCTGCGTTGGGCGCCCGCCTGGCCGAGATCAAGTCCGCCGACATCCTGGCCCCTGGCCCGGCTGCCATCGAGCGCGGGGCGCGCCAGCTGCTGGCCGCCCTGCAAGACACCGTACAAGCACTTTCCTGAGGGAACCCACCATGTCCGAGCACGACCTCATCCCCAGCATTGCCTCGCTGGATCAAGCCGATCTGGCCGCCGCCCTGCAGGCCCGCATCGACGCCAAGACCAAGCCCCTGGGCGCCCTGGGCCGCCTGGAAGCCCTGATGCTGCGCCTGGGCCTGATCCTGGGCAGCGAGACCCCGCGCCTGGAAGCGCCCCAGCTCATGGTGTTTGCCGGCGACCACGGCCTGGCCGCGCGCGGTGTGTCGGCCTTTCCCAGCGATGTGACCTGGCAGATGGTGGAGAACTTTCTGGCCGGCGGTGCCGCGGTCTCGGTGCTGGCTCGCCAGCATGACCTGACCCTGACCGTGGTGGACGCCGGCGTGGCGCACGAATTCGCGCCGCGCGAGGGCCTGGTGATCGCCAAGATCGCCCCCGGCACGGCCGACGCCCTGGCCGGCCCGGCCATGAGCCCGGACCAGTGCGCCACCGCCATCAGCGCCGGTCGCTCGCTGCTGCGCCAGCGACCCGGCAATGTGCTGCTGCTGGGCGAAATGGGCATTGGCAACACCTCGGCCGCCGCCCTGCTACTGGCCCGCCTGACCGACAGCCCCATCGCGCAGTGCGTGGGTCGGGGGACAGGTCTTGACGATGCACAGCTGGCCCGCAAGGTCGACGTGCTGCGCCAGGTGCTGCAGCGTCATGGCGAGGCGGTCACCCCCCTGGGGGCGCTGGCGGCATTCGGCGGCTTCGAGATCGCCATGATGGTGGGCGCGGTGCTGCAGGCCGCGGCCGAGCGCCGCGTGATCCTGGTGGACGGTTTCATCACCGGTGCGGCCGTGCTGGTGGCGGCCCGCCTGCAGCCGGCGGTGCTGCAGCGCTGCGTGTTCTCGCATGCCTCGCAGGAGGCGGGCCACCGCCTGATGCTGCAGGCCCTGCAGGCCGAACCCCTGCTGGACCTGGGCCTGCGCCTGGGCGAGGGCTCGGGCGCGGCCCTGGCCTGGCCCCTGCTGGAGTCGGCCTGCCGCATCCTGGCGGAGATGGCCAGCTTCGCCTCGGCGGGGGTCAGCGAGAGGGGCTGATACCAGGGCGCCACGGTGCCACCACAGCGCGGCCTTCCATGGTAATAATGGCCCACAAGCTCAATGCCGCGAGGTCGCGCTCCATGACGGATCTGGTATTCGCCGACGAACTGCCCGAGGCCCCCCTGGCCAAGGTGCTGGAACCCTGGGTTGTCATGATCGTGGACGACGACCCCGCGGTGCATGAAGTCACCCAGCTGGTGATGGCCGGCTTTGAGTTCGCCGGCCGGCGTCTGCTCTTCCTGGACGCCTACAGCGCGGTGGAAGCGCGTGAGCTGCTGGCCAGCCGGCGCGATATCGCCATGATCCTGCTGGACGTGGTGATGGAGAGCGAGCACGCCGGCCTGGAGCTGGCGCGCTACATCCGCGAGGAGCTGGACAACCACCATGTGCGCATCGTGCTGCGCACGGGCCAGCCCGGTCAGGCGCCCGAAGAGCATGTGATCAAGAGCTACGACATCAATGACTACAAGGAAAAGACGGAGCTCACCAAGCGCAAGCTGATCACGGTCTTCTACAACGCGCTGCGCAGCTACCGCGACATCATGATCATCGAGTCCTCGCGTCTGGCCCTGCGCCGTGCGATCGACTCCATCACCAAGGTCTACGACTCGCAGAACCTGCGCCGCTTCGCCTCGGCCGTGCTGGAGCAGGTGGGCCATCTGCTGGGCATGGACGCCCAGGGCCTGTGCGCCACGCGCGTCGCCGCCTACGCCGCCTCGCATATGGAGGGCCGGCTCAAGGTGCTGGCCGCCACGGCCGAATACTCGCGCCTGCTGGTGGACGAGGAACTGCGCGATCTTCCCGAAGACGTGCGCGGTGTTCTGGAAAGCGCGCTCGAGCAACAGCAAAGCCATTTCGACGAGCGCCACTTCGTGGGCTACTACCGCAGCAGCACCGGCAACGAGAGCCTGCTCTACATGGTGTTCGACGAGCCGGTGGACGCCGCCGCCCGCGAGCTGCTGGAGATCTTCTGCGCCAATGTGGCCATCACCTACGAGAGCCTGCTGCTGCGCGAGGAGATCCAGGACACCCAGCGCTCCACGGTCTATATCCTGGGCGAGGCGGTGGAAAAACGCTCCAAGGAAACCGGCGCCCATGTCAGGCGCGTGGCCGAGCTCTCGGCCCTGCTGGGCGAGTCCGTGGGCATGAAGGGTGCCGATGTGGAGTTTCTGCGTCAGGCCGCGCCCCTGCACGATGTGGGCAAGATCGGCATCCCGGACCGCGTACTCAACAAGCCGGGCAAGCTCGATGAGGAGGAGTGGGAGGTCATGAAGACCCATGCGCGCATCGGCTACGAGCTGCTCAACAAGAGCGACAAGCGCATCCTGCAGCTGGGTGCCACCATCGCTCACGAACACCACGAGCGTTGGGACGGCCTGGGCTATCCGCGCGGTCTGGCGGGCGAGCAGATCCATATCGTGGGCCGCATCGTGGCCCTGGCCGATGTGCTGGACGCCTTGGTCAGCGAGCGCTGCTACAAAAAGCCCTGGAACTTCGACGAGGCCCTGGACCTCATACGCAGCGAGGCCGGCACCCGTTTCGACCCGAATCTGGTGCGCATGCTGCTGGAGCGCCTGGACGATGTGCGCGCCATCTATGAGCGCTATCCCGACAGCTGAGCACGCGGCGCCCTGAGCCTGGGGCGCGCCGCTGATAATCGCGGCGGCCCACGCTCCCCCCTCACGCATGCATCTGCTCGTCCACGAGCTCCGGCTCTTCTTCATCGCCCTGCAGTTCTTCACCCGCCTGCCCATTCCGCGCTGGGTGGGTTTCGAGCCGATCTGGCTGCAGCACTGCGCCCGCCACTTCCCGCTGGTGGGCCTGCTGGTGGGGGCCTTCTGTGCCCTGCTGCTCTGGGCCGCGCTGTGGTTCTGGACCGCGCCGGTGGCCGTGGGCCTGGCCCTGGCCGGCGGCATCTGGCTGACCGGCGGCTTCCACGAAGACGGCTGGGCCGACACCTGGGACGGCCTGGGCGGCGCGGTCTCGCGCGAGAAGGCCCTGAGCATCATGAAGGACTCTCGCATCGGCAGCTACGGCGCCCTGGCCCTGATCCTGATGCTGGGGCTCAAGGCCGCCGTACTGCTGGCCTTGCTGGAGCAGGATGGCTGGCTGGCCCTGGCCGGCTGGATCTGGGCCCATGCGGCCTCGCGCGCCGCGCCTGTCTGGCTGATCCACGGCCTGCCCTATGCGGGCGATGCCGAGCATGCCAAGGCCAAGCCCCTGGCCACCCGCATCGGCGGCGCCGGGCTGTTCGTGGCCCTGGCCTGGGTGGCCCTGGCCAGCCTGGGCCTGCTGGCCGTGGACATGAGCTGGTTGCCCAGCCTCTGCCTGGCGGCCCTGGGCGTGGCCGGCACCACCCTGCTGATGCAGGGCTGGCTGGACAAGCGCCTGGGCGGCTTCACCGGCGACAACCTGGGCGCCACCCAGCAGCTGGCCGAGCTGGCCGCCCTGCTGGGCTTTGCGGCCCAGTTCGTCAGCCATGGCTGAAACGGGGCAAGACCTGGCCCCGGCGGACGCACTCTGGGTCTGGCGTCATCCGCGGCCCGAGGGCGCGGCGGGGCGCTGCGTGGGCGCGGGCAGCGATCTGCCCGTGCACTGGCGCCGCTCCAAGCGCCTGGCCCGGCGCATCCAGGCCCAGGCCCGGCGCGCTCGCCTGCCGCATTGCATCCACACCTCGCCGCTGGCGCGCTGCCGCGCCGTGGGCCGCTGGCTGCGCCGCTGGGGCTGGCAGCACCGGGTGGACGCCGCCCTGCTGGAACTGGATTTCGGCCACTGGGAGGGCAAGGCCTGGACCGCCATCGGCCAGGCCGAGGTCGACGCCTGGTGCGCCGACTTTGCCCGGCATGCGCCGGGCGGCGGCGAAAGCCTCAGCCAGCTGCTGGCACGCGCCCGGGCCTGGCAGCCCGCGCAGCGCCCCGCCCTGCTGGTGAGCCATGGCGGCTGGATGCTGGCCCGTGCCTGGGCCGGCCCGGCCCCGCAGGAGGCCGCCGCCTGGCCCGCCGCCCCGCGCTACGGCGAGCTGCGGCGCCTGGTCTGACTCAGGCGGTGGCCGTCAGGCGCAGATACTTCTGCATCAGCATCTCGCGGGTCTCGACATGCTGGGGGTTCACCGGGATGCAGGCCACGGGGCACAGGGCCACGCACTGCGGCTCCTCGTGGTGGCCCACGCATTCGGTGCACTTGCCCGGATCGATCTCGTAGTACTCCGCGCCCATGGCGATGGCATTGTTGGGGCACTCGGGCTCGCACACATCACAGTTGATGCATTCGTCCGTGATCATCAAAGCCATGACGCGCCCCTCACTCCGCTTTCTTGATGCGATCGCGCAAGCGATCAAGCACCAAGGGTGACACGAACTTGGAGACATCGCCGCCCAGGGTGGCGATCTCCCTGACGAAGGTGCTGGAAATGAACTGGTACTGGTCCGAGGGGGTGAGGAAGACAGTCTCGACGTCGGGCATCAGGCTGCGGTTCATGCCGGCCATCTGGAACTCGTACTCGAAGTCGCTGACGGCGCGCAGGCCGCGCACCACCACCTTGCCGCCATGCTCGAGCACGAAGTCGCGCAGCAGGCCGCGGAAGGGGATGACCTCCACATTGGGGTATTTGGCCGCCAGCTGCTGGGCCATGTCCAGGCGCTCCTCGATGGAGAACATGGTGCGCTTGTGGTGGCCGGCGGCCACCGCCACGATGAGCCGCTCGAACAGGCGGCTGGCCCGGCGCATCAGGTCCTCATGGCCCAGGGTCAGAGGGTCGAAGGTGCCGGGGTAGACGGCGGTGAGAACGGTCACGGAGGTCAAGAGCTGTCTCCCGAGGAGGCGGCGATGAAAAGCCGCGATTATCCGCTGCGCTGCAACAACTGGCTGTGCACCGCGCCGGCCTTGGCTTGGCGCCAGGCCTTGAGCCCCAGCTCGGGTGCCGGCTCCAGGGGCCGGGGCGACTCCAGGTAGATGAAACCACCGGGCACCAGCAGGGGCGCGGCCGCCTTGAGCGCCGCATCAAACAGCTCCTGCTGGAAGGGCGGATCCAGGAAGACCAGCTCATAGCGGGCCGGGGCGCAGCGCGCCATCCAGGCCAGGGCATCGGCCTGCACCACCTGCAATCGGTCCTCGGCCTTGAGCCGCGTGCGGCTGGCCTTGAGGCTGCGGCAGAGCTCGGCGTCACGCTCCAGCAGCTGCACCTCGGCCGCGCCGCGCGAGGCGGCCTCGAAGCCCAGCGCGCCGCTGCCGGCAAAGGCATCCAGCACGCGCCAGCCGCTCAGGTCCTGGCCCAGCCAGTTGAAGAGCGTCTCGCGCACACGGTCGGGCGTGGGACGCAGGCCGGGCTTGTCGGCCACCGGGAGCTTGGAGCGCTTCCACAGGCCGCCGATGATCCGTACTTCAGCCATGAGGCGCGCCCCCACAGCCGGCCGAGCGCCGGGCCGCCCCAAGCCGGCCGGCATCCCCACGGGGGATCGGCGGGCGTACTCGCACGACGAGGGGCATCATTGGCGTACCGGGATGCCGCGCGCGGCCATCAAGGCCTTGGCCTCGCCGACCGTGTGATGGCCGTAATGGAAGATGCTGGCGGCCAGCACCGCATCGGCCCCGCCCTTTTGCACGCCATCGGCCAGATCATCCAGTGAGCCCACGCCACCGGAGGCGATCACGGGCACGCTCACCGCATCGCTCACCGCGCGAGTGAGGGCCAGGTCGAAACCGCTGCGGGTGCCGTCGCGGTCCATGCTGGTCAGCAGGATCTCACCGGCACCATGCTCGGCCATCTGGCGCGCCCAGGCCAGCACATCCAGGCCGGTGTTCTTGCGGCCACCGTGGCTGTAGACATCCCAGCCGCTGCCACGGGGGTCGTCATCGGGGCGCCGCTTGGCGTCGATGGCCACCACGATGCACTGGGCGCCGTATTTCTCGGAGGCCTCGCGGATCACCTGGGGGTTGGCGATGGCGGCGGAGTTGAAGCTCACCTTGTCGGCCCCGGCGTTGAGCAGGCGGCGCACATCACCCACCTGGCGCACGCCACCGCCGACGGTCAGCGGAATGAAGACCTGGGAGGCCACGGCCTCGATGATGGGCAGGATCAGGTCGCGCCCATCGCTGGTGGCGGTGATGTCCAGAAAGGTCAGCTCGTCGGCGCCCTGCTCGTTGTAGCGGGCGGCGATTTCCACCGGATCGCCCGCGTCGCGCAGCTGCTCGAAGTTGACGCCCTTGACGACGCGACCACCGGTCACGTCCAGGCAGGGAATGATGCGTTTGGCCAGCAAGCAGCGAACTCCTAGTTGCCCAGCTCGTCGCTGAGCGCGTCGGCGCGGCGCTGGGCCTCGGCCAGATCCAGATCGCCGGTGTAGATGGCGCGGCCGCAGATCACGCCCGACACGCCCTCGCGCTCCACCGCGCACAGAGCCTCGATATCGGCCAGACCGGCCAGACCGCCCGAGGCGATCACGGGCATGGTCAGGGCCTGGGCCAGGCGCACCGTGGCCTCGATATTGATGCCGCTGAGCATGCCGTCGCGGCCGATATCGGTGTAGATCACGCCCTCGACGCCGTAGTCCTCGAACTTCTTGGCCAGGTCCACGACCTCATGGCCGGTGAGCTTGCTCCAGCCATCGGTGGCCACCTTACCGTCCTTGGCGTCCAGGCCCACGAGGATGTGGCCGCCGAAGGCGCTGCAGGCGTCCTTCAGAAAGCCCGGGTTCTTGACCGCAGCCGTGCCGATGATGATGTAGCTCAGGCCGTCATCGAGATAGCGCTCGATGGTGTCCAGATCGCGGATGCCGCCGCCGAGCTGCACCGGGATGTCGTCGCCGACCTCGCGGATGATGGCCCGGATCGCACCCTCGTTGACCGGTTTGCCCGCAAAGGCGCCGTTCAGGTCGACCAGGTGCAGGCGCCGGGCGCCGGCGTCCACCCAGCGACGGGCCATGGCGGCCGGGTCATCGCCGAAGGTGGTGGAGGCATTCATATCGCCCTGTTGGAGGCGAACGCATTTGCCGTCTTTGAGGTCAATGGCAGGAATCAGCAGCATGGCCGAGATGCAGTGGTTGGCGGGAATGTGGGAATGGGGATCGCGGAGAAAAGCGGCAGCTTGTACGCCTGGGTGACGGGGCCGTGGCGGTCCTCGATCAGGGGTTCCATAACAGGAAGTTGCGGTAGAGGTCTAGCCCCAGCGCGGCGCTTTTCTCGGGATGGAATTGGGTGGCAAAAATATTATCCCGGGCCACCGCGCTGGTAAAGCGCAGACCGTAGTCGGTCTCGCCCACGCTGTGGTGCGGGTCCGACGTCGTGGCGTAGAAGCTGTGCACGAAGTAGAACCAGCTCTGGTCGGGCACCTCGCCCCAGACCGGGTGGGGCCGGCTCTGACGCACGCGGTTCCAGCCCATCTGCGGCACCTTGTAGCGGCTGCCATCGGGCTGGATCTGGCCCTCCAGCTGGAAGCGCTGCACCCGGCCGGGGATCAGGCCCAGGCCCGGCGTGTCCTGCTCCTCGCTGTGGTCCAGCAGCATCTGCATGCCCACGCACACGCCCATCAGGGGCTTGTGCGCGGCGGCATGCAGCACGGCCTCCTTCATGCCGGACTCGGCCAGCTCGCGCATGCAGTCGCGCATGGCGCCCTGACCCGGCAGCACCACACGCTCGGCGGCGTAGACCTCCTCGGGGCGATGGGTGATCAGCACCTCCACGCCCGAGCCGGCGGCCGCATGCTGCACCGCCTGCGAGACCGAGCGCAGATTGCCCATGCCGTAATCGACCACGGCCACGGTGCCGGGCCGGATGGCGATGCCCTTCATCGTCAGAGGCTTCCCTTGGTGGACGGAATCACGCCCGCGCTGCGCGGGTCCAGGGTCATGGCCATGCGCAGCGCGCGGCCAAAGGCCTTGAACATGGTCTCGCACTGGTGGTGGGCATTGTGGCCCTTGAGATTGTCCACATGCAGGCTCACCAGGGCGTGGTTCACAAAGCCCTGGAAAAACTCGTAGGTGAGCTGGGTGTCGAAGGCGCCGATGGCGCCGGCGGTGAACTTGCAGTCCATCTCCAGACCCGGGCGGCCCGAGAAATCGATCACCACGCGCGAGAGCGCCTCGTCCAGCGGCACATAGCTGTGGCCGTAGCGGGTGAGGCCCTTTTTGTCGCCGATGGCCTGGGCCACCGCCATGCCCAGCGTGATGCCCACGTCTTCCACCGTGTGGTGGCCGTCGATGTGCAGATCGCCTTGGGCCTCGATCTCCAGATCGATCAGGCCGTGGCGCGCGATCTGGTCCAGCATATGGTCGAAGAAGCCGATGCCGGTGTTCAGCTTGGCCTCGCCCGTGCCGTCCAGATTGACGCGCACACGGATCTGGGTTTCCTTGGTATTGCGGCTGACTTCCGCGATGCGGGGGGCTTGCGTGCTCATTGCAGACTCTCTTGCAGGGCGGCCAGCATGGCCGTGTTTTCTTCCGGCGTGCCGATGGTCAGGCGCAGGCAGTTGGCCAGCAGGGGGTGCATGGCCGAAACGTTCTTGATCAGCACACCGCGCGCCTTCACACCGGCAAAGGCCGCGGCCGCGTCGGCCACCCGCGCCAGGATCATATTGCCCTGGCTCGGAAAGGGTTGCACGCCGGGCAGGGCTTGCAGGGCGGCCATCACGCGCTCGCGCTCGGCGCGCAGCACACGGGCCTGCTCGGCATAGACCTCGGCATGTTCCAGGGCGAAGAGGCCGGCCTCGGCATTGAGCACGCCCACATTGAAGGGCGGGCGGATCTTGTCGATCTCGGCGATCAGGCTCTGTTCGCCCATCAGGTAGCCGATGCGCACGCCGGCCAGGCCGAACTTGCTCATGGTGCGCATCACCAGCACATGGGCGTACTGGGCCAGCAGGCCCATCGCATCGCGCTCGGCAAAGGGCTGGTAGGCCTCGTCCATCACCACCAGGCTGCCCACCGCGCCCGCGGCCTGCACCAGGCGCTCGATCACGGCGGCGTCCCAGAGATTGCCGGTGGGGTTGTTCGGGTAGGCCAGGTAGATGAGCGCGGGCCGCTCCTGTTCGATTGCGGCCCGCATGGCGGCCTCGTCCAGCTCGAAGTCGGGCGTGAGCGGCACGCCCACGAAGTCCAGGCCCTGGTAGCGCGCCGAGATGCCGTACATCACGAAGCTGGGCAGGGGCGAGAGGATCTTCGCGCCGGGGCGGCTCACCGCCATGGTCAGCATGGTGATGATCTCGTCCGAGCCATTGCCCAGGGTGATGCCGCAGCCCGCGGGCATGCCGGCATGGGCGGCCAGGGCGCGAGCCAGGTCTTGCGTGCGCTCGGCCGGGTAGCGGTTGATGGCCACCCGCCCCAGGCGCTCGCCCAGCTGCTGCTGCAGCGCCTCGGGCAGGCGGAAGGGGTTCTCCATGGTGTCCAGCTTGATCAGGCCGGCGGCGCTCTGCACCGCATAGGCCTGGGTGGCGCGCACATCCTCGCGGATGCGGGCCAGGGCCGGGTTCAGTCTCGGGTCCATGTGCTGGGGGGCTCCATGAGCAAGGGGTTCAGGATCTGCACGCTGTCGTACTGCGCCGCGTGGGGCAGCTCCAGGCTCAGCAGGCGCTCGCAGCCCTGGGCCTTGGCGGCGGCCACGATCAGTGCATCGGCATAGGCCAGGCCGAAGCGGCTTTCAATGGACCAGGCCGACTCCACGGTGGCGTGGTCCACGGCCCAGGGGTTCCAGCGCTGGTAGCGCCGCACCTCGGCACGCGCATCGCCATTGGGCATGGGCGGCTGGATGCGGGTGGTGACCTGGCGGTAGAAGTCGTTGAGCACCTGGGTGGACACGCGGCCGGCGCGCTGCTGCCACAGGCTCATCAGCCAGCCCAGGGCGCGGGCACGCTCGGCCGGGCGGGCACCATCCTCGCTGAGGATGAGCACCGAGGTGTCCACGAAGACGAGGCCGCTGCCGCTCACCGGGGCGCCTCGCTGCGGCTCGGGTAGGGCTGGCCGTCCGAAGCCCAGGTGCGCTCGCGGTGCAACCAGTCCTGCAGCGCCCGCTCGTAAGCGTCATCCGAGCGCATCTTCTCGGCCAGCATCTCGCCCACCAGGCGCGAGACGCTGGTATTGCGCCGCGCCGCTTCCAGCCGGGCCCATTCGGCCACGCTGTCTTCCATGGTCACGGTCACGTTCTTCATGATGGACCGCAATTTAACACGAAGTTCGTGTTGCACGAATTTCGTGTGACTTCATCAACTTGGCCAGACCTCGCCCAGCAGGCGCGCCCAGTTGCCACCCAGCACCTTGTCCACCGTGGCGGCGGCGTGACCGCGCTGGCGCAAGCGCTCCGCCAGGCGCTCGAATTGACTCGGGCCTGTGAGATCGGGCAGGAACAGGGCCACACCGGGTTCCTCACCGGGCGCGGCAATCCCCGCCGCCCGGCGCTGCTCGATGGCCTCGTTCACATAGTGCAGGTAGGTGGCCAGGTCGTCGACGGGCGTAATCGTTCCATCGGTGCCAATGCCGACATGGTCGGTGCCGGCCACATTCAAGGCGTGTTCGATGTGCCGCAGCCAGTCATCCGCATCCGGCTGACCGCCGGCACGGAGAAAGGGCATGGCATAGATACCAACCACGCCGCCACGGTCGGCCAGTCGACGCAGGTCCTCGTCCCACACATTGCGCGGGTTGTCGACCAGAGAACGACAGGCGCTGTGCGAGATGGCCAGCGGCTTGGCGCTGACCTCGAGCGCCGAGCGCAATGTGATCGCGCCGGCATGGCTCAGGTCAACCAGCACGCCACACTCGCTCATCACCCGTAGCGCCTCCCGACCAAAGGAGCTGAGCCCCACATCGTCCGCGCTGAGGCAGCCATGGCCCACGGCATTGGCGCCGTTGTAGGTCAGCTGCATGACACGCACGCCCAGCTGGGCGTAGCCCGAGATGGACGACAGATCGCCGGCCAGCATGTCCGTGTTCTGGAAGCCCAGAATCACACCCGGCCTACCATGGCTGCAGGCGGCCGTCAGATCGCTCGCCGACGCGAGCAGCTGGACGTCTTCGCTGTGCGCGGCCAGGAAAGCGGCCCAGTCCTGCAGCTCCAAGTGCGTCTTTGCCACCGGGTCGCCAGGCCCCGCGACATGTCCCACCGTGACGCAGACGGCCGACAGGCCCGAGCGAGCCAGATCCCCCAGCGCCCGCGTGTCGATGCGCCCGGTCGCCCCCGCGGGGATGCTTTTGAGATCGCCTCGCTTCGCCGCCTCAAGCGCCACATTCGGGTTGGCCAGGCTGGCCTGCATATTCACCATCAAGCGAGACATCGGTCGGTGTCCTTTCGTGCACTCATGGAGGCAGGCGATCCTGGCCACAGCCTTCTAGCGCCGCAGCCGCATCTCCGCCGCCCGCGCATGCCCCTGCAGCCCTTCGCCATAGGCCAGCTCGGCGGCGATGGGCCCCAGCACCTGGGCGCCGGCCTCGCTGACCTCGATCAGGCTGCTGCGCTTCTGGAAGTCGTAGACGCCCAGGGGCGAGGAGAAGCGCGCGGTGCCCGAGGTGGGCAGCACATGGTTGGGGCCGGCGCAGTAGTCGCCCAGGCTTTCGCTGGTGTAGGCGCCCAGGAAGATGGCGCCGGCATGGCGCAAGAGGGGCTCCCAGCGATGCGGCTCGCGGCTGGACACCTCCAGATGCTCGGGCGCGATGCGGTTTGATATCGAGCAAGCCTCGTCCATGGAGCGGGTCTGGATCAGGGCGCCACGGCCCTCCAGCGAGGCACGGATCACCGCGGCGCGCGGCATGGTGGGCAGCAGGCGCTCGATGGATTCGCGCACGCGGGCGATGTAGTCAGCATCGGGGCAAAGCAGGAGGCTCTGCGCCAGCTCGTCATGCTCGGCCTGGCTGAAGAGGTCCATGGCCACCCAGTCCGGCGGGGTCGTGCCATCGGCCAGCACCAGGATCTCGCTGGGGCCGGCAATCATGTCGATGCCCACCTGGCCGAACACATGCTTCTTGGCGCTGGCCACATAGGCATTGCCCGGGCCGGTGATCTTGTCCACGCGCGGCACGGTGGCCGTGCCATAAGCCAGGGCCGCGACGGCCTGGGCGCCACCGATGGTGAAGGCGCGGTGCACGCCCGCCACATAGGCGGCGGCCAGCACCAGGGGGTTTTTCTCGCCACGCGGGGTGGGAACGACCATCACGATCTCGGGCACGCCGGCCACCTGGGCCGGGATGGCGTTCATCAGCACGCTGCTGGGATAGGCTGCCTTGCCGCCCGGCACATAGATGCCCACGCGGTCCAGCGGGGTCACCTTTTGCCCCAGCAGGGTGCCGTCCTCGTCGCGGTAGCTCCAGCTCTGGCCGCAGGCAGCCTTCTGCTTCTCGTGGTAGCTGCGCACCCGGGCGGCGGCGGCCTCCAGGGCCTGGCGCTGGGCCAGGGTGATGGCCTCGAAGGCCGCATTGAGTTCCTCGCGGGTGAGCTCCAGCGCGCCCAGCTGCTCGGCCGACACGCCGTCGAAGCGGGCCGTGTACTCCAGCACCGCGGCATCGCCGCGGGCACGCACATCGGCCAGGATCTCGGCCACGCGGGTCTCGATGGCGGCATCGGTCTCGGCAGACCAGTGCAGCACGCGCTGGAACTCGGCTTCGAACTCGGGGCTGGCGGTGCTCAGCTGGCGCAGATTGAGAGGGGTCGTCATCGCGATCTCACTTCGGAATGGCGGTGGCAAAGGCGTCGATCAGCGCGCGCAGCGGCGCGCGCTTGAGCTTGAGCGAGGCCTGGTTGACCACCAGGCGGGAGGAGATGTCCATGATGCGCTCCACCTCCACCAGCTTGTTGGCGCGCAGGGTGCTGCCGGTGGAGACCAAGTCCACGATGGCATCGGCCAGGCCGGTCAGCGGCGCCAGCTCCATGGAGCCGTAGAGCTTGATCAGGTCCACGTGCACGCCCTTGTCGGCAAAGTGCTGGCGGGCAATCTGGGTGTACTTGGTGGCCACGCGCAGGCGCGAGCCCTGTTTGACGGCGCTCTCGTAGTCGAAGTCGGCGCGCACCGCCACGCTCATGCGGCATTTGGCGATGTTCAGGTCCAGGGGCTGGTACATGCCGGCCAGGCCATGCTCGATCAGCACATCACGGCCGGCCACGCCCAGGTCGGCACCGCCGTACTGCACATAGGTGGGCACGTCGGAGGCGCGCACCAGCACCACGCGCACATCCTCGCGGTTGGTGGGCAGGATGAGCTTGCGCGAGGTTTCGGGGTCTTCGAGCACCTCGATGCCGGCGGCCTTCAGCAGCGGCAGGGTTTCTTCGAAGATGCGGCCTTTGGACAGCGCCAGGGTGATCATGATTGCTTGTCGTCCTTCTGCTCGGGGGAGGAGGACGGCAGCGAGTCACCAGCAGGCGCGGCGCATCACCGCCATCCGCCTAGACGGATGGGGTGTTCAGGGATGGTGATGGGCCGCCGGCGCGGTCGCGGCTTCGGCGGGAGAAGGCTGAGAGGACACCGTCCATTCGGCCGGCGTCAGGGTCTTCATGGACAGCGCGTGGATCTGCTCACGCATGCGGTCGCCCAGGGCCTGGTAGACCCGTTGATGACGGCGCACCCGGTTCAGCCCCTCGAACTCGGTGGAGACGATGGTGGCGAAGAAGTGCCGGCCGTCGCCTTCCACCTGCAGCTGCTCGCAGCGCAGGCCATCGGCAATGTATTGCTGGACTTCGGCGGGGGTGGGATCGGCCATGATGGTCGGCATTCTAGCGGCAGGTGTTTAGCCGCGGATTTTGTAGCCCCTGCGCAGCAGCTCCAGCGCGATGGCCGAGACCACCACAAAGGCCGTGCCCACGATGGCCAGGCTGAGCCAGGGCGAGACATCGCTGATGCCGAAGAAGCCCCGGCGGAAGCCGTCGATCATGTAGAAGAAGGGGTTCAGATGGCTGATGCCCTGCCAGAAGGGCGGCAGCGACTTGATGGAATAGAACACGCCCGACAAAAAGGTCATGGGCATGATGATGAAGTTCTGGAAGGCCGCCATCTGGTCGAACTTCTCGGCCCAGAGGCCGGCGATCAGGCCCAGGGCGCCCAGCATGCCCGCGCCCAGGGCCGCGAACACCAGGATCCACCACGGCTCGGCAAAGCTGGGCGGCGCAAACCACACCGTCACCAGGAACACGCCCGTGCCCACGGCCAGGCCGCGCACCACCGAGGCGCCCACATAGGCCATGAACCAGGCCCAGTGCGAGAGCGGCGTGACCAGCAGAAAGACCAGATTGCCGGTGATCTTGCTCTGGATCAGGCTGGACGAGCTGTTGGCAAAGCTGTTCTGCAGCACGCTCATCATCACCAGGCCCGGGATCAGGAAGCTGGTGTAGCCCACCGCGTCATAGACCTTCACGTGGTCTTCCAGCACATGGCCGAAGATCAGCAGATAGAGCACGGCGGTGAGCACCGGTGCGGCCACGGTCTGGAAGCTCACCTTCCAGAAACGCAGCACTTCCTTGTAGAACAGCGTCCGAGCGCCCTGCAATTTGATGGCGCTCATGCACCCACTCCTTGTTCTGCGCCATTCATGATTTCCAGGAACACGTCTTCCAGATCGGCACGGCCAATCTCCAGGTCTTCCACCGGCACCTGGGCGGCGCGCAGGGTGGCCAGCATGGTCTCCACCTCGGCGGCGTCATGCGCCTTGATCTGCACGATGCGACCGGTCACGCGCGACTGCGCGGCCAGTGCCGGCGGCAGGGCCGCATCGGTCTTGAAGCGCAGCATGGTGGAGGCCCGGCCCGAGAGCAGGTCGCTGGTGCGGTCCAGCGCCACCACCCGGCCCAGCTTGAGCATGGCGATGCGGTGGCACAGGGCCTCGGCCTCTTCCAGATAGTGGGTGGTGAGCAGCACCGTGTGGCCCTCGCGGTTCAGGCGCGCGATAAAGGCCCACAGCGTCTGGCGCAGTTCCACATCCACGCCCGCGGTCGGTTCGTCCAGCACGATGACCGGCGGCCGGTGCACCAGGGCCTGGGCCACCAGCACGCGGCGCTTCATACCGCCCGAGAGCTGGCGCATATTGGCTTTCGCCTTGTCGGCCAGGCCCAGGTTCTCCAGCAGCTCATCGATCCAGGCGCCATTGCCCTTGACGCCGAAATAGCCGCTCTGGATCTCCAGGGCCTCGCGCACGCTGAAGAAGGGATCGAACACCAGCTCCTGGGGCACGATGCCCAGGGCGCGGCGGGCGGCGGCATAGTCGGCCACCACATCGTGGCCCATCACCTTGACGCTGCCGCCGCTGGCCTGGGACAGGCCGGCCAGGATGGAGATCAGGCTGGTCTTGCCCGCGCCATTGGGGCCCAGCAGACCGAAGAACTCGCCGGGCTGGATGTCGAAGGACACGCCGTCCAGGGCGCGCACCGAGCCGCCCCGGTAGGTCTTGCTGACGTTCTGGAAGGAGATGGCCGGCAGACCGGACGCAGGTGTTGGCATGGGCATGATGGCGGCGGATTGTAGGGAGGCCGACCACCGGCTGCCGAAGCAAGCCTTTTAGGCGCTGTTCGAGACGGCTCGCCATGATCTGCCTCTTTCTTGCGCCAACACGCTTGAGGATGAGCACAGATCACAACAAAAAGACGGCTTCCGGCCTCCGCAGGCTGGGAAGCCCCGGCGCTTGATGCCAGAATCGGCGCCCATGGTCGTCAAGAAACCGCGCCGTACCGCCGAGCGCATCCTCGAAGTCACGCTGGATCTGTTCAATCGCTTCGGCGAACCCAATGTCTCGACCACGCTGATCTCGGCCGAGCTGAACATCAGCCCGGGCAATCTCTACTATCACTACCCGGCCAAGGACGAGCTGATCAATGCCCTGTTCGGGGCCTATGAGCGCGAGCTCAACCAGCTGCTGGGTGCCTCGGACAATGTGCGGCATGTGGAGGACGCTTGGCTTTTTCTGCACATGCTGATCGAGCTGGTCTGGAAGCACCGCTTCCTCTACCGCGACCTCAACGATCTGCTCAGCAAGAACCGCAAGCTGGAAACCCACTTCAAGGAACTGCTGGAGCGCAAGGGGCAGGCCATGCGCGCCCTGCTCTCGGGCCTGCAGCTGGGCGGGGCCATCCCGCGCCTGGACCCGCGCGAGGCCGGCCCCCTGGCCGACTCCATGGTGGTCTTGCAGAGCTACTGGCTGAGCTATGAATATGTGCGCGACCCACGTCACGCCCTGGAACCCGACCGCGCCGGTGCTGCCCTGATGCGCGGTGCCTTCCATGTACTGAGCCTGCTGCTGCCCTATCTGGAGCCGGGTTCACGCGAGCATCTGCTGGGCCTGGCCGAGAAGTACCGCTAAGCCCAGATACCCCGCCCTCACGGCCCGACAAGGAGACTGACAGCATGGCCAAGTGGACCGCCTTCCCCTACGACAACAGCGCCTTCCGCTACGACGCCGCCTCGCTGAAGAAGCACTGGGCCCGCCTGCATGCCGGTGATGCCGAGCCCTGGCCCAAGGACACGGCGGTGCAGCAGGCCTGGATCCACTTTCATGCCGGCGAGTTCCAACAGGCGCACGAAGCCGGTCTGGCCGCCGGCTCGGCCGGCATCACCGTGGCCAACAAGGCCCAGGCCATCTACGCCAACTACCTGGAAAAGAAGGAAAAGACCAAGCTGGAGATGTTCCTGGCCGTGGCCGAGCGGGCCGAGGCCCAGCAGGCCGAGGAACCCAAGAACGCCAACGCCTGGTACTGGCAGGCCTATGCCATCGGCCGCTACGGTCAGGGCATCAGCGTGGCCAAGGCCCTGGCCCAGGGTCTGGGCAGCAAGGTCAAGACCGCGCTGGAAACCACCATCCAGCTGGCACCCAAGCATGCAGACGCCCATATCGCCCTGGGCGCCTTCCATGCCGAGGTGATCGACAAGGTGGGCAAGCTGCTGGGCAAGACCCAGGGCGCCGACACCGCCACCGGCCTCAAGATGTTCGAGCAGGCGCTCAAGCTCAACCCGGGCAGCGCCATCGCCATGATCGAGCGCGCCAACGGCCTGGTCATGCTGGAGGGCGACAAGCGCCTCAAGGAAGCCGAGGCCCTGTATGCCGATGCCGCGGCCTGCCAGCCCATGGATGCCATGGAATACCTGGACGTGGAGCTGGCGCGGGAAGAGCTGGAAGAATAAAACGTAGTCGCCCGGCCCACCGGGCCGGGCTCGGTCAGTCCTGCCCCGGCCGCCCCATGCAGGACATGGGTCGGCGCTCGGACCGCGTCGCCCGGCCCACCGGGCCGGGCTCGGTCAGTCCTCGCCCCAAGGCAGCATGAGGGTGAGGGTCAGCAGGGTGTTGAACTCGGGGGCAAAGCCACGCACCACGGCCGCCGGGTCGGGGCAGAGCTGGGCATCGGCAATCAGGCCGAACTGCACCTGGCCGGCATAGGTCAGCACCGAGACGCCCAGGCCGATATCGCCGGACTGGGGCACCCAGAACATCACCCGCTCCACGGTCGAGCCGCAGAACTTCAGCGGCTGGGCCGGACCCGGCACATTGGTCATCACCGCCGTGGCCTTGCGGGCAAAGACATTGAGCATGGCGTGCTGCACCGGCTTGATCAGCAGGCCGGCCACCGAGAGCAGGCCAAAGGCCAGCACCGGCTGGAAGCTGCCCTTGAGCTCCTGCATGCGCGCCTTGACCGCATAGAGCCGCTCCACCGGATTGGCAATGCCGATGGGCAGCACCAGAGGCACCAGACCGAACTGGTTGCCCAGCTGGTGCGCCTTCTCCTGCGAGCGCAGATTCACGGGCACCATGACCCGGATCTCCTTGCCCGCGGGGTCCTCGCCCCGCTCGCTCAGATAGCGCCCCAGGGCGCCGGCCACGCAGGACAGCAGCACATCATTGACCGAGGCGCCCAGGCCCTTGCCCACCGCCTTGACGGCATCCAGTGGCAGCAGCTCGGCCCAGGCCACCTGCTTGCGCTTGCCGGGCTTGCCCTTGAGCGAGGTGTGCGAGTCGTCGGGCATCAGGGCAAAGGCGGCGATATCGCTCACCGCCTGATAGCCCATGCGCGCCACCTCCAGGGATCCGTCCAGCGGGTCCGGCGGGTTCACCAGGGTCTGCAGTCCCAGGCCCGCGCCGGCGCCGGCCAGGCGTATGGCCTTGATGCTGGCATTGCTCAGGGGGCGCAGCAGGGCGTCGCTCAACCAGTCATGGTCGTCCTGGGGCTGCTGCTGGCGCCGCGGCGGCGCCTTGCCGCCGTCGGTGATGGACAACATCACCGAGATCAGGGCAATGCCATCGGCAATGCAGTGATGGATGCGCACGATCAGGGCGCTGGCGCCGTCCTCGTAGTCCTCCACCAGCTGGATCTGCCACAGGGGATGCGCCGTATCCAGAGGCGTGGCGGCCAGCTCGCCCACCCGGGCCTGCAGCGCCGACTCGGCCGACTGCCCGCGCAGCGGCAGCAGGATCTCGGCCTGCACATGGCGGCCGATGTCGAAGTCCTCGTCCTCCACCCATTGCGCGCCCAGGGCGTCTTCCACCACCTTCTGGCGAAAGCGGGTGTACTGCAGCAAGCGCGCTTCCACCCGCTCGCGCAAGGCGGCCAGCGACAGGCGCGGCCGCATGACCCAGACCCCGACGATCATCATCAGATTGGCTTCGGTGTCCATGCGCAGCCAGGCGGTGTCCACCCGTGACATGCGTTCGAGCTGTGCGGCCAAACCCGTCTCCTTGTTCTGCATCTCGCGTGGTCTTCTAGAGTACCGTCCCCAGACAATGCTGGGTAACATCGCCGCCGTCCATACCGATCAACACCAAGCCCATCCCCCGGGAGACATGATGAGCCTCAAGGACCAGTTCGAAGCCGCCGTTGCCGACTCCAAGAACCTGCCGGAGCGTCCGGACAATATGACCCTGCTGAAGATCTACGCGCTCTTCAAGCAGGCCAGCAGCGGCGATGTCGAGGGCTCGCGCCCGGGCTTCACCGATATGGTGGGCCGCGCCAAGTACGACGCCTGGGCCGGCCTCAAGGGCACCAGCAGCGAGGAGGCGATGCAGCAATACATCGACCTCATCGAGTCTCTGAAGTAATCAGCACCCCATCAAGGCGGGCGCTCAGCCCGCCTTGCTCTTCTTGCCAGCGCCTTTTTTCTTCGTCGGCTCGGCCGCCAGCAGCGCGTCCAGCGCGCCCTCGATCTCGCGCTCGATCTGGCCCTTGAAGGCGCCCAGCAGCAGGCCCAGCTTGGCCTCCAGCTCAAAGTGGTCGGGTGCCACGATCAGCTGGCCCTTCACGCCCGAGCGCACGAACTCCACGGTGTCGCTGGTCTTGCCCTCCAGCACGGTGCAGGACATGTCGAACTTGGACTCGGCCTGCTCGGCCCAGGCCCAGGCGATTTCGCGGGCGCGCGACAGGCCCAGATCATGCTCGCGGTGAATCTTGATATCGGCCATCAGGGGCTGCTCCTCGTGCTGAGTTGTTGGCGACGCTGCGCCTTGGGCAAGTCTGCCAGACGCCGGACCTCGGCGTAAAAACGCGGCCAGTCGCGCCCGCAGCGCTCGAACAAGGCCTCGAAGTCCGGCACCAGGCCCAGATAGGCCGCCTGGATGGCCAAGCTGGCATTGTTGGCGCCAGCCAGCCAGCCGGCATAGGCGGGCTGCAGCTCGGGCTCGGCCCGCAGCCGGGCAAAGAGCTCGGCCTTGGCCGCGCGCTTGGCGGCCTCGTCCAGCGGCCCCGCGTACAGGGTCTGAAGCTGGGCGCGGTAGTCCTGGGTCAAGGCGCGGAAGCGCTCGCGCCGCTCCTGGTGGCGGCGGTACTGCTCGCGCGCCGCGGCATCGCCCTCGGCCGCCAGCCAGGCCTGCACGCCCAGACGCTCCACGGCCGTGGCAAAGGCCTCGTTGAACTCGGTGTCGTCCGCCGCATAGGCCACCTGATGGGCCAGCTCGTGGAAGACCAGGCGCGCCAGCTCGCCCTCGGGATAGTGGATGAAGGTGTTGAGCAGGGGGTCGCCACCAAACAGCCAGCTCCAGCCCAGGGTGGAGTAGGCCGGCACGCCATAGACCAGCACGTCCAGGCCCTCCTCGCGCCGCAAGGCCGCCGCAAAGGCCTCGGCCTCGGCCCGTTCAAAGAAGCCGCGGTAGCCCGCGCAGCCCATCACCGGATAGCACCAGGTCTTGAGCTGTAGGCCCAGCTCCGGCGCGGCCACCACATTCCAGACCGCCGCGCCGCGCCCCAGGTCCGCATAGCGGCGGTAGCTGGCGTTGTCCGGCAGGGCCAGCTCGCGCGAGGCGAAGTCACGGATGCGCTGGCTCAGGCGCAGGCGCTCGCGCAGCTCGGGCGCCAGGGCCGGGTCCTGCAGCAGGCGCTCCACCGGCTGGGCCGCGCCCACCAGACGCAGATGGCCCGAGGCCGCCTGGCCCAGATAGCCGATCTGAGCGCAGCCCGAGAGCAGCAGGGCCGAGAGGCCTGCCAGCCCGGCCAGACCAACCCGCAAGGCCCGCGAGGCCCGCTTCATGCGCCCGCGGACTCCACCTCGACCAGGCAGTCGTAGAAGCTGGGCGCCTGGCCCAGATCGGTGAGGCGCTGGTGGGTCACTTCATTGACATTGCTGCCGCGCGGGCCGAGCTTGCGCCACCACACGCCCAGGCCGTTGACCACGCCGGGCCGCGCCCGCTCGCTGATGCGGGCCGTGCAGTGGTAGCTACCGCGCTCGTTGAACACGCGCACCAGGCTGCCATCGGCCAGACCGCGCGCCGCGGCATCGCTGGCGTGGATCTCCAGCAGGGGCTCGCCCTCGATATCGCGCAGGCTCTTGACGTTGACGAATGATGAATTGAGGAAGTTGCGCGCCGGCGGCGAGATCATGGCCAGCGGGAAGCGCCGTGCCAGCTCGGGCGTGGAGCGGGCGCTCTCGTAGTTGGGCACATAGTCGGCCCCGCCGGCCTGGGCCTTGCCGTTGGGCGTGAAGAAGCCGCCCTCGGCAAAGGGCGCTTCTTTCAGCGGCAGGCTCTGCCAGCCCTGCGCGGCCAGGGCCTCGAAATCGATCTCGGCCGTGAAGGCCTGGCGGGCCAGCTGCTCGTCGCTCTCGGCGAAGCAGGGCTCGGTAAAGCCCATGCGGGCGGCCAGCTCGCGGAAGATCTGGGTATTGGGCTTGGCCTCGCCCAGCGGGGCCACGGCCGGGTGGTTGATCAGCACATCGGTATGGCCGTAGCTGGTGTGCACATCCAGATGCTCCAGCTGGGTGGTGGCGGGCAGCACATAGTCGGCCAGATCGGCCGTGTCGGTCATGAAGTGCTCCAGCACCACGGTGAAGAGGTCGGCACGCTGGAAGCCCTTGACCACCTTGGGCGACTCCGGCGCCACCGCCACCGGGTTGCTGTTGTAGACGATCAGGGCCTCGATCCTGGGGCCGAAGTCCGCGCTGCTCTCGCGCAGCAGATCGTCGCCGATGGTGCTCATATTGATGCTGCGCGGCTGGCGCCCGGCCAGCAGCTCGGGCCGGTCCAGGGCGGCGGTGTTCTTGTAGGCCGCGAACCAGCCGGAGCTGGAGAGCAGCAGGCCGCCCGCGCGGTGGCGCCAGGCGCCGGTCAGGCAGGGCAGCAAGGCAATCAGGCGCACCGCATTGCCGCCGCCACGCACGCGCTGCATGCCGTAGTTCAGGCGGATGGCGGCGGGCGCCTCGAGCGCATGGCGCTGGCCGTAGTCGCGCGCCAGGCCGCGCACCTCGTCCGGGCTGATGCCGCAGACCTCGGCCACGCGTTCGGGCGGCCAGGCCAGGGCCTTGGCGCGCAGCTCCTCCCAGCCCTCCACATGGCGGCCGAGGTAGTCATGGTCCAGCCAGTCGTTGTGGATCAGCTCGTGCATCAGGCCCAGGGCCAGGGCGCCGTCGGTGCCGGGCAGCAGGGCGATGTGCTGATGGCATTTGTCCGCGGTCTCGGTCTTGCGCGGGTCGATGCAGATCAGCTTGGCGCCCTCGCGCTTGGCCTTGTTGGCATAGGTCCAGAAATGCAGATTGGAGGCAATCGAGTTGCTGCCCCAGATCAGGATGAGCCGGCTCTCCGCGAAGAAGGGCAGGTGCATGCCCACGCGGTTGCCATAGGTGGCGTTCAGGGCCGCGGCGCCGGCCGAGGCGCAGATGGTGCGCTCCAGGCGCGAGGCACCCAGCTTGTTGAAAAAGCGCGCTGCCATGCCCTCGCCCTGCAGCAGGCCCATGGTGCCTGCATAGCTGTAGGGCAGGATGGCCTCGGGGTCACGCGCCGCAATCGCCTTCAGGCGCGCGGCGATATCGTCCAGGGCCTCATCCCAGCTCACCGGCACGAAGCGCGGCGCCTCGGTCTTGGCGCTGATGCGCTTCAGGGGCTGGAGCAGGCGCTCGGGGTGGTAGGTGCGCTCCGGGTAGCGCGAGACCTTGGTGCACAGCGCACCATGCGTGCTGGGGTGATCGGCCTGGCCCTGGACCTTGATCACCCGCCCCTCCTCCACCGTGATGCGCAGGGCGCAGGTATCCGGGCAATCGTGTGGACAAGCACCTTTGACGATGCGGGTGGCGACGGTAACAGCAGGATTCATGCGTGAACTATTGCATAGGGTGCCCGACGCAGAGCCGGCTTGCCGACCCTGCGGCAACGCGAAACACGGGGTGGCGAGCACAATTCAAGCCATTATTGCTTGCCATCCGGAGAGTTCACTTGCGTCGTCGACAAAGCCTCAGCGCCCTTGCCAGCCTGGCCCTGGCCCCCTTGTGGGCACGGGCCCAGGAGCGGCGGCGCATCGTGCTGGGCCAGTCCTGCCCGCTGACCGGGCCGGCCGCCCAACTGGGCCTGCAGATGCAGGCGGGCGCCAAGCTCTTCTTTGACGGGGTCAATGCCGCCGGCGGCATCAACGGCCTGCCCATCGAGCTGCAGACCCTGGACGACGGCTACGAGCCCGATCGCTGCAAGGCCAATACCGAGAAGTTCATCGCCGAGGATGTGCTGGCCCTGTTCGGCTATGTGGGCACGCCCACCGCCCTGGCCGCCCTGCCCCTGGTCAACCAGCACAGGCTGCCCTTCTTCGCACCGCTCACGGGTGCCGAGGCCCTGCGCGAGCCGGTCAATCGCTGGGTCTTCCATCTGCGCGCCTCTTACGGCGACGAGACTGCCCTGATCGTCAAGCAGATGACCCAGCTGGGGCTGAACAAGATTGCCGTTTTCCATCAGAACGATGCCTATGGCCGTGCCGGCCTGGACGGCGTGCAGAAGGCCTTGCTGGCCCGCAAGCTGGCCCCCCAGGGTGTGGCCACCGTGGAGCGCAACAGCGTGAACGTGGCGGCCGCGGTCAAGACCCTGGTCGCGGCCCAGCCTGATGGCATCGTCCTGGTCAGTGCCTACAAGAGCTGCGCCGCCTTCATCCGCGAGGCCCGCAAGGCCGGCTATGGCGGCGTGTTCTACAACGTCTCCTTCGTCGGTACGCAGGCCCTGTTGGACGAGCTGGGCAAGGAAGCCTCGGGCGTGGTGGTCAGCCAGGTCATGCCCTACCCCTTCGGCACCGCCACCGGCGTGGTGGCCGAGTACCAGGCCGCCCTGCAGCGTGCGGGCGGCACGCTCAAGCCCAACTACACCAGCATCGAGGGCTATCTGGCCGCCAAGGTACTGTGCGAGGGCTTGCGCCGCATGGCCAAGCCCAGCCGGGACGGTTTGGTCAACGCCCTGGAGTCCATGGGCAACTACAACGCGGGCGGCTTCAGCGTGCGATTTGCGCCCGGCCGTCGCGAGGCGTCCAGCTTTGTCGAGCTGTCGATGCTGACGGGCGACGGCAAGGTCCGGCGCTAAGGCGCTGCGGCCCCGCGGCGGCGCCTGCAGCGCCACAACCCCACGGGTAAACTCAAGACGAACGGCGGCCCGCTGCCCTGCGCGGGCCGCTCTTTTTACGGAGTGCCGCCATGAAGTTGATCGATTCCATCCTGGCCGATGCCCCCAGCATCGCCACCCTGCGACGCGACATCCACGCCCATCCGGAGCTGTGTTTCGAGGAAGAACGCACCGCTGATCTGATCGCCCGTGCGCTCACCGAATGGGGTATTCCCGTGCATCGCGGTCTGGGCAAGACCGGGGTGGTGGGCATCGTCAAGAACGGTACGTCGGATCGCGCCGTGGGTCTGCGCGCCGACATCGACGCCCTGCCCATGACCGAGCACAACCACTTCGCCCACGCCAGCAAGCACCCGGGCAAGATGCACGCCTGCGGTCATGACGGCCACACCGCCATGCTGCTGGCCGCGGCCAAGCATCTGGCCAAGCACCGCAACTTCGACGGCACCGTCTACCTGGTCTTCCAGCCCGCCGAGGAAGGCGGCGGTGGCGCCCGCGAGATGATCAAGGACGGCCTCTTTGAGAAGTTCCCCATGGAAGCCATGTTCGGCGCCCACAACTGGCCCGGCATGGCGGCCGGCCAGTTCGCCGTGAAGAGCGGCCCCGTCTTCGCGTCCAGCAACGAGTTCAAGATCACCATCCGCGGCAAGGGCTCGCACGCCGCCCTGCCACACAACGGCATCGACCCGGTGCCGGTGGCCTGCCAGATGGTGCAGGCCTTCCAGACCATCATCACCCGCAACAAGCGCCCCATCGATGCCGGCGTGATCTCGGTGACCATGATCCACACCGGCGAGGCCACCAATGTGGTGCCCGACAGCTGCGAGATCCAGGGCACGGTGCGCACCTTCACGATCGAAGTGCTGGACCTGATCGAGCGCCGCATGCGGCAAATCGCCGAGGCCACGGCCCAGGCCTTCGAGGCCACGGTGGAGTTCGAGTTCAGCCGTAACTACCCGCCCACCACCAACCATCCCAAGGAGACCGAGTTCGTGCGCTCGGTGCTCGGCGATATGGTGGGTGCGCACAACGTGCATGAGTTCGAGCCCACCATGGGCGCCGAGGACTTCAGCTACTACCTGCTGGAAAAGCCCGGCTGCTACTTCCTGATCGGCAATGGCGATGGCAGCCACCGCGAGGGCGGTCACGGCATGGGCCCCTGCATGCTGCACAACCCCAGCTACGACTTCAATGACGAGCTGATCCCCCTGGGCGGCTCCATGTGGGTGCGCATGGCCGAGACCTGGCTCAACTCGCCCAAGCCCTGAGATGAGCGCCGCCGCCCATTTCGCGCAGAGCTATGCCGAGGCGCGCCAGAAGTTCCTGGCCGCGGCCGAGGCCGCCCACCTGGATGTCGAGCCGCACTGGCATCCGCTGCTGGGGCGGGATGGCGAGCGCCTGGCCATGGATGTGCTGCGTCAGGGACCGCGCGATGCCCGGCGTCTGCTCATCATCAGCAGCGCCTGTCATGGCGTGGAGGGCTTTTGCGGCTCGGGCATCCAGACGGCCCTGCTGCGCGACCCGAGGTGGCACGAAACGCTGCAAGCCCAGCGCGATCTGGCCGTGCTCTACATCCACGCGCTCAACCCGCATGGCTTTTCCTTCTGGCGCCGTGTCACCCAGGAGGGGGTGGATCTCAACCGCAACTTCCATGATTTCGCCCACCACGCCGCCTTGCCGGCCAACCCGGGCTACGAGGAAATCGCGTCCGCGCTGCTGCCGACCCACTGGCCACCCAGCTCGGCCGACGAGGCCGTGCTGCGCGACTATGCCGACCGTCACGGCGAGCGTGGGCTCCAGACCGCCGTGAGCAGCGGTCAGTACACGCATGAGCTGGGCTTGTTCTACGGTGGCCATGCCCCGACCTGGAGCAATGTGACCCTGCGCCATGTGCTGGCCGAACAGGGCCAGGGTGCGCAGCACATCGCCTGGATCGACCTGCACACGGGCCTGGGCCCCTGCGGTCATGGCGAGCGCATCTGGGCCGGCCGCGACGACGCCACCGCGATTGCCCGCGCCCGCCAGTGGTGGGGACCGGAGGTGACCTCCATTTACGACGGCAGCTCCAGCTCCGCCCCGCTGCAAGGGCTGATGTGGAATGCCATCCACGAGGCCTGTCCCTCGGCCACCTACACGGGCATTGCCCTGGAGTACGGCACCGTGCCCTGGTCCCAGGTGGTCGATGCGTTGCGTGCCGACCATTGGCTGGAGGCCCATCCGGAGGCGCCGGCCGAGCTGGCGGCCACGATCAAACGCCAGATTCGCGATGCCTTCTATGTGGATCGCGAGGACTGGAAGCAGCAGCTGGTGGAACAGGCCGCCGTCGCGGCCCGTCAGGCCCTGATCGGCCTGGCGTCTAGTCGCTGATCACGGCCTCGTTCGCGGCCGGCGGACCGGAGGGCGGCAGGGGCTGGCCGTCCATGGGCGAGGCGGCCGACTTGCGCTGGGCCTTCTCGTCCTTCTTCTTCTTCTTGGCGAGCTCTCGCTGTCGCTTCTCGAACTGGTAGTTCGGCTTGGCCATAAAGAGCTTTCTCGGTTTGACAATCCCCGACCATACCCCAGTTGAGCACCGTCTCGGCGCCAGAACTCAAGATATTGTGCTGCGCAGCATAGACCTGCACACACCGCCCGGCCGCAAACACGCGCGGGCGGCCTGCTAGGCTTGGCATATGAGCGAACACCCATCCAACCTCCCAACGGCCGACCAGGTGCAGGCCGAAACCCAGCTGTGGCTGGAGAAGGCCGTGATCGGTCTGAACCTCTGCCCCTTCGCCAAGAGCGTGCATGTGAACCAGCGCCTGCGCTATGTGGTGAGCGAGGCCGCCACGCCCGAGGCCCTGCTCAAGGAGCTGGCGCACGAGCTGCTGTTGCTGCGCCGCAGCGACCCCGAGGAGATCGAGACCACGCTGCTGATCCACCCGCAGGTGCTGAACGACTTCCTGGACTTCAATGACTTCCTCGGCGCCGCCGACGCCCTGGTGGAAGACCTGGAGCTGGACGGTCTGCTGCAGGTGGCCTCCTTCCATCCGGACTACCAGTTCGAGGGCACCGAGGTCGAGGACATCAGCAACTACAGCAACCGCTCCCCCTACCCCACCCTGCATCTGCTGCGCGAGTCCAGCATCGAGCGGGCGGTGGAGACCATGGAGGACACCGACAGCATCTACGAGGCCAATATCCAGACCCTGGAGAAGCTGGGGCTGGAGGGTTGGCAGGCCCTGGGCCTCAAGACCAGAAGCTGACCCTCTCCCGCACCGGCACCGCATGCTGAACTACCGCCATCTCTACTACTTCTGGGTCGTGGCCAAGGAGGGGGGCTTTGCCCGCGCCGCCGAGCGCCTGGACATGGCCATCCAGACCATCAGTGCCCAGGTCAAGGCGCTGGAGCAGGACCTGGGCCACCAGCTGCTCAAGCCGGTGGGCCGCGGCGTGGGCGTGACCGAGGCCGGGCAGGCCGTGCTGGCCCGGGCGGAGGAAATTTTCCAGCTGGGCGCCCTGATACCCGAAGAGGCGGCAGCAGCGGCCTCGGGTCAGTTTGTGCGTCTGGCGGTGGGCATGTCGGATGGCCTGTCCAAGCTGGCCGCGCATCGCCTGCTGCAGCCCGTGCTGAACACGCCGTCGCTGCGCCTGGTCTGCCATGAAGGCGAGGTGGAGCAACTGCTCAGCGAGCTGGCGATGCACCGGCTGGATGTGGTGCTGGCCTGCCAAGCGCCCACACCGAACTCCAATCTGCGGCTGAGCAGCGAGCGACTGATGGTCTCGCGTGTGGACTGGTACGGCCCCACGGCCCTGATCAACCGCGCCCATATCGAGGACTTCCCGGCCTGCCTGGGTCGCCTGCCCCTGCTGCTGCCCACCTCGCATGCCGCGCTGCGCGCGCGCATCGACCGCTGGTTTGAAGCCCGCGGCATACAACCCTGCATCGTGGGCGAGTTCGAGGACAGCGCCCTGCTGAGCCTGTTTGCTGCCCAGGGCATGGGGGTGTTCCCGGTGACGGCCCTGGGGGCCGCGGACCTGGCCAGCATGCGCGGCCTCAAGCTGCTGGGGTGCAGCGACGGTCTGCATGAAGAGATCCACGCCCTCCGCTCGCGGCGTGGCATGCACCACCCGCTCGTGGTTCGGATGCTGGAAGCGGCCCGCCATGAGGCCGCGCAGGAATAGCCCCACCGGCCCCTTGGCCCCGCGGGATTGCGGGCAGAATCCGCAGCATGAACGGCCCGCTCATCACCCGCCATGATTTGGAGCGCCGCCATGCGGCGCTTCAGGATCTGCGGCGCTATCTGGCGGAGCAAGAGCGAGACTTCGAGCGGCAGCGCCTGGGCCTGCAGGCGTTTGCCCAGCGCTACCAGGCGGCCGTGGGCGCGCTCTACCAGGAGCTGGATGCGCTGGAGGCGCAGTTGCAGCGCAGCACCGAGGCCCTGCTGGGATCCCTGCTGCGCCAGGGCATAGAGCTCGGGCTGCCTGAAGCCGGGCCCCTCACGGCCGGTCGGCTGCCCGAGGCCCAGCGGCCCCGCATGGCTCAGCTGGCGCGCCTGGAGGGCCTGCCGCCAGCCACCGCCCTGCCCCCCGTGCCGGTGGGCGTGGACATCGCGCAATGGGCCCCACCCACGCTCAAGATGCTGTACCGACGGGCCGCCATGCGCATACACCCCGACCGCGCAGCCAACGACGCCGAGCGGCGGGAGCGCGAACAGCTGATGATGGCCGTGAACGCCGCCTACGCGGCCGGCGAGCGCTGGCGCCTAGAAGCCATGCTGGTGGCGGCGGGCGAGGATGTACTCAAGGTCTGCGGCGGTCAGGCCCAGGCCCTGCGCAACTGGCTGGCTCATTGCGAGAACCTGGTGCAACAGCGTCTGCGCCTGGTCAACGACTATCTGGAGGCCCTCAGCGGCACCGGCATGTACCGGCTCTGGCGCAGCGTGGAGCAGGCCGAAGCCCGCGGCCTGGATCCGCTGGCCACCATGGTCATGCAGCTGCGCGCCCAGGTGGTCGAGCGCCGCAAGGAGCTCTACATCAGCGCCCGCCTCAAGCCGGACTCCAGCCTGGCGCGCGCCTTTCTGCACCAGCGGGTGGGCCGCCAGAGCGGCGCCCCCAGCCGAACCGGCAGCTGCTGACCCCCTCTTGAAAGCCGCGGGCTCGCCCCTATAATCCTCTTGCTAGCACTCACCAAAGCCGAGTGCTAACGAATGAGCCAAGGCCTGTCAGCAGGCTGCGGACGGTATTCATGGCGAGCCGCACCGGTGCGAATCCGGGCCGGTCCGCCAGCCCCGAGAAATCTCAAGGAGATGTGATGAAACTGCGTCCTCTGCACGATCGCGTGATCGTTAAGCGCCTGGAAAACGAAACCAAGACCGCTTCCGGCATCGTCATCCCCGACAACGCCGCCGAAAAGCCCGACCAGGGCGAAGTGCTGGCAGTGGGCCCCGGCAAGCGCAATGACAAGGGCGATTTCGTGGCCCTGAACGTGGCTGTGGGCGACCGCGTCCTGTTCGGCAAGTACAGCGGCCAGTCCGTCAAGGTTGACGGCGAAGAGCTGCTGGTGATGCGCGAAGAGGATCTGTTCGCCGTCGTCGCCAAGTAAGCGACACAACGCACAGAACCCACTCATCTAGATACAGATTTCGGAGAAATAGACATGGCAGCAAAAGACGTTGTCTTCGGCGGCGAAGCTCGTGCTCGCATGGTCGAGGGTGTGAACATCCTGGCCAACGCCGTCAAGGTCACCCTGGGCCCCAAGGGCCGCAATGTGGTGCTGGAGCGCTCCTTCGGCGCCCCCACCGTCACCAAGGACGGTGTCTCGGTCGCCAAGGAGATCGAGCTCAAGGACAAGCTGCAGAACATGGGCGCCCAGATGGTCAAGGAAGTTGCTTCCAAGACCAGCGACAACGCCGGTGACGGCACCACCACCGCCACCGTGCTGGCCCAGGCCATCGTGCGCGAAGGCATGAAGTACGTGGCCGCCGGCATGAACCCGATGGACCTGAAGCGCGGCATCGACAAGGCTGTGCAAGCCCTGGTCGCCGAGCTGAAGAAGGCCTCCAAGGCCACCACCACCTCCAAGGAAATCGCCCAGGTTGGCACCATCTCGGCCAACAGCGATGCCGACGTCGGCCAGATCATCGCCAACGCGATGGACAAGGTCGGCAAGGAAGGCGTGATCACCGTTGAAGACGGCAAGAGCCTGAACAACGAGCTGGATGTCGTGGAAGGCATGCAGTTCGACCGCGGCTACCTGTCGCCCTACTTCATCAACAACCCGGAAAAGCAAGCCGCGATCCTGGACAACCCCTTCGTGCTGCTGTACGACAAGAAGGTGTCCAACATCCGTGACCTGCTGCCCACGCTGGAAGCCGTGGCCAAGGCCGGCCGTCCGCTGCTGATCATTGCCGAGGAAGTCGAGGGCGAAGCCCTGGCAACCCTGGTGGTCAACACCATCCGCGGCATCCTGAAGGTAGTGGCCGTCAAGGCTCCGGGCTTCGGCGACCGTCGCAAGGCCATGCTGGAAGACATCGCCATCCTGACCGGCGGCAAGGTCATCGCTGAAGAAGTGGGCCTGAGCCTGGAGAAGGTGACCCTGGCCGACCTGGGCCAGGCCAAGCGCGTCGAAGTGGGCAAGGAAAACACCACCATCATCGACGGCAACGGCGCTGCTGGCGACATCGAAGCCCGCGTCAAGCAGATCCGCATCCAGATCGAGGAAGCCACCAGCGACTACGACCGCGAGAAGCTGCAAGAGCGCGTGGCCAAGCTGGCCGGCGGCGTGGCCGTCATCAAGGTCGGTGCTGCCACCGAAGTCGAGATGAAGGAAAAGAAGGCCCGCGTGGAAGACGCGCTGCACGCCACCCGTGCCGCCGTTGAAGAGGGCATCGTGGCCGGTGGTGGCGTGGCTCTGCTGCGCGCCAAGCAAGCGGCTGGCGAAATCAAGGGCGACAACGCTGACCAAGACGCCGGCATCAAGCTGGTGCTGAAGGCCATCGAAGCCCCGCTGCGCGAGATCGTCTACAACGCCGGCGGCGAAGCCTCCGTCGTCGTGAACGCTGTGCTGGCTGGTTCGGGCAACTACGGCTTCAATGCCGCCAACGACACCTACGGCGACATGATCGAAATGGGCATCCTGGATCCCACCAAGGTCACCCGCACCGCCCTGCAGAACGCCGCCTCCGTCGCGTCGCTGATGCTGACCACCGAGTGCATGGTTGCCGAGGCCCCGAAGGATGAGGCCGCTGCACCCGCCATGCCCGGCGGCATGGGCGGCATGGGCATGGACATGTAAGTCCTGCCCGAGCGACACCTCAAGACGCTCGAATGAAGGGGCCGCGCAAGCGGCCCCTTTTCATTTTTGACGTGGGGCAGGACCATAATTCGCCATCCCCTGCACTGCCGCGTTCATGTCCTCGCCAGCCGCCCTCACTCAGACCTCCCTGATCGCCGACGCCCTGGCTCACCTGCCCATGCTCACCCGCCAGGTGCAAGACGGTATCCATGAGGCCATCAACGGCAACACTCAGCACCGCCAGTTGCTGGAGCCGTGGCAGCGTCATCGCCTTCGCTTCGTCGAGCATTTCGAGCAAGCCCTGACCCCGCTGCTGGCCGCCGGTGCACGCGGCGAGGATCCCCTGCCACGCCGCACACCCCGAGGCGTGGACGAGCTAAGCTTGGTGGATGAGCGTCAGGCCCTGCATGATGTTTCCCTGGCCCAGGTGATTCAGGCCGTGGAAGACGGCAGCCGCAACGAGCTCTACCAGTTGGGCAATTTCTTCGCCGCCTTGCGTGGCACAGCGCGCGCCCGCAAGGACGACAACCCCCTGCGCCCCGGTGTCTTTGCTCACGCTCTGCAGCAAGCGTTGAGTTGGCCCGAACTGGATGCCGAGGGTCACTACGCCCTGATGCGCGTCGCCGCCCAGCCCCTGTCCAAGGCCATACAGCCGCTCTACACCACCCTGTGTGCTCAGCTGCGCGCCGCCGATCTGGCGCCGCTGATCGCCAGCCGCGGCCTGTCTCAACAAAGCGCTGACCAGGACCGTCTGCGCCGCATCAGCAGGGCCTACGAAAACCTGCCAGGTGTACATACGGAGCCGGCCACACTGGACGGCCTGGCCCGTCGCGTCGACGCCTACAACTCGCGTCCCCAATTGCTGGGCGCCCTCAGCGAGGGCAAGGGGCGCGATCTGCTGACCCGGCTCTATGACCAGATCCTGGCCGATCCGCGCCTGCTGCCGCCGGTCAAGGCCTTGCTGGCCCGGCTTCAGGTGGTTGTCGTCCGCCTGGCCGCCAGCGACCCCAGCCTGCTGCGTCGCCAGGATCATCCGACCTGGAAGCTGCTGAACCGGGTGGGCAGCCATGGGGCGGCCTTCGAGCGCGCCGACGAGCCACGCCTGCAAGACTTTCTGCGCTTCATGAACGCGTGCATTGACGAAGTCGCAGCCCAGCCCCGGCCCGGCGCGGCACAGTTCCAGGAGTTGCTGGACCGCGTCGAGGCCTTCATCAGCCATCAGGCCCGCCAGGGCGGGGAGCGCAGCTCGATCAAGCTGGCCAGCCTAGAGCGGGAGCGCCAGCGCGAAGGCTGGCTGCGCGTGCTGGCGGAGCAGATCCGTGACCAGTTGGCGGAATCCCCCGAGGCTCGCACCAGTGCCTTGCTGCGCGACTTCCTACGCAAGGACTGGACCCGGGTGATTGTCCAGGCCATGGTGGAACACGGACGCGATGCACCGCAGGCCCAGGCCCGCATCGAGCTGGTCGATGCCCTGCTGGCGAGCCTGCGACCCTTGCGCAACGAGGCGGAGCGCCAGGCCCTGCGGGCGCGGCTGCCGGCGCTGGTGCAGGCACTGAACCAGGGCTGCGAGTCCATTGCCCTGCCGGCAGCGCGCTGCAAGGCCCTGATGGACGAGCTCATGCATCTGCATGGCCGCCTGCTGCTGGGCCCGACTGGGCAGCCAGTGGCGCCGGAGCCGCAGCATGTGCCCCCCCTGGACCCCGAGGCCCAGCTGCAGGCCCTGCTGAGCGAGCGGGAATCACTGCAGGGGTCGCGCTGGGCGCATGACGAGGTGGATCGCAGCCGCCTGCCCACGGTGCCGGTGGGGCTCTATTCCTCGGCCGATGCCGCAGCCTCGCGCCAGGCCCTCAACCAATGGATCGCCGGCCTGAGCATAGGCCGCTGGTACCACCTCTTCGTGCAGAGCCAATGGACCACGGCGCAGCTGGCCTGGGTCAGCGACAGCCGGCAGTACTTCCTGTTTGTGGGCCAGGACGGCGAGGAGCGGCACTCCCTGACCCGCGGCGCGCTCGAACACCTGCTCAGCCACGGACTGATCACCGGCCTGGAGGACGAGGGCGATATGGTGCAGCGCGCCATGAGCACCCTGATGCAGGACCTGGACAGCTCAAACACCCCCTGATGCCTCGCTTGCTTTCCCTGACCCTCTGCTGCGCGATCGCCTGGCTGGCACCGAACGCCGGACTGCAGGCGCAGACGCCATCCGGCGCCGCCACAGCGGCGGTGGCAGCCTCGCAACCGGCCGAGCGCCCGCGCCTGGGCCTGGTGCTCTCGGGCGGCGGCGCTCGCGGCCTGGCTCATGTGGGCGTGCTCAAGGTGCTGGAGCGAGAGCGCATCCCCGTGGATGTGATCACGGGCACCTCCATGGGCGCCATCATCGGCGGCCTCTACGCCAGCGGCATGAGCGCCAGTGCCATGGAGCGCGAACTCCTGCCCCTGGCCTGGGACCGTGTGTTTGCCAGCCGCGTGGAGCGACAGCATCTGTCCCAGCGCCGCAAGGAGGAAGACTTCGAATTCTCCGCCGTGCTGGAGATGGGCATGCGCGACGGCGAGGTCCGCGTACCCCAGGGCACCTTTTCCAGCCGCGGCCTGGAAATTCTGCTGCGCCGCTACACCCTGCCGGTGCGCCAGGTCCAGGACTTCGACCGCCTGCCCACCCCCTTCCGCGCCGTGGCCACCGATATGGAAACCGGGCGGCAGGTGGTGCTGGCCGAGGGTGATCTCGCCCTGGCCCTGCGCTCGAGCATGAGCGTTCCCGGCCTGTTCTCCCCGGTGGAGTGGAAGGAGCGCATCCTCGGTGACGGCGGGCTGGTGAACAACCTGCCTGTGGATGTGGCCCGCAGCCTGGGAGCCCAGCGTCTGATTGCGGTCAATGTGGGAACCCCGCTCTCCGGGCGCGCCAGCCTGGGCACCCTGGTCGGCGTGACCACACAGATGATCAACATCCTGACCGAGCAGAATGTGCAGCGCTCGCTGGCCAGCCTGTGGGAAGACGATGTGCTCATCACCCCCGAGCTGGGGCAGCTGGGCTCGGCCGACTTTGACAAGAGCCGCGAGCTGATCGAGCAGGGCGAGCGCGCCGCACAGGCCTTGCTGGAGCGTCTGCGCCCGATGGCGCTCAGCCCCGAAGACTATGCCCAGTGGCAGGCACAGCGCCGCGGCTCCAAGCCCCCGGCGTTCAAGCCTCGCATCGAGGCCCTGGCGTTCGAGGGGAGCGAGCAGACTCGCCCGGAGCGCCTGGCGGCCCAGCTGGAGAGCCGCCCCGGCCAGGACTTCGACCCGGCCCGTGCCGAGCGCGACGCCCGCCTGCTGGCCTCGTCCGGCGACTATGTGCGCGTGGACTACCACCTGGAAGAACGCCCCGGCGGCGAGACCCTGGTCTTTGGCATGGAAGACAAGCCCTGGGGCCCCAACTACTTCCGCATTGGCCTGGACCTGAGCACCGACTTCTCGGGCGAGAGCAGCTTCAATCTGCGTGTCAGCCACAACCGCCACTGGTTGACGCCGACCGGCACGGAATGGCGCAATCAGCTCAATCTGGGCCAGACCCCCAGGCTCTACAGCGAGCTCTATCAACCCCTGACCCTGCGGGTGGGCAAGACCGCCGACTGGTTTCTCTCGGGCTGGGGCACGCTGGAGCGACGGAACATCAGCATCTACGAGCCCGACAGCGGAGAAAATCTAGCCCGGGTCTCACGTTCCGCGGGCACCCTGGGTCTGGATCTGGGCCAGCCTTGGGGCCAGTGGGGCGAGGTGCGGCTGGGCGTGTTCAGCGAGGCCTGGCGTTTCAAGCCCGAGATGGTGCCGATCGACCCCATCCCTGGCCAGCTGGGAACCACGTGGCGTGAGACCGCTTGGCGCCTCAAGGCCGTGGTGGACCAGCTGGACTATGCGGACTTTCCGCAGCGCGGCTATCGCCTGACCCTGGATGCGGTCAACGGCCATGTTCAGGGGCGAGGCCAGGAACGGGAGCGCTCCCGCCGCGTGGAATTGCAGGCCAGCGGCGCCTACAGCCTCGGGCGCAACACCTTCAACGCCCATCTGCGGCTGTTTGACTCCAAGCAGTCCGAGAACTCCACCCAGGGGCCCTACACCCTGGGTGGCTTCCAGCAGCTCTCCGGCTACAAGCCGGGCCAGTTGCTGGGCAACACCCTGGTGTTCGCACGTGCGGGCTACTACCGGCGCCTGAGCGAGACGCCGCTGCTGACGCGCGGACTCTTCATCGGAGGCTCCCTGGAGGCGGGCAATGCCTGGAACAGCCGCCGCGATGCCCGCGGCAGCGATCTGCGTCACGCCATGAGCCTGTTCATCGGGGCCGACACCGGCCTGGGCCCGCTTTACCTGGGCCTGGGCCATGCGCCTGAGGCCGGCACGGCACTCTACCTCTTCATCGGCCGGCCCTGAGTCTGCAGGGCCGCAGAGCCCGCACACACGGCCCGCACACACGGCCCGCGCGGCCGGAGCGCGTTCAGCCCGGCGGGGGCAGGAAAGCCTGGATCAGGCGCAGCAGCAGCTCAGGCCGCTCATGCAGGATCCAGTGCCCCTCCCCCTCTACCCGGTGCAACTGAAGCCGGGGCACGAACTGCTCCAGCCCGTCCAGCAAGCCGGGCAGCAGGGCCACATCGTCCAGGCCCCAGATCACCTGGGTAGGCAGCTCCACCCGCAGCAGCTCGGGCGGCAGGCTCAGGGCCTGGGCCGCAGGATCTTCGGCCGTGGCCGGCCGCATCGGCGAGGCCCGGTAGTAGTTGAGGGGCCCTCGCAGACCCTGGGCCCAAAGTTCGCGATAGCGCTGGCGCTGCGCCTGGTCCAACCAGGCAGGCGCCTGCCCCTGCCGGTAGAAGAAGGGCCATAGCCGCGCGTAGTCGTTCTCGGCCAGCAGGGCCTCGGCATCGGGCCGGCACAGGAAGTTCATATAGGCGCTGGCCGCGCGCTGTGCCGGCTTGTGCTGCAACTCGCGCAGAAAGGTCCCCGGATGCGGCGAGTTGATGATCACCAGGCGGCGCATCAGCGCGGGCCGCTGGGCCGCCAGATTCCAGGCCACGGCACCGCCCCAGTCATGGGCGATCAGGGCCTCCAGTGGCCCCTCGCCCGTGGCCTCGATCAGCTGGGCCACATCGCTCATCAGGGATTTGGCCCGGTAGGCCTGCACCGCCTCGGGGGCGCTGCTGCGCTCATAGCCCCGCAGATTGGGGGCGATGCAGCGCCAGCGCGTCGCGAGTTGCTGCATCAGCGTGTCCCAGACGAAGGCGCCCTCGGGAAAGCCGTGCAGCAACAGCAGACGCGGCGCATCGCGCGGGCCGCAGGCGCGGCAGGACAGACTGATGGGGCCGCTGCCACTATCGGGCAGCTCCAGCACGAAGGTCTCGATCATCCGGCTCCTCCCTGGGGTGGCGGCCAGTATCGGCCGCCCGCCGGAGCCGCCCTGTCAAGCCGGCGACAGGGGGCCGTCCGGTGCCTGCGCCGCATCGGCGGCCTCAAGGGCCGCCGCCGCGCGCGGCGCATGGGCCCACTGGTGCAGGATGTGGGCCACATCGGCCACGCCCTGCTTCTTCAGCGCTGAGAACAGGGTGATGGACACATCGGATTCCTCGGTGGCCATGGCTGCGAGCCGCTCCTGGGTCTGGCGCAGGGCGGCATCGGCCTCCTTGCGGTTGAGCTTGTCGGCCTTGGTCAGCACCACCAGCAGCTTGACCTCGCCGGTCGCGACGCGCCGCTGCACGAAGTCCAGCAGCTGCTGGTCCAGATCGGTCAGGCCCAGGCGCGAGTCCACCATCAGCACCACGCCGGAGAGACTGCGGCGGACCTCCAGATAGTCGGCCATCACCTTCTGCCAGCGCTGCTTGGCGTCGCGATTCACCGCGGCATAGCCATAGCCCGGCAGGTCGGCAAAAAGCGCATCGGCCGCATCCTTGGGGCCCAGCTCAAACAAATTGATGTGCTGTGTTCGCCCAGGCGTTTTCGATGCGAACGCCAAGCGCTTTTGCTGCGCCAGCGTATTGATCGCCGTCGACTTCCCTGCATTTGAGCGCCCGACAAAGGCAATCTCGGGCAGCTCGGTGGGCGGTAGGTGGACCAACTGGCTGGCCGTGGTCAGGAAACGGGCCGTGTGGGTCCAACCCAACACCGTCTTGTCATCGGGCTCGGCGGGGGCGCTCTGGGGCGCGATGCGGGTGTCGGGGTTCATCTCGGGGGGCCTTGTTAATTCGCCATTGTAAAATCTCCGAGTTGCGCTTACCCAACCCGAGAACACATGAAGACTGCTGCTATCTTGTTGTCTGGCTTCACTTTCGCTGCTGCAGCCCTGGCTAGCGGCGCGCCGGCGGCGGCCAAGCCGGATCTGGCCAAGGGCCAGGCCACGGCCACCCAACTGTGTGCAGCTTGCCACACTGTGGATGGTTCCCGGGGCAGCCCGGCCAACCCCATTCTGCAGGGCCAGCACCCGGAATACCTGGCCAAGCAGCTGCACGAGTTCAAGGACGGCAAGCGCAAGAACGCGGTGATGCAGGGCATGGCCGCGACGCTGTCGGATGAAGACATCCGCAATGTCTCCGCCTTCTACGCCAGCAAGACCGCCAAACCGGGCTTCGCCAAGAACAAGGAACTGGTGACCCTGGGCGAGAAGATCTACCGCGGCGGCATTGCCGATCGCCAGATCCCGGCCTGCGCCAGCTGCCACACCCCCACCGGGGCCGGCATGCCCGCCCAGTACCCGCGCATTGGCGGCCAGCACAGCGACTACACCGAGGCCCAGCTGAATGCCTTCCGCGCCGGCACCCGGGGCAACAATGCCCAGATGCTGGCCATCGCGGCCAAGATGAACGACCGCGAGATCAAGGCAGTGTCCGACTACATCGCCGGCCTGCGCTGAGCCACCAGCCCGATGTCCCGGGTCTGATCCGTACTTTCCAGCTGTTGTAAAAAGGCCGGCGCAACTCTGCCCGGCCTTTTTTGTTTGCCCGCACGAATGTCCGCTGCCGCCTCCGACACCCCCGCCGCCCCTGCGCCGCCCGCCGCCCCATCAGGCACCAGTGCTCCGCGCGGACGCCCATGGCAAGACGCCTACGAGCTGCTGTCCTCGATGCGCTTTGCCATCGCGCTGCTCACCGTGATCTGCATTGCCTCGGTGATCGGCACCGTGGTCAAGCAGCGCGAGCCGCTGAACAACTATGTCAACCAGTTCGGCCCCTTCTGGGCGGAGCTCTACGGCAAGCTGGACCTCTACACGGTCTACAGCGCCTGGTGGTTCTTGCTGATCCTGGGCTTTCTGGTGCTGTCCACCAGCCTGTGCATCGCGCGCAACACGCCCAAGATCCTGGTCGATCTCAAGAGCTACAAGGAAGGGATACGCGAGAGCGCGCTGCAAGCCTTTCATCACAAGGCCATCGGCCATCTGCCTCAGCCTGCCGAGCAGGCATTGAGCGACGTCTCGGCCCTGCTGGAGGCCGAGGGCTGGAAGGCCAGGGCCCAAATCCGCGACAAGGGCACCATGGTGGCCGCGCGCAAGGGCGCGGCCAACAAGATCGGCTATCTGGCGGCCCATGGCGCCATCGTGCTCATCTGCCTGGGCGGTTTGCTAGACGGTGATCTGTTCGTGCGCGCCCTGATGTGGGCCCAGGGCAAGTCGGCCTACCAGGGCGGCGGCCTGGTCAGCGAGGTCAAGCCCGAGCATCGCCTGGCCGCCGACAACCCGAGCTTTCGCGGCAATCTGATGGTGCCCGAGGGCGGCCGGGCCGCCACCGCCATCCTCTCCATGCCCGATGGCGTGGTGCTGCAGGAGCTGCCCTTCGATGTGGAACTCAAGAAGTTCATCGTCGAGTATTACGCCACGGGCATGCCCAAGCTCTTCGCCAGCGAGATCGAGATCCGCGACCACGAGACCGGCAAGACCCATGCCGCCACGGTCAAGGTCAATGAGCCCGCCCATCACCGTGGTGTGGCCATCTACCAGAGCAGCTTCGACGACGGCGGCTCCCAGCTGCGCGTGCGCGCGGTGCCCCTGAGCGGCTCGGCCGCACCCTTCGAGATCGAAGGCGTGGTGGGCGGCGCCACCACCCTGTCCAACGGCGACGAGAAGCTGAATCTCGAATTCAGCGGACTGCGGGTGATCAATGTGGAGAACATGGCCGCCCCCACGCCCAGCGGCACCGATGTGCGCAAGGTGGACCTGGTTGCCTCGGTCCAGGCCCATCTGGGCAGCGGGGCCAAGCCGCGCGGCGACAAGACGCTGCAGAACCTGGGGCCGTCCTTCAGCTACAAGCTGCGCGACGCGGCCGGCCAGGCCCGCGAGTTCAACAACTACATGGTCCCGGTTGAGCTCGATGGCCAGCGGGTCTTCCTGGCCGGTGTGCGCGACACGCCGGCCGAGGCCTTCCGCTATCTGCGCATCCCCGTGGACGAGCAGGGCGGCATGGACGGCTGGCTGCAGCTGCGCCAGGGTCTGGCGGACGCCGGCCTGCGCGAGCGCGCCGCACGCCGCTATGCCCAGCTGGCCACGCCGGACGACAAGCCGCGGATGGGCCCCCAGCTGCAGGCCACGGCCCTGCGCGCGCTGACCCTGTTTGCCGCCGCCGAACCGTCCGCGACCGGGACTTCTGGCCCGGATGGCAAACCCCTGGGCGGCTTGCCGGCCCTGTCGCAGTTCATCGAACGCGAGGTCCCCGAGGCCGAACGCAGCCGCGTGTCCGAGGTGCTGCTGCGCATTCTCAATGGCAGCCTGTTCGAGCTCTACAAGCTGGTGCGCCAGCAGGCCGGCCAAGCGGTACCCGAGGCGGGCAGCACCACGCAGGGCTTCATGACCCAGGCCGTCCTGTCGCTTTCGGACAGCATGTTCTACCCGGCGCCGGTGCTGCTGCAGCTGTCGGAGTTCAAGCAGGTTCAGGCCAGCGTGTTCCAAGTGGCCCGGGCCCCCGGCCAGAGCCTGGTCTATCTCGGCGCCGTGTTGTTGACGATCGGGGTGTTCGCGATGCTATACATCAAGGAACGCCGGCTGTGGATCTGGCTGGAGCCGGTCCACAATGGCGGCACCCGTGTGCGCATGGCTCTGTCCTGCACCCGGGCCTCGCCCGACACTGATACCGAGTTCGAGAACCTGAGCAAGGCCTTGTTGAAGGACGCCCGAGCATCATGAACACCGCCACCGCAAGCATCACCCTGGGTCGCCAAGGCTATTTCGCCCAGCGCGACTGGCAAGACTGGGCCTTTGCCCTGCTGGTCCTGGCCAGCGGCCTCTTCGCCTTCTGGCACTACCGCGGCTCCATGAATGGCTATGAAGAGGTCATACTGGCCTGCTCCATGCCCTCCCTGGTCTTGCTGGGCTGGTTCTGGAAGCCGCTGCGCCTGCTCAGCGTGCTGGTCGGCGCCACCAGCATCCTGGCCATCCAGCTCTACCTGGGCAAGACCGACGACTTCGGTGCCGACCTGGCGGCCGCCGAGCAGGTCTTCCTGCTCAAGTACCTGCTGTCCAGCCAGAGCGCCATCCTCTGGATGAGCCTGCTCTTCTTCATGAGCACCCTGTTCTACTGGGGCGGTTTCTTCAAGGGTGAAGGCCAGGACAGCGCGGCCGAGGCCATTGGCTCGCGCCTGGCCTGGGGCGCGGTCTTCATGGCCCTGGTGGGCACCATGGTGCGCTGGTTCGAGAGCCACCAGATCGCCGCCGACATCGGTCATATCCCGGTCAGCAATCTCTACGAAGTCTTTGTGATGTTCGCCTGGCTGACGGCGCTGATGTACCTGTACTACGAGCAGCGCTTCAAGACGCGCGCGCTGGGCGCCTATGTGATGCTGATCATCAGCGCCTCGGTGGCCTTCCTGCTCTGGTACACCGTGGCCCGCGGCGCCCACGAGATCCAGCCCCTGGTGCCGGCCCTGCAGAGCTGGTGGATGAAGATCCATGTGCCGGCCAACTTCGTGGGCTACGGCACTTTTGCCATGGCCGCCATGGTGGCTCTGGCCTATCTGCTCAAGACCGCCTCGCAGCGCGCCCTGTTGGTGGGCCTGATCGGCATTCCTGCGGCACTGATCCTGATGATCCTGGCCGTGCGCTTCGGCGCCAGCGGGCTGTCGGCCGAGACGGTATCCGGCCTGGACGGCTGGGCGCGCAAGATGGGTGGGGTGCTGATCTTCTTCGCCCTGTGCGTGGCCCTGCGCACCAGGCTGACCGCCCGGCTGCCGGCCCTGACCCTGCTCGATGACCTGATGTACAAGGCCATCGCCCTGGGCTTTGCCTTCTTTACCATCGCCACCATCCTGGGCGCCTTCTGGGCGGCCGAGGCCTGGGGCGGCTACTGGAGCTGGGACCCCAAGGAAACCTGGGCCCTCATCGTCTGGCTCAACTATGCGGCCTGGCTGCATATGCGGCTGATGAAGGGGCTGCGCGGTCAGGTGGCCTCCTGGTGGGCCTTGGTGGGCCTGCTGGTCACCACCTTTGCCTTCCTGGGCGTCAATATGTTCCTCTCGGGCCTGCATTCCTACGGCGAGCTCTGATCGCGGCGATACGGCTGATGCGCCACTGCCTGCCGTTCCTGCTGCTTGTCCTCGCGCTGCTGCGCCCGGACGTGGCTGCGGCACGGGTGGTGCAGATCGCCACCGGCGAGCTGCCGCCCTATGCCACCGAAAGCCGCGCCGACAAGGGGGTGGCGCTGCAGATCGTGCGGCGCGCCTTTGCCCTGGCGGGGCATGAGGTTCGCTTTCACTTCATGCCCTGGTCGCGGGCCCAGCTGGAGACCAAGGCCGGGCTCTGGGATGCCTCGGCCTACTGGGGCGCCAGCGAGGAACGTCGTCGCGACTTTCTGCTCAGCGACACCGTGCTGGTGGAACAGTGGCAGCTGGTCTCGCTGCGCACGCTCAAGTTGGAGTGGCAACGGTTGGAGGACCTCGGTGCCTGGCGCATCGGCGTGATCCGCGACTACACCTACACGCCCGAGTTCTGGCGCCTGGTACAAGCGGGGCGCTTACAGACCGACAACACCACCGATGATCTGGCCGGCCTGCGCAAGCTGCTGCTGCGCCGCATCGATGTGCTGCCCATCGAGCGCAATGTGGCCTGTGATCTGCTGGCGCGCCACTTCAGCCAGGCCGAGGCCGCGCAGCTGGCCATCCATCCACGCCTGCTGACCGAGAGCTTTACGACCCACCTGCTGCTGCCGCCCCAGCTGCCACGCAGCCAGACCCTGCTGCAAGACTTCAACCGCGGTCTGCGCCAGCTGATCAGCTCCGGCGAGCACGCCCGCATCATGACCAGCGTCAGCTGCCCCCTAGGCTGGGCCCCGCGCCCCGCCTCGCAAGACCCTGCCGCCACAGGTACACGCCAGACACCGTAAGCTTTTGGCCGCTGGCGCGACTGATGAGTTGCATCAGCCACCCGCCCCAGGAGCTCTCGAAATGTCCTTCCTCATCCGCAGCCACGATCCCACGCAGCCCAGCCCCAGCGAGATCACCCCGCAGCCGATCTACCGGGGGCGGCGTGAGTGGCTGCAGGGCCTGGCCGCGGGAGCCGCCCTGGCCGCCTGGCCGGCGCGCGAGGCCCTGGCCCAGACGCGGCTCGCGGCCACACGCAGCGCCCTGCCCGGCGCCCTGACCATGGAGAAGCAGACCTCGCGTCAGGACGCCACCAGCTACAACAACTTCTACGAATTCGGCACCGACAAGGCCGACCCCGCCCAGCGCGCCCACACCCTCAGGACCAGCCCCTGGAGCGTGGCCGTGGAAGGCGAGATCGCCAAACCCGGCGTCTACGATCTGGACAGCCTGCTCAGGCTCGCCCCCATGGAAGAGCGCATCTATCGCCTGCGCTGCGTGGAGGGCTGGTCCATGGTCATCCCCTGGATCGGCTACTCCCTGGCCGAGCTGATCCGCAAGGTGGAGCCCAACTCCCGCGCCAAGTATGTGGAGTTCACCACCCTGGCCGACAAGGCGCAGATGCCGGGCCTGCGCTCGGGCGTGCTGGACTGGCCCTATGTGGAAGGGCTGCGCTTGGATGAAGCCATGCATCCGCTGACCTTGCTGAGCTTCGGCATGTATGGCGAGGTCATGCCCAAGCAGAACGGCGCGCCGCTGCGTCTGGTCGTGCCTTGGAAGTACGGTTTCAAGTCCGCCAAGTCCCTGGTGCGAATCCGCTTTGTCGAAAAGCAGCCCATCTCCAGCTGGACCCGCGCCGCGCCCCAGGAGTACGGCTTCTTCTCCAATGTGAACCCGCAGGTGGATCACCCCCGCTGGAGTCAGGCCACCGAGCGCCGCATCGGTGAGGACGGCTTGTTCGCCAAAAAGCGCCCCACCCTGATGTTCAACGGCTACGAGGCCCAGGTGGGTCAGCTCTATGCCGGCATGGACCTGAAAAAGCTGTATTGAGGTGCGATTGTCCCCGCTGCTGCGGCACCCGGCCGCCAAGCCCCTGCTCTTTGCGCTCTGCGCCCTGCCCCTGGCCCAGCTGGTCTGGGGCGCCGCCAACAACAGCCTGGGGGCCAATCCGGCCGAGGCCCTGATACGCGGGCTGGGTGACTGGACCCTGAGGCTGCTCTGCCTGAGCCTGGCCATCACCCCGCTGCGCCAGGCCCTGAATCAGCCGCTGCTGGCACGTTTTCGCCGCATGCTGGGCCTCTGGGCCTTTGCCTACGCCAGCCTGCACCTGCTGGCCTACGCCTGGCTGGACATGGGGCTGGTGCCGGGCGACATCGTCCGGGACATCGCCAAGAGACCCTTCATCCTGATGGGCTTCCTGGCATGGGCCCTGATGCTGCCCCTGGCGGCCACCAGCTTCAACCGAGCCATCCGGGCCCTGGGCGGCGCGCGCTGGCAGGCCCTGCACCGCCTGGTCTATGGGCTGGCCCTGGTCGGCTTGGCCCACTTCATCTGGATGCGCGCCGGCAAGAACGACTTTGCCGAACCCGCGGTCTATGGTCTGCTGCTCGCCCTGCTGCTGGGCTGGCGTCTGCTCAGGGCCATGCGCCGCTGAGGGGAAAACCGGCGTCACCCGGGCCGCAAGCCAGGGTCTTTGCGCCAGCTGAGATAATTGCGCCCTCGCGCTTGTCGGCCCGCCGCGTCGATTCCAGCTCGGCCCGGCGTGTCTAGACCGCGGGGCCCCGGCTTCGCACCCCCTTACGCCCTCTGCTACCCCAGCCACGCCCATGAACCGCAGCCTCCCTGTTGCCCTGATCACCGGTAGCGCGCGCCGGCTCGGCCGCGAGATCGCCCTGCACCTGGCCGAGACCGGGGGCTGGACGCTGGCCCTGCACTGCCACCGCTCCCAGGCCGAGGCCCAGGCCCTGGCCGAGGAACTGGCCGGGCGCGGCGTGCAGGCCGCGGTCTTTGCCGCCGACCTGGCGGACGAGGCCGCCTGCGAGGCCCTGCTGCCCGCCGTCCAGGCCCGCTTCGGCCGGGTGGATGCGGTGGTGAACAATGCCTCGCTGTTCGAGTACGACGATGTGGCAGGCTTCAGCCACGCGAATCTGGAGCGCCACTGGCGTGCCAACACCGCGCCGGCCATCCTGCTGGCGCGCGCCCTGCACCGCCATCTGGAAGCCGCCGGCCGCCAGGGCTGCGTGGTGAACCTGCTGGACCAGAAGCTCTGGAACCCCAACCCGGACTACCTGTCCTACACCCTGTCCAAGGCCGCGCTGGAGTCGGCCCAGACCCTGCTGGCCCAGGCCCTGGCGCCGCGCCTGCGCGTGTGCGGCGTGGCCCCGGGCGTGACCCTGGCCTCCGGGCCCATGAACGACAGCGAGTTCCAGGCCGCCCACAAGCTCACGCCGCTGCAGCGCTCCTCCACCCCGCAGGACATCGCGCGCGCCGTGCGCTTCCTGCTGGAGGCCCCGGCCATCACCGGCACCACCTTGCTGGTGGACGGTGGCCAGCATCTGGCCGCGCAGGCGCGCGACGTGATGTTCCTCACCGGCACGCCCTGAACCGCGCTGCCGCCCCGCCCTCAAGACCTGCCCCTGCCATGCAAAGCTCCCTCGCCCATCCGGCCCTGCTCGCCTGCCGCCGCCTCTTCCTGCGCAACTACGAGGTCTGGATCAATATCGGCGTGCACGATTTCGAGAAACGCGGCGAGCAGCGCGTGCTGATCAATGTGGACCTCTACATCCCCCTGGCCGAGTCCACGCCCACGCAGGACGAGCTCAGCGAGGTGGTGGACTATGACTTCATGCGCCGCTCCATCTCCGAGCGCGTGAGCCAGGGCCATATCCATCTGCAGGAGACCCTCTGCGATGACGTGCTCAAGCTGATGCTGGCCCACCCGCGGGTCAAGGCCGCCCGCGTCTCCACCGAAAAGCCCGATGTCTACCCCGACTGTGAATCCGTCGGGGTCGAGGTCTTTGGCATCAAGGATCTCTGAGCCCCCCGCCCCACACACTAGCCGATTGCCCCGCATGGATACCGCCGACACCTCCCTCCTGGACGCCGAGCGCGCCGCCGCCGAAAAGAAGCAGGCCCACGAGACCAACAAGCTCTCCAAGCGTCTGCACCGCCTGGTGGGCCAGGCCATCACCGACTTCAACATGATCGAAGACGGCGACAAGGTCATGGTCTGCCTGTCCGGCGGCAAGGACAGCTACTCCCTGCTCGACATCCTGATCAATCTGCGCCAGCGCGCGCCGATCAAGTTCGACATCGTCGCGGTCAACCTCGATCAGAAGCAGCCCGGCTTCCCGGCCGAGGTGCTGCCCACCTATCTGAAGAGCATCGGGGTGGACTTCCATATCGAGACCCAGGACACCTACAGCATCGTCAAAAAGCTGGTGCCCGAGGGCAAAACCACCTGCAGCCTGTGCTCGCGTCTGCGCCGCGGCATCCTCTACCGCGTGGCGCAGGAACTGGGCGCCACCAAGATTGCTCTGGGCCACCACCGCGACGACATCGTGACCACCCTGCTGCTGAACATGTTCTTCGGCAGCCGCATGAAGGGCATGCCGCCCAAGCTGGTCAGCGATGACGGCAAGAACGTGGTGATCCGCCCCCTGGCCTATGTGCGCGAGTCCGACCTGGTGAAGTGGGCCGAGCACCGTCAGTTCCCCATCATTCCCTGCAATCTCTGCGGCAGCCAGGAGAACCTGCAGCGCGCCAACGTCAAGGCCATGCTGCAGGACTGGGACAAGAAGTTCCCGGGCCGGGTCGACAATATGTTCACCGCCATGGGCAATATCGTCACCTCGCACATGATGGACCGCCAACTCTTCCCCTTCGAGACCATCAAGGCCACGGGCACCCCCGATCCGGACGGCGACATCGCCTTCGACGAGGAAGAGCACTGCGGTCCCGCCGAGCCGGCCACCGGCTCGGTGATCAGGCTGATGCGCGAAGAGGACTGAAGTCCGCCCCAGCCTCCGCAGGGACTTGCAAGGCCGCCAGGCCCGGTCAACGCGGGCCTCGCAAAATCGTTGCGTGGTATACCTGCAGCAGTGAGCAAGGAGGCACCCCATATGATCAGCATCTCTCGTCGGCTGGCCCTCACCGGCCTGAGCGCCCTGGCCCTTCTGGGGCTGTCGGGCTGCGCCGCCCTGAACACCATCACGGCGGACGCACAGAGCTTCGGCAGCTGGCCGGCTGGCCGCCAGGCCGGCAGCTTTGCCTTTGAGCGCCTGCCCTCGCAGCAGCTCAATGAGCAGCAACAAAGCGAGCTGGAGAGCGCGGCACGCAGCGCCCTGGAAAAGGCCGGCTTCACCGTCGCGGCCGATCCCAAGACGGCCGATGTGCTGGTCTCCATCGGTGTGCGCGTCAGCCGCAGCGACAACGCGCCCTGGGATGACCCACTGTGGTGGCGCTGGAACGGCAATTACTTCGCCTGGCGCTACGGTCCGGCGTGGCGCCCGCACTTCAGCCGCTTCGGCTACCCCTATCCCATCGATCCCATGATGGAGCGGCGCTACGACCGTGCGGTCGCCCTGCTGCTGCGTGATCGCAAGAGCAACGAGCCGCTGTACGAAGCTCGCGCCAGCAATGACGGCGCCACGGTCGGCAGCCTCAGCCTGTTCGGCGCCCTGTTCGAGGCCGCCATGGCCGACTTTCCCCAAACCCAGCCCCAGCCCCATCCGGTGAGCGTGCAACTGGGGGGTGGGCAGTAAGAAAAGCGCCGCTATCCAGCACTGATAATCGCGGCTTCGCAACAAGCCGCGATTTGTCTTTTATGGCGCTCAATATCGTGATCATGGCCGCGGGCAAGGGTACCCGCATGAAGTCCGCCCTGCCCAAGGTGCTGCACAAGCTGGCCGGCAAGTCCCTGCTGCGCCATGTGCTGGACACCACGGCTGGCCTGGGCGCCGCCCAGCGCCTCGTGATCACGGGCCATGGTGCCGACCAGGTGGAGAACGCCGTGGCCGGCCCAGGCATCGCCTTCGTGCGCCAGATGCCCCAGCTGGGCACGGGCCATGCGATCCAGCAGGTCGTGCCCCACCTGCCCGACAGCGGCAGCACCCTGATCCTCAACGGCGACGTGCCCCTGATCCAGGCCGAGACCGCGCGCCGTCTGGCCCAGGCCTGCGGCGGCGACAAGCTGGCCCTGCTGACCATCGAGCTGGCCGACCCCACGGGCTATGGCCGCATCGTGCGCGATGAGCAGGGCGGCGTGCGCGCCATCGTCGAGCACAAGGACGCCAGCGCCGAGCAGCGCGCCATCCGCGAGGGCTATACCGGCATGATGGCCGCGCCCACCGCGGCGCTCAAACGCTGGGTCTCAGCACTGAAGAACGAGAACGCCCAGGGCGAGTACTACCTGACCGATATCGTGGCCATGGCCGTGGCCGAGGGCGTGCCGGTGCTGGGTATCGCCGCCCCCAACGAGACCGAGGTGCTGGGCGTGAACAGCCCGCTGCAGCTGGCCGATCTGGAGCGCCGCTTCCAGCGCCGCCAGGCCGAGACCCTGATGGAGCAGCACGGCCTGCGCCTGGCCGACCCGGCCCGCTTCGATCTGCGCGGCGAGCTCATCTGCGGTCAGGATGTGGAAGTCGATGTGGGCTGCGTCTTCGAGGGCCGCGTGGAGCTGGGTGAGGGTGTCCGCATCGGCGCCTACAGCGTGATCCGCAATGCCCGCATCGCGGCCGGCGCGCGCATCCACGAATTCACCCATATCGACGGCGAGGCCGCCGGCGCCAGCGTCGGCGAGGGCGCCCTGGTAGGCCCCTTTGCCCGCCTGCGCCCCGGGGCCGAACTGGGTGCCGAAGTGCATATCGGCAACTTCGTCGAGGTCAAGAACTCCAGCCTGGCACGCGGCGCCAAGGCCAATCACTTGGCCTATCTGGGCGACGCCACGGTGGGCGAGCGCGTCAATTACGGGGCCGGCTCCATCACCGCCAACTACGACGGCGCCAACAAGCACCGCACCACCATCGGTGCCGACGTGCATGTGGGCAGCAACTGCGTGCTGGTCGCGCCGGTGGAAATCGGCAGCGGCGCCACCATTGGCGGTGGGTCGACCATCACCAAGGCCGTGGCCCCGGGCGAGCTCGCCGTGGCACGTGGCAAGCAGGTGGGCATCCAGGGTTGGATTCGCCCCACGAAGAAGCGCTGAGGCGGCGCATTTTTGTGCGGTATTGCACACAAGCCTCCCTGCCGCCCCGACAATAGCCCTATATGCCCCCGAACCGGGGACATGCTCGCTGCATCAGCCGGCCTAGTATTGCGCTAGACAATTGCTGAGCAGTACCCATGTCGAAACAAGCGCCGACCTCCAAACAGCCGTCGATGAGCCAACCCGATTCAGCCTGGCAGGCCCTGGCCGACATCAGCAACGGCCCCAGCGAAGCCGAGGACGATGCCGAGCGCGCCGCCGCTCTGGAACGCTTGGCGCTGGAGCACGCGCGCTGCGATGACGCCGCCAGCGCCTGCTACTACCTGTGCCGCAGCCTGGGTGCCGCGCGTCAGATGGAGCCCAGCGAACCCGGGCTGGAATTGCTGTTCGAGCTCCTGGGCGCGCTGGCTGATCTGCCGCTGGGAACCGTGGAGCCGCCCCCCGAACCCGCGGTCCAGGGTGAGGCCGATGGTCTGGGTGTCTACGAGCTGTGCCAGCAGCTGCAGGCCGCACGGGAGCAGTCGCACCAGGCCTGGCGCGAGCTGGCCGAGGGCGATGCCGATGAAGGCACGCCCCTGCGCATCCACTGAGGCACTGACCCGCTCCGCTCAGAGCGAGCGGCGGATATGGGCAGCCACCGCTGCCAGGGTCTTGTCCAGGGCCTGCCTCAGCGTTTCAAAACCGGCATTGCGCTCGCGACTGAGCTCGTCCATGTAGAGCGGCCGACGGATCTCGATCTGCAGGCTGTGACGGCGCTCGGCCGGGCGGCCGATGCGGCCGATCAGGGCCACGCCCTTGTAGGGATCGTTGCGCGCCACGGTATAGCCCTGTGCGCGCAGGCTGTCCTCGATCAGATCCAGCAGGGCTGGCTCGCAGGTGCTGCCGTCGCGGTCGCCCAGCACAAAGTCGGCCAGGGGCTCGCTGCGCTTGAGGCCCAGACGCTCGAAAGCATTGTTGGGCATGGAGTGCAGATTGAGATGCCAGACCGCGCCAAAGCGGGCATGGGCCGCCTCAACGGCCTCGTTCAGGGCCGCGTGATAGGGGCGCCAGCAGCCCGCTATCCGCGCCTGCACCTCCTGCACCGAGAGCCGACGCCCATAGATGGGCTGGCCCTTGCCGACCTGGCGCCAGATCAAGCCATAGCCCAGGCGGGTCTTCTCGCCCGGGGCCAAGGGCTCGGGCCAGGGCCCGTCCAGCAGTTCGGGGTCCAGATCGCTGAGCTCGCGGTTGGGGTCGATATAGCTGCGTGGAAAGCGGGCGGCCAGCAGGGTGGCGCCGTGGCGCGGCGCGTCCTGCCAGAGCGCGTCCACATGGGTGTCCTCGCTGCAGCGCAGCTGGGCCAGGGGCAGGCAGCTGCCAAAGTCGGCGGGATAGTCCACGCCGCTGTGCGGCGAGTCACAGACCAAGGGCAGGGCCTCGCCCTCGGCCAGCTGCAGGCGATAGGCGGGGTGCTCCAGGGGGCCCTGGAGGCTCGCAGGCTTCAGCGTCATGCTCGGGCTAGGGGGTTTCAGTCCAGCTTGATCTGGGCCTTGGTGACGATGCGCTGGTACTTGTCCAGGGCGGCGCGGATCTGGGCGGCGAACTGCTCGGGGCTATTGGCCATGGGGATGCCGGCGATGGAGGCCGCCTTCTCCTTGAACTCCGGCGTGGCCATGGCCTTGTGGGCGGCCTCATGCAGCTTCTTCAGCACCGCCGGCGGCGTGCCGGCCGGGGCCACCAAGCCGAACCAGCCGCCCTCAGCCATCTCGGCAAAACCCAGCTCCTTGTAGGTGGGCACATCGGGCAGCACGGCGGCGCGCTGCGGCGCCAGCACGGCCAGGGCGCGCAGCTTGCCGGCCTTGATGTGCGGCAGGGTGGAGGGCAGGTTGTCGGTCATGGCGTTCACCACACCGGCCAGCGCATCGGTGGAGGCCTGGCCCGCGCCCTTGTAGGGGATGTGCAGCAACTCGATGCCGGCCAAGTCCATGAAGTGCTCGATGTTCACATGGCCCAGGGAGCCGTTGCCCGGCGAGGCAAAGCTGTACTTGCCCGGCGCGGCCTTGGCCAGGGCAATGAATTCCTTCATGGTCTTGGCGGGCACACTGGGGTGCACCACGAACACGCTGGGCACGGCCAGCACATTGGTGATGGGCGCAAAGTCCTTGACCGCGTTGTAGGGCAGCTTGGCGTAGACGGCCGGGTTGGCCCCATGCGTGCTCTGGGTGGCCATGCCGATGGTGTAGCCATCCGGTGCAGACTTGGCCACCGCCTCGGTGCCCAGGCTACCGCCGCCGCCGCCGCGGTTCTCCACCACCACGGTCTTGCCCAGGAAGGGGCCCATCTTCTCGGCCAGCAGACGGGCCACCATATCGGTGGAACCGCCGGGTGCGAAGGGCACGATGAGCTTGATGGGCTTGTCCGGATACTCGGCCAGCGCGCTCAGGGGCAGCAGGGTGGCCAGGGCAAGCAGGGTGCGGCGTGCGATGGGATGCATGGGGCTGGAGTCTCTGGAGCCAAAAGTGCCGCGATTCTGTCCCTCGCTCTACAAGCATGGAGAGACAATTCCGCACGCACGCATGCCTGCTTGTCATAGCAAAATCCACGCATCATGCGCATCCGATCACCCTCCCTGCACGAGCTGCACGCCTTTGCCGCCACGGCGCGGCTGGGCAGTTTCTCCAAGGCCGCCGATCTGCTCTGCGTCACCCAGGGGGCGGTCAGCCGAGCCGTGGCGCGGCTCGAGGCCCATCTGGGCCAGAGCCTGCTGGTGCGGCTGCCCCGCGGCAATGAGCTGACCGCCACGGGCCGTGACTATCTGGAGCTGATCGAGCCCGCCCTGCAGACCCTGGAAGCCGCCGCCGTGGCCCAGCGTGCGCCCGAGGCCACCACCCGGCTGCGCATCTCCGTGGCGCCCACCCTGGCCACCAAATGGCTGATCCCACGGCTGCCCGACTGGCAGGCCCTCTATCCCCATATTGCCCTGAGCCTCGCCCCCTACCGCCGGGAGGAAGACTTTTCGGACGCGGGCGTGGACGCCTGGCTGCGCCCCGGCGAAGGCCAGTGGCCGACGGGCATCATGGCGGAGTACATCGTGGGCCGCGAGATCGTGCCCATCTGCCACCCGCAGGAGCTGCGCGGCCGCCAGCCCCTGCGCCAAGCGGCCGATCTGCTGAGCCGCCCCCTGCTGTTCCATAGCAACTACCCGGAGAACTGGCGGCTCTGGCTGGCCGCCGCCGGCCTGCCCGAGGCGCAGCCTCGACCCAGCGCCGACTTTGAGCAGGTGGCCATGCTGGTCCAGGCCGTCATGGCCGGCCTGGGCGTGGCCGTGGTGCAGCGCTGTCTGATCGACGAGGAGCTGGAGAGCGGGCGCATCGCGATTCCCTTCGCGCAGCCCGTCTTGCTGGAACGCGGCTATATGCTGTGCACCCGGCGCAGCAGCCAGCCACAACGGGCACTGACCCAGCTGCGCCAGTGGCTGCTGGCGCAGGCCGGCTAGGCCATCGCCATCGGCCGCGCTGCGCCACGAAGCCCGCTGACTGCGCGCTCGTCCCTCTGCAGGCGGCCCGAAGCGGAGCGGGCCGGCGAACATTCGATACTCTGGGACCACGCCCAAAGGCGGCGATTCCACCCACATTTCAAGACCCATCGGGAGCCACGCCATGTTTCTTCAGGGCCGTCCATCGACGCGACTGGTCTGGATGATTGCCGGCATGGCGCTCAGCGCCGCCAGCAGTTCCGGAGCCTCTCCAGCAAGCCCCCCGCCGGCCCCAGCCGCCAGCGCCCCCTTTTCCGCTGGACAAGCTGCGGGCGCCCTGCCCGAGGGCTGGCAACACATCCCCTTCAACAAGCGAAAAGCGCCGACGCAGTGGCGCCTGGTCCAGGACGAGGGGCGCACCGTGCTGGAAGCCTCCGCGAACAACTCGGTGAGCTTGGTGATGCGCACAACATCGCTGGATCCGAAAGCGCCGACCATCGTCCAGTGGCGCTGGAAGATTGACTCGCATCCGGCCGGCGCCGACAACTCGGTGGCCGGCAAGGAAGACTCGGCAGCGCGCCTTGTCTTCGTGTTCGAGGGCGACAAGTCGTCCCTGCCCTGGAATGACAGAGTGGTCATGCGCATGGCCAAGACCCTGTCGGGTCAAGACATGCCCTACGCCACCTTGATGTACGTGATCTCCGGCGTGGCCGATGTGAACACCGTGATCGAGAACCCGCACACCCGGCGCGTGCAAATGATCGTGGCCTCAACCGCCCGTCAGTCGCTGGGGCATTGGGTGGAGATGCGGCGCGATCTCAGCGCCGACTTTCGCAAAGCCTTCGGCGAGGCACCGGGGCGCCTGATCGCCTATGGCGTGATGAGTGACACCGACAACACCGCCAGCAAGGCCAGGGCCTGGTACGGGGACATTGAAATCAACCCCAGCTCCGAGATCGCCGCGGGGAGCCCGCAGTGAGGCCGCAGCGATCCGCCGGCCTGGCCCTGCTACTGCTCTGCGTGTGCGCACTGCTGGGATGCAAGAGCATGGATTTCGCAGCGATCGAGAAGACGCCCTCGAGCGCGTTGCAGGATCCGAGCGGAACGCGCTTGGGCGAGCAGATCGCCCCCCAGTTGATCCAGCGGCCCGGACAGTCGGGCTTTGTTTCCCTGGAGCGGGGACTGGACGCCTTCGTGGCTCGGGCCGCGCTTGCCGAGGCCGCGCAGCGCACGCTCGACCTGCAGTACTACATCGTGCGGGGCGACACATCGGGTCGCTTGCTGCTGAGCCAGGTATTCGCCGCGGCGGAGCGTGGCGTGCGGGTTCGACTGCTTCTCGACGACTGGACCCTGGCCGACGCCGATGAAGCACTGGCGCAGCTAGACGCCCACCCCCAGATCGAGATCCGCCTCTTCAACCCCACCGCCAACCGCGGCTGGCTGAGTCTCTCGCGCTGGTTCGAGATCATCGGTGACTTCGCGCGCATCAACCGCCGCATGCACAACAAGGCCTGGATCGCCGACAACTCGGCCGGCATCATTGGCGGGCGCAACCTCGGGGATGAATACTTCGAGGCCAGTCCCGACCTTGAGTTTGCCGATCTCGACCTGCTGTTCATCGGCCCCGCGGTGAAGGAAGCCTCCGCCAGTTTTGATCGCTACTGGAACAGCGAGTTTGCCGTACCGCTTTCGGCATTTCAGCGCGTGGCGCCGGGTGTCCAGCAACGCCTGGCCCTCCAAGAGCAGTTTGCACAGGAGCGCCAACGCGCGGCCGGCACGCCCTTTGTCAAGAGTCTGGAGCGCTCGCCCCTGGCCATGGCCGTGCGCCAGGGCAGCCTGCCCTTCGTCTGGGCGCCGGCAAGAGTCCTGGCGGACGACCCGGCGAAGCTGGCGCTTCCCGAGGACGATCCCGCCCTGAAGCAAGCCAAGCGTGGCCTGCTGCTGACGGGGCAGCTGGACGCCATTGCGCCCAAGGTCATGCATGAGCTGCTGGTGGTGTCGCCCTACTTCGTGCCGGGCGAATCCGGCGTCGCCTCCCTGGCCGCGCTGAGCGCCGCCGGCGTGCGGGTGCGCGTGCTGACCAATTCGCTGGCCTCGAATGATGTGGTGCCCACACAGGCTGGCTATGCGCGCTACCGCCGGGAGCTGCTGGAAAAAGGCATCGAGCTTTATGAACTCAAGCCCAGTGCCGGCAAGCGCACCCAGCGCCACTCCGTGCGCGAGACGCTGGGGGGTAGTTCTCGGGCCGCGCTCCACGAGAAGTCATTCGTGGTGGACCGCAAATGGGTCTTTGTGGGCTCGCTCAATCTGGACCCACGATCGATACGCCTCAATGCTGAAATCGGCGTGCTGGTCCATAGCGCTGAACTGGCTCAACAAATCGCGGACGCTTTCGAACAGAACACCTCGGCACAACGATCCTGGCGCATGGAACTCCGCGAGGACGAGGTGGTGTGGGTTGATGCGGCAGGGCCGCAGGCCCTGGTCCACACCCGCGACCCGGACGCCTCGGTGTGGCGCCGACTCTCACAGGCCCTCTACCGACTCATCGCGCCCGAGTCTCTGCTTTGAGCATGTCGGCAGCCCGCGCCTGCGCCAGAAAATCCATGACGGCCTCCAGCGTGGCAGTCCGCAGTGCATCACTCTCCACCAACAGGGCGTGGCGCCCTTCGGGCAGACGCAGGCCCTTGCAATGCCCGCCCTCTGGGCGGGCGTTGGCATGGGCGCAGAACTCTTCCTGAGCGCGCGGCTCCACCACGGTGTCCTCCCCGCCCTGGATCAGAAGGACGGGAATCGCAATACCGGCCGCCCCCGGGCCACGGGCCGCGCGGGCCGCATCGCAGGCCTGCGTCACCCAGCGCAAGGTCGGGCCCGCGACCCGCGCGTCCGTGTGACCGCAATGCTCCCCCTCGCAGCGCGCCTGGCGATCCGACCAGCGGCGCTTCAAGCGCTCGATGCTGTGCGACATGCCCAGCGCGCCCGCGACCGGGTCGGCCTCGAAAGCCGCCAGCTCCGCGTCGAAACCCGGTCCCTGCACCTGCATGCTGGACAACCAGGGCAGGGAAAAGGGCAGGCGTGTCACGATGCGCTCGCACCAGCGGCGCAAGCCCTCGGACTCACCGGGCGCCGCGACACGCGGCTCATGCATGGGCGTCACCAGGGCGGCGCGCGAGAACGGTGTGGACGGGCCACGCCGGGCCAGATGCAGCGAGACCACCGCCCCGCCCATGGAATGCGCCAGCACCGACAGCGGCGCAGCCGGCTTGGCCGCCCGCCAGGTCTGCACTTGCGCGACAAAGGCCTCCAGATCGGAGACCAGATGATCGAAGTTGTCCAGATGCCCCTTGCTGGCATCCTGCGGTGCGCTCAGCAGCCGGGAGGAGAAGCCCTGCCCTCTATGGTCATGAACATAGACGGACCATCCGTTGCGCACCAGGTCGTGAATGAGCTCCTGGTACATGGTCAGGCCTTCGGTGAAGCCGGGCACCAGCACCACCCCACCCCGGCGCTCCTCCCGGTGGACATAGGCCCGGTAGTGAATGCGCACCGGGCGCTGCCACCAGCCCGTGGGCTGCCCCCAGAAGGAACCCACATGCCGATCCGCCAGACGCAGGGTGCGCGCCTCGATGTCCTCCCAGCTCAGCCCCGCAAAGTCCTGCTCGCCACTGAGTGCGAAGGACGAGGCCGACAGGGGCTGGAGCGTCTCAAAGGCCGAGGGCTCCGCCTGCGCGCAAGCCACGGTGCCGGCCATCAGCAAAGCCAGGGTCGCCCGTGCCGCCACGCGCATCGGGATGCTCGGTTTCGGCCGGGCTGGACGCACGCAGGCATCGCTTGCACGGCCCGGATCCTGCACCGTCAATTGGGCCTGCGCAGGATGATCTGCCGCAATTCCTCGAATTCCCGCTCGGTCACCGCCCCTTGGGCCTTGGCCTTCTGCAGATCGATCAACTCCTGACCCTTGGTGATGCGGGTGGAGCCCTGCACCGTGACTTCGGTACGCGTGCTCCCGCAGCCGACGAGGACCGCGGCGCCGAAAAGCGCCAGCGCCAGGGCCGCCAAGCGCGGCATGGAAGGGGTGGAAGTGGTCATCATTGCACCGACTCGATCAGCAAACGCTTTTGTTTCTGGTAGTCGCGCTCCGAGAGCGCACCGCTCTGGTAGGCCTTGTGCAGGTCCATCAGCTGCTGACCCACGGTCGCCTCGATGGGCACACGACTGACCTCGGTGGACGAGCATCCCAGCAAGGCGCAGCTGGCTGCCAACATGATCATGATCTTCACATCCGGGTCCTCCTGTCTGCCCAGCGTAGCGGCAGCCATCCGTACACGTCAAGCCGGCTTGGCAAGCGCTGGGTTTAGGCCGGGTCTCGGCTGTCCGCGCCGGGCTGGCGCGTCGGAAGCCGGTGTCAATCCAAGCCGAACAGGGCCGCCCCATTACCCCAGGCAATCTGCCGCGCCGCTGCAGGCGGCAAGTCACCCAACCAGACGCGGGCCTGCGTCATCAGCGCCTCGTAGTACTGCCAGCGCGCATTGATCCAGGTGTCCGAGCCCAGCAGAAAGCGCCCGGGCTGCTCGCTCAGCAAGCTGCGCCAGGCCGCAGTCAGGCGCCCGTCCTCAAGCAGGCCAGGCCGGTAGGACAGCTCGCCCATCAGGCTTGGATAGCGTGCCAGCAACTCGCGCACGCGCTCAAGGGGCACGCCGCCTATGCCGGTGTGGGCCCAGATCATGCGCGCGCTGGGCGCGTGGGCCATGAGCTTCTCGATCGCCACATCGTCCACATGGGCCAGCACCAGCAAGCCGCGCTCGGCCGCCAGCTGCATCAGCTGCCGGGCCACCGGACCATCGGCATGAGCACTGTCGTAGAGATGGAACTCACCCAGGCCGCGATAGGGGCCGGCCGGCGTGCCACGCGCCAGCTCGTCCAGCACCATCTGGTAGATGCTGGCGTCGGCAAACCAGGTGTCGTAATCGGCACGGTTGCGATACAGGCGCACAAAGGGCACGAGCCGGAGTCCGGCCGCCGCCGTGGCCTCCCGCGCCGCCGCCAGACTCAAGGTGCCGGCATTGGGCCGGCTGTTGACCAGCGCCGCCCTCACGCCGCTGCGCTGCAGCCGCGCCAGCACATCCGGCAGGGGATGAGGCTGCTGCGCCTCGTAGTTGTAATGAAGATGCGCATCAAACAGCGGGCCGGCATAGGGCAAGGCCGGCGCATGCGCGCTCGGCGTCTGCGCCCAGGCCGCGCCCGCACTCAGCAGACAAAGAGCCAGACACCATGGGCCAGCGCCGCCGGCCCCTCGCATCAAGCTGCCGCTCCGTCGGCCTGCAAGGCGCGCTCATGGACCGCGATCAGGCGGCTGATGCGCGAGACCGAAAGCCCCAACTCCGCGGCCAGTGCAGTCATGGAGAAGCCGCCCTCGGTATGCGCGCGATACAGGGCCTGCTCCCGGCTGTCGCTGTCGCGCAACCACTGCGCCCAGGTCCGGGCGGACCGCCGCCCACGTGCGGCGCTGACAAGGGCGGGCCCCTGAAGCGCCCGCATGCGCCGAGCAAAGTCCGCATCACCCAGAAAAATCTGCTGACGCAGATGCGGCCAGATGTCCAGATCCGGCGCGGCCGCCAGCAGATCGGCATAGCGCTCGCCGGCCCGCCGCCGGTCGGCTGCGTTGCGCGGCATCCGGCCCAGCACATGGCCAAACAGCCCTTGCACATCCAGCCACTCGGGCGCCGGCTCCAGCCCGGTATGCGCACCAAGACTGTGCCAGGGCCAGTCCTTGCCCCGCCGCACGAGTCCGAGACGCTGCGCGCTCAGGTCCACATAGCGGCACACATCGAGCAGCAGCCGCTCGCGATCCACCAGCACGGCCTTGAAACGCCCCCTGAACAGCGCCCCTTCCCCGCCATGCCGGCGGTTGTAGCCCTGGGTGTAGACCCCGTTGAGATGGCGCATGAGGCGCGAAAGGTTGGCGCGGCGGGTGTAGAGCAGCAGCTGGTAATGGTCCGGCGCGAGGCTATAAGCCAGCAGCTGGGCATCAAAGCGCTGCAGCGCCTGCACCAGGATCGACAGGAGGCTGGTACGGTCTTCATCGTCCGCGAAGACAAGGCCACCCGCCCCTGCCAGCGTGGTGACATGGTAGACGGCGCCTGCGAACTCTATGCGTGGGGGTCTGGCCATGATGCAACTTAGGTCAGGCCGGATCGATTAGCAAGCCCTGACCCCGAGACACATCAACAAGTGGCAAAACCGCAGCGGGTTTGAGGTACAAGTATGGCCACTCCAAGACGAACGATACCCATGGCCTCCAGCCTGCTTGCCCTGCTTGACGACATCACGACCGTGCTGGATGACGTGGCCCTGCTGTCCAAGCTGGCCGCCAAGAAAACCAGCGGTGTTCTCGGTGATGACCTGGCCCTGAATGCGCAGCAGGTGTCAGGTGTTGCGGCCGAGCGGGAACTGCCGGTGGTCTGGGCGGTGGCCAAGGGTTCGCTGATCAACAAGGCGATCCTGGTGCCGGCGGCCCTGCTGATCAGCGCCTTCGCACCCTGGGCCGTGACCCCGCTGCTGATGCTGGGCGGTGCCTTCCTCTGCTTTGAGGGCTTTGAGAAACTGGCCCACAAGTTTCTGCACGCCGCGAGCGAGACCGCTCAGGAGCAGGACGCGCTGCGCCACGCCCTGGCCGATCCGCAAGTGGATCTGGTGGCCTTTGAGCGCGACAAGATCCGCGGCGCCGTGCGTACCGATTTCATCCTTTCGGCCGAGATCATTGCCATCACCCTGGGCACGGTCGCCGGCGCCGACTTCATGACCCGGCTGCTGGTGCTCTCGGGCATCGCGCTCTTGATGACCGTGGGGGTTTACGGGCTGGTGGCTGGCATCGTGAAACTGGACGACGCCGGCTTGGCCCTGAGCCGCCGTCCGGCCACGGCCGGTCTGGGCCGGTCCATCCTGATCGCGGCGCCGTGGTTGATGAAGGCACTGTCGGTGGCGGGTACCGCCGCCATGTTCCTGGTGGGCGGCGGCATCCTGACCCATGGTCTGCCCGGCGCGCATGAGCTGATCCAGTATGCGGTGGAGGCGCTCGGTGTCAGCGGCGGGCTGCAGAGCCTGGTGGAACTGCTGGCCGATGCCCTGACCGGCGTTCTGGCCGGCGCCCTGATCGTGGGCGCGCTGAGCCTGATCCAGCGCCTGCGCGCTCGGCCTCACTCCCGCTGATAGGGCGGCAGCGCGGCGCCGCAGTCGCGGCAAAAGCGCGCCTCGGGCAGATGCCCCTCGCTCAGGCAGGCATGGCAGCTGCGGGTGGTGGCCGGCCGATCACGGCGCGCCGCCGTCATCTCGGCCGTGACGATACCGGTGGGCACGGCCAGAACGCCCCAACCCAGCAGCATCATGCAGGAGGCAATCGCGCGCCCGAGATCGGTCTTGGGCGTGATGTCCCCGAAGCCCACCGTGGTCATGGTGGTGATGGCCCAGTAGATGCTGGCCGGGATGCTGGTGAAGCCGTTGGCCGGCCCCTCGACCACATACATCACGGTGCCCATGATCACCACCACCATCAGCACCACGGAGATGAAGACCTGGATCTTGCGGGCACTGGCGCGCAGGGCCTGTGCCAGCATGGCGTACTCCGCCACATAGGCGCTGAGCTTGAGCACCCGGAACACCCTCAGCAGACGCAGCACCCGCACATCCACCAGGGCGTAAAGCTCCGGAACCAGCAAGGCCAGATAGGTCGGCAGCACCGCCAGCAGATCCACCACGCCGTAGAAGCTGCGGGCATAGCGCCAGGGGTGGCGCACACAAGCCAGGCGCAACAGGTATTCGAGGGTGAAGATGGCCGTAAGCAGATACTCCACCACATTGAAAAGCTCGCCGAAGCGGGCGTCGATGGCGGCCACGCTCTCCAGCATCACCACCAGCACGCTGAACAGCACCAGGGCGATCAGGCCGAGATCGAAAGCACGCCCGGCACGCGTATCCGCCTCGAAGATGATGGTGTAGGCCTTCAAGCGCCAGCCCGAGAGGGGGCGGCCCAGGCGCTGCGCCTCGGGGCTGGCGGACGCGGGCGGGGTGTCGGTATTCTTGGGCATGGCGCCGCACTGTAGCGGCTGCGCCCGCCATCGCCGAGAATCACGCCATGAAGACGCACCAGATCGAGATCCAGAAGTTCAAGGCCGCCTCCAACACCAACAACGGCCTGGTGATGTTCAAGGTGGATGCCCTGGTGAGCCCCAAGCAGGCGCTGGACGGCATCGAACCCAGCAGCATCATCAGCCTGACCGAGGCCAACGCCCGGGTGCTGATGGCCCTGCTCAAGACCCAGATCGCCGAGTTCGACGCCAAGAAGCCCAAGAGCCGCCACGGCCGCCACGGCTGATTTCACCCCCCAATCGCACAGCCATGGAATATCCGCGCTACAACCCCGCCTCCGACAATCTGCCCCTGTCGGACGACGAACTCAATCTGCTGGACGATATGCTCGCGGCCCTGCCCAGCGATGCCGCCCTCAATATCGAAGCCCTGGATGGCTACCTCTCGGCCCTGCTGCTGAGCCCGCGGCCCCTGCCCGAATTGCCGGGCGCGGCCTGGCTGCCCACGGTCTGGGGGGGTGACGGGGCCGATGGCCTGGCCCCCTTCGCCAGCGGCAAGCAGCGCAAAAAGCTCAGCCTGCTGGTCTTGCGTCATCTGCACGGCATCGCCTGCCAGCTGACCCAGCGGCCGGAGGCCTGGGAGCCCATCTTCAGCGTTGCCGAGCAAGAAGACGGCGCGGAGCTGGTCGATGCCGAAGACTGGTGCACCGGCTTTATGATCGCCGTGGACCAGGACGCCACAGCCTGGGAGCCTCTGTTCGAGCGGACCAAGACCGCTGCGGCCCTGGCACCCATCGCCCTGCTGGGTGGCGACGAGTCCCAGCTCAGCCCCGAGGAGCGCTCGCGCCTGCAGGATCTGAACTGGCGCGACGCGCTCAGCCGCGAGGTGCCCGAGAGCGTGCTGACGCTGTGGACTCAGCGCCAGGCTCCCCAGGACGGGGCCGCCTGAGCCGAAAGGGCGCCAAGGCATGATCGAGTCTGTGGCGGCGCGCCCTGCACGGGCGCTGGGTTTGGCGCTGGCCGTGCTGCTCGCCGGTTGCGGCAGCACCGTGGTCAACCCTGTCAGCGGCCGGGCCGAGCGCACGGTCATGAACCTGAGCCAGGAGCTGGAGCAGGGGCGGCGCGCCCACCAGTCGGTGCTCAAGGAGTACGGCACACTCCAGAACCCGGCCCTGCAGGCCTATGTGAACACGCTGGGCCAGAAGCTGGCCGCCCAGTCGCACCGGGCGGAGCTGGAGTGGCACTTCACGGTGCTGGACAGCCCCGAGGTCAATGCCTTTGCCCTGCCCGGCGGCTATGTCTACGTGACCCGCGGCCTCATGGCCTATATGGAGAGCGAGGCCGATCTGGCAGGGGTCATCGGGCATGAGATCGGCCATGTCACGGCACGCCACGGCGCCCAGCGCGCCACCCGCCAGCAAAACGCCGGCCTGGGCGTGCTGGCAGCGACCGTGCTGGGCGCGGTGCTGGAGTCGCGGGGCGTGGGCGGCGCCACCGATCTGGCCGGCCAGGTCTCACAGGGCGTGGCGGCCGGCTATGTGGCGGCCTACAGCCGCGAGCAGGAGCTGCAGGCCGATCAGCTAGGGGCCGAATACCTCTCGCGCAGCCATTACGACCCGAGGCATATGATCGATGTGATCCAGGTGCTCAAGGACCAGGAGCGCTTTGCGGCCGACCAGGCCCGGGCCCAAGGTCGGCCAGCCCCCAGCGGCGGCGGCTGGCTGGCCAGCCACCCCAGCAATGAGGAGCGCCTGCAGCGCATCCGGGACGAGGCGGCCACACTGGCCGGGAACTCCGGCACCAAGCCGCTGGACGAAGGACGTAGCGCCTTTCTCAAGGCCATCGAGGGCATGCCCTATGGCGACAGCCCGGCCCAGGGCCTGGTGCGCGGGCGCCAGTTCCTGCACCCGGAGCTGGATATCGCCCTGACGGCGCCTGAGGGCTGGCAGATCCAGAATGGCACCGAGACCTTGACCCTGATGGCCCCGGGCCGCGACGCCGCCCTGCAGCTCCAGGCCCTGCCGCCCCGGGCCACCGGCTCGCACGAGGCCATCCTGCGTCAATGGGGGGCCGAGCAGGGCCGCACCGAGAGCCGCCGCATCAACGGCCTGGCCGCCACCCAGTTCAGCGGCTGGCGCCGCAACGCCCAGGGACAGCGCAGCATGGCCGAGCTGACCCTGATCACCAGCAGCAAGGGTCAGGTCTATGCCCTGAGTCCGCTGGCCCGCGACGCCCAGGCCCTTCAACAGCAGCGCATGGCACTGCGCCAGAGCGTGGAGAGCTTCCGCTCGCTCAGCGCCGAGGACCGCCAGCTGGCCCGCCCCTGGCGGATTGCGCTCAAGCCCTTCCCCGCCGGTGGTTTTGCCGAGCTGGCCAAGGGCTCGGTCCTCAGTGAGGCCCGGCTGCGCCTGCTCAACGGGCGCTACGGCGATGCACGCACGCCGCCGGCCACCGGTCGCCTCGTCAAGGTGGTGGTAGCGGGCCCCGCCCCTTAACCCCCCCAAGAAAGCGTCAACAGGGCGGGGCTTCTGGGCTAGCATGCCAAGACATCGCCGCCATGACCATGCCACTGCTCCACACGATTCTCGCCAGCCTGGGCCTGCTGATCTGTCTGGCCCTGGCCCTGCACATGATGCTGGGTCCGGCTCAGCGCCAGCGCCTGGCCAGGCTGGGCGATCGTCTGGTGCAGGCGCTGCAGCGGCCCTTTGACAAACGCGAACGCCGCCGCCAGGCGCACCGCGAGGCCCAGGCCGCCATCGAGCGTGCCCGCCGCGGCAGCGCGCGCGAGGGCGAGTGGGACGGCAATGTCTACCGTCCCAAGCAGTTCGACAAGCGCAAGGACTGAGGCCTCTCAGCCCAAGACCTGGCCGCGACTCAGCACCGGCTTGAGCGCCTGCCCGGTGTGGCTGCCCGAGGCCACCACGGCCTCCGGCGTGCCGGCCACCACCACCGAGCCACCGGCGCTGCCGCCCTCGGGGCCCATGTCAATGACCCAGTCGGCCTCGGCGATCACATCCAGGTCGTGCTCGATCACCACCACCGAGTGGCCGCCCGCCACCAGGCGGTGCAGCACGCGGATCAGCTTCTCCACATCGGCCATGTGCAGGCCCACGGTGGGTTCGTCCAGCACATAGAGGGTGTGGGGCGCCTTCTGGCCGCGGCGCGTGACGTCGTCGCGCACCTTGACCAGCTCGGATACCAGCTTGATGCGCTGCGCCTCGCCGCCCGAGAGCGTGGGGCTGGGCTGGCCCAGGGTGAGGTAGCCCAGGCCCACATCCTTGAGCAGCTGCAGCGGGTGGGCAATGTTCGGCATGGAGGCGAAGAACTCCACCGCCTCGTCCACCTCCATGGCCAGCACATCGCCGATGCTCTTGCCGCGCCAGCTCACGCCCAGGGTCTCGGGGTTGAAGCGCTGGCCGTGGCACTGGTCGCAGAGCACCTTCACATCGGGCAGGAAGCTCATCTCGATGGTCTTCATGCCCTGGCCCTCGCAGCCGGGGCAGCGGCCCTCACCGGTGTTGAAGCTGAAACGGCCCGGTGCATAGCCGCGCGCCTTGGCCTCCAGGGTCTCGGCGAAGAGCTTGCGGATCGCGTCCCAGAAGCCGATATAGGTGGCCGGGCAGCTGCGCGGGGTCTTGCCGATGGGGGTCTGGTCCACCTCCAGCACCCGGTCCACCTGCTGGTGACCCACGATGCCGGCGCAGCCGCTCCACTGGGCCGGGTCCTTGCGCAGGGGCACGGCCACGGCCATATTGGCCAGCAGCACATCGCGCGCCAGGGTGCTCTTGCCCGAGCCCGAGACGCCGGTGATGGCCACCAGGCGGTGCAGGGGCACGTCCACCGTCACCTGGCGCAGATTGTGCAGATCGGCGGCCAGCACGCTGAGCTTCGGGCCCTCGGCCTCGATGGGGCGGCGCTCCTGCAGCGGGTGCAGCAGGGGCTTCGCCAGGAAGCGGCCTGTGAGCGAGTCGGCATGGGCGGCCAGCTCGGCCGCCGTGCCCTGGGCAATGACCTGGCCGCCGCGCTTGCCGGCGCCGGGGCCGATGTCGATGATGTGGTCGGCACGGCGTATGGTGTCCTCGTCATGCTCCACCACCACCAGGGTGTTGCCCTTGTCGCCCAGGGTGGACAGGGCCTTGAGCAGGATCTGGTTGTCGCGCGGATGCAGGCCGATGGTGGGCTCGTCCAGCACATAGCAGACGCCCTGCAGATTGCTGCCCAGCTGGGCCGCCAGCCGGATGCGCTGGGCCTCGCCGCCCGAGAGCGTGGGCGCGGCCCGGTCCAGCGTGAGGTAGCCCAGGCCCACCTCCTCCAGAAACTCCAGCCGGCCGCGGATCTCGCTGAGCACATCGCGCGCGATATCGGCCTCGCGCCCGCTCAGGCGCAGGCCCTCCACCCAGGCGCGGGCCTGGCCCACGCTCCAGGAGGCCACGCTGCTGATCGACTGGTCCTCGAAGCTGACCGAGCGCGCGGCCGGGTTCAGGCGCGCGCCCTGGCAGTCCGGGCAGGGCTGGTCGACCAGGCCCTCGATCTCGGCTTCCTCGGCCGGGAAGCTCTGCTCACGCCCCTTGTTGTCCTTGTCCTGCACCGAATCGTCCAGTGCCTTGCGCTGCTCGCGGGTCAGGGCAAGACCTGTCCCCACGCAGCTGCTGCACCAGCCATGCTTGCTGTTGTAGCTGAACATGCGCGGATCCAGCTCGGGGTAGCTGGTGCCGCAGCTCGGGCAGGCGCGCTTGGTGGAGAAGACCTTGATCTGGCCCAGGCCCGCGGTACTGCGGCCGGCCTTGATGGCGTCCTGCAGCCCGTCCAGGGGGGCGAGCAGATGCAGCACGCCCTTGCCATGGTCCAGGGCCTTGGCGAGCAGCTCGCGCAGCTCGGCCTCCTTGTCGGGGCTGATCACCAGATCGCCCACCGGCAGCTCCAGCGTGTGCTCCTTGAAGCGGTCCAGGCGCGGCCAGGGCGCGGTGGGCAGGAACTCGCCGTCCACCCGCAGATGGCTGTGGCCGCGGGCCTTGGCCCATTTGGCCAGGTCGGTATAGAGGCCCTTGCGGTTGACCACCAGGGGCGCGAGCAGGCCCACATGCTGGCCCTTGTAGTCGCGCAGCAGCTGGGCCGCGATGGACTCCACACTCTGCGGCTTGACCGGCGTGCCGTCGTGCACGCAGTGCTGCACGCCCAGCTTCACATAAAGCAGACGCAGGAAATGCCAGACCTCGGTGGTGGTGGCCACCGTGCTCTTGCGGCCGCCGCGCGAGAGGCGCTGCTCGATGGCCACGGTGGGCGGAATGCCCCAGACCGCGTCCACCTCGGGCCGGCCCGCCGGCTGCACGATGGAGCGGGCATAGGCGTTGAGCGACTCCAGATAGCGGCGCTGGCCCTCGTTGAAGAGGATGTCGAAGGCCAGGGTGCTCTTGCCCGAGCCCGAGACGCCGGTGATCACATTGAACTTGCCGCGCGGGATGCTCACGTCCACCGACTTCAGATTGTGCTCGCGGGCATTGACGATGCGGATGGCCTCCTCGGTCGCGGCGCGGCGCGCGCGCACCACGCTCTGCAAGGGTCGGCCCTCCTCCACCGCCTGGGCCGGGCGGTCCATGGCGCGGGCGTACTCGCGCAGTGCGGCCGCGGTGTGGGAGCGCGGATGCTCCTTGAGCTCTTCGGGCGTGCCCTGGGCCACCAGCTCGCCACCGTCCTCGCCACCCTCGGGGCCCAGGTCGATGACCCAGTCGGACGCGCGGATCACGTCCAGGTTGTGCTCGATCAAGATCAGGGAATGGCCGGCCGCCAGCAGCTTGCGCATGGCGCGCATCAGCTTGGCGATGTCGTCGAAATGCAGGCCGGTGGTGGGCTCGTCGAACAGGAAGAGCGTGCCCTTCTTGGCCACGGCCTGGCGGGTCTTGCTGGCGCTGGCCGCGGCCTCGGCCAGGAAGCCGGCCAGCTTCAGGCGCTGGGCCTCGCCACCGGAGAGCGTGGGCACGGGCTGGCCCAGCTTCACATACTCCAGGCCCACGTCCACGATGGGCTGCAGCTTGGCCACCACCTCGCGGTCCTCGCGGAACAGATGCACGGCCTCGCTCACCGTCAGCTCCAGCACATCGGCCACGCTGAGCTCGCGCTGGCCGCGGCCGAGCTTGGCGTCCAGCAGCTCGGCGCGGTAGCGGCGGCCGTCGCAGTCGGGGCAGCGCAGGTAGACGTCGGAGAGGAACTGCATCTCCACATGCTCGAAGCCCGAGCCGCCACAGGTGGGGCAGCGGCCGTCGCCGGCATTGAAGGAGAAGAAACCCGCGGTATAGCCGCGCTCCTTGGACAGGGGCAACTCGGCGAAGAGCTTGCGGATCTCGTCGAAGGCGCCCACATAGCTGGCGGGGTTGGAGCGCGCGGTCTTGCCGATGGGCGACTGGTCCACGAAGACGGCATCGGCCAGATGATCCGCCCCCAGCAGACGGTCATGCGCGCCCGGGGCCTCGGTGGCCTGGCCGAAATGGCGGGCCAGGGCAGGATAGAGCACGTCCTGCATCAGGGTGCTCTTGCCCGAGCCCGACACGCCGGTCACCGCCACCATGCGCTGCAGCGGGAACTCCACGCTGAGGTTCTTGAGGTTGTGCTCGCGCGCCCCCTCCAGGATGAGCTTGGGCGTGCTGGCCTCCACCGGGCGCTTGAGGCCCATGCCCACATGCTTGCGCGCGCCCAGGTAGGCGCCGGTGAGCGTGTCGGCCGCGCGGATCTGCTCGGGCGTGCCGTCAAAGACGATGGCCCCGCCCTTCTCGCCGGGGCCTGGGCCCATATCGATCAGGCGGTCGGCCGCCAGCATCACGGCCGGGTCATGCTCCACCACCACCAGGGTGTTGCCCGCATCGCGCAGGCGGCGCATGGCCACCACGATGCGGTCCATATCGCGCGGGTGCAGGCCGATGCTGGGCTCGTCCAGCACGAAGAGGGTGTTGACCAGGGAGGTGCCCAGGGCCGTGGTCAGGTTGATGCGCTGCACCTCGCCGCCGCTGAGCGTGCGGCTCTGGCGGTCCAGGGTCAGGTAGCCGATGCCCACATCGCAGAGGTATTTGAGCCGGTTGCGGATCTCGTCCAGCAGCAGCTTGAGCGCCTCGTCCAGCAGGGTGCTGGGCAGCTGCAGCTCGTCCATGAAGCGGCGTAGCCGGTGCAGGGGCAGCAGCATCATGTCGTGCAGGGACAGACCCGGCAGGGCCTCCAGCTGCTCGCGGCTCCAGTCCACGCCGGCCGGCAGCACGCGCTGCGTGGGCGCCAGCACCGCATCGGCCAGGGTCTTGGAGCCCACACGCCAGAGCAGGGCCTCGGTCTTGAGCCGGGCCCCGCGGCAGCTGGGACATTCGGTATAGCTGCGGTACTTGGACAAGAGCACGCGGATGTGCATCTTGTAGGCCTTGCTCTCCAGATAGTCGAAGAAGCGCTTGACCCCGTACCACTGCTTGTTCCAGTTGCCGTTCCAGGCCGGGCTGCCGTTGACCACCCAGTCGCGCTGGGCGGTGGTGAGCTGGTTCCAGGCCGTGTCGCGCGGGATGCCGGCCTCGCCGGCGTACTTCATCAGATCGTCCTGGCATTCCTTCCAGGCCGGGGTCTGCATGGGCTTGATGGCGCCGCCGCGCAGGGTCTTCTTCTCGTCCGGGATCACCAGGCCCAGGTCCACGCCGATCACGCGGCCGAAACCGCGGCAGCTCTCGCAGGCGCCCATGGCGGAGTTGAAGCTGAACAGGGCCGGCTGCGGCTCCTGGTAGCGCAGATCGCTGTCGGGGCAGTGCAGGCCGGTGGAGTAGCGCCAGAGCTCGGGCTCGGGGCCTGGGCCGTTCGCCGGGCCGCTCCCAAGAACGGCCGCGTCCCCTTCGGGGACCGCCTGCGTACTCGCGGGCGAGGGGCTGGATTCCGCGGGCAGCACATAGACATTGAGCCGGCCGCTGCCGCGCTTGAGCGCCAGCTCGATGGCCTCCATGGCGCGCTGCTTGTCGGCGCCCTGGATGCGAAAGCGATCGGCCACCACATCCAAAAGCTTGCGCGGTCCGGTGGGCGTGGCCAGCTCACGCTCGGCCTGGATGCGCGTGAAGCCACTGGCCGAGAGCCACTGCTGCACCTGCTCGGCCGAGGTGTTGGCCGGCAGCTCCACCGGAAAAGTGAGTATCAGCCTGGGATCATTGGTAAGCGTTCGTTGCAGCAGCTCGGCATAAATCGTCTGCGCCGTGTCGTGGCGCACGGGCCGGGCGGTCTGCTTGTCGAAGAGCTCGGCGGCGCGGGCGAACAGCAGCTTCAGGTGATCGTTGAGCTCCGTCATGGTGCCCACGGTGGAGCGGCTGGTGCGCACCGGATTGGTCTGGTCGATGGCAATGGCCGGCGGCACGCCGTCCACCTTGTCCACCGCCGGGCGGTCCATGCGGTCCAGGAACTGGCGCGCATAGGCGCTGAAGGTCTCCACATAGCGGCGCTGACCCTCGGCATAGAGGGTGTCGAAGACCAGGCTGGACTTGCCGGAGCCGCTGGGCCCGGTGACCACGGTCAGCTCGCCGGTCCTGATGTCCAGGTCCAGATTCTTCAGATTGTGTTGACGCGCGCCGCGGATGCGGATCTGACCTTCTGACATGGCGGTGAGGGCTCGGGAAGCAGGACGCAGCATTCTAGGGAGGGCCGGCGCCAAAGCTGTCAGCAGGCCCATAGGGCCCACACAAGCGCTCGCTGCAGGACCCGGACGGCCTGTCAAGTCCCGCCTGTCGGTGGATCAACGGCCGTTGCGCCAGGACCCCGGCCGGGCAACAATGGCCCCAGGGCCGGATCCTCGAGACAGTTCTCGAGGCCGAGCGGCGGATCAGCCGCGTACGGCCACGGGTGCAAGACCGCAAGGCCACCGCCAGTGTGGGGGCGGCGGCGCCCAGGGAGAGGATCAAGAGGCCCGGAATGAGCATGACACAAGCCCCGCCACCGCTGGCCCCAGGCAAGGCGGTTTCTGCCGCCCAAGACATGTCGGGCCCGGATTCGGACGGACGGTCCGCGGTCGAGCGGCCCGCAGTCGCCCCTGCCGGCGCGGCCTCGGTGCTGCTGGTCGAGGACAACCATATCAATCAGGTCGTGGCCCTGGAGTTCCTCAGCCTCATGGGTCTGAGCGCCCGGCTGGCCGAGAATGGGCAGGATGCCCTGCGGCAATGCCAGGAACTGGCGCCCGATCTGGTGCTGATGGACATTCAGATGCCCGGCATGGACGGGCTGGAATGTGCGCGCCGCCTGCGCGAGTTGCAGCGCGAAGGGCTGCTGCCGGACTTTCCCATCCTGGCGCTCACCGCTCACGCCCTGGAGGCCGATGTGCAGGCCAGCCTCGCGGCCGGCATGAATGAGCACCTGACCAAGCCCCTGGACTTCGTGTCACTGCGCGGCCGCCTGGGGCGCTGGCTCCGGCTCCCGGATCAAATCTGAGCGCCGGCCGCCGCGGCACGGCCTCGGCCAGCAGGCGCTCATGCCGCCACCGGGCTTTCGGCCGGGGGCGGGGGCAGATAGTCTTCGATGCGGACCGCATCGATCTGATCCGGCTTGAGGTACTTCTGCGCGTAGTCCTGCCAGACGCCCGAGCGCAGGAAGAGCTCGAACAGGTCCGGGTCGATGTGCTGGTCCTTGACCATGAACTTCATGATGCGAAGGGATTCGGCCAGGGTCTTGGCCTTTTTGTACGGGCGATCGGAGGCAGTCAAGGCCTCGAAGATGTCGGCAATCGCCATCATGCGCGCGACCGGGCTCATCTGAGCCCCTTGCAGGCGCTTGGGATAGCCCGTGCCGTCCATCTTCTCGTGATGGCCGCCCGCGATCTCGGGCACCTCGCGCAGATGCTTGGGGAAAGGCAGGTTGGCCAGCATCCTTATGGTCTGGATGATGTGCTCGTTGATCTTGTAGCGGTCTTCCTCGGTCAGGGTGCCGCGCGAGATGCTGAGGTTGTGCAACTCGCCCTTGTCGTAAAGCAGCGCCGGCTTCGCCATCTGTATGCCCAGACCGGCAAAGGGGTCCACGGTCTCGGGGCTGCGCTCCACGCGGTGCTCGGGCTTGTCGGCCAGCAGCGCTTCCTCCACGGGCAGGGGCGGCGCGGCCGACCTGTTCTTGCGCTGCAATTCCTCGGACGAGATGCCCATGCGGTCATCCAGGGTGCGCAGCCAGGTCCGTGCAGCGATGGCACGCAGGCGCTCGACCTTCTCGGGCGCCATGAACTCCCCACCCTCGTTGCAGACGCAGACGAAGGCAAAGTCCGCGTCCAGCTGAGCCAGCTCGTCGCGCAAGCGCTGCTGCACGGTCTCGGCGTCCTGGCCGGCCAACTGGTCTCGCAGCGCCTGGATCTGCGCATCGCGCTTGAGCACCTCGAAGCGCATGCGCACCTCGTGAATGCGGTCGTAGATGCACTCCAGCTTGGTGGCCTTGTCCACCACAAACTCGGGCGTGGTGATCTTGCCGCAGTCATGCAGCCAGGCTGCCACGTGCACGGCCTCCCAGCCGTTCTCGTCCAGGTCAAAGTCGCGCCAACGCCCCTCGGTCTGCTCGCAGGCCGCGCGGGCCAGCATCTTGGTCAGCTCGGGCACGCGCTCGCAATGGCCACCGGTATAGGGGCTCTTGGAATCGATGGCACCAGCGATCAGGCGGATGAAGGCCTCGAACAATTCCTTCTGGCTGTGTATCAGTTCGCGGGTCTCCAGGGTGCTGGCGGCCGTGCCCGAGAGCGCCCGCACAAAGGTGATGGGCCCGACGTCGAAGGCCGCCTCGCCCAGCAGCAGCAGGCAGCCCACCGGTTCGCCCTTGCGCGTGACCAGGGGCACGGCCAGGGCGTGGCCCGGGCCTGACGGTGCTTGAGCGGCCGGCAGGCCCAGGGCTTGGCGGCTGGCCGGGTCGAGCGGCTGCTGCACGGTCTGCAGCGCACTCAGGGCGCGCACCGGCAGGCTGTCCTCCGTGAGCGCAAATGCGGGCAGGGCCTGCGGTGACAGGTCTTGCCCCGGCAGCAGGACGGCACCGGGCCGCAGCTGGCCGTGATCCGCCAGGTAGAGCACGCCGCCTTCGGCCTTGACCGCAGCGCAGGTTTCGCTCAGCAGCAATTGCAGCAGCTTGTCGAAGTTCTGCTCGCTGGACACCGTTTCGCTCAGATTCAGGAAGCGCCGGATGGTGAGCTTCATGCTGTCTATGGTCTCTTCCAGCTCATGCACCTCGCGGATGATGGTGTTGCTCCGGCTCTGGGCGGAAAAGTCGAAGCGCTGGATCTTGCGTGCCACCTCGGCCACATGGCGGATGGGGCGCGCGATACGGCGCGAGAGCCACACCACCAGCAGGGCGGCGAGCACCACCGCCAGGGCGTTCCAGGCGATCTCCTGGCGCCGTTGCGCATGGGCATCGGCCATCAGCTCCTGGTCGGGCACGGCGATGATGAGGCGCAGATCCAGCCCGCCCGGCGCCTTCACACCCGTGATGGCCGTGTGCCAGAGCTGGCCACCCAAGTCCTCCACGCCCCGCTGCGGCTCACCCTGCGCGCTGGCTTGCAGCTTGGCGTCCAGCCCGGCCGCAAAGGGCAGTGGCAGCTGGGCCAGCGTGAGCAGACGAAAGCCGCCATCGGGCTGTACCGTGTAGACGGCATTCGCGGCATCCGAGTGCGCCAGCAACTGCCCATCGGGCAAGACCAGGGCCATATAGGAGCCGGGAGTGATCCTGAGCTGCTTCAGCATGGCGCCCAGGGATTCGACGCTCACATCGGCGCCCACCACCGTGCGCGAGTTCTCCACCGGCGCGGAGATCGTCAGCCCCACCTGCTTGGTGGTGAAGAACACATAGGGCTTGCCCGCCACGGTCTGACCGGCGCGAAAGGCCTCACGGTACCAACCACGGCTGCGCGGGTCGTAGCCCTGGGCATAGGCCGGCCTCTCTTCCTCACGCAGGCTGTTGAGCTCCTCGTCCATGAAGGAGAAGTGCCCCTGGGCCGGCGCGGCCGCGCGGTTGATGGTCTGCAGGATGTAACGGGTTCCTTCGGGCGCCTCGAAGAGCTTGAGCTGCCCCTCGTTGCGCAGCCGGCGCACCAGGAACATATCGCCGCTGCCATAGCCCACGAACACCGCCTCCAGGGCCTCGGAGGAGCGCAGGGCCTGCTTGAGCAGGGGCAGCAGCTCGGTCACGCTTTGCTGGGACTGCGGCGGAGGCAGGCGGCTGCGGCTCAGCATATTCGCCGCCAGGCTGGCGCTCTCGATGCCACGGGCGAGCTCCAGCCCCGCCTCGCGCGAGGCCGAGCTGATGCGGTCCTGCGCATGGCCGATCATGGTGGCCGTGGTGCTGCGATAGCGTTGCAGGCCGATGGCCAGGGCCGAGAGCACAAAGACCACCACGAACAGGGTCGACAAATGGATGTGTATGGGCCAACGCCAGCGCATAGGAGCTCCTTGTGCCGCCTTTGATCTTACTTGGCGCCCTCCCCCACGCCTTTGTACCCACATTGAATTCCGGCCCGGCTTCGCTATATTGCGGCCGATGAGCTCCCAGCCTACGGCCTACCGGCCTCTCCTGCGCGCAGCCGGCATGGCTGTCCTGATCGGCATGGCGCTGTTGTCAGCGGCCCGGGCCGACAAGCTCATCGTCTACTCAAGCGCCGATGCCGACGCCCTGGACAGCTTTGCCAAGGCCTTTGCCAAGGCCCATCCCCAGGTGGCCGTGGAGTGGGTGCGAGCCTCCACCGGCGTGCTTCAGAAACGCATGCTGGAGGAGCGCGAAGCGCTGAAGGCCGACGTCATCTTTGCCCACACCGCCGCCAATATGATCGAGCTGGACAAGCTCGGTCTGCTGCAAGCCCTGCAACCCACAGGGCTGGAGCGGGTGGGCGGCCGCTATCTGGACACCCAGGACCCGCCGCGCTGGATCGGGCTTTACACCTGGTCCACCGCCATGTGCTGGAACACTGCGGGGACCACCCAGTCCAAGCTGGAGCGCCCCAAGACCTGGCAGGACTTGCTGAAACCCGCCCTCAAGGGCCGGGTGGTCATGCCCGATCCGGTGTACTCGGGTACCGGCGCCATGATGGTCACCGGCTGGGTTCGCACCATGGGCGAGGCCAAGGCCTGGGCCTTTATGGACCAGCTGCACCAGCAGGTTTCGCAGTACACGCGCTCGGGGAGCAAGCCCTGCGAGATGGCCGCGGCGGGCCAGACGCAGCTGGGCCTGTCCTTTCCGGGGCGTGGGGCGCGCATCAAGGAAGCCGGCGGCGCGATCGATGTGCTGATCCCGGAGGACGGCACGGCCTGGGATCTGCAGGCCATCGCCGTCAACCGCAAGACGCGCAAGCAGGCCGAGGCCATGAAGCTGGTCGAATGGGCCTTGAGCACGCCGGCCATGGAGGCCTTTGCCCGCTATGGCGAAGTCACCTCGGTCAAGGTCAGGGTGCAGAAGCTGCCCCATCTGCCCCCCAATATTCCCGAGCGCATGATCGCGCAGGACTTCGACTGGCTCAGCAGCCAGCGCGCACGCATCCTGGGCGAATGGCAGAAGCGCTACGCCGGCAAGACCGAGCCCGCGCCCTGAACGCGCCCGCAGCCCAGGGCACGCTGCTCAGGCCGCCTCCAGAAAGCGCTCCACCAGGGCGAACTGCTCCGGCACATTGAGCGCCGGTGCATGACCGCAGCCCGCAATGGTGGCCACCACCGCGCGCGGACCGCGCTGGCGCATGGCCTCGGCGGTTTCGGCCAGCAGCAGGTCCGAGTCCTCACCACGCAGGCAGAGCACGGGCAGGTTCAGGCTGTCCCAGGCGTCCCACAAATCATAGTCCTGGGGGTGCGCGATGAACTGCCGCACCATGGCCGGGTCGTAGTGCGGGGTGACGCGGCCATCGGGCAGACGGCGCACCGAGGTCTCGGTGAGCTGACGCCACTGGACGTCGCTGAGCCAGCCATAGGGCTTGTAGACCTGACGGAAATACTGCTCCAGCTCGCTGACGGTGTCGAAGGCCGAGGGTTGCCCGGCATAGCTGCGTATGCGCGCGATGGCCGGCGCCGCCAGCTCGGGGCCGTTGTCATTGAGCACCAGGCGGCGAATACGGCCTCGCAGGCTGGTGGCCGCGGCCAGGGTGCCGATGGCGCCGCCCATGGACGTGCCCACCCAGTGGAACTGCTGCAGGCCCAGCTGATCCACCAGGGCGGTAGCCAGCTTCACATAGAAGTCCAGGCAGTACTCGCGATCGGGCTCGGGGCTCCATTGCGAGAGGCCGCGGCCTATCGTGTCCGGCGCGATCACGCGATAGCGGCTGCTCAGATGGCGGGCCAGCTCGTCCATATCGCGGCCGGTGCGTGCCAGGCCATGCCAGGCGATCACGGTCTCGGCATGCTCTGAGCCCCACTCGACATAGTGGATCTCACGGCCGTGGCAGCTCAGGTAGTGGGAGCTGGGACTGGCAGACATGGTGGGGCTCCTCTTCTTTTGGGTATCCAGTGGGGGGCCGCAGCCGGGCCTGAGGGCAGGCACGGCCGCGGCATCAGGCTGGGCGTCTCAGTCCGGAACGTTGACGGTGCTCCCGCTGAAGGCGATGCGATCGCCCGCGGCCGGGTTGCTGGCAATGGGCGGCACATTGGCCGCGGTGATGGCGGGTGCCGCACCGGCGGTGCCGCCGCGCGGCACGGTGCGCAGCACCTGGCTGGGCGGCAGGGCCGTGCCCTTCTTCAGGTTGTCATACACGGCATCCAGGGCCCGGAACAGATAGAGGTGCAGGGGCACATAACGGCTGTCATAGCCCGGCAGCACGGCGGGCAGGCCGATGAAGCCGTCGAAGTGCTGGGCATTGGTGACCTCGATATAGCTGAGCTTGCTGGCCGCGCCCTCGGCCAGCTTGTTCAGACCGTAGTAGGGCCGCGAGGTGTGGTTGACGGGCAGCAGGGCGTCGGAGCGACCGTGCACGATCAGGGCCGGCTTGCCGCGCAGATTGCCGTTGCGGCGGGTTTCGTTGATGCCGGTCTGCAGACGGGCGGCCGCGGCATCGGTGCCGCTCAGCAGATTGCGCAGACACAGGGCGCCGTCGATATTGAAGTCCTGTTTGCCGGTGCTGGGCGAGAGCGAGAGCAGATCGCGCAGCGGCCCGCCCACGCTCAGGTTGTTGACCAGCTGCACGCCGGCGCTGGGCGGCACGCCGTTGCCGGTGGCAAACATGCCGGCCAGGGCCGCAGGGGCCAGGTCATTCACCACACCGGCCGCGCTGGTCGAGGCATAGCTGTAGCCGCAGAGATGGTCCTTGACGCTGGCGCGCGACAAGGCGTTGGCAAAGGTCACGGTCACGGCCGAGGCAATCTCGAAGGCGGCATGCGAGGCATGCAGCGCATCGGACTCCGCCTCCCAGCCGTACTTGCGCATCTGCTGCAGGGCGGCCTGGGCCAGATCGGCGGTGGAGGATGAAGCCGCGCCGGGCAGCAGGCCCTTGGCCGACAGGGCCGCGCAGCGGTTGGCGGCAAAAGACGCCACCACAAAGCCCGCGCCAGGCACACCGGCCTGGGCCAGCGCCGCGCAGGGCTGGTAGAGATTGGCCAGGCTGGTGTAGTCGTAGAGCGTGCGGGCGCTGGCGCTCACCGTCGTGCCGCCGCGCTGCACCGTCACGCCCGGATTGGCCGGCAGCTGCACCGCCGGCTCCGAGACCGCCACGCCGCTGATCAGGCCCTTGCTGTCCAGCTCGGCCGCGGCAATCGCCGCACCGCCGCCATTGGAGATGCTGGAGGCAATGGTGAGGATGTCGCCGGCCTTGTAGCGCAGCTTGCGCTTGCCGCTGGCGGCATCGGCCTCGCCATAGCTCTCGTTGAGCACGTAGTAGGCGAACTCCACCGCCTGCAGGGTGTAGACACCCCAGTCCTTCTCGGGGTTGCGGCCGCTATGGGCATGCTTGAACGCCAGCCGCTTGGGCGTGCTCGCGTTGAAGCTGCCCAGCTCGGCGGCCGAGAGCCCGCTCTGGAAGGCCGCGTTCTTGCCGGCCGCCAGGGCACTGCTGCGCGTGCCGTCGATCAGGGGCACGGTATCGCTGCCCAGATCATGCGGGGCCGCCCCGGTGCCCTTGTCGGTGTAGGCCACGGCGCAGCCCCGGCGCAGTCCCCACTCGCCGGTGGAAATGGCGCCGTAAACGCCGCGCGAGCCCGAGGAGGTGGCGGTAATCAGGCAGGGGTTGGCGGGGTCGAAGTTGCTGGGCACCTGCACCATCAGGGTGGCGTTGATGGCCCCGCTGCCATCGTCGCTGTAGGCAATGTACTCGGTGCCCGCCACCTTGCCCTCGCCGCTGCCGGCCACGCCGGCGGCGTCCACATTGGGGCCGTAGAGAACGCCATAGCCGCCGGCGCTGCTCATGTCCACCAGGGCGCGGTAGTTGTTGTAGATGGCGGCACGACGCAGCTCGGCCGCCGTGGGCTTGAGCGGATCGGCATAGGCGGGCGCCACGGCACTGGCCAGGCCGGTCTTGCCCAGGCCGGCAGTCAGCAGATCGTCGGTATTGCCGTCGTAGCGGGTGCTCTGGATGCTGCCCAGAAAGCCGGGCTTCTCATTGAGGGCGGGCGGGGTCTCATCATCGCCGCCGCAGGCCGACAGCAGGGCCACGCCGGCGGCCAGGGCCGTCAGCGTGAGGGCAGAGAGTGGCCGACGGCCCGAACGCGAAGGTGCACGCTTCATCTCAAACGCCTTTCTTGGGAATCTGGCTTGCAAGCCAAGCCGGCTGCGGGAAGAAGAACAAGAAGAAGGAACGCTCAAAGGCGGCGCAGCGCGCGCAGGCGCCCGACAATGCCGCTGGGAAAGTGATAGACCGCCAGCACGAAGAGCAGGCCCAGCCAGAGCAGCCAGCGGTCGGGCGAGACCAGCTGGGACAGCACGGGAATGCCCTCCACCGCGACCGCGCCCAGCTTCATCAGGTCCTGCAGATAGTTCTGGGCCAGCACGAAGAGCGCGCTGCCCACCACGGCGCCGTAGATCGTGCCCATGCCACCGATCACCACGATCAGCAGGATGTCCAGCATGATCTCGAAGGACAGCGAGGTGTCCGGCCCGTTGTAGCGCAGCCAGAGCGCGAGCAGGGCTCCGGCCACGGTGGCGAAGAGCGCGGCCAGCACATTGGAGAGCGTGCGGTAGACCACGGTGCGGTAGCCGATGGCCTCGGCCCGGAAGTCGTTTTCACGGATGGCCTGCAGCACCCGGCCGAAGGGCGAGTTCACGATGCGCAGCATCAGCAGCACCAGAGCCAGGGCCACGACGAAGAGCAGGTAGTAGGAGGCAAAGCGCCCATCGATGCTGGCGCCCAGAAAGGGCTCTTCCAGGAACTCGGTGCCGGGCTGCAGCAGCTCGGGCACCTTGAAGTTCAGCCCGTCCTCGCCGCCGGTGAGCTCCGAGAGCTGGGAGGCCAGGGTCAGGAAGGCCGAGGCCACGGCCAGGGTGATCATGGCAAAGAAGATGGCCTTGACCCGCAGGCTGAACAGGCCGATCAGCAGGGACAGCAGCAGGGAGACGATGAGGGCGCCGGCAAGTCCTGCCCCCACCGCGGCCCAGCCCACCACGCCATCGTTCGCCATGCGGCTGCTGGCAATGGCAATGCCATAGGCCCCGATGCCGAAGAACATGGTGTGGGCAAAGCTGACGATGCCGGTATAGCCCAGCAGCAGGTCGTAGCTGGCCACCAGCACGATGAAGATCAGGATCTTGGCCGCCACATTCAGGGCCTTGGTGCCCGGAAAGATGAAGGGCGTGAAGGCCAGGCCCAGCAGCACGACGAGCAGAAGCAGGCTCAGGACACGGCTGCGCGGCAGGTCGTGCGAGAGCAGGGAAGACACGATGCGCATGCGGCTCTCCTTCAGCGGCTGGTGACCGGATAAAGCCCTTGGGGCCGCCACAGCAGGATGGCGACCATCAGGCCGATGTTGGAGAACAGCGCCACCTTGGGCGCCAGAAAGCCGGTGTAGTTGGCCATCAGGCCCACCAGCAGGGCACCCACAAAGCAGCCGAGTGTGGAGCCCAGGCCGCCGATGATGATGACGATGAAGATCAGGGTGTTGACCTGGGCGCCGATCTGCGGCGTCACGCCCTGCTGGTACAGACCCCAGAGCACACCGCCCAGGCCCGCCAGCGCCGAGCCGCCCACGAAGACCGCCACGAAGAGGCGGCGGATGCGATAGCCCAGGCTCTCCACCATCTCGCGGTCCTGCACGCCGGCGCGGATCAGCAGCCCGAGCTTGGTGCGGTTGAGCAGGAGCAGCAGGCCGACAAACACCAACAGCCCCACGGCAGCCGCCAGCAGGCGCAGCTTCTCCACCGCCACATCGCCGGGCAGGAGCAGGGCACCGCGCAGACCTTGCGGCGGCGGCAGCGGCGTGAGCTGGGCGCCCCAGATCACCTTGATCAGCTCCTCGCCGATGATCATGCCGCCCATGGTGATCAGGATCTGCTTGAGGTGCATGCCGTAGACCGGCCGCACCAGCACCCGCTCGAAGGCCAGCCCCACGCCGCCGGCCACCGCCATGCCCACCAGGGCCGCCAGGCCCACGGCCAGCAGATTCAGGGCCAGGGAGGGGCTGGCCACCCAGCCGCCCATGGCCCCCAGCACCGTGGTGGCCATGAAGGCGCCCAGGGCGATGAAGACGCCGTGGCCGAAGTTCAGCACGTCCATCAGGCCAAAGACCAGGGTCAGGCCCGAGGCGATGATGAAGATGATCAGGCCCATGGCCAGACCGGCCAGGGTCAGGGTGGCCCAGCTGCTGGGGCTGCCGATCAGCGGCAGGGCCAGCCCGGCCAGGCCCGCCAGCAAGGCCAGGGGAATCCAGTCGAAGCGCGCCTTGGGAACGGCCGCGGCCGGCTCGGGACTGGCCGGGCTGGAAGGATTGGCGGAAGGGGCAGTGCTCATGCTCGTGCTCATGCCGGTTCTCTTTGCTTGCTCATTGATGCGCCGCCAGGGACAGGCCCAGCAGACGCTGCTGCAGTGCCTCGTCGGCGGACAACTCGGCCATGGCACCGCTGTGCACGATGCGGCCGTCGTCCATCACGGCCACCCGGTCGCCCAGGGCCTTGGCCACCATGAAGTTCTGCTCCACCAGGAGCACGGTGGCGCCGCCGCTGCGCTTGAGTTCGCGCAGGGCCTCCACCAGATTGAGCACGATGGCCGGGGCCAGGCCCTTGCTGGGCTCGTCGATCAGCAAGAGGCGGCGCGGCTCCACCATGGCGCGGGCAATGGCCAGCATCTGCTTCTGGCCACCGCTGAGCTTGCCCGCGGGGTAGAGCCAGAACTTCTTGAGCGCGGGAAAGAGCTGGAACAGCCAGTCCAGGCGCTGGGTGTCCATCTGCTCCAGGGAGCGCGCACGGCGCGCGGCCAGCAGCAGGTTCTCGCGCACCGTGAGGTCGCCGAAGATGCCCATGTTCTCGGGCACATAGGCGATATCGCAGCGCTGGGTGATCTCGGGCGTGGGCAGGCGGGTGATGGGCTGGCCGTCGAAGCGGATCTCGCCACGGCTGGCCTGCCACAAGCCCATGATGGTGCGCAGGGTGCTGGTCTTGCCCGCGCCATTGCGGCCCAGCAGCATGGTCAGCTGGCCAGCGGGCACTTCCAGGTTCACGCCGTGCAGGATGTGATACGCGCCCACATGGGTGTGTACGTCCTGCAGCGAGAGCAGGTTTTTGGGCGTATCGCTCATGCGGCCTCCGGCATGGCGGCGCCCAGATAGGCCTGCTGCACCACGGGCGAGGCGATCACGGTGGCGGGGTCACCATCGGCCACCAGCTGGCCCATATGCAGCACGATGATGCGGTCGGCCAGCTCGCGCACCACATCCATCTTGTGCTCCACCAGCAGGATGGTGTGCCGGCCCTCGGCCTTGAGTTCGCGAATCAGGTCCAGCACCACGGGCACCTCGTCCACGCTCATGCCGGCGGTGGGTTCATCGAACATATAGACCTTGGGCTGCAGGGCGATCAGCATGGCCACCTCCAGCTTGCGCTGGTCGCCATGCGGCAGGCTGGCCGCGGGCGCGTCCATGCGGGCCGTGAGCCGCACCCGCTCCACCAGGGCGCGGGCCTCGTCCAGGAGCTCGCGGTGATGCAGCCAGACCGTGAGGAAGTCCAGGCCCTGGCCGCGCCGCGCCTGCACCGCCAGGCGCACGTTCTCCAGCACCGAGAGGTTGGGGAAGAGCTGGGTCAGCTGGAAGGCCCGCCCCAGACCGCGCCGCGTGCGCTGCGGCGCCGAAAGCGGGGTCAGGTCATGCCCATCCAGCGAGACCGTACCGGCACTGGCCCGCAGCTGCCCCGAGATCAGGTTGAAGTAGGTGGTCTTGCCCGCGCCATTGGGACCGACGATGGCCGTCAGCGTGCCCGGCTTGAAGGCGCAGGAGACGCGGTCGACGGCCACATGGCCGCCGAAGCGGATGGTGAGATCACGGGTTTCAAGCATTGGGGGTCTTGAACAAAGTGCACAGCCCGAGGCGTAGCGAGCGGACGCGGGACTAGGCGCGGGGGGACCCGTGGACCGGAACGTACTTCCTGTACGTGAGGATCCACGGGGGGGGCCGCAACGACGGCCTGCGTTCGCGCAGTAGCCGAGCGCGATTCAGCGCTTGTTGCGGATGGGAACCTGCATCTCTTCCGGCTTGATCTCTCGCACCAGCTCGGGCACCCCCCAGGGAAAGGCCGGATCCACCTTGATCTTGAAGTGATACATGGACTGCATGGCCTGATGATCCTCGGGGCGGAAGGTCATCTTCCCCTTGGGCGTCTCGAAGCTCATGCCCTCCATGGTCTTGATCAGCTTGTTGGTGCTGGTCTCGCCGCCGGTCTTCTTGAGCGCCTCGACCACGGCAATGGCGGCCGTCATGCCGCCCGCGGTGAAGAAGTCCGGCGGGCTCTTGAACTGCTTGTAGTGGTTGGCCACCAGCCACTCATTGGCCGGATTCTTGGGAATGCCGAAGTAGTAGTAGGTGGCGCCCTCCATGCCGGGGAAGGCCTTGTAGTTCGCCATGGCCGGCAGGATGTTGCCGCCGGTGGCGATCTCGATGCCGTAGCGCTTGAGATCCAGATCGGCGATCTTGAAGGGATTACCGGCGCCGGCCCAGATGATGAAGATCACCTTGCGGCCGGGCTGGTCCTTGAGCTTGTCGATCAGGCGCTGGGCCCCGGCGGTGAAGTCGGTGGTGGTGGTGGGCAGGTATTCCTCATGGACGATCTTGGCCTTCTTGACCGCGTCCTTGAAGGCCTTCACACCGTCACGGCCAAAGGCATAGTCCTGGGCCAGGGTGGCGATGGTCACGCCCGGCTTGTCCAGGGCCACCGCATTGGAGATCGCGTCCTGCGAGCTGTTGCGGCCGGTGCGGAAGATGTACTTGTTCCACTTGTCGCCGGTGATGGAGTCGGCCACGGCGGGCTCCACCAGCAGGATCTTCTTGTACTCCTCGGCCACCGGCAGCAGGGCCAGGGCCACGCCCGAGGAGGTGGGGCCCACAGCCAGATCCGCCTTGTCGTCACCATAGGCGGCGGCCAGCAGGCTCTTGCCCACATCGGGCTTGCCCTGGTCGTCCTTCTCGATGACCACGATCTTCTTGCCCGCCACCGTCATGGTGCCGCCGGTGGCGTAGTCCAGGCCCATCATGAAACCGGTCTGGGTCTGCTTGCCATAGGCTTCCAGCGGACCGGTCTTGCTGTAGATATGGGCGATGCGAATTTCCTTGCCCTGGGCCAGGGCGGTGCCCGGCAGGCCCAGGGTGCCCAAGGTGGCCGCTGCGGCGGCAATGGCCAGCAGCGAGCGGCGGCTCGTGTTCGTCCTCATGATGGCTGTCTCCTGATGGCGGGCGCCTCGAAAGCGGGCGCGCTCGGCCAGAACAGAACGCAAGGGCTATGCCTGGGGCCTCAGACCTGGCGATAACCCCTATGACCAGCCCCGCAAACACCCACAGGCGGCTCCATCAGTGTCACGAACCATGCCTCTGATGCCTCCAAGGACCTGATCACAAAGCCGACACTGCCTGAATTTCAGACACCGTGACACCGAGAGGTGCCCAGACTCCGGACACTCAGGCCTGCTGCAAGTCCGGCCAACGCGTCAGGCGTTCATAGAGCGAGGCCCGCGAGATCTGCAGCAGGCGCGCCGCGGCCACGCGATTGCCCTGGGTCATGCGCAGCGCGCGGGCAATGGCTTCGCGCTCGAGCTGGGCAATCTGATCGGGCAAGGGCTGCAGCGGGCGCTGCTGTTCGGCGACCGGTTCGGGCGTACAAGCCGGCAGCGCGGCCAGCGGCGCAGGCGCCGTGGGCTGGACCGCCCCGAAATGCTCGGCCAGCAGCAGCAGCTCATCGCTCATCAGGCTGACCTGCTCCAGGCGGTTGCGCAGCTCGCGGATATTTCCGGGCCAGGCCTGACGGGCCAGCCAGTCCAGGGCCTCCGGTGCCAGCTGGCGCTGCGGCATGCCGCTGCGCCGCGCAATGTCCTCCAGCAGGGCGTCGGCCAGGGCCTCCAGATCTTCCATGCGCTCGCGCAGGGCGGGCAGACGGATGGGCAGCACATTGAGCCGGTAGTAGAGGTCGGCGCGGAACTCGCCGCGCGCCACCATGGCGCCCAGATCACGGCTGGTGGCGGCGATGACCCGCACATCCACACGCCGCACCTCGTTGCTGCCCAAGGGCTCGAACTCCTGCTCCTGCAAGACCCGCAGCAGCTTGCTCTGCAGGGCCAGGGGCATGTCGCCGATCTCGTCCAGGAACAGGGTGCCGCCATCGGCCAGGGCGAACTTGCCCTCGCGCCCTCGCCGGTCGGCTCCGGTGTACGCGCCGGGCGCCACACCAAAGAACTCCGCCTCCAGCAAGGTATCCGGCACGGCGGCGATATTGATGCTGACCAGGGCCCGCTGCGCCCGGGCCGAGGCGGCGTGGATGCCGTGGGCCAGCAGCTCCTTGCCCGTGCCCGTCTCACCCAGCAGCAGCACGTTCGCGTCCGTCTGGGCCGCGCGCCGCGCCTGCCGCTTGACCTCCAGCGCCGCCGGGCTGGCGCCAATGAAGCTGGTAATGGTGTGTTTGGGTCGCCGGTTGCGCGCGGTCTCGGCGGCCAGCTGGCGGCGCGCCTCCTCCAGCTCCTGCTGCAGGCGTGCAAACTTCTGGATCAGCGGCTGCAGGGTCGGGCCGCTCGTGCCGCGTCCGCCCGGGGAAGGCTCGCTCTGAGGCTGGTCCAGCAGCACCAGGCCCAGGGCGCCGATCACCTCGCCCGCCTCATCGCGCAGCGGCAGGCGGCTGACCAAAAAGGTGCCGGCCTTGTTGCTGAGCAGGTCCACCAAAATCGGCCGGCCGGTATCGATCACCTCGGCCAGCAGGGTGCCCGGCACCACCTCCTCCACCTTGCGGCCCACGAAATCGGCATCGCTGTCAAAACCCAGGGCGGGCAAGAAGCGCTTGTAGCCCTCGCTGATCCAGACCACCCGGTGTTCCCGGTCCAGCACGAGCATGCCCTGGGCCGCCGCGGCCAGCTGTTCGAACAGCGTGTGGGCCGCCAGGCGCAGCACGCTCTGCGCATCCAGGCCCTGCGGCTGGACCGAGGAGATGGGCTGCAACGGGCTGAGTGCGTGCATGGCGAAGGACATGGGGGACAAGAGGCCGGGCTGAATGTAGCAGCACCGTGGGCGGCAGCAAGCCGGGCTTGCGGGACAACCCCGATGCACAGGCCCTGCGCGCAGATGAACATGGCCGCCCCAGGAACAGAACCTACCGGAGACTGCCCATGCACCGCCCATCCCGTCGTGCCGCCCTGGCCCTGCTGGCCGCCTGCGCCGCTTCCCTGCTCGGCGGCCAGGCCCTGGCCCAGGGCTGGCCGGCCAAGCCGGTGACCCTCATCGTGCCCTTCCCCGCGGGCGGCGGCACCGACGCCTTTGCCCGCCCGCTGACGGCCCAGCTCAGCAAGCAGACCGGCAAGCAGTTCATCATCGACAACAAGGGCGGTGCCGGCGGCACGGTGGGCGCCACCCTGGCGGCCAAGGCCGCGCCGGACGGCTACACCTTCTTTATGGGCGCGGTGCACCACGCCATCGCGCCCAGCATGTACCCCAAGCTGGAATACCGGCTGGAGGAAGACTTCGTGCCAGTGGCCCTGGTGGCCAGCGTGCCCCAGGTCATCGTGGTCAACCCGAGCAAGGTGCAGGCCACCGATCTGAAGAGCCTGCTGGAGTTCATCCGCAAGAACCCGGGCAAGCTGAACTACGGCTCGGCCGGCAACGGCACCTCCCACCACCTGGCCGGCGAACTCTTCAAGCTGCAGACCAAGACCTTCATCACCCACATTCCCTACCGCGGCGCCGGCCCGGCCCTGCAGGACCTGATCGCTGGCCAGGTGGATCTGATGTTCGACGGCCTGGGCTCCAGCGCCGGCCATATCAAGAGCGGCCGCATCAAGGCCATCGCGGTGGCCGCGGCCAAGCGCGCGCCCGGCTTCCCCGATCTGCCCACCAGCGTGGAAGGCGGCGTGCCCAGCTACCAGGTGGCCACCTGGTACGGGCTGTGGGCGCCCAAGGGCACGCCCAAGGACATCGTCAGCAGCCTGCAGGCCGAACTGAAGAAGGCCTATGCGGAAGAAGGCCTGCGCAACACCTGGAACGGCCTGGGCGCCGAAGTTCCCAATCTCTACGGCGAGGCCTTTGGCGGCTTCGTGAGCGCCGAGCTCAAGCGCTGGGCCGAGGTGGTAAAGAGCTCGGGGGCCAAGCTGGATTGAGGACAATCGCGACACCATGAACGCAAACCTGTTCGCGGCCCTGCGCGCCGCCTTCCCCGCCGACCTGGACCGCCCCGCCATCGAATGCGCGGACGGCGAGCAGGCCGGCCTGGTCTACAGCTGGCGCGATATCGAACGCGCCACGGCCATGATGGCCAATCTGCTCGAATCCCTGGACCTGCCCGCCGGCAGCCGGGTGGCGGTGCAGACCGAAAAGAGCGTCGAGGCCCTGATGCTCTATCTGGCCGTGCTGCGCGCGGGCTATGTCTATCTGCCGCTGAACACCGCCTACCAGGCGGCCGAGATCGAGTACTTCATTGGCAACGCCGAGCCGGCCGTGGTGGTCTGTGCGGGCAGGAATTTCGGCTGGGTCAGCAAGCTGGCCTTCCAGGCCGGCACCCAGTATGTGTTCACGCTCAACGAGGACCGCACGGGCACCCTGCTGGACCGCGCCAGCGCCATGAGCGACCAGCACGAGATCGCGCACAAGACGGCCGACGAGCTGGCCGCCATCCTCTACACCAGCGGCACCACGGGGCGCAGCAAGGGCGCCATGCTGAGCCACGGCAATATGCTCAGCAATGCCCGCACGCTCCAGGACTACTGGGGCTGGCAGGCGGATGATGTGCTGATCCACGCCCTGCCCATCTTCCATGTGCACGGGCTTTTTGTGGCCTCGCACGGCGCCCTGCTCAACGGCAGCAAGATGATCTGGTTCGCCAGGTTCGACCCCAGGGCCACGATCGCGCGCTTTGGCGAGGCCACCATCTTCATGGGCGTGCCCACCCTCTATGTGCGCATGCTGGCCGAGCCCACGCTCACGCCCGCGGCCTGCGCCCATATGCGGCTCTTCATCAGCGGCTCGGCGCCCCTGCTGATCGAGACCTTCCGCGACTGGCAGCAGCGCAGCGGCCACACCATCCTGGAGCGCTACGGCATGAGCGAGACCATCATGCTGACCTCCAACCCCTACCGTGCCGAGGATGGCGAGCGCCGGGGCGGCACCGTGGGCTTCGCCCTGCCCGGCGTGGGCGTGCGCGTGCAGGACGATGCGGGCGCGCCCTGCCCCGTGGGCGAGATCGGCCACATCCAGGTGCGCGGCCCCAATGTGTTTGCCGGCTACTGGCGCATGCCCGAGAAGACCCGCGAGGAGTTCACCGCCGACGGCTGGTTCAAGACCGGCGATGTGGGCCAGTGCGATGCGCGCGGCTACTTCACCATCGTGGGCCGCAGCAAGGACCTGATCATCTCCGGCGGCTACAACGTCTACCCGGCCGAGATCGAGGGCTTCATCAACGAGATGCCGGGCGTGGCCGAATCGGCCGTGGTCGGCGTGCCCCACCCCGACTTTGGCGAGGCCGTGGTGGCGGTGCTGGTGCCCAAGCCCGGCGCGGCGCTGGACGGCGCGGCCGTCGTGGCCGCACTCAAGAGCCGCATCGCCAACTTCAAGGTGCCCAAGAAGGCCTTTGTGGTCGAGGCCCTGCCGCGCAACACCATGGGCAAGGTGCAGAAGAATCTGCTGCGCGAGCAGCACAAGGCGCTGTTCGCATGAGCCTGCCCGGGTCCTGCTTGCCCGAGAACGCCCGCTGCCCTCGCTGCGGTGGCGACTTCCACTGCGGCGCGAGCGAGGGCTTGTGCGACTGTTTCGAGCTGCGCCTGGATGAGCCCCTGCGCCAGGAACTGGCCCGGCGCTACAGCGGCTGCCTGTGCATGGCCTGCCTGCGGGAGCTGGCACAGCCCACAAGGCCGGCCAAGCTGCCGAATTCCACACCCCCTTAGGTAGGAAGCGCAGGGCGAAAGCCGGCTGTCTGTGGGTTTTTACCAACCCCGACATCAATCGTGCGATGCCCAGCAGACACAATGCGCAGCGCCTCCCCGGTGGGAGGCGCTTTTTTCTCTCCCTCTAGCAGTTGACTAGAAGAAATCTAAGGAGGATTTATCCATGAAGAAGATCATCGCCCTGGCCGCCATCGCCGCCCTGTCCACCGTCGCCCAGGCTGACGGCTTCTACATCGGTGGCGATGTGGGCAAGAGCCGCATCAGCGACGAAGGCCTGAAGTTCAAGGGCACCAGCTACGCCCTGTTCGGCGGCTACAACTTCAGCGACAACGTCGCTGTGGAACTGGGCTACCGCAACCTGGGCAAGGACACCATCACGATCCGGAACGTGCCCTTCACCCTCAAGGGCAACGCCCTGCAAGTGTCGGCCGTGCTGTCGGCACCGCTGGGCAGCGACTTCAGCGTCTTCGGCCGCCTGGGCGTGAACCGCCTGGAAGGCAAGCTCACATTCCCCGGCGGCGCCGAGAAGGAAACCCTCACCAGGGCCCTGATCGGCTTCGGCGCCCGTTACGCGATCAGCAAGGAATTCGGCCTGCGCGCCGAGTTCCAAAAGGCGGCCAGCGACACCCAGGTCTTCACCTTCGGCGCCGACTACCGCTTCTAAACCGGCCCATCCCGCTGACCGGCCTCGACAGGACCGGCAGCGGCGCCACTCCGGCAGCCCAGCCCGCGATCAACGCCGCGGCCTGGGCTGTTTCTTTTTGCACGATTACCGCCCCGATACCGAGGGCAAAATCGGGGCTATGGCGCAAGAAGTCGGCCAAGAACACCAGCCATCCACCAGCTCCAGGGCCTGGCGCCCCCATCTGCGCCTGCAAGATGCCGGGCGCTACATCGCCCTGGGCCTGAGCCTGCTGATGATGTGGGGCGTGGTGGCTTGGTTTGTACTCGTCTACCCGCAGCGCCTGCTGGATGACCAAAGGCGCGAGCTGGATGCCGCCGCCGTCACCGCCGCCACACAGCTGGAAAGCGTGCTGCGCGATGCCGAGAGCAATCTGCGCACCCTGGACCTCTGGCTGCTGACGCGCGCGCCCGACGCCCCCCTGCGTGACGCCTCCCTGGCCCAGCTGGCCGAAACCCTGCGCAGCAGCTCGCGCGAGATCGTCGACGTGATGGTGGGGGATGAGCAGGGACGCTTTTACCGTCTGCCCACGCTGGACGCGCAGTCCTTTGTGCAACTGCCGCCCGCACAGCTCGGCGCGCTGCGCGAGCGTGCCCATGCCGACCATGTGCTGCAGATCGGTGAGCCACTGCGACTGCAGCCCGGCGCGCCGCTCAAGCTGCCTTTGTTCATGCGCATGAGCGCCCACCAAGGCGAGCTGGGGCTGCTCCTGGCCGTGATCGATCACGACCGCCTCGTCAGCCTGCTCAAGCCCTATGCCCGCGGTGAGCTGGGGGCCCTGGGCCTGCTGCGCAGCGATGGCCTGGGTCTGCTGCGCTATCCCATGCTGGAGGGCTATATCGGCCGCAGCATGTACGACACCGTGCCCGGCAGCCGCGAGCGCCTGAGCGGCGCGCACGGCAGTTTTGTATCGCGTGGCGGCGCCTCCGATGGCCTGGAACGCCGGGTCAGCTTTCGCAGCCTGGATGACTACGGCCTCAAGCTGCTGCTGGCCCAGGGCCGCGACGCCGCCCAGATCCAGCATCGGCAGCACAGCCAGCTGCTTTTTTTTGCCAGCCTGCTGATCACCTTGCTGGCCGTGGTGATCACGGTGATGCTGGACCGGCTGCAGCGCCAGGCCAGGGACCGCGAGGCCATGCTGGCCGCCATGAGCGATGCCCTGCCCCTGGGGCTGTTTCGCTGCGACGCCAGCGGCGCCCTGCGCTACGCCAACGAGAGCTACCGTCGCCTGCACGACATCCAGGGAGCACTGCAGGGCTGGGACTGGCTGAAGCTCGTGCCCGAGGCGCAACGCGAGGGCGTGCGCCAGCGCTGGCAGGCCCGCATGAGCCAGCGCGAATGCGACAGCCTCAGCGCCCGCGTGCTGCTGCCGGACGGGCAACGTCGCCGCTTTCAGATCCACACCGCGCCCCTGATCGTCGGCGGTCGGCAGGACGGCGTGGTGGGCACGGTGGAGGACGTGACCGAGCGCGAGCTGCAGCAGGAGGCCCAGCTCACCCTGCACGCCATCTTCGAACAGACGCCCGACTGCATCGCCCAGTTCGATGCACGCGGTCGCATGGTCTATCTCAATCCGGCGGGCCGCTTGCGCCTGGGCCTGGAAGCCCAGGCCGTCCTGCCCGAGCATGACTACCGCAGCTTCCTGCCCGACCCCGAGAAGCGGGCCCGCGATTTCCTCGCCGCCCTGCCCGAGCAGGCTATGGCCCAGGGCCACTGGCAGGGGCGCAGCACGGTGCTGGACCATGAGGGTCAGCTCGTGCCGGTGTCCTGCACGGTGCTGGTCCATCGGGACGCCCGCCAGCAGGTGCGCATGGTCTCGGTGCTGCTGCGCGATGTCTCCGAGCAGGTTCTGGCCCAGCAGGAGCGCGAACGCAGCGAGGCCACCCTCAAGGCCGTGGCCGAAGAGGTGCCGCTGATGATTGCGGTGCTGGACCGCCAGCAACGCCTCTTGTTCTGCAACCGGGCCTACGAGCAGCAGTTCAATATGCAGCGCGAGGACTGGATCGGACGCTCGGTGCAGGAGATGCTGGGCCCCGAGGAGTATGAACGGGCCCTGCCCCAGATCGAGGCGGCCCTGGCCGGCCAGACTCTCACGCTGGAACGCAGTGCCGACTTTCAGCAGCGCCGTCTGCTGCAGGTGCGCTACGCCCCCTTGCAGCTCGACGACGGACAGATCGCCGGCATGGTCTGGGTGGCACGCGACATCACCGAAGAAAGGGCCGAGCAGGCCCGTTTGCTGGACGCCTCGCAGACCGACCCTCTGACCCAGCTGCTGAACCGGGCGGGCTTTGAGCAGCGCGCCCTCGACGCCCTGGAGCGCGCCCGCCAGCGCCAGCGTCTGTGCTGCCTGATCTATATGGATCTGGACCGCTTCAAGGCGGTGAACGATCTGCACGGCCACCCCGTGGGCGACGCCCTGCTGCAGGCCGTGGCCGGGCGGCTGCGCCATGTACTGCGCCAGCAGGATCTGGTGGCGCGCCTGGGCGGGGATGAGTTCGCCGTGCTGCTGCCCGAGATTCCCAGCGTGGCCAATGCCGAATCCGTGGCCGCCAAGCTGCTGCAGGCCGTGGCGCGCCCCTATCTGATCGACACCCTGAGCCTGGACATTGGCGTGAGCCTGGGCTTTTGCGTGTGCGCCGGCCCCAGCGCCGACCTGGCCCGCATGGTGACGCAGGCCGATGCCTGGCTCTACGAGGCCAAGCGCGCCGGCCGCGGCCGCTACCGCGGCGGGCTCATGGAGGGCTGATCGGGCGCACAGCGGCTGCCCGGCTCTTTGCGAGCCGGCGCTCCGTCCCCCGAACGCAGTCGCAGCAGGGACAGCTGGAGCACTCGGGCATCGGTGCTCGCGCGGTGACGCCGCAGCTGCTGCTCCTGCCGCACCGTCTGGGTCAGCTCATGCCACTGCGCGGCCTCCGCATCGGACAGCAGCACGCGGATGTCCTGCAGGCGGAAGGCCGGCTGCAGCTCGGCCGCGTCAAACAGCCGGCCGAGCCAGCTGTAGTCATGGCCCCAGCCGTCGCAGTACACGATCTGGCCAGCCAGGCGCTGGTTGAGCTCGGCCGCCACCCACAGCGGCGAGCGCCCCTTGCTGTACAGGATCTCGCGGCTGATGCCGTGCAGGGCCTCGGCCTTGGCATCCCAGTGCCGCCACTCGGGCAGGGGCTGGATCAGGCTGCAGAAGGGACCGCCGCTCGGGGCCACAAAGCCCACCTCGATGGGATAGCTGCCCGCACCAAAGCCCGAGGCCTCGATGTCCATGACGGCGGGGGCTTCCATCAGATCCATGGTGCAGCGAGTGTAAGCCGCAGCGGCTGACTTAGGGGCGCGCCAGCACCTCCCCCATGCGCAGGCGCTGACCCGTCTGCACGGCCAGCTCAAAGCCCGGTGGCAGGAAGACGATGATGGTGGAGCCCTGCTGGAACCAGCCCAGTTCCTCGCCGCGGCGGGCCTCGCCCTGCGCCGGCAGCTCGTGTGGACCGGGATAGTCCACATGCAGCAGCAGGTTCAGGCAGTGCAGGCGCAGGCTGGCCACCAGGATGGCCGCCACCGCCACCAGGGCGATGGGCCGGCCATCGGGCAGGCGGGCGTGGATGGCGGCGCGCTCATTGCGGCAGAACAGGCGCTCCACCCGCTTGAGCGCGATGGGGTTCACATTCCAGGTGTCGCCCGCGATATGGGTCACATGCTCCAGGCTCAGATCGGCCGGGGCATGGAAGCGGTGGTACATGGACGAGGTCAGGCGCAGGGTCACGAACTGGCCCCCGCGGTAGGGGGCGGCACGGGCTGCATCGCCAAAGAGCTCGCCCACCGTGTAGGGAAAGCCCTTGGCCTGGAAGACCTGGCCCTGATGCTCCACCGCACCGCAGGCGCCCACGATGGCGTCGCAGGGGCTCAGGATGGCATCCGCTTCGGCCGCCAGGGGGCGGGCGCCGGGCTTGAGCTCGCGGATGAAGCAGTCCTGCAGGCTGCGAAAGCGCTGCTGGCGCGCCTCGCTGAGGTCCAGATCGGTGAACAGCCGCCAGACGGCGATGGAAAAGCGCGTCAGCAAGGGGCTTTCAATGCGGCTGTACCAGCCCACCAACCGGGTCAGGGTCAGACGCGGGATGCGGTTGGTCAGCAGGAAGTTTAGGTCTTCCTGCTGCAACAAGCGGTCACGCCAGAGTGCGAGCTTCATCAGAGCGTCAAAGGCAGTGGTTACAGATACGAGTCTGCTTTTCTTCTGTGACCGCCATATGGATGAGACCCTGACCCACGCCCTGCCCCTCTATGCCCTGGGCGCCGCCCTGCTGGCGGGGCTGATCCCCAAGCTGCGGCGCCGCCTGCAGCTCTCGCGGGCCAAGCACCGCTCCCTGGCCGGCCACTCGCGCATGGCCAAGCGCATTGCCGGCCTGATCCCGGGCTATGCCTATGACGAGGCGCGCTTCTTTGCCGCCGACGGCGCGCCCGAGGCCGTGCAGGCCCGTCGCCGCCAGGGTTTCAGCGCCCTGGCCCAGGCCCTGGCCCAGGCGCACCCACGCTCCATCGCCGCCACCGAGGCCGCGCGCGAGGGCATCTCGGACCTGCAGTTCACCGGCGCCTACCGGGTGCCCTTCCAGTTCAGCCCCTATCTGCGCCAGCACCTCAAGCTGCCCAGCTTTGTGCAGGCCACCGAGGGCCCCTGGATCCGTGACCTGGACGGCCAGCGCTGGCTGGATGTCTCGGGCAGCTATGGCGTGAACGTGTTCGGCCACGAGTTCTACAAGGCCTGCGTCGCCGAGGGCAGCGCCCGCGTGGCCGAGCTGGGCCCCCTGCTGGGCGCCTACCACCCCCTGGTGGCCGAGAACGTGGCTCGGCTGCGCACGATCTCGGGGCTGGACGAGGTGAGCTTCCACATGTCCGGCACCGAGGCCGTGATGCAGGCCGTGCGCCTGGCCCGCTACCACACGGGACGCAGCCATCTGGTGCGCTTCTGCGGGGCCTATCACGGCTGGTGGGAGGATGTGCAGCCCGGCCCCGGCAACCCCCAGCCGCCGCGCGACACCTACACGCTCAAGGACATGGACAGCAAGAGCCTGCAGGTGCTGCGCAGCCGCCGCGACATCGCCTGCGTGCTGGTCAACCCGCTGCAGATGCTGCACCCCAACAGCCCCGCGCCGGGCGACTCCACCCTGGTGGACGGCTCACGCCGCGCCGGGGGCATCAGCCGCGAGGCCTACGCCCAGTGGCTGCGCGAGCTGCGCGCCGTCTGCAGCGAGCGCGGCATCGTGCTGATCTTCGACGAGATCTTCGTGGGCTTCCGCCTGGCGCCCGGCGGCGCGCAGCAGTATTTCGGCGTGCAGGCCGATATGGTCACCTACGGCAAGACCCTGGGCGGCGGCCTACCGGTGGGCGTGCTCTGCGGCCGGGCCGCGCTGATGAAGCGCTTCAAGGAAGCGCGCCCGGCTGACCTCTGCTTTGCGCGCGGCACCTTCAACAGCCACCCCTATGTGATGGGCGCCATGGCCAGCTTTCTGGACCGGCTGCAGCGCCCCGAGGTGCAGGCCCTGTACGAGAACCAGGACGCGATCCAGGCCGCGCGCGCAGCGCGGCTCAACGACGCCCTGGCCGCCATCGGCGCGCCGGTGCGCGTGAGCCAGCTCGCCTCCATCTGGACCGTGCTCTACACCCAGCCCTCGCGCTACCACTGGATGCTGCAGTTCTATCTGCGCCGCCAGGGCCTGTGGCTGTCCTGGGTGGGCACGGGCCGCATGATCTTCAGCCTGGACTTCGACGAGGCCCTGTTCGACCAGGAGCTGCTGCCCCGCTTCGTGGCAGCCGCCCAGGCCATGCTGGACGCGGGCTGGTGGTGGCAGCGCGAGGGCCTGAGCCACCAGCACATCAAGCGAGAGCTGCTCAAGGAGATGCTGGCCCAGCGGCTGGGCTGAGCCAGCGCAGCATGCGGCGGCAGCGGCCTCTCCCGGGCTCCGCCGTCTGCCTCAGCCCGCGTCCCGTTGCTTGAACTGCACGATATTGCCCTCAGGGTCCCAGCCGTCCAGCACGGTATGGCCCCTGAAATGCCAGGCGCCGGCCTCGGGCTTGAGATGGCCGCCTGTGGCTTCCACCGCGCGCCGCAGATCCGCCAGGCTACTCACCACAAAGGTCGGCTTGAAGGGCGTGTCCTCGCGCGGCTGCGGCGGCTCGGCAATGCGGATGCCGGCGGCGTACTGGCGCGGAATGCTGTGCACCACCACCTCGTAGCCCTGGCCACGCAGCAGATCGTGCTCGCCGTCCGAGGCCTCGAGCACCAGACCCAGGGTCTGCTGATAGAAGGCAGAAACGCGCTGCTTGTCCTTGGCAAAGACCACGAGACCTTGCTGGAACATCTGTTTTCCCCTGTTGGATGTGCGCCCGATGCTAGCCGGCGCGCCGGCGGTCGGCTAGCTAGCGCTTCGGGTCCGGCCCTGCCTCGGTGCTCTCGCGGTCGTAGTAGTCCACCGTGGATTCGGCGCGGAACATCTTGTGCAGTCCGCGGCCGGCGGGCTGATCGGCATGCACCCCGACCTTGCCCGAATCCGGGTACTCGCAGACCTCCATGTCCGACAGATTGGACAGCGCGAGATAGCGCAGCGTGCTGCTGCCGGTGTTGATGATCTGGTGCGCCGTCGAGGCGTCGCCGGTAGGGCAGGCGATGACATCGTGCCGGCGCAGCGGGTAGCGCTGCTCGCCATAGCGCAGCTCGCCCTCCCCCTCAAGGATCAGGAACATTTCCTCCTCGGCGCGGTGCGCGTGGAAGGGGCACTGCGCCTTGCCCGGCGGCAGCTCGGTCAGGTTGTAGCCCAGCTGGCGTGCCCCAATGCCGGCGCTGAACTGGGCGCGACGCGAGGTGTAGAAACCGTTCTCCTCGATATCGGTGAAGACCACCTCGTCGAGATTGATCAAGGGCGGGCGGCTCATGGGCGGGCTCCGGTAAGGGATCTATGGCGAGGGCGCGCGACCGGACTTGGTCTTGCTCATGGGACTATGCGTGCCCGACGTGCCCGGGCCTTCAGCCGCCCATCAAGCCTTGGGTCGGTGCAGCGCGCAGAGCTTGTTGCCATCCGGATCGCGCACATACGCCAGGTACAGCTCACCGGACGGACCGGCACGCGGGCCGGGCGGCTCCTCGATGGCCGTGCCGCCATGGGCGACCGCCACCGCATGAAACTCGCGCAGCTGCTCGGGCGAGCTGCACTTGAAGCCGATGGTGCTGCCATTGCCGGCCGTGGCGGGCTGGCCGTCTAGGGGCTCGCTCACGCAAAACGTGACCCCCTCATGCCGGTAGAACAGCCGACGCTGCCCGGTCTTGTTGGTGTTCTCAAGCGCCTCACCGGCACCCAGCACCTTGAGCACCGCGTCGTAAAAGCGCTTGGAGCGCTCGATATCGTTGGTACCGACCATGACATGACTGAACACAGGGCGTCTCCTGATGGGTGTGAATCGTTGAATTGAAAGGCGTCGCGGGCATTCTGTCTCGGCACGCTCATCCCGCCAAGCGCAAACCGGATGGGCCGGACTGCAGCAAGCGCAAGCGCGAGGCTGGCCGCTACGCACCCGCTAGAACCAGAGGTCGCGAATGCAGCGCCCATCGCGCGGCAGGTCTTCCCATGTGTCCAGCCCGTCGAAGTGGTCGATCGGTAGATGCGCAATGGGCCCAGGCTCGGTGAGTCGCAGGTTCACGGCGATCCGGCGGCGACCTTCCTGGTTGGGCTCCAGGGAACGCCAGTAGGCCAGGTTGCCGCACTCGGGGCAGAAGTGAAAGCCCAGTGAGTTGCCTCGAACATAGGCCTTGGTCGCGCCCGTGACCTGGACGCCTTCGTCTTGGTAGCCATACGCCCACAGGACACCATAGCGGCGACATGCCGTGCAATTGCAGGCGGTGGCGGACTCCGGCATTCCGTCGAATTGCCAATGAACCCGCCCGCAGTGACAAGAACCTTGGAGCATGGCGATCCTCGCTGGTTTGCGGTCAAGGTCTGAACTCGGCCGCTGGCCGCGGCAGGGCGCATGGACCGCCCGAGGCAGCATACATCCTGGGTCGCTCGCGGCCCGGGCAGCCTGCCGCGGATGGTCCACTTTCGAGCGGGGATTTAGGCCGCACCATGTGACTCGGCGAGCGCTTTCAATCGCCCGAGCGTCACTGGAAGCCCCAGGTTCAGCTGCTTGGACAGCATCGGACCCAGCACGAACGACAACAGGCCCGAGAACGTGACTCTGTGGATCACGTCCGTTCCCTGCTCCGACGTCTCGAGCTCATGCTCGAACACCATCTTGAACAGCGGGATCTTAGACTCGACCGTGAAGCACTTGTCCGGCTTGAGCTCAGTGACGATCATCGGGACCGCATGTCCCTTGGTCGGCGTCAGCGTCCCGCGACTGCCGACTTCGAATGGTCCATCCAGGGTCGCACTCTTGGTATCTGGATCCCACTCATGCCATCGCTCAACTTCGCGATAGATGCTGAAGACTCGCGCAGCAGAGGCTGCGACCGTGACTCTGTGTTCGACTTGCATCGGAGCCTGGAGGGGTGGTCTGTGTGGGCTTTTCGGCCCACTGCAGGAATGAAGCCGCCCCGTGAAGCGGCGTCGGCTTGGACTGCGACCTGCTGCGCCCAACGTTTGAGTTCGCCCGCGGGCGGCAGGCGGCGAAGCCGGCTGGCGCACGTCGGGTGCAACGAAGGGTTATGCGCACTTCGGCTCATCGCTTTGCGCTTCGCAGCAGGGTAAGCACGTCCTGGCGACCAAGGAACTGCGCCGCAGCTTCGGAGTTCGGCGTCGGCTGCGCGCCATGCTGAAGAAGAAGGCGA